>NZ_VIRN01000061.1 GCF_008107725.1 Marinobacter sp. BW6
CACTGTCCTGATATTTCATATCCGAAATACCTCGGCCAGCGCCCACACGAATTACTTGGTCAACTTTTTAAAGAGCGTTTGAGCTGTTGCTCAATCAAGGTGGCGTATTCTACATCGTTCCGCCGCCCTGTCAACCGTTAATCTGAAGAATTTTAAAACTCATTTTCTTCAGTACTTTCAAACAGTTGCCTTTCGAATCCGGAGCGGCCTGAGTGGCTTACCCCTCGAAAGAGATGCGCATTCTACAGACCTCTCAGGATGTGTCAACGATTGGTTCTGATTTTTTTCGTGAAACGTCGAGATTGCTGTTTATGACACCAAAATTCGATAAAGATTCATGTTTCAACAACAACCGATTCTGCAGCAGCGCGCGCTTTTTTCCGCGCTTCCTCCACGGAGGCACCCTTCGCCAACGCGACCCCCATTCGACGGCGTCCTTTCAGCTCGGGTTTGCCAAACAGGCGTAACTGGGTATCCGGTTCGGAAAGTGCCGATTCAAGGCCTGAGTAGGAAACCTCTGCCGAGTCCCCTTCTGGAAGTATCACCGCCGATGCCGACGGTCCGGTCTGACGAATCGAGGGAACCGGCAGCCCCAGGATTGCTCGCGCATGAAGGGCAAATTCAGAGAGGTCCTGAGAAACCAGAGTGACCAGCCCGGTATCATGAGGGCGTGGCGACACCTCAGAGAACCAGACGTTGTCTTCTTTAACGAAAAGCTCTACACCATAGATGCCATATCCCCCAAGATTTTCGACCACAGCCCTGGCCACTTCTGCCGAACGCTCATACGCCAGCGACGCCATTGGCTGAGGTTGCCAGGACTCTCGGTAGTCTCCATCTTCCTGCCTATGCCCTATGGGCTCACAAAAAGACACCCCATCCCGGTGCTTTACGGTCAGCAGGGTAATCTCGTAGTCGAAATCCACGAAACCCTCAACGATCACCCTTCCTTTGCCAGCGCGCCCGCCAGACTGGGCATATTCCCACGCCGCTTCAATATCATCTTCGGTCTTGACGGTACTTTGTCCTTTGCCCGAGGAGCTCATCACCGGCTTTACTACGAGTGGCAGTCCTATTTCCTTCACGGCTGCAAGGTATTCCTCCCGAGAACCGGCAAAGCGGTATGGTGAGGTTGGCAGTCCCAGCTCTTCAGCCGCAAGTCGCCGGATTCCCTCACGGTTCATTGTAAGATTCACCGCCCTGGCCGTTGGGATAACGTGATAACCCTCTTCTTCCAGCTTAACCAGCTCCGGCGTGGCAATGGCTTCAATCTCCGGAACAATCAGATCCGGTTTTTCCTGCTCGATAACGCGGCGCAGGCTGACGCCATCGAGCATGTCGATGACGTGGCTCCGGTGAGCCACTTGCATGGCAGGTGCATCTGCATACCGGTCCACGGCAATCACCTCAACGCCGTAGCGCTGCAACTCGATGACCACTTCTTTTCCAAGCTCACCGGATCCGCAAAACAGAACCCTGAAGGCGTTGCCTTTGAGGGGTGTACCAATTCGAACTGAGTCAGTCATGATCTGCCCGCACCTATATTAGCCGTGAATCAGGGATTTCTTTTCGCGCTCCGCCACCTTTCGTAGCACTTCGCGGCGTTCTTCATTATCCATCCGGGTCCACCGGGTGATTTCGTCTCCACTCCGATGACAGCCAACACAGACATCATCTTCATCAAGTGCACAAATGCTCACGCAGGGCGAGCGCACTTTGTCAGAGACACTCATCTCTTCGGCTCGCATGGCTTGAGCTCATCGGCATAGCGTGCTGCATTTTGCACATAGTGCTGCGCACTCATTTCCAGCATCTTCTTCTGGTCGTCATTAAGGTCCCGCTTAATCTTGCCGGGAGAGCCAACAACCATGGAGCCATCCGGAACTTCCATCCCCTCCGGAATCAGAGCATTAGCACCAATCAGACAATGCTTACCGATCTTCGCGCCATTAAGGATCACCGCGTTGATACCAATCAGGGAATAATCGCCAATCTCGCAACCGTGAAGCATTACCTTGTGACCAACAGTTACGCCCTTTCCGAGAGTTAGCGGCATACCCGGGTCTGTATGCAGAACGGAACCGTCCTGAATATTCGTGTCTGGCCCTATCGTGATTAACTCATTATCACCGCGAATAACGGCGTTGAACCAGACACTGGCATTTTCCATGAGCCTTACCCGGCCTATCACCGACGCATTGTCGGCCACGAAGTGCCCCTCCCCCTCCAATTCCGGCGTCCGGTCATTCAACTGGTAAAACATTTCAGCCTCCCTCAGGCGGTTCAAGCAGGTCAATTCCGGCATCGTACACAGCGTTCAGGAAATCAACCAGAACCACTGCCGACAGCCCCCAGATCTCGTAGCGCTCCCACCGATAGCAGGGCACGTAAAACGTATGGTTTAGGAAATTCAGAGCGTCCGTGCGCTCTCGTCGATCCTCAAGAAAAAAAGAGAGAGGTACCCGAAATACGCTTTCAATCTCGTGAGGATTGGGCTCCAAAGGATGATCCCCGGGGATAACGCCCACGTAAGGAGTAACAAGAATTCCGTAACGGGACATTACCTGGCTGAGAGGCGCAATAATCTGCACCTGGTCTGGCGGAAGCCCTATTTCTTCGTGGGTTTCACGCAGCGCGGTCGCTGCCAGAGACGGGTCTCCGGGATCACGTTTCCCCCCAGGGTACGCCACCTGCCCCCGATGAGTGCTCAAATTTTCGGACCTGAGCGTAAAGATCATTTCGGGATTTCGGTGATCATCGGTTACCGGAACCAGTATACCGGCCTCGGGATAATCCAGCGCCAGCTGCCGCGGCGCATAGCCGGCGAGGCGCTCGGCAAGTAAATCACGCAATGTTCATCTCCACGGTACATCCGGAGGTTGGATGAGACAGAGGCAGCCGGGATCGTTAAACTGACTACCACACCAATTTTAGTATACGGGGAAAATCATGAAGTACTGCAGCACATGCGGCCAGCCGGTTGAACAGCGCATCCCCGAAGGCGATAACCGTCACCGCTATGTCTGTGTCAGCTGCGATACCATACATTACCAGAACCCGCGCATTGTCGCCGGCACGGTCCCCGTGTGGGAGGGCCAGATACTCCTGTGCCGAAGAGCTATCGAACCGCGCTATGGCTACTGGACACTACCCGCGGGATTTATGGAGAACGCAGAAACCACCATTGAGGCGGCTGAGCGTGAAACTATGGAAGAGGCCCTGGCTGAAGTACATATCGAGGGACTCTACTCCATCATCGACGTTCCACACATCAATCAGGTTCACATGTTCTACCGAGCCACCCTCAAAGATGGTCAATTCGGCGCCGGGGAAGAGTCACTGGAATCGAAGCTGTTCGGGCTGGATGAGATCCCCTGGGAGGAGATCTCCTTTCCAACCGTCAAGCGGACCCTGGAACTGTTCCTGTCCGACTATCGGAGTGATTCTTTCGGTGTTCACGTGAGCGACATTCGCCACCCCATGGCAAATGACCGAAAATAAAGCCGCCGACTACAGCTCCTCCATTCGATAGACTTCGTAAGCAGGCTCCTCGTAGGGGTGAGCCTGCTTAAGCGCTGCGAGGGCATCCTGTATCACCTCATCGGCACAAACCAGCTCAACCCTGTACTCATCCACCGCTTCAATCTCACCGGCTTTGCCGAGAAATGGATCACTTCCTTCAAGCGGACGAAACTGCCCCCGTCCGAGACATTGCCAGGCACAACAATCGTAATCACCTATACGACCAGCTCCGGCATCGAACAATGCCTGCTTGGTCTGCTCAACGTGAGTTTCCGGAACGAAATAACACATCTTGTACATCGAAAACCCTCCCTCGGATCGGATATTTTTTGTACAGATTAATAGCTTAGACACTTACCCACAGAATCTGTGGATAACTCTGGGGAAAGTTTTTGGGAACACGTCTCCAAACCCCGTAATCACTGCACTTTCGTTAAATTGGCGACAAAATCACCTGATTCATTTATTATATATTTTTCAATAACTTACATCTTATGCGCAAAAGTTGAACCGAATTCCCGGTCTTTGTTCACAGAACAAACAGGCAGGCACCGGAAATGTGCATAAAAATACTGAGTCAAGGGAATTTTTGCCATTTTCGCCGATTTTTTCCCTTGAAAAATGCCCAGAAACGGAGCAAGCAATAAAAAAGCCGGCTTTGGAGTAAACACTCGTATTGAGCGTATCCAAAACCGGCTCGTTCCTGGCGGGGGGAAATTAACCGAACCAGCGTCTCGCATTGCGGAACATGCGAATCCAGGAACCATCTTCTTGCCAGTCTGACGGGCGCCAGGAGTGCTGAACTGCCCGGAACACACGCTCCGGATGCGGCATCATGATCGTGACCCTGCCGTCGCGGGTCGTAACCCCGGTAATCCCGGCTTCCGATCCATTCGGGTTGTAAGGGTAACGAACCGTTGCCTGACCCCGGTTATCCACGAAGCGCAGAGCCACGAGCTCACTCTCAGAGAGCGCCTCCGCCGAGGTACCACTGGCGAATTCAACCCTCCCCTCGCCGTGGGCAACGGCGATCGGCATACGAGACCCGGCCATGCCATCCATGAACGCAGACGGCGATGGCATCACTTCAACCATGGCCAGCCGCGCTTCGAACTGCTCGGATTGGTTGCGCACGAAACGAGGCCAGCCTTCGCTGCCTGGGATCAGTTCGTGCAGGTTTGAGAGCATCTGACAGCCATTGCACACCCCCAGCGCCAACGTGTCCTGGCGATTGAAGAATTCCGCAAACTGGTCCCTGACTCGGTCGCTGAACAAAATCGATTTGGCCCACCCCTCACCGGCGCCCAGAACGTCACCGTAGGAGAAACCGCCACAGGCGACCAGACTATTAAAGCCATCCAGCGTAACCCGGCCAGAGAGCAGGTCGCTCATATGCACGTCAACAGAATCGAAACCGGCGCGATCAAATGCAGCCGCCATTTCAACCTGGCCATTCACGCCCTGCTCCCGCAGGACCGCAACCTTTGGACGGGCTCCCTTATTGATATAGGGGGCAGCCACATCTTCATTGATATCGTAGGAAAGCTTAGCGTGAAGACCGGGATCCTCTGCATCAAGCAGATTATCGAATTCCTCACGGGCGCAATCAGCGTTATCCCGGAGAGACTGAACGCGGTAACTGGTTTCAGCCCACAGGCGCTGAAGCTCCACGCGAGATTCGTCCACCACCGTGCCGCCTTCGAAGGTGAGGCGAAGGCTGTCAGTGTCATTCGGGCTACCGATCACACTGATATAGTCTCCAAGGCCCGCGGCAGAGAACTGCTGCAAGACAAAACCAGTGTCTTCCCTGCGCACCTGAATAACGGCACCCAACTCTTCGTTAAACAGTTCCCTGGCAAACTGGCTGCGATCTTCGGCCAGGCCATCCAGCTTGATATCAACACCGCAACGGCCGGCAAAGCACATTTCAGCGAGCGTGACGAACAGGCCACCGTCCGAACGGTCATGATAGGCCAGCAGTTTACCGTCGGTGTTCAGACCCTGAACGACCGCGAAGAAAGCCTTGACGTCCTCCGGGTCATCCAGGTCTGGCGCCACGGCACCGACCTGACGGTACACCTGAGCCAGAGCCGAACCACCCAGGCGGTTCTGGCCCGCGGCGAGATCCACCAGGATCAGGTCGGTCTCGCCAGCATCTTTAACCAGTTGGGGAGTCAACGTTCTGGCAACATCAGTTACCGGCGCAAAGCCGCTGACGATCAATGAAAGCGGTGCAGTTACGCTCTTCTGTTCGCCGCTGTCTTCTTCCCACATGGTCTTCATGGACATGGAGTCCTTGCCCACGGGGATCGTGATTCCAAGCTCCGGGCACAATTCCATGCCTACGGCGCGAACGGTCTCATAGAGATTTTCATCTTCGCCCGGGTGGCCAGCAGCGGCCATCCAGTTTGCAGAGAGGCGGATATCAGACAATTTGCCGATCGGCGCCGCGGCCATATTGGTAATCACTTCACCCACAGCCATACGACCGGACGCGGGCGCATCAATCGTCGCGACCGGCGTGCGCTCGCCCATGGCCATCGCTTCACCAGTGCGAACATCGAAGGAGGTGGAAGTCACAGCCACATCAGCAACCGGAACCTGCCAGGGCCCAACCATCTGATCCCGCGCAACCAGGCCGGTAATGGTCCGGTCACCGATGGTGATCAAAAAGCTCTTGGAGCCAACGGACGGCAGACGCAGAACGCGGCGAATGGCGTCATCCAGATCGATTTTGGTGGAGTCGAAAATGGGCTTCGTGAACGAAGCGCGGCTGACACTCCGGTGCATGCGTGGCGGTTTGCCGAACAGCACTTCCATCGGCAGATCAACCGGCTTGTCGTCGAAGTAGGAATCGCCCAATTCAAGGTGGTGGGTTTCCGTTGCCTCACCAATCACTGCATAGGGGCAACGTTCGCGGCGGCAAAGGGCATCAAACCGTTCCAGATTCTCCGGAGCGACTGCCATCACATACCGTTCCTGGGATTCGTTACACCAGATCTCCAGCGGCGACATCCCAGGCTCATCACTGGGGATATCGCGAAGTTCGAATTTGCCGCCGCGGCCTCCATCTTTTACGAGCTCCGGCATGGCATTGGAGAGACCACCGGCCCCAACATCGTGGATAAACGCGATGGGGTTCTCGTCACCCATCTGCCAGCAACGGTCGATCACTTCCTGGCACCGACGCTCCATCTCCGGGTTGTCCCGCTGAACAGAGGCAAAATCCAGGTTTTCATTACTGGAACCCGAGTCCATGGATGACGCAGCGCCACCGCCGAGACCAATCAGCATGGAAGGCCCACCCAACACGATAAGCTTGGCGCCAACCGGTATATTGCCCTTTTCTACGTGGTCCTCACGAATGTTGCCAAGACCACCGGCAATCATGATCGGCTTGTGGTAACCGCGAACCTCTTCGCCCGCGGCACCCGGCACTCTCTCTTCAAAGGTGCGGAAATAGCCGGCCAGGTTGGGACGACCAAATTCGTTATTGAATGCGGCACCGCCAATGGGGCCTTCGATCATAATGTCGAGCGGGGAAGCAATCCGCTCTGGTTTGCCATAGTTGATTTCCCATGGCTGGGGGTCGTCCGGCAGGTTCAGGTTCGACACCGTGAAACCCGTCAGGCCGGCCTTGGGCTTTGAACCCCGACCAGTGGCACCTTCGTCGCGGATTTCGCCGCCAGAACCTGTTGCGGCACCGGCCGCAGGGGCAATCGCTGTCGGGTGGTTGTGCGTCTCCACCTTCATCAGAATGTGAATATCTTCTTCGTTGTAACCGTAGACACCCGTCTCCGGATCCGGGAAGAAGCGGCCACCGCGGCTGCCTCGGATAACAGATGCGTTATCCTTGTATGCCGAGAGGACACCCTCGCTGTTCATTTCAAACGTGTTGCGGATCATGGCGAACAGGGACTTTTCCTGGCCCTCGCCGTCAATATCCCAGGACGCGTTGAATATCTTGTGCCGGCAGTGCTCAGAGTTCGCCTGTGCGAACATCATAAGCTCCACGTCGGTCGGATCCCGCTCAAGATCGGTGAAGGACTTCACCAGGTAGTCAATTTCATCTTCGGCGAGCGCCAGACCCAGGCGCGAGTTCGCCTCAACCAGGGCATCACGCCCACCCGCCAGAACGGGGACCCGCCCGAGGAGACGCGGCTCTTCATGACTGAATAGCAGTTCGGCACCGCCCATTTCATGGAATACTTTCTGGGTCATGCGGTCATGAAGCAAGGCTGCGATTTTTTCGCGCTGCTCCAGGCCAAGCTTACGGCCAGAACGAATATAGAAAGCCGTGCCACGTTCGATCCGATGTATCTGACGGAGTCCGCAGTTCCGGGCGATGTCCGTTGCCTTACTGGACCAGGGTGACAGCGTCCCCGGGCGCGGCACGACCAGGAAAAGCACCCCATCCGGGTCTTCCTCCGGCACGCTGGGACCGTACGTCAGTAGCCGGTCGAGTATAGCCTGCTCTGCGTCAGAGAGGTCTGCCTCCAGATCGACAAAGTGCATGAACTCTGCATAAACGTGCTCGACTTCAGGCACGATATCCTGAATCCGGGAATGCAATTTGCGGGAGCGGAATGGCGAGAGCGCGGGTGCGCCGCGAAGTTCAAGCATGATATCAACCTGTATCGCGCGAAACGGGGAAGTCTGGGTGCAATTTGAAAGGCCGCCATGATACTCGAAAGCGGGGTCAGGATACAGCGCTTGAAGCGTTAATCCCTGACCGTACAATTGACATTGTTTTGCATATTAATTAACCAGATTTATTGACCAGACATCCGACACCAAGGATCATTGACCGTGTGGAAGGGAATTCCACGCTCAGGATAGAAAGGGGTGCGGGGCCGCCAGCGACTCTGCAACCAGATGATCCAGCCGTGACGGAGATCAGGGATCTTGCCTAGAATACTTGCTGCTCTTAAAAGCGCATCCGCCAAGACGGTTGTCGTGCTTGGCACCGCCCTAATACTGACAGGATGCTCACAACCCAGCACTCTCCAGGAAATCCGGGACGAGGGTGTGCTGCATGTGATCACCCGCTCGGCTCCCTCTATCTATGTGGAAAGCGAGGACGAACCCACCGGTTACGACTATGAGCTGGCAAAGCTGTTTGCCAACGAGCTGGGCGTAAAGCTCCGCATTCGCGTCGCCGATGACAATACTGAAATCCTGTCGGTGCTGGAAAAAAACTACGCCCACTTGGGCATGCTGGGGCTCTCCAGACAGCCGGACACGACCGATCAGTACCACACCGTGGCTACCGGCATTACCGCACAGTCGATACTGGTTTATAACCGGGATGTGGAACGCCCGGATTCACTGAAAGACCTCGCCGGAAAATCCCTTCACGTGGTGGCTAACAGCAACCATGAGCATCGCCTCAACGAAGCCCGAGAGGAAATCGCGGAGCTTCAGTGGCAAGTGCATCCCGGGCTCGACGCTGCTGGCATTCTGTCCCGGGTCGAAAGCGGTGAGTTCCCCTACGGAATGGTTTCCTCTAACGAACTCGACCTCAACCACGTGTTTTACCCAATGGTAAAAGAGGCATTTACCGTTGGAGAACCTGGCGAGCTGGCCTGGTTTTTCCCGTCGACGCAGGATGGATCCCTGGCAAAAGCTGCCCGGCAGTTCCTGGACACTCTCGAGGCCGACGGCACTCTGGCCCAGATTGCCGAGCGCTTCTATGGCCATCTGGACCGGCTCAATTACGTCGGCGCGCGCACCTTCATGCACCATGTTGAAAACCGCTTACCCAAATACGAGTCCTTGTTTCGCAACTATGCCACGGACTTCAATATGGACTGGAGGTTGCTCGCGGCCATCGGTTATCAGGAGTCCCACTGGAGGCCCAATGCGGTATCTCCCACCGGGGTCCGTGGCCTGATGATGCTAACCCGGAACACGGCCAGCCACATTGGTATCAACAACCGCCTGGATGCCGAGGAAAGCATCCAGGGCGGCGCCAAGTATTTCCGGATCGTGCATGAGAAAATCCCGGAAAGAATCCCCGAACCGGACCGCACCTGGTTCGCCCTCGCCTCTTACAACGTGGGTTTCGGGCACCTTGAAGATGCCCGCCGCCTTACAGAAGGTGCTGGAAAGGACCCCGACCGGTGGATGGATGTGAAGGAGTTCCTGCCACTGCTGGCTCAAAAGGAATGGTATACCAAGACCCGCTTCGGCTACGCCCGGGGCCATGAACCGGTGATCTACGTTCAGAATATTCGACGCTACTATGATGTTCTGGCGCGGCTCAACGAACCGACCACTCCTGCGCAAGATCAAGAAGAGCAGATCGTGCAAATGGAAGAAAGCCAGACACCTGGGATCCTTGCAGACGAACTGCGGTCGGACGAAAAGCTCCGGGCCGGCCTTCCGGCAGAGCTCGGCATGATCCCGCCGACCCTCTGAAGTACCCGACCTGAGAAAGATTAGTTGGAGCGAACTTCAAGGGCCCTTTCCACCTGACTGGCGGAATATCCCCGACGATTCAGAAAACGCGCCTGACGCATTTTTTCGTCCCAGTCTTTACTGAGATCCGTCAAGCCGAACCGTTTATCCCTGATGCCGATAGCCCGCTGACACCAGTCCTCCTCGGTCATGTCGTCGACACACTTCGGCGTCTTATGCACCCCGCGTTGCTGGAGTTCGCCCAGAATCCGCAGCGGCCCGTAACCAAGATCCATTCTCTGACGAGCATAGACGTCGGCAAACCGGTCATCGTCAAGCCACCCCTCTTGCTCATAATCATCCAGAACGGCGTCAATAATGTCCCCCGACACCTTTCTTTGGCGGAGTTTCAGGCTCAGCTCAAGGCGGCTGTGCTCCCGTCTGGCCAGCAATCTGAGCGCCGTTGCCCGGGCCTTGTATTCCTGATCGTCCTGATTTTCCTGATTTGCCATACAGACCCTTTCCGCACACGCACACAAAACGCTAGACTAGCCGCGAATTTTTCCAACTGGCCAGCACCTCAGGCTGACCAGTCAAACTACCCGGCACCCCGAACCGGAGGCCGATGGCCGGTGGCGGTCCAACTTTGCCCGACACCGTGAACTGGTTTCAACACCCAAGGATACTCTTATGGCCGCGTTCATCCAGAAACTGTTCAAATCCCGCAAGACAACCGAGGTAGCTCCGAAACACCGCAAAGCCACCCAGCCCGAGCCTGCCGAACAGGAAGATACCCGGGCCAGCCAGAGAGAGGAACAGCTCGCAACACTGGAAGGCTCGCCGTCGCAGAGTGTCCTGGCCAAACTCGCCGTTGAAGGGGTCACAGCGGATATCCGACAGACCGCCGCCGGCAGATTGACCGACGACGCCAGTCTTCAGGAAGTACAGAAACAGGCCAAAGGCCGAGATAAAGGGGTCTATCAAACCGTCAAATCAGCCCTTCAGCAACGCCGTGAAGAACTGGCGCGACTGGAAAGCATTAGCCAGACCATTGCCACTCTGACCCGTCACGCTCAGGACCAGGCGAAAAGCGACGACACCAAGCTTTACGAGGCCCGGCTTGATGCCCTGCTGAAGCAATGGGCAGAGGTGGAAGAGCACGCCACACCGGAACAGGCGCAGGCGTTCCTGGAAGCGGTACACCAGTGCAAAGAGCGGATCGCTGCCCTGCAATCCGCTGCGGAAGATGAAAAACGCCAGCGAGAGCAACGGCTGCAACGCAAGGAAACCCTCGACCTGCTGACCCGCACACTTGATGAACTCAAGGCCCAACCGCCAGAGACCCTGCCCTCTTTAGCCTCTCTGGATGCGCTGCAGAAGACCCAGGAAAACCGCTGGCTGGAAGCAACCCGGGATACTGCAGTTGAAAAGCAGGAGCAGAAGTCCTACGAGACCGCCATGCTGGCACTGCGCAATTACCTCAGCTCTGTCCGTCGGATTACCCAGGACCGGGACACCATCGTCGAACTCGGCGCACTGCTTGACGGTGAAGGCGATGCCACCGACGACCAGCGCGAACAGGCGAAAACCCTGATTGCCGAGATCAACTGGCCGGAAGGCTATCCTATCCCTGCTCAGTTGGAGCCATTGCGGAAGCTGGCCGGCAAGCGAAAGGCACCAACCGAGCCCCGTGTTGATCAGGATCAGCAGAAAGCCCTGGCAAATCGCCTGGAAACCGACCTTAACAAACTGGAAGAGGCCCTTGAGGCGAAGCAGCTGAAAGAATCCAGGCAACTTTTCAAGACCGCCCAGCAGCACTTCCGGGATCTGGATCAGCGCCACGCCAAACCCTATCAGGCCCGAATGCAACTGCTTAACGGACAATTGAGGGAGCTCTCGGACTGGCAGGGCTTTGCTACCGAACCGAAGCAGATTGCCCTGTGTGAGCAAATGGAATACCTCGCAGACCAACCCATGGACCCTGAAGCCAAAGCAGAGCGGATCAAGGAATTGCAGAACGAGTGGCGGGATCTGGGCGGCTCTTCCGACCGCAGCCTCTGGTCTCGCTTCAAGGCTGCCTCCGACAAGGCCTATGAGCCCTGCAAAGCCTACTTTTCTGCGAAATCCGGCCTGAAACAGGCCAACCTGGAGAAGCGGTCTGCCATTTGCGAGCAACTCGAGAGCTTCCTGAACAACGCAGACTGGTCGTCGATCGATTGGAAAGCCGCCGAGCGCATCCACCAGACCGCCCGCCAGGAGTGGAAAGAAGCCTGGCCGGTGGAATTCCGGGACAATCGTGCCGTTCAGAAGCGCTTCGATGAGCTGCTTAAGAGACTGGAAGCGCCGCTGGATGAGGAACGCCGGAAAAACGAAAAACTGAAACAGGCGATCGTGGAAAAAGCCGAAACACTGGTTGACCACGAACCGCTTCAGGAGGCCATGAATCAGGCCAAGGCCCTGCAAGGGGACTGGCAAGCCATCGGAATTACCCGTCATCGGGAAGACCGGAAACTGTGGCAGGCTTTCCGCAAGGCGTGCGACCAGATCTTCGCCCGCCGCGATGCCGAGCGCACTGAACAGCAGCAGGCTTCCCGGGCCGCCGACGAGTCCGCACAAGCGGGCCTGGAGCAAGTCTCAGGGGTATCCGAAGACAGTGATGAGCAGGCAATAACTGTGGCGCTGGCGACGCTCCGGGAGATCGACGGGTCCACCCTGTCCAGGGGAGTCAGAGATCAGGTCCAGAAGGAAAAACAGCGGCTGAATCAGATTCTTTCTACCCTGAAGCTTCGGGCAAAAATGGCGTCCTGGCAGTCTCTGGTGACCACGGCCACAACCGGCGAAACCGCCAGTGATTCAGTGCCGCAACACTGGAACGCGCTGACAGGGAACTCAGACTCCAGTGATCCGGTCGAGCTAGTGATCCGAGCGGAAATACTGTGTGGTGTCCCGTCTCCCGAGGCCGACCAGCAGCGCCGCATGGAAATCCAGGTCCAGCGCCTGGCCGATGGCATGGGTTCCGCGGACAGCAGCAACGATCAAACGCAGGACGTGGAAAAACTGCTCGCGGACTGGTGCCTGGGCGGAATCGGCAAAGACGCGGACATCGAACTGGCTGAGCGCCTGAATAAGGCTCTTTCCAACCTGAACCAGACCTGAAGCACCCGACGGTTTAATCCCGCTGATGCTTTCTGACGAACTCCCTGGCTTCTTTCACAGCGGCCAGGGATTTCTGTTTCATTCCCTTGAGCTCCTCGTCCGCCAGATAAAACATCATATCGATTGAGTGACGATAATACCGCGTGGGCAGGCGGTTGAGGGCCACGCACATCACGTCGGTGAGATAGTCCATTGTGTCCGACTCCTCCCGCGTTGCCTCAATGGCATCCACCACCAGCCGCTCGTAAAAATTGTCGATCGCATCTCGCAGAGACATGGCTTTCGCCTCCTGAATTCGTCTGCGGTTTCTAACACCATAGAAGCCGCGCCCCTCCTTGTCATGGTTCATGAGCAATTTCGCCAATGCGATTGGCAGCCCCCGTCATTACCTCCCGCAACTGCAAACGGCTATGGTTATGTCATCGGTTAATCAATCCCGAAAATAATGTGACCAGAGGACAAGCAATGACCACCGAGGCATATATCTTCGATGCAGTCCGCACCCCCAGAGGGCGCGGAAAGAAAGACGGATCACTTCACAGCGTCAAACCCATCACGCTGTTGACCACGGTGCTCCATGCGCTGCAGGAGAGAAACAGCCTGGACACCGCCCAGGTGGATGACATTGTGATGGGCTGCGTAACCGCGGTGGGCGATCAGGGTGCGGATATCGCCAAAACGGCGGCTCTGGCGGCCGATTGGGACGAAAAAGTGGCGGGCGTTACTCTTAACCGTTTCTGCGCCTCCGGGCTCGAAGCCGTCAACCTGGCCGCCATGAAAGTACGCTCCGGGTGGGAAGACATGGTGGTTGCCGGTGGCGTGGAAGCCATGTCTCGAGTGCCTATGGGCTCCGACGGCGGTGCCTGGGCCACGGACCCTGAGACCAACCTGCATACCGGTTTCATGCCCCAGGGGATCGGCGCGGACCTGATTGCCACACTCGAGGGATTCAGCCGTGAAGATGTCGATGGTTTTGCGGTGAAATCCCAGCAGAAAGCCGCCAATGCCTGGCAGAACGGCTACTTCGGAAAATCCATCATTCCAGTCACAGACCAGAACGGTGTGGTGATCCTGGATCGTGATGAGCATGTGCGTGGCAACACCAGCCTGGAGAGCCTGTCTAGCCTGAAGCCCTCCTTCCAGATGATGGGAGAAATGGGCTTCGACGGTGTCGCCCGGGAGAAATACCACTACGTGGAGAAGATCAACCACGTTCACCATGCCGGTAACTCCTCCGGCATTGTCGACGGCGCCACCGCCATGCTGATCGGCAGCGAGGCCAAGGGCAAGGCCATGGGGCTGACGCCGCGTGCCCGCATCATCGCCACGGCCGTGACCAGCACAGACCCCACCATCATGCTCACCGGCCCAGCCCCTGCAGCCCGCAAGGCACTGGAAAAGGCGGGCATGACCGCCGACCAGATCGATCTGTTTGAAGTGAACGAAGCCTTCGCCTCTGTGGTTATGCGCTTCCAGCGGGAACTCTCCGTTCCCGACGAAAAAGTGAACGTCAACGGCGGTGCTATCGCCATGGGCCACCCGCTGGGCGCCACCGGCGCCATGATTCTGGGCACTCTGCTGGATGAGCTGGAGCGGCGTGAACTGCGCTACGGCCTGGCCACGCTATGCGTTGGTGGTGGCATGGGCATTGCCACCATCATTGAGCGCGTCTGAACCCGTCCACTTTTCAAGGAGAACCGATTATGAGTGCCATCCGCTACGAACTGGGTTCAGATCAGATCCTGACCCTCACCATCGATATGCCCGGCCAGTCCGCCAACACCATGAATGCTGCTTTCCGGGACGCCCTTTCGGAAACTGCCGCAAAAGTGAAAGGGGATCTGGACAACATCCGCGGGGTGATTATTGCCTCTGCCAAAAAGACCTTTTTCGCGGGCGGCGACCTGAAAGAACTGCACAAGGTCACCCGGGATGACGCCCAAACCTTTGAAGATATGGTCAACGGCCTGAAAGCCCACATGCGCTTCCTGGAAACCACCGGAAAACCGGTGGTTGCTGCCATCAACGGCTCCGCCCTGGGCGGCGGCCTGGAGATCGCCTTGGCCTGCCACCACCGAATCGCCATCGACGATGACAGCATTCAGCTGGGGCTGCCGGAAGTGACACTGGGCCTGCTGCCCGGCGGGGGCGGCACGCAACGACTGCCCCGAATGATTGGTCTGGAGGCAGCCTTCCCGTTCCTGATGGAAGGCAAAAAGGTGGATCCGAAAGCCGCCCTCAAGGCCGGCATTGTCGACGAATTGGCCGATTCTGCCGAAGACATGATCACCAGGGCCCGGGCATTTATCGATGCCAACCCCAAATGTCAGCAGCCGTGGGACCAGAAAGGCTTCAAGTTTCCCGGCGGCGCCCCTCACCATCCCGCCATGGCCCAGAAACTGGCAATCGCCCCGGCCATGCTGAAACAGAAAACCAGAGGCTGTTATCCAGCCCCGGAGCGCATCCTTTCCGCTGCAGTCGAAGGTGCCCAGGTGGATTTCGACAACGGTAGCCAGATCGAAACCCGGTATTTTGCCGAACTGGTAATTGGCCAGGTCGCCAAAAACATGACTGGCACCTTCTGGTTCCAGTTGAACACCATCAAGGCGGGCGGCAGCCGGCCCGATGGCGTCGAGAAAGAAACCTTCCGCAAGGTGGGTGTGCTCGGGGCCGGCATGATGGGCGCGGGTATCGCCTATTCCACGGCGACACGCGGTATCGACGTGGTGTTGAAAGACGTCTCCGTGGAAAATGCCGAAAAAGGCAAAAGCTACTCCGAGAAGCTATTGGCCAAGAAGGTCAGCCGCGGCCGCATGACCGAAGAGCAGAAAGCAGACATCCTGAGCCGCATTAAGGCCACCGATTCCGCGGACGATCTGGAAGGCTGTGATCTGGTGATCGAGGCGGTGTTCGAGGACAGTGGACTGAAGGCAAAAGTTACCCAGGAAGCAGAGCCCAAGCTGGCGGCAAACGGGATTTTCGCGTCTAACACCTCGACTATCCCCATCACCCAACTCGCCGAGGCCTCAGCAAAAGCCGAGAACTTCATTGGCCTGCATTTCTTTTCACCTGTCGACAAAATGCAACTGGTGGAAATCATCGTTGGCGAAAAAACCTCGGATGAAACTCTGGCGCGCTCGTTTGACTACGTTCAGCAGATCGGAAAGATTCCGGTGGTGGTCAACGACAGTCGAGGGTTCTTCACCTCGCGGGTCTTTGGGACCTTCGTCAACGAGGGCATCTGCATGCTTGGTGAAGGCATGCATCCCTCCAGCATTGAAAATGCGGGATTGCTCGCAGGCATGCCTGTAGGGCCGCTCGCCATTTCCGACGAAGTCAGCATGACCCTGATGCAGCACATCCGTGACCAGAGCAAAAAGGACACCGAAGCCTCTGGCGGCACCTGGAACGCCCACCCGGCGGAAGCGGTCATTGATGCGATGGTCAACGAGCACGGCCGCAAGGGCAAGGCCGCGGGCGCCGGTTTCTACGACTATCCCGCCAACGGCAAGAAACACCTTTGGCCGGAACTGGAAAGCCTGTTTGTAGATACCGACAAGGCAAGGACTGTTGAACTGCAGGAGCTGAAGGACCGGATCCTGTTTATCCAGGCCATCGAAACGGTCCGGTGCCTGGAGGAAGGGGTGCTACGCACGGTGGAGGATGCCAACATCGGCAGCATCTTCGGCATCGGTTACGCACCCTGGACCGGTGGCGCCATCCAGTTTATCAACCAGTACGGGGTAAGAGCGTTCACGGAACGGGCAGCGGAGCTCGCCAAGACCTACGGCGAACGTTTTGCGCCCCCCAAAATGCTGCAGGAAAAGGCGGAATCGAACACACCGTTCTCCTGATCGAGCCCTGTTGACTCAGTGCCGGGCGGGATGCACTCCCTCCCGGCACCCACGTCTTGCGTAAGTGCCCTGCACAGTCGACGCTCATCCGGTTACCAACCTGGCGCCTTCATGGACAGATTGTCACGAACCGATACGCCCTGCCTATGGCATCAGGGGTAGTGCTTGCCTACAATAAATTTAATCGCTCACGGGTAGATTAACCCAGATATCACTGGTTTCTCCCCCACACCGTCAGGTAAGCATTTATGACCATCGCGGAAAGAATTATGGCTCGTCGCTCTCCGGCCGGATCTGGTCGGTCCGGGGTGTGCAAGGCAATGACTGTCGCATTGCTGCTTTCGACGCCACTGGGGCTGCATGCCACGGTTGACACCCCAGCTGTTTACGAGCCGGTTGCGCCGACGATCGATCAGGCGCGAGCAAACATCCTGATTGCTCGTCAGCTACAGTTCACCCACTTCCGAGACCTCGGGATCAGCGACGAACTGTCCGGCGATGTATTCGATGCTTATCTTGACTACCTGGACGGGCAACGGATCTATTTGTCGCAGGACGACATTGCCAAATTTGACAAGATCCGGACCCAATTGGGCTCGGCTCTGAAAACCGGCCAACTTCAGCCGGGCTTTGATATCTACAATCTGGTTCAGCAGCGGATCATCGAGCGCCTCCAGTTCGCCCTGGAAACCATCGACAACGGCATAGATTCACTGGATTTCTCGGCCAATGAGAGCATTCTGGTCGATCGCTCAGAAGCGGACTGGGAAGCCAACGCCAAGGCCCTGGACGATCTATGGGTAAAACGCATCAAAAATGCGGTGTTGGCGCAGCGCCTGAACGGTACCGATGATGAGGCCATTCTTGAAACCCTGCGCCGCCGCTATGAAGGACAGCTCAAACGCGCCTATCAGGCCCGCAGCGAAGATGCGTTCCAGGCCTACATGAATGCGTTTACCGGCATGTGGGACCCGCACACATCTTACTTTTCACCGCGCACCTCCGAAAACTTCAACATCAACATGAGCCTTTCCCTGGAAGGTATCGGTGCGGTTCTTCAGTCAGATAACGAATACACCAAGGTGGTTCGGCTGGTACCCGGCGGGCCAGCCTCGAAGCAAGGCCAGCTTGAGCCCGCTGATCGAATTGTCTCGGTGGCCCAGGAAGACGAAAAACCGGTGAATGTGATCGGTTGGCGCCTGGACGAAGTGGTGGACCTGATTCGTGGGCCACGGAACTCAACCGTTACCCTGGAAGTCATTCCGGCCAACGCGTCCGATGAGACCATTACCGAGACCATCGCCATCAAGCGCGATGAGGTAAAACTGGAAGAACAGAGCGCCAGCAAGAACACCATCCGCCTGGAGCGCGGCAGCAAGGAATACACCATTGGCGTGATTACCATTCCCACGTTTTATGCTGATTTCCAGGCCATGCAGGCCGGTGACCCGAACTACAAGAGCACCACTCGGGACGTCCGCAACCTGATCACGGAGCTCGAAGCCGACGGCGTCGACGGCCTGGTGATGGATCTCCGAAATAATGGTGGTGGTGCACTGCACGAAGCCAATGATCTGGTCGGTCTGTTTATCGACAAAGGTCCCACCGTTCAGATTCGCAACGCCAACAACGATGTGCAGGTACTGAATGACGAGGACCCTTCGGTCGCCTACGACGGGCCGCTGGTGGTACTCACAAACCGTATGAGCGCGTCAGCGTCTGAAATTTTCGCCGGAGCCATTCAGGACTATGGCCGCGGGCTGGTGGTCGGTTCACAAACCTTCGGCAAGGGTACGGTCCAGGCGGTGCGTCCCCTGAATCACGGCCAACTCAAGATTACCCAATCAAAATTCTATCGGGTCTCCGGCGGCTCAACCCAGCACAAGGGGGTGATTCCAGACATCGAGATTCCGTCCCGTATCGACAAGACCCGCATTGGTGAAGATGCCCTGGATCACGCCCTGCCCTGGGATCAGATCGAAGCCGTCCCGCACACCCGCTACTTCGATTTCAGCGGGATCATTGATGAGCTTCGCAAGCGTCACGAAGAGCGGTTCTCAACCAACGCCGAATTCAGCCTGTTGCAGCAGGAGATAGACTTCCTGACCAAACAGCGCGCCACAGACAGTGTCAGCCTGAACCTGGAAGAACGTCGCGCCCAGCACGAACAGATCGAACGCACTCGGCTGACCATCGCGAACGCCAGACGTGAACTGAAAGGGCAGTCGCCATTCGACTCCCTGGAAGACCTTGAGGACTGGCAGGACCAACAGGCGGCTGATCTGGATTCCACCGACGAAGAACTGGATTTCGTGATCCGTGAGGGTGGGCATATCATGGCGGACATGCTGGACCTCGATAACCGCATGGCGTCTATCCTGGATCCACAACAATTCGCGGCACAGGCTCCAGCCTCAGCCGTAACCCGATAAACGGACTGATTAAAGCCCCATGACTGAGAAGGACGCCAGCGGCCAGGATAGCCGCCAGAGAGCCAGAATGCTGCAGGACATGCTGCTGGACGCTCTCCATGCCATGCGCTCGCTGGAAGAAGTCGAAGGATTGGAAAAACCGGCGACCCGGGAACGGACGCCGGAGGGTCTGATCGATCGCTTGGCCGGCCTGACCGGCTCTGCGCTTCGCTTCGGGGTCAAAGCTACCGATACCTCCCTTCGGGTTGGTCGGGCGCTGATCAACTCTCAGGATCAGTTGCGGGCGATGCTCACAGCAGGCCAGTCTCTAAAGGACATCCGGGAAGTCGCCGGACTAACCTTGTCAGAGATGAGCGAGGCCCTGAACCTGCGAGACAAGTCGGTTCTGGAAGCTATTGAGAACGGCACCTCCACCCTTTCGTTCGAGCTGATTCTCCGACTCGCTGCCCTCATTGCCCGAAACGATCCCATTCCTTTCATCATGCGCACCACGCGCAACTACAATCCCGAAGTCTGGCAGATTCTGAACGACTGGGGCGTGGCACGACTGCCCCTGCAGTTTGAGCGAGAACGGGAATTCATCAACATCTTTCGCCGGCATGACGACGCCCGCACGCTCTCGGATGAAGGTTTCCGGAAAGTGCTGGAGTTCACCCGCCAGAGCTTTGAGATGTCCCTGCACTTTATTGAGGAGCAGGAACAGCAGGTGGCCGAGCTTCGGGCTGCCTACGAAGAAAAGCATCCTGACGCGAACACACCGCCTGACAAGCCTGCCGCCAGAAAGTAACAGCCGGAACTTACTCCGCCGTCAACCAAATAACGCCCGCATACCGGTAATATTCGGGTTATGCACCACCCCCTTTTCGGTGACGATGGCGTCAATCAGGCTGGCCGGTGTCACATCGAAGACCGGATTGAACACGTTGACGCCTTCCGGCGCCAGCCCAATGCCGCGTATCTCCCGGATTTCAACACTCTCGCGCTCCTCAATGGGGACATCCGCCCCTGACGCCATGGCCATATCCACCGTGCTCGAGGGCGCGACTACCATAAAGCCCACATTGTGATGGCGAGCCAGAACCGCCAGGCTGTAGGTGCCGATCTTGTTAACCACATCGCCATTGGCGGTGATCCGATCCGCGCCGACGATCACCCAGCGCACGTCTTTAAGGGCCATGATTGTAGCAGCGGCACCATCAGCATTCAGCGTGACAGGAATGCCCTCCCGGGACAGCTCCCAGGCCGTCAGTCGGCTGCCCTGAAGCCAGGGTCGGGTTTCATCGGCATAAACTTCTTTCAGCAGTTTTTTCTCGTTCAGCCGACGAACAACGCCCAAAGCTGTGCCATAACCCCCGGTAGCAAGGGCGCCGGTGTTGCAATGCGTTAGCACCGAAAGGGGTTTCGTTGCTCCGATAACTGCAAGAGCATGGTCCGCCATGGCAAAATTGGCTGCCAGGTCTTCCTCATGGATCGCCTCGGCCTCCCGGGCCAGCCGTTTTACCGCCTCGTTCAGAGAGTGACAGGCGTGAAACACCCGCTCCATGCGCTGCAGTGCCCAGAACAGGTTCACCGCCGTCGGCCTTGATGCTGCAAGCTCTCGGATGGCTTGCTTGATTTCTGCCTTCCAGTCGCCACCACCGGCGTGCCTCGCTGCCAGGGCCACGCCGTAAGCTGCGCTGATACCGATTGCAGGCGCGCCCCGAACCACCATATCCCGGATACTCTCCGATACTCCGGCCGCTCCTTCCAGCGTTATCCAATGCTCCTCTCCTGGCAGCAAGCGTTGGTCAAGCAGCTCAAGACTGCCGCCATGCCAACGTATTGCAACGGTGCCAATGCCACGTTCAGAAGAGGGGTTCGGGGTTGTTGCCATAGAAAACTGCTCCGGTTTTTCAGCGCTGAAAACTGTGATTATAACGGTTATACTTCCGGGCTACATTTTCAAGGTGCGGCAGCTCCGCGCCAAGCGCTGCAAGGCAGGATTAATGACGGCAGACACCATCACAGCGGCCGATATTCGCATCAACGCACGCTGGCTGATTCCAATTGAGCCGGCTGGCACGGTGCTTGAGAATCACGCAGTCATTATCCAGGGCAAGCGCCTTGCTGCAGTGATCCCCCAAGAACAGGCGGACCGGACGTTCCGAACCCGTGAAACCGTCGACCTTCCGCACCATGTTGTCATGCCTGGCCTGATCAATATGCACGGCCACGCGGCTATGACGCTGTTTCGCGGCATGGCGGATGATCTCCCGCTAATGACCTGGCTGAATGATCACATCTGGCCCGCCGAAGGTCGCTTTATCAGCGAACAGTTCATCGCCGATGGCACCCAACTGGCGATGGCCGAAATGCTGCGAACCGGAACCACCACGTTTTCGGATATGTATTTCTTCCCGG
This sequence comes from Marinobacter sp. BW6, assembly GCF_008107725.1. Classification (GTDB taxonomy): domain Bacteria; phylum Pseudomonadota; class Gammaproteobacteria; order Pseudomonadales; family Oleiphilaceae; genus Marinobacter. Next base: position 21,764 of record NZ_VIRN01000061.1, read on the forward strand.
AAATTGCAGCTCAGATGGCGCACGATGCGGGCATTCGCGCGCAAATCTGTTTTCCGCTGCTTGACTTCCCGACACCCTGGGGTGCCGGCCCGGACGAGTATCTGAGCAAGGGTGCCGACTTTATAGACACCTGGAAAACCGATGGCTACATCATGCCGGCCATTGGCCCCCACGCACCCTACACCGTGTCCGACGGGCCGATGATTGAAGCCGTCCGACTGTCGGAAAAGACCGGCGCGGCCATCCAGATACACCTGCACGAAACCGCATTCGAAGTGGCCGAGGCTACTGAAAAGCTGGGGCAACGGCCGACTGCCCGACTGGCGGATCTCGGCTTGCTTCGCCCAGAGACCCAGTGCGTACACATGACCCAGATTGATGGCAGCGATATCAGTTTGCTTAAACAAACGGGCGCCCATGTCATCCACTGCCCGGAATCGAATCTGAAGCTGGCCAGCGGCCTTTGTCCGGTGCAGGAACTCCTTGATAACGGGGTAAACGTCGCCATTGGCACCGATGGCGCCGCCAGCAACAACGACCTCGATCTGTTCGGGGAACTCCGGACCGCCGCCATGATGGCCAAGGTTGTGGCCAATGATGCCTCGGCGCTATCGGCACACAGGGCCCTCGAGATGGCCACCATCAACGGAGCAAAGGCCCTGAGGCGGGACCATGAGCTGGGTTCTCTGGTCGAGGGCAAACTGGCGGACATCATTGCCGTTGATCTGAGCGACCCGTTTTTACAGCCGGTCTACGACCCGGCCTCGCACCTGGTCTACAGTAACCATGGTCGATCAGTAAGCCACAGCTGGATTAACGGCGTACCACAAGTACAGGATGGCCGGCTTACCCGCATTGACGTTGCCGATCTCATGCTTCGAGTTGAGGACTGGGCCGGGCGAATCCGTACAAAGGCTGACTAACCGATTTCCTATTGATTCACCAGGCAGAACCAACCATGACAAACCAGAACGTAGACCGGAACGAGATCGCCAAATTCGAAGCCCTGGCCAGCCGCTGGTGGGACCCTTCAAGCGAATTCAAGCCGCTGCACGATATCAACCCGCTGCGCCTGAACTACATTGACGAAAGAGTTTCACTGGCCGGAAAACGGGCTCTGGATGTAGGCTGCGGTGGCGGCCTCCTGTCAGAGGGCATGGCCCAGCGTGGGGCCCATGTTACCGGCATCGACATGGGCGAGGCCCCCCTCTCGGTCGCGCGGCTGCACGGCATGGAGAGCGGCGTGAACGTAGATTATCGGCAGATCACCGTCGAGGAGCTGGTACAGGACAGCGGGCATGCCGGCCAATACGATGTCGTTACCTGCCTGGAAATGCTGGAGCATGTGCCGGATCCGGCATCGGTAATCAGGGCCTGTGCCGCCATGCTGAAACCCGGCGGTCATCTGTTTGTCTCAACTATCAACCGCAACCCCAAGTCGTTCCTGTTTGCGATTGTCGGGGCGGAATATGTTCTCCGGTTGCTGCCCAAGGGCACCCATGAATGGAAGAAATTTATCCGGCCTTCGGAAATGTCCGACCACCTGCGCCACGCGGGGCTGGATGTCCGGGAACTGACCGGGATGACCTACAACCCGATTACCAAGGTCTACAAACTGGGCCGGGACGTAGACGTCAATTACCTGATGCACGCCAGGGATATCCGTGAAGCCTGAAAACACTCAACAAACCTCGGCGGTCCTGTTTGACCTGGACGGGACGCTGATCGACACGGCGCCGGACTTTATCCGGTGCCTGAACCAGTTGCGGGAACAGCACGGACTGCCTGCCCTGCCCCCCGAGCATATTCGACGTTCGGTCTCAAACGGCGCTCGCGCCATGATCCGGGTCGGCTTCGACCTGGAGCCTGAACATCCGGAGTACCTGGAGAAGCACACCGCGTTCCTCGACCTCTACGAGGCCGGCGTGGCGGTAGAAACCAGCCTGTTTGAAGGCATGGACGAGCTCCTCAAAGCGCTTGAGGCGCGAGGTATTCCGTGGGGCATTGTCACCAACAAGCCTGCCCGATTCGCGGTTCCGCTAATCGAAGCCCTGGACCTGGCAGATCGGTGTGGGGCGCTGGTGTGCCCTGATCATGTCGCTCAGCGCAAACCTCATCCCGAAGCCCTTTTGCTCGCCTGCCAGCAGATGGGGACCGAGCCCGGTTCAGGGATCTATGTAGGCGACCACGAACGGGACATCGAGGCCGGCCGCAATGCCGGCATGAAGACCATCGCGGTCCGCTACGGTTATATCGAGCAGCCGGAAGCCATTGACCTGTGGCAAGCGGATCTCATTGCAGACACCGTCACGGACCTGGCAAAGCTGTTACAATAGCGCATCAAATTTAGGACCCGGTGTTCAGCCGGTAACAGCCTGACACGGAGACAGGTTATGCATGATTACCAAGCGCCCGCCGATCTTCTGAAAGACCGTATCGTTATGGTGACGGGTGCCGGCAGCGGCATTGGCCGGGCAGCGGCGAAGGCCTATGCCGCCCACGGTGCGACCGTCGTACTGGTTGGCCGAACTGTCAGCAAGCTGGAAACGGTTTACGACGAAATCGAGGCCGCCGGTCACCCGAAGCCCGCCATCGTACCCATGAACTTTGAGGGTGCGGCGGTGAAGGATTACGAAGAGCTGGCCATGACTCTCGAAGACAACTTCGGCCAGCTCGATGGTTTGCTTCACAACGCGGCTATCCTGGGCGATCGCAGCCCGGTGGAGTTGTATGACCCGGAAACCTGGAACAAAGTCATGCATGTAAATGCAACGGCTCCATTCCTGCTCAGCCGGGCCATGATCCCCCTTTTGCGAAAATCCGATGATGCTTCGGTGATTTTCACATCGTCTGGTGTTGGCCGGAAGGCGAAAGCCTACTGGGGTGCCTACGCAGTGTCCAAGTTCGCCGTCGAGGGCCTGAGCCAGTTGCTATCCGAAGAACTGGATGACGAGCGTCACAATGTCCGGGTAAACAGTCTGAACCCCGGCGCCACCCGTACCAATATGAGAGCCCACGCCTACCCGGCGGAGAACCCACAGCAGAATCCGGCACCGGAAGACCTGATGCCGATATACCTGTATCTCATGGGCAAGGACAGTCAGGGCGTTAACGGCCAGAAACTGGACGCACAGCCGAAATAATGGAACTGCTTTTCTACACAACATCCCAGTGCCATTTGTGCGAACTGGCAGAAGCCCTGCTTGTAAATACGCCCATGCCGGAGCCGATCCCGGTAGACGTTGTGGACATTGCCCAGTCCGAAGAGCTGGTGGAACGCTACGGCACCCGGATACCGGTGCTTAGACGCAACGATACCGGTGCGGAACTGGACTGGCCTTTTACCAGGGATGAATTACTCACATTCCTGCAATGAGGATTGCCTGACATGCTGATGGTTATTTCCCCTGCCAAAACGCTGGACTACGAAAGCCCGCTGGCGACCAACACGTATACCCAGCCGGAGTTCCTCGAGGATGCCTGCGAGCTGGTCGACCAGCTCAAGGGGCTGGAGCCGCATCAGATCAGCAATCTGATGAGCATCAGCGACAAGCTGGGCCAACTGAACGCTGAGCGCTTCAGAAACTGGCACACACCGTTTACCCCGGAAAATGCCCGCCAGGCTGTACTGGCATTCAAGGGCGATGTTTACACAGGGCTGGACGCCGAAAGCTTCAGCGAGGCCGATTTCGAGTTTGCCCAGCAACACCTGCGCATGCTGTCGGGCCTCTACGGGGTTCTGAAACCGCTGGACCTGATGCAACCCTATCGTCTGGAAATGGGTACCCGGTTCGAGAATGACCGTGGCAAGGACCTCTACGCATTCTGGGGCAACAAGATAACTGACGAGATCAACCGGCTGCTGGCAGACGACGACGGCGTACTGGTAAACCTTGCCTCCAATGAGTATTTCAAAAGCGTAAAGAAGAAAGACCTTGAAGGTCGGTTGATTACCCCCCAATTCAAGGACTGGAAGAATGGTCAGTACAAGATGATCAGCTTCTACGCCAAGAAAGCCCGCGGCCTGATGTGTCGGTTTGCCATCGAGAACCGCATTACCCAAGCCGACGACCTCAAGGGGTTTAACCTCGAAGGCTATTACTTCAGCGAAGACCAATCCGATAAGAACAACTGGGTTTTCCTGCGGGATGAACAGTAATCCACGTTGATATCGGAGTAAGCAATGAACGAAGCAGTGTTTTCCCAGATCGCCATGCTGGTGTTTCTGACCGGCCTGATTGTCTGGATGGGTATCATCGTCTGGGATCTGGCCAAGAAATCCCAGGCCGGAAGGTTCGGCACCATCGCCCTGTTTACGGTGCTGGGCGCAGGCGTTGTGGGCTTTATTATCAAAACCGTACTCGTAGAGATCTTGCAAATATGAAAGACAAGGACCAGCCCTGATGTGGTTTCGCAACGCCCGCGTATTTCGATTTACCAAACCGTTTGATATCTCCGCCGAAGAGCTCGAGGAAAAACTGCAGGCCGATGCCTTCAAACCCTGTGGGCCCCAGGAAACCAGCCGCCAGGGCTGGGCACCGCCGCTGGGCAAGCATGGAGAACAACTGGTGCACAGCGCCAACGGCTATCATCTGATCGCTCTGCGCAAGGAAGAGAAGATTCTTCCGGGACCGGTGGTAAAGGAAGCCGTTGAAGAGAAAGCCGAAGCGATCGAATTCGAGCAGGGCCGTAAGGTCCGACGCAAAGAAAAGGATGAAATCAAGGAACAGGTGATGCTGGAGATGCTGCCCCAGGCCTTCTCCAAAAACCGTCGCTGCTTCGCCTATCTCGCACCACAGGACGGCGTTCTGGTGGTGGATGCCGGCTCCGCCAAACAGGCTGAAGATCTGGCCTCCACTCTGCGCAAAAGCCTGGGTTCATTACCGGTTCGTCCGCCCGCCGTGGAACAGGCGCCCGCCTTCACCTTTACCGGCTGGCTGAACGAATCCATCGATCTGCCTGCCAAGGTGGTTCTGGGCAGTGAATGCGAGCTGAAAGATCCGTCGGAAGATGGTGGGGTTGTGCGCTGCAAAGGCCTGGATCTGAAAGCCGATGAGATCCGCAATCATCTGGATGCAGGAATGCAGGTGACCAAGCTGTCCCTGACCTGGGACGACAACGTCTCCTTCGTGCTGGATGAAGAACTGGGCATTCGTCGACTGAAATTCGGCGAAACACTTCAGGACCAGCTGGACGATGTCGATGTGGATGACGCCGTTGCCAAGTTTGATGCGGCGTTCACGCTGATGACCCTGGAGCTGTCTCGACTGATTCCGGGACTCCTCGAAGCGTTGGGCGGTGAAGATCGCTCAGCGATTGTCGAAGAATAAAGCCGTGAACACGGGATCAGATGAAACGTTCATCTGACCCCGTCCTGGCCCAACCCCCTCAGTGAGCGCTCTTTCCCAACCGCTCTCGCTGCCAGTCTTTTTCCGGTTCGTTCAGAACCAGCCGCAGATCCATCACTTCCTCCTCGGTATTAAACTTGACCTCAAACCCCAGATGCTCTGCCAGCTGCAACATAGGACGATTGTCCGGCAGCACGTTGCCAACCATTTCCACGGTGCCACGGGCCCGGCAATAATCGATCATCTTCTGCATCAGGGCTACGCCGAGGCCCTCCCCTTTCATTTTGTCGTGCACCATGACCGCAAACTCGCATTGCAGGTTGTCAGCGTCGGTCCAGGTGCGCACGGTTCCCAGGGTCTCCTCCCCTTCGCCGTCTTCCCGGGGCGCATTGGCAATAAAGACCATCTCCCGGTCGTAATCGATCTGCACCATCTGGGCAACGTCTTCCCGTGAGAAATGCTTGCGATACTGGAAAAAGCGGTAACGAATGGATTCCGGTGACTGCAACTCATGGAACGCCCGGTGGGCAGGCTCGTCCTCGGCCAATACCGGTCGAATGATGACCCGGCGGCCGGATTTCGGCAGAACAATCCATTCCTCCAGTTCCCGCGGGTATGGCTGAATGATCGGCCGGCCCGGCTTGTCGGCCAGATTGATAGCGATATTCACCGCCACGGCGCCCTGCTCGTTGAACAGCAAGGGCGATATCTCCAGCCCCTGAATCTCCGGGATGTCGATCACAATCTGGGAGAGAGTCACCAGGGTCTCGGATACCGCCCGGATATCCTCCTCCGGCTTCAGGCTATGCTCTTTCAGCAGCTTGTACATGTAGGTACGGCGCAGAAGCTCTCGGGCCAGCACCATGTTCAACGGCGGCAGTGCTATCTGCCGATCAGTCATGACGTTTATCTGAGCACCTGCGGCGCCACATACGACCAACGGACCAAACAGTGAGTCACGGGTAATGCCAACGCTGAACTCAATGCCCCCGACATGCTGATAGGAACGTTGAACTGCAAACCCGAGGAAGCCACTGTCCGGGAAGTGGCTCTTGTATTCCTCCATCAGGTAGCGGCAGGAATCCATGATCGCTGCTTCGCTGTTGAGCTTCTGTACCGTGCCTTTGTAACGACGCTGGGTCGGACTCAGATTCAGGAAAGGATGGCAGGCCTGCTCATGAATAATGGTTATGTCGATGGGGCGGCGTTCAACCGCAAACACCTCCAGAACCTCTTCCATGTCGTCGCAATACATGGTGTCGATGGTGTTGATACCATAGTCCCGCACCAGATCCCGGGCTTCCCGGTTCGATAGATGATAGCGACCTGAGCGCAACGCCCTGCTGACCACGTGACGGGTGTGGGTCCGATCTGCGAAGTGATCAGTAAAGGACTCAGGGGTTTCGGTCAGTAACCGCTGAACCCGCTGGTGACGAACATGCTGCATGAACGCCATAACGGCTTTTTCGGGATTGAAGAACGATGGCAGCCCGGCCCGGTAAAACTCTTCCCGGGCATCCATGACCGTACTCTGGCCGAGCCAACAGGTGAATACGTTCAGGCGGGTTCCTTTCGAAGCCTGCACGACGGCGTCTGCAATCTGGAGGCTGTCCTCTGTCAGGCTCGGCGCATACATCACCAGAACGTTCGCTACTTCCGGATCCTTGGCCAGAATCTTGATGGCCTTGCCATACAACTCCGGCGAGGCATCGTAGTTAAGGTCAATGGGGTTCTTGCGAGTCCAGTATGGTGGCAGCAGCTCAGCCAGGGCCCCGATACTGGAATTCGACAGCTCCGCCAGTTCACCGCCCAGGTCAGCCAGCCGATCGACAGCCAACACACCCGGGCCAACCCCATTGGCCATGATCGCCAGAGTTTCACGGCGCAAGGGACGCATGCGGGTCAAAGTCTCGAGCGCATCAAACATTTGGCCAAGACCGTCCACCCGAAGCACACCGGCCCGCTGGAGCATGGCGTCGTAGATCGGATCACTGCGTTTCAGACCATCGGGCAGATCGTGGGGAAACCACTCCGATTCCGGGACCCGACCAGACTTCACCGCAATCACCGGTTTGGTGCGGGATGCCACCCGAACCGCCGACATGAAACGCCGGGCATTGGGGATGTTCTCGATATGCAGAAGAATCGCACGGGTCTGGGTGTCCTGCGCCAGATAATCAATCAGGTCGTCGTGATCGATATCCATGCCATCGCCCAGGGTCAGAAAGTAGGAAAACCCCACACCCCGGGCGAACGCCCAATCTATGACTGAGCTGGCAATAGTGCCGGACTGGCCGACGAAGGCAACCCGGCCCGGAATGGCGCCCATATGGGCGTAGGTGGCGTTCAGGCTACGGGCCGGAACCATCAGACCGATCGTATTGGGGCCAAGCACCCTGATGCCGGTTTCCCGGGCGGCCTCGCGCACGGAATACATCAGGGGCTGGCCGGTTTTACTGTGAGTACGGGACATACCCCCGGTCATAACGATGGCGGTGCGTACCCCGGCTTCCCCCAGCCGCTTGATGGTCTTGGCCACGGTATCCGGCGGCGTACAGATAATTGCCAGGTCCGGGGAAAACTCCATTTTCGAGACTTTCTTGACGCAGGGTACCCCGTGCACGTTGTCGTAATCGTTCTGGTTCACGACCAGCAACCGCCCCGGATAACCGCCCCCCATAAGGTTCCGCAATACCATGCCGCCAAGGTTGTCTGCCCGCTCCGATGCACCGATCACCGCAATGGATGCGGGGTTGAACAGGCTCTCCAGATACCGGGTGCTCAAGCTGACTCTCCTTTGTGAGTGGCCGGCAGGCCGTTAAGGAAATAAACGTAATAAAACAGGTTACTTATGAGTGTAACTCTTATCTTAGGCCTTGATCCCGCGATGTGAAATGACTATCGCCCCTATAAGACCAAAGAAACACGGCATCGTGCAGTTTTCCCTGATAAGCTTGAAGAAAATATAAGCATATTGAAGGCAGTCCGAGACGTATGACCACGGCATTCTTTTCCCACGATGACTTCATGAAACACAACATGGGGCCGGAGCATCCGGAAAGCCCTGAGCGGCTGGCAGCCATCATCAGTTACCTGGCTGATACCGGCCTGGACCAGAAACTCGACTGGGTCCGGCCGGAAGAGATTACCCGCGACCAGCTACTGACAGTGCACCCTGAAAAATATTTGCACCAGCTCGACCTCATGCAACCGACCCGGGGTCGCGTGTTCACCGATCCGGATACTGCCATGATGCCGGACACCCTCCGGGCTGCCCGTCTGGCGGCAGGCGCCAACGTCCAGGCCGTGGATATGGTGATGAGCAGCCAGGTAACCAACGCCTTTGTTTGCGCCAGGCCGCCCGGTCATCATGCCGAGCGAGCGAAATCCATGGGATTCTGCTTCTACAACAACGTCGCCCTGGCCGCCATGCGCGCCCTCACCTTCCATCACCTTGAGCGGGTCGCGATCATCGATTTCGACGTGCACCAGGGTAACGGCACCGTGGATATTGTCGGTGGTGACGAGCGAATCCTGATGTGTTCCAGCTTCCAGCATCCCTTCTACCCGCACTCCCACGTTCACCGGCAGGCCGACAACATCGTGAACATTCCGATCGAGGCGAACTGTTCGTCGGAAGAGTATCGGAAGCAGGTGGAAACAGGCTGGCTGAAACGGCTAAACGATTTCAAACCTCAATTGATCCTGATTTCTGCAGGTTTTGATGCCCACAAGCTGGATCCAATGGCGGAACTGAACCTTGATACCGAGGATTACCGCTGGCTGACGGAAATGATTGCGGGTGTCGCCCACGAGCATAGCAACGACCGCATCATTTCAACGCTGGAAGGGGGATACCACCTGAGGGCCCTGGCGGAAAGCGTGAATGCCCACCTGGAAGTGCTCGACTCGGTTTACTGAAGCCGATTACCCCCTGGGTTCGCCGCCATAGCCGTTGGCCTGCTGTAGCTCCGGACGATCACCCGCCCTCTGCAGGCGGATATTGGTACGGCGGTTATCCGCCGGTCGGTTGGATACCGGGTACTGGTCGCCGTGGGCCCGAACGGTGATCATGTTTTCATCGATACCGCGTGCCTTGAGGTAGTCGGCCACGACGTTGGCCCGATCCTCGGAAAGTGCGCGGTTGTCGATACGGCTGCCAATACTGTCGCTGTGACCATCCACGAAAATCCTCTCAACGGTGGAATCGGCGTTCACATAGCTCACGATGTTGTCCAGCAACTGCCTGTCGGCGTCTGAAAGCTGAGTGCTGCCGCTGGCAAACGGGACCCGCGAACGCTGGATCTGGTCAAAATTCACCGGCAACAGGTTGGACGTGCAGCGCTGATAACGCTGGTACTCGCCAGCAAAATTGATATTGGACACCTGCACCCGCACCGGACGGCCATCAAACCAGGATTCCCGGGTAACCGTCGGGCGCATGCCATCCAGCAGGCCGTGGGCAACAACAAATGCCTGGCGGGTATCCAGAGAGACCTGACGGCGATCATCAGACACATTGACCGTGCCCAGGGGCTTCGGCGCCACACCTGGCCGCCAGGCCGGTGCTTCAACCACGAGACTGCCCCGCCCTGGTCGCATCAGTGCGGAATCAGACTCCAGGAAAAAACTCAGATTTTCACCAGCGCGGTGATTGAACACTGCCCGCCCATAGCCGGGAACCTCGTGCACCAGACGACACTCGAATACTGACTCGGCTAGATACCACTGACTGTTCTCAATGCCGGCGCCATAGCTGGCAGCTTGCCCGGCTGCCGGCAAAAGCATGACAGGAAGACTGGCAACCAGTACTGTTTTCAGAAGTTTTCCAGGGCGGAATCCCATAGTGCTTGCCATCAGTGTCCGGGAGTTAACATATTCTGACTGTTTAACGGCCTTCGTCCGCGTTTCTTTAGCCACCAACCTGAAAACAATCGCCGGCACCTTCTGGTATAATTCGCCAAATTTTTCGGGGCGCTATCCACCAAGCCCTTATAGCTCGCCTCGCCACAGGTATTGCGGACAACTGCCATGACAGAAAAGCTTACTCTCACCCGGCCCGACGACTGGCATCTTCACGTTCGGGACGGCGACATTCTCAGGGACGTGGTACCAGCCACGGCAGCCTGCTTTGGTCGCGCCATCATCATGCCCAACCTGGTGCCACCGGTGACAACCGCGGCTGATGCCAACGCCTATCGGGAGCGAATTCTCGCGGCCGCCCATGACACCGCATTCGAGCCATTGATGACCCTGTATCTGACCGAGAGCATGACACCTGAAACCATCCGGGATGCCAAAGCCGCCGGTGTTGTCGCCGCCAAGCTTTACCCGGCAGGTGCAACGACCAACTCCGATTCCGGGGTGAAGGATATCCGCAATATTTACCCGGTTCTGGAGGCCATGGCTGACTGCGGCATGCTGCTGCTGGTGCACGGCGAAGTTACCGATGCCGATATCGACATCTTTGACCGGGAAAAGGTATTTCTGGAGCGCGTCCTGGCCCCCACCCTTGAAGCTTTCCCGAATCTCAAGGTTGTGTTGGAACATATCACGACGGCCGATTCCGCAGAGTTTGTCCGGCAGCACTCCGGAGACAACCTCGGTGCCACCCTGACACCACAGCATCTGATATATAACCGTAACCATATGCTGGTCGGCGGCGTTCGCCCGCACCTTTACTGCCTGCCAATCCTCAAGCGCAACCGTCATCAACAGGCGCTGAGAGACGCGGTAGCCAGCGGCGACAAGCGCTTTTTCCTGGGCACGGATTCAGCCCCCCATGCCAAGGATCGCAAGGAAGCCGCCTGCGGTTGTGCCGGATGCTACTCTGCCTATGGCGCCATCGGCCTGTATGCAGACATTTTCGAAGAGCTTGGCATTCTGGACAAACTCGAAGCGTTCGCGAGTTTCAACGGTGCTGATTTCTATGGTCTGCCGCGGAATACCGATACCATCACCCTGGTTCGCGAACCCTGGACCATGCCGGCAGAGCTGCCTCTGTCTGACGGAACCATCGTGCCTCTCAAGGCCGGTGAAACCGTTCACTGGAAGCTGGCGTAAACCTGACTTATTCCTTCTCACACACGGCCAAGACCGGAGCTTGAGTGACTGACGAAAACAAACCACCGCACCCCATGTCCCGCCGCTTCCGCGGGTTTCTGCCTGTTGTAGTCGACGTGGAAACCGCCGGATTCAACCCCGAGCGGGATGCACTGCTGGAAGTGGCGGCGGTCATACTGACCATGGACGACGACGGCTGGGTGCGGCGAGCGGAGACCCATGTACAGCAGATTGATCCCTTCGAAGGCGCCAATCTGGAGCAATCCGCCCTTGATTTCACCGGCATCGACCCGTGGAATCCGGAGCGAGAGGCGGTACCCGAGCTGGAAGGACTCAGCGAAATTTTCAGCCCCATCCGTAAAGCGGTGAAAAACCACGACTGCAAGCGGGCCGTTCTGGTGGGCCATAACGCCACCTTTGACCACAATTTTATCTTTGCAGCGGCGCTTCGGGCCGACATCCGGCGCAACCCGTTCCACCCTTTCTCGACCTTCGATACGGCGACTCTGGCCGGCCTGGCCTATGGCCATACCGTTCTGGCCCAGGCCTGCAAGCTCGCAGGCATTCCGTTCAACAACAAGGAAGCACACTCCGCAGCCTATGACGCGGAAAAAACCGCGGACCTGTTCTGCGGCATTGTGAATCGGTGGAAGGAGCTGGGCGGCTTTCCGCCTCCGGTGATCCCCGAAGAGACCGAGTAACCGTCATAAAAAACCCGCCGCAGCGGGTTTTTTTAGTTGTGCGCCAGACATAAGTGTGAAAGTCACGCCTGGCACTCAGCTGACTTTAAACCGGGACAGCGAATCTTTGAGCTGATGAGACAACTCCGCCAAGTCACCACTGGCTTCGGATATCTGGGCCATGGCCTGTTTGGTCTCAAAGGACTTTTCAGCAATTGTAGATACGTTGCGCGTTACTTCTTCGGCCGTGGCTGATTGCTCTTCGGATGCCGTAGCAATCTGCTCGGCCATACCGGACATCCGGGCGACCTCGTCCACTGCCTCGCGAAGCTGCAATACAACGGCTTCTGCCCGCTCGGAAATACCGCTGGCCTGGGCACTGCAGCGGGTAACCACCTTTGAAGCACGCTCCGACGAATTGACCAGAGTTTCGATGGAACTACTTATCTCCTCGGTAGCCTTCTGGCTATTCTGGGCCAGGCTGCGCACCTCATCCGCAACCACCGCGAAGCCCCGGCCCTGTTCACCGGCCCGTGCCGCTTCAATGGCGGCATTCAGAGCCAGCAAGTTAGTCTGGTCGGCGATGGACTTTATCGAATCCAGAACCCTGGTAATGGATTCCATATTCTTTCGCAAATCCTCGATGCCGGCCTCTGCTTCCTCCAGTTCCCTGGCCATAGCACGGGTGTCAGCAGCGGAGGATTCCACCTCGGTGGCGCTGCGGCTGACCGCCTCATCAGTGCGCCGGGCACCGGCTGCCGATTCTGAGGTATTCTGGGACACCTCGCTGATGGCGGAGGACATTTCCTCAATGGCCGACGCCACCTGCTCAGTCTGCTCTGCCTGCTGATTCACACTGTCCAGAGTCTGCAAGGTAGTGCCGGACAACTGTTCCGATGCACTGGCCTGGCGCTGGGACGCTTCTTCAACCTTGAAGATCACTTCTTTCAGGTCCGACACCATCTTGAGCATGGAGCCGTATACGCCCGTGGCCCTGTCACTGTCGGACGAATCAATGACCAGGTTACCCGCAGCCACCTGTTCCGCCAGTGCCTGCAATTCGGCCGGGTCTTTGCCGAGGGGTTTCATGACCCGCGCCGCGGTCCAGACTGCCACGGCCACCACAGCCAAGATCACGATAGCAATGGCTATCGCCGCCAGAGTCCACATTTCACGCACCGGCGCCAAGGCCTCGTCTTCGCTGATCTCCGCCACCAGCGCCCAGTTCAGCCCGCCTACGGTAACTGGCCTGTGGGCGGAAAACACTGGCTCGCCACGGTAGGACGCAACCACGCCTTCACCGGAATTCCCAGCCAGAGCTTCATCCACCGATGTCGAACTAATGCGCCCATTCTCCGGGTCGGCAAAGGAAGCGACAACACTGCGGTTTTCCGAATCCAGGTAGGAGTCTGACCGCATCAGGTTATCCGGCCCCACCAGATAGGCATCCCCGGTTTCGCCCATGCCATCTCGTTCCATCATGATGTTGTTCAGGCTGTCGATGGGGAACTGGAAGGCCAGCACGGCCAGCCGCTCATCTTTTTCGGAATATATGGGGGTTGCCACAAATCCGGCGGGCGCGCCATAGGACGGTACATACCGAGTAAAATCAACAAAAGTCGGAGCAGTATCCTGTCCGTCAGACATCGCCTGTCGATAAGCTGCCGCCAGGCCAGAATCCGCGTAGGGACCGTCTTTCAGGGAGGTAGCAAAATCCACCTCTTTGGCTACGGAATAGATAACATGGCCTGTATCGGCATCAATGAGATAAATATCGTAGTAGCCGAAAGCCTCCTGAAACTCCTTGAACGAGGTGTGCCACTGTTTGTGAAGCGTGTTATAAAACTGCGCGATATGGACGTCAGCCGATACCAATTCGTCTTTCTGCCCCACAGGATTTGGGTTGTCCACGATGTAACCCATCTGCAGAGCCAGGCTGTTTTTGCTGAGGGATGCAACGAAGTCCGAGGCTGAACGTCCGTTAGCACCACCATTTTGCTGCAAGGGTGGCAAAAAATTCTGCTGATAATAAGCCTCGACGTTGTCTCGTAAGGTCGATTGCTCCGCTTTTACCAGTTTTTCATAATTTTGAAATGCCAAACCAAATCCCTGGGCCGCAGTTCGGGTCCCGCGATTATTGGCCATGGCTTTCAGCTGCCGGGAAATAGTGCTGAGATAATCTTCAACACTATGCTGCTTATTGGTAGCCGCAATAGAGAGTTGTTGCAGCGCCTGTTCCGTCAGGCTCTGTCGGGCAATTTCGGCGTTAAAAAACGAGATGGCAATGACGGGAAGCAGGCCAACCAGCAGCAAAGTCAGCAAAAGACGTTTCTTGAGAGTCATCAATAGCCCTTCTTTTATATTGTTCTTACGCTAACCATCGGCCATCGGCACGTTTACTTTAGCCCAGAAGAACTCATAAAAGAGGCGAATCTCGTTCAATCAATTAATATGGAGGGGGAAGTAACTCCCCCTCCCACTCGATTCAGGGGCTACCACGTTACCAGTAGATGCCCCGCATGATGGCGGCGAAAGCCACCTGCTCGCTCGACACCTTCGGCTTCTCCCCGGAACGGCTACCGGCGGCTGACGGTGAATCCGGGAACATCCGGTAACCGGTGTTCATGACGATCTCGGCCATCTTGGGCGCCAGGGCATGAAGCACCTGAGCAAAGATACCCAAGCGGGTAGCAATTCGCTTCGGCCGGTAGACGATGGCATCAGCAACCATGGTCGCAGCCTCGTCTGGCGTTAGCGTAGGAACAGAATCGTAGATCTTGGTTGGCGCAATCATCGGTGTTTTCACCAGAGGCATGTTAATGGTGGTGAAAGTGACATTGCGGTCTGACCATTCCGAAGCGGCGCAGCGGCTGAAGGCATCCAATGCGGACTTGGAGGCCACGTAAGCCGAGAACCTGGGGGCGTTGGTCAACACGCCGATGGACGAGATGTTGACGACGTGACCGCGGCGATTCTCCAGCATCTTGGGCGCAAAACCCATGATCAGACGAACGGAACCAAAATAGTTCAGCTGCATGGTGCGCTCGAAATCGTGAAAGCGGTCGAAAGACAGATCCAGTGAGCGGCGAATGGAACGCCCGGCGTTGTTGACCAGCACATCGACCTGGCCATGGTTATCCAGCACGGTCTTCACGAACTCGTCGCAGGCCTCCATATCGGAAAAATCGCAGGGATAGGCATGCACGCTTGCGCCCCGGGACTCCAGCTCTGCGGTTACTTCTTTCAGGCGCTCGAGCTTGCGGGCGCCGATCACAAGGATCGCGCCGGCGTCTGCCAGTTTCTGGGCAGTTGCCAGACCAATGCCCGAAGTAGCGCCGGTAACAACACAAACCCGACCTTCAACCGTGCCCTTGAGCGTGCGGTCCTTGAACAGGTCAGGATCCAGATTACGCTCCCAGTAGTCCCAGATCACCGGCGCGTAGTCCGGCAAACGGGGCACTTCGATGCCGGTGTCTTTCAGAACACGCTCGGTTTCACGTGCGTCGAACCGGGTCGGGTAGTTGATGAACGACATCACGGACGGCGGAATGCCCATGTCATCAAGAATGGCAGAGGTTAGCCGCTTCACCGGCGGCAGATTCTTCAGGCTCTGGCGAATAAACGGCGGGATAAAGCCGAACATACGGGAGTCGATCCGCATCCCCATTCTGGGTGCGTGCCCTGCCTCGCTGAAGATATTGAGAATTTCGCCAACCTTGTACGGATCGGTATCCACCAAATGGAAACACTTGCCGTCTTCACCTTCCAGATGGGCAATGTGATCCATGGCGTTAACCACGAAATCCACCGGAACAATGTTCAAACGCCCGCCCTCGACACCAATGGTCGGTACCCACTGGGGCAGCGCATGGCGAATTTTCTGGATCATCTTGAAGAAGTAATAAGGGCCATCCACCTTGTCCATTTCACCGGTGGCGGTATGACCAATAACCATGCCCGGGCGGTATATACGATAAGGAACCTTACATTCCTCGCGGACCACCTTTTCAGATTCATGCTTGGTCCGCAGGTACGGATGGTCCAGCTTCTCGGCTTCCTCAAACATGTCCTCGCGGAAAATGCCCTTGAACAAACCGGCAGCCGCAATGGAAGAAACGTGATGGAAGTGCTTGGCGCCCATGGCCTCCGCAGCGTTTACAGCGGCCCGGGTGCCTTCAATGTTGGTGGCCTGCTGGGCTTCTTCATCCGCCCCCATGTCATACACGGCGGCCAGGTGGAAGAAGTGGTCGATTTTCCCCTTCAGGGCCTTCATTGTCTTGGCGTCGATACCCAGGTTTTTGCTGGTGAGATCGCCTATGACGGCCTTCACCTGGGTTTCATCCGCGCCCCAGCGCTCACGCAATTTGTCCAGCTTATCCTGGGATTGTTCACGCACCAGTACGTGGACAGTACCGCCACGTGCCAGAAGCTTCTCCACGAGAAAACGGCCAATAAATCCGGTGCCACCCGTCAGGAAATAATTCATCGATCTTCCACCCTGCTTGTTGCTCTGTTGTTGTCTATCCATGCCGGCACCCATACGACTAAAGTCTTAGAGTTTTCCGGAAACGCCGGCATTGTACTTAATTGCAACCTTCATGTATCGAACTTTTTTAGAGCTTTTACTCTGTAAGCCTTTGTTTTGCATAGAGCTATTACTCTAAATTTACGATCTCACAGGCTGCACATGCCTGTCCGGTTCGCCGACACAATGATTTTGAGACTAGCACAGGAATTGCCCCGTGCATGCCCAATTTCCGGATTACCACAAAGCAATGAAAGCACCCGCCAGCAATGACATAATCGGGAACTTATCGCGCCTTTTGGCATCTCTTCTTTTCACAGGAAAACCGACCCCCGGAATCCAGACTATGCAGAAAGACAACCCCAACGCGGAACGCTACATTTCCATCGCCCGAGCTTGCCTGAAAGCCATCAACGACACGGCTGACAATGCGGGTTCACGGGAACAGAAGATTCAGGCGGTCTACGAGGCGATCGACCAGGCCTTCCAGGCCGAGTTCGCGGATTATCGCCAGTCCGTCGCCATCATGGCCACGGTTCTCGAGCGTATTGCCTCGGGCCAGCTGGACAGTGAGAAAGCCGCCGACCTGGCACGTAAAACACTTGACCAGCAGCCTGAAAGCACCCGCAACGCGCTGATGCACTGATGCACTGACACGCAAACTCTTTTCCGGATCACAGTGAGCCTATGAACACACGTACCGCCAGGAAGAACTCAATGCCGAACCCGATATCACGTCTGTTTTCCCTGCTTACACTTGTGCTGTTCAGCACCCTTGCTCTTGCTGCTCAGATTCCGGAGAAGAGTCCTAATGATGATAATCAGTACCGCTTCATCGAACTGAACAACGGTCTGAAGGTCATTCTGGTGTCTGATCAGGATGCCGATAAGGCGGCTGCCTCAATGAACGTTGCTGTTGGTAGCGGGGATGACCCGGCCGATCGGGAAGGCCTCTCCCACTTTCTGGAGCACATGCTGTTCCTGGGGACGGAAAAATACCCCGATCCAGGCGAATACCAGCAGTTCATCAAGAGCCACGGTGGCCAACACAATGCATTCACCGCGTTCCAGGACACCAACTACTTCTTCGATGTTCAGGCCGAGTTTCTGGAACCCGCCCTGGACAGGTTCGCACAGCAGTTCTCCGCGCCCTTGTTTACCGCCGAACTGGTGGACCGCGAGCGCAACGCCGTGCACTCGGAGTTCAGCGCCAAGCAGAAAGAAGATGGGCGCCGATTCTATTCCGTTAAAAAGGCTGTCAGTAACCCGGACCACGCCTTCAACCAGTTTGCCGTGGGCAACCTCAGCACCCTGGAGAACACGGAAGAGAATCCCCTCAGGCCAGACCTGATTGAGTTCTGGAAGCAGCACTACTCCTCCAACATCATGAGCCTGGCGGTTTACGGGCCACAAACCCTGGACGAACTGGAATCTATGGTACAGGGCCGTTTCGATGCCATCGAAAACCGCAACCTTGAAACCAAACGCCACGTTGCCAGACTGTATAGCCCGGATGATCTTCCAGCCAAGGTCACGGCGGAAGCACTCAAGGATGTTCGAAGCCTTTCGCTTACCTTCCCCATTCCGTCCCAGGAAGAGAACTATCGCACCAAGCCCGCCAGCTACGTGGCCAACCTGCTCGGCCACGAAGGGCCGGGCAGTCTGTTTGATGTGTTGAAACGGGCCGGTCTGGCGGAGAGCCTTTCCGCAGGCCTTGGCATGGACACCGGCGAGAACGCCACGCTGGAAATCAGCATCTCGCTGACCCCGGAAGGGCTGGCCCGCCACGAGGACATTCTGCCCCTGGTGTTTGATTACATCGAAAAGATTCGCCAGAAAGGGATCAGCGAGCAGCGTTTCCTGGAAATGCAGAACCTGGCACGCATTGATTTCCGATTCCGCGAGCAGGGTAATCCTCTGCACGAGGCCATGCGCCTTTCTCGCTACCTGCAGGACTATCCCCCGGAAGACGTTCTGCGGGCGCCCTGGCTGGTTGAGCGCTTTGCGCCGGAGCAGTACCGCGACATTCTGGACAGGCTGACGCCGGATAACCTCCTAGCCTTCGTTCTGGCACCGGAACCAGAACTGGAGAATCCGAATCGCACCGACTGGTATGACGCCGCCTGGACACGGGAAACTCTCGATCCAGAAGCGCTCAGGGCACAGACTCTGCCGGAGCTCGCTTCTCAACTGCGCCTGCCACCGGAGAACCCGTTCGTGCCGGAAGATCTGGCAATGGTATCCGGACAAACCATGGACCAGCCGACAAGGCTTGGCGCTCTCGAGGGAATGGATGTCTGGTTCGCCCGGGATACCCGGTTTGATACCCCGAAAGCCAACGTATTTGTAGGCCTACGAACGCCAGCCGCCCGCGCTTCGGCCCGCAGCTACGTGCTCACCCAGCTCCTGGTCGACGCCATCAACACCAACCTGAATGCCTGGGCCTACTCCGCCAGCCTGGCGGGTCTGGATTACAGCGTTTATCCCCATCTCCGCGGTATCACGGTTCGTGTTGGCGGCTATAACGACAAACTCCATACCCTGATGAACCGGATACTGCTTCAGGTGGCAGTACCGGAACTGACAGAGCAACGCTTCGAGATTGCCCGGCAACAGATGATCGACGGCCTGCAGAACAAGGCCAAGGATCGCCCGGTGGAACAGACCTCGGAGTTCGTACAGACGTCCCTGATCGAAGGCGCCTGGCCCACAGACGACAAGCTGAAGGCCGCCCGGGAAGTTACCTTTGATGAACTGCAGTCCTTCTCGGAAGCCCTGCTCTCACAAGTCGATCCGGTTATGTTGGCCCACGGCAATCTCACCGAAGCGTCGGCTCTCAACCTGGCACGGCAGATCGACGCCATTGTTCTGGGCGACAGCGAACTGACCCGGGTAGAGCGCAGCCAGGTACGCCAGTTGCCAGCCAATGAAACCCGGGTTTCCATCGCAGTAGACCACCCGGACACGGGTTATACGCTGTACATGCAGGGCGATAACACCAGCTTTGAAGAACGGGCCCGTTTCCGTCTGCTAGCCCAGATCATCAGCAGCCCCTTCTATGAAGAGATTCGTACCAACCGCCAGTTGGGCTACATCGTATACGCGACGGCTTTTGAAATGCTGGAAACGCCCGCCCTCGGGTTTGTTGTGCAATCGCCGTCTGCCACCCGTGCGGACATCGACCAGGCGGTTCAGGAATTCTCGAACAGCTTCGAAGAAACCCTTTCAGCGTTGCCAGCGGAACGTCTTGAGCGGGAAAAGCAGGCCGTCATCAGCAAACTGCTTGAAAGAGACCGGCAACTCGGCGAGATTTCCAGTCGCTACTGGCGAGAGATTGATCGTGGCATGGACAGTTTCGATTCGCGCCAGCGGCTGGCTAACGCGGTACAACGAGTCAGCCAGCAGGCACTGCTCGAGACGTTCCGAAAAGCGGTTCTGGAACGGGCCCAGAGCCTGCAGGTTGTTACTGGCGGCGATGGCCTGGAGGCGAGCAGGGCTCTGGGCAGGCTGACGGAACTGCCACCGGTGCCCGCCAGCTGAGAGCGTTAGCAGGTCCGCAAAAAACGAGCCCAGTCCTCGGGCTCGTCAACATCCCAGCGGGGCTCGAGTAAAAAATAGCTGAGCCCCGAAGCGTCCAGGCGCTCACAGGTTTGAGCGAGAACATCCGGCGTACCCCAGGCGATGTTATCAAGCATCCCCTCAGCCACTTTTGAAGCACCGATCAGAACATAGCCGCCATCGTCAGAAGGGCCGAGCACTACGTCATAATCCTTCAGGCAGGCAACCGCATTGCGAGCATAATCCGGATCTACCGATGGACAATCACTGCCCACCACCAAGGCCCGATCATAACTCCCAAGAGACTGGCTCAGAGCGAGATGCATCCGCTGTCCAAGCGTACTACCCTCCTGGACTCCCTCTACCAGGCCGGCGCCGTGCAGCTCTTCAATGATCGCGGCAGCTTCGCCGGGGCGATCATCCCTCGGTCTATCCCACCAG
This sequence comes from Marinobacter sp. BW6, assembly GCF_008107725.1. Classification (GTDB taxonomy): domain Bacteria; phylum Pseudomonadota; class Gammaproteobacteria; order Pseudomonadales; family Oleiphilaceae; genus Marinobacter. The sequence continues at coordinate 42,379 of NZ_VIRN01000061.1, forward strand.
AATTCCACCGGATAGCCGGTCGCACACAGGTTATCCAGCACCGCCAGAGTGAGTCGAACGTGGGCTTCAAGTGCACCCACCGGACCGAGTTCAGGCATTAACCGGGTTTTGACCCGACCGGCCTCCGGCCATTTGGCAAACTGAAGAAATACCGCCGAGGGAGACTTACTTTGAGGCATTGCGAACGTCCGATCGATAGGTTTGTGCCAGAGACTCCGGCGATTCACCACGCCAGTATCGCCAGCGCAGCTGCCACATCAATAAAATAGTTCGCCAGGCACCGTGTTTCTGCCAGCGGCGGCTATCGGTAACAACTGGCTCATTTATACAGAACGGGCGGGATACCAGGCAAAGCCGACGTGAGAATTCCACATCTTCCATCAACGGCATGGGGTGAAAACCACCCAATGCCTCAAAGGCATCCCGACGTACAAACATGGCCTGATCACCGGTGCAGATACCGGTCAGCCGGGAGCGCTGATTCATGAACCAGCCAATGACCCGGAACAACGGCCGCTCCCCACTCAGCCGCACATCGAACCGGCCCCAGGCGTGGCGCGAACGGACGAAATCTGCGAAGTGCTCAAGGGTATTGTCCGGCAGACGAGTATCCGCATGCAGAAAGAGCAGGAGATCACCTTTTGCCGCCGCTGCACCGGCGTTCATTTGAACTGCCCGGCCCTTCTCTGACACAACAACCCTGTCGCAAAGAGGCCGGGCCAGCTCAACCGTCCGATCACTGCTGCCGCCATCAACGACAATCACCTCATGCCCCCTGGCACGAATCGGTTGCAAGGCGCGCAGGGTATCGGTAACGCCCGCCGCCTCCATCCACACAGGAACAATCACGCTTAACGAGAAAGGGTCTGGCAAAACAAACTCCGTGACAATCACCGAAACCGGGCCGCACCTTGAGCCTCAGGGCTTAGCCCGCTATCATACCGCCCTTCTCGCGATAATGCCCCCGTAGCTCATCTGGATAGAGCGTCCCCCTCCTAAGGGGAAGGTAGCAGGTTCGAGTCCTGCCGGGGGTACCATTCCCAGCTTCAACTACCCTCCGCCTCTCATGTTCACCCGGATTAAAGCACGCTAAACTGCCCCTCCCTCCTGAGATCTGGACTCCTGAATGGCACGCTTCACTGAAATCGGCACCGCAACGATCCCTGGCAAGGGAACCCAGTTACGCCTGTTACAGCGCAATGATGAATTTTCCATCAAGATCGCCGGCACCACCGGTGAATTGATGAACAGTCGCATCCACGGTTCGGAAGATGCCCTTGCCACGCTGGCATGCGAACGGATTGCCGATCAGCCCGCCCCCCGAGTACTGATTGGCGGGCTGGGCATGGGCTTCACATTGGCGGCAGCGTTGGCCGCTCTCGGAGATGATGCACAGGTTACGGTGGCCGAACTGGTTCCCGAGGTGGAAGCCTGGAATCGGGGCCCTCTGGGCTCTGCCGCAGGCAACCCTTTGCAAGATCCACGAGCCCGGGTACATATTGGGGATGTGGCCGAATTGCTCAGAAACGGCAGCGGTGAATGGGATGCCATTCTGCTGGATGTGGATAACGGCCCCGAAGGCCTGACCCGCAAAGAAAACAACTGGATCTACAGCCCGGACGGCATTGCGGCAGCCCAGAAGTCCCTCCGCCCTGACGGCATTCTCGCCTATTGGTCTGCCGGTCCTGAGCACGCGTTTACCGAGAGGCTCAGGCGCGCAGGCTTTTCCGTTGAGCCAATCACCGTAAGGGCCCTGCGCCCCGGCAAAGGCGCCCGTCATGTCATCTGGCTGGCCTGGTAATTCCTGATAAAGGCGGCGCGGACCTGCCCTAGCTCAAATTGAGTTTGGCATCTTTGTTATACACTTATTCCAAACCCAAAAGCGCCCGGGAGGCACCCAATGTCCAAGCCGATCATGACAACTGCCCTTTTATGCTCCGTCCTTTCCATGCCACTGCTGGCTCAACCACAGACGGAAGACCCGGAGGCACTGGTGACCGAAGCACGGTCACTGGTGAAAGCCTACGGTGGCTCCCTGAAGCAGGCGCTTCAGGCCGCAATCAAGGAAGGTGGCCTTACCAACGGTATTGGCGTCTGCAAAACCGTGGCGCCGGAAATTGCCGAGCGTAACAGCAAGGGCGCGTGGACCATCACCCGGACCAGTCTGAAAGTCCGAAACCCGAATAATACCCCGACAGGCTGGCAGGAGATCCAGCTCCTTGCCATGGATCAGCAGCCGGTGAGAAACGGCGACCCCGTGGAAATCTGGCAGGTATCCGAAGCGTCGGGGCAACCGTCCTTTCAGTATTTGAGGGCGATTCCAACCCAAAAGCTTTGCCTAGGCTGTCACGGCAAGTCCATTGCCCCGGAAGTTAAGGCAAAGCTGGCTGAACTCTATCCCGAAGACAAGGCAACCGGGTTTTCAGAGGGTGATCTCCGTGGCGCATTCGTTGTAACGCGGCAAGTTCCCGTAAAATAACCGGATCAATCATTTCCTTCGCCAATTGAGAACAGGTATGTCACTGAAATACAGAATCATCCCGGTCACACCTTTCCAGCAGAACTGCTCGCTGATCTGGTGCGAGGAAACCCACAAAGCCGCCGTTGTGGATCCCGGCGGGGATCTCGATCGGATCCGCGCTGCCGTGAATGAGGAAAATGTCACTGTGGAGAAGATTCTGCTGACCCATGCCCACATTGACCATGCCGGCGGCACCGCCGAACTCTCTAAGGCGTTAGGCATTCCGGTGGAGGGGCCCCACAAGGAAGACAATTTCTGGATCGTCGGCCTGCCCCAGCAGGCCCAGATGTTCGGGTTTCCGACACCGGAGGTCTTCACACCGGATCGCTGGCTGGAAGACGGGCAACAGGTCACCGTGGGCAATCAGACCCTTGAGGTGCTCCACTGCCCCGGGCACACGCCTGGCCATGTCGTTTTTTTCCACAGGGAGTCAGGTCTGGCGCTGGTGGGTGATGTGCTGTTCCACGGTTCTATCGGTCGCACGGATTTTCCGAAGGGCGACCACGCAACACTGATCCGCTCCATCCGCGAACAACTGTTCCCACTGGGAGACGAGGTTAAGTTCATTCCGGGGCACGGTCCGATGTCCACATTTGGTCAGGAGCGAGCCACTAACCCATTTGTCTCCGACCACCGTGGCTGAGCATCCCGCCAGCCCCGCTACGCCCTTCTAATGACGGCGATCCTGGCTTACCCGGAACTGTTCGATGGTTTTCCTCAGATTCTCAGCCATGGCCAGCAAGTCTCCGGCGATTCTGGCTGTTTCCTTCGCATCCCCGGACGTCTGTTCTGCTGAGCGGCTGATTTCGATCACGTTGTGATTGATGGATTCGGAGACATCGCTCTGCTCGTTGGCTGCGCTCTCCATTTCCTGATTGAGATCGGTAATCTGGCGCACGGCAGCGGCAATGGACTGCAGTTCCGACTCCACGGTCAGAATCGCTGAAACCTGATGCTCTGCCATCTCAGAAGCGTGGCGCATGGTGGCCACACAATCGACAACCTCACCCTTCAGGCCGTTGATGGTGTTCCTGATTTCCTCCGTGGAATCCTGGGTTCTTGAGGCAAGTGCCCTTACCTCATCGGCGACGACCGAAAAGCCGCGCCCCTGCTCACCGGCCCGCGCAGCTTCAATGGCGGCGTTGAGGGCCAACAGGTTGGTCTGGTCGGCAATATTGGAGATCACCTCCAGCATGTCCGACATCTGACTGGTGCGCTGATCCAGCTGTTCAATCCGCTGCGCGCCACTCTGGACTTCACTATTCAATGCCTCGATACCTTCAACCGCATTGCGGGCAAGGCTTTCACCCTTGCTGGCGGATTGTGCGGTATCTGCGGATTTGCGAGTGGTGTGGATGGCATTTTCCCGGACCTGAACCGCAGAGGCGGCCATCTCTGTGGTGGCACTGGCCACCTGATCCGTGTTGTCACGCTGGGCAAGCACTTCCCGCTCTGTAGTGTCAGCTTTCCCCGCAATGCTTCTGGCCGCCTGCTCAACCTGTTCGGCGTTGTCCATGACGGTATTCATGCTCTCGCGGATCTTCGCCATCATCCGGTTAAAGGCTCGGGAGACGGAACCGATTTCGTCGTTGCGGGTAACCTCCAGCTCAATGGTCAGATCGGAATTGCTGGAAATCTCGTCCATTCGGTCATGGAGTCTTCTCAGACGAGAAAAGACAAGCCGGGTCAGTGCCGCAGCGGTAAGGAAAAAAACTGCGGCGAAGATAGCCACCTGAATGCCGCCACTGGTCAGCAACTGTTGCTGCAAACGGGCATCGCTTTCAGCCAGGGAATAGTCCACTCGGATGGCACCCAGCACATCCCCTTCACTGGCCTGATGGCAGCCCAGACAGTTTACGCCCTGGTAATCCGCCCTTGCGATCACCGGCTCGATCAGCGTATATACCCGACCTTTTTCGTTATTGGAATACGATTCCACGCGCTCACCGGACAGCGCTTTCTCATCCAGGGGCTCCCTTTTCTGCTCCGATGCGGTGCCGGCTCCAAAGGTGCGGTTCAGATGGTCACTGCGAATCACCCGCACATCCAGAACATCCTCAGGCGCCATCACCTTATCCCGAAGTACGTCACGATTGCCGATAGTGCCGGTGACCATCATGGTGTTCAGCCCGTCGAAATAGGACTTGGCCAACCCATCCACATATTTGTGGCTGTACTCTTCGAGATGATCGCGCTGTGAATTTGCGCTGTAGAGCACCGTGAACACGAGAACCAGGGAAAAAGCTGCAGCCAGTGCAGCAAGTAACAGAAAACGAATGGAGTAGTGTTTTTTCATGATGACCCGGCAGAAGGGCCGCTGAGGCCGCGGCATAACGATTGGTTTAACTGTTCACAATGACGGCTAACTGCCGCCAAACTTTATAGATATGCGTCAAACATTTCCTGACCTAGATCAGATCCGAGCAACGTCGACCGTATTTCGCGGAAGCAACTCCGTTGAAGGCCAGCACGGAGTTGGCCTGAAATCTGCACAGATCGGATACAAGATTCATCATTCAATATACTGACTGTTCGGACACCGCCCGCCGGTTGCTCGAAGGAGGAAAACCATCCATGTCCCTACTGACCTCTCTGATCCGGGCCAGCACCCAGTTCCAGCAGGCCATGGAAAAGCGTCAGACACCCGCCGGCAGCCCGGATGCCGCAGCTACCGGGGCCCAGGCGAAGACAGTGGAAACCGAGCCAGCCGCAGGCGACGACCGCTTCACCCCCTCGGAAAACAGTCAGGCCGACCCTGGACAATTGAAAGCCCGCCGGCTGGCCATGGCAGATTACAAACAAACCGTAGGGCAGGATCTTGCCTTTGTTCGGGAGACCTTGCGGCACAAACTTGCCGAATACAATCTGCATCCAGCAACCGCTCTGAACGTGAGCAAGACTGATAACGGCAGCGTTGCAGTAGAAGGGAAAATCGCGGACAACACCCGGGCCCAGATTGAGAAAGACCTGAACGTGAACAAAAACTTCAAGGAAGCGTTCAATCGTCTCAGCGTTAACGAGCCGACGCTGCACTTTATGGATAATGCGCTCAAGCTGAACCAGGCCTACGGCGTTAACAACCCGCTACTGGACACGCTGATCAGCGAGAACCAGCAATTCAATGGTCTGCAGGACCTGGTGCACCGTTACGACACCATGCGGCGCTCGGTCAGTGCCGAGCAAATGGAAGCAGCGGGGAATAGCCGGGCGTACGCCTTCAACCTTAACGCCCGGGCCTGACATCAGGGCAAATAACGCCGATCAAACCTCGAACGGCGCCGGATCTCCTTTACCAACCCGGGTAACCACCGGCGCATCCCCGGTAAAGTCCACCACCGTGGTAGCTTCCATGCCGCAGAATCCTCCATCAATAATCAGATCCAGCTCATGTTCCAGAGTATCCCGGATTTCGTAGGGATCTGTCATGGGATCCGTCTCGCCCGGCAGGATCAGGGTACTGCTCATGATTGGCTCACCAAGCTCACCCAACAACTCTTGCACAATCGCGTTATCCGGCACGCGAACGCCCACTGAACGCCGCTTCGGATGAAGCAGTCGCCGAGGCACCTCACTGGTAGCATCCAGAATGAACGTGTAAGGCCCTGGAGTGAAGTTCTTCAGCAACCGGTACTGGGTATTGTCCACCTTGGCATATACCCCGATGTCCGAAAGGTCCCGGCACACCAGCGTAAAATTATGCTTGTCATCCAACCTGCGAATCCGCTTGATCCGATCCGCCGCCTGCTTGTCACCCAGATGGCAGCCAATGGCATAGGCTGAATCCGTGGGATACACGATCACCCCGCCACGACGCAGAATATCCACCGCCTGATTGATCAGACGCTTCTGTGGCGTCTCCGGATGAATCTGGAAAAACTGACTCATTAACCCTCTCCCTGTGCGGTCCGCGCCGCCATCGCCGGATCCTTCTTGGATCCGCCCATACAATTCGGAGACTCCGGCGCCGACTGACCGGTCGCCTCCCACTCTTCCGGTGAGTATAGGTGCAACGCCAGCGCATGAACCGGCCCCGCCAGTTCCTCGGCAAGCACCTTATAAATCGCCTGGTGCCTTCGCACTCTCATCTGCCCCTCAAACTCCGGCGACACCAGAGTCACCTTGAAATGGGTTTCAGAGTTCGGCGGCACACTGTGCTTGTGGCTCTCGTTCTCCACCTGAAGAACACGCGCATCGAAGGCGTCGTTCAGCTTGGTTTCAATTGCATTCTGGATTTTCATGTTTCAATACTCCTGCCTCCGCGTTTGAACTGGAGAGGCGAATAGCACGTTGTCAGAAGCGGGTGTGGCGATGGCTTTCCCAAAAGTGTGCGTTGCCAGGGATGGCAACGCCAAGCCCCCATGGAAGGGTTCACGGCGTCTTTTGGGAAAGCCATCGCCACAGCCGCCTCCCCTACACCGATCAGTCTACTACACATACCAGGCACCACCCGAACCTTGACAGCATAAAGCCAAAGCGCCACATTCCCATCCCGATTCCAAAACGCCCAAACCCCATGCACCTGTACATCGCCGAAAAACCAAGCCTCGGCCGCGCTATCGCCGCCGCCTTGCCTGGACCTCACCAGAAAGGCCAGGGCTGGATACGCTGTGGCAATGGCGAAAACGCTGCCACCGTAAGCTGGTGCATCGGCCACCTTCTCGAACCTGCAGAGCCCGCACGCTATAACCCGGCGTGGAAAAAATGGCGCCAGGAAGACCTGCCCATGTTTCCCGAACAATGGGAAGTCATGCCCAAGGACAGCGTGCGGCAGCAGCTCAAGGTGCTGGAATCCCTGATCCGCCAAGCCCAGACCATTATTCATGCCGGCGACCCGGACCGCGAAGGCCAGTTGCTGGTGGACGAGGTTATCCGATATTTCGGCACCAGCGCACCAGTGCAGCGCATTCTGATCAACGATCTGACGCCGGCGGCCGTGGCCAGGGCCATCCAGAGCCCCAAAGACAACCGGGAATTCCGTCGGCTTTCCCATTCAGCACTGGCCCGGCAACGGGCGGACTGGCTGTATGGCATCAACCTGACCCGCTTCTATACGCTCAGTTACCAGCAGCAAGGGGAACAAGGCGTCTATTCGGTTGGCCGGGTCCAAACCCCGGTACTCGGCCTTGTGGTTGAGCGTGACAACACCATCGAAAACTTCCAGCCCAAGCCCTATTACCGGATTGAAGCCCGATTCAAGGCTCAGGAGGAGGAAGCCGACCAGCGAACCTTCACCGCCCGCTGGATACCCAACGAGCAGTTCCACGACTATCTGGATGACGAGAATCGCCTGCTAAGCCAGGAAATCGCTGAACAGATTGCCGACAACGTCCGGAGTCGACCCGGCACCATCACGGAGTCCCGTTTTCGGGACCGATCGGAAGTTCCACCGCTACCGCTTTCTCTATCAGCCTTGCAGATCGAGGCTGGCAGACTGTTCCGGATGGGCGCCAAAGAAGTGCTGGATACCGCTCAGAACCTGTACGAGCGTCACCAGCTCATTACCTACCCGCGGTCCGACTGCCGGTACTTACCGGAAGGCCATTACGCCCAGCGGGAACAGGTGGTAAGGGCCATTGCCCGGGTGGCACCGCCTCTTGAGGAGGCCTGTAGCAGCGCAGACCTGGACCGCAGGACTCCCGCGTGGAACGACAAACAAGTCGACGCTCACCACGCCATTATCCCAACCAGCCGCCCCACGGCCAACGGCAAACTCAGCGCAGCGGAAGAAAAGATCTACGGCCTGATCAGCCGCTACTACCTGATGCAGTTCGCGCCAGATGCCGTCCACCGGGAAGGCAAATTGACGGTACGAGTGTCAGAACACCAGTTCCGCGCGACGGAAACCGCCATCCTGGTGCCTGGCTGGAAAACGCTGGAACTTAAACTCCGGGAAGGACGCAACGAGCCGGACAAGACACCTCTGCCGAGGCTGGAAAAAGGTGAACCGATATTCTGCGAAGAGAGCAGCCTTACAGAGCGGAAAACCCAGCCGCCCCAGCATTTCACCGATGCGACCCTGCTCTCGGCGATGACCAATATTGCCCGCTTTGTAACCGATACCGAACTTCGCAAAACCCTGCGCGAAACCGATGGCCTGGGCACCGAGGCGACCCGCGCGGCCATCATCGACACCCTGTTCAAGCGGGATTATCTTTACCGAGACAGTCGACACATCCGGGCCACCGACAAAGCCAAGGCATTAATCAGCGCCCTTCCCGAATCAGTCAGCAAACCGGATCGTACCGCTGTGTGGGAAGCAAACCTGGAAAGCATTCGCCGCGGAGAGGGTGACCCGAGAAAGTTCCTGGACACCCTGAAAGATGAAATTCGAGGCTTTCTGGACCGGCCCCAGGGCCAGCCGGCCCAAGACTCCGAACACAGCGGGACAGCTCCATCGGAGACATTGCCCCATTGCCCTAAATGCCGGGCACCGATGCTGGAACGAGACGGCAAGTTCGGCCGATTCTATGCCTGCACCCGCTACCCGGATTGCCGGGGCACCCGACCACTGGAAGAGGCCAGCCCCCAGGACGGCACCAGCCAGAAGCCCATTCCCTGCCCCCATTGTTTCTCGCCCCTGGTGCGGCGAAAAGGCAAAAAAGGCTGGTTCTGGGGCTGCAGTAATTTCCCCGGCTGCCGACAAACACTGGACGACGACAACGGAAAGCCTGCAGTCCGTTTACGCAAGTCTACATAACGATACTGAACGCAGATCCACATTTTGTGATAATTGCTTGATATAGCAGAGTAGTCCGCCAAAAGCTCTGCTCCATAACAGGCAAGAGAGCAACACTCCGGGAGAGGCTTAATGCGCATTGCTTTGCTTGAAGATGAAACCGAACAGGCACAGCACATCCAGTCGATTCTGTCTGAGCGCGGGCATCACTGCGACAGCTTCCCTACCGGCCAGAATTTCCTGAGCGCGGTTCTGCATCGCAGCTATGACCTGCTTATTATGGACTGGCAGATTCCGGACATGACTGGCATAGACGTTCTCGAGAGCGTTCGAGCCCAGTTGAACTGGCCAATTCCAGTCGTCTTTCTCACCCAGCGTGACAGCGAGGCAGACATTGTTCGCGCTCTGGACGCCGGCGCTGACGACTACCTGGCCAAACCCGCCCGAGCAGCGGAACTGGTCGCGCGCATCAACGCCCTGGCAAGGCGTTCCAATCCTGACAGCGAGAAGGAAGTGCTCCGCTATGGACCGTTTGAAATCAACACGCAGCAGCGAGTCATTGCGCTTCATGGTGAGGAACTGACACTGACCGACAAAGACTTTGACCTGACCCTGTTTCTGTTCCAGAACCAGGGTCGGCTGCTGACTCGCGAAATGCTACTTGAGCGCGTATGGGGTCTGGCGAGGGACATTAACACCCGCACTGTGGACACCCACATGAGCCGCCTTCGACGTCGCCTGGGCCTGAATCCTGAAAATGGCTTCCGAATCAAGACGATCTACCAGCGGGGCTACCGCCTGGAAGCCATGAAGGCACAGGAACAAGCGTTTGACGCCCACGAACCCGCCAGGGCGGCCAATGACTGACAGCCCAGCTCCGCGATTGCCTGTACTGCTGCTGATGCTGGCGCTGCTTGTTTGCGCAGTACCTGCGGCTGCGGAACTGTCAGTGACGCAAGGTTCTGCCGGGTATTCCGACGCCTCCTCCACCAACCCGGCGCCGGAGTGGATCTATACGTTGCGCCCTGGGGAGAGCTTTTCGGAGGTGGCCAGCGACCTGCTCGCTCCGAACTATCCGGCCAGTCGCCTGCTGCAGTACAACAAGATTGGCAACGGCGCCACACTGGGTACCGGCGACAGCGTTCGCATTCCACTGACCTGGCTGAAGCGCCAGCCGCAACCGGCGCGAGCGACATCGGTAACCGGAACCGTGCAGCTGATTTCCGGAAATACCGGCCGGAAAACGCCCCTTGGTGAAAACACCCTTGTTCGTGTCGGTGATGAAATTCTGTCAGCGTCCGGAACCGCCACCGTAGAACTGGCAGACGGCTCGGAAGTGCGAATTTCTCCGAATTCACGACTGATCTTCAACCGCCTGACCCAGTATGGCAAAGCCGGAATGGTGGATACTCGGCTCCGTCTCGACAGGGGCGAGATCCATACCCGGGTGAAGCCAGTCATGGAAGGTGGCGCCCGATTCGAGATTGAAACGCCGTCGGCAGTCGCCGCCGTTCGCGGAACCGCGTTTGCGCTCCAGACGTCTACGGAGGGCACCAGGCTGCAAGTAACCGAAGGCGAAGTGGACTTCGGAGCACCCGGCAAGACCCGCCGCATTCCAGCGGGTTTCGGTGCGAGCCTGTCCACCACCGACAATGACGCACTCAGCATTCGCCGCCTGCCGCCAGCGCCGGCGCTCGATCCACTTCCCCCGACGCTGACCCAACTGCCGACCACGATGACCTGGCAGGAAAGCCGTGCGCCCATGCATCGGGTAGATATTTTCGAAAGCGATACCGGCCGCTGGGTGGAAAGCCGCAAACTTACAGGTAATAGCTTTGATATCGGGCGACTTGATAACGGCAGCTATGAGGTTCACCTGGCGGCGCTCGACAGCCGCGGTACCGCAGGCATGCCCCATGTCGTCCCGGTGGAGGTTGATCTTCAGGCCAGGATCGCCACCCTGGTATCTCCCGAAGATGGCGACACGGTGAACGACGACATGCCAGAGTTCCGCTGGCAGCTTGAGGGCGACAACGAAGTGGCTCGAGTAGAGATTGCCGAGGACAAGAACTTTCGGAACCTGATCGCCACGAGCGAATGGGCGCCGGAATCGGCAGCCCTGCCCTCGCGTCCTCTTGGGCCTGGCAAATATTACTGGCGCGTCGTTACCGAAGCAGGTGGCAACTCAGTCGCTACCACCCAGCCGCGAGAGCTTGTGGTCAATGGCAGCCTGCCACCGGTTCGAATTATCAGCGTTAACTACATCGACAGCCAGGTAAGGGTGTTCTGGGAGAAGGTGAACACGGCGACAGACTACCGGCTGCAGCTCTCGGAGGAGCCTGGCTTCAACAACATCATCAAGGAAGCAACGTTGCCTGATACCACGGCAGCCTTGCGTCTGATTCCCGGAAGACGGTATTTTGTGCGCCTGAAAGCTCTTTCTGATGGTCCTTTGCAAAGCCGCTGGGGACCCGGGAGGGAATTGTACCTGGAATAATCCGTTGATCGACCGAACCACACAGCAGGGCTCATGAACCGGGATTGGCTGCCAATTAAAACGACCCCTTGGACTCTGGGCCTGATACTGCTGGCACTGCTTCTGCTCATCCAGACAACCGAACTGCCTCAGCGCCTTGATTACTGGCTATACGACCAGGCTATTACCTCAAACCCTCTGGAAGCTTCGGATGAGGTAGTGTTGGTTACCATTGACGAACTCAGTCTCAACCGACTGGGCCGCTGGCCCTGGCCCCGCAACCTGCACGCCGAGCTCATCGGCAAGCTCGAACAGGCAGGCGCAAAAGCCATTGTCTTCGACATCCTGTTTGCGGAACCGTCGCCCGATGACCAGCAACTGGCAGAACAGATGCGCAGTCACGGCAACGTAATCCTGCCGGTGTTCCTGTCTCCCCCTACATCCCAGTACCTTTTAAGTGAACAACTGCCTGTCGGAAAGCTGTCTTCAGCGGCTGCAGGGCTTGGCCATGCCCACGTGGAACTGGACAGCGACGGCGTCGCCCGCGGGCTGTACTTGTTCAATGGCCTGGGCCGCCAACTTTGGCCCAGCCTTGCCCTGGCTGCTAACGGGGTCGGGCCGCAAAGTTCACAGACGAACGAAACTCCTTCCTATGTAAATGTTCGGGATCAGTATCGCGCCGTTCCTCTGATCGGTGGCGCTGGCTCTCTGCAGGCATACTCCTTCGCACAGGTGCTGACGCAACCACCTGCACCCGAACGCTTCAGAGGCAAAACGGTCTTTATCGGCGCCACGGCCGCCGGCTTCGGAGACATACTGCCCACTCCCTTCTCTGGCCTGAGCCGTCCGATGTCCGGTGTTGAGTTTCACGCCAACGTGTTTTCAGCCCAAACCCAGGGACTTCTGATTCGACCGGCGCCGAAGTGGGCCTCGGCCCTATTGGCTATAGCAACCATCCTGATACTCGCGCTGGCCCTGCCTCCGATGCGCCCGGCACGCACTCTGCTGGCCTGTGCAACCGCCCTGGTCGGACTGGCCAGCTTTTATCTGTTCATGCTTCTGGCGATGAGATGGTGGGTCCCCCTGGCGGACGCTATGCTGGCTCCTCTTTTGGCCTTTCCGGTATCCAGCGGCCTCCGCCTGGCCATGACCAATCGTTTTCTGAACCGGCAGCTGGACGACCTGGCCAGAGGCCCCCAGGTTGCCCTGCCAGCGCCTTCGGGAAGGAACCCAACGCAGCTGCTTGAGCACTTCCAGTCACTGTTCCGTCCTACTGGATGGCTTTTGGCCAAGGAAACAGAGATCCTCTCCGCCCAGGGTTTGTCGCGGGCCGATATTCCGGATGACCTGACCACCGGCCATTGGTTCCACGACAGCAACCGCAGCTGGATTCAGCTCCTGCGCGCCGGTACACGCTATCAGCTGGGTCTGATACTGCCCAATGACCTCGGACGCGAAGCCATACAGCGCTACCTGCGCAGACTTCATCTTGATCAACCTGCGCAATCTGATTCAGTCTCAAGACCCAACGAAAACATTTCAGCCCGAATAGAACGGGTTCGCCTCGCCACGGATCGACTGAATCATATGCAGCAGTTTATCCGCAGAAGCTTTGAGCGCATGCCCGACGGCATCATCGTGACCGATGAGCTGGGTGTTATCCGCTTTGCCAACGGCCATATTGAGGAGTGGTTCCTGGAACCCATGCCTAGCCTCGGAGGCCTGCCTCTGGTAAGACTACTCGAGGGACATGACCCTCGGGAAACGCCCCCCTGGCATGAAACCGTTTCCGATACCCTGACTCTGCAGCAGAGCCGAACCGTAGACCTGAGAATCCGCGACAAGGATTTCCTGATTCATTTCGCTCCGTTTTCACTACCCGACAGCGACCAGCAGGGCATCATAGCCAATATTTCCGACATATCAGAACTTCGGGAGCAGCAGCGCCAGCATCGTGAAGCCATCGACTTTATTTCCCACGACGTACGCTCACCACTGGTTTCACAGCTTGCTCTGATTGAACAGCTGAAGCGTGACCCCAGCGACATTGAACAGGAACAACTCGACCAACTGGGGCGGCTGGCCCGAAGAAGCTATCATCTGGCCGAGGAATTCGTTCAGCTGGCGCGGGCGGAGCAGTTAACAGAAACCCGGTTCTACGAATGCGAATTTCTGGCCATTGTTGAAAACGCGCGGGACAGCGTCAGTGAGCAGGCCGTCGAGAAGCAGATACAGCTGCAGTTACAGGGCACTGAAGACCTGTGGTTGAAGGGCAATGCGGAGCTTCTGGAACGGGCCGTTATCAACCTGCTTACCAATGCAGTTCAATACAGCCCGAATGGATCAGATGTCAGTATTCAGGTATTCCGCGCCGGCCACCAAGCGTGCTTGACCATCGCGGATGAGGGCACAGGAATCGATCCAGAGGAACTGCCGCACCTATTTGATCGCTACCGGCGTCAAAAAAGCACTGAATTGGCCGGAGTGCGTGGCACCGGGCTCGGTCTTTCCTTTGTAAAAACCGTCGTAGAAAAACACAAAGGGGAAATATCGGTGTCATCGCAACCAGGCGAAGGCTCTGCTTTCACCCTCAAACTTCCGATTGCAGACCCAATGGTCTGAGACCTCAAACTCCAGACACTCGATGCACTGCCTCAGGAGCGGATGGATTTGCTTACGACATCGGAAGGCTCACTGATCAGCCCATTGGTGTCCTGAACCTGAATGGTGAAATACCAGGTACCGGCCTCCAGTCCACTTACTTCGTAAGACATTTCCGCTTCGGCCTGGGCATTGGTGACGACAACTTTTTCACTCAATTCGTCAGCGTCCTGGCCGTAACGAATCACATATCGGTCGAGTTCACCCATCGGGATGCTCTCGCCGTTCACTCGAGTCAGTGGAGCGCTCCAGCTCAATACTGCGGATCGCTCAGGAGATGACATCACTCCACTGGAACCAGCTTGTGTACTCGCAGACTCGGAAGACCCACCACCGCCACACCCTGTGAGCAGCGCTCCCAGGACAAACGCGGCGCCCCATGCTTTCGCCACTTTTATGACGTACTTCATAAGCAAAAATCACCAATTTTTCGTCTAATTTTTTAAATTTTATAAAACGGGGCGAATTATCGATGTGAAACATGTCATCCCCCTAGTTAAAAAATTGTCAATTTCTCGTCAGGGACTCGTAATGAAGTAAGGGGAGTTACTGATTAGACGGGCAAAAATTTGCCTGAGAAGCCGATAGCAGCGGGCGGTACTGTAAAAAAGTCTAAGCTGGGAAAGGTGACAGGAGTGACTTACAAAACAAAAAGGTCCGCAATTGCGGACCTTTTTTTCAAGAATGGTAGCGGGGAGCGGACGCGACTGAGCGTTTGCGGCGCCGACACTGCGGCACGCAGTGCTTAAAAACAGTCGGCGACTCAAAAGCCCCGCCTAAAAACAATAAAGCCCGCAAAAAGCGGGCTTTATTTTAATAATGGTAGCGGGGGCAGGATTCGAACCTACGACCTTCGGGTTATGAGCCCGACGAGCTACCAGACTGCTCCACCCCGCATTAAAACTGGTTGTTTACCGGGACACCCCGATCAACGTGCGCGTATATTAAGGATTCGATCTGACGCTGTCAATCCATATCTTCAAAAAGATCGGTTCGGTACTGCAGTTGTTCAGGCTCTGGACTGATATCCTCGCGATAAACTCCGACCTGCTCGATAACGTCCTGAACCGGCCGGAAAGAACGCCGGTGTTCAGAAGTTGCACCGAGGCGTCGCAAGGCTTCCAGGTGGATGGGTGTCGGGTACCCCTTGTGCTGCGCGAGGCCAAATCCCGGAAAGCGTGTCTCCAGCGCCTCCATCTCCCGGTCACGGGTGACCTTGGCAATGATGGAAGCTGCGCTAATGGCTTCTACCCGGCTATCGCCCTTGATGACCGGCTCTGACGGCCAGCGCCACTTTGGGCAGCGGTTACCATCCACCAGCACGTATTCGGGAACGATTGCCAGCCCGGCAACTGCACGTTCCATGGCCAGCATTGTGGCCTGATAGATATTCAGCCTGTCGATCTCATGAGCCTCGCAGCGACCTATGCTCCAGGCTTTGGCATGCGCAAGAATCTGCTCATAGAGGGCGCTACGGCGTTTTTCAGTAAGCTTCTTCGAGTCAGCCAGGCCAGCGATCGGTCGATCCGGATCCAGAATCACCGCAGCAGTAACGACGGCCCCGATCAGTGGGCCCCGACCAACCTCATCCACACCGGCCAGGAGGGAGCCCGTGTAACGACATTCGAAAGGTGGCAAAGGAGTCTTGGGCATCAGCGGGCACCCTGCTCTATCAGGTCTGAAATCGCCTGGGCAGCTTTTTCATCGGCACCCTGCTTCAGAGTATGGTGCAACTCGGTAAAGGCCTCCTTGAGCCGCACCCTCTCCTTTGTGTTTTCCAGGCGCTCAAGCACTGCTGTGCCCAGGCTTTCCGCTGTGGCGTCGTCCTGGAGCAGTTCCGGCACCAGTTGGCGCTTGGCAAGCAAATTGGGCAATGCGACGTGAGGCACCTTCACCAGCTTCGATAACAGGGCATAGCTGAATCCGCTAAGTCGGTAACCTACAACCATCGGCTTTTTCAGTAGCATCGCTTCAAGAGTCGCAGTTCCTGAAGCCAGTAGAACGACGTCGGAGGCGGCCATCACGTCTCTGGATCGGCCTCGCACAATTGTGACCGGCAGTTTCACCTCGAGCGCATCGACCAGATCGCGCACCTGCTTCTCACGGTCCCGATTCACACATGGAATCACCAACTGAAGATCCGGGCGCCTTTCCTGGATCCAGCGAGAGGCTTCCAGGAACAAGGTTCCTAGCCTGTCCACCTCCCCTGCCCGACTGCCGGGAAGAACCGCTAACACAGCCGCATCGGCATCTATACCAAGCGACGCCCTCATTTTGAGGGTATCCGGCTCCATGGGAATGCGATCCGCCAGGGGATGACCCACAAACGCCACAGGCACGTGATGCTCCTCGTAAAACCTGGCTTCGAAGGGGAACAGAGTCAGCATCAAGTTGACCGATTTGGCGATCTTGAAGATTCGCTTCTGCCGCCAAGCCCAGACTGAAGGACTGACATAATGGACAGAAAGAATACCAGCCTCGCGGCAGCGCCGTTCGATAGCCAGAGTGAAATCCGGGGAATCGATACCTATGACCACATCCGGAGGGGTGGTGAAGAAATACTCCAGCAGTCGAGCCCGGATGCTGAACAGCTCACGGATTCGCCCCAGGACTTCCACCAACCCCATTACCGACAGGCGCTCTATCGGCACCAGGGAATGAAAACCTTCGGCAACCATCTCCTCACCACCAATTCCCACGAATCGGGCATGAGGGTAGCGTTGACGGAGCGAGCGGATCAGACCGGCACCAAGGATATCCCCCGATGCCTCGCCCGCAATGATTCCGAATGTGATTTTACGATCGCTGATGGTCGCGTGAGAAAGATCAGTCACCGACAGGCTCCTGCCGGGTTAGCGGATGATGCCGCGGTGTGCTCCACGCAGGGAGTCAATGAGGGGCCGTATTTCCGGAATATCGGAATAGGATTTCTCGAGCTCTTCGACGGCCTGTTCCGTGGTCAGCCCCTGACGGTAGATGACCTTGTAAGCTCGGCGCAAAGCCAGCAAAACGTCTTTACTGAAACCACGGCGTTTGAGGCCCTCAACGTTCATACCATGCGGCTCGGCTGACTGGCCACTTGCCATCACATAAGCGGGAATGTCTTTGAGTACGATGCTGCCACCGGCCGCCATGCTGTGAGCACCAATATGGCAGAATTGGTGCACCATGGTGCCGCCACCCAGAATCGCAAAATCACCGACCGACACATGGCCCGCCAGGGTCGCACAATTGGCCAGAATGGTGTTGTCGCCAACAATACAGTCATGGGCGACATGCACGTAGGCCATCAAAAGGTTGCCGCTGCCAATACGGGTTTCACCGCGGTCCTGGACCGTGCCTCGGTGAATAGTGCAATTCTCCCGAATGACGTTATTGTCACCAATCACCAGTGTTGTGGGCTCGCCCGCGTATTTCTTGTCCTGGCACTCTTCGCCGATACTGGAAAACTGAAAAATGCGGTTGTTTCGACCGATAACGGTAGGCCCCTTAACAACCACGTGGGACAGGATCTCGGTGCCCTCGCCAACTTCCACATTCGGGCCAATGTAACTCCAGGGCCCAACCGTGACGTCGTCCCCGAGCCTGGCTGACGGGTCTACAATCGCCTGAGGATGGACACCCGACCAGTCATTTGTCGCCATCAAACTTCTCTCTCAGCGGTCAGAATCTCTGCCACGCAAACGACTTCACCGTCGACCAGGGCGCGACACTCGAATTTGTAAATACCCCGTTTACCGGAGATGAGTTCCGACTCCATACACAGTTGATCCCCCGGCAAAACCGGGCGTTTGAATCGGGCTTTACTTGAGCCGGCGAGGTATTGTACCACGCCGTCAGAAGGTTTCCGGCCCACGGTCACAAAACCGAGAATGCCCGAGAGCTGTGCCATGGCTTCGATAATTAACACACCCGGCATGATCGGGTTGTTCGGGAAATGGCCCTGGAAGAACGACTCGTTAAACGAAATATTCTTGTAGCCCTTGATCGATTTTCCCTTTTCGACCTCCGTTACACGATCCACCAGCAAAAACGGGTATCGGTGCGGCAGGTATTCCAAAATTTCGTCGATGTTCATCATGTTGATCGGCCTCAGCCCTCTAATTTCTTTTCCAGTTCTTTTACCCGTCGAGCCAGAGCATCGAGCTGCCGGAAGCGGACAGCATTCTTGCGCCACTGACGATTGCTATCGGCGCTGGTGCCGGATGAATAGACCCCAGGCTCACGAATGTCACCCGTTACCAGAGTCATACCAGTCAGATGAACCTGATCGGCAATGTCCAGATGGCCGGCGACGCCAGAGGCGCCACCGAACACGCAGTGCCGCCCGATGCGGGTACTTCCGGCAATGCCAACCATGGCAGCCATGGCGCTGTGATCTCCGATGCTTACGTTATGGGCAATCTGGATCAGGTTATCGAGCTTTACCCCGTTTCCAATCACAGTATCGTCCAATGCCCCGCGATCAATGGTGGTGTTGGCACCCACTTCCACATCATTCCCGATAACAACCCGACCGAGCTGTGCGATACGGTGCCATACGCCCTTCTCATTGGCGAAACCAAAACCGTCGGAGCCGATGACGGCACCGCTGAGTATGTGGCAACGCTCGCCAATTATCACGTCGTGAGCCAGAGTCACCCTTGGCCGAATCAGGGTCCCAGCCCCAACCCGGGAGCGAGCCCCAATAACCGAACCGGCTCCTACAACAACTTTTTCGCCAATAACTACCCCGGCTTCCACCACCACGTTCGGACCGATACTGGCGTCGTCAGCAATGGTAGCGGACGGATCGACCACCGCAGTCGCATGGACGCCGGGCGAAGCAACAGGGGCGGGATCAAACCAGTGGCTCAGTTGAGCATATCCGAGGTAGGGGTTGTCCAGTAAAAGGACGTTGGTCGGAGCATCTTTCGCCGAGGCCGGCGACGCAATAACGGCCGAGGCACGTGTATCAGCAAGATATTTGCCATAGGACGGATTGGCCAGAAAGCTGATCTGTCCGGGGCCGGCAGTATGTAACGTCGCCAGACCCGATACCTTTACATCAGGATCACCCCGTAGCTCCGCACCCAGGGCATTGGCAATATCCCCAAGGCGATAGGACCTTTCTGTCATTGCGAGCTCCCAAGCAACGATCAGGGCACCGGGGTGCCCATCACAGATTAACGATTCAGTTTTTCTAGAAGCTGAGAGGTCAGATTCATTTCCGGCTTTACATAAACTACAGCTTCGCTTGGCAGGATCAGATCAAGGTTATTCTCCTCGAGAAGCTCCTTGACCGCTGCGTCCACCTCGGGACGAGCCTGCTCCAGAAACGCCTGCTTGCGCTGATTCACCGTTGAATCCAGCCGTTGCTTCAGGAAGTTGAACTCTTTTACCTTTTCCTGAAACTCGCCTGCCAGCTTATTGCGCTCACTCTCGTTCATCATGGCGCCGTCCTTTTCGAGGCGCTCCTGGAGTTTGCGGGCCTCTTCCTGAGCTTCACGCACGCGGGCTTCATCTCCTGCAAAATCCTTCTGGAGTGACTCGCTGAAGATCTTGGCGTCATCAGACGAAAACAGCGCCTGACGCAAATCGACAACACCAATTCGGGTTTCGGCCATCGCCGGGAATGAAAACGCCATGATCACAGCAGCGAACATCAACACAAATCGGGACATTGGTTTTCTCCTGGTTTTCATCCGTAGATTGTTATTATCCATGCTTTAGAAGGTCTGGCCCAGTGAGAACTGGAACACCTGGGTGTCGTCGCCAGCCTTGTCGTTCAGAGGGTAGGCGAGACTGAATGCCAAAGGACCAACTGCCGTGATCCATTGGAAGCCCACACCCGCTGCCATCCTGATTTCGCTCAGTTCCGGATCGAAGCCTCTTGCCGTGTCAAAGACCTGGCCGGCATCCAGGAAAAATGCGGTTCGCATTGAGCGGGTATCGCCGGCAAACGGCGTCGGGAAAATCAGCTCCAGGCCCCCCTCGGTCAGCAGGTTGCCCCCAAAAGGATCAGGATCCGACAGGTCGTTCACGTTATTGGTTGCCCTGAGGCCCAGGGAGTTGGCTTCATAACCACGAACCGAACCATAGCCGCCCGTATAGAAATGCTCGTAAAACGGCATCTGGGTGAAATCGCCGTAGCCATCCCCGTAACCAATCTCAGACCTGGCTCGGAAGACCCATCGATTGTTGTCAGTCACCGGATAGTAGAAATCGGTTTTATGGGTGGCCTTATAGAAGGTCAGGTCACTACCCGGTACCGCTACATCCAATGACAGCGAGTGGCTATAACCATCGGTCGGCAACACGCCACGGTTCAGTGTACTGCGGCGCCAGCTTCCGAACAGGAAGAAGTTGGTGAAGGAGTCACCCTCTTCCTCAATAAACTCACTCACCTCCTGTGAGGTGAAAAGGCCTTCCTTCAGGTTTGACTGGGTCACACCGGCGCCGAAGTTCAGACGGGTGATACTGTCTGTGGGATAGCCGAAGGTTACGCGGCCACCATACTCGTCCAGAAGGAATGAGGAAATATCTTCCTCTTCATAATCAGTCTCACGGGCAAACAGACTGAAGCCGCGACTGACGCCATCAACGGTGTAATAGGGATCAAGGTAAGAAACGTTGGCGCTCTTGATCGCATCACTGACATTGACGCCAAAAGAAACCCGTTTGCCGGTACCAAAGAAGTTGTTCTCGGAGACATTGGCACCAAGAATCACACCGGAATCCTGGGAAAACCCGATAGAGGCGGACAGACTACCGGTTGGCTGCTCCTCAACGGCATAGTTTACATCGACCAGATCGTCGGTGCCGGGCACTGGCACGGTATCCACGTTCACGGTCTGGAAGAAGCCAAGACGCTCAAGCTTGGTCTTGGAGAATTCGATTCGGTCGGAGGAGGCCACGCCGCCCTCCATCTGCGTCATTTCCTGGCGAAGCACATCATCACGGGTCGACACGTTGCCGTCGAAATTAATCCTGCGCACATAGGCCCGCTTGCCGGGCTCCACAAAGAAGGTGACTGCAGCCGTGTTGTTCTCGCCGGGCTCGGGAACAGCGTTGACGTTGGCAAAGGCATAGCCCTCACGCCCGAGCCGGAATGCCAGGGATTCGGAAATTGCCGTCATACGGGACCGGGAGAACACGTCGCCTTCCTCAACCGGAATCAACGACCGCAGCTCCTCTTCCCCCACGATGAGATCACCACGCAGGTTGATCTCTGAAATGGTGTATTGGGGGCCCTCATTCAAGGCAATCGCAATGAAGACTTTTTGCTTGTCCGGGGAAATGGAAACCTGACTGGATTCCACGTTGAAATCGAGATACCCACGGTCAAGATAGAACGACCGCAACGATTCCAGATCGCCACTGAGCCGCTCTCTGGCGTACTTGTCCGAGTTGGTGAGGGAATTCCACCAACTCGTGGTCTGCAGCTCGAACAGTTCCTGCAGTTGCTCGTCGCTGAAGTCCTTGTTGCCGATCAGGTTGATATGGTGAATCGCAGCGACCGAGCCCTCGTTGATATCCAGACGAATCGCAACGCGGTTTCTCGGCAGCTCCTCGGCTGTTGCCTTTACCCGGGCATTGTAGCGCCCCTGGGCAATGTAGGAGCGCAGAATTTCCAGCTCAAGACGCTCAAGGGTTGCGCGCCGAAACACCTGCCCTTCCTGAAGCCCGGCACCCGCCAGCGCGTCCATCAACATCTCGGTTTCAATGTTCTTGTTGCCCTCAATCTCGATGTCACTGATAGAGGGACGCTCGCGAACCGTCAGGATGAGTACGCCGGCATCCCGGCTGGCCTCAATGTCGGTAAAAAGGCCGGTCCGGAACAGCGATTTGATCGCATCCGCCAGCCCGGTCTCGTCCACCTGCTCACCAATATTGACAGGGAATGCGGAAAATACCGTACCCGCAGATACCCTCTGCAAGCCTTCCACCTCAATATCCGCAACCGTGAACTGATCAGCAAGGGCTGGCTTCAGGCCGGACACGGCCACAGCGAGGCCAACGGCTACACCTAGAAGAGAACGTCTCATTCAAATATTTCGCCTGGTTAATGCGCGTAAGGAGCTCGCAATTCTCACAACCGCATCAGGTCGTTGTAAAGAGCAAACACCATTAATGTGAGGATCATTGCCATACCAATTCGTAATCCAAACGCCTGAGCCTGCTCGGAAAGCGGCTTCCCGCGGAGGGCTTCGATGGTGTAATAAACGATATGACCACCATCTAGCACCGGCACAGGCAAAAGATTCAGGATGCCCAGACTCACGCTGAGATAGGCAAGAAAACGCACGAAGTCTTCGAATCCGGAACTGACACTGGCTTCAGCAACCCGGGCAATGGTGATGGGCCCACTGAGATTGGTAGGCGACAGCAGGCCGGTGACCATCTTCTTGATGGCCACCAGCGTCAGACGGGTATCTGCCCAGGTTTCGCTGAGAGCGACCGGAACCGCAGCAAACGGACCATAGCTGACATCGCGGAGCACCTCTTCCGGCCAGGAAATGGTCTCCACACCGGCACCGACAAATCCGATTGATTCGCCGTTTTCTTCTGTCCTGGCTTCCGGCGTCACGTTTACGGATTGTTCCGTGCCATTGCGCTCAATGGTTACCTGAAGCGTCTGCTCCGGGGCATTGCGGATGAACTCTACCAACTCAAACCAGCTGCTGATCGGCTCTCCGTTGACGGCCGCAATGCGGTCCCCGGGCTGCAACCCGGCGGCCTGCGCGCGGCCACCATCTGAAATCTGCCCCAATACGGGCGGAACAGCGGGGCGCCATGGCGTAATGCCGAACTCGGCTAACGGATTGGGTGTATCATCACTCAGGCCCCAACCGGAAAGCTCGCCGCTGACAGTCCCGCGCGCGCCATTTTCCGATACCTCCATGGAAATCAGACCCTGCTCACCGGTCCGCTCCAGAATACGCATATTCACGTCACGCCAGGAACTGACCCGATGGCCGTCCACAGCGTGAATCTCCATGCCTTCCTGCAGCCCTACCCGCTCGGCCACACTCTCACCGGCAATCTGCCCGACAATAGGCGCAACATGGGTAACGCCGACCACGCTCAACAGCCAATAAGCAAAAATAGCGAAAATAAAGTTTGCTACAGGACCGGCCGCCGCAATGGCAATACGCTGACCAGGCGGCTTGGAGGTGAACGCCTGGTCTCTTAATTCCTCTGGTACCGGCCCTTCGCGCTCATCCAGCATTTTTACATAACCGCCCAGTGGAATGGCGGCAACCGCAAACTCGGTCCCATGCTTGTCGTACCAGGAAAACATCGGTTTCCCGAAACCCACAGAGAAGCGAAGCACTTTCACGCCGCAACGCCGGGCAACCCAGAAATGACCGTATTCGTGAAGGGTCACCAGGATGCCCAGGGTAAGCGCAAGTGCGAGGACGGTTTCAATAATCTGCATAGCGTTCCTGATTGAATGGCTTCAGCCGGGCAGCATTCTGCTGCGACTATCAGACAGTTAACAGACCTATCTGTTCCCGTGCACGAGCCCGTGCTTCTTTATCCTTGGCAAAAATAACGTCAAAGCTGTCGGCCGGCTCGACGGCGGTCGCAACCAGCGTTCGCTCTATGATAACGGGGATATCCGAAAAACACAGGGTACCCTCCAGAAAAGCGGCGACAGCCACTTCATTGGCGGCATTCAGAACCGCCGGCGCTGTGCCTCCCGCCTCAAAGGCTTCGGCCGCGAGGCGCAGGCAGGGGAAACGCACCAGATCCGGCCGCTCGAAGTGAAAGCGGCCGATGGCGAACAGATCCAAGGGCGCAACGCCCGCGTCAATACGCTCCGGCCAGGCCAGACCATTGGCAATCGGCGTTCGCATATCCGGGCTGCCAAGCTGGGCCAATACGGAGCCGTCGGCATATTCAACCATGGAGTGAATAATGCTCTCCGGGTGAACATGCACCTCTACTTTCTGAGGCGTTGTATTGAACAACCAGCAGGCCTCAATCAGCTCCAGACCTTTGTTCATCAAGGTCGCAGAATCCACGGAAATCTTCTGCCCCATTGACCAATTGGGGTGGGCACAGGCCTGGGCGGGCGTTACCGACCGAAGATCGTCAGCGGAGTGCTCCCGGAAGGGGCCACCAGAGGCTGTCAGCAAAATTCGCGTGATACCGGCACCGGCGGGATCCCGTATCTTATCCGCAGGCATACACTGGAAAATCGCGTTGTGTTCGGAATCGATCGGCAGCAGTTCTGCCCCGGCCTCGGCCACGGCATCCATGAACAATCTACCTGACATCACCAAAGCTTCTTTATTGGCCAGCAATACCCGCTTCCCTGCCCGCACCGCCGAGAGCGTCGGCGACAGACCCGCCGCCCCGACAATAGCGGCCATTACGGTATCAACGGCCGGGGCCGACGCGACCTCGCACAACCCATCCAGGCCGGCAAGCACCCGGGTCTCTGGCAGATCTGCCAACAACTCTGAGAGAACAGTGGCGGCCTCGGGATCGGCCATAACCGCCACCTCAGGACGGAATTCACGGCACAGCACTGCGAGCTCTTCAGCGCGAGTACTGGCCGTTAGCGCGAAGACCGAGAACCGCTCAGGGTGGCGCCGAACAACATCAAGGGTGTTTAGACCGATGGAGCCGGTAGCCCCAAGAACACTGATAGAGCGGGTTACCATAATCACCAGTGCCCGGTTGTCAGCCAACCCAGTTGGGTAATGATCAATGCAAAAACCGGAATGGCCGCCGTCAGGCTGTCGATCCGGTCCATAATACCGCCATGACCCGGAAGCATCTGGCTACTGTCCTTGATGCCACGGTGCCGCTTTAGCATGCTTTCCAGCAGATCGCCCAGCACCGAAACCAGGCCGGTAGCGAGACTTGCAACGATCAAGAGCAGTGTCTGGCCCGGGCCTGCCGAAGCCAGGAAGCTGACCATCAGGGCAAAAGCTCCCACGGCCACCAAGCCACCCCAGACACCCGCCCAGGACTTGCCTGGGCTGACCCGGGGCGCGAGCTTCGCTTTACCAAAGGCCCGACCTGCGAAGTAAGCGCCAATATCGGCGACCCAGACCACACAGAACACGTAGAGGATTAGCAGCAAGTTATTGCTGCTGTCCCCAAACTGGAAGCCACCCGTGCGCAAATGATTCAGCCCCACCCAGGCAGGCACCAACACGAACAGCCCCATCACCGCTCTTGCAGGCAGACTGCCCCATTTTTCAGAGCCGGCGGGATAGCTGCGTACCAGAAGAAAGCAGACGCACCACCAGAGTAGCGACAGCCAGAGCACTGCTACAAACGGGACGTTTAGCAGACCGTAAAGAATTAACGCGGTGGCCAGAGCGTAGCCAATCCTGCCGGCAGGCTTCCCAATGCCGGACATGTTCGCCCACTCCCAGGCGCCCACGGTGATAATGGCCCCTGTGAAGAGCGCAAACCCCAGGGGCGGGAGAAAGAAGATCCCGCCAATGGCGATAGGAGCGAGGATCAGTGCGGTGATAATTCGGGTTTTTAACACGGTTAACGTCGCTATCGTTCGTTATTGTTGTAGAGCTTTGGCCGCTATCTGATCATCTGTCTGGCCAAAACGACGCTGTCGACCGGCATATTCCTGTAGGGCCTTTAACATCTCTTCCTGCTGGAAATCAGGCCAGTACACCGGAGAAAAGTAAAGCTCTGTGTAAGCCAGGTGCCACAGCATGAAATTACTGATCCTCTGCTCGCCGGCAGTACGAATCATCAGGTCCGGCACCGGCAGGTCACCAATGCTGAGGTGCTGCTGAATCAGGTCATCGGTAATATCAGAGGGGGACAACTGCCCCGTCCGAACCTGCTCCGCAACCTTGCGCGTGGCCTGAGTGATATCCCAGTGACCGCCATAATTGGCCGCAATCACCAGCGTCATACGGGAATTATTACGGGTCAGCTCTTCAGCCACTTCCATATGTTCACGAAGCGCAGAGCTGAAGGCAGATCGGTCACCAATGATTCGCAGACGGATATCGTTCCGATGGAGCTTGCGCACCTCGCGTTCCAAGGCGAACAGGAAGAGCTTCATCAGCGCCGACACTTCGTCCTTCGGGCGACGCCAGTTTTCACTGGAAAAAGCAAACAGGGTGAGAACTTCCACCCCTTCACGGGCACAGGTTTCGACAACCGCCCTGACCGCATCCACACCGGCCTTGTGGCCCGCCACTCCTTTAAGACGACGGGCCTTGGCCCACCGGTTATTCCCGTCCATGATGATGGCCACATGCCGGGGCCGGCCGTCTGCCGACACCGGAATCTCTGCGGATACAGTTCCCGTCATGAAATCCCCTGTGCGGCCGAAGCGCTTGAGTGCTGCGGCCTTTCAATTCGCTTGCAAGTGAGCCCGGACGGTTAAACCGCCATCAGGTCCTCTTCTTTAGCCTTGAGCATCTTCTCGACTTCCGCAATGTGGCGGTCAGTCAGCTTCTGGATCTCATCCTCGCCCTTGCGCTCGTCGTCTTCGGTAATTTCCTTCTCCTTCAACAGATCCTTGATCATGCTGTTGGCATCACGACGGGCATTGCGGATGGAAACACGACCGTGCTCGGCATCGGCTTTTGCCTGCTTGACCATTTCCTTCCGGGTTTCTTCAGTCAGCATGGGCATTGGAATGCGAATGATATCGCCACTGGTAGCGGGGTTCAGGCCCAAGTCCGACGCCATGATAGCCTTCTCAATGGTCGGCATCAGATTTTTCTCCCAGGGGGAGACGGTCAGAGTCCGGTTGTCTTCGACATTAACACTTGCCACCTGCTTCAGCGGCGTCTCCTGACCATAGTAGTTCACCGTGACACTATCCAGGATAGAGGGGTGGGCCCGGCCGGTGCGAATCTTGTTGAACGCAGAGTTCAGAGACTCCAGGCTCTTTTTCATTTTCTTTTCGGCTTCTGCTTTAATGTCGTTGATCACTTCAGCATCCTCAATTCGTTCGTCATGTCATTCGGTAATGGGTCCCCACAACCCGATGGGACCGGGACAGCGATTTATTCGATCAGTGTACCTTCTTTCTCGCCGGTTACGATCCGAGTCAGCGCGCCTGCACGGTTCATGTCGAATACCCTCAGCGGCATGCCATGATCACGGGCCAGACAGATGGCTGTCAGATCCATTACGCCAAGTTTCTTGTCCAGAACCTCATCATAGGTGAGGTAATCGTATTTCTCTGCACTGCTGTCGAGGTGCGGGTCCGCTGAGTATACGCCATCCACCTTGGTAGCCTTGAGCACGGCATCAGCCTCAATCTCAATACCACGCAGGCAAGCAGCGGAATCGGTCGTGAAGAAGGGGTTACCAGTACCGGCGCAGAAAATCACTACATCGCCATCCTTGAGATCACGTACCGCACGGCGGCGGTCATAGTGCTCTACGATCCCGCTCATCGGGATTGCCGACATCACACGGGTCCGGATATTGGAACGCTCCAGGGCATCACGCATGGCAAGGCCGTTCATGACGGTGGCCAGCATACCCATGTGATCACCCGTCACCCGGTCCATACCAGCAGCATTCAGGGCTGCTCCGCGAAACAGGTTACCGCCGCCAATCACCAGACCAACCTGCACGCCGATACCAATCAGCGCACCGATTTCCAGTGCCATGCGGTCAAGAACTTTGGGATCAATACCGAAATCGTGCTCTCCCATCAGGGCCTCACCACTGAGTTTGAGCAGAACACGCTTGTATCTGGGCTGGGTTTTCGATGATGTCGGCATGATGATCCCCTTGTCGTCTGTTGGCTGCTATCCGGCGTGATACCCGTTGCAGGCTTGTATCTGACATACTCCTCATAAAAAGGGGGATCTCAGATACAAGCCCGCCACGAGAGCCGGGAATTCCCGACTAACGTGGCAGACTCAGGTGATGCAGTGGCTGAATGCCGGCTGCATCAAACGAAGGATCAGGCCTTGCCTGTGCCAGCTGCAGCAGCAACCTCAGCGGCAAAGTCCACTTCTTCCTTCTCAATGCCTTCGCCCACTTCCAGACGAACAAAACCAACCAGTTCACCACCGTTGGACTTGATCAGCTCGCCCACGGTCTGGTCCGGGTTCTTGACGAAAGGCTGCTCAACAAGGCTGTTCTCCTTGAGGAACTTCTTGATGCGGCCACCCATCATCTTCTCGACGATCTCGGCAGGCTTGCCTTCCATATCCGGCTGGGCCTTGATGACTTCTTTTTCTCTTTCCAGCTCTTCCGCTGGCATATCTTCCGGCTTGCCAACGCGCGGGTTGACGGCAGCAGCGTGCATGGCGATGTCACGAGCGACTTCAGAATCGCCAGCAGTCAGGGCGACAACCGAAGCAATCTTATTGTTGCTGTGGACATAGCCTCCAACAACCGGACCTTCAACCTTGAGGATGCGACGAACAGTGATGTTCTCGCCGATCTTCTGAACCAGCGCTTCACGCTTGGCTTCCAGATCGCCTTCCATCAGCTTGGCCACGTCGGTTTCGCCATTTTCAAAGGCAACGTTCAGGACGTCGTTGGCAAAGTTCAGGAAGTTGTCATCACGAGCAACGAAGTCGGTCTCGGAGTTCACTTCCAGAATGTAAGCAACGGTGTTGTCATCAGAAATCTTGATCAGTGAAGCACCTTCAGCGGCAGTACGGCCGGCCTTCTTGGCAGCCTTCAGACCGGAAGACTTACGCAGCTCTTCGATCGCAGCGTCGACACTGCCTTCGGCTTCCACGAGTGCCTTCTTGCATTCCATCATGCCAAGGCCGGTACGCTCACGCAGCTCTTTGACCATTGCAGCGGTAATTGCAGCCATGTTCAATCCTCTCAAATGTTCCGAATTCGGTGGGACGGTATGCCCGAGGCAACCCCGGACACACCTTACAACTCAAACGTGAAGATAAAGCGTCACTCAGCGGCTGGAGCAGCGCCTTCAGCGTCTTCGCTGACTTCAACAAACTCGTCAGCGCCGGCACCGGCAGACTGGGCTGCTTCCATGCAGGTGTCAGCAACGGCTTTCACGTAAATCTGGATCGCGCGAATGGCGTCATCGTTGCCCGGGATCACGTAATCAACACCGTCCGGATCGCTGTTAGTATCTACAACACCGATGACGGGAATGCCCAGCTTGTTCGCTTCCTTGATGGCGATACGCTCGTGATCAACGTCGATCACGAACATGGCGTCCGGCAGGCCGCCCATATCCTTGATACCACCGATGGAGCGCTCAAGGCGGTCCATTTCACGGGTACGATCCAGTGCTTCTTTCTTGGTCAGCTTGTCAAAAGTACCGTCCTGGCTCTGAGCTTCCAGGTCACGGTAGCGACGAATAGACTGACGAATGGTCTTGTAGTTGGTCAGCATGCCACCGAGCCAGCGGTGGTTAACGAACGGCTGACCGGCACGCTCGGCTTCTTCCTTGATGATCTTGGCCGCGGCACGCTTGGTACCAACGAACAGGATCTTGTTCTTGTTCTCTGCCAGCTGCTGAACGAACGTCAACGCGTCGTTCATGGCAGGAACAGTCTGCTCAAGGTTGATGATATGAATCTTGTTACGGGCGCCGAAGATGAACTTCGACATTTTCGGATTCCAGTAGCGGGTCTGGTGACCGAAGTGAGCACCTGCCTTCAGCAGGTCACGCATATTTACCTGAGCCATGATAGTTACCTTTTTAGCTTCGGGTTAGTCCTCCACGTATCCGATTATCCCAACCTGGCTCCTTGAAAAGCAGGAGCAGGCACCCTGGGATAACGTGCCGACACGTGTGTGAATTTGCTGGATTCGTTTCCAGCGGGCGCGTTTATACCATATTCGGGCCGACAAACGCCATTATTTTTGACGACCAGCTTCCTTGTACCCGGGCAGCAGGCCCCTTAAAATGCCGGTTTGATACAAATCAACGGGAAGCCCAATGCAGGTATCGATCAAGACTCCGGAAGAAATCGAAAAGATGCGCGTCGCTGGCCGCCTGGCAGCCGAAGTTCTCGAGATGATCGGCAATCACGTCAAGCCCGGCGTCTCAACCGAAGAACTCGACCGGATTTGCCACGACTACATTGTTAACGAGCAGAAGTGCATTCCGGCACCTCTCAACTACAAGGGATTTCCGAAGTCTATCTGCACCTCGGTCAACCACGTTATCTGCCACGGTATCCCGTCTGAGAAGAAAATCCTCAAAGATGGAGACATCCTTAATATCGATGTCACCGTAATAAAAGATGGCTACCACGGCGATACCAGCAAGATGTGGATCGTCGGCAAGCCGAAACCGGGTACAGAACGGCTGATTCAGATCACTCAGGAGTGCCTATATAAAGGTATCGAGTTGGTGAAGCCGGGAACCCGGCTGGGCGATATCGGGCACGTGATTCAGCAGCATGCCGAGAAGCACCGTTATTCTGTGGTTCGTGATTATTGTGGACATGGTATCGGTGCGGTGTTTCATGAGGAGCCGCAGGTGATGCATTACGGCAAACCCGGTACCGGCCTGGAGTTGCAGGAAGGCATGACCTTTACTATCGAGCCGATGATTAACCAGGGCAAGTACCAGACCAAGCTTCTGCCGGATGGCTGGACGGTCGTTACCAAGGACCACAAGCTCTCTGCGCAGTGGGAGCACACCATCCTTGTGACAGCGGACGGCCACGAGGTTTTAACCAAGCGAAAGGAAGAGTCCTTCTAAGTGGACCAAAGCGAGCTGGAATCCCGCATCAGTAACGACCCCTCTCCGGTTACGGCGGCCAGGGAACTCTTGAAGGGCCGGTACAACGCCGATGCCGAGGCCTTCCGGCAGGGCGCAGACGTTCGCGCCCTTGTCCGCTCCAGGGCCGACACTGTCGACACCGTTCTCAGACTGATCTGGAACCGTTACCCCTTTGCCGACTCACCAGACATTGCCCTGATCGCAGTCGGCGGCTACGGACGGGGAGAGTTGCACCCCCACTCCGACATTGATTTGCTTATCCTGACCCGCAACGGTATCGAAGACAGCTGGCACGAAGACCTTGGTGCCTTTGTTACCCTGTTGTGGGACCTCAGGCTGGATATCGGCCACAGCGTACGGAGCATCGAAGAGAGCAAGACGGCCGCCCGTGAAGACATCACCATACTGACCAATCTGCTGGAAACCCGCACAATCGCCGGGCCGGATGAATTGCGGTCGGGCCTGAGTGAGCAGGTGTACTCCGATGATGTCAGCACCGATCGCGACTACTTCATAGCCAAACGCGAAGAGCAGCAGCAGCGACATCAGAAATACGGCGACACCGAGTACAACCTTGAACCAAACGTCAAAGGCTCCCCGGGCGCCCTGCGGGACATCCAGACCATTGGATGGATTACCAAGCGACATTTCGGACTGCAGAACATCGCTGATCTGACCCGCTTCAGCATTCTTACAGAGGAAGAACATCAGATTCTGTTCCAGGGTGAAACCTTCCTCTGGCAGTTGCGATATGGCCTGCAGTTGCTCGCTGACCGGAATGAGAACCGGCTACTGTTCGATCATCAGCGGGCCCTGGCCCAGATGCTCGGCTACAGGGACGAGGGCAAGCGGCTTGGCGTCGAATTGATGATGCAGGCTTACTATCGTACGGTCCTGGCACTCGCCGAGCTGGCGGACGTGATTCTGCAGTATTACGACGAGGCGATTCTTGGCAGCGCGTCGGAAGACGCGATCCAGCCTATCAACAAGCGTTTCCAGATTCGCAACTACTACATTGAAGCGGTCAACAACCAGGTCTTCGCCTACGCGCCCTACGCCATCATGGAAATCTTCGTGCTGATGGCGCAGCACCCGGAGATCAAGGGCATCCGGGCCACAACAATCCGGTCGCTTCGGGCCCACCGGCATTTGATCGATGACGCGTTCCGCTCCGATCTGGCCGTGACCACCCTGTTTATGGAGCTGCTCAGAACGCCCCATTCACTGGATCAGACTCTGTCTGCCATGAAGAAGTACAACGTGCTTGGGCGCTACCTCCCGGAGTTTGGCCAGATCATTGGTCAGATGCAGCACGACCTCTTCCACATTTACACCGTGGATGCCCATACCATGCGGGTCATCCGCAACATGGTAAGGCTTGGTGGCGCGGAAGCCCGAACCGAGTATCCGCTGGCATCGCGCCTGATCCACAGGCTGCCAAAACTGGAAACGCTCTATATCGCGGGCATCTACCATGATGTCGCCAAAGGCCGGGGCGGCGATCATTCGGAACTGGGCGCCATAGACGCCGAAGCTTTCTGCCAACGACACCACCTCAGCGAGCGGGACACCCAGCTGATTTCGTGGCTGGTGGAGAACCACTTGCTAATGTCTATGACGGCCCAGCGCAAAGACATTTCCGATCCAGACATTATCCACGACTTCGCCCAGGCAGTGCCCAGCCAGGCGCACCTTGATTACCTGTATGTGCTGACCGTGTGCGACATCAGTGCAACCAACCCGAAGCTCTGGAACACCTGGCGCGCGTCGCTCTTGCGCCAGCTTTACATTGAGGCCAAACGGGCCTTGCGTCGTGGCACGGAAACCCCCATTGACCGGCAGGAATGGGTTCGCGCCACCCAGTCGGAAGCGCGCGAGATCCTGCACGCCCAGAACATGGCCGATGAACAGATCGACCCCATCTGGGACACTGTGGACGAAGACTATTTCCTCCAGGACTCTACCGTTGATATTGCCTGGCAGACCGCTGCCATTATCCGCCATGGCGACAATCCCGACCCACTGGTGCTTATTCGCGACACCCGGGGCGGCCCCACGGACGGCTACTCACAGATCATTATTTACATGAAAGACCGGGTTGCCCTGTTTGCTGCAACGACTGCGGTCCTTGAGCAACTGAACCTGAACATCGTGGACGCCCGGATCAGTTCCAGCGAAGGTCCTTACTCAATCAGCTCTTACGTAGTTCTGGATGAGCAGGGACAGCCTCTGGGCATCGACCCCGCGCGCAAGGAGAGAGTGCGCTTGCGCCTGATCGAGGAGCTCGATGACCCAGACGACTATCCGGACATCATCCACCGGCGCACACCACGGCAACTGAAGCATTTCGCCTTCCCGACGGAAGTGACCTTCTCTAACGACACCATCAATCAGCGCACCGTGATGGAAGTGATCACCCCCGACCGCCCCGGCCTGCTGGCGCGAGTCGGCCAGGTCTTGCTGGAGCATCGGGTGCGCCTGAGTAACGCCAAGATTGCCACCCTGGGCGAGCGAGTAGAGGACGTTTTCTTTGTCACCGACGAGCAAGGCGAGCCCATTCGGGACCCGGCCGTGTGCCAGGCCCTGCAGCAAGATCTCTGTAAAATGCTGGACGACATTCAATGAATCCGAATCTGGACAGACTCCACCCCTACCCGTTTGAAAAGCTGGCCAAACTGAAGGCCGGCATTGGCGTGCCTGATCACCTCCGGCCAATTTCTCTTGGTATTGGAGAACCGAAACACCCTTCGCCGGAATTCGTCAAACAGGTCATTGCGAATAATCTGGACAAACTTGCCAATTACCCGACAACCCGAGGCACGGACGAACTCCGTGAAGCCATCAGCGGTTGGGCGACCCGCCGATTCAATCTGAAATCCGGCAGCCTCAGCCCGGCGAGGAATATCGTACCCGTAAACGGCACGCGCGAAGCGATCTTTTCCCTGGTTCAGGCTGTGGTGGATGCCAGCAAGCCCGCCACCGTGGTCAGCCCCAACCCGTTTTATCAGGTCTATGAAGGTGCCGCCTTCCTGGCCGGCGCCAACCCGGTATACCTTCCCTGCGACGGTTCCAATGGCTTTATTCCCGACTTTGATTCGGTGCCGGAATCCATCTGGCAGGAATGTCAGGTACTGTTCCTGTGCTCACCAGGCAACCCCAGTGGTGCGGTGATCCCCCGGGAAACGCTGGCCAGGGTGATTACCCTCGCCGACAAATACGACTTTATTGTGGCCTCTGACGAATGCTACTCCGAGCTTTATCCGGACGAAGGCAGCCCCCCGGAAGGTTTGCTACAAACCTGCGCCGCCATTGGCCGTGATGACTACGCCCGCTGCGTGGTCTTCCACAGCCTTTCCAAGCGCAGCAACCTGCCCGGCCTGAGATCAGGTTTTGTTGCCGGTGACGCCAGCATTCTTGAAGGCTACCTGAAGTACCGCACATACCACGGCTGTGCCATGCCCATCCACAACCAACTGGCCAGTATTGCCGCCTGGAGTGATGAGGACCACGTTCGGGAGAATCGTGCAGCCTACCGCGCCAAGTTCGAGGCAATAGTGCCCATTCTCCGGGAAGTCATGAATGTAGATTTCCCGGACGCCGGATTCTACCTTTGGCCGGAAACCCCGATGGACGATGAAACCTTTGCCCGGGATCTGTCCGCCCAGCAAAATGTTCACGTTCTTCCGGGGCGCTACCTATCCAGAACGGTCGACGGTCATAATCCCGGGGAAAACCGAGTCAGGATGGCCCTGGTTGCACCGCTGGAAGAATGCGTTGAGGCAGCGGAACGCATTGTTGAATTTGTTAAGGCGAACAAGCCATGAAACTGTACGGCATCAAAAACTGCGACACCGTCAAGAAGGCCCGGAAGTGGCTGGACGAACAAGGTATCGACTACCAGTTCCACGATTTCAAGAAGGACGGTCTGGGCGACGAGCTGCTGTCCCGCTGGGAAAAGTCGTTAGGCTGGGAAGCCCTCATCAACCGCCGTGGCACCACCTGGCGCAAACTTCCCGAGGACGTTCGTGATACCATTAGCGCCCAAAGCGCTCACGCGATCATGCTGGACAATCCATCGATCATTAAGCGCCCCGTCGTAGAAAGCGGCGATGACGTGCGCGTGGGTTTCAGTGCAGACGAATGGGCTGCATGGCTGACCTGAACCTCAGGTAAACCAGATTCTAACTTTAACTCTGGAGTCAGAAAGCCCGCACTTCTGACCCCACATTCAGAACAGGAGCAACCATCAGATGAGCTTTGCATTCGGTATCGGTATCGGCACCCAGAACAACCAGGGCGAGTGGCTGGAAGTGTTTTACCAGCAGCCGGTCATGACACCCGATAACACCCTGATGGACGTCATCTCCAACGCCCTTGACTACAAGGGTGGCAACCAGGCGATCAGCGCGACCGCCGAGCAGCTCGGCCAACTCGCCAACGCCCTGCGTCAGATCGGCCAGACAGGCCAGGCATCACTGGCGGACAAAGCCGCCGCCAGCAAGCGTCCGGTGGTTGTCACCGTGCTCGAAACAGATGACACCGCCTCCAGCACGCCCGAGGTTTACCTCAAGCTTCATCTGATTTCCCATCGCATGGCGAAACCCCATGGTTTGAAGCTAGACGGTATTTTTGGCCTGCTGCCAAACCTGGCCTGGACCAACGAAGGCGCGATCGACCTGAACGAGCTTTCCGATCGCCAGCTTCAGGCGCGCCTGGAAGGCCGTACGCTGGAAGTCAAATCCGTGGATAAATTCCCGCAGATGACCGATTACGTGGTACCGAAAGGTGTCCGCATTGCCGATACCGCGCGGGTCCGCCTTGGCGCCTATGTAGGTGAAGGCACCACAGTCATGCACGAAGGCTTTATCAACTTCAACGCTGGCACCGAAGGCACCAGCATGATCGAGGGCCGTATTTCCGCCGGCGTCATGGTTGGCAAGGGTTCTGATCTGGGCGGTGGCTGCTCTACCATGGGTACCCTTTCCGGTGGTGGCAACATCATCATTGCCGTCGGCGAAAACTGCCTGATCGGTGCCAACGCCGGTATCGGCATCCCGCTGGGCGACCGTTGCAAGGTTGAGGCCGGGCTGTATATTACCGCTGGCACCAAGGTCGCCCTGCTCGACGACAACAACGAGCTGGTTGAGGTGATCAAAGCCCGCGATCTGGCCAACCAGACAGACCTGCTTTTCCGCCGTAACAGCCAGACTGGCGCAGTGGAGTGCAAAACCAACAAGTCCGCCATCGAGCTGAATGAAGAGCTGCATGCAAACAACTGATTCCCCGACCCTCGAACTTGCCGTTGACCTGATCCGCCGGCCGTCCGTCACTCCCGACGATGCCGGCTGCCAGGAGTTAATGATGTCTCGGCTGGCGCCTCTGGGCTTCACCGGCGAGAATCTGCGCTTTGGCGATACCGATAACCTCTGGGCCCGGAAGGGTTCCGAGGGGCCGGTGCTGGCCTTTGCTGGCCATACCGACGTTGTTCCGACCGGACCGGAGAAGAACTGGTCGCATCCGCCCTTTGATCCTGTGATCAGGGACGGCTATCTCCTCGGCCGTGGCGCTGCGGACATGAAGGGCAGCCTGGCTGCCTTCATAACCGCGTGCGAACGTTTCGTTGCCAGCTACCCGGACCATCGGGGCTCCATTGCTCTGCTGATCACCAGTGACGAAGAGGGGCCAGCCCAGCACGGCACGGTCAAAGTGGTGGAAACCCTCGAAGCCAGGAACGAGAAGATCGACTGGTGCCTGATTGGCGAACCCTCCAGCACCCATGAAGTGGGTGATGTGATCAAGAACGGGCGCCGTGGCTCTCTGCATGGTTATCTGACAGTGCACGGCGTGCAGGGCCATGTTGCCTATCCGCATCTGGCCGAGAACCCGGTTCACTCGGTGGCTCCCGCCATGGATGCACTGGCAAAGGAGTTCTGGGATAACGGCAACGACTTCTTCCCGCCAACCACTTTCCAGATCACCAAACTGGAAGCTGGCACCGGCAGTAACATTATTCCCGGGGAATGCCTGGTGCACTTCAACTTCCGCTATTGCACGGAAAACACAGCAGAAAGTCTGGAGGAACGGGTGGTAGCCATCCTGGACCGCCACAACCTGAAATACGATCTGCAGTGGCACCTCAGTGGCCGTCCGTTCCTGACCGACAAGGGCGCACTCGTGTCTGCCAGCCAGAGCGCCATTCGCACGGTGACAGGCCGGGAAACCGAGCTTTCAACCTCCGGCGGCACGTCGGATGGCCGCTTTATTGCGCCCACGGGCGCACAGGTGGTCGAACTTGGCCCCATCAACGCAACAATTCACAAAGTGGATGAGTGCGTAAAGGCCGAGGATCTCAACACCCTGTCAGACATCTACGAGCAGATTCTGATCGAACTTCTGGCCTAGAGTTCGAAATCGGAAGCCAACAAAAAGGGTCAGATGAAGGCTTCATCTGACCCTTTTTCATGCACCGCTTTCAGTAATGAGGCGGAGGCGTTTCTTCCTGTTCCGACTTGATATTGCACGGAGAAACACCCTTGAGCTGTTTATGCAGCAATCGCTTGGCCTCCCATAGTTCGCGGATATCCATTTCCTGCTTGGCCACCTGCTCGCTCAGGGTATTGATAACGTCATCCTGAAAGGCCAGCCGTGTCTCCAGCTCGTCCAGTCGGGTTTCCAGATCGTTCTGGCTCATCGGGTATTGGTACTCCCCTGTGTAGTTCTCTCTAGAATGTGATCGATGACACTGCTTATTCCGTTGCTTGGTCAGCGCTCGGGATAATCTGGTATCATGCCGCTTTTGCCCGCCAGCGCTCCCGTTTTCCGGGGTACTGTCGGTTTTCACCGGCCGGATGTGCGATTTTACCCGATATCCGGTTTTTATCGTTAGCGTTACAAGAATGGAGAAATTTCAGTCAATGCGTAATCCATCCAAAGCGATCCTTTTTGCTCTCATGATCGCCATTCCCGCGCCTTTGGTGCTTGCCCTGCTGCTGTCTTTCACACCGGAGCCACTGCGCCTGATCGCTGCAGGCCAACTTGTAGAGGCCCTGGGTAGCAATCGTGGCATCGCCGCCTACATTATCTCGCTGATCGTTTTCGGCATTGCGGGCTTCCTGGCGATTGCGCTCTCAGTCAAGAAACCGTCTGAACAGCGCAGCACGTCCCGGCCGAACAACCGTGCACCCAGCCAGAACCACAATGACGATGATGATGGCTATGACGAAAGCAGCCCTGAGGGTGATGAGGAAGGCACGGTCAAGTGGTTCAACGTCAAGAAAGGCTTTGGCTTTATTGTGCGCGACAGTGGCGATGAGGTTTTCGTACACTTTCGTGCGATCCGCGGCCGTGGTCGCCGGGTTCTGCGCCAGGGCCAACTGGTTCGCTTCAATGTTGTGGAGGCAGACAAAGGTCTTCAGGCCGACAACGTGTCCATCCTGAGCGAGTAATCGCCCACTGAAAACGAAGAGGCAGCCCTTGGGCTGCCTCTTTCAGTTCCAGACGACCTGTTGCTCGCCCCGGTGGTCAAGGCGCCACCACTTTTCATCCTCTACCGGCTCGCCCTCTTTCCAGTCTCCCGGACTACAGCGAATCTCGGTATCCATGGCACGCCAGGCGCTGCGCGCGCAGTCCAGATCACTGTTCCAGGGAACCCTGGGGCCTTCAATAACCAATGAGGTAAAACGTTTTCCGAAAGCTCCCGGATAAAGGGATATCCGCAGCCTTTCGCCCTCGTAGCGGGCCACGCCCTTGATCACTCTCGTTACCTCACCATCATCCAGTTCCAGTTCGTCCAGATGGTTCTCAAGCCACCCCGAAACCGCTCCTGGCCCCAGATCACGAATGTAAATTTCCAGATCCTGCACCCACTGAATCTCCGTCCTGCTGATTACAATGAAGCACATAGTGAACCGGCCCAGGCCGCGCTGCAACCCAGCGCTCCAGTTCCCGCCGCAAATCTTCAGCACACAACTGACGCAACGTGCCCGCAGCCTTACGCTCATGCCAGGCCACTTCTGCTGCAACATGATGGAGCTGGATCTCGCCGAGCGACGCCTCGATATCATCGAGCGGCTCCTTCCGGGCCAACGCCACCAGGGACTGACGCCTCAAAGTGTCTGCCTGCCCTGCCAGGGCCAACGCCTCGGCCGGCCCTCTTCGCGCAAAGAGATTAAGCCTCGCGGCCGCCCGTTCCAGCCACTGAAGCATTCCTCCGGGCGTACTCACGCAACGACTTCTGCGAGAGGCGGCAAACCGGATCACAGAGCGAGAAATCTGGACATTCCATTGCTTCTCGATTGCCGGCTGATGCGCGGTCAGAATGGCCTGACGCTGAACCACGCTTGAAACCGGCATATCAAAGATGTCCAGGGTTCGGCCAAGACGATGCTGAAGTGAGGCGGCTGTACTGCTTTCGATGGGCTCATCAGGACCCAGCAGAAGAATTGGCCCAGCCCATTGCAGTACGAGCGCTGACGCTAGCCCATCAGGAAGATCCATCAGGGCAATCAGGTCCGCAGGCGAGGTATTGTCCAGCACCAGTACCGGCCAGCGTGAACCACCCTCTCCGAGACCGCCCTGCACTGAGCGCTTGGGCAAAACCGAAAGATCACTGGCCATGATCTCCGCTTCACGCCTGAGATCCAACTCGACATAATCCTGTTCCAGTGCCGGAAGCAGCGATTGCAGCCAGGCGGTCTTGCCCGCTCCGCGCTCGCCACGCACCCAAATCATGGCTAACGGAGACGCCGCCAGACTGATAGCGACATCCTCAGCCAGGTCAACCCATGCGGAATCAGTCACTACCACGGGCGCTCTCTGGACTTCATCAATCGGCGCCGGCTCCCGCTCCTCGGAAGGATCTGGCCAGCGTGGAACCAACTCAAAAACCGCCACATAGGCTTTTTCTTGTAGCCGCTCCGCGTGGCGCACCAGTGCCTCCAGCAGTTGCGACCATCCAAGCCATGGCGAATCGCTGGTTTCCCGGGCCGCCGCGAACCAGTACATCAGCTGGGAAGATAATTGCCCCTCGCCACCAACTTCCGTCACAATCGGTTGTTCACACTGAATGGTGCGGATGAGCTCGTCCATATCCACTCCGCAGCCCCGCAGAAAGCGGGTTATAGCGGGTTCGGAATCCAGCAGGGCAAGCAGGTAGTCTTCAACGGTAATCACAGAGCCACCGCGACGCTCAACGCTTTCGCGGGCTCGTAACAAAGCGGTCTGGCACTGGGGATCCAGGCATCCTTGCCAATCGTCCATCAAACTTCTCCATGTTCTGAGTGCATCATCCTGATGCGAAAGCTCTTTTGCAGAGCCTTATTGTAACACCTTCCGGCCCTTATGGCGGCCTGCTACTGACCTCACCAGCTGCCTGTGTTCTCCATGCTGGCCCAGGGTTCTTTGGGCGGCAACGCCTCGCCTTTCTGCAGAAGTTCGATAGAAATGTTATCCGGGGTTCGGATAAAGGCCATATAGCCATCCCTCGGAGGTCGGTTGATCGTGACGCCATTGGCCTTCAGGTGTTCACACAGCCCGTAGATATCATCAACGCGGTAGGCCAGATGGCCGAAATTACGCCCGCCCGTGTATTCCTCCGGATCCCAGTTGTAGGTGAGTTCGATCATCGGCGCCCTGTCTTCTCGGGCACGTGCTTCGTCTTCCGGCGCGGCCAGAAACACCAGGGTGAATCGGCCTTTGTCGCTACTCTTGCGACTGACCTCAACCATTCCCAGCAGGTCGCAAAAGAAATGGAGGGTCTCGTCCAGGTTACTCACCCGGATCATGGTGTGAAGATATTGCATGAAGCCTCCTTCAGAACTGTATTGATCATCGTGCCTTGCGGACAGTTTACGGTATTCTGGCTATATGGATGCAAAAACAGCGCATTACTCTACTTCAGAGCTGACCACGCCAGCGGTCAGGCACCTTGCCTGGCTGTGCCGGGCACCTCAGCTGCTGCAGTCACCACTGACGTTTGAGCCGAGCCGCTATCTCCCTGACGATATTGCAGAACAACTTCAGGCCTGGGATCGAAACCCGGAAATAGCGCCTGCGCTGCTGAGAGAGACACCCCAGAAGCGACTCGGATTCTATTTCGAGCGGCTTTACCGGGTATTACTGGAAGACCTGCTGGGCTGGGATGTTCTGCTTCAGAATCGACAAATCCAGTCTCACGGTCGAACCATCGGCGAGCTGGATTTCGTGGTTCACAATCGCTCTGAAGATCGAATTGAGCACCACGAAATTGCCATCAAATACTACCTGGGGGTTCTGGAGCAAAGCGGGCG
Organism: Marinobacter sp. BW6; assembly: GCF_008107725.1. Lineage (GTDB taxonomy): Bacteria > Pseudomonadota > Gammaproteobacteria > Pseudomonadales > Oleiphilaceae > Marinobacter. Next base: position 83,665 of record NZ_VIRN01000061.1, read on the forward strand.
AACGCTGTGGTATGGCCCGAACGCCAAAGACCGGCTCGATCTGAAAACAGACCGGATGTTGCGCATGCAAAGCCAGCGAACCGCCTTGCCCGAAGCCCGGGCATTGCTGGCAGACGCTGGAATTGCAGAACCTGTCATTCCCCGGATTTTCATGCCGGGGTACCTGTTTTACCCGGCCGAGACTCAGGTTTTCGTTCCAGAGTCCGTGCCAGCCAGTCACCTGCGCGGCCAGTGGCGTTATCTCTCACAGATTGAGCCATCGGACCTTCCTGGCTGGGTGGTGTTGAACAAGCCCCACTGGATTGGCCCGTGGCGCCAGAAAGAGCCGCCGGCAACTGATGCCGTGACTGCCGCGCTTAATACCATCCAGCGCCACAGCATTCCGCTCTTGTTCGCGAAACTCGAACAGGATTCGGTCAGCGGCCTCTGGCAGGAAACCCATCGCATATTTGTAGTGCCGGACAGCTGGCCACAGTGAACGATCAGCGATCAATCAGCCCTGTTGCCCACCGAGGCAAGTTCTCCTGCAAGGAACGCCACTGCCCATCCTCCCAGACCGCAACGCGCACGTAGGGCTGATCAAGGCGGGAGTTATCGACCAGGTGCAATTCGTCCGCCAGACCGATGCATTGACGAAGATTCGCCAGAGTTCTTGGAATCCTCGACTCAATCTTGGCTTCAGGGACATTATGGCCGCCGGCCGTTACCCGGGACGCCACCCGCGCCTTGTTCAGAGATGGCAGTTCCAGGTGGAAGTAAAACAGCCGCACCCGAAATCCAGCGGCTTTGGCAGCTCCGACAAAATCCACTTTCGAAGGATGGGAAAAGACGGTTTCGAAGCAGAACGTCTGACGCTCCTCAAGCAGCCGGAGCCTTTCCCTTTCGGCAATCAGCGCCGCTTCATAACTGTGCTTTTCAGGCGCGTCTGGCCACACGCTGCGGGCAATGTTGTCGGCGTTTACCAGGGGAATCTTGCGGCGAGCCAGAAACCGCTCGTAGAAGGTTGTCTTCCCCGCCCCATTACCGCCAATTAGCAGCCAGAGCTCAGGCTGCGTTGTCACGGTCACTCAATGCCTCAAAACGCCCGTTGCGAAACTGGCCGACTTCGCGGCTGCCATCCGGATATATGGCCTCCAGATAGCCGGGCTTCTCTCCTGACGCCTGATACACCGTGCGTCCCCGGCTGATAGAGCGCTCCAGTTCACCGCTCTCCCTGGCCTGGTCGACCTCGGCCCAGAGGTCATCGCTGGAAACCGACTCGGCCACCACCGGCTCGACCCTTACCTGGCGAATACCCTGGAGAATGGCTATCAGGTCTTCTGCACTCACCTCACCAGCAACAGCACGCCCTATCTCGGCCCAGTACTCAATCTGCTTGGGTGTCGAGCGCCGATGGACTGCGCCCTCAGCAGCGGCGTGGCGGACCAGCGTGTCGTCAAGACGGACAGCGGTTGTCATGGTGACCTCCAGAGAAGATATCTATTCAGCGACCCAAATTATCGCATTTGTTGCAAACTGCTACAACTGATCTGAAACGTTGCAATGGCACGGTCCGGGCTAAAAGGTTGACCAACACCGGATTCTGCTGCACCCTAATCTGGTTTCATTATGCAACCGGAGAATACAAGTGAGCGAATACAAGAATCGAGCTGTTGTGCTCAAACAGCGCCCACAGGGTGAAATTCAGCAAGGCGATCTGGTGTTGGAAGAGCGCCCCGTGCGTTCCCCCAACGAAGGTGAGGTGGTTGCCCAGGTGCTCTGGCTTTCGCTGGACCCTTACATGCGTCCCCGCATGAACGATGCCAAAGGTTACATGGATCCCATCGGCATTGACGAGCCCATTGTCGGTGAGAGCGTTGCACGGGTGGTGGAATCACGTTCAGACGACCTGAAGGTCGGCGACCTGGTGACTTGCTATTCCGGCTGGCAGGAATACGTTACCTTTCCTGCCGATACTCCAATGGTGTACAAGATTCAGCAACGCGACAACGTTCCCCTGCAAGCCTACCTCGGCGTTGCCGGCATGCCTGGGCGCACTGGTTATTGCGGCCTGATGTACGTAGGCAAACCGAAAGCCGGCGAAACCGTGGTTGTCTCGGCAGCCTCCGGCCCGGTAGGCACCGTGGTCGGACAAACGGCAAAATCAGAGGGTTGTCGAGTGGTCGGCGTTGCAGGCGGGCCGGAAAAGTGCAGTTTCGTGGTCAACGAACTGGGCTTTGACGCCTGTGTCGATTACAAAGCGGGCAATCTGGAAGCGGATCTGAAATCAGCCTGCCCCGATGGTATCGACATCTACTTTGAAAACGTGGGCGGCGCTGTCACGCGGGCGGTTGCTCCGCTATTGAACGACGGTGCCAGGGTGCCTATCTGCGGTTTTGTCTCTGCCTACAATGCAAAAGATATGGCCAGCGTGGAGACTCCCTTCCACGTGCTTGGGGCACTTGATCCGTCTCCCGAGCATCGCTTTTTTCTCGTGACCGAGTGGCAAGACCAGCATCAGGAAATCACAGACATCCTGGCCTCACGGGTTGCCTCTGGTGAACTGAAGTACCGGGAGACCGTGGCCGAAGGCCTGGAAAATGCCGTTGATGCTTTCAAGGGCATGCTCAAGGGCCAGAACTTCGGCAAGCAGCTGGTTCACATCGCAGACTGACTGCAATACCTGAGGCGCGAGTGGGCTGTTTGAATCAGTCGGCGATTTTCAGGAGCACCTTCCCGGTGTTCCTGTTTTCGGCCACATAGGCCATCGCGTCTTCCACCTCTTCTATCGGCCAGGTGCTATCAATCAGAGGCTCAATCTGGCCAGCTGCGAGCAACGGCCAGACATGCCGGAAGAGCGCCTGCATCACCTCGCCCTTGTCCTCGACCGTGCGTGAGCGAAGGGTGGAACCGATCAGGCGCTGGCGCTTGATCAGCATCAGGCCCAGATCCACTTCGGCCATCCGTCCCCCCATCAGCCCGATCAATACAATCCGGCCATCGACATTCAGAATCCGCTGGTCTTCGGCAATGTAACTGCCGCCAACCGGGTCCAGAACCATGTCGACGCCACCCCAGCCCGTAACGGCATCGACAAAGGAACCCTCATTCCGGTTCCAGACACCGCTGGCTCCCAGATTGCGGCAGATTTCCAGTTTGGCGCTATCACCGGCGGTGGCAAAGACCGGGTTTCCAAAGGCGGTCGCCAATTGGATGACCGCGGTTCCAAGCCCACTGCCACCTGCATGCAGAAGCACCCGCTCGCCCGGTTTCAAGGCCGCTTCGTGATAGAGATTCAGCCAGGCCGTCGCGAATACTTCCGGTATGGCCGCGGCTTTCTCCAGAGATAATCCTTTGGGGACTGGCAGTACCTGCACCGCGGGCACCACCACGCGGGTGGCGTAACCGCCGCCGGTCAGCAGGGCGCAGACTTCATCGCCGGGCTTGAATTGGGTGACATCCGATCCAACTGAGGCTATCCGACCACTGACCTCCAGCCCCAGAATGTCAGACGCTCCCGGCGGGGGTGGATAAACGCCCGCCCTCTGCATCAGGTCCGCACGGTTAATGGCTGTCCAGACCACCTCGATTTCGACGTGATCCGCCGGGGGCTCCCCCGGCCCTTCCCAGGAATCCCAGCTGAGGTTGCCCCCGGTTACCTTGATTGCTTTGATCATGTATGACGTCTCGGCCTTGCTCATATGGGCACAGGATACCCTATGTTTTTCGAGCATTGCACAAATGACGCCTACAGATTATCAGTTGGTAATTTCAAGGTTCGATAGCCATACGCTCTGGTAAGGTTTCAGGGTAATCGAGCCGGACAGATCATCAATGGTCATTCCGGAAATCAGGTCCTGCCAATGATCGGTACCAATCAGATTGATGTCGCTCAGGGCTACCTGCTGCACCTCGTTACTGATGTTGTGAATACAGAAGATGGACTGATCCCTGCGCATACTCTGGCGCCAGAAACCGAACAGCTGAAGCCCAAGATGAAGGGTGAACTGGGTGGCGTTCGGATGAAACGCAGGCTGTTTACGCCGAATGGCGATCAGCCGTTTTAGCTCCTGGAACGCCTTGCTGTGATGGCTCAGGGGATCCGCGAGCTTCTGCTCCAGATCATCCAGTTGCCACTGGCTGCGGTTAATAGATCGAAGCCGACCGGTGTGCTCCACCCGCTCCAGATCGTTCTCGGTCGCCAGTAGACTGTGGATGTAGAACGCCGGGATCCCCTCCAGCGCAAGCATCACAGTGTGAGCGCAGACGAAGCGCTGCAGTTGCCAGTGATCCCGGCCCGACTCCGCCGTGCCCTGAAGTGCATCGTACAGGGCAATATTGATTTCGTAGGGCTGGTCCCTGCCATCCGGCGTGCGCCGGTAAGATACCTTGCCGCCGAAAGAGTCCATGGTGTTGATCAGCCGCTGCTTCTCTTCCTCCGTCAGCAGACCATCCGTCGGTCGCATACCGACGCCATCGTGGGACGCAATAAAGTTCAGATAGGTGGTCCCCATCTGCGCCGGCGGCATGCTCATCAGCCAGGTTTTCAGATGCTTGCAGTCACCGGTAACCAGGGTATTGATTAGCAGGGGCGGCAGGGAAAAGTTATAGATGACATGGGCTTCGTTGGCGTTGCCGAAATAGGTGAGGTTTTCCCGGTTGGGCACGTTGGTCTCGGTAATCACCACCGCATCCGGGCTGTGATGCTCAATCAGCAGGCGGAGGATCTTGATCAGCTCATGGGTTTGCTGCAAATGGATACAGGGCGTGCCCGGTTCCTTCCAGAGAAAGGCGACGGCATCGAGCCGGAAAATGATAATGCCACGTTCCAGGTAGCGCCTGATGATGGCAGCGAACTCAATGAGCACCTTGGGGTTGGCAAAATTCAGATCGACCTGATCTTCACTGAAGGTGCACCAGACATACCGCTCGCCATCATCGGTCTGAACCGGGTTCAGGAGTGGCGAGGTTCGGGGGCGCACAACCGCACTCAGATCATCCCTTGGATTACCCTCGAAGAAATAGTCCTTGCCCGGGTCGACCCGTTTGCGGAAATTCTCGAACCAGCGGCTGCGGGCCGACATATGGTTGATCACCAGGTCCGCCATCAGCTTGTAATCCCGGGCGATGCCCTCGATATCTTCCCAGTTTCCGTGGGACTCGTTCACCGCCAGATAGTCCATTACCGAGAAACCGTCGTCGGAGCTGTAGGGGAAAAACGGCAGTATATGCACCGACGAGACAGAATCTGACAGGCAGTCGCCCAGGAAACGATGCAGTGTCTGCAGCGGCTTTTCTTCCGCCCTCTGAACCGTGTCGGCATAGGTGATCAGCACCACATCTGATTGGTCCCAGTTGTTCTGGTGCGCGGGCGGCGGAGCCTGATTAGGCTCCAGCTCCATGGTCGTCAGCAGCTGCTCAGCCAGGACGACACAGTCAACCTCCGGATATACCACCTCCAGCATGGAAACCAGCTTCGCTTTCAGAGCCTGGGTCATGGCCGGAATTCCTCATTATCCAGCTCCACTGCCTCCAGCAACTGCTCCTTGATGTCCGGAATAGCACTTGTGACCCGGTTCCAGCTGGGAATGAAGGGCGTATCCATCGGATTATCCAGGAAATAGGCGCCAGCCCGCATCACATTCTGGGCAAACAGCTCTACCGCCTTCTCTTCCTTGTGCCGATCAAAGTTCAGACCGTTAATGATGGCGTCGTTCTGGTAGGTCTCGACGAAATCCAGGGCAATCCGGAAATAGGTGGCCTTGATGGTCCGGAATTTCTCGCTGGAGAAGATCTCACCGTTGGTCGCCAGTTTGCGGAACAGGGCCTTGGCAATGTCCATACTCATCTTCGAAAGGCCCTTGCTGGCATCCTCCGGCGACAACTCCTGATGTTTGTGATCATAAACATCCGCGATATCCACCTGGCAAAGGCGGTTGGTGGCGTAGTTGCGCTTCATCTCCGACAGCACGCCGATCTCCAGCCCCCAGTCGCTGGGAATACGCAGATCATTGATCACATCAGTACGGAAGGAGAACTCCCCGGCCAGGGGGTAGCGGTAACTGTCCAGGTAATCCAGGAAATCGTTGGGGCCGCAGACTTTCTTGAGGGCACGAATCAGAGGCGTCACCAACAGTCGGCTAACCCGACCGTTCATTTTTCCGTCGGCCACTCTGGCGTAATAGCCCTTACAGAACATGTAGTTGAAGCCGGGGTTGGCGACCGGATAGATAAGCCGGGCGACCAGATCCCGGGAGTAAGTGAGAATGTCGCAGTCATGCAGCGCGACAGACTTACTGACACCGGATGCCAGCACATAACCAAAGCAATACCAGACATTCCGGCCCTTGCCCATTTCTGTCGGTGCCAGGTTTTGCTCACGAAGCTTCAGGTCGATGTTCCTGAGGCGGGGGCCATCATTCCAGAGTACCCGGAAGTTCTGGGGCAGTCCGGAGAAGTATTCCAGCGCGTGGCGATATTGCTCCTCGTTGGCTCGGTCCAGACCAATGACCACCTGCTCAAGATAAGGCACCTTGCCCAATTCGTGCACAATGTTTTTCAAGGCCGGGCCTTCAAGCTCAGAGTACAGCGAAGGCAGCACCAGTGACATGGGCCGTGCCTTGCGAAAGCTCATCAGCTCCGCTTCCAGGTCCTCCACCGGACGACGAACAAGGTTGTGGAGGGTCGTGATAATGCCATTCTGGTAAAAGTCGCCCATGGCGGCTCTCCTTCTATATGCCCGTACTCAAACAGGTCAGTACCCATACTCAAACAGAAGATTGAGTACACACTCATTCCAGCCTTCGGGGCCGGGCTTGAGGGAACGCATGGCGTGCCTTGCCGAAGGCAACCGCACCTGTTCGCTTTTTACGCCCCGGATCACCACCGGAATATCCGCCGATTCCAGCATCTGCTGATCGTTGGGGCTGTCACCCAGGGCGATGGCCAACACTGGCTCATCGCCATGCTGCTCCCGGCATTGCTCTCTGTATTTGTTTAGCAAGAACCGGGCCCCATCGGCCTTATCGAAAATACCCATGGCATGCAGGAAACGTCCGCCCGGCACCAGCCGTAGCTGCTCGGAACCGAGAGCCACCTCAAATTGCGCCAGCTCCTCCTCTGTGCCCTGCCAGACCAATGGCTCGGTCCCAAGCCGGTCTTTGGCACGTTCAGCTGCCGCCCGATCCAGCCCAGTCTCCGCCGCCAGTTCGTCAGCGGACATATCAGCAAAGCCCTTGAACCGGGCCCCCTTCGTCCTTTGGGCGCCAAGCACCTCAAGAACCCGATCCCTAGTTGCACCAAAATTCACCACTTCTTCCACGGCATTGCCCAGGACGCGGGCCGGAATAACCACCGCTGCACCGTTTTCGACAATGAATGGATCGGTGTTTCCAAGTTCTTTCCGCAGTGCCCGGATTTCCGGCATGGTTTTGCTGGAGTTAAGTACCAGGGGAATATTCGCCGCCCGAAGCCTGTCCAGCGCTTGGCTCGCCGCCTGCCACCGGTAATCGTCGTGGTCTAGCAAGGTGCCATCGAGATCGGAAAAGATGATCAAATGGGGTCTGGCCATGGCCGGTCTCCGTTAGGCCTCGCGAAACTGCGGAAGGTCGAGGGAATGGTCCTCGGCCACGTTGATCAGAACATCAGCCCTGCCCGGCATTTCAGCGAGGCAGGCACGGGTAACCCGCTCATAGTGCATAACGAAGCGGCCGACTTCTTCGTCGGTCATAATGCGCAACTCCTGTGCACCATCATGGGGCCCGCCACTTTTTGGTGCATTACGGATTTTATTTGCCAGCTTTTGCTCCTGGAGTCGACGCCACTCAAGAACACACTCCATGGAGGGAGCCTTCAACATGATCAGAAAATCGATTTCATCAAAAAATTTCCGGTACTCCCCTTTCAACTGATCATTAACATAGCTGCGCCAGACACCGTCCGGGTCCTCGCTCTCCTCCAGGCGATTCATCGGCTGGGCAAGCGCACTGTCTTGCTCCGGTCGCGCATCCAGGCACCACCCCTCCAGAAGAATGACCTCCGCCCTTCCCCCGAAGACAGGCCACTGATCCCGGGGAACCCGGTCGTCCCGGGACTTGTCGAAGGCAGGAATCGGTGTGGCTTCTTCAGGCGCTGCACTGCGCAAACGGTGCAAGACCTGCCGCCCGAGCGCCACGTCGTGTGTTCCAGGCACACCACGAGTTATAAACAACGGGTGCACCCGTTCGGCAAGGTCCTGGCGCTCGGCTCTGGTAAGGTAAATGTCATCCAGGGAAAAGTTGGCCGCTGACCGGTTGCGGTGGCGAAGCAGAATTTCCCGTAAAAAGAGCGTCAACGTAGACTTACCCGTACCCTGGGCTCCGTGAATACCAACCACAATGGGTTGCTTTTCCGTATCATGGAGCGCACAGATTCGGTCTGCGAGCGGCAGAATGGTCTTTTCCACCGTTTCGGCGTAGGCGTCGGGAAGGCCCTCCTGTTGAATCAGGGCACTGACGGTTTGTTCTAGCGAGCGATCAGACACGTTGGACTTCCGGTTTAATGGATGACTGAAAAGAGATGGCAGCAGAATTCATACCAATGGGAGTATAGGCGTTTTATGAGTGGCAACGATTTTCGAGTGGAGCATCGCTACCTTGAGCTCCCGGACAGCTTTTATACCCGGGTTCAGCCCTCGCCTTTGAAAGACGCAAAGATGGTGTGTTTCAACCACAAGCTCGCCGAACAGATGGGCTTCCGCGCCGACTCCGAATCCGACTGGACCGGGGTGGGCGCAGGCTCTGAATTACTCGAGGGCATGGACCCGGTAGCCATGAAATACACCGGCCACCAGTTCGGCGCCTACAATCCGGAACTCGGCGACGGTCGTGGCCTGCTGCTATGGGAAACCCTTGGCCCCGATGGAAGACGATGGGACTGGCACCTCAAAGGTGCAGGTATGACCCCCTACTCCCGTTTCGGCGATGGCCGGGCCGTACTTCGCTCCACCATTCGCGAATACCTTTGCAGCGAAGCCGTGCATGGCCTGGGCATTCCCACCACCCGGGCCCTGTTCATGGTAAGCGCCAAAGATCCGGTGCGCCGGGAATCCATCGAGACAGCCGCGGCACTCGTGCGAGTAGCCCAAAGCCATATTCGTTTCGGACACTTTGAGTTCGCCGCTCATCACGAAGGACCTGAAACCGTCAAAACGCTCATCGAGCATGTGATATCGCTGCACTTCCCCCATCTGATCAACCTGCCGGATGACGAGCGATACACCCGCTGGTTTGAAGAAGTGGTTGAGCGCACCGCCCGCATGATCGCCGACTGGCAGGCGGTGGGCTTCTGCCACGGCGTGATGAACAGCGACAATATGTCGATTATCGGCGACACCTTTGACTATGGTCCCTTCGCATTCCTTGATGATTTCGATGCCGGCTACATAAGCAATCACACCGACCAGGGCGGGCGCTACGCCTACAACCGTCAGCCGCAAGTCGGGTTTGAGAATTGCCGTTACCTGGCCACAGCACTGCTGCCGGTAATGGAGGAAGACGACGTGCGCCGTGGCCTGCGCCGCTATGAAGTGGCTTACAACGAACGCTTTCTCCAGAACATGCGGGACAAGCTTGGCCTGGTCATTGAGGATGAAGCAGACCTCAGCCTGATCATGGATACCTTCAGCATGATGCACGAGCACCATGTCGACTTCACCGCCTTCTTCCGGGCGCTGTCCAATCTTTACAACCATGGCCATGGGCCGGTGCGAGACCTGTTCGTGGATCGCAGCGTGGCGGATCAGTGGCTGGACCGCTATGAAGAACGACTCCTGAACGAAACCCGCGCTCACGATGAGCGGGAGTACGCCATGCGCCGCGTGAACCCGAAGTATGTGCTGAGGAATTACCTGGCCCAGCAGGTCATCCAGGAAGCCCAGAACGGGGACTACGAACCGATGAAGGCACTACTGAAGGTTCTTGAGCGGCCCTATGACGAGCAACCGGAGAGCGAGGCTTACGCGGCATTGCCGCCTGATTGGGGCAAGCATCTGAATATCAGCTGTTCAAGCTGACGGAGCTTCGCCAGCAAACAAAAAAAGGGCCGGACGATTTACTCGTCCGGCCCTTTTGTTTTTTCGGCAGCCTACCGAGATCAGACCGCCTTGGCAGCGATGATCTTCTCGTGCCATTCGGCAGGACCTGTCTGGTGCACAGAAGAGCCGCGTGAATCAACGGCAACTGTGACCGGCATGTCCTCGACCTCAAACTCGTAAATGGCTTCCATACCCAGTTCCGGGAAGGCGACCACTTCCGCATTCTTTATGGCTTTGGACACCAGATAGGCGGAGCCGCCCACGGCCATCAGGTATACCGCACCGAACTCCTTGATGGCGTCGATGGCCACCTGACCCCGCTCGGCTTTACCAATCATGCCGGTAAGGCCGGTTTTCTCGAGCATGGTGTGGGTAAACTTGTCCATTCGGGTGGCGGTCGTCGGGCCTGCAGGACCAACCACCTCTTCACGCACCGGATCAACCGGGCCCACGTAATAAATGAACCGCCCTTTCAGATCGACCGGCAGCTCCTCGCCTTTCTCGATCATGTCCACCATTTTCTTGTGGGCAGCATCGCGGCCGGTCAGCATCTTGCCGGACAGCAGAACGGTTTCGCCCGGCTGCCAGTCCTTCACGTCTTCCGGGGTCACCGTATCGAGGTTCACGCGACGCACGTTGTCGCCCACTTCCCAGGTAATTTCCGGCCAGTCTTCCAGGCGCGGCGGCGTCTGCAAGGACGGTCCTGTGCCATCCAGGGTGAAATGCGCGTGACGGGTGGCAGCACAGTTTGGAATGATGGCAACCGGCTTATTGGCTGCGTGGGTCGGATAATCCTTGACCTTGACGTCCAGAACGGTGGTCAGACCGCCCAGCCCCTGGGCACCGATACCCAGATCGTTCACCTTGTCGAACAGCTCAAGACGCAGTTCCTCGGCTCTGTTCGACGCACCGCGCTCTTTCAGGTCGTGGATGTCGATCGGATCCAGCAGGGATTCCTTGGCCATTTCCATCGCCTTTTCGGCGGTGCCGCCAATACCAATGCCCAGCATGCCCGGCGGGCACCAGCCAGCCCCCATCTGAGGGACCATCTTAAGAACCCAGTCTACAACCGAATCGGACGGGTTCAGCATGGCAAATTTGGACTTGGCCTCTGAACCGCCGCCTTTGGCAGCAACGTGCACTTCAACCGTATCGCCCGGAACCATCTTGTAGTGGATGATGGCAGGCGTGTTGTCACCGGTGTTCTTTCGCTTGCCGTCCGGGTCATCCAGGATAGAGGCGCGCAGCACGTTGTCTGGATGGGTATAGGCGCGACGCACCCCTTCGTTGATCACATCATCCAGGGCCAGCTCGCAGTCCCACTGGACATTCATACCGATGTTAACGAATACCGTCACAATGCCAGTGTCCTGACACAGGGGTCGATGCCCTTCCGCACACATGCGCGAGTTGATCAGGATCTGGGCCATGGCGTCTTTGGCCGCCTGGGACTCTTCCTTCTGGTAGGCCTCATACACACCATCAATGAAATCTTTCGGGTGGTAGTAGGAAATGAACTGCAGCGCGTCCGCTACGCTTTCAATCAGGTCGTCCTGGCGGATTACGGTGGTCATAGGCGCCTCATCAGCTTGATATCGTTGTCGTGTCATCGAGAATCGGGAGGCGAGAGTTTACCAGAAAATCGGTTTGGCGAGTGATTCGACAGATGGCGAAGCCAGGATTAAAACTCGTGAAAAACGCCTTCAGAAAAAGGTATCATCCTAACCAAACTAGAATAACACCGCAGGAGACACCGTGACTGACCTTGTCCTCACCGAAATCAAAGATCGGATTCTCGTCGTTCGGCTGAACCGGCCGGAACGCAAGAACGCCCTCACCCACGCCATGTACACCGCCATGGGCGACGCCCTGGAACAGGCCCGGGATAATACCAACATCCGGTGCGTCCTCTTCACCGGCACAAGCGAGTGTTTCACCGCTGGCAACGATCTGGGCGAATTTGCCGCAGGCCTACCCGGTGATTTCGAACAAACGCCCGTCGGTCGCTTCCTTCTGCTGCTGGCCAGTGCAACCAAACCCGTGGTGGCGTCTGTCAATGGCGCAGCGGTAGGCATTGGCACCACCATGCTGCTGCATTGCGACATGGTATTCACCGGCAACAACACAGCGTTCCAGATGCCCTTTGCCAGCCTCGGCCTCTGCCCCGAGGGAGGTTCAAGCCTTCTGCTACCCTCCTGGATCGGCCGGGTGCGCACCGCCGAACTGCTGATGCTTGGCGGCGCCTTCTCTGCTGGTGAGGCCTTTCGGCTTGGCCTGATCAACCGGGTTTGCGAGCCTGAGCAGACGGAAGCCAATGCATTGGAGGCCTGCCAGCGGCTGGCTGAAAAAGCCCCGGCAGCGATTCGGGCCACGAAGGCAATGTTGAACCGGCCAACCATGGAGGCACTTCGTGAAACAATGCTCGAAGAGGGACAGCTGTTTGCAGAGCGCCTGAAATCTCCCGAGGCCGCCGAAGCCTTCCGGGCCTTCATGCAAAAACGCTCACCCGATTTCTCAAGCTTCGAATAAACCTCGACTGCGCCTCAATTTCCCGGTTGCCGCACCTCGACAAACCGTTATCCGGCAACTATTTTTCTCAAAGGCCGAACTCCAACCGTGCGGGGAGGATTCAATCCAGAAGAATCACACTTTTGGCTGATCAACACTTGCCATACTGTCGCTATAGTCATAGATACAGAAATTGGCTTACAGCGCTGGCTACAATTTCAGACAACAGTTTAAGCAGAACAGGCCACTGACAACGGGCTTACCGGATCAGACCGGCCCCGTCAGCTGCCGAACATAACGACACAACAACAGGAAAAGGTTTCACCCATGTTCAAGAAAACTCTAATAAGTCTTGCCGTGGCGTCTTCCGTTGGACTTACAGGCTGCTTTGACAGCGGCGCGACGGGGGCGAATGCTGATCCGGACTACCAGATTACTGATACGACGATTGATACATCAATCGTGCGCCCCATCTACGATCCCAACCCGATTGCCGCAGAGCCAAAGTTCCCGATCAATGCGGACCTGATCCTGTTGCTGGGTGCCACCCAGAGCGCCAACTATGACTTCACAGGGCTCTCTGGCGGCACTTCTCCTGCCGACGATGCGGTTAACGATCTGTCCGGTTTCTCTACGTCCGGTGCGTTCACCCTGAAATTTGACGGCTCGTTGAATGCTATGTCCGTTCAGGCCGGAGCCACCGTATTCCTGCTGCCACTGAATGTGAACGATGCCATTGAGGGCGCACCGGGCGCTCTGCCCAACACCAACCCCTCAAGCATTGATCAAGCGGACCCTTTCGATCTGGCTTCGATCCCCAATTTCCGTGCTGATGTGGTAAGCATTGACGGTGGCAGCAATAACGCGATCAGAATCGTTCCCCTGGAGCCGCTTGCGGAGGGCCAGAAATATCTTGTTGTTGCTACCAACAACATCGTTGGCGCTGACGGACAGCCGATAGAGCGGTCCGTACAGGACGTCAACCTGGCGGAGGGTGTCCTGGGCAACCCGGCCCTCGCCAACGTCAAGTCGATACTCCAGGCGTCCGACGCGCTGGCGAATGGCTTCCTCGCCCAAGCGATTCCACAGAACACCCCCGAATCCGCTCTGGCATATACCTTCACTACGAATTCCGATACCGATGTGTTGCGTGCAATGATGGCCCCTGTGGCATTCGGCACTGACCTGGGTCAGAAGATCGGTTTCACTGCTCAGCTAAAAGCCGTCAGGGATAACTACCCAGAACTGAATTTCTCCGAGCTGACAACCCAGTTAGGAGAAATTGCAGAGCTGGCAGCAAAACTCGGCGCCGGAGAGATTGATCCTGCAACGCTGACTGCTCAGGAATTGGCCGCCATCACAGCACTTTCCAATGTGCAGGATGTGTTGACTGCCGATGGCACTCAAACCCCGGAGACCACCCTGGGAAACGCTATTGCAGCTGAAGTCGGAGACACGATTCACCTTCCGGTACCGCGGCCTTCCTTCTTCTATCCGAAGACAGAAGCAGCAGATCTAGCCACGATCCAGGGGCTTGCGCTGCAGGATCCGACAAACACCATCGTTCAGGCAGCCGCTCAGGTTCAGGTCCATCAGGGCGCGATCAAGTTGCCCTATTTCCAAGAGCTTCCGGGTGAGACAGGAGCCGGTATCGTCAACGGTAGCTGGTCAGGTAACACCAGTATGGAAGCCGGACTAAACGAGACCCTGACTCCAGGAGACTCGATCTTCGCCTTCCTCCGCGACATCGACGGAACACTGAACGTGAATGGTTATTTCCCATTCCCGCAGAAAAATGCGGAGACGACCGTGCCTGTCGTTGTATTCAACCCCTCGGTCGATTCGCGACCAGTAGCATGCGCGGATCAGGACGGATCAGATGGTTTCAAACCTAACGGCGTAACCATCTTCCAGCATGGCATTACGGTAGATCGAAGTGTCTCAATGCTTCCGGCCATCTTGCTCGCGCAAAGCGCTTGCCAGACTGTCGTGGCCATCGATCAGCCTCTGCACGGACTTGCTGGAGCGAGTGTAGGCAGCGTTGCTGGTCTGTCGGAGCTGGACGAAGCGACTCTGACTGAAACCGTTCAGACCACCATTCAGGGCCTTGAGGCTCAGAACAACCCGGCTCTGGCACCAGTTATTGCTCAGTTGAATGCTCTGATTTCCGCAGACTACATTGGCGAGCGTCACTTCGGATACACAGCCAATGCATCTTTGCAGCCGGTAGAAGCTCCTTTGGCTGACATTTCCTCCGGTAGCCTGTTTATCAACCCACTCAATATGATGAACAGTCGTGACAACCTACGTCAGGGTGTCGTTGATCTCTTGAACGTCGCAGCATCAATCCAAACCTTCGACATTAATGGTGACTATCAGCCAGGAGATCTTGTTGGGCCGGGAATCAATGTAAACTTCATTGGGCACTCCCTCGGGGGCATCTCAGGAACCGTTTTTGCCTCTCTGGCAAACGACGCGACCCTGAACGCTACTCTCAACGGCACCTACGCGCAGGCCGGAGCGCCGCTTGATAGCTTTACGTTCCCATCGCTTGGCTCAGTTGTGCTCCACAACACGAGCGGTCAGGTCACTCGCCTGATCGAGAACTCACCGGCGTTCTCCGGCCAGGTTCTTGGCGGTCTGGCAAATGCTGGCGTGATGCAGGGAACCTCTGATTTCGAGAGCTTCTTCTACGTCTTCCAGTCAATCTCAGATGCTGGCGACCCGGTGAACTTTGCGAAAGGCCTTGGTGCTTCGACGAACAACCTTCTGGTCACAGAAGTTGTTGGTGACACCACTGTCCCCAACGAAGCTAACGTCAATCCGCTCAGCCCGGCCTTCTCTGCACCGCTGACAGGCACCGAGCCTCTGATGGCTCTGCTTGATCTAGGTGCTGGCGGCAGCAACCTCGCTGATGGTGCTGACCTGAACTTGCTTCAGGCGGGCGACACCTCAGGCTCACCCACCCCAGTGGCTGTGTTCTTCGATGGCAGCAACCCTTGCACAACTGCCAATCACGGAACCTTTGTCGCACCAATCGTTCCGAATGAAGCGTGCGGAGGTGTAGCAGACACCAGCGCTGCATTCAGCGTAATGGTGACCCAGACAGCCCGAGCATTGAGCGGTCAGTCGGTACCTGCAACGCCGAGCAGTATTGATGCTCTGGGAACCAGTCCGACTCTGGCAAACGCACTTGATCAGGACGAGCAGCAAGCTCCGTAAACCCCGATCAGTCAAGCGTTAGAACCAAGCCCCGGCAATGCCGGGGCTTTTTTTTGGAGATCTCACACTGGTACACGAAATTGAGTTTCCACCGTCAGTTTTCCTGAGCGGACATCGGAAGCTGCATCGGACAAGACAATGCGCCAAAAACGGTGGCCTACTGCCTTGCATAGGGCGACAGCTGGAGAGATATGAGCTGGTGCTGATGAACGAGTTGATGAATCGCAGCGCGGGCTCAGACTCGCTATCTTGGGACTATTAGCAAAACCATGACTGACAAAAAAGGGCCGCACTCTCAGGAGTACGGCCCTTTCAATTTAAACCACATCTTTAGTCTGTAGAGATCACTGTTTCTCCCTGCGGCAACAGATTCGCCTGAATGTCTTCTTCAGTGAAAAACAGCTGACGGTAATCCTTGTTGGAATACTGCTCACTCTGATCACTGAAGTACGGTGACATCGAGTCCGTAGACTGCGAATAACTCACCAAACCATAGGCTTCCGGCCCATTATCGGTAAATTCCAACCCGAAGTGCCAGCTGGTACCTCTGGCCATTAACCAGCCATCAATACCACCAGTACCGTCAGAAAGCCCCGCAGTATTCTCGATGGTTGACGGTGCAATCCGTGGGAAGCGGGTATCTTCCAGGAACGGATCTCTAATAACACCAATCGCATTGAACGCGCCATCAATATTGCCGTCACCACCGTGCCAGGGGATTGGCTGAGTCAGGAACACGGGTGTCCCGCCGGAACCAGGAACAACCCCGCCGGAAGCGCGGTAATATTGCAGATCTCCCAACGCATCAGTCGGTACAATACCCTGAGACTGCAAAGCCGTCACACCATCGGCAAGCGCCAGAAGCATGGTATCGGTCGCTGTCCCTGCATTCTCTTCGGATGGATCCGCAGGTGTGCCCACGGGGTCAGCCGGACTGAACGGAGTGGTGAGGTCAGACTCAAGGTCTTCAATATAGTTGGCCATGAACACCCGGAAGATATGAGCACCTACGCTATCCCGGTTATAGAGACCATCCCAATTGCTCAGAGACTGACACCAGGAAGACAGATCGACGCCGTTCACGGTGTTGCTTCCAATGGCAGTGCAGCGCTGCAGAAGCTCCGGCAAGAACTGCTCTGCATACCAGGCCCGGTTGTTCCAGATGACACCAATCAGTTCTTCAGCACTGAACTTGCCGTCCTGGCCAGCCGGAAGCGGCGCGTCCGGGAAGCCTGGGTCCATCAAATTTTGGAGCATCTTGATACCGAGGCGAGTACGAGCATTAATGGGCGCTTTCTCATCACCAAACAACGGCGAGAAGCCCGTCAAAAACTCGTCCGGATTGGTTGACCAGTAGCTGCTGTTGGAGTTCTGCACCCAATCCGATCTCACAAGTTTTGGCTTCTGATCATAAGTCGTCAGCGGACCACATGCGGCCTCGACCCAGTCCTCCTGGGACAGGCGGCCATCCAATAGCGTCACGCCCTGGTCAAACAGACCGGCATAGGCGTCGCTGCTTGCCCTTCTCAGATTAACGAGCGCAATGGCTTTCTCGGAGAGGTTCGGTACCGAACTGCTGTCGATGTAGAACGCGTTACCCTGATCATCCGCGTAGGTGGTGTTGGTCCAGAGGGTTGAGCCGCAATTCTGGAAAACACTCTGGAACTCTTCAAGGTTGCTGGCTCGACTCATGCCCAACCAGGTGTCCAGAAGCCCCCCAGTGTTGGCATTGGCGTCACGATAGGTGTGGGCCACCATTGAGGAGGTGTTCAGCGCACCGTTGTCGCCCCAGGCTGGTAGCTGACCACTCACAGCATTCGCAGCAATCATTGGTCCGTACTCGGAGAAGTAGAAAGTTCTCTCCAGTACAACTGTCTGAGGCCCCAGATCGACCTCGATCTGATAAGTCTCGGTGGTGATCGGCTTCTCAACCCCGTCTTTCACGTAGGTCAGATTATCTCCATCCTTGAGCACCAGCTCATACCAGGTAAAGCGACGACTGGTCGTCACCGTGTGGGACCAGGCAAGATTCTCGTTGAAGTTGATCAAAGGAATTGCTGTGCCCAGCAGGCCAGCGCCATGAACATTCAGGTAACCCGGCACGGTCATCTGAACCTCATAGAGTCGCCGATGCCCTGTGTAAGGGAAGTGTGGGTTTGCCAACAGAGCGCCACGGCCCTGCTCGGTCAACTCGCTACCAATACCCCAGGCATTGCTGGCGAGGCCCATATCCGCGAAATTCGTCTGTGATTTCGCGCCAGCCTCTGCAGTTGCCACAACGTTCTTGAGAAGCTTGTTAACTTCCTCAGCATTGGTCACCGAGTTTACCGGTGTCGGAGCCGGAGTCTCTCCTGGAGGAACTGCAAGGAAAACCGCCCCCGTGGCGAACAGGGCACCACTGGCGTACTGGCCAACAATGCGATAGTGGGCCAGCAGATCCACCGGCGTTATCGGTTTCACCCAGTCCTGATCCGCACATTCTGCAGGGAACTGGGAGGCATCGGTTTCGTTAACGTACCGGTTATACCCCTCTGTGAAGCCCTCAATCAGAGCACGGCTCTCCGGGCTCAGAGTCGGGAACTCCGCTTCAGCACCGGCATATATCTGTTGGGCCTTGTAACTGAAGTCATTAACGACATTGATACCGACGCCAAATCCTGCATCGGGTCCTGGCCCAAAATACTTGGCCCTTTCGCTTCGGGCTTTTACAACCGCCTCGGCCAGCATACAGACATTATCCTGCGCTTGAGCATAGCCGTGCCCGAACGCGGCGGATTTCAGGTCGTCAGCAACAATGTGGGGAACACCGCCAGTAGTTCGACGAATGGTCGCTTCTAGCTGACCATCCGCCGGAAAGAGATTGGGATCCACCTCAGTCTGTGAGGATCCAGATGAGTCGTTGTCGCTGTCAAAACAACCCGCCAGCAAAGTACTGCCAAGCAGGGCGACAGTGAGACTGAGGGCATGCCTGCCACTCGGCGTTTTCCTGAGATTCATAGTGTTTTCCTTGTATTTGTTCACTACGCTTTCACCATTTCCGGTGACACTTATAAAATTAGCAGAGCCCTCCTTTTCAGCCAGACGAAACTGAACACTTATTCACGTTATTTTCTTCTAAAGAAACTGATCGTTATCAGCCCCAGGCATTTTTCCGATTCGGGACGTTTCCGAAGGCGTTTTTTCAAACTTGATCGGGAACCCGATCTGCGGCTGTTGGGTGCCATCTCCCCTATCAACTCCGATTACCATGTCCCTCGCTTTGAGCTGGGGATGCTCGGCGGCCTCGGAAATGGTCAATACCGGCTCCACGCAGGCATCCTGATCAGCAAAAATCTCCTGCCACTCCGCCAGAGGTTTCTCAGCAATCTTGTCTTTCAGAACCGCTTTCAGGTGTTGTTGATGCTCAGGATTCTGGCTCATGGCGAGGCTGGTTACGTCAGAAATCCCCAGCGTGTGGAACAGGCGGGAAGCGAACTGGGGTTCGAGACTGCCAACCGAAAGCCAGCGGCCGTCGCGCGTCTGGTAGTAGTCGTAAAAGGAGCCACCGTTTAGCAACGCGCGTTCCGACTTCTGCTCCTGACCACCGGCCAGACAGGCCGCTCCGGCCATGGCGTTCAGCGCAAAGGCGGCATCGGTCATGCTGATATCAACAAACTGCCCTTCGCCGGTCTGCTGTCGGTGTATTACGGCAGCCAGGATGCCCATAACGGCGTGGTGCGAACCGCCAGCTACATCCGCAATCTGAATACCCATGGGTGGCGGTCCGCTGTCGGCTCGGCCACAGTGGCTGCTGACGCCCGCCAGGGAGAGATAATTGATGTCGTGGCCCGCGCGGTCCTTGTAGGGGCCGGTCTGGCCGTAACCGGTGATGGAGCAATAGATAAGGCCCGGGTTCTCAGCCTTCAGAGCTTCGTAGCCTATGCCAAGCCGATCCATCACCCCGGGGCGAAACTGCTCCAAGACAACATCGAACTCTTTGACCAGCTCCAGAACTTTCTCCCGGCTGCCCTTCTCTTTGAGGTTGAGCGCGAGAGACTTTTTGCCACGGTTCAGAAAACCGTGAGCCGTGCTCACGCCAGCATCGTGGGGTGGCATTACCCGGGTCAGATCCACTCGGTCCGGTGCTTCCACTCGCAATACATCCGCCCCCATATCCGCCAGCAGCATGGTGGCGTAGGGGCCGGGCAACAAGGTACTGAAATCCAGAATCTTAAGCGAAGTCAGAGGACCCGCCATGATGATCTCCTTTTTATTATCAGGGTTGTCCGAATAGCATTCGTTTCCTTCATGCTGCCCGGTTTTGCCAATGGGGCCAACTGCCGGTTCCGTCATTCCGATTGGCCGTTTCTACCAGTCCGCCCGAACGGCTTCGGTTGCATTGTTCGGCCGGGGTTTTATGATGGGTTTCGTTTTTATGGAATGGCGAGCGTGATGTCCGATCTGACGGTTTCGAAGCACTTTGTTCAGGCTGCCCTTGTGGGTGCCGAGAGACTTGGTTTTGATACCCGCGAAATGCTCCAGGAAGCAGGAATCTCTCCCGATCTGTTACGCATTGAGATGGCCCGGGTTAGCAGCGATCAGTTCAACCATCTGATGCAGGTGCTCTGGAACCGCATGGGAGATGAGTTCATGGGGCTTGGGCCCAGACGGGCCCGAACAGGTACTTTCGCTACCATGTGCGCGCTGGTGATTGATTGCCCCAATCTGGAATCGGTGTATCGTCAGGCCTTCCAGTTTTCCCGCCTGTTTGAACCCATGGTGTCGATGGAACTGGAGGTTGGCGAAGACAAGGCTCAACTGGTGACCCGGATGGAAGGTGAAATCAACGATCCAAACTTTTTCCTGCGGGAAAGCATCCTGGTGATCTGGCACCGTCTGGGCAGTTGGCTGATTGGGCAACCCATCGAGCTGGAGAAGGCCGAGTTCGATTACCCCAGGCCGGCCCATGGCGACGAGTACCGGCACATTTTTCATTGCCCCCTGGAGTTTGAGTCCGACAAGATCGCTCTCACCTTCGACAAGCGCTTCCTGTCGGCGCCGGTCATCCGTGACAAGCCGGAGATGCGACAGTTCCTGAAGACCTCCCCAGCAGACCTGCTCTCCCGCCCAGACGAGAGCAATACCTTCACGGGGCGCATCCGGGCGTTGATCGGTAGGGACTTCTCCAAGCAGCTGCCGGATTTTGAATGGATTGCTGCGGAACTACACACCAGCCCGCAGACACTGCGCCGCCGGCTGAAGCAGGAAAACACCTCGTTCCAGGAAATCAAGGATCTGTTGCGCCGGGATATGGCAATTTACTACCTGAGCCGACAGGAGCTTCCTATTAACGACATAGCCGCCAAGGTCGGTTTCACCGAGCCATCAACCTTCCACCGGGCCTTCAAAAAGTGGACGGGAGTGACGCCCGGCGCATACCGGGAGGGCGAGCGCGGCAACCTATCCGACTGAGTCAGGTTTCCGAAGGTGCCTGAAGCCTGCGAATCAGTTCTCCCAGTGTCTCTGCAATTTCCTGAGCCCTTTCCCGGTTCGCCGCCAGCTGAAGCAGGCGAGAACCGTCCCTGGGATCGTAGACCCAGCAGGTTGAAACAGCCGCCTCGCAACGCCATTCAACCATGGGATTGATGCCAAACACCGACATCGGCTCCGTGCTTCGCAGTATCCGGCCGTCCTCGGCGCGCTTGATTTCCTGAATCTGTATCTCGTCTCCCTGTGTTCCAATGCGGTATTCCGCATCCGCCGGTCGATCGAGCCGCACCACCGCCTGATCACGGCGCCAGCCCGCCAGTTCGAGCAGACTGTTGATATGAAGGGTCAAAGCCTCGCGATCTGAATTTGCCAGATATAGCTTGCGCAAGGACTCAATACGGCCTTCACCCGCAGGCTCAATGACCGCAACCTGTTCACTTTCACCGGCTGCCTGGGGCGCCAGGGCGTTCTGCTTTCTCGTCTTTTCAATAGAGGTGATGAGCTGCAGGGATTCCTGATAATGGGCACCCTCGGCGCCGGCGCGGCTCACATAGGTTTCAAGAGCAGATTGGGCTTCGTTCAGGTGGGAAGACTGCAACATCACCCGGCCCCGGTAAAAGAAGTAATCGGCTGGTTTTTCCCCTTCCAGTTGCTGCAAGCGGTTCAGATACTCGGCAGCCTCGCCCCAGTTCTCGGCAACAACGGCCTCCTGGGTAGCCAGCATCAACCTGCGGGTTTCGTGCTCCGGCGCGAGTGCCAGCGCCGGCCCCGCCAGGAGCAAGGAAGCCAGAACGGCTCCCAACGCAAAACAGCGACCTGTCCCAAATAATACTGCCATGGCATCTACTCCTGCTCGTTATCTGCACCGATCGCCTGTTCCTCTGGATCAGGCAGGTCGTCGTCCCCGGTATGACGAAATTCTTCAGTGTCGTCTACTTCAGCCTGGTCCATTATCCCCTTCGGCAATTCCTTTTTCACCCGAACACCCAGCTCAACAAAGCGGTTCGCCTGAGAGATCAGATTGCCACGCCCCCGAGTCAGCGTATTCATGGCTGAGTCGTAGGTTCCCTGAGCGGTATGCAACTGAGTTCCCAGGCGTTCCATCGCCTCCACAAATACTCTGAGCTTGTCATAAACCGCGCTGGCCCGCTCTGCGATTTGCCGGGCGTTCTGGCTCTGCCGCTCGTACCGCCAGATGTTTTCAATGGTTCGCAGTGTTGCCAGTAGCGTAGTTGGAGTTACCACAATAATCTTTCGCTCAAAGGCTTCTGCGAAAAGGTTCTCGTCCTGCTGAAATGCTGCCACAAAAGCAGGTTCTATCGGCATGAACAGTAGCACGAAATCCGGGGAATGGAGGCCGTGGAGCTGGCTATAATCCTTTTCGCTGAGAGTGCGGATGTGATTTCTCACGGCCTCAACGTGTTGCTTGAGAGCCTCCTCTTTGACCACGGAATCCTCGTCCTCCGTCACCCACTGCTGGTAGGCCACCAGTGAGACCTTGGAATCGATAATCAGGTTGCGGCTGTCCGGCAGATGCACAATGACATCCGGTCGATAGAGCTGGTTGTCGCTGTCTCGATAGCTGCCCTGGGTATCATATTCCACCCCCTTACGAAGACCGGACTTTTCCAGTACCCGCTCGAGGATCAGCTCGCCCCAGTTGCCCTGAATCTTCTTGTCGCCTTTCAGAGCCCGGGTCAGATTGGAGGCTTCTTCGGTTATCTGACGGTTCAGATCCTGCAGTGATTTGATCTCGCTGCGCAGAGCCTGACGATCGCGGGTTTCAGTGGTATAGACGTCCTCAACCCGCTTGCGGAAGTCCTGCAGCTGGTCCCTGAACGGATTGAGCAAGGTATCAAGGCTGGTGCGGGTCTGCTGGCTGAAACGCTCGCTCTTCTGCTCAAAAATTTTGTTGGCAAGATTTTCGAACTCCTGCTTCAACGCATCACGGTTGCGCTCAAGCAGCTCCAGCTTTTCATTGGCCGATCGGCGCTCATTATCAATAGTCACTTCCTGCTCCCGGAGCGAAACACGGGCCTCGCCCAGCGCCCCGGAAAGCTCATCCGCCTTTGCCTGTAGACTCTGACGCTCACTTTCCATCTGCGCCAGGCGCTCTTTCCGGCTCTCCAGGTCCGACTCAAGCCCGGCCAGCTGGTTCTCGAGGCTTGCGGCATGCTGCCGCCAATGCTCGACGTCCTGTTCAAGCCGACTATTCCTGCCCCAAAGCGCTTTCAGAATTAACAGAAGAATTAATACAACCATCAATCCCGCCATCAGATCAGGTCGGGACAAGATCAGTTCTGTGATGGCTTCAGGCACCTGGTACTACTCCTGTTGAGGGTCTTTGTTTGTTTGATTGAATGGTCGGCCATTCTCTGTTGCAGCACAGTCTACCCCACGAAAGAAACCTTTTGCCCGGTGCACCGTCAATCTGATTGGCGCTGTCCAGAGGGACCACGACTGTTTGGCAATAATTTAAAGCCCAGGCATCTATCTCTGGACGACCAACGTAATATCGTCTAAAAGGGTAAAATGTTCACCCGCCAGATGGTTATTACCCTTTGTTAACCACTGGCCGGGCCGGAACCAGATCAGAAACGGATAACAGATCATGCTTAAAGAACTGTGGCGAAAACTGGAGGCGGAGTTTCTGCACAATGACTGCGCTGGCCAGCAGAGTCAGACAGGCTTGTTCGGCACGCGCTCGACCGGTAATAAGGAAGCATTCAGGATCCTCCCGCACATCACCCACACAGGCGAGTTTCACCTGGAGCGCCTCACCAGCCTCCTGAAAGCCCGGTACGGAAAGAGTGTCGGGATACCCTCCAGCAGGACTGAAAGTGACGAGGAAATTCGGGATCTGATCAGCTTCGCCGCTCGCATTCAGGACCAGGATGTACAGCGCGAGCTGCTGCTTTTCTACCTCAATTGTTCCCCGGTTATTCAGGAATACCTGCGTGCTGAGACTGTTCTTGGTGAAGGGAATTTTCTGTCACGGTAAACACTACCGCCCCTTAACCATCTGTAAATCAACCACACAGGTTGTATGCTGTATACTCCCCTTCCGTATTTGTTCGGTTTCACTCGCTCAGACCGTCATCGCCATCTAAACTCGGTGTGACAGGCTGCCAGCTCAGGGGTTATTCATGGGTTTGAAATGTTTTCGGGCTGGACTGCCTAAACTTTCCTTCACCGCACTCGCAGGCATTTTGCTGCTTACGGGGTGCTCTGCAGACCGCTATTTCATGGTTCCCAAAAGCGACCTCAATGAGCTCCAGGGATCCGTCAAGAGTCAACGTGCGACTCTCGTCACCATGGAAGAAAACGCAGCGGCTCGACACGAGCAAGCCATCTCCCATAACCGATCATCGACTCAAACCATCCTGGACGCTATTGCTACCCAGGTAGAGAAACCCGCATGCCCGCCAGTACAGGTCCAGAAGCAATGCCCCGCGACGGACACCTCGAAAGGTCGCGCAGATCGCCTCAAGGGAAAGGTTATTGTCGGTGAGGTTGAAAACTTCTATCTCGCCGGCCCCGGACTGATCTACAAGGCTCGAATCGACAGCGGTGCAGAAACCTCCTCAATCGACGCACGCAACATCACTCGGTTTGAGCGGGACGGCAATAATTGGGTACGCTTTGATGTACCTGTTCCAGGTGCCGACAAGTTCTTGACTCTGGAGAAAGAAATTTCCCGCCGCGTTCGCGTTATCCAGGCCAGTGCGGAAGAAGCAGAGCGCCGTGTCGTCGTTGAGCTTCAGTTTTTTATTGGCGATCATCAGCAAGTGGCGGAGTTTACACTTGCCGACAGAACCAACCTGACCTATGAAGTCTTGATCGGCCGCAATATTTTGCGTGACGTGATGCTGGTCGATGTCGGCAAGGAGTACGCCACCGAGTTACCTGAGTCCATCCGCAACAGCAACGGGAACGAATCGTGACCACCCGATCGCGCCTACCTTTTTACATCGCCGTCTTGCTCCTGATCACAGCGGGCATTTCACTGGCTGTCTGGAGACATATTGAACTCGGCATTCCCTGGCTGACCGGCGAGCAACGTCCTGTCTGGATGGTCGAGGCCCGGATTGATTTCGACGCCGGCGACAGCTCGGTGCTTGCCAGCCTCAATGTACCCGAGCAGCCGCCGGGCTTCCGCATCCTGACCGAACAGGCGGCGTCACCTGGCTACGGCTTCTCTATCATCGATAGCTCCGGCAGCCGCCGGGCGGAATGGAGTAAACGGGAAGTCTCGGGGCCGCAAACCCTCTATTTCAAAGCCCAGTTTATTCCGGATCCAAACGCACAGCCGGAAATACCGACCCGGGAACCGAAAACTCCGAGGACCTTTTGGGAAGAACCTGAAGCCACAGCCGTTCAGGAAATACTCGACCAGGCCAAGGCCCGCTCGAGTACTCCGGAGAGCATGACCCGGGAGCTGATCCGGTTAATGCAGCCAGACACCCGAACCCAGAACACCACTATGCTGGTGTCGGAAGAGAACTACCTTGACCTGCTGGTCGATATGCTCAACCACAGTGGTATCGCCGCCAGAATAGCCGACGGTCTAAGGCTCGAGGATGCCCGCCGGAGGCAGCAGCTAATGCCGTACCTGCAGATCTACAACGGCAGCCAGTGGCTCACCTTCAATCCCAAAACTGCTGAGCAGGGAGTGCCAGAGGATCTCTTGCTGTGGCGCCAGGGCTCTGCCTCATTACTTGACGTGGTGGGCGGGGAAAACTCTGAAGTCAGCTTCTCCATGCTTCGGCAAACCGTTCCCGCCCTGCAACTGGCGACCATGGAATCCGCCTCCAACGGCCTGGGCTTCCTGAGCTTTTATGAACTGCCCATCGAAGAGCAAAGCATGTTTCGAATGCTGTTGCTGTTGCCCCTTGGTGCGCTCATGGTGGCTTTCATGCGGATTGTCATCGGCATCCGTACCTCAGGCACCTTTATGCCCGTGCTGATCGCCGTGGCGTTCGTCCAGACGACCCTGGTGCCAGGCTTGATCGCTTTCCTGTCAGTAGTGTCCATCGGTCTGCTCATGCGCGGCTATCTGTCCAGCCTCAACCTGCTGCTGGTGTCTCGGATATCCGCCCTGATCATCCTGGTTATTTTTATCACGGCGGGTCTGAGCATCATCGGCTACCAGATGGGATTCAACACCGGCATGACGGTCACATTTTTCCCGATGGTCATCATTGCCTGGACCATTGAACGCATGTCCATCCTCTGGGAAGAAGAAGGAGCGCACGAGGTCATGGTCCAGGGTGCCGGCAGCCTGTTTGTGGCCATTTGTGCCTACCTGCTGATGAGCGCGCCACTGGCCGGCCATCTCACCTTCAACTTCCCGGAACTGCACCTTGTCATCCTGGGGCTGATCCTCCTGATGGGCCAGTACACCGGCTACAAGCTCAGCGAGCTAAGGCGCTTTACGCCAATGAAGGCCTACGACTGACATGGACTGGATATCACCGCGATCGCTCAAGAGGCTGGGGATGCTCAACATGAACCGGCGCAATGTTGATTACATTGCCCGGTACAATGAACGATCGTCCTACCCTCTGGTGGATAACAAACTTAAGACCAAACTGGTGGTTGCCGAATACGGCGTAAGAACCCCGAAACTGCTTCAGGTTGTTCGACAGCAGCATGAAATATCGCACTTCCGGGAAATGGCTGACCACCTTGAAGGGTTTGCCATCAAGCCGGCCAAAGGCTCTGGCGGCAAAGGCATTACCGTTATTACCGGGCGGGATGGTGAGGAGTACATCAAAGCTTCCGGTTCGCGCGTGGACTCTTCATTCCTGGAACGTCATCTGACTAATATTCTGGCCGGGCTCTACTCACTCGCCGGCACTCCGGATGTGGCAATCGTGGAAAACCTGGTGGAGTCCGCTCCATCACTGGCAAAGTATTCCCACCAGGGTGTGCCTGACATCCGAATCATCGTCTTTCAGGGTTACCCCGTGATGGCCATGCTGAGACTGGCCACAACCGCATCAGATGGTAAGGCAAACCTTCACCAGGGTGCTGTGGGCGTTGGTCTGGACATCGGTTCTGGACGAGGCCTGAACGCCGTTCAGTTCAACCGCCCGATTACCCTGCACCCTGACACCGGCCTGGCTCTGGAAAACATCCAGATTGAAGCCTGGGACGAGATGCTGGAGATGGCTTCCCGATGCTACGAGGCAACCGGCCTCGGCTACATGGGAGTTGATCTGGTGGTGGATGCCAACGAAGGGCCACTGCTGCTGGAATTGAACGCCCGCCCCGGGCTGGCAATCCAGATGGCAAATGGTCGCGGTCTTCTGCCCCGACTGCGCGCCATCGAGTCGCTTAAGCGGCCACACTTCACGCCGCTGGAGCGCTCCCGTTTCGCCATGGAAACGTTCGCCAGTTCCTGAGTTTTCACCGGGCATAAAAAAACCGGGGTCGAAACCCCGGTTCTTCATTTCACAGCACTCTTAGGTGAGCTCGCCCCTGGCAAGCAAAAGTTTACGCTCATGACTCAGGCCCTTCAGAAGGCCCCAGGTCATAATCAAGAGAACGACTGTGAATGGCAGACCGGCACTGATAGCAGTCGCCTGAATAGCGCCAAGCGCATCCTCACCGCCGCCAAAGATCAAGGCGGCAGCAATCGCACCCTCAGCAACTACCCAGAACACACGCTGAGCGGTCGGTGCATCGGTCTTGCCCCCGGCAGTAATGCTGTCGATTACCAGCGAACCGGAATCTGAAGATGTTACGAAGAACACCAGCACCAGAATGATACCCACGAAGGAAATGATCCCGGTCAGCGGCAGGTTCGCAAACATCTGGAACATGGCCAGGGAGACATCTGTAAGGCCATTTTCAGCCAGCGCGCCGATACCGTTCTGAATCTGCTCCAGAGCAGAGCCACCAAATGCGCTCATCCAAACCACGGTAATAACAGTCGGTACAATAAGCACGGCAGTTACAAACTCACGCACAGTGCGGCCCTTGGACACCCGGGCGATAAACATGCCAACGAACGGTGACCAGGAAATCCACCATGCCCAATAGAAGACAGTCCAGCCCTGGAACCAGGCTTCGTCTTCACGACCAAAGGGATTACTCAACTGCAGGACGTTACCAACGTAGCTGGAGGAGGTTACCCAAAGGGTTTCAAGCACGGTCATGGTGGGACCAGCAAAAATAACGAAGAACAGAAGGAGACCAGCGAGGCCCATATTGAGGTTACTCAACACTTTCACGCCGCCGTCAAGGCCTCGAAGCACCGAAATCAACGCAAGCGCGGTAACACCAACGATGATAGCCATCTGAACGTTCGTACCGCCGCCGGTGTCGAACAGGTAGTTCAAGCCGGAAGCCGCCTGCTGCGCACCGAACCCGAGAGAAGTCGCCAGGCCGAAAATCGTAGCCACAACGGCGAGGATATCAATGATGTGACCAGGCCAGCCCCACACCTTGTCTTTAAGCAGTGGGAAGAACGCTGAGCGAATGGTCAGGGGCATGTTCTTGTTGTAGGCAAAAAACGCCAGAGAAAGCGCAACGACCGCATAAATGGCCCACGGATGAAGACCCCAATGGTACATGGTTGCACCCATTGCAAGGTTGCTCGCTTCGGCAGTGTTCGCCTCAACGTTGAACGGCGTCTCATACCAACCGGTGTAGTAGGCCACTGGCTCTGCCACGGCCCAGAACATAAGGCCGATACCCATACCCGCTGCAAAGAGCATGGAAAACCATGACATGGTTGAAAATTCAGGCTTCGCGTCCTGACCTCCAATACGGATTTTACCGAAGGGCAGGAAGATCAGGGCCAGGCACACCACAACAAAGATGTTGGCACTGATCAGGAAAAACCAGTCAAACGTCGCGATGATGTCCCATTTTGCACCATCGAGCAGCTCTTTGGCCTGCCCGGGGAACATCAAGGTTCCTATCACGAACGCAACAACCAGTATCGCCGTAATCGGAAATACCGGTGCGTGGAGATCCAGCCCGAACGGTGTGATATTGTCCTGGCCGGCCACGTAGTCCGTCGAATATTCGTCTTTAACTACCTCGCCCACGTTATGGCGCCTCCTGAGTTGATAAGTCGTTTATTCAGAATCGGAGTTCAAACATTACAAGAGCGTTATCATAATGTTTTGAGTTCAAAACATCAAAAGTACGATCATTTTAGCCGCCTTGATATTTATCATAGACCATGATTGACAACGGACCAGCCAAAGTCCGGACCAATCGCGGCAGAATCCCACGTCGTACGACTAAACTCTTCTTTACTTACCGCGCCGGTCGAGCCGGTTTTGCGAGACAATCAGAGGACTCCATGGAAAAAACAAAGACATTTCCGCTTCGCTATACGGCCTATGCGCTAAGCCTTGTCGGCTTTCTCGTTTCCCTTGGACTGGCCCTGATTCTGGATGCAGGCTACGTATTCCCGCTGATATTCGGCGCTTTCGCAGGCCTTGGCACCTACGATCTGGTACAGCGAAAGCACACCGTCAGCCGAAATTATCCCATCATGGCCAACTTCCGGTACCTGCTTGAATCGGTTGGGCCCGAGATCCGGCAATATTTCATCCAGTCAGACACAGAAGAGCGCCCTTTCTCGCGTGAACAGCGCACAATCGTGTATCAGCGCGCCAAAAATGTTCTCGACAAGCGCCCTTTCGGCTCCCAGCTCGGTATGTACGATGAAGGTTTCGAGTGGATGAACCATTCGCTCGCCCCCACCCGTCTTAGCAGCAGCGATTTCCGAATTCTGATCGGCAGAAACTGTGACAAACCCTACAACGCAAGCGTGTTCAACATCTCCGCTATGAGTTTCGGCTCACTCTCTGCCAACGCCATTCTCAGCCTGAACACCGGCGCCAGGCAGGGTGGTTTCTATCACGATACCGGAGAGGGTTCGATTTCCCGCTACCACCGTCAACCGGGCGGTGACCTGGTCTGGGAGATCGGTTCCGGGTATTTCGGCTGCCGGCACGAAGATGGTTCTTTCAACGAAGAAATGTTTCGCCAGAATGCTGCTCTTGATCAGGTCAAAATGATAGAACTCAAACTATCTCAGGGCGCCAAACCCGGTCACGGCGGGATTCTGCCAGGCGCCAAGGTAACGCCTGAGATCGCCGAAGCAAGAGGCGTTTCTGTTGGCGAGGATTGCGTCTCTCCTGCCAGTCATTCGGCATTCTCAACCCCTATAGAGATGCTGGAGTTCATTGACCGGCTGCGAAAGTTGTCAGGCGGTAAACCCGTAGGATTCAAGCTCGCCATTGGCCACCCCTGGGAATGGTTCGCCATTGTCAAAGCCATGCTGGAAACCGGACGGAAACCGGACTTTATCGTTGTCGACGGCGGCGAAGGCGGCACTGGCGCCGCACCCCTGGAGTTTATCAATCGGCTGGGGATGCCGATGACGGAAGCGCTTTTGCTGGTCCACAACACCCTTGTAGGCACCAACCTTCGGGAAGACATCGCCATTGGAGCCGCAGGCAAGATCACCTCGGCCTTTAATATCGCCCGGACCCTGGCCCTTGGCGCCGACTGGTGCAACGCAGCCCGCGGCTATATGTTTGCGTTGGGCTGCATACAGGCGCTCAACTGCCACACCGGGCGTTGCCCAAGCGGCGTGGCGACGCAGGACCCCAGGCGAGGCAACAAGCTCGACGTGGAGCACAAGAGCCAGAGGGTATACAACTACCACAAGAACACCCTGGACGCCCTGCAGAACCTGCTGGAGGCCTCAGGCCTCAGGCATCCATCCGAACTTGGCCCGGAGCACATCGTGCGGCGGGTATCCAAAACCGAAGTGCACTCTTACATGGACCTGTTTCCCTTCCTGGAACCGGGCGCGCTTCTGGAGGGAAAAACCAACCTGACTGTGTTCGACAAATACTGGGAGTTCGCCCGAGCGGATACCTTTGAGCCACCTGAATTTATCCTGAAACTTCGGGAGACCAAGCTACGCTAAAAAACGGACATCAAATTCGTCATCGGATGTTTATTTTTTGCATGAGCTCGTGTAGACTTCGCTCCCGCTAAGCCACTGAGAATACTCTCAAGTTTCCTGGTGGCGAAGAGCGAATCGGGGCGTAGCGCAGCTTGGTAGCGCACTTGCATGGGGTGCAAGGGGTCGTAGGTTCAAATCCTACCGTCCCGACCAGATTCCGACGAAAAGCCCGGGCCGAAAGGTCTGGGCTTTTTGTTTAGGGATACCTAACTGGCAAACCAACCGGTGAACTCAATCTTTCCGCGGGCAATCCGCAGCAAGCCTTTGCGTTCAAACTCCTTCAGAAGCCGGCTAACCACTTCCCTGGCGGTTCCCAACTCCACGGCAAGTTCTTGATGGGTAATCGTGATCACCCCCTGCCCGACCCTGGCCTCAAGCCACTGAAACAGTCGCTCATCCATGCGTCTGAACGCAACTTCTTCCACCAGTAACATCAGGTCATTCAAGCGGCGTCCGTAGGATTCCATGATGCCAAGCCTGAAATCAGCAGACTGGTCCATCAGCCGGTCAAACAACCCCCTGGGCACCATAAACACTTCGGCATCATCCTCAACCACTGCTTCTGCGCGAAAGCCATCGCCTGTCATCAGACACCCGATAGACAGTGTGCAAATGTCATCAGCCCCCATCCGATACAGCACGATGCTGTGACCGGAAAGGCCGGTCATCTGGACCTTCACGGTTCCATTCAGCACCAGAGGGAGTCCCTGACAGGGATCCCCGGCCCGGAAGAGAATGCTTCCATGCTCAAAGTGAAGAGGCTGCAGGCCGCTCAGGGCTTCTCTGCGAAGAGGCTCAGGCAATGTTTCAAGAATGCTGTGTTGCAACATCGGCTTTTCCATAGGTCATTAAATTAGCTTACCCGGCGGCCGGCCCTGTGTGACTTTATCACTGAACCTTCAGCGAACAGACGCTAAAGTCCGTCCTGTCATCGCATATCAAGCAAGGAGAAAGGATCATGAGCATCAATATGGGATCTGCGGACCGTATCATTCGCGCCATTGTCGGCATTGTACTGCTGGCCCTCGTATTTGTGGGCCCGCAAACAGCCTGGGGCTGGATTGGCATAGTGCCTCTGGCAACTGCTTTGGTAGGCAACTGCCCAGCCTATTCTTTGCTGGGCATAAAGACATGCAAGAAGCAGTAACCGTGCAGGCATAAAAAAACCGGGGCAGCTTCTCGCTATCCCGGTTTTTCTTCAAAGCTTCGGAAGCGCTATTTGACCGGCGCGTTGAGAACCTCGAGCACCTCTTCCAGCTCTGTAATCATCTGCCGGATCAGCTGCTTGTACTGGGAGGTATCGTCTTTCACCTCATGACTGCTCAGCTTCTGCTTCGCGCCACCGATAGTGTAACCCTGGTCATAGAGAAGGCTACGAATCTGGCGGATGGTAATAACATCCGCCCGCTGATAATAGCGGCGGTTGCCCCGACGCTTTACCGGCGACAGCTGCGGAAACTCCTGCTCCCAATACCGCAACACGTGTGCTTTCACCGCACACAGCTCCGCTACCTCACCGATGGTGAAATAACGCTTCCCCGGAATCGTGGGAAGTTCGTTGTTATGACTGGGTTCCAGCATACGCTTCCACTTTTTGCTTTAGTTTTTGTCCCGGGCGAAACGTAACGACACGCCTTGCACTGATTGGAATCTCTTCACCCGTTTTCGGGTTCCGTCCCGGCCGCTGTTTTTTGTCCCGCAGATCGAAGTTACCGAAACCCGACAGCTTCACCTGCTCGTTGTGGCTGAGAGCGCCTCTGATCTCATCGAAAAAAGCTTCCACCATTTCCTTGGCTTCGCGTTTGTTCAGGCCCAATTCCTCGTACAACCGCTCTGCCATTTCCGCTTTCGTCAAAGCCGCCATCTCTCAACTCCTCAGTGTTGCCCCCAGCTCTTCTTTCAATGCGTCGATGACACCGTTGAAGAGCGAATGCACTTCATCCTCGTTCAGTGTACGTTCGGGGTGCTGCCAGAACAGGCTCAGGGCCAAGCTTCGGTTACCCTCACCCAGGCTCTCACCTTCATAGACATCGAACGCACGCAACGCTGTCAGCTGCTCACCGGCATGCTTTCTAGCTACAAGCTCCACATCGGCGAACGCTACCTCGCTTCCGATAATAATAGCCAAATCCCGACGAACTTCAGGGAATTTTGAAATTTCTTTGAAATTAGGCACATATCCGGTAACGATTGAATTCAAGAATAGCTCAAACATCAGGATCGTGCCATTAAGTTCAAGATTTTTCTGAACTTGTGGGTGCAGAGTCCCCAGCCAGCCCACATGCTCGCCGTCACGCATCAGCTCCGCAGTCTGTCCCGGATGCAAGGCGGGGTGTTTGCTACCCACGAAGTGGACTTCAATACCCAACAATCGGAACAGACGCTCCAAATCTCCTTTTACATCAAAGAAATCCGCCGTTCTGCGACCGTTTGCCCAATTTTCAGGATACTGATTTCCAACCACCACACCGGCCAGCATGGGCTGCTGATCGATCCGCTCACCCTCCTGGAGGAAACGCAGGCCAGTTTCGAACAGTCGGATACGCGGCTGCTGACGGTTCTGGTTGTAGGCCACGGTTTTCAGCAAGCCACTCCAGAGGCTGGTGCGCATCACCGAAAGGTCAGAGGAAATCGGATTAGCGAGCGGAATGCCCTGCCGTTCAGGATCAACCAGTTGCTGTACTTTCGGATCGACAAAACTGTAGGTCACCGCTTCCTGGTAACCATTATCCACGAAGAAGTTGCGGATGGCCGATACCGGGCGAACAGCCTCCTGCTCCGGTCGCAGACCGAGCGAGCCAGTCGGCTCTGTTACGGGCAGATTGTTGTAGCCGTAGATCCGACCTACTTCTTCGATCAGGTCTTCTTCAATGGAGATGTCCGGGCGGAAACTGGGCACACTGACACGCCAGCCGTCTTTCAGGAGTTTTTCCACCCGCAGGCCGAGGCGGGTCAGGATCTCCTCAACGGTGGTTCGATCGATTTCCATACCCAGAACATCGTTAAGTCTGCGAACACGCAGGTCGACAACCCGGTCCTCGGGGATATCCCCATCGCTGGCAACTTCAACGACTTCGCCCGGCTCGCCACCAACAATCTCCATCAGCAGCTTGGTGGCACGTTCCATGGCGTCGCGTGCCAACTTGTAGTCAACGCCGCGCTCGAACCGGTGCGATGCGTCTGTGTGCAGGCCATAGTGACGGGCCTTGCCCGCCAGCGTAATCGGGTCGAAGTAAGCGGATTCCAGCACCAGATCCCGCGTTTTCGGACTGACTCCGGAATGCTCACCGCCCATGACACCGGCGATGGCGATCGGCTTATCATGATCCGCGATTACCAGGGTGCCCTGGGTCAACTCAACTTCCTGGCCATCCAGCAGAACCAGTTTTTCGCCAATCCGCGCCATTCGGACGACAATCCCGCCCTGAATTTCATCACGGTCAAAGGCGTGCATGGGCTGGCCAAGCTCCAGCATGACGTAATTGGTGACATCCACAGCGGCATCAATGGAGCGAATACCCGAGCGGCGCAGCTTCTCCTGCATCCACAATGGCGATTCCGCCTGCAGGTTCACATTGCGAAGAATACGACCAAGATACCGCGGGCAACCCGCCGGCGCTTCCACCCGAATATCAGGCACTTCAGAGTGCACTGATTCCACAGGCTCAATCGCCGGGCTGTTGACCAGCATACTGTTCAGAACACCCACTTCCCTGGCGATGCCCTTGATTGACAGGCAGTCGGCGCGATTCGGAGTGAGATCCACATCGATGGTGACATCGTTGAGCTTCAGATAATCCGCCACGCCCTGCCCCACCGGTGCGTCCGCCGGGAGCTCCATCAGGCCATCGTGGTTTTCGGAGAGGCCAAGCTCAGACTCGGAACAAAGCATCCCCTCGGACGGCTGGCCACGAAGCTTGGCTTTCTTGATTTTGAAATTACCGGGCAGGACAGCACCAACCACCGCAAAAGGCACCTTCATCCCTTCACGGACATTGGGAGCGCCACAGACCACCTGAACCTCAGAGGAGCCATCGCTGACCTGGCATACCCGCAGTTTGTCTGCGTCGGGATGTGGCTGGACCGACTGGACTTCACCAACGATCACACCACTAAACTGACCGGCCACTGGCTCGAAACCGTCCACTTCCAGACCGGCCATGGTGATCTGGTCCATTAATTCCTGGGTATCGATTTGCGGATTAACCCACTCGCGCAGCCACTGTTCACTGAATTTCATGGTTATTGCCTTGTCCTGATGCGGTTTTGCCTGTTTGGTTGGATGCCTTGATCTTGCCTGTTAACGAAACTGTCGCAGGAAGCGCAGATCGTTCTCGAAGAACATACGCAGATCGTTCACGCCATAACGAAGCATGGCCAGGCGCTCTACACCAAGGCCGAATGCAAAGCCACGGTATTCCTCGGCATCGATTCCGCAATACTCAAACACCTTGGGATGCACCATTCCGCAACCCATGACTTCCAACCACTTAATGCTGCCGTCGGCTTCGCGCCCCCATTCGATGTCCACTTCCGCAGAGGGCTCGGTAAAGGGGAAATACGATGGCCGGAAGCGAACCTGAAGGTCCCGCTCAAAGAACACTCGCAGAAATTCTTCAACAGTGCTTTTAAGATCCGCAAAGCTGACGTTTTTCTCAACCAGTAACCCTTCCACCTGGTGAAACATGGGGGTGTGCGTCATATCCGAATCACAGCGGTAAACCCGACCCGGGCAGATCATCCGGAATGGGGGTTTGCCCGCTTCCATAGTGCGAATCTGTACCGGCGAGGTGTGTGTCCGCAACAGTGTGCCCGGGTTGAAATAGAAAGTGTCGTGCATCGCACGGGCCGGGTGATGGCCCGGAATATTCAGGGCCTCGAAGTTGTGGTAGTCGTCTTCGATCTCGGGGCCCTGTTCGACGGTATAACCGGCCCGGGCGAAGAAATGCTCGATTCGCTGCAGGGTTCGGGTAACCGGGTGCAACCCACCCAGGTCCTGGCCACGGCCGGGCAACGTCACATCAATGGATTCGCTGGCGAGTTTCTGCTCGATGGCGGCACGTTCGAGATCGCTTCGCCGGGCATTGATGGCTTCTTCGACCTGCCCCTTGGCTTCATTGATTTTCTGGCCGGCGGCAGGGCGCTCCTCAGCAGAAAGCTTGCCTAGAGTTTTCGCCTGCTGGGTGATCGCCCCCTTCTTGCCAAGATACTCAACACGAATTTGATCAAGTGCCTGCAGGCTGCCGGCGCTATCAACCGCTGCCAGACCGTCCTGAACCAGTTGCTCCAGGTTTTCCATTGACCCTGCTCCAAACCAGAAATGGAAGTGCTTAAAACGTAACTTCAAAAACAAAAATAGGGGAAGAGCGTGCCCTTCCCCTATCAGGAGGCGCCGTCATGAAGTCATGGGGCGCCCATATCGATCAGCAATCGATGAAAGAGCTAAGCAATCACAGGGACGCTTTGGCCTTCTCAACAACAGCGGCAAACGCCTGCTGCTCGTTCATAGCCAGATCGGCCAGAACCTTACGATCGATTTCAACGTTAGCCTTTTTCAGACCAGCGATCAGACGGCTGTAAGACAGACCGTTGGCGCGGGCACCAGCATTGATACGGGCAATCCACAGAGCGCGGAAAGCACGCTTGCGATTACGACGGTCACGATAAGCGTATTGACCGGCTTTGATAACCGCTTGCTTGGCTACACGGAATACCCGGCTACGAGCGCCGTAGTAACCTTTGGCCTGATTGAGAATCTTTTTGTGACGACGGCGTGCGACCACACCACGTTTTACACGAGCCATACTTTAATCCTTCTACCTGTACTTTCTAAGGAATGATGCGCAGCTGGATCAGCCCGCGGTCATACGCTTGATAGATGCAACATCTGACTTGGCGATGAGCTTGGTGCCGCGCAGCTGACGCTTACGCTTCGGGCTCTTCTTGGTCAGGATGTGACTGGTGAAGGACTGCTTGTGCTTGAAGCCAGTGGCGGTTTTCTTGAACCGCTTTGTAGCTCCGCTTTTGGTTTTCATCTTAGGCATTTTTAAAACTCCGCATTCTATTTTTAAATAAACAATAATGTGCCCCTGAACGACAAATCCCCCGCATGCGCGGGGGACAAGCACCCGATCAGGTTCACTTCTTCTTGCGGGGCGCCACTACCATGGTCATCTGCCGGCCTTCCATCTTCGGCCGCATCTCTACCTGGGCAAGCTCTTCAATGTCCGTTTCAATGCGCTGCATGAGCTGCATACCAATTTCCTGGTGTGCCATCTCACGGCCACGGAAACGGATCGTGATTTTGCCGCGGTCCCCGTTTTCAAGGAAACGTACCAGGTTGCGTAGTTTGACCTGATAATCCCCTTCTTCAGTTCCTGGACGGAACTTAAGCTCTTTGACCTGCGTCTGCTTCTGTTTCTTCTTGGCAGCCGCCTTGGCCTTCTTCTCGTCGAAGATTTTCTTGCCGTAGTCCATTATCTTACAGACGATCGGATCGGAATCCGTAACCTGGACCAGGTCAAGAGATGCCTCTTCAGCTTGCTTGAGGGCATCCTCAATTGGTACTACACCGACCTGATTGCCTTCTGCGTCAATCAGTCGGACTTCGGTTGCGTCAATATTCTCATTGATCGGCGCCTTTGGTGTACGCCCACCCCGATTCGCTCGCTGTTTAATAATTAGATCTCCGTCTTTGTTTTGCCCTTACGCTCAACATCTTTCTGCAAAAGTTGCTCAAACGCTTCAAGCGATAGTGTTCCCAAATCTTCACCTTTGCGGGTTCTCACCGCAACAGCGTTGTTGTCGACTTCTTTATCGCCGACAACGACAAGATAGGGAACCTTGTTAAGAGTATGCTCGCGGATTTTAAAGCCGATCTTCTCGTTTCTCAAGTCAGCATTAACCCTATAACCCAAAGAATCCCACTTTTTCGCAAGATTCTGACAATAATCACGCTGATTATCGGTAATATTGAGGATAGCCACTTGAGTTGGGGCAAGCCAGGTCGGGAATGCACCTTCGTATTCCTCGATCAGGATACCAATAAAACGCTCGAAGGAACCCAACACCGCCCGGTGCAGCATAACCGGCGTTTTCCGCTCGGAGTTATCGGCAACATACTGTGCACCCAGGCGACCCGGCATCGAAAAATCTACCTGAATAGTGCCACACTGCCACACCCGTCCGATACAGTCTTTAAGAGAGAACTCAATCTTGGGCCCGTAGAAGGCACCTTCGCCCGGCAGCAATTCCCAGTCTACCCCTTCACGATTCAGCGCTTCTTCCAGGGCCGCTTCCGCCTTGTCCCAGACCTCATCGGAGCCAACCCGTTTTTCCGGACGGGTCGAGAGTTTGTACAAAATTTCGGTGAACCCGAAGTCTACGTAGATTTCGTGCAGCATCTCGATAAATGCTGACACTTCCTGCTGGATAGCGTCTTCTTCGCAGAAGATATGGGCGTCATCCTGGGTAAAGCCACGAACGCGCATCAGTCCGTGCAGCGCTCCGGAAGCCTCATTCCGGTGGCAGGAACCGAATTCCGCCAGTCTCAGAGGCAAATCCTTGTAACTTTTCAGGCCCTGATTGAATACCTGCACATGGCAGGGACAGTTCATAGGCTTGATGGCGTAGTCGTGCTTCTCCGACTCAGTGGTGAACATGTCATCCTTGAACTTGTCCCAATGCCCAGACTTCTCCCACAGGGTCCGCGACACCACCTGCGGCGTCTTGATTTCCTTATAGCCATGCTCCTGCTGCTTGCGGCGCATGTACTGTTCAACTTCCTGGTAAAGGGACCAGCCATCCGGGTGCCAGAACACCATACCCGGCGCCTCTTCCTGCATATGGAACAGACCAAGCTTTTTGCCAACCTTGCGGTGGTCCCGCTTTTCGGCTTCTTCCAGACGATTCAGATAGGCCTTGAGATCCTTCTTGTTACCCCAGGCGGTACCGTACACACGCTGAAGCTGCTCGTTGCTAGTGTCGCCGCGCCAGTAAGCGCCAGCCACCTTGGTCAGCTTAAAAGCTTTCAGCTTGCCAGTGCTTGGAACGTGGGGACCGCGGCAAAGATCAATAAAGTCGCCCTGGCTGTAGAAAGACAGATCTTCTTCCCCGGGAATGTCCTCGATAATACGGACCTTGTATTCTTCGCCCATTTCTTCAAAAAGCTTGATCGCCTCATCACGGGACATGATGGAACGTGAAACCGGGAGATCCTGCTTGGAGAGCTCTTCCATGCGCTTCTCGATCCGCGCGAGATCCTCATTGGTGAACGGGCGGTCGTACTTGAAGTCGTAGTAGAAGCCATTGTCGATAACCGGGCCAATAGTGACCTGCGCTCCGGGAAACAGTTCTTGTACAGCCATCGCCATCAGGTGGGCCGTGGAATGACGGATAACATCAACGCCCTCTTCATCACGCTCGGTGACGATAGCCAGCTCGGCGTCATTCTCGATGCGATAGCTGGTGTCCACGAGCTGGCCATCAACCTTCCCGGCAAGGGCGGCTTTGGCAAGACCAGCGCCAATATCAGCGGCGACGTCATGAACGGTTACGGGTTCAGCAAAACTACGATGGCTGCCATCGGGCAGGGTTACGACGGGCATGAAAGACTCCTGTTGGTTACTCAGCGGTGATCTATACCAGAGACCACATGGTGACGGCACGGCGCGATACAAACCGCGGGCCGATTCGAGCGGAAGTCTAACAGAAAAAAACCCGGCAGGTTAATGCCGGGTTTTTACGGACAGACGCAGCATCAGGCCGGCTGGCCGGCAGCCTCCTCCCTGGCCCGCCGACGCAACTGACCAAAGGCCAGAAGCCCCAGTAAAGCCAGAGCCGGAATAAACATCAGCTCCTTCGGCGGCCGCTCCAGGTCAACCTGCACAGCATCGATAGTCCAGCCAAACTGGATGCCGGCATCCTCTGCCGGGCTGCCGAAACCCACGAAGTCCACCGCCATCTTTTCGCCATCCGGGCTTAGCTCAAGGCCAGCGTCCATCAGGCGTTGCTCGGGCGTTTCGCCAGCAGGAATCTCAAGCCTTACGTAGGTCGTCACCTCGTCGCCGTCGATGGTCATCCCGGAGGCCTTCAACACAATCGGTTTGTCAGCTGGCACGTCCTGAACATACTCCATGATCTCTGCACCTGGCCGGTCTGCCGTAGGCGGGTAGACCATATCCCACCAGAAGCCGGGCCGGAACATTGTGAAGGTAATCAGCAACAACAACAGCGACTCCCACTTGTAGCTCTTGGTAAACCAGAAACCCTGGGTGGCCGCGGAAAAGACCAGCATCGCAGTCACCGCGCTGAAGATCGTTACCAGGAGGTCAAACCAGCCAGTCAGGCCAATCAGCAACAACTGGGTATTAAAAATAAACATGAACGGAAGGATCGCCGTTCGGATGTCGTAGGTGAAGCCCTGAATACCCGTTCGTATGGGATCTGCTCCGGATATTGCAGCGGCCGCATAAGCCGCCAGCCCCACGGGCGGCGTGTCGTCCGCCAGAATACCGAAGTAGAACACAAACAGGTGTACGGCAATCAGCGGAACGATCAGCCCATTCTGAGCCCCCAGGGTAACGATTACCGGCGCCATCAGGGTGGACACAACGATGTAGTTGGCGGTGGTGGGCAAACCCATGCCGAGGATCAGACTGATGATGGCCGTGAAGATCAGCATCAACAACAGGTTGCCGCCAG
Organism: Marinobacter sp. BW6; assembly: GCF_008107725.1. Classification (GTDB taxonomy): domain Bacteria; phylum Pseudomonadota; class Gammaproteobacteria; order Pseudomonadales; family Oleiphilaceae; genus Marinobacter. Next base: position 124,620 of record NZ_VIRN01000061.1, read on the forward strand.
ACAGGAACTCGACAAACTCGGTCATCACCAGGCCGATACCGGTCAGGGTAACCGTACCCACCACGATGCCAGCGGTGGCGGTTGCCACGCCAATACCCACCATGTTGCGGGCGCCAGTGGCGAGCGAATGCGCAAGATCGAACACCCCGTCTTTGAACGCGCTGAGGAAGTTGCCGTGCTTATAGAAAAAGGCCTTGAGCGGTCGTTGTGTAACGACAATAAAAATCATGAACAGCGTAGCCCAGAACGCCGACAGTTGGGGCGAGAAACGCTCTACAGTAAGGCACCATACCAGCACCACAACGGGCAGAAGGAAGTAGAGTCCGGTCTTTACAGTCGGGCCAACCGGCGGCAGTTCCCCCATGTCGCTTTCAGGATCGTCTTCCTCGAGTTCAGGGAATCGGGTGGCATAGCCGACCAGGCCGACATAGATCAGCACAAGCAAAGGCGCCAACACCCAGATCGCCGCTTCACCAAAAAGCGTTTTCGTCCAGCCAACCCCGTAATACACCACGAGAGTTAGCACACTCAGGCCAATCAGGATAACGACCCAGTTCAGCATCCGCTGGGCAAGAGTCGGCTTATTAAGACGTTCGATACCCTGCATGTTCAGTTTGCAGGCCTCAAGGTGCACGATATAGATCAGTGCCACATAGGAGATCATCGCCGGCAGGATGGCGTGCTTAATGACCTCAAGGTAGGAGATGCCTACATATTCGACCATCAGGAAAGCAGCTGCGCCCATGATTGGGGGAGTCAGCTGACCGTTGGTGGATGCGGCTACTTCCACTGCGCCGGCCTTGGTGGCCGGAAAACCAACTCGCTTCATCAGCGGAATGGTGAACGTGCCGGTAGTCACAACATTGGCGATGGAAGAACCGGAAATAACGCCGCTTAAACCACTGGAAACCACTGCAGCCTTGGCGGGACCACCACGCATGTGCCCCAGCATGGCGTAGGCGACTTTGATAAAGTAATTGCCGGCGCCGGCACGCTCTAGCAGCGCACCAAACAACACAAACAGGAACACGAAGCTCGTGGAAACACCGAGCGCAACACCAAACACACCCTCGGTACCCAGCCACTGGTGCGACGCAAGTTTACTGAGACTTACGCCTTTGTGGGCAATCACATCCGGCATATAAGGGCCGGCAATCGAATACGTGATAAAAACAGCGGCGACGATGGTCAGTGGCAGACCCAGTGCGCGACGGGTCGCCTCCAACAACAGCACGAGTCCAACCAGCGCAACCCAAAGATCCTGGGTGATAGGAGCTCCGGGGCGTGTCGAAAGCTCTTCGTAGAAAACGTAAAGGTACGAGGCGCAGAAAGCGGCAACAAGCGCCAGAATCCAGTCGTAGATGGGCACGATATTCACGTGCCGTCCCTTGATCATGGGGAAGGCAGAAAACGCCAGGAAAACCGCAAACGCGAGATGGATAGAACGCGCTTCCGTGGAATTGAAGATAGCAAAGTTGAAGATATAGGGGAGCGGTGACGCAATCCAGAGCTGAAACAGTGACCAAATCAGGGGAACGATAAACAGAATAACCGCGGCATACCCAGTGGTAGCCCTGCCCCCGGTTTCAGTCTGCAGGATCTGGTCTACATTACTGCTACCACCAGCACCAGCTCCGTTAGCCGGATCGCTCGTCGCCATAAATTAATCCCGTACGTAAAAGATGATTCTCTGAAAGGACGACACAGCGGGCCGAAGCCCACTGTGTCGGAGTGCAGACAGCTCAGTCGATCAGGCCGGCTTCCTTGTAGTACTTGGCAGCACCCGGGTGCAGAGGCGCACTCAGGGCATCAGAGACCATTTCTTCCTTGTTCAGGTTGGCAAACGCAGGATGCAGACGCTTGAAGCTGTCGAAGTTCTCGAAAACAGCCTTCACAACCGCGTAGACAACATCGTCGGGCACATCTGTGGATGATACGAAGGTTGCCGCAACACCGAAGGTAGTGACGTCATTGTCACTGCCACGGTACATGCCGCCAGGAATAACCGCCTTACGATAGTACGGGTTATCGTCGATCAGCGTCTTGGTGGCAGCGTTATCAACATCGACCAGAACACTGTCACAGGAAGTCGTCGCTTCCTTGATGGCACCGGAGGGGTGGCCAACAGTGTAGAAGAAGGCATCAATGTTGCCGTCACACAGAGCCTGGGATTGCTCTGCAGCCTTGATTTCGGCAGCCAGAGAGAATTTGTCCAGCGTCCAGCCCATCTCATCCATCAAGACTTCAGCCGTGGCGCGCTGGCCAGAACCCGGGTTACCAACAGATACCCGCTTGCCTTCCAGGTCTTCAAAGGTCTTGATCCCTGAGCCCTTGCTGGCAACAACGGTGAACGGTTCCGGGTGCAGGGAAAACACCGCGCGAAGGTCCTTGTTGGCGCCATCATCCTTGAACTGACTGGTACCGTTATAGGCGTGGTACTGCCAGTCAGACTGGGCCACGGCCAGATCAAGCTCGCCCTGGCGAATGGCATTCAGGTTGTAGACGGAACCACCAGTACTCTCAACAGAGCAGCGGATACCATGTTCTTTACGGTCCATGTTCACCAGACGACAGATCGCACCGCCGGCAGGATAATAAACGCCGGTTACACCGCCAGTGCCGATGGTGACAAAGCGCTGCTCCTGAGCGGAAACGGAGGTTGAAGCAGCACCCAGGCTGACTGCGGCAGCGACAGCAAATGCGGAGGCTTTCAGTTTCAGTGTCATGTGAGTTCTTCCTTTTTTCTGTTCATTGTAATTCGGCGCCCGCCTCGAGGGCGGGCAAGACATACGGTCACCGTAAAACATAGACCACTTCACACCATAAATAAAGTATGGATTAGCTCGCTAACCGGTTGACCAGACAACAAAAAAGCCCGCAGAGCGGGCTTTTTTTCAGGTTGATGCGAATGTTATTTCGCAGCTCGCGCCTTGGCAAGCATCTGATCCGGCCGCAACAGGAACCGCGCCAGCGCCGGCAACAGCCAGATCGCTCCCACCATGTTCCAGAGGAACATGAAGAACAGCAGGAAGCCCATGTCGGCCTGGAACTTGATGGGCGAGAATATCCAGGTAACAACACCCAGGCCCAGAGTCACACCGGTAAACATAACCGCCTTGCCGGTCGAACGCAGGGTCTCATAGTAGGCCTCCTGGAGGGTTTTGCCCTCAAGCAGGTATTTCTCCAGCTTACTGTAGATATAGATACCGTAGTCGACACCGATACCAACACCCAGGGCAATAACCGGAAGAGTGGCCACTTTGATACCAATGCCGGATACCGCCATGATCGCCTCACACAGGATCGAAGTCAGACCCAGCGGTATAACAATACACAGCACCGCCCGGATCGAGCGGAAGGTCACGAAGCACAGCAAACTAACCACGCCGTAGACCAGCATCAGCATTTTGTCCTTGGCGCCGGAAATAACCTCGTTGGTCGCCGACTCTACGCCCGCGTTACCCGCAGCCAGCAGGAACCTGTGCTCATCGGTGCTGTTCTTTTCGGCAAACTCTTCAACCCGCTCAACAACGGTCTCCAGAGTTTCCGCCTTGTGGTCTTCGAGGAAGACCAGCACTGGCGTCAGGCTGCAGTCGGTATTAATCAGCCCGGCAGGCGCCTCACGAATGGAGGCATTGATGATAGTCTGGTTGCGGGAGATCTCATACCATTTCCAGTTACCTTCGTTTAGGGCCTTGGTCACCATCTTGGAGACATCCGCCAACGATACCGAAGACTGCACGCCCGGCGTATTCTGCAGCTCCCATTGAAGAGTATCCATAGCCCGCAGCACGTTGTACTGGGTGCACTGCTCTTCAGGCGTTTTGACCATCACCACCAATACATCAGCACTGGTTGAGTAGTTGTCGATGATATAGGCGTTGTCTTTATTGTAACGGGAATCCGCTCGCAGCTCAGGCGCGCCCTGGTCGAGGTCGCCAATCTTGAGGTTTTGCTTGTAGTAGAGACCAAGCCCGAGGCCAATCACAGCGATCAGCAGCGAGATCGGTGCCACACCGGGATGAGAGAAGTAGGACAGTACTCGCCATTTCCGGTCCTGCTTCTCACCGTGGTTCTGAACGTGGCGGATGCCACCTTTGGAAATCCCGATGTAAGACATGATCAGCACATGCAGTACGAGATTGGTGAGGATAACAAACGCCACACCAATACCCGCGGCAACCGCCAGATCGCGGATAACATCGATCTCGATAAAGAACAGAGTCAGGAAACCGAAGGCGTCCGAGATCAGGGCCAACATGCCAGGTATATACAGGGCCCGGAATGCCAGACGGGCAGCCGTCACGGCGTCGAAGCCCTTGGCTGCCTCAACAGCCATCGCATTTACAATCTGCACACCGTGACTGATGCCGATGGCGAATACCAGGAATGGCACCAGAACCGAATACGGATCCAGGCCATAGCCCAGAAGCCGAAGCGTGCCCAGCTGCAGGAACACGGCGATGATCGAGGTGAATACGGGAACCAGGGTTCCGGTAATGGAACGTGAATACCAGAACAGCAGAAGCGTGGTCAGCAGAATGGTGATCCCCGCAAACCACGCGATGGAGCCAATACCCTCAATCAGATCGCCCACCTTTTTGGCGAATCCGACAATGTGAATCTTGATGTTCGGATTTTGCTCTTCGTACTTTTCGCGAATCTTTTCTTCAAGCTGACGGGAAAAGTCACCGTAATCCAGAGCCTCACCGGTTTCCGGATTCTTTTCGTAGAGCGGCGCGTAAACGATCGTCGAATTAAAGTTATCAGAGATCAGGCGCCCCACTTCATTCGAACGCAGAACGTTCTGGCGAAGCTGCTCGAGGCTCTCCCGGGAGCCGTCATAGCCGTCCGGTATGACAGTGCCACCCTGGAAACCCTGCTCGGTAACCTCAACCCAGCGGACGTTCGACGTCCAGAGAGATTTCAAACCGGAGCGATCAACGCCGTTGAGATAGAAAACCTCGTCGGTGATCTGCTTCAGGGTTTCCATGTATTCCTGGGTAAAAATATCGCCCTCTTTCGACTCAACGGCGATACGAACGAAGTTACCCAGATTCTCCAGGTCGTCCCGGTGATCAAGCATATTTACGATGTACGGGTGCTCGAGCGGAATCATGCGCTCGAAACTGGCATCGGGCTGAATCTTGACGGCGTTGTACCCGAGGAACAGCGTCAAAATGGCAAAGGCAATGAGAATAACTGCCCGATTGTTGAAAATCAGCCTCTCGAGAAAGGGTTCCGCCTTGGGCGTGGTCAGATAGTGCTCGCCCTTGTCATGCTTAGGGTTGGACATTCAAAAGCCCCTCTATTGTTCGTTCGGTTGTTGCCACATCAGGGCGTTATTGAAGGTTTCTTCCACGGGCGTCTGTAATCTTTACGCCACCTTCGCCGACAATCAGCAAATCAGTTCCTGAAATAGGCACCGCGCTCATGACGCCTTCACGATCACTGCGGAAATGCTCGCGGAAGGTTTCTGCGCCATTGGTGCTCATCAGCACGGCACCGCCGTTACCAACCAGGGTGATGCGACCATCATTGGCAACCACGCCATCGTTGAGTGTCGCGCCGGCTGAATTGGGAACCATCCGCCAGCTCTTGCCCAGATCCGAGGAAAACAGCATGTTGCCGCGGAGGCCGAAGGCGAGAATCTCGTTCACCTGGCCTGTACCGATCACACCGAACAGGGAGCCTTCATAAGGTGCCTCGCGGCGCTCAAAGGACTCACCACCGTCTACAGAGACATGTATCTGACCGGCTTCACCAACCACAACCAGAGCACCGCCCGTGATCCGGGTAATGCCGTTGAGATGGAAGTTCTGCCGGTTATCAATTCGAGGTGCCCAGTCTTTCCAGGTCTCACCGCCGTCCATTGTACGCAGGAACATGCCGTAGGCGCCTACCACAAAACCACGGTCCTCATTTTCAAACCAGACATCCAACAACGGGTTGACCGGACCGATATCCATATCCGCCTGGATATTCTCAAGGGCGAAGTAGAGGTCATCCAGTGCCCATTCGAGGTCTTCTTTTTCTTCCTCGGGCGCTTCTTCAATCCGCTCTTCCATGGCGGCGATCTGTTCTTCCCGGCTCTCAATGGCCAGTTCCATGGCCCGAATGCCGTCAATCTGAAGATTCCAGGTAGCTCCGGCGTCGGCAGTGTGGAGAACAACCCCACTGTGACCCACGGCCCAACCATGGGTGTCTGAGCCAAATTCGATCGCCGTAAGGGTCACAGAAACAGGAACTTCACCCTGGGCCCAGGTTTTCCCCTCATCATCGGAGTAAATGATATGACCGCGCTCTCCGACTGCCACGATACGATCCCCGACCCGGGTCGCATCGGTGAGAAGATTTTCCGGAGCCAGATCGGTCGGCCGGGCCGGGGTTTCGATGATATCTGCAAGCGCAAACGCTGCAGGGGCAGACCAGACCATGGAAAGTCCAAGGCAGGCAGCGCCCAGAGTCTTGCACATCAACCTTTTAGCCATTCAGATTGCCTATTATGTTGTATTGAACTGTGTCTCTGACCGGCAAAGCCGGGAATAACTGTGAACATACCGGCAACCTTACGATTGCCGGTATGTCGGGTCGCCACTTCCTGTGGGCGGAGGACGCATCCCTCGGCCAACAGCGCGTTAGCGAACACTCCTGCGGCGCAGGGAGGACGGCGAGAAGTAGCGCTTGTTCGGGACCTCGTCGGTGAACACGCGGGTATTTGCCTCTTCTGTGTCCAAACCGAGCACATGATAACGACGGGCCTGAAGGTCATGATAGACGTCAAGAACCGTCCACACACCCGGAAGTTCATAATAATTTTTAGGCAGTCCCATGGTTACACGCCAAAGTTCGCCGCGGCCGTCGTACTGATCCAGCAGAACGGTGTTCCAGCTGTCCTCGTCAATATAGAACCGGCGCTTGCCGTAGATATGGCGCTCACCGTCTTTCAGTGTGGCTTCAACCACGTGCACGCGGTGAAGCTCCCAGCGGGTGAGATCGGGATTCAGATGGGAAATCCCCAGGATTTCCTCGTAGGGTGTGCCCTTCTCGCCAATCCGGTAGTTGTTATACGGAATGTAGACTTCCCGCTTGCCTTCGTAATTCCAGTTATAACGGTCCAGGGCCCCGTTAAAGATATCGGTATCGTCTGCAGTACGCAGGTTGTCAGCCGCAGCAATCGGGGAATCGTAACCAAGGTTCGGCGCCCGGCGTACCCGGCGCTGCCCGGCATTGTAGCCCCAGCCATTCCGCGGATTAATGATCTGATTCAGCGTCTCGTGAACCAGAATGGCACCACCGGCCAGACGTGGTGGTGACTGGGTAAACGACAGGTAGTAGAAAATCACGTTATCCAGATCTTCTTCACCGCCTTCCGGGTTGTAAAAGTTGAAGAAGGCTTCCTGTTGGGAGGTAACCAGCGAATAGTCACCATTGGTCTGCACAGCCACCTCACTTGACCGACGGGTTATCGACACACCGCGCCAGCGGGTCAGGTGATTCCAGACCGCCTGCCAGGCTTTCTGCTCATCGTTGCCATGCAGGATGGGGAAAGGATAGCCGCCAAAGGCGCCATCCAGGCCTGCACCCTGCCCAACAATTTCTGCGCTCACTGCGTTCTCACGGGTATTTTCCGCCACCCAATCAGGGATCGCGTGGGTACGACGAGATTGGTACACAGGCACGCGGAAGGTTGTCGGGTAGGTCTCCAGCATCGCCCTCACGCCATCGGTCAGGTACTCATCGTACTGTTCCATGTTGGCAGGCGTGATGGTGAACAGGACCTCGTCATCCGGGAACGGATTGATATGATGCTGCCCGCTGCCCTCATAGCCGGGAGGCGGTTCGGTCAGCCCTCCGGTCCAGGCCGGAATGGTGCCGGCGCTGTTGCCGGCCTTGGGCGAGCCAAAGGGTGTCAACTCCTGGCCCAGACGGGCCGCTTCACTGGCGGAAACCGCCGCCCACGCAGGCGCTGATGCCACGGAGAGAGCCAGCAGGCCGCCGAGAATCGCATTTTTGTTATACATCATTGTGAAACCTTAAGTGCGTCTGGAAGCCTCTGCGGAGGCTTTTTTATTGTCGTCTGATGGAATTACAGACCTTATTCCAGATTACCCGATCCCAGACTAAAGTCTATCGACCGAAAGTGCGATTTTGTATCTGACTTCAATCGGCAAGGCTCTTGTGCACCACCTCATATACGTCCCGGGACAATCCGGATTTGTCGCGAATACGCTCCAGGGCAGATTTCATCTGAGCGCTGTACGCGGGCGCAAACTTCCTCCACCGGGTGAGCGGCGTCACCAGGCGCGCAGCAATCTGCGGGTTGCTGTCGTCCAGGCGGCAGACCTGATCCGCCAGGAATTGGTAACCAGAACCGTCAGGCTTGTGGAAAGCAGCCAGATTCTGACCCGCAAACGCACCAATCACAGAGCGAATCTTGTTGGGGTTTTTCCAGTCAAAGGCCGGATGCTCCAGAAGTTTATGGATGTCCGGGAGCTGCCCGGCCTGGTCACTGGCCGCCTGCACAGAGAACCACTGCTCAACAACCTGTGGGTCATCATGGAACCGATTATAGAAGTCGTCCAGCGCCTGCTGGCGATCAGCCTCAAAACCTGAATTGACCAGTGCCCGCATGGCACCCATCCGATCGGTCATATTGTCAGCAGCGTTCAACTGGCTGACTGCCAGCCCTCGCCCCTCCGAATCATTGATCATCAGCAACCAGGCCAAGGCGGTATTGCGCAGGCTACGACGGGCAATGGCCTCCGGTGTCACCTCGTAGGGGCCACTGCCCTGATGACGCTCGTAGCAGTCCAGTAGCTCGCCTCTCAGGGCACCAGCCAGATGCCGGAGTACGGATTCGCGAGCCCTGTGGATAGCCGGAACATCGGCCTTATCCGTCAGCTCAATCAGGTAAGCCTCAGACGGAAGTTGCAGCATTTTCGCCACCAGGGCCTGGTCCAGATCGGTGTCAGAAATCAGCATTCGATAGGCCTCGACCAGTCTCGGCTCGATTTCTGCCTCATCGGACGCACCAACCAGCGACAGAATGACATCTACCGCCAGTCTCTGACCCGCATCCCAGCGATTGAACCCGTCCGGATCGTGACTCATCAGGAAGAGCAACTGTTCGCGGGTCCAGTCATAGCGGACCCGAACCGGAGCTGAGAAGTTCCGCAACAGTGACGGAACCGGCCTGGATTCGATTCCATGGAATTCAAACGAATGCACCGCTTCGGTCAGCTCAAGCACCCGCTCCGTCGGAGCATTCGCCTCACCCGACTCAAGCTGAAGCGGCAGGGGCCGGCCATCCTGTCCCAGCAGACCAAGCGCAAACGGAATATGCTGCGGCTTTTTGCTGGTCTGTCCCGGGGTATCCGGAATGCTCTGCTCTACGGTAAGGCGATAAACGCCTTTCCCGGCGTCAAATTCATCCGACACGCTAAGCACCGGCGTGCCGGCCTGCTCGTACCAGAGGCGGAACTGGCTCAGATCGCGACCGGAAGCATCCTCCATGGCTTTTACAAAATCATCGGTCGTTACCGCCTGGCCATCGTGACGCTCAAAATACAGGTCGCTACCCTTGCGGAACATGTCCGGCCCCAGCAGGGTGTGGATCATGCGCACGACTTCTGCGCCCTTCTCGTAAATGGTCAGGGTGTAGAAGTTGGAGATTTCCATGTAGGAAGCTGGCCGGACCGGATGTGCCATGGGGCCACCGTCTTCAGCAAACTGAGCGGTACGCAGCAGCGTCACATCCTCAATCCGCTTCACCGTCGGGGACCCCATATCCGCCGAGAACTGGGAATCACGGAATACGGTGAAGCCTTCTTTCAGGCTGAGCTGGAACCAGTCCCGGCAGGTAACCCGGTTACCCGACCAGTTGTGAAAGTACTCGTGAGCAACGATGGCTTCGATGCGCTGGAACGCCATATCCGTAGCGGTTTCCTGGCTGGCCAACACACAGGAGGAGTTGAAGATGTTGAGCCCCTTGTTCTCCATGGCGCCCATGTTGAAGTCATCCACGGCCACAATCATGAAGATATCGAGGTCGTACTCACGACCATAGACTTCCTCATCCCAGCGCATGGACCGTTTCAGGGAGTCCATGGCGTGATCGCACTTCTCGGCATTACGGGGCTCAACATACATGCGCAGATCGATGTCGCGGCCCGAACACGTGGAAAAAGTGTCGCGCTTTTCCACCAGATCTCCGGCCACCAGGGCAAAGAGGTAGCAGGGCTTGGGGAACGGGTCTTCCCAGGTGACAAAATGCCGGCCGTTTTCCAACTCGCCTTCTTCCACGTCGTTGCCATTGGAGAGGAGCACCGGATAGGCGTCCTTGTTGGCTTCGATGCGAGTACGGAAACGTGCCATTACGTCCGGACGGTCCGGGAAGAACGTGATGCAGCGGAATCCTTCAGCCTCGCACTGGGTGCAGAACATGCCGGATGATTTATACAGACCTTCCAGACGGGTATTGTTCTGGGGCTCTATCCAGGTGACGACCGTCAAAGTGAATTGTTCCGGCACCGAGCGAACCACCAACTGGTCGCCCCGATCCTCATAATCACCCGCAGCCAGCTCTGCGCCGTTCAGAGCGACGGATTCGAGCGTCAGGCTGTCACCATCGAGCTCCAGAGGCGCCGCCGTCTCGTCAGATTCCGGGTTCCGGCGAAGCTCAAGCGTGCTGTGCACCCGCGCCCCGTCTTCGAAAAGCTCAAACCTCAGATCTACAGTGTCGACCAAATAGGCAGGTACCTTGTAATCGCTGAGATAAATGCTTTGTGGCTGGCTGGTACGCATGGATTTTCTCCAGAGTTCGCGGCCTGCGGGCGCAAACTTCACCACCCGCAGACATGAAAAGATTGGCCGGTAAAGGCGCTGTCAGGCGCCCATGACCCGGAAACGGACTTCATAACCGGTGAATTTCCGAATGTTGATCACACCGGTATCCAGGATAAGGTACTGCCCCTTTATACCTTCCAGAACGCCTTCCACTTCTGGCGTTTTGTCGAGGTTATGGGTTTTGATCTTTTCTGGCCAGACCTGGACGGGATAGCTCAAACCGAGCCCCTGCTCGTCGACTTCACGGATCGAGTCCTGCCCATGGGTCTCTCTGAGCGCCTCAAGGTCTTCTGTGATCAGCCCAAGCATGCGCCGCCGCTCTTCCACCAGGTCCAGCTCAGGAACATCGCCCTTGAGCATCGCCCGCCAGTTGGTCCGGTCGGCGACGTGAGCCTTACAGGCAACTTCTACCAATCCGGCAATGTACCGCGTCGCAACACGAACCATCGGGATAGCGTCTACCGCTCCCTGGTCGATCCAGCGTGTCGGTACCTGAGACGCCCGGGTAATCCCCACTTTCAGGCCGGACGAATTGGCCAGATATACCACGTGCTCAACCATGCAATGGGTTTCACCCCACTCGGGCTCACGGCAGGTGCCAAGATGATAGTGGCACTTCTCTGGACTCATGATGCAACTGTCACAAGCCGCCAGTTTTCGAAAGCAGGGATAACAAAAGCCCTGATTGAAGCTCTTGTTGGTCTTCCGGTCACAGTGGATGCATCGGATAACGCCGTCGAAATTCAGACGCAACGGTCTGCCAATCAAATCGTTCAGAGGAATGCGGGTATCGCCGACAGCAATGGAATAAGCCACCGGGTCGCCCGCCTCTGCCGGCATTTTGCGAAGCCGGCCTGTTAAATCAATCAGCTCACTCAAGACTTGACCTCGACAAACTGGTCCGGGTCCATGTCGCCTCTACCCTGCTTGCGCTGAACCGAGGGGTCGCAGGCGGTGCCGGCCTTGCTGCCCCTGTCGAGGTAGCCGGTACGCTCCTCTTCAGGAATGTTGTGCAGATTCTCGTAATAGATCACTGCCTCCAGGCTGATTTCACGCTGTTCGGGCGTCAGCTTTCGGCCATCGGGCCATTTGCCGAGTTCAATCGACTGCCGGAGACTCCGGTAAACATTGGGATCCAGTCGCTCGATCAGTTCTTCGTAGGTCATCCCGCTCTCCTGAAAAAACGTTCATTAAAAATGTGGCGGAACCGTTTGACAGCATCAAACGATAATGATTATCATTACTTCACCAAATGACGACGGTCGTATCATTTGGTCTCTCTCATCAGGAGCTAAAAGCTCTTTTAACGCCCCGCCTCTGGCGGGGCTTTTTTATGCGTCCCGCCTGCGTCTTACGGGCAAAACCACCGCAAGGGCCAGTCCGGCAACAAATCCACCCAGGTGCGCTTCATTGGCCATACGCCCGAGCCCAATCATTTCAGGGAGGGGCGTAAATCCGATCACCATCCACGCAACGGCAAAGGTAACCAGTGCAGGCGGAAACTGGAACCTCGGTGCGGATCGCTGACTGAGCCAGCAATAGCCCAGAATCCCATAAACCACTCCAGATAGCCCACCGAAAAGAGGCCCGGAAACGAAATACTGCAGGCCGTTCGAGATCAGACTCGTGATTACAAAAAGAGCAATTAACCGGGCCCGGCCATCAAACCACTCGATCTGGCTGCCCAGAAACCAGAGCATCACGGAATTGAAAATTATGTGGGTCCAGCTGAAGTGCAGAAAATCCGGTGTCAGCAGCCGCCAGATCTGGCCACTGGTCAGCGTTGCGGTTAAAGCTTCGATACGACCGGCCATGGTGCTCCAGTCATAATCCCGGGGGTCAATCATCATTAGGCTGGCTGCCAGCTCATTCTGGCCCATGGCGGTAAGCCAGACCATGGCCACAGCAAATACAATGATCCCGAGCACTAGCGGCGCATGACGTGGTGAAGGCTGCCAGCGCCCGCCAACAAACACCGGCGACCGGTTCTGGCGATCCACCGCGTCCCTGATTTCAGGTTCCGCCATGAAGCGGTCCAGGGCGGAAAGCACGGGTTCGGCGTGGGCAGGGTCCTCCAGCCAGAGCACCTGAAATTCCCCCTCTTCCGTAATGCGGTGGGTCACACCCTGTCCGTTCAGCCAACGGCTGAAGCTGGCCAGGTTCACCGTGGTTTCCAACTGCTTGACTCGGTACACCGCTTACTCCGCCTCGGAAATGATTCAGCCGCGATGCTCGGTTTAGCGCGCAACGCTGTCTTCGCTGGTGGGATAGTCCGGCTGCTCCGGCCGTTCCACATCTACCCAGACAAATTTGTTCCTGGAAAGTGCCCGCTCACCATCCATCCGATAAGCCACCAGCCGCCCGTATTTCACCGCACTGTAGTCAATGCAGGCAACATTGGACTTGAGCGGCGCTGGCTCACCTTCCATCCAGTAATGGCCAACAAACACGGGCGGCGCATCCAGGGGATAGCTGATCAACTGTTTGCGCTCGTCGTCTGTCAGTACCCGGCTTGCCACTTCCGGTGGCAGCGGATCTGGCTGGAATACGACATCGGCATAGGTCTGGGGATCGTCGGCCCAGAACTTGGTTCGGAAAAACTCACGCACATAGCCATCACGGCCGGTGATGCTTACTCCCTCGGGAAGCCTGAGATCTGTTCCCCGCAGCAGGGTATCCATGACCTGGCCGGCAAACGACTCAATGGCGGCCGAAGCGTGCAGGAAATCCTCGTCGATGCAGGCACCGCCCTGCGTCTGCTTGAATTTTTCGATCAGATCACCGTCCCAGCAGGCGTGGACAACGCGGAAGTCCTCGTCGTCAATGAACAGCGGTATGGTGTAGAACCACTCGAGAAACTCATTCCACTCGTAGGGGTGCGCCTCGAATTGTTCCAGCGTCTCCCGGATCAGACGGTCGTGACGCGCGTTGTGCTCACGCAGAAAAGTTTTGCCACTACCGGGGCGGGCCCTCGTGCAATAACCCAGGGCATTGTACTCATGATTGCCCATGACAATGCGGGCAGAACCATGTTCCACCATGTCCCGCACCAGGTGCAGCGCCTCGCGGATGCGTGGTCCGCGATCAATAATGTCGCCTATGAAGATCGCCTGACGACGCGGATGCTGGTATACCCCGTTGATCTTGCGGTACCCCATCTGGTCCAGCAATCTGGCCAGGGTATTGGCACAGCCGTGAATATCGCCAATGATGTCGTAACCGCGGCTTGCGGTCGCTTTGCTTGCAGCCATGATCAACTCGCTGATATTTCACTAGCCCAGCCAAGCTTGTCACGGCAGGTGGCGTAGAAATTATGGTCTGTGGGGTGAATCAACCGGATCTTAAACGGCTTCTTGGTAATGCGGATGATATCGCCGGGCGCACAGGCAATATTCATCTGGCCGTCAAAGCTGATTTGCGGATAGGTTTCATTGGTCTCCCCGATCACCAGTTTGATCTCACTCTTGCCATCGACAACGATCGGCCGGCTACTGAGAGTGTGGGGAAACATAGGCACCAGAACAATGGCATCCAGCTTGGGGTGCATGATCGGGCCACCAGCGGACAGCGAATAGGCGGTGGATCCGGTCGGTGTCGAGACGATCAGGCCATCCGAGCGCTGGCTGTAGACAAAATGACCATCTATGAACAGATCGAAGCCGATCATACGGGTGGATTTGCCCGGATGCAGCACTACGTCGTTCAGGGCAGTACCAAACCCCAGGGGCTGGCCGTTGCGCTCGACGTTGCCATCCAGTAGAAACCGGGTCTCTTCCATGTATTCGCCTTCCAGAACCTTGCCCAGACGTTCCTCAAGATCGGAAGGGGAAATGTCGGTCAGAAAGCCCAGACGGCCACGATTGACACCAAGCAGGGGAATCTTGGACTTGGCCAGCTCACGGGCAGCGCCCAGAAGGCTGCCATCACCGCCCACAACAATGACCAGATCACAGATCTCGCCCAGCAGTTTTTTGCTGGCCACCTGCAGGCCATGCCCGGGCAGCATGCTGGCTGTGTCTTCCTCAAGAATGACGTGGTAGTTGTTGGCGATCAGGTACTGTTTGAGCTGGCGCAGTGACTCAACCACTTTTACGCTGCCCATTCGGCCAATCACACCAATGTTCCTGAACTGATCCATGAAGTTTCCTGTGGTGTCGGAATGCGGCGGGGACAAACGAAACCGTTACCCCGGTGACAATCTGGCGTACAGTTTAACGAAAGTCACCCCGATACTGAAAAAGTTCCGGCCTCAGGCCTGGTGTTTCTCGCAACGATCGTCAATGCCCGGACGGAATTCCGCTGGCTGGCTGATCCGCAAAATGGGCTCACCACAACGATTGCCATCGTCGTCTTCATGGCTACAGACGGGGTTTTCATAATGCTCCAGCCATTCCCTATAGGCGGGCTCATTCATACCACAGCGTTCTGCAGCGTAGGCCGTGGGATTATTAAAGTAGGTTTCAATATCTTTGAAGGGCAGCGTCAAATGGCCGACGCCGGGTTGATAGGCAACCAGGAATACCGACTGGCGCTTCAGGTGGTCCATTATGGAGTCTTCCGGCGGCTCGCGATTGCGTAGCTCGTGATTTTCCTCCTCAAGGGCAACGATTTTCTCGTCCCTCAACTCCAGCTCCCGCTGGCGCCGCTCCAGCTGCTCTCTGAGCAGCAGGAGCTCAGCACCCGCGTTTGAATCCTCGCGCTGTTTCTCCTCACCCACAGCGGCCATCTGCTCCTGCATGGCGAGGTACTGCTCGTTTCGCTCCGACAGTCGCTTTTTAAGCTGCTCATTGCTCAGGCGTTGCCGTTCGTATTTCTGCTCAAGATCCGCAAGATCACCGCGCAATCCCTGAATCTCCAGGCGATGCTCTCGCTGTATATCCGACAAGGCATCCCGGTGAACACTTTGAAGAGTCTTGATCCGCAGGCGCTGCTCCCGGATCAGCTGCGCCAAGCGGGAACGATCCGCCGCTGCCGCAGCTTCTTCACGATCTGACGAATCCTCGGCCTGCGCGCTCAGAACCGGAATGTTCTCTTCCTGAACCGGCTCCATCTTTCGGAATTTGAGACTGTTGGCCTCAACCGCTTTGCGAATAGCCTGGAAATGGTTATTCCCGGGTGTCATGTCCGGGTCCCACAGATCCTCCTTGAACTTGGGATCCGGGCACTGGCTGCGGCAAACCAGTCGGATCGCACCACCGCCCATGTCCGGCCCTTTGGCGCCTTGTCTGGCCAAGTCCTCAATAGGCACATTCCAATGGCTGTCGGCCCGGCCTTCTTCATCGAACCAAATCCGAAAGAAAACCAGTGCCTGGACCCGAAGGTCGCCACTCAGCTCAACCAGAACAGCCCTGACATCGGTTTCAGCGAGATCGGACAGCCCCACATAGCCATCCAGGAAGGCCCCGAATTCATTGGCCCGCATCTCGCGTGCCACCTGATTCCCTTCCACAAAAAATACCGCCGAATAACCATCGGTTGCCTGGTCGGCAGACACCATTGCACGTTCTCCACAGTTCAACGACTCGACACCACACGACAGAATCCCGAAAGATGTTCCATCAGATCGCGATGCCAACCTCATCAACCCAGGCCTTCCGGAGCCAGGGCGAAGAGGCAAGCTGACAGACTCAAAGCTATTAGTCTAGCCAGACAATCGTGTCTGCACAGGGAAAAACTGCAACGATTTGTGATCGTTTTTGCGCTTAGAGTTCTGCCGCCAGGCGACTACCCTGATCGATCGCTCGCTTGGCATCCAGTTCCGCAGCCACATCCGAACCGCCAATCAGGTGCACCGGCAGGCCAGCGGCTTCGAGATCGCTCTGCAGTTCACGCAACGGCTCCTGCCCCGCGCAGACGATAATGGTATCCACTGGCAGCACCCGATCTTCGCCCTGATCCGCACCTTTCGGCGTGACCGTTACATGAAGCCCCTCATCATCAATTTTACGGTAGGTCACACCGGGCACCATCTGAACCTGACGGTTCTTCAGGGAGGTACGGTGAATCCAGCCGGTGGTCTTGCCCAGATTCTTACCCACTTTCGAGGCTTTACGCTGAAGCAGGTAGACTTCGCGGGCAGGTTCCGGCACTTCGGGTTCAACACCCTGAATGCCACCCCGGTGCTCAACACTCAGATCCACACCCCACTCACGCATGAAGTGCTCGGTGTCCATGGCGGCCGACGTGCCCTTGTGGACGATAAACTCGGAGACATCGAACCCGATACCGCCGGCACCGATCACGGCCACTTTCTGGCCGACCGGCTTGCGCTCCAGAAGCGCATCCAGATAACCGATCACTTTCGGATGATCGATCCCCTCGATTTCCGGCGTACGTGGCTTGACGCCCGTTGCCAGGATCACTTCATCAAAGCCACCGGCTTTGAGATCGTCAGCGCTGACACGAGTGTTCAGACGCACGTCCACCTGGTGTTTGTCCAGCATCACCCGGAAATAACGGAGGGTTTCATAGAATTCTTCTTTGCCCGGAATAAGCTTGGCAACATTGAACTGGCCACCAATCTCGCTACCGGCATCGAACAGGGTAACCTTGTGGCCCCGCTCAGCTGCGACCGACGCAAATGCCAGGCCGGCCGGGCCAGCGCCAACCACCGCAATGGACTTGGGCGCAGCGGTTTTCACATAGCTCAGCTCGGTCTCGTGACAGGCACGAGGATTAACCAGACATGACGTCAGTTTGCCGCTGAAGGTGTGATCCAGGCAGGCCTGGTTACAACCGATGCAGGTGTTAATCTCATCGGCCCGATCTTCTGCCGCTTTCAGAACCAGATCGGCATCCGCCAGGAACGGGCGGGCCATGGACACCATATCGGCATCGCCTTCCGCCAGAATCTTCTCGGCCACGTCCGGCATGTTAATCCGGTTGGTGGTGACCAGCGGAATGCCTACCTCACCCTTCAGGCGCGCTGTCACCTTGGTAAAGGCGCCACGGGGAACCGACGTTGCAATGGTGGGCACACGAGCCTCATGCCAGCCGATGCCAGTGTTGATGATGGTCGCACCCGCCTTCTCGATTTCCTTGGCCAGGTGAACAACCTCTTCCCAGGTGCTGCCGTCTTCAATCAGATCCAGCATGGACAGTCGATAGATCAGGATAAAGTTCTCACCCACCTGTTCACGTACCCGGCGTACAATCTCGATAGGCAGGCGGATACGGTTTTCATAACTGCCGCCCCAGCGATCAGTCCGATGGTTGGTATGGGAAACGATAAACTGGTTGATGAAGTAGCCTTCCGAGCCCATGACTTCAACACCGTCATAGCCGGCACGCTGTGCCAGTGCGGCGCAATCCGCGTAGTCCTGGATCTGCTTTTCAATGCCCGCTTCGTCCAGCTCCCTGGGCTTGAACGGGTTGATTGGCGCCTGGATGGCTGAAGGTGCAACCAACTCCGGAGAGTAGGCGTAACGGCCAGCATGAAGGATCTGCATACAGATCTTGCCATCGGCTTCATGCACCGCGTCAGTGATGATCCTGTGCTTTTCAGACTCTTCTTCGGTGGTCATCTTGGCGGCGTGCTGGAATACCCCACCTTCAACATTAGGCGCAATACCACCGGTAACAATCAGGCCTGCACCACCACGGGCGCGTTCTGCATAGAAGGCCGCCAGGCGGTCGAATCCGTTTTTGGCCTCTTCAAGCCCCGTGTGCATGGACCCCATCAGGGTGCGGTTACGCAGCTTGGTAAAGCCAAGGTCCAGCGGCTCAAGCAGGTTTGGGTATTTGGCAACGCCTGGAGTCGTGCTCGCAGTCATGTATTGTCTCCTCATCGTGATCTTCGTCGGGACTCCCACCATGGTCAGGGCCCGTTCATTGTTGAGCCTTAAACTACTCGCGACGCTTGTCATCGACAATATCCATGGATAACATTTTATTATCTTTACACGACATGTCAGACAATGACTTCAATGAGCGACCAGCGATCCATCCCGCCAAAAAGCCGAAACTCACTTGGAGACATCAGTGTTCTCTACGTGTCTGCGCTCTTGCGGGCGGCCGAGGCCGAAGGCGCCAACAGCACAGAACTGGCATCCCGTTTCCAGCTTGACGATCAGACACTGACTTCGCCGGAAGCGCGTATCAGCATTCCACGATTCATGCGCCTGGGGCATGCAGCGATCAGCGAGACTGGCAACCCGGCCCTGGGCTTGAGGATGGGGGCATTATCTCGCCCTGTCGACGCTGGCATTGCCGGGCTCGCCGGAGAGACTGCCCACACGGCCGGGGCGGCAATCAGCACGCTAATTCGCTACGCCTTGCTGACCAGCCGCAACAGCCGAGGCATCCCCATGGTTTGGCCGGACACCCGACAGGCCCGGTTCTACTCGATCCGCCCTTACAACGACTTCAACTATTTCGTAGTGGATTCTGTTCTCGCTGCCTGGACCCAATTTCTCCGAACCGTGACCGGCCGCTATGACGTTCTGGAGAGAGTCACCATTGAGTACCGGTCCATCGGACAGGATGACTTATTCGAAAGCTGGTTCCGCTGCCCGGTGCAGTTCGGAGCGGCGAAAAACAGCCTCTCAGTGCGGCAGGATATCTGGGAGAGCACGAGCCAGCAGGCCCAGCCGGCCATGCATGAAAAGCTCACGGAGCTGTGCGAGCGCGAACTGCAGCAGATCCGACGAGGATGGACAACGGGAGACCGGGTAAAGAACCTGCTCACACCACTGTTCCGGGGCGAAACGCCTAGCCTGGAAACCATTGCAATGAAACTGGGGGTGGCGCCGTGGACACTGCAGAGACAACTGGCTGCAGAGGGAACCGGTTTCAGGGAACTGATGGATGAAACGCGGAAACAATTGGCGCGGGATTATATTCGCGAGACGGAGACATCACTGGCCGAAATTGCCTGGCTTTTGGGGTTTGCCAACCCTGCCGCCTTTCACAAAGCTTATCGGCGGTGGTTCAGCCTGAGCCCGGGAGAACACCGAAAGCGAACCCGGCATTCCTGACATCAGAGCTCCATAGCGTCATCCCGGCCGTCATCGTCTTCGAATTCTTCAAACTGGCTTTCAATCAACTCTTCTTCGTAATCTCGCATAGCGGCTACCCTGTTCTTGAGTTTTCAGGAACAGACTAGATCGTCTGAATGACATTACGATGACACACAGCTGGTTTTGGCAGATGTAAAACGAGCTCAGAAATTCTTGGGGCGACAAAGGATACAAAAGAGGGGCAAAAATGGCGGAGCGGACGGGACTCGAACCCGCGACCCCCGGCGTGACAGGCCGGTATTCTAACCAACTGAACTACCGCTCCGTGCGGGTCATCACAACTGGCCTCTGGGAGGCCTGGCAATCAGCGGTGTGAATGCTCTGTGACAACGAGGGCGCATTATAAAGAGGCGCCCCGTTATGTCAACGCTTTTTCTCAAAAAAATTGAGAAAAAGCGTCCTGTTACATGGCATCGACCATCGCATCCTTGCCCTGCGCGGTTTTGCGGTATTCGATCGGCGTCATACCGGACCAGCGCTTGAATGCGCGATAGAAGGTGCTGGGCTCAGAGAAGCCCGTGAGGTAGACAATTTCATCAATGGATTCATCGGTGGTTGCCAGCAGCTGACGGGCCAGACGATAGCGGAAATCCGCGAGCACCTGATTGAAACTGGTCTCGGCCTCCGTCAAGCGCGTGCGCAGGGTTCTCGGCTTGATGCCAAGACGCTCAGCTACGGCATCCAGGGTGACCTCCCCACTATCGAGGAGTTCTGCCACAATCCGCTCCACCTGACCAACGATATCCTTTTTCTCCAGCCGGGCGACCTGTTCGCTGGCGAACCGCTCATGCAGATCCAGTAGCTCCGGCTCTGCATGAGGTGAGGCATGGGATAGCAGTTTTGCCGGGAAATAGAGCCGATTTTCCGGCGCCCCAAAAGTGACTTCGCATCCGAGCACCTCGCGCACATGGTCCTGGCCCTCAGTCCGCTCGTGCTCGAACTCAATGCGTGAGGGGTAGAAGTTGCCATCGGTGATCGAGCGGAAAAAGGTAATCAATCCCAGCACGAAGCATTCATTGAAATGCTTTAGTCTGCGGACATCATCGGACGCCGCATCCAGCACCATGCAGGCATCGTCACCCTCTATGAAGAAATCGGTGTTCGCTGCGTCGCTGAGCAGGCGCTGATAGTTCTGAGCCCGCCGCAGACCCTCTCCGAAGGTGGGACTGCTCAGAAAGAGATACTCCAGCACCTGCCCCTTGTACGCAGGCAGTAGTTGCCCTAGGTGCAGGCCTACATCCGGATCGCCGGAAACGTCCTCAACAGCCTGCCAGAAGTACATCTGGGCACTGTGGGGAGTCCGGAGCTGCTCGGTGTAAACGTAATTTTCATCCACACCCAGGCGGCTGAAGATGGCATTGGTATTGATTCCCTTCTTTTTCATCGCCTCATAGATCAGGCGCAACATCACTCCCGCGTCACGAAGTTCCTGCATAAGATTCCGCTTTTTATTGGTTTACTGCTGTGGCCTTCCCGACAGCCACTGTGGCGCGCCGGGTCAATGCCTGATCTGGAGGGCTTTGACAGACTCCAGAGGTTTGTCAGACTCAAGGGGCCTACGAACCGCACCCTGTTAGACAATCGTCTTACTAGTAGAGCATATCAGGCCACAGTCGCCGAGTTGTACCAAAATGTAAAAAAATGCATACCCTTTGCTTCAAAGCGTTCAACCAAGGTCATGCCGGGATTGATGGTCCGGGCTGTGAAGGAGAATACCGATGTCAGAGACCCTCGTTTACCGCAACACACCGCCCGCCTTGTTACCGATGTATGGCAGAACGCTGCTGCCAAAGCAGAAGCAAACCGGCGGCGATATCAGCATCCCGAATCTTTCAGCGAGCCTGCTCGGTGTCAGTACCTCCGGGGAGAACCTGAAGCGCTATCAGCAGGTCTGCGGATTCGTGGCTCGCAGTCACCTGCCAGTCACCTGGCCCCACGTGCTCGCCTTTCCTTTGCACTTGAAACTGCTCACCGAAAAAGACTTTCCCCTGCCGCTTCTGGGCCTCGTACACCTGAGAAACACGATTACCCAGCACCGGGCTATCGGCACCGGGGAAAACCTCGATCTGCAGGTAAGACTCAGCAATACCGTGAAGAGCGAACGGGGCGTGGAATTCGATCTGATTACGGAGGCACGCTCTGCGGGCAGGCTGGTCTGGGAAGAAGCAAGTACAACGCTGTTCCGGCAAACGGATGGTGAGAGCAAATCTTCCGGTAAAAAAGCGCCGCCGAAGCTGGAGCGTTATCCGAACACAGAGAATCTGAAGGCACCCGAGTCCATCGGCCGGCAGTATGCCCGCGTATCCGGTGACAGCAACCCGATCCACATGCATGCCCTGAGCGCCAAGGTATTCGGTTTTCCACGGGCAATCGCCCATGGCATGTGGACAAAAGCCCACGCACTCGCGCTACTGGAGCAGCAGGAAGGCTGGCAAAGCGGCGCTCTTCGCGTCAGCTGTCAGTTCAAGAAACCGCTGTTTCTGCCCGGCACGGCCCAGCTGAACTGGCAAACGGGAGAAAAGGGCTGGGACTATCAGGTATTGAACGCGAAAGGTGATGCGCCCCATTTGACCGGCCGCATTGACTGGCTTTAGGACGACTCACCATCCGGTGTACAGGTATTACTCTTGGCGCCGGCAACAGGCAGAGTAAAGTAGAAACAGGCGCCACCATCTTCCGGTCGCTCGAAACCAATGTCGCCACCCTGGGCCTGTATCAGGGAGCGGCAGGTTGAGAGACCAATCCCCATACCCTCGTCCTTGGTCGTGAAGAACGGCAGAAACAGCTTCTCTTCAGCATCTTCCGATAAGCCCATGCCATGGTCCCGCACCTGGATTCGCACGCAGGTGTCACCCTGGACGCTCGCGGTCACCTCGACGGGCGCGCTGGAATCGATACTGCTGGTCGCTTCAAGGGCATTACGGATCAGGTTGAGGGCTACCTGCTGCACCTGGACCGGGTCGGCCAGAACATCCGGAATGTCTTCAGGCACAGACAGCTCAATGGCGCCCTTGTTGTTGCGCATATCCACTTCGGCAAACTGCCGGGTATCTTCCAGCAACGCAGGCACTGACAGCACTTCCTTGCCCGTGGCCGGCTTTTTCATGAATCGACGAATACGGCGAATGATTTCGCTGGCGCGATGGGACTGGGCCTCAATCTTGTCCAGAGTCTGCTGGAGCAGCCCCATATCCGCGTCTTCTTTTGCCATCATACGCTTGGCGACGCGGGCATAATTGGTGATTGCGGTCAACGGCTGGTTCACCTCATGGGCAACGCCGGCAGCCATTTCGCCCATTGTGGTCAGGCGGGAGGTATGGGCCAACTGGTCACGCTGCTCCTGAACCAGCTGCCGGGCATCCTCCAGCGCCTTTTCGTTGTTCAGTTCGGCGGTGATATCACGGAACACGACAACCGCACCATGGAGTTCGTCAGAGTCCAGTTTCGGGGTCGAACGGTACTCCGCAGGAAAGCCGGTTCCGTCGGCCCGCAACATTCGGATATCCCGCTGGTTCTCGGCCACTCCCTGCTGACAGGTTGCCTTAACAGGTATGCCGTCCGGATTGTCCGCGGCGGTCGCGAAATGGGTTTTGAAAAAATCACGACCAATAAGCTCTTCCACCGGGCAGCCAACAATCGATGCCGCCGCAGGATTGGCAAATTCGATAATGCCGTTCTCATCGAGGCCGTAGATGCCTTCGCTGATGGAATTGAGAATCCGGGCCTGGTCGCTCTGCAGCTCACGATTGCGGGCCTGCAGCTCCCGTTCAAGGCGAATCACGCTGGCGTGGGTTTTCACCCTGGCGATCACTTCCTGAGACTGGAAGGGCTTGGAAATGTAGTCGGCGCCTCCAAGGGAGAAGCCTTTCACCTTCGCCTGCAGGTCATCCAGCGCAGACAGAAAAACAACGGCACAGTCTGCCGTCTGGAGGTCCGCCTTGAGGCGCTCACAGACCTCATAGCCATCCATCTCCGGCATCATGATGTCCAGGAGGATCACTTCGGGCTGATGACGGTGGGCAAGGTCGAGGGCCTTTTCGCCTTCGTTGGCAATGAGCAGCCGGTAACCTTTGTCTTTCAGGGTCTCATAGAGGACTTTGAGGTTCTGCGGATTGTCATCCACGAGCAGAACCGTCACCTCCGAGTTCTCGCTGACAGCTTCAGTCATAAATGTCGGGCCGGTTAAAAAAGTAACCGTATGATGCCGCCGGGATCACCCTGCGTCGATAAGGTCCTTTACGGACAGGACCATACGAACGAGATGTGCCAGGGAGTGGGTACCCATCTTGTGCATAACGCGGGAACGGTGGATCTCCACTGTGCGCTGGCTTATCTCCAGCTCAATGGCAATCACCTTGTTGGCCTGGCCGGCGATCATCCGGTCCATGATTTCGTGTTCCCGGGGGGTCAGACTCTTGATGCGGCGGATGATCTCCTGCTTCTCATCAAGGGACTTGCGCTGCTCCAGGTCCTGCTTGAGTGCCGCCTCGATTTTCTCCAGCAGCGCCTCCTCACGGTATGGCTTCTGGATGAAGTCCACCGCGCCCTCTTTCATGGCGTCAACGGCCATGGGCACATCACCGTGACCGGTCACAAAGATGATCGGGAGGATGGAGTGCTTTTCATTCAGCTTTTTCTGGAGCTCCATACCGTCCATGCCTGGCATGCGGATATCCAGCACAATGCAGCCGGCCATCTTGTCGGAATAGTCCTTCAGGAAAGCGGTTGCACTCTCATAGGTCTTGACCGGCTTGCCGTCAGATTTCAGCAGCAGCTCCAGGGAATCGCGGACTGCTTCATCGTCCTCTACAACGTACACGGTTTGCTGGATATCAGTCATGGGTGTGTTCTCTCCTGTCCGTTTTCTTATGATCGCCGGTCAGTGAATTGACGGGTCTTTATGGTCGTCACGAGCATGTTCCTGGCGCTCATGTTCCCGCATTTTCTCAAGTCGTTGCTGGATAATGCCAAAAACGCTCTGCTTCGGGTACCTGCCTTTGTCATCGGCCTTGCCCGCAGGCTTCCCGAGCAGCAGGGTTATGGCCTCCTCAACACGGGCAACCGCGTACACCGCAAACTGGCCTCCGCGTACTGCCTTTACCACTTCGCTGTCGAGCATCAGGTTCTGCACATTGGTGGTTGGCACAATGACACCCTGGGTGCCCGACAGCCCGCCCTTGAGCTGGCAGGTCGTGAAAAAGCCTTCCACTTTTTCATTCACACCTCCGATGGGCTGAACTTCGCCAAACTGATTGACCGACCCGGTGATCGCCAGATCCTGTCGGACCGGAATTCCGGAAAGGGACGAGATCAGCGCGCAGAGCTCTGCCAGCGAGGCACTGTCACCGTCCACTTCGCCATAGTTCTGCTCGAAGGTCAGACTCGCCGACAGATGCATCGGATCATTGACCGCAAAATGAGAGGCGAGCCAGGAGCTCAGGATCATCACACCCTTGGAGTGCAGATTGCCACCGAGCTTTACATCACGCTCAATATCCATCACCGCGCCATCTCCATAATAGCAGGTCGCGGTGACACGGTTGGAAAGGCCAAACTCAAACCCGCCTGTGGACAGAACCGACAGCGCATTAACCTGGCCAACACACGTACCACTGGTAGTTACGAGCGTCGTGCCGTCACGGATGGAATCGTAGAACTGATCACGGATCCGGCTATCCCGGTATTTGGCGCTTTCCAGAGCGCGCTCCACATGAATATCCTGAATCAGCTTCGCACCGGCCTGCCGGGCCCAGAAATCCGACTCCCGCAACAGATTGGCGATATCCGCGGCATGCAGGGACAGTCGATCCTGGTGTTCGGCCATACGGGCGCTGTGTTCAATCACCCGGGCAACCGCCTTGTTCGAACAGTGCAGCAACTTCTTCTCACTTACCAGGCTGGCAATGAACTTGGCATAGAGCAGCTGGCTGTCATCCGAACGGTACATTTCGTTCTCAAAATCCGCCGTCACGCGGAACAGTTCGGCAAACTCGGAATCGTATTCCTGCAGCAACATCCAGGTTTCACGATCACCAAACAAGACAATCTTGACATCCAGGGGAACCGATTCCGGTTCAATTGAGATGGTTCCGGATAGCGTCAGTTCCCGTTCGAGGGAGTTTATCTGGATGGACTTCGAGCGCAGGGCACGTTTGAGCCCGTCCCAGACAAACGGCTGTTCCAGAACCTTGATAGCGTCCATCAACAGATAGCCACCATTTGCGCGGTGCAGACTGCCCGGGCGGATCAGGGAGAAATCCGTGAACACCGTGCCCTTGTAGGTGACGTTTTCCACATAGCCAAACAGGTTGTGGTAGGTGGGGTTGTCCTCCACCACCATCGGCACCTCATTGGTTTTCTGGTGCACCAGCACATTAACCAGATACCGGCGCGGCATCTTTTTGTCCAGGGAGGCATAGGCAATCGCTGCCTGTTCCTCATTATCGTCGAGAAATATCTCCAGGTTCTCTACAAGGTCTTCCCGAACCGCTTCAAAGTAGGCGACAACATCCGGCAAATCCTTGTATTTCTCAATCAGCTCATCAATCTGGTGGCCAGAAATACCCTCAAGGGTCTCCTGGTTCAGGGCCTGCTGTTTATCGGCGTACTCCTGCTCCCAGTCCGCCAGTTTGCGCAGGGCCTGACGGAGCTTTTTTTCAAGCTTATTGATGGCATCTTCAAACTTATCGCGCTGCTCCTCCGTCAGGGCCTGGAAAGACTCCGCGGTATGGGGCTCATCACCATTCATGGCAACCAGCCGGTAACCACCGGGCGTGGTCACCGTCAGGCTGACTTTTTTGCGCTTGGCCTGTGCTGCCACTTTCTCCAGCTCGTCTTCCTGCTTCTTGCCATATTCGTTCTTCAGCTGTTCCGAACGTTCCAGGAAACTGTCACTGTCAAAGGTCTGGGGAATCACCTTTACCAGACGGCTCATCAGCTTTTCCATATCCTGCTTTAGCTGGGTGCCCTTTCCTGCAGGCAGCTGCAACAGCTTCGGAATACGCGGTTCCTCGAAGTTAGCCACATAGCACCAGTCATGGCTCTGCTGATCCGTATCCAGATGGTGCTCCAGGTAACGCAACATCATGGTGCGCTTACCCAGGCCATTTCGGCCAACGGCATAGACGTTGTAACCGCCATGGGGCATCGCCAGAGCAAAACGCACAGCTTCCTGGGCGCGGTTCTGGCCGACGATTTCAGCCAGGGGCTCCAGTTGCTTGGTGGTTTTGAACGGCAGATCTTTCAGAACACAGGCTTTGTAAAGCTGGTGCAGAGACAGTGACTTCAAGGTTTGGTCCTGTAACGGTTGACACATTGGCCGGTCATTGTAGATTCTGCGGTCGGCTCTGTCGCGTTCAGCACGAAGATTTCTGGAGTTGCGCACAGTGCGCAGGATTTTGTTAGGTAGTTCACATTTCTGCCGCTGTTCATTTTTCAGCCAGTCGTTCCGGAACTACACTTCATCTCCCAACTATAAATACAATGCACGCAACGGACGCCAGCGTATGACCAGTGATTCCGCAGAACGCAGAATCAAGGATCGGTACCCCGCCTCCTGCCTGAGAGTCCAGCTCCGGGAGCGTGGCTTATTGGCTCGTGGCAAGCAGGCCACGCCGGTTACCTGCCTCGATCTTAACCGCTACGGTATGGCTGTACTCTGCCCCAGGCCGGTGGAACCGGGAGCGCGCCTGTTGATGGACTTTGACGGTAAATACATCAGCGAATCGCGGGTATGCGCCAGGGTGGTGGAGTGCCAGCCCTACCAGACCGGTTATCGTGTCAGCGTCCAGTTCAGCTATTGTCTGGACAAGAAGGGCTATTCACGAACTGTCGACAATGCCCTGTCGCGCATTGAAGGCTTCTACAACCGGTTTGCCAGCTGAACCGGCCTCAGCCTCACACCAGTCCGGCGTCAAGACTGGCCGCGACATACATCCCAAGCTCCCGGCACTGATCTTCAAACTCATCCCGATATTCACCCCGGCAGATCAGAGGTTCCTGGATCAGCTTCCAGCGTAGCCCGGTGGTAATGCTTTCAATCGCCCGATTGGTGCCCGTGCCGTCATGGCCTGCGCGGATGTAATAGGCAAAGGGCAACCCCTGGGTTTTCTCAAGGCAGGGATAGTAGCTGCGATCGAAGAAGTCCTTCAAAGCACCACTCATATACCCGAGGTTCTCAGTGGTGCCCAGAATAATGGCGTCGCAGGACAGAACGTCATCGGGACCGGCGTCCAAAGGTGCCAGAACGGTTACTTCAACGTTTTCGATGTCTTCGTGGCGGGCACCCTCCTCCACAGCTTCTCGAAGGCGGAGGGTGTTCTGGGAGGGGGCATGGGCAACAATCAAAAGCTTCTTCATGTCATCCATACATCCTCCCTAAATCAAGCTTAGAGCAACTCGCCGTTGGCTTCTGCGGGCTCTTCTTTAGCGTCTTTCTTCGGTTCAGGCTTGGGCATCAGCTTGTCGCGAACCTTGGCTTCGATCTCGTTAGCAATATCCATGTTTTCTTCCAGGAACTTGCAGGCATTCGCCTTACCCTGGCCGATCTTGTCACCGTTATAGGCGTACCAGGCTCCGGATTTGTCGACAAAGCCTTCCTTAACACCCATATCCAGCACTTCCGCCATGTGGTAGATGCCCTTGCCGTACATGATCTGAAACTCGGCCTGCTTGAACGGCGGGGATACTTTGTTCTTGACCACTTTAACGCGGGTCTCGTTCCCGACCACTTCATCACCGTCTTTCACGGCACCGATGCGGCGGATATCAAGGCGAACAGAGGAGTAGAATTTCAGCGCGTTACCACCGGTCGTGGTTTCGGGCGAGCCAAACATAACACCGATCTTCATACGGATCTGGTTGATGAAGATCATCAGGCAGTTGGCGTGTTTGACGTTACCGGTCAGCTTACGAAGCGCCTGTGACATCAGTCGCGCCTGCAGACCGACGTGACTATCGCCCATTTCACCCTCAATTTCCGCTTTCGGCGTCAGGGCCGCCACGGAATCAACGATGATAACGTCGACCGCATTGGAGCGAACCAGCATATCGGAAATTTCCAGGGCCTGTTCACCGGTATCCGGCTGGGAAACCAGCAGATCGTCCACATTGACGCCGAGCTTCTCGGCGTATACCGGGTCGAGGGCGTGTTCGGCATCCACAAACGCACAGGTTTTGCCGGCTTTCTGGGCCTCTGCGATCACCTGCAGGGTGAGCGTCGTCTTACCGGAACTCTCCGGACCGTAGATTTCGCAGATTCGACCATAAGGAAGACCACCAATGCCCAGGGCAACGTCCAGGCCCAGGGAACCGGTAGAGACCGCAGGAATGGCTTCACGGGGCTGATCGCCCATTTTCATTACAGCGCCCTTGCCGAACTGGCGCTCGATCTGACCAAGTGCTGCGCTCAATGCTTTCTTGCGGTTGTCTTCCATCAGTGCAAACCCTCTGTCGCCTGGGCCGCCGGTGCTCAGAAAAAGACCGACAGCAAATAGTGGATCGGGAATTCGTACAGCTTAAAACAGCCAATTCCCTGTATATTTGAACAGTATTAAAACATAACCCGGAGGGCAGACCAACCCCTTCGGATGTGAAAGCCGTCAGAGTTCGCTCACAAACTCGTTAACTCCCTGAATGGCAAAGAGAACGGCTTGCCGACGAACCTGCTCACGGTCGCCCTCGAAGTGTTTTACCACCGCCACGGTGGAAGCAGGGCTACTGCCCCAGGCAAACCAGACGGTGCCCACAGGCTTGTCATCACTCCCGCCTCCGGGCCCCGCGACACCACTAATGGCCACAGCGACGTCTGCATCGGTTGCCACCAGAGCACCGGCAACCATTTCCCGCACCACTGGCTCGCTGACCGCACCGTGTTCATCCAGCGATGTCCGGGTCACTCCCAGCAACCCCTGCTTGGCTTCATTGCTGTAAGTCACCAGCCCGCCAAGGACATAAGCAGAGGATCCGGCCCGGTCAGTCAGTACCTTGGCAACCCAGCCGCCAGTACAACTTTCCGCCGTCACTACGGTACGGCCGGTTCGCAACAGTCGTTCACCGAGTCGATTGCCTGCCTCTTCCAAATCCTGATCGCTGGCCAGCATAATGACCTCCTTCGTTTCATCGCGGCGGTTATTTTCTTACAATTCACGCCTTCATCCAAAGCAAGGCTACCGGACCCGTTCATGTCAGCAGCTCAAACCGATCTTTCAAAGCACACCCCCATGATGCAGCAGTACCTGAAGATCAAGGGCCAGCACCCCAATGAACTGGTGTTCTACCGCATGGGGGATTTCTACGAGCTTTTTTACGAAGATGCCAAGAAAGCGGCCGAGCTGATGGATATCACCCTCACCGCCCGGGGCCAGTCCGGCGGCAACCCGATCCCCATGGCGGGCATCCCCTATCACTCCTCTGAGGGCTACATTGCCCGGCTGGTTCGGGCAGGTCAATCCATCGCCATCTGTGAACAGATCGGAGACCCAGCCACCAGCAAGGGACCGGTTGAGCGCCAAGTGGTCCGGATTGTCACACCGGGCACCCTCAGTGACGATGCCTACCTGGAGGATCGCCGGGACAACCTGCTGGTCGCGATCTACAACCACCGGGAACAGTTCGGTTTTGCCTCGCTCGATATCTCCAGCGGCCGTTTTGCGGTCTCGGAACTGGAGAACCTGGAAGCCCTGCAGGGCGAACTCCAGCGGCTGCGCCCAGCGGAAATTCTGATCAGCGAGGACTTTCCCTATCAGGAAGTACTGGAGGGCTTCACCGGAATTCGTCGGCAGGGCCCATGGCTGTTCGAATCCGATACTGCTCGCCGTGTGATCACCCAGCAGCTTCAGGTGAGAGATCTGACCGGTTTTGGCTGTGAAGACCTTAACCTGGCCGTCTGCGCCGCCGGCTGCCTGTTGCAATACGCGAAGGAGACCCAGCGCACCGCCCTGCCCCATATTCGTAAATTGACCCGCGAGCGTCGTGATGAGGCGGTGATTCTGGATGCCGCCAGCCGCCGCAACCTGGAGATCGACACCAACCTGATGGGCGGGCACCAGTACACCCTGGCCTGGGTGATGGACCGCACCGCAACCTCCATGGGTGGCCGGGAGCTGCGGCGCTGGCTGAACCGCCCACTGCGGGATGTGGAGATCGTCCGTCAGCGCCAACAGGCGGTTTCGGCGCTCCTCGACGGATTTCATTACGAGCCGGTACACGACCTGCTAAAAGCCGTTGGTGATATTGAGCGGGTACTGGCACGGGTCGCCCTGCGTTCAGCGCGCCCACGGGACCTGGCCCGGCTTCGGGATGCCTTCCAGGCCTTGCCGGATCTTCAGGAAACCCTGAAGCCGGTCAACTCCCACCACATCGTCAAGCTGGCGACCATCATTGGCGAATACCCGGAACTGGCGGACCTGCTGGAACGCGCCATCATCGACAATCCTCCGGTCGTGATTCGCGAAGGCGGCGTCATCCAGGAAGGGTTTGACGAGGAACTGGACGAGCTTCGCAATATCAGCGAGAACGCAGGCCAGTATCTGTTGGATGTGGAAACCCGGGAACGGGAGCGCACCGGCATCAGCACCCTGAAAGTTGGTTACAACCGGGTCCACGGTTATTACATCGAAATCAGCCGGGCCCAGTCGGACCAGGCACCGGTGGATTACATTCGCCGGCAGACCCTGAAGAACGCTGAGCGATTCATTACACCGGAACTCAAGGAGTTTGAGGACAAGGCCCTGAGTGCCAAGAGCCGGGCTCTGGCCCGTGAGAAAGGCCTGTACGATGAAGTCCTGGAAACCGTCGCCGGACAACTCGCGCCACTCCAGGATGCCGCCCAGGCGCTGGCAGAGCTGGACGTACTGAGCAACTTTGCCGAGCGCGCCACTTCCTTGCGTTTTTCAGCGCCGGAGTTCAGCGAATCCCCTGGCTTTGATATCGAAGAAGGCCGCCACCCGGTGGTTGAACAATTGCTGGATGAGCCCTTTGTACCCAACGATCTGCTGATGGACACCCAGCGGCGCATGCTGGTAATTACCGGCCCGAACATGGGCGGTAAATCAACCTACATGCGTCAGGCCGCACTGATTGCGCTGCTCGCCTACACCGGCAGTTTTGTGCCAGCCAACCGCGCAGTGATCGGCCCCGTAGACCGGATTTTCACCCGAATGGGCTCCTCGGACGATATCGCCGGCGGCCGCTCCACCTTCATGGTGGAAATGACCGAAACCGCCAACATCCTGCACAACGCCACCGAGCACAGCCTGGTGCTGATGGACGAGGTCGGCCGCGGCACCAGCACCTTTGATGGCCTGTCGCTGGCCTGGGCCACCGCCGAGCATTTGGCCCGGGAAATCCGCTGCTACACGTTGTTTGCTACCCACTATTTCGAACTCACCCAGCTAGCAGACGATCTCCAGCATGCCGTCAACGTGCACCTCACAGCCACCGAACACGATGACAGCATCGTGTTCCTTCACAATGTACATGATGGCCCGGCAAGCCAAAGCTATGGGCTTCAGGTGGCCAAACTGGCGGGCGTGCCCCAGGATGTGATCCGTAACGCCAAAACCCAGCTTTCCCATCTGGAAGGCAGTGCCTCGCCGGCAGCGCCGGCAACTGCGGCTGGTGATCGGAACAACGATACGCCCCGGGCCAAACCGGCAACGCAGGCCAAAGAACCCATCTACCAGGGCGATATGTTCGCCAGCCTGGAACCCAGTGCCGTAGAAGAGACCCTAAAAGAGATGGATCTGGATGGACTGACACCCCGGGATGCCATGAATCAGCTTTACGAACTTAAGGCGCTGATGAAGAAATAGCGGAAAATTGATCTGTGTAATAAGGTTATAGCAGCCCAACGCTTGCGGCTGTGCGGGTCGCTCCCTACAATATCGCGCACTAAAATATAACGGTGGCGCCCGAAGGCGCTCCTGATGAGACTGACCGACCACTGGACCAGGGATCTGACTATGGCGTTTATCGTTACTGATAACTGCATCAAGTGTAAGTACACAGACTGCGTGGAAGTCTGTCCGGTAGACTGCTTCTACGAGGGACCGAACTTTCTGGTAATCGACCCGGACGAATGTATCGACTGCGCCCTGTGCGAGCCAGAGTGCCCGGCCGAAGCCATTTTCTCGGAAGACGAGCTGCCGGCCGATCAGGTCCAGTTTGTGGAGCTGAATGCCGATCTGGCCGCCAAATGGCCGAACATCACCGAAAAGAAAGATCCGCTGCCGGACGCTGAAGAGTGGGATGGCAAGCCGAACAAGCTTCAGTATCTGGAAAAGTAAGCATCCGGAACTGGAATAGAAAAAGGGAAGCCGAGGCTTCCCTTTTTCTTTGCCTGAATTTCCGCGATTGCGTCAGGTGCTGGCCAGCTTGGCGCCCATGGCCACGAAAAACCCTCCCGTCAGGCCGTTCAGCGTTCGCTTCACACGCGCATTCACGCCAAGGCTCCGGAAGGTAACCACCACCCAGGCCAGACCGCACTGCCAGAGCATTGCCAACAGGAAATGTACGCCGGCCAGCATCAGAGACTGTTGAAAGGCGTTTCCGGCCGGATCCACGAACTGTGGTAGCAGGGCCATATAGAACAGCGCGGTTTTCGGATTCAGAACGTTGGACAACAATCCCTCTCGGAAAGAAGCAGACATCGCTACCTTCCGGCGTACAACCCTTTCCTCTTTTGCCGCGGGCGCGTCGCCACGGCGAAGGGCCTGGCGCAACGAACCGATGCCCAGCCACACCAGGTAACAGGCACCGGCCCATTTCAGGGCGGAAAATGCCCAGGCCGTTTCCACCAATAGAAGGGAAATGCCCAGAGCCGAAAGCGTGGCATGAATGAAAAGGCCGCTGCAGATGCCAACACTGGTCACGCAACCATCCCGCAAACCACCCCGGCCGGTATTACGCATTACCAAAAGGGTATCAACACCCGGCGTGATGGTGAGCAGGGTAATGGCGACGAGATAGGCCCAGAACAGATCCGATATCAAAATCACACTCTCTCAAACTCTTGAAACAAACGCACCAGGGGCCCGAGCCGCAACCGAAAACTCAGGCCTCTTGCTGGAGAATCTTGCGCGCAGCGGCGGATTTATAAAACGGTGCAAGCCGCCGGCGAATCAGGGCCTCAACATAGCCCTCTTCACGCAATACGTCTATAACCGGAATTGCGTAGGCATCAATTTCTGCCATGACAACCTCACGGCTTACCCCCATATCGCCCAGCAAATCCGTGAGCGGGCGCTCGCCATACTTTACGAACAGGTGGGAAACCACTGCCCGGGCACATTCCTCAAAGTATCCGGTCTTGCGGAACTGCAGCCAGAACTCATATCCGAGCACAACAAATTCCTGCAGTTCCACGTCGCCAAGGCCTTCATGTAACTCGGCAATGGTGCGATCCTCCAGCGACACCCAGGCGGCCATCACGCTGTCCCGCAGTTCGTCGTCAGACAGGGCACTATGCAGAAACTGCTCACTACGGCTGATCAAACCGGGCAGGCTGTCGGACAGCCAGGCCTTCAGGCGCCTCTCAAAGGTTTCGTCCAGACCCGGCACCGCCCTGTTGGCCATTCGCTTGCCGAATTTCATCATAGAGCCAACGCCCGGCACGGACTTGGTAATCAGGTTATCTTCGTACATATAGTTCACCAAACCGTGGTAAACCACATTGGACACCAGCTCCTGATAAACGGGGTGTGCCATGATCTCGCTGATCACCCGCTCCCGCTGCTGCCGAAGTTCCAGAGCCTCCTCCAGAAAGCCCGTCGCCTGTTCGCGAGTGATGATCTCGCCCAGGGTGGTCTGTGCCTGCACATTGGCATTGAGCACTTCGGTTGCCATTTCCGCGGCCAGCTCCGGAATGCCCGCATCCAGCTCCATATCCATGACGATACGCTGGATGACACCCATCACCTGTTCTTCCGAGGTGATCCGGTTCAGGGTTATCTCACCGGCATAACCCCATAGCTCATCCAGCTCCTGCTCCAGAAACCTGCGCAGCTTTGCACCCTTGAGCGAGGCCAGCTCATGCTTAACGTGCTGCTCCAGCAGCTGGTTGGCGAGATCCGTTTTGCCTTTGGTCATGGCATCAGTTGTCCTGTTGTTGAAATGAAACACACTGACCAGAGGCTAACATGAAGTACAGGTGGGCAGGTTTGCCAAAACTACAGGTAGAGGGATGCGGCCGGGCCAGTCCGGCTCACCCCCGGACCCAGGAGGGAGTTACTGAAAATCATTGAAGGCGTGGGGCTCTGCGGCCAGCGCCAGGCAAAGACTGCCAGGGCCGACATAGATACTGCTGGTGATCCCCATCTGTGAAAGCAGTAATTCCACACCATGACTCTCGCAGGCATCCCGCAGGCGGTTGAGCCCGGGCAGATCCTCGATCTCTGTCCAGGTCAGGCCACAGGAGAGGCTGACATAAGGGGTCAGGAGTCCGGCTTCAACGCGGGCTGTGGCATAATTCATTACCTTTTCCACCGCCACATCGAAACTGCGGGTTTTGGCAGCCGGTTGGCCCCCAGCACCCTGTCCGAAGATCACCGGGGTGATGTTCAGTGTTTTGCCAAGAAAGGCCACCAGCGCCGAAACACTTTTATCACCGCGACGTCGTGCCCGCTCACGGATGTAGTGCAGGTCCCGGGGAATGACGCAGGTGTAAATCCTGTCGCTGAAGGCCTCCACCTCATGGCGGAGGGCATTCTTGGAGACTTTCTGATCGATCAGCTTCAGGGTGTGAGCTGCCAGTAAGCCCTGGCCGGCGAAGATCTGCTTGCTGTCGATCACCCGCATGAAGAACCGCCCATCGCGGCCAGCGGCTTCCCGGGCACCTTCATAATTCGCCAGCACACTGTTCATCGCTTCCGTGGCGTTCTGGAAAATCAGGCTTCGGGTTTTCGTGACAGTCTCGCAGATAGCAACATCAAACTGGGTAACGATCTTCTCCATGAACAGATCGTGGATCTGTTCGGCGGTGAACGCACGGGTTTCTGCATGATGCCCCTTCTGTAGCAGGCCACTCTGGTAGAACTCCTGGGTTCGAACCGGATCATGCTTGTCTATGTAAGTCTGGCCATCAATTACAGCGGTTACCGGAAGGATGAACAGGTCGTGCTTGCGGCTGAAATCGTAAGGTAAGTCGCACGCGGAATCGACGATCAAACCAACTCGCATGGTGGGCCTCCAGCTCCAGGCAGCTTCTCGACCGGAAGCCCCCTTTATTGTCGTTATTCTTTATGCCGCACAGTTTTACACACCGCGATCAGAATTTCAGCAACCCGCCCCTATCATGCTGCCGATGTCATATCCAGCTCACGAAGATTCTGCTTGAGCAGCTCGCGGTTGTCCTGCTGCCAGGGGTGAAAGCCTTTGCGGAAATAGGCCAGGAATTCTGGCAGACACTTGCGAAGCACTCCGGGTCTGCCCCAGAGAAAATTAAGCCCGCCAACCCAGGTGCGAAGACTCCAGAGCTTGCCATCGGCTTTTAGCAGGCTACAGGTGTTCAGAAAGGTGAACTTGAAAAAATTCCAGGTGACAAACAGGAAAACGATCCGGCGCAGCCGTTCGTTACCGACGCACTCACGATAAACATCAAAGGCAACGGATTTGTGTTCGGTTTCCTCTATGGCGTGCCAGCGCCAGAGCTTTGCCATGGCCGGGGTGACCCCTTCCATCCACTCGGGATGACTCAGAATGGCGTTAGCCAGAACGGCGGTGTAGTGCTCGGCGCCGCAGGTACCTGCCAGTTGCCGGCTTGGTGGCAGTTTACCAACCCACTCCATGTGTTTCTGGAACCGGCGATCCAGGGCATCAATATCGTAACGTCTGGCCTTCAGAGCCTCGTTGTAGTCCTTATGCTCCCGGCTGTGCAGAGCTTCCTGGCCAATAAAGCCGCGAATCTCCGCTTTCAGCTTGGGATCTTGAATCTGGTCCCGATAGAGCCGAACGGCGTTAATGAATTGCTGCTCGCCGTCAGGGAACTGCAGGGAAAGTGCATTAAAGAATGCTGTCCGAAAAGCATCATTGCCATGCCAGAGCGTTTTCAGGTCTTCACTGACATCAAACCGCAGATGCCTCGGCTCGACGGACACACCCTCGGGCGTGGAGCTGATGGTCATGACTGCCTCCTGTTTTTGTAGTGTTGTTATCAGTAATGAACAGCGGACAAAAAATCACCAGTCAAAGGAGTTTAAACCCGAAAACCTCGCGGAAGGAATACCTCAAGGGGAAATATTGGACAAATTGTCACGAAATGACATTCTGTCAACGACTGCGCTTGGAAGAAGAATACAAACGTAAAAAAGGGAGGCACGAGGCCTCCCAAGGACACACAGGGGATCAACGCCTTCCGGTGCAGAGCCGAAAGACGCAGGTTTAGTGCTCTTCGGCGGCTTTCACACCCGGCGCTTCCGGGTCGGCGGTGAAGCCAAGCAATTTGGTACGTTCAATCAGGAAATAGAGGACGGCGCCGGTGGCCAGGCCCCAGCCTGCACCATAGACCGCCAGAACAACGCCCATGGTTCCGGCGATTCCACGCTCGGTGTTATTCTCCAGCTGCTCCAGCCCCACCATCAGGCAGATATAGCCGGTCAGCAGCAGGGTCAGTGACAGGGCAATGGGCAGCACCGGCTGGAAGAAGCTCACCAGCGGCAGAACAAACAGGGCGACAAAGCCGGTAATCCAGAAGGTACCACCGCCACTGTAGATAGAATCCATGGCATTGCGGCCATACTTGTAACGCTCGGCCATGGTCGCCGTGACTGCTGTCCAGATGGGTCCCGCCAGCCCCGGATAAGGCGCGAAGAAAGCGTGACCACCATTGCGGATAGCGGTTACCAGGTGCACCCGGTCAATGCTGTTGTCGATGTCTTCGTCTTTGCGCAGATGATCAACACGATTCATCAGGGATTGGCCGACCACGATGTCACCAAAGGCGATGACATAAGCGATCACAGCGGTCGGAATGGCATACAGGAATACGCTGCTGTCCGGGAAACCGACGGTGAACGGCAGGTAGTTCCACAGCTCATCAAACGCGGGTTTGGTGATGCCCCACTCCACATTGGGCACCTCGTATTCGCCAGTGGCAAAGCCAACCAGGATAGCAACCACCATACCCGGCACCATGCCGTAGTTGGCGATCTTGCGGGCGATGGAATTACTTTCCACGAAGCCTTTGAACGATACCGAGAACATCAGGTACAGGCACACCAGACCGCCGATGATCAGGGAGATCGGTGTATTGGCCAGGCGACCGCCCGCTTCGATCTCACCCATCAGGGCGGCAATACCGGCGCCGATGATAATCCCGCCTTTCATGGAACGGGGGATCAGCTCCACCAACTTGCTACCCAGGCGGGTAATGCCCAGAACCAGGAAAATGATGAACACCAGGAACTGCAGGGCGAACAGGGCCTGAATGGCTTCGGGGCCGGGCTCGTAGTCACTCAGGAACAGCAGGACAACCGGAATACCCGGCGTAATCCAGCCTGGCACCAGGGGCACACCCAGCAGTGCCGGCAGCATGAAACCGATACCACAGATCACCACGTAGGCCAGAGCCACGTCGTAGGGCACACCGAGGTATTTCTCAAGAAGGGGAATCATGGCCAGGCTGACCACAAACATGATCAGGGCCTGCACCATCTCGGCAAATTCCCAGCGGTAATGGACAAACGGCAGACGAACCTTGAAGGGACCGGCCGGCCAGTACGGCTGCTCTTCCCCGTTCTTTCGGTGAAACATTTGCATAAAAAGGTCTCCGGGCTCACGCGGCGCGTGTGCCTGACAGCGTTGTTCTTCTGGTTAAAGCCGGCTGCGCCGGAGCGGCGCAGCCGATCGGGGGATCAGTCCAGTTCTTTGGCCTGGTCCCTCAGCACGAACTTCTGGATCTTGCCCGTGGAAGTCTTGGGCAGCTCCGAGAAGACGATGGTCTTGGGCACCTTGAACCGGGCCAGGTGCTCGCGGCAGAAGTTGATGATCTCTTCCTCGCTGACCTGTCCCGCTTCCGGCTTGAGAGTCACGAAGGCACAGGGGGTTTCGCCCCACTTCTCGTCCGGCCGGGCAACAACAGCCGCCTCGAGCACAGCCGGATGGCGGTACAGGGTATCCTCGACCTCAATGGTGGAGATGTTTTCACCACCCGAAATGATGATGTCCTTCAGGCGATCCTTGATCTCCATGTAACCGTCTTCGTGCCATACTGCCAGGTCACCGGTATGGAACCATCCGCCCCGGAAAGCCTCTTCGGTAGCCTTGGGGTTTTTCAGGTAACCCTTCATCACGGTATTACCGCGCAGGAAGATTTCACCAATGGTTTTGCCGTCTTTCGGCACCGCTTCCATGGTGTTCGGATCGCCGACCATGGTGCCTGCCAGGGTGTGATAGCGAACGCCCTGGCGAGCCTTCTTGCGGGCGCGATCGTGCAACGGAAGCGCATCCCATTCGGTCTTCCAGGCGCAGACCGTTACCGGACCATAGACTTCGGTCAGGCCGTATACGTGGGTCACCTGGATTCCCATCTCTTCGATGGCACCGATAACCTGTGCGGGGGGCGCCGCGCCGGCTGTCATGGATTTCACTTCGTGATCGATACCCGCCTTGGCGGATTCCGGCACGTTCAGCAGCGCGTTGAGAACAATCGGAGCGCCGCACATATGGGTAACCTGATGGTCGCGGATCAACTGCAGGATCTTCTCCGGGTCAACCCGGCGCAGGCAGACGTGGGTTCCTGCCATGGCGGTGATGGTCCAGGGAAAGCACCAGCCGTTGCAGTGGAACATCGGTAAGGTCCACAGGTACACGGGGTGCATGTCCATGGACCAGACTGCCTGGTTGCCGATGGCATTGATGTAGGCGCCACGATGGTGGTAAACGACGCCCTTCGGGTTCCCGGTCGTGCCGGATGTGTAGTTCAGGGAGATGGCATCCCACTCGTTGTCGGGGAAGCTCCACTGGAACTCCGGATCCCCCTCCTGCAGGAAGGCCTCGTAATCCAGATCGCTGACCTGAACGCCCTCGCCGTACTCGGGATCGTCCACATCAATCACCAGTGGTTTGGTGTCCAGCCGGCTTACGGCGTCTTTGATCACCTCTCCGAATTCCCGGTCGGCAATTACAACCTTGGCCTCACCGTGTTCCAGCATGAAGGCAATGGCCTCGGCATCGAGGCGAACATTCAGGGTGTTTAGCACAGCGCCGATCATCGGAATCCCGAAGTGGGATTCCACCATGGCGGGGATATTCGGCAGCATAACGGCGACGGTATCACCGCTTCCGATGCCGCGCCCTTTCAGAGCCGACGCCAGGCGGCGGCAGCGTTCGTAGGTCTGCGCCCAGTTGTAACGAATCGCCCCGTGAATCACCGCTGGGTACTCCGGGTAAACCGTAGCGGTACGTTCGATAAAATCGACGGGGGATTGAACGGCATAGTTGGCGTCAACGGGCGCCAGGCCCTGATCAAATATCGAGGTCATTGCGTGGTCCTCTTCAGTGCTGTTGTTCTTATGGTGTATTCAGGAATATCGCTAAACTGGCTATACTTCGGGCTGGCCAAAATAGTATTTGATAGAATAAATACTAGAAATTACACCAACGTATTATAGTTAATATACTATACCTATAAGCCATGAACGATTTTCCCCCTTCAAGTGTATTTAGTTTGCACGACGCCGACCCGCAACCCGGATTGATTCTGGATGAGGCGGGCACCGTCCTGGAGGGGAACCCTGCCGCCAGGGATCTGTGCCAGGTTGCCGGCCTGACGTCGTCCGAAAAGCTCCTGCCAGTCAACGCCCAGGCACTGGTGAGCTCTTCCCTGGAGCAGAGCCGGGCTATTGAAAACGTAGAATCCCGGATCCCCTCGGATCTTGCCAAGACCATCTTGATGTGGACTTTCATCCCGGATGTTGGAACCTCAAGGGTTCTGGCTCGCGCACGAGACGCCACGCAAGATGTTCTGACCCAGGAAGAGGCCACCCGCTCCAACCGTCTTTACCGGCTGATCACTGAAAACACCACCGACCTCATTTCCCGCCACGCTCCGGACGGACGCTTTATCGATGCCACACCCGCGTCATGGCGGTTGCTGGGCTACTGGCCGGAAGAATTGCGGGGCAAGCCGCTTGAAGAGGTCTTTCGCGGCAATCATGTCACCCAGAAACTCGCAGAAACCCGCAATCTGCTCCGGGACGACGGCTACGCCACCATGACCCTCGAAATCATCCACCGGGATGGATCCCGCCGCTGGTTCGAGATTGCCAGCCGGGCCATCCGGGAAACCTACACCGGCGCCGTGATTGAGGTCATCAGTGTATCTCGGGATATCACCGCCCGCGTGGAATCCGAGGAGAACAACCGCAGGCTGGCCGACGAACTTGCCCATACCGCCAGGCTCGCCACTCTCGGGGAGCTTGCCTCCAGCATCGCACATGAAATGAACCAGCCACTGGCCACCATTGTGAACTTCGCCAGTGCCAGCCAGCGCTACCTGAAAGGCGCGCGAACCAACCCTGAATGCCTGGATCGCGTGGATGATGGCCTGCAGAAAATTGTTCATCATGCCAACCGCGCATCGGAAGTGATCAAGCGCCTGCGGGCATTTTTGCGTAAAGGCCAGAAACGCACCGCACCGCTTGCACTGAACGACGTCGTAGGCAACGTCGCCCGGCTTTGTCAGTGGGAGGCCGAGAAGAACAACGTGCAGATCCGCGAGAGACTGGCCTGCTGCGCGCCGGTTATCACCGCCGATCCGGTGCTGCTGGAACAGGTGTTGATCAATCTGATCCGCAACGGCATTGAAGCCACTATCGAGGCCCGTGGCAAAGAAACTCAGGACGCACCTTCGCAGATCGTGATAGCCACCTGCATCAACGATCAGAACGAAACCCTGATTGAAGTGACCGATGAAGGCCCGGGCCTGGACGACCAGGGCATTCGCCAGATGTTCCAGCCGTTTTATACCAGCAAGCCCCAGGGGCTGGGCCTTGGCCTGTCCATGAGTCGTTCAATCATTGAAGGCTTTGGTGGCTTCCTGGATGCCCGTCCGGCCGCAACCGGTGGCCTGTCCCTGATCTGCCGGTTCCCGGCAAGCCAGAGCCAAAAGCACAGAACCGCAAATACGGAGAAGCAGCCCGATGAGTGACCACTCTGCCCCGGAAGCCACCACCGTCTATGTTGTTGACGACGACGCCGGAATGCTGGAATCCACCCAATGGTTGCTGGAATCGGTCGGCCTGAACGTGGAAGCCTACAGCGACGGCCGGAAATTTTTAGACGCCGTCGGCAACAAGCAGGCGGGCTGCGTGGTTCTGGATGTGAGGATGCCTGGGCTCGGCGGCCTGAACGTCCAGGAGGAGCTTCAGAAACGAGGCCTGGACCTGCCCATCATATTTGTCTCTGGCCATGCCGATGTGCCCATCGTGGTCAGGGCGTTCAAATCCGGCGCTTTCGATTTTATCGAAAAGCCTTTCAACGAACAGCTGCTACTGGACAGCGTTCAACAGGCCCTTCAGGAACACCAACAGTCCGACACACAGCTATACGGGGATGAGGTAACCGAAGCCCTGCTGGCAACCCTCACCCGGCGCGAGCGGGACGTTTTTCTGCCATTGGCCAAAGGCTACACCAGCCGGGAAATCGCCGACCAGTTGAATGTCAGTGTAAAGACGATTGATCTGTACAGGGCGCGGGTGATGAAACGCCTGGGTGCGAATCGGCTGCCGGATGTCACCGGCACAGCCATTGCCGCCGGGCTGCTCAACCCGCTGGATCTGCGTGGCGAAAAGAGCTGAACGTCCCTAGCCTGCCTCGGCCTGGACATCATGCGCCAGGACCCCAAGCCTTTGCACGGCTTGCTCGATACGCTGACTCCAGGGATTGGCGCTGTTCAGTCTCAGGCAATTCTCGTATTTATCGGCGGTTGAAAACATCAGCCCCGGAGCCACGTTGATGTCCTCCGCCCTGGCCCTCTGGTAAACCTCTGTGCCGGAGACACCGTCCGGCAGCTGCACCCAGAGTACGAACCCGCCCTGGGGTCGACTCACAGCCGTACCTTCAGGAAATGCCCGGGCCACGGCTGTGCGCATTCGTTCGGTGGACTCACGATAGTGCTGACGAGCTGACCTGAGATAGCGATCGTAACCGCCCTGCTCCAGAAAATGCGCCACCGCCATCTGGGGAATCGAAGACGTGGCCAGGTTGACGAAATACTTGTGTTGCCGGGCACTGGCCATGTAACGACCGGGCACCATCCAGCCAAGCCTCAGGCCCGGGGAAATGGTTTTCGAAAAGGAGCTGCAGTAAATCACGTTATCGGCCCGGTCAAAGGCCTTGGCCGGGCGCGGCCGATCTCCGGCGTGGTGCAGATCCCCGTAGATATCGTCCTCGATCAGCGGAACAGCGGCTGCCGCCAGCATGGAGACCAGCTGCTTCTTGCGCTCGTCGGACATTCGCGCACCCATGGGATTGCTGTGATTGGTCACCACCACACAGGCTTTCAGGGGCCACTGTTCCAGTGCAAGCTGCAAGCCCTCGAGGCTCAAGCCCTCGGAGGGATGCGTCGGGATTTCAATGACCTTCAACCCGACCACTTCCAGAGCCTGAAGAATGCCGGGAAAAGACGGCGATTCCACCGCCACAATGTCACCGGGCTGGGTCACCGCCCGCAGCGCCAGAATGATCGCCTCCTGGGCACCGTTGGTGGCGAGCACGTCATCCGGCGTTACCGGCACCCCCAGGGTCGCCATCCGCTGGGCGATCTGCCGCCGGAACGATTCCTTGCCCGGAAAGGC
Organism: Marinobacter sp. BW6; assembly: GCF_008107725.1. Taxonomy (GTDB): domain Bacteria; phylum Pseudomonadota; class Gammaproteobacteria; order Pseudomonadales; family Oleiphilaceae; genus Marinobacter. The sequence continues at coordinate 168,277 of NZ_VIRN01000061.1, forward strand.
ATAGTCCAGCGTCTCCAGGCCCCGTCGTGCAGCCCACAGCGTGCTGTGCTGGATCTGCCGGAGCGGCAGGTAATCCGGGTGGGGAATCGCCGTGGCCAGCGGCACCATGCGCTTCTGCTCGTCAGCACAAAGATCCAGGGTCATTTCCCGGGCACTCACCGGTACCGGGCGGCTGCGGTGCCGGCGCATGACCGGCTCGGGGGCATCCACGGTCGGCAGCCTTACGAAGTGGCCACTGCGCTCCCGGGCCTGCAGAAAGCCCCGGGCTTCCAGTGTCTGGTGCGCTTGCAGGATCGTCGAAATGCTCACGCCGAACTGCCGGCTCAGCATTCGTACGCCCGGTAATCGATCACCGTCGCGGTAGACACCGTCTCGAATCAACTCCTGAAGCTGATCCGCCACCTGATTGTAAAGAATGCCCATTCCACGTCCCTCGTCTGCCTGCCCTTCGGGAGATACCACTCTATTGCACCAGATGCTGCGACTCTCCATGCAGTACAGATACTGTCGAATATGACCGGCACAGATCCCCAAAACTACACTCTGTACCGGTTCAAAATGAGGTTATCTGAATCTGTTATGGCAGTCAGTTCATTTCCTACAATAAGTTCAACACTGGAAGGTGCTTTCAGATCAGGCGATATAACCCAAAGGAGAAAAGACCATGACACAGCCCCTCTACCAGGTTGACGCATTTACCAGCATGATTTTCGGTGGCAACCCGGCGGCGGTCATGCCCCTGGAGCAATGGCTACCAGACAATGTGATGCTCTCGCTTGCCATGGAGAACAACCTCTCCGAAACGGCCTTTTTCGTGCGTCTTTCGGACGACGAGGACGCCGATTTTCATATCCGCTGGTTTACTCCGGGCACAGAGGTGCCGCTGTGCGGTCATGCCACCCTGGCCAGCGCCTGGGTTATCTTCAACAAGCTTGGCTGGAAGCAGGAGCAAATCCGCTTTCACTCCAAAAGCGGCCCACTCTCCGTCCGGCAAACCGATGATGGCTGGCTGGTCCTGGATTTCCCGAATCTCGCCTTCGAGGAGCAGCCCACGCCGGCACTCATTCGGGAAGCCCTGGAAGGTGCACCTGATTCAGCATTCTTCGTTCCAAACGACACCAATTACATGGTGGTTCTGGAAAATGAAACCGCTGTTCGGTCTGCTCAACCGGATCTGCGCAAACTCAAACTGCTGGGCAACCAGGGGCTGATCATCACCGCACCCGGAACAGACTGCGATTTCGTCAGCCGATATTTCGCCCCCGGTGCGGGCATTGATGAAGACCCGGTTACCGGCTCCATTCACAGCGTTCTGGTGCCCTACTGGTCGGAAAAGCTGGGCAAGACGCGGCTCGACGCCCGGCAAGTTTCAGCCCGGGGCGGTGTGTTGCGCTGCGAACTGAAAGGCGACCGGGTCGACATCGCCGGCCAGGCTGCATTCTACATGGAAGGCTCCGTCTACCTGTCCTGAGACTGGTATACTGCCCGCCGTTTTCTTTCCAACGGCGGGTAGCATGGCGACAGCTTCAGCATCAGAGTACGACGTAATCATCCTCGGCGCCGGCGCGGCGGGCCTGATGTGTGCGGCAACCGCAGGCTATCGCGGCCGCAGGGTGCTGGTACTGGATCACGCCAACAAGCCGGGTAAAAAAATCCTGATGTCCGGCGGCGGGCGCTGCAACTTCACCAACCTGAACAGCACACCCGCCAACTTCCTGTCGGACAACCCGCACTACTGCATTTCCGCACTCAAGCGCTATACGCCCCAGGATTTTCTGGAACTGGTCGACCGCCATGGCATTGAGCATGAGGAGAAAGCCCCTGGCCAGTTGTTCTGCAAGGACAGCGCCAAGGACATCCTCAACATGCTGCTGACCGAATGTGAGTGGGCCGGTGCGGAAGTGAGAATGAAGACAGCGGTCGATCGCATTTCCGAGACCGACACCGGCTACTGCCTGCGCGTCGGATCCGGCGATCTCACCTGCGAATCTCTGGTGATCGCAACCGGGGGCCTGTCGATTCCCACTATGGGCGCCACCGCATTTGGCTACAGGGTAGCCGAGCAGTTCGGCCTGGAAATACTTCCTACCCGCGCGGGCCTGGTGCCCTTTACCCTGCAGCCGGAGTTGAAAGAGCAGCTCGCGCCTTTGTCCGGCGTCAGTTGCCCTGTCGATGTGCAATGCCATGACCAACACTTCCGGGAGCCCATGCTGGTCACCCATCGCGGGCTCAGTGGCCCGGCCATGCTCCAGATCTCCAGCTTCTGGGAGCCAGGTGACAGCCTGGCCATCAATCTGCTGCCAGCCTGCAAGATCAAGGACGACCTTTTGAACCTGCGGAAAGCCCGGCCACAATCCACCGTTGGGCACTACCTGGCCCAGCACCTGCCAAAACGGTTTGCCCAGGCCTTTAACGAACTCAACGGCTGGACCGGCCCGTTGCAAGGCTACAAGAACAGCGATATTGAACAGGTTGCCGACGTTCTGGGCCAATGGTCGATCAAGCCAGCTGGAACCGAAGGCTACCGAACGGCAGAGGTCACCCTTGGTGGCGTCGATACGCGCCAGCTCTCATCCAAGACCATGGCGGTGCTGGAACGTCCAAACCTGTATTTTATAGGTGAGGTGGTGGACGTAACCGGCCACCTTGGCGGCCATAACTTCCAGTGGGCATGGGCATCGGGTGTGGCCGCCGGCAACAGCGCCTGACAGTTCATCCGACTCCACAATCCTGCCTTAGAACTGGTAACCTGTGTCTATATATTGGCCTTGCCGGAGAACACGACAGACAGGGGGAACGGATGCTCCAGAATATCAATGGCACCGCTAGTAACGCCCTTGTCGTCGAGGGCGGCGCCATGCGCGGCATCTTCGCCGCGGGTGTACTTGATGCCTTTCTCGAGAAGCGGTACCAGCCTTTCACGGAAGCCTGGGGCGTCTCCGCCGGCTCAACCAACCTGATTGGTTACCTCTGCGGCCATCACGGCCGGAATCATAGAGTGATTACCGACCATGCCTGTCGGCCGGAGTTTATTAACTGGGGCCGTTTCTTCCAGGGCGGGCATTTGTGCGATGTTCACTGGCTCTGGCATCAGTCCTACCAGGAAGTGCCACTTGATCTGGACCACTACTTGTCTGGCACCACCAAACTCTGGGTGGCAACCACTTCGGTGATGACCGGTGAGGCCCGGTATTTTCCCGTCGACGACCAGAACATCCACGACGTGCTCACCGCCTCCTGCTCCATTCCCCTGGCCTACCGTGACTACCCGAGAGTCGACAACGAGCCCATGAGTGATGGTGGAATTGCCGATTCCATTCCGGTTGCGGAGGCCTATCGCCGAGGTGCACGGGATATCACCGTCGTGCTTTCACGGCCGCTGGGCTACGAGAAAAAGCCGTTGGCGTTTCCGGCGCTCACCAAGCGTATGTTTCGGGAGCAACCGGGACTTGCCAAGGCGCTAATCCATCGAGGCGAAAGATACAACGAGACGTTGGAATTCATTCGAAATCCGCCGGACGACTGCCGGCTTCGGATTATCGCGCCACCGGAGGATTTTCCTGTGAGCCGGTTGACGACAGATCTGAACAAGCTTGACCTGGGGTATCAGCAAGGCCACCGCGCAGCGATGGCCTATCTGGCTGAAGTGTCCAAAGAAGTAGCCTAGCGAAGCACCACCAGAGGCTTTCTGGCGGTTTCAAGCATCCTGGTAGTGGTACTGCCCACCAGGAACTGGCGGATGCGGGAGTGCCCGTAGGCGCCCATAACCAGTATGTCGATATCATGCTCTTCCTGGTAAGCGTGCAATGTGGGCTCCACATCACCGGCGCGGATCGCCACAGTGATGTCAGATTCCAGCCCTGCCAGCATTTTCTCGGCTTTCTTGAGCTGCTCCCAGCGGTCATTGGTATCCGGTCCAACCATCACCAGATGCAACGGCATACCTTTCAGAACGGGACTGCCAGCCAGTAATTCAACGCCCTTGAATGCCGTGGCGCTGCCATCAAAGGCGAGCATGGCGCTGCGGGGCTCGGTATACTCGTCCGGTACCAGGAGAATCGGGCGGTGCATGCTGCGAATCACCGTTTCCAGCTGGCTGCCAATGTGGGTGTCACGCTCGGAACTGGTCTCTCCGTGCAGACCCATCACCAGCAGGCGGGTCTGATTCTCCAGCGCCAACAGTGACTCGGTGAGGTCGCCGTGACGCTGACGCTGGACCACCTCTCCGACACCAGCTTCGCTGACCCGTTTCTGTGCCTCGTCCAGCATGTGATGGCCGTGCTCCAGGGCCAACTTGGCGCGCTTGCGATCCAGCTCTGCCAGATCTTCAAGCAGCTGCTCACGACTGCCGAGGCCAATACTTCCTGCGAGATCCGGCTCCGCCGGGTAGCGCTCCTCATCAAGCACGTGCAGCAGCATCATCGGCGTTTCCATATGCTTGCTGGCCCAGGCGGCGTAGTCGCATACCGCCGGGGCGGCCTGCGAGCCATCAATACAGGCAACTACTCGTAACATCTCAACCTCGCCTTCGTGATCCTTGTGATTGTTATTTTGGCTGCGATTACTGTTGGATTCCTTGGTCTGTGTCATGTCAGTGCCCCATCAGCTGGTCAACGGCGTCTGGCTTGTCATGCACACCAAAGCGGTCAACGATTGTGGCACTGGCTTCATTCAGCCCGATCACCTCAACTTCCGAGCCTTCACGGCGGAACTTGATCACGGCCTTGTCCAGGGCACCCACTGCGGTGATATCCCAGAAATGCGCGCGACTCAGGTCGATCACCACATTATCGACTGCTTCCTTGAAATCAAAGGATTCCATGAATTTTTCCGAGGAGCTGAAGAACACCTGGCCGACAACCCGGTAAGTGCGGGTATCAGTGGTTTCGTCCAGCTCGGAGGTCACCAACATGTAGTGGCCCACCTTGTTGGCAAAGAACAAAGCCGCCAGCAGCACGCCGGCCAGCACACCGAAGGCCAGGTTATGGGTGGCAACTACAACAATAACGGTTACCAGCATCACGATGTTGGTGGAAAGCGGATGCTCACGCAGATTGCGGATGGAATCCCAGGAGAAGGTCCCAATCGACACCATGATCATCACCGCTACGAGGGCCGCCATGGGGATCTGGACCAGCACGCTGTCCAATAGCAGCACCATGACCAGCAGGAAGAGACCAGCCGTGAGGGTGGAAAGCCGGGTCCGGCCGCCGGACTTCACGTTGATAATAGACTGGCCGATCATGGCACAACCGGCCATTCCACCGATCAGGCCGGAGCCTATGTTGGCAATGCCCTGCCCTTTACACTCACGGTTACGGTCACTGGTAGTGTCCGTCAGGTCGTCCACGATGGTCGCTGTCATCATGGATTCCAGAAGACCCACGATTGCCAGCGGAATGGAATACGGCAGGATGATCATCAATGTCTCGAGGTTCAGCGGCACGTCCGGCCACAGGAACACCGGCAGGGTATCGGGAAGATCACCCATATCGCCGACTGTCCGGATATCCATTCCGGTAACCACGGCAACTGCCGTCAGAACGACGATACACACCAGAGGCGAAGGCAGAACCTTGCCCACAACGGGCAGCAAGGGAAACAGATAGATAATACCCAGGCCCGCGGCTGTCATCGCGTAAACATGCCAGGTAACGTTGGTCAGCTCCGGCAACTGGGCCATGAAAATGAGGATGGCGAGGGCGTTCACGAAACCGGTCACCACCGAGCGTGACACGAAGCGCATCAGGCTGCCGAGCTTGAGGTAGCCTGCAACCAGTTGCAGAACACCGGTCATCAAGGTCGCTGCCAGCAGATACTGCAAGCCATGCTCTTTAACGAGCGTCACCATGAGTACCGCCATGGCGGCTGTTGCGGCGGAAATCATACCCGGGCGCCCGCCCACGAAGGCGATGATCACGGCAATACAGAAAGAGGCGTAAAGTCCCACTTTGGGATCGACACCGGCAATGATGGAGAAAGCAATGGCTTCCGGAATCAACGCCAGAGCCACTACAATGCCGGCGAGCACATCGCCACGAATGTTTGAAAGCCAGTTGGCTTTTAAGGAATTCACCATAATTTCGTGTTTCCAGCTTGCTACGAATTCAAAGGTCGCGAAGCTTATCAGCCCCCTTACAGGAAAGTAAGGTGGCTAGCGGTATCTTCTTAGACGCCTAACGACCCTTCGTCTGTACTGCTATCATCAGAACATTCATTGGTTAACAGGAGCTTGCACCACCCCCATGGACGACGTTGCTTCCCAGTTTCTGGCTGGAAATGAGACCACCCTGAACCTCGCCGTTGCGCTTCTCCTTGGCGCCATAATTGGCCTCCAGCGGGGCTGGGATGCCCGGGAACAGAAATCCGGTGAGCGGATTGCCGGCATACGCACCTTTGCTCTGGTGGGCCTGCTTGGCGGGATCTCCGCGGTGTTGGCGCAGGAAATCACCGAATGGGCGTTTCCCGTACTGTTGGTCAGCGTGGTAGCCATGGCCATCGTGGCCTACAGCGAACGGCTGGAGCATATCCGCAACTTCAGCATCACCGGCATGGTTGGCATGGTGCTGACCTTCTGCTTCGGCGCAGTAGCGGTAGCAGTAGACCCGGTCATCGCCACCGCCGCGGCGGTTGTGACGGCAATCATTCTGGACAACAAGCAAGAGATTCACGGCTGGGTCAACAAACTGAAGGACCATGAGCTCGATGCCGCGCTCAAGCTGCTGCTGATTTCCGTGGTCATGCTGCCGCTGCTGCCAAACGAAAAGATGGGCCCTGGCGGGGTTCTGAACCCCAGGGAAATCTGGTGGATGGTGGTGATGATCGCCTCCATTTCCTTTGTCGGCTATTTCGCCATACGGGTGGCCGGCACCCGCAAGGGAATCCTGTTTACTAGCCTGTTCGCCGGGTTGAGCTCATCCACCGCCCTCACACTGCATTTCGCCCGCCAGGCGTCGAAAAATCCGCAGCTCAATGCCCAGTTTGCCACGGGGATCCTGATTGCCTGCGGCACCATGTTCCCGCGTATTCTGGTGTATTGTCTGGTCATCAGTCCGAATTTGCTGCCCAGCCTGATCTGGCCAGTCGTCATTATGACCATCCTTCTCTATGCACCGGCGCTCGTTATCTGGAGAAAAAACGATCGGCAACTGGAAGTCAGTCAGCCAGCACTCAACCAGAACCCGCTGGATCTTACCTCGGCCCTGGTTTTCGGTGCGCTACTGACGGCCATCCTTCTGCTGGGTGAGTTTCTGGGAAACTGGCTGGGCGACGCCGGCATCTACGCTCTTGCGGCAACTTCGGGCGTGGCGGATGTAGACGCCATCACCCTCTCCCTGACCCGGATGTCCAACAACAACCTGGCCATGGGCACGGCCGTGATCGGCATTGTGATCGCTGCGGCCACCAACAACTTGGTGAAATCAGCGCTGGCCGGGTTTGTTGGCAACCGCCAGACCGGGTTGCTGGTCGGTATCCCCATGGTGCTCTCTCTGGTAGCCGGGCTGTTGGTCGCCTGGCTGCAATAATGCCTTACCTGGCACGCCGGAACGTCAGGTTGTAACGGTACCCGCCGGTCAGCGGGTGCTCACCGGCCTTGAGGGTCAACACACCGTGGTAGCGCATCCGCGAGGGGCCACCCCAAACCACGACATCACCATGCCCGAGTGGCACCCGAATGGGACGCTCGCTGCGCTTCAGACCACCGAACTGGAACACCATGGGCAAGCCGAGTGAGACCGACACGATCGGCTGAGTAAAATCCTGCTCATCCTTATCCTGATGCAGCCCCATTTTTGCCCCCGGCTGGTATCGGTTGATCAGGCAGGCGTCTGGCTCGAACCCTTCAAAACCTGCGGTTTCGGCAGCGCTTCTGGCCAGTTCCCGGAAAGCCGCTGGCATCGCAGGCCACGCTCGGCCGGATTCCGGATCTTCCTCCTGATACCGGTAACCTCGGCTATCGGTAACCCAGCCCAATTTCCCACAACAGCTCATGCCGGCAGACATGGCGTGGCCACCGGGGGTTCTCATGTGCCTGAAAGGGGCCTCTGACGTAACCATGCCAATATCTTCCAGGAGCGATTCAGCATCGGCGAGCGCGAACTGTCGCAGCACCACAGCGCCATCCATCAGATGCTCCGTAGTCTGTTCTGGTGGCTGATCACCAAACAGGTCCTGAGTCATAAGTCTTCCCCACCAAATAAGCGGCAACGTACTAAGCTACGAAAAGTTTGAAAAGGTCGATGAAAGCCTGTTCATGAAGCCGGACTGAAAAACACGTATATTCTATGGGCTGATTCATTCCTGTTAAGGACTTATTAATGCTGTTTGCAATCATAATTGGCGGTCTGATTGGCTACGCCTTTGGCAAATTCCCGGGCTTTCTGATAGGTGCGGCGATTGGCGCCTTTCTCTTGAACCTTCTCAAGCGCCGCCTGATTGGCAAGCTCCAGAGCATCCAGTCGGGCTTTATTGACTCGGTCTTTGCGGTGATGGGCGCCCTGTGCAAGGCAGACGGCGTGATATCCAGGGATGAAATCCAGATGGCCGAAGCCATGTTTGTGCGCTTCCGCCTGAATGAAGACCAGAAGGCGAACGCCAAAGCCGCCTTCAACCGGGGCAAGGAGCCAGACTTCGATCTGGATGCCGAACTGAACCGGTTCCTCCAGGCCAGTGGTCGCCAGCCGGCGTTTCTGCAGATGTTCCTGCAGGTTCAGGTATCGGCCGTGGCTGCGGATGGCAAAGTGCATCCGGCCGAACACGAAATGCTGGTGAAAATCGCCCGTGGACTGGGGCTGCCGGAGAGCCAGGTGGACCAGCTGGAAGCCATGCTACGTGGTGCCCATACCAATCGGGCCGGCGGTGGCCAGCCCTCCTCCGCGGATCAGATCAGCGATGCCTACAAGGTTCTTGGCGTATCGCCTTCAGCCAGTGATGAAGAGCTCAAGAAGGCCTACCGTAAGCTGATGAGCGAGAACCACCCGGATAAACTCGCGGGCCGGGGATTACCCGAGAGCATGAGGGAAATGGCGGAGGAACGCACCCGCGAAATCAGTCATGCCTACGATGTAATCAAGGAAGCCCGGAAAAAGTCCGCGTAAGACCTGTCTCCCAATAGCGTTACCGGATCAGAACCAGCGGGGCACCCGCATCCGGTAGCGCTCAAAATCTTCCCCGAATTTGATCGCCAACGCCTTCTCTTCCTCACGGGCCTGGCGGGTAATCACCAGCACACCTGCCACCAGGCACACCAGGGAAAACACACTGGGCAGGGCCAGGAAAAACCCGAACTGCCCTGTCATCACTGCCAGGAACACCGGGTTTCGGGAGCGACCGAAAGGCCCGTGTGTTAGCAGCTTGCGCTGATCCTTGCGAGGGTCAATGCCGGAGCGCCAGTCGTCATGCATGAAGGCCTGCAGGTAATTCACGGCAATGAACGAGGCTAACAGTAAAAGCATGCCAAGTAGTAAAACCGGCCAGAAATAGAGCGAATCAAAAACCCCCAGCCCCCCATCTATGTCCGCAAATATCCGCACCACGCAAATGCCCAGAATGAGCGCCCGAAACACATTGAAGATATGTCGATGCCACCAGGGCGCACTTCCCCGCTCACCATAGTTGATGTGCGAAAAATGCATACGCTGATAAAGACCGAGGCTTCGGCCAGCAAACTGCAGACCGATCATCAGGAAGAAAATGCCGAGAAAGTGGCGTACAAGGAGTTCAATAGAGTCCATCGGGATCGCTTACAACGGATTAAGACCAACAGCTTATTACCTGTAAAGGTCTGTGAAAAGAGCCCTTGCCGGGACTTCGAACGGCCAAACCCCAACCTACCTAAAATGACATGTCATCACGTTTTTAAATGAATTAGAGTATTTGGATAATTTTCCCGGAGATTCTTTATGGCCATCCCTGAAGCCCCGCAGTCTTGCCATGTATTCCGTAACGACGCTATGGGGCGGGATGACGCCACTGCACTGGCCGAAAAAATCCGCCGCCGGGATATATCGATTACAGAACTTACCCGGGCCGCCATCGCGCGGGCACGAGCCGCCGAGCCTCTGATCCATGGTGTAGCCTCGGAGAACTATAACGACGCCATCCACACAGCCTCAGTACTGGATGCGACAGAGGAAACCGTTGCCCTACCCTTGTTCCGGGGCGTTCCAACCTACGTCAAAGACAATACCAACGTGGAAGGACTGGCCACTTGCCATGGTTCCCTCGCGGTGCCCGAGGCCACGGCAGCCGATACCAGCCCGTTCGCCAGACAAATGCTGGCCCAAGGTTTCCTGTGTCTGGGCAAAAGTACCCTGCCGGAGTTCGGATTCAACGCTACCACTGAACCTGCCCATGGGCCGGCTACACGCAACCCGTGGAATCTGGCCTATTCATCGGGCGCCTCCTCGGGTGGTTCAGCGGCGCTGGTAGCCGCTGGTGTGGTTCCTGTTGCCCATGCCAATGACGGCGGCGGCTCCATCCGCATTCCGGCCGCCTGCTGCGGTCTGGTAGGCCTGAAACCCACGAGAGGACGGTTGATAGACAACGAGGCAGCCGCTTCCCTGCCCATCAACATTATCAGTGAAGGCGTGGTGACTCGCTCGGTGCGGGATACCGCCAACTTCTTCGACCAGGCCGAGAGTTATTATCGGAATCCAAAGCTGCCGCCGGTTGGCAAAATCGAGGGCCCGTCGGGGCAACCCCTGAGAATCGGTCTGGTACTGGACTCCATCAATGGCCACAAAACCGATGACATCACCCGCCAGACTGTCGAAGAAACCGCGCTCAGACTGGAAAAACTGGGATACCGCATCGAGCCTGTTCCCGTTCCGGTGCACAGCGCTTTCCCAGATGATTTCGCCCTCTACTGGGCACTGCTTGCCTTCGGCATCAGGGCCAACGGCAGAAAACTGCTCCACCCGGACTTCGACAAGCACCGGACAGACGGCCTGACCAACGGGCTGGACAAGATGTTCCGGCGACAGTTCTGGCGACTGCCCACCGCGCTCTGGCGGCTCAAACGGTCATGGCACGACTACGCCCACGCCATGGCCGGCTTTGATGCGGTGCTCACGCCTGTGCTTGGCCATACAACACCTACCCTTGGCCACCTCAGCCCCGATGTGCCCTTCGAAACCCTGTTCGAGCGGCTGCGCCACTATGTCAGCTTCACCCCGCTGGCCAATGCCACTGGCGCACCGGCAATTTCGATACCCATGGGGCACACGCCCGATCAGCTGCCGGTGGCCGTCCAGTTCATGGGGCGTCACGGAGGTGAGCGCACGCTCCTGAATATTGCCTACACCCTGGAAGCTGAGCATCCCTGGCCACTGATATGCGATTTCTATCAGCAAAACACGACCCAAGAAGACCACAACTTAGCGAATACACCGGCCAACAGCATCTGAAGTTGGACACTTATAAAAACAGATGTCATATTCTTTAGGAAGCTCAGGGATCACCTGAACTCTATAGCAAACCGAGACCCAGGGCCGTTCGTATTTCAATTAAAGGGACAACTCATTGAGCCCGGCCATGCGTGACAGTGAAGTTCTTGTGACCCATCACAAGGCACTGATGGAGTTGAGCCATAACACCAGCTTTATCGAGATGCCGCGCCCCCAGAAACTGGCAGCCCTCATGGAGCTGTGTACCCGCCTGTTGAGTCTAAAACGAGCGAGTGTCTGGCTATTTCCTCCGGAACGAGATCGAATCACTTGCGAGTGGCTGCACGACAAACAGCAGCCCAACCGCAATAGCTGCATGGCGGACAATGGCGCAGAATTCAACCTGTACCGTTCGGACCACCCCGAATACTTCCGCGCGATCACGGAAGAACGGGTCATTGCCGTGGACGATGCCCGCAATGATATCCGCACCCGTTCATTCACCAGCGACTATTTGTCTGTTCAGAATATCCATTCCATGCTGGATGCGCCGATTTTCGACGGCGAACAACTCAGCGGAGTTATTTGCCTCGAGTCGGATGTATGCAGGGAGTGGTCTGTCCCGGATATCTCACTGGCTGTTGCGATCGCTGACACCATCAGCCTGATCAATACCCACGAAGCGTGGCTGAGATCCAAACGCGCCCTGGAGTACGTGCGCCACTATGATTCCCTCACCGGTCTTGCCAACATCGACTCCCTCCGCGACCGGATAGAGCATCTGGTGGGCAAGATCAAACGTCGCGGCACCGGCAGCCTGGCACTGCTCTGGATCGACGTGGATCGCCTGAAAACCATCAACGACGGCCTGGGCCCCCAAGCCGGCGATCAGGTCATTGCCGACATCGGCCAGCGGCTTAAAGAGATCCAGTTGGCAGGCAAGGATTTTCTGGCCCGGATTGGAGGGGACGAATTTGCTCTGGTGATCCGCAACTACACCCTGCCCAGCTTCCTTGATGAAGTAACCCAGGAAATCCAAACCCGGATCCGCCAGCCGATCAGGGTATCCGACCAGGACCTGAACGTCAGTGCCAGTATGGGCATCTGCCACTTCCCCGGTGACTGTCATGAACCCGAGGAACTTCTTCGAGGCGCCGAAGCCGCCATGTACCATGCCAAAAGGCAGGGCCGGGACCGTTCGACCCTGTTCGATTCGGAAATCCAGATGACAGCGCGCTCCCGATTTGCGCTGGAAAACGAACTGCGGGAAACCCTCAAAACCAATGGCCTGGATGTCTTCTACCAGCCAATCATGGACCGCACGGGAACACAGCTGGAAAGCGCAGAGGCACTGGTTCGCTGGCAGCATCCGCAGCGCGGCTGGCTTTCTCCGATTGAATTTCTCGACGTGGCCCGCAGCGCCGGGCTCATGTATGAACTGGGAGCCTGTGTACTCAAAAACGTCTGCGCACACTGGCGTGGGGCAAGAGACCGGAACATTCCATTGCCTACCATCTCCGTCAACCTCTCAGCCGAGCAGGTATTGGTCCCCGAATTGCCGGAGCTGGTAAAGGAGATCTGCAATAACCAGGATATGCCGGTCAGTGCCCTACAGTTTGAAGTGACGGAAGACTCGATCCAGGGCGATTTCAGCGTGATCGGTCGGGTTCTGGAACAGCTGGTGGAGTCTGGCGCCGAGCTTGCCATTGATGATTTCGGCACCGGTTACTCATCGCTGTCCCGGCTCAAAAGCCTGCCCTTCTCCCGGATCAAGATCGATCGATCATTCATCAAAAATCTGCCGGATGATGAAGACGATTGCGCCATTACCCTATCAATCATTGGTCTGGCCAGGGGGCTTGGCCTGTCGGTCGTTGCGGAAGGGGTAGAAACTGGCGCCCATGAGGCCTGGCTTTTCGAAAAAGGCTGCGACTACCTTCAGGGATACCGTTACAGCAAACCGCTCCCGTACACGGAATTTATCAGCCGCTATTTTACTGGTTGATCCGTCAACTCAAACCCTGGAAATACCGACAACACCTCAAGAAAGCTCGCTTCGGGTAAGGCATTGATTGTCATTGACTCACCCGAACCGGGGTGCCGGAAGGCCATGCGCGTGGCCGCCAGCATCAAACGCCCCTGCCCGAAACGTTCGGCAAAATAACGGTTGTGTCGGCCCCGTCCGTGATTGGCATCGCCAATAATCGGGTGGTTGATATGCTTCATGTGCCTGCGTAGCTGATGCTTCCGACCTGTTTTCGGGCACAATTCGACAACGGCGTAGCGACTGCTCGGGTATTTTTCGATCTTTACGGGTATCTCGGTAGTCGCCAGTGTGCGGTAGTAAGTGAGAGCGTCCCGCACCGGCTGTTCCTCACCCTTCAGGCGTCGGTCCTCCGGTTCCTCTCTTAGGGGATAATCAATCCCCCCTTGCTCCGGCGGCCAGCCGCGCACCATGGCCAGGTAGGTTTTTGCCACCTCGCCGGCCATCATCGCCATACCCAGCGTGCGGGCCGTATCGCTGTCCCTGGCAAACACCAGGATACCGGAGGTCGGACGGTCCAGGCGGTGCACCGGATAAACGTGCTGCCCCCCGTTAAGAGCCCGGGCATATTGCAGAGCAAACTCGGTTTCATGTTTGTCGATGGGGCTCCGGTGAACCAGCAGCCCCGCCGGTTTGTGGACCACAAGAAGGTGATCGTCCCGGTATAGAACCCTAAGAGGATTGCTCATCACACGCCTGTCACAAAAAATTCATAAACTGATGAAAATAAAGTCTCATGGTTTTAGTTGTCATGCCGACATACCAATGACCACATACTAAAAACCGCCACACAAGATCTGTCACCCTCAACCTTCTCGGGAAATATCAATGAGCTGGTATTCCAAAAGTATTCTTAACCGGGTTCTCCTGATTGTCCTCACAGCGAACCTGATTGTTGCTGCCGTGGCTGTCATTTACCTGAACTTCTCGCTGAAAGTCAAAGATGACTTCAATGATCTCGTCAGCACCAGGATGGTCAGCGCGCTCGAAGCCCAGGATGTGCTCTCTGACTTCAAAACACAGGTTCAGGAGTGGAAAAACGTCCTCATCCGGGGATCAGACCCGGATCAGCTGGAAAAATACTGGAATCGGTTCCAGGAACGCGAGGCATCGATTCAGAGTCAGCTTGATGACCTGATTCCCCGCATCCAGGAGCCCGAGGCAAAAACCCTGATGTCTGATTTCAAACAGGCCCACCGGACAATGGGACGGGCCTACCGTGAAGGGTTCAAGGCATTCAGCCGCTCCGGCTTTGATCCGAACGCGGGCGATGCCGCGGTACAGGGTATCGACCGGGAGCCCGCCAGACTGATTGAAGATGCCGCAACCGCGGTTCGGGAAGACAGCCTTGCCAGGGCCGAAACCCTGAACACGGTGGTCACCGAGCGCAGCTGGATGGTGGCAGGTCTTCTGATCGCCGCCATCGTCCTTGGCACCATCGCCCTGATCATGATTCTGCTGTCGGGTGTGGTCCGGCCGGCGCAGAAACTCACCTCACAGATCTCCCGTCTGGGCGAAGGCGACCTATCCGATCCGGTCACGATGCAACGCGCTGACGAACTGGGGCAACTCGCCGATGCCGCCCGAAGACTGCACCGTTTCCTCGGCGATACCGGTACCCAACTGAGCGAGAACGCCCGACAACTGAACGATACCGGTGAGTTGATCCGCCAGAACGCCGATAGCGTGGTCAGCCAGTCCGACCTGGCCCACCAGCGCATCGAACAGATTGCCACAGCCATGAACGAAATGTCCGCTACCGCCGAAGACGTGGCCAGTCACGCAGCGTCGGTGGCCACCGAAGTCGGTCAGACGTCGGATGAAACCGCTACGGCCGATTCGCAGATCAACAAAGCGGTAGACAGCATGCGCCGGCTCACCGACCAGATCCGGAACTCGGCCGACATCGTCAATCAGCTTGCCAGTGATGGTAAGAAGGTCGGCGACGTCATGCAGGTTATCCGGGAGATCGCGGACCAGACCAACTTGCTGGCGCTGAACGCCGCCATCGAGGCGGCCCGGGCAGGCGACGCCGGTCGCGGCTTTGCCGTGGTTGCCGATGAAGTCCGCAATCTGGCAGCCAAAACCCAGGAAGCAACCGTAGAGATCGACCAGATTATCGGTGCTATCAGTGGGGCCTCGCGGGATGCCACCGAATTCATGCAGGCCTCCGGCGTTGTGGCTCAGGAAAGCAGTGAGGCGGTTGAAGCGGTGCGTGCCACCCTGGCGGAGATCAACCGACGGATGGGCAGCATCAATGATGCGACAACGCAAGTAGCCACCGCAGCCGAAGAGCAGACCAGTGTCTGTGAAGACATCAACCGCAATGTCACGGATGTGGCTGAAACCTCAGAGGCCATGCACCAAGTGGCTGAGAACAACCTGCGCACCGTGCCCGAACTCGAGGCCATGGCAACCCGGGCGCAGGAACTGGCAAACCGCATCAAGCATTAGGCACTAAGCGCTACGGAACCGGCTGGTCAGCCTCCCGAAGGTCTGGCCAGCCCGATTACCCAGCACCAGCAAAGCTGGCGTAAGCAACAACGTCAGCACGGTCGCAAACGCCAGTCCGCCGGCGATGGCACTGGACAGCTGGGTCCACCACTGGGTTGACGGTGCGCCCAGGCCCAGCGAGGGCGTCAACAGGTCCACATTCACCCCCAGAACCATGGGCGTGAGGCCCAGCACGGTTGTGATTGCTGTGAGCAGAACAGGCCGCAGACGCAGGCAACCGGTCTCCAGGGCGGCCTCATAGGCCTCAATACCGTCCTTGCGCATCTGGTTGTAGGTATCGATCAGAATGATGTTGTTGTTCACCACAATGCCAGCCAGCGCAATCGTACCCATGCCTACCATTACAATGCCGAACGACTGACCGTTCACCAACAGGCCCAGCAATACTCCGGCCGTCGATAGCACAATCGCAGAGAGAATCAGGAAAGTCTGGTACAGCGAATTGAACTGGGTCACCAGTATCAGCAGCATCAGCCCGATGGCCACCAGAAAGGCTGTGGCAAGGAAGTTGGATGCCTGCTGCTGGTCTTCATTTTCACCGGCAAACTTCAGCGAAATGCCCGCCGGCGGCTCCGGCATTTCTGCCTGCAGTGATCGCAGCAACTCATCCACGCGACGGCCCTCGGCCAAATCAGACTTGATGGTGACCGTACGCTGGCCATCCACCCGGACAATACTGTTGGTTTTGTCGCCGGGTCGAAGATCGACAAATTCCGACAGGGGAACCTGGCCGCGGGGAGTGTGAATGGTTTGCCGCTGAAGATGGTCCAGTTCCCGCCAGTTGTTGGGCACCCGCACCACAATGTCGACCTCATCCCGCACGTCTTCCGGGCGGTAGGTGGCGAGCCTCAAACCGTTTGTCACCAGACGCACGGCACTGCCGATACCCAGAATATCGGTCCCGAAGCGTGCTGCGGCTTCCCGGTCCACCTGCAGCCGCCACTCGATGCCCGGAAGACTGCGGTCGTCCTCAATGTCCACGAAGCCACCGAGCTCCCGCATGCGATCTTTGATTTCGTCCACGTAGCCATTGAGACTGTTCGCCTCCCGGCTGCTCACCTGGAGCTCTATCGGTTTGCCTTCTGCGGGCCCACCCTCCTGCTTGCGGAATTCCAGTTCAATGCCCGGAATATCGGACGTCATGTCGCGGAAGTCCTCCAGAATCGCACTCGCCGGGCGCCGGGTGAACCAGTCGGTAAACTGGAACTGGAGAACGCCGATCACATCCGGCGCCAGCTGCGAGCTGGCCTGGACCATCGAGCGGGCGTAAAGGGCCTTCACCTCGGGCATGCCACGAAGCCGCTGTTCCACCTCACGGACAATCGCATCCCGCTCCCACACCGAAAGATCGCCCCTCGCCCTCACCTGAACCTGGGCCGAATCCGGTTCCACACTGGGGAAGAACTCAACCCCATGGTTGAAGCGGGCATAGGCGGCATAAATCACTGCGATCACACAGAGCACGCCAATCAACGTCAGCCCCGGTGACCTTAGCAGCAGTGCCAATACCCGCCTATAGCCCTGCATCAGGCGGCCCGACGAGTGGCCCTGCCGCGCCCGCCGCCCCCCACTGGTACTCCCCAATACGGGCAGAAACACCAGCGCCATGGCGAGGGAAGCAATCAGGCAGATGATGACGGTCAGCGGCAGGAACTTCATGAACTCCCCAACCACGCCGGGCCAGAACAGCAGCGGCACAAACACCGCCAGCGTGGTTGCGGTCGAAGCAATAATGGGCCAGGCCATGCGACTGGCGGCCTCGGCCCAGGCATGCTTTACCGTCTGCCCCTCCGACAGGTTCCGGTCCGCCAGCTCAGACACCACAATGGCACCATCTACCAGCATGCCCGCCACCAGAATCAGACTGAACAGCACCACGATATTGAGTGTGAGCCCCATGCTCCAGATCACCAGGATGCCGGTGAGGAAGGCACCGGGAATGGTCAGCCCCACCATAACCGCCGAACGCGGCCCCATGGCGGCGATCACCACAATCAGAACCAGCACGATGGCAGTGAGTACGTTGTTCAGTAGATCACTGAGGATATCCCGCACTTCTTCGGACTGATCCATGATGTAGCGTACTTCCAGGGAGTCCGGCAGCTCCGGTCTGGCCTGCTCAATCAACTCACGAACCTGGGCTATGGTCTCAATGATGTTGGCACCCGAGCGTTTGGACACTTCCAACACCAGCGCAGGCTCACCATTGATGCGGGCAAAGCCGGTGGGATCTTTGAAGGTGCGCTGGAGCATGGCGACGTCGCCAAACGTGACCACCGTGTCACCATCCACCTTGACTGGCATGGACATCACATCTTCGACAGTCTCGATGACTCCGGGCACCTTCAGCGCCATGCGACCATTGCCAGTATCCAGAGAACCTGCCGCCACCAGTTGGTTGTTGCGGGTCACCAGGGAAGCCAACTGATCAAAATCAATGCCGTAGCTTTCCAACACCTGGGGATCCACCACGATTTCCAGCAGGTCTTCACGATCGCCACCAATCTCCACCTCCAGGACTTCCGGAATGGATTCAATGGCATCCTGGAACCGTCGGGCGATGGTTATCAGCTCCCGCTCTGACAAGGGGCCGGACAGTCCCACGGACAGCACCGGGAACAGGGACACGTTGATTTCGTTTACTCTGGGTTCATCCGCCTCCTGGGGCAGCTTGGTGCGGGCGGTATCCACTTTCTCCCGCACGTCCTGAAGCGCCTTGTCCGGATCAAACCCGGCATCAAACTCCAGCATCACCGAGGCATGCCCTTCCGAGGCTGTACCGCGCATTTCCTTGATGCCCTCAAGCGAACGCAGCTCCTGCTCCATGGGCCGCACCAACAGACGCTCGGCGTCCTCCGGGCTGATACCATCCAGGGTCATGGAGACATAAATCATCGGAATGGTGACGTCGGGGTTGGCTTCCTTCGGGATAGTCTGAAAGGCGGCAATCCCGCCGAGAATGAGGAACAACAACGTCAGCAACGTGGTCCGGCTTCGATCAATGGCGGCAAAGATCAGTGTGCGCATGCGGTCTAGCCCCTGTCTTCGGCGACGTCGACCGGCACAACCTGTTCCCCGGTACTCACGAAACCACCACCCCGGGTAATCAGGCGGATTTCATCCGGCAACCCAGTGACCCAGGCGCCCTCGGTAGAGACGCTCAGGAGTTTCACATTACCGAACTCCACACGGTTCTCACCGTTCACATATTTCACACCGGGGCGACCGTCATCACCGAGCGACAGGTACGCGGGTGAGATAAACATCGCTTTTACCTCCGGCAATGCTACCCGCAGGCTGGCGCTGCCACCGGCCACCCGTTTGCGATCCGGGTTCTCCACCGCGATCTCCACCGCAAAACTCCGGGTTTCGGGCGAGGCAGCGCTGGCCACAAAGGTCACCACGCCAGAAAGACGACTGCCATCCAGCAAGTCCACACGAACCGCCTGGCCGGGTGCCACGTCACCGACCGATTGCTGGGGAATCTGCGCGGTGGCCTTAAGGCGATCCACCCTCACCAGCTGAAACAGGGGTGATCCCACCTGCACCAGATCGCCGGTATCCACCGATTTGCTGTTGATGATGCCGTCAAAAGGCGCCTCTGGGGTGAGATGGCTGACTGACTGCCGTACACCGGTCAGCTCCGCTTCAGCGGCAGCAAGCTCACTTTCCAGGCTCAGAATCTGGGATTCCGAGGCGAGGTTATTGGCGCGGAGCCGACGCGCAGCCACCAGGTCCGCTTCCAGTTTCCGAACCCGGGACTGCCAGCGCAAAACCGCAGCACTCCGCCCTTCATCGGATATCGTAAGCAGCTTCTGTCCCTGCCGGACCTGCTCACCGAGACTCACAGCCAGGGATTCCACCCGGCCGGGCACCTGGGAACTCAGCATCACCGAACTCCAGGGTTCCAATTGGCCCTGCAGCATCAGACCCGGCTCATGAAGCCGTGCCGTCAGGGTTTCCACCTGCACCATTGTGAGCTGACCATCGACGCTATCCTCGCGCTCCGGAGCCTCGTCACTGGCCACCTTCACCTCGCCAGTCGCCATCCAGACCACCAGCGCGATCACGATCAGAAGTGACAGTCCAAGAGAACCCCATTTTGCTTTCGTCATTGAATGCTCACTGTTCCTGAAGCGAAGGGTGACATAAAAAACCGGCAAATAACGGTTGCATCCGGCTAAAAACGTGGGGTAGATTCTACACAGAATCTTTTTACGAATTCAGAGCAGACTGTCGATTTTATGAATCTCAACGCAGTGATTGTCCTTGTGAAGCTCGTCCTGGTGGTCGTGGTACCGTCCGGGGGCTTCTGTGTGGACAAGCGGGTGAGATAGCGACAAA
Source organism: Marinobacter sp. BW6 (assembly GCF_008107725.1). Classification (GTDB taxonomy): domain Bacteria; phylum Pseudomonadota; class Gammaproteobacteria; order Pseudomonadales; family Oleiphilaceae; genus Marinobacter. Next base: position 188,566 of record NZ_VIRN01000061.1, read on the forward strand.
CCTGACAAAACACCAGAAACCCCCGGCACCGAAAGGTCCCGGGGGTTTCTTTTTTTACGGCAAAAGAAAAGGGAAAAACGACCATGAACGGCGCACAGCACATTCTTGAAGCGTTCCACCGCCACAACATCAGCACGGTTTTCGGGTATCCGGGCGGCTGCATCATGCCGCTTTACGACGCGCTTGTGGACGATGTGGGCGTGGAGCACGTGCTGTGTCGCCATGAACAGGGCTGCGCCCTGGCGGCAGACGGCTACGCCCGGGCCAGTGGCAATCTGGGCGTCTGCATTGCCACGTCGGGCCCAGGCGCCACCAACCTGATCACCGGCGTTGCCAACGCCCACCGGGATTCCATTCCCATGCTGGTCATCACGGGCCAGGTCCCTTCGGGCCTGATCGGCACCGACGCCTTCCAGGAAACCGACGTACTGGGCATGACCCTGGGCATCGTTAAACACAGCTACCTGATCGACGATGCGAACAGCCTGCCCGCCATCATGGAAGAGGCGATTGAACTGGCCGAGAGCGGTCGTCCCGGACCGGTCTGGATTGATATCCCCAAAAACCTGTTGCTGACCGAAGTGGCCGAAGCGCCCTGCCCCCAACCTGAGCCCCGTGAAACAGCCGCTCCAGACCTGACGCAAGCCTTGGCCATGTTACGCGACGCCCGCAAGCCCCTGCTCTACAGCGGCGGCGGCATCAGCCTGGCCCACGCCGAGGACTGCTTCCGGGCCTTTGCCGAATCCTCCGCACTGCCTGCGGTTGTCACGCTGAAGGGCATTGGCAACCCCGGCAAACACAACCCTTACAACCTGGGCATGCTGGGAATGCACGGCTCCCGAGCCGCCAACAAGGCTGTAGACGAGTGCGACCTGTTACTGGTCATCGGCGCCCGTCTGGACGATCGGGCCACAGGCAAACTGGATGGCTTCGCCGCCAACGCCAGGATGATCCACATCGATGCCGACGCCGCCGAAATCAATAAACTGCGCGACGCCGATCTGGCCATCCGTGGTGATCTGAACAACATCCTGAAATCACTGGCGGATGCATTGCAGACTGACCCACTGGCCATCAGTGATTGGCAGAAACAGTGCCGCACCTGGTACACCACCGGTGGCTTCCACGCTGCCGACAATGAAGAGCCCCTGGCGCCGATCACCGGCCCGGCCTTCATCCGCCAGCTCTCCCGGATTGCCCCGGACGACACCGTGATCGCCTGCGACGTTGGCCAGCACCAGATGTGGGTGGCCCAGCACTACGAGTTCGACCACCCGCGCCACCACCTCACCAGTGGCGGCCTCGGCACCATGGGCTTCGGCCTGCCCGCCGCCATCGGCGCCCAGTTTGCGGATCGCAACAGCACCGTCATCAACGTGACCGGTGATGGCTCGTTCATGATGAACGCCCAGGAACTGGCCACCATCCGCCGCTACAACCTGCCGGTAAAACTGATCGTCATGGACAACCAGTGCCTTGGCATGGTCCGCCAGCAACAGGAACTGTTCTACAACAACCGGGAAAGCCAGATAAATCTGGACGACAACCCCGACTTCGTGGCCATGGCCCGCGCCTTCGACATCCCGGCCCTGCATATCGAACGCACCGACCAGATCCGCCGCGGCATCGAAACCATCCTGGCCTACAACGGGCCGATGCTGCTGCACGTGGCCATCAGCCGGGAAGAAAACGTCTGGCCCATCGTCAAACCCGGCGCCAGCAACACAGACATGATCGACGAAACCGCCCGCACCGCCAAAGCCAGCAAGGAGCAAGTTGCATGAACCCGCAAAGCCAACCTTCGACACCCAGCTACACCATCAACTGCCGCATGACCCACGAAGCCGCCGCCCTGGAGCGACTCTGCCAGGTGGTCCGCATCCGCGGGTTCCGGATTGCCACCATGGCGGTTGAAACCGCCGGCGAGCATTTGAACATTGCACTCACCCTGGAAGGCACGCGGCCGATTGCCATGTTGCAGTCGCAACTGGAGAAGCTGCATACGGTTGCCGAGGTTGCCCTCGCGGCTGGATCTTTGGCCCGGTCTCGTTCGGCCTAAGTTCGGAGTTGTGATCCGTTCGGCCTGAGATTTGGCGGGCAGAGTCTTTTCGTAGCCTTCGGTCTGGCGGGCAGGTACGCGGGTGGCGGTATTTTTTCTTCGGGGAAAAGAACTCGCTGCGCTCAGACACCTTTTCCCTGTCAGAAAAAATACCCCCACCCCCTACCGACGGGCAACAACATATGTCCAAAGAACAAGACACCAAAAAGTCTTTAACTTGGTGAACCCGTCTTGCACGTCGGCGCGGGGTGGTAGGTGGATTTTTCGCCGGAAAAAGATGTCTGAGCGCAGCGAGTTGCTTTTTCCAAGAAAAACTCCACCTGCCACCCCGCAAGCCCGCCCCTCAACCAAAAGGCTACAAAGGCGGGCCCCTCCGAAGTTTCTGGCGAAATGGTTACCAGGCTTTGTAAGGCAGGAACTTCCCGTTCATGGTAACCACAACGCGGTCGCCCTTCGGATTCTCTTCCTTCTCGATGTCCATGGTGAAATCGATCGCACTCATGATGCCGTCGCCGAATTTCTCATGGATCAGTTCTTTCATGGTATCGCCGTACACACCCACCACCTCGTACAAACGATAGATCAGCGGATCCTGCGGAACGGCACCGTCCCAGGCTTTCTTGGGGCATACCTGCAGGGCCTCTGCCACCGGCTTATCAAGACCGAGGATTTCGCACAGGGCGAAGGCCTTGTCTTCGGTGAGGCTGTTCATACCCAGGGCCGCTGAGGTGGTGAATACCGGAGACATGCCGATGGTTTCGGCGATGGATTCCCAGGTTATGCCCTTGGACACTTTGGCTTCCAGGATTTTTGCGGTCATCAGTTCTTTGTTCATCATGGCTGTTTCCTCTATTTGCTCCAGATTTCAGGCATTCACCGCGCGAGCGGCAGTTTCAGATTCGGATTCGGTATCAGATTCGGCAGACGCTGGTGTTGACCGGGCAGCACCTTTGGCGGGTTCGACGATTTTCGGGGTACCGTCTTTTTCCGGCAGAGCCGAGCCGCTTCGGTTGACCAGGAAGTCCACCAGGTAGTCCCGGGTCTTGTGGTAGGCCGGGTTCTGGAAGATGGTGGCCCGGGCCCGCGGGTGCGGAATGTCCACCTTCACGCTTTCGGCGATGCGGGCGTTGGGGCCGTTGGACATCAGAAAGATGCGGTCGGAGAGCAGGATGGCTTCGTCCACATCGTGGGTAATCATGAACACGGTCTGGCGGGTTTCTTCCCAGATTTTCACCAGCTCGTCCTGAATCACACCGCGGGTAAGGGCGTCCAGCGCACCGAAGGGTTCGTCCAGCAGCAGCAGTTCCGGCTGGGTGGCGAAGGCCCGGGCGATACTCACCCGTTGACGCATGCCACCGGATAGCTGGGACGGCTTGCGGTTGAGGGCGTGATCCAGACCCACCATCTTCAGGTAGCGTTCGCTGTGCTCTTTTACCTTTTCCTTGGACCACTCGGGCCAGCGGGCGCGCACGGCAAACACGATGTTGTTCAGCGTGGTTTTCCAGGGCAGCAGGCTGTAGTTCTGGAACACCACGCCGCGCTCAAGGCCGGGGCCTTTGATTTCCTTGCCATTCATCACCACGTTGCCGGCGCTGGCCTCATCCAGGCCTGCCAGCACATTCAGGATGGTGGATTTACCGCAACCGGAGTGGCCGATGATGCAGACGAATTCGCCTTTCTCCAGGGCAAAGCGGATATCCTCAAAGACGGTCAGTTCACCGCCCTGGCCGTCCGGGTAGACTTTGGACAGACCATCTACTTCCAGAAATGGTTTACTCATAACAGGTCTCCATTCGGAGGGTTGAGGCCGGCACCGGTAACCGGTGCCGGGCCGCTCATTCTTTGTATTCCACCAGTTTCTGGGCCTTGCCCAGGGCCAGGTCGAGCAGCATGCCTACCACCCCGATCATCAGGATGGAGAAGATCACACTGGCCAGATCCAGGTTGTTCCATTCGTTCCACACGTAGTAGCCAATGCCAGTGCCGCCCACGAGCATCTCCGCGGCCACGATGACCAGCCAGGCGATGCCGATGGAGATTCGCATACCGGTCAGAATGGTGGGTGCGGCGGCCGGCAGGATCACGGTAATAGCGGTGCGCAGGGGCCCGAGTTCGTGGGTGCGGGCCACATTGACCCAGTCCTGCCTCACGTTGGCCACGCCAAAGGCGGTATTCAGCAACATCGGCCAGATCGAGCAGATGAAGATCACGAAGATGGCCGAGGCATCCGAGTCCTGGATGATGAACAGGGCCAGGGGCATCCAGGCCAGCGGCGAGATCGGCCGCAGCACCTGGATGTACGGGTTCAGGGCCTTGTACATCAGCGGCGACATGCCGATCAGGAAGCCGACAGGCAAGGCGATCGCCATGGCCGCCAGGTAGCCAGTCAGTACCCGGTACACCGAATAGGCCAACTGGATGCCGATACCCTTGTCGTTGGCGCCGGCGTCATAGAACGGATCAGACAACTCCGCCCAGGCCAGCTTGATCACCGCCGAGGGTGGCGGCACTCGGGATTCCTGCTCCACACCACCCATCAGCATTTCGTATTCGGTCAGTCCTGTCTGGGCCTCCGGGGGCTGGGTTGCCATTTCCCAGAGCCCCAGGGCCAGAATCAGGAACGACACCGACAGCAGTGCTGCCCGGACGTTCAGGGAAGCCATGGTTACACCCTCCCGATGTCGAAGCTGCGTGCGTACTCTTCGGCACGGTCAGAATCGAACGTCTTGCCCATGATGGTGTGAGTCTTGTAGGTCTTGTCCGGGGCGGTATAACCCAGTTCTTCCATGATCTTGCCAGTCTCGCTCGCCAGGTAGACCTGCTCGGCAATGCCCTTGTAGTCCACATCACCCTCGATATAACCCCAGCGCTTCATCTGGGTGAGGATCCACACGCCCATGGAGTGCCACGGGAACGGGTCGAAATCGATACGGTCCGGTACATCTTTCACCTCGCCAAGGCCATCGGCGTAGTAGCCGGTCAGCACCTGCTGAATCACCGGTACCGGCTGGTTCAGATAGTTCTTCGGCGCGATGGCCTCAGAGATTTCCTTACGGTTATCCGGATTGTTCGAGTACTGCGTCGCGTCGATGATGGCGCGCAATAGGGCGCCGTAGGTGTTCGGGTTCTGGGTGGCGAACTGCTTGCTACAGGCAAAAGCGCAGCATGGGTGGCCTTCCCAGATGTCTTTGGTCAGCATGTGGATGAAGCCGACCTTCTCCCACACGGCACGCTGGTTGAACGGGTCCGGAGACAGGTAGCCATCGAGGTTACCGGCACGCAGGTTGGCAACCATCTCGGGTGGCGGAACCACACGGATCTGCACGTCCTTGTCCGGGTCGATACCGTTCTCGGCCAGGTAGTAGCGCAACAGGAAGTTGTGCATGGAGTATTCGAATGGCACGCCAAACTTGAAGCCTTTCCACTGTTTGGGGTCGCGCTTATCCTTGTGGTCGACGTGCAGCACGATGGCCTGGCCGTTGATGTTCTCAACCGCCGGCATGATGAACGGCTCCGGTGTGGAGCCCGCGCCCATGGTCATGGCCAGAGGCATGGGGGTGAGCATGTGTGAGGCGTCGTATTCGCCGGCCAGGGACTTGTCCCGGGCCACCGCCCAACCTGCGGTCTTGGTGACAGTGACATCCAGGCCATAACGCTCATAAAAACCCATGGGATGAGCCATGATGATAGGCGTGGCGCAGGTAATCGGCACGAAACCAACATTCAGCTTGGTCTTCTCAAGCTTGCCCAGCGACTCCTTCACTGCGGCCTTGGCCTTCTCCATTGGAAACACACTGCCCAGAACGGCAGCCGCGGTGCCCGCGCCCATCATTTTCATGAAGGCCCGCCGGCCGTGCTCGTTGTGACCGAACACAGAGCGCACCACCGCGCCTTCGATGGCGCGATCCATCATCGCTTCGGAATCCAGAGGCTCGTCAGCGACTGCCTGCTGGCCGGCGGAGGGCTTGAGATCGAGGGAAATGGACGGGGTACTGTCGCCGGGTTTGCACTCCGGGCAGCCACAGGTCTTGGCATGAATCAGGGACTTGTCACCGTCAAACGGATTTCCAAGGCTTTTCGTGGTCATGGCGCACTCTCCTGGGTTTGGGGCCTAAGTAACGGGTTATTTCTGCACTCTTTCGGTGCAACAAAGGTGCGACTCGAACTCGTGATAAAAATAGCTCGGGTCGGCTTCGCGTTCTGAAGGAGGTATCGCAGGGTTTGTGCCAAGTGCGATTATTTTTTTAACCGCTTGTTTTTATTGAATTGAAACCAACGAGCCTGGAAATAGATTGGCTACGACATTTCGTAATATACGATTCTTCGTAGCCTGGACTGCGATTTTTCGTAGTTGGCACAGGGTTTGTTTCTCATTTCGTGTACAGACCCAGGACATCGCCATGAACCCAGACGCTCTTATTGCTGCCGAAACCAAAACCAACTGGATTGATCACCTGCCGGAAGCCGCATTGTTGGTAGACGCAGGCCGGGATCTGATTCTATCGGCCAACAGCGCCATGGGCAGGATGATCGGCACAGACCGGCAGTCACTCACGGGAGCCCCCTGCACCCATCTCTTCACAGACCAGCGGCCACAGCTGATTGCCTTCACGGAGGAGACCTTGTATCGAAGCCATGGCTGGAGCCGGGACTTCTTCCTTCAGCACCGGGACGGCCACACCTTGGAACTGGAGATTTCCTCGTCTCGGGTGGGCGAGGCGGAATCCCAGAATGTCCTGTTATTGCTTCGTGACCGCCGCCAGTTGCGTACCCTCCGAGAGCGCCACGATGCCAACCACTATCACCGGGGCGGCTTGCTTGAGTGGCGTCGGGTTGAAGAGCTTTTCAAGGACATGGAGCGGGAGAACCAGTTAATCCTTCATGCGGTCGGGGAAGGCATCTACGGGGTGGATGCCGAGGGGCGAGGCACCTTCGCAAATCCCGCTGCGGAGCGCATGCTGGGATGGCGAATCGACGAACTCATGGGGCGGGTCCTGCATCGCGTGGTGCATCACTCCCACGCGGATGGCAGCCTATACCCCCTCAAGGACTGCCCAATCTACGCCGCCTTCCGCGACGCCAGCGTTAAGCGCGTTGGCGAGGACTGGTTCTGGCGCAAGGACGGCAGCGGCTTTCCCGTGGAATACACCAGCACACCGATTCTGGATAACGGACATCCCGTGGGTGCCGTTGTCGTGTTCCGGGATATTTCGGCACGCCAGGAAGCCCAGAAAGAATTGCAGGCAGCGCTGGAGGAGGTGGAAACCCTCAAACATCGGCTGGAAATGGAGAATGCCTATCTGCAGGAGGAGCTCAGCGCCGAGTATCATTTTCACGAGATCTTCGGCCAGAGCGAGGCGATCAAAGCTATCGTGCGGCGTATCGGCATGGTGGCGCCCACGGATGCCAACGTACTGATCACCGGTGAATCCGGGACAGGCAAGGAGCTGATTGCCCGCGCCATCCATCAGTCCAGCAGCCGGCGCGACCGACCCCTGATTCGGGTGAACTGTGCAGCCATCCCCAAAGACCTGTTCGAGAGCGAGTTCTTCGGCCATATCAAAGGTGCTTTCACCGGCGCCGTCAGTGACCGTGTGGGCCGATTCGAACTCTCCGATGGCGGCACACTCTTCCTGGACGAAGTCGGTGAAATCCCGCTGGAACTTCAGGGCAAACTGCTCCGGGTACTCCAGGATCAGCAATTCGAACGTGTGGGCGAAAACAACACCCGGGCGGTGGATGTTCGCGTGATTGCCGCCACCAACCGGGACTTGAAATCGGAAGTTCAGGAGAAAACCTTCCGGGAAGACCTCTACTTCCGACTAAATGTTTTCCCGATTGAATCCGTGCCTTTGCGCCGGCGTCTGGAGGATATTCCCATCCTCGCCCAGGAGTTTCTGAACCGGGCCTGCCAGAAGTTCAACCGGCCCCTGCTCGCACTGAAAGAGCGCGACGTCGAAACCCTGAGAGCTTATCACTGGCCCGGCAACGTGCGGGAGTTGGAGAACGTGATCGAGCGACAGGTGATCACGTCAGACGGCCGACTGGATCTGGACCTGCCGGGGCCGGAATCCGCAGCCCGAACCACCCCTGCAGAAGTAGCCCCAGCGAGACATTACAGCGGTGACTTGATGACAGAACATGAGCTGCGGGAGCTGGAGAAACAGAACCTCACCCGGGCCCTGACCATGAGTAGTGGCCGGGTCTTCGGTGATGACGGCGCGGCCGCCATGCTGGGCATCAAACCGACCACCCTCACTTCCCGATTGAAAAAACTGAAGATAGACCCGCAGGCTTATAGGAGATCCGGGATCTGAGCGGTTAACACTTGCGGTAAACCGAGGGGGGACGTTCAGTCTTCCTCCAGCCCGACAATACCATTGCGGATGGCATAGCGAACCAGAGAAGCGATATCTCGTATTCCGAGCCGATCCATGATCTGTGCTCGATGCGCGTCGATGGTTTTGCTGCTCAGGCCGAGCTCGTAAGCCACTTCCTTGGTGCCCTTTCCCAACGCAATCAGCCTGAGAATCTCGCGCTGGCGCTGAGTCAGAGGGGCTCTTTTTTCTCCAGATTGATCGAACTCTTGATTCGGATCCAACACAGTATCCAGGACATCTTTGGAAACTTTGGGGCTCATGTAGCGATGTCCCGCGGACACTGACTGGAGTGCCAGTTCAAGCTCTACTTCGGCCGCATCCTTCAGCAGATAGGCCGATGCCCCCGCCCGAAGAGCCCTCAACACGAAGTCGCGAGAGGCGTGCATGGAAAGGACAATCACAGCGAGCTCCGGGAAACGGGATTTCACCTCTGGAAGCATTTCCAACCCGGACACCCTGCCCATGGCGATATCAGTTATGAGGATATCTGGCCTGTACTCTTCAACCAGGGAAAGGCCTTCACTGCCATCGCTACCTTCTGCAACAACCTCATAGTCCGGCAAGCATTCGATCAGCGCCTTAAGACCGGCACGCACAAGATGGTGATCATCAATTAGAACAATCCTCTTCATCATGCCACCCACTCTGTCTGATTAAGAGGCAGACGCACCCGAATGTTTGTTCCCTGCTCGGAAGAGGATTCAACGCGAATTTTTCCCCCCGCAAGCTGTACCCGCTCCTTCATGAACGCCAGACCTAACCTTGCCGAATTCTTGTCAGGCTCAAAGCCTTTCCCGTCGTCACTCACTTCAATGACAAGCTGGCTCTCACTACAGTCCATATGCACTTCCACATTCCTCGCCCTGGAGTGCCGCGCGGCATTCGTGAATGCTTCCTGAATGACCCTGAACGCAATGATATCAATAGGTGACTTCACTTGGGAGACGCCCTCACCCGCTTCAACAGACCAAGTCAGCTGCGCCTCGTCCAGTATCCGAGAGGCTTGCCACTGAACCGCTGCAAGCAGGCCCAGCTCTTCCAGCTGCGGGGGCCTTAGCATCAAGGACAGATCTCTGACTTTTTCGATCGAATCCGAAGCAATATCGACGATCGTATCGATCTTCTCCAACACACTCGGTTCAGTTGCCTTCCGTTTAAGCCAACCGGCCGATAGTCGTATCGCTGTGAGACTCTGGCCAATTTCATCATGAAGCGCCTGGGCGATGACTTTGCGTTCAAGCTCCAGATCACTGACAGACCTATTTGCAAGGCTCGTTAGCCGTTTGTTGGCATCTATCAAGGCTTCCCTGATCTTTTCTCGCTCCGAGACGTCACTGATCAGAATCTGTATGCAAACCTGCCCCTCCAGCTGCACCGATCTTGCAGCGAACTGCCCGTGGAACGTCTTTCCATCCAGTGTCCTGAACTTAAGCCGCGCAATCCGGTTAACGCCTTCCTGATTTTTGGTCTGATTGATCAAAAGGTGATGAGAGTCATCAACTTGCTCCTCGATCAGCTCAACGATCGAAAGGTTTTCAAGGTCGCCACTTGAGCGTGCTCCGAAGATCACCGCTGCGGCAGGGTTAGCAAAAACAATAGTCTCTTCCTGGCAAACCAGGACAGCATCTGGCAATACTTCCACCAGTTTCCGATACTGCCTTTCCCTTTCCTGAAGCCTGGCTTCAGCCTGATAACGTTCAGTCAGATCGACACAGGTCCCTACCCAAAGACTCTCGCTTTCCTCATCCTCAAAGTATTCGCCCCGAACCAAAAGGTCCCGCATCCCAAGGGACTCGAGATCTACCCTGAGGTGATATTCCACGCTATTGCGTTGTGCAGGGTTATCAAAAAGACCCACAAACCTCTCATACGCCTCAAAATGGGCAAGGTCTGCCAGTTTTCGGGTGGGGACCAACTGATCTGCAATCTCGGGGAACCCCAGGATTCTGGCAGCTCCCTCCGAGAAGAAGACTTGATGACTGTTGGGCCAATATTCCCAATGACCAATCTGACCAACGCGCTGGGCTGCTTTGAGATGATGGAGGGCTTTTCGCCTTTCCACGCCTGCCAGACGCCAGGCTGTCTCATCGTTGCATAACATCAGGACAGCCGGCTGGTCCTGAAAAACAGTGGGCAGAGCCTGGGTTCTAACGATCAGCTTTTCTCCAGCTGCACTGCAGTGTTCAAGAATAAGCCCTTCCCTTGACGGCTCGTCCGATCTGATCAGCTCTTCCGCGGAGGGGACGATTAATTGCACCCTCTTACCCTCCAGCTCTTCCTTCAAGTACCCATAGAGCGCTAATGCCGCAGCGTTAGCTTCGCGAATCGTAAGCCGTTCCCGATCAATCACCAGGGCCGGCACTGGATTGGAGCTGAAGAGCTCTCGATAGCTTCTCTCAGACCGGCGAGACTCGACCTCTGCAACCTGAACTCTGTTGACGAGTCTTTTAAGCAGAACGGAAAGTAACAAACCGGTAACGATGACAAACGCCACGCCCTTTCCTGAAGAAATTAGCCCGAAATTGTCGTTGCTAAGGTAGGGAGTAACTTCTATTAAAAACCAGTCACTTACGAAGATCCAGAGAATGCTGAGTGTTACGTACAGGGCGACGGTTTTGAAAACTAAAAACGCACTGTTGTAGGATTTTGCCATAGGTTCCTCCGAGATCCACAAGGCTCAACGCCTAAGCGGACATGACTCCTTCAAACTCGGGAAACTACTGAAGATTTCTGTGAAGGACAGCTCCCCTTCAACAAGAAGACTAGCAGGTTGGGGCGCAGATATGCGAACGGTAAGACTCATCGACTATAGCAAGAGGCAGCCGGAAAACGAGAACCCTCAACAGGTAACTTTCGTGTGCACTGAACATTCGAAGCTGGAAGCGAACGAGAGGGCCTCCGACACTGGCAATGGGCGACTGAAAAAATAGCCCTGAGCGACATCGCATCCCAGTTCAGCCAGTTTCTTGGCAACGGCCTCCGATTCAATACCTTCAGCGACAACTCTGCGCCCAAACCGTTTGGATAGGGCGATAATGGACTCAACAATCACCTCGTCCTCTGGCTGTTGCTCCATATCCATAACAAACGATTTGTCGATTTTGATCTCGTCCAGCGGCAGCTTCCGGAAATAACTAAGAGAAGAAAATCCGGTACCAAAATCATCCAGCGCCATTGAAACACCCAATTGCTTGCACTGCCGAACCACTCTCGCGGCGGCGTCCTGGTCACCCCATGCGGTCGTCTCAAGAATTTCAAGCGTCAACCGACCACGAAGCACCGTGGGGTAACGGGAAAGGAGCGCGTCCATATCTTGCAAAAAACGCTCACCGAGGAAATGCGCCGGCGACAGATTCACACTAAGCCCATAACCACCTCCCTGTTTCTGAAAGAGGTTCAGTAGCTCCATGCCAGCATGCAACACATAGTTGCCCAGTTGCTCCTCTAACGGAGTGGCTTCGATGAGCGGCAGGAATTGGTCTGGTGTTAATCGACCTCTTTCAGGATGATTCCAGCGGATCAGACCTTCAAACCCCTCCACGGTCCGTTCTTCAAGATTGATCTTGGGCTGAAGAAAAAGTTCGAATTCCCGGTTATCGAGCGCTCGCTCAATTTCCCTCAAAAATGCGCTGCGCTCCTCAATGACGCGAAACTTCTTAAAATCGAAAACTCTATGGCGGCCGCGCCCTTCTTCCTTCGCCTGGTAAAGTGCCTGTTCTGCATGACGCAACAGAGTTTCGGAGTCCGAGGGGTCATCCGGATAAACAGATACACCCATGCTGGCTGAAATCCTGGCGTTACCCTTCACGCCATCGACAGGCTGACCAAAGGCATCCATAACCCGTTGATAAAAGGCAGGCGCATCAGTGTCTTTGAGTACGATCACAAATTCATCGCCACCCGCCGCCGCAACAATATCCTCTTTCCTGACCGATTGGCGTAATCGGGAGGCTATCTGGCACAAAACCCTATCACCTGCCTCCTCGCCATGGCTCTGATTGAACTTCGCGAAATCGTCCAGATCCAACCAGCAAACCGATACGCTACCGCCTCGTAGACTGGCTGCCTGAATCTCCCTTGCAACCAGACGGTTGAGTACCCGTCGGTCCTGAGAATTAGCGGCGGATGCCGGCGCTGAATCAGGATCCGTTTCTGCCTGTAACGCAAACCTTTCGACCCGCAGCGCCATACTCTCCAATACTGAAAGTGCCGGCTGGATCAGTGGGGACAATTCATGGAAAAGCGCTTGAGGATAGCCATCTGATCGCCCTTCCAAAACAATCATTCCCGTCAGGGCGCCGTCCCTGTGGATCGGAAACGAGAACATCTCCGAAAAATGCTCTTCATCAAGCAAAGCCGAGAGTTCACCCACTGGGATACGACGCCTTCCGACACGCTCCCAAAAACCGTAATCATCGCTACCTCTGGGCGGCAACTGTCTGGCCAGCACAGTAACCTGCCCTTTTGTGCCAACTTCCGAAGTGTCAACAATAAATCCGCCGGAACTACGAGTCAGCGAAACCAGTTGCCCCAAAATGGTAGAGAGCTTCTCGTCATCTGACACTCGTCGGGCCATCTGACGTTGACAGGTTCGCACCGATCTTTTCAGTTCAGCCTGATCCAGCAGTCCTTCCACCCGACCGGTGTCCGCCTCCAGCTCATGTTCAACCAGATACGCAAGATCCCGCAAAAACTCAATATCCTGGCTTTTCAATGAACGAGGCTTGGTATCGATGATACAGAGTGTGCCTACTTTCAGACCGCCGGGCTCACGGACAGGCGCGCCTGCGTAAAACCGGATACAAGGTTCTCCTACGACCATGGGATTGGACGAAAACCTCGGATCATTACTGGCATCTTCAACAACAAATACATCGTCCTGACGAATAGCATGCGCGCAAAAGGCGTGTTCTCTGCAGGTAGCATCAAGCTCGACTCCCTGTCGGGACTTGAACCATTGGCGATGCTCGTCAATCAACGAAATCAGTGCAATCGGAGCGTCAAAGGTGTCGCGCACGATTCGGGTGAGCCGATCGAACCGCTCTTCCGGAGCTGTGTCCAGTATCCGCAACCGTCTCAGCCGTTTCAGCCGATACTTTTCATAGAGCATTGCTGTATTGATTGCATTCATGATTTAGGTGCCTGTTCGCCGAATCCTTCCCGAATGAGAAAATCGACTGAACAGGGGATAGTAGGCAGTGGGCGAACAGAGAGGAATAGGAACTTTGCTTTCCCAGACTAGGGAAAAACCCTACATTCAGGGTGTTAGCCCCGCATGCCTCAGGGCAAAGGCAGCGCCCAGCCAGGCCAGCATGACGAGCGGCAAGTATCGACCCACCAGGTATATCCGCCATTCCCACCAACGGCTCTGGGTACCCAACACCGTCCGGATCTTCTCGCGCGGAATAAACCAGCAGAACATAGCGGCCCCCAACACCCCGGAAAAGATAATCACATTACCGCCGGCCACCCGGTCGATCACATCCAGCACCGGCTCCCCGGCAATGTTCCATTCCAGCGGCGTGAAACTCAGTGCGGAGGCTGTGCCCAACACCAGCATGACCAGGGTAACCAGACTCACGGCCTTGCCATTGCTCAGCCGAAGCTCCTCCGCCACCGCAGCAATCATCACCTTCAGGCCGGCCAGGCTGGAACTGAACGCTGCCATGAAGAAAAGGCTGAAAAACAGTGTGCCCACCCAGTAACCACCGACCATGTCCTCAAACACCAGGGGCATGGTCACAAAGGCCAGCTGGCTGCCCTCCGTCGGCTCCATACCCAGACTGAACACAAACGGAAAGATCATCCAGCCCGCCAATAGCGCCACACTGGTCTCGGTGCCTGCAACAACCAGACAGGCCCTGGGCACATGGGTCTGCCGGGGTATAAAGCTGCCGTAGGTCACCAGATATCCCTGACCAATCGCCAGAGAGTAGAAGGCCTGCCCGAAGGCAAACGCCCAGAGCTTGCCATCCGTCAAACGACTCCAGTCCACCTGGAAAAAGAAATCCTTGGTCTGCTCCCAGCCCGGCGTGCGGCTAGCAAAGATCACCAGCCCGATCATCACAACAAGCAAAACCGGCATGAGAATCTTCGACATCAACTCAATGGCGGATACATCCTTGGCCAGGATAATCGCGCCAACCAGGGTCACGGCGAAGAAATACCAGAGGGAGTTGTAGCCAGCGGTAAAATCGTCAAACACTTGGAGGCTGTCTGTCGTTGCACCGACTGCATAGCCAAGCGTCCAACCAGTAACCACAAGGTAATAGCTGGTAATGGCCATGGTAATCAGCACCACAAACCAGCCATACACCACCCCGAAGCGATTCACCTGCCGGTAGGTCTGAACGGTGCTGCCCTTGGAAAGCCGGCCGGCAGACACTTCGAGAATCATAATGGGCAAAACCACCACAACCAGCGCCAACAGATAAGCCACCACAAAGGCGCCACCGCCGTTCTCCCCCACCATGTACGGAAACCGCCACAGGTTCCCCAGCCCCACCGCCGCCGCGGCCATGGAGGCCACAAACGCAGGCTCGGAACTCCACTGTTTGCGGGATTCCTCAATAAACTCGTGGCGCTTTCGCACGGGGGGTCTCCAATGCCGGGGACTTTCAATGCATTGAAGGCTAGCAAATCATGGGTTGGGCCGCATGACTGATATCAACTTGGGGTTTCTGGGATTAACAGAACTTTAGCCTTGGGGGAGTGGCCGGCGATGGGGGTACCTTTTCTTCTGGGAAAAACAACTCGCTTCGCTCAGACATTTTTTCCCGCCAGAAAAGATACCCCCACCACCGTCCTTCGGACTAAGGAATGCACTTCTTCAAAAAAGAGAAAGCAAGATTTTGAAAATCGCGATATCTCGAGAGTATCTCGGCGCGGGGTGACCGGTGGATTTTCCGCCGGAAAAAGATGTCTGAGCGAAGCGAGTTGCTTTTTCCAAGAAAAATCCACCGGCCACCCCGCAGGCCCGCCCCTAAACAAGCAGGCTACAACGAGGACCAGTCTGACAAATCAGATCAACTCAATAGCAACAGCAGTCCCCTCGCCACCACCAATACACAGCGAAGCCACACCACGCTTCAGGCCACGCTGCTTCAGGGCATTGATCAGGGTAACGATGATCCGCGAACCGGAAGAGCCGATCGGGTGACCGAGGGCGCAGGCGCCGCCGTGGACGTTGACCTTGTCAGCCGGCAATTTCAGCTCGTTGATGGCCGCCAGGGTAACCACGGCGAAGGCTTCGTTGATCTCGAAGAGATCCACGTCGTCCACGGTCCAGCCGGCTTTCTTGAGCACCTTCTCGATGGCGCCGATGGGCGCCAGGGTGAACTCCGCAGGCAGGCGTGCGTGGGTGGCGTGGGCCACGATGCGGGCTTGCGGCGTCAGGCCGCGGGCGTCGGCTTCGGCGGCGGAGGCCAGCACCAATGCGGAGGCACCGTCGCTGATGGAGCTGGAGTTGGCCGCAGTCACGGAACCGTCTTTGGCGAAGGCCGGCTTCAGGTGCGGGATTTTCTCCGGTTTGGCATTCCCCGGCTGCTCGTCGGTATCGACTTCAGTGTCGCCACCACGGCCAGAAACAGTTACCGGAACAATCTCGTCACGGAACCAGCCGTTTTCGATGGCGGCCAGGGATTTCTGCAGGGAACCGATGGCGAATTCGTCCATGGCCTGGCGGCTGATGTCGTATTTGTCAGCGGTACGCTGGGCGAAGACGCCCATCAGGCCGCCTTCGTAGGCGTCTTCCAGGCCATCCAGGAACATACTGTCCATTACCTGGCCATGGCCCATGCGCATACCGGCGCGGGCTTTGGGCAGGAGATACGGCGCCTGGCTCATGTTTTCCATGCCGCCGGCGATCATGATGTTGTTGGTGCCAGCCTTGATCTGGTCGTGGGCCATGATCACGGCCTGCATGCCGGAGCCGCACATCTTGTTGATGGTGGTGCAGCCGGAGCTGTCCGGAATGCCGGAGGCGCGCGAGGCCTGGCGGGCCGGAGCCTGGCCCAGGCCAGCGGGCAGTACGCAGCCCATGATCACTTCCTGGACATCCGCCGGCTGAAGGCCGGAGCGTTCAATGGCGGCCTTGATGGAGATGGCGCCCAGGTCCGGCGAGCGCACGGAGCTGAGGGCGCCCATCATGCCGCCCATCGGGGTACGGGCTGATCCTGCGATGACTACGTCGTTGTTGCTCATGGTTTTCCTCACTTAATCAGGCTTTGCCCAGCACAGAGCGGGCAATAATTTCTTTCATGACTTCCGAGGTGCCGCCATAAATGCGCTGTACCCGCGCGTCGATGAAGGCCCGGGAAATCGGGTATTCGGTGGTGTAACCGTACCCGCCAAACAGCTGCAGGCAGCCATCGGCTACGCGGCACTGCATTTCGGTGGCGCTGTACTTGGCCATGGAGGCGGTCGGCGCATCGAGTTCGCCGAGGTCGTATTGGTCGATGCACTGGTCCACGAACGCCTTGTTCACACGGTAGTCGGTTTCCATGCGGGCGATCTCGAAACGGGTGTTTTGCAGTTGGGCCAGTTTCTGGCCGAACAGTTCCCGTTCCTGGGCGTAGGCGATGGTCAAGTCCAGGGAGCCACGGGCGGCAGCTACGCCGAGGGCACCGATCACCAGACGTTCCCGGGGCAGTTCCTTCATCAGGTAAACAAAACCCTGCCCCTCTTCACCGAGGAGTGCGGACGCCGGTATGCGCATGTCGGAGAAGAACAGCTCGGAGGTATCCCCGGAATGCTGGCCGATCTTGTCCAGGTTGCGGCCTTTGCTATAGCCCGGCAATGACGTATCCACCAGGAACAGGCTAATGCCGCGGGCACCGGCTTTCGGGTCGGTTTTCGCGGCGACGATGACCATGTCTGCGTGCTGGCCGTTGGTGATGAAAGTCTTGGAACCGTTCAGGATGTACTCATCGCCATCCTTGACCGCACTGGTGCGGATGGCCTGCAGATCACTGCCGGCGCCGGGCTCGGTCATGGCGATGGCGCCAACAGCCTCACCAGAGACCAGCTTGGGCAGCCACTGTTGCCGTTGTTCTTCATTACCCATATGGCTCAGATAGGGAGCAACAATGTCCGAATGCACCATCACGTTGGTCGACAGCGCGCCGAATCCCATGCGGGCAAGCTCCTCACCCACCACCACAGAGAACTGGAAAGGCGCGCCAATGCCGCCCCACTCTTCGGGCACATCCACACACAGCATCCCGGCGTTGCCCAGAGTATTCCAGAGCTCGCGAGGCACCAGCCCGGACTTCTCCCAGGCTTCGTAGTGGGGCGTCACTTCTTTTTCCAGGACCTTGATAACGGAATCCCGGAACATCGCCAGTTCTTCTTTATCAACAGACACGGTCATGTATGTCTCCTGCAACTGAATGCTTTACTTGGGCGCCATGCGAAGCGCGCAGTCCAGACGAATCACTTCGCCATTGAGAATCGGGTTGCGCACCATCTGGTCCACCATCATGCCGAACTCTTCCGGCTTGCCGAGGCGCTTCGGGAACGGCAGCGTGGCTGCCAGGCTTTCCTGAACTTCGTCGGGCATACCCGCCATCATGGGCGTCATGAACAGGCCTGGTGCAATCGTATTTACACGGATGCCCTCGCGAGCCAGCTCACGGGCCGACTGCAGGGTTAGCGATACCACACCGCCCTTGGAGGCACTGTAGGCCGCCTGGCCAATCTGGCCCTCGTAGGCGGCCACCGATGCTGTATTGATGATCACACCGCGTTCACCATCAGCGTTGGGTTCGCGCTGGGCCATATCCGCTGCCGCCAGGCGCAGGATGTTAAAGGTACCAATCAGGTTGACCTGAATAACCTTGCTGAAGTTCTCCAGGGGCATCACACCCTCACGGCCCAGAATCTTCGAGGCCGTGGCAATACCAGCACAGTTCACAGCAATACCGCAGGGGCCATGAGCCTCCCGGGCGGCATTAATGGCCGCTTCGGCGCTGTCCGGGGAACTGACATCGCATTTCAGGAAGATGCCGCCGATATCCGCGGCCACCTTTTCACCCTGCTCTTGCTGAAGATCAAGAACAGCGACCTTGCAGCCGGCAGCGGCCAGTGCGCGCGCCGCACCCTCGCCCAGTCCGGAAGCACCGCCTGTTACAATGGCTGCCACATTTTTGAATTCCATCGTTCACTCCCCTTTTCAGGATTCTGTTTGTTAAAAATCGGACCCTAAAACTACTTTACGTTTACGTAAACTTTATCTAACCTAAGTCTAAAAAGGAAATCCCAATGGACATTAAACAGACATACAGCATCAGCGAGCTCGCCAAAGAGTTCGACGTGACAACCCGGAGCATCCGTTTCTACGAAGATCAGGAACTGCTCAAGCCTACTCGGCGCGGGCAGACACGGATCTTTAGTTCAAAGGATCGTGTGCGTCTGAAGCTTATTCTTCGGGGCAAGCGTATGGGCTTTTCCCTGGCAGAAACCAAAGAGCTGTTCGACCTTTGGGACGAAACCCTCAGCGGCAACGAAAAACAGCTGCTCAAGATGCTAACCATTCTGGACAACAAACGGGCGCAACTCGAACAGCAGAAAAACGACATTGCCCAGGCAGAAATGGAAATGGATACAGCCGAAGCCCGGTGCCGAGAAGCCCTGACCGAGCTGCAGAAGAAAAAGAAACAGCAGACCCCGGCAAACGAAGAAGCCAGGCAGACCGCTGAAAACTAATGAATGACAGAAATCAAAGGTAGCCAACGATGAAATCACAATACTCAGAGCTCAACTTCGGCCTTGGTGAAACCCTCGACATGCTCCGCGAGCAGATCAACGGTTTCGCCGCTTCCGAAATCGCACCGCGCGCCGAGGAAATCGACCGCAACAACGAGTTCCCCATGGACCTGTGGCGGAAAATGGGCGACATGGGCCTGCTGGGTATTACCGTGAGCGAAGAATACGGCGGCTCCGACATGGGCTACCTGGCGCACGTCATCGCCATGGAAGAAATTAGCCGTGCTTCCGCCTCCGTTGGCCTCTCCTACGGTGCCCACTCAAACCTGTGTGTGAACCAGATTCACCGCAACGGCACCGAAGAACAGAAACAGAAATACCTGCCGAAGCTCGTCAGTGGCGAGCACATTGGCGCCCTGGCCATGTCCGAGCCCAACGCCGGCTCCGACGTCATCTCCATGAAACTGACCGCCAAAGACGCCGGTGACCACTACGTCCTCAACGGCAACAAAATGTGGATTACCAACGGCCCGGATGCGAACACCTACGTCATCTACGCCAAAACCGACACCTCCGCCGGCTCCAAGGGCGTGACCGCCTTCATCGTAGAGCGTGACGCCCCGGGCTTCAGCCGCCACCAGAAACTCGACAAACTCGGCATGCGCGGCTCCAACACCTGCGAACTGGTGTTCCAGGACTGCAAAGTACCCAAGGAAAACGTCCTGGGCGGCGTGGGCAACGGCGCCAAAGTCCTGATGAGCGGCCTCGACTACGAACGCCTCGTCCTCTCCGGCGGCCCGCTGGGCATCATGCAAGCAGCCATGGACGTGGTCGTTCCCTACATCCGCGAGCGCAAACAGTTCGGCCAGGCCATCGGCGAATTCGAACTGGTACAGGGCAAAGTCGCCGACATGTACACCTGGATGAACACCGCCAAATCCTACGTCTACATGGTCGCCATGTCTGCCGACCGCGGCGCGGAAACCACCCGTAAAGACGCCGCCGGCGCGATCCTCTACTCCGCCGAAATGGCCACCAAAATCGCCCTGGACGCCATCCAGCTGCTCGGCGGCAATGGCTACATCAACGAATACCCGACAGGCCGCCTGCTACGCGACGCCAAGCTGTATGAAATCGGTGCCGGAACGTCCGAAATCCGCCGAATGCTGATCGGCCGAGAGCTGTACCTGAACAAGTAAAACGCAGCTTCAAGCCAGGGGCCGTCCTTGGCCAGAAAACCAGGGACGGCCAGCACCCAAAGCACGACGAGGGACTGGTGGGGTGTCTTTCCGGGAATGTCTGTGGCCAGGGATGGCCACAGCCAAGCGCACAGGGATGTGCTCGTAGCGGTTCCCGGAAAGATTCCCTGCCAGTCCCGCCGCCCCGAACCTCGAGGCCCGAAAAAATGACAATACTTCAAAGCAAGATTAATCCCAGGTCCGAAGAGTTCCAGGCCAACCAGGAATCCATGGCCCAGGCCGTAGCCGACCTGCGCGACAAAGTGTCCACCATCCAGCAAGGCGGCGGCCCCTCCTACCAGGAGCGCCACATCGCCCGTGGCAAACTGCTCCCCAGAGAGCGCATCAACCGCCTCCTGGACGACGGCTCCCCGTTCCTGGAAATCGGCCAGTTCGCCGCCTACAACGTCTATGATGAAGAAGTCCCCGCTGCAGGCGTGATCGCTGGCGTGGGCCGCGTCTCTGGCACCGAATGCATGATCATCGCCAACGACGCCACCGTAAAAGGCGGCAGCTACTACCCCCTGACGGTGAAAAAACACCTGCGCGCTCAGGAAATCGCCCTGCAGAACCGCCTGCCGTGCATCTACCTGGTCGACTCCGGCGGTGCCAACCTGCCCCGCCAGGACGAAGTCTTCCCGGATCGCGACCACTTCGGCCGCATCTTCTATAACCAGGCCCGCATGTCTGCCGACGACATCCCCCAGATCGCCGTTGTTATGGGCCTGTGCACCGCCGGTGGCGCCTACGTACCCGCCATGGCCGACGAATCCATCATCGTCCGCAACCAGGGCACCATCTTCCTGGCCGGCCCGCCGCTGGTAAAAGCTGCCACCGGTGAAGTGGTCAGCGCTGAAGACCTCGGGGGCGCCGACGTCCACTGTAAAATTTCCGGTGTTGCCGACCATTACGCCGAGAACGACGCCCACGCACTGGAAATCGCCCGGCGCAGCGTCTCCAACCTGAACCGTCGCAAGCCAACGGATGTGGAGATTCGCAAACCCAAGGCTCCGTTGTTCGACGCCGAAGAGATCTACGGCATCGTTGGCACCGACCTGCGCAAGCAGTTCGACGTGCGTGACGTCATCGCCCGCATTGTCGACGGTTCGGAATTCGACGAATTCAAACGCTACTACGGACAGACCCTGGTCACCGGCTTTGCCCATATCCATGGCTACCCGGTTGGCATCATCGCCAACAACGGCATCCTGTTCGGCGAGTCTGCCCAGAAAGGCGCGCACTTTGTGGAACTTTGCTGCCAGCGCAACATCCCGCTGCTGTTCCTGCAGAACATTACCGGCTTCATGGTCGGCCAGAAATACGAGTCTGAAGGCATCGCCAAGCACGGCGCCAAGATGGTTATGGCCGTGGCCTGTGCCAACGTCCCCAAGATCACCGTACTGATCGGTGGCTCATTTGGGGCGGGCAACTACGGCATGTGCGGCCGCGCCTACAGCCCCGACTTCCTGTGGATGTGGCCAAATGCCCGCATCTCCGTCATGGGCGGCGAGCAGGCCGCCGGCGTTATGGCCACCGTTCGCCGCGAGGGTATGGAGCGGAAGGGCCAGGAATGGAGCGCCGAGGAAGAGGCTGAGTTCAAGAAGCCGATCATCGACACCTACGAACACCAGGGCCACCCCTACTACGCCAGTGCTCGTCTCTGGGACGACGGCGTCATCGACCCAGCCCAGACCCGGGAAGTGGTTGCCCTGAGCCTGTCTGCCACCCTTAACCGACCCGCCAAGCCCACACGCTTTGGCGTGTTCCGGATGTAATCGGGGAGACTGACATGACAGACAACGAATCCGCAGTCCTGCTCAGACACCGGTCAGAAGGCATTGCCGAGGTGGTTCTCAACCGCCCGGACAAGCGCAACGCCTTTGACGACCTGATCATCCAGCAGCTGATCCGCACCCTCACCGAGGTGAATGCCGACAACAGCGTGAAGGTCGTTATCCTGCGCTCCGAAGGCAAACACTTCTCTGCCGGGGCCGACCTTGGCTGGATGCGCCGCATGGCCGAGAACACCCGCCAGGAAAACCTGGACGATTCCCGGGAACTGGCGCGGCTAATGAACGTACTCAACCACCTCTCCAAGCCGGTAATCGGCCTGGTACAGGGCGCTGCCTTCGGCGGCGCGGTCGGCCTTGCCGCCTGCTGCGACATCGTCATTGCCAGCGAGAAATCCAGCTTTTGCCTCAGTGAAGTGAAGCTGGGCCTGATTCCGGCGGTGATCAGCCCCTACGTGGTGCGCGCCATCGGCGAGCGCCAGGCCCGGCGGTACTTCATCTCCGCTGAAGTGTTCACCGCAAAGCAGGCTCAGGAGTACGGCCTTGTGCACATCGTTTGTGACGATGTTGAGGCTATGGAAGACCGCTGCAACGACATGCTCCAGCAACTGGCCATGAACGGGCCCGAGGCCATGAAAGCCGCCAAGGACCTGGTATTCGCCGTCAGCCACAAGCCCATCAACGACGACGTGATTGACGACACTGCACACCGCATCGCGGATATCCGGGTGGGTGAAGAAGGGCAGGAAGGGCTTAGCGCCTTCCTGAACAAGCGCAAGGCCAACTGGGTTCCGGAGGAAAAATAACAATGTTCAGCAAAATACTGATCGCCAACCGGGGCGAAATCGCCTGCCGGATCATACAAACCGCCCACCGCATGGGCATTCGCGTCGTCGCCGTTTATTCAGAGGCCGACGCCAATGCACGGCACGTGGCCATGGCCGACGAAGCCTTCCACATCGGCCCCGCGCCCAGCTCTGAGAGCTACCTGCGGGCTGAAAAGATCATCGAGATTGCCAAAAAGAGTGGCGCTCAGGCCGTTCATCCGGGCTACGGTTTTCTCTCGGAAAACACCGGGTTTGCCGAAGCCTGTGAAGCCAACAATATTGTCTTTATTGGCCCGCCCTCCTCGGCCATTGCCGCGATGGGTTCCAAATCTGCAGCCAAGGCCATCATGGAAGAAGCCGGCGTACCCCTGGTGCCCGGCTACCACGGCGACGACCAGTCCGCCGAAACCCTTCGCGCCGAGGCCGAAAAATGCGGCTTCCCGCTTCTACTCAAGGCCGTCGCCGGGGGCGGCGGCAAGGGCATGCGCGTGGTCCAGAATATGGGCGAGTTCGACGATGCCCTCGCTGCCGCCAAACGGGAAGCCCAGAACGCCTTCGGCAACCCGGACATGCTGATCGAACGCTATCTGACCCAGCCACGGCACGTGGAGATTCAGGTCTTTTGCGACAAGGATGGCAAGGGCGTGTATCTGGCCGAGCGGGACTGCTCCGTGCAGCGCCGCCACCAGAAAGTCCTGGAAGAAGCTCCGGCCCCGGGCCTGAGCGAGGAAACCCGCAAAGCCATGGGTGAGGCGGCCGTAAAAGCCGCTCAGGCCATCAATTACGTGGGTGCCGGCACCGTTGAATTCCTGTACGACGTGGATGGCTCCTTCTTCTTCATGGAAATGAACACCCGTTTGCAGGTGGAGCATCCGGTTACCGAAATGGTCACCGGCCAGGATCTGGTGGAATGGCAGCTGAAAGTGGCCTGGGGCGAGCCCCTGCCGCTGGAGCAGTCCCAGGTGAAAACCCGGGGCCACGCCCTGGAAGCGCGGATCTACGCCGAAGACCCGGACCAGGACTTCCTGCCGGCCACCGGCAACCTGCGCTACCTGAGCACCCCGGATGAAAGCGCCCACGTACGTGTGGACACCGGTGTTACCGAAGGCGACGACATCAGCATCCATTACGACCCGATGATCGCCAAGCTGATCGTGTGGGACGAAACCCGGGACCAGGCCATCAACCGCATGGTCCAGGCCCTTGAGCACTACCGTATCGCGGGCGTTAAGACCAACATTCGGTTCCTGCATGCCCTGGCCGACGCACAGCCGTTCCGGGAAGCGGACCTGACCACCGGTTTCATTGAGGATCACCGGGAATTGCTGTTCCCGAAATCCAGGCTGGATACCCACAAGGCCCTGGTACTGGCTGCCGGCTTTGTTCTGGAGCAGCGTAAATCCCGGGAAGTGGTCAGCACCGATCCCTGGTCACCGTTCGGCCGTCAGAACAGCTGGCGTATGAACTCGGAGTTTGCCCAGCCGCTGCAACTGCAAGTGGGCGAAGAGATTCACGACCTGAAGGTGCTGGAGCGCGACGACCGCTATCAGGTCTTCGTTGGCGACAGCGTCTACAACCTTACTGCCCGCCTGGATGACGACTACCTGCAGGCGGTCATCAACGGCCACCGCATCAGCATCCACGGCAACCTGCACAACGACCAGCTGGTGCTGTTCTACGAAGGCGACACCTTCAACTGCACCGTGTACAAGGAAAGCTACGGCTTCGAGGAAATGGCCGGCGAAGGCAGCCTGGCGGCGCCCATGAACGGCGCCATCGTGGCCGTGCAGACCAAGGTCGGCGACAAGGTCACCGCCGGCCAGAGCCTGGTGATCATGGAAGCCATGAAGATGGAGCACGCCATCAAGGCCCCGGCTGACGGCGTGGTCACTGAAATCTTCTTCGCCGAGGGCGACCAGGTTTCCGAAGGTGCTGAGCTGATTGCCATTGAAGTGAACGAAGAGGAGGCAGGCTGATGGCCTTTCCCAAACAGGTTCGCCTGGTTGAGATGAGCCCCCGGGACGGACTCCAGAACGAGCCCGGCCCGGTGATCGCCACCGCCATCAAGACCGGACTGATCGACCGCCTGGCAGACAGCGGCCTGAGCCACATTGAGGCCGCCAGCTTTGTATCCCCGAAATGGGTGCCACAGATGGGTGACGCCGCCGAGGTTATGGCCGGCATCAACCGCAAGGCTGGCGTTTGCTACTCCGCCCTCACCCCGAACCTGAAAGGGTTTGAGGGCGCACTGGCTGCGAAGGTCGGCGAAGTGGCTGTCTTCGGCGCCGCGTCCGAGTCCTTCACCAAAAAGAACATCAACTGCACCATCGCCGAAAGCCTCGAGCGCTTCGCCCCGGTGGTCGAGGAAGCCCGCAAACACGGCATCCCCGTGCGCGGTTACGTTTCCACCGTCATGGGCTGTCCGTACGAAGGCGATATCGCCCCAGAACAGGTGGCCACCGTGGCCAAGGCTCTGTATGACATGGGCTGCCATGAAATCTCACTGGGCGACACCATTGGCGTCGGCACCCCGATCAAAGCCAAACGCATGCTCGAAGCCGTCGCCGCCCATGTTCCCATGGACAAGCTGGCTGCGCACTTCCACGACACCTATGGCCAGGCCCTGGCCAACCTGTATGCGGTGCTGGAAGAAGGTGTCAGCGTTATCGATGCCTCCGTCGCTGGCCTCGGCGGCTGCCCTTACGCCAAGGGTGCCTCGGGCAACGTAGCCACCGAAGACGTGCTATACCTGCTTAACGGGTTGGGCATAAAAACCGGTGTCGATCTCGACAAGCTGGTGGCAACCGGCGACTGGATCTGCAATCAGCTGAACCGTCACAACGGTTCCAAAGTCGGCCAGGCACTGGGCGGTAACTGTTAAAACCAGGAGTAGTCATGAGCAATAAAAACGTAGTCGCCCTGGATCTCCCCATCCCTGAGATCAGCGAGATGCCAGAAGACACCCAGAAGTACTTCCAGATCTGCCAGGAAAAACTGGGCATGATCCCGAACGTACTTACCGCCTACAGCCAGAACCTCAAGCAACTGGACGGCTTCACCCGCCTCTACAACGAGCTCATGCTCGGTGAAGGGGAACTCTCCAAACTGGAGCGGGAAATGGTGGCCGTGGTGGTCTCCTCAGAAAACAAATGCTTCTACTGTCTGGTTGCCCACGGCGCCGCCGTGCGGGTACTGAGCGGCGATCCGCAGCTGGGGGAGCACATGGTGATGAACTACCGCAGCGCCAAACTCGACAAGCGCCAACGGGCCATGCTGGATTTTGCATCCCACCTCACCCGCTCGCCGGCCACCGTCACCGAAGACGACATGCAGGCGCTTCGGGATGCCGGTCTCAGCGACCGTGGCATTTGGGATCTCAGCAACCTGGTCGGTTTCTACAACATGTCCAATCGCGTGGCGATTGCCAGCGATATGCAACCTAACCCCGAATACCACAGTCAGAGTCGCTAGCAGGCGAACCACCCTGCTCGCCCTCGAATACAAAAACAATGGAGGCAGAGATATGAGCAAGACTCTACCAAGCTATACCAGCGGAACCGCCGAAGCGCCCCTGTTGGGCATGACCATCGGCGATATGCTCGACCGCACTGCAGAAAAATATCCGGACACCGAAGCCCTGGTGTGCCTGCACCAGGACATTCGCTGGACCTACAAGGAATTTGTTGAAAAGGTGGATGAAGCGGCCCGGGCCTTCATGGCCATCGGCGTGAAACGCGGAGACCGGGTGGGTATCTGGTCACCCAACCGCTATGAGTGGACGGTGACCCAGTTTGCCACCGCAAAGGTTGGCGCCATCCTCGTCAACATCAATCCGGCCTACGGCGTGCATGAGCTGCAATACGCACTGAACCTGGCGGGCATTACCGTTCTGGTCACTGCAGACAGCTTCAAGGCCTCCAACTACCGTGAGATGATCTACGAGCTGGCTCCCGAGCTGAAACGCAGCGCGCCGGGCAAGCTCAAGGCCGACCACGTGCCCGAGCTGCGCTCCGTGATCAACGTGCACGAAGACAAGCACGACGGCATGTGGACCTGGAAAGAGTTCGTCGGCTTCGCCAGCGATGTGTCCGAAGCGGACCTGGAAAAGCGCCAGGGCGAGTTGCAGTTTGATGATCCCATCAACATCCAGTTCACCTCCGGCACCACCGGCAATCCGAAGGGCGCCACCCTGACTCACCACAACATCCTGAACAACGGCTATTTTGTGGCCGAGAGCCAGCTGTTCACCGAGAAGGATCGTCTTGTTATCCCGGTCCCGCTCTACCATTGCTTCGGTATGGTCATGGGCAATCTTGGCTGTATTACCCACGGCTCCACCATGATCTACCCGGATGAAGGCTTTGAGCCCAAGTCTGTACTGCAGGCAGTGCATCAGGAGAAGGCCACCGCCCTTTATGGCGTGCCGACCATGTTCATTGCGGAGCTCGCAGATCCGGATTTTGAAACCTATGACCTTTCCACTCTGCGCACCGGCATCATGGCCGGCTCCATCTGCCCGGCAGAGGTGATGAAGAAGGTCAACGGCAAGATGAACATGAAAGAGGTTCAGATCGCCTACGGCATGACCGAAACCAGCCCGGTTTCCACCCAGACCAGCTCCCTGGATCCGTTCGAGAAGCAGGTCACTACCGTGGGCCGCACCCAGCCGCACCTGGAAACCAAGATCGTCGATCCAGGCACGGGCAATGTGGTTCCGCGTGGGGAAATTGGCGAGCTGTGCACCCGTGGCTACAGCGTGATGCTGAAGTACTGGAACAACGAAGAGAAAACCCGCGAAGCCATCGACAGCGCCGGCTGGATGCACACCGGCGACCTGGCCACCATGGACGAAGAGGGCTACGTCCAGATCGTTGGCCGCATCAAGGATATGGTCATCCGCGGTGGCGAGAACATCTACCCGAAGGAAATCGAAGAGTTCCTCTACACCCACCCGGCCATCGAAGAAGTGCAGGTAACCGGCATTCCCGACGACAAATACGGAGAAGAGCTGATTGCCTGGGTGAAGCTGGCACCAGAAGCAGCACCAGTCACCGGAGAGGACCTGCAGGCCTTCTGCAAGGGCAAGATCGCCCACTTCAAGATCCCGAAGAACTACAAGTTCGTGGATGAATTCCCGATGACCGTTACCGGGAAGATCCAGAAGTTCAAAATGCGGGAGATTTCTATTGAGGAGATGGGCCTGAAGAAGTAATCGCTTCCCTGATTCTTCACCCTCAAACCCCGGCTTTTGGCCGGGGTTTGTTTTTGCTGGGCGCTGACCCGGCGATTGCCGGCTAGCACCAGCCACGCAAGTGCATTGCCTCTTCAATCCGCTTGAGCCCATTAATCCACGCGCCCAGCCGGACCGATTTGAGCTGGTGTTCGGCTGCTGTGCTCACGGCCTCCCGGTAGCCCCTCGCCAACCGCTCCTGTCGCAGGCGGTTGATGGTTTCGATATCCCAGTAATTATCGGAAAGACCCTGACTGCGCTCCATCTGGCACAGCTGCACGCTACCGGCATTGGCCAACACATCCGGAACAATTATCACGCCTTTATCCAGTAACATCGCATCGGCTTTTAACGTGACTGGTGCATTCGCGGCCTCCACCACCATTCGGGCCTGAATCCGGTCGGCGTTGTCCGCGGTGATAACCCCCTGAACCGACGCCGGTACCAACACATCGCAATCACATTCCAGCATCGCTTCGCTGGTTATCGGTTCGCTGCCTGCAAAGTTCGAAACTTTTCCGGTGGATTTCTTGTGTGCCAACAGGGCCGGAATATCTAGCCCCTCGTTCAAATAGACGCCGCCCTGGCTATCGCACACCGCCACAACATTACAGCCGGCTTCGTAAAACATGGTCGCCGCCACCGACCCGACCTGGCCAAATCCCTGGATCGCCACACGGGCATTACCGATGTCGAACTCCGCCTGTATGGCAGCTTCCCTGAACACATCGAAAACTCCGCTCCCGGTCGCCTCAAAGCCCCCGAGCGAACCACCGAGGATAGGCGGCTTGTCATTCACTGCCGCTGGCTCGTGGTAACCGGTAACAGACTCGTATTCGTCAAGCATCCAGCTCATGGTTTTCAGATCTGTGCCAATGTCCGCACCGGGTACATCGTACGCCTGCCCTCTCGGGCGCAGGTTTCGGATGTAGGCTCGGCAAAGCGACTCCAATTCCCGTTCACTCAACGTACGCGGGTCGGCGACGATTCCGCCCTTGCCGCCCCCGGCGGGAATTCGGCCAGCCGCGTGTTTGATCGACATGATCAAGGCGAGGGATTTCACCTCGTCCAGGTCGAGATCGGGGGAAACGCGCGTCCCATCCCGGCTCGGTCCCAGGGCATCGTTATAGCGGACACGGTGGGCATCAAACACCCGGAAACTGCCGTCGTCCATCTTCATGGGAATACGGAAGCTCACCACGCGCCCGGGTTCAGCAAGAAATTCAATCACATTGGGGTCAATCCTGCCGAGACGGCCAGCCTCACGAAGAATCTGTCCACTTTCATCCAGAAAATCATAATCCATGGCGTTCCCCTCCACAGTTTGAGTCGGACATTGCTCACTGCCCGGCCACAAGGCCCGACAGAAAACCTTCTGACTATCAACATAGCAGGCGCGATGGAAGACGGTACCTGACTCAAAGCTTGCCAGCTCCCCCTCACCATGCTTCACTGCCCAGATTCGCAATATGGAACAATCAATCGCGGAGTCTGAAGCCTTTATTCAACGCTTTCGCCAGGGCGGGTAATACTTCAAGGGAGCCAACGCTATGGAGCGCCAAGACGCAGATCCTGCGCTCAAGCCGGCATTGATGCAGTTTGATATGGCACTGGCGGAATTCGCCCGCGCCCGTCGCTCCGATCCCCAAGCCTCCAGCCTCGGGCTTCTGGAACGGACGCGAATGCTAATGACCATCCCGGGCGGGTTCGACGCCCTCTACCGGCGGGTACGCTCGCTCGAATCCGCCGGCATTTTCGGTACCAGCGACTGGGCCCAACCGGCCCTCCTGCAACCCGCTCTGGCCAAGTTCTCCCTGCGAGAGGCTGGCGCCGTCACCACCATCGTCGAAGCGATCAGCGAGCTGCGCATGCTTGCCGTCACCCGTGGCAAATATTTCCATCCGGGCATTTCAGCGGAGCAGGCTCGCCATTATCTCACCCAGGTGATGGCCCTTAACCTCGACCTGCTATCTGGCCAGCTCACAGAAGCCGACCGGGAACGCCCAAAGCAGCTCGGGACCATCGTTCAGGAGCTCTACCAGTATCTGATCTCCCATCTTGGTTATGAAAGTCTTCTGGACAGCCTGGTGGCGGAAGTCTGGCGGTTGCTGGACCAGGGCCCGGTACAGGTCGACAGTATCCGCGAGATGATCGTGCAGATCGCCAAGTGCCTCTACGATCCCGACATCAAGACCGGACGCAATGCCAATGCAACCCGGCTTGTGAAGGCCCTGTTCGCACCCACACCCGCCAGCGCCGAGGACCCGGGCCTGGCCATCTACGAGCAACGCCTGAAGGACATGGACGACGTAGCGCTTTCATCTGAAGCCAGCTACTTTGCCCGAAGCATGTTCGACACTGGCCTGGCCTCCCCCTACCACGCAGTGATGCTCCGATTCCTGCGCGCCACCGGCCAGGACGATCTGATACCTAATACACTGGGGCTGACCATGACCGGCCTGGACGATCTCTACTGTTACACCGAGCTCGTTCATACCTTGATTGACGAAGCCATCTACCCGGAAACCAGCCAGGCCGTGTACGGCCTTACCATGATGCTGGAGCGCGGGTCGCTGTTTACGCCCTCTGTTGCCCAGGCCCTGTGGCGGCATATCAAGCTCCGGCCATCTCCGGAGACTGAACAAACCCTCAGAGAGGCGTTTGGTGAAGCCCGGCCACCCAGAGTTTTCCTGCTGGCAGGCGTTCTCAATCTGCTGGGCCAACCCCTGGGCGTTGGCCAGGGCAACAACCCCACCTGCCAGTCAGCCATTGGCCTGTCGATGTGGGCCTCCAACGAGGCCGATTATCTGCTTCAGGTATTAACGTGGGCAGCCCGGGACAACGAAGTGCTGAGCCGCTTCGAGGGCCAGGAGGTTTCATCCAGAGATCTGGAGCCCGGGCTGGTGAAAGGAACACCGGTGGATGTGGACCCGGTATCGTTGATTCTCATCCCCCACCTGGATCGCATCTATGGCGAGATGTGGCGCCGCTGTGAAAACCGCGATGACGACGCCCACCGCTGGATCAACCCTGAATTCTATGGCTGGTGGGTCAGTCACGGCTTCCGCGTGGTGGCCGATATAAAAACCGGTGAGGTGCAGGACTACGAGAACTTTATCCGGCATTTTTACGCCAGCTATCACCCCTTCTATAACGGCAACATGCCAGTCATACATGCCCAACCGGCCGGGATTGCCGTTACCGACAGCGCTGCGCGCTTTGTTGGCCGCCACGCCATCAACATATTGCGGGTCGCTTTGAGCCCGAGCAATGAGATGCGAGTTTATTTCTTCAACCCCAACAACGACAGCGGCCAGAACTGGGGTCAGGGGATTACCTGCTCAACCCACGGCAATGGCGAAGTACGCGGCGAAGCGTCCCTGCCCGTTGCCGAATTCACCTCCCGCCTATATGCCTTCCACTATGACACCCTGGAGCTTGGCGACCTCTCAGAGATACCCGATGAAGAGATCGCCCGGGTGATGGACCTGGGCTACGGAAGTTGGGCGGCTCCGAGCGACGCCTAGCCTGGGGAAAGGCATCGGCGAAGCAACCCTAATAGCTTTCAGACTTGCCGGATACCGGCGTCAGCGGCTCCCCTTCCTCGTTCTGCAGCTGGTAGTCATAGGCGGCCTGCAGACCGGTATCTTCCTCACTCTCTTCCTCAGGCTCATATTCCAGATAGCGCGGG
Organism: Marinobacter sp. BW6; assembly: GCF_008107725.1. Taxonomy (GTDB): domain Bacteria; phylum Pseudomonadota; class Gammaproteobacteria; order Pseudomonadales; family Oleiphilaceae; genus Marinobacter. The sequence goes on from NZ_VIRN01000061.1 coordinate 220,485, forward strand.
TAAAGCGGCGAAAGCATGGCCACGACAACGCCAATCACGCAGAACGTGGCAAACGCGTCCGCATAGCCAACCCCGCCAACCAGCATACCAACCACCGGCGAGCCTGCCGCCTGGCCAAGGGATACTGCCATGAACGGCAGTACAGGCCCCATGGAGAGCCGCCCGGGCAGCAGACGAATGCCGGTCATCAGATACAGCCCGGTCAAGCTCATGTACGACAGACCAAAAACCAGCGCGGAAAAAGCCGAAATGATCAGGTTGTCCGGGCTGGCTGCAAGCAACGCCAGGCTCGCTGCCAACATCATCAGCATCAGGGCCTGGGTAACCGGAGGGTTGTTGCGATCGGCCAGATCGGCCACCACCGCGCCGCCCAGACCGGCGACACCAACCCCTAACCAGAGCCAACCGGTGGCATCGGATGGCATGGCGCCCAGGTTAACCACAAGATCAGGCGCGAAAATCCAGTAGGCAGCGGACACAAAGCCCATCATGAATGCGAACACCGAGAGCCTGAGCAGGCGCCACCACTGATCCGCACTGATGGGCTGCACCGGTGCGGCATTGGAGGGCACGACGCGGGAAACAGACGGAATGAAGAACCAGGTGGCAATGACCCCGACCACCGCCAGCACCGCAAAGGAGGCGTAGGCGTAGCGCCAGGCGCCGGCCAGGAACAGAATCGTCGGCACAGCGATCACCACACCAATACTCGTACCTGCGTTCATCACCGAGCTGACCCGACCATGCATCGAACGCCTCACCAACGCCTGCATGGCTGCCGTAAGTGCCGGCATCATCAGGCCCGTGCAGATGCCGCAGGCGACAACCCCAACCCCAAGCGAAACAGCCCCTACGGCCTGACTGATCAACGCCAGACCGACGACACCAAAAATACCGGAAGCCATCGCCGTGTTGCGGGCGCCAAGCCGGTCCGCAGAAAGCGGCGCAACCAGGGTAGCGAATACGAAACTGATCAGCGGCAGCGCACCGATCACACCAATCACATCCGGCGCCAACTCAAGATCAGCCCGGATTGGGGGAACAAACAGGCCGAAGGCAAAACGCGCGAGCCCGTAGCTGATGGCAATCAGCGCTGCGCCCAGGAGTGCAAATGACGTGCTCGAAGGAAACTTCATCCCGCTGTGCTCCTTGCGCTGTGCATCCCCTCAGCGTAGACATGCAAACGAGGTTTTTAAAGCACCGAGCATCTTTGGCGACTCACTCGAAAGGTGTCTATCGAAACATCAGATTTGAATTCCAAAAACCCGCTGGGTTACGCTGGATACAAAACGAGCAGCATGGTAGTGAACCGCTATGGCACAGCCCCTGGAAACACCCCGAGAACCAAACTCCACCGTAGCGCCCCTGAATCCGGAGAATGTGGCCCTGCTCAAACAGGAAGGATTGTCGCTCAAGCCACTGGACCCTATCGGCGTTGAAATCTATGGCGCCGACGTACGAACCCAATTGTCAGAGCCAGCTATCAAGGCGCTGGAGGAAGAAATGGCAAATCGCGGGTTTATTGTCTTCAAACACCAGGCAGGCCTCTCCCCTGAAGAACTGATCAATGCCTGCAAATGGTGGGGCGGGCGCGAGATCCACTCTACGCATGGTGTTCATCCTGCAACGCCTGGCCGCAACCGGCACATCTTCCGCTGCTCCAACGATGGCCGCCAGGGCATCCTCGGCGTTGGCCCCCAGTGGCACAACGACGGCAGTTTCGAAGCCGCCACCTTCTCCCACAGCGCCTACTACATGGCGCGGGCCCCAGAGCACGGAGGCGGTACCCACTTCGCGCACCAGGGCGCCGCGTTTGATGCACTCCCGCCGGAGAAACAGGACTTCTGGGAACGGCTGGTGTCGGTAAACTCCGCATCCAGTGTGACCCATCCTGTGGTTCACACCCACCCGATTTCCGGCCGCAAAAGTGTTTGGTTGCATCTGGGCATGACCGGCGCCATCATCGAACGCCTGCCGGAAGACGGGCTGACCCTCGACCAGCTGAAAACCCTGCCCGCCCCCGCCGACAGCTTCCGTTTGCTGAATGAAGCTGCCATGAAAGAGCTGTTCAACGATTACAACGACCTGTTGAACGACTCCTTCAAGGATGGCTACGGCATTCGCTACGAATACGATACCGGCGATCTGCTGTTTATCGACAACTGGGCCGTTGCGCACCGCGCTTCGCCAGAGGCTCATCTTCCAGCAGAGCAACAAGGCCTGCGCATTATGGACCGCGTAACCATCAAGGCACCGCGGAACCTCGCGCCACATTTCGGGCTGCCACAGTACATCAACATGGCAGGCCCTCACCCGTTCAACAAAGACGGCGTATGGCAGGCCGGTGGTGTGGGCTTTCGCTGGAAAGACGACATCCGCATGCAGAACTGATTAACCCGTTTTTCATGCGGCCATGCGTCACTGCACAGGCTGACAACCGCGAACAGCGAGAGAAATATTCGTTGCCGCCTTGATCTGATCGTAGTATTTGGCGGCCGTTTTCACACCCATGTCCGCGTAGTTCCCCGCACTGGGGCTGATCAGCGTGCCTAGCTGGGCCCAGGCGGCAGCCGATTGCCGGTCGCTCTCATAAGCTGAGAATGCCTGGTAGATTTCGTTGCAGGTAATGCCATCTCCATCCATGGTCGCGGACGAGACGTGAGAGGAAGTCTGACACCCCGTCAAAGCCCCAACCGCCAACAAAAATCCAAGGCTCTTATACTTCATTGATCAGGTCTCCCGGGCCGCAATGGCCTCTTTTCGAAAATATGGATAGCATGGTCTTATACATTTCAGTCCGATGCCAGGGCCGCTGGTCTTAATTGAAAGATGTATTGAAAATCCCTCGCCGCAAACTAAGCTAGTCTTGTCTTTTCATTCGTTTGAGCATGCCCATGAAAGCGTGTTTTCATGCATTTGTCGCCATCGCGCTGTCAATCCTGCTTCTCTGGAGTCCTGCCCGAACTGGCCACGCTGAAACCGTCCTGCATGTCGCCTACGAAGATAAAACCCAATTCCCCTATTACATGGGCGACACTCAAAAGGTTCTGGACAGACCCGGCGCTGCGGTGGAACTGGTAAAACTGCTAGAAGAGCGAATACCGGATTTGAAGATCAAATTCAGCCGCTACCCTTGGAAACGCTGCCTTGCCATGCTCAACACCGGCCAGGTGGATGGAATATTCAATGCATCCTACAACGATGCCCGCACCCGCATTGGCGAGTACCCACGGAAGAATGGGCAGGTGGACCCCTCACGCCGCCTGACCACTATAAGCTACCATCTATACGCCCTGCCAAATGCTGAGCTGGCCTGGAACGGCGCGGCCTTCGAGGACCCGGACCTGGAGATTGGAGCGCCACTGGGTTATTCCATCGTGAATGATCTGGAGAAGCTTGGCGTCTCGGTAATGAAGGTCCGCAGTTCCGCGCAAAGCCTCCAACTGCTGGTCGCAAAGCGGGTAGACGCTGTCGCCCTCCAGTCGGTCACGGCAGATTTTCTGTTGAGCAACAATCCTGGTCCATTAGCCGACATTGTCCGGATCGACCCGCCCCTGAAAACCAAACCCTACTACCTGATGCTGTCCCGGCAGTTCAAAGAGGCCAACCCGGAGCTTGCCGAGCAAATATGGAACGCCCTTGGCGAACTGAGAAAGGAAAAACTTGAAGCGCTGGCCCGGCCCTACTCATCAGAACCGGGCTAGTCGGCTTTCCGCATCTGATTGAGACGCGTCAAAACTACCGCAGCGATGGCGAGGATCAGGATGGCAATGGTCTCAAAGAGAATATTCTCGGGCGCCATATTCTTTTCGGGAGCATCCATGGGGTTTGCCTTATTGTTTTTGGGTCAGCTCTTTGGCAAGTCTAGTTAAGTTATTCTTCCATGCCGACCCAATACATCACTCTGCGCTTTCAGAATGAGCCAGCCCGTAGTCGATCGCCGCACACACCGCCGCGGCCTGCGCGGCATTGCATTGTTCGGGGGTTACACGGGGGCTGTCGGGATAAACCTCGGTGGTGGTCCGGTAAGGAGCGCGGGTCATGCCAGCGCACAGACCCCACTGCGAGAGCGGATACTGGATCACGCCCCGGGCGACCACCGGTGAACCGAAGATCTCACCACTCTCATCAGCCGGCGCAATGTGCGTAATCTGTTCCACTGCCTTGATCAGTGCCTGCTGGAAGTCCGGCTGGGGGTTTTCGCTGTCGTCGACCACATAGAAGCCATCGGGAATCCCGGCCGGCTCGAACGGCTTGCCGTCGCGGGCGGCCAGCGCCGGGCGGAACTCCGACTCGTCCGTATCGGTGGTTTCGTGAAGATCCACATGAATCAGCGCGAGATCACAAACAGGCGCCACCAGCCGCATGAGCGCAGCCGACTCCCCGGCCGGGCTGTCCTCGTGGAACGAGCGGTTGGGGTCGATTGCGTTACGGTTCCAGCGATGAATACGCTCGTACGCCCAGGGGCTGACGCAAGGCGCAACCAGCAGATTCACGCGCCCGGCATAATCCGCCGCGTGCTTATCGAGAAACTCAAGCGCGCCATGAACGCCGCTGGTCTCGTAACCGTGAACGCCGCCCGTGATCAGCACCACCGGCAGATCGTCTTTCCAGTCGCGGCTGCGAATCGCCATCAGCGGATAATAATCCGGGCCGTAATCCAGCCCGCCGTATTCTTCCACATCAAACCGCGTGCCAAGGCGCTCGATCACGCTCAACACCTCCGCCTCGTAACTGCGCTGACGGGTCTGCCGTGACAACCATTCGGCCCGCTCTGCCTCGCCCCAGGGAGTGCCGGGGGTGCCGATTGGATAGGGTGTTGAAGCGGTGTTCATAGCAGCGCTCCGTTAACGATCGCCCGCAGCTCCTGACGGATTGGGTAGGTGGACGACGGAATCAGTTGCGTCATGAAAATCATCACCAGCTCCTCTACGGGATCGACAAAAAAGTTAGTGCTCGCAAGGCCACCCCAACCGTACTCACCAACCGATCCGTTGGTCTGGGATTTGGCGACGTCAGTTTTTACAGAAAAACCCAGACCAAAGCCAGTCCCGGCAAAAGGTGTCTCGCTGAATGCACCGACAGACAGGCCCGGTAGATCCTGATTGCCGGGCAGATGGTTACGACACATGAATTCCAGAGTTTTTCGACCAATAATTCGCCGCCCCCGGAACTCGCCACCCTGACACAGGGCCTGGGCGAAGTGGAAATAATCGTCGATGGTGGAAACCAGCCCGCCACCGCCGGACATGAACTGGGGCTTACGCCGAAAGGGAGATGTCTCGGGGTCATCCTGGAGCGTGAACTGATCACCGGCCTGGTACTGATAGCAGGCAGCGAAGCGGTCAAGCTGATCATCCCGAACGTGGAAGCCGGTGTCAGGCATATCCAGAGGCTCAAAAATATGCTCCCGCAGATACTCATCAAACGGCTTACCGGACAGCAACTGCACCAGATACCCCAGCACATCCGTGCTGACCGAATAATTCCAGGCTGTGCCCGGGGAAAACTCCAGAGGCAGCTCTGCGAGGCGATCGACCAGGGCTTCCAGCGCCATGCTCCGGCTGCCATCCAGCTTAAGCTCGCGGTAGGCCGCGTCAACGTTGGTGCGCTGCATGAATCCGTAAGTCAGGCCTGACATATGCGTAAACAGGTCGCGGATCGTCATGGTGCTGGATGCAGGCGTGGTCAGGAAGTTCGGATAAACCCCGCTTTTATAAATCCGCTGGTGTCTCCAGGCAGGAATATATTTGTGCACGGGATCATCCAGTAAAAACCGCCCCTGCTCATAAAGCTGCATCATGGCGATAGACGTGATCGGCTTGGTCATGGAATAGATGCGGAACACCGTATCCCGGCGGACCGGCTTGTTGCGTTCCACGTCCATCAGCCCCTGGGCTTTCACATAGGCAATCTCCCCTCGCCGGGCGACCAGTGTCAGCGCGCCGGGTAGCTTCCCGGGCTGGAGATAGCAACGGTCAAGGTGACGTTCAATATTTGGAAGATGATCCGTCGACAGGCCAGCAACCTGTGTGTGTTCCGTCATAGCACGGGCACCTCTTCAAGCGCCTCATCCCAGGCCGCTCTGCTCGCCGTGAAAAGGTGCGCCGTTGGCTTTATGGAGACTTCAGTGTCCAGACACCCTGCTGGAACCACGAGCAAACCTTCAAGCTGAGTGCTTGGCAGTGCTGAACCACACAGCTTACAAAAACTCTTGCTATGGCGGGTGCCTGGAAGCGTAAAGGACGTCACGGCATCGTTACCGGCCAGCCAGGTTAATTTGGCGGATTGTGAAAACAGATTTGCTGCATGAGCAGAACCCGTATCTTTTTGGCAGTGCTGGCAATGGCACAAGTAAAAGTTCTCGAAATCGCCTTCTATATCAAATTTCACGGTGCCGCAAAGGCAGGAACCAGAATGAACAGTCATCGGTTTTTCTCTATCGCCTCTTACTGAGAAACCCACAACATCGCGAACAGGTAGCCCAGCAGTAAATATTATTTTCGTGACCGAAGTGCTGCACCATAGGCCAGTGTCGCCCAATGGCGCATTTCTGATGAGTCTTCCAGTGCCTCTTCTGGTGCCAGGTAGTACGACATTCCCACCATTTTCTGCCCCTTCGGATACATGAACTGGGATAACCCCCGTTCTTCGAAACGGCTGACTGACTCAGAGTCGACTTTCAGGTAGAGCATGTCATCGGCGACAAGGCCGATCATTACATCATCGTGGTAGATGCCATAGCCACCGAACATCTTTTTGGCGCGAATTTCACCGAATTCAGAAAAAACTTCTTTAAGGTATTCAACGTATTCGCTCATGGCCATGGGCTCTCTTCAGGCTTTTTCAGTTCTACCCCCGGACATACTATGCGAGATCGTGTTTCTCCGACCATATCCTTAGGTCATCAAGAATCTTCAGCGCGCTGCGGCCAAACTCCGTCAACTCATAAGTCACCGCGAACGGCCGGTCATTGATGACCTTTCTCACCACCATCTCCCGCGACTCAAGGTCCTTGAGACGCTGATCGATCATCTTCTTGCTGGCACCGCCAAGCATGCGGGCAAGGTCGTTGAAGCGCACCGGACCGTCTTTCAGGTGGTAAATGATGGAGCCAGTCCATTTTCCGCCAATGATGCGCATGCCCCTCTCGATGGCGCAGGGTTCCATGCAGGCATTGAAAACTTTTTTTCGGCCGTAGTGGTCTGTTTCTACGCGACTTTCCATCTGTTCTCCAGCAACTGGAAGCAGGTTACTAAAAGTATACTAATTGAACACCATTTACAGGTAACCATAGTATACCAGGATTACTTTCGTTACTAATCAGGGAGGTTCTGATGAGCAATATCCTCATTATCAATGCGCACCACTACTATTCTTTCGCGGAAGGCAAACTCAACGGAACTCTGGTCCAGATGGCCGACGAGTTGCTCACTGCCCAGGGGCATAAAACGAAAATCGTGGAAGTCGATAAAGGCTGGGACGTAGAACAAGAGCTGGAAAACCACCAGTGGGCAGACATCATCCTGCTGCAAACCCCGGTTAACTGGATGGGCGTGCCCTGGAGCTTCAAGAAGTACATGGACGAAGTGTACACCGCCGGTATGGGCGGCGCGTTGTGCAACGGCGATGGCCGCACCGAAGAAGCACCCAAGGCAAATTATGGCAATGGCGGCACGCTGCAGGGCAAAAAATACCTGCTCTCACTCACCTTCAATGCCCCCGAAGAAGCCTTCAATAATCCTGATGAGTATCTCTTCCGCGGCGGAAGCGTAGACGACCTGCTCTTCCCCATGCACATGAATTTCCGCTTCTTCGGCATGGAGGGCCTGGACACCTTCGCCTGCTACGACGTGATGAAAAACCCGCAAGTAGAGTCGGATTTCCAGCACTTTCGAACTCATATTGAGGTGCAAATTCCGGGCGAACGGAGCACATCATGACCGATACACATCAGGTACATTGCGACTGCGGCACAGTGGAAGTCACCATGACCGGAGCCCCCAAAGTCCATGCGTTCTGCCACTGCGAGGATTGCCGGGAGCTACTTCAGGTCCCCTATCACTCTGTGCTGGCATGGGAAGCGGATCAGGTTTCGGTTACGAGGGGTGAGTCGAGTGTAAAAACGTTCCAGCACCCTTCCAAGCGGATGACACGCGTGTTTTGTCGTGATTGTGGGGAGGTGCTCTACAACACCAACGCTAAGGGCTGGAGGCTGGTTTCACAGCTTCTGGTGCTCAAGACCAACGGGAATACACTTCCAGAGTCTTATCAGCCAAACGGACATTTCTTCTACGACCGCCGAATCATCGACATTGATGATAAATTGCCAAAACGATGAAAGCTGAACGGTTTAGGTATAAAGCGGGCCATCACCGCATGGCCCGGACATCCTCGATATCCACCGGCCTTGAGAGTAGGGATTTATACCAGACAAGATCCTCCTTCAGCATCAACGGAAGCTCAAGGCCGAGTACGAGCATGGTCTCGTATTGAGAAAAATCGATGTTTAACGCAACCCAGGTTCTATTTTGCGCATCGAAGATTTGTGCACCGTCCGCGTTACCTACCTCCACTTTGACACCCTCATATTTGAACTGGACGTAGGTCAGGTCCCAACCCTCTTCCTGGCGGTGGGCAGCCGCTTTGGATATAAACTGATGCCCTGCCTGGACCACAGACGAAAAGTGCTCCCCAGGGACAAAGAGATCAATGTCATGGAGATCGCGCTGAGAGCCATATCCCCTTGCGGCGAGTCCTCCACAAATGAGGAAGGGAATATTCCTGTCTCTCAGTAGCGACACTATCCACTTGGCTGCTGATTGATGCACGCCTTCTCCTTCACGTGAGTATAGCTGGACGATTGCCCTGATTGGCAGGATGCTTCGATTCCGCCCAATGCATCTGATAGTGTAACCGGCCTTTCAATCACTGTTCATCGGAACTTTGGCATGGCCCCCTCCAAGCACCACCCGTGGTTTCCGCTACTCATTTTCCTGGGCGCAGCCTTTACCTTCAGTGTGACAATGATCGGCACCACCATGCCGACGCCGCTCTACCCCATCTACCAGGACAGATTCGGCTTTTCCGATCTGATGATCACCATCATCTTTGCTGCCTATGCCGGGGGCGTGATTGCCGCTCTGGTGCTGACAGGGCGCTGGTCCGATCAGATAGGCCGCCGGCCACTGCTGTTCGCGGGCCTGGCTTGCTCCATCATCAGCGACCTGGTGTTCTGGCAGGCCAATGGCCTGGGAATGATCCTCACCGGCCGGGTATTGTCCGGGCTGTCCGCGGGGATATTTACCGGCACGGCCACGGTGGCTGTCCTTGAACTGGCTCCACCCCACTGGCGGGACAAAGCAACCTTCTTTGCCACGGCGGCAAACATGGGCGGGCTGGGCCTCGGACCCATGCTTGCCGGTGCCCTATCCGAGTATCTGCCCTGGCCGCTACACCTGACCTTTTTGGTGCACTCCGCCATGGCCCTGCTGGCCGTGTGCTGCATTTGGGCAGCGCCGGAGACCGTCTCAAAACCCGCTCGTCCAAAACTGACCATCCAGCGCCTGAGCGTGCCACCGGAAGCTCGCGGCGTGTTCATTCCCGCCGCCATTGCCGGTTTTGCCGGCTTCGCCATGTGCGGCTTCTTCACATCCATCGCCCCGGCGATGATGGGCAAGGTCCTGGGCTATGACAACCGGTTGCTGATCGGCGTTGTTGCCGGCAGCATTTTCATCGCCTCAACCATTGGCCAGTTCCTGCAGGGCGCCCTGTCGCTCAGGCTGCGCCTTCCTCTGGGCTGCGTGTCTCTGATGCTTGGAGTAATCCCAATAGCACTGGGCATCTATACTCAATCCCTCGCCCTGTTCATAACCGGGGCCGTGATTGCCGGCATAGGCCAGGGTATTTCATTCCGGGCCGGCATGGGCGCAATCGCCTCGGCCAGCCCGGCTACGGAGAAGGCCGCAGTAACGTCCGCCTTCTTTGTTGTGGCCTATACCGCGATCTCTGTGCCGGTGATCGGCCTGGGCTTGATGGCAACCGTGACCAGCCTGACGAAGACCGGAATCAGTTTCGCCGCTGTTATGGGGTCACTGGCGGCGCTGGCATTGGTACTGTTGATTCGGCGGGCACGGGCAGAGGCGCGATGAGACCGGATATTTACCAAGCAGTGACGCAGGGCGAATCGGATGGGACGAAAAATTACCACTACAGTTGGGGCATTCTCACGCCATCCCATTACTATTATGCGTCAGGTGATATTCTCCGTTAGATACTCGAGGTGCTTGCCATCGGTACCGCAACAACCACCAAGAATTTTCAAGCCGAAATCTCGGTTCAACTTCGCCATGAGCCCTCCCCACTCTTCAACAGATTCGGATCTTAGCTCTGCTGAACCTTCCAGCTCGTCATGGCTAAGGGAGGAGGCGTTTGCCTGTATACCAATCAGCCGTTCAAATAATTTTTCAGAGAGCGTATCTGGATCAAGAAATGACGGGTAGGAGCAGTTAACAAAATATCCAAGCGGTTTACTCATGATCTTGGCATCGACATATTCAATTGCCCTCTGAATTTCTGTTCCATCCAGGACGGTACCATCGGAACCGATCACGAAACTTATGATGTAAGGTAATCCCGTAGCTTCCATTGCAAGAGCAATTCCAGCTGCCTCCTCTACTGAAGGCAGCGTGACTGCAATAAGAAAATCCACACCCGAGTCTGCTAGCTGATCGATCTGCCATTTGTGGAACTCGCTCGCCTCATTCAGTGACAAGCCTTCCTCAGGCAGATAACAATCGTTTTTACAGCCAATCAGACCACCAATTTTAACGGGCACTTTCCTGGATTCTTCGACAACTAATTCTTTCAGGAACTTTGCGGCGTCAACGTTAATGCTCTGTCGCTGATTTGAGGCTTGCACTCTCTCCCTGTTTGCCCGCCAAGTAGGTGTACAAAGCAATATTGGCCGGTTATTGGCCTCAGCGATGCCGAGATATTCCCGGTACAGGCTCTCCAGCTCCGCTCTACCATCGTTGCTATAAATCAATGGGGCGTGAACTAAACTCTGGTCGAGTTCTACCTTTCCGCTACGACGGAGCCTTTCGATAATGGCAGCCTCGGCGAGGATAAAGCGATGGTTTTCTAGAAGCTCTTTCATCTGAAATTCTCGGAGGAACTCGTTTGTTAACCTTGCCAACAGGGGCGTGAGGGGCATCCCTGCTTGCCTGGCCTTGTTATTTGACAGGCTATCACGTAGCTACCCCACCTACCGCCTCAGATCTGACGGGCCGCCCTGAACGCGAGGGCTGCTGACTCCCCAGGGCACCAACACGGTGAGTACCCCATCACATCCTTCGACTGCCTTCTCGATAACCTCACGGCCGTCGGTTGCCCCCGGTAAGATGGAGATTTTGCGACGTACCGGAGCGCTAACGTAGGTGCGTCCGACAACAGCCACTGGTTATGCTTTACCGGCCTGAATCCACCGTCAAAACTATTGCTTCACCAATCTCAGTAATCGCCTCATTCCTCTCTGAGAAAGAAGCTTCTGTTTGCGTAAGATATAGGGCTACAACGATGGGCTGGCGTTCCGGTGGCCAATTTATGGCCGTTATAGATCGCGATCCGAAACCTCCAGCCCCAGTTCGATCTGCAACAATCCAGCCTTCCGGAACAGCAGCCCGAAAAAGTCCATCTGCGACTTGGTTTCTCTTAAGCCAGTCATGTAGTTGATCTCTGGACTTTCCAGATAACACGTCGCCCAACAGCAAATTCTGAAGACTTTTCACCATCGCATTTGGAGTTGTTGTATCCCTATTATCGCCTGGTACCGCCGCATTAAGTTCCGTCTCCCAGCGATCAAGACGGGTTATATCATCGCCCAAGTCCCTTGCGAACGATGTTACTTTTTCCGGTCCACCCAGAGCTCGCAAAACCAAGTTTGCGGCCGTGTTGTCGCTCATCGTCAGAGCAGCCTCACAAAGATCCGAAAGGGTCATAGCTTGACCGCCAGCGTATTTCTCCGTGATGGGAGAGTAGGTCACGAGATCTGACTCTGAAAAACTCACCGTTCTTTCGAGACTCTCCTGCCCCGCATCGACCCGGTGAAGCAGGGCCGCACAAGCAAGCGTTTTAAACGTACTGGACATTGCGAATCGCTGATCAGCTTGATACTCCCATCGCTGACCGGATTCCAAATCATAGGCAGCAAAGCCCACTTGAGCCTCTATCTCACCAGCGATTCTCGCCACAGTTTGAATCAAGGAACTATGGCCGTCAGCAGATGCGATTGATGCCAAAAAGCTAAGAAAAATAGCTAAAGGAAACTTTAGTAACGCCGTCACTGGTTCAATTCTCATAAATTTCTCAGCACTTGGTTCGAACTGCATAACGTTTCAGCTCAGCCGCGGGCAGCCCTCGAAGCGGGTTGGCCGTCGGCTGGAGCGCTTTGTTGGCTGGCACGCCAGCTACTTAGGTGGATTCGCTGGCGGAAGTGCTCCGACATACTCCTGTAGATCGATGAGCGGCTGCTGGCTCACCTCGAGGGATCCGTCGCGTGGTCGATCGAGATCGACCACGAGGGTGATAACCGCACCAAGGAGGGCGATCAGCACGATGGTAGTGAGGGGGCTGCGCCGCTGGATCAAGCCTGCGTTGTAGCCCACCATCCCCAGCGTCAGCATCGAGCCGCAGAAGAGGAGAAGGATGATCGTTTCCGGTACGCGTGCGTAGATGCCCGCCGTTACCCGCGTCTCGTTAAGGTCGATCGTCTCGTTCAGTGAGTCAATGAACAGGGCCAGGACGTCAGATTCGGGTGTGGCGCGGGCCAACTCCTCGGCGACTGACCAGAGCTTCTCTTGGAGCTCGACCGATCGAGCTATTTTCACTCGGACTTCTGCCAGATCGTCGGTCGCGATGCGCAGGGGAACGTACTCGCGGAGCAGCTCCCGGATCTCGCTCGAGGCCGGCTCTGGCAGGTAGCCGGCCCTGAGGTAAGTGGTACCTATGGAATTCGCCTCTGCCAGCACGAGCCCGCGGCGCGTGTCGAAGCGATCGGATGCCATCCCCATCGCGACCGCGAGCAGAAACGCCATAAGGGCCAGGAGCGAGCCCACGATCATGCCCGTGGGGCCCTCCTTCTCGTCTTGCGTGCGCTCCTGCCACCAATACCCGTAGCGGTAACCAACCTCGATAACGGTCAGCGCGACAATGGCGAACGCTACGAAGACGCCACCGATCGGCAGTGAATCAAGTATCTGCTGGAAACTCATCGTCCCTCACGCTTCGGTAGTGGCCAGGTTCGCGAGATGTCGCGAATAGCCGTTATATCGGGCATGGAATAGTCCTTGTGTCATGCTGCCCAACGCCGCCAACATGCGCAGTTTTGTAGTGGAGGCCAAGCCGCAACGGAAAAGCTGTCGCCGTGATTGGACTTGTTAGCAATTGTACTTTGTTGATAAGAATGTACTAGGGAGCTACTTCTTCTTATCCATTTGTTCCTTTAATCCTGCAAAGGGATTATAGGTTGCTGGAGCTTGCTCGCTTTTTTTACTACTGCCATAACGCACGAGATTTTCGAATTTGGAGTGCTCCTCATCGTGGCAATACAGGCATAAGAGTTCCCAATTACTGCCATCCGGCGGATTGTTATCATGGTTGTGATCGACATGATGAACGGTTAACTCTGGTAGATTCTTGCCAGAAAACTCCCGCGCACAGCGACCACAAATATGGGGAAATAGCTTCAGCGCCTGCTCTCGATAGCCAGTATCTCGCTTGGCGTTGTATTTCAGCTGTTCGGCGCGAACTTGGTCGAAGGTAGATTTTTTATTCATAGCGAAACCTGAATCCTTCTTGTTTTCTTACATCTAAGCTGCCTGTAGAGAATAGCTAAAACTCATGTTCTTTCGTTAATGCTGATTAAAGCTAACAGGAACTTACCCGAAAATCGGCACTGCTTTTCGTAATATCTCATGTAATAACAAAACGTTCCGCATTATTGCGGGCTACCCAAAAAACCGAAACGCCCGCTAGCCAGGTGTAGCCGACCAGCCCGATAAACATGTAACCGGAGTTATTGGTGAAAACGGAAGACAGGCCGATGATCAGGAAAACAGCCAACACGCCAAGAAAACTGATTGCGGTGACACCCAAAGAACAAGCAGTGCAGTGGTAATTCAGTGAACAGTATGGGTGACAGGTCTGTTCCAGGACCATGGCCCGGCTATAGCCGGGCCTGTCGCTGTGCTTGCAGCTTAAGCGCTCGTCTTCATGATCATGTGATCGATCACATGCTTGTGTTCACGCTGGGGGCTGAACATGACGATCTCCGCGTCCTTATCAACCTTTACGTTGTGCCCCCGGGGCCAGAAAAAGAGATCATTTTCGTTGACCGTTTCCTGCTTACCGGCTGCATCGGTGGTGGTGAGCTGGCCGCGCACGACAAAACCCCAGTGCGGACACTGGCACATATCTCCTTCCAGCCCCTGAAACAGCGGCGTGGTATCCACGCCCGACGCCAGCGTAAAGTACTCGCCGCTGATCTTGCCCAGGCCGGCAGCATCGCCGAAGTCCATTCGTTGGCGAATCACCGCGCCCGGAATCTCCATCCTGACTTCCACATCGTCTTTGGCTACACGCATAATTGTTGCTCCAGAGTATGCATGGATGCATGTATGGAGTAGTACGCCTGTCGCTGCATCCCTTTCTGGCGACAGACGCCCAGCGCCAACATCACGCGCGGCTATGGAATAACTTCTACATTACGCCGAATACCGCACGGCGAATAGCGAATAAATATGTCGTATTTCTCGACAGTCCGCGCCAACGTTGGTTCGTCCGTTCCTAGGAGTTTTGAGAGATGCTTTCTTGCCCGGGGATGTTTTTCAGCAGCTCGGCATTGGTGGGGTACTTCTCCAGCAGCTCAACCAGCTTTTTAGTGCCCGCCAGCGGTTTGAGACCGCTAAGCGCCCGGCGCAGTGCCCCTATCTTGTCCAGATCTCTAGGGTCTAACAGCAGCTCTTCACGGCGCGTACTGCTTTTGGCAATGTCCAGCGCGGGGAAGATGCGCTGATTCGCCACCTCTCTCGATAACACCAGCTCCATGTTCCCGGTGCCTTTAAATTCCTCAAAGATAAGCTGGTCCATCCGGCTGCCGGTATCCACCAAAACGGTGGCCAGAATGGTCAGCGAACCGCCATTCTCAAGGTTTCGTGCCGCTCCAAACAACCTCCGCGGGACCTCCATCGCTCGCGCATCCATCCCACCCGACATGGTACGACCACTGCTCTTTCGCTCCGCATTATGCACCCGCGAAAGCCGGGTGAGAGAGTCAATCACAATCATGACGTTCTCACCCTCGCCCGCTTGTTGGCGGGCGGTATCAAGAAGCTCATTGGCAACGCGAACGTGATGCGCATAGCTTTCATCAGAAGACGAAGCGTGTACCTCAGCCGGGACGCTACGCTTGAAATCGGTGACCTCCTCCGGTCGCTCATCGATCAATAACGCATATAGTTTAATCTCCGGATACGCCTTTCCCACCGCCTGGCAAATATGTTTCAAAATCGTCGATTTTCCAGACCCCGGCGGCGCAACGATCAAACCTCGCTGGCCCATGCCAATCGGCGTGATCAAATCCATCGCGCGCACCGTGAGTTGGTCTGAACCTGACTCCAGGCGAATCCCCGGCGCCGGGTTGATAGCCACAGCATTTAAAAAACGTTTTTGTGGATCAGCCTCGCTTTCAACCTCACCTTCAACCATAGCTTCGGCTTCCGCAGCCACTGGTTTAGGTTCTTTTTTTCGTGTTCCGGTTAAACCTAGTGTCTTTCTCGTCATGGTTGTTTGATAGCTCTTTTTTTAATAGATATTTTTTCGACAAAGGCAGCCCAGTGCAAAAAACCAGGGTGCACAAAATAAGTCTGTCGCGGTTTTTGGTCCCGGTTTTTGATGTCTCTATCTGCCTAACGCCCGCAATCACGCGCTTGTCGCGTGGATTGCATAGTTATGCCACCTGGACCAAAATATACCAATTATTGGTACTAGCGAGGTGGCATCATGCAAAAGAACACCAGCATCACTTTAGGACAACATTTTGATGCGTTCATTGCAGAACAGCTCAAAACTGGCCGATACAGCTCAACCAGCGAGGTCGTTCGTGCCGCATTGCGCCTGCTTGAAGAGTCTGAAACCCGCCTGACTACACTTCGTAAATTGCTTAAGGAAGGCGAGGAAAGTGGTTTCGAAGACTACTCCTATGACTCGTTTATTCGTGAACTGGACAACGAAGGGCGCTGATGCCAAGTTTCAAGCTTTCCAGGAAGGCCAAAGCTGACCTCAAATCTATTGCCCTAAACACGGAGCGTGAATGGGGTCGAGATCAACGAAACCACTATGTTCTCCAGTTCGATCAATGCTTCCACCTTCTGGCTGACAATCCGAACTTGGGGCAAGCTTGTGATGAGATAAGTCCAGGCTACCGACATTACCCTCAGGGGAGCCACATCATATTCTATCGGCTAGCCACCGAGGTTATTGTTGAAATTATCCGCATCCTGCACAAACGCATGTTGCCTGAGGGGCATCTGCTTTAGGGCATAACATTTGTATATGAGTCCCTATGACCATTTTCCCCAAGACTCATGTCTCCATTCAACAATCCCCAAAAGCTGGGCAGAAAATCCTTTTGGGTCAATAACTTCGAATGGTTTTTAGCTCTGTGGATCCAAGCAATAATGATCACGGTGATCGTTCTTTGCTACCACCCGGTCTTCGTGGTTTCCACAACCAGCCTGTCCGGCGGCACTGAGGACTGGTATCGTCTGCTTCCCAATTTAGTCCGGCACTGGAGACTCACTGTGAAAAGTTGGTTATTTCTGGGCATTGCCATTGTTGCAGAGGTGGTGGCAACCAGCGGGCTTAAAGCCAGTGAAGGGTTTACCAAGCTCTGGCCCAGCCTGCTGGTGATTGCGGGCTATGCCGTGGCCTTTTACTTCCTCTCGATCACACTGAAGGAAATCCCGGTGGGCGTGGCCTATGCCATCTGGGCGGGGATGGGCGTTGTACTGGTAGCACTTATCGGCTGGCTGATTTACGGGCAGGCTCTGGATGCCGCCACTGTGATTGGTATGGCGTTGATCATCACCGGTGTTGCGGTGATCAATCTGTTTTCCAAGTCAGTCGCTCACTAATCTGTCGGCAAAAACGGAGCTCCTACAGATGCATCTACCTTTCTGGCTGACCACCGCCCTGCTCTTCCCGGTACTATTGTACCAAGGCAAACAGGCCCGCCGCACAACCCCCAGGCTGCCGGAAGCCGGAGGCTCCCCGTCTGGTCAATATGGCGAAGGCACTCCGGCCAGGCGAATCCTGGTGATTGGCGAATCCACGGCGGCCAGTGTCGGTGTTGAAACCCACAATCAGGGCCTTGCCAGTCAGTTGGCGCGGCAGGTTTACGAACGTACGGGCCACACCATTGCCTGGCACACCTTCGGGATCAATGGCATTCGGCTTGGGGCGCTGATTCGCGAGCTGGAAACCGCCGAATTGCCAGCTGCGGATGTGGTGTTGTTAAGCATGGGGGTGAACGACACCACGGGCTTCACACCACGTTTTCGTTTCCGCCGGCAGTTGCGGGCATTGCGCCAATTACTGGCATCCCGGTATCCGGGGCCTGTTCTGCTTCTTAGCGTGCCGCCCATGCATCTGTTTACGGCCCTGCCCTCACCGCTCCGGCACGTAATGGGGTGGCGGGCCCGGCAGCTGGATAAGCTCTATATCCGCCTTGCACAGCAGTTTCCCAAAGACTTCAAGCACCTGAAGTACCCAGTGGTCACGGATCCGGCGCTGCTTGCCAGTGACGGTTATCATCCTGGCAAGCAGGGCTACCAGTACATTGCTGAGGCACTGGCAGACAAGGCTATCCCTGAACAACTTTTCAGTAGCGAAAGCCAGGCCAACTGATATAGTAATCAGATCCAGCCAAATCCCGTTCTGGTGGTAGTAGGGAGAAGCGTGCAGACAGGAAGCGCGTTTTACTGCTGTCAGCCTAACCTGCCAAATCCGATCTCCTCTGAGTCAGCCCGAAGGGCGATGGCTTAACGGCCTTGCCGGTCACTCACTAACTCGATAGTGCTGCAGGGTCTCTGTCATTGAGGAGTGATGAGATGAAAACTGCTCTTTGTCTGTTTCGATCCAACCTTTCCGTTATTACGTTGGCCTGGCTTGGTTTTGCCAATGCAACCATCGCTGCCGACCTGCAGGTTTTCACTGGAGTCCCGGTCGCCGTCGGTAACGGCACCGTACGCGTGGAAGTCACGACAAACGGGATGAACGAACCTGAATCTGTGTCTGTCATTATGACCAAAGAGGCACTTCAGGGACTGCCTGCTGTTCAGGGCGAGAAAATGTTCTGGGAGTTTTCATTGCCCATGCCGGACACCGGCCCGCAAACGGGCTACGATCACGTTGTCCTTGACTGGAACCCTGCTGGCCATATCCCGGAAGGGGTTTACAACGTCCCCCATTTTGACGTGCACTTCTACCTGATCAGCGACGGTGAACGTGAAGCCATCACCTTCCATGGCGAAGGCCGTGAACTGGCCATGGCGGCACCAGACCCACAACTCGTTCCGGCGGGGTATGTCATCCCCCCGGATGCGGCCGTGGACAAGATGGGAATGCACGGCCTGGACCCTGCGGGACATGAATTCCATGGCCAACCGTTCAGCCACAACTTCATCTACGGCTATTACAAAGGCGAGCTGATGTTCGTTGAGCCGATGGTATCGCTGGCCTTTCTGGAGTCGCTTCCGGAGATGACCTCACCGGTAAAGCAACCACAGCGGTATAGCTACCCTGCATGGTACCCGGCAACCTACCGGGTTGGGTTTGATGCCGGGAAGGGTGAGTACACCATCGCACTCCAGAACCTGGCCAGGTTTGAATAAGTGTGCCTCAGGGTGCGAGCTTCCGCTTTAGCGCCCTGGAAACCGACAGAGGCAGGCTGGGCAGTGAGCGCAGCATCCACGGTAGTATCCGGCGTTTCACCCCGCTCAGTGATTCCGGGATCACGGCTTCAATGAGGTGTGGTCCCGGCATTCTCTGGGCGTATTCCAGGGCTTTTGCCATTTCCTCGGCGGTGTGCACCCGCACGCCGTGAACACCCATGCCGTTGGCCATTTCCGCGAAGTTGATCACCGGGCCGCGCAGGTCCAGCTGGGATTTGGCTTTCTCACCGGCCTCTTCCGCGCCTACGCGCTCCAGTTCGATGTTCAGTACGGAGTAGGACGCGTTGTTGAAGATGATGGAGGTCACGTTCAGCTGTTCCCGGGCCATGGTCCACAAGGCCTGGATGGTGTACATGGCGGTGCCGTCACCGATCAGGGCGATAACCGGCCGGTCCGGGCAGGCCACGGCGGCACCTACAGCGTTGGGCAGGCCTTGGCCGATGGCGCCGCCGGTAAGGGTGATCATGTCGTGGCGGGGTGCGCCGGCCGTCATTACCGAGAGCATCAGGCTGGAGGTGATGCCTTCGTCCACGATGATGGCATTCTCCGGCATCAGTTCGCCCACCGCCTTGCAGACTTTCTCGGCGGTCAGCTTGCCCCGTGGCCGTCCCGGTCGTTTCTCCGGCTGTAGCTTCGGCTGCGCCTGGCTGGCACCCACGGCGTCATTGAGTTTTTTGAGGCTGGCCAGAATATCCTGGTCGGAGGCGGCAAGGGTGTGTACCTGGCAGGTATCCGGTACCAGGTAGCTCTTCTTTCCGGGGTAGGCGAAGAAGGAAACCGGCGCTTTCGAATCCACCAGGATCAGTTGCTCTACATCGGTAAGCTGCACCGTGGCCAGTTCCGCCAGGTAGGCCAGGCGTTCAATGTAGGGCAGCCCGGCGCCCCGCTCAATGCGGGTGGGGAAGGTTTCCGCCAGCAGGGTCACGCCGCTGTGTGCGGCCAGTTTGGCGGCCGCCAGCATGCTGGGTTCACGCAGGGAATGACCGCCCATCAGCAGGGCGGTTTTCTTGCCGGAGCGGATCGCCTGGGCAATGGCTTCCACTGTGGCATCGTCTGCCGGCTCAGGTGTCGGCGGTGCCATGGGCGCGCTGGGCAAACCGCCCTCCCCCCAGGACACATCCGCCGGCAGTATAAGTGTGGCTACCTGCCCGGGCGCTGTGCGGGCAGCCGCAATGGCTTCGGCGGCGTCCTGGCAGAGGGTTTCCGTGCTCTTGGCGGTGCGCACAAACCCCGGGGAAACGTTACGGGCCACGGTCTCGATATCCGACTGTAGCTGGGCATCGTATTTCACGTGGTAGGTGGCGTGGTCGCCCACAATGTTCAGCACCGGCACCTTGCCCTTGCGGGCGTTGTGAAGGTTGGCCAGGCCGTTGCCCAGTCCACAACCGAGGTGCAACAGGGTGGCGGCGGGTTTGTCGGCCATGCGGGCATAGCCGTCTGCGGCGCCGGTGGCCACACCCTCGAACAGGGCAAGAACAGCCCGCATCTTGGGCTCGTCATCCAGGGCGGCCACAAAGTGCATTTCACTGGTGCCGGGGTTGCTGAAGCAGACCTCAACACCGGCATCTACCAGGGTTCTCATCAGGGCTTGTGCGCCGTTTGTCATTGTTGTTCTCCAGCTTTTGTAAATTCGAGTCTTCGGTTGATTAACTTGCCCATGGGGTTCAGCCTCCGGCCACGATGGCGCGCACCGCCGCCCGGGCCGTCATGATGCACCCCGGCAGGAAGGTGCCTTCCAGGGAACGTTTGCCGTTCGCACCACCGCCACCAAAGCCTGCCGCCTCGCCCACGCAATAAAGGCCGCCAACAGGCTGCCCCTGGGCGTTGAGGACGCGGCTCTGCAGATCGGTTTGCAGGCCCCCCAGGCTTTTGCGAGTAATCAGCTGCATGCGGATGGCGATGAAGGGGCCCGCACCGGATTTCTGCAGCGGAGCCGGTTTGCAGGTACGCAGGCGGTCCGGCTTCCATTCCCGGGCATGCTGTATCATTCGGATCTGGGGATCATCATGAAGGCTGGTGCCCGCCGCGAAGTTGGCATCAAACGCATCGGCGGTGGCCTTGAGCGTTGCCGGGTTGATGTCGTTGGAGCAGGTGAGCGCATTCATCTTGCCGGCCAGCTCAGTAAGGCTGTCCGCCACCAGGAAATCCCGGCTTTCATGCTGCATCTGTCGCACCAGGGCGTGGTTGCCCAGCAACAGTTCTTTCACGAACTGGGGGAACTGTTTGTCCCGGATGCGGGCGTTGTGCTCGGCGCCGGAGATGGCAAATTCCTTGGCGGCAATGCGCCAGTTCAGCAGGTGCCAGGTCCAGGGCTTTTCCTGTTCCGCCACCCGCTGGCAAAGCCAGTGGGTATCGAAGCCGGTCACCAGGGGTTCCGGGCCAATCCGTTCACCCCGATGGTTCAGCCACAGGGCCGATTTGCAGGGAATGGTTGAAAGACCATGGCCAGGAAAGTGGGGGTACGGATGCGGGAAGCCGGCCGCGTAGTTCCACATTTCGCCGGCGTGGGTGATCCGGCCTCCGAGGGTGTCCGCCACCCAGTGATGAATGCGGCCATCGGCATAGGGGTGGGCACCGTTCAACATCCGGGTGGGTTGCGGGCGATCCACCGGCCAGTTGGCCCGGCATTCCTTGTGGCTGCCGTTGATACCGCCGGTGGCCATTACTACTGCGGCGGCTGAAAAACGGACTTCTTCACCGGTGGCTTCATTGACAGCCAGGGCCCCACTCACTTTTCCCGCTTCGTGGTCCAGTTCAGTAATGCGATGCTGGTGCAGGAGGGTGAGCTTGCCGCTGGTGTTCTCCCGGTGCAGCGCCGTCATCAGGGATCGGACCAGTTCCCGGGCGGTGCCCCAGACCACATGGTAACGAGGCAAACGGTTGCCATCGCCGAAACGGCCACGCTCAACCCAGTTCACCGCCGGCAGGAATTTTATGCCTTCGTTGCTAAGCCAGTCGTAAACCTCGGAGCGTGAATGCTCCACATAATACCGGGCCCATTGCAGGGGCAATTCATCGTCGGGCGCCAGCTCGCCAAAGCTGAGCCAGTCGTCCAGGGCAACCTCCGGTGTGTCGGCAATCTTCATGCGCTTCTGAAGTGGCGTGCCCACCAGCATCATGCCACCAAAGGCCCACAGTGCCAGGCCTCCCATCCGTTCTTCGGTATCCCGGTCTGCCAGGACAACGGACTTGCCGGCGCGCAGGCCTTCCAGAGCTGCGACAATACCAGCCAGCCCGCCGCCGACCACCAGGATATCTGAGGTAATTTCCTTGGCCATATCGCATCCGACCTGATCGCAATGAGTTGTCAGCTTTAAAGATATACCGGTACCATGGCTTTAAAATTGACTTCAGAGGCCAACAAAATTGACTCTAGAGGCCACGGTTTCCATTGGCTGGGTCAACACCGTGATTGGTGCTGCAGAGAGGCTGTCGGTAACGGCTGACCAACTGCTGGCCGCGGCGGGTATTCCGCACTCCGCCTGCGAACTGGAACGCTGGCCGATTGACGACATTACCCGGCTCTGGCACGCCGCCGAGCGCTGCACCGGCGACCCGGGCTTTGGCCTGAAAGTAGGTGCAGAGTTCTCCCCGATGAGTATCAGTGGCGTCGGGTTTGCGCTGCAGTCGGCGGCCACCCTGCGAGAGGCCATCGTGATGGTGCAGCGTTTCCAGCGGCTGATCTCCGATGGCGGGCGATTCCAGGTTGTCGCCGGCAACGCTGCCACCTGGCTGGTCTACCATCCCAGGCAGGGCCGGCTGGCATTCAGCCCGCATCAGATTGAGGCGGTGCTGGCCTCGGTGGTTGGCTTCGGGAGTTGGGTTACGGGAACACGGATGCAACCGGCCCGGGTACAATTCAGCCAACCGCGGCTGGGGCCGTTGGCGGGGTACCAGACCGTGTTCAACTGCCAGGTGGAGTTTGAGCAGGCGTTCAGCGGAGTACTGATCGACAATAGCGTTCTGGACCAGCCCCTGCCCCAGGCCGACCCTCAGCTTGCGCAAGTGCACGAGCGCTACACAACCGCTCGCCTCGCCGCGCTTTCCATCAACAGTGCCTCGGTGCCGGAAATACGCAGATGGCTCACCGCCCGAATCGGCCCGGTTCTGCCCCGCCGGGCAGACGCAGCGGAAGCCCTGGGCATCAGCGAACGCAGCCTGGCCCGGCGGCTCCGTGAACAGGGCCAGACCTTCGATGGACTGGTTGACGACGTACGTCGCGAAAAAGCCCTGCAGGCGGTCGCCGATTCCAACTCTTCCCTCCCCGAAATCGCGGAAGCGCTGGGGTTTGCCGAGGTAAGCACCTTTTACCGCGCATTCCGGCGCTGGACGGGCATGCCACCGGTGCGTTGGCGCAAGCAGCACAGCTCGGCTTGAGCGAGATGTGTTATTTGGGCGACTCGGCTGTTCCCGGCTGCCCGGACAACTGAAGCTGGTCTCGCCCGCCTTTTTTGGCGAGATACAGAGCTTCATCGGTCGAGTTAATAAGATCATCCGGGTTGCAGCCATGCTCCGGCGCGGTTGCCAACCCGGAAGAAAAACGAACAACCAACTGCAGGTCGCCAAGGGTCAGCTCCATGGGGCTGTTCTTTCGGCGCCATTCGGTCATTCGCTGGTGTGCATCGGCCATTGAAAGCCCCGGCATCATAATCAGGAATTCCTCACCACCCCACCGGCAGACCACATCCTCCTTGCGCATGCCATGACACAGCAGCCGACTGAACTCCACGAGCACCCGATCGCCTGCGGCATGGCCATGCTCGTCGTTAAGCTGTTTGAAGTGATCAAGATCCACCATCATCAGAGTAACCGGGTAGTGCTCCCGCTGCGCCCTGCTCAGCTCGCGGTTGAGGCTCTCAAGAAGGTAGCGTCGGTTAAATAGATTGGTCAGGGGATCGCGGATGGCCTCTTCCTGAAGCTGCTGCTGAAGGCGGCGATTCTCAGCCAGCTGGAGCTCCAGGGACTCGTTGGTCTTTTTGAGCGCCATCTCGGCATTGCGCCGGGCGGTTATATCCCGGGAGATGCCGCAGATATACACCGTGCTGCCATCCTTGCCCAAAAGCGGTGAAATACTGGTTTCAAAGATGGTAAGCGGCGCCGAATCGAAGCCTTCGGTGGTTTCTTCGTAACGGATCATGTGGCCGGCTTCTATTGCCCGGGCGTAGTTGTCGGCTATTCGCTGATTCAACTCGGGGTCCGGAACGATTTCGTCCAGGAACCGCCCACAGAGCATCTCATCAGTCTGTTGCATGAACCTGTCCATAGCTTCGTTGCAATAGACAAGGCGATACCGTTCGCCCTCCAGCCGCAAAAGAAAAACGTGATCAGACATGGTATCGAGCATGCCCGTAAGCAGATGAATGTCGGCTGGCTCAACTTCGTTTACCGTTGATGTCACAGTGTAAGATCCGTTTTTTTGCTGAGACTGATTAACGCCTGACTATAGCCCAACCTGCCACACCGGGTAATAGCCAGACTGCAATTTCATGTTGAGCAACCGCGAACCAACAAGTAACCTGCTGATCAGACACCAGAGCCTGAGGCACCATGAAGCCTGACTCCCATCAGCTCCCAGACAACGCCATTGGCGCGACGAGTTCGCAGTCGCCCTCAGACACCCCTGAGCACATTGCTGAGCTGATTCACCGTGTGGCTCGGAAAGACCGCCAGGCTTTCGCCCTTCTCTACCAGGCAACTGCTCCGAAACTTCTCGGCACCGTGTTGCGTATCCTCAGAGACAGAGGATGGGCAGACGATGTTATCCAGGACAGTTACCTCAAGATCTGGCAGAAAGCAGAGCAATTTCAGGATGGCAAATCCTCGCCTATCACCTGGCTGGTTTCGATTGCCCGTAACAGTGCAATTGACGAGCTGCGCAAACACCCTGCCGGACGTACCACGAACAGCGACGAGCTGGATGAAATGCCGGGCAGACAGTCAACGGCTCAGGAACAGCTGGAAGACCAGCAGGCGGCTAATACACTGAATCACTGCATCGACCAACTGGAGAAAGACCGACAGGACATGGTACGGCTCGCCTACCTCAATGGCTGGTCCCGGGAAGAGCTGGCAAGCCAGTTCGAGCAGCCGGTCAATACGGTGAAAACCTGGCTGCACCGCGCCCTGAAACAGATCAAAAGGTGCCTGGAATCATGACGGAACGCGACGACCTGGACATGCTGGTTGCAGAGTTCGTTCTGGGCACCTTACCGGCCCCGGAGCGGGAGTATGTTGAAAGCCGGCGTATTGAGGACCCGGAGGTAGATGCGCTGATTCTGCAATGGGAAGAGCGGTTGGGCAGGCTGGCTGAAGAAACCGAGCCCGTTCAGCCCTCACCGGCGCTGTTCGCAAAAATCGAGAAGGCTCTGGACCGCGTGGAATCGACGCCTCGCGAGGCTGCCGAAACGTCCAACGTGGTTGCTCTGCGCAGCCAGCTTAACCGCTGGCGCTGGAGCACGGCGATTGCCTCGGCGGCCGCCCTGGTTCTCGTAGCTATTCTGGCGTTCCAGCCACAGCCCGAGCCACAAGCCCAGTCGTTTGTAGCGGTTTTCCAGAACAACGATGAACAGCCGGCCTTCCTGCTCACGGTGGACCTGAAGGAGCAACGGCTCAATATCAGGCCGGTAACTGCCGAGCCAAGACCCGGAAAATCCTATCAGTTGTGGATCAAGGCAGACGAGCTGGGACCAAACCCACGTTCGGTGGGCGTTCTGGGCAACGACTTCAGACTTGATGAGGGGGCGCTGAGAAGTTATGACCCGGCCCTGCTCAAGGAAGCCACGTTCGGCATCAGCGTCGAACCCGAAGGTGGTTCACCCACTGGCCAGCCCACCGGGCCGGCGATTCACGGTTACCTCTACCCCACCGACGGTAATGATCAGTAGGCGTGGCCACAAAAAAATCACCGGTGCCTGAAACTTTGCGCATCCGCTCCCGTAGCTGCAGTTAACCCGTCCAATAACAAACGAACGGACGGGAAACACTGAGACTTAGGAGAACGCAATGACCAAGCACGCAAAAACATCTGCACTTCTGGCCGCCCTGGTTTCTGGCGCTTTGGCAACTGGTTCTGCATTGGCAGCTGAGCATAAAGCCGGTGTCTGGACCAATGATCAGTCCGTTGCCAACGGCGTTGTATCCGCAAGGAAGGTGGTTGCCGAGCAGAATGGCTGGTTGGTGGTTCATCGCACCGACGAATCCATGAAGCCCGGCCCTGTCGTTGCTCATGCGCCTTTGCGCAAAGGCATGAATATGGACGTCGCGGCTATCCTGACCGAGGACGTGCAATCCGGTGACATGCTGATGCTGATGGTTCACAGCGAAGATGGCGGCATGAAAACGGGTATTTTCGAGTACACCCTGGGCGCCAAGGAAGACGGCCCGATCAAGAAGGATGGCAAGCTGGTGATGTCGACCATCACAGCACAATAACCGCTGGTGTTATTGTCGGCTGCTGAGCTGAATGGCGGATGCAGCCGGCAACTCAAACCGCTTTCTTCATCCTCGGCTACCCTTACTTTCCATCTCCTTTGACCCCCAACCGGTCCAGATACAGGTGAAGCTCTGCCTCACTCATATCCACGTACTCAAGCACCCGGCCATACAGCATGGCTGTCGGCACATTACGGCCGTTCAGCTCATGCTGGGTTTCCTGCAGAACGTAAAGGATGATGCGTTCGGTGCGGGTGAGGCCGTCGCGAACGTCGGGAATGACTTCAAGGAGGGCATGGCGATCGTCGGAAAATTCCATCAGGTACTCAGAGTGAAGCTGCTGTCTGGTACATGGTAGCAGGCCGGCAGCGAAGCCCACAGGGGCAACGCTGCCTCCTCGCAACGGATCAGATCTGCTTGTAGACCACCTCGGAAAGACGGCTGCGGTTGCCATCGGTGTCCAGGGTGCGGATCGCGAAGTACCAGGTGCCTTCGGTTAGCTCGTCTACCAGCAACTCGTCAACGGAGGCATCGCCGATCGCCAGGCTCTGGTCCAGGTTTTCGGCGCTGGAGCCATAGACCACCTCGAAACCTGCGATTTCACCCATGGCCAGGCTCTCGCCATTCTCGCGGGTCAGAGGCGCGGTCCAGCTCAACAGCGCAGAGTTTGCCGGGAGGGTTTCCTCTGGAGTGGTTTCCGTGGTGGTCTCGGTATCTGTTCCGGTGTCCGCTACGGTTTCATCCATGGTGTTGTCCACCGATGAATCAGGCCCGGTAGTACCGGCAACCTGCTCTTGTGTCGAATCTGTGGAGGTATCAGTCGACGTGTCAGTGCCTGTATCCGTTGAACTGTCAGTAGTGCTGCCAGAATCAGTTCCGGCGGTTGCGTCACCACCTGCGATTTCGTCGGTGGTCTCACCGGAGTCGACAACACCGGTATCGCTCTCTTCATTTACATCAGCAATGGTTTTAAAGCGCTGGACGTTGCGGTACTCAACCACCACCAGTTTCTGGCTGATGACGCTTGAATCCACCACATTCTGAAGTTCGGAAGACTGCAGTGCCGCTGCACTGACAAGGTCCGCCAGCGCCACGTTGGTACCGTCGCCCATGACGCTGATCTGGCCGGTGGCACTGACCTGCGAGGTGACGTCGCTCAGAACATCGGAAATGGAATCCCACTGGGCGCTGTCGTTCACGAGCGCCAGGAATGCCGCATTGGCAATCGCCACCTGAATGGCGTCAGCCGTTACGCCGGTCATACCATCCAGATTGGTCAGGTCCGGCGGAGTCAGGCGCAGAGCGCCAGCCGGAAGGCCGAACCAGTTTTCAACAGTAGTGTAGGCACTGGAGATCGCGCCCGGTGAAAGACCTTCTGAGCTGCGCTCCGCCAGGGTAACCGCCAGATGAGTCAGCGGAGTGAGGTTAACGGTTTCCATGCGCAGATCACCCGCGCCCAACAGGCTGAAGTTGCTGTCCAGGGGCATGGTCTGGCCGAAAGCCACCGGCTCACTGCCAGCCTGATCGCACTGGGGCGCAACGTCGCAAATCATGCGGGTGCCGCCATCGGCTGAGAGCTCAACCAGGGCCCAGCCTTCGGCTTTGCCGCGAAGCTGCCACTCGTAACTGCCATCGTCTGCCGTCAGTACTGGCTTCGCTGCCTGGCGCTGGGGCGCGTAATAGCCATCCTTATCGGAAATCAGGCGATTGGCAACAACCAGCCCCTGTTGGATAACGCCCTTGATCGCTGCGCCGGCAATCTGAACTGTCGGCTCGGCCGTGGCCGGAGCCTGCGCGGTCGTGGTGATTTCTTCACTCGAAATGTCCAGACCGCAGCCCGAAAGCAAAACGACCGCAGGTAACATCAGCAGTCCTTGCTTCGTTAGTTTTTTGCTGCAATATGACATCGATTCACACCAATTGTTTGACGAATTTGAGCGAATCTTACAGCGGCAATTTTTGGTTATATGCGGCGTAGTTCCGAATTTCCAGGAGCAAGCCCGTCAGGAAATTGACGCTTACGGAGGGATACATGTTGTGATGGAAGGTTACAGCTAAAAGCCCGGACTGAGGAGCATAAGGCATTGTTTTACTGTGTTTTTACGCATCACGCTCAAATTCCGGCTCTGCGCCGGGAACGACGTGCGCGGTGCCTGATTACAAATTTAAACGTTGGTAAAGCGAGAGCGGTTTCACAGTTTTCCGGAGGCCGCTCCCGGATAACGCAGATTCACTGACTTTACGGAAAGTGCCGAGCGGCCCGGGGATTCAAATGCCCAGCCTGTCCCGCAATGCATAGTACCAGGCGCCCATAGCCGTCAAAGGCACCCGGAGGGCCCGCCCACCCGGGAACGGGTAGTGTGGCATGCTGGCGAAAGCGTCAAACCTTTCCGCCTGACCCTGGATCGCGAGGGCCAATGCCTTGCCAGCCACATGAGTGAAGGTGACGCCATGGCCGGAGCAGCCCTGGGAATAGAACACATTCTCGTGCAAACGGCCGAGCTGGGGCAGGCGTGACAGGGTTAGAAGGAAATTGCCGGTCCAGGCGTAATCAATCTTGACGCTCGCCAGTTCCGGGAAGGTTTTCAACATTTTCGGGCGAATCAGGCGCTCGATGTCGGCCGGATCACGAGCGCCGTAGACGACACCGCCACCGTATATCAGCCGGTTGTCGCCAGACAGGCGAAAGTAATCCAGAAGATAGTTGCAATCCTCCACACAGTTATCCTCCGGCAGCAGCTTTTTGGCAAGCACGTCATCCAGTGGCTCGGTGGCAATAATTTGTGAACCGCACGGCATAGATTTGGCCCCAAGCTCCGGCACCAGACCACCAAGGTAGGCGTTGCCCGCCAGAACCACATACTGGGCCCTGACTTCGCCCTGTTCGGTTTTGACGGTTGCCGTTTGCCCCGGGAGAATTTCTGTTACGGCCGAGTGCTCGTGAATAACGCCGCCACGGGATTCCAGTGCCGCCGCCTCGCCCAGAGCCAGGTTAAGCGGGTGGATATGGCCACCGGTATGGTCGATGGCACCCCCAACATATCGCTCCGTGCCAACGCGCTTGCCAATGGCAGCCCTATCGAGCAACTCAAGCTTTTCATAGCCGAATCGCTGCCACAACGCCCGCTGGCCCTCCAGATGCTTCAGTTGCTTCGGATTAAGTGCGGCAAAAATACCACCCTCTTTCAGGTCGCACCGAATGCCGTAACTCTTCACCCGCTGGCGAATGATCTGGCTGCCCTCAAAGGCCATCTCAGACAGCAGTTTCAGGTGGTCTTGAGAGGTCTGTCGTTCGATGCTGTCCAGATCCCGGCTGAAGCTGTTAACGATCTGGCCGCCATTGCGCCCCGAAGCACCCCAGCCGACCGTCGCGGCCTCCAGAACCACCACACGGAAACCGGCTTCCGCCAGAAACAGTGCTGTCGAAAGGCCGGTATAGCCGGCACCGACGACGCATACATCGGCCTCGCAAGATCCTCGCAGCGCCGGGCGCACAGGGGCCGAATTGGCGGAGGCTGCGTAATACGAGGGAACCGGGGGATACTCGATCATTATGTGACGCCAGAAAAGGTGATAGAGACGTTCAGGATCCGGCGGCAATGCTGCGCGCCGCAGAAAGTCTATGCCAGCGCAGGGCGTTCGGAAAGACACGTTCTTATACCTATATCGCGGGCGGCGCCTGGGGATAAAAGTGCTGCTATGATTGCTCAACTCTACAGCCTGCGAGGCGTCCATGAATCAACCCGTCAGCTCTTCCACACCGACCAGCCAGAGCGAATGGCAGGCCCTGGCCACAAACCTCACTCTGGAGGGCCGCGCCTATCTGAACGGCGCCTATCAATGGGCTGCCAACGGCGAGACGTTTACCTCGGTCAGCCCGATTGACGGGCGCGAGCTGGCCTCTATTGCCAGTTGCGATCAGAGCGATGCCGACCAGACCGTTATGGCTGCCCGCTCCGCCTTTGAAGCGGGCATCTGGAGCCAGCTGGCACCGGCAAAACGCAAGGCGGTGCTGCTCCGGTTCGCTGAGCTTATCGAAGCCCACGGCGACGAGCTTGCCCTGCTGGAAACCCTGGACATGGGTAAGCCCATCAACCACGCCAGGACCGTCGATGTAACGGCCACCGCCCGGGCAATCCGCTGGACCGCTGAAGCCATCGACAAGGTTTACGGTGAACTTGCCCCCACACCCCACAACCAGATTGGCATGATCTCCCGGGAGCCCATGGGTGTTGTGGCTGCCATCGTGCCCTGGAACTTTCCAATGATCATGGCGGCCTGGAAAATCGCCCCGGCCCTGGCTACCGGTAACTCGGTGATCCTCAAACCTTCCGAGAAATCACCCCTGAGCGCTATTCGACTGGCCGCCCTGGCCGAGGAAGCAGGCGTTCCCCCCGGCGTTTTCAATGTGCTGCCGGGCTTCGGCCACACGGTGGGCAAGGCTCTGGCCCTGCACATGGACGTGGACTGCCTGGTGTTTACCGGCTCCACGAATGTGGCCAAACAGCTGATGATCTATGCCGGCCAATCCAATATGAAACGGGTGTGGCTGGAGGCCGGCGGCAAGAGCCCCAACATTGTCTTCGCCGATGCGCCAGACCTGAAGAAAGCCGCTGCCGAGGCGGCGAGTGCCATTGCCTTCAATCAGGGCGAAGTGTGCACTGCCGGCAGTCGCCTGCTGGTCGAGAACAGCATTCGTGCCGAGTTTGTAAGACTGATATGCGAGGCCATGAAAACCTGGCGGCCCGGCCATCCGCTGGACCCGGCGACTACCTGTGGCGCGATCGTGGATCAGGCCCAGCTTGATCGGATCATCGACTACATTGGCATCGGTCAGTCCGAGGGGGCGACCCTGGTGGAAGGTGGGCAGCGGATTCTGGAAAACACGGGCGGCCTGTTTGTTCAGCCCACGGTGTTTGACGGGGTGAATAACCAGATGCGCATTGCCTCGGAGGAAATCTTCGGGCCGGTGCTTTCTGTCATCGGCTTCGATACCGCAGACGAAGCCGTCGCCATTGCCAACGATTCCATCTACGGTCTGGCTGCAGCCGTGTGGACCTCAAATATCAATACCGCCCACAAGGTGGCCAAGGCCCTGCGAGCCGGCAGCGTGTGGATTAACCACTATGACGGCGGTGATATGACCGCACCCTTCGGTGGCTTCAAGCAGTCCGGTAATGGTCGCGACAAGTCTGTGCACGCCTTCGACAAGTACACGGAATTGAAGGCCACCTGGCTGGTGCTGGAGTAGTTCGGCACAGTCCGGCAAACGAAAAACGGCGCCTTCAAGGCGCCGTTTTTTATCCCGGAATTGATCAGACCGTGTGCAGGTACCAGAGATATTCGAGATCGGAGATGGTCATCTCGAATTCATTCAGCTCATGCTCCTTGCAGGCCACAAACACATCCAGAAACTGACTGCCGAGATAATCGGCCATCACCTTCGACTGGCCCAGTTCCCGCAGGGCATCCCTCAGGTTATTCACCAGCGACGCCTCGTGCTGCTCATGGGCATTACCAACTGTGACCGGCGGTGGCTCGATCCTGTTGGAGATCCCGTAATGAATGCCCGCCAGCACGGCGGCCATCAGAAGATACGGGTTGGCATCGGCACCCGCTACCCGGTGTTCAATACGCAGGGCTTCGGGATCACCGCCCGGCAGCCGGAGTGAGGCAGTACGGTTGTCGACGCCCCACGTGGCAGCGCTGGGAACGTAATACTCCGGACTGAACCGCCGGTAGGAATTGATGTTCGGGCAGAACAACGCCATGGCATCGTTCATGGTGGCCACCAGCCCGCCCACAGCCCAGCGCAGCATGTCGTTGGGCTGCTCTGCTTCCCCGGCGAACACGTTACGACCCTCGCCGTCCACCAGGCTCACGTGCAGGTGCATGCCGCTGCCGGCCTGGTTATGGTAGGGCTTGGCCATGAACGTGGTGTCCATTTCATGGTCGTAAGCCATGTTCTTGATCAGCCGCTTGAGCAGGGTTGCGTGATCACAAGCCTGCACAGCGTCGTCGACATAGTGCAGGTTGACTTCAAACTGCCCGGGTGCCGACTCGGCTACCAGCGCATCTGCCGGCAGTTCCTGCTCGTGGGCCGCATCCAGCACATCCGCCAGGAATTCCGCGTACTCGTCCAGGTCATCAATGGAATAGGCTTGCGTGCCCGCCGGGCGCTTGCCAGAGATGGGTGACTTGGGTGGCTGAGGGCGACCGGCGAGGTTTTCCTGGTCGATCAGGTAAAACTCCAGCTCAAAGGCCGCCACGGGAGTTAGCCCCAGTTCCTCGAAGCGCTTGACGATGTCCTGCAATACCACCCTTGGATCCGCGAAAAACGGTGTCTCACGGTCCAGCTCATACATGGTCAGCAGCAGTTGCGCGGTGGGACGTTTCTGCCAGGGTTCCATGGTGAGAGTATTCTCGATAGGCAGGCACACACGGTCTGCCTCGCCGATATCCAGACCCAGCCCGGTTTCTTCCACCGTGGTGCCCTGGATGTTCAGGGCAAAGATGGAAGCCGGCATGGCCACGCCACGCTCAAAGACCTTCGCCAGCGCAGACGGATCCACCCGCTTGCCGCGAACAATGCCATTCATATCCGGGATCAGCAGATCAACAAACTGCAGTTCGGGGTGTGCCTGAAGGAACGAGTCGGCACTCGTAGAACCAGAAGCCATAGGGAAAGCCTTACACAACGCAAACAGGCCTGGTGCCGAGGAGCCGGCGCAGGGGTTTAAACACTCCTTTATCCCGGTTTCCCGGGTGTTTGGCAAGATAAGCAAATGCACTGATTCGTGGAGTAAAATTTTTATAGCGCAACCCTGCATCTCATGATACATATCGCGAGAATTCGGCAGGTTCCCCACCGCCGTTTCCAGGACAAGCCTTAAAGGAGTCAAAAGGCGGCACCCCTTGCCAACTGCGGCCACCCTCAGCAGACCTGCACAACACTGCGTGCGTCCTGCACGTTTTGTATTAATCCCTTTTGAGTGAGGGACATCATCCAATGTTGAAGTTGTGTAAGCCACAGGCGCTGGCCGCCTCTGTTGCGTTGTCTCTGTGTGCCTCCTCCGCGTTTGCAGCTGAGGAAGTGCGTGTCTACAACTGGTCCGATTACATCGCTGAGGACACCCTGGCGAAGTTCACGGAAGAAACCGGCATCAAGGTCATCTACGACGTTTACGACAGTAACGAGATCCTCGAAGCTGCCCTACTTTCCGGTCGTTCCGGCTACGATCTTGTTGTGCCATCCAACCACTACGTGGCCAAGCAGATTTCTGCCAACGCCTTCGTGGCGCTGGACCACAGCAAGTTGCCGAACATGAGCAACCTGAACCCGGATCTGATGGACGACCTTGAAAAGGTTGACCCGGGTAGCCAGTTCGCCCTGCCCTATCTCTGGGGCACCAACGGCTATGGCTACAACGAGGGCCGCATCCTTGAGATCCTGGGTGACAACGCCCCCACCGATTCCTGGGCCCTTGTATTCGATCCTGAAGTCACCGGCAAACTTGCCGCCGGCGGCTGCGGTATTGCCATGCTGGATTCGGGTGAAGAGATGGTGCGGGCCGCCATGGCCTATATCGGCCTGGACCCGAACAGCAACAACGCCGACGACATCAAGAAAGGTGGTGAGGTGATCAAGGCCATTCGCCCCAACATCACCTACTTCCACTCGTCCCGTTATATTGGCGACCTGGCCAACGGTGATCTGTGTGTGGCTGCCGGTTACTCCGGCGACATCCTGCAGGCCGCTGCCCGCGCCGAGGAAGCCGAGAACGGCAACGTGATCCGCTACACCATTCCCAAAGAGGGTGCGGTGCTGTGGTTCGACATGATGACCATCCCGGCCGGCGCGCCGAATGTGGAGAACGCCCACAAGCTGATGAACTTCCTGATGCGTCCGGAGATCATCGCGGACGTGACCAACTACGTGTGGTACGCCAACCCGAACAAGCCGGCCAACGAATTTGTTGATCCGGAGATTCTGGGCGACACCAGCATCTACCCCACGGATGAAGTGATGAAGAAGCTGTACATCATGGAAGGCCGGCCTCAGGACGCACAGCGTCTGATGACCCGCACCTGGACCAACGTGAAGTCTGGTCGCTAAGCGGTGGAAAACGTCAACAACACCTCCGCGCAAGCGGAGGTGTTACTCAGCATTCGGGGCATTTCCAAAAGCTTTGATGGCACGCTGGCCGTGGACAATGTGAACCTGGACATCCACAAGGGCGAGATTTTCGCCCTGCTGGGTGGTTCCGGTTCCGGCAAGTCCACCCTGCTGCGCATGCTCGCTGGTTTTGAAACGCCCAACAACGGCACCATCGTGCTCGACGGCCAGGACGTTACCAGCCTGCCCCCGTTCCTGCGCCCGACCAACATGATGTTCCAGTCCTACGCCCTGTTCCCGCACATGACAGTGGAGCAGAACATTGCCATGGGTCTGAAACAGGACAAGCTGCCCAAGAGCGAAATTCGCGACCGTGTGGCCGCCATGCTTAAGCTGGTCAAGATGGAACCCTATGCCCGGCGCAAGCCCCAGCAACTGTCTGGTGGTCAGCAACAACGCGTTGCCCTGGCCCGCTCACTGGCCAAGCGTCCCAAGCTGCTGTTGCTGGACGAGCCCATGGGTGCCCTGGACAAGAAGCTGCGCACTGAAATGCAGCTGGAACTGGTGGAAATCCTGGAAAACGTGGGCGCCACCTGCCTGATGGTGACCCATGACCAGGAAGAAGCCATGACCATGGCCAGCCGGATAGCGATCATGGCCCAGGGCCGCATTGCCCAGATCGGCTCGCCGATCGACATCTACGAAAGCCCGAACAGCCGCATGACTGCGGAGTTCATTGGCTCGGTGAACATTTTCGAGGCCCACATCCGGGAAGACGAGGCTGACAGCGTTACGTTGACCAGCGACCTGCTGGACGCCCCAGTATTTATAGATCGCGGCGTGACCACCCCGGCGGAAAGCACCGCAACACTTGTGGCCCTGCGTCCGGAGAAGATCTATCTCACCTCTGACAAACCAGACGGCGAGCACAACTGGAGCTGCGGTACAGTGGACAATATTGCCTACCTGGGCGACATCACGTCCTACTACGTGAAGCTGGCCAGCGGCAAACGTGTTCAGGCCACCATGGCGAACGTCGAACGCCGTGGTGAGCGGCCAACCTGGGGCGACAGGGTATTCGTATCCTGGGAAGCCTCCAGCCCCATCCTGCTCTGGAATTGAGCCAATGAGACGGAAACTTTTACCCGCCACTCTGACCGAGCCGGTGCGTTCAGTCCTGTTCAATCGCCGGGTGGTGTTCGGTATCCCGTTCCTGTGGTTGCTGCTGTTCTTCCTCCTGCCTTTTGCGCTGGTGCTGAAGATCAGCCTGACCTCGGCGGTGATGGCCATTCCCCCTTACGAGCCCGTATTCCGGTGGGTGGACAACACCCTCTCGGTGATGGTGAATATTGGCAACTACCTGTTCCTGCTTTCGGACAGCCTCTATTTCGCTGCCTATTGGGGGTCGGTGAAAACGGCGTTCCTGGCCACCGTTGTGTGCCTGCTAATTGGCTACCCCATGGCCTACGCCATGGCGCGGGCGCCGAAGCACTGGCAACTGGTGCTGCTGTTGATGGTGATGCTGCCGTCCTGGACCTCGTTCCTGATCCGTGTCTATGCGTGGATGGGCATCCTTGGCAATCAGGGGCTGCTGAACAGTTTTCTGATGTGGCTGGGTCTGATTGACCAGCCCCTGAAAATGCTGAACACCAACTTCGCGGTGGTGCTGGGCATTGTTTACGCCTACCTGCCATTCATGGTGCTGCCCATCTACACCAACCTGGTGAAACTGGACGTGCGGCTGCTGGAAGCGGCATCAGACCTGGGCTGCCGCAGCCTGACCACCTTCTGGGCCATTACCCTGCCACTGTCGAAGGCCGGTATTCTGGCGGGCTCCATGCTGGTGTTTATCCCGGCGGTGGGAGAATTCGTAATTCCGGAACTACTGGGAGGGCCGGATACGCTGATGATCGGCAAGGTGTTGTGGGAGGAGTTCTTCAACAACCGCGACTGGCCGGTGGCATCGGCCCTGGCGATTGCCATGCTGTTACTTTTGCTGGTGCCCATTTTGCTGTTCCATCGGTTCCAGGCCCGGGAGATGGAAAAGCGTGGTTAAGCCCCGTTCGATCAGTTTCTCGAAGGTCATGCTGGTTCTCGGCCTGTTGTTCCTGTATCTGCCGATGTTCGTGCTGATCGTGTATTCATTCAATGCGTCCCGGCTGGTGTCGGTGTGGGCCGGTTTCTCGACGCACTGGTATGGCGAGCTGTTCCGGGATGAGCAGATTCTGTCGGCGGTGTGGATGAGCCTGCGGATTGCCTTCTACTCCGCCAGCATGGCGGTGTGTCTGGGCACGCTGTGTGCGTTCGCGATCACCCGGTTCAAGAAGATGCGCGGGCGCACTCTGCTGGTCAGCATGATTACCGCGCCGCTGGTTATGCCGGAGGTGATCACGGGCCTGTCGCTACTGCTGTTGTTCGTGCAAATGGCCCAGACCATCGGCTGGCCGGTGGACCGTGGCATGGCGACCATCTGGATCGCCCACACCACCTTCTGCAGTGCCTATGTGGCGGTGGTGGTGTCGGCCCGGTTGCAGGAAGTGGACCGCTCCATCGAGGAGGCGGCCATGGATCTGGGCTGCACGCCCCTGAAAACCTTCTTTGTCATCACCTTGCCGGTGATTGCACCGGCGCTGGTGTCGGGCTGGCTGCTGGCGTTTACCCTGTCCCTGGATGATCTGGTTATTGCCAGCTTCGTTTCCGGGCCGGGTGCGACAACGCTGCCGATGGTTGTGTTTTCCTCCGTGCGGATGGGGGTTTCGCCGAAGATCAATGCGCTGGCCACACTGATCATTTTGGCCGTCTCGCTGATTGCGTTTATCGCCTGGTACCTGATGCGCCGCGCCGAACGGAAGCGCCTGCAAACACCGGACGCCTAGCGTGCTTAGGCCACGCCTGTGGCCTTACAGCGCGTCGGGAAAGGCGGAAACAAGGTAATCAACCAGCGCCCGGACTTTGGGAGTGACGAACTTGCGGGTTGGATAGACGGCGTAAACGCCAAGCTCGGTGGAACGGTAGTCAAGCATCAGTTCCACCAGCCGCCCGGCTTCCAGGTCTTTATGTACCAGAAAACCGGGCTGCAGAACGATGCCCTGCCCGGCCACGGCGGCGGCGCAGCAGGTTTCACCGTTATTGGCGTACATCCATGGCCTCACGCGGACACTGGTGGCGCCGTCGGGGCCTTCAAAGGGCCAGTCGTTGCCGGTGGTGAAGTTGCTATAGCCGATGATCCTGTGGCTGGCCAGATCTACCGGCTTAACAGGGGAACCATAGTTGGCAATGTAATCCGGCGAGGCACAGGCAATGAGCCGGGTAGAGGTGATCCGTCGGCTGACCAGCGTGGAGCTTTGCAGGGTGGCAATGCGGATGGCCATATCAAAGCCTTCCTCAACAATGTCCACCAGCCGGTCTGATAGATCGATCGACAGCTCCACGTCCGGGTAGCGGGCGTGGAATTCTCCCCACAAAGGCGCCAGGTGGCTGATCCCGAAGCTGACCGGCGCGTTCACCCTGAGCGTGCCCCGTGCGACATCATTGCGGGAAGTAATTTCCGCCTCTGCCTCCTCAACGCCAGCCAGTAACTCCCGGCACCGGACATAGAACACTTCGCCCTCCCCCGTCAGCGACAGGCGGCGGGTGGTCCGCTGCAGCAGCCGAACCCCGAGACGACTTTCCAGTTCGCTGACATAACGCGAGACAGCGGCCTTGGACATCCCCAGATTCTCCGACGCAGCCACGAAGCTTCCAGCCTCAACCACGGTGCAGAACGTCTGCATCTCCAGCAATCGATCCATTGTCTCAAATTCCGGAACAGTTAATTCATTAAAGCTACGTTTATCCCGTTTATTGATATTTGTAAAGTATTCGCATGTTCGAAACACACCTAAGGAGATTCATCATGAACAACGCATTCCTGAACAAACTGATCGCCACTGACGCAGGCTGGGGCGCTTTGGCCCTCCGGATCCCTGTCGGTATCATTTTCGCCGCCCATGGTGCCCAGAAACTGTTCGGCTGGTTTGGCGGCTATGGGCTGGAAGGTACAGGACAATGGATGGATTCCATCGGGCTGAGTCCCGGCTACCTGATGGCCCTGTTAGCCGGCGGTGCGGAATTCTTTGGTGGCCTGGCTCTGATCATCGGCCTGCTGGTTCGCCCTGCCAGCGCGGTACTGGCATTCGCCATGCTGATCGCTATTTTCAGCGTTCATATCGGCAACGGCCTGTTCATGAGCAACAATGGGTACGAGTTTGGCCTGGCTTTGCTCGCCGTATCCGTATCCCTGGTGTTCAGCGGCGCAGGCCGCGCGTCCATTGATCGCGCGATTGCAGCCAGATAACACCACCGCAACCCGGAGGAGCAATCATGAGTCTGTTTGTTTCCCACGGCGCTCCCACCTTCGCACTGGAGCCGGGCCTGGCTGGCCCGGCCCTGACGGAGCTGGGCAAACGCCTTATCACGCCCGAAGCTGTGCTGGTGGTTTCACCCCACTGGATGACGCCGGAAATCCGGGTAGGCGTTTCCGGAACACCCGAGACTATTCACGATTTTCGCGGTTTTCCAGCCGAACTCTATGATCTTGAGTATCCGGCATCCGGACACCCGGACCTGGCGCGCACCGCCCTGTCGTTGCTGGAAGCTGGGGGCTGGAGCGCCAGAGCAGACGGGACCCGGGGGCTGGATCACGGGGCCTGGGTTCCCCTGATGCACCTTTTCCCCGATCACTCGGTTCCGGTGTTTCAGGTCTCAATGCCCGCCAATCTTGACCCTGCGTCTGCCTGGCATCTGGGTCAGACATTGCAGCCGCTCGAACATGAGGGTGTGCTCATCGTAGGATCGGGAAGCCTTACCCATAATCTGTATGAAGTTCGGTGGGGTGACGAGAACACCTCCGTCTATGCGCAGGAGTTCACCGACTGGGTTCGTGCAAAAGTGAAAGCCGGCGATCACCAACAGCTGATCGCAACGCTGGAGAAAGCCCCACACGCTCAACGGGCGCATCCCACCACCGAGCATTTCCTGCCTCTGTTGGTGGCTGCCGGTGCGGCCGGAGAGCAGCAACCCGGCGTGCTGATTGATGGCGGGATCGAACACGGTGTTCTGGCCATGGATGCCTTTGTTTTTCAGCATTCGGCCTGAACTGCCAGCGAACTAGGCCGCCGGTTGGCGGCGGTCCCGAACAGACTGGATCCATTTGTAAAATACCGGGACCAGCAATGTGCCCAGGACCGTGGCGGCAACCATGCCACTGAGAACGGTGATACCAAGGCTCACCCGACTTGCCGCCCCGGCGCCGCTGGCAAAGACCAGCGGTAGTACGCCAAGCACAAACGACAGTGCGGTCATCAACACCGCCCGAAACCGCAGTACCGCCGCTTTCTGGGCCGCCTCCGCGGTGGACAAGCCAGACTGGCGCAACTGCATCGCGAACTCCACAATCAGAATGGCCGTTTTGGTGGAGAGCCCGATCAGCAGTACCAGGCCCACCTGGGCGTAAATATTGTTCGCCAGCCCCACCAACCAGAGCCCGGCCATGGCGCCGGCAAGGGCCAATGGCACGGCACCGAGCACCGCCACCGGAAGGGTCCAGCTTTCGTATTGAGCCACCAGGAACAGGTACACGAACACCAGAGCCAGCAGGAAGATCACTGCCGCCAGGTTACCCGCCTGTATTTCCTGCAGACTCTGACCCGCCCAGCTGAATTCATACCCTTGCGGCAGGCTCTGTGACAGCTCTTCCATGGCCGCTATGGCATCGCCACTGGCAAAGCCGGCTGCCGCCTCCCCGGAGATGGTTACCGAGCGCTTCAGGTTGAAATGCTGGATGCTTGAAGGCCCGAGCACAGGCTTGAGCGAGGCCAGCGTCGTCAGCGGTACCATGTCGCCATCCCGGTTGCGGACAAAGTAATAAGAGAGGTCCTCTGGGCGCTGCCGGAACTCGCCTTCGGCCTGCAGAAGCACTCGATAATTCTTGCCGAACCGGGTGAAGTCATTCACGTAGAGCGAGCCGAGCTGGGTTTGCAGGGTAGAGAAGATATCGGAGAGCTCAATACCCAGAGCCTTGGCCTTGTTCCTCTCGACTTCCAGCAGGTACTGCGGAATGTTCGCGCGGTAGGTGCTGTATACCCGGGAAAGCGCTTCACGCTGGTTGGCCTCGTAGATGAGGCCATTCATAACCTGCGCCAGCTCCGAGACGTCCCTGCCCTGATTATCCTGAAGGCGGAAGTCGAAGCCGGAAGAGGTTCCCAGCCCTGGAATTGGTGGCGGGTTGAAAACCATCACCTGTGCCTCGGGGATGGTCCAGAGCCTGGAATACAGCCGTGGAATCACCGCGCCGAGGCCAAGACTGGCCTCTTCCCTCTCTTCCCAGTCTTTGAGCATGACAATCCCAAGGCCGTTGTTCGTGTTAGCCCCTCCCAGTAATGAGAACCCCGACACCGTAATGAAATCAGTCACTGCCGGATCCTCTAGAACCATGCCGGTTACTTTGCCGAGCACGGCTTCGGTGCGCTCCAGGGAAGCAGCATCGGGCAACTGCACATCCACAAACAGGAAGCCCTGATCTTCCGGCGGCACGAATGCCGAGGGCACTGATTTGAACAGGCCAGCTCCGGCAAACAGGATCACCACCAGGGTCACTCCAACCAGCGCCCCTTTGCGCAGGAGTTGCACCACAAGCTTCGAGTAACCACTGGTTGTCCGTGTGATCAGCACCTCGAAAGGTCGCAGCCAGCCAATGGCCTTGTCGCCGCTTCTGCCAAGCAGCGCAACGCACAGGGCCGGGCTCAGGGTGAGCGCGTTGATTGAGGAGATGATCACCGCCACCGAAATGGTGACCGAAAACTGCTGGTATAACTTGCCGGTTATTCCGGGCATGAACGCAACTGGCACGAACACGGCCAGCAATACCAGCGTGGTGGCAATTACCGGCCCCGTGACTTCCGCCATCGCCTTGGTGACCGCCTCGCGTATCGGCAGCTTCTCCTCGACAAGGATGCGCTCTACGTTCTCGATAACCACGATGGCGTCATCCACCACAATGCCGATCGCCAGAACCAGCCCGAACAGCGTGATGGTATTGATGGAGTAGCCAAGCACCGACATAACTGCAAAGGTGCCAATGAGAGAGACCGGGATGGCAATACTGGGAATCAACGTGGCCCGCCAGTTCTGCAGGAACAGGAACACCACCAGGATCACCAGGCCGACAGCCTGGAACAGGGTAACGATGACTTCACTGATGGAGCGGCTGATGAATTCCGTGGTGTCGTACAGTACGGTGTGTTTCACGCCCTCCGGAAAACTGACAGAGGCTTCTTCAACCAGCGTTTTTACCCGCTCAGCCACCTCCAGCGCATTGGCGTCGGGAAGTTGGTAAATCACCAGGAATGCCGTGTCCTGGTTGTTCAGTTTCGCGGTCGACGTATAGGAGCGTGAACCCAGTTCGATACGCCCAACGTCCCTGAGGCGCACAAAGCCGCCATCCGGCCTTGAGCGGAGAATGGTCTGGGCAAACTCTTCAGGATCTGACAGCCGTTCCCGGGTCTGGATACTGTAGACAAACTGTTGGCCCTCGGGCACTGGCGGCTGGCCGAGTTTGCCCGCCGCGACAATCTGATTCTGCTCACGAAGCGCAGCTGCGACCTCTGTGACAGTCACATCCAGTGAGGCCATCCGGCGGGGGTCCAGCCAGACTCGCATACTGTAGTCCTTTGCTCCCATCACTTCCGCCGACCCGACCCCCGGCACTCGACCAAGGGCTTCGACAAGGTTGTTGGAGGCATAGTTGCTGAGAAACACGCCATCCAGATCCGGTCGCTCGGAGGTCAGGTTGATACCCAGCAGCATGTTTCCGGCCTGTTTGCTGACCACCACACCTTGCCTCCGGACTTCGTCGGGCAAAAACGGTTCTGCCAGGGCAACTCGGTTCTGGACGTTTACCTGAGCAATGTCTGTATCGGTCCCGCTCTCGAAGGTAATCGTGATCTTGGCTGTGCCATCACTGGAGGCCGTGGACTCGATGTAAATCATGCCCTCCACCCCGTTCAGCTGCTGCTCTACCGGCCGGATAACCGCCTCCTCCACCACCTGGGAGCTGGCCCCGGGGAGCGAGGCGTTCACCTGGATCTGGGGCGGAGCCATGTCCGGATACATGTTGACCGGTAGAATGCGTAACGCCAGTAGCCCGGCCAGGGTAATCAGGATGGAAACAACAAACGCGAACTTCGGTCGATGGATAAAAACCCGGCTGATCATTGGCTCGCCTCACCCGTCTGGATGAGCGCTCCTGTTTGCGGATCAATCTGCTTTTGAACAGCACTGACCGTGACCCCGGGCCGGACTTTCTGCAGGCCTTCCACAATCACCCGATCACCGGTTTCCAGCCCCGAATTGACCACCAGCAGCGCTCCTTCCCGGGCACCGGTCTGGATAAAGCGCTGGGCAACCTGATTCTGGTCATCAACTGCCAGAACAAACTTTCCTTCAATGGTCTCCTGAACCGCTACCTGAGGGACAAGCACCCGGGCCTCGCCTGACTGCCCCTCAACCCGGAGTGTTACATAGAGGCCTGGCACGAGTACCGCATCAGGATTGGGGAAGACCGCTCGCATCGCAACGGTGCCTGTGCTGGCGTCCGTTTGCACATCGGCGAAATCCAGTACACCCGCCTGCTCATAGCGTTCGCCATCTGGCAGCGTCAGATAAAGCCCCAAAGACTTCGAAAACGCCTCGGCGGATTCAGTGCCCCTCCGGCGGAAGCTGACAAAATCAGCTTCGTTAACCTGGAATTCGACGTAGACAGGGTCCGTCACCAGAACCGATGTTATGGGCCCGGTGGCGGGACTTACCACAGCGCCCACGTCGTAGTTCAGCCGCCCAATCCAGCCATCAAAAGGGGCCCGTATTTCTGCATACTCCAGATTGGTATCCGCTTTCTGAACTGTCGCCTGAGCGGCCTGCAGGCGGCTTTCCGCAGCACTGAACCGGTCTTTGAGTTTGTCCAGGTCCGCGGCAGACAGGAAGCCTTTTCCCGACACTTCCTCTCCGCGCTTGAGGTTTCGGGTTGCGGAATCCAGTTCAGCGCGGGCGGCGGCCAGTTCAGCATCCGCCTGCTGAAGATCAGCGCTCGCGCGAGTGTCCTCAAGCCTGATCAGGAGTTCGCCCTGGCTGACTCTCGCCCCCTCGGTGAAAAGAATCTCCCGGATTTCCGCTTCAATGCGCGGCGTGATATCGGCTTTGGCAGAAGCAGCCGTTCTGGCAACAAACTCCCGAGAAGGCCGGATTTCGGTGGCATCAAGCACCACCACAGAGACGGCGACGGGGTTGGTTTGTTTTATTTCCTGAGGCTCAGAGCAGCCTGTCTGGGCAATTGAGGCCCAAACCAGAAGGAGAACTGCCCCATTCTTCAAACCTGCTTTCCATCTCGCCAAAAACAGCATTATGTCTTCTCCCTGAATAAATGGTTCCCAGCCGGAATAGCAAACACCCGCACTTAGATTAGACAACACCCTTATGGCAGGCCATTGAAGATTCAATTTTTCTCAACCCGGATAAAGCCGGTCTTGTCCGGTTTCGGGAAACCAATAGATGACGTTAAAAGTTTGCTATATTTGGTCTAGATAAAGCCGGAACGGGGTAAAACCGTTCCATCCATGGACGCCTTACAAATGGACCTGCCAATGACACTGCCGATTCACCTTCGTCCCTTACTCATGATTGTCTTTGCTGCTTTGTTTCTTGGTGGTTGCGCCTCATCAGGCCCGGAGGTGAAAAGTATCAGTAAAGCTCCGGACGTTTCCGATGCGCCCAGAAATCTGCTGGTGTTGGCAATCAGTCCGAAAGAAAGCAGCAGGACTCTGATGGAATCCGCGCTTGTATCCCAGCTCCGTTCCGACGGATTCGAGGCTGAACCCTACGGCCCGGCACCCTCCCTTCCGTGGGAAGATTCAGCCGCACTGAAGGAGAAAGTAATAGAGCGCTTGCAAACACAGACTGCCGATGGTGTTTTAACCGTCTCACTAGTTAGAAAAAATCGTCAGATTGAGTATGTGCCCAACCAGGTTGTCTATAACCCAGTAACCACACATATTGGTGCTCTTGCTTCCGTCACCTATATGGAAACCATGACAATTCCGGACCATTACGAGGAATCCACCGAATACATTCTGAGGACAACACTGTTCGATACGGACTCTGGCAAGGCGATCTGGCAAATGTTTTCCAGCACCATTGATC
This sequence comes from Marinobacter sp. BW6, assembly GCF_008107725.1. GTDB lineage: Bacteria > Pseudomonadota > Gammaproteobacteria > Pseudomonadales > Oleiphilaceae > Marinobacter. The sequence goes on from NZ_VIRN01000061.1 coordinate 265,275, forward strand.
CCAACTCGCTCGAACAGGCGGCCCGGGAGTTTGCCCGCGTAGCCGTGCGAGAGCTTCAAAAATCTTTCACTGAATGAGACAACACATGACCATCCGCAAGACCGCGAATTTTGCTGCCGTAATGCTGGGAGTGTCCCTGGCGGGATGCTCCTTTCAGGACACGCTGTCGCTGGGGGTCGAGGATCCCTGCGCTTCACTGAAAGGAATCATTGCTGACTATCCATCGGGGTTCGAACAATACCGGGGCGGTGCAAACAGCCTCCGCTCGGTTACTGTCTACAACGCAAAGGAACAGCTGATACGGGGAGACTGCGAAATCTGGAGCTGGGCGAATGACGATAGCGCCTATGTCTGCTCCGGCAATACTCCCAACGACGAAGTTGCCACCACAAGGTACAACACAGCCGTAAACTGGATGGGACAGTGCCTCGGAGATAGCTGGACAAGCCAGGAAGGCGAGAGGACTCGGGATGGCGAGAATGCGGGTATGATGACCAGATTCAGCTCTTCAGAAAAGGGCACACCGAATGTGTCGGTTCACAGGGTGGCTTTCCGCGGGGATTCCGCAGTTTATGTTTATGTTGGAACACCCAGTCGTCTGGCTGAGCTGTAGCCGACTAACCGCAAGCCTGCCATAAAACGCAAAAGGGCCACCGTGAGAGGTGGCCCTTTTGGTTTTGAGGGGCAGAAAACGTTTCAGCCCAAATTCTTCTTCACAAACTTCTGGATCTCACCCACGATCCCGCTGCGGAATGCCAGAACGGTGAGCACGAAGATGCCACCAAGAATCGGATCCACCCAATCACGCAGCGCACCCTGAGACAGCTGGTACTCGATATTCACCACAAAGGTGGCGCCGACCACCGGGCCGAGCAGTGTTCCCATACCGCCCACCAGAGTCATCAGGATAACCTCGCCCGACATATGCCAGTGGGCATCGTTCAGGGAGGCCAACTGGAAGACTACGGACTTCATTGAGCCGGCAAGCCCTGCCAGTGCTGCTGAAATCACGAATGCCAACACCTTGTAGCGGTCCACGTTGTAACCCAGGGAGACGGCACGGGGTTCGTTCTGCTTGATGGCCTTCAGCACCTGGCCGAACGGACTACCGACAATACGCTGCACCAACAGGTAGCAGGCGATGAACACCGCCAGAACAAAGTAATACATGTTCAGGTTGTCTTCGAGATTGATGAAGCCCAACAACTCGCCGCGGGGAATGCCGTGCATACCGTCTTCACCGCCCGTGAACTCGGACTGGACGAAGAAGAAGAAGACAAGCTGCGCAAGCGCCAGGGTGACCATCGCGAAGTAGATGCCTTGGCGACGAATTGACAGCAAGGCAAAGCCTGTGCCGAGCACCGTGGCCGCCAGTGTACCGGCGATGATGCCCATCTCCGTGCTGAGCCCGCTGTAATTACTGAGCAGGTACCCGGTGGTATAGCCACCTGTGGCCAGGAAAGCTGCATGGCCGAATGACAGCAGGCCGGTGAACCCGAACAAGAGGTTGAACGCCACCGCAAAAAGCGCGAAACACAGGATCTTCATCAGGAAGACCGGATAGATCATGAACGGTGCAGCGAGCAGAATGAGCAGCAGCACACCATTCAGAATCAGTTTCTTTCGGTCCTGAGCAGCCTGTTCCTGAACGATAGCCTTGTGAATGTCGGCGGAATTGACTGGCTGATTCATGTTTATGCCTCCTTACCGAACAAGCCACTGGGCCGGAACATCAGAACCAGAACCATGACGAGGAAGATGACCGCCGAGGACGCCGGCGGGTAGAAGGTTTTGGTGAGCCCTTCAATTACACCCATGAGAATACCGGTGATAATGGCGCCGCCGATGGAGCCCATGCCGCCGATAACCACCACTGCAAACACAGTAATCAGGGTGGCCGAACCCATGACCGGTGTTACTGAATAGATCGGCGCGGCCAGAACACCGGCGAACGCCGCCAATGCCACACCAAACCCGTAGGTCAGGCTGATCAGCAGGGGCACGTTAATGCCAAAACCCTGCATTAACTCGGAATCCTCGGTGCCGGCCCGCAGGTACGCCCCCAGCTTGGTTTTTTCAATCACGAACCAAGTTGCAAAGCAGACCACCAGTGCCGCTACGATGACCCACGCCCGGTAATACGGCATGAACATGAAGCCGAGGTTTACGCCGCCCTTGAACACGTCCGGCATGGTGTAACGAAGGCCGGAAACCCCGAACCAGTTCACCAGTACACCCGAGATGATCAGCGCGACACCGAACGTCAGCAGCAGGCTGTAAATGTGATCCTGCCCCGCGATACGACGCAGCAGAAAATATTCAATGGCGACACCGAAGGCACCAACCAGAAGTGGCGCTAACAATAAGGCGGCCCAGTAGTTCACGCCCAGATAGTCGAACATCAGGACGGTGGCCATAGCACCGAGCATATACATGGCGCCATGGGCGAAATTGATGATCTTCAGCAGGCCGAAGATGACCGCGAGCCCAAGGCTCAGAAGGGCGTAAAAGGCGCCGTTGATTATTCCGATCAGGAGCTGGCCGGATAGCACAGCTAAAGGGACGCCGAAAATCATGGACATTGGGCTAACTCCAGAAGCAGCACAGGGATTGTTTTTTGGCTTTGTTCTTTTCCGTTTTCATGGGTTCGCCCTGCCCTGTTGCAGGACGAACCCAAAACGGTCGCTTTTAGTTATTGACCAGCTTGCACTTGCTCTCGGAGAGCGGACGGTAGGACTCTTCGGCCGGGATGGTCCGCAGGATCTTGTACAGATCCCACTCGTTCTTGGACTCGGCCGGGGTCTTCACCTCCGCCAGGTACATATCATGCACCATGCGGCCATCAACACGGATCTTGCCGTTCTTGGCAAACATGTCGTTGATCGGGGTATCCATCATCTGCTTACGGACAGTCTGGGCATCGTCAGAACCGGTCGCTTCAACGGCTTTCAGGTACTGCATGGCACTTGAGTAGATACCTGCATGAACCATGGTCGGACGAACACCGGTTTCTTCCATGAAGCGATCAGACCATTCGCGGGTATCGTCGTTCATATCCCAGTACCAACCGGTGGTCAGCTGGATGCCCTGAGCGGTTTCGGCGCCCAACGCGTGAACGTCGGTCAGGAACAGCAGCAGCGCTGCCAGAGTCTGACCGGACTGGGTTACACCGAACTCACTGGCGGTGGTGATGGCGTTGGTGGTATCGGCGCCTGCGTTTGCCAGACCGATAACATCAGCACCGGAAGCCTGTGCCTGCAGAATAAAGGATGAGAAATCCTGGGTCGGGAACGGATGACGTACAGCGCCGACAATTTCACCGCCGTTCGCTTCAACAACGCGTGTTACATCGCCTTCCAGTGCATGGCCGAAAGCGTAATCGGCAGTCAGCATGTACCAGGTTTTGCCACCTTCTTTTACAACCGCACTGGCAGTGCCGTTAGCCAACGGGTAGGTGTCGTAAACATAGTGGATGTGGTTGGGGGTACAGTGCTCGTTGGTGATGCTGGAAGCCGCTGAACCGGAGATGATACCGAGGCGATCGTTTTCTTCCAGGATCTTGCTCACGGCGATGGAAACAGAGGAAGCCACCATACCGGCTACGAGGTCTACATCCTCGTTCTCAACCCAGCGACGAACGGTGCTGGAGGAGGTATCCGGGCTGTTACGGTCATCGGCACTGACCACTTCGATCTTGGCACCGTTTACCTGCCCGCCAAAATCGGCGATGGCCATTTCCAGGGCCTTCAGGCCATTTGGTCCTGCCAGGTCACGGTAGGTGCCGGACATGTCCGCCAGATAACCGATCTTGACCGTATCGTTGGAAATGGCCGCCTGGGCTCCGCTTGCCATCATGGCTGATGCAACGGCTGATGTCAGAAGCTTTTTCATCATTGTCATTGTTGTATCTCCGCTACTGTCTTGCGTTGGTTCGGGTTGTTATTACTTTTCTTGCTTTCGTCCTATCCGGGATCAGACCCCCAAATAGCCATCCAGCACCGACTGCTTTGCACTCAGTTCGTTGGCGCTGACTTCTTCCACAATCTGACCGTGCTCAACAACGTAATGACGGTCGGCTAACGGTGCTGCGAAGTGGAAATTCTGTTCGACCAGGACAATGGTCAGACCCTTGTTTTTCAGGGCAATGAGGACCTCTCCCAGCTTTTCTACAATAACCGGCGCCAGGCCCTCGGTGATCTCGTCCAGCAACAGCATATTGGCGCCGGTGCGCAGGATGCGCGCCATGGCCAGCATCTGCTGCTCGCCACCCGACAGCTTGGTGCCCTGGCTGAAGCGACGTTCATAGAGATTGGGGAACATGTTGTAGATTTCTTCCAGACTCATGCCGCCGCTTCGCACGACCGGTGGTAGTGTCAGGTTTTCCTGAACACTGAGTGAGGAAAAAATGCCCCGATGTTCGGGGCAATACCCGACACCCAACCTGGCAATGTGGTGAGGCGCACACGACATGGTCTCCTCACCGTTAATCATGATGGAGCCGGTTCGACGGCCAACCATATTCATGATGGCTTTGAGGGTTGTGCTCCGGCCTGCGCCATTGCGGCCCAGCAAAGTCACCAGTTCCCCGCGGTTCACCACCAGGTCGATGCCGTGAAGAATATGGGATTCGCCGTAGAAGGCGTGCAGCCCAGAGAGACGGAGCTGCTCGTACTCGCGATTGGAATTCGTGCTCATTGGGCTGCCTCCGCCTGATCACTGTCGGCGGTGGTTCCGCGCTCTCCACTACCAGCGCTACCCATATAGACCTCGCGAACCCGTGGATCGGCGGACACCGCAGCGTAGTCGCCTTCAGTCAGAACGGCGCCCTGGGCCAGGACGGTGATGCGATCACACAGTTTGCTGACCACGCTGAGGTTGTGTTCAACCATCAGCACGGTTCGTCCCTCGGCGGCCTTGCGAACCAGTTCCACAACGCGATCAACATCTTCCGAACCCATGCCCTGAGTCGGCTCGTCCAGCAAAAGGAGTTGGGGTTCCATGGCAAGTGTGGTCGCCAGTTCCAGCGCCCGTTTGCGCCCGTAAGCCAACTCAACGGTGGTGGTGTTGGCGAACTCAGCCAGACCCACGGCATCCAGAAGCTCCATGCTGCGCTGGTTGAGCTTGTGCAGGGAATTACCGGATTTCCAGAAACTGAATGAGTTTCCCTCAAACGTCTGCAGGGCGACCCGGATATTCTCCAGCGCGGTCATATGCGGGAAAACGGCCGAAATCTGAAACGAGCGGACAATCCCCTGGCGGGCGATGGCGGCGGACTTCATGGTGGTGATGTCCTGACCCTTGAACAGGATATGGCCACGGGTCGGGATCAGGAATTTGGTGAGCAGATTGAAGACCGTGGTCTTGCCGGCACCATTGGGGCCGATCAGGGCGTGAATATGGCCTTTCTGAACCTTCAGGTTCACGTCGTCGACCGCAACAAAGCCCTTGAATTCTTTGACAAGGTTACGGGTCTCCAGAACGAACTGTTCACTCATGAGCCAATCTACCTTTGTTATTTTTGTGCGTTTTATCTGTCTACCAGATTAGATTGACGTATACGTAAACGTCAACACTTAATTGCAGTTTTTAAGTACACACTCGCTACGCAAAAAGTCGTATAGAAGGTCTACTACCTGATCCTGCTTTTCCAGGTGGGGGGAGTGCCCGGCGTCCTCTAGAGAGACCCCGCGGGCGTTTTGCCCGATACCTGCAACAATGTCCGTCACCTGCTCAGGCACCCCGTATTCGTCGCTCTCCCCCTGAATGATAATAGTCGGACATTCGATCGCCGCCAGCCAGCGAGTGAAATCCATCGCCGCATGAAACCCTTCATCTCGCCAGACTGTCTGCCAGGCATTAAAAAGGTCGTCGGTCCGGTTGCCGTGATAGCGGGCCAGGCGATCCCGGATATCCGTCTCCCGATAGCGAACGGCCATCTCCTCTATGCCCGCCAGAGTGAGATGATCCGCGTAGATATGCGCTGCCATGGTCGCCAGCGCCTTCACACGACCACCCATGGCACCTGCAGCCACAAGCGCAATGGAACCGCCGTCGCTGTGCCCTATCAGCACAACATCTCTGATCTCGAGCTTATCGAGCAACCGGGGCAACCATTGATGACCGGCAACCTCAAGGTAGTCGTATGGGCGCGGGAGCTCTTCGTCAGAAGAATGGCCGTAGCCCTGACGGTTGTAGATCAGCGCATCGCAGCCGGTGGCTTTCGCCAGCTTTTCCGGGAACTTCCGCCACAGGGCAATGCTGCCAAGGGATTCATGCAGGAAAACCAGTACCGGCCCTTTCGGCTCCTCGTGCTGTATCCGCCTGACTTCCAGCTCAATACCATCACCCACCGGCACCATCATGTCACGAATCTGCATGGCGTTACCGGCTTGGAGGGATTGAGTATGTCATCGTGGAATGGGCCACAGGGTCTTCAGCGCCTTCGGAATAGACGAACACCTCACCCACACCCATCGTACGACCAACTTTCAGCATGGTGGCACGGGCCCAGATGGGCTGATGGGCCACCGGCTTGCGGAGGAAATTGATATTGAGGTTGGTGGTTACCGCCAGCGGCACCAGACCGATCTTGCTCAGCAGCGCCGCGTACAGGGTGACGTCCGCCAGCCCCATCATGGCCGGCCCGGAGACGGTTCCCCCGGGCCTGAGATGCGCCTCATCCACGTCCAGCTTCATTTCCGCCCAGCCATCCCCGAGCTTCTGCAGGGTGCCGTAGGCTTCCCCCTGCGGAAACTGTTCATCAAGGAAAGCCTGCAGCTCTTCAAACGTAATGATCATGCGCCGGTTTCTTCCTTGGCCTGATTACGCAGAACGAACCGCTGGATTTTTCCACTGGGTGTCTTGGGCAGCTCATCAACAAGCTCGATTTCCCGCGGGAAGGCGTGGGTAGAGAGTCTGCGACGCACCAGTTCCTGAAGTTCATCTTTCAGGGCCTGCTCGTCTCCAAGAGCGTAATCGCCCTTGATCACCACATAAGCTTTGATGATGGAACCGCGCTTTTCATCCGGCTTGCCGACAACACCTGATTCCGCCACCGCGGCATGCTCGAGCAGCGTGCTCTCGACGTCTGCCGGGCCCACCCGGTAGCCGGCCGTGGTGATAATGTCATCATCCCGGCCACTGAAGGAGAAGTTGCCATTGCCGTGGTTGATAACCATATCGCCGGTAAGGTAATAGCCGTTCACGAACGGGTCCTTTTCACCCCAGGTGTAACCGTCAAAGTGGAAAAGCGGGGAGGCGCTCACATCGACAGCCAGCTGGCCGACCTCGCCCTCGCCTACCACCTCGTTTTTCTCGTTCAGGGCGACAACCTTATGACCAGGGGAAGCGAAGCCCATGGACCCTTCGCGAACCGGATGCTCGAGACCGTGGAAGTTGCAGCAGGTCATCCCGGTTTCGGTCTGGCCGTAGTGGTCTTTCACCGGGCAGAAGTGACGGTTGCGAATCCAGTTCACCACTTCCGGGTTCAGAGGTTCGCCGGCACTGCTGGCGACCCGTAGACCGAGGTTCTCGCCTTCCGGCAGCACGTGATCGTTGGCCTTCAGCAGGCGGTACGCCGTGGGCGCCGCCGCCAGGTTGGTGATCTTGTACTTCCGGATCATGTCGTAGGTGGATTCCGGGGTAAAACCACCCGGGTTGAAGTGTGTCGCGTGGCCCATCAGCAGAGGCCCAACCACGGCATAGTAGAGCCCGTAAGCCCAACCGGGATCGGCTACGTTCCAGAACTTGTCGCCGTCCTGCAGATCGATGGCGTACTTCATGTAGACATAGAACGCCAACAGCGCCTTGGCGGGAACGGCAACGCCCTTGGATTTACCCACGGTTCCGGAGGTGAACATCTGAAGGAACGGATCGTCGCCGGTGATCATGACAGGCTCAAACTCGCTGGACTGGGCCGCGAGGGTTTCCTGGAAGTCGGGTATGTCTGCACCAATCTCACTGGCGTTGACACCAACAACCGGCGGACACACTTTCACGTCGTTCAACTTGGGATAGTTTTCCGGATTGGTCACCACCAGCTTGGTGCTGGCCCGCTCAAAACGGTATTCAATCGCCCCGGAACCAAAGGCCGTGAACAAGGGTTGATACACGGCGCCGGCGCGCAGGGTACCTGCGATAACGATTAGAAGCTCCGGCGTGCGCGGCAGGAGTGCAGCCACCCTGTCGCCCTTCCCGATGCCCTTGGATTTCAGATAATTGGCGAAACGCGCAGAGGCCTCTTTCAGCTCGGCGAAGGTCAGAGTGCCGTCACCGCCATCCTCTGTTTCGTAGTAAAGAGCAACCCGACTGGGATCATCCGCCCATTTGTCGCAGATTTCGTGGCACACGTTGAGCCCGCTATCCAGACGTCCATCCAGGATGTCCGCTTCCAGAGCAGCAGGATCGAAGTTGTTGTAAACGTCGGTATATTCCGGAAGGCTCATTCTCAACTCCTGTTGTTTTTATCATTGAAAGCACGGATCAAGGTTTAGCACAGGCTTCACTTTACGTAAAGGTAAACTTTAGACCAAAAAGGAAGAAATCTGCCTGGTTTTATGAGGAGGGAAAACGGGCGCAGCAGGCATGCCGCGCCCGATAAAGGGATCGAGAGAGGAACTCAGGATTGAGGGGTGATTTTTCCGGAATGGCGGCTGGACAGAATGTGGTGCAATGATCCGCACTCAACCATGGGATCATCGCAGTTGACCACAATATTGGAGCGGGCAATGACATAGCCCTTGCCCGTGATAGTGTTCTTGATCACCTGGTATTCACCCGCTTCCTCAACCGAAGTAAATTCACCGATAAAGCCGGTCTCTCGCAGGGATACGGTTTCGAGCCTGTCACCCGGCCTGATATTGCCTTCGTAGTTCATCAACGCCAGGCGGGCCGATGTGCCGGTGCCCGTTGTACTCCGGCAGATCACACCGGGATGCACATAGGTTGCGGACCGTGACCGGTAATAACCCTCAGCCACATGCTCCACAGGCCCCATGAAGTGGAGGAACGGCAACGGCCCGACATCGCCAAGGGTGTAATGGGAAAAGCCCCGCTCGGCCTGGATGGCCTCGACAATGGCATGGGCGGTTTCCGCCAGTTTACGCTCTTCGCCCAGGGTCAGGTCGAAGCCCATGCTGGCCGCATCAACCAGTGCGTAAAAGCCGCCACTGTAGGCAACACTGTAGGTAACCTCACCCAACGAGGGCACATCGATACTAGCCTTGTAGGTATGGATGTAACTGGGTAGACCTTCGCAGGTGATGGCTTCCACCACCCCATCCCGCACGGTCGCCTCGATCTGAACCAGGCCAGCGGGTGATTCGAGTATAAAACTCTGCTTGCCCTCCTGTTTGGGAACAATGCCCGATTCCAGTACTGCGGTGGCCGTGCAGATGGTGTTGGAGCCGGAGTAGATCGGGTAACCCATCACCTCCATGATAATGTAACCGGCGGCGGCCCGCGGATCGGTCGGCGGCACCAGCAAATCCACGGACATCTCCGGCACACCGTAGGGCTCTTCCAGCAGCAGCCGGCGCAGCCCATCGGCGTCGTCACGCAGGTACTCCATCTGCGCCCGAACGGTATCACCCGGCAACGGATCAATGCCGCCAGTCACAATCCGGCTGACATCACCGCCGGCATGGGTATCCATCAACTGAATCGTCAGTTCGGGCTTCATCAAGCGCTCTCCAGTGACCAGGATTGGCCGTGTTCTTCCCATTGTGAGTCGGGAACGATCACGATCTTGCCGAGATAATTGCTGCCCCGGTTCATAAAGTACTCCTCTGCCCGGTGCAGATCAGAGAGCCTGAAAGCACCGTGCAGAACTGGCTTCAACTGCCCTCCCCGGATCCAGGCCATCAGTTGTTCCGCCTCTTCCCGGGTGCCGTGGGATACGCCGAAGATCTGTACCTGGTAGAGGTATATCCGGGTCCAGAGGATTTCGCTGATGTTGCCGCCACTGGCCCCGGCAATACTCAGGCGCGGGTAAGTGCTGCGGGCGTTCATATCGAAGATCATGGTGTCGATGAACACATCGGTCATCTCACCGCCGACCAGGTCCATGACCGCATCGATGGGTTTGCCACCGGTTTCCGCTTTCACACGATCCACAAAGCTGTCCATATCGGAGCGATCCAGCACCGCCTCGGCGCCCAGTTCCAACAGTGCTGCCGCTTTGTCCTGTTTACTGAGAGCATAGGGAATAGCCCCCATAATTCGGCAAAGCTGGATCAGGGCCGTGCCAACGCCCCCGCTCGCGCCGGTCACCAGGACCCTCTCTCCGGCCTTGATGTTGGCCGAGGTAAGCATGTGCATGGCGGTCTGGTAGGAACACATGCCCATGGACGCCACTTCGGCATCCGCCAGTTCGGCATTGGGTATGTGATGGAACTGGTCAGCCGGCAGCGCTACGTATTCCGCGTAACCGCCGTCGGCACCGTGGCCGTAGTAATCGGGCGTGAGATTGATGTCTCGGCGGTCATTGGCGTAGATGTTGAAATCCAGAAGACCCCGTTCTCCAATGCGGGACCGATCCACACCATCACCAACGGCAACCACACGACCGGCGATATCCGCCCCCTGAATCCTGGGAAAAACCAGCGTGGGCTTTCCGCCCATCTGGAAGGATGTCATTTCGCCCTTTTTGGTGGGGTAAAGCCCTTCCCGCGCCTTGCGGTCGGTGTTGTTCTTGGCCGTTGCCGTGACCTGGACAAGCACCTCTCCCGGCCCGGGTGAAGGCACGGACACATCCTGGTACTCCAGTTTATCGACATCACCGTGACCGGTCAGAACCATGGCTTTCATGGTGTTCGGGATCATGGGCTGACGATCCTCCCTGTTTGCTGAATTTGGGCCATCCAATGAGAATAGGTGACTTTCCAGGGTGTGTCAGTGCGTATTGCGGGTATCCATTATCAGACTACCGGGCAATCACCTTATAGACAGGACGAAGCTTGGGGATCTGCTTGAGCACCACCTGGATGACGGTCATCAGAGGTACTGCCAGAAGCACGCCTACCGGCCCCCAGAGCCAGCCCCAGAAGAAAATCGAGACAAAGATAATCACCGGGTTGATCGCCATCCGAAAGCCGTGAATCCAGGGCTCGATGAAGAACCCGACCAGCGTGGTCAAACCGAGGAACCCCAGCGGAGCAATTGCCATCATCCAGAACTCATCAAGACTGATGGCGGAGACAATCGTCAGCATGGAGATAGAGAGAATAACCCCCAGGTAGGGAATGAACCGGGCAAGCCCGGCGACCAGTCCCCACACAGCCGGATCCGGCAGCCCGACGGCCCAGCAGATCAGGCCCGTTGTGGTGCCGACGGCCAGGTTACTCAGGCTGAGAACGCCCAGGTACTGGGCAATCTGATGCTGAGAATCGTGGGTAATCCGAAGCACGGTTTTCCGCTGATCAATGGGCAACTGACGGACAAAGTTCTTGATCAGACGATCACCGCTCACCAACAGGAAATAGGTCAATGCCAGTGCCAAAGCCAGGCCAGCGATGCCGTTCCGGGCTTTGGTCATCAACTGGTTGCGCCAGGAATCCGTCTGCAGAACAACCGTCGTCGGCTGTTGCCGTTCTGACTCCGAGAGTTCCTCAACGGACTTTTCAACCTGTTCCGCAGACTCCGAGACTCTGGCGATCTGGCGACTGATTTCGCTCTCGCCCACCAGCAGCCTCGATATCCCCTGGGGCACTTCCTCAACCCACTTCAGGGCTGGAGTCGCAACTGCCAGGGTTATTCCGACGATTCCAGCCAGAACCAACAGCACGAAAACCAGAGAGCTGATCATCCGGGGAATCCGCCACTTAACGTATGCCTTCTTGACCAGAGGCGAGAGCAGCAGGCTCGTCATTAGCGCGAGAATGATCGGCAGGACGATCTGGTGAGCCACGTACAGGGTGTACAGGATGCCCAGACCGAACAACCCGTAAATTGGCGTAGCAAGATCCGATGAAATCAGCAGGCGCTTGTTCTCACCCGCCGGTTCCTTATTTGTGGATTGGTCGTCCATGATGAGCCCTGCATACCGTGGAAATAAACTGGCCTGGTAAATCCAGGGCAGTGTTCAAAACGGTCAGTCTACCTTCACCACTGCGCGGGCGCATCCGGGCGAGGGTTACGCGGGGTTCACTTGAAGCAAAAACCGAAGTTTCGACGACGAAATGTAAGCTCGGCACTTCGATCTATTTGACGGATTCCAGCCCTTCCCTAGTTTATCGGCTCAGGATGATTGACGACACAGCGGAAGCCCGTTCCTGACGCCGATACAGGCTCACCCGCCCGCATAAACACTGTCCCTGCTCCCCCCATGCTATCTCCGTGACCTCCCCAATCCCTTACGGTTTTTTCTGGCCTGTCTGGATTGGCCGGCTTCTCGGGCCCACTGGGGTTATCTCTGGGAGCTTGCTCGTAGTAATCCTCCTGAAACCAATCCTGCGTCCACTCAGCGACATTCCCAGTCATGTCGTAGAGGCCCAATGGATTCGGAGGGTAGCTACCTACCGGCCGACGCTCGAATTTGACAGAGGAGTGCATCAGAGTATTGCCAGAGGGGGGAATCGACGGGTCCACGTACTCTGTGGGGCGCCGCAAGTATGGATCTTTTTGCACTTCACCGGAGTCTGTCGCGTAGGCTACCTTACGCCCTCGGCTTCTGGCCGCATACTCCCATTGCGCCTCAGTCGGTAGCGCAAAGGGCAACCCAGTCTCCTGAGCTAACCAATTACAATAGCCTTCGGCCTCTCCATAATTGGGCACTCTGGCAGGCTTGTTTCGGAAGTAAGGTGACAAAAGATCGTCAGTTGGCGAGGTAACATATCGTTGTTTGAACGGTGATTCCTCATATTGAGAAAGCCGCCCTGTAGCTTCGTAATACACCCTCATTTGGCCCCAAGAAGTTTCGTAGCGTGAGATTGAATAGCTATCGACCTTTACCTCAATTACTGGGCGACTATGATCGACCAAAGTTACGTAGGCAGAACCATCGGGGCGACCCACGTCTCCGAGCTCAAATTCACCGCCTTCAACAAAAACCTGATTCTCGATAGCTTTTCCCACAATCCGGGATACAGAGCTATCACCATCAGCACCATCAAGACCACCACATGCCACCAAGAAAGTCGGCATTATGGTCAGGCCAATCACCCTCAACCGTTCAATTCTCAACATCCACTAGGTTTCCTTAACCAATCCTACAAATACGACAAACACTAAAAGGATCCATTCTTACCGGCCTGTCAGCGACGGCTACCTGGTCCTTCAAGCCTCGAATGAAGAGACGCTGATCCGATTTGTTCTTGCCTATGAAGTCAAACAGTCGGTCGAGGTTATTTTCGAACTCGTCCAGCCGGGCTACGCCTTGCGGGTTCATTCGTAACACCGTTTCCTCGAAATCACGCCATCCCTGAAACGAATTCAGAATCAAACTCACGGCTTGTATTTTAATATCGTCATCACTCCAGATATCGGGCGTTAGCCACCAGTCATAAAGAATATTGTCCAGAATTGCGCCTTTGACCTCTGGCGGAGAATGCAGAAAGACCGAGCTTTCTTTAGCTGTAATGTCTTGGACTACATTCTCTGCTATTTCGCTGCCCTGTTGTTCTCGATAGCGGTCAACAAAAACGGCATGAATATAATCCACAACGCCGTCCACCAAAGTGTCCGCAAATCCTTGGGCCACTTCCAATGCCGTAAGCCCCCGAGCCAGAGCGAACAAGCTCATACGCCGATACCAATCAAACGCCTCTGTGTCAGGATCGAAAAGCTCAAGATATCGAAAATCCACATCCATCAGAGCGTTATAAACGAAGTGAAGCATCCGCAATATTTTCTGAGTTTCGATCTCCAGCAAGAAACTCCCCGACGCACCAGCACCGAAAACAAGCCCCGCATGAACATTGATGTAAAACTTTCCAGTGGCGCGACTGAATTCCAGCCGAACGTCAAGCTCAGCACCTCCACCTAATGCACCCTCAACTTTCTCTCCAATGACACAAAGCCTGTCCCATTGTCTCTCCTCAGTTAATACATCCTTCCAGCGCAGCTCACCTGAAACCTCACAACCACCGCGAACCCCGGCAAACACACCCGCGTCCAAGCCAGCCCCTTGCCTATGTTTTCGGGCGGCTATGCCCTTGAGTTTCGGAAAGCCATCGCTGGTGGACACCTCAACATTGGCAGCCATGAGCGCAGAGGCACCGGCAAACCCGGTCAGCGAGGCGTTGATCGCTGCTTGGAAATGCCCCAGCGATGCAACTCTTCGCTCGCCATCCCAGCCGCCAACACGGTATGGAATCCGGATTTCCGAGCGGTTGTTTACCGGAAACGCCTGCTCTACACCAACCTTGCCCTGAGCCAGCGCATACTGCGCTTCCGCCTTCGCCTGGAAATGCACTTTTCCCTTGTGCGGATCAAATTCACCCGAAGCTGCCGCGCCGGCAGCAAAGCGCATGTACTGTGCCTCTGCGGAGGCATCAAACCCGGTTTCGTCGACCGTTTCCCGCCTGGTTTGCGCGTCTCCCCAGATGGACCAGGATGCCTCATCGTAAAACTTGTTCAACGTCGTCATAAGCGCGCCATTTTTATCCGGCTCCCAGAGGGTTGCGTTGAACTTGATGTTAAGTTCGCTCCGGATAGCATCCCGTAGCTTCACCGGATCAACGCCGTTCTCGGTTAACCAACCCTTGCTGCGCTCCCTGTCTCGCGATGCCATCGAATACCGGCGAGGGTGGTTCGCGATCTTGTCAGATCGCACGAAAGTGACGTGTTTATTGCCAGCCAACCGCTTTATCTCAGTAATTGGTGGGATGGATTGCATGTCGTTGGTCAGTACTGAGCGCGCCTCAAGTTCGTCTATCAGCCGTTCTTTCTCCTCCTGCACTTCCGACAGCAACCGCCCTTCGCCTTCAGTCACGCCCAGTTCAGAGTCGGTCTCGCCCTCATCGAGCCCGTCAAGCTTGCCGTAGAATTCAGTGATGGGACCACAAACGAATTCCTCTTCTTCGACCCAATCCGCCAATTCCGCCTCAGTCAGAAGAATCAGTTCGTCAGCCCCGGTTACATGGACAACTTCCACGATTTCTTCGGAACAGGAAGGCTCCTGAGCAACAGATCCCACTTCGCAGCTGGAGAATTCCGCCTCGTTCGCCGCAGGCAGCTTGAGCGGCTGTCCCGGGAAGATACGATCCGGGTTCTCAATTTCAGGATTCAGCCGCATCAGACTGCTCAGGGTGGTTTGATGCCGTTGTGCAATCGCACTGAGGGTGTCGCCGGAGCGAACGATGTATTCAGAATTCATCAGGCAACTCCGTATGCCAAATGGTGATCCACTGCTTTCAGACGTGCGCCAGCCGAGAGCTCAGAGTCAGACAGAATGGTGCGGATTTCGGCAAGCTTGATCCGCTCCCCGTGAACCACGGCCAGCTCGGCGTAACGGCTAACCTCCTTTTCGGTTCGAAAACCCAGCGCGGTTGCCTCATTGATCCATTGCTCCAACCGTGTTCGATCCTTGATGTCGAGAAAGCGGCCCAACTTATCGACGAATTCATGCCTGGCGCTCTGTGACAGCACCACTACATGATTCTCAGTAAGCAGAAACCAGCCTTCATCAACGGCTTTTCTGAAGTGTTGCGAGCCATCTGAATCGAACCGGGATAGCTCTCCGTCCGGCTGGAAGGCCAGCCACTCTCTGACTGGCCCACTAAAGCGAGCGCGTTCCTGCTCATTCAGTGCAGACATCAGCCACGTGAGCTGCTTGGGTGCGTAATAGCGCAAGTAGGAGAATCCCCCATCCGGCATCTGCACACTGAGCAAACTGCGCAAATGGTCCGCCACAAGGGGGAGGCTTTGATCCGATAGAAGGATAATGGCTTTATCCTGCCACTCCGATTGGGCCCGCCAAAGCCGTGTACCCTCGGAGGGTTTGACCAGGCAAGGGGTTACCTCCATAGCCGCTTCATGTGGTGTGCCCAAGAACAGATATTCCAGTTGGGGCTGATCATCATGCTCGTAGGTGAAGCGCGGTGCATCAAACAATGCACCGTCGAAAAGAATGTAGGCCTTCGCCCTGGTTGTTTCATCCAGCCCTATCATGCAGTCACACCCTCGCATGAACAGGATGAGAGGGCGCAGGTGCCATCCGACTTGCGCCCGCATTGCTTGACCAGTGCAACATCGTTCCTGGCCGCCGTTTTCAGGGCCTGCACCGAACTTGGAGTCGGACCTGCTAAAGCCCGGGTGTCGGTTTCCGCAAGC
Source organism: Marinobacter sp. BW6 (assembly GCF_008107725.1). Classification (GTDB taxonomy): domain Bacteria; phylum Pseudomonadota; class Gammaproteobacteria; order Pseudomonadales; family Oleiphilaceae; genus Marinobacter. The sequence goes on from NZ_VIRN01000061.1 coordinate 281,544, forward strand.
TGTGCCGGTTTATTCGTATCGGCAATTTCACTCAGGCTGGCCGGAAGCGCCGGATCTTGGGCCAACACTCCACTCCCACTCCCTGGCCCGCCACCAGAATTCATGCGCACCGAAGGTCCTGAAACCGTCACACCACTGGGATCCAGCTTTAGAAAGCTACCACCGGCCTTGAGCGTGAGTTCGGCTCCCGCCTCAATCACGACTTTCATGCCTGCCTTGTGGTGGATCTCGGTGCCGGCTTCTACGAGCTGATTTTTGCCCTGTCTGCTGTGAAGACTGCCACCGATGGAGAGGCTGTAATTGCTTCCGATCGACTCACGCTGTTCGCCATCGACTGTGCGGTGCTCATTGCCTTTTACATGACTGAAATCGTGGTTCTCCACAGTTCGGTGACTGTCGTTTCGGATCACCTCGGTCCGGTCATTCTCGGTGAGCTGGTCCAGGTCTTTCTGGGCGTGGACGTAGATCTGTTCCTGATCGGCCTCATCCTCAAACCGCAGTTCGTTGCTGCCCTCGCCCTTGTGGGTTTTGGTTTTCAGGGTGGTGCGGGTTTTGTGCTCCGGTAGCCCATAGGGAGGTGTGTTGGTGATGTGATGGGTGCGGCCGGTGATGATGGGTTGATCAGGGTCGCCGTCCAGGAAAGAGACAATCACTTCATGGCCGATTCTTGGCATGGCCATGAAGCCATACTGGCCGCCGGCCCAGCCCTGGCTGACTCGGAGCCAGGCGCTGCTGTGTTGGTCATTCTTTGAGTAACGGTCCCAGGGGAAACGGACTTTTACCCGGCCATATTCATCGCAGTGAATCTCTTCACCTTCCGGACCGGTGACAATCGCGATTTGCGGGCCGTCCATCAGCGGGCGGTCCTGCGTATGGGGGCGCCAGGTCAGGTCTGCAGGTATGGCATTGAACTTGTTGTGGTACGTGGTAGGTTCGCTGCCACCCTCCTCTTCCAGTGCCTGGGGCTGGGTGCCGGTGTGGGTGATCGACGTTAACAGCCAGTCCCGATTCAGACTTTCACTGTCGTGTTCGGCAAGTTCCACTTTCGCACCGGCGCTGAAATCCGGTCGGTTGCTCTCACCGGATGCGGTACTGGCGTCGTTGCGCAGGGACTGGAGTCTGGCTTCGGTAAAAGGCTGGCCACTGGCGTCGGCCTTGAACCGGCCGGGGTAGTCGTAGTGCTGGTAGTCTTCCCGGTGCTTCAGATCGCCAGAAGCATGCTCATGCATCAGGGCATAGGCGGGATTTCTGAAGGTGTAATCCTTCATGGCCACGGAGGCCACCCGCACCCGCTCTTCGTAGCGAAAGCGATACACCGCCGGGCGCTGGGTGCTGCCGCCTGCTTTGCTGTTGTACTCAGCGGGTGGCAATCTCGGCGCATCGCCATGGTGATCGGCGATGCTCAGAGCCGGTTGGGTGTCTCCGTCCACGCTCCCGTGTTCATACCTGTAATGCCAACCCTCTTCAGCCGCGAGGCGTTCGAGGAAGGCCAGGTCGCTTTCTCGATGCTGAACACAATACTCCCGCTGCTCCGGGGTGCGTTTCAGATCGAAAACCGAGTCGATAATGCCGCGCTCTTCCAGCAAGGTACGCACGATGGTATCGCTGCTTTGGGTCTGAAAAATCCGGCTGTTGTGCATCAGCCCCAGACGCCAGAGCGGCGACTGGATATTCAGTTCGTAACGGGTGCGCCGATGACCAGCATCGCCTCGAACGAATTCGTTGACCACACCCGTGAAACGCCTTAGCGGCACGCCGTCCTGCCAGACAACGAGATCCACCGGTTGCTCCAGGATCTCCGCGGCCTGAATCGATGGGTCGGTACTGGCCAGCTCAAGATGACTCTGAAACACCTCGGAAAGGCGCTCTGTCAGTGTGAAGCCAACCACTGAAAATAGATCAGAGGGGAGTCCGCCAACACGGGCGGTAAACTGCAATCCACTTGCCTGGGGCATATCTTCAATCCCTGAAGGTATGGTTTCTATCATCGTTTATTGCAGGGCTTTGTATCGCAACCAGATCCTTGGTCACATCGCCTGCAAAATCAGTTGAGAAAGTTACCAGTAGTCTACAGGAGAATCAATGAACTGTGTCTCCGACCGTAAACTGTACCACCCGATTCAATGACCATCAGACACCAGTGTGCCGTAGATTACTGACAACTGTGAGCTTCCGGTTTACTCTTCAGGATGAGAGAGGGTAACGTGCGATAATCTATCGGAAAATAACCACTGCAGCACTCCAATCCACAGGGCTTCTGAACACAAGGGCGATCCCGCGAAACTATGGCGTCTGAAGAAGAAAAAGGGAAAGTTGAGATCAGCATATTCAAGCGGTTTGCAGCCGCAGCAGGTTTAAATTGTGAATATGTTGAAAAGCAATCGCCCGAGGATGGAAAACCCGATCTGAAATGCCTGATCGATGGCGAAGTCATCTTTTTCGAGTTGACGGAAGCTTGCTCAGAAGACGTCGCCAAGGCAATCGCGAATCCCCGCAGTATGAACGACCCGGGATTGGCTCGCGCTATTGACTACACCTCCGAAACTTACAAAAAGAAGATAGCCAAGCGGTACGCTGTGAGCGAACCAATCGAACTCCTTATCTACAACGTCGGCCGAACGCTGCTTTCGGATGATGTGTTGATCGACAATATCCGCGCCATATCAGACAAGAACAAGGGGCCATTCAGAAAGGTTTGGTATTTCGGGGAACACGTGAGCGAGCTCTGAGAGGAGGGCGCGGCGAAGAACCACGCCCGCTCTGACTTACTCGGGCTTGTAAAGCCGCTGGATGCTGGAGAAGTCCAGGCTGCCATTGCCCTGTCCGGCGTGAAGCTGGAACAGGTTGCGAGCCAGAGAACCCATGGGGATGGAGGCCTGGTTTTTGACGGCGTTGTCGAACGCCAGCCCCAGATCCTTTGTCATCAGATTGACCAGGAAGCCGCCCTCGTAGTTACGGGACGCGGGTACGCCTTCCATTACCCCGGGCCACGGGTTGTAGACGTTCAACGCCCAGTTGCCACCGGAACTCTGCTTCATGATTTCCGAAAGCACTGCCGGATCCAGCCCATTCTTCACACCCAATGCCAGCGCTTCACTGGTTCCGGACATAAGGATGGCCAGGAGCATGTTGTTGCAGATCTTGGCCACCTGACCGGAACCATGGTCACCGGCGTGGAAGATGTTCTTGCCCATCGCATCTAGGATCGGCTTGGCCTTGTTGAAGGCTTCTTCCGAGCCGCCACAAATGAACGTCAGCGTACCAGCCTTGGCACCACCCACGCCGCCGGAGACTGGCGCATCCAGGAACGGGATGTCCTTGGCTCGTGCCACTTCGGCCACGCCGCGTGCTGTTTCAGGCGCAATGGTGGAGGAGTCGATAACCAGGGTACCAGCCGGCAGTTTGGCCAGCAGGCCATCGTCACCCAGGTAGACCGCTTCCACGTGTTGCCCAGCAGGCAGCATGGTGATGACACATTCAGCGCCATTGGCGGCTTCGTGGGCCGTGTCTGCCGTTTTTGCGCCTTCGGACACCAGCGCAGCTACAGCATCTTTGGACAGGTCGAATACGGTGACCTCGTGGCCCGCTTTCACCAGGTTACTGGCCATGGGGCCGCCCATGTTACCGAGGCCTATAAAGGTAATTGTTGCCATGTTCATTCTCCTTGTTCTTATATTTCGGGTGTTTGTCGGATTACGCTTTGCTAATCCGACCTACGATTTGGTTACGCTTCGGGTAGGTCGGATTAGCGAAGCGTAATCCGACAACCAGGCCAGCCATCATTTAAAGAAATCGTCAATCCAGGCGCTGTCCATTTCGGCAAGGGACGCATACCGCCAGCGGGGCTGCTGGTCCTTGTCGATCAGAAGCGCTCGGATGCCCTCCGCGAACTCACCCTTGGTCAGGCACTTGGTGGAGAGCACCAATTCCTTGTCGAGAACTTCCTTGAGGCTGTCGTGTTTGCAACCGTGCAGATGGCGCCAGACCAGAGCCAGGGAGGTCGGCGAGGCGCTAGCAAGGGAACGAGTCGCCTTCGCCACCCATCCGTCGCCACCGGACAGCTCTTTCAGCTGGTTAACCGTTGCTTCCAGGGAGTCGGCATCGGTAACCCGGTTGATCTCATCGAAATGAGTGCGAACCGGTGATGCCGGCATGGCATCGGCGCTCTCACGCTCGTATTGGCGAAGCACGCTACCAACCACCGCATGGGCGTCCTCACCCTGCCAATCGCGCTTGCATAGCTCAGCCACAACCTCGGCCTTCAGCTCGTGCCGAATGAATCGGTCCGCAAGGCCAGTGAAGATCGCATCGGCACCGTTGAGTCGGGCACCGGTCAGGCCCAGAAAAAGACCGGTGCGACCGGGGGTCCGATTGAGGAACCAGCCGGCGGCCACGTCTGGGTAGAGGCCGATGGTGATCTCGGGCATGGCTAGTTTCGAGGCTTCCGTGACCACCCGGTGGGAGGCCCCCTCCATAATGCCCATGCCGCCTCCCATCACAATACCGTGCCCCCAGCACACAATCGGTTTCGGGAAGGTATGGATCAGGTAATCCAGTTCATATTCCTCATTGAAGAATGCTTCGCCTTCACTGGCGCCCTGAGGCTCGGTCATGCTGCGATACAAGGCGACGATGTCGCCGCCGGCGCAGAACGCCTTGTCGCCCTCGGATTCCAGCCAGACGGCCTGGATAGCAGGATCTTCCGCCCAGCGCTTCAGTTGCGGCGTCAGCAACCGAATCATCTCCAGAGACAACGAATTCAGCGTTTTGGGCGTATTCAGCCTGGCCACGGCGATCAGCGCGCCACCGCCGGTTTTCCACTCTTCAAAGATAATGGGTTGATCACTCATAACAGGTCCTTGGGCCAGCTTGCTTCGGGCCGGCTTCAGCGGTTTTTCCATTCCGGCTTGCGCTTGTCGAGAAACGCGTTCACGCCTTCTTTCTGGTCTTCGGTGGAGAACAGCTCAACAAACAGCTCCCGCTCCATGCGCCAGCTGTCGTCGTGGCTGCGGCCATCGCGGGCGCTCATCACCAGGGTCTTGCAACGGGCGGTGGACGACGGGCTCTGCTGGCAGGCCATTTCAGCCAGTTCGAGGGCCTTATCAAGGCTCTTTCCGGTTGGCACCACCTCTTCAACCAGGCCGATTCGCAATGCGGTATCGGCTTTCACCCGCTCTCCGCAAAGAATCATCCGCTTGGCCCAGCCCTCGCCTACCAGCCAGGGCAGGTTCTGGGTGCCGCCGGCACAGGGCAGCAGGCCCACGCCTGCCTCGGGCAATGCCATCTGTGCATGCTCCTCGGCAATTCGGATGTCGCAGGCCATGGCGCACTCGAGGCCGCCCCCCATCGCATAGCCGTTAACCGCGGCGATGGATACACCGCGGAAACGACCCAGCGTGGAGAACGCCTCGCCAAACAGCTGCGCCATCTCATTGGCCCGGGCTTTATCGCCATCGGCGAAAGTTTTCAGGTCAGCACCGGCGGAATAGAACTTTTCGCCCTGCCCCGTCATGACCAGGGCAAAGATATCCCGGTCTTCGTTCAGCTCCTTGATGATGTTCGTCAGGGCAATCAGTGAATCCTTGGTCCAGGTGTTGGCCGGCGGATTGTTGATGGTCAGTACCGCGATGTGTCCGCGTTTTTCGAGTTGGATAAGATCGCTCATGGGGATCTCCTTATTGAATCGCTTCAGCCACGCCGTCATCGAGCAGGCGACGGGCCACAATCAGACGCATGATTTCGTTAGTGCCTTCCAGGATCTGGTGCACTCGCAGGTCGCGCAGGTAGCGCTCAAGCGGGTATTCGCGAATATAGCCATAACCACCGTGCAGTTGCAGCGCTTCGTTGACCACCTCGAAACAGGCATCGGTGGCGAAACGCTTGGCCATGGCACAGTGCAGAGTTGCTTCCGGATCGGCGTTGTCGAGCTTGAAGGCACCCAGACGAACCATCTGCCTGGCTGCGACCAGATTGGTGGCCATATCGGCCAGTTTGAACTGCAAAGCCTGGAAAGCCGCCAGCGGTTTACCGAACTGTTCACGTTCGTGCATATAGTTGCGAGCGCGCAGCAGCGCGGCCTGGGCGCCACCGAGGGAACAGGTGGCGATATTCAGGCGACCTCCATCGAGACCCTTCATGGCGATGGCAAACCCGTCGCCTTCTTCCCCGACACGGTTACTGGCCGGAATGCGGACATTCTCGAGGCTGATCATCCGCGTTGGCTGGCTGTGCCAGCCCATTTTCTCTTCGTTCTTGCCGTAGGAAACGCCATCGGCATCCGCGGGAATCACGAAGGTGGAAATACCCTTGTAACCGGAATCCGGCGCTCCGGTCCGGGCCATCAACACCAGGATGTCGGTCGCTCCGGCGCCAGAGATAAATACTTTACTGCCATTGATCACATAGCTGTCACCATCGCGCACCGCCTTGGTACGAAGGCTGGCCGCATCTGAGCCGGCACCTGGCTCGGTCAGGCAGTAGGAGGCAAGCCACTCGCCGCTGGCCAGCTTCGGCACGATTTCCTGTTTGAGATCGTCCGAGGCAAAACTGGCTACCATCCAGGTGGCCATGTTGTGGATAGTGATAAACGCAGCGGTGGAAGGACACGCCGCTGCGAGTTCTTCCACAATCACCGAGGTGTCCAGCCGGGACAGACCCATGCCGCCAAGCGCTTCGGGGGTGTACATACCCATGAAGCCCATCTCGCCGGCTTCCTTCATCATATCGACCGGAAAGATATGCTCGTCATCCCACTTCGCGGCGTGGGGCGCCATGGATTTTTCCGCAAACGCCCGCGCTGCCTCGCGAAACGCCAGCTGATCTTCGGAGAGGTTAAAGTCCATCGTTACGCTCCAGATAGATAGGGCTTGGCATTGGGTGGGAAAAACAAGGGGCCGGAAACGGGTTCCGGCCCAAATACCCCACCTTCAACGCAATTAACGCAACTGGATAGAGAAGTTGGCTTCTGTGCTGGTCGCTTCGCTGGAGAACCAGCGGGAGGTAACCGTTTTGGTTTCGGTGTAGAAGCGAACCGCCTGCTTGCCGTAGGCATGCTGATCACCGTAGAAGGAACCCTTCCAGCCGGTGAACGAGAAGAACGGCAGGGGCACTGGAATGGGGATGTTCACACCCACCTGGCCTACGTCAATCTCATGCTGGAAGCGACGCGCGGCACCACCGGAACTGGTGAAAATGGAGACACCGTTGCCATACGGGCTCTTGTTAACCAGATCGATAGCATCACCGAGCGTGTCTGTTTCCACGCAGGACAGCACCGGACCAAAGATTTCTTCGTTATAGATGTCCATCTCGGTGGTTACACCGGAGAACAGCGTCGGACCAACCCAGTTGCCATCCGGTAAACCGTCTACCGTGCAACCGCGGCCGTCCAGCAGCAGATTGGCGCCCTGGGCTTCACCGGTCGCAATCAGGGATTCGATACGGTCTTTCGCCTTGGCGGAGATAATAGGGCCATAACTGGCACCGGAATCGTTCCAGGCACCGGGGCGTACCTTCGCCATGGCGTCTTTCAGCTCTGGAATCCACTGTTGGGCTTCGCCCACGAATACTGCCACGGAGATTGCCATGCAACGCTGTCCGGCAGCACCTACGGAGGCACCGACGAGGGCGTTGAGCACTTGCTGTTTGTCGGCGTCCGGCATGATCACCATGTGGTTCTTGGCACCGGCAAAACTCTGTACACGTTTCATGTTGCGGGTGCCGGTTTCGTAGATGTAACGGCCCACCGGTACAGAACCAACGAAAGAGACCGCTTTTATGGCGGGATCGGTCAGAAGGACATCAACCTGTTCCTTGCCACCGTGGACCACCTGCAGGACGCCCTTGGGAGCACCAGCTTCTTCAAACAACTCGGCAAGGCGCGTCGGGGTCAGCGGATCCTGCTCGGACGGCTTGAGGATAAAGGTGTTACCGCAGGCAATGGCCATCGGGAACATCCACAACGGAATCATGGCCGGGAAGTTGAACGGGGTGATACCGGCGCAAACGCCCAATGGCTGGATCCAGGAGTGGGTGTCTACTTCACGGGCCACGTTTTCAACGGTCTCGCCCATCATCATGGAGGCAACGTTGGCCGCGTGCTCGACCACTTCAATGCCGCGCCAGACATCGCCCTTCGCATCGTCAAAGGTCTTGCCGGTTTCCTGGGCCAGGATTTCGGCGATCTCGTCATGATGCTCTTTCAGAAGGGCCTGGTATCGAAGCATCACACGAGCACGCTCGGAAACTGGCACTTCTTTCCAGGTCTTGAACATTTCGCCAGCGCTTTCGATGGCCTTGCGCATTTCCGCGTCCGTGGTGCACGGAGCCTTGGCGATCACTTCGTTGGTGGCGGGGTTGGTGACGTCGATCCATTCACTGGTTTGGCTATCGACAAACTCACCTGCGAGATACAGCGGTACATTTTTCATGTTGATGTCCCTGTTTGTTGTTGTGCGGGAAGCCGGCCGGAACCATGGGATTGCGGCCACGTTTCATCAAAGGCTAGCACGGGATCGCCAAAAGGGGTGATTGACTAAATTTCGCCCGTGATGGACTATCTTTCGATAAAGCTCAAACAAACAAGACCAGAAATGACCCAAACCTCTCAATGGCCGGTGCCCAAAGACAGCATTCGCTATGTGGTGCCTGAACCGATCATTCGACTACTCGCGAGCCACCCACTCACCCGGGACCTATACCCTCTGGCATTCGGCCACTACCGCCGCGCCGTCGGCCACCATATGCACCGGGAGCACCATCGCGACAATCTTTTGATCTACTGCACAGAAGGCCGGGCATTTCTGAACGTTGGCGGCGAGCCCTATACCGTGGAGGCTGGCGATCTGCTGCTTCTGCCAGCCGGAGCCAATCATCGCTATACCGCCGACCCGGAGAATCCCTGGACCATCCACTGGGTGCACTACACCGGTCCCTTGGCAGAAGACTTTCGCAATTACATGGGCTTCGACGGCCCGAACCGTATCCGCCACCTAGGACGTCAACCTCGCCTCCTGGTGGACTTCAATGGCCTGCTGTCGGTGCGACAGACCGGCTTTCGGGCCCGCGGCCTGATCCACGCCGCCAACCGGCTTCGGCAATTAATGGCGGCGGTTCCGATCAACGCAGACGAGACAGGCCACGAGCGGCAGGCGGAACTGGAGACCATCCACAACTATATGCGGGAGCACCTGGATGAGCGTATCAGCCTGGAGCAACTCGCAGATCTTGCTGGCCTCTCACCTGCTCATTTTGCGACCCGCTATCGTGAACAGACTGGCACCTCTCCGATCCAGCATTTCCTTCACCTGAAGGTGGAACGGGCCTGCCAGATGCTGGACACCAGCAGCCTGAGTTTTGCTGACATAAGCCGGCGGCTGGGCTACGACGACGCTTACTATTTTTCCAGGCTTTTTAAAAAGGTAATGGGCCAGTCACCCCGGGATTACCGGCATACCGCCCGACACTGACCCGTCACCGGGGGCCAGATTAGGACCTGCCGCTTTCTACGACTTTTGTTGCAGGAGTCGAGGGGTTAGGCTTGGTGTATCGAATGACAAGAAGAGTGAGTGCATGGCCATGTACACCATTGAAATTGATGAAACCTTTGACGTGCCCCGACGGCGGGTTTTTGCGCTGTTCGCCGACCACTACCGTTTCGGAAAACTGCTGGGGGCGCCAGTCAAGCGTATCAAGGACAGTGATCAGGCCGATCCCAACGGCATTGGTTCTGTTCGCAAGATCGGTATCGGGCCCGTTGGCCTGGAAGAAACCGTGACCAACTTCGAGCCAGATTCATTGATCGAGTACACCATCACCAGCATGAGCCCGATCCGCAATCATCTCGGGCGTATCCGATTTGAGGACACGCCGGAAGGTCAGACCAGAGTAAACTACACCATCACTTTTGAAGATATCGTGCCGTTCACCGGGAAGGTGGTCAGCAGCGCCCTGGAGCAGGGCATTCGCCGCGGGATCAAACGGGTACCCAGGCTGGCCTGAAAATCGGCAACAACAAATCGTTACTTGATGAATATCAGAGAATTGACCTGAGGCAATAGTTGGCTTTTGTCAATTTTGTAATCTCCGCGCAGCTTGCAATATCCGGCCATTCCGGCCGGATCAAACTGTATTCTGCGGGAGACCGAAATGGCAGCCGAGCCGATTGTCCTGTTCGATGACGGACACCACAAATGCCTGATGTTCGATTCCCTGGTAACCGGCGAGGGCGTCCAGTCCAACCAGTTCCTGATTGTCGATGGCAAACATGAAGCACTGATTGATCCGGGCGGAGACCTGACCTACACCCCACTGTCTGTGGCGGCATCACGCTACATGAACATCCGCGACATGGACTACGTGTTCGCCTCTCACCAGGACCCGGACATCATCGGTGCCATCGACCGCTGGATCGTTCATACCCGCGCGAAGATCGTAACCTCGAAACTCTGGGCAAGGTTTCTTCCGCATCTGGTTTCCAGCTACGTGACCAACCAGCTCAGCGGCAGCGTTTACGACCGCATCGTTAGCGTTCCGGATGCCGGCGCCAATGTGAAATTCGGGGAATCCTATCTGCAATGCCTGCCAGCCCACTTCATGCACTCCGTGGGCAACCTGCAGTTCTATGACCCGGTCTCGAAAATCTTGTTCTCAGGTGACCTTGGAGCCTCTATGGGCGGCGAGGACGATCACCTGCCAGTGAAGGATTTCGACAAGCACATACCCAGCATGATTGGCTTCCACCGCCGATATATCGCCTCAAGGAAGGTGTGTCAGCTGTGGGCGAATATGATCCGGGAGATGGATGTGGCTGCGATTGTTCCCCAGCACGGAAAGCGTTTCGAGGGGCCGGTGATGGTCGATCGCTTCCTGAACTGGGTCAGCGACATGGAATGCGGCATCGACCTGATGACCCAGGATAACTACCGGCGCCCGGTCGATTACGTTTAATTGCCAGAAGACAGACACCGCGACCGGGAAAATTGTTTCTCCGGTCCGGTGGTCGGCTCCAGCGCTGATAAAAACTGCTGCGCCGAGGGCTGGCCACCGTCAACCGCCGCCAGACGGATCAGGCAAAGCCCCTCAACCGTGGCGCCCCGGTCGTACAACCTCTTGCCCAGCCACCAGCGGGCATCGCTGTTACCCGCTTCTGCAGCTCGTCGATACCAGAAAATGGCCTCACCTTTGTCCGTGACGGTCCCCAAGCCCGCTTCATAGGCCATGGCTACTTCGACCATGCTGATCGAATCACCTGTCTCGGCCGCCCGAAGATACCACTGGAAGGCTTTCTCCTGGCTCTTTTCAACACCCTGCCCCTGAGCATACATGTTCGCCACATTTAGCATGCCCTGGCGACTGCCTTCTTCAGCCAGCTCAAGGTACTGCTCGAACGCGGATTCATACTGGCCCATTTTGTAGACCACATAGGCATTGAGACCCCGGATCATATCCCGTGCCACCTGATCCTGATCGCCGGTTTCGTTGCCCGCAGCCCTGGCAACCGAACAGGACAGCAGCAGGCACAGAGCGAGCGCCCGGACTGCCATTCGCGTTAGTCGTTGTCTGTTCATTCTGTCCTCGACCACCTTGAAGGTTTTCCCTCAACGCTAGCACCCGTCTGCCGGGAGGTCTGTGCATCAAAAGTGCTGTCCTGCTGGCACCTTGGTATCGGCGGATCGTGAAAACCATCCCGGAACAGGGACCAAATAAGCCTGTCCCAAACCGGTAATGTTGAGTAAAATCCGGCCTTTTACAAAGAACCAAGGGGCAGTGCAGATGGGCAGAGCCTACCAGAATCGCAAAGAGTCCATGGCCAAGACGGCTGCGGCAAAAACCAAGGTCTACAGCAAGTACGGCCGTGAGATTTACATGAGTGCCAAGTCCGGAGGCCCTGATCCCCAGGCCAACCTATCCCTGCGCGGACTGATCGAGCGAGCCAAGAAAGACCAGGTGCCTTCCCACGTGATCGAGAAGGCCATCGATAAGGCCAAGGGTGGCGCCGGTGAAGACTATGCTGCAGCTCGCTACGAAGGCTACGGACCGGGCAACTGCATGGTGATCGTGGACTGCCTGACCGATAACCCGAACCGCACATTCGGCGACGTGCGCCTGGCATTCACCAAGACCAAGTGCAAGATCGGCACGCCCGGCGCCGTGTCTCACATGTTCGACCATAGCGCTATTTTCGCGTTCAAGGGTGAAGACGAAGAAGCCGTACTGGAAGCGCTGATGGAAGCGGATGTCGATGTCACCGACATCGAGAATGAAGATGGCCTGATTACCGTGTTCACACCAAATACCGAATACGCCAAGGCTCGCCAGGCCCTGGTGGACGCAATCGAAGACATCGATTTTGAAGTGGATGAAATCCAGTTCCTGCCCAAAACCTCCACGCCGGTAGAGGGCGACGACATACCCATGTTCGAGAAATTCCTGGACATGCTGAACGAACTGGACGACGTGCAGAACGTGTTCCACAACGCAGAACTCCCAGAGCAGTAAACATCCCGGCCTCCGGCCGTGCAGGAAGACAGCACTATGCAACAAAACGCTCCGACAAGCCGCAGAGCGCGTGTGGTGGTCCTGAAAACAGGCACGACCTATCCCGACATTCGGGCAAAGTTTGGCGACTTTGACGAATGGTTTCTGCGCGGACTGTCAGACGATCTGGATATCACCGTTGCCAACGCCGAGGCCGGCGAACTGCCGGGAAACCCGGAGGACTGGGATGGCATTGTGGTGACAGGCTCGCCTGCCATGGTCAGCGACCGGGCAGAATGGAGTGAGAACGCAGGGCGTTGGCTGGCGGAAGCGGTTAAGAACGAAATTCCGGTACTGGGTGTCTGCTACGGGCATCAGTTACTGGCCCATGCAATGGGCGGGGAAGCGGGCTACCACCCGGATGGCCGGGAAACCGGCACCCACGAGGTTGAACTCCTCCCCGAAGCCGCCTCGGATGCCCTGTTCCGGGAGCTACCGGAAACGTTTCCGGCCCAGTTGACGCACCGGCAATCCGTGCTGCGCCTGCCCGAGGGCGCAGTGTTGCTGGGACGCAACCGGTTCGAGCCCCATCAGGCGTTCCGAATCGGCACCTGCGCCTGGGGCGTGCAGTTCCATCCGGAATTCACAGACGCAATCATGAGTGCCTATCTGAAAGTACAGGCGCCGGATCTAACCCGGGAAGGACTTGATGCGGATGCCCTGATCACCGGTGTGAAGCCAGCGCCGGATGCGTCCTCGCTGCTTCCCCGTTTCAGCAGGTTCGTGCAGGATCGGATCCGATAAACGGCGGGCCGGCCGTTACTGTCAGTCGAGGATGTAGGCAGTTTTTTCCAGCGCCTGCTCTTCTTCATCGATGAAGCGGAACTCATTCCAGCCAATGCGCACCATATCGTTGCTGTTGAGGCGCTGCCGATCAGCAACCCGCAGTTCGTTCACAAAGGTGCCATTGGTGCTGTTGCTGTCGGTGATGTAGTAATCCACCGTCCCTTCCAGATAGGCATTAGGGACCGCTTCTATCAGCGCATGCTGACCGCTCACAGAAATCTCATCGATCTGGATGTCGTTGTCCGGGCGCCGGCCAATGCGGGTTTCCGGTCGGCCGAGTTCAAAGGTGTTAACAACAACGTTATCCACCAGTTGCGAAAGCGAAGCCATGTCAGTTTCCTCAATACTCCAACGTCAGTAATACCACAGACACATTGTCACCGGCCTCATTTGCCAGGCCGGCATCAATCAGTGCCTGAACCGTGCGTTCCATGCCGTCACTTTCCTTCAGGATTTCAAGCCACCGGGATTCCGGAACAGATTCGGTTAATCCATCGGAACACAGCAACAGCACACCCCCCTCATCAAGGCCTTCACGCCGATAACTGGGTTCCGCCTGCTCTATCGCTCCCACAGCCCTGGTCAGAACATTCCGGAACGGCACATTGGGCACATCAGCCTCGGTAATGCTGCCGTCTTCCAACATGTTCTGGACGACGGTGTCGTCCCGCGTCAGACACACCGCCCGACTACCGCGCAGGCAGTAACACCGGGAATCGCCGATATGAGCAATATGCGCCTGGTTGCCACTTACCCAGACTACGACCAGTGTGGTGCCCATCTTTTCAAGTCTCGGATCCCCGGAACGGCGGCTTACTATCCGCTCATTGGCCAGTACGAAAGCCCTCTGCAGGTGTTCCTGAATGACTTTATCTGTAGCTTCGGACGCAGCTCTGGCAATTTCCGGCTCAAGGGATTCGATAACGGCGTCAACCGCAAGACGGCTGGCAACCTCACCGCCCTGATGGCCGCCCATGCCGTCGGCAACCACCAGCAACGCCTGATCACCGGAATCATTGACCCGCCAGTCGACAACGTCCTGGTTCGACTCCCGGACGGCCCCTCGATGACTTTGGCCGGCAACGTGATATCGCATCAGGACACCTCCTGGCCCGCTTCGCGAACGGCGAGACGACGCACAGCCTCGGCCATGGTTGCTGCGCTGGCGAAACGCTTGTCCGGTTCGCGCTGGATGGCCTTGTTGATCAGTCGGACCACACCGTTGGGCAAATCGGCATTGAATTCGCGGACGCTGCGCGGGCGTTTGTTGAGAATCTGGTAGGTCAGGTTCGCCAGGGTATCGCCCTGATAGGGCGTTTCGCCGCTCACCAGCTTGTAAAGCGTCACGCCCAGACTGTAAATATCGGAGGCGCCAGCCACCTTCTGGCCCTTCAACTGTTCCGGCGACATATACAGCGGGCTGCCCATCACCGCGCCGGTGCGCGTTCGCGAGTCGTCGGAGATCTTGGCAATACCGAAATCTGTGATCTTTATATCGCCGGTGTCGGGATTAAAGATGATATTCCCGGGCTTGATATCGCGATGGACGATTTTCTGGCTGTGGGCGTAGGCCAATGCGTCCGCCACCCGGGCAACGATATCCAGCACCCTGGGCAGGGGCAGTAACCGGCCGGCTCTGCCGAATTCACTGAGCGGGCGCCCCCTGGCATAGTCCATGGCAATGTAGGCGAGGTCTGCCTCCTCGCCAACGTCATACACAGTGACGATAGCCGGGTGATTCAGGCGCCCGGCGGCTTCTGCTTCCCGGAAGAATCGCTCCTTGAGGTCCTGAAGCTGGCCATCGTCGAACGCCTGGTAGCTCAGGGTCTTGATAGCAACGGTTCGGGCAATCTTCGGATCCTTGCCCAGATAGACCACACCCATGGCGCCGCGGCCAATCTCCCGCTCGATCTCGTACCGCCCTAGAGTCGGACGGCTCACCGACGGCTCCGGCATCAGCAGGGTACGGGTATTGTCGAAACTGCCGGCCTGCATCAACGAGCTATCCGGAGCCAGCTTCTCCAGTGCTGAGAGTCTTGAGGCAGTATCCCGGAAACCCTTCTTGCGTTCCTGGATACCGCGGTAGGTGCTGACTGCCTTGTCATACTGGCGCTTGCGTTCCTGCTGGATGGCGATGTCGTAGCGCAGTTCGAGCTCGCCCTCACATTCGGGGCATCGATTGAGCGCCTCAAGGGCATCGTCGGTGTGCCCCTGCTGTAGAAACACCTTGGCCAGTTTCAGCCGCGCATCACGGACATTATCTGTCAGAGCGCGGATGTGTTTTCGCGGCTGCAGCCAGAACAGCATCACCACATAACCGACCACCAGCAGGGTGAGCACCACTCCAAACGGCACCCAGGCATTGCGATAGAACATCAGGGCCGCCTGTATCACCACGAGAGAGCCACCGAGCAACAAGGTCACCGGCAGGGAAACCGCGGCGCCCATCGCGGGAATGGCCAGCACCAGATAAAGTGCTGCAATGGCGAGCCCTGCGGTAACTGCCATATCAGACCAGAGCGGCTCCGAAAGGCCCCGGTCGGCCATTGCCGGCCCAAACGCCTCCTGAGGGACAATCGCAGCCGGGGTAGCGCCCTCTGGTACACCGAGAATGCTGAACAGCGCCCGGTCGGCCCAGCCAATGAGGGCAAGCTGGTCTCCCGTCAGGGCAAACACAACGGCCAGCACGAGAACAACAGCCCGCAGACTGAACAGGTGCGGTATGAAAGAGAGTATGGCGTTCACAGGCAACTTTGTTATAAATGATTGATCTGACTAGTTTAGAAAGCGTTGCGGTACTGCGATACAACCACCGGGGTGTTTTTTGTAAGTGTTTGTTTACCTGAGAGAGAGGTCACGTATAGTTATTTCGTCGTTTACCTCAGGGATGATGGAAATATACACATGACAATAAAGCTACTGATTTTTCTGCTGTTGCTCACTCTGGCTGGCATCGGCCTTTACCATACCCAGAAGCCACTGCCTCCGGGCATCAGCTACCGGGGAGCCTCAGTACCGTTGGAGGAACCGGTCCTGCTGACGGATGTCACCCGCCACTATCAGGATGGCCGCGATGAGAGAGATCATGAAATTTTCGACGAGGTGTTCAGGCTGATCGGGCAGGCCGACGAGTTCATTCTCATCGACATGTTCCTGTTTAACAGCACCGGGCCAGAGGATATCGCCCACCGCCCATTGGCGAGGCAGCTGACCGAAACCCTGCTGGCCCGGAAAGCGGAGAAACCTGAGCTGTCGATTACCGTTATCTCCGACCCTCTGAACACCATGTATGGCGGCACTGCCTCACCCTGGTTTGAAGCCCTGCGCACTGGTGGCATTTCAGTTGTCGAGACGGCACTTCGCCCGCTACGGGACAGTAATCCGACCTGGTCTTCGATCTGGCGCCTATGTTGTCAGTGGTTTGGAAACGACCCGGACGGCGGATGGCTCGACAACGCCCTGGGCACAAAGCCCGTCACCATTCGAAGCTATCTCGCACTGCTGAATTTCAAGGCCAACCATCGCAAGCTTGTGGTCGTGGATGAGGCGGGTTCCCTGAGAGCTATTGTTACCTCTGCCAACCCCCACGATGGCAGCAGCCGGCACAGCAACCTGGGGCTGAGCTTCAAGGGGCCGGCGGTGATTGATTTGCTGAAAAGCGAGCGGGCCGTTCTCGCCATGTCAGGAGCGGACACCAAGCTGATCGATGAACGGATCAGCCAGGCTTCCGAAGTCACCGCGGAAGCCGACAAACCCGAAAGGTCCCGGGTCGCGGTGCTGACCGAATCGGCAATTCTGGACCAGGCACTGGCCATGATTGCCGAGGCCTCTGCTGGCGATCAGCTGGACCTGGCCATGTTCTATCTTTCCCATCGCGACATTGTCCAAGCCTTGATGGGCGCGGCCAAACGGGGTGCGGCGCTGCGCGTTCTGCTTGATGCCAACAACGAAGCCTTCGGCCATCAGAAGAGTGGCATTCCGAACCGACAAGTCGCCATGGAACTGGTTCGTGCGGGCATTCCTGTCCGTTGGTGTAATACCCTGGGAGAGCAATGTCACAGTAAGCTGCTGATGTTGGTGAAAGAAAGCGGGGCGACAGAACTGCTCCTGGGTTCGGCCAATTTTACCCGGCGCAATCTTGACGATCTGAATCTCGAAACCGATGTCTGGGTGTCGGTGGCGGACCAGTCGCCGGTTGCCACCAGGGCCCGGCGATTCTTTGACCGGCAGTGGCAAAACGGTCCTGGTGACGATCCGGTGATGAGTCTGCCCTACGAGCGTTGGGCCGACGAATCCGGACTTCGCTACTGGCGCTACCGGATTATGGAGGCGACCGGCCTGTCGACCTTCTGAACAGAAAAGGACAAGAGCCATGACAACGCCCGTGCATGCGCGCCCAATTGCAGATCGTATCCACTGGCTGATGGAACTCAGCAAGGCCCACGCAGTCAGTTTCTGCAGCCCTGAAAACCACCTGGCAAGACAGCGCTATCTGGCGGAGCATAATACCCAGATCATTGCCATGAAGTGCATGGACGGTCGCATTCACCTGCCCTACGTGACCCAGACGCCCCTTGGCGTCATTCATCCATTCAGGAACCTAGGCGGCATTTTTGAGCTCGGCTGGCCCTACCTCGGCGATATGCTGGCCGATACGGTTCAACAGGCGGTAAGCCACGGACGGCGGGTGCTGATCATCATCACCTACCACTATTCAAAAGGAGCGCGGGAGCGGGGCTGTGCTGGCTTTGACTGCGACCGTGAGGCCGCCATGAGTCACGCCTTCCAGATCCGGAACCAGGTGGAAAAGCTGTTTGGGACCGGACACCAAACGGTCTATCCACTGGTGTGTGGTTTTGAGAGTGATGAGGATGCGCTGGTTCTGCATGGCAGTCCCGAGCGAACGCTGGACCTGTCCAAGGTGCCGGTGTCGAGGCTTAGCGACATGACCTCCGAAATCGCCGCTCTTTGCCCGGATATGCCAGGCCCCGTTCAACGCGATCTGCTACCCCTCGTCGAGGGCAATATCCGGCACATCAACGAGATTCGCCAGGTCGATCGGGAACTGAACATAGAGCACCGGGAGTGGGTAATCTGCCTTGGCAGGGGGTTTGACTTTCTGCATGCGCCGAACGTGGCCCTGATCATTGGTCCCTACAGCCCGGATCTGTCTCATCCGATCCGTCAGGCCGCAGGGATTATCAAAAAGAATATGGACAGCGGCCGGATTCCGGACGATGGTTTCCTGCTGCTGTGCTCTGCGCCATACCAGGAACCGGGTACCCAGAAGGCCCGGGCGGAACTGAAATCTGCGTTCCTGGCAGACTTCGGCGCCACCGTTATCCAGGAGGCCTTTCCTGACCTTGCGAGCAGAATGGTCACACGCTCGGCTATACTTCATTGGCCCGAGCGAAAGCTCGAAGTGCGTAGATCCTGAATATTTCGTATGTTGAGGGAACGCATAAGACTGTTCTATCGTCGGGATAATGCAACGTGACTGAACACATCTGCTACTTCGGAAGTAGCCAACAACAGGAGTGACCCATGTCAGGCATTCGCAAGCACCTGAGATACGTTTCTTTTTTCATGGCCATGATGATGGCCCTGGGCTCCGTCTGGTCAGCCACCGCAACCGCCGGCATGGTTGGAACCGGCGAGATGATCGGGCAACAACAGGTTCAGCTGGATCGACAGGAGCTGATCAGCATGCTCGACAGGCAGGATGTCCAGGCCAAGCTGGCAGACCTGGGCGTCAGCCAGGACCAGGTCAAGGAACGCATCCAGAACCTCACGCCCGCGGAACTCGCGGATTTCGAACGTCAGCTTGCCGAGGCTCCTGCAGGGCAGGATGTGGTCGGCATCATTGTGTTGTTCCTGCTGGTATTCATTATTACCGATATGCTCTGTGCTACTAACGTCTTCCCGTTCGTGAACTGCGTTCGATAGCGGAGGCAGTGACCGTCATTTTTCCCACACTAAAAGCGACATCCAGCAGGCTGATCCTGATATTACTGGTCAGCCTGCTGGCCGGCTGTGCCAGTGCTCCCAAATGGCCAATGCCGGGAGCAAACCAAGTCTCGCGGCCTGACCGGGTTATTCTGGACGATGTGCCCTTCTATCCCCAGGAAAGGTACCAGTGCGGGCCTGCCTCATTGGCCATGATGCTCAACAGCCAGGGGCTGCAAACCGACCCGGAAATCCTGAAAGAGCTCGTCTATATTCCCGGCCGTGAGGGATCGCTGCAGATCGAAATGGTGGCCGCCGCCCGGGCCCACGGCATGCTGGCTTATCCTCTGGAGAAAGAACTTGAAAGCCTGCTTAGCGAGGTTGCCTCGGGCAATCCTGTGCTGGTGATGCAGAACCTTAGGTTTGGCTGGTGGCCGCAGTGGCACTTTGCGGTTGTCGTCGGCTATGACGCCGGGGAGCGAGACCTGATTCTCCATACCGATACCCGCAAGCGTGAAGCGATCAATCTGGAAGTTTTCACCAATACCTGGGGGCGGGCCGACAACTGGGCCGTCACTATTTTGCCACCGGATCGGGTTCCAGCTACCGCAGTACCGCTTCGTTTTCTGCAATCCGCCCATGACCTCGAGACAACCGGGCGAACCACAGCCGCAGGCATTGCTTATAAGACTGCCGAGATGACCTGGCCGGACCAAGCAGCGGCCACTATGGCCAGAGGCAACCTTGCCTGGCAGTTGGGCCGCCAAAGCGAGGCAACGGGGCATTTTCTGCGCACGGTGAAACGTTTTCCGGAATTCGCCGAGGGCTGGAACAACCTTGCTTTCGCACTGCAGGCGACCGACTGCGCAAACACTGCAGCCCAGGCGGCGAGGTGTGCCGCAGCCCTGGCACCGGATCGCTTCGGTGAATCGGAATTGCTCAAACACGAAGGCACCAAATCCGCAGAACAGTGCCCTGCACTGCCCGAGTGCCCAAGGTAAGAACCCTAGGCAGGCTTCCGGAACAGCGCCACATCTTTTCTCGGTATTTCCAGGTGCCAGCCAAACCGGTTGGCGAGCAGCTTGAAGGTGAATTCCCGGTAGAACACCACATGGGTCGGGTCACGGCGATAATGCCAGTTGTTGAACCGGTCATCGTCGGTCTGAAAGCAGGTCATGACACCCAGCCAGCCGCCTGGCCTGAGCATCCCGTCAAGATCCCTGAAGACGCCGGCAGGAGCGTAGAGATGCTCCACCACTTCGGTGCAGGTGATGAAGTCGTAGGTTTGATCCAGAACGTCTGCAGAGGGATAAAAGTAGGGATCGTAGAGACTGACAGCCATGCCTTCCGCCTCAAGCATTTGCGCCAGTGCCGGGCCTGGCCCGCATCCGAAATCCAGCCCGCTGGCGCCCGTTGGCAGACGCTCAAGCAGAGGTTCCGTCAGTTTCGAGAGGAATCTCCGATAACCTGGATCAGACGGGTCGTTATCATGCAGTTGATAGATTTCCTGCTCCTGCTCGGGCGGTAACCGGCAGGACGCATCCATCACCGTGGCTTCGCAGACATCACATCGAAGGTAACGCTGGGCCTTCACCACCCGGAAATCCAAGAGGCTGCCCTGCTCGCATACCGGACAAAGACTCACGCTTTCACCTCGGATCAAGTCCCGCGGCCGCCCTCATCCGGTTGTCGAGCTCCCGGGCGTCAATCTGATCGGACGCTATTATCTCTGCCCGGCTATAGGCTTGCGGTTCACCCTGAATGACAGTCAGGGCACCATCAACAACATTGAGCGCCCGCCAGCCATCGACGGTGTGGACCACAGCCTTGAAGCGAACAAAAGCCGAGTCCATGGCCATCACCAGCAATGCGTTCTCATCGAGTATCAGTTCCGGATGGATCCGCCAGCCGACACTGAAGTGCCCCTGTCCCTGATTGGTGATCTGCTGCCAGGGTTCGTCATTGATCGAGGGTGCCGGAGAGGCGGTCTTTTGATGGTGGTGATGGTGAGCATCCGGATCGGTCACTGGTAGGGCATCTGACTCGCCGTCCAACCAGCCTGGTGCCAGCTGCCCAAACCGCGTGTGGTGAATCGCGCGCTTGGCAGGATCCAGTTGTGCGGCCCACTCGTCAAAACGAATCAATTGCTCTGGCGTGCAAAGATCGGTCTTGTTGGCAACGAGAATATCAGCCGCAGCCACCTGGTCACGGAACTGCACATTGCCGAGCACCTTCGGCTCTTCGAGCCTCCGGGGGTCCACCAGACAGATCACCGGGCCAATGGCGAGTACATCCCGGTAGTGCTCGCTGGTCAGGGTTTCCAGAATCTGGGAGGGGTGGCCGAGCCCGGTCGGTTCAATCAGCAGTCGATCCGGCTTTGCCTTGTGAATCAGCTGGTTGAGACCTATTTGCATCGGCAGGCCGGCAACGCAGCACATGCAGCCCCCGGGTATTTCCTTGATGAAGGCGCCTTCCGTTTGCAGCATGGCGCCATCAATGCCCACCTCGCCGAATTCGTTGACCAGAACCGCCCAGACCTCGTTTTCCGGTTTGCTTTTCAGAAGATCCAGAATGGCGGTGGTTTTACCCACACCCAGAAAACCAAGAATAAGGCTGGTAGGAATAGGTTGCGTCATGGCGCCGGAGGCACTCCTTTGAGAATCAAAATGTTATAGTATAACAATTTAGCCGCCAGGACGATCCTGCTTCAGGAACAGTCCGACGGCCTTATCCGATAGCAGGGCATGAGCAAGTGCCGGATAGGGCAGATAGTGAACAAACAGGGTGGCGAGGGTGACGGCATCCATGCCGGCATCCAGGAACATCCAGGCCCCAAAAGCGACGAACAGGGCACCCAGAAAACCGCCATAGATCCACAGCGCCCGTGAACGCTCCTCCGGCATCGGCAAACGCTCAAGGGTTCGTGCGATTGAGAAGCTCATGTAGACGGCAATAAGGGCAGCAATGACCAGTGACGCCAGCAACCCGGTAAATCCGATCAGATACCGGAACAGGTAGTTGGTCAGGAAGAACAGGGCGATGCAGGTAACGGCAACAATGGTGATGCGTGTCTTTTCCATGGCGGCTCAGGGTTTGTTGGTTTTATGGATAGGCGCAAAGAATGGCAGAGACGCCCGGAAAGAACCACCCCTGCTGCGACCGGGGTTCCAGACTGATATGATGCCCGACATTCTCACTGGCAACCGGACACCCGATGACCACTGGCAATTCCACCCGGCTCAACAAATACATCAGCGAAAGCGGCATGTGCTCCCGCAGGGAGGCCGATCGCTATATCGAGCAAGGCAACGTCTACATCAACGGTAAAAGGGCCGCTGTAGGCGACCAGGTGCTTCCGGGAGACACGGTCAAGGTGAACGGCCAGGTGATCGAGCCACGGGCTGAAGAAGACCTCGTTTTCATTGCACTGAACAAACCGGTAGGAATTGTCAGCACCACGGACAGCGCCGAGAAACACAATATCCAGCGCTTTGTCGGTCACAGCGAACGTATCTTCCCGATCGGACGCCTGGACAAGGACTCCCAGGGCCTCATCTTCATGACCAGCAACGGCGACCTGGTCAACAAGATCCTGCGGGCGGGCAACAACCACGAAAAGGAATACCTGGTTACGGTCGACAAGCCCGTCACCCGGGAATTCGTCGAGGGGATGGCCAATGGTGTCCCGATCCTGGGCACGGTGACGAAAAAGTGCAAAGTGTCGCGGGAGTCACGATTTGTCTTCCGGATCACTCTGGTTCAGGGGCTCAATCGCCAGATCCGTCGGATGTGCGAGTATTTTGGCTACGAGGTTACCAAACTCGAACGTATTCGGATCATGAACGTGAGTCTGAAAGGGCTTGCGGTAGGCCAGTGGCGGGATCTGAACGAGAAAGAGCTGGCCGGGCTGTTCGATGCCATCCGGGATTCGTCTTCCGAGGCACCGTCCAACTCTGGCAAGCCGGCAAAAAAGAAGCCCGGGGCCAAGGCCAAACCACAACCCAATCGCAAGCCTGGCTCTGCATCCGCACCAGGCAAACCCGGCGGCGCTCGGCGGCCCGGCCCGAAAGGCAAGCCCGCGCCTGGCAAAAAGCCTGCCTCGGGCAAACGGCCCAAAGGCGGTAAGCCAAGGCAGAAGAGCGTTAAACGTTAGGCCGGGTTTGCAACCGGCCGCGTCGGACTACTTTTTGACCCACTTGCCGCCCATTTGCACATACTGGCCAGACGGAGTCTTCTCAATGGCCTTTTTGCCCGCAACGGTCTCCACCTGGGTTACCGGGATGTTGTGTTTCTCGGCGATACGCTTGTACTCATCCCGACGGGCGCTGTTAATGGCTTCCACCACTTCCTTCGCCTGCCCTTCGACGCGCACCACCTCCAGATAACCTGTCGGCGTTTCCCCAACCAGCCCCTGCTGCTTGACCGAGTCCAATTTCTGTTTGGCCTCATCCAACCCCATGGCAAGCACAGAGGCACTGATACCGAACGCCAGAACCAGCGCAAACATCTGCATCAATCGTTTCATCTTCAACCCCTTAAATTTCCGGACACAGTCAGAACAGGCCCTGCTCGCTGAACAGGTCATCCACTTCCTTATCCACTTTGACGTAGATTTCGTGTTGGATTTTCACGTTCAGATTGACCGTAATCGGCTCCTTCGGTGCTGCCATCTGCACTGTGGGTGTGCAGGCAACCATTGCCAGCGGCAGCATCGTTATCATCAGTGTTCTTGCCAAAGGCGACCTCTCAGGCCGCCCTGGCCGCAAGGGTTTTCTCATGGTGCTGTCTCCTCACCGGATTCCTGCAGCAACTCCCGGACACGTTTGGTCACGGCCTCATTAACCCTGCCACTCAACTGCAGACTGGTCAGCAGCGCGGGAATGTCTTCTTCAAGATTGACATTGAGTACCACCGGCTGCCCACCCCTGAGTTCAGGGTTCTTACCTTCAAGGCGAAGGCCAAGGGTTAACTTACCCTGTTCATCGTAGTCTATCGTGCTGTTGAGCACTGAATAGTGAAAGTTTTGCAACGCCTGAACCACAACGTCCATGGCCTGGTTGCCACCCAGCATCGCCTGGAGTTTGTCCGCCGGCAGTTGCAAACGGCCACCCGGATCGATTGCTGTGACACTTCCCTCACTTACCTGCACACCGTCTCTACTGATACCGAGAGGGATGCGCCCGCGAAGCAGTCCGCTCCCTGCCAGCCCCTCCGCCGGATACACCTCCACTAGACGACTGAGGGAAACATCCTGGACCTCCACAGGGATCCGGCCAGAGCCATCTTTCAACTCGTACACCCCAGGGGGAATCCTGAGAGAACCCTCAAGGAACCGGGCTCTGGCCTGCTGAACCTCCAGGCTGCCCGCCAGCAGTTCTGTCACCGGCGCGTTGTAATCCCCGGAGAAACGAACCGAGCTGACCGGAATTCCGGGATTGATCTCGCCAACGGTCATGTCCCTGAAACTGGCGGTGACCTGCGAATTATCGAACGATCCCCGAACCTGACCGGTGAGTCCGGACACCGCGGTGCGGTTGTAGACACCCTCGACGTCCGCCAGTTCAGCACGGCCACTGGCCTCAAGTTCACCACCCGCGCCGGTAGAGAATTCCATCGACAAACGGGCATTACCAGAATCGACCGTCAGAAGATCCGGCCAACCGGCCAGGGTGTCTGCCAGGGCCCGAACGCCCTGTTTACCGTCGATAACAGAATCGATGGCAACCGAAACGCCGCCATCGGGATTAAGCTGGATGTCGAGATCGGCCGTGAGGCCGGACGCAGAGACCAGCGTTCCCTGGACCCTGAGATCAGCCAGACGGCCAGCTGCCCTACCCTCGAAGGTCCATGCCTGCGGCAGCAGTTGTGGATGCTCAACACGCGCGGCGTCGACCCTTATATCGCCATCAAAGGTGATGCGCTCCGCCCAGGAGCCGGACGCGCCGTAGTCCAAGGTAACGGTGGAATTGCTGAGATCTGTCCGAAGCGTGTTGAGCTTCAACCGCTGCTCCGCCCCGGTAAACGTCAGGTAATCCGTCACAATCAGGGAGGAAGGGGCAAATTCGATGGTCGTGGAACCACTGTTGGCCGTCACAGAGGGCCTGATATCAGCCTGGTTTCCGGTGACTTCCCAGCCACCGGACCGGATATCCGGCAATGCCATACTTATCGAGCCCTGCTCAACGGCGAAGGTCCAGCCTGCGACCGCCAGAGGCCAGGCCACCAGTGCCAGGCCAACGGCCCCAAGAAACCCGTAGCCTATGCGTTCAGGCTGTACAGACCCTTTACCGGGCAAAACGACACTCCTGTCGACTCAGTTTACTCACCACGCCAGGTCACGCTGTAAAGATCGTGCCGGCGGTCCTGCAGGTTTTTTACGGTACCACTGTTGCGAGCGGTGATCAGCACTTCCGGGCGGAGATCAGCAAAGGCAACGGTCTCCACGTTGGGTTCCGTGTCGGCGGCGATGCCATCCCGGGCAAACGGAAAGTCGCAGGGCGTCAGGATGCAGCTCTGGCCATACTGGATTTCCATGTTCGGCACGTTCGGCAGGTTACCGACGTTCCCAGAAAGCACCACGTAGACCTGGTTCTCAACAGCTCTGGCCTGGCAACAATAGCGAACCCGCAGGTAGCTTTGCCGTTCGTCAGTGCAGAAAGGCACGAAGATGATTTGCACGCCCTGGTCCACCAGGTGGCGGGTCAATTCCGGGAACTCCGCGTCATAGCAGATCAGCACACCAATGGTGCCGCAGTCCGTCTCGATGGCGCTGACCCGGTTGCCGCCCTGAACGTTCCACCAGAACGCCTCGTTCGGCGTTGGGTGGATCTTGGGCTGGCTGAATACCTGGCCATCTCTCAGAAACACATACGCCATGTTCCGAATGGTGCCGTCTTCCTCACGGACGG
Source organism: Marinobacter sp. BW6 (assembly GCF_008107725.1). GTDB lineage: Bacteria > Pseudomonadota > Gammaproteobacteria > Pseudomonadales > Oleiphilaceae > Marinobacter. The sequence goes on from NZ_VIRN01000061.1 coordinate 307,721, forward strand.
GCGTGGAGCCGGCCACAATATTGATGTTGTGGCGCAGGGCCAGATCCCGCATCAGCTCACGATAGCGCTCCGCGTAATGGGTGACTGCCGCGAAGGTTTCTGCGGGGCTGCCCTTTCGGGCCTCAATGGAAAGCAGTTGCAGGGTGAACAGCTCCGGAAACACCACAAAATCGCCCTTGTAGGTGGAAACAACATCCACGAAATAGCGGACTATCTCGCTGAATTCGTCGAACGACCCTACCGGACGCTGCTGATACTGAACGGTGCCGATTCGCACGGTATCGCGCATGCGGTGACCGTAGCGTTTCCTGCGACCGTTGCTCTCGGACTGGGGTACTTTTGGATTACGCCAGACCAGATGAATGCCATAGCCCATGGAGTCGTGATCGGCGTCAAGATAATGCGGAATGATGCCATGCACCTCGAAACCCTGATGAAGCTGGAAGGACAGCACCGGATCCTTCTGTTCCTTGCTTCGGATGGCTTCGACGTAGTCTTCAACGCTGCTGTATTTCTTCAGCCGCTGGCGCAGGCTCGGCAAGCGCCCGGCAAATACCACACCTTGCAGATCCAGGGCCTGGCATAACTGCTTCCGTTCGTTGTACAGCCGCTCCCCGATCCGGTAACCACGGCACTCCGGATCAACACAGACTTCCATGCCGTACAGCCAGTCACCCTCCGGATCATGGCGTGAGGCGTAGCCGTTGCCGGTGATGGAGGTCCAGTCGTGGGCGGACAAAGCAATCTCTTCGGCAATCCGGAACGTGGCACAGTAACCCACCACGGTATCGCCCAGCATGGCGACAAACTGGCCATCGCGAAAGGTATTGATCTGCCCGGTCAATGGCCCCTTGGTGTAGCCATACATGCCAGTGCCTTCGTAAACGCGGCGGCTGAGCTGGATGATTCCAGGGATGTCCGCCAGTGTGGCATTGCGAACGTACAGGCGTTGATCAGGATCGGAAAACGGGGGACACATAGACACCTCAAGAAAGGCGTTGATTTGCTTCTATCTTTGGTGGGCTGACGGTGTTTCGTCAAGACAAATCGGCTAACCGCCGGTGCGCAGGGGGAAGCGCTCAATCACAGAATATACCGAACCGGTGGGACCAGGTTTGCTTTCGAAAAGGACAAATTCAGTAACTTGAAACTGGCCGAACCGGGAGTCACCATATTCAACCAACAACGGTTCAACCGAACCCGCCTTGCGTTTGAAACGAGCCAGGGTGATATGCGGCCGAAACACCCGACGTTCAGCGCCAAAACCGAGTGTCTCCATACGCACCCCGAGAGCCTTGTTAAGAGCAGCGACCGGCGCCTCCGGCTGAACACCAGCCCACAGATTCTTCGGCCTCTCGGACTGACCGAAACAACCGACGCCGGCAACGTCGAGCAGGAAGGGCTCTGACTTGATGTCACGGGCTGAACCGGCCAAGGCTTCAAGATCTTCCTGGCTCACCATTCCCAAAAACAGGAGCGTGATGTGCAATTGCCCGGCACTCTGCCATTTGGCGCCCGGGACCGCTGACCTGACCTTCAGCAACCGGTCTGTGATCTCAGACGGAACCTCCAGCCCGAAGAAAAGCCGTGGCACTGCCCTATTCCTCGTAGATCATCTTGCGCACCATGCCGCCATCTGCCACAAAATTCTGACCGGTGATAAACGAGGCCTCAGGCGATATCAGGTAAGCCGCCAACGAGGCGATATCCCCAGGCTGCCCTACCCTGCCCGCCGGATGCTGCAAGTGATCGGTTTCTGAGAGCGGTTCAACCGGTTCCGGGTCGCCCTGCCAGGCCCGGGTATCGATCCAGCCGGGGCTGATGCAGTTAACGCGGACATTGGGCCCCAGGCTCACAGCAAGGGCATGAGTGAGTGCCACAATGCCACCCTTGGTAGCGGCGTATGCCTCGGTATCTGGCTCGGATTGAAGCGCCCTTGTGGAGGCCATGTTAACGACAGCGCCTTTCGTTTTTCGAAGGTGCGGCACCGAGTGCTTGGTGACCAGAAACGGCCCGGTCAGATTCACGTCCAGCCGACGCTGCCATTGCTCAAGACTCAGCTCCTCAACCGGGCCGGTATCTGGGTTGGCAATTCCGGCATTGTTTATGACAGCGTCCAGGCGGCCGCCCCAGCGGAGGGTCTCGGCAACGATGTGCGCCACATCGGTTTCCGATGCCACATCGCCGGGCAGGAAACGCAATTCGTGCTCCGCACCGGCGGCCATACGCTCTCCGACGGCCCTGTCGGTGTCACAGAACGCCACCTTCCAGCCAGCATCGGCCAGGTGAAGCACAATGCCCCGGCCGATGCCTTTGGCGCCGCCGGTTATCAATGCGACGCGATCGGTTTGATTCAAAACAACCTCCGTTATGGCCGAATGGACGGCTTACTCAACCTTGGGTGTGGGCCGGACAAGAATCTCGTTTACATCTACGTGTGCCGGCTGCGCCACGGCATACATGACCGCGTTGGCAATGTCTTCCGGCTTGAGTGCATGCCCGGGACGCTCATCGAAGAAGGGCGTATCCACCATGCCCGGTTCGATCAGGGTAACGCGAATACCGGAGCCCCGAAGTTCCTCACGGACACCGTAGCCAATGGCCGATACCGCCCACTTGGTTGCACTGTACATGGAGCCGGGAATGGTGGCACGGCCTGCCGCAGAGCCAGTGAGCAGCAAGTGGCCCTTGCTCTCCCTCAGCGCTGGCATGCAGTGCTGAAGGGTAAGGCCGACACCATATATATTGGTAAGGATCATATCCTTCCAGACGTCCGGGTCAGCGCCGCTGAATCCGCCCGGCTCACCACCGCGCCCGGCGTTAGCAAACACCGCATCGATTCGGCCGAAAGTTTTCAGGGCCTGGCCGACCATGTTCTTCTGGTCATCACCGCTCTGAACGTCGCACTGAACCGTCAGTACCTTTTCTTCGCCACCCAGCTCCTGCTGAAGGCCTTTGAGTTTGTCTTCGGACCGTGCAGCCAGTACCAGACGATACCCCTGTTTCGCTGCCGCTCGCGCTGTTTCCGCGCCAATACCTGATGACGCGCCGGTAATCAGCATTACAGGTTGATCTGCCATAGGATTTTTCTCCTGTTGCTTGGAAAGTGTGGTTAGGGCTACGCCCGCTGACAACAGATCGATCAGTCAGTAGATCTGCAGCAGGATAAGAGCGACGATGGCCAGGGCCAACAGAAACCAGCGGGCGTAGTGGTCGGGGCGGTCCTCGTGGTCGCTGGCAGCGCGGCTAAAACTGCTGCCTGAAGTCTGCTCATATTCGGAGACCAGTTGCCGCGCCCGGTAGAGATCCTCATCATCGACATGCACGTTGCTGAAGCCCGCGGCACCGATCTCGCCCATAGCACCCTGGAGGTAATGGCCTCCGACATGGGCTTCAATACCGTTGGCTTCCAACAGACCAGCCACAATGTGGGCTTCGGTTATGTCTTTGGCCCGATAGGCAATTTGCAACACGCGACTCCTTCTGTGACCGTTCCGGGCAGAACCGGGACAAATCTGCGAGTATCATCTGAAGGATAGTTCGACCTGCCCGGTGGGGCCACTAACATACGGATCGACCATGCTCTGGATTATTCTTGCCATCATCGTGTTCATTGTTGCCGCAACCCTGCTTCTGTTCCGGCTTGAGGATCTGTCTCATCTGGACCGGGATGATTACCCGGTAAAAGACGCAACACCGAGCGAGGCCAACCGGGAAGTGCTGGGTCGCATTCGCGAACTGGGACAATCCTCGAAAGGCCTGCGCGGCAAGGCGCGGCTGATGGCGCTGCGAAAACACATGGACGGACTCAGTGAAGGCATTGAACTGACCTCGGAACTGCGGCATTGCGAGTCACCCCGCGGTGAATGGGTCCTCGCTCCCGGCTGCGATACCCGCCGCCGCATTCTGTACATTCATGGCGGCGCCTGGGCGGCTGGCAGCCCAAGAAGCCATCGGGCGATTACCGACCGTTTATCACAAATAACCAGAGCGGCCGTGTTCGCGGTGGACTACAGGTTGATGCCGGAAAACCGGTTTATGGACGGCGTCCGGGATTGCCGGCAAGCCTATACCTGGCTTCTCAAACATGGCCCCAAGGGTGCCGAGCCGGCTGATTTCATGGTGGTCGCGGGGGATTCTGCCGGCGGCAGTCACACTCTGGGATTGGTCGCCTGGATTCGGGATAACGGCCTGCGCCAGGCTGACGCCGCCATCGCTTTTTCGCCTTCCACCGATCTGACCCTCACCGCGCCGAGCAACCGCAACAACATCGGTACCGACCCCCTGCTCGGACCTGTGTTCGGCGGCTTGTCGAAAATCCCCCTGCCGGTCATATGGTGGGCCACTCTCGCGGCATTCCGTGTCTCACCCACCAGCCCTGTCGCCTCGCCATTACGCGGGAACCTGAAGGATCTGCCCCCAACGCTGATCCAGGCCAGCGACACCGAGATGCTGCTGGACAACGCCCGGCGTTACGCGGCACGAGCCGAAGCAGCAGGCTCTCCGGTTACCCTGCACACCTGGCCGGGCATGGTGCACGTATGGCAGATATTCGTGCCGCTGCTTCCCGAAGCGGAAGCGGCTTTCGAAGACATCAGGGGCTTCCTGGAGCAACTGGAGTCCCAGGGCGGCGCACAGGCTTCGGCTTAAACCTGGACCTTTCCCCGCAACGCCTTGGTTTTACCCTTTTTGGTTTTCTTGTCCACACGCTTGCGCTGTGAGGAGCGGGTCGGTTTGGTGGGACGACGAGCCTTGCGGGGTTTTACGGCCTCCTGGATCAGCTCTTTCAGCCGCTCCAGCGCATCTTCCTTGTTCAATTCCAGAGTTCGGAAGGATTGCGCCTTGATGATCAGCACGCCCTCCTTGCTGATGCGCTGGTCATTGAGGGACATCAGCCGTTCCTTGTAGAAAGGCGGTAACGAGGAGTGAGGGATATCGAAGCGCAGGTGCACAGCGGAGGCGACTTTATTGACGTTCTGGCCACCGGCACCCTGGGCCCGGATCTGGGTGATTTCGATCTCCCAGTCGGCAAGTTCAACAGCGTTGGATAGTTTCAGCATCTGCTAAGGTTAACAGAATACAGAACCGTAGGCTTTCAGCACCGGGATTTGCGCGAGGAACAACCAGTTACCATGTGCGGACGATTCACCTTTTATACCCCACCTGACACCCTGATCCTCGAGTTTTTTCCTGAGGGCATGGAGGTGGACGGGCATTTTGATCCCAGCTACAACATCCCTCCAGGTGTCGGCATCCCCATGATCCGGACGAGCATGAACGGCAGCCTGATCATGGCGCACTCCCACTGGGGGTTCCGGCCGGCCTGGGCGGATCAGAAAGCGCCGGCACCGATCAATGCCCGTGCAGAAACAGCAGCCACATCAAAATACTTCCGGGACGCCTTTGCCCACCATCGCTGCCTCATTCCTGCCAATGGCTGGTACGAATGGCAGCAGACGGAACACGGCAAGGAACCTCACTACATAACGCCAACGGATTCCGGGAAGTATCCGGCGATTTTCTTCGCCGGCCTCTGGACCCCCAGGGAAGGTGATGAAACCACGGCTTGCACTATCATCACCGAACCGGCCAGTGCGCACCTGAAACATATCCACGAACGCCAGCCTGTTGTGCTTGATCCAACCTGCCTGAGGGACTGGCTGAATCCGGAAATCACCGACCGGACACAGTTGCGGTCGGTGACCCATCGTCTGGATCCTGAACAGCTGAAAGCCATTCCGGTTTCCGCGGAAGTGAATAACCCGAGGCACAACACGCCGGACCTGATTCTGGAGGCTTCACGCCTGTAGTAGTCGGTTAATACCCGCCTCACCATCGTCGCTGCTACTGTTTCCAGACCTGGCAAGACAATCACAAGGAGACAGCCATGAGCGGGAAGAAGATTCTGATGATCACCGGTGACTTCACCGAAGATTACGAAACCATGGTGCCGTTCCAGGCACTGCAGGCCGTTGGACACACGGTTCACGCTGTATGCCCCGACAAGAAAGCCGGCGACACGGTTGCCACAGCCATTCATGATTTCGAGGGTGACCAGACCTACACCGAAAAACCGGGGCACCGGTTCACCCTGAACGCGGATTTTGACGGGCTGGACCCGGCAAACTACGACGCGCTGGTAGTGCCCGGCGGCCGCGCGCCCGAGTACCTGCGACTTAACAAGGATGTACAGAATCTGGTTCGCCACTTCTTCGAAACCAACAAGCCGGTGGCGGCGATCTGCCACGGCGCCCAACTGTTGGCCGCAGCGGGAGTTCTGGAGGGGCGCAAATGCTCGGCCTATCCGGCCTGCCAGCCGGAGGTGGAACTGGCCGGCGGTACGTTCGCCGGTATCGAGGTTGATCAGGCGGTCACCGATGCTAATCTGGTAACAGCGCCTGCGTGGCCTGCGCATCCGGCCTGGCTGGCGCAGTTTTTCAAGCTGCTGGATCAGTAATGCACCAGGGGCCGGCCCTCCGGCCCCGTAACGCTCTCAGGGAGGCCCGCATGTGCAAGCTCTTCATTAACGCCGATCCGGAGCTTTGGGTCAGCCGGACCCACTCCCTGCGAATTGATGGCATGGTGACCAGTGTGCGAATGGAAAACGCCTTCTGGCAGGTACTGGCAGAGCTGGCAGAACGGGATGGCATGAACCTGCCCCAGATGATCACCCGGCTTTACCACGAATCCATTGATGCCGGCCACGACCTCGGCAACTTCACGTCCTTCCTTCGAGTTTGTGCGCTCCGCTATCTTGAGCTCCAGCTGAGCGGCGACGTTCCCCGGGATACCCGGGTTCCAATTGCCTCGCTTGATGCAGACCGCATCCTTGCCAGCCCATCCGGTGAGCCGGCAACACCAGAGGTGGTAACCAAAGCCAGGCACTGATTTCGAGGGGCCTGTCAGCGCTGGCGTCCGTGGCCCGCCTGCTTTGCCTTGATATCCCGAGTGTCAGCGGTTTCTACAACCTCCTGCAGATTGCGCCTCGGAGCCGCCGGCAAATCTGTCGCCGGGTAACCCAGCCTGAGCAGAATCTGCGGGAAACCCGAGCGGCCGAGAAGGTGTTGGAGTTTCGGCCGAAGCACTGCAACCTGAATGGGCTGGTTCAGATAGGAAGCCTGCAGCCCCTGCCCCAGGGACCGGAGCAAAACCCGCTCCAGCGCCTGCCCGGCCTTCAGCCAGTCTTCTACGCCGTCCCCGGCCGTTCCCAGTGCAGCAATCACCGGTGATTCATCCGCCAGTTGCCGATCCTTGGCACCAACACCGTTCCCCATATCGAAAGTACGCACCACCAGCTGGGCCACGGGCGCGACCATACCGGGAACCGTCAAACCGTCGCCCTTGCGGCGGGGGTGCATCCAGGCGGCCAGCTCCCGTCGCCAGCTCGGGTTGGACCACTGGGCAGCGTCACCTTCTGCGACCAGCTCAGCCACCTGATGGCGGGCATGTTCCGATTCCAGAACCTGGAACCATGCCCCTTCGGTCTCTGCAGACCCCTCCAGGATATTCAGCACATCGGAGGGCACCTGTTTTGGCTCAAACCGCTTGCGATAGGTGCGTCGCCTGGCAATCGCCCGGAACAGTTCGGTTTGCCGGTCCTCCGCCCCGGAGACCGGTGTAAACAAGACGTTCGCAAGCAGATCCTCGTCGTCCAGGTCCGGCAAAAGCAGGCATTCGGTATTGAACCCTGCATGGGCGGCCGCAATCCGAAGATTAAACAGGGCACACCCGCAACTGATGGTCAGTTCCCGGTCGTCGGGGTCGTTGACCGGTAAGGCCCGTAGCCGGTCTGCAAACAGGGAAATCCCGTTGTCGCCCAGTTCAAAGCGCCAAGGCTGGGTATTGTGACTGGACGGTGCCAATGTTGCACTTTCGAGGATGGCCGCAAGAGTGTCTCGCGGTATGGGGGTATTGCGTGTTCCTTCGCTCATTTCAGCTCTCCCGAGAGGTCTCGTGACAGACTATTCCTGCGTAAGAGGAAAAGATAGCCGGCGACCACCCCTGGATGCGCTGAGCCGTATCAACAAAATCTCACGATCCGTAACCTGACAACAGCGAGCCCGACTATTACAGTGAAGGTTGGTGATACTTGCACGGGGCTTAGAATGCGTTATTCCTTGCGGAACCTCTTATTTCTGGCGTTCCTGGCGCTTGCGCTGGGCGGCTGCGCCAGCAGTGGCAATCTGCAGCCGGATTCTTCCCCGGAGCTACAGCCGCTGCCCACTGAGGCCCCAAGGTCAGCGTCAGCTTCAGAAAAGGCACAAAAGCTCTGGCAGGTGTTCGAGCGCTACAGGGGCACGCCCTATGAGTATGGCGGCACATCCCCCAATGGCTTCGATTGCTCCGGATTCATTCTGACCGCCTACCGGGAAGGCCTGGGCAAACGATTGCCCCGAACCACAACGCAGATGCTTGCAAGCGGGGACGTTGTTCACCCGGGCGAAATCAAGCCGGGTGATGTGGTTTTCTTCCAGATTGGTGGCAAGGAGCAGCACGCCGGTATCTACATGGGCGGGGACCGTTTTATCCACGCTTCCTCGTCAACCGGCGTTACCTTGTCCTCGATCAGCGGCTATTACTGGAAGGGGCGCCTGACCCAGGCGCGCCGCTTTGACTGAGACCAACAGGTCGCTCTGACTCAGCCTTTTTTCCGGCGCACGTAAAGAACTTTGTGCACTCGAGCCACAAGTTCGCCGGATTCATCAACAATCTCTACGTCCCATTCGGGCAGCATTTTATCTCCGTCCGCCGTAGCGGTCCGGATTTCGTCTAACCGCTCATCGGTCAATTCAAAACGGGCCATCACCTTGCCTTTGCCGGGGCGGATAAAGTCGATACTCGCGGATTTATCCCACACGATATAGTCGGTGCCCAGGCGCCGCATCAGCAGCAGCATGTACATGGGATCGACCATGCTATAGAGCGAGCCGCCAAAGTGAGTACCCACGTAATTGGTGTTATACCAGTGCTGGCCCATTTCCACCCGGGCCGAGCTGAAGTCTTCTGCGATATCGGTTACCCGGATACCCGCTCCGAGATAGGGTGCAAAGGTAGACAGGAAACGGCGCATGGCCCCGGCACTGGCAAACCAGCGGCGTACAGTGGCGTTCATCAAACATCCTCGGTCGTAGAAATGACTGCAAATTTTGATAGCACACTATCTTGCTACCCGGCGCGCACTGATGAAAGAAATTCATACGAGCGTTTGAATATTACAGACCACTGAACGTGAGGTGTAGGGCGATAGCCGCCATCATAACGCCAATGACACCGTCGATAATCCGCCAGGCCAGCGGCCGGGAGAGGATGGGCGCCAGCGCCGAGCCGCCCCAGGCAAGCAGACCGAACCAGAGAATCGAGGCACTGCTTGCACCGGCCACAAAGGTTGTCGCGTCCTCTTGCTGGGCTCCGACAGCCGGGATCAACAGCAGCGTATCCAGATAGACCTGCGGATTGAGCAGGGTGACCGCCAGTGTCGTGAACACCACGGCTTTAAGGCTTCGTTTCGTTACCTCACCCGCTTCAAGAGCCGCCCTGCCGCGGCTGGCGCGGACAAAGGACTGGATCGCAAGCCAGCCCAGGAAGGCCACCCCGAGCCAGCGGAGAACCTGCAACGCCTCAGGCATGGCCATCAGGGCGGCACTGATGCCGAACATGCCCAGGGTAAAGAGGGTGACATCCGCCACAATGCACAGCCCGGCTGACCACCAATGATGTTCCCGGCGGATTGCCTGGCTCAGCAGATAGGCGTTTTGCGCACCGATTGCCACGATGATGCCGCCACACACTATCAATCCGGTCAGGTAACTCTCAAGCACGTTGGTCTCTCCTCAATGAATAACGCAAGGTTACCGCCTTCCATCTATACTTGAAATTCATACTCATAATGCTGCATCAGTTTTACTTATGATTGATTATAAATTGCTTGAAGCGCTTGCGACGGTTATTGAGTGCGGAGGGTTCGAACGCGCCGGCCTGGCTCTCGGGCTGAGCCAGTCAGCCATTTCCCAGCGCATTCGCACCCTTGAAATCCGTCTCGGGCAACCTGTTCTGGTGCGCAGCCCGGCACTCAAGGCAACCCCGGCTGGCCAGCGGCTGCTCAACCACGTTCAGCAGGTGCAATTGCTGGAGCGAGATCTGACCAAGTCCATTCCGGCGCTCTCGGAACCCACGGCGAGACTGCGCATCGCGCTGAATGCCGACAGCCTGGCCACCTGGTGGGCGGCCGCGGTAGGCAATTTCTGCGCGGAGGAAACCCTGCTGCTGGATCTTGTGGTCGAGGACCAGGACATTGGCCTTCGCAGGATGCGCGAAGGGGATGTGGCTGCCTGCCTGTGCAGCAGCTCCCAGCCTGTTGCTGGTGCCCGATGCGTGCCCATTGGCACCATGTCCTACATGCCACTGGCAACTCCGGACTATGTTCAACGCTATTTCGGGAAGGGCCTCAGCGAAACGAGCCTGCAGAATGCCCCGGCTATCGTTTTCGGGCCGAATGACCAGCTGCAACACCGGTTCCTGGCCCAGTGCGGCTACCACGGCACCTTCCCCCACCACCTTTGCCCTTCCTCCGAAGGTTTCGTAAAACTGGCGCTTGCCGGTATGGGCTACGGTATGATTCCGGAAATGCAGGCCCGCCCGGAGATTACTGCGGGACGGCTGGTGAGCATCGCGCCTGAACAAACCCTGGAAGTGCAGCTATACTGGCACTTCTGGCGCCACGGCGGAGGCGTGATGGACCGCCTGACCAACGCTCTGCGATCTGCCGCCATGCTTCATTCAAGCGCCTGAACAGAGGAGAACCAAGATCAAACTGAAGCACCTTGTGGCCGTCTACGGCACATTGAAACGAGGCCGAAACAACAGTCATATTCTGCGAGGCGCCCGGTTTGTCGGAACCGACTGGATGCCTGAGTTGAGTCTTTACCATCTGGGCCCCTACCCCGGTGCCATCGAGGAGCCTTCCCCGGGCGTTCGCGTGGAGGTTTATGCAGTAACGGATCCGATGCTGAAGGTGCTGGACGAACTGGAAGACTACGTCCCTGAACGCCCGCAACATAGCCTTTATATTCGCCAGACAATGGACACCCGCCACGGGCCTGCCTGGGTGTATATTTACAATCGGCCGGTTAAAACCATCCAGTGGCTGCGCTCCGGGAGCTGGTAGACCAGCTCACACCCCCTCACGCAAAAGGACACCAGATTGGACCTGACAACGCCTGCCCTGCTCTTTCCGGCTATTTCACTTCTGTTGCTGGCTTATACCAACCGGTTTCTGGTTTTGGCACAGCTGATACGCCAGCTCAAGCAGATGGACACCGAGGAAGACCACGCACTGATCGCCCGTCAGATCGGTATGCTGCGCAAACGGATTGTTCTGACCAAACGAATGCAGACCTATGGGGTGCTCAGTTTCTTCCTGTGTACGGTTTCCATGTTCCTGCTCTTCCTCGGGACAAACCTGCCAGGCGTGGTGGCGTTCGGCGCCAGTCTGGTACTGCTGTCTTTCTCGCTGCTGTATTCACTGTATGAAATCCAGATCTCAACCAATGCCATCAACGTTGAGTTGGCCAGCTTTGAGGCGCGCAAGAGTGCCGGTCGGGAAGATGTCGACTATTCATGAGGCCGGTTTGGGCCGGGATCGACAATCCTGACACCAAACCAGCGTGGAAACCGGAGCAGGCAATACAAGGCAATCATGTCGTAGAGGGCATGCCAGATCATGACCAACGTCAGACTCTCCGAGAGTACATAGGCAGCGCCCAGTATTAACCCGAGACCGGTTGCCACCAGAAAATAAGTAAACGATACGTAGTGCACCAGCCCGAACAGCACAGATGCTGCCAACACGGCCGTCACCGGGTCCGTATGGGCCATCAGCCACCCCTGGATTGCGCCGCGGAACAGAAGCTCTTCGCCAACACCGGCCAACAGGGATAGCAGGACCAACACGGCCGGGGAGTAGCTGGAGGCAAAGTCGTACAGGCCCTGCATCTGGCGTTCGAGGTTTTCAGGGAACAAGCCGGGCACGCGTGTCAGCAGTAGCAGCATGCCATAGGTGGCCACTGCGCCGACGACGCCGTAGAGCAGGCTTGGCCACAGGCCCGGACCGACGAGCAGCACCGGAATTCCGAATAGCTGTATGGCCGCTAATCCGATAACGCCAATGCCGCCCTGGAATAACAGCGCGGCATTGGGGGAGATACCGGATTTTCGTCGTTTACCCAACGCCATTTACTGATCGAACAACGGCTTCACCGGAAACAGCGCATCGTATTGCGGCGCCTGCTTCTGGGCTTTGGCCTGGAAGGATTTCATCATGTCCGTCGGGCGGAACATGCCGGCCTGCCAGGTGGCCATGTACTTCAGGCTGTCTTCCACGCTGTGGTCGCGACTGTAGTTGAGCATTTCCTTGCAGCCGGTTACAGCCAGTGGGGAGTTCGCAGCAATCTGGCCGGCAATGGCCATAACCTCGGCCAGCATGGATTCCTGGTCGGCGTAGACGGCGTTCACGAAGCCCAGATTCTGCGCCTCTGTGGCCGAAAATTTGCGGCCGGTGTAGGCCAGTTCACGAACCACACCTTCAGGCATCAGTTTGGGAAGGCGCTGGAGCGTACCAACGTCGGCGGTCATTCCCAGCTCGGTTTCCTTGATGGTGAAGTAGGCGTCTTCCGTGCAATAACGACTGTCAGCGGCACACACCAGATCCAGAGCACCACCGATACAGCCACCGTGGATGGCGGCCAGCACGGGAAGCCGGATTTTTTCCAGGGAGGTCAGCGTATCCTGCAACTGCAGCACAACCCTGCGAAGGTTTTCCGCCATGCGACCGGGGTCCCCGTTCATGGGCACGGCTTTGGGATCGCTGAACACGCCAAGATCCATTCCGGCAGAAAAATGCTTGCCTGTGGAGGAAATGACGATCACGCGGGCGTCGGTGTTGGCTTCAATATCCTGCATGCAACGGGGCAACTCAAGCCAGAACGCCTTGTTCATGGTGTTCAGAGCCTCAGGGCGGCTGAACTGGACGTGGGCGATATGGTCTTTGACCTCAATCGAAAAACTCTCGTAACTGGACAACTCAGACAAGACAGCACTCCTTATGTGTATGTCGCAAACCGGCTCATTAGCGGTCGCCCCGGCTAATGGTTTCTCAACTCTGCTACCTTCGTATTATGGCGGACAGAAAGACGACACGTTAACCCGAAAAGGCCTGGTATGGAATTCACCTTCCTCGGCACCTCAGCCGGAACACCCACAAAATCACGCAATGTGACCGGTCTGGCACTGAGTCACGGCGGACCAAAACACTGGTACCTGATTGACTGCGGAGAAGGCACCCAGCACCAGTTATTGAGAACGCACCATTCCGTGATGCAACTGCAGGCTATATTTATCACTCACATCCATGGCGACCACACGTTTGGGCTGCCAGGCCTACTCACCAGTGCCTCAATGCTCGGTCGTACCGCACCTCTGTACCTGATTGCGCCCAGACCGGTAAAAACCTTCATAGAGGCGGCCATCGGTAACAGTGACTCCAGCCTCAGTTTCGAATTGAGATTCGTCGATTCCGAAGCAGAGGGTCTCCACTGGGAAGACGACGCACTCTCGGTTACGGCAGTAGCCCTTTCCCATCGAGTCTCCTGCCGGGCCTTTGTATTTACAGAAAAAAATCTGGAACGTCAGTTGCTCCGCGACAAGCTTGAATCCAATGGGATTGAGGCCGGTCCGGCGTGGGGTCGTTTGCAACAGGGCCGCGACGTGGTAATGGAAGACGGACGCCTTGCCCGTTGCGATGACTACACCCGAGTTGCTAGAAAACCGCGCAAAGTCATCGTCGCCGGTGACAACGATCAGCCTGACCTGCTTCTGGAAGCGAGCACTGGTGTTCAGGTGGTGATTCATGAGGCAACCTACACTCAGGAAGTCTCTGAACGGGTCGGCCCCTGGCCACAGCACAGCTCCGCCGCGCAGGTAGCCCGCTTCGCCGAGGCCGCCGGTGTCCCGAATCTCGTGCTTACTCATTTCAGTTCCCGTTACCAGCTCAATCCGGATGCCTATCCATACATTGGCGAGATCGAATCCGAAGCCAGGGGCTTCTATCGGGGAAACCTGTATCTGGCAAAAGACTTTGCCTGCTATGAGCTTGGCAAGGATCTGATGCTGAGACCTTCTGAGCGTCTATAATGCCGTCGTGGCTTTTGGAAGCGTCGGATATTGCATGTGTCGCTTTTATCGATTCACTTTTCGTTTGGTGAAATACGAATTACACTGCTCTCAGGGATGAAACTGAACACCGATTCACTTTTCACTGCTCAGGAAGGCGGTCAATGCCCCCGCTCAACGCGAACCATTCCAGACTCAGCAAGGACGCGATTGTCGTTACGCCAGGCCTGATTCCTTGTGGCTGTGTCATCGACAACGCGGTTCTGGACAAGAATAAAAAAGTGCTGCGCTTCGGACTGAAGGATTTTTCTTCGCCTGCGGTCCTCGACCAGTTGTCATCGTCTGCCGCTGCACAGGCGGACCTGCATGTTTTCCTCGATAACGAGAGTGAAAAACAGCACCTTCATTTCAAGGGCGCGGTCAATGCCGGCCGCGGTAACAGCATTTCTCTCGAAATAACGGGAACAGCCACTGCGTTGCAACGCGACGTTGATCTTCTGTTTCAGCAGACGGGCAGCGGCAGGCCCAAGGAGACGACGCCGGACCCTTCCCTGAAACAGCTCTACCACCAGCATTGCCGCAGGCTTCTGGAACAGTTACTTCCGGAATTCATGGAAGGTACATTCGAGGGCATTGAAGCCGACCTGGAGCAGGCCGCCGAGCTGCGCGAAATCACGCGACTCAAGGATATGCGCTTCATATTCCAGAGTCGCCAGCAACGCATGCTCCAGGACTTCCAGGCCCAGTTCCAGGCCAATCAGGCGACCCTTGAGCCCGCCACGGAGTCCCGGGGCAGCAGCAAGGAGCTGCATCTGCTGCAACAGCATGAGTTCGAGGACTGGCTGGACTTACAGGCCATTGCCACGGGAATCAGCAAAGCAAATACCGGGGCAACCTTCCTGGTCAACCAGTTTCTGAACCAGATCTTCCGGCAGGACGTCAACGATGACAACAACCCACTGACACCCCGGGCGCTGTGTGTTTGCCTGCAATACATGGTCGATCATCTGGGCATTGCGCGGGAGCACCGCCTGACCATTTACCGGGCCTGGGAACATGCTCTGGGCAGGCTCTGGCCGGCGGCAATACGCTCCCTGATCAATGACTGCCGGCGGGCCGGACTTGAAGCCCTGGATATCACCGAATTGCCGGCAAACTGGTCGCTCAGGGAATACCCATCAGATGACACAAGTTCGACAACTGAAAACGATGAAGGGACTCTGGAAACCGGCGACACAGGACAAGCGCCATCAGAAAAGCCATCGGCCGGCCGCTCCCTGTTCCAATTGATGGCATTGGAAGCAAGTCCCTATTCCGAACTCGCCGACTGGGAGGAGCCCAATCCAAAGCTTTCGGAGAATCTCCGTTCCCGGCGCCGCGAGCTTCTGGACCGGTTGCACGACGACGAATCAGATATGGCAGAACTGCTCCGCGAACTGGCTGACTCGGATTCCGACCTGGCCGGCTCCCTGGATCGCACGGCCGTGGAGAAGGCCAACCTGGTAGACCGGTTGTTCGCGCCGCTGAAGACACACGAAGAGCTCTCCGGTTCGCTTCGCCACCAACTGCAAAAACTTCGGTTGCCGGTATTTGAAACGCTGGTGGACACACCGGACTTTCTGAACACCGAAGACCACCCTGCCCGGGACATTATCAACGACCTCATGCAGATCTGTCTCGCTGAGAGGGCCTCAAGCAAGAAGCTGGAGGCGACGGTTGCCGATATCGTCGTGGAACTGACAGAGACCGAGGTGTCGGATCCGGACCTGCTGGAAAGTCTGGGCCAACGGCTGAAACAGCTTGTCGAACGACAGGATCAGTCGTTTATCCGGAATTCGGAGCGACTGGCAAAAACCCTTGAAGGCAAAGAGCGTCTGCGCAGGACTCGGCACGAAGCCCAGCAACAGCTAAACACGCTACTGGGCGGCAGACAGGTTCCAGAAGTCCTGATCCGCCTGCTCCAGGCGGGTTGGGAGCAGCTGATTGTTCTGACAATGCTACGGGAAGGCCCAGAGAGTCAGCATTGTGAGGAGCTTTATGATGTGGTGGCGCAGCTCCAGGCCTGGCTGTCTCCGGCCGGCAGCTCCGAGGAGCTGGAGTTTGAACGAGAGCTGGAAAGCAGCGTGTTGCTGCAGTTCATCGAGAGGGAGCTCAGAACGGCCGGTGATGCCTCCCGCATCCGACCGGTTCTGGACGAACTATCCGGAATTCTTCAGGGCCACGATGAGGTAGAAATCGCCTGGGTGGAGGATTACGGCGACGCCAATGAGACACCGCTCTTACTGCCTCCGGAGCTTGAAGGCAGCCGCTGGGTCTCAAGGGCGAAAGAGATTGCCGTCGGCGACTGGGTCGAGATCCGGCTCGACAGCGGCGAAACGCGCCGGTTGCGACTGGTGTGGGGTGGCGAGGACTCACTCCGGTTTGTCTTCCTCTCGCCCAAAGGCATGAGTGAAGTCAGTTACGGTTTCCCGGAGTTCGTCCAGAAACTCGCCGAGGGCGAAGCCTGGCTTGTTGAGGACGGCGACATCCCGTTCCTTGATCAAAGCCTGTTCAGCATTGTGGAAGATGTCTACCGGAAACTGAATTTCCAGGCTACCCATGATGCCCTGACTGGCTGCATGCACCGCCATGATTTCGAGAAACAAGTTTATCAGCTTCTCAACAGAGCTGAACCAGATTCAGGGGACGCCGCCGCTGCTCTGATGGTTCTGGACATTGATGAGTTCAGCGTCATCAACGCTTCCTATGGCGCGGAAGCAGGCGATGCCCTGTTACAACACGTCGCCGGACTGCTAAGTGACAAATGTCGGTCCCGATTCCCCGAATCCCACATCGGGCGGATCAGTGGCAACGAGTTTGCCGCACTCATAAATGGCATTAGCACGGAAGACTGCCTGGACTTCGCCGAATCCCTCCGCCGAAACGTCGAGCAGCAGGTTTTCCAGCATGGGCCAGCGGAGTACCGGGCAACGGTCAGCATCAGTATCCGGCCTGTATTGGGGGATGAGAGCTCCCCCGGCGACCTTCTCAACCAGGCCAGCCTGTCGCTGAAGAGTGCCAAAAAACAGGGTGGCAACCGGATTGATTTAACCAGGGGGAACCGTAACCAGTCAGAGATTGGCACGCCACATTGGGTTACGGAAATTGACCGGACCATCCGCGATGGCAGCCTCTACCTTCGGGCCCAGCCCATCGTCGCGCTCGAGCCGCAAGCCGGGGAAGGTACGATGTATGAGCTTTTGCTGGGCCTTAAGGACAGCTCAGGCAGGGAGATTTCGCCCCAGGGTTACATCGAGGCTGCCGAACAATTCAAACGTAGCACGCGGGTAGACCTGTGGGTCGTTTCCGAAGTGCTGGCCTGGATGCGCAAGAACCCTGCGGCGCTGGACAAAATCGCCACCCTCAACGTCAATCTCTCGGGTTCGTCACTGAGTGATGACAGTTTCATGCTCGGCCTGGAGTCAAACCTGAGATCCAACCGGGAACTCGCCCGCAAACTTTGTTTCGAGGTAACGGAGACGTCAGCCGTGGCCAACCTTCACTTTGCCTCCGATTTCATGCGTGAAATGAAACGCCTGAACTGCCGGTTTGCACTTGATGACTTTGGAACCGGCCTGTCTTCCTATGCCTATATACAGAAGCTGCCGGTAGACTTCGTGAAGATTGACGGCGTATTCGTCCGGGACATGGCGACCAACCTGACAAACTACGCGATGGTGCGCTCAATCAACGAGCTTTGCCATTTCCTGGACCTTCAGACCATTGCCGAATATGTGGAAGATATGGAAATCATGGACACCCTGAAGGAGATCCAGGTGGACTACGCCCAGGGCTTCGCCATTGCCAAGCCGCGCAGGTTGGACAGCCTTGGAACCGGGAATTCCATCACCCCGGTTTATGCCTATAAGAAATAGCTTTGCTTTTCACAGCGGCAGGAGTACAGTGGGCCTCGTTGGAAAGATTTAGCAAAGCATTTCATCAATAAGACCGCTCAGTTGTAACAAGTAGCACGTCCTGTTTTTGATCACGCCAGTTTTTTGTTTCCGCATACCGCCGATCAGGCATCACGAAGATGATCTGACGGCACATTAAAAGATTGAAATCAGGAAAGAATACTATGTCTACAGTTACCGGCAACGTTAAGTTTTTCAACGAAGCAAAAGGTTTTGGCTTTATCACTCGCGAAAGCGGCCCGGACGTTTTTGTTCACTACAGCGCTATTCAGGGCGGCGGTTTCAAGACTCTGGCTGAAGGCCAGCAGGTCGAGTTCACCGTTACCCAGGGCCAGAAAGGTCCCCAGGCGGAAAACGTTGTCGCTCTTTAATTTTTAAAGAGACGCTCTGCAAATAGCAGACGGCACGTGAAAAAAGGCAGCTTCGGCTGCCTTTTTTCGTTGTTGGCCCCCTGCCGAACCTACAGAATGCCTTCCACCGGGATCGTCTCGGTATTTTTTATCTCCCGCAACGCAAAATTTGAGTTCACCTGGGCAATGCCCTGCAGGGTGAAGATCTTTTCGTTCAGGAACCGATCGTAACTGGCCATATCCGGCACAACGACCCTGAGCACGAAATCGGCATTGCCGGTTACCGCGAAACACTGGAGTACCTCAGGGTAGCTGCTCACCTGCTGCTCAATCTCCGCAGTGCTATCGATGGTATGCCGCTGAAGTGACAGATTGACGAGCACGCACAGCCCCTGACCAATGCGTTCCGGATCCACTCTTGCGCTGTACCCCTGAATCACACCGCTTTCCTCAAGTGTCCGCACCCGACGCCAGCAAGCGGCCGGTGACAACCCCACCTGTTCTGCCAGTAACTGATTGCTGATGCGCCCATCCTGCTGCAGTACGGAGAGGATTTTCCGATCCAGCTTGTCCAGCTCTACCTGTTTCATTTGGTAACACCTGACTTTTATCAAAGGTTCTTTCGCCCTATTGTTATTTATCAAACATCCTTTCGCAAACTCTCGAAACCCTTACCCAATAAGCAAGCACCTTTTGCGGACTTACCTCTAGAATTTTGGTCATAAAATCGACAAAAAGGAGGGCACCATGTCCGCCGATACCCCACAACTCGACGATTACAAACTCGAAGACCGTTACCTGAGGGAATCCGGCCGGGTTTTTCTCACCGGCACACAGGCCCTGGTCCGAATCCCGCTAATGCAGGCAGCCCTGGATCGCAAACAAGGCCTGAACACCGCCGGTCTGGTCAGTGGCTACCGGGGCTCACCCCTCGGTGCAGTTGACCAGGCGCTCTGGCAGGCCAAGGACCTGCTCGACGAGAACCGGATCGATTTTGTCCCCGCCATTAACGAGGATCTTGCCGCGACCATTATGCTGGGTACCCAGCAGGTGGAAACCGATGAAGACCGTCAGGTAGAGGGCGTATTTGGCCTCTGGTATGGCAAGGGTCCGGGCGTGGATCGCGCCGGCGACGCCCTGAAACACGGCACCACCTATGGATCCTCCCCCCATGGCGGTGTGCTGGTGGTGGCGGGCGACGACCACGGCTGCGTGTCATCGTCCATGCCCCACCAGTCCGATGTGGCATTCATGAGCTTCTTCATGCCCACCATTAACCCGGCCAACATCGCCGAGTACCTGGAGTTCGGGCTCTGGGGTTATGCCCTGTCCCGCTACAGCGGCTGCTGGGTCGGTTTCAAGGCGATCTCGGAAACCGTGGAAAGCGCGGCCTCTGTGGATATTCCGCCAGCACCGGATTTTGTTACCCCGGACGATTTCACCGCACCGGAGGGCGGTCTCCACTACCGCTGGCCGGATCTGCCCGGACCGCAGCTGGAAACCCGGATCGAATACAAGCTTGCGGCTGTTCAGGCCTTTGCCCGTGCCAATCGCATTGACCGGTGCCTGTTCGACAACAAGGAAGCCCGCTTCGGCATTGTCACTACCGGCAAGGGCCACCTTGACCTGCTCGAAGCCCTGGATCTTCTCGGCCTTGATGAAGACAAGGCCCGGGACATGGGGCTGGATATCTACAAGGTGGGCATGGTCTGGCCCCTGGAGCGTCGAGGCATCCTGGACTTCGTGCACGGCAAGGAAGAAGTCCTGGTGATTGAAGAAAAGCGCGGCATCATCGAGAGCCAGATCAAGGAATACATGTCCGAGCCAGATCGCCCTGGCGAGGTACTGATCACCGGCAAACAGGATGAGCTGGGCCGACCGCTGATCCCCTATGTCGGCGAGCTCAGCCCCAAGCTGGTTGCGGGCTTCCTGGCCGCCCGTCTGGGCAGATTTTTCTCGTTGGATTTCAGCGAGCGCATGGCTGAAATCAGTGCAGTGACCACCGCCCAGGATCCGGGCGGCGTCAAACGCATGCCCTACTTCTGCTCTGGCTGCCCCCACAACACTTCCACCAAGGTCCCGGAGGGCAGCAAGGCCCTGGCCGGCATTGGCTGCCACTTCATGGCATCCTGGATGGGCCGGAACACCGAATCCCTGATCCAGATGGGTGGCGAGGGCGTCAACTGGATCGGTAAGAGCCGATACACGGGCAATCCCCACGTATTCCAGAATCTGGGCGAAGGCACCTACTTCCATTCAGGTTCCATGGCAATTCGCCAGGCGGTAGCGGCAGGTATCAACATTACCTACAAGATCCTGTTCAACGATGCCGTGGCCATGACCGGCGGTCAGCCTGTGGACGGGCAGATCACCGTCGACAGGATTGCCCAGCAAATGGCCGCAGAAGGGGTGAATCGGGTTGTTGTGCTCAGCGATGAGCCCGAGAAATACGATGGCCATCATGACCTGTTCCCCAAGGGGGTTACCTTCCACGATCGGTCTGAGCTTGACCAGGTGCAGCGCGAATTGCGTGACATCCCCGGCTGTACCGTGCTGATCTACGATCAGACCTGTGCCGCAGAGAAGCGCCGCCGTCGCAAGCGCAAGCAGTTCCCGGATCCGGCAAAGCGGGCTTTTATCAACCATCACGTCTGTGAAGGCTGTGGCGACTGTTCGGTACAGTCCAACTGCCTCTCGGTTGTGCCCCGCAAGACCGAGCTGGGCCGCAAGCGGAAGATCGACCAGTCCTCCTGCAACAAGGACTTCTCCTGTGTTAACGGATTCTGTCCCAGCTTCGTGACCATTGAAGGCGGTCAGTTGCGCAAATCCCGGGGCGTTGACACCGGCTCCGTACTCAGCCGCAAGCTGGCTGACATTCCAGCCCCCAGGTTGCCGGAAATGACCGGCTCCTACGACCTGCTCGTGGGCGGTGTTGGTGGCACGGGCGTTGTTACTGTCGGTGCACTGATCACTATGGCGGCCCACCTGGAATCACGCGGTGCCTCGGTACTCGATTTCATGGGATTCGCCCAGAAAGGCGGCACGGTGCTGAGCTATGTTCGTATGGCACCGTCCCCGGACAAGCTCCACCAGGTGCGGATCAGCAACGGTCAGGCCGATGCGGTTATCGCCTGTGACCTGGTAGTGGCGTCCTCCCAGAAAGCCCTGAGCGTGCTGAGACCAAATTACACCCGCATTGTCGCCAATGAAGCGGAACTGCCCACTGCCGATTATGTGCTTTTCCGCGACGCAGATATGAAGGCCGACAAGCGCCTTGGCCTTCTGCAGAACGCCGTTGGGAAAGATCACTTTGATCAGTTGGACGCCAATGGCATTGCCGAGAAACTGATGGGTGACACAGTATTCTCCAACGTCATGATGCTCGGATTCGCCTGGCAGAAGGGCTTGCTACCTCTCTCAGAGGCGGCGCTGATGAAGGCCATTGAGTTGAATGGCGTCGCCATCGATCGGAACAAGGAAGCCTTCGGATGGGGCCGGTTGGCTGCAGTGGACCTGAAGGCAGTCACGGATCTGCTGGACGACAATAAGGCGCAGGTTGTTGAAATCAAGCCCGAACCAACCCTTGATGAGCTGATCAACACCCGTCACAAGCATCTGGTCAACTACCAGAATCAACGCTGGGCCGACCAATACCGTGACAGCGTTGCGGTGGTCCGGAAGGCCGAGGAGGCCCTCGGTGAAACCAATCTTCTGCTGACCCGCGCTGTGGCCCAGCAGCTCTACCGGTTCATGGCCTACAAGGACGAGTACGAAGTGGCCCGGCTGTTTGCTGAAACCGACTTTATGAAAGAGGTTCATGAAACCTTCGAGGGAGACTTCAAGGTTCACTTCCACCTGGCCCCGCCCCTGCTTAGCGGAGAGACCGATGGCCAGGGTCGCCCGAAAAAGCGCCGGTTCGGCCCCTGGATGTTCCGGGCCTTCCGACTGCTGGCGAAACTTCGCGGCCTGCGCGGAACCGCGATGGATCCGTTCAGCTACTCCGCAGACCGCAAGCTGGACCGCGCCTTGCTGAAGGACTACCAGAACCTGGTTGCGCGAATTGGCCGTGAACTCAATGCCAGCAACTACGAGACCTTCCTGCAGCTTGCCGAGCTGCCCGCTGATGTCCGGGGCTACGGCCCGGTCAGGGAACAGGCGGCAGAGAGCATTCGTGAAAAGCAGACTCAACTGATCAAGGCGCTGGATACCGGTCGCCCGACTTTGATCCGCACCCAACAAGCTGACGAGGAGGCCAATCATGTTTGAAGCACTCCAGTCCCTGCCACAGGATCCGATCCTGCAGCTGATGCAGACCTTCCGTGAGGACGACCGACCGGACAAGGTGGACCTGGGCATCGGTGTCTACAAGGATGACGCCGGCAATACACCCATCATGACCGCCGTTCACGAAGCCGAGCGTCGCCTGCTTGAAGGTGAAACCACCAAGAGCTACGTGGGGCCTGCCGGTTCCGCCGGCTTCAACAGCGCCATGGCCGAGCTGATCCTGGGCAGCAACAGCCCGCTGGTCCGAGACGGCCGTGTATCGGTCATCCAGACTCCGGGCGGCTGCGGCGCCCTGCGCATGGCGGCCGAGTTTCTTCGACTGTGCAAATCGGACACAACCGTCTGGGTGAGCACGCCCACCTGGGCCAACCACCTGCCGCTTCTTGGTGGCGCCGGCCTGACCATTCGCGAATATCCGTACCTCAATCCACAGACGCTGCAGGTAGACTTCGGCGCCATGCTGGAAAGCCTTGAACAGGCAGCTCCGGGCGATGTGGTGCTACTTCACGGATGCTGCCACAACCCCTCGGGCGCCGACCTGAGTCTGGACCAATGGCTGGAAGTGACCAGCCTGATCCAGCGCAAGGGCCTGCTGCCGTTCGTGGACATGGCCTACCAGGGACTAGGAGAAGGCCTGGACGCGGATGCGGCCGGCCTGAGGCATCTGGCCGGCGCGGTACCGGAAATGCTGGTCGCAGCCTCGTGCTCCAAGAACTTTGGGCTCTACCGGGAGCGCACCGGCGCCCTCGCCCTGATTTCAGGAACGGCAACCGTGAATGCGGCCGCCACCAGCCAGCTGCTGAGCGTCATCCGGTCCCATTACTCAATGCCGCCGGCCCATGGTGCCTCAATTGTTGAGACCATCCTTGGCGATGACGACCTGCGAGCCCAGTGGCAAAAGGAGCTTGGCGGCATGTGCGAGCGCATTATGCACCTGCGTCACGCCTTTGCAGACGCGCTCGCGCCGGTGGGCGACTTCGACTTCATCGCCCGTCAGCGAGGCATGTTCTCGTTCCTGGGGATCAGCCCGGAGCAGGTTGGACTGTTACGGAAGGAACACGGGATCTACATGCTGGGGAGCAGCCGCGTAAACGTCGCCGGCCTGAACGACCGCGTCTTGCCACAAGTGGCGTCAGCCCTGCGCGAGGTTCTCGGCAAGTAATTACTTTTGAGAAAACAACCATTAATCCGACAAAAACAATTAGCCGGAGAGAAGAATGAGTGAGAGTACCCAACCCCACCAGCAGGCCAACAACCTCTGGTCCTCACGGATGGCCTTTATCCTGGCTGCTGCGGGCTCCGCAGTAGGCCTCGGGAACATCTGGAAGTTTCCCTATATTACCGGAGAGAACGGCGGCGGCGCCTTCGTTCTGATCTACTTAGCCTGTATCTTCCTGATCGGTGTTCCTGTACTGATTGCCGAGACCATGATCGGTCGCCGGGGTGGTCAGAGCCCTGTGGCCACCATGCGCACCCTGACCAAAACCGAAGGCACCGCCAGGGGATGGAGAGCCATCGGCTGGAATGGCGTTATTGCGTCCTTCCTGGTGCTGTCTTTCTACGCCGTGATTGGCGGCTGGGCGCTGGTCTATATCGGAAAAGCCGCAACCGGACTGTTTACCGGTGC
Organism: Marinobacter sp. BW6; assembly: GCF_008107725.1. Taxonomy (GTDB): domain Bacteria; phylum Pseudomonadota; class Gammaproteobacteria; order Pseudomonadales; family Oleiphilaceae; genus Marinobacter. Next base: position 332,101 of record NZ_VIRN01000061.1, read on the forward strand.
GGATGCCGAGGCCATTGGTGGCCAGTTCGGCGGGCTGTTGGCCAATCCCTGGGAACTGCTGATGTGGCACTCCGTCTTCATGGCCATCGTCGTGTTCATTGTTGGCCGGGGCATTCGCTCCGGGCTTGAGAAAGCCGTAAACATGCTGATGCCACTGTTGTTCGTGCTGTTGGTTGCGATGGTGATCTATGCCATGAACAGTGGCAGCTTCGGCCGGGCCGTAAGCTTCATGTTCTCGCCGGACTTCAGCAAGCTTACCACCGCCGGTGTACTGACCGCCCTGGGGCACGCGGCCTTTACCCTGAGCATCGGTATTGGCGTTCTGATGGCCTACGGTTCGTACCTGCCAAAAACCGTAAACATTGCGCGGACCGCCATGACCATTGCTGTCGTGGACACCAGTGTTGCCCTTCTCGCGGGGCTGGCCATCTTTCCGCTGGTATTTGCCAATGGTCTTGAGCCAGGCGCAGGCCCCGGCCTGATCTTCGTCACCCTGCCACTGGCGTTTGGTCAGATGAGTGGTGGCGCTCTGTTCGGCACCATTTTCTTTGCCCTGCTACTGGTAGCAGCCATCACCTCGGCCATTTCCATGCTGGAACCGGTGGTGGAATGGCTGGAAGAGCACAAAGGCGTCAGCCGGGCGAAAAGCGCGCTTGGTGGTGGACTCGCGATCTGGTTTATCGGTATCGGTACTGTGCTGTCCTTCAACGTCTGGGACAGCGTGCACCCGCTTGGCTTTATCCCGTTCTTCGAGGGCAAGACGGTATTTGACCTGCTCGACTTCCTGGTCTCCAACCTTATGATGCCCCTCGGCGGACTGGCCATTGCGCTGTTTGCCGGATGGGCAATGAAACGTGAGGGCCTACCGGCCGATATTGGCCTGCAAGGAAGCAGCTACACGGCCTTCATGTTCATACTGCGTTATCTAACGCCTGCCGGTATCGCCGTGGTGTTCCTTTACAATCTGGTATGACGGCCACCAGCAGTCTCCGACCGCAAAAGCCCGGTGAACTTCACCGGGCTTTTTTTGACATACCCAAAAGGGTACTGCCAATCTGAATGCAGAAGAACTGACCAATGTTCTGCGTCTCAAGCGGAAAAGGAGAACTCTCATGTACAGCAAGATCCTAGTTCCAGTGGACCTCGCCCATACGGATAAAATGGTGAAGGCGCTCAATACCTCCATAGATATTGCCAAGCATTACAAGGCTACCCTCTGCTACGTCAGTGTCACCAACAGCACGCCTGGAGCGGCCGCCCACAACCCTAAAGAACTCCGGGAGAAACTGGCCGTCTTCGCGGAGGAACAGGGGAAATCCCACGGCATCAGTACGGACAGCATCGTCATGGAGACCGCCGATACGGCAGTGGAACTTGAAGACAAGTTGCTTGAGGCTATTAAAACCACAGGTGCAGACCTGGTGGTGATGGCTTCTCATCCGCCGGGAATCGGCGACAAGCTCCACATTCTCCACTCCAACGGCGCCAATATCGTCAGACACAGTGATATTTCGGTCTTCGTTGTGCGGTAAAAAAAGCTATCGGTCGACAGGCACTGCAACCCGTATCCGGTCGTTCCTCACCGGAAAAGCATCATCGATAGTCAGCGCCAGAGGCTCACCTCCGAATGCCGCCTGCTCCGGCAGCCCTCGCTGGGCGTGAACGTGCAGGTGGGGCTCTGAACTGTTGCCGGAGTTGCCCATTTCTCCCAGAAAACCACCGACATCCACCCGATCGCCCGTAGAGACCGAGACGCTGCCTTTCCTAAGATGGGCTAAAATCACTAAGAACTGGCCACAATTGATCGCCACATAATTTCCCGCCATGTGTTCCCGATCCATCACTGGAACCGGCATATCCTCCCGGCCATCGACAACTTTCGCGATCTCGCCATCGCAGGGCGCCAACACCGGGGTGCCGAACGTTGTAAAACGAGCCGGATCGGCGGGCAGCCAGCCACTCTTGTGAATACCCAGAGGAGAAATGCGGAAAATATCCATAGCCCGACTTTGCCCCTGCCAGGGTCTGAAACGCTCAACCGCTGTATCCAGTGTTTTCAGGTGCACATTCACCATGGCGTTTGACCCGCCATGGGCCACCAGATAGGTGCCAGGTCCGAACGGCGGTGCGATGTCGACAGTTTCAACCGCCGGCAAACTCCGCCCCTGATAGGCCATATACGCCATGTACCCGCCAAGACAGCCAAGCCCGAACCCAAGGAGGACGAGTAAGGTCTGCCCGGCTGAGATGCGCCAGAAGCCGTTACCCTTGAACCGCCCCTGCCACAGATGTAACACCATAATGAGCGCGAAAACCCCGTAATAGATATACGGCACCCAGTAGGGGGGCATGGTCCAGAGGGCGGCCAGACCGAGACCAATGAGCACTGCTGCAACCGAAAGTGCCTGCACGCCAAGTGCAACCAATCCCCGGACTGGAAACAGTAACAGCCAAACCAGAAGGAGAACCGGTAAAACGATCTGGGTAAGCAATGTTATCAGGGACATCAGTCACCGCTCGCAGTCACATTGGATCGGGGAAATTCCAACTTGGTCACTTCGGCAATGAAGAAGGGAAAATAATCCTCCGTGGCAAAGAAATTCCCGGCTTCCACACGGGTCGGCAAGACAAATCCTTCAAATTCTCGAAACTCTGACAAATATCCGCCGAAAGGCTGCAAGCGATGGACTTTTTCCGAATTCGCATTGCTCCAGCGGTCGAAACTTACCTGCAGGGGACGACCGTCTTCGGCCACAACAACATCCACCGACTGCTCCATACCCTCGTAGCGGACACTCACCCGGGCCGTATTTACATCGACAAGCTTCCACGCAACGCCCGGGCCTGGCAGCAGCGCGGCTGGCGTCCAGAACACCGCCTCGGCCACATACCGGCCGAATGCCGAGCGGGTGTGGTCCCGGTCGCCACCCATCCGGGCCACCGGCAGCAATCCCATCAGCCAGAACCGCGTCCACTGCCCGGTGTCTGAGCCGGAACCCCGGAGGGCGCCGCGGCTGGCGCTCATTTTCCAGATAAAGCCTTCGGGCATGGCCAGCATCTGGGTGGCCTGCATGTCCATGTAGTCGGGCAATTCCCGATTGCCCATGCCGAATTTTCCGGTCATTGATATCCGGGCGACAGTATAAAGCGGTGTACCGGGCTGAATGGTGTATCGAAAATACCGCCGGGCGGGCTCCGGCAGGCCCTCAAGGAGAGAAAGATCGAACCGTTCCGGTGAAGCCGGCTGCAGAGCCGCCAACTCCGCCATGGCGGCTTGGTCCGCATTGTGGTCGGCCTGCCGCCAGAACCACAGAGCTAAAGTGACCGCAACCAACAGAATCAACAGGATCAGGAAAAAGATTTTCATGTAAGCTATGCTCCGTAGCAGTCATTGTCCCTGCCCTGTCCGCATCCAGTCTTGTTCCAGATCAATGAACGTGGCTGGCCGACTCACTGTCCGTCTGTAAGGTTTTATGAAAGTACCGAAGAGATTACAACCACTAGTCGATGACGGCATGGTGGACGAAGTGCTCTACCAGCTTATGAGCGGCAAGGAAGCGCAGGTTTATGTGGTGCGCTGTGGCGGCCAGACACGTTGCGCCAAGGTCTTCAAGGAAGCCTCCAAGCGAAGCTTCAAGCAAGCGGTGGAATACCAGGAAGGCCGTAAGGTCCGGAACAGCCGGCGGGCCCGGGCCATGAGCAAGAAAACCAAATACGGCCAGAAAGAACAGGAAGATGCCTGGCTCAACGCCGAGGTGGATGCCCTCTACCGGCTTGCCGCCGCGGGCGTCCGGGTTCCCGAACCTCTGGGCTTTGTGGACGGTGTACTGCTGATGGAGCTGGTGGCGGACGAAGATGGCAAGGCCGCGCCCAGGCTGGATGATGTCATCCTTTCCCCGGAACAGGCCCGTGACTTCCACGGCCAGGTCATCCGTGAGGTGGTCCGGATGTTGAGCGCCGGTCTGATCCATGGGGATCTGTCAGAATTCAATGTTCTGGTCGATACCAACGGACCGGTCATCATTGATCTTCCGCAGGCAGTCAATGCGTCCGGCAATAACAATGCAGAACGCATGCTCGAACGCGACGTCGACAATATGCGCCGCTATTTTGGCCGATTCGCGCCGGAGCTGTTGAACACTGATTATGGCAAGGAGATCTGGGCACTCTACGAATCCGGCGACCTGCACCCGGACAGCAAACTCACCGGCTGTTTCCAGCACGATGATACCTCCGCCAACGTTGACGAACTGATGGAAATCATCGATGCGGCAAAAGAAGAAGAGTGGGAGCGGCAGGAACGAATGAGGGACGACGAGGAGGACTGAAGGACTGGCCGGTGCTGATCAGCTGGCAGGCGTCGTTTTCTGTTCGCTGGCCATTGCTGACATCACCTCCTGTTCCCTGGGCCCGGGCAGAACACCTGTCAACCAGGCTTCGATGACCGGCTCACCGTGCTGGTTCGAGAGCACCGCTTCGGCCCGGGCCCGGTTCCGCTCATCCACATCGGTGATCGTGAACACGCAGGTGATGGTGTCGCCGAAATACACCGGCCGGAGGAAGCGAAAGTTCATTCCGGACGCCAGCCAGCCTATCTGCCCGCCCACTTCCGTGATCATTCCACCAACCAGCAGACCATGGCATATCTTGCCCTGCAGGTTCTTGGCTTGCGCGAAGTCGTCGCTGTAGTGGACCGGATTCTGATCGCGACTGATCTCACCAAAGGACAGGGTCTCATCCTCGGTGAACGTTCGTGACAGGGTAAACGAATCCCCGGCTTTCAGGCCGGCAATGGCTCTCTTTCGGATATCGGACATGGTCTCGGTTCCCGATTGATCAGCCGGTTACAGGTACCGACCGCCAGACCCTATGGCGACCACAATCAGCCCGAGGATCAGATTGATACCTACAAGTCGGCGAATTTTTCCCACCTGAACGCCGCCAGCCTGCGGATCCTTGTCTGCCACCGCCTGCTTGAGCCGGCGGAAAGGCGCAAAATAAACATGGAAGTAGAGCAGCATCATCACCAGGCCAAGAGTCTGCATGGCGTGAATGTGCCAGCCAGCACCGGCCATACCGCCAAACACACTGAAAATCATCCAGTAGCCAGTGACCAGTATCAGCAGAACTGACAGCCACACCCACCGGAAGAAGCGCTCAAGCGTCCTGGACCAGAGAACGCCACGCTGAGAGGCTTCCACAACCTCAACCACCGCCGGGCGCATCGCCATGTAGGCGAAGAACATGCCGCCAACCCAGATCACCGCTGAAAGAACGTGCAGTGCAATTGCCAGACTCATAAAACTACCCCTTGATGTGGCCTTCAGATGATTTCCAGTTCTACCCGATTACGGCCGCCGGTCTTACCGCGGTATAGGGCGTCGTCCGCTCGACTGACCGCCGCACTCAGGTCTTCGCCAGCCCGCAGTTCGCTCACCCCGATACTGATCGTAACCTTGGCATCAGCGCCGACAATGGCACTCCAGTCCCTGGCCCCAAACGCCTTGCGTATCCGCTCGGCACTTGCCTGGGCTCTTGAGGAATCTGTATCAGGAAGGATGATCAGAAACTCCTCACCGCCCCATCTACTGATCAGATCCTGAGCCCTCAGTTCCTCACGAATCACATCGGCAACGAAGCCCAGCACCCTGTCACCGGTTTCGTGGCCGTAGGCGTCATTGATAGCCTTAAAGTGATCGACATCCAGCAGAAGAAAACCAACCGGATGGCCACTGCGCTTGAATCGGGCCAGCTCCTTTTCAGCGAGGTAGGTCATGTGCCGCCGATTGAACAGCCCGGTCAGTGAATCCGTTGTTGCCATTTCCCGGAGCTTGCGCTGAGCTGTCACTACCATTCTTAGGTAGTAGGAAGCCAGGTAGCTGAACATAGCGAAGACCACACTCAAATTGAAAAGATGGACAATGTTCAGCGCTGTCTGGGGTATAGGCTGCAGGGGATCCAAATACCACATCAAAGCATCCAGCGCGACGTAGTAACTCCAGAGAGCCAGCAGGGCGTAGACAGCCCATCTCCGGGACGCAGAAACACAGATCGCCGGTATAAAGATCAACAGGTAATAATGGAAGCCGCTCTCCCAGCCAATAAGAACGATACCAAGCCCGGCATGACCAAGCACCTCTGCCCAGATCAGTGCAACCGCAATACTGTTCCTGTGGTATTTGAGCGCGTAATAGGCCCCGGCATACATGGCCACGCTGACCACGTTCACCCATGCCAGAATAGGCGAACCCAGGGCGTGGAAGAGAAAGAAAAAAATGACATCCACAGTTCCGGCAATCTGGGCGCATCGCATCGCGAGTCGCCAGAACTGGGGCCTGCGCTCTCTGGCAGGCTCATAATTCATTGGGGTATTCGCACTGTTCATTTCGGCAGCATTCCTTTGTAAGGGCACAAGAATACCCGTTAATCCGGAATCCTGCTTCATGCCAATGTAAACAATTGGAAATTATCCCGGCATCACCAGGGCAGCTCCTCACCATTGCTATGCCAGAAAGAGCCCGTGTTCTCAACGGTCAGACCATCAATACGCTCAGCCAGCCCTTTCGCCGATTCCTCCGGGGTGATCAGGCCACCAAAATTCACCATGCGGGTTTGAACATAGCCGGGATGCAGTTGGGCCACAGCAATGCCGCGAGGCTTCAGATCCATCGCAAGGGACTTGCCAAAGGCATTGAGCGCTGCTTTGGAGGCGCGGTACCCGTAGCGGCCACCGGAGTCGTTATCTGCGATAGAACCCATGCGGCTGGTGATATTGGCGATTTTTCCACCAGAGGGGATCTGGTCAACCAACGCCTCAGCCACCCTGAGCGGAGCGTAAGTGTTGATTTCCATCTGGGTACGGATGGAATCAAAATCGATACTGCCGAGCTTCTCGTCCTGCAGCAGGCCGGCATTGTTGATCAGCAGATCAATGCGTTCGCCTTTCAGGCTGGCCGCAAGTTTGCCCACACCCTCATCGGTCGTCAGGTCAACGCCGTCGATGATACGCGCGGCAATCTCTTTAAGCTCTGACGAGGCTTCCCGACAGACCCCGATCACGGCGCAGCCGCGGCCCGCATACAGCCGGACAAGTTCCAAACCAATGCCCCGGTTTGCCCCGGTGATCACTATGACGGAATTCTTCGACATATCAGCCTCCTCGACGATCAGTAAAGTTCATGGAGCTTCACATCCCATGCGCTCAAGAGCAATCAACAATACGGAATCGACCTGCTTGCAAATGCTATTTTTCTGTAAGATAACGGGTAATTTAATCGATGGTCGCTCGGAGCAGCATGTCAGCAGCACTTGTTTTCGCAGTATTCGCAGTGACCCTGATCGCAGCAACGGTTTTCTACCTCTTCTTCTACCGCACTTGGCGGCGAGAACGGGAACTTAAAGCACCTTTTCCGGCTCTCTGGCGGCAACACCTTGATTCGAACGTGCCGCTTTACCGAAAACTTCCGGAACCACTGAAGCGGGCGTTGGAGCAGCGAGTGCAGCTCTTTGTCTCTGAAAAGGAGTTTTACGGCTGTGACGGCTTTGAGGTGGATGACACCGTCAGAGTCACCATTGCCGGCCACGCCTGCCTGCTGATTCTTGCCCGCCCGTATTCGGATTTTGATGAGGTAAGTAGCATTCTGGTCTATCCCGATGCCTATCATGTCAGAGACATTGAAAGCGACGGACTGGTTGTCAGCGAGAGTCATGAAATTCGGGCCGGCGAAGCTTCAAGCCGGGGCCAGGTGGTGCTGGCCTGGAAGGAATGCGAGGAAGCAGCCGGAAAACCACATAGCGGCCACAACGTAATGCTCCATGAGTTCGCCCACCAACTGGATTATCTGGACGGCACCGCGGACGGCGCGCCACCCCTGGAAGGCGAACAGGCCAGGCACTGGCAGATCTCAATGACCCGCGCCTACGAACATCTGAGACATTCTCTGCATCACCACCACAAGCCATGGCTTGATCCCTATGGCGCCACCGAGCCGGCCGAATTCTTCGCGGTGCTGACCGAGGCATTTTTCCAGCAACCAGGCCATCTCAAGCATGAGCAGCCCGAAGTTTACAAGGCCCTGCAAGGGTATTATCGGCTGGACCCGACAACGCTCTGGCAGGATGCCTGACGGTTGTGAGAGACCGATGTGTGGTTCACTATGTAGGAAAGCGGATCAGTTGGAGGAAGTGCAAATGCCAGCCATAGGATGGATCTTTATAATTGTCGCCCTGGCCTTGATAGTGGGCAGCCTGATGATACTGCGTGACAGTGCACACAGCATGAAAATCTCCGATGAAAAAATGAAGAAGATTCAGGCCCGCAAAGCGGAGATCGAGGCCGAGGAGAGCGCTGAAGACAAGGAATGGTAGCCCGGCCAGCGTAATGACCTGAACCGGGCAGATGCGCTCAGTGCCCGCTATGGTCCATTACCTTGCCTGAGTGTTCAATACTCTGGCTTTTCATCATCTCGCCGTCCAGCGATTCAACCGTAAGCTCAACCTGCATATCTTCCGCGCCTTCAAAACTCAGAGTCAACGGAATGCGCTCACCCTCGCGCAACGGGCTTTTCAGTTTTTCCAGCATCAGGTGAAAGCTGTGGGGTTTCAACTCCACGGTAGTACCCGCCGGGATTGGAAGTCCGCCTTTAACTGGCGCCATTCGCATCACACCATCGTGCATGCTGGTCTCGTGAATCGACACGCTACCTGCCCTGGGGGTTGTGGCACCAACCAGGGTAATATCACTGCTGCCGCTGTTAGAGATACTCATATACCCCACCCCCATGGGCGTACCAGGCGGTGTCGGTCGGCTCCACGGATGATCAACCTTGACCGGGCCATGGCTGTAATCATGGGCAATAGCTGTCGGGGCAACCAGGGCCAATGCCAGCACCAATACGCTCAGGCAGTACTTCATGTCCAGTGTTCCTTGTCGATGATGTAGGGATACAGGATAGAAAGACCGCTCCGCGGATCCAAGCTTTTCAGTGCGACGAATGGTCGCAGATGAACCTGCGGAGCCCCAGCTCAAGTTCCCTTATAGGCAAACGCAGTCATCAATGGAACTAAATGCCACCAAATGTGACAACAGGGTAACACCGTCCCCATGAACCCCTGGCTCCGGGCGGCGTAAACTCGTTTTGATCCATAATGGCTAATCCGAGAGAGGAGCTTTCAAATGAACGTGATGTCTGTACTCAACCAGGTAATGAAACAGGCGCAGGGCGGTCAAGGCCAGGGTGGCGGCATGGACGTCAACAAGATGGTGAACAGCCTTGGCAGCCAGCTCAAGGGCGGCCAGGGGTCCGGTTCAGGCATCGACGTAAAGAGCCTCCTGGGCGGCGGAGCCCTCGGCATGATGCTGGGTTCAAAACGCGGCCGGAAGATGGGCGGCAAAGCCCTGAAATACGGTGCCCTCGCTGGCGTGGGTGTATTGGCGTGGAAAGCCTATCAGAACTACCAGACCAACGGTCAGAATCCGGCGCAGCCGGCAGCGGCCCAACAAGGCCAACCACTGGAGCAACTGCAGGGACAGGCGCAGGAACAAAGGGGACTGGAAATACTCCAGGCCATGATCATGGCAGCCCGCGCTGACGGCCACATAGACGCCAACGAACGCGCGCTGCTTACCCAGGAGATTGAAAAACTGGGACCGGATGACGAACTCCACGCCTGGATCCAGCGGCAGTTCGACGCCCCGCTGGATGCATCTGCCCTGGCCCGCAATGCCGACTCGCCACAGGCAAGCCGGGAAATCTACATCGTCAGCGCAGTCATGATTGATGAGCAGAACCCCATGGAACGGGCGTGGCTGGATCAACTGGCCAGCGCCCTGCAACTCGACCCGAGCCTTGCCAGGGAGCTCGAGCAACAGATCCAGAATGCTACAACGGGGTAAAAGTCAGGCTTTCTTGACGAATTCCGATTTCAGTTTCATGGCGCCAATACCGTCGATCTTGCAGTCGATATCGTGATCGCCTTCAACCAGGCGGATACTCTTTACTTTGGTGCCCACTTTAACCACGGAACTGGAGCCCTTGACCTTCAGATCCTTGATAACAGTCACTGAATCGCCATCCTGAAGTTCATTGCCGTTGGCGTCGCGAATCATCTTCGCGGCGTCCGCCGCCGCAGCCTCCGCCTCAGACCACTCATGCCCGCACTCGGGGCATACCAGTTGAACGCCGTCCTCATAGGTGTACTCGGAACTGCACTGCGGGCATGGCGGAAGCTGTGACATTATCATTTCCTGTTCATTGAATGTGCGCGGGATTATACCATCAACGCCCGGGCGACACCCTCGCGAGAACCCTGGGATCTTCCGACAGAGGCAAGGCAATGATCGCTCCCTCATTCGACGACGGAAAAATCCCGGTCAGCCCCGTAATATTCACCTGATGCGACACCATAATGACCGGCGCCCCTTCCTCCAACTGATTCACCAGAGTAATCGTCTGCCGCGTCTGAGTCGGCCCGCCTCCACGATTCCGGAAAAAAGAATTCAGCGACGGCCACTCCGTCACCTCACCCATGTCCATGCCCGATGCGGTATCCATACAGCGACACCACTGACTGCTGAACACCCGCGCCTCGGTAATGCCATGGTCTGCCAGAAACGGCTTCCACGCGCGAGCCTGCTCCCGCCCGGTATCGTTCAGATTCCGCTGGGTGCTGCAATCGTTGATATCAAAGTTCCCTGGATCTCCGGTCCCCGGCGCCAATGCATGGCGAAGCATCAGAACAGCCCGTCCGTCTCTCAGAGCCTCCCAGGCTTCTTCGTTGTTATCGGCGGCGGAAACGCTGAAACACATGGCGACCGCCAGAAATGCGGTTAGGATAGATCTGGCAAGCATAGTTGTTACCTCCTGAAAAAAATCCTATGAAGCTGTGCAATGCGCGGATGAACTGACGATGTCCGATTGAGGCATTGGGAGAGCCCTTCCAAAAATGTTGAAGGCCAGGGATGGCCTGAAACAAGCGCACATGGGCGAAGCAAACGTTAATGAAGCGAAGCTTCATGTGCGGCTGAGCGACAGCAATCTGTGATTGCTGGCCGGACCCCGAAGGGGTGCTCGTAGCGGTTTTTGGAAGGGCTCTCCCAATGCCTCCAGCACCAACCTCGAAGGCTTACCAAGAGATACGCGGACAATATCTATCAGGCTCATATAAACAAAAGGTAAACTCCCAACAGAACCAAGCCGTAAGAAGGAACTACCATGCCAATCTGGGTCGACGCCGACGCCTGCCCCGTCCCAATCCGGGAAATCATCTGCCGCGCCGCCACCCGCTGGCAAATAGACACGACCTTCATCGCCAACCACGCCATCACCCTGCCACCGAGCCCTTACATCAAGCGCCGACAGGTCCCCCAGGGCTTCGATGTAGCCGACAACGAAATCATGGACCAGATGAACAAGGGCGATCTCGTCATCACGCAGGATATCCCCCTGGCAGCCGAAGCCATTGAAAAAGGCGCTGACGTCTTCAACCCCCGCGGCCAGGCCTTCACCAAAGAGAATATTCGCCAGCGTCTGGCCATGCGGAACTTTATGGAAGAAATGCGAAACGCTGGCCAGGTCACCGGAGGACCAGCCCCCTTCAGCCAGACCGACCGTAAGGAATTTGCCGACAAGCTTGACCGCTGGCTACAAAGAAACGCACGCAGTTGATAATGATTCTATTTTAAAACCCAGGCAGATCCGCTACCCTTCCGGCCTTATTGATTGCAGGCTCAACGAGGGCCTGCCTGATTCACGGGAGAGAAGCGGAGTATGTCCTCACACAGCCACCAAACCACCAGCAGCTTTGCTGCCCTGGCCCGCCTGCTGAGATACGCCCGGGGATATCGCCGACAGATCATCGCCGCCACCACCTGCTCTATCATCAACAAACTCTTCGATATCGCCCCGGAAATCCTGATCGGTGTGGCCATCGATGTGGTCGTCAACCAGGAAGAGAGCTTTGTGGCTGGCCTCGGCTTTGAAACCGCTCAGGAACAGATCACCATTCTGGCCGTACTCACCTTTTTCATCTGGGCCGGCGAATCCCTGTTCGAATACCTGTTCCAGATTCTCTGGCGCAACCTCGCCCAGCGGCTCCAGTCGGACCTTCGGCAGGATGCCTACGAACATGCCCAGCGCCTCGACATGAGTTTCTTCGAGGCCCGCAGCTCCGGCCAGCTGGTGGCCACCATGAACGACGACGTGAACCAGCTCGAGCGCTTCCTCGACGGCGGCGCCAACGCCATGATTCAGGTGCTGGTAACCGTGGTTGCCGTCGGCGCCGTATTCTTCGTGCTCTCGCCGCTCATTGCCCTGCTCGCATTCACCCCCATTCCCCTGATTATCTGGGGCGCCTTCTACTTCCAGCGCAAAGCGGGGCCGCTCTACGCCGACGTTCGCGAAAAAGTGGGTGACCTGTCCAGCCGGCTGGCCAACAATCTGGGCGGCATCGCCACCATCAAGAGCTTTACCGCTGAACAGCGAGAGGCAAAGCGTCTGAAAGAAAGCAGTGAAGCCTACGTGGAGGCTAATCGCCGGGCCATTCGCATCAGCTCCGCCTTTATCCCGGTGATCCGGATGGCCATTCTTGCCGGCTTCCTGGCTACCTTTACGGTCGGCGGCATGATGGCCCTCGAAGGAAGCCTGAATGTGGGCGCCTATGGCGTGCTGGTATTTCTTACCCAGCGCCTGCTCTGGCCCCTGACCGGGCTTGCCGAAGTGATTGACCTGTTCGAGCGCGCCATGGCCAGCACTCGTCGGATTCTGGACCTGCTGGCCGAACCCGTGCACGTGCGGGACGAGGGTGGCAAGGCACTGGCAGAACCGGTGAAAGGCGATGTTGAGCTGGACAAAGTAAGCTTTCACTATCCCTCAAGCGGCGCGGGCATAAGGGATATCAGCCTTAACGTGTCAGCCGGTAATACCCTCGCGCTGGTCGGCGCTACCGGCTCCGGCAAATCGACTCTGATCAAGTTGCTGCTCCGGTTCTACGACCCGAGCAACGGCGAAATCCGAATCGATGGCCAACCCATTCGGGATCTCAGCTTGCAATCCCTGCGCGGCGCCATTGGGCTGGTGAGCCAGGATGTTTATCTGTTCGAAGGCACCATTCGGGAAAACCTCGCATATGGGAATCCGGCTGCCACCGATGCCGAGATAATTGATGCAGCGAAAACCGCGGAAGCCTGGTCGTTTATCGAAGCCCTGCCCGAGGGCATGAATACACCGGTGGGTGAACGGGGCGTTAGACTGTCCGGGGGACAACGCCAGCGACTGTCCCTCGCCCGCGCCCTGCTGAAAAACCCGCCGATACTGGTGCTTGATGAAGCCACCAGTGCCGTGGACAACGAAACAGAAGCCGCCATCCAGCGGTCACTGAAGCGTATCGGCCATAACCGGACCGTGATCATGATTGCCCATCGGCTCTCCACCATCGTTGATGCCGACTCCATCGCGGTCATCGAAGGCGGCAAAGTGCTAGAACAGGGAACTCACCGGGAGCTGCTCGACCAGGACGGCGCTTACGCCAACCAATGGCGGGTGCAGACCGGGCAAATACAGGCAGCCATTTAACGCAATATATATTGATAGTGATTCGCATTTAAATTATTCTGCAGGCCCTCAGCATTTCGGGAGCCTGCATGCCTGTTTTCTTCGACGTCTCCAATCTTGATGTCCGCATTGGCGACACCACCATACTTCAGAACCTGAACCTCGGTTTCGTTGAGGGTGAGGTAACAGCCCTGCTCGGGCATAACGGCTCCGGCAAGTCCACCCTGCTCAAGGTGCTTGCCCGTCAGCTTGCACCCTCAACCGGCAATGTCCGGCTTCTGGGCAAATCCTTCCGGAGCAGGGGTGCACGGGAATTTGCCCGCAATGTGGGTTACCTGCCCCAGCATCCGCCGGGAACCGACGGTTTGACGGTTCGCGAGCTGGTTGCCCTGGGGCGCTACCCCTGGCGCGGACCGCTGGGACGCTATAACGAGGAAGACCACCGGCTGATCACCCGGGCCATTGAGGACACCGGACTCGGCCAGTTCCAGCATCGCTCTGTCGACACGCTCTCCGGTGGTGAACGTCAGCGCGCGTGGATTGCCATGCTGCTGGCCCAGCAAACACGATGCCTGCTGCTGGATGAGCCCATATCCGCCCTGGATGTGAAACATCAGGTGGAAACCCTGCGTCTGGTCCATCGTCTCGCCGAGCAACGGGATCTTACGGTTGTCGTGGTGCTGCACGATGTGGATCTGGCGGCCCGGTTCTGCGACCGTCTGGTCGCCCTGAAATCCGGGCAACTGGTTGCCGATGGCAGCCCCCGGGAAATCATGGATTCCGGCATCCTGGAATCCATTTATGGCGTGCCCATGGGCGTGATGGAGCGCGCGCCCGGACAGTGGGTGTCCTATGTTCACTAGGTCTGAACGCTGCTGGCGATACGGCGCGGCGCTGCTGTTGAGTCTGCTGCCGGTCTTTGCCGGTGCTGCAAGCTGGCAGCATGAACAGGGCATCCTGACCCTGGACAAGACTCCGGAACGGGTGATCGCTCTCAACTGGGCCGCCACCGAGGCGCTCTTGTTACTCGGTGTCACGCCCATCGGCGTTGCTGATCGGGATGGCTATAACGTCTGGGTCAGGGAACCGGAACTTCCAGAGGGAGTCGCCAACATTGGCACCCGGGTAGCGCCGAGCCTCGAAGCCATTGCCGAGCTTAAACCGGATCTGATCGTTACCAGCTCAGAGATGGCTCCCGCCGCCAACCTGCTGGAGCGCATTGCGCCCACCTACGTTGTCAGCGTCTACAAGCAAGGCTCCCGACCTTTCGAAAAGGCCAGCGACATGCTCATAACCCTTGGTGAGATGCTGAACCGGGAGGAGCGTGCAAAAGCCGTTCTTGAAGGCATCGACCAGACCCTCCTAACCCAACGGCGACGTCTTGAGAACGCCGGCCTCACGGACCGGCCGGTGGCGTTGGTGAACTTTCTGGACGACCGCCATGTTCGTGTTTACGCACCCAATGGTCTTTTCCAGAGCGCCCTGGACGCCCTTGACCTGGAGAACGCCTGGCCCCACCCCGGGAATTACTGGGGGTTCTCGGTCGTCGGGCTTGAAGCCCTTGCGCCCTACCAGGACAGCCGCATCGTTGTCATTTCTCCGACCCTGCCCGGGTTGTCTGACACCCTGGCAAAAAGCCCTTTCTGGACCTACCTGCCACCGGTTCAGCGCGATCAAATATATCAGATCGATCCGGTCTGGCCGTTCGGCGGGGTCTTCCCGGTCAAGCGGCTGGCGACGCTACTCGCCGATGGCCTGCTGGAAGGAGGTTCAGACAATGTACGCTGAATCCGCAAGCAGCCCGGTCGCTCAGCCATCCCTGCCAGCAAGGTTGCCAGTGGCTGCAGCGCTGATCTGGTGTGGTGCATTTCTCGCGAGCGCGGCACCCTGGCTTGGTCAGCTCAACCCGGGCGCGCTCATCGCCGCCTTCTGGACGTTTGAAGGCAGCGATTACGCTTCGGTACTGGCCCATTACAGCTGGGCCCCCCGGGTCGCCATTGCGGTCCTCATTGGCTTTGGTCTTGGCCTCGCCGGCGCCGTTACCCAACAGATCCTTGGTAACCCTCTCGCCTCGCCCACAACCCTGGGCGTGGAAGCCGGCGGCCAGTTCGGGGTAACAGTAGCGACCATGTTCTTTCCCGGGTTGCTGGCGTTCAGTCCGGATGTGGTGGCGGTTTCCGGCGGGTTGCTGGCGATCGGACTGGTTATCGCGCTGACCTGGCGCCTGGGCTTTTCACCGGTCACCGTGATACTGGCCGGTCTTGTCGTCACCTTTTTCCTGGGCGCCGTCAATATGGCGTTCCTGTTACTCAAGGGCGAATGGCTGGGCAATCTATTCATCTGGGGAGCGGGCTCGCTGGTCCAGAATAACTGGCAACCGTTTATGGAACTCTGGCCCCGGGTACTGGTGCTGGGCATGTTAATGGTCCTGTTGATGCGCCCGCTTCAGGTCATGCAACTCGGGCAGACCTCCGCTCGATCCCTCGGTGCCAAGGTCGGTCTGATTCGGGTGCTGGCGCTATTTCTGGTGGTCCTGATGAGTGCCACCGTCGTCAGCCGGGTCGGTGTCGTGGCCTTTATCGGTCTTGCGGCACCGGTGCTGGCGAGACTGCTGGGTGCTCGCACCCTTTCTGAGCGGCTGATCTGGAGCAGCCTCCTGGGCGCGGGTCTGCTGTTGCTGGCAGATACCCTCGCCCATTGGGCATCCACCTGGGGCGACGGATCACTGGTGCCAACCGGCACGACCACCGCCCTGATTGGCGGGCCGATTATCCTGCTGGCCCTGCAGGGTTTGAAGAACACCCACCACATGCCGGGACAGGATGACAGCCCCGGCGGTTTTCTGCCGAAAAGACGCTCCACGCCTGTGATTGGCGGTGCCATTGCCGCGCTGCTTCTGCTCACGATCGGCATCTCCATGGGTTGGTCTCCCGGGCTCAATGAGTGGAGCTGGACCCCGATCGCCCAATGGAACGACGCCTGGGTCTGGCGCGGCCCCAGATTAATGGCTGCCATTCTTGCCGGCGTGGCCCTGGGCCTTGCGGGAACACTGATCCAGCGCATGACAGGCAATCCCATGGCCAGCCCGGAAATGCTCGGCATCAGCGGTGGCGCGGCGGTGGTCATGGTTCTGATCGTTCTGTTCGGTGCCGATATTGGCCGGGCAGGACAGCTGGGAGCGGCCACCCTGGGTGCTGCCGCTGCGCTGGGGTTGCTGATTATGCTTGCCCGCAAGCACCGGTTTGCCGGCAACCAGCTTCTCCTGGGTGGACTTGCTCTTTATGTGTTCATGGATGCGGGACTTCGCCTGGTCATGGCTTCTGGCGGTACGGTAGCTTCACAACTGCTCAACTGGATGTACGGTTCAACCTGGCTGGTTTCGGAGACCGAAGCACTGGGTCTGCTGGCGCTCACTGTGCTGATTTCGGCCGGACTGTTAGTGATAATCCGCCCCTTGAGTATTCTTCCCCTGGGCGAAACATCGGCCAGCTCACTGGGCTTGCCGGTGAAGAAAGTACGCCTGGTGTTGCTTCTATTAGCAGCGTTGCTGACCGCTTCGGCGACGGTCGTGATAGGCCCGCTAAGTTTTGTAGGTCTTATTGCTCCCCATCTGGCAAGAGTTCTGGGCCAGCAAACCGTTGGCCGACAGCTCGTTGTTGCTGCCCTCGCAGGCGGTTTGTTGCTCGGAGTCGCCGACTACCTGTCCAGAATCGTGGTTTACCCCAACCAACTGCCGGCCGGACTGCTGGCCGCTCTGGTCGGCGGCCTGTATTTCCTCTGGGGGTTGAGCCACCATGGCAGAGCCTGACCGCAACCCCGCGGTCGGCCCGTGGGCTCGGGAATACAGCCTTCTCCTGAGCCAGTCAGGACTGGATGGGGAATCGGTTGTGAACGAGGCGCTGCAAGCGTCGGCCGATGCCCGACCCGGCCTCTTCTCCCTGGCCCAGTGCCTTGAACAGCCATCGCTGCTGGCCCGCCAGGTTGCCACCGACTACCCAGATAGCGCCGGACCACGAGCCCTGCGCGCCTTTCTTTCTGTCCTGCAGCAAGATCTGGCCCTCAGCGTCATTGCGCCTCTGACCCTTAGGCTATTCCGTGACGGCCAAACGCCTCTACCTGATGCCAATCGGATATTCCTGGCCCCCGCGAACAAACAGACACAGGCCGCATCGCGATGGTTTCAGGTGCCGGGAGGGGACCAGGTTGATGAAGAGACCTTTGTCCGGTCGGCAGGAGAGATGACAGTTGAATGGTACCCGGTCTTCCGGCGCCAGTTGGGCGTCAGTCCCGGCGCTTACTGGAGCAGTATGGGGCTGGGATTGGGAGCGCCGTTCTCAGCCGTGTGGAACCGGGCCGAACCGCAAGCACTTTGCCAGTTGGCGCAAGGCTGGTTGGAGCAGTTTCAGAACGACGCACACCACTTTATCGACTGGATCCCGGCCGTGTTTGGTAAGCAGGCCGCTGCACTCCCCCAACGCAAGGGGTGCTGCCTGAAATACCTTCTTCCAGAGGGCGGCTACTGCGGTACCTGTGGCGTACATCGCAAGGAGCGACTCGCTGCACTCATGTCCCAAGAGCGGACGACAACGCCAGGCCAATGGCAACCAGGCCGATAAGCACACCGGCCCCTGCCGCCAGTTTCAAACCCTCAATCATTTCCTGTTCGGGTGCCATTCCCTTTCCTCCCGTTTGACGTTTAACAACTAATCCTCACATTAATGCGAATGGTTTTTATTTGCAATAGCCCATCGATGATCCGTACTTTATCGGCAGCCCTATACTCTTGGTAGCGGGGCCGCGCCTCGGCGAAGCCCGCTTCAACTGCTACTCTGAGTGTTCTAATGGCACCGGTAAGAACGGAGGGTCCAATGGGTATCTTCAAACATCTTTTGCTGACAGGCAGCTTAATGCTGGTTGCCGTTTCCAGCATGGCAGACCAGACCTTTTCCTCCGATAAGTCGGATTTTCGCCTGGAGACCGTGGCACAGGATCTCGAACACCCCTGGAGCCTGGCATTTATGCCGGATGGCTCCATGCTGGTGACAGAACGGGAAGGAAAGCTGCGAATAATACGGAACGGCTCGTTAGTGACTGACCCCATCAGTGGAGTACCCGAGCTCGTCGTATCCGGCCAGGGCGGCCTGCTGGACGTTATTCTGCACCCGGACTTTGAGCAGAATCAGGTGCTGTTCCTGAGCTACGCCCACCGAAACCGGGAAGGCATGACCACACGTGTTGCTCGCGCCCGGCTGGAAGGCGACCGCCTTACGGGTGTTGATGTTGTTTTTGAAGCCCTGCCCCGCTCCAACACAAGTCGGCACTTCGCCGGTCGAATGGAATTCGACCGGGACGGCAACCTCTACATCGCAGTGGGAGACCGCGGCGAGATGGACCGGGCCCAGGACAATGGTGATGATGCCGGTGGCGTTCACCGGATTACGACTGACGGCGGTCCCGCGCCCGGCAATCCTTTCCTCGACACCAGCGGCGTTAACGATACCTTCTATACAACCGGTAACCGCAATATCCAGGGCATGACGATCCACCCGGAAACGGGCGAAATATGGAGCCACGAACATGGTCCCCGGGGTGGCGACGAAATCAACATCATCCGGGCAGGAACCGATTACGGATGGCCGACAATTACCTTCGGCATCCACTATTCTGGCCTGCCCATCACTGACGAGACCGAAAAGGAAGGCATGGCCCAGCCACTTCATTACTGGGATCCGTCCATTGCGCCATCTGGCATGGCGTTTTATACCGGTGACCTATTCCCGGAATGGCAGGGGGATCTGTTCGTGGGAGCACTCAAAATGCGCAAGCTGGTTCGCCTGCGCATTCAGGGCGGAGAAGTAACAGAAGAGGAAGATCTGCTGACCGATCTCGGCGAGCGTATTCGTGACGTACGCATGGGCCCTGACGGCGCCCTGTGGTTACTGACAGATTCACCAAGGGGCAAGGTCTATCGGATGGTACCGCTTCAGTGAGGATCGTTGGTTCGTTCAGTCTTTTCAAACTGTGGCAGCTCGTCGGTAATCTCGAACCAGTCGGATTTTGAGCCCACAAACACATGTTGGGCCGGCCCCTTGCCCAGGGGTTCGTTGATACAGCCAACCCGCAGGCGCAGTATGCCGGGAATGGCGTCAACACGGCTGTAAAGCTGGCTGCCGCAACGGCTGCAGAAGCCCCGGTACTTGCCGGGACGCGATTCGAACTCGGTAATCTTGTCTTCGCCGGTTACGAACCGGAACCTCACCTTCTGCACCGGCGCGCTGGCCGAGAACGCGCTACCGTGGGCGCGCCGGCACTGGCTGCAGTGGCATAGGGCAACCGGGCCGATAGGGCCATCGTATTCAAAACAGATATCGCCACATAGGCAACGACCGGTGTACATGGTACGGGCCTCACTGGTTCGGCTCAGAGGTTGATTCAGGCGCGATGATACCCGGCGGCCACTTGAAGAACCAGTCTGCCGGCACCACTTTAAGAACACACTACTCGCTAAGGAGGACATTATGTCATTCAGCGCACTTCCGAAGATCGGCATGGGAACCTTCCGGCTCAAGGGCAACGACGCCCGTGATGCCGTCAAGAGCGCCCTGTCCCTGGGCTACCGCCATATCGATACTGCCCAGATGTATGGAAACGAAGCGGAAGTTGGTGATGGCATTACCTCCAGTGGTATTCCGCGCCGGGAAATTTTCCTGACCACCAAAATCTGGCACGACCAGCTGCACGCCAGCGATCTGATCAACAGCCTCCATGACAGCCTCGCACGGCTCAAAACCGACCATGTGGATCTGGCGCTGATCCACTGGCCATCGCCCGGTGACGAAGTGCCCATGAAGGAGTATCTCGGCGCCCTGAGGGATGCCCAGCGCGAGGGTCTGGCAGAGCACATCGGCATTTCGAACTTTACCTGTGCCCAGATGGATGAGGCGAAAGCCATACTGGGCGACACGCCCATCTTCACCAATCAGGTAGAAGTGCATCCGTTCCTGGCCAACCGCAAGGTGGTGGAACATGCCCAGAAGCTCGGCATTACCGTGACCGGCTATATGCCGCTGGCAGTCGGTAAGGTGATGGAGGACGAAACACTGCAGCGCATTGCCGCTGAGCGAAACCTGACGCCGGCCCAGGTGGCCATTGCCTGGGTGGCATCGAGAGGCGTTGTGCCGATTCCCTCCTCAACACGGCCCGGCCACCAGAAGGCTAACCTGGAGGCGCTGGAGGTTGAGTTGAGCGAGGAGGAAATCCGCGCCATCGATGCACTGGACCGCAACGAACGCATCGCTAATCCGGATTTTGCGCCGTCCTGGGACTGAGCCAGAAGCCGGCTCCAACCAGCAAGAGCGTAGCCACCGGGGTGACAAGCAACCACCAGGTCTGAAGCACCCATAAGAGGGCGGCACTGAACAGACTCCACAACACCAGAAGCGGCAGGTAAAGCCAGCGCCAAGTCTTGGTCATGAGTGCCAAGGCCAGCGCGCCGGCCGCAGCAGTAGTGCCGGGCGCTAAGCCGAACAGAGCGACCGCATGCCACTGGCCTGAATCAGCTATCGCTAACCAAGGCAATCCACAGACGGCAATCAGCCAGAGTACGGCAAACTCCCCAACCGAAAACCTGCTGTTATGAATGCCGCCGGCAAATACGGCAGCTGCAAGCAACAGGCCCTGAGCCACAAAGGCCCAACCAAACCACGCCGCCGGCCAGCTAATGGGGCCGAAATAGCCAACCAGAAACCCGTAACCGCTGACAATCCAGGCGAGCGCCATCAGACCGACCGCCAAACGCCGTGCCGCTATGTTTTGCCTCAGAATCAACTGCGGTATAAAAATGGCAGTAATCACCGCCAGCAACTGCCAGGGCCAGAGATCCTGGTTGATCCGAACAAACAGCCGCAGAAAAACCTGTGGCCCGAACATCACGAAATCCTGAAGCGAGTAGCTCAGCCAGTCAGCCCCACTCACAGCGACCTCACGTAATCCGCCATTCGCTGGCGCTGATCGGCATCAGGCAACTTGCCGTAAAGCGCCCCCATGTTTTCCTTCATGTGCTCGACCTTACTGGTCGCCGGAATGGCACAGGTCACCGCCGGATGGGAAATAATGTACTTGAGGAAAAACTCCGCCCAGTTGCCAACACCAGCTTCCCCGGCCCAATCGGGAAGCGGCTCCGACTGGAACCGACGGAACAGCGAACCACCCTGGAATGGACGATTGACAATTACCCCGATTCCGCGCTCCTCCGCCATTGGCAGCAACCGGTCCTCAACCTCCCGGTCCAGAACGTTGTAGGTCAGCTGCACGAAATCCAGCGGCTCCCGCTCCATGATCTGTGCAAACTCCCGATGCCGTCGACCATGAGACGTGGTGATGCCGATATACCGAACCTCACCGTTGGCCTTCATCTGCTTGAGGGTTTCAAGATGCCCCTGCCAACCCAACAGATTGTGCACCTGCAACAAATCGAACTGATCAACACCCCAACGCCTGCTCGAACGCGCCGCCTCCGCCCGGGTCTCTGATTCATCGCCGGTCCAGATCTTGGTAGCTGCAAAAATCCGGTCGTGGCCGTCCAGAGCGTTCAGCGCCTCGCCCATTACATCTGCAGCACTGCCATACATCGGCGAGCCATCGACCACCGTGCCGCCGAGCTCGAAAAAGGTTTTCAGAACCTCAATGCGCTGGGCGATTAATTGTTCGTCACCACCAACGTTGAAGGTGATCCAGGTGCCCATGCCGATTGCAGGGGTGGATTCGTCTGTGCCGGGAATCCGGCGCATGATGGGAGATAACGCAGTGCTTCCCGATGTGTTTGCGAACAGAACCGGAGATTTCAAAGCGAGCCCGGCAAGCCCCGCAGTGATGAGAAACTGTCTTCTACTGAACCTGTCAGCCATGCCTCCATTCCCTCCGCAACGAATTTCCGTGCGAATAGCACAAGGTGCCAAAGCATGGGCGGGTCATCCCTTTGACAGACCGTGGAGGGCCAGGGATGGCCCGACCGAGCCTACATGGAAGTATTTACGGCGTGTCTGGCAAAGGGATGACCCGCCCATGCGACTACTCGAGAGCTGACAGTCTTCGTCGCAGGTCAGTTCCCGTAGTGGGCATCAAGATATTTCAGAATACGGGCAGACTCGAACAGGCCTTCCCCGGTGTTGGGGTCTTCAAGATAGGGCACCTGAACCCGCTTGTGCACCTGGAAAAACGCATCCCGCTTGCCACCGGGAATCGGCGTATAGGGCCCCGGCTTGATGCGCTGCTTCGCCGGCCCGATCTCTGTCCAGTGCTCCTTGCCCAGGTTGTGCAAGGTATACGGAATTTCCAGCTCACACAGCCGCTCACGCACCAGACGTGAAAACGGACTGCCCTCGAAACTCCAGAGGTGCAATGGCTGCTCCGGCCGCTTGCCCTGGCTGACCCTCAGCCCCCGCATGGCGCTGGTTACCGAGGCTACAGAGCCCAGGACCGGCTGCCAGACCCGACCACGATAGTAGGACGGCACCGACCGGCCGGCATATTGCCGGAACAGATACTCGATGATTTCCTCGGATTCGTACATGACCGTGCCCGTGTTCTGGTCCGCCAGCAAGGGGAACTGTTGCCGGCCTCCCAGCGCCTCCGCCTGGGCCCGGAACACCGACCCGCCTTTCGGGCAGGGTCTGATTTCGACATCGAGGTTAAGGGCGGTCAGGGTTTCACGAACGCGACGGCAGTACGGACAGCCCTCCATGTCGTAGAGCACGATCGGCTTGTCCGGCTGTGGCACGTTTTTGACCACCAGGCAACCGCGCCACGCAGTGAGCGACGATGTCGCGACCGAGCCCAGCACGTGGACGTTATGAGACAGCATTTTCGACATAAACAAACCTTTTGTTGGAGACCACGCCATTATCACGCAATCTGACGATTTTCCATTGGCTCACGGGTACCCATGATGTGATCAAACCAGGGTTTGGTCACGCACCAGTTGGCGTTGGGGTTCGGCCCCATATGGTGATCATAGTGCCAGGGCAGGTTCTCCCTCGCCCAGTCAGGATCCAGATGTGAGCGCTTATGTACCCGGTAGTAATTCCAGGCGCTGTAGTAGAGGGTACCCACAAAAAAGGGTGCGACGGGCAGCAACGGGGTGACTGCTGCTGCCCCCGCAACCAGGGCAGCCACCTCCTTGGTCTGGGCGTTCCAGGTCAGGGGCGGTTCGCGATAGTCGTCATCCAGGAAGCCATTTCGGCGTACATTGCGGTGATGATCATGCCAGTGAAACGACCAGAAACTCGCCCGGTTCCGGCCCAGGTGATGAAGAATGTGTTTATGGAATACCCATTCCACGCCATTGGCTGCCAAAAGCCCCAGTGGAATACCAATCATGGTGCCCTCCTTTTGTTGTTTTCGGAACACTTGGTTACACATTCATCAGGAAACGCCCTTTTAGCCGCGAATTCCATGACTCAAATGCCGGAAAAAGCACCCATAAATCCGATAACAAAGTCATTGACACCCCGAAGGTTAATTTTTATCCACCTAACTCCATGATTCGAAAGGGCACTTACATCGCGTCACAAAAGTTCAATACAAACAACGACACTACTGCCATTTTTTAACGTCATGTAGAGCTTTTCTGCATAGTACAAACCGCCCGGATGGGCTATTGTTGATCTATAGGAACTCACTGGATAGCGATCATGGTAGCCCCGGGTATGCGGCGTTCTGAAAGTAGAGAAAAAACAGGTTCTGGAATCAGACGGTCTCTTTTGGTATCCCTCGCGGCCCTTGCCGTGATTACCACCCCGTCCGTTGTGGTCGCCGAAAATGACGATTCCGGTTTCTCGGGAAATCGCCTCTGGACGAACGAGCTTCAGGATTACGCGCTCCAGTCCCTCCATAATGAAGATGCCATGAGCATGGCCGCCATTCCGCTGAATGGGCCCGGCATTAATCAGTACATCAATGCCGATGCGCTGATGAGCCCCGGTTCCATCATGAAACTGGTGACAACCTTTGCGGCCCTCGAGGTTCTCGGCCCTAATCACCACTGGGATACCGATTTCCTGACCGACGGTGTTATGGCCGGCGACACCCTCAAAGGCAATCTCTATATCCGTTTTGGCGGCGACCCCAAGCTCACCATCGAACGGCTCTGGACTACGCTCGGCGAGCTGCGCAGTATGGGGATTACAAGAATTGAAGGCGACTTGATTCTCGATGGCACCTACTTTGAAGCGGACGGTGGTTTTCCGACCTTTGAAGATAACGGCGACAACCCCCACGCGCCATTCCTGGTAGAACCTTCCGCCTACCTGACAAACCTTAACCTTATGCACTTCCAGGTGCGCGCCGACGAGCGTGGCACCCAGGCCTGGAGCACACCTTCCCTGGGCGAAATTGTCATCGACAACCGCGTGGTTGCCACCGCCGAGGGCCCCTGCCCGTCGCGCAGAAGTTTCGAATGGGAACCCATTGTTCATGAAGACCATCGGGTGACTGTCCGGGTAACCGGCGAGCTGCCCCAGGGCTGCCGAACCACCACCTACCTGTCGCTGCTGCCCCATGAACAGTACAGCGCCTCATTGATTCGCTCGTTGCTGGCTGACCTCGGGGTCGTGGTCTCAGGCGGCGACCTCAATGGGGTTACACCGGAAGATGCTCGGTTGGTGATGAAAACCACCTCACCGGATCTGGTGACCATGGTGAGGGATATCAACAAATGGAGCAGCAACGTCATGGCTCGCCAGCTGCTGCTCACCATTGGTGCGGAGAACCGTCTGGAAGATGAGAACGATGATCGGGTTGCCGGCATTCGGGTGATCTATGACTGGCTCGAAGACAAAGGCATCAACACCGCCGGCATGGTGATCGACAATGGCGCCGGCCTCACCCGACATGGCCGCATCACCGCCCGCCAGGGCGCACAGATCCTGCAACATGCCTGGAACAGCGCTTATTCGGCGGACCTGATGGCTTCCATGCCTATTATTGCGATGGATGGAACCATGGCGCGCCGCCTTCGCAATACCGGCATGGATGGTGAAGGGCGCATCAAGACGGGTTACTTGGAAAACGTCAGGTCGATCGCCGGCTTCACCCGAGATTCAAATAATACAACCTGGGCCGTAGTTGGGATGGTAAATAACGATCCAGCCTGGAACGGCCAGGCCGTGCTGGACAGGATTCTGTATTCGCTGCATTTCCGGCCGCCGACCGGGACTGCCATTTCACATGCCGCTTCCGGTACCTCTGAAACCAGTATTCAATAAAAAGGCCGGCTGAAACAGCCGGCCCAACCCTCATGCTTTGAGCAAAGAAACAGTGCTTCGGCTACTAGTCGACTGTATAAATCACCTTGTCGATCACATGAATAACGCCGTTGGACGCCTCAACCTGGGCTTCGGTGACGTTGCTGCCCTCGATAACCAGAGCGTTGTTTTGTATATCAACGTTCAAGGTGGTGCCAGCCAGGTTCGCTACCGTACCGCCGTTCGAAGCGTATGCCGTGAGAGAGTCTACCTTAGTGCCGATAATATGTTGGCTTAGAACGGTTGACAGATTGTCGTCCGCAAGCAACTGTTCTGCCGTGAGATTCAGTTCCGCTAACAACGTTGCAAAAGCGGCATCTGTTGGCGCGAACACGGTCAAAGTCGCATTTTCATTCGAAGCTGCAGCTAGCAAATTGGAAGCGCCATCAGTCTGGAGTGCAGCTAGTAGCGTTGTGAACTCAGCTTCTTCAGCTCCTGCTAGCGAAGTCACAATACCCGCAATCGTTGAACCTGTATCACTGAGATCGCTCGGCGGGGGAAGAAGCACTTTGTCGATAATGTGAATAACACCATTAGTCGCGTCTACATCAGGACCCGTTACTCTAGAGGTGTTTACGTACAACACGTCTTCACCACTTTCCTGCGAAATTGAAAGCGCGACGTTTTCACCGTTCACTGTTGGAACCAGGTTTTGTGGGACCGGACTTTGAGCGACGCCAATAGCAGCGTCTGCCTTCACTTCACCCACTGACGTTGCGAGAACGTGGTAAGGCAGAACCGCATTTAATAATGCTGTGTTGCCTAACAATGTTGGCGCGTCGACGCCCAAGTCAGCTAACAGAGCTTGAAATGCAGCGTCTGTCGGCGCGAACACGGTCAACTCGTCATCTCCGCCGAGCAGTTCCGCAATAGATGGATCTGCTGCAAGGACCGCAGATTCCAGTATCGTCGTATTTTCATTTTCGACGGCGATTTCCAAAATAGTTTGCGTTGCAGCATCTGCTGAGTCGTTATCATCGTCATCAAGCCAACACCCGGATAGCATGACAGTGCCCGCTAGAACCATTGGTAAAGCGTATTTTGTATTCATTGTTTCTGTTCCCCACTTGTAGAGGTTGATTACCAGGATTTAAATGGTTCGAACCTGCACAAACTCAGTCCGTGAATCATGCGTCAATGCATTTACGGGGAGTCAGAAAGAACGGATTTGCATCTTTTAACATTTAAGCTTACAGCTGTACTCAATCAGCCAAGTCTGCGCATGGTGAACTCCGTCATCTTCCCGGCAAGCGGCGCGATGAAGGTCACCAGAGGGAAGGCAACGGCCCAGGCGACCACAAAAGCCGGTCCCCACCGGTAATGGAACTCACTGTCGATGCCCGTATTGATGAAGGTGATCACCCCGGACATCAGCAGTGACATGATTCCGGACATGTAAAAGCCGAAAATCAGCTGGCGTAGACGTGAAAGTCTCATATTGCTCATGACTTCTCCTCAACGGTGCTCCAGCGTTTCTCGGAGCGGCATCTGAAAGGCGTGATATGTCGTACACTCATATCAATCAAACCTAGAATGATAGTGAGCTTGCAATCTTTTTTCGATACGCCTTTTTACCAAGACAGGTGAGCCATGGATACTGCTCTGTTCAGGACGCCCGGCCTTTTCAAACCGTTTATTCTCATTCTGGTACTGGCGTTTGGTCTGGTTGGCTGCAGTTCGACCAAGCTCGCTTATCGATACGCGGACTGGGGCATTGTGTGGTGGGTTGAGGACTACGTTACGCTCACGGCCGACCAGAAACAGCAGCTCAACAACGATATTGAGCACTTGCGGCAATGGCATTGCAGTGCCGAGCTGCCCCGTTATCAAGCCTGGCTGGATGAACTCGAGGCTGACGTATCCAACAACCTGCCCGATCAAGCTACTGTCGAATACCACCAGCAGCAGCTTTTCAGTTTCTTCCCAAGCCTTCTTGAACGGGCAACACCGGTCGCGGCAAATCTTCTCTCAAGCCTGAGCGACGAACAGGTGCGTGAGCTGGCAGACAACATGGTGCAAAGCCAGCAGGAAATGGAAAATGAGTTCCTGGCCGATTCCCCGCAGGCGACAGCGAAAGCCCGGGCCGAGAGAACAGCTGAGCGGGTTGGGCGTTGGCTGGGTGAGTTGAACGGTGAGCAGCGTGACATCGTTCGGCAATGGTCGGCCAATCGGGGCGCTCAGACCGAAATCTGGCTGCAGGGTCGCAGGAACTGGCAACTGGCGCTACTGGAAGTATTGAAAAGACGAGACGAGCCGACGTTCGAGGCAGAACTGGAATACCTGATTCTGAATTCCGAGGAAGTGCGGGGCAATGCCTACAAAGCCATGATGGCGGAGAGTCGCGTTGCCATGTCCTCGCTGATGCATGATCTGATTATGGCGGGAGACGAAACGACCCTGACCCATCTGCAGAATCGGGCGGTCGAGCTCAACAACGACTTTGAAGCACTGACCTGTTCACCGGCCTGATATTCCAGACGGATTGACCCAGGGGGCAGGTGAAGACTCTCATCTGCCCCCTGGGCGAACGCTGGATTCCCCTCAGACTGTCAGGTAACCACCGTCAGCATTGATGCAGGCGCCTGTCGTATAGCTGGAGGCGTCAGAGACCAGGTACAGAACTGTACCTGCCATTTCACTCGGATCCGCCACCCGCTTCATGGGGATGTGGGCCATGGCCTGCTTCTTGATAGCTTCGTTAGTGGTCAGGGCGCTGGCGAACTTGGTATCGGTCAGCCCTGGCAGCAGCGCATTCACGCGAACTTTCTGCTGACCCAGCTCCATGGCAAAGGATTTGGTCATGGAAATCACGGCGGCCTTCGTCACCGAGTAAATGCCCTGATAGTGACCCGGATTTACACCGTTCACGGATGCCACGTTCACAATTGAGCCGCCACCGGCTTTCTTCATGATCTGGGCGCCACGGGCGCACATGAAGAAATAGCCCCGGATATTCACATCCACGGTCTTGTTAAACGCCCCCAGGTCGGTGTCCTCGATCGGGCCGAAATAGGGGTTGGCAGCGGCGTTGTTCACCAGAATGTCCAGCTTGCCGTGGGTCTGTTCAATATGCCCCCAGATACTCTCAATCTGATCCATATCACCGATGTGGCAGGCGTAGGCTTCGGCGCTGCCGCCGGCCTCCCGGATACTGCTGGCAACGGCTTCGCAACCATCAATCTTGCGGCTACTGACGATTACGTGGGCGCCGTACTCGGCCAGGGTCCGGGCAATGCTCTCGCCGATGCCACGGCTGGCACCAGTAATCAGGGCAACCTTGCCAGTCAGATCAAACAGGTTCTTGCTGCTCATTCGTTCACCTCAATTCACTATCGGAATGTCACCAGGGCGGGGTCATCCGCTTCCAGGTGGCTGTAGTTATTAAAAACGGCCAGACTGCGCCGGGGGCCGGAGTAGAGGACCCGCGACACGCTGGTGTTGGCAATCACCTCATTCAGGCCGAGTGCCCGGGTGTCATCCAGCCCAAGCAGATACTGAGTGATCACGGAAATCGGTCCGCCAGAGGTCGCCACCAGCACGTCTCCGCCATCGGCGTAGTCAATCATCTCCTCGAACGCAGCCAGAACCCGGGCCTTGAAGTCCGGCCAGCTTTCCTCGTACTCATGGTCATACTCGCCTGACGCCCAGCGGTGCACAGCGTGCACAAAGGCCTCCTGAAACGCTTTGGCTGGTTTGGGGAACGCCTTGAGATCCCGCGCCATCACCGCACGGTCGCTCCACTCCGGGCGGTACCGTGCCACCACAGTGGTGTGGTCAAACTCATTGAAACCGGGAACCACCTGCATATCCGGCAGTTTTGTCCCGTAGCCGGTGGCGATGGCTTCAACGGTTTCCCGGTGGCGCTCCAGATCGCCCCCGAAAATCGCCGCCGGTTCCACCTTGCCTGCCAGCCAGCGGCCAAGCACCCTGCCCTGTTCCCAGCCGGTGGGCGAGAGTTGATCGTAGTTCTCCTTGCCGAAACTGGCCTGGCCGTGACGAACCAGATAAATCGTCGCCATTACAGGGAGCTCTCCGCGATCAGGCGCTGGCAGCGCTTCTCCAGGTAATTGGCGGCATGGCCAAATGCTGCGAAACGCTTGTCTTTGGTCTGGCCATGGTAGAACCGGTAATAGATCTGCTGGATGATGACTGCCAGCCGGAACAGACCGTAGATCTCGTAGAAGTCGAAGTTGTCGACCTTGAAGCCGGACTGCTCCATGTAATACGCCACCACCTCCTTGCGGGTGAGCATGCCTGGTCGATGGGTCGGCTGCCGGCGCAGCATCTGGAACGGGCCTTCATCATCGGCTTCAATCCAGTAAGCCAGGCTGTTACCCAGATCCATCAGGGGATCACCGATGGTGGCCATCTCCCAGTCCAGCACACCGATTACCTCGAACGGGTTGTCCGGGTTCAGTACCACATTGTCGAAGCGGAAATCGTTGTGGATCACCACCTGGGCAATGTCTTCGGGCATCTTCTCGTTCAGCCAGCCCATCACCTGCTCGAAGTCGCCCACATCGTCGGTGCGGGCTTTGCGGAAGCGGTCACTCCAGCCGCCAATCTGGCGCTGCACGTAACCTTCACCCTTGCCCAGTTTGTCCAGGCCTGCCGCTTTGGCATCGACGCGGTGAAGATCCACCAACTTGTCGATCACGTTCAGGCAAAGCTTTCGCGTATCGGCTTCACTGAGCTCGAAATCCTTCGGAAAGTCCTGGCGAAGGATGATGCCCTTCAACCGCTCCATCACGTAGAAATCGCAACCCAGCACATCGTGATCGTCGCAGATGGCGATAATGTTGGGCACGTAGGGATAGACCGGCTTGAGCGCCCGCATGACCCTGGCCTCGCGCAGCATGTCGTGAGCGGACTTGGCGATCTTGCCTAACGGCGGCCGGCGCAAAACGTATGACCGCTCGCCGTAATCCACCTGATAGGTCAGGTTCGAGGCGCCACCCGGATACTGACGAATTTCTGGCTGGCCTTGCAGGTCGGGAATCGCCTGTTTCATGAACCGGTCTACGGCGCTGGTGTCCAGCTCCTCGCCTTCGCGGATGTCCACGGCCTGGTCAATCTGGGTCATTCAGGACTCTCCTCTTGAATCTTCAGTTTCAGACAGCGCCTTCAGGCCTTGCTGCCACCCATCTTGCTCATCCAGCGCTTGCTTTCCTGATGCATCAGCCAGTCAAAAGCCTTGGGCGCGTGGCGCTTGAGCATCCACATACGGCGCTCCTTGGCATGGGGCAACACCCAGAAGCTCTTGTTGTTCACCGACCGGAAAATATCCTCGGCCACATCCTCGGCGGTCACCGTGGACCGCTTCATCAGCTTGTTCACATTCTGCTGAATGCCGGGAATATCTGAGCGCATGCTGCTGGTCAGATTGGTCTGGAAAAACGCCGGGCATACGCAGCTCACATGGATACCGGCATCCCGAAGCTCCTGACTCAGGGTCTCGGACAGAGCAATCACCCCGGCCTTGGTCACATTGTAGCTATCCATCAAAGGCGCCAGCATCAGCCCGGCCATGGAGGCCACATTCACGAATGCCCCGGAGCCCTGCTGCTTGAACTGCGGCGTGAAAGCCTTACAGCCGCGAACCACACCCAGCACGTTGATATCGAGAATCCACTCCCAATCCGCCATGGTGGTATCTTCAATGGAACCGGCAGAGGCAACGCCAGCGTTGTTCACCACCACGTCAACGCCACCCCATTTCTTCACGAGATCATCCCGGACCTTCTCGAAATCGGTCAGGCGTCGAACATCGCATTCGACGAAATAGCCTTCGCCTCCGGCCGCATTAATCTCTTTTTCGACGCCAACACCCTGCTCCGGGTTAATGTCGCCGATGCAGACTTTGGCGCCTTCTTTGGCATAACGCAGTGCTATGGCGCGGCCAAGTCCGCTCGCGCCTCCGGTTATGAATACTCTCTGAGTCATCAATGCTTCCCCGCTGTTATCTTGCTAAAAACTGAAACCAACTCCGAAGTACGACGGATTTGGCGGAAGGGTGTTTCTGAAACTGTGCGGAGCCATGGATGGCGGAGCCCAAGCGTCACAGGGACGTGCCGCAAGGAGCGTGTTTCAGAAACACCCTTCCGCCGAATCCAGACTCCCGATTCAGGTTCTTAATTTTTATATTTACGCAGCTCAAGACGGGCCACCATAGCCCGATGCACCTCATCCGGGCCATCCGCCAGGCGTAAAACACGGGCATAGGCAAACAGCTGCGTCAGCGGGAAGTCGTCATCACTGACCCCGGCACCACCGTGAATCTGAATGGCCTGATCCACAATGGTTTGCAGCATGGACGGAATCACCGCCTTGATCATGGAGACTTCCTGAAGCGCCCCCATGATGCCCTTGGTATCCAGTGCCCAGGCGCATTTCAGCGTAAGCAGACGGGCCTGCTCAATGGCCATACGGGCATTGGCTATGATGTCCGGGTTACCGCCCAGCTTGGCGATCGGTCGCCCGAAAGCCTCACGGGTGGTGGCTCGCTTGATCAGAATCTCCAGTGTACGCTCCGCCGCGCCGATCGCCCGCATGCAGTGGTGCACTCGGCCCGGCCCAAGGCGCCCCTGGGCGATCTCGAACCCGCGGCCCGGCCCGGCGATGAATGCACTCTTGGGCAGGCGGACGTTGTCGAACAGCACTTCGCCATGACCATAGGGTTCGTCGTATTCACCGAATACCGGGAGCATGCGCTCAATCTTCACGCCTGGGGTGTCCAGCGGCACCAGCACCATGGAATGACGGCGATGCTTGTGCGCATCCGGATCCGTCAGACCCATGAAGATGGCAACCCTGCAGTCGGGATGCCCGATACCGGTGCTCCACCACTTGCGACCGTTCAGAACCACTTCGTCGCCTTCGACAATGGCGGTTGCTTCCATGTTAGTGGCATCAGACGAGGCCACAGCAGGCTCGGTCATGCAGAAGGCAGAGCGGATCTCGCCGCTGAGCAGCCGTGGCAGCCACTCGGCTTTCTGCTCTTCAGAGCCATAGTGGATCAGCACTTCCATATTGCCGGTGTCTGGAGCATTGCAGTTGAAGATCTCAGGCGCAATAAAGCTGCGCCCGGTTTCCTCGGCAATCAGGGCATAGTCGGAGTTCAGCAGACCACAGCCGTATTTTTCGTCCGGGAAGAACATGTTCCAAAGACCCTGGGCTTTGGCTTTTTCCTTCAGCTCCCGGATGATCGGCAGCACAACCCAACGGTTATCCAGGGAGGCGAGCTCCTTGTGGTACTGTTCTTCGATGGGAAAAATCTCATCCTTCATGAACTGTTTCACGCGGTTGAGATAATCCTGTCCTTTCTCGGAAATATTGAAATCCATCGCCGTCTCCTCGCTAACGGTTGCACAGTGGCGTGCACGGAATAATCACGTTGAGACCAGTCTAGGGATGACTAAACTATTACGCGACTGAATTATTCTTATCGTTTAGTATTAACCAAACTTATTCCAAATATCTAAAGAATGGATCCCGCTCATGGCTCTCAACCGCCTGGACCTGAACCTGTTGCACGTATTTGACACCATCTACCGGGAAGGCAGCCTGACCCGCGCGGCCAGGGCACTGCATCTGACACAGCCTGCGGTCAGTCATTCGCTTTCCCGGCTCCGGGACCATTTTGATGATCCGCTGTTTACCCGCCAGGGCAATCAGATGGTGCCAACGCCATTGGCCCGACGGTTCCTCGAGTCCATGCGGCCGGGCCTCACCCAGATCCAGGGCGCCGTAAACCAGTTTCATGCTTTCGATCCGGCCACCCAGCGCAAGACCTATTCGCTCGGGTTGCGGGATATCCTGGAATCCACCTTCCTGCCCCGCCTGATGGCGCGTCTGGACGCCTACCCGGAACTGGAGATCGTCAGCCAGCGGATCGCGCGGCGTGACATGGAGACGCAACTGGCCGCCGGCAAACTGGATTTTGCCGTGGATGTGTTATTGCCCGTGAGCAACCAGACTTCCCATGAACTGCTGCGGCGCGACCGCCTGGTGGTTCTGGCCCGGGAAGGACATCCGCTGGCAACAGAGGCTCTGGATATGGAAGGGTATCTGTCCGCGAAACACGTGCTGGTATCTTCAAGAACCGAGGGCCCCGGAATTGAAGACTTTGAGCTGTCGAGGCTGGGCGTACAGCGCAGTATCCGGCTAAGGTGCCAGCATTATTACGCCGCTTGCAGAGTTGTGGAGGACACCGATCTGCTGCTGACCATGCCGGAAGCTTACGCTCGCATCATTGCGGAGCGAGCCAACATTCGGATCATGGACCCGCCCGCAAACCTGCCATCCATCGACGTGCACCTGTATTGGCACAAGGCTTACGAGAGAGAACCGGCGCTGATCTGGTTCCGGGAGCAGTTGAAGGCTATCAGTTGAGCCTCAGTAGGCACCAACCACCATAAGGAAACCGAAAAATCCAATAGCGGTGATACCCAGGGCGGCGACTACGATCCCAAGTCCCCACCAGACGGCGGCGCCATCGGATATTTCCACATCATGCCCCCTCAGGGTTCGGTAGAAAGCCCAGGGGCCGAGTACAAACGCACCGACTACCGCGAACACCAGCCCAACGCTGATGCCGGCAAAGGTCCAGGTAGCCAGAACCATGGCGCGGTCTTTGACCTGGTCGGTGACGCCATGGTGCTCGAGAAATTTCTTGCAGAAGAACCAGATCAGGGCGAACAGGATGATGACAAAAACCAGTCCGCCGACAATGGTGATCATTCGGTATAGCAAGGTGTTGTTCCTGTCAGTCTAGAGGCCGCTCAGGCCGGAAACTCGGGCTCCGGAAGACATTCAAACCCCGGTTTGGCAAACAGATAGCCCTGGTAGAGATTAATTCCCTGGGAACGCAACCAGAAATATTCTTCCTTGGTTTCGACGCCCTCAGCGATTATCTGGCCGCCAAGCTGGGTCATCATGGTAATGATGCCGGCAACAACGGCCTGCTTGTTCGGCTCCCGATCGATATCGCGGATCAGTGCCATATCCAGCTTCAAGAGATTTGGCGGGCTGGCCATCATGATGTTGTAACGCGAGAAGCCAGCACCAAAATCATCAATGGCGGTGCTGAACCCCATCTCCTGGTACGCCTCAATGATCGACACGAGGTGGTCGACAGACGTGGACGTCAGTTGTTCGTCCTCGGTAAGCTCGAAAATGATTTTGCGGGTATCAAAGTTGTAGGTTTTCGCAGCGGCAAGCGTAGTACGAATACAGTACTCGGCTTTGTATACCGCATTGGGCATGAAGTTAATGCTGAGCATTGTCTCCATTTTCAGCCTGGCGGCAAGCTTGACCGCCTTGACGCGACAAACCTGATCAAATGCATAGCGGTTGCGCTCATTCACCTTCGAGAGAACGCTCATGGCACCCTCTCCTCCGGTGCCCCTTACGAGGGCCTCGTAGGCGTAAACAGATTTGTTAAGAACGTCAACAATGGGCTGGAATGCGAAGGTAAAGGAAAAATCCAACCCCTCTCCACAGGCGCATTGCTCGCAATGAGACTCGTCAAACAGTACTGCGGGTTGGTTCACTTCAACTCCTGAATTCACTTCTGGCGGTTTTGCTCTGTTTATAAGGCATATTTTTAACCCAATATAGCTGCGATCCCCTCCCTGGTAAAACGACTTTCTGGTTAAAGCATGTCAAACGGTGGCATCCCCTGTTTACATGACTAAACTGGGGTTTGTCGTTTATACGTGTCTGTCCACAAAAGGAGTTTCCCGAATGGCCCAATCTACCCGCATAGCTGTAACCCCGGGCGACGGCATAGGCCCAGAGGTGGTGGCCGAGGCTGTGCGCTGCCTCGAGACCCTGCGCGCCAAACACGGACTGGAACTCGAGTGGACACGGTTTCCATGGCCATCCCACGCCTGGCACGAGGAGCATGGCGAATCCATGCCAACGGATGCCCTGGCGCAGTTACAGAAGTACGATGCCATCCTGTTGGGCGCCCTTGGCGATCCCGGCCCTGTGGACGATCCGGACCGATACCTGCTGCCGGACAGCATTTCACTGGCGCCCCTGCTGGACATGCGGAAAGGGTTCGACCAGTGGGTCTGCGAACGTCCGGCCCGGCTTCTGCCCGGCGCCCGCCAGTACCTGGCAGATGAGCGCGCCAAGGACATCGACATGCTGGTGATTCGGGAAAACTCCGAGGGTGAGTACGTCAGCCAGGGTGGCCGCTTGCGCAAGGGCACGCCGGATGAAGTGGCCACCCAGATGGAAGTATTTACACGCAAGGCAACCGATCGGATCATCCGTTACGGGTTTGAACAGGCCCGAAATCGTGCCGCAGACCGGGTTACGGAGGGCCGCACACGGACATTCCGGACGCTGGATGGCAGAACCTGTGAAAGCCAGGTGTGCCTGGTGACAAAGCGCAACGCACTGCGCTACTGGGGGGATATGTACACCGAGGCCTTTGACGAGATCAGCAAAGAATACCCGGATGTAGCCACACACCATGAGCTGGTGGACGCCGCCTGCATGAAGTTCGTGCAAAGCCCCTGGGCATTTGACGTGGTGGTCGCGAGCAACCTTCAAGGGGACATTCTGACAGACCTCGCTGCGGTGCTGTCAGGGGGGATGGGCGTGGCGCCCTCCTGCAACCTGAACCCGACGGATCCGGAGATGCCCTCTATGTTCGAACCTACCCATGGCAGCGCGCCGGACATTGCCGGCCAGGGCCTGGCCGATCCCACCGCCATGCTCTTTACCGCTGCCCGCATGCTCGAGTGGCTGGGCCGCAAAGACCCTGCCATTGCCGCGGCTGGCAAGGAGCTGTTCGATGCAGTTGCCGCAGACCTTGCAGAAAACTCCGGTACCAGGAGAGGTACTCAGGAAATTGGCTCAGCGATCTGCCAACGACTGTCCCAATGAAACCGGGTTACTGGTCGGCCATGACGAATTCAAGCCGGCCAGGCGCCACCCGCACATCAACAGGCATCATTCCGAACATGCGCTGGGCGAAATCTGTTTCGTCCAGCCGGTACACCGGCATGGTCTCGAGCATCTGGGCAACAAGCCGCATCACCGTATCGGTCACGGGCTTCAGATCCCCTTTGAAGAACGGCGATTCGATACTGCTTTCAAGAAGCTGCAATCGCCTTATGAAGATGGCTTTCTCCGAACTGTCGTAAACTGGCGCTCCCTCTACCTTCAAGGCAATATCAACGGGCAGCTTGGCCATCAATGCATTCAGGGCCACCTGCCCCCTCAGGTCGATCACTGCCACGTCCCGGCCATCGGGCCCAAGGGTAATGTCGGCGTCGTCCAGACTCAGGCTCAGCGGCGAACCGCTGTTCAACTGGTTGCGATCAAATTCGCTCACCACATCCCGTAGATGGTTCTCCAACTCACCTTCAGAAATCGAATAGGGCGACAGACTGGCACAGCCGCTGGAGAGCATCAGCATCAGAACCAGGAGCGCACGAAAGACATACAGCGGCGTACTATTCATTTTCAGCCCGGGCCTCAACATGAGGCGTCAGATTGTCATCAAAAACCACACGCAACAAAATGGGCCTACAGCAGACCTGACAATCCTCGACATACTCCTGTTCCGGAACTGACGGGTCGACGCTGATATCCAGCGTCTCCCAGCAGTACGGGCACTGAATCAATACCGAGTCCAGGGCTGACATGGCATCACCTCAGAACTGTTGCTTGGCCATCCACGGGATGACGCGATCAAACGCCTCTTCCAGTTTCTCGCAGGTTGTGGAGAAGCTAATGCGCACGGCGTTTGTGCACCCTTCACCGAAGGCATCACCGGGCACCATACAGACGCCAGTCTCTTTCAGCATCCGCAGGGCGAGATCCGAACCATCGACATGGGGCGGAAGGTCCGGGAACGCAAAAAAAGCACCGCCGGGCTTGTAACCGGTCATATAGGGCGTCTGATCCACCAGCTCGACCACCTTATCCCGACGTTCACGGTAGATATCTACCATATCGCGAACGCACTGCTGGTCACCGGTCAGTGCTGCGACGCCGGCAAACTGGGACGGCGTATTAGCCACGGAGGTGGTGAACATGTGGAAGCGACGCAGAGATTTGATGGCCGCCTGGCTGGCAATCACCCAGCCAACCCTCAGGCCCGCCATGCTGTAGGTTTTTGAAAAACTGCTGATGCACATGATGTTGTCCAGATCCATCGAGCAATTCAACACGCTGGCGAAGTCTTCGTCATCAAAGATCAGATGGTCGTAGACTTCATCGGCATACACCTGAATCCCCCGATAGGCGCATTCCTCCAGGATGGTTTCCACGGTGCTTCGCGGGTACACGGCACCTGTCGGGTTGTTGGGATTGTTCAGGATCAGCGCAAACGTCCTGGGCCCCATGGCCTTGATGACCTCATCAGGATCCAACTGGTGGTTGTTCTCTGCCCGGGTCTGCACAAACTTTACTTCACCGCCGTTCATACGAATCAGGGGCGCATAAAGCAAAAACGACGGGTCGGTCACGATAAACTGGCGCCCGGGCGCAGAGGTGGCGGAAATAGCCAGGTACATGGCCTCTGTGGCGCCACTGGTGATCAGGATATTGTCCCTGGTCAGCTTCCGGTTATAACGCTTACCGTAGTAGTCACGCAGGGCCACCAGCAGTTCCGGCAGTCCCGCATCCATGGTGTAGCCGGTCTGTCCCGCATTGAGCGCATCAATGTAGGCGTCAATAACATGCTTTGGTGTCGGCAGATCCGGCTGACCGATGGAAAGATGAATGACATCCTTCATGGTGGCCGCCATGTTCACCATGCGCCGGATACCAGGAACCGGAACCGCCTGCATCGCAGGGTTCCAACTGGCCTTCGTTTTCCGGTACTTCACTCTACGCGGTTTGGTCTGGCCAGTTTCTTTGTTGGCGGCTTCTGCCATAAACACCTCCTGCAAACGGGGCAAATAGAATCTACCCCTGCAGGTTAGTCAGTATGGCAGGCCTCTACAAGACAAAAAATCATATAGATAATGTACGTGAAAGTACCGCCATCACCGCTGTCAGAGCAAAATCTGTTGCCACACAAGTTGACCCGACAGTGCCTGCCGACCAGACTGTGAATACCCTCTACGGGCGACAACCAGTCACACATCGTCACTCATCACAAAAGGCGGAGGCTCAATGACTCAGCACAGCAAACCTGTTGTTACCGTTCTCACCGCGCCGGGAGAGCAGGAACCGCCGGGAATGGACGCACTCAGGGCCCGCGCCGATGTGCGTTTTGCCTGTGACGAACCAACCCTTCGCGACACCCTGCCGGGCACCGACATCATGATGGTGACGGACTTTCGCACAGAGGCCCTGGCGGCCGCGTGGCACACGGCAGACAAGCTGAAATGGATCCACGCCACCAGTGCCGGCGTTGATGCCCTGATGTTCCCGGATCTGATCAAGGACAATGTAACCGTCACCAATGCCAGGGGCATTTTCGACCGTACCATTGCAGAATATGTGCTTTGCACCATCCTGATGTTCGCCAAGGATTTCCCGAACTCCATCCGGCTGCAGATAAAGCACCAGTGGAAGCACCGGGACACAGAGCGGGCAGAGGGCAAGCAGGTTCTGGTTGTCGGTGCGGGCTCCATCGGCCGGCAGATCGGCCGCCTGGTCGGCGCCGCCGGGTTGAACGCCCACGGCATTGCGCGCAAGCCGAGAAAAGAGGATCCCGATTTCGTGGCGGTGCACGGCAATGACGATCTGTATGAGCAGCTAGGCCACGCGGACTTCGTGGTAATTGCCGCCCCCCTGACACCCCAGACCGAGGGCCTGTTTGATGAGAAAGCCTTCAAGGCCATGAAAAAGTCCGCCCGCCTGATCAACATTGGTCGCGGCCCGATCGTCAAAACCAATGATTTGATTACGGCGCTCAGGAATGGCGAGATTGCCGGCGCAGGACTCGATGTCTTCGAAGAGGAACCGCTGGCAGAAGATCATCCGCTCTGGGACATGGAGAATGTCACCATGACCGCCCATATGGCCGGCGACTTCATCGGCTGGAAACGCGCACTGACGGATCAGTTCCTAGAGAACTTCGACCGCTGGCACAAGGGTGACGAGCTGTTCAATTTGGTCGACAAGGAATTGGGTTACGCTGGAAGCAAATAACCGTGTCTGGCACTCATCCAAAAACAAAACGGGAGCCAAAAGGCTCCCGTTTTATATTCGAACCATCAAAACCAATCAGCTACCAGACAAGGACTGATCCGATGGATCAATCTCCATCTGCTGGATCGCAATCACCGCCTGAGTGCGGTTCCGCACCCCAAGCTTCCGGAACACGGCTGTGATATGGGCCTTGATGGTGGCTTCGGAGACATCCAGATCGTAGGCGATCTGTTTGTTCAGAAGGCCCTCGGCCAGCATACCCAGTACCCGGAACTGTTGCGGCGTCAGCGACGCCAGTTTCTCGGAAAAGTCGGTCGCGTCCGAATGCATCCGCTCGATCTTGTCGGCAACACCCTCTGGCAACCAGACATCCCCTTCCAGGACGGCCTGAATCGCCTCCGTGATGGTGGGCAGCGGCGCCGACTTCGGAATGAAGCCAGAAGCGCCGTAGTCAATCGAGCGGCGCATGACCTGCAGTTCCTCGGATCCTGACACAACCACCACCGGCAGCCCCGGGTATTGCCCGCGCATGAACACGAGCCCGGAGAAGCCGTGGGCGCCCGGCATATTGAGATCCAGGAGAACCAGATCCGCATCCGGGTGCGACTCTACCGCCGCCTGCAGTGCCTTGATGCTGTCGACTTCCACCGTCTCGGCATCCGGCACCGCCTGACTGACCGCCTGCTTCAATGCTGCGCGAAACAGCGGGTGATCATCAGCGACGATAATTGTTTGTGCCATTCAACAGATTCCTTACAGGTACATGGCCTGGTAACTCACAGGCGTTACTGGTTCGCACGACCGCTGATCAGGTCATCGACTACACCTGGATCCGCCAGCGTAGACGTATCACCCAACTGATCATGCTCGTTAGCGGCAATCTTACGCAAAATACGCCGCATAATCTTGCCAGAACGCGTTTTGGGCAGTCCAGGGGCCCACTGGATCACATCGGGAGAGGCAATAGGACCAATTTCCTTGCGAACCCACTGGACGAGCTCTTTCTTCAGCTCGTCAGAAGGTTCCTGTCCATGGACCAGCGTTACGTAGACATAGATGCCCTGACCCTTGATGTCATGCGGATAGCCAACAACGGCAGCTTCTGCGACCTTCTCATGGGAGACAAGCGCGCTTTCCACTTCGGCGGTACCCAGACGGTGGCCTGAAACGTTCAGAACGTCGTCGACACGACCTGTGATCCAGTAGTACCCGTCTTCATCGCGACGGGCACCGTCACCGGTAAAGTACATGCCCTTGTAAGTGCTGAAATAGGTCTGCACGAAGCGCTCATGATCACCGTAGATAGTGCGCATCTGGCCCGGCCAGCTATCCAGGATGACGAGGTTACCCTCGGTCTTACCTTCGAGGATATTGCCATCGTTGTCTACCAGTGCCGGCTGGACACCGAAGAACGGAACAGTCGCGGAACCAGGTTTCAGGTCGATCGCACCAGGCAGCGGAGAAATCAGAATACCGCCGGTCTCGGTCTGCCACCAGGTATCCACGATGGGGCACTTGCTGTTTCCGATGACCCGGTGGTACCACTCCCAGGCTTCCGGGTTGATAGGCTCGCCTACGGAGCCCAGCAGCTTCAGGCTGTCGCGGGTGGTGCCGTTCATGCAGGACTCGCCTTCCGCCATCAGGGCACGAATCGCGGTGGGAGCAGTGTAAAGGATGTTGACCTTGTGCTTGTCTACAACCTGCCCCATGCGGGAGCTGTCCGGGTAGTTGGGCACGCCCTCGAACAAAACGGTGACGGCACCATTGGCCAGCGGGCCGTACAGGATGTAGCTATGGCCTGTCACCCAGCCGAAATCAGCAGTACACCAGTACACATCACCATCGTGGTAATCAAATATGTACTCGTGGGTCATGGATGTGTAGACCATGTACCCACCAGTGGTATGCAACACGCCCTTCGGCGCACCAGTCGAGCCAGAGGTGTACAGCATGAACAACGGATCTTCCGCGTTCATGGGCTCAGGCGCGCAGTCTGTCGAGGCAGACTTCATCAGGTCTTCATAACGTGCGTCACGGGCATCATTCCAGGGCACTTCGGAATTGCCGGTACGGGTAACCACCACCACCTTCTCAACACTGGCGGCGTCTTCATTCTTGAGGGCCGCATCCACGTTCTTTTTCAACGGAATCTTGCGACCGCCACGAACACCTTCATCCGCGGTCACCACGAAACGGGATTTGCCGTTCACAATCCGGGCACCGAGGGCTTCCGGAGAGAAACCGCCGAAGACCACAGAGTGAATCGCACCGATACGAGCGCAAGCCAGCATGGCGACGGCAGTCTCGACAATCATCGGCATGTAGATCGTTACAACATCCCCCTTCTTCACGCCCAGACCTTTCAGGACGTTGGCGAACTTACTGGTTTCCTCGTGCAGTTCGCGATAGGTGACATTGCGGGAATCGGCAGGATCATCACCTTCAAAGATGATGGCTGTCTGGTCGCCACGCTTATCCAGATGACGGTCCAGACAGTTGGCAGAGGCGTTCAACTGGCCATCTTCGAACCACTTGATGGACAGGTTGTTGTAATCGTAGCTCGTGTTTTTGACCTTGGTGTAGGGTTTGATCCACTCAAGGCGCTTGCCGTGCTCACCCCAGAAAGTATCCGGGTCTTCAACTGACTGACGATACATTTTCTCATACTGTTCCCGGTTCAGAAGGGCCTGTTTGGCCACCTCCGGGCTTACCGGATATACCTGTTTATCAGTCATTGTGCTCCCCCTTTAGTCAGAGTCTGTTGTCATTGTCGGTTTTGGAATTCAGACGTTGAGGCCTCTCCGGCCCAGTAGACGGATAGTGGTAGTTCACCATGCTAGCCACCACACAATGAATTAGACTAACGTCCTAAT
The DNA here is from genome assembly GCF_008107725.1 of Marinobacter sp. BW6. GTDB lineage: Bacteria > Pseudomonadota > Gammaproteobacteria > Pseudomonadales > Oleiphilaceae > Marinobacter. The sequence continues at coordinate 374,950 of NZ_VIRN01000061.1, forward strand.
CCGCCTGAACTTTTAGCCAAAAAAGGTCGGTAACCTGCAAGAAAACAACGGTAAATTGCACCGAACGAGAAGCTTTCTTAAGGATAGTCCGGTTAGAGCCGATGGCAAACCGGGAAGGGGGACGGCCGCGCAGAAGAAGGCCCGGTCTCCGCGACCGGGCCCCTGAAAATCACGCTGCCTTTTTGCGGGCCTTGGCAGAGCGCAGGCTATAAACCTTGCGCTCCTTGAGGGCATAGCGGTTAAGCCCTGCCAGGTGTATCTTGCGCAGATAGACCGACCAATCGATCTGGCGGGCGTCCACCGGAAACAGCACCTTGTCCAGCTCGCCCATTCTAGAAGCCAGGGCCAACAGGTCGTCGTTCCGGAAGATGTAGTCCGGCGCGGTGTAGAAACCAAAGATGGTTGCCAGAGAGCGGGTAGTGTCCAGATTCCGGAGCACTTTCAACTCGCGATTCTGGCCCAGCATGCGCAAAACCTTCCCGGTAATGCTCAGGGGAATGCGCACCCCGCCTACAACGGCATCGAAGAGCCGGCGATTAACCGCGATAAAGGGTTTGGTTGGTTGCCGGTAGAACAGCTGATCGTACTCTGCAAAGTTGGCTTTGGATTCCGCCATAAGGTGATCGATGAACTGCCCCAGGGAAACCGGGTTGGAGCTGCCACTGCAGCACTGGTAAATGCGGTGACGCGGAGCATCCGCAACGGCTTCTGCAGCCGCCAGGATGATGGCGTTGGCCACCAGATCCACGGGGATAACATCAATAACGCCGGCGCGCTTGCCCGGGAACAACGTGACCTTTTCACGGGCGTAGGCGAGGATAATGGCGTCTGCCACCTTCACACCCTCAATCCAGCCTGGCGCGGGCTCCTCAAGTGCACTTTCGATAATTGATGGACGCACAATTGTCAGCGCGCGCCCGGACAGAGCCTTAAGCAGAAGTTGCTCACCCAGCCACTTGGTAAAGGTGTAGGTATCGCTCCAGCCGTAATGATTGGCTTCACGAATACCGAGATCCACCAGCTTCTTTTCAAGCATTTTTCCGGAGTAGCGAGAGCGCACGTCCGCAATCTTATCTTCCAGCAGCCGGACCAGCTCCTCGATCTCGTAATAGCCTTCCGTGCTGCGAGGGATGGATTCGCCCGCCGGCTTGATCACAGTCTCTGTAATCTGGCCGGAATTCATGCCGTTTACATAACAGGTCGAAACCTGAAGAACTGCCAGGGCCTTATTCTGCCGGGCAAGCTCAGCGACGTTTTCGAGGCAACGGGTGTTGATCGCAAGCGCTTTGTCGAGCTCTTCACGAAAATTCACACTGGCTGCGGAATTGATGACTACATCAATGCCACCGGCCAGCTTGCGGAAACGGTCACCGGACAGACCAAACAACGGCTCGGTCACTTCTCCGGTGACACAATGCACACGCTCTTCGATGAAGGTTTCGAAAGCGTCGTTGTCGTCCTGACGCAGCCGATCAAAAACCGACGAGGTGGCGATTTCCTCAAAAAAACGCTCCCGTGCATTCGGGTGGCGTTTGTTACCACGGATCAGCAGATGAATGCCGCCGATGTCAGGGACGGCGCGAATGAGCTTTTCCAGAACCACCTTTCCGAGAAAACCGGTGGTACCAGTAATCAGAACATGCTTTCCCCGGAGCCGCTCAAGTACTTTTGACGACGCTTCGGGATTCAGCTGCTGTGTTGCCATGGGAGAACTCCTTCTCATTTCAATTCGTTGTCGGCGCACACCTGCCAACAAAAAGAAAGTTTGCGAATCAGGTACAACGGACCTACTGCATATTGCGGGCCACGATTCAGGTTTATGCTCAATCCTTGCACAACTTCGGTGACAGAGCGGTGACACACAGCAAAGTTACGCTACAAAAAGTGCTAATAAAATGACGGAAAAGAAGGTAGGTTTTTCTGCCTATCAGGAGCCGCCCTGATCATTGCCCGACAGAGACCGAAGAAGCTGATCAAGGGAAATATCCGCCGGCTGCTCCTTCAAAACACGCACCAGGCGATCCTGCTCGCCAAAGCTGATGCGATCGTAAAAAGGCTCGCGGAGCACCGCGTGCGCCGGCTCAGGGGGCTTTAGCTCCCTCGTGGGAGGCGAAATCTGGTCCGCCAACTCACGGAGATGGATGGCCAGATGATTCTTGCGTTCCGAGCTGAGATCCTCCCACTGGAAAGATCCCAAGCCGGTTTGGACAATCTCGATGGCATCGCTGTCCAGCGTGCTCCCCAGCAGTGCAAAAAGGCGGGTGAATGCCTCATAACGCAGCAGCGGATCGACCGGCGCCTGACTGAACACGGCCTCAATCTCACCGACGGCCTTCAAGCATTGATCTTTGAGCGCCGGTGCTTCGTTTTCGGTTTGCGACTCCGACTTGGCCAACGTTTTGAGCGGGTTCGCGGATTCTCTCTTGGACACCTTGTGCCAGTATGCCGCAATACCTGCCTTACGCCGGGGCAACTGGGACAGCCGCACATCCAACATGTCTGCAAGGGTGTGAAACTGGCGGCATGAGGGGTCCGAGACCGGCAGAAGCGCAACGGGCTTCTGGTTAAGGACCGACTGGCGAAGGGTCTCGTCCCGCCAGATCCCGCCCATATAATGGAGCGAGATTCCAAGGTGGCGCTGAGCAGCGGCATCCAGACGCTGGAACACAGACCGAGCCTGACTGGCACCCTGGGCCATATTCACCAAAATACTTGGGATCCGATTGTAACCCCTGCGTCGCAGAACCTTGATCAGCGAGAAGGCGTCAGTCAGGGAGGCGGGGTCCGGGGTCACGACCATACAGGCCAGCTCTGTTGCAGCAATCATGTGCAGCCCGGCGGCCTGCAGACCGGCAGCGGTATCGGTAATGACGTAATCGTAACGGTTTTCCAGGTTATAAAGTGCCCGCAGTATACGGAGGCTTTCAGTCGGCCCCATGTCCATGCATTCCTGGACACCGGATGCCCCCGGCACAATGTGCAGGCCGTAATCGGTCTCGAGAATGGTGTCCTCCAGGCGACATTCTCCGGCCATCACATTGGCGAGGGTCTTTCTCGGATACAGGCCAACCATGATACTGACGTTGGCCAGATCGGTGTCACCATCCAGCAACAGAACCCGGTTATCCTGCCTCGCCAGTGTCAGCGCAAGATTCAGGGCGACCGAGGTCTTACCCACCCCTCCCTTGCCGCCTGTAATGGCGATCGTGCGAGGTTGGTTCGGATTGTGCTTGACAGGTTCTCTGGCGTTCATCACCGCTAATCTAGGTCCCTGATTTTTCGGTTTCGGATAGTTTAACCTGTAAAAATTCTACACATATCACGAATTAGATAATATATTGCTTAAAAAAAGATCAATAAGTATTTAATAACGACGCATTATTGTCTAAGCTCGATTCAAACAATAAGAGTGAACGCTCCGTCAGATACTGACTTTTTTCATCGCACGGCAGGTAAGCCTATGCACATTGCGCCTGATTTACAGCTACCGAGCCTCCCGGAAGTCACTTTGCGGGCGCTCGATGCTTGTCATCAGGACGAGAACTACCGAAAAATCAGCGAGATCGTCTCCGCCGATACGGCTCTGGTTGCCCGTATACTGGCGCTGGCCAATTCCGCCCTATACGGTCCCTCTACCCCAATCCGCTCCGTTGACCAGGCACTCCTGAGACTCGGCACCCGGCGTTTTCACACGCTGGTTCTGACCGCAGCCCTGCGACAACTGCTGTTCGAGCTGGGCGGAGACGAATGGCAGCAACTACGAGACTTCTGGCGGCACTCACTGACCACCGCTCTGACCGCCCGGGCCCTGGCAACGCTCACCCGCTACCCTGAGCCTGATGAAGCCTTCATGCTGGGCATGCTTCACAACATTGGTGAGCTGATCGCTATTAAAACGCCAGCCACCGAGGCGAAGCAACACTATCTTGACCACCAGTCGGACATTGCCGCCGAACTCGTGGCTTCCTGGGGCCTCGGGCCCATGGCGGCCGATGCCATGCGCTATCAGCAGGCGCTGCCCTCGGAACTCAGGGATGCCGGGCATCTGGTAAAACTGATCAGCCTGGCTACCCGGCTGGCTCTCTCCGATGCCGCGGGCATTGCGGCGGCGGGCACGATGTTCGGGCTGAACGAGGAACTGACCCGTGAGATCAACCGCCGTATTGGCCATGAAGTCTCGGGTATGGCCGCCTCTCTGGGGATTCCATTGGACGAGGAGTACTGCGGTGAGAGTGCGTCCCGGCAGCTCAAACAGACCATTCTCCGCCAGGCCATGGCGAATCAGGCCCTCAACCTTGCCGACCTCACCGGCGAAACCGAGGACGTCCTCGCAGAAACCGTCAACAGCCTCACCCTGATCACCGGCCTCCCGGCACTCTGCTTTGGACACACAGGCGACAACCTCGTGCTCCTGTCCGGGACCATTGGCGACATCCCCGAACTTGCAGTAACCGCCAAGCCCGGCGGCAGCGTCCTCACGGAAGCTTTCATTTCCGGTCTGCCAGTCAGCCTTGGCGAGCGTTCGCCTACCGTGCTCGACCGCCAGTTGCTGTCGTTGCTACACACGCCATCCATGCTGGCTGTGCCCGTTAACAGTGGTGGCAATTGCCCTGGCGTGTTCGCTCTTGGCACCGACAACGAACACCTGCCGACAACCCTTGAACTGGCTGGAATCTTTACCGGTCAGCTGTCTACCGTGCTGGCAAACCGAACGCCCGCCGCAACGGGCACAGAAGGACTGGATCAGGAAATAGCCCGCGACCGGCTGCGCAAACAGGTACACGAGGTCAGTAACCCGCTGACTATCATCAGACAGTACATTTACCAACTGCGCGGCAAGCTCGACGATGCCGATGTCCACCAGGATCTGGACGTGATCCGCGATGAACTGGACCGCGCCGGTAATCTTTTACTGCAAATGAGCCATACTGACACCACGGAACAGGGTGACGACGGAGTTGAACTCAATACCGAACTGGAAAGTCTGGCGCGCATCCTTGAAGATAGTCTGTTCAGCTCCGAAAACCGCAACCTCAAGTTATCGCTGTGCAGCGAACCAACACAGGTTAGGGCCGGCACCACCAGGATTCGCCAGGTTGTTATCAACCTGGTTCGAAACGCTGCGGAAAGCCTTCCGGACTCTGGTGGCAAGGTTGAATTACGGACGTCTTCCCCGGTGTGGCAGAATCATCGCACTTGGGTGGAGCTTGAGATTACAGATACAGGTAGCGGAATACCCAGTGATATCAGGGACACCTTGTTTTCACCGGCGAAAACCACAAAAGGAGAAGGCCACAGCGGTTTGGGCCTGAGCATTGTGAAACAGCTTGTTGATGACATGGAGGGCATCATTGCTTGTCGCACGGGGCAGGAAGGCACCACCTTCAGGATTCTGCTACCGGCGGCCAGCCACAAAAAGAACGAGACCGACTGACGCAGAAACGACGGATATAGACCGATGGCACCTGAACATACTGATCAGCCTTTCAGTCACGGGTTAACGGCACGAATACTGGTTGCAGATGACGAGCCTCGCCTGCTGAATACACTGGCTTCGCTGCTGCGCAGCCGGGGTTATGAGGTTGCGGAAGCTCACGGCGGCCGAAAAGCCTGCGAGCTGATTGACCAGCAAACGTTCGACCTTGCCCTGCTGGATCTCCGGATGCCCGAAGTCAGCGGTTTCGACGTCATGGCACACCTTGCCAGCGGGCAACCGGATTGTGGCGTGATTGTGGTCAGCGGCGAAAGCTCATTCAGCGCCGTGAGCCGGGCCCTGCGCAGAGGCGCCCTGGACTACATCCGTAAACCCTTTGACCCTGAAGAGTTGCTGGCCACAGTCGAGAGCGTTATCGGGAAAAAATCACTTCTTGAAGCCCACGAACACATCCAGATGCGGCTGGAGAAATCCGAGGCCCTTCACCGATACATCGTCAACAGCTCCCCAGACATCGTGTTCATGCTCGATAAAGACGGACACTTTTGCTTTGTAAACAGCAAAGTCGAGAGCCTGCTCGGATATCAGCCATCGGAACTTTGCGGCCAGCACTTCCGGCACATTCTTGACGACCGGGACGTGACCCGCGGGACCCTGGCCCTGAAAGGCCCCAACATCACCGCAGACAACCCGAGAACCCTGGAAGTTCGCCTGAAAACCCGTGGCAGCCGCCGGGCCACCCGACACTTCGAGATAACCGCCTTTCCCATCGATCCGCAAACCTGGCCCCACTCCGGGACGACACAGGGAGACGGCAATGGCAACGGCGCAACTTATTATGGAACCGCCCGTGACGTCACCGAACGGAAAGAGGCCGAAGCCTTCATCAACTTCCAGGCCTACCATGACTTGCTGACACGACTGCCGAACCGGGCACTTTTCAAGGATCGTCTTGAGCTAGCAATTACCCACGCCAACCGCGGCGGCCAGAAACTCGCCGTGATGTTCCTGGATCTGGATCGGTTCAAGGTCATCAACGATACCCTCGGGCACGCCATGGGTGATCGTCTGCTTCAGGCGGTCACACATCGTCTTGAGAAGTGCCTGCGTAAAGGCGACACCCTGTCCCGATTCGGTGGCGATGAATTCACGCTGCTTCTGCCATCCATCCATAATCACGAGGATGCGAGGCAAATCGCGAAAAAGCTTATCGACGCACTCAAAGCACCCTTCCAGTTGGGCGACCACGAAGTATTCGTCGGTGTAAGTATTGGCATCTCTATCTTCCCGGAAGCCGGCGAGTCCATGGATCAGTTGATACAAAACGCCGATATCGCGATGTACCACGTCAAGGGCAAAGGCAAGGACGGTTACCGCTTCTACTCCGACAGCATGAGCATCGATACCGCCAATCGGCTTAACCTGGAACGGGATCTGCGCCTGGCCCTGGAGCGGGACGAACTACGGGTTTTCTATCAGCCTCAGGTGTGCTCCACAACAAACCGTATAGTCGGACTTGAAGCGCTCGTTCGCTGGCAACATCCCGAGCGAGGATTGCTCTACCCAAGGGATTTCCTCCCCCTGGCAGAAGAAACCAAATTGATTGGCCAACTGAGCGAGCGGGTTCTTGACCAGGCCTGCGAAGATGTCGGCTGCTGGATTCGCGACGGCCATTCCGACCTGCGGCTCGCAGTAAACCTGTCACCCAGCCAGGTCGAACACCCACGGTTTGTGGAAACCCTGATGCAGCAGGTAAAAACCCACAACTTCCCGGCCGGCAATCTCGAAATAGAGATTACCGAAAACGTGATCATGAACGATCTTGAGCAGATCTCCCAGAAACTCCGGGAACTGGCCGCTCTAGGTGTCCGGATAGCGATTGACGATTTTGGCACCGGCTATTCGTCGCTGAATTACCTCCACCGCCTCCCGATCCATACCCTCAAGGTCGACCAGTCTTTCGTCAAAGCCATTCGCAGCGGAGACGACGGTGCGTGTATCGTCAATGCCATCGTTGCCATGGCTCACGGACTGAAGCTGGAGATTGTTGCCGAAGGCGTGGAGACCGACGAGCAGCTTGAATATCTGCGAGGCCTGGGCTGCCATCAGGTCCAGGGCTTCTTCTACGGTCCGGCGAGACCTGCGGTCGAAATTTCCAAAACCCTGGGAACCGGCCGGACCAGAACCACAGCCAGAGCCGCTTCATTCTGATAGGCGATTATTTATTGTCTGACACTCCTATATAAAACCGCGATCTGGTTTGCAAAGTATTGCAGTACGTTACTTTGTGTATCCGGAAATGCGCATTACTGCACATATTTCTCCCACCCTGTTCTCTAAGCTCAAATCCATAGGCGCTGATCACCGGAATGTCCGACATTCTCGGACCAATAACGACAAAAACGGCGACGGCATCCAAGGAACAAGAACAGGCAGCAGTCATCATGCGCGACAAGTACAAGTATATTGGTCCCGTCTACGATTTCCTGAGCAATCTCTACAGCGGCAAGAATATACACCGCTGCAAAACCGCAATGCTGGATGTTGAAACCGTCCGGCCCGGGGACAGGATTCTGTTCGCCGGCGTCGGCCATGGCCGGGATGCCATCCGAGCTGCTGAACTGGGCGCAGAGGTGACCGTGGTGGATTTGTCCGAAACCATGCTGCGGAAGTTTGCCGAGGCTCAGGAAAAAGAGGCACCACAACTCACAATCCGGCGCATCCACAGTGACATCATGAAAGTGGATGAATTCGAGCAGTACGACATGGTCGTGGCCAATTTCTTCCTCAACGTGTTCGATGAAGACATGATGGTCCGGGTCCTCGAGCACCTGATACGGCTGGGCAAGGCCGACGCCCGGGTCGTTGTTGGCGACTTTTCCTACCCGACTGGCAACCTGCTTTCCAGAATGTTCAAGAAGCTTTACTGGTACATGGCGGTCTTCATTTTCTGGCTATTCGCCAACAATGCCTTCCACAAAATCTACAACTACCCCGAGCACATGCAGCGGCTGGGCCTTCAGGTCACGGACAAGAAGCACTTCAAGCTTCTGAACATGAACTGCTACTGGTCCATTCTCGGACGCAAGCAGGCCTGAGCACTTCGCTAGAGAGTCACCCAACAAAAACAAACAGGGAGCAGCAGCATGTCGGATCAGATACTCGCACTGGACAGGGTTGGCGCGCTGGAGAGCGGCTCTTTTACATTTACCGAGCGTGTCGATTTCCTGAAGAAATACGGCACCCATTCCCAGTCGTTTTCAACACTCCAACCGGGCATGCAGTATTTCGACGTACCGGGTATGGGGTACATCGCCTACATGCGCAAATGGGGCGCCACCTTCGTGCTCTCGGATCCTGTCTGTGCCCCGAAAGACTTTGGCAACCTGCTCGAGAGCTTTCACCAGCACTTTCCGAACGCCAGTTACATCCAGGTCTCCAAACCGGTGGTTGATTTCCTGCACCTGCGCTTTGGTCTCTACGGCACCCAGTTTGGCAGCGAATCCCGCATCGATCTGGGCCGCTGGTCACTCAGCGGGAAGAAAAAACAGATCCTGCGAACCGCGCTGAACCAGGCGGAAAAAAGCGGTATTACTGTCAAAGAACGTTTCAGTGACGATCACACCCGTGAAATATCCGAAGCCTGGATTCGAACCCGCAAATGCAAGAGCAATGAAATCCGCTTTCTGATCCGCCCCATGGAAATGGACTATCGAGAGAACGAAAGGCATTTCTACGCCTATCAGGATGGTAAGGCAGTAGGGTTTATCTATTTCGACCCGATTTATCGCAACAACGAGATCATCAGCTATGTGCCCAACATCTCCCGGGCCAACGCCGATTTCCGCCAGGGGATTTTCTATACCCTGATGGCACATGCGATGGACGTTTTCAAGGCGGAAGGAGTACCCTATCTCGATCTCGGGCTGATTCCCCTGTCACTGGATTCCGCAACGGAGCATCAGGAGAGCAGGCTGTTGAAGAGTCTGCTGCACGGCCTCTATGAGAAGGGCAACTTCCTTTACAACTTCAAAGGCCTGGAATTCACCAAATCACGTTTTCGGGGGGAGAAGTTCAAGACGTACTGCTGTCACAAACGGTCGATTCCGGCGCTGGAGTTTCTCGCCATGTTCAAGCTGACCCGGTTGCTGTAGCCCCCAGGGGTTCTCCCGGCCAGTGTTCGCTTACCCGATTGACCTCCAGGCCCAGGCCCGCCATGAAGGACGCGATGCCCTTCGGTGCCGGCCCCGAAAACAGCGCAGCGCTCACAGGTTGTTTCCCTGCGCCGGCAACTGCGCCTTGAGCAACATCAAGCCGCCCGGTCTGTTCCAGCAGCCAGGCTACCCGTCGGGCAATGGCCTCACCCGAGTCCACCCAGAAACGAACCGACGGCAGACTCGCCTTCAGACTATCCAGTAACAGTGGATAATGAGTGCAACCAAGTACCACGGTGTCCACACCAGCCTCTTGAAAAGGCCTCATCGCCTCATTGAGCTCGGCAAGCGGAACCTCGATTCCTGAAACCAGGTCTTCTGCCCAGCGCACCAGCCCCGGATGGCCAATACGTTCAATCCTGCAATCGCCAGCGAATTCCTCGACCAGCCTGTCGAGATAAGACCTGCGAACCGTTGCCGGTGTCGCCAGCAGCCCCATTCGCCGATTTACGGTTTTTGCTGCCGCCGGTTTGATGGCCGGCACCACCCCCACAACCGGGACCGCCGTCATCGCCCGTAAATGCGGCAGAACCACGGTACTGGCGGTATTGCAGGCCACCACGATGGCGTCTGACGGGTAGAGCTCGAGCGCTCTGGTGATCAGACCGCAACAACGGTCGATCACAACCGCCTCGGATTTGTCGCCATAGGGGAAGCCTGCGTTGTCTGCCAGATAGACGATCTCCAATCCCGGCAGTTGCCGGTGAATACAGGCCGCAACGCTCAGACCACCGACACCGGAGTCAAACACCAGAACCCTTGGAGGCGTCTGCCCGCTCAAACCGGAATACCTCCCCGGGAAATCTCGTTCTCCATGGCCCGGATCAGCCGGCCCGAAATCGTGGATTCCGGCGGCACCGGTGGCGTATCGCCCGGCAGGAACCAGTCGGCATCGGCAAGCTCGTCTTCCTGCAGAACAAGCTCTCCTCCGGCGTAATCGGCGAAGAAGCCGACCATAAGCTGATGGGGAAATGGCCAGGGTTGCGAGGCGTGGTAGCGGATGTTGGTGACGTCCAGCCCGGTCTCCTCTTTCACTTCACGGTGCACAGCGCCTTCCAGACTTTCCCCCGGCTCAACAAACCCGGCAATCAGGCTGTAAAAATGCCTTTTGACCCGGGAGGACCTTGCAAGCAGGAGCCGATCGTCCCGGCGAATGACCACAATCACGCAGGGAGCCAGCCTCGGGTACCAGGGAATTCCGCAAGGGTCGCACCATTTGGCCCTCTCACGGGGATGAAAGCCGGTTCGCTCGCCGCAGCGACCGCAATACTGATGGTCACGCCACCATTGCCAGACCTGGAATCCAGTACTGAGCATATCCGCAGGCGCATCGCCAACCATCAGCAATGCATCCCTCAGGGAAATCAGTTCCCCGCTGGCTACGCCAGAGTCGGGCAACTCAGTCACGAAAACGTCTCGCCCGTCGTAACTGCCCAGAGACACTGAATCCGGCAATCCGTCCCGGAAAAGATTGCTGTCGCCAGAATGCAGCCAACCGGAATCAGGCTTGACCACATCTGATCCCGACAGCGCGAGAACCAGATCGCCTTTTTCCGGCTGCCGGGTCGTCCAGCCGGGTATCCACTGAGTCATTGCGACCACCATTTGATGCGTCAACGGGGTGATTAAGAGATCAACCAGAAATGTACCACATTGCTGCACCGGCCAAGAATGAAAGCGCCGACTTTCCGCTCTGTACTCAACCAAGTAAACTTGGCACCTGTTTCTTCAACGGAGTTGCACTTTATGCGTCTTTACCAGGGCATTCGCAGCCTGATCCTGACCCTTTTTCGCAAGATACTGTTTATCTGGGTCCGGACTGATGTCAGCGGCAACAGCGTTGAAGCCCTCGCCCTCGATCCCGACAAACCGGTTTGCTACGTGCTGCAATACAGCTCGCTCTCGAGCCGTCTGGTTCTGGAGCAGGAAGTTATCCGGGCCGGACTGCCAGGCGCCACTGAAGCCCTTCCGGTGAAAAACGGCCCGTCCCACTCCTTCTTTTTTCTTTACCGCCGGATTGGGGGTTTTTTCAGAGGACGTCAGGCTCCGGCGCCCACGAACGAATTTCAGGCACTGGTGCACTACGGTCTTGAGCATCCAGACCAGGATGTCCAGATTGTTCCGGTGTCACTCTTCTGGGGCCGATCTCCAGACAAGGAAAAGTCCCTGGTAAAGCTGCTGCTGTCTGACACATGGTCCATTGCTGGCCGGCTTCAGAAGTTCCTGATCATCATGGTTCACGGTCGCAATACCTATGTACAGTTCAACCAGCCGCTCTCACTGAAACAGGTGATCGACGAATACCGGCACAGCGAGGAGCGCGCCAACCGCAAGCTGGCGAGGATACTGAGAACCCATTTCCGCCGGGTTCGCCAGGCCGTGCTGGGGCCGGATCTATCCCATCGCCGCACCCTGGTGGCGGGTCTGGTACGGACCCAGGCGGTCAAGGAAGCCATCCGGGAGACGGCGGCACGAGACGACATACCGCCGGAGAAAGTCCGTGCCAAAGCCTATAAATATGCCGATGAGATTGCGGCGAGCATGTCCGTTGTCACTATTCGCTTTATGGAAGTGGTGTTGTCATGGCTCTGGAACCGGATCTACAACGGCATTGCCATCAACAATGTCCAGGTCGTGAAGGAGGTGGCGCAGGATAATGCCGTGGTTTACGTGCCCTGCCACCGGTCCCACATCGACTACCTGCTGCTGTCCTACGTACTCTACAAGAACGGTCTGATGCCGCCCCACATCGCCGCTGGTATCAATCTCAACATGCCCGTAGTCGGACCGATCCTGCGCCGCGGCGGAGCGTTCTTCATGCGCCGCAGTTTCAGGGACAACCCGCTCTACGCCACCGTGTTCAATGAATACATGCACGTGATGTTCTCGCGGGGCTATTCCATGGAGTACTTCGTTGAGGGCGGCCGCAGCAGGACAGGCCGCATGCTGCAGCCCCGCCCGGGCATGCTGGCAATGACCGTGCGCAGTTTCCTGCGTGACCATCGCAAACCCATCGTATTCGTGCCCGTGTACATCGGCTATGAAAAGGTTATGGAAGGTCGCTCCTATCTGGGCGAACTGCGCGGCAAGAAAAAGGAAAAAGAAAGCGTATTCGGGCTGGCTAAAACTGTCCGTAAGCTCAGCAACTCCTTCGGTCGCGTTTCAGTCAACTTTGGCGAAGCCATTCATTTGTCCGAGGTTCTCGACGATGTTCACAGCAGTTGGCGCGACGAGGCCTACGACGCCGAGTATCGCCCAAAGTGGCTCAACAGCGCGGTTTCAGAGCTGTCATTCCGGGTAGCGTCGAACATCAACGCGTCGGTTGCCGTTAACCCGATCGGCATGACCGCAACCGTTCTGCTGGGTACCGAGCGACTGGCGATGGATGAGGGCCAGCTGATCCGACTGATGGATCAATACGCTGCCCTGCTCAAGGCGTTCCCCTATGCGGAAACGGTGACGCTGCCTGAGGGCTCTGGCAAGGACTGGGTCGACTACTGCGAGGGCATGGGCCTGATCAGCCGGCAGCCGCAAAAGCTCGGCGACATCATTGCCCTGGAAGGCAGCAACGCGATTCTGATGACCTACTACAGGAACAACATCCAGCACCTGTTCGCGCTGCCCTCACTGATTGCCAGCCTCTTTGAAAACAAAGATTCGCTGGGGCGGGACAAGATCGTGTTCCTCGCAAGCGTGGCCTACCCCTACCTGCAATCCGAGCTGTTCCTGAAGTACCAGCCGGATGAAGCCAAAAACGTGATCAATCAGTGGATTGATGTTCTTATTGAGCAGGGCCTGCTGAAGCCGCTGGATGATGACCGGATCCGTCGACCGGAAGAAGGCACCGAGGCAATGCTGAGGCTCCGGGTTCTGTCCCGCTTTATCATCCAGACCGTCGAGCGCTACCACATTGCCCTGGGCATTCTCCGCAAGTACGGCTCAGGAAAGATCAGTGCCGCCGAACTGGAAGAGCAGAGTGCACTGCTGGCCGAACGCATGTCCATCCTGTTTGGCCTCAACGCACCGGAATTCTTTGACAAGAGCCTGTTCCGGAATTTCATTGCCAATATGCAGAACAACGGTGTCATCACGACCGACGACAACGGCTTGCTGTGCTATGGAGAAGGACTGGATGAGGTGGCGGACGATGCCCGCCTGGTGCTGAGTGTCGAAAAGCGACAGGCGATCCAGCAGGTCACCATGATGGGCGCGTGAGAGCCCTCACTGGGATGGCAGCGCCCTGATAGAGTAGACATCGTACCGGCTGCTTTTCCCTTCTATGCGAGTGGTCGGCTCCGGCCCGTCAATCACAGGCGCCTTGCGGGGCCGCTTGACCACAACCCGGTAACGGGCACGTTCAAGAGCACCCGCGAGCAACTGTCCCGAATCCTCGTCGTCCCCCACAATGGTGCGGAAGACCTGCATTTCCTTTTTCACCAGAGCCGACTTGTCCCTGTGGGGGAACATCGGGTCCAGATAGACAATATCGGCGGCCTCGGTATCAGGTTGCGCCAGCCAGTCAATACTGCTGCCCTCCAGCAATCGCATGCGCTCGACAATGGCCGCGCAATCCACGTTCAGGGCGGCCCGCGCCAGACCGTCTGCCAATAAGGCATGGATCACCGGATTACGCTCGAACAGCGTAACCTGGCAACCAAGGCTGGCAAGGACAAAGGCATCCTGGCCCAGTCCCGCGGTAGCATCAACCACATGGAGCGTGGCACGGGTTTTCTGCAGGCCGACCGCCTTGGCCACCAGCTGGCCAGCGCCACCACCATGTTCGCGACGGTAACCCATCTTGCCGGTAACAAATTCCGCACGCACCGGTCCGGGCGCACCCTTGCCGGTCACCTGCAGACCAAGCCCCTGCTCATCAAGAAACAACAAAACCGGGAAGTCGCGGACATCTCTGGGACGTACCACACCCAGATTATCCAGACCCAGTGATTCAGCAAGAGCCTCTGCCTGGAATCGGTCTCCTAGCGCGCTGCGGGCAACGGCGACCGTGTTCAGGTAAAGGGCAGACGATTCGCCAGAGAAGGAGTCAGACATCAGACCAGAATATCAATGCCGGCCAGGCTAGCATCGCCGCCAGCTTCTTGTCCGGCGGCGGCTACAGACGCAAATGTAGAAAGAGCCCTGGCGGCTGGCAGGGACACTTCGTCCGCACGGAATCGCTCCAGACGGATGTCTTCGGCGGCACGACGGGCCTCAACACGCCGTTCGAGAGTTTCGATAGCATTACGGTCACTGACAATGCTCTGACTGCCATCAGCAAGGTCACGGCGAGCGGACTCGGGTGATTTTTCCGGCGTTGACGCGGGCGCACGGGCCGCATCACTGCGCTCCCGGACCAGGCTGTTGTTACCAGTCTGAAAATTGAAATTGTTACCCGGATTAATTCCGCCAATCATGTTCGGATACCGCTGGCCGGATGACAGGAAAACGTGAGATGGAAGTATGGAAGATTATTGCGTGGAAGAAAAGACGGCTGGTTACTTTTCGCCCAGACCGGTTTGCCCGGATTAATACAGACAGGCATGGTGACTATCGACCAGGCAGTTTTTTCCAGGTCACTTCATCCCTGATATACACCGGCTGCGCCTGCTCCGCTGGCACCGTCTTTCCCTGCTCATAGGCAATCGCCGCCAGACGCGCAACCCAGGCTGCGCGGAGCACCAGAGTCTCGTCGATGGTATCGATTCGCTCTGATACCTCCGCCGGCATGGTGGACCGATAATGCCAACCCTGCCCTGCTCCGCACCAACGAGCAGCGCCTGCGGGCAGCGTTACCGCCTCCGGCGGACAGACCTGCTCTGGCGCCAGCGCCGCCGGCAGTCCTGCCCGGGCGGCAAAACAACCCCAATAAACCTCACCCATACGGGCATCAAAAGCCACCGCAATACCCGTGTCCTCGGGGGCATCCAAAGCTTCAATAGCCCCCAGGGCAACCGCCTCCAGTGACGAGACGGGCACCACCGGGATATCCAACCCCCAGGCAAGGCCCTGCACGACACCGGTTGCGATTCTCACACCGGTGAAAGAGCCCGGGCCGCAGGCAAACGCCAGGACATCCAGCTCCGCCGGGGCCAGGTTTTTCTCTACCAGCAGTTCCCGCACCATTGGCATCAGCAGCCTGGTGTGGCCTCTGGGAGCAAGCTCAAAGCGTTCGGAGATTTCGCCATCAACAAGAAGGGCTGCCGAGCAGCCCTCTGATGACGTATCCAGTGCCAACAGTTTCACCGGTGTGAAAACCTCAGGTCAGGATGCGAATAATTTACTTGAGTTCAGACAGGATCTGGTCGCGAATGCTGTCCAGACTGCCAACGCCTTCCACGCGCACATATTTCGGTGCCGCTGAAGAGTCTTTTGACGCCCAACCCTGGTAGTAGCCGACCAGAGGTGCGGTCTGATCGTGATAGATTTTCAGACGCTTGCGAACCGTCTCTTCCTTGTCGTCCTCACGCTGAACCAGCGGTTCGCCGGTTTCATCATCCTTGCCCTCTACTTTGGGCGGATCGTATTTCACGTGATAGATGCGACCGCTGCCCTCATGCACCCGGCGGCCGGACAGACGACTGACGATTTCCTCGTCATCGACAGCAATTTCCACCACGTAGTCGATAGCAATCCCCTGGTCTTTCAAGGCCTCGGCCTGAGGGATGGTCCGGGGGAAGCCGTCCAGCAGGAAACCGTTCTTGCAGTCCGGCTGTTGGATGCGCTCTTCGATCAGCGCAATGATGATGTCGTCAGACACCAGCCCGCCGGTCGCCATGACTTCCTTAACCTGCTTGCCCAGCTCAGACTCGGCTTTCACCGCCGCCCGCAACATGTCACCGGTGGAAATCTGGGGAATATCAAACCGTTCAGTTATGAACTGGGCCTGAGTTCCCTTGCCGGCGCCCGGTGCGCCTAACATGATGATTCGCATAACGCTGTGCTCCCGTTTTAGTCATTATCATTTGAAAAGCTGTGGCAAAAACTCGTGCCTTTGCGACAGCCTCTCCTGTACGGAACAGGTGTCAGCCAGAATCGGCGAAGGCGCATTATACGAAGTCAGCCACGTCAGAGAAAGTCGACCTCCGTATCATGCACCGGAAGCGCGCATTTCCCAGCGAAAAACGACAGGGTGTCAGGATGACAGGGAGTTGGCCAGTGCGTCCAGATCCGGAGCCACCCGATCCAGTTCCGCATTCAGTTCTTCCACTACTTCCGGCCGTAGTGACAGGCCTAACAGCAAAGCCGGTACGTCATCGGGGTTGAATTCATCGCCGATACCGCGATCCTTCAACAGAGCATTGGCCAGCTGCACCATCAACACATAGTTCTCGTGCTCGCCATGGTAACCAGACTGCTGATGAACACCGGCCGCCTTGACCACCGGATCCGGCAGTTGCCACAAACGGTGCAGTATTCCGCCAATGGCGCCATGGCCCACCGACAGGATTTCCTGGCCATTGCCCTGCCCGAACACCTGCTGCTCAAGAGAGTGCATGCTGGCTTCGGGATTGGCCTCGCGAAGCTCATTGAGTTCATCGAATTCTGCCGGGAAAAGATGCCCGACCAGCAAAAGACCGAAGTTGTGCAACAGCCCGCACAGATAACCCAGCCCTTTCTCGGCGCCGCATCGTGGCGCAATGATCTGGCACAGGAATGCGCAATACAGCGAGTGGCGCCAGAAATTATCCATACCCAGAATCCCTTGGTGGGGCACTTCAAAGGCGCGAACAGAGGCAATACCCAGTGCAATGTGGGCCACACGGTCAAAGCCCAGCACACGGGTGACCGCTTCCTGGACTGAATTGATCTGGCCGGGATAATTGAACAGGGCAGACCGGGCATAGCGCATGATCTGGGCGGTCAGGCTCGGGTCAAACTCGATCAACTCGGCAAGTTCCCGGGCGGTGGCGTCGGTATTGGCGGTCAGCCGCAGAATACGCAGCGCCAGGGCCGGCATTGGTGGCAGGCGATAGAGTTTCTGGAGCTTGTCGGCAACTTCCTCGAGCGTTAGTGCCTCGCGGCTGCCGTTGCCCTGTCCCCGGATAACCAGGTGTCCTTCCCTGGCGCCTGCAAGCGACAGCCTCAGTGATCGGCCATCCATTTCTAGCAGGGAATGATCGGTGCCACTGGAGAACACCGCCTGATCCGCCTGCATCACATCCGCATCAACGATTACGGGCAGTTCGTAAGCCTGCCCGATGGGCGGTGTGAAGCCGGGATCGCAATCGCCGAACAGGCGCATGGTCTGGCGGGCGGTGAGTGGCTGCAGACGGCGACCGGTCAAGTGGTGGACCGCATCCGGGTCAAGGGAACTGTCGAACTTGTGCACAGCCATAACGACACCGGTAATATCGATCAGGAGGGTCGCCTGAATAAAGGCGTCCTGCGACAAACCCGAAGCAATAACCGCCGCATCCAGGCTGGTCACTTGATCAATCGGCAATTCCCGATAGCTGATGCCCTTGCGGGCAAGAAAACGTTCCAATCGTGCAGCCAGCGCCACAGCTTACTCCCTTTGTTCTCGTCAGTGGCCAGGCGACCCGGCCTTTGTCACGGCACTTCTTTTGGGCACTGTCATCAGCGCACTTTGATCAGCCAGTGTTACGCATGCCCGCGGCGATGCCCGCCATGGTAACTTTCAGGGCCCGCTCTACCAATTCCGGCACCTCACCCTTGCCCTCGCTTTCGCGATCCCGCCGGAGCAGTTCGGCCTGGAGGTAGTGCAACGGATCGGTGTAGGGAGTGCGCACGCGCATGGAGTGCGCAAACACTGGCTCCCCCTCAAGCAGCTCATTTTGCTCCTTTAGCTCAAGAAGCCGCTCAATACACCCCCGTAGCCGAGTTCGGAGACTCTCCCCAAGGGCTTTTAGCTGGTCATCGTCCAGCAGCGTTTGCTCATAATAGCTGGCGATACGCAGATCTGCTTTGGCCAGCACCATCTCCAACATGTCCACGTAGGTGCGGAAGAACGACCAGCCCTGCATCATCTCTCTTAACACGGGAAGCCGGTTATCCCGGGCGGCCTCCTCAAGCGCAACATCACTACCCAGCCAGCTCGGCAGCATCAGCCGCATCTGGGTCCAGGCAAAAATCCAGGGAATGGCCCGCAGGCTTTCAACCCCACCAGTGGCCTTTCTCCGGGCCGGTCGGCTACCGAGTGCCAGTTTACCCAGGGCCTGCTCGGGTGTGACCTGGCGGAAATAGGGTACGAAATCCGGGTTCTCCCTGACCACATCACGGTAGGCTTTCAGGGACCGCTCGGTGAGCCAGTCCATAGTTTCCCGCCAGCTGTCCTGCGGCTTGGGTGGAGGTGCCAGCGTAGCTTCAATAACCGCGGTGGTGTAGAGCGTCAGGCTCTGAACCGCCAGCCTGGGCAAACCAAACTTGAATCGGATCATTTCTCCCTGCTCGGTGATCCTGAAACTGCCGTTCACCGAGCCCGGCGGCTGGGACAGGATTGCCCGGTTAGCAGGTCCGCCACCACGGCCTACGGTGCCACCGCGGCCGTGGAACAGGGTCAGATGTACACCGTACTGCCGGGCAACCTGGGTCAGTTTCTCCTGGGCCTGATACTGGGCCCAGGCTGCCATCAGCTGGCCGGCGTCCTTGGAGGAATCCGAGTAGCCGATCATCACTTCCTGTCGGCCCTGGCAATACTCCCGATACCACTCGACCTCGTACAGGGCCGACATGCTGTCCGGCGCTCCACGCAGATCATCCAGGGTTTCGAACAGGGGGACGACCCGCATCGGGAACTTCATCCCTGATTCCCGCAACAGCAGAATTACACTCAATACGTCAGAGGGTTTGCTGGCCATGGAAATCACGTAGGAACCCAGGGCTTCCGGGGTTTGTTGCGCAACTACTTCGCAGGTTGCCAGCACCTCGCCGACCGATTCGGAAGGCTGCCAATTTCGGGGGACCAGTGGACGTCGGCCCTGGAGCTCTCGCACCAGAAACGCCTGGCGCTCCTGCTCGGACCAGGACAGATAATCCCCCAACCCCAGATAATCGACCATCTCTGCGACAGCCTCGGCGTGGCGGCTCGCTTCCTGGCGGATGTCCAGCCGGATCAGAGGCAGGCCAAAGGTGTGCGCTCGGCGGATGGTATCCAGCAGCGGCCCGTTGGCTATATCCTCCAGACCGCACTCAACCAGCGACCGGTAGCAGAGCTCCAGAGGGCCGGTGAAATCCTCGTTCTCAAACAGAATCCCGCTGGCGTCAGCTGTCTCGCCGTTGACGCTCGCCTCGGCCCAGTCGCGGGTTTTGATCAGCCGTTCTCGGAGCTCGGCAAGGACATGGCGATAGGGTTCCCGGGAATCGCCAGCGACGGCTTTGAGCTCGTCGCTCGCCTGCCACATGGACAGTTCCGCCCGCAGCGCCTGAATATCCCGAAGATAGAGATCCGCGGCCATCCAGCGGCCGAGCAGGAAGACCCGGCGGGTGACCTTATGGGTAACATTCGGATTACCATCACGATCACCGCCCATCCAGGAAGCAATCCGGATGGGTGAGGCCTGCAAGGGTAGCCCCTTGCCGGTGGCGTCCTGCAGCGAGGTATCAAGGCTCCTCAGAAACTGTGGCAACGCCTCCCAAAGACTGTTCTCGATAACCGCAAAACCCCACTTGGCCTCGTCCACTGCGGTTGGTCGCTCGTGCCGGATCTCATCAGTGTGCCAAGCTTCTGATACCAGCTGGGACAGGCGGTTAACAATTTCCTCCCGTTCGGCAGGCATCAGGTCGTCATGGTCAAGCCGTGCCAGGCAATCCGACATTTCGTCGTATTTCATGATCAGGGTACGGCGGGCCACTTCGGTGGGGTGGGCCGTCAGCACGAACTCAATGCGCAGATCCGCCACCCGCTGATGCAGCTCCTCCGGCGTAACATCGCCCTGCTTGAGTCGCTCAAACACCTCACCCAGTGATTCGACCATCAGATCAGACTGGTGACCCCGTTTGCGACGGATGCCATGGTATTGCTCGGCAAGGTTCGCCAGGTTCAGGAACTGGTTAAACGCCCGGGTTACCGGAAGCAGCTCATCATCGCTCAGCTTGCCCAGAAGGTTTACCAGCCGCTGGCCGGAGCCGCTTTCCTGGCGACGATCGGCCTTCGCGGCCGCACGAATTTCCTCAATCAACTCATAACAATCCTGCCCGGGATATCGCCGTATGCTATGGCCCAGCAATTCGCCCAGCATTCTTACGTTTTCTCGGAGTTCTGGATGTAGCTCAGTCACATTGGCGTCCTTTTGAATTGACGGAGGCGAAGTAAACTTACGATACTAAGGAACAGTCGAGAAAGTCTATTGGCGATTCAAGCCTGTAGCTGCAAGGAGTTAACATGAAGGTCACTGATTTGCCCAAACACTGGGAAAAGCAAAAAGAGTCCGTGGAACGCACACACGATTACAATCTGCGTCTGCCGCTGGAAGATGCTGCGCGATTGGCCGCACTGGCGGAGCTTTACCCGGACCGCAGTGAGAGCGACATTCTGAACGATATGATTGGCGCGGCCCTGGACGATCTGGTTCGCCAGAGCCCGCTGAAAGACAGGCTGGAAGGGAAAGACAAGTAATCCGTGACGGGCAGTATGCTGCCCGTCAGGCTACTGATTCCAGCTGACGAGCCTTGAGGCGCTGGATGTGCTTCTGGCTCAGGCTGACGAACTTCGGAGTCAGGCCCTGATCTTCGTAGATCTCGAAACCATCCTCGTCATATGCCACCACCCTGGTGCCCTGAACATACGGAAAACTGGTCTCCATTTCGTCCAATGCTGCAGAAATCAGATCCCGCATCAGGTCCTGAGATGACTTCATCGGGTAAAGCGCTGCGAGCTTTTCGAGGCGCTTGTGATGCTGGTCAGACAACGCTGTGAAATAAGCGTCTCGGGTAAGCCGACCACGTGCATGCTTGTCCCAGTAGTTGACCAGATCTTTGATTTTCATGGTGCCTTCACTCCTGCATCTTATTGATGGCGCACGGCGCACGAAAACTGTGCGTCCGTTATCGGAAGTGTAGACGAAGCCGTCTGTCCGGGGGCGAGAAAATTGGTAACGGATTGTACTTACCGATCCAGCCTTCTCAGTCCCCGTTTCCTCCCCGCTCCACGCCTTTCACCGTCTGCCAGACGGCATCCAGCGCTTCCAGCGATTCTTCGTCCATGTCGCGTCCCTCCCGCTCAAGCACACGTTCTATCGCCCGGAAGCGGGCATCGAACTTGTGGTTGGTTCGATTGAGGGCCTGCTCAGGATTAACCTTCATGAACCGTGCCAGGTTCACACACACAAACAGGAGATCGCCCAGCTCATCCTCGACGGCATCCGGGTCGCCGGCGCCGGTTTGCGCAGCATCCCAGGCCTCTTTTAGCTCCTCGATTTCCTCATGGAGTTTATCGAAAACCGGGCCAATATCAGGCCAGTCAAAGCCGTGGCGGGCCGCCCGCTTCTGCAGTTTCTCGGCCCTTGCCATGGCTGGCAGAGTGCGGGCAATGCCATCAAGGCGGCTTACCGATGCGCTGGCCTCCGATGTGGGTTTCAGGGCCCGCTCCTCGGCCTTGATGCGCTCCCAGCTTTCCTTGATCCATGTCTCGTCAGGCCGGTTATCCGGGTCAATGCGGCTTTCCAGAGTACCCTCCGGAAAGACGTGGGGGTGCCGGCGCACCAGTTTGCGCACCAGATGATCGACCACCCCATCAAAATCGAAATGGCCATCTTCCCGACCAAGCTGGGCATAGAAAATCACCTGGAACAGCAAGTCTCCCAGCTCGTCTTTCAGGTGCGGGTAATCCTCACGCTCGATGGCATCGGCGACTTCATAGGCTTCCTCCAGCGTGTGCGGCACGATGGTCTTGTAGGATTGTCTGGTATCCCAGGGGCAACCGGTATGCGGATCCCGGAGCCGGGCCATAAGGGTTTTCAGATCGTCGATGGTGTAGCTCATCCGCGTTTACGCCTTACATCAATGATATTGGGCAGGTTACGGATCTGCGCCAGCAACCGCGCCAGCTGCTCCAGGCTGGAAATCTCTACGGTCACAGTCATGGTGGCCGTGTTCTCGTCCTTGTTGCTGAGGGTATTGAGCGACAGTACATCACTCTTGGAGGCTGAAAGCACCTGTGTGATATCCCTCAGCAGTCCCGACCGGTCATAGGCTTCAATCTCGACATCAACCGGATAAACCGCCGCCGGTCGACCACCCCAGCTCACCTCGATGATCCGGTTGGGCTCGAACTCGCGAAGGTTCAGGAACGTCAGGCAGTCCTGACGATGCACCGTAACGCCCCGGCCAACTGTGATGTAGCCACCAATAGCGTCTCCGGGAAGAGGCTTACAGCATTTCGCCACCTGTGTCTTGAGTTTGCCCACCCCCAGGATCTGGATATCCGATTCGGTATCGTAGGGCTTGCGGCGCTGGGCGCTGAGTTTCAGATCCAGCTGTTCGGTTTTGGGCTCCAGCATCTGCTGGGCCACATTGGCCACATGGGTCGGGCGCAGATCGCCGGCACCCGTAGCGGCAAACATGTCCTCCGCACTGTGGTAATTGACCTTCCGCGCAAGCTCACCAAGATCCACATCGTACAGGGACAGTCGCTTGAATTCGTCTTCGAGGATTGCACGGCCGTCGGTAATGTTGCGGCCACGATCCTGCTGTTTGAACCAGTGCGTAACCTTGGCCCGGGCGCGGGACGTCTGGATGTAACCAAGACTGGGATTCAGCCAATCCCGGCTGGGAGCCGGGTTATTGGACGTCAGGATAAACACCTGATCGCCGGTTTTCAGCGGATAGGTCAGCGGCACAATCCGGCTGTTCACCCGAGCCCCACGGCAGGCATGGCCGATCTCGGTGTGAACCCGATAGGCGAAATCCACCGGCGTTGCCCCCTGGGGCAGATCCACGACATGACCCTCTGGCGTGAAGACATAGACCCGGTCTGAAGCCACATCGGATTTCAGGTGGTCGGCCAGTCCGGACAAGTCGCCAAGCTCTTCCTGCCACTCCAGCACCTGACGCAGCCAGTTGATCTTGGCATCGTAACCTGCGGATTTGTTGCCTTTGTCCATGCCCTTGTACAACCAGTGGGCACAGACGCCCAGCTCCGCCTCCTCGTGCATCTTGTGGGTACGGATCTGTACTTCCATGACCTTGCCCTCGGGGCCGATCACCGCCGTGTGCAGGGACTGGTAACCGTTTTCCTTCGGGTTGGCGATGTAGTCGTCGAACTCGTTCGGAATGTGTCGCCACAACGTGTGGACAATGCCCAGGGCGGCGTAACAGTCGCGCACCTCCGGTACCAGGATACGCACGGCGCGAACATCGTAGACCTGCGAAAAATCGATGCCCTTACGCCGCATTTTCCGCCAGATGCTGTAGATGTGTTTGGCGCGACCGGACAGTTCACCCTCAATGCCATAGGCTTTGAGTTCGGTGTGCAGGGTCTCGATCACCCGCTTGATGTAGCCGTCACGATCGAGGCGCTTTTCATCCAGCAGTTTGGCGATTTTCTTGTACGCGGAGCTATGCAGATAGCGGAAGGACAGATCTTCCAGTTCCCACTTGATGTGACCGATGCCAAGTCGATGGGCCAGCGGCGCATAGATATCAAACACTTCCCGGGCCACACGCATGCGCTTTTCTTCCGGGGCATCCTTGACCGCGCGAATGGCACAGGTCCGCTCGGCCAACTTGATCAGGGCAACCCGAACATCGTCAATCATGGTGACGAGCATCTTGCGGACGTTGTCCAACTGGCCTTCACTCTGGCCCAGGACGTTCCCTTTCAGCGGGTGATGGATGGACGAAATAGCCGCCATCTGCTGCACACCATTGATCAGGCCTGCCACCTCGTCGCCAAACTCCTTGCGGATATTATCGAGCGGAACACGCTCTTCACGCACCGCCCGGTAAAGAATTCCCGCCACCAGGCTGGCCTGATCCAGATGCAGCTCTGACAGAACCTGAGCCATCTCGATACCAATCCGGAAGCTGCTGGAGCCCGGCGCCCACTGCCGGTCCTGCCGAAACGCCTGGAGATCAATCTCGGCTGCCTTTTCGCAGGCTTGCCGGAACTGCTCCGGGTCTTCCAGGTGTGTCTGCGAGGCTATCTGCTGTACCCAGCCCTCGATATCCACCTGGCCGTCGCCGGTCATTGCGTAGTCTTCGCGAACTTTTACCATATCGGTCTTGTTTTCACCTGATGGTTTCCGCAGCCATCCCTGACTGCCCACAACATCGTCAGTCGGAATCCCGTTCGAACAACGCGATGGATTCCACATGAGTGGTGTGGGGGAACATGTCCATCACACCTGCGCGCACCAGGCGATAGCCGTTGCGCACCATAACACCCGCATCCCGCGCGAGGGTCGCCGGGTTACAGGAGACATAGACTATCTTCCCGGCCCCGAAAGCGGTGAGGTACTTGCAGATTTCCTCGGCACCGGAGCGCGGCGGATCAATAAGAATCTTGTCGAACCCTTCCTTCGCCCAGCTCTGGCCAGTGAAATCCCCGTGCAGATCGGCGCCGTGAAAAGCGACATTGTCCAGACCATTTAGTTCCGCGTTTTCCCGGCCACGTACGACCATGGCCTCGTCGCCTTCCACGCCGACAACCTGTCCACCTCTTCGGGCCAGCGGCAGCGTAAAGTTGCCCAAACCACAGAAGAGATCCAGGACACGCTCACCGGGCTGCACATCCAGCCATTCCACAGCCCTGTGTACCATTGCGCGGTTAATGCCTGCATTGACCTGGGTAAAGTCCATGGGATGAAATTTCATGGTCAGGTCGAATTCATCCAGCCTGTAGCTCAGTCGTTCATCATCCCGACCAGATGATTCGGGCCAGATCCGATGCACGGTGTCGGGCCCTTTCGGCTGCAGGTAGATATGCAAATCATGGGCCTGACCAAAAGCAATCAACTTCTCCCGGTCACCGGCCGACAGATCATCCATATTCCGAAACACCATCACTGCCACATCATCGCCACAGGCAACCTCTACCTGTGGGATTCTGCTGTAGGCGTCCAGGTCATGCAGCAGGTTGCGCAGGGGCTGTATACGATCGCCAATACGGGGATCCAGCACCACACAGCGATCAATGTCGGTCAGGAAACTGTTGCGCTTCTCGCGGAATCCAACCAGAACAGATTCCCTGGCCTTGACGTAACGAACCCCGAGACGCGCCTTACGGCGATACCCCAGGCTCTTCTCCGAACGCAGTGGCTCAATCCACTCCTCGGGCTCAATACCCCCGAAATGGGCAAAATGCTCTCGCAGGGTGTTCTCCTTGAACGCGATCTGGGCATCGCCACCCATATGCTGAAGGCTACAGCCCCCGCACAGGTCGGCGAACTCGCAGGGTGGCGTTTGCCGATCCGGCGCAGCTTCCAGAACCTGTTCGGTGCGCAATTCGTCGAACTTGCTCCGGCTCGACACCACTTTCGCCATCACCGTTTCGCCCGGCAAGGCTCCATCCACAAACTGGGTTTTGCCATCCTGACGGGCGATACCCCGGCCGTCGTGGCTCAGGGTTTCAATCTCACAGCGCACGGGCTCTTTTGGAAGAACCTTCCTGCGTCGTCTGCTCATACTCGGGTCTCTTGGTAAAATCGTGTTCAGGCGCCGGGGAACACACCGGTGGAAAGATAGCGGTCGCCGCGGTCACAGATAATGGCCACGATGATGGCGTTTTCAACCTGTTGGGACAGTTTGAGCGCGGCTGCGATCGAACCGCCGGAGGATACGCCACAGAAAATGCCCTCTTCGGAAGCCAGGGCTCTCATGGTGGTCTCGGCTTCTTCCTGGCCTACATCCAGCACCTGATCGACGCGGGCGGCATCGTAGATTTTCGGCAGGTAGGCTTCAGGCCAGCGCCGGATCCCGGGGATCGAGGCGCCTTCTTTTGGCTGCAGCCCGATGATACGGATATCCGGATTGCGTTCCTTGAGGTAGCGGGACACACCCATAATGGTGCCGGTCGTGCCCATGGAGCTGACAAAATGAGTAACACGCCCGCCGGTCTGCTCCCAGATTTCCGGGCCGGTGGTACGGTAGTGCGCCAGGGGGTTGTCCTGGTTGCTGAACTGGTCCAGCACGGTACCTTTGCCTTCCGCCTGCATCTTGAGGGCCAGGTCACGGGCCGTTTCCATGCCTTCTTCCCTGGTGACCGTGACAATCTCCGCACCATAGGCGCGCATGGATGCCCGGCGCTCCTCACTCATGTTCGCGGGCATAATGAGCACCATGCGGTACCCCTTGATCGCCGCCGCCATGGCCAGAGCGATGCCGGTATTGCCGCTGGTCGCCTCAATCAGCGTATCGCCTGGCTTGATGTCGCCCCGGCGCTCCGCTTCCTGGATCATGCTGATGGCCGGGCGATCCTTCACCGAGCCGGCGGGGTTGTTGCCCTCCAGCTTGGCCAGAATCACGTTACTCGTCTCACCGGGGAGACGCTGCAGGCGAACCAGAGGAGTGTGCCCGACATAATCTTCAATGGTGGGAAAATGCATATGATAACCCTGTGGTACACTTTTGGCTTCGCATGATACGCGTTATCGCCCCGGTCTCCCAATACAGCTTCTCGCTATATCCATGACCGGCGGCTATATCCGCCACGGGATATTTCGGTACTGTCGGGACTGATACCACAGTTATCCCGTTCCGGATCAGCTATTCTTAACACGGACGTTTTCCGCTCTGCAGTGCGGACGAAAGCAATAATTCAGGAACACGGTATGCGACGTTGGGGCATTCGCAAGAAAGTTTTGGTGGTAACCCTGGTTCCCACCCTGCTGACCACCCTGATGCTGGGGCTGTTCTTCACCTACAGCTGGGTAAACAATATAGAGAGCCTGCTGAAGGATCGGGGCGAATCACTCTCACGTCAGCTCGCAGCCGGCTCCGAGTATGGCCTTTTTACTGCCAACCGAAGCCTGCTCAGCAGCCTCTCCAATGCCCTTCTGGAAGAACAGGACGTGCGCTCCATTACGTTCTTTGGCAGTGACGGCTCGCGGCTGCTTCACACCGGGCCGGGAAGCTCCGAGACCGTGCAGTCCGAGGAACTCACCGCCGAGCACGCAACCCGGATATCCCGTGAAAACAGCACCCGTTTTGTCACCCCCGTCTTTCTTCAGGATCTGATGATCGAGAGCATGCTCGACCCGGATGCCCGACAGTCCATGTCGAATCTGCGCGAGCCTCTGGGCTGGGTGGTTGTGGAGATGTCCCATATCCGCACCGAAAAGGAGACGTACAAGGCCCTGCTGATTTCTCTGCTACTGATTCTCGGCGGCGTCATTCTCAGCATGGCCATTGCCATGAGGCTGAGTCGCGCGTTCACCAACCCGGTGTTCGAATTGAACGAAGCTGTTGCCAAACTCAAGGAAGGCAAGCTGGATACCCGGGTCTTTACCGGCGCCGGCCCGGAGTTCGAACAGCTGGAGTCCGGACTCAATGCCATGGCCGAAGAACTCAGCAAGGCCCAGGCGGAAATGCAGCAGAACATCGACCAGGCAACCGAAGATCTGCGGGAGACCCTGGAGACCATCGAAATCCAGAACATTGAGCTGGATTTCGCCCGGAAGGAGGCGCTGGAGGCCAGCCGGATAAAGTCGGAGTTCCTGGCCAACATGTCCCACGAAATCCGCACTCCGCTGAACGGCATCATCGGCTTTACCGAACTGCTCCTGAAGAGCCCCCTGCCAAGGCAGCAACGGGACCATCTGAGCACCATAAGGAAATCCTCGGAGATCCTGCTCACCATCATCAACGACATCCTGGACTTCTCGAAGATCGAGGCCGGCAAGCTGATCCTGGACCGCGTGCCCTTCCAGTTGCGGGATATCGTTGAGGAAGTGATGGTAATGCTTGCGCCGGCCGCCCATGCCAAGAATCTGGATCTGGTACCACTGGTCTACAACGATGTGCCAGATAACATCATGGGTGACCCCCTAAGGGTCAAACAGGTGATTACCAACCTGGTCAACAACGCCATCAAGTTTACTCAGACCGGAGAGGTGGTCCTGCGGGCTAGCCTGGAAGAGGAAGAGACTGATATCAACCGGGTTACTCTGCGCCTGAGCATCACGGATTCCGGCGTGGGCCTCTCCCGGGCCCAGCAGCAATCCCTGTTCAACGCCTTCAGCCAGGCCGACGCCTCTACTGCACGGCAGTACGGTGGCACCGGCCTCGGACTGGCCATCTCGAAGCGTCTGGTGGAAGAGATGGGTGGCAAGATCGGGCTTGAGAGCGAACTGGGCAAGGGCTCAACCTTCTGGTTCACCCTCACCTCGGAGCTTGCAACCAGCGGGGAAGCCATCGCCCCCAGGGATGCCCTGCGTGGAGAACGGGCGATCTACCTGGAACAGCAGAAAACCACAGGGCTGGCTGTGGAACACCTGTTACGAGACTGGGGCATGGTGGTCGACCGGGTAGCCTCACCCGGCGCTCTGCAGGAGCAGATTGAGGAAGCCCAGAAGAGCCAGGCTGGTTACGCCGCGGCCATTGTCGGCATTACCCGGCATCTGCTGAACTCCAGCCAGTACTGCGGTCTTGTCCGCACCCTGGAGATCGAAAGGGATTGCCGGACACTGTTGCTGACGCCCACCCTCGAAACCCACGACACACCGCTATCGGGGCTTGCCAGCGGTCATCTCACCAAACCGGTGTGCCGCGATTCCCTCTACGACGAGCTTCTGCTGTTGGTGCACGGCATCAATTCCAGCGGACGGGTTCCCGAGTACGAGATTTCCGCCGACCGCGTAACCACCGCCAATGTTCCTCGGGTACTGGCCGTGGATGACAACGACGCCAACCTGAAGCTGGTGATGACCCTGTTGGAAGACTGTCAACTGGACGCCGAAGGCGCTTCCAGCGGCTTTGAAGCCCTGAGCAAGGCCAGACAGAACCCCTTCGACCTGGTCTTCATGGATCTGCAGATGCCCGGCATGGACGGCGTGGAAACCACCGCAAGGTTGCGGGAGATGGATACCGGCAATCACCGAACTCCAATCATTGCCCTGACTGCCCATGCCCTCGCTGACGAGCAGGAACGACTGACCAAGCAGGGCTTCGATGGCTACATGCCCAAACCCATCAGCAGTGGTCAGCTAACTGAAATCATCCATGAGTACACCGGTTACATCTGCCCGAAGAGCAGCAACGACGGCCGGCTTCCCGTACCGGAAGTCCGCGACACCCGCAGGGCCCTTCGGCCGTCAACGCGCAGAATGCAGCAGGACTGCGTCAGCGTCGAGGAAAGCATTCAGCTGGCCGCCGGGAAGGCCGACCTGGCCGAAGAGCTGTTCAGCATGCTCCTGGAACAGGTCCATGTGGATCGAGAGCGGGTGCCGGAACTCTGGGCCAGCGACAATATTGACGAGGTGCTGGAGTGCGTTCACAAACTCCATGGCGCTACCCGCTACTGCGGCGTACCGGAACTTCGGGCCGCAGCCAACCATCTGGAAACCGCGATCAAGTGCTCCGCCCCGGACCTGGAACACCATAAAGACCAGTTGCTGTCGGCTATGGAGCGCCTGCAGATCTGGAGCGACCAGACCGACTGGCAACAGCTGTTCCGTAAACGCCACGAGGCCGCCGAAACGACGTGACGACGCCTCGGATCAGGTCCGCACCCGGGCCTGATCAACAATGGCCTTCATATCCCGGACCGCTTCTTTCAGGCCGGTAAAAACCGCGCGGGCAATAATGGCATGACCAATGTTCAATTCGTTGATCCCATGGATCGCTGCCACCCGCTCGGTGTTGTGATAATGCAGGCCGTGGCCGGCATTCACGATCAACCCTTTCTTGCGGGCATAGGCAACCGCATCGACAATCGTTTTAAATGCGGCGTTTTCCGCCTCTGGCGTGTCGGCCTCGGCATACTCACCCGTGTGCAGTTCCACTACCGGCGCACCACAGCGCACCGCCGCATCGATCTGGGCAGTATCCGGGTCAATAAATAATGACACTTCCGCACCAATACGGGCGAGGCGCTCACAGGCTTTGGCCACCCGAGATTCCTGACCCTCGACATCCAGTCCGCCTTCGGTAGTCAGTTCCTCACGCTTTTCCGGCACCAGACAGACACATTCCGGACGGACCTGCTCGGCAAACGCCAGCATGGCATCAGTGACCGCCATTTCCAGATTCATCTTGGTCTGCAGCACTTCTTTGAGTAAAAGCACATCCCGATCCTGAATATGACGCCGGTCTTCCCTGGGATGGATCGTGATGCCATCTGCACCGGCCTCCTCGGCCATCAGCGCTGCCTGAACCGGGTCCGGATACCGTGTCCCCCTCGCCTGACGGAGGGTGGCAACGTGATCAATATTGACGCCAAGCAGTACTCTAGGATTCATGAGATTCTCCCCGAAGGTGAGTGAAAAGGCTGCGACTGTTCAGAGGGCGCCCCTGCAGAAGATAATCGATCAGTACCCGCATGACCCGTTTCGACAGCCGCCGACAGCTGTCCGATTGCAGGTCCTCGCGGGCCAGATCCAGTAAAACATTCCCCGGCAGATTGCGCAGACGCACACCGGGCGACAGCCCGGAGACAATACCCTGCTCCGGATCATAACAATACTCCCGGGCAGGCTCGACGGATTGCCCGGTATCGGTGGCAAGATCCCAGGCAAAGTCGTAACCCAGGGCGGAAGCAAAGGCGAGCTCGAACCGCCGCAGAACCGGCTCCACATCCGCAGTGTCAGCCAAATGCATGATTGCATCTATGTAGGCCGCAAATAGGGTCGGATGGGGATCGGCAGCGGGCAGAATCCGCTGCAACAGTTCGTTCAGGTAAAGACCGCTGTACAGGGAAACTGTCCGGGTCAGTGTCGGGCCGGTTCGCACATCGACCTGGGTCAGGGTTTTCAGATCGCCCCGACCGGCCCAGTCCATCACAAGGGGCTGGAAGGGCTGCAGCTGAGCTTTCAGAGGGCTTTTGGCGCTGTTAGCTCCCCGGGCGATGACGGTCATCCGGCCATGGTTCAGGGAAAAGAGATCCACCATGAGGCTGGTTTCTCGCCATGGCCGGCGGTGAAGGACATAAGCGGGCTCCTGCAGTTCAGGCCCCTTCATAGCCGCCTCAGAGGTCGTTCATGCCCAGGCTCTTCAGGGCCCGGTCGCTATCAGCCCAACCGCGCTTCACCTTTACCCAGAGCCTCAGCATGATCTTGCTGTCGAACATACGCTCCATATCCGTGCGCGCCTCCTGACCAATTCGGCGCATCCGCTCGCCCTTTTCGCCGATGATGATCTTCTTCTGACCTTCACGCTCGACCAGGATCAGAGCGGAAATATGCAGAGTTTTGCCCTCCCGCTTGAACTCCTCGATCTCCACCGCCACGGAGTATGGCAACTCGGCTCCCAACTGGCGGGTAATTTTTTCCCGGACGATCTCCGACGCCATGAAACGCTCACTGCGATCGGTGATCTGGTCGTCCGGGTAGAAATGAATACTCTCTGGCAGGAAACGCCCCACGGCCTCTTCCAGAGGCTCGAGATTAGTCTCTTTCAGGGCAGAAAGCGGAATGATTTCGGCAAACTCACGCTTTTTCGAGAGCATATCCAGGTGCGGCAGCAGGCTTTCCCGCTTTTCGATCTTGTCGACCTTGTTTACAGCCAGGATCACAGGGCATTTCAGGCGGCTGAGTTTTTCCAGCACCATCTCATCCGCGGTCGTCCACGCCAGTTGGTCCACCACGAACACCACCACATCGACATCAATCAGCGCCGACGTGGCCGCCTTGTTCATGTAACGGTTAATGGCCCGAGGCTCTTCCTCGTGCATGCCCGGCGTGTCCACATAGATCGCCTGCACCGGTCCCACAGTCTTGATACCAAGCACCTGATGGCGTGTGGTCTGCGGCTTGCGGGAGGTGATACTGAGTTTCTGGCCAAGAATATGATTCAGCAGCGTGGATTTACCCACGTTCGGACGGCCGACGATGGCCACGAAACCGCAGCGGCTGTCCGGGTTTTCCGGACGGGTGATATCGTTCATTACTGATTCTCCACGCCCAGTTCTTTCAGGGCGTTACGGGCTGCCTGCTGCTCGGCCACCCGGCGGCTGCTGCCGGTTCCGGTGGTTTTTCGATCCAGCGAGGGCAACGCACAGGATACATGGAATGTCTGGTTGTGGGCTTCGCCATCTACGGAAATAACGTCGTAGCGGGGCAGCGGAAACTGGCGGGACTGAAGGTATTCCTGCAAACGGGTCTTCGGGTCTTTCTGGGTATCCTGAAGGTCAAGCTTCTCCAGCCGATGCTCGAACCAGCGCAACACCTGCTCCCGGCAAGTGTGAAAATCACTGTCCAGGTAGATCGCACCAATGATGGACTCCACCGCGTCGGCCAGGATGGATTCCCGACGGAAGCCGCCGCTTTTAAGTTCACCGGACCCCAGCCGCAGGTAGCTGCCGAGCTGGAATTCGCGGCCAATCTCTGCGAGCGTCACGCCCTTCACCATCCGGGCCCGCAGACGGCTCAACTGTCCTTCACGGGCTTTTTCAAAGTGCAGAAACAAATACTCGGCAATAACCATGTTCACAATGGAATCACCGAGAAATTCGAGGCGCTCGTTATTCTGGTTTCCGTAACTCCGGTGAGTGAGTGCCAGCAGAAGCCGCTCCGGCGATTTGAACTGATAGCCGATGCGCCGCTGTAACTGATCCAGATCCGGTTGTGAACTCACTTGCCCTTCATCTCATATTTGTGCTTGAAGTGAACCACCGTATCCACATTACTGAACAGGTTGTTGCGCACTTCGTAATCTACATTGATGACGACCAGATCGCCGTCTTTATCGACAGAAATATTCTTGGCATCAAACCCCCGGACATTGTTCACACTGAGCCGTTTGTTGATCAGTGTGCGAACCTGGGCCGGCCCCATCTTTGAGAGGCCCTCTGTGCCATCGAGGCTTTCCAGAGCTTCCTGAATGGTGATGTCATCCAGATAGGCGGGGCCCAGCTTGATTACCAGCGTCAGCAGGCCACCAAAAAACAGAACCATCACCATCATGGTCAATGCCGAGGCACCACGCTGACGGCCCATGCCGGAAAGATTGTTTTTCTTCATTATAACTGCGCTCCAGATAGTCCGAGTTACTCGATTCCGCCTACACGATCAAAGGATGGCAGACTGGTAAGGGATTGCCAGTGCATCCAGATAGCAAAGGCCTTGCCCACCACCAGCTCGTCCGGGACCGTGCCCCAGTAGCGGCTGTCGTTACTGTTGTCGCGATTGTCACCCATGACGAAATAATGACCCTCGGGCACCAGCCACTCGCCCTCACCGCTACCGCCGGGCCGACCCATGGTCAGGAAAATGTCGTGCTCTACTTCACCGAGATCCTCGCGGCGCAGCTCCATCGGCGGTAACCGCGCGATAAACCGGGTTTCCACCCGATCGCCATTGATGAACAGCTGCTTGTCACGGTAGCGGATATGGTCGCCGGGCAAACCGATCACCCGTTTGATGTAGTTGGTCTGGCCGTCCTCCGGGTAGCGGAAGACCATCACATCGCCGCGCTGGGGATCGCCGACCGGAATCACTTTGGTACCGGCAACCGGCAGCCTGAATCCGTAGGCGTATTTGTTCACCAGAATGAAATCGCCGACTTCCAGCGTCGGCAACATGGAGCCCGACGGGATCTGGAACGGTTCAACCAGGAAGGAGCGCAGCACCAGCACAATGGCCAGCACCGGAAAAAACGATCGGCTGAGGTCGACCAGGTAGGGCTCTTTTGGCTCCTCCGATTCCGCTGGGGAGCCTTCATCCACTGCGTCGCCGGTGCCGCTGGCCCGGTAGGCGGCAAGACGGCGCTCACGAAGAAACAGCTTGTCCGCCAGCCAGATCAGACCCGTTGCGAAGGTCAGTACCACCAGTACCAGGGGAAAATCGATATCCATCCAGGAGGCCTTTTATTTATCCACTTTCAGTACGGCAAGAAACGCTTCCTGAGGCACCTCGACATTACCCAGCTGCTTCATACGCTTTTTACCTTCTTTCTGCTTCTGCAGCAGTTTCTTCTTCCGGCTGACATCACCACCGTAGCACTTGGCGGTTACGTTCTTGCGCAGCGCCTTCACGGTGACCCGCGAGACCACCTGGTTACCAATGGCGGCCTGAATGGCAATATCGAACATCTGCCGCGGAATCAATTCTTTCATCTTTTCGATCAGCTGTCGGCCTTTGTAATTGGCCTGTTCCTTGTGCACGATCAGGGCCAGTGCATCAACGCGCTCGCCATTGATCAGCACGTCCAGCCGCACCAGATTGGCGGTCTGGAATCGGGTAAAGTGGTAATCCAGAGAGGCGAAGCCGCGGCTGGCCGACTTGATGCGATCGAAGAAGTCCATCACCACCTCGGCCATCGGGAGCTCATAGGTGAGCTGAACCTGGGTCGTCATGAAATGCATGTTCTTCTGGACGCCACGCTTTTCCTCGCACAGGGCTATTACGTTACCGATATGCTCCTGGGGCACCAGGATATTTGCTTCAACAATCGGCTCACGCATTTCCTCAATGGAACCAATATCCGGAAGCCGGGACGGATTGTCTACCGACAGGGTCTCACCCTGTTTGGTAACCACCTCATAGATCACCGTTGGCGCCGTGGTGATCAGGTCGATGTCGTATTCACGTTCCAGCCGCTCCTGGATAATTTCCATGTGCAGCATGCCGAGGAAACCGCAGCGGAAACCGAAGCCAAGAGCATCGGAGCTCTCTGGCTCAAAAAACAGGGAGGCATCGTTCAGGGTGAGTTTTTCCAGGGCATCCCGGAAATCGTTGTAGTCGTCGGCGCTGACCGGGAACAAACCGGCATAGACCTGGGGCTTTACTTTCTTGAACCCCGGCAGCATGGGCGTCTGGTCGGCGAACTTCTGGTGCACGATGGTATCGCCCACAGGAGCCCCGTGAATGTCCTTGATACCAGCCACCACGAAGCCGACATCGCCTGATTCCAGCATGTCGGTGTCTTTTGGCTTGGGGTTGAAAATACCGACCTTATCGGCATTCCAGGCCCGCCCGGTAGACTTGATGACGATCTTGTCGCCCTTTTTCAGGGTTCCCTCGGTCACCCTCACGAGTGAGACGACACCCAGATAATTGTCGAACCAGGAATCGATGATCAGAGCCTGCAGAGGCGCGCTGCGATCGCCCTTCGGTGGCGGGATCTTCTTGATCAGATCCTCCAGTACATCCTCCACGCCCAGGCCACTCTTGGCGCTACAGCGGACCGCATCAGACGCTTCAATGCCAATGATGTCCTCGATTTCCGCCGCTACCCGTTCCGGTTCGGCCTGTGGGAGGTCCATCTTGTTCAGAACCGGCACTACTTCGAGGCCCTGCTCAATGGCGGTGTAGCAGTTGGCCACAGACTGGGCTTCAACACCCTGCCCGGCGTCCACCACCAGCAGGGCTCCCTCGCAGGCATAGAGCGAGCGCGAAACCTCGTAGGAAAAATCCACGTGGCCCGGTGTATCGATAAAGTTCAGTTTGTATTCCTGCCCGTCACGGGCGGTGTAATTCAGCGTGACACTCTGGGCCTTGATGGTAATCCCTCGCTCACGCTCGAGATCCATGGAGTCCAGGACCTGCTCAGCCATTTCACGGTCGGTCAGGCCGCCGCAAACCTGGATAAAACGGTCTGCCAGCGTGGATTTACCATGGTCGATGTGGGCGATGATGGAAAAGTTACGGATTCGGCTCAGTTCAGTCACAGACAATGAATACTCAGTTAAGACGAAGGATTGAGCCCGGAGGGGCCGCTACCCGGATCCGGGAACGGCGTGATTTTACCGGTTACCGGCCGCCATTGCCATGATCAGGAAATCAGCGGCCTTTCGTACTGCCGGATAAGGAAACCAATGAGCGCATCCTCGTCCAGCGGATAGCTGAACAGGTTGCCCTGGCACTGGGCGCAGCCGTGGGTTTTCAGGAAGCTCAGCTGCTGTGGGGTTTCCACACCCTCCGCGACCACCGTGAGGTGGAGCTTGCGGGCCAGGGCAATCACTGCGGATGCAACATCCGTGGCACTGACATTGTAGGGAATGTCGCGAATGAACCGATGATCGATCTTGATCACATCCAGCGGGAGCTGCTGCAAAGCAACCAGTGAACAGGAGCCGGTGCCAAAATCATCAAGGATCAGGCAGACACCCAGATCATGGAGTGACACCAACAACTCCCGGAGCATCCGCGGATCTTCATTGAGCAATTCCGCAGGCATCTCCAGTTCCAGACGCTCAGGCGAGACGCCGGTCTCGGTGATGACCTGGCGGATCATATCCAGGAAGCCGGAATCGGTAAGCTGGCGAACGGACAGATTCACCGCCATTTTCAGGGACTCGAAACCGGCCCGCTCCAGCGCCTGCACTTGGATACAGGCCTGCCTCAGGGCCCATTCTCCCAGGCGCACGATCAGGCCGGTTTCCTCGGCAAGGCCGATGAACTGCTGGGCTGAGACCAGCCCTTTCTCGGGATGATGCCAGCGCAGGAACGCCTCAACCCCGATGACCCGTTCGCTGGCCAGATCAATCTTCGGTTGGTAGTGCAGGACGAAGCGATCGCCCTCCAGGGCCGTCGCCAACTCCTCCTGCTGCAAAAGCCGCCGGGCCGCCTTGATATTCATGGCAGGCGTAAAGAACTGGAACGTATTTCGGCCCAGCTCTTTGGCACGATACATGGCGAGATCGGCATATTTCATCAGGGTCCCGGCATCCTCACTGTCGTGCGGAATCATGGTAATACCGATACTGACCGTGATACCGACTTCGTGATCATTAAGTCGGATCCGCTGGCACAGACTACGCAGGATCGTCTCTGCCACCTTGCCGGCAGCATCCGAGTCATTGATCCGCGACAACAGGACCACAAACTCATCGCCTCCGAGCCTGGCAACCGAATCCTCTTCACGGACACAACCCACCAGCCACTGGGCCACCTGGCGCAGAAGTTCGTCCCCGGAATCGTGGCCCAGGGTATCGTTGATCCGCTTGAACCCGTCCAGATCCAGGAACATGAGAGCGGCCGGCTCACCGCTTCGACGGCTGCGGCTAACCACATGATTGAGCCGGTCCCGGAACAGTTGCCGGTTCGCCAGCCCGGTGAGCGGATCGTAGAATGCCAGCCGGTGCAGTTCAGATTGGGCAGCTTTCAGCTGGGTCAGATCCCGCAGGCTGAGCACGACGCCATTGACGCCAGGCACCGAC
The DNA here is from genome assembly GCF_008107725.1 of Marinobacter sp. BW6. Taxonomy (GTDB): domain Bacteria; phylum Pseudomonadota; class Gammaproteobacteria; order Pseudomonadales; family Oleiphilaceae; genus Marinobacter. Next base: position 412,808 of record NZ_VIRN01000061.1, read on the forward strand.
AACATAGCCGTAAAGGTGCCCTCCATATCACGCCACTGCCCCTCGGCATCGCGAATACGGACCCGGATAACCGGCATCTGTTTGCCCGGCGACTGCACGGAATCGTCAAAGCCTTTCTGCAACTGAGGCCAGTCGTCGCCATGAACCAACTCTTCAAAGTCCAGAGCCTGAACCTGGTCCGGCTCAAAGCCAAGAATATCGAGGCTGGATGGACTGGCATACAGAGCTTGTCCGGCACGATCCATCACCAGAGTGACGTTCGCAGCGCCCTCGGTAATTGCCCGATAGCGACCGGCGCTGATTTGCGCCATCAGTCGTGACCGAATTAATGCCAGCACGAACAGGAACAGCAAGCCGCTGATTACCAGGCCGCTACCCAGAACGATCGGAGGCCGGGGATCCGAGGCCAGAAAATCAAACGCGGGCGTCGAGCGGGTCTGCAACAGCCATTCACGACCACCGTGGCTGATAGTCTGGCTCAACTGGAAACTGAATTCGTTATCAAGGGAACCCAGGTTGGAGCCGTACATAAGGTTCTGCCGTTCCACGACTCCAGCATCGTAGATCCGGACATCAAGAAACGGTGAGATCAGGCCAACAATACCGTCAATCAGGTTATTCATCCGGAACGCGCTGAACACGTAGCCCGCCAGCATCATACGACGCTCGGCCCGGATTTCGGGCACTTCCCCGCCCTGGTAGACGGGGTAATACATCAGAAAACTGGCCTGATCTTCACCCAGCTCTTCCTGAACCAGAACCACCTTGGCAGTCACCGTGGGGACGGCATCATCGCGGGCCCGCTCCATGGCCCGGCGATGTATCGGGTCGCTGAAGGCATCATAGCCAAGGGCCCGACGATTTCGCTCAGTGCCTGGTTCCAGGTAAACCATGGGATAGTAGTAGGGCCCGCTGCCCAGCGGGTTTACCAGGTAATTGTGCACCCCCTCGGCTCGCACAGAGGCAATATGATCGGCCATCTGCCGGACACCGATCCGGCGCACATAACCAATACCCTGGATGCCCGGGTAATAACGGTTGATATCAACTTTGTCGACGTATTCGCGCCATTGGTCACGGGAAACATTTCCGGCCACCGCAAACAGGCCAGCGCTGCCGGCAAGCACCTGTTCGTAGTTCAGCAAGCGTTCTTCAATGGCGGATTTGAGCTGCAAAGACTGCGTGCGGAAACGGGCTTCTGTTCGGTCTTCAACAAGCCGTATGGACACTTGCCAAAGCAATAAAGTAACAGCAACAGCAACCGCGAAAATCAGCCACGCAACCCAGGCGTTTCGAAATTCCAGTAACTTGCGAAGAGAGAGTTCCTGTCTGTTCATCATCGGGCTGGTCCGTTCCATGGCCACTCATTTTTATTAACCCGCCGAGTATAACAAAAGCCCCCGCAGGTGTCGTTTCCGTCACCTGCGGGGGCTTTTGGATCCAATAGTTCGGTTCAGCGGACCAGTATCAGGGCTTCATTACCAGGTATAGCGCCCGCCCCTGGCGAACCACCCGGACTGATACCGCCTTACCCTCAGGCAGCGATTGCACAGCCTCGCGGAACTCCTGGACTGACGTCACTTTCTGGCGGTTGATTTCTGTTATCACGTCCCCCGCCCGGATGCCGGCCTCAGACGCGGCGCCTCGGGCCACGTTATTGACCACAACGCCGCCTTCAACACCCATGGTGTCAGCCATATCCGCGGGCAAGGGCTCGACCATCATGCCCAGAGGCGCAGAGGCCGGACCACCACTGTCACTGGAGGGCGCAGCAGCTTGCTGGCTTCCCTCCTCGGGAAGGCGGCCAATTTCAACCTGAAGCTCGATTTCCTCGCCACCACGAAGCACTTTCAGTTCGGCGGTTTCACCTACCGGCGTGCGGCCAACCATTGGCGGCAAGTCAGAGGAAAGCCGCACCTCGTCGCCATCATAGCTTAGGACGATATCCCCCGCCTGCAGACCGGCTTCCTGCGCTGGCGAATCTGCCATCACTTCGGCAACCAATGCACCGCGGGGCCTTTTGAGACCAAAGGATTCGGCCAGATCACGGTTCACTTCCTGGATCAGCACCCCGAGCCAGCCACGGGACACCGAGCCCTTGTCGCGCAACTGACGGAACACATTCATGGCATCGTCGATGGGAATGGCAAAGGAGACCCCCATGAAACCACCTGAGCGGGTGTAGATCTGGGAATTGATGCCCACCACCTCGCCTTCCAGGTTAAACAGAGGCCCACCCGAGTTGCCTGGGTTGATCGCCACATCGGTCTGTATGAAGGGCACGTAGTTTTCCGATGGCAGCGAGCGACCCAGAGCACTTACGATGCCGGCGGTTACCGTGTAATCAAACCCGAACGGGGAGCCAATCGCAAAGACCCATTCACCGACTTTCAGATCACGGGACCGACCTACTTTTACCACCGGCAGGTCATCACCGTTTTCAATCTTAAGTACTGCCATGTCGGAGCGGGGATCGGTTCCAACCAGAGTGGCAGGCAGTTCGCGCCGGTCATTAAGGCGCACAATGATCTCATCAGCACCCTCAACCACGTGATTGTTGGTCAGAACGTAGCCGTCCGAGGATACGATAAACCCGGAGCCCATGGAGCGGCGGGGCTGCGAGTTGCCCGGACCACCACCAAACGGAGACTGGGGGCCGCGGAAGAAATCCTGGAAGAACTCTGGAAGCTGTTCCAGCTGACGCTCATCAAACGGCATTCCGGGAGAGCCGGAATTGCCACGTCTGGGCTCGGTGGTTGTACTGATGTTCACCACAGCTCCGGCGTTGTCCTCAACCAGCTCGGTAAAATCAGGCAAACTTCGTGCTGAACTGGCCTGACTCCAGCCGACCAACACCATGGCGGACAGCAGAATCAGCAAAGCGGCCGGCATCCTTCCGGGTATGACATTACGTGACGATTGGGCAACTGCTGTTGCACTCGACATTTTGTACCCCCTGTTGCTCTAACATCTAGACGTAGTTTTGGGTTCACCCCCAACGATTTTCAACTTACAAAACCGTAGGGTTCAAAGACAGTCTTCAGAGGCTATCCGGCTTACCCGGACCAGACGGGGCTCATACACTTTGCCGCCGGCGTCTTGCAGTTTGTGTCCTGCCAAAAAACCCAGAGCCAGGCCGGCGATCGCGGCCAGTATCGCAGCGCCATCACTCCCTCCGGACATCTGGTGCCCAAGCATACTTGCGACGACCATGAAGATCAGTGGGACGGCGTAAACCAGTATGGACGCCCCCAGCAACGCCTGTTCATCAATGCCGATGGTCACTTCATCCCCGACCTGGGCATTGACCGAGTTAGTCACCAGAATCTGGTTGGCGCGACCACTGGAGGCCGCCGCCAGGACTTTCTGGCCGCAGCCATTGCGGGCGGCACAACTCTGACAGGCGCTGGTTCGAATCGTCTGGACCCAGACCTTGTCGCCCTTCAGCGCAACAACTTTTCCGGTTTCGGTAATCACGATTCATCCACACCCAGGGCCAGCGAGTCTTCAATACGAACCGATTCGGCAACCTGGCGGGCGGTCTGCGGGGGCAGCTCACCCACGACAGTGATTAGAAAGGTGTCCTCCCCTTCTTTCACTTGATGCATATAAACCGTGGTGGCGCCGATCAGGGAGGCGCCCGTGGGCATCGTAACCGGGCCAGCAGGCTCAACGAAGACCGAGAAAGCAGCCAGGCCGTCGGAGAAGGCAACGGCCTGCCCCTTACCGGAGCGGGGTGTCGCTGCAGGGACAAACCCTTCCGGACGCCAGCCAAGCTGCCACCCGTTCATTCGTTGGACCACGGATGCCGTCGAGATCGGCTCATCCAGCGTTCTGGAGATCTCCCGGCCCTGGGTGCGAATCTCGAATTCGCTGTCGGGAATGTCCTCGCCGATGTGCAGGCTGGTGAACTGGAACTGCTCGAGCACCTCGCCCTCGGCGTTTCGGACATGACTCTTGACCAGAAGCCCGGAGGATTTCTCCAGCCAGAGCCGATGACTATAGCGGAAGGGGTCTTTAGCACTGAGTGCCACCGAAACCACATCGTAACCCGCGACCCGATCCTCACCTTTCATTTCCGCCCGGTACCATCGGCTGACGGGCATCAGCTGGCTGGTGAATGCTTCGGCAAACGGCCCCGAGGGAATCACCTGATCGAGCTTTACACGACCTGTTTCAGGAAGCACGCAGACCACGTTCACGCCCTTGCGAACGATTTCGCCGCTCCCGCCGTCCTGCAGTACCAGCCGTTCCTCAACAACACCATCATTGTAGCGATGCGCAATCTGCATGGAGTGCACACTCTCACCGCGGGCGTAAACGAACACACCGCGATAGGAGGTCATGTTCAGCGCCGGTCCGAGCCTTTCAAGCCAGGCGGCTGCCTCATCTTCGTCCGCAGCAGCCGGAAGCGGTCCGGCAAGCGTCAGCAGAAGACCCACGAGCATCGTCACCGCACGGCTTCGGGCAACATTAATGAAGGCTTGAGGCATGATTACACTCGCTCCGCGATTCAGTAGCCAGCACCGTTGGCGCTGACCAGTCGGGCATAGCCGACGGCGCCCCGCCCGGCCCCAACGCTGTTGTGTTGCGCATGTTCCAGCAGGTAGCGACTCATGTATTCCCACTGTTCCTCATCCAGACCCTGCAAGGCGATCTCCCTGACCGGCTGTTCCTGAACAGGCGTTTCCGGTGCGGCCGCAGTTACTGGCTGAACCGGACCGGCGCCGGATGAATCCCAGCCGGCGCCGGCACCAAATCCTACCAACAGCGCCATAGCAACCATGGCGGCCGCCGGCCAGTGCCATCGACCCGCCTTATTGCCCTCAACAAAAGACTCCTGCCGTGCTGTCGTAGAGCCGCGGCCATCAAGCAGTTCACGGACGGCAACACTGACGTCCATACCATGGGCCGGCGAGTGACCATCATGCATAAGGTCCCGCACGTCCTGCCAACGCTGCCACTGCGCCCGAACTTCGTCCTGGCTATCGTGTGAAAGCAGGCGACGTACCGAAAGTTCGTCAGCTTCGTCGTCCATCATGGCGGACAGTGTTTCTCTGAGACGATCATCCATGGGATGCAACCTCAATTACGTCACCGAGTGATTGAGTAAAGGTCCAAGATGCCGATCAACCGCATCCCGGGCTCTGAATATTCGCGAACGGACAGTACCGATCGGGCACTCAAGAATGCCCGCGATATCCTCATAGCTGAGGCCATCGTATTCCCTGAGCAGAAAGGCAGAGCGCAGTTCTTCTGGAAGCTGGGCAATCGCCTTGTTCAGTTCTTTCTGGAGCTGCTCACGTTGCAGGAGCCGTTCAGGCGACGCGGTATCCCGGAGCCGAGAACCGTCATCGAAATTCTCCGCTTCCGCTGAGTCGGCACTGCCTTGCGGCCGACGCCCGCGCGATTCCAGATAGTTCTTCGCAGTATTAACCGCGATCCGGTACAGCCATGTATAGAAGGCACTGTCTCCCCGGAAACGTTCGATCGCCCTGAACGCCTTTACAAAGGTTTCCTGGGTCAGATCCATGACTTCCTGGCTGTCGTAGACGTACCGACTAATGATAGACGCGACCCTGGACTGGTATTTGACCACCAGAAGATCAAAGGCGGCGCGATCGCCATTGCGGACCTTGCGTACCAACTGCAGGTCCGTCTGGCTATCCGAGTGGTCGCCTTGTCGTTTCTCTGTATCAGGAGTCATGGACTGGTTGCCGGGGTTCCCTGATTTGATGGCCAGCTGTCCGGCCTGTACCAAGTTTCGCTGCGTCATTGATGCTATCCGGCGTCCGTTCATGAAACGGGCTAGACCACCAGTCAGGCGGCTCACCCTGTCAGGCCAAATAGACAGCAAGCGTAAAGTTTAGTTCAATACACGTCCACATTATGGCCTGCGATAACGACCCGATGCCACAGTCCTTCGAATACGACGTTCTCATTATCGGCAGCGGTGCTGCCGGTCTCACCGTCGCCCTCAATCTGCCAGAGCATCTGAAGGTCTGCGTGGTGAGCAAGGCGCAGATCAGCAGCGGTGCCACCCTTTGGGCGCAAGGGGGAATTGCCGCGGTTCTGGATGATCAGGATTCCACCGAGAACCACATTACTGACACCCTGAACGCCGGGGCCGGCCTGTGTCATGAGGACGCGGTGCGTTTCACCGTCGAACACGGCAAGGAAAGCATCGACTGGCTGATCGATTCCGGCGTCGATTTTACCCGGGACCGCGATGCCCAATACCACCTGACGCGAGAAGGCGGCCACAGCCACCGGCGCATTATTCACGCAGCCGATGCCACCGGCCATGCGGTTTCGACGACTCTGACATCCCAGGCAGAGGCACGATCAAACATCGAACTCATGTCCGGCCGGGTAGCGGTGGATCTGATCACCAACCGCAAACTGTCCCTGCCGGGAAACCGATGCGTCGGCGCCTACATCCTGAATCTTGAAGACAACCACGTGGAGCTTTTTCGGGCACGATTCACGGTGATTGCCACCGGTGGCGCATCCAAGGCCTACCGCTACACAACCAACCCGGACGGCGCCTCCGGAGACGGGATTGCCATGGCATGGCGGGCCGGCTGCCGGGTCGCGAACATGGAGTTCAACCAGTTCCACCCTACGTGCCTGTATCATCCCCACGCTAAATCCTTCCTGATCACGGAAGCAGTACGTGGAGAGGGCGGTCTTCTGAAACTGCCTGATGGGTCGCGGTTCATGGACCGCTTTGACGAGCGCGGCGAACTGGCACCGCGGGATATCGTTGCCCGGGCCATTGACCATGAAATGAAGCGACTGGGTGCTGATCATCTGTATCTGGACATCAGCCACAAGCCCGCCGATTTTATCAAGCACCACTTTCCCACTATCTACGAGAAGTGCCTGGGCTTTGGCATCGATATCACGCGCGAGCCCATTCCCGTGGTTCCGGCCGCTCACTATACCTGTGGCGGCATCATGAGTGACGAGCGGGCCAGAACTGATGTCAATCAGCTCTATGTGGTGGGCGAGGCAGCCTTCACGGGACTCCATGGTGCCAATCGCATGGCCAGCAATTCCCTGCTCGAGTGCCTCGTGTATGGGCGCGCGGCCGCGGCGGATATTACCCGTCGGGAAGCCGACATTCCGCCACCGCCGGAAGCCCCGGACTGGGACGAGAGCCAGGTCCGGGATTCTGATGAAGACGTTGTTATCTCCCACAACTGGGACGAGCTGCGACATTTCATGTGGGACTACGTGGGCATTGTGCGGACCACCAAGCGCCTCCAGCGGGCGAAGCACAGGGTGGACCTGCTGTCTGCCGAGATCGGGGAGTTCTATAGCAATTACCGTGTGACCAACGATCTGCTCGAACTTCGCAATCTGGTCACCGTATCCGACCTGATCATATGCTCGGCACTGCAACGCAGGGAAAGCCGTGGACTGCATTACACACTGGATTATCCGGGACTGCTCAATGAGGTCCGTGATACCGTACTGGTTCCCACGACCTACCGAACGCTCGCACCCTGAACGAAGACCGATTCTTTAAAACGATTCAATGGTAACCACTATGTCAGAGACACCTGCATCGTCCGAAAAAGCAGAATTCAACCGCCTGTGGTGGCACAGCCGTCGCGGGATGCTTGAGTTGGACAACCTCCTGATTCCATTCATGGAAGAGGCCTACCGCGATCTCGACGCCGAGGACCAGGCCCGTTACAAAAAGCTGCTCACCTGCGAGGACAATGACATGTTCGAGTGGTTTATGCAGCGCAGCCGGCCGGCAGATCCGGACCTCCAACGCATGGTCGACATCATTCTCAAACGTGTCCAGCCGGATTGAGCTAACGCTCACCCCCTCCCTGCTGGTTGGCGCCCTGGCGGTGCTCCCCTGGCTGCTCTTGCTGGGCTTCCTGTTGATTGCGGCGCTGGCCGGCAAAGTCTGGTTACTCCTTGCAGCACCGATTGCACTGGCAGGCGTCACCTTTCAGTATCGGTCCAACGGATTACTGCTGGGCGACAGTTCTGTGCACGGCCTTCTGATTGAACAGGGAAAGATGTACGCCAAAACCGGAGACAACCGGCAGGTTCAGGTGCTTCCGCAGGCGTCCAGTCGAATCTGGTCCGGGCTGGCGCTCTTGAAACTGCGCCCGGCCGGCACCAGATTCCAGTCTTACACCACAATACTGTTGGCACCTATACCCGGCAGGCCGGGTAACGTTCCGGCAGACGATTTCCGTCGCCTGAGAGTATGGCTCAGACTGGGCCGATCCGGGCGACCATCCACCTGATTCACCGATCTGGAGCACGCCATGACCGACACAGACTCCCCTGTATCAGCCGTTGCAGACTATCCCCTGCCCGACAGCGGCTGGGCGGTTCTCGACGACCGGGTGGTTGTGCGCATCAGCGGCCCTGGCACCGACAAATTTCTCCAGGGCCAGTTCAGCCAGAACCTGGACGAGGTTATCCCTGGCCGCTCTCCCAGAGCCGCGGCCGCGACCCCCAAGGGCCGCGCCTACTGCCTTACCCGCATGGTTCGGGAAGGAAACGACATCCTGATGGATTTTGCCTCCGAGCTCGCTGACGACATCATCAGCCACTTGCGCAAATACCTGATGCTGTTTCGCGGGACCACCATGGAGGTTGTGCAGGAGGCCAGCATTATCGGATTCCTGGGCAACCCGTTGGCTGAAAGCCTGGCCGGTGACGTTCTGGACAGTCTTAAGGAACCCGGCGAGTCGATCGCACTCCGTAACGGCACCCTGGTAAAGACCCAACCTACAGCCGAGGGCATGGCCCGCTTTGAATTCTGGCAGACTGAAGAGGGTGAACTAGCGCTTCCTGCCAGCGACCGGATGTCCGTGACAGACTGGCACGCTTCCGAGATTGCTGCGGGTGTGGCCTCTCTCACGGCTGCCACACAGGAGTCCTTCGTGCCACAGATGCTGAACTGGCAGCATGTGGACGGCGTGCATTTCAAGAAAGGATGCTACACCGGGCAAGAAGTGATCGCCCGAATGCATTTTCTCGGGCAACTGAAGAAAAGCCTGTTCCGATTCCGGATTGAACAGTCCGAAGACCTGCCCGCTCCTGGAAGCGCGCTCATTGCGGGCGAACGGTCAGTGGGGGAAGTGGTAAACGTAGTAGAATATCGCGACGGCAGCATAGAGCTGCTCGCTGTTGTGCGTCACGATGCAGCCGAAAAAAACCTGCATCCGGATGGCCTGCCAGAGGTGGTGCTGGTGCCAATGCCATTGCCCTACTCGGTGCCCGAAAGGGAAAAAAGCGCACAATCAGATACATAAGTTGACAGGCAAACGCGCCAGAATTTGCTATTTTGCTATGCAGTAGCTCACATATTGGATTGTTCGGGTAGTGGCTCAGGCATTATTGCCATTCTTCGAAATCTTTAAGCGGACCTTTACTGACCATGTCGAATATTGTTGAAACCATCAAAGCCGATCTCAACGCAGCCATCGAAAATGACAAACTGGTGCTCCCCACCCTTCCGGAGGTAGCCCTTCAGGTCCGAGACATTGCGCAATCCGAGGATTCTTCAATAGCCGACCTGGTCAAGGTCATCAGCAATGACACAGCCCTGTCCGCGCGTATCATCCGGGTGACCAACAGCCCGCTGTTCCGTGGCAGCCGCGCCATTGAGAACCTTAACATGGCGGTAAGCCGACTGGGCATGGCCTACACCAGCAACCTGGCCATGGGCCTGGCGATGGAACAGATGTTCCAGGCCACGTCCGACATGATCGACAAGCGCATGCGGGCGACTTGGCAGACCAGCACTGAAGTGGCCGGTGTCTGCCATGTGCTGGCGCAACACTACACCAAACTCAAGCCGGACCAGGCCACCCTCGCAGGCCTGGTGCATCTGATCGGCGTGCTGCCGATCCTGCGCTATGTGGAAGACCAGGATATCCAGATCAGCAGCATCATGCTGGACAATGTGGTTGATGAGCTGCATCCGAAGATCGGAGCGACCATCCTGAAGAAGTGGGATTTCCCGAAGGAGCTTCAGAACGTTCCCCTGGAATATGCCAACTTCAACCGGCAGGTGCCGGCGGCCGACTATGCGGACCTGGTGATGGTGGCCAATCTGCAGCTGGTTGCGGGGTCAGAGCACCCCTGGAACGAGATGGACTGGACGAAGATTTCGGCGTTTGATCGTCTTGGGTTGGATCCGAATATCGACATGAGCGAGGAAGAGGATCTGAACGCTCAGATGGAAGCGGCTATGGCGCTGCTTCAATAATACCTGCCGCAGTCCCTTGGCCCCTTCGCTTTTGGGGGCTGGTGCGGGGGTGGCAGTTTTCTCCCTCGGGAAAAAATTGCCATCCCCACACCGATCAAAAATTGGAAGGGCGTTCCTGACCTGTCCTTTCAGCTCTTCTTGTATCTCTCGATCAACTCAGATTTGCTTGGCAGCGCCCAGTTAACCGTGGGCTTTCCCTGCTGTTGCAACCAGTCGTTCGCCTTTGAAAAGTGCTTGCAACCGAAGAAGCCACGGTAAGCACTCAGGGGTGACGGGTGTGGACCATCGAGGACCAGGTGTTTGGTGCGGTCGATGTGCTGGCCTTTCTTTTTGGCGTAGCTGCCCCAGAGCAGGAATACCACGCCTTCCCGTTCGCGGTTGATGGTTTCGATGACTTTGTCGGTAAAGGCTTCCCAGCCTTTGCCCTGGTGGGCGCCGGCCTGGCCCTGAACGACGGTCAGAACGCTGTTGAGCAGCAACACGCCCTGCTCAGCCCAGGGTTGCAGGCAGCCGTGGTCCGGGGGAGCGATTCCCAGGTCGTCCTGGATTTCTTTGAAGATGTTCACCAGCGAGGGTGGGATAGCCACGTTCGGGCGTACGGAGAAGCACAGGCCGTGGGCCTGGCCCGGGCCGTGGTAGGGGTCTTGCCCGAGAATGACCACTCTTACGTTATCCAGTGGCGTGCTGTTGAGGGCATTGAAGCAGTGTTGGCTCGCAGGGAACAGGACTTTGCCGGCCTGTTCCTCGGCGGCGAGGAATTCCGCCAGGCCCTGCATGTAGGGCTGGCGGAATTCTTCTGAGAGATGCTCTTTCCAGCCCCGATCGGGCCTGAGCTGGCTGGCCAGTACCTCAACCGGGCTCATGGATCAGCCCTCGTCTTTCCGGCTGTCGGCCTTGTGCTCGGGGCGCATGGCCGGGAACAGGATAACGTCGCGGATTGATGCCGAGTTGGTCAGCAGCATGGCCAGCCGGTCGATACCGATACCTTCACCGGCGGTGGGCGGCAGGCCGTATTCCAGGGCCATCACGTAGTCTTCATCGTAGAACATGGCCTCGTCGTCACCGGCGTCTTTCTCGGCCACCTGAGCCTGGAAGCGCTCCGCCTGGTCTTCTGCGTCGTTCAGCTCTGAGAAGCCGTTGGCGATTTCGCGACCACCCACGAAGAACTCAAAGCGTTCAGTGACGAACGGGTTGCTGTCCTTGCAGCGGGCCAGAGGCGACACTTCTTTGGGGTACTCGGTGATAAACGTCGGCTGCATCAGGCGATGTTCGGCCGTCGCCTCAAAGATCTCGATCTGGACCTTGCCCAGCCCCCATCCATCCTTGAGATGAATACCAAGGTCTTTCGCCACCTGCCGGGCACTAGAGTCGTCCGCCAGCTGTTCAGGCTTGATGTCCGGGTTGTAGCGCAGGATGGCGTCGACCACCGTCAGGCGCTCGAAGGTCTTGCCAAAATCGTACTCGATGGTTTCTTCGCTGCCGTCCGCCAGGGCGCGGGTGTTCACGACCGTGGTTGAACCCAGGACCTTCTGGGTGATGGTGCGCAGCATGTCCTCTGTGAGGTCCATCAGGTCGTTGTAATCCGCGTAAGCCTGGTAAAACTCGACCATGGTGAATTCCGGATTATGACGGGTGGAAAGCCCTTCATTGCGGAAGTTGCGGTTGATCTCGAACACCCGCTCAAAGCCGCCAACCACCAGGCGTTTCAGGAACAGCTCCGGCGCAATGCGCAGGTACATGTCGATACCCAGGGCGTTGTGATGGGTCACGAAGGGGCGCGCTGTGGCACCGCCCGGGATCACCTGAAGCATCGGGGTTTCCACTTCCATGAAGTCCCGGTCGGTGAAGTACTGACGCATGGCGCTGATGATCTTCGAGCGCGCATGGAACACCCGACGGCTGTCCTCGTTGACCATCAGATCGACATAGCGATGACGGTAACGGGCTTCCGTGTCAGTCAGGCCCTTGTGCTTTTCGGGAAGCGGGCGCAGGGACTTGGTGAGCAACACATACTCATCCATCGTCACGTACAGGTCACCCTTGCCCGACTTGGACAGGGTGCCACGCACACCCACGATGTCACCCAGATCCCAGTGCTTGGTGTCTTTCTGGACATCCTTGGACGCATAGATCTGAATCCGGCCGGTCATGTCCTGAACCACTTTGAACGCCTTGCGGTCGAGCATCATGCGGCCGGCAATGGCCACCTTGATACCGAGGGACTCCAGCTCTTCCTTGGTTTTGTCACCGTATTTCGCCTGCAGTTCGGCGGCGGTGGCGTCACGACGGAAGTCGTTCGGGAAGGCGTTGCCCTGGTCGCGCATCTCTGACAGTTTGGCGCGGCGCTCGGCAATCAGCTTGTTGTCCTCATGCTGTGCGGCATTCTGAGTTTGATCAGTCATTTTGGCTCACTAGGAATCGGGTTGTCCGGGTTAGCGTGGCAAAGGCGCCGGTTAAAGCGCCATCTTCAGGCTGGCTTCGATGAACTTGTCAATGTCACCGTCCAGCACCGACTGGGTATTACTGGTTTCAACCTTGGTGCGCAGGTCCTTGATACGGCTGTCATCCAGAACGTAGGAGCGGATCTGGCTACCCCAACCGATATCGGCCTTGGCGTCCTCCGCCTTCTGTTTCTCGGCGTTGCGCTCCTGCATCTCACGCTCAAACAGCTTCGCCTTGAGCTGTTTCATGGCCTGGTCCTTGTTCTGGTGCTGGCTTCGGCCAGCCTGACAGGCCACGACAATGCCGGTGGGGTTGTGAGTCAGACGCACCGCCGACTCGGTCCGGTTTACGTGCTGACCACCGGCGCCGGAGGCACGGTACACATCCACCCGCAGATCCGCCGGATTGATCTCAATTTCGAAGCTGTCATCCACTTCCGGTGACACAAACACGGAAGAGAACGAAGTATGCCGACGGTTGCCGGAATCGAACGGCGATTTACGCACCAGCCGGTGAACGCCGGTTTCGGTACGCAGCCAGCCATAGGCGTAGTCGCCCTGGATGTGAATGGTGGCGCTCTTGATGCCAGCCACTTCACCTTCCATCAGCTCGACAATCTCGGCCTTGAAGCCCCGACGCTCAGCCCAGCGCAGGTACATACGCAGGAGCATGTTGGCCCAGTCCTGGGCTTCGGTGCCACCGGAGCCGGCCTGAATATCCAGGTAGGCGTTGTTGGCGTCCATTTCGCCGGAGAACATGCGGCGGAATTCGAGCTTCTCGAGCTCTTTATCAAGGCTCTCAAGATCTGACTCGATCTCCGCGACGGTGCCCTCATCCTCTTCTTCTGCGGCAATATCCAGCAGGCCCTCGGCGTCTTCCAGGCCGGAGGTGAGGTTGTCGATGGTCTTGACGATCAGTTCAAGATCCGCGCGCTCTTTGCCCAGAGCCTGAGCCCGCTCCGGGTCGTCCCAGACGCTTGGCTGTTCCAGTTCGCGCTCAACTTCGATCAGTCGTTCACTACGCTGATCGTAGTCAAAGATACCCCCTAAGCGCTTCAGTGCGCTCACGAAGCTCTTTAATCTTCGTCACAATGGGATTAATTTCCATGAAACCCTTACTCGCTCTTGAAAATGGAGAGTAAAAACAGAGGCGGGATTCTACCGGAAATCCGTTCGTAAATCAGCCTGCGGGTTTCCGCGAATCAGGCAAGCGGCTCAAGGTAATCCACGAGAAGCTGGAGATTGGTCCGCCCACGGAAGGTATTGGCATCCGGCTTGTAAACAACCCGGGCCCCGGTGCGGGTGTAGTCGGGCACTTCCGGGCCGGTGTTGAAGGCTATGCCGTCGATAATTCCGCCGCCCTCGACCGGTTGTAGTACCAGTTTCAGGTGGTTCTCCCCAACGATTCGCTGGCTCACCACCCGGAATTCGCCGTCGAACAGCGGCTCCGGGAAATGTTGACCCCAGGGACCGGCCCGCTTGAGCAGTGCTGCGGTATCCAGGGAAAGCTCATTTGGCCCAAGAGGTCCGTCGGTGGTGATCGCGGCTTCCAGGTCTTCCGCCGACAGCGTGTCGCGAACGGCGTGATCGAAGGCTTCGGAGAAGGCATCCAGATCGGCTTTAGCGAGGGTCATGCCGGCGGCCATGGCGTGGCCACCAAACTTTTTCATGATGCCGGGGTGGCGAGAATCCACCACCGCGAGCACATCCCGGATATGCAAACCCGGAATAGAGCGGGCAGAGCCCTTGATGTCTTCGCCATTGTCATCCGGGGCAAAAGCAATGGTGGGTCTGTGGGTCTGCTCTCGAATTCGGGCCGCGAGGATGCCGATGACTCCCTGATGCCAGTCAGGATCAAACAGGGCGAGCCCCCAGGGCAGCCCCTCAAGATCCAGAGACATGGAGGCCAGCAGGTCCTGTGCCTGGGCTTTCATATCCTTCTCGATGGTCCGGCGTTCCCGGTTGAAGGTATCCAGCTCCCGGGCCAGCCGACGAGCCTCGTCTGGGCTGTCTGCCAGCAGGCAGGCAATTCCGATACTCATGTCGTCAAGCCGCCCCGCGGCGTTAAGGCGGGGGCCAACCACAAATCCAAGGTCGGTTGAGCTGAGCGCCGTATGGTCGCGGCCTGCAATTTCCAGCAGGGCAAGGATTCCCGGACGGGCCTCGCCCTGACGTATCCGACGCAGGCCCTGCTCCACGAAGATCCGGTTGTTATGATCGAGGGGCACAACATCGGCCACTGTGCCGAGCGCCACCAGGTCCAGCAAACTCCCCAGATTGGGTTCGGGATCAGGCAGGCGATTGGTTTCCCGGAGCTGCTTGCGCAACGCCGTGAGGACGTAAAACATCACGCCAACACCGGCGGCGTTCTTGCTCAGAAAGGGACACCCCGGTTGATTGGGGTTGACGATGGCATCGGCATCCGGGAGCTCTTCGCCGGCCAGGTGGTGATCCGTCACCACCACCCTCACGCCAAGTTCCTTGGCCGCTCGAACGCCCTCAACAGCGGATATGCCGTTATCGACGGTGACCATCAGATCGGGGAGCTGACCTTCGTCGCGCAGGCGTTCAATAATGCCCGGCGTCAGGCCATAGCCATCAGCAAACCGGCTGGGGACGCGAAAATCGATGCTCTGAAGACCGAGCATTGAAAGGCCAAGCATGGCGACGGCCGTGCTGGTGGCGCCATCGGCATCAAAATCCCCGAGCACAAGCACCCGCTGTTGCTGCTCGATAGCTTCCGCAAGAAGTTCGACAGCCCGGTCGATACCCCGAAGTGACATGGGCGAGGCCAGGTGTTTCAGGGTGTAGCTGAGCTGTTCATCGGAAGTTACGCCACGGGCGGCGTAAAGGCGGCGAAGCAAGGGAGGCAGGTTTTGCCCCCAGTCCGGGAATGTCTCGGGCTGGGGGCGACGCAGGATCTTTTTTGGTGTCATACCCGATCAGGCGTTTTTCCAGTGCTTGGCAATAAACTCCTGCACACCGGCGATATTGTTATCCAGCACCGTGTAGCGCTCTTCCCGCTCAAACAGGTCGGCCATATGGGCCGGTAGCGGAGGCTTCACACTCAGGCCGGACTCGGCCACGGCATCCGGGAACTTGGCCGGGTGTGCGGTACCCAGGGTGATCATCGGTACCGCCGGATCACGGCGACAGTTGCGCGCAGCGCGAACCCCGATGGCGGTGTGAGGATCCAGAAGATACTCGTTCTGTTCGTAAATCTCACGGATGGTATCGCAGGTGGCTTTGTCATCCACCGCGTCGCTGTCGAACAACTTGCGTGCGTGCTTCCAGCGGTAATCCTCAATGCTGACCGGGCCTTTGGCAGCGTTCTCCAGCAGGGTTTTCACCGCCAGCCCGTCACGGCCGTGCAGATCAAACAACAGACGCTCGAAATTGCTCGACACCATGATATCCATACTCGGAGACAGGGTGTGCTCCAGCTGGTGCTGTTCGTATTTGTTGCCACTCATGAACCGATGCAGGATATCGTTGCGGTTGGTGGCAATGACCAGCTGTGAGATCGGCAGGCCCATCTTCTTGGCCAGATAGCCGGCAAAGATATCGCCGAAGTTCCCTGTGGGTACTGAAAACGCCATGCTGCGATCCGGGCCACCGAGGGCCAGGGAGGCGTGGAAGTAGTAAACAATTTGGGCCATGATCCGGGCCCAGTTGATGGAGTTCACGGCTGCCAGCTGGGTTTTGCCACCCAGGAATGACTGGTTGCCGAAGCTCTCCTTCACCATGCGCTGACAATCGTCGAAGTTGCCACGCACCGCAATGTTGTGGATGTTGTCACCCTGGACGGTGGTCATCTGGCGGCGCTGGACTTCGGATACACGCTGGTGCGGATGCAGAATGAAAATATCCACATGCTCACACCGGCGACAGCCTTCAATGGCGGCCGAGCCGGTATCACCGGAGGTCGCCCCCATGATAACCACGTGCTGCTTGCGCTTCTCCAGAACATAGTCCAGAAGCCGCCCCAACAGCTGCAGGGCGAAGTCCTTGAAGGCCAGGGTCGGGCCGCGGAACAACTCCATCACCCATTCGTTGGTATCCAGCTGAACCAGTGGAGCCACTGCCTGGTGGGTGAAGACCGAATAGGTCTCGTCCAGCATCTTGCGGAAATCGTCTGCGGGCACAGCGTCATCGACAAACGGGTGCATGACCTTGAATGCCAGCTCACTGTAGGAAAGCCCGCGCCAGCTTCGGATTTCCTCCAGACTGAAATGTGGCAGGGATTCGGGGACGTAGAGTCCGCCGTCCGTCGCCAGCCCGGTCAGCAAAACATCCTCAAAGCCCAGTGCGGGCGCTTCACCCCGCGTACTGATGTATCTCACGTTCGTACCTGTCAGTTGAAGTTTTCAGCGCGGATGCGGACAACCTGGCCATCGGTATCGGACAGGGCTTCCAGCTCTTCAATCGCACGGTTGATCTGCCGTTCCTGAACGGTGTGGGTCAGGATGATCACAGGAATACGACCGTCTTTCAGCTCGGATTCCTTCTGCATGATCGACTCAATATTGATGCCATGCTCGCTCAGGATGGAGGCAATCTTTGCCAGCACACCCGGACGATCCAGTGCGGTAATGCGCAGGTAGTAGGCAGACTGGATGTCTTCCATGGACAGCACATCCAGGTCTTCCATGGCATCCGGTGAGAAGCCAAGGTATGGCACACGGAGATTGCTTTCTGTCGCCACGGCACGGGCAACATCAACGATATCCGCGATGACAGCCGACGCTGTTGCCTCATCGCCTGCGCCAGGGCCGTAGTACATGGTCTGGCCAACGGCATCGCCATCCACCAGGATCGCATTGAGCACGCCATCAACCTGGGCAATCAGGTGGCTCTGGGGCACGAGGGTCGGGTGAACGCGAAGTTCAATGCCATCATCCCGACGACGGGCAATGCCCAGGTGCTTGATGCGATAGCCCAATAGCTCGGCGTGGGCAATATCGTAAGGGGTAATCTTTGATATGCCTTCGGTGAAGCCTTTCTCAAATTGCAGGGGCACACCAAATCCAGCGGATGCCAGAATGGTCAGTTTGTGGGCGGCGTCAATGCCCTCCACATCAAAGGTCGGATCTGCTTCAGCGTAACCCAGGTCCTGGGCTTCCTTGAGAACTTCGGAAAATTCCCGGCCGGCACGCATTTCGGTCAGAATGTAGTTCCCGGTACCGTTGATAATGCCGGCAATCCAGTCAATGCGGTTTGCCGCCATACCTTCACGTACGGCCTTGATGACCGGAATACCACCGGCAACACCCGCCTCGTAGGCCACCACAACGCCGGCTTTTTCGGCCGCTTCGAAAATTTCATTGCCGTGGACAGCGATCAGGGCCTTGTTGGCAGTAACCACATGCTTGCCGTTGCGGATAGCCGCCAGCACCAACTCCCGCGCGGCGTCATAGCCACCAATGAGCTCGACCACGATATCAACGCCGGGATCGTTCACCACGTCATAAATGTCGGTACTGAAGGGCACATCCCCGAGGTCCATATCCTCGCGGGCCCGTCGACTGGCAATCCGGGTAATCCGGATATTGCACCCGGCCCGGCCGGCAATCAGCCTGGCGTTGCGGGTCAAGACATTAAAGGTACCGCCGCCGACGGTTCCCAATCCGCAGATTCCGACACTGACGTCTTTCAAACTCTCACCTCTGATCCCGAAGGGGTGCTGATGAATTATAATAGGCGGGCATAGTATACCGATTCAGGCCTCACTGAATAAGCCCTGAATCGGATCCATCGAAAATACCGTGTAATGCAGCCCGGACGACTGGTCCGGGAGGTTCTCAGAGCAGCCCGAGCCCCTCGGCCAGACGCTGCGCCGGGACGTAGCCGCGAACCATGTTGCCGTCCTCCAGCACAATGGCCGGTGTGCCGGTTACGCCAACCCGACCACCCAGCTCAAACTGCTCGCGCACCGGGTTGTCACAGCTAGCATCGGCCACTTTACGGCCGGCCTTGGCCGCATCCATAGCAGCCTGCTGATCGTCAGCACACCAGACCGACTCGTACTTTCTGAAAGAAGCTGTATTGGGCCCGGACCGGGGAAATGCATAGTAATTGACAGTAATGCCATAGTCGTTGAGCTGCGGCACCTCGTCATGCAATTTCCGGCAGTAAGGACAGTCGATATCAGTAAATACACTCACGACGGCCTTTTCGTTTTCCGCCGGGAAGCTGATCACGCCATTGGCATCAAAACCCGCCATCATCTCGCGACGGGCCTCAGTGCGGGCTGCTTCCGTGACATTGGCAATGCCCTGATCGGTAACCTTCAGAAGATCGCCCGTCATCAGATACTGACCATCCTCGGTCGCGTAAATGGTGTCGCCGTTGTTACTCTGGACTTCGTAGAGCCCCTTGGCCTCGGACTCCTTTACCGACATCACCTGAAGGCCCGGGACGGCCTGGGTCAGGCGCTCGGAAATCCGGTCTTCGACTTCACCGGCACTGACATTCGCCATAACGAGTGAACCGAAACCGAAGGCAAACGCCACAACCGCATGTTTAATATTCATTCTGACAAACAACCTTTTTCAGAGAGCAATTAAATAACCCGGGCAGTATTGACACAGGCCGGGAATCAATTCAATGCGACAAGTACATAATAGGAAAGTTCACCTCCGCCAGCGCAAGCCGCCGGTTCATCAACCCCTGGGATGGTGGGCCTGATGTAGCGACTGGAGCCGCTGACGAGCTACATGGGTATAAATCTGGGTCGTTGACAGGTCCGAGTGACCCAGCAGCATCTGGACAACCCGAAGATCCGCGCCATGGTTTAGAAGGTGCGTGGCAAAGGCATGTCTCAGGGTGTGGGGTGACAAGTGCTTCCGGATTCCAACCCGCACGGCATAGCGCCGGATCCGATGCCAAAACGTCTGACGGGTCATCGCCGCCGCCCGATTGCCCGGGAACAGCGCATCGCAGGAGCGACCTTTCAGAAGCTCCGGCCGGCCCTCCTTCATGTACTGCAGTAGCCAGTCCACCGCCTCCTCCCCAAGAGGCACGAGCCGCTCCTTGTCACCCTTGCCGGTGATCCTAACCACACCCTGGCGCAGGTTTACCTGATCAACCCGAAGTTCTGTCAGCTCAGAGACCCGCAACCCACAGCCATAGAGGATCTCCAGCATGGCCTTGTCCCGGAGCTCAATGGCAACACCTGGATCGGGCTCGGAAAGCAGCGCATCCACCTCTTCTTCCGTCAGCGAATCCGGAAGACGTCGAGGCAACCTCGGGCTGTCAATTCGCAGGGTAGGGTCCTCAGAGATCAACCCTTCGCGCAGAAGAAACCGGTAAAACCGTCGAAGGCCGGACAGCCGCCTGGCCGCCGTGGAGCTCTTGATTCCTTCTGCCAGCCCCCGCGACATCCAGGCCAAAAGGTCGGCTCGGCGAACCTCGGTCAACGCGGGCTTGCCGGGCTGGCTCTCCAGCCACTCCGCCAATCGCAACAAATCACTCCGGTAGGCCTGCCGTGTCTTCTCGCCCAACCCGTCTTCCAGCCAGATGGCATCAACAAACCGGACAATGACTGTTTCATTTTCCGTTTTCATGGCAGGTTCCCAGACTTCGAACGTCTCACGACAAGCATACCGGAACGCCAGACACAAAAAAGGCAGCCCGGGGCTGCCTTTTTCTGCCTGCTGTTCAGCGCTCTGCTGATCAGCCCAGCTTTTCCTTGATACGAGCCGCCTTGCCAGACAGGTCGCGCAGGTAGTAAAGCTTGGCCTGGCGAACATCGCCACGACGCTTCACGCTGATGCTGTCGATGAGCTTGGAGAAGCTCTGGAAAGTACGCTCAACACCAACACCGTAAGAGATCTTACGCACGGTGAAAGAGGAGTTCATGCCACGGTTACGCTTGCCGATGACGACACCCTCGAACGCCTGCAGACGCTCACGGTTACCCTCGGTTACGCGAACCTGAACGACCACGGTATCGCCCGGCGCAAACGCAGGGATTTCCTTGGTCATCTGTTCTGCTTCAAGTTGACTGATGATGTTGTTCTTGCCGCTCATCGTAATGCTCCTGATACCCAATCTGTTAATGCCCTGATCATTCAGAGGCACCCGGTTCGTTCAAAATCTCTTCCAGCAGCTCACGCTCTTCGTCCGTAAACACCCGCTTTCCCAGCAGGTCGGGGCGTCGCTCCCGGGTTCGCCTCAGCGACTGCTTTAGCCGCCAACGCCGGATCTGATCATGGTGACCGCCCAATAAAACATCCGGCACCGCCTGACCTTCGTAAACTTCGGGCCGGGTGTAGTGCGGACAATCCAGCAAACCGTCAGCGAAAGAATCCTGCTCTGCCGACTGCGCATGACCCAGCGCTCCGGGGATGAGGCGTGTAACCGCATCGATAACAGCCATCGCTGCCAATTCGCCACCGGAAAGCACAAAATCACCCAGTGACACTTCCCGATCGACTTCCGTCGCTATCAGGCGCTCATCAACACCCTCGTACCGGCCCGCCACCAGAATCAGCTCCTGCTCTGCAGCAAGCGACTCGACGACAGACTGATTCAGCGACTCACCCTGAGGCGAGAGGTAAACCACACAGGGGTTTCCGGGTGCTGCTTCCCGTGCTGCATGGATCGCGTCCCTCAGGGGCTGAATTTTCATCAGCATACCCGGACCGCCACCATAGGGCCGATCATCTACCGTGCGATGCCGGTCGTGGGTAAACTCACGGGGATTCCAGCTCCGGAAAGTCAAAAGACCATCCCGGACTGCCCTTCCCGTAATCCCGTAGTCCGTTACCGCACCGAACATTTCCGGGAACAGACTGACTGCGCCAATCCACACCCGTCAGAACTCCGGATCCCAGTCCACCACCATGCGTTTTGAATCCAGATCAACGCTCTGAATCACTTCGCCAGGCAGATAAGGAATCAGACGCTCACGCTGATCGATGGAACCTGCTGTCGCCTGCACCACCAGAACATCGTTGGATCCGGTTTCCATAAGATGGTGCACTTTACCAAGGCACTCATCATCGACCGTATACACATCAAGGCTTTCCAGCTGAAACCAGTAAAACTCCCCTTCTGGGAGCGCTGGCAACTCAGCCTTAGAAACCCTGACTTCGGCACCGCAGTATGTGTGGGCCAGATCACGGTCATTAATGCCTTTCAGCCTGACGACGATCCCCTGCCCCTGGCGGCGACCCTCCTCAAGCTTGGCCGGAATACGTTTTCCATCCAGATCAAGCGTCCAATCGGAATAGTTCAGTATTCCTTCCTTGGGATCCGTGTAAGAGAAGACTTTCAGCCACCCCTTGACCCCAAACACCGAGGTAATGCGGCCGATCACAGTTTCCTGCGAATTCTGTGTCATGCCATAAACCCCGGTGTCAGTACTGTCTTACCCAGCAGCCTTCAGCAGCTGTGCAACGCGCTCGCTGGTCTGCGCGCCTTGACCGAGCCAGAAATCGACACGATCACGATCAACGCGAAGACTCTCTTCCTGACCACGGGCAACCGGGTTGAAGAAACCTACACGCTCAATGAAACGACCGTCGCGAGATTTGCGGCTGTCGGTGACTGTCAGATGGTAGAACGGGCGCTTCTTGGAGCCGCCACGAGCCAAACGGATAATTACCATTTAACCAATATCCTGTTCTGTTGAACGAACTTTGTACGATTCACGCCTGCTGAACACCAGCTGACGCGAAGACCCATACTCGAAAGGGGCGCTATTCTATGCTAAAAAAGCGCCAAAGAAAACAGCAAAACCAGTTGTTTCCCCGTTTTCCATGTAAGGCTTTTTACATACGGCCAAACGGAGGCATTCCGCCTCCTCCACCGCCGCCCGGGGGCATCATGCCACCCATGCCGCGCATCATATTAGCCATACCGCCTTTCTTGCCAAACTTTTTCATCATCTTCTGCATTTGCTTGTGCTGCTTCAGCAGACGATTCACATCCTGGATCTGGGTTCCAGACCCCGTGGCGATCCGGCGCTTGCGGGAATTGTTGATCACATCCGGGTACCGGCGCTCCTTGGGCGTCATCGAGCAAATGATGGCTTCCATCTGCCCCATGGACTTGTCGTTAACCTGCTGCTGCGCCACCTGGGCCATCTGACCCATGCCCGGCAGCTTGTCTAGCAGGCCACCGATGCCACCCATGCTCTTCATCTGCTGCAGCTGGTCGCGAAAATCCTCCAGGTCAAAGCTCTTACCCTTCTTGATTTTCTTGGTGAGCTTCTGGGCCTTCTTCTGGTCCAGCTTGCGCTCCGCCTCTTCGATCAGCGAGAGCACATCCCCCATACCCAGGATCCGGGACGCGACCCGATCCGGATAGAACGGCTCAAGGGCATCGGACTTTTCACCCACACCCAGGAACTTGATCGGCTTGCCGGTAATATGGCGAACGGACAGGGCGGCACCGCCACGGGCATCGCCATCGGTCTTGGTCAGGACCACGCCCGTCAGAGGCAGGGCATCGTTAAACGCTTTGGCGGTGTTGGCCGCATCCTGACCGGTCATGGCGTCGACCACGAACAGAGTCTCGACCGGATTGACCGCCTTATGCAGCCTGCCGATCTCGCCCATCATCTGCTCATCGACGTGCAGCCGACCGGCGGTATCAAGAATCACCACATCAATGTGCTTTTTCCTGGCTGCCGCGATCGCTCCCTCGGCGATGTGCACGGGATCCTGATCGGCGCTGCTCGGGAAGAACTCGACACCCACCTCGCCAGCAAGGGTTTCCAACTGGCGAATCGCGGCAGGACGATAGACGTCAGCGCTAACCACCAGCACGGATTTCTTCTGCCGCTCCTTGAGGAAGCGCGAGAGCTTGGCGACCGTCGTTGTCTTACCTGCACCCTGGAGACCAGCCATCATAATCACTGCCGGCGGCTGAACGTTCAGGTTGAGGGACTCATTGCCCTCTCCCATGACCCGCTCCAGCTCCTGCTGGACAACTTTTACAAAGACCTGACCCGGCGTCAGACTACGCTGCACCTCCTGGCCAATGGCACGTGTGCGGACACCCTCAACAAAGTCCTTCACTACCGGCAGGGCGACATCCGCCTCCAGCAGTGCCATGCGCACTTCCCGGAGAGTGTCCTTTATATTGTCATCAGTGAGACGCGCCTGGCCGGAAATCTTGCGCAGACTGCCGGAAAGTCGGTCTTGGAGGTTCTCAAACATGTTGCTCTTCCGTACCCCGGATAAATTGAGTGCGTGAATCCACAGAGCCTGCGACGACTCCTTGATTCCAGTTGCATAATCGCGACATTATAACCAGACTATCGCCCTGAAACGACCAGCCCGGTCAAATCGGCTAAAACCAGCGCCGATCCCCAGTCAGAACAGTGGTTAATAAGGAAGTCATGGGAACGCTGATTCTCGCGGTCACCTCTCTTTTTCTTTACAGCGTCGGTACCGCGCTGCAGGCCCTGCATTTCAGGGGCCGGGTTCAGAGCAACATTGCCATTACCACCCTGATTGGCGTTCTCGCCCTGACCAGCCACGGGCTGCTTATTGGCCAGACGGTCCACCATGACGGCGGCTTCGATTTCAGCTTTTTCAAAAGCTCGGTTCTGATTTCCTGGCTGATCGTCTTCCTGTTATTGGGCCTCAACCTCAAAAAGCCAGTGCAGAGCCTGTTCCTGGGCGTGTATCCGCTGGCCGGCCTCACCATTATCCTTGCCCTGGTTACCCATGGACCTTCGAGACTGGTGTCGGAACAAAGCTACGGCATGCTCTCCCACATTGCACTGTCGGTGACAGCCTACAGCCTCTTCACCCTTGCGGCCATCCAGGCGGTTCTTCTTTATTTTCAGAATCGCCAACTGAAGCACAACTACAACAGCCTGCTGGTTCGTAATCTGCCGCCATTGCAGACCATGGAATCGCTACTGTTTGAAATGGTCTGGGCCGGCGTCGTGATGCTGATTCTGGCAATCGTGACCGGCGCCCTCTTTATAGAGGATCTTTTTGCGCAGAACCTCGCTCACAAAACCCTGTTCTCCATTCTCTCCCTGCTGGTTTTCGTGGCGCTCCTGATTGGCCGTTACACAAAGGGCTGGCGCGGGATTACCGCGAGCCGATGGACCCTCGCAGGCTGCGCACTTCTGATGCTGGCATTCTACGGCAGCAAGTTTGTGCTGGAGCTGATCTTCCAGCGCGGCGGCTAACGCCAGAGACCCCGGTATTCTCTTGACACAACGCTGGCCAAAACCCTATTTTCGCTACTTGTCAGCAATATAAGGACACCTCTTTTGAACGAAACATCGCTTACTGCGCTGTTTATTCTTCTGGTCGGACTGATCATGCTCTCCGGTTTCTTCTCAAGCTCCGAAACCGGGATGATGTCACTCAACCGATATCGCCTCAAACACATGGCCAAAACCGGCCATAAAGGTGCCAAGCGCGCCCAGGGCTTGCTCCAACGCACTGACCAGCTGATCGGCGTCATCCTTATCGGCAACAACTTTGTCAACATCTTTGCTTCGTCGATCGCGACCGTTATCGCGATACGCGTCTGGGGCGATGCCGGCATCGCGATCGCCACCATCCTGCTGACCATCGTCATTCTGATCTTCGCAGAAGTCACCCCGAAAACCCTGGCGGCGCTGTTTCCGGAGAAAATCGCATTTCCCGCCAGCTACATACTTGGCCCCCTACTGAAGATCCTCTATCCGATTGTCTGGGCCGTAAACCTGTTCACCGGCGGCATACTTAAGCTTCTGGGCGTTTCCGCCGCCGATGCTGCCAACGACCACCTGAGTCGCGAAGAACTCCGAACACTGGTGAACGAGGCCGGAGCCCTGATTCCCGCCAAGCACAAGGACATGCTTGTCAGCATTCTGGATCTGGAAAAAGTAACCGTGAATGACATCATGGTGCCCCGCAACGAGGTGGTAGGTATCGATCTGGAGGACGACACCGACACGATCCTGCGCCAACTGCGCAGCAGCCAGCACACCCGGCTTCCGGTTTATAAGGGCGACATCAATAACATTCAGGGCATACTGCACCTGCGCAGCGCGTCGAAACTGCTTCAGCAGGATGAAATCAACAAGGCCATGATCATGCAGCTTTGCCAGGAACCCTATTTCATTCCGGAAAGCACGCCTCTGAACACCCAGCTGATCAACTTCCAGAAGGGACGTCGCAGGTTTGGTGTGGTTGTAGACGAATATGGTGACGTTCTGGGCCTGGCCACCCTCGAGGACATACTTGAAGAAATTGTCGGCGACTTCACAACGGATTATGCTGCCACCAGCCCGGACATCATCCCCCAGGATAACGGTACCTTTATTATTGATGGCACCTCTGCGGTGCGCACCATCAATAAGACGCTGGGCTGGAAACTCCCCACTGACGGGCCGAAAACCCTCAATGGTCTGATTACAGAAACCCTTGAGAACATCCCCGATACCAACGTCTGCCTGAAAGTGGACGGTCATCGGGTAGAGGTACTGCAAATCAAGGACAACGTTGTGAAAGCAGCCATTGTGCACCCGAAAAAACGCAAAAAGCGTTCACTTTCACTAAAACAATAGCCCTCAAGTTCCCCCTCCGATTGGCGCTATAGACCCTTCGGTTATAGCGCCTCCCTTTCTTGAAAGATCAAAATGTAACCGACAGCTTGACCCCCGTTGATCCCCCACCAACACTGAAGGAGCGTGCGAAACAAAAACAATCACAAGGAATACGTCCATGAGTCTGACACACACGTTTGGCCTGCTCGCCCATCCTGACCAGGAGTGGGAGGCGATTCGCAATGAATCCGAGTCCGTCACGAAACTATACGCAGGTCACATTCTGTTATTGGCACTGATTCCCGCCGTTGCCGGCTTCTTCGGAACAACCCAGGTAGGCTGGCAGATTGGTGACGGCCAGATTACAAAGCTGTCGATGACCAGCGCGCTGCAGCTATCGGTGCTCTTTTATGGGGCCATGCTTGCCGGGATCTTTGTGCTGGGCAAGTTCATCGATTTCTTTGCGGCTACTTATGACGCGGTTGAGAGAACTCCCAGAGGTGTGGCCCTGGCCGCCTACACGGCGACCCCCATCTTCCTGATCGGAGTCATAGCCGCTTATCCGAATATCTGGGTGAATATGCTGGCAGGCCTGGTGGCCGTTGCCTACGCTGTTTACCTGCTGTATGAAGGCCTCCCTATCCTGATGAAGATACCGGCGGACAAGGGCTTCATGTTCGCCTCTGCAGTCCTTACGGTCGGCCTGGTCATGTTTGTCGCATTGCTGGCCATCAGCGTCGTCATCTGGAGCATGGGTATAGGCCCGGTTTATGTGAGCTGAACGCAAATTCTTCGGCAAGTCAGTGATCTGCATAAGGGTGCCTTCCAGGCACCCTATGTTTTTTTGAATTTGATCCCACGTTAGCGTTTGGTCATGTTAACTTTGGGCAAAATGCGGTAAATTTAACCAATAACGAGAATTCAAGGATTACAAGCTCGGTCATGTATCCGGTTGAGGCGTAAACAGGAGTCTGCCATGAACAAGCAGTCCGGCATACATTATCTCCGTGAGCACAGGGAAGCCGGAAGCAACAGGCCGGTTCCTGCGGAGGTCACCCGCATCCGGGACACCGTTGTCGCCGGACTTGGTGATTTGCTGCAGGGCGCCTTCGACGCCGTCGACGATTCACTGTTCGAATTGGCTAACAATGCCCGCAGTAATAATGAACAGAACCGGTATTTCGAAGCGATGCGTGAAATACGCATCAAACGGAAGGGTGTAGAGCGGCATTTTCAGAACACCGTTGCCCAGTACTTTGCTAATCCCCCTCATACCGGCCCACTCCAGGAAGAAAATCTGAGCAAGCAGGCCAGCGCAGACACCCTCGCCCTGGTCGGCAATGACGACCTTGAAGAGCAGGTTGCGCTCAACGCTATGATCACCAAGGCGAAAGCACACTTTCAGGGGCCGCTGCTTCAACTTCAGACCCGTTTCAGCCAGGTGTATCCGGAAGCTACCGACGAATCACCGGTGAATCCCATGGCGCCGGAACACCTGTGCAGCGCGTTCACTGAGGCCATACAGGCTCTGGAAATCCAGATTCGCGAACGCCTGATTCTGCTAAAACAGTTTGACCGTTACGTTGTCTCCAACCTGGGCATGCTTCTGGACGAAGCCAACCGCATACTGATCCAGGCCGGCATCATTCCGAACTTCCGTTATCACGGCAAAGCCGGGCAGCAGCATGACGCCTCCAAGGCCGAGTCGGCAGATACATCAAACGAGGAAAGAGCGCCGGACGCTTCAGCAACAGAACAGATTGGCCAGGCCGGAAGCAGTAGTGCGGTTTTTGATCAGATCAGAACGATGCTGTCGCTTCAGCGGGCCAACGCGGGCATACCTCCCCGCGCCTCAGACCCGAACGTACGGGTAGTGGGTGACTCCGAGTTGGCGAGTCTTCTGAATTCCTTGCCGCTGTCTGGCGCCCGACAGGACCAGAGTAACCTGAGTGCTGGCGAACCGATCAGCGTTGATCTGCGTCAGCTGGTTCAGCAGCTCCTTTCCCAGACCGATACCGGAGATGGCCGAAAACCGGCTCTTAACGAGGTTGATGAAGACCTCATCAACCTCGTCTCCATGCTATTTGAGTTCATTCTCGACGATTACAACCTGTCAGCTCCTGTTCAGGTATTGATAAGCCGGCTGCAGATTCCAATCCTGAAAGTGGTTATCCGGGACAAGAGTTTCTTCAGTCAGGCTACGCATCCGGCCAGACGCCTTCTGAACTCCCTGGCAAGGGCGGGCATCGGCTGGAGCAGCAGCGACGAAAAAGCCAAAGACAAACTCTACGGACAGATACACAACATTGTGCAAAGGATTCTCAACGAATTTGACGGCGACGTTGCGCTGTTTGAAACCCTGAATCAGGAATTCGAACAGTTTCTCGAAAGGGAGAACCGAAAGGCATCACTGGTGGAGCAGAGAACCCGTGAATCAGAGCGGGGTCGAATCAAGTCCCAGACAGCCCAGCAGACCGTCGACAACCTTCTGAAGCAAAAAATCTCCCGTTACAAACTGCCGGAATCCATCCACGACATCCTGATGAATGGCTGGAGCCGTGTGATGTTTCTTGCCTATCTCAGGGACGATGTGGAACACCGATGGAACGCGACCGTCAAGGTTGTCGACGATCTTATCTGGTGCCTGCACCCTCATCAGGAAGACGACGAAAGAGATCAGTGGGTACGCGTAGTGCCGGGCCTGCTTAAGACACTGCGATCAGGGCTGGAAGAAGTGTCCTATAACTCTTCCAGACTGGATGAAATGATGGGCCAGCTCAAGCATCAGCTGGCCGAGGCATTCCGGACCAATGCTGCAATCGAAGCGCTTCAGGATTCGCCTGAGGAGCCGGCGGAAGAAGAGGAAATTGCCACCGTTCACCAAACGGCCGTTGAACGCCAGCAGGAGCTCGAAGAGGCGGCTATCTCTGAGTTTGTTGCCCAGATCGACAGTATCGAAATCGGCAACTGGGTAGAGTTCCGTCTCGTCAATGGTGCCAATTTCCGGTGCAAGCTATCCGCCATCATTGAAGAAGCAGACTGCTTTGTTTTTGTGAACCGGATGGGGCTGAAGGTTATTGAGAAAACCCGGATTGAATTGGCCCATGAAATGCGCCGTGGCCGGCTGACCCTGCTTGAGCAGGGGGCATTGATTGATCGGGCCCTGGATGCAGTCGTTGGTACCCTGCGGAGCAAGACTGCCTGACGCCAATGCCTGAAAAAAGCAGTCCCAATGCCCTGCCGGCCGCCTACCGGCTGGGGGTGGCAGTATCTTTGGCCCTTTTCCTTCACACGCTCCTGCTTTCAGGCATCCCTACTCCAATGGAAGAACAGACGGCCACTCACAGAGAGAGTGTCCGTTTTGAGCTTGTGGCTCCAAGTTCACGTGACACCGTCGCTAACCGGCCCGAGAACCCCAGCCCAAGCCTCAGCTCACCCAGGATCCCACCTTTTGAGGTTGATCCTCTGAGACCCGATTCCCGCCCCGAACCGGATATCACCACCAACCGTCAGCCGGAAACCTCGCCATCGAGTAAGCAAACGAATGCAAGTGCACCGGAAAGCAAAGCTGCACAGCCAAGCACTAGCGCCCCGGCTGGAGCAGAACCAGTGCAGTCTTCGGAGAACCCGGAACAGAGCATTACACGGATAACGGAGTCACCGGCTGAACTGGACCCTTATGTGGTCAAGCTGGCCACCCACCTGGCCCATCAGCTGGAAGAGCTGAAAGTGCCGGCAATGAGGGATTTGACCGAAACAGTGGCCATGGAAGTGGAACTGCAACTGCTCGGGAATGGCGCCCTGACACGGGCAAGGGTGCTGAAATCGACAGGCATCAGGAGAATTGACGAGGCTGCTTACCGGGCTGCCCTAGCGGCGAGCCCCTACCCCCAACCACCGAAAGATGGCGGAAGCCCGAACCGTTTCGAGGTCGAACTGCTGTTCACCCCGAAACGGCTCTGACCGGCAGTGATCAGGCTTCGGCCTGCTTCGCGGCCTCTTTGACAAGTTTGGCCAACTCACCGCTCTCGGACATCTCCAGAACGATGTCACAACCGCCCACGAGCTCACCATTGATATAGAGCTGGGGGTAGGTCGGCCAGCTGGAATATACCTTCAGAGCCTCACGAAGCTCCTGGTTATCCAGGATATTTACGAAGGCAAAGCGCTCGCCGCACGCCATCACTGCCTGCACAGTTTTAGCAGAAAAACCACACTGGGGCGCCTGGGGGCTGCCCTTCATGTACAGAATGATCGGATTCTCATCGAGCTGGCTTTTAATGGTTTCATTGATGTCCATGAACATTCACCTCTGTTGGAACAGTCTTGCCACACGGCAATTTTCTTGGCGTTATTGTACACGGGTGCCGAACCCCTAACCAAACACCTTGATTTGACCTGGGGCAACGCCCGCAGTTCCAGCCGGGTAACGTCGTTGTCATACCTGCTCCGAAGGGCTAGACTTGATGCCCCATTTTTTTCAGCCAACGTTCAGGCAATCCCGCCAGCAGCGGGGTTCGTTGAGATAAGGGCCATTGCATGGCGGCAAGACATTTTCTGACATTGAATGACATGACAACCACCGAGCTGGAAAGCCTGGTAGATCATGCCACGGCATTGCGCAACGAATGGCGACAAGGCAAGGTTCGGGACTCCCTGAAAAACCGGGTGCTTGCGATGATCTTCGAGAAATCATCCACGCGAACCAGGGTTTCTTTTGAAGCCGGCATGGCCCAGCTCGGCGGCTCCGCAATGTTCCTGTCGCCAAAGGATACCCAGCTCGGCCGCGGCGAGCCTATTGAAGACTCTGCGATCGTCATCTCCAGCATGGTAGACGCGGTGATGATCCGCACCTTTGCCCATGAGACCGTTGAGCGCTTCGCCACTGCATCCCGGGTGCCGGTGATCAATGCCCTGACCGATGACTTTCATCCCTGCCAGCTGCTGGCCGACATGCAGACGTACCGCGAGCACCGCGGCAGCATTCGCGGCGCCACCGTGGCCTGGATCGGCGATGGGAACAACATGTGCCACTCGTACATCAACGCCGCCGCCCAGTTTGATTTCAACCTGAACATTGCCTGCCCCGAAGGCTACGAACCGGCCGAGTCACTGATCAAGGGCCACGAAGACCGGGTCAACGTGGTCCGGGATCCGGCAGAGGCGGCCCGCAACGCCCAGCTTCTGGTCACAGATGTCTGGGCTTCCATGGGTCAGGAAGACGAACAGAAAGCCCGTGAAAAAGCATTCAGTGGCTATCAGATCAACCCGGAACTGCTCTCTATAGCCGATAAAGATGCGCTCTTCATGCATTGCCTCCCGGCTCACCGTGGCGAGGAAATCTCGGCGGACATGATGGAACATCCCGCCTCCGTGGTCTGGGACGAGGCCGAAAACCGCCTGCATGCACAGAAGGCCCTGCTTGAATTTCTCATCCTGAACCGGCTGGATTGACTTCATGAGCACAACCGCGCAATCTCCGGCAGACTGGCTGCTTGAGGTCAACAACCTGTCCTGTGGCTACGGCGGGGATTCCGTGGTGAAGGATGTCAGTTTTGCCCTGAGTCATGGCGACATCGGTTGCCTCCTCGGTCCCAGCGGCTGCGGCAAGAGCACCATACTGCGCGCCCTGGCCGGCTTTCTCCCGCTGACCGGTGGCGAAATCTGTCTGCAGTCACAGGCCATCAGCCTGCCCGGACGCACCCTGCCCCCCGAAAAACGGCGGATCGGCATGGTGTTTCAGGATTACGCCCTGTTTCCGCACCTGAGCATCGCCGACAACGTGGGGTTCGGCCTGCGTAACCTGAACAAGGCGGAGAAACGGCAGAAGGTCATGGAACTACTGAATGTCGTGCACCTGCAGGACCTGGCCGACAACTACCCGCACGAACTGTCCGGGGGCCAACAGCAACGGGTTGCTCTGGCCCGCGCCCTGGCACCCGAGCCCACCCTGATCCTGCTGGATGAGCCGTTTTCCAACCTGGATGCGGATCTGCGCCGACGGCTGAGCCTGGATGTACGCGAAATCCTCAAGACCCTGGGCATCAGCGCCATTCTGGTCACCCATGACCAGCAGGAAGCGTTTGCCATGTGCGATCAGGTCGCGGTGTTGCGGGACGGCAGTATCCAGCAGTGGGACGTGCCCTATAACCTTTACCATGAACCGGCGAATCGTTTCGTTGCCAGCTTCGTGGGCCAGGGTGGGTTCATCCCCGGCACGGCCCTGGGGCCGGACACCATTGAGTCCGAACTTGGGGTGATTCATGGTAACCGGGCCTACAAATGGGAGCCAGGCACCCTGGTAGACGTCCTGATCCGCCCTGATGACATCGTTCATGACCCCGACTCGGATCTGCAACCAAAAGTGGTTGAAAAAACCTTTGCCGGCACTTCAACCCTCTACCGTTTCCGGTGCTCCGAAGACACGGAGTTCGAGGCCCTGTTCCGCAGCCATCTGGACTTCAATCTGGGTGAACATGTGCCGGTGCGGGTGGAGGCGGATCACCTGATTGCCTTCGAGCGTACCGCCTGATTCAGGACCCTAGTTGTTGCACACGCGCTCAACTGCATCCAGCCAGCCAGCGTAAAGCGATTCTCGCAAAGCCGGGCGCATTTCCGGATGGAACTGCCGCTCACATTCCCAAAGCCCGGAAATCTGTTCAAGGCTTTCAAAAACACCTGTCTGGAGTCCAGCGAGGTAGGCCGCCCCAAGAGCGGTTGTTTCTGTAACCTTGGGCCGGTCAACGGTGACATTCAGTATGTCGGTCAGAAACTGCATGACCCAGTCGTTCACCACCATACCGCCATCTACCCTCAGCGATTCAAGCCGGGCACCATCGTTCTGTATCGCACGAACCAGATCCTTGGTCTGATAGCAGACCGACTGCAGACCGGCGGTAACGATCTCGCCAATTCCCGTATCCCTGGTCAGGCCCATGATGGCACCGCGGGCATGAGGGTCCCAATGAGGTGCCCCCAAACCGGTAAATGCCGGGACCAGATATACCGGGTTGTCCACTCCGACGGCTTCCGCATGGGCCGAAGATTCGTTGGCGTGAGCGATCAACTTGAGCCCATCCCTCAGCCACTGCATGGCAGCACCGGCAACAAAAATACTACCCTCCACCGCATAACAGGGCTTACCGTTCAGGCGATAAGCCATGGTGGTCAGCAGCCGGTTTTCGGACCGGACGGCCTCATCGCCGGTGTTGAGGATAAGGAAACAGCCGGTGCCGTAGGTGCTCTTGGCCATGCCCGGGCGAAAGCAGGCCTGCCCCACCAGAGCGGCGTGCTGATCGCCTGCAATCCCGGCAATCATGACCGGACCACCCAGCCACCGCGCCTCGGCGGTGCCATAATCGGCGGCGCTGTCCAGAACCTCCGGCAGCAGGGCCCGGGGCACACGAAACAGGGAAAGAAGGTCGTCGTCCCAGTCCTGGTCATGGATATTGAAAAGCGAGGTGCGT
Source organism: Marinobacter sp. BW6 (assembly GCF_008107725.1). Classification (GTDB taxonomy): domain Bacteria; phylum Pseudomonadota; class Gammaproteobacteria; order Pseudomonadales; family Oleiphilaceae; genus Marinobacter. Next base: position 446,474 of record NZ_VIRN01000061.1, read on the forward strand.
GACGCATTGGTGGCGTCGGTGCAGTGAGATTTACCGTCGGTCAGATTCCATAGCAGCCAGCTATCCACGGTCCCGAAAGCCAGCTCACCAGATTCGGCGCGGCCGCGGGCGCCCTCCACGTTATCCAGGATCCAGGATATCTTGGTAGCCGAGAAGTAGGGATCAATCAACAGCCCGGTGCGCTCTACAACCATGTCCTCATGGCCGTCAGATTTCAGCTTGGTACACCAGGAGGCGGTTCGACGGTCCTGCCAGACAATGGCGTGGTAGATCGGCTCACCGGTTGACCTGTCCCAGATCACAGTCGTCTCACGCTGATTGGTGATGCCAATGCCCGCCAGTTCCGAGGCCTCGATGTTCGCCTTCGCAAGAGCGCCGCGGCACACTGCCAGAGTGCTGTCCCAGATTTCCCGGGCATCATGTTCTACCCAGCCGTCTTTCGGGAAATACTGGTGAAACTCCTGCTGGTCGGTTGCAACGCTGTTTCCCGTTTGGTCGAAAACAATGGCACGGGAACTGGTTGTTCCCTGGTCGATGGCGAGCAGATAACGGGTCATGGACGGCCTCCTGTTGTTTCCTGAGATTCTAACAGCAGAGTGGCCGGTAAAGGGTGATCGATACGGAATTTGGGACCGGGCATAAAAAAAGGGCCGGAAAACCGGCCCTCAAATGACGAATGAAACAAGGAAAGTTCGTAAGAACTACAACCTCAAAAGTCATCCCTTACGTTTTTGATTATTTACCGGGCAGCAAAAAACTTCAGTAGTCCTTGTGTAGCCGCTTTGTTACATCAGGTGAGGCGATGAGTCCTGTTTCACACAATTGAGTCCACAGGCTTTTTCCTGGGCCAGACCAGACTGAATTTCGCGCCGCCAAGCGTGTCGCTCCGGCTGACGAACGCGTGCCCCCCATGCCAGTAGAGAATCCGCCGGACAATAGACAAACCGAGGCCGTAGCCGCCCGAAGTTCGGGTACGACTGTCGTCCAGACGGGCAAACGCGGTAAATACTTTCTCCCAGTCTCCCTCGGGAATCCCGGGGCCATCGTCTTCAACGTCAATGCGGCAGTTGTCCTCATCAAAATGACAACTCACCAGCACCTTGCCAGCGGCGTAGCGACCGGCGTTGCCCACCAGATTCTGGATCGCCCGATGCAGGTAGCGAGGCTCGATATCCGACAACGTCCAACGCTCCGAAGCCTCATCAATATTACCTTCAATACTCAACTCGGGCCGAACCATCTGCTGCTCTGAAACCACCTGGCGGACAATGTCGGTGACCGAGGTCTCCAGAAGGGAGAATACCGGGCCACCCTGCTCCAAACGGGCATAGGTCAGGATCTCGTCGATCAGCTCGTCCAACTCCTGTATATCGCCATCAATGCCGTCCAGCTGCCTCTGAAGCGCGGCCTGATCCTGGCAGTCCTCGATCATCTGGACACCAAAGCGGATCCGGGCCACCGGGGTACGCAATTCGTGAGAAACGGCATGAATCATTTCCCGCTGCACCTGCACCAGGCGCTGTATGTGTTCGGCCATCCCGTTGAATGACGAGGCCAAACGGGTCACCATCGTCCCTTCGCCAGTCTGGACCCGGGCGCCCATTTCACCACGAGCAATTCGGACCGCTACCGACTCCACGGTTCTGAGATTACTGTCGACCTCCCGGAGCGCGAGGAACAGGGCAACAGCAAGCACCCCACCCAGCACCAGTGCCAGCAGCAGAACCACCGGCCAGGCCCAGGCGTTAAACGCAGCCGGCATATCGATCCGGTACAGCTCACCATCAGATAGCTGAACGATAACCCGGCCGCAGCCGTCCGATTCGTCGGTATAAAAGGCAAGGCCACGCTCGGCAACCTGGTCCAGAACGTCAGGGTCCGGCAGCAGGCCGACATCGTCCAGGGAGTGGACGTCAACATTAAGGGATCTGGCCATCTGAGAGGCAACATTGAGACGGTCACCCGTCGAGGCCGAATCAAGGTGCCACCGGAAGATCAACCCAATGGTTTCTGATACGTCCCGGTAGGGCTCATTCAGACGCAGCTGTAAAACCTCTCCGGAGAGCCCGGTTACCAGAACCCGGTACCCCACGTCACTCTCAATACCCACCACCTGGCCATAACCAAGTCGCTCCAGGGCCACCGGGGACAGGTTGAACCGGGAAGCCGCACCCATTCGGAGATCCACCGTCGAAGTCAGCCAATGGTATTGCTGTACCGGTGCCGGAGCGGCGGCCAGCCAGCGCATAAGGGGCTCGGGAAAGCGTTCGTGCCAGAACTGCGAGCGTACCGTATTGATACCGGTGAACAGCAGGACACAAAACAGGACAACCAGCGCGGTCAGGCCGGCGAGGCGGGCATACAGCTTGAGGAAGAACTTCAGGGACATGGTACCAACCCTGGCATGGAACACCGGTGTGCGAGTGCATGGCACACCGGCTCCAGAGACTGAATCGTCAGGCTTCCTTTACGAACAGGTAGCCTTTACTGCGAACGGTCTTGATGCGCCGCGGATGGATGGGGTCATCACCTATTTTGGGGCGAATCCGCGACACGCGAACATCAATGGAACGGTCCTGGCCATCGTATTCAATGCCGCGTAAAGCGGTGAAAATTTCTTCACGACTTAGCACACGGCCGGCGTTGCTGGCGAGTAACCAGAGCAAATCGAACTCAGCACTGGTCAGGTCGATGCTTTCTTCATTCAGCCAGGCTTCGCGCATGGAGCGATCAACGACCAGGTCGTTGAACTGAAGACGCACCGGTTCTTCACCGCCTGCATCGTCACCTGCCCCCTGGCCAGTCTCGGTGATCCGACGCAGCATGGCGCGAATACGTGCCAGCAATACCCTGGGTTTGACCGGCTTGCCGATGTAGTCGTCCGCACCCATTTCCAGGCCGAGAACCTGGTCCAAATCATCGGTGCGGGCAGTGAGCATGATGATCGGGCCGGAATAGAAAGGACGCACCCGACGGCAAATGGACAACCCGTCTTCACCCGGCAACATCAGATCCAGCACCACCAGATCCGGCTGCTCGTTGCGGATCCGCTCTACCGCGGGGCCGCCATGGGTTTCCAGGGAGACAGTCAACCCGTTGCTTTCAAGATATTCGCGGGTTAACTCTGCCAACCGCTCGTCGTCCTCGACAATCAGAATTCGCCAACTTTCGTTTGTCTGTTCCACGCCATCCATCTCTGGTTTTGTTATTCCGGTTTCAGGTCATTCTGTGTACCTGACAATACAGGCAACCTGCTGTAACAGCAATTATACATGCTATTCAGAAATATACATGGAACCGCTGCTTCGTTACACCCTGTGACACGGGTCCCGCACGCGTCAATCCATTCCCCAGTGTCACAGACACGTCACCTCGTGGTCACCCATGTGTCATACCGGCTTCATAGGCTTGTCGGGGAATGGAAACAAAAGAGACGACGCCATGACCACACAAACCGCAAAAGCCCGCCGCAGCGCCCGTCGCCTGAAAACCGACATGACCCGGTGCCCGAAACAGGTGGAGGCAGCCCAGCGACTGCGTTACCGGGTGTTTTCGGAAGAGTATGGCAGCGACCTGGGCGCAGAGACGCCAGGCATCGACGCCGACGAGTTCGACACCGTGTGTGACCACCTGATCGTAACCGACCTGGATTCCGGCGAGCTGGTAGCGACCACGCGAATCCTGCATCAGGCAGACGCGGCAGCCGTTGGCGGCTTTTACTCGGCAGGCGAGTTTGATTTGAGTGCCCTGGAACATCTCCCTGGCACCATCGCCGAACTGGGTCGCACCTGCGTTCACCCGGACTACCGCAACGGCGCGACCATCAGCCTGCTCTGGTCGGCAGTGGCCGAATACCTGGTTGAACGCGGCGTTGACTACATGATCGGCTGCGCGAGCATCGGCATGTCTGACGGAGGGCTGAAGGCCTGGCGCATCGCCCGCCATCTCCAGAAAGAGTACCTGGCCGACCCGGCTTTTCTGGTCAAACCGCTCCGGGCAATGCCGCATCTGACCCACACACGGGACAATGATCGCCCGGTGGACGTCCCCGCCCTGATCCGTGCCTACATGCGCCTGGGCGCCCGGGTCTGCGGTGAACCCTGCTGGGATCCGGATTTCCGTTGTGCCGACCTGCTGGTCGTGCTGGAGGTCAGCAAACTGGCCGGCCGCTACAGCCGGCACTTCATGCGCACGGCGTCCTGAAACCGGGAGTCTGGGAGATGAGCTGGCTGAGACTCTGCGTTCGAATCACTGCCTTTATGGCTTTTCTGGCAGCCACCACGATGCTGGCCGCCGGTTTGCGGATCACTGAAGTGGTTACCCGCAAAGCCATTGATCGGACACCCTGGGCCAGATTCTGTTTCCGGTGGGCCTGCCGGTGCCTAGGGCTGCATATACACCAGCATGGCTCACCGTCAGACGATACCGTCCTGTTCGTCAGCAACCATATCAGCTGGTCAGATATTCCGATTCTGGGGAGCCTGGCACCGATCCGGTTCCTTTCGAAAGCCGAGGTTGGCCAGTGGCCGGTCATAGGCTGGCTGGCACGACAGGCCGGCACGCTTTTCATCCGGCGCGGGGGTGGCCAGGCCCGCCGCGTCCGGGACCAGATTATCGAGAATTTGCAGGCTGGAGAGAATGTCCTGGTCTACCCGGAAGGAACCACCAGCGCAGGTCTGACCGTATTACCGTTCCACGGCCTGTTGCTCAAGGCCGCACCGGAAAGCAAGACACCAGTCCAGCCCGTCACCATCGCCTATCGCCGAGACGGGCGCCCCGATCATCTGGCCCCCTTCATTGGAGACGATGAGTTCCACAGCCATCTACTGCGGATGATCAGACAGCCCTCTGCCCGGGTCGACGTTGTCTTCCACGCACCGATGTATCCTTCGGATCAGGCCCCAACCGGTGAGTTGGCCGCCCGCCTGCGAGAAGCCGTTCTCGACGGCCTGACGCGGATATACAGCGGCGAATACGACGAGCCGGTGACAGATCTCCTCAGAACAGAGGATGGCCCTGAGCTACCTCATCTTCCGTCGCTTCACGGCGGCCAACGATCTCCAGATCAAAGTACAGGGTAAAGCCCGCCAGCGGGTGATTGGCATCCACCTTCACCAGATTGCCGTCGATCCCGACAACCTGCACGATCTGAGCCTCATCGCCGGTGTTGGTCTGGAATTTCATGCCAATCTGCAGGTTCTCGATGCCTTCAAACAGTGAGCGCGGCACCTTGCGCACCAACTCCGGCTTGTGCTCCCCATACGCCATGGCCGGCGGCACCGTTACCTCCAGGCAATCTCCCACATTGCGGTCTTTCACCGCCTGCTGAATCCCTTCAATAATCTCGGGGCTGCCGTAGACAAAATGCAGGGGCTCACTGCCTTCGGAAGTATCAACCAGCTCGCCGATCTTGTTTTTCAGTACGTAGTGAACGGTAAAAACGTCGGGTCTTGCTTGTGAAGCTGTCATCAGGTTTTCGAGTTTCCTGTATCCGGTGGTGATTCGAGCTGCTGCAGGCCATGAATAACCAGTCGCTGATCCAGCTTGTCCCGCAATCCTGAAGGGTTGCTCAGACCCATGCGCTCAAGCAGGGCCCCATAACGGCCTTCGTCGTCCCGGGCCCGGAGGGCCTGTAACAGAGTGGCCAGTTTACCACGACGAGTGGCCGTTGCGGCCTTGAGTCCCTTAAGGGCTTTCCCCAACGCCAGCTCCTCATCGGTAAAATCCCTGCCAAACGGGAACGGCGGGAACAGGCTGGCATCTCCCGCTGCCGCAACGGCACGCCGGATTGCCTGCGGGGTGTTGTTACACCAGTCGGCAGGCAGCTTGAACGCAGGATCCACCTTGCCTGCCTTCTGGGCTTTCTTCAGAAGCTCCTGCTGGAAACGGGAGTCTGCGATGCGGATCAGCCGCAGGAATACCTGCTCATCTGACTGCCCCCTCAGGTCGGCAATTCCGTATTCGGTAATCACAATATCCCGCAGGTGCCGGGGAATGGTGCAATGCCCATAGTTGAAGACAATATTGGAGAGTACCTTGCCGTGGGATGAGCGCGTGCTACGCAGAGACAATATGGAACGGGCGCCCGGCAACTCGTGAGCCATGGCAACAAAGTTGTACTGGCCACCCACACCACTCACTACCCGTCCGTCGTCCAGGCCATCCGATACCCCGGCGCCGTTGAGGGTGTACATCATTGCCGAATTGATAAAGCGGCCATGAACGCGCTGTGCGGCTTTCAGCTTCTGGTCGCCAAACGGGTGATCGTACAAGTGGTTGATAAAATTCACGCTGGTCATGCAGATTTTGGCACGCTGCTCGTCGGTCAGCTCTCTGAGGTACTGGTAGAACTGCTCGGGACCAACGTAGAAACCACCGTGCATGGCAATGCCGCCAGTCAGCCGCTCCCCGAGAGCCAGGGTTTCGATAGCCTGCCGGGCCTCCGGATTGTCCAGATCACCCTCGACCGACTGATCACCAATACGCAACCGGCCGCCCTTGAACTCGACAGCCTCTTTGAAGACGCCATGCTGGACCAGCCAATGAACATCCTTTGCCCGCAACGGGCTATCAATCAGCTTTTCGCGGCGCAGGACATCGAGGGTTGCGAGAGACACCTCGCTGGAAATATCGCCCCGGTTAATCAGCGCTTGCAGCCCGGCGTGATCGTATACCTCACGGGTAAGGATGCCTTCCTGCATCAGGTACAGAAAACCATCCACCATCATCTCACTACAGCCATAAAGCCCTTCCTCGAAGGGCCCGGTGCCACCATCCTGGCCAACGACAGGGAAATGCTGATCAACCTTGAGATGGTCAAACACCTGCCGCCAGGCATCGTTGTGACTGTGTCGGAGGATGGCGCTGTGGACCAGGGCTGCGCCCAGTGAGCCGATGCCAACCTGGAGCGTACCGCCGTCCTTCAGGAGGGTACTGGCGTAGAATCCGATCAGGTGGTCTTCCGGGCTGACCGACATCTGGGGCGCTGAGAACAGCGGATAGTCTCCCGAAGGCTGATCGAGCAAGACATCGAACCGGTCCGCCTCAATGGCGGCGTGGTGCCCGAACCACGGAAGGTTCTGATTCATCTCGGCCACCAGCGCAACCGGTGTGCCAGCGGCTTCCCGCTCCCGCAATAAAGGAATCAGGTCCAGAGTCAGGTCGGGATTGCAACTCAGACTGACTTGCCCGGGCTGCCCATGGGCGTCGCCCGGAGACACCATCTGGGCGACCACATTGACCCCCACGGCCATAAGATCGCGAACGGCATGGGTGTAGTTGGTACAAACGTAATGCCGCTGCTGGGAACGATTGTTCAGGTAACTGCCTGCCTTGAAGAAAAACTCCGAGACCTGGACATTCTTCGGGAGGCGATTGGCTGATACATCCCGGGCATAGGCCAGTTCGGGAATTCGACCATAGAGCCGCTCTACAAATGGCCCCATGAAGCGTTTCTCGAGCGAGGAGCCTCCCTTTGGCGCCAGCAGCGAGAGTGCCGTCACAATGTGCAGACGGATTTCCGGATCGTCCTTGGCCCGCTGGTACAACGCATTGACAAAACGGACCGGTTTGCCAAGCCCAAGCGGCAAACCAAGTGTGATTTCCTTGCCAACTCGGCGAATCACCTCATCAACACAGGCGTTCACGTCGTTCGATAACTGCCCTCTATCACCCGCCATTACCAAGCTCCTTATCGGCTAATCAGCATGCTAGCGGGGATGATCACACGAGGATCGGACACAGACAATGCGCCAGATCATGATTCTGCGGTTTGAAGGTCTTGAGGGATTCAGGAGGTGTGTGAAAGTTTCAGAAGTTCCACTTCAGATTCAGGCAGGCGCCCTCGTTCAGAAGTGCAATGCCATGGTCGGCCTGAGCCGGATCCGACGCATAATGTTTGCCGGAATGTTTCGTACGGGTCAGCGTAAGGCTCAGCAGGCGGGAACCGATCTCGGTGAATGCCTCGGAACTGTCGCCTTCGAAATCGCCGGAAACCTGTTCCTGCATCTCGAAGATCTGCTCACTGGTTGTCGTGCTTTCGACTTGCTCGAATACGCGCTCGGATGCTTCGGCGCGAACGACAAATGCAACGAGATTGAGAGCGAGCAATGCGACAAAGATGCGAATAATCATGACACTGCCTGAGACCTCTTTTCCGACACGGGAGTCTACGGATACCTTAGGCTTAAGTCTAATGATTAAGGGCCGGAAAGATGTGAATCTGCACACAAAGGCGCCGACTTTTTGTCACGAGATCACGATGTTTTTGTCAATTTATGATCCCTGATATTTCAGAACGTAACGGCGCCCCCGGTCAGTGCCACGCGACCGGGGGTTTAGACCGCGAATCCAGCGGCTTCAGGGGCAGGGATAGGTGAATTCCTGGTGGATAACCTCAATGGCCTCCAGTACTTCAGGGGTCAAGGTGACTCGCGCGGATCCGATGTTCTCCCGCAACTGCTCCATGGACGTCGCACCAATGATATTACTGGTCACGAAGTTGCGACTGTTCACATAAGCCAGCGCCATCTGGACCGGAGTCAATCCGCTTTCCCGGGCCAGCTCAACGTATGCCCGGGTGGCATTCATACCACGACCACTGGTGTAACGGCTAAAACGCTCGTACAGCGTCATTCTGGCTTTTTCCGGCCACTTGCCGCCCAGATATTTGCCAGACAACATGCCGAACGCCAGCGGCGAATAGGCCAGCAAACCGGCCTGCTCCCGATGGGCGATTTCCGCCATCCCCACCTCGAATGAGCGATTCAGGAGATTATAGGGATTCTGGATACTGGCCACGCGGGGCCAGCCCTTCTCACCGGCCAGACGGAGATACTCCATGGTGCCCCATGGTGTTTCATTGGACAGCCCGATGTGCCGGACCTTACCCGACTGCACCAGTTCATCCATCGCCTCCAGTGTTTCCTCGATGGGTGTGAAGGACTCTTCCGGGTTGTGCTCGTAACCGAGCTTGCCGAAAAAGTTCGTGCTCCGATCCGGCCAGTGCACCTGGTAAAGATCGATGTAATCGGTCTGCAGGCGTTTCAGACTGGCGTCGCAGGCTTCCAGAATGTGATCGCGGGTCAGACGCGGACCATTGCGCAGGTACTTCAGACCATTCCCCGGCCCTGCAACTTTGGAAGCAATTACCAGGTCGTCGCGCTTGCCTCTGCTGGCAAGCCAGTTCCCCAGATAAGTTTCGGTCAGTCCCTGGGTTTCCGCCCTTGGCGGCACCGGGTACATCTCGGCGGCATCGATAAAGTTGATACCTTCATTTACGGCGTAATCCAACTGCTCAAATGCTTCCCTTTCAGTGTTCTGCTCGCCCCAGGTCATGGTGCCCAGGCAAATCAGGGTTACATCTAAATCCGTCTTTCCAAGCTTTCTCGTTTGCATATCGTCTCCGATTCGGTTCGGTTAACGGGTAAAGGGAATGTCACGGGAGTGTCGTATAACTGTCATGCCAGCTTTTCATAGTAGAGGCATGTCAAAGGAAGCACAGGAAACACCGTGACCGAAACCATGCAGGCCAACCGGCGCCAACAACACATTACCATTGTTTCGGAGACCTTTCCGCCGGAAATCAATGGGGTGGCGAACACGCTCAGGCATCTTTGCCAGGGACTGATGCAGCGTGGGCACCGGGTGACGGTTATACGGCCACGACAGCAACATGAGCGCAAAGGCAACTTCGCCAGCGCCGGCGAGGCCCTGTTCACCCGTGAGCATGTGGTGACCGGATTGCCTCTACCCGGCTACGCGGACCTGCGCTTTGGCCTGGCCCGGACCAGTCACCTGAAAAAGCTCCTGGCCACCGACCGTCCTGATGCCCTCTACATTGCCACCCAGGGTCCACTGGGTGTCGCCGCCACATCAGCGGCACGCCAGATGGGCATTCCGGTGAGCTCCGGTTTCCACACCAACTTCCACAGCTACAGTCGGTATTACGGCGTCGGCATGCTGGAACGATTGCTGTGCCTCTATGGCCGCTGGTTCCATAACCGCACCGCCATCACCCTGGTACCAACCCGAAAAATGCAACAGACGACGCGGGCCATGGGCATTCCGGCAACCGGGCTCTGGAGTCGGGGCGTGGACTGTCATCGATTCACTCCCCACAAGCGGGACAGCGCGTTACGCGAATCCTGGGGGCTACAGCCCAACGACCGAGCCATTCTGTACGTAGGCCGGCTTGCACCGGAGAAGAACCTGCGAATGGCGGTTGGCTGCTTCGAGCGGATCCGGGGGCTCCACCCCCAGGCCAGGTTCATCCTGGTTGGCGACGGCCCGCTTCGGCGTCAGCTTGCTGAACGTCACCCGGATTACGTGTTCTGCGGCACCCGGCGTGGTGACGACCTGGCCCGACATTTTGCCTCAGGTGATCTGTTCCTGTTCCCGAGCAAGACCGATACCTTTGGCAACGTGGTACTGGAGGCCATGGCCAGCGGCCTGGGTGTTGTCAGCTTTGACGACGCTGCAGCAGCCGAACACATCCGCCACGAGGAAAACGGCATGAAAGTGCCCCTGGATCAGGACGAGGCTTACGTCGACAGCGCCCTTCGACTGGCCGATCAACCGACCCTGCTGAACCGGATCAGGGCCCAGGCAAGGCTGGACGCCCTGGAACAGAGCTGGAATTCGCAGATCGAACAGTTTGAACAACTGGTTTTCAATCAAACCGCAAAGGCCGGATACCATGCCGTCAACAAGCAAAGCGTCTCGCTTCTTTGAACTGGCAGACCAGCGGGAAGTCGCTTTCTGCCACTCTATCAACCGCGCTGTTCGTTTCCGGCCGGCCCTAGGCTATTTCCGACTGGCAAGCCGACTTGGCGACGGCTGGTTCTGGTACGCACTGATTCTGTCCACCCCCTTTCTCTATCCGCAATCGGGCCCCGGCCTGGCCCTGCTCATGGCGTTGACGGGGCTCACCTGTACCGTCAGCTACAAGCTGCTCAAACGCTGGCTTATCCGGGAACGACCGTTTATATCCTTCCCGGCCATAAACTGCGGCACACCGCCCCTGGACCGCTACAGTTTTCCCTCCGGCCACACACTGCACGCGGCCTGCTTTCAGGTTATGCTCACCATCGCCGAACCCGCGCTGGCGCTGATCGTGCTCCCATTTACCCTCAGTGTTGCCGCATCACGGGTGGTTCTGGGCCTGCACTACCCCAGCGACGTGGCCGCAGGCGCCTTGATCGGTGGGCTGATGGGTTACGTAGCCATGAGCTGGCTGCACTCCGATTTCGTGACCACATTTGCCGGATCTATCTGAACACTAATCAAACAGGCGCAACTGGGTAACCGGGGCGTCATCATTGCGAAAACGCACGCCCAGACCCAGCAGCCGCACCGGACGCTCCCGGTTGGTCACCAGTTCTGCAAGCAGCGGCAGATAATCTTCCAGTGCGGGCTCTTTGACCTGTTCCCGGACCCGTTCCAGAGTATGGGTTGAAAAATCACTGTAGCGGATCTTTATAAAAAGCTTGTGGATCGGTTTCCGACGGGCCTTGCGTGACAGGCGAAGGTTGAGATCCGCAACCAGAGAGGCCATGACGGTCTCGCAGGCGGCCATGTCCGGCAAATCCTGGGAAAAGGTTCGTTCCACGCTGACCGACTTGGCAATCCGCGACACCACGACAGCCCTGTCATCCCGCCCGTGGGCCATCTCATGGAGGCGATAGCCCTGCTTGCCGAAACGCTCTATCAACACATCGGCCCCAAGCGCCTGCATGTCCCCGCAGGTCTTGACCCCCAGCGCATGCAGTTTCGAGGCGGTCACCTGCCCTACTCCAAACAGCTTCTCAACCGGCAATCTCTGGACGAACTCCTCGACGTCCTCCGGTCGAATCACGAACAACCCGTCCGGTTTTTCCCAGTCGCTGGCGATCTTGGCGAGGAACTTGTTCGGCGCAACCCCGGCGGAAATGGTAATGCCGACTTCCTGGCGCACCCGCTCACGAAGGTGGCGCGCCATAAGGGTGGCACTGCCTTTGTGATCGGACACATCAGAGACGTCCAGAAAAGCCTCATCCAGAGAGAGCGGCTCCACCAGGTCTGTCAGTTCCCGCAGGATCGCCATCACCTGCTGTGAGACCGCCCGATATCGGCCCATGTCCGTCGGCACCGTCACCAGCCCCGGGCACAGCCGACGCGCCTCGCTACCTGGCATCGCCGACCGCACACCGTAGGCCCTGGCCTTGTAATTACAGGTGGTCACCACGCCCCGACCGCCATCGCCACCCACCGCCAGCGGCACATCCCGGAGGCTGGGATCGTCCCGCATCTCCACGGCCGCGTAGAAGCAGTCACAATCCACATGGATGATCTTGCGTTGTGGCATAATCAGGGGGCTCGCGTCGACTTTCTGTACATTTATACAGCCTTGTATCTTAAGCTAACATGCAGAGAATGTCAGGAACCCTAATAACCGGCGCATCAACCATTACGAGGCCATCATGAACAACCCGATTCCTGAAGCAGAACGCACCGAAATTGAAGCCGCAGCCTTCCGTCGCCTGGTCAAACACCTGCGTGAAAACACTGATGTGCAGAACATCGACCTGATGAACCTGGCGGGGTTCTGCCGCAACTGCCTGTCTAAATGGTATCGGGCAGAGGCGGATGAGCGGGGTTTCGAGATTTCTGACCCCCAGGCCCGTGAGGCAATCTACGGCATGCCGTATGAGGACTGGAAGGCGCTCTATCAGTCAGGCCCCAAGCAGGAACACAAATAATGAGCGTCAACGATGCCGTAAGGATTCACCTGGCATCCCTGGACGCTGGCCACGCCAGCTTCAAAGATTCCCTGGCACTGATCGAACAGCACTTCGAGTACCAGCCGTGCGGCTTTCGCAACGGCCCGCTGGTAAATGCAGAAGGCGAGAACGCCGGGTCCTGTCGGATCTTTGGTCTGGGCCAGTACTGCAACCTAAGCGAAGTGGACACGCTCAAACTGTTTGCCGAGCACTATCAGCAGGTTCTGGGCGACCCGACTGGCGAGAGCCATGGCAACATCCGCCAGTTCATCAGCACCGGATGGTCAGGCATCCGATTCGAAGGCGTGCCACTCCGGCAGCGCCCGAACCCAACCGACAACATGACCAGGGAAGAGACTCCTTCATGAGCGATACCGCCACCTCCGGGGTAAAACAGGGTTTTCAGCTAAAAAGCGCCAGCGTGTCCATGACAGCCCTGGAGCTCTACTACTTTGACGACGGCGAGTTCGAAGAAGTTCTGCGGGACAAGATCAGCCAGGCACCCGGGTTCTTCAAGGACATTCCGCTGATCATCAGTCTGGAGAAATACCAGGGTCTGGACAGCGAACTGGATTTTTTCAAGATCATCGGTACCTGTCGGCGCAACAACATCCACGTGATTGGCGTGCGCGGTGGTACCGACGACCAGCGCCGCCTCGCCCGCGGCGCTGCACTGGCATTGCTGCCAGGCAACGGCCAGCGCGATCGCACCCATGAAGCGGAACAGGCGGCCGCGGAAGAGGCAGAAACCGCTGTTGTTGCTGCCTCGACGGGCACTGCCGGCGACCCGCCCCCGGCCAAGATCGTCTCCCAGCCGGTGCGTTCCGGCCAACAAGTCCACGCACCGGAAGGTGACCTGGTTATTCTGGCGCCCGTGCAGGCCGGTGCCGAGGTGCTTGCGGCAGGCAACATCCATGTCTATGGCCCCCTGCGGGGCCGGGCGCTGGCCGGCATCCATGGCGCAGAATCCGCACGAATTTTCTGCCAATCCCTGGAAGCGGAGCTTGTGTCCATCGCGGGACACTATAAAATCTCCGAAGATCTTCAGGACAATGGCTGGAAAAGCGCTGTGCAAATCCAGCTCAGGGACGACCTGCTGGTGGTAACGCCACTGGACAAGGCCTGATATTGGAGTTGAATACAATAACTTGACCGGATAATTCGGCAGACACGACGAATCCACCGAGAAACAGGAACAGAACCTTGGCTAGAATTATTGTCGTTACCTCAGGAAAGGGCGGCGTTGGCAAAACCACCACCAGCGCCTCGATCAGCACCGGCCTTGCCAAACGGGGCCATAAGACAGTAGTCATCGATTTTGATGTGGGCCTGCGCAACCTGGACCTGATCATGAACTGCGAGCGTCGCGTGGTGTACGACTTCGTAAACGTGATCCAGGGCGAAGCCTCCCTGAACCAGGCCCTGATCCGCGACAAGCGGGTCGATACCCTCTATATCCTTCCGGCCTCCCAGACCCGGGAAAAGGAAGCACTGACCAAAGATGGCGTCGAGAAGGTCATCAACGAGCTTTCCGAGACGTTCGATTACATCGTCTGCGACTCCCCCGCCGGTATTGAGCATGGCGCCCTGATGGCACTGTATTACGCTGATGAGGCGATTGTGGTCACCAACCCCGAAGTGTCCTCGGTCCGGGATTCCGACCGCATTCTGGGCATTCTGCAGAGCAAGTCCCGCCGTGCCGAAATGGGCCAGGATCCGGTCAAGGAACACCTGCTTCTGACCCGCTACAACCCGTCCCGGGTAGAAAAAGGCGAGATGCTATCCGTGGCAGATGTGGAGGAAATCCTTGCGATTCCGCTGCTGGGTGTCATACCCGAAAGCCAGATTGTACTGAATGCGTCAAACCAGGGCTTGCCCGTTATCCTCGAAGAGGACAGCGATGCCGGCCAGGCCTATGAAGACGCAGTCGCGCGCCTGCTGGGTGAGGAACGGGAACACCGTTTCATGACCTCCCAGAAGAAAGGTTTCTTCTCACGGATGTTCAAGGGGGGCTAAGGGATGAGTTTCCTCGATTATTTCAAGGGCAAGAAAAACAAATCCGCAAGCGTTGCCAAAGAGCGCCTGCAGATCATCGTCGCCCACGAGCGTGGCCAGCGCGAGCAGCCGGATTATCTGCCCCAGCTTCAGCAGGAGCTGCTTGAGGTTATCCGCAAGTATGTCCAGATCAGTGACGACATGGTTCAGGTTGAAGTGGACCGAAACGAGAGTTGCTCGGTTCTGGAACTGAACGTCACGTTACCGGAGCGATAAACCCCGTGGTCTGTCCCTGAGCGGACAGGCCATGACTTACCAGCGGGCGAAGTGGTCCTCCATCAGGCCCCTCAGGTCCTTTACCTCAATTTTTCCGCCAGTCGCATCCGTCACCGTTCCATTAAACGTGCCCACGTACTGCCGGAAGTTGGATGCCAGCACCCAGGCGTTCAGTTTTTCCTTGCGAACACCAGCCGGGACAAAATGCAGATCAATCCGGCCATCCTCCGTGGTCACATGCCAGTCACTGCCCGGCTGATAGCGATCAAAACGGAACCTTGCTGCGCCCAACTTATGGCAGACGCCTTCCAGCCAGAGCGCATTTTCTGTCATCCCCGTTTCATTGACCCCGGCGGCCAGATTCAGCCCCAGAGATCTGCCATCCGGAAGCTGCCCGGCCAGGCAGGCCCAGTTCCAGGCGGTTTCCCGGCGCATGAAGCCGCAGCTCCAGTCAATGGTTCCCCGGGTCTGCTCGTCGCAGCGCCAGATACGGTGATCCCATCTCACTTCCCCTTCCACCGGCAAGCCCGCCGACTTGCGGGTAAACACCCAGCCATTGTAGCCGGCCGGGCAAACCAGCCGGAGCGGATCCCGATCCTCTTTCAGGGTAAGTTCGATACGGATACCACCGGGGGCCGACACCGTGATCGTTCGGCCATCAGCGGAAGGCGCGATGCGCACGGCAACCTCGCCCTTGCTGAACGTCGCCACACCTTCCTCCGGCAGTGGCTCGATGCGGGTTTGCCTGGCCAGTGGCTGGAGGAACGATTGCTCCATCATCTGGCCGGTCTCGAAGTCGTAGAGATAGAAAAACCCGCTTCCCAGCAGCTTTAGATCCACAACCGCCAGGCCAAAAACCCAGCCCGGGCCCATGGCGCTGACAAACTGAAACTGGTTGAAACGCCAGCGCCTGGCCAGCCTCGAACGGGGGCGATCCATCACCGTGCGCAGGTCATAGTCCAGGTAGTTGATCTCTTCTACCGCTTCATCAAGAAGTCCGGCAACCACCTGCCCTTTGCCGTTGATCAGTTTTTTTATGCTCATAGTCGTCGTCAGATCAGGCCAATTTAAGGGACGGATTCAACAGGTCGCTACCTGGTTCACAATCCACTGTTTCCGAAGCCATGACAGTAAAAGCCTCATGCTATGCTCGGCCCACCATCTGCAAGGGAGTGTACCCTATGAGAAAGAGCATGGCCCATGGCATTACGGGCTGGGCCTCGGTCATCAGCGGGCTTGTCTGTGCATTGCTGGTCTTTGCTGTTGCCGCCAGTGCACGGGCTGAACTGCCCAATGAAACCGACGAGGAATGGACGCTGCGCAAGGAAGCCGATCATATCCGGGTCTATACCATCGACCAGCCGAACTCCAGCTTCAAGGCCTTCAAGGCGGTGGCGGTGCTCGATGCCCCCATCGAAAACCTGATGGCCGTCATGGCTAACCCCGGTTCCTGTGTCGAGTGGGTGCATAACTGCACCGAATCCTATGCTTTCGGTGATGGCGAGTTCCATGATCGCTTTGCCTATTCAGTAAACGACATGCCCTGGCCAGTCACCGACCGGGACTATGTACTGCGTATCCAGACCCGCGGAGATCAGGCATCCAGTGAGATTGTCATGAACCTGAACGCCATGCCCGATCAGCGGGCGGAAAACAGTAGCCGGGTGAGAGTCGACCGGTCCGACACCCTCTACCGATTCACGCCGGAGGGTGACAAGACCAGGATGGTCTGGGTTCAGCACACGGATCCCAATGGTGCGCTACCGGGATGGCTGGTGAACTCCCTGCTGGTGGATATTCCCGTGCGCTCCATGGAAGAACTGGAACGCGTGGCCAGGACAGAGAAATACCGGGGATACCGGCTGGTTTACGACGAGCAAGGTCAACTGACCGGCATTCGGCGGGCCTCTCCCTGAGCCGCGCTACTTATGAAGGGATGACGTACGCGGTATCACGCGCTAAGCTTTACGAAAGGACTCTAGAAGGCAGCCCAGATTAATGACCGTTCTCGCTTACGAGATCATGACACCCAGCATAAAGGCCGTCCCCCAGTCCTGGACCATGGATCGGCTGGCTCGTTTTCTCACCGACAACGAAATAACCGGCAGCCCCGTCACCAATGACGAGGGCGAGATTGTCGGCATTGCCACTCTGAAAGACATCACCGAATTCCGCTGGAACGCCACTCGCTCCGATGCCGACAGGCATCTGACACCGGAGGAACGCGAGGAAGCCCGGCGTCTCCGGATGGTGATCTTTGAAGAGATGGGGAAGGTACCGGTAGAAGTCCGCGACATCATGACTCCCATCGTTTTATCGGTTGACGAGAAGACGCCGGTGCGCGACATTGCCAATATCATGATGCGCGAGCACCTGCACCGGATCTTTGTCACCAGTGATTCAAAAATTACCGGCATCGTAACGACTTACGATATGCTGAAAGTGATCTCGGATGAGGAACTCACGCAACGCTGCGCCGATAACGACTGAGCCACCAGAGAGGTAGCGCCACTTATGCCCAGAGCACCGCAAGCTCGCCGAAAGATGTACGTCCTCGATACCAACGTCCTGATCCACGACCCGAACGCCCTCCTCAACTTTGAAGAACACGATGTCATCATCCCGATGACGGTCCTCGAAGAACTCGACAGCCTCAAATCCGGCAAGCAGGCCGTGGCCGCTGACTGCCGTCAGGCCATTCGCAACATCGACAAGTTGTTGGGCGATGCCAGCCCGAAGGTTATCGAAAAGGGTGTCCCCATCGTTCGAGGCAAGAAGGCGGAGCCACTGGGAAGTCTTTCTATCCTGATGAGCACCGGTGACAGTGGCAATCATTCGCTGCCCGAACACCTGAACGACAACAAGATCATCAACACCCTGGCGGCACTCCAGAACCGCCATAAGTCCCGGGATATCATCCTGGTGTCCAAAGACATCAACATGCGCCTGAAGGCGCGCGGCTTCGGTGTGGAGGCTCAGGATTACCACAACGACCAACTGCTCGACGACATCGATCTTCTGCCCAAGGGCTACCGGGAGTTCCCGAACTCCTTCTGGGACACCATCGAAAAGGTAGAAACCGTTCAGCGGGAAGGCTCGACAGAACACATCCTGAAACGGGAAGGCGAACTGGCGAAGCTGAACATCAACGAATTTGTCGTGGATGAAATGGGCTTCGTCGGCAAGGTAGTGGATCTCACCGACACCCAGGTGATTATCAAGGACCTGCATCAGCACGACCTGATGAACGAGGAAGTCTGGGGTCTGGTACCCCGGGACATCTACCAGGCCATGGCCCTGAACCTGCTTCTGGACCCGGACATTCACCTGGTCAACCTGACCGGTTCCGCCGGCTCGGGCAAAACTATCCTGGCCCTCGCCGCCTGCATCGAGATGACCGTGGCCAGCAAGCTGTACAAGCGCATCATCGCCACCCGTTCCACCCAGGGACTGGATGAGGACATCGGGTTCCTGCCCGGTACCGAGGCCGAAAAAATGGAGCCGTGGCTGGGCGCCATCGTCGACAACCTGGAAGCACTCCATGAAGATGACGAGAACATGACCGCCAGCGTCGACTACATCCTCAGCAAGGTGCCCCTGCACTTCAAATCCATGAACTACATCCGGGGCCGCAGTTTCCAGCACAGTCTGATCATCATCGATGAATCCCAGAACCTGACGCCACACCAGATCAAAACCATTATTACCCGGGCCGGTAACGGCTCAAAGGTGATCTGTCTGGGTAACCTTGCGCAGATCGACACCCCCTATCTGAGCGCCCTGAGTTCGGGCCTCACCTACATGACCGAGCGATTCAAGCGTTTCCGCCACGGCGCCCATATTCATCTGCAGGGCGTTCCGCGTTCGCTGCTGGCGGAGTTTGCCGAGGCCAATCTCTAACCCCTCTTTGACCCCGTCGACGTTCGCCGGGGTCTGTTCAGCCATCGCCTAACATCGCTTGTGCGAATAACTTGAAGCACGTCACACAAGCAAACAATCCGAACAAGAATCAGAAAGGCGATGCTATGAAGAGGTCAATGCTATGCTCAGTTGCCGGCTTCGCGGCGATAACTCTGGTCGGCTGCGGGGGTGGCTCCCAGGAGACATCCATTCCACCAACAGCGCAGGCACAACAGGGGCCGCAAACAACCGAAATGGATGCCCCCGAGTTGTCCGCAACACAAACCAGTCGATCTGGCCGCCCATTGCCAACAGGCATTGCAGAGGCCACCGCCGCATCCTGTCAGGACGGCCAGAACCTCTCCGGAGGAAGAAGCTACCGGGTGGAAATGCCCTCCCGCGTTGACGGGGCAGCCATTGTATTCCAGGTGTTTGAACCCACTCTTTTTGACTGTCAGACCCGTCACCCACTCATTCTCCAGGGACATGGCTTCAGCGGCTCGCGCTCCACTGAAGCAGGAACCGACCCACTGGCCCCCATAGAACCGCTGGTAGACGCCGGTTACGCCGTCATCAGTATCGATCAGCGGGGACACGGAGAGAGTGGCGGCACGATCAGAGTGATGGACCCTGACCTGGAGGGACAGGATCTGGTGCAGATTGTCGACTGGGCAGAAGCCAACCTCGACTATCTCAAATACCAACAGAACAATCTGGTTCTGGGAAGTGTAGGAGGAAGCTATGGCGGGGGATTTCAATATCTGCTCTACAACGTTGACCCGGACAAACGCATTGATGCCATGGTTCCTCACATCACCTGGCACGATCTGACCTACAGCCTCAACCCGGGCGATGTAACCAAAAATTACTGGCTGGCTTTCCTGTCCACGGCCGGGGACAGCAAGTCAGGGTTAAGCATGGACCCATACCTTCGATCCTCTCTACTGGAAGGTATTGCTACCAGTCAGTTCCCTCAGGGAGCTCTGGATTTCCTTCACTACCATAGCCCGAGTTATTTCTGGCAGAACGAACGCAATCTGGAGCTGCTGGACAGTAGCAACACCGATAGCTATCTGCTCGAGCCCATCACCGCTGAGATTCCGCTGACGGCCGATGGCCGATACCTCGTAAAGACACCGCCCCGGGCTCCCTACCCGGTGGATGTCCTGATGTTCCAGGGGATGCGGGACAGCCTGTTCCCATTTAACGAAGCCGCGGAGAACTACCGCATACTTTCGGCTGCAGGGGGCGATGTGAGGCTACTTACCTACCCATATAGCCACCATTACCTTGCACCAAACGTTGGGCTTATTCAGGAGACGCTTGCCAACCTTGCCTTCTACAGTGGCGAGCTGCCCACACTGGCAGGCGCGGACCTCAATCCGCTCGCGAGCTGCGGCTCCATTGATGCAACCCAGGCCACGGTTGCCTGGTTCAACGAAAAACTTCTGAGCCGCGGAAATGCTGACAACGTTATCACCACAGGCCAACAGATTTGTTACACCCTGGCCCCGGGGGATGCCGTCTCAACACCGGATATCACAGTGGGTGGCATCTCCTATCCGGTCGGCCTCGATCTTCTGGTCACCAACACTCCTGTGTCCGTTCTGTCAGGTCCGGCCGGCACACTCCCAACCATCGTTCCTATGGCAACGCTGGATTCAGAGGCTGTCCTGGCAGGCATTCCAACTGCCACACTCACTGTGAGCACCGGTCTGCACGAGCTGGATTCGCAGTGTCTGGAAAGCTCTGATCCCGTCCTGCAGGCAGGAACATGCGATGCCATTGTGTTTGTCGGCGTTGGCGTCATCCGGGCAAACCAGCCTACCCCCGAACTCATCGACGAGCAGGTTCTGCCCCTACGTGGCCTTGGCGACCATGAAGTGGAGCTGACCGGGATTGCCGAGCGGCTTCAGTCGGGCGACCAACTGGTCCTGATGCTGTACGGGCAACATCCGACGTTTGCGGGAGCGTTCTCAAGGGATCTGGCGGTACCGGCAGTCCAGGTCTCAGGCAGTGCAGCCCTGCCGCTGCTAAGTGCCGATGGACAGCGCCCTTTACACTGATTTGATGAATGGCTGGACAGGCTCAATCCTTGAACTGGGCCTTGTCCAGCCCGTGTTTTCGCATCTTGTCGTACAGGGTTTTTCGGGCGATACCGAGCTGCACCATCGTGTCCTTGATACTGCCGTGGCAAGCGTTGAGGGCGCTGATAATAGCGGAGCGTTCAAAACCGTCCATCATCTCTGCCAGAGTCTGCCGGCCTGAAACATTAGCGGTATCCGAGGGCTCATTTTCATCCAGGGCTGCAGGCCCCAATAGCACATAGCGCTCTGCCAAATTCCGGAGTTCTCGGACATTACCCGGCCAGGAATGCTGCATCAGCCGGGCGGCCTGGCCGGCATCCAGAGGAATACTCTCGCGGTCATAGCGGGCCGCCGCGATAAGAACGAAGTGGTGGAACAGCATCGGTACGTCTTCCTTGCGTTCCCGCAACGGCGGAATGTCCACCTTGACAACGTTCAGCCGGTAGTAGAGATCAGACCGGAACTCGCCCTCGTCACTGAGCTTTTTCAGGTCGGCCTTCGTGGCAGCAATGATCCGCACGTCCACTTCCTGAACCTGATTGCTGCCCAGGCGCTCCACCCGTTGCTCTTCGAGCACCCGCAACAGTTTTACCTGCAACGGCATTGGCATGCTTTCCACTTCATCCAGGAACAGTGTGCCCTTGTGGGCATGCTCAACTTTTCCGATGCGGCGTTTTTCCGCCCCGGTGAAAGCACCGGGCTCATGTCCAAACAGTTCACTTTCGATCAGGTTCTCTGGCACCGCACCGCAGTTGATCGCCACGAAATTGTGGGTGCTGCGCCCGCTGTTCTCGTGAATGTAGCGAGCCAGCGCGTCCTTACCCGACCCGGTCTCGCCATGCAAAAGAATATTGGCGGAGATATCGAGAATCGGATCAATGGTGGCCATGACTTTGCGCATGGATGGCGAATCGCCAAGCATCCGGGGGCCGGGCCTGGCCAGGTGGCGAAGCTGGGCCTTCAGGCGCCGGTTTTCCAGGGCAAGGTGTCGCTTTTCGAGGGCGTGGCGGAGCAGCTCAATCAGTTCATCATGATCAAAGGGCTTTTCAATGAAATCGTAGGCGCCTTGCTGCATGGCGGTTACTGCCGTGCTTATGTCACCTTGCCCGGTAAGGATGATCACCGGGATGGTGTCATCTATGGCACGGATTCGATCCAGCATTTCCAGGCCGTTCATCTCCGGCATGTTGTAGTCACACAGAACCACACCGTCATAGTCTGCATCCATGTGTTTGAGCGCCGACGGCGCATCCTCAAAACAACTGACCGGCAGGTCCTCCAGGGTCAATGTTTGGGCAATGGCCTGGCGGATGTGTGGATCATCGTCCACAAAAGTTACCGAGGATCCTGTCATTCCGTGGCCTCCCGTTTCTTGAGGGTTAAGACAAATTCGGCGCCCGGGCCATCCATTCGGTTACGACCAATCAGGCTGCCACCGAGCGCATCGACGATCTGGCGTGAGATAGACAACCCCAGGCCCAGACCCTGTTTGACCGACTTGGTGGTGAAAAACGGCTCGAAGATCTGTTCGGTGTTGCCCTGCAACCCTGGCCCGTTATCCCGCACCAGGCACTTCCAGCAACCCTCCGTCTCCTCAATATCAATTCGCACTTGGGGATTTCGGGTCCCCTCCACGGCCTGCACCGCATTGGCGATCAGGTTTACCATGACCTGTTCGATCCGTATCAGGTCACCATGACATATCACCGGATGTTCCGGTCGATTCCATTGGATATCGATATCGGCACTGGATTTTTGCGCCACGATGATCTTGAGCGACGCGTCCACCGACTGCCGGAAGTCCACTAACGCCGGCGGCCCTTCGGATTTGCGGGCAAACACCTTGAACTGGCGGGTCAGCTCGGCCATTTTGTCGCACAGCGCGATGATCTCAGAGAGGTTAGCATCCACCATGTCTTCAGCACCCTTCTCCAGGAATCGCCGGCTATTCCTCGCGTAAGTCTGGATTGCCGTCAGGGGCTGATTCATTTCGTGGTTCAGACCCGCGGACATCTGCCCCAGTACAGCCAGCTTGGCCGCCTGAATCAGTTCCTGCTGGGTTTCCCGAAGCTCGGTCTGGGTGCGTTCACGTTCCTTGATCTCTTCCAGCAACTTGGTATTTGAGTTCTCAAGATCCGCTGTTCGCTCGGCCACGCGTCGCTCCAGTTGCTCCCCCCTCAGGGCCAGCTCCGCTTCCCGGCGGTATCGCTCGCGCAGGTAAAGCCAGGTCAGAAGACCTCCGAAAAACAGCGCAGCGCCACCAACCAGAAACCCAAGCCGGGTCCAGACCACAGATCGGGTGCTCACCATAACCTGAAGATTCCAGTCCAGCCTCGGCAACGGCGTTCGAACGCTGAGATATTCCTTGGCCTCTCCGTTTTCACGAATGCTGATGGCAGTGGAGCTCTCCGACACACCCCAGGGCTTACCCAGGCTATCGAAGTCGATGGGGTTCAGGTCCCGGTCCGGATACCGCTGACGGGAAGCTGCGTTCGCGGCCAGACCCCGATCTGAAAAGTTGCGGTACAGCCAGTTGGTTTTGCTCGCCAGAAAACTGATACCAGTATCATCCAGTACAACCATCTCCGCTTCCCGGAGAGAGGCTGGCCGGTCCCACTGGGACTCCAGTTGGTGAACCAGAATTTTCACGGCAACCACTCCCAGCAGACGCCCAGCATCGTCAATGACAGGGTGGGAAAAATACAGGCCCCGAACCCCGGACATCAGCCCCAGGGCAAAATAGATGGCCGAATCCCGGTTAGACACGGCTTCTGAAAAATAGGGGCGGAAAGCGTAGTTGCTACCAACAAAGCTGTCAGCCTGTTGGTAGTTGTTGGCAGCGATGGTGAGGCCGTTTACATCCATCAGGTAGACGTCGGAGCTGCCCACAATCGTGGCCATGCGTTGCATCTGCTCGTTCGCCTGCAAGATAACGTCCGGATTGTCCGGCTCGTTCAATGCCCGCTCAAGCAGAGGATGCTCTGCCATCAACTCCGGCACCGGGAGATACCGGTTCAATTCATTGGCAACCAGTTGCCGGTACCGAAAAGACTCTTCCAGACTCTCCTGTTCCACCTGCCGGTATCCGACCCAGCCACCAAGCAGCCAGGACACAACCAGTGTGGCAACGAAAACGAGAACAGCACCGATCCGGTAGGACATAGCATCCGGTTCCTGAAAAACCGTTGAAAGCCGCTAGAGTATAGCCAGGCTCCGGGCAGAACAACCGTACCATGAGCCCATGGCACGGTTATCCCACCGAGGATCCTCGCAGGCCCGGTCCTTTTACAGGGCACCTGCCGTTGCAAGGCGAGTTTTACGCTGCTTCTGGATGACAAACGCGAGGATTGCCAGGGCAATACCCGTGAGGTCTGTCCAGAGACCTCCCTCGATCATCAGCAACGCAGCCGCAATCAGGAGAACCCGGGTTATCCAGGAAGCGGAAATGCTCGCAAACCAGCCCAGCACTCCACCAGAGAGCATGTACACGCCAAAGGTTGCGGTTACCAGTGCCCTCGCGATCTCGAACCAGCCGGCTTCCATCAACAACGCGCCATTGTAGAAGAACATGAAAGGCACGATGAACGCCGCGATGCCGATTCGGAACGAGGCCACAGAGGTTTCCATCGCGTTGGCGCCGGAGATGCCAGCCGCGGCATAAGAGGCCAGCGCTACGGGCGGGGTGATCGCGGATACCACAGCGAAATAGAACACAAAGAAGTGTGCCGTAAGAGGTTCAATGCCCAGCTGGACCAGGCCCGGCGCTACCACAGAGGCAGCAACCGCGTAGGCCGCCGTGGTAGGCATGCCCATACCCAGCAGAATCGAGATGAACATGGCGAAGATCAGCGCCAGCAACTGGCTGGTAGCGGCAACATCCAGCAACAACACGGAGAAGCGTGCGCCGACTCCGGTCAGGGAGATAACGCCAACGATAACGCCGGCCGCAGCGCATACCACGATAATCTGGATTGCCATGTACGACGCAATTTCCAGCGCCTGCAGGATATGCCTAAGGCCCATCTTGTTGGGGGAGAGCCAGCTCACGACGGCGGCAGAAACGGTAGCCAGAGTGCCGGCCCGGATCACCGAGTAGCCCATAAACAAGGCAACAATCAGGATAATGATCGGCACGAACAGGTAGCACTGCTTCATCATGGTTCTGAGCTTCGGCAGCTCATCTTCACGCATGCCGCGCATGCCAGTCTTGGCGGCCTCAAAATCCACCATGAAGTAGACCGAGGCGAAATACAGGATCGCCGGAATGATGGCGGCAATGGCAATCTCGGTGTAGGGAATGCCGGTAATCTCCGCCATGATAAAGGCGCCGGCGCCCATGATCGGCGGCATGATCTGCCCACCGGTTGAAGCGGCAGCCTCGACTGCGCCGGCAGACTGTTTGCTATAGCCCACCTTCTTCATGAGCGGAATAGTCAACGAACCGGTCGATACCACGTTGCCCGCACTGGTGCCGTTAATCATGCCCATCAAACCCGATGCGAAGATCGAGACCTTGGCCGGGCCACCCCGGGAACGGCCGGCCGCCGCAAAGGCAAAGTTCACGAAGTAGTCGCCCACCTTCGAGGACTGCAGGAAGGCGGCAAAAATGATGAACAGAATGATGTAGGTGGAGGACACCGCCGTGGTCGGCCCGAGAATGCCGGCGTCGGTGTAGACCTGACTGAAAAACCGCTGCACCGAGAGGCCCGGGTAACCAAGAAAGCCGGGCAGGTAGGGACCAGCAAACACGTAGGCCAGGAATACCAGACCTATGATCACCAGGGCCATACCGGCGACGCGCCGGGTCAGCTCCATGATCAAGGCCGTGCCGGCAATCGCCGCGAACGAGATACCCACCGGCGCGAAGGAGGTGCCGGTCGACATCCGCATGGAGGTGTTATAGACGACAAGGAAATAAGCCGCTACGGCCAGGGAGCAGACGATCAACACAAGATCGGGAACACTGAAAACCGATCGCTCCCGTTGATGGAACCAGCTCATGACAATGCCGATACCGGTCACCGCCAGCAGCGGCCAGCCAAAGTGCCACACCTCCAGCTCGACCGGAATCCGCATGGCTCCGTCCTGGACCATCTGCCAGAACGAAAAAGTCTGATAAAGCACATAGAGGGCCGGCAGCATGGCGCCAGCACTGATCCAGGTTGTCCATCGGTGGCGGGCGCCGCCCTCTTCCGACGACACGAACCGGGCGCCGGCAAACAGCACGAACCCCAGCACCAGGGCGCCGGCAATATGAACAATCCGGAACGACCAGGTTTCCAGCGGCGCTATGTTCAGGGAATAAAGGTGGAAGGCTGAATAGGCGATCGCCAGCATGGCGACAAATTTCAGCAAGCCGCCTTCAAACAGCCGGCGGTTGGCTTCAACCGGTTCATCGTCCACGTTGTGTGCGAGTACATGGTCCTCGCCCACTTCGATATCCGGAAGATCTTTGGAGTTTTGTTCGTTAGTCATGACACACCCTGCTTGCAGGCAAATCGGGGCCAGAACCCTGCTGGCCATCATGTGCGGGGGACCGCCTGGCAGTCCCCCGCTTGAGCCCTGTTACTTGATCTGGCTGTCTTCGATCGGGTAACCGTTCTCGTTGAACCAACGCGCAGCGCCCGGGTGCCAGGGCAGGACGTTGTTCTTCGTGTAGTTCTCGGGTACCGAGTTACGGGCCGCCTTGTGGATGGAGACCATCTTGTCGTTGTTCTCCATGGTCAGCTTGGTGATCTCATACACGAAGCTTTCCGCCACGTCACAGTTGACCATCGCGAAGTTCCACATGGACACCACGCGGGACGGCTCTTCCAGAGACTGGTAGGTGGACGCCGGAATGATGAACTCGGAAACCGGGAAGTTGTTGATAATGGTCTCGGCCTCCGCATCGGTCATGCCGATGATGTTCACGTCGGTCTGGACTTCCAGCTGGCTGACCGCCGGAATGGGAATACCTGCAGCGAAGGCGACCACATCAATCAGGCCATCCTGGAGCTGACCGCCCAGATCGGACCAGCTGCCGTTGCGGCGTTCGAAGTCCACACCCAGGGCTTCCATCATGCGCGGAAAATAGGTGTCAGACGTTGAGCCCGCCGGGCCAAAACCGATGGTGGCACCATCGGGAATGTCGTCGATCGAGGTGATGCCGGAGCTGGAGAGCGCGGTCACCGAGAACGGCGTTTCGTACATCGGGAACATGGCGCAGACGTTGTCCATCTTCATCCCCGGAGCAAGCGGGCTATTACCCTCCATGGATTCCCGGGCCGGCCCCATGGTGGTCAGGCCGAACTTCAGGTCACCCGTGTGCACGAGCGCCATGTTCTGCACCGGGCCGCCGGTAATTTCGGCACCACCAGAGACGCCCAGGTTTTCAGCCACAAAGTTGGCCCAGCCGGAACCATAGGCAAAGTAGGTCCCACCCTGGCTGGCAGTACCAACGGTAAAGTTGCTCGGCCAGTCTGCACGGTCCTGAGCTGTTGCGGGGGTTGAGACGGCGAAGGTGGAGGCGAATGCGACCGCCATTACGGCTTGGGTTTTCATAGAGAATGCTCCCGTTTCATTTTGTTTGTTGGGTGCTCAACGAAGCCAAGACAGCTTCGGTGGGCAACCCAATCAGCAAGGAGCAGACCAGTTCTAAATTAACCTTTTAAAACAGAGCATTACTGAAATTAGGAGAAGGTTCAGGACAATAAAATGGGTGGATACCCACCCATCAGGACAAACCAATGGGTGAAGGCCGACACGTGGCAAAACAAGGGAGGATTACCTGTGCAGCGTTACCAACGCCCCTGCAACGTTGCCACAATACGCCGGCGACCGGCCCGGTCTCGGTGCTCACAGAGGTAAAGCCCCTGCCAGGTTCCCAAAGCCAGACGTCCGTGACTCACCGGCAGCGTCAGGGACGGGCCAATCAGGATGCTCTTGATGTGGGCCGGCATGTCATCGGGGCCTTCCATCACATGCTCGTAGTGCGGCGCGCTCTCCGGGACCATGACATTGAAGTGGCGTTCCAGATCGCCCCGCACATCCGGGTCTGCGTTTTCATTCACCGCCAGGGAGGCAGAGGTATGCTGGATGAACAGGTGCAGCAGCCCAACCTCGCAGTTGGTGAGATCTGGCGCCTGGGCAAGGATTTCATTGGTGACCAGATGAAAGCCCCGTGAAAGCGGCGCCAACTCGATAAACGACTGATCCCAGATCATGGTTTTCCTCTCGCTTATTTCTGTCGGTCATCCCAGGGGTGCACCGGAACCACATCGTCACCGACATCCCCTTCGTAGCTGCTACGGAAATAATCCATGGCTTTTTCCGCCTCACTGAGTTCGTCAAACCGGGCAACGTGGTAAATCGCCTCGCCTTCATTCACCAGTGGCAGGTTGTTCACGCAGATAACGATGCCCGAGCAGGGTGACACCACCGCCGTTTCCGACTCACCGAAGGGATCCGCCACCATGGCCAGCCGCTGCCCCTTACGGACCTTCTGGCCCAGGCGGGCAACAGGGCGCATGATGCCATCAATGTCCGCTCGCACCCATTGGGAGTTCGCGGCTGTTTCAGACCGTTTTCTCGGCGCCTTGGGTCCTTTTTTCGCCGGGATCATTTCGAGTTCACGCATCACCCGGATCACCCCTTTGACACCACTACCGATCACGACGTCGTCGAATCGCAACGCCTCACCGCCTTCGAAGGTGATCACCGGAATATCCTGTGAATCGGCATAGGCCCGGAGGCTGCCTTCACGCAACCCGGCATTGATAATGATCGGAGCACCAAAAGCCTCGGCCATACGCACGGTTTCCGGGTTTTTCAGCTCGGCCCGGATCTGCGGCAGGTTGAATCGATGAATCGCACCGGTGTGCAAATCGATGATGTGGGTCACCCGCTCCATGATCTGCGTGCGCAGCAGGTAGGCAATGCGACCGCCCAGGGAGCCGGTTTCGCTGCCGGGGAAACAGCGGTTAAGGTCCCGCCGGTCCGGTAGGTAACGAGTACGCTGCACAAATCCGAAGATATTGACGATAGGCACCGCAACCAACGTGCCCCGAAGGTGCCTAAGGGCCGAATTGGTCAGTACCCGACGGACGATCTCGACGCCGTTGATCTCGTCTCCGTGAATGGCGCCGCACACCATTAACACCGGACCATCCCTTCGGCCGTGCACAACCTCAACGGGTATGTGCAGTGGCGTGTGGGTGTAAAGCTTGGCAACCGGAACCTCCACGGTTTGCCGGGTGCCGGCCTTTACCTGGGTGCCGGCAATTTCATAAGGAGCGCGGGCCATGTTCTAGCCTCTCCCCTTGGTCCGGGTTTTCCAGGGCTTCTGATTTTTCTCGGTCCAGTTGATGATCATGCCGGCAACGTTCTTGCCAGTGGCATTCTCAATGCCCTCAAGGCCGGGGGATGAATTCACCTCCATCACCAGCGGGCCACGGCTGGAACGCAACAGATCGACGCCAGCCACGTTTAACCCCATGGATTTAGCGGCGGTAATGGCCGTACGACGCTCTTCCGGTGTAATCCTTACCAGAGAGGCGCTGCCACCCCGGTGCAGATTGGACCGAAACTCGCCTTCGGCACCCTGACGTTTCATGGCGGCAATCACCTTGTCGCCAATGACGAAACAACGGATATCGGCGCCGCCGGCTTCCTTGATAAATTCCTGCACCAGAATATCGGCTTTCAGACCCATAAAGGCCTCGATCACGCTCTCAGCGGCCTTGCGGGTTTCCGCCAGCACCACGCCGATGCCCTGGGTGCCCTGAAGCAGCTTGATCACCACCGGTGCGCCGCCCACCATTTGCAACAATTCCGGCACATTGTCCGGCTTGTTGGCAAAACCAGTCACCGGCATCCCGACGCCTTTTCGGGCCAGCAACTGCAGGGAGCGTAACTTGTCCCTGGAGCGGGTAATCGCAACGGATTCATTGACGGGGAACACACCCATCATCTCGAACTGACGCAATACCGCCGTACCGTAGAAGGTGACCGACGCACCGATTCGGGGGACCACCACATCAAAATCCTCAAGCACTTCTTCGTGGTAATGAATCTGCGGATTGGCGGAGGTGATGTTCATGGAGCAGTGAAGGCAGTCGATGACCTTTACTTCGTGGCCTCGATTGATGCCCTCCTCCACCAGACGGCGGGTCGAATAGAGGTGACGGTTTCGCGACAATATCGCAATTTTCATTTTTCAGTCCTTAGGGCCGGCTTACCGGCAAGATAGGAAGCTTCGGGATAGATGACGGAGCGCCCTGACATAGCGGTACGGCCCAGCAACATCCGGAACCGCATGGAATCTCGGTTGGTCAATGTCATTTCAATGGGCCATTTCTCGCCGCCAATCAGCAGCGTGGTTTCGATAACCAGGCGCATTTCCTTGTGGCCGCCGGAGTCGGAGACGTTCCGCTCATCCAGCACCTTCGCGTCGCACTCCACTACCTGATGCAGATCGTTCTGCACTGGATGGACCCAGAAACGCACGCGCCGTTCGCCATTTTCAGTATAGGGCTCGGTACGGAACGTGTGGAGGCAGGAAGTTCTGGCTCCGGTATCGATTTTCGCCTTGATACGGCTGATATCCAGCTCCGGCAGCGCCACCCATTCACGCCAGCCAAGACTCATTTTGCTCTCAGCAGGGGTCGGGGCAATGGTTTTG
The DNA here is from genome assembly GCF_008107725.1 of Marinobacter sp. BW6. Lineage (GTDB taxonomy): Bacteria > Pseudomonadota > Gammaproteobacteria > Pseudomonadales > Oleiphilaceae > Marinobacter. The sequence continues at coordinate 477,151 of NZ_VIRN01000061.1, forward strand.
ATAACTTCAGCTGTCTTTGTCGACATCCGGGAGATCCTTTTCAGTGATTTGTTCCGGCCCCAACAGCTGAACACGGAACGGCTCTGAATGGCTACCCGCATAGACGCTGGTGTGGGGGAACGGAATTTCAATGCCTTCCCGATCCAGGGTTTTCTTGATCGCGACCATCATGCCGCTTCGCCCCTCGAGCACTTTCTCTTTGGGCACCCAGTACGAGAACTGCAGATCCACAGAGGACGGGCCAAACGCTGTTACCAGCGTGAAGGGCTTGGGTTCTTCGAGACAAACCGGGTTTTTTTCCGCAAGACCCAACAACAGGCTCTCTACGCGCTCTACATCTTCAGCGTAGGCAATCCCCACGGTCAGGTCGAGCCGGCGTATCGGAAACCGGGAACGGTTGACCACCCGCGTCTTGATCAGAGTCTCATTGGGGATCCGCACGTACAGGTTGTCAGGTGTACGTAATTTCACGCTGAGCATATCAATGCCGACCACCTCGCCGATGGTGGCGTCTACCTCAATGAAGTCACCGATTTCGAAGGGCTTTTCCACCAACAGGAACAGGCCACTGATCATGTTCGATGCCGAGGTCTGAGAGGCAAAGCCGATCGCTACGGTGAGGATACCCGCGGCGCCGAGCACCACATCCAGGGAGAACCCGGCCTCCCGCAGGGCCGCCACAAAGAAAAGAGCCACAATGACATAAAACACCAGCCGCCGAACCATGACGGTATGGTGGCGAGACGTACGCTGCGCCATGAAACGGCTGACACTCCGGGCCGCCAGGGAACCGAGAAAAAGTCCGAGCACCACCAGAAAAGCGGAACTGATCCACTGCCCCCAGGCGATATCAGTGAATACCTTCATCACGCCTGTTTCTATTGCTTCCAAAGCATCGACTCCGTCAGATTCATGTCATCCAAACATCCGGTCAAAAGCACGTACCAACCGGCCACGAGCCATCTTCTCCCGGGCATCGGCCACGTGCCGGCAATTACCCGCAGCGGAAAGCAATGACTGCTCCACATGAAGGCTGGCCGAATTCATGTCGGTCTCCACCTCGACCGTCACACCGGGCGTCCACAACTGACCACGGTCGTTCTGGTGCAATGAAAGCAAAGGTGTTGGCAGACTGAACCGCTCGAGAAGCAGGGGCTGTTCCCGTTGGTTGATCAGGGTCACCGGCGTAACCGCTCGCCAGGGCCGCTTGGGCACTGCCTCAAGCACCAATCTGGCAAAACTGGGAGAGGTATAACAGAGCTCCCCCTCCATGGTATTGCGGCCCACCCAGGTCATGGACGGCGATGCCAGGGGGATCTCCGTCAGCACAGTGTGATGGTCGCCCACGCAGACCTTCATCCACACCAGGGTGCCCACATAGATCGTGCAACGGCCACCGGCCGGAATGGTCAGTGGCTGGAAAGGGCGAATCACGGTAGGCAGATCGGCGAGAGCCGGCAAGAACGTAAGCGTGGATGACTGATTTTCCCGAATGAACCGCTGCAGCGGCACCGACGCCGACGGCAAGGTGTGACCAATGGTTTCTGTCCAACTGGCCGGATCCGTGTCCAGGTCAAGCGCTTCGGAACGAATCTGCCATTCCTGATCCAGCAGGGTGGCCCACAAACGAATGTGACCGAGTTGATGAAACTGGGTTTGCCCGGAAGCCAGGGAATATGGTTGAGCCCATACGCCATCACGACGACCTTCGGTATTGTTCTCCATTCCCGCCACAGAACTCCCTTAAGATCGGCCGGCTGAATTGCTGTAAAAGTGCATTAACTATAATCCAATCAGCCTGCCCGGGCGAATACCCAAGTAGGTGATTTTATTGAAACACCGGGCTGTAATTACACTTACATCAATCCCTCAGACAACTATGGATTACGGATGACACAACTGGTCTGGTTCCGAAACGATCTCCGGGTTGCCGACAACGCCGCCCTCACAGCCGCATGCGAGAGCAACGAGCAGGTGCGAGCCTGCTTCATCCTCACGCCAGACCAATGGCAGGAACACGACTGGTCGCCGGCCCGGGTGCAATTCGTCATCGCCCACGCCAACGCGCTTGCCGAAGATCTGGCCAAACTGGGCATACCGTTGTCCTTCATTCACGCAGAGCGCTTCGAAGACAGCCTTGGCGCACTCCAGAGCCATTGTGAAGAGCACAAGGTGGCCACTCTGCACTTCAACGAGGAGTACGGCGTCAACGAGCGCAAACGCGACAAGGCTGTGAAGCACTGCTTTGACGAACTCGGCATTGCCGTTCGCAAATACCGCGATCAGACAGTTGCACCGGTAGGCGAGATCCTCACCCAACAGAACGAACCCTATTCCGTGTTCACCCCCTTCTCGAGGCGCTGGCGCAGCTGGATAGAAGAGACCCATCCGGGTCTTTTCCCCGCCCCCAAAGCCAGGGGTAACGCAGTAAGCCCCGAACAGATAGACACTATTCCTGAAGCTTTTCGAGATGCCCCCGAGCCTCTCGTCGCCACCGGCGAAAGCGCCGCCCACGACCAGCTTGAGCGCTTTCTGGAAAAACGGGGCGGTGCGTACAAGGAAAAGCGGGACTTCCCCGCCATCGACGGCACCAGCCAGATATCCCCTTACCTCGCCAATGGCGTGCTCTCTGGCCGACAATGCCTGATAGCCGGCAGACAGGCACAGGGTGCAGGCGGCAACCCGGAAGGCCTGGGAACCTGGATCACCGAAATCGCCTGGCGGGATTTCTACATCAACATCCTGTACCACTTCCCGAGGGTCAGCATGCACCGAGCCTTCAAGCCGGAAACCGAGGCCCTCGCATGGAACACCCCGGGCGACAAGTTCGAAGCCTGGAAAAGCGGCAACACCGGCGTCCCCATCGTCGACGCCGCCATGCGCCAACTCAACCAGACCGGTTGGATGCACAACCGCCTGCGCATGATCACCGCCATGTATCTCACCAAAAACCTGTTCATCGACTGGCGCCTGGGCGAAGCCTACTTCATGTCAAAACTGATCGACGGCTTCCTGGCCTCCAACAACGGCGGCTGGCAATGGAGCGCCTCCACCGGCACCGACGCCGCTCCCTACTTCCGGGTCTTTAACCCGGTCACCCAGAGCGAACGTTTCGACCCCAAAGGCGACTTTATCCGGGAGTGGATTCCTGAACTGGCCAAACTGGACAGCAAACGGATTCATGATCCGGGGGCGAAAGGTGGTGTTATTCCGAAAGGATATCCACGGCAGATCGTTGATCTGAAAGAGAGCAGGAAAGAGGCGATCGCAAAATTTCAGGAATTGAAAAACTGAGGTACACAACGAGGCAGGCTACTCCGAGGCTCTGACGCAGTGCCGGGGATGGCCTTCCCAAAACTGTGCGGAGCCATGGATGGCGGAGCCCAAGCGCCACAGGGATGTGCCGCAAGGAGCGTGTTTTGGGAAGGCCATCCCCGGCACTGCAGCCCGAAAGCTCGCAAGCCCACCTGCTCCAAAGTCAGCCAGAACAGACCGGACAAGAAGGATCCCTGGCCAGCTTCATCTCCCGCCACTGCATCTCCCAGGCATCCAGAATCAACAACCGCCCGATCAACGGCGTCCCCACCCCGGAAATCACCTTGATGGCCTCCATCGCCTGAGTCGCCCCGATCATCCCCACCAGCGGCGCAATAACCCCCGCCTCTGAGCAGGTCAGATCCTCATTGCCCTGCTCCGGATACAGACAGTGATAGCACGGGCTTTCTTCCTGCCGGCTGTCGTAAACGGAAACCTGCCCTTCGCCCCGAATGGCAGCGCCGGACACCAGCGGCACTTTCGCCGATACGCAGGCCCGGTTCAGAGCAAAACGAGTATTGAAATTATCCGTGCAATCCACCACCAGGGTCGCCTCTTCCACCTTGCGTGCCAGGGCGTCACCCTCAAGGCGCTGGTTCAAGGCAGTCACGGACACCAGCGGATTGATCCGCCGAATCCGGTCGGCGAGGCTTTCCGCCTTCGATTCACCCAGCTGCCCTGTATCAAAACCGATCTGGCGCTGAAGGTTGGCCAGCTCGATATTGTCGTCATCCACCAGGGTCAGGGTCCCGACACCTGCAGCGCCAAGATAGAGAGCGACGGGGCACCCCAATCCGCCAGCACCAATCACCAGAACCCGGGCCGACTGCAGTTTTTCCTGGCCGGAAATATCGAACCGCGGCATCAGGATCTGCCGGCTGTAGCGCAATAATTCGTCGTCACTGAGCATCTGCATCTCCCCTGTTAAACGCCGGGTCAATGACCTCGGCGCCGGAACACCATCTCCCGAGCGTCATGCGATCCCGGTTGCCATAATCCTGGCGGGTCTCAACGTCTTTAAAACCGCGAGCATGAAACAACCCTGCCACCGCCTCCGCCTGGTCAAAACCATGCTCAACCAGAAGCCATCCGCCTTCAACCAGCCAGGCCGGCGCTTGGTCTGCAATCAGCCGTATATCGTCCAGACCATCACTGCCGGATACCAATGCCGAGGCAGGCTCGAACCGAACATCGCCCTCGGTCAGGTGATGATCATTATCCGGAATATAGGGCGGGTTGGAGACGATCAGATCAAACCTGCCGGACGTGAGCTCTGAAAACCAGGAGCTCTTAACCACAGAAACTGTCAGGCCAAGCGCATCGGCATTGTCACGGGCAAGCGCGACTGCATCAGCCACGGCATCGCATGCGGTGATCTGCCACTCTGGGTGCTCACTGGCGAGCGCCAGGGCGATGGCACCGCTCCCCGTCCCCAGATCCAGCACTCGGGCCTGCGGCGGTAGTGGCAAATCCAGAGCAACTTCCACCAGGCATTCGGTATCCGGCCTCGGGATCAGGGTGGAGGCACTGACCTTCAGAGGCAGAGACCAGAACTCCTGCTGCCCCAGCAGGTGTGCCACGGGTCTGCCAGCCACCCGTTCCTGCACAAGCGCCTCAAAGGTCTCGGCGTGAGCATCAGTAACCTCACGTTCCGGCCAGGCGCGGAAACTGGTCCGGCTGAGCCCCGTGATATGGCTCAGCAGGAGCTCGGCATCCAGCCTTGGCGAATCACTATCAATCCGGGTTGATGCCTTCGTCAAAAGGGCTTCACAGGTCAGTGAGGATTTACTGGTCATCGGCAAGGGAGGCGAGCAGTTCGGCCTGGTGCTCCTGCTGCAAAGGCACGACTACGGCGCCCAAGTCACCGGCAATGACTTCGTCGAGCTTATAAAGGGTGAGGTTAATACGATGGTCCGTAACCCGCCCCTGGGGAAAATTGTAGGTGCGGATGCGCTCGGAACGATCACCGCTGCCAACCAGGCTCTTGCGTGTCTCTGCCATGGACTTCTGCTGCCGCTCAGTCTCGGCATTCTGCAGGCGCGAAGCCAGCAGGCTCAAAGCCTTGGCCCGGTTCTTGTGCTGCGAACGCTCTTCCTGGCACTCCACCACAATGCCCGTTGGCAAGTGTGTTATACGAATTGCGGAGTCGGTCTTGTTGACGTGCTGACCGCCAGCACCTGATGCGCGGAATGTGTCCACCCGCAGATCCGCCTTGTTGAGCTCAATGGCTTCGGCCTCATCGGCCTCCGGCATCACCGCAACGGTGCAGGCTGAGGTATGAATCCGGCCCTGGGATTCGGTTTCTGGTACGCGTTGCACCCGGTGGGCACCGGACTCAAACTTCAGGGCACCGTATACGCCATCACCCGCCACGCGGGCAATCAATTCCTTAAAGCCCCCGTGCTCACCCTCGCTCTCACTCAGCACTTCGACTTGCCAGCGACGGCGCTCGGCGTAGCGCAGGTACATCCTGAACAGATCGCCGGCGAAGATAGCGGCTTCGTCGCCCCCGGTGCCGGCGCGAATCTCGAGGAATACGTTCTTGCCGTCATTCGGGTCTTTCGGCAGCATCAGGCGCTGGAGCTCTTCATCCAGCTCCTCGCTTTTATGCTGGGCAAATTGCAGCTCTTCTTCAGCCATCTCGCGCATATCGGCGTCGCCATCTTTCGCCAACTCTCGAGCGGCCTCAATGTCATCCAGCGAGTGCTGCCAGGCCTGGAAGCACCGAACAATAGGCTCAATCTCGGCGAACTCCCGGGAAAGATCCCGGAACTTATCCTGCTGGGAGATAATGGAAGAATCACTGAGCAAAGCGCTGACTTCCTCGAAGCGGTCGGTGAGCTGCTCGAGGCGGGATTGGATCGATGGCTTCATAGTTTTTCCGGGGTAGTCGTCGTGTCCGCGTCCAGTGCATCCAGCTGGTGCAACTCACGCAGCCACTCTGTCACCTCGGTGCGACCTTCTGTGGTGGCCTTGCGAACCTGCACAGAGGGTTCGTGCAGGAGTTTGTTTGTGAGGCCGCGTGCCATACTGCGCAGCACGGTTTCAGGATCTGTACCATTACGCAGGGCGCGCAAGGCTTTTTCGGTCTCTGCATCGCGCAACACTTCGGCGCGCTGACGGAACTGTTTGAGCGTGGACACCGCATCCAGCGCCCGTAGCTGGTTCAGGAAATCCTGAACCCCGGCCGCCACCAGATTCTCCGCTTCCCGGGCCGCGCCCTCGCGAGAGCGGATGTTCTCTTCTATAACCTGGCGCAGGTCGTCAACCGTGTATAGATAGACGTCGGCCAGCGAGGCCACTTCCGGCTCAATGTCACGCGGCACGGCGATGTCCACCATGAAATAGGGCCGGTGCTTGCGTTTCTTCAGGGCGCGTTCAACGGCGCCTTTGCCCAGAATCGGCAATGGGCTCGCCGTGGACGAAATAATGATATCGACATCGGCCAGATGCTCGGGGATCTCGGACAGAACAATGCCCTTGCCGCCACGGGATTCTGCCAGTGCCTGTGCCCGTTCAAGGGTACGGTTGGCCACCAGGAAATCCTTCACGCCGGCATCCGCAAGGTGCCTGGCCACCAACTCAATGGTTTTGCCGGCACCGATCAGCAAGGCCTTGTTGCGGGACATCTCGGCGAAGATATGGTGGGCCATGCTCACGGCTGCATAGGCAACGGAGACCGGGTTTTCACCGATGGCGGTTTGTGTCCGTACGCGCTTTGCGACCGAGAACGTATGTTCGAACAGCCGGGACAGGAAGGAGCCACTGGCGCCGTGTTCTCTGGCCAGGGAATAGGCATCCTTCAGCTGCCCGAGAATCTGCGGCTCGCCCAGCACCATGGAATCCAGGCCGGCGGCAACACGCATGATGTGCCTCACGGCATCACCATCGCGGTGCACGTAAAGCGCCTCTTCGAGCTCCGCGGCGTCCAGACCATGAAACCCGGCCATCCAGCGAAGCACCATGGGTGCGCAATCGTCATCGCCGGCCAGGTATAATTCGGTCCGATTGCAGGTAGACAGGATCGCAGCCTCGGTGGCGCCCGAGGTCGCCCGCAGCTCGGCAAACGCCTCCGCCATACGCTCGGGCGTGAACGCCACTCGCTCCCGTAATTCAACGGGGGCCGTGCGATGATTGATTCCCAGCGTTACCAGTGCCATTTCGTGGTTGTACAACCTTTTGCCGATGAGCGGTTCATATACGCGCAACTAGTAGACATTTTAACGGTCAGCGGCCTTAGCTGCCACCCAAAAGCGCCTTAGCTTCGGCAAGTGCGGACAGGTTGGGCAAGATCAGACGCTTATGCCATTATAGGGATTCGGCCGAGGCCGGGACCCGATCTACCTCAAGAAAGGGGCTGGAGCGTGGTTATTTTTGATGCGTTTTCGACAGACCATGGGAAGTTGCATGCACAAGTCCGTACCGTTTCTTGTTACCTGCCTGCTTGGCCTCACACTGGCAGGGTGTGCCAGCCTCACCGGCACTGAAGAAGCGCCTACTCCTGGCGAAACAGCCGCAACTGTGAAAAAAGCGGAGGCAAAGCCACCGGTTGAATACGCCGATTTCGAGCCTGAAACCCTCTATCTGCTCCTGTCTGCCGAAATCGCAGCCCAGCGCGGCCGCTACGATATTACCCTGGTGAACTACCTGAAGGCTGCCAAGCAGTCCCGGGATCAGGTAGTTATTGAGCGGGCCATGAGAATTGCCCAGTCGTTGAATGGAGACAACGCCCAGAAACAGCTGGCTGAACTGTGGCTGGAGATCGACCCGGATAACCTCCAGGCCCACCGGATCTCTGCAATTCAGGCCGTTAAAGGCAACGACCTCCAGACCGCCATCCAGCACATGGAGCGGATCATGGATCAGGGCGGCGACGCTGACTTCGATAGCCTGGCCGCTATGGCTGCCAACCTGCCATCAGAACAGCAGCAGGAGCTGCTGGCCCTCTACAATGAAATGTCGGCCCGCCATCCCGACACGCCGGAACTGGAATACAGCATCGCGCTGCTTTTAAAGGTAACCGGGCAGCCGCAGGAAGCCCTCGACAGACTTGAACCACTGCTGCGGGAAAATGCGAATTTCCAGCCGGCGATTATCCTCAAGGGCGACCTGCTCTACCAGACCAATCAGAAAAGCAGCGCCCTGGATTACCTGCTGACAAACACCCGCCGCTTTCCCGGCAACCGGCAGATGGGCACGCTCTACGGCCGAATGCTGATCAATGAGGGCGAATTACAGGCGGCCCAGGACGAATTTGCCAGGCTGGTCAATCGCTACCCGGACACCCCGGGCCTGCGGCTCTCCCACGCGCTGGTCGCCCTTGAGAACGGCCAGACCGATCTGGCCCGGGAGGAACTGACTCGCCTGGCTGAACAGGGCCACCATACCAGCGAAGCCAACTACTACCTGGGCCGCATTGAGGATCAGGCCGGCAACACAGAGCAGGCCATCGGGTACTATCAGAGTGTGGAGCAGGGCAACTACTACTTTCCGGGTCTGGCCCGCGCCAGCTCCCTGCTGGCCGAAAACGGCCAACTCGAAGACGCCATCGACCGCATCCGCAGACTACGCGAGGCCAACCCCCGGCAGGCCGAGAACTTTTGGCTGCTGGAGGTAAACCTGCTACTGGATCAGGAGCGGCAACAGGAAGCCCTAAGCACCGCCACAGAAGCTCTGGAAGAACACCCGGACAATATCGAGATCCGCTACGCCCGGGCAATGCTCTACGATGGCGTCGGTCAGCCTGCTGATGCAGAAGCCGATCTGAAGCAGATTATCGAGCAGGAGCCGGAAAACGCCGTTGCCCTGAACGCCCTGGGTTACATCCTGACCACCCGGACGGACAGGCTGAGAGAAGCCCGTAGCTATATTGAGAAAGCACTCAGGCTGGACCCGGACAACCCGGCCATTCTCGACAGCATGGGCTGGGTCCTGTTCCTCGAAGGCCAGATCGAGCCCGCGCTCGACTACCTCTCCCGTGCCTGGGCCGCCTTCCCGGATCCGGAAGTTGCCGCCCACTATGGCGAGGCGCTCTGGATGAACGGCGCCGAAGAGCAGGCCCGGATTATCTGGCAGGAAGGCCTGGAGCAGGACAGCGACCACCAAGTGCTCAGAGAAACCATAGACCGGCTGACCAACGGCGGTGAGCCGGAATGAAACTGGTCCGAACCCTGGCAGCACTTATGGTGCTTGCCACCCTCGGTGCCTGTACCACGATCCAGATCGATCCATTGCCGGAGGGCATGACAGACCAACCCCCGGCGAACTGGACCACCCGCGCCGCCAGTCTGGGCGAGCTTGATCACTGGAAGCTGACTGGCAAGCTGGCCGTCCGCCAGCCATCCGACAGCGGAACCGCCATCATCAACCACTGGATTCAGGACGGTGAAGCCTACGACCTGGCCCTCTCCTCGTCCTTTCTCGGCATGGGCAGCACGACCCTCAAAGGGGTTCCCGGTTTTATCGAGTTGACCCTGCCGAACGGCGAAACCTATCGCTCGGGCGAGCCGGAAGCTCTGGTCGAGGCCGCCACGGGCTGGCAGCTCCCCCTGGAGAACCTGACCTGGTGGATTCGGGGCCTGCCATCACCGGCCAGCGATTACCGCCTGCTGTTTGATGACCAGGGCACCCTGGCCATCATCCGCCAGAACGGCTGGGAGATCCGCTACGACCGCTGGCAGAGCTTCCTGTCCAGCTATCCTGCACTTCCCGCGCGCATTACTGCCCTTAAGGAAGAAAAGCGGGTCCGGCTGGTGGTCAGCGACTGGCAGGAGCAGCCTGAATGACACCTGACCTGATATTGCCGTCACCGGCCAAACTGAATCTGTTCCTGCACATTGTCGGGCGCAGGGACGACGGCTATCACGAACTTCAGACCCTGTTTCAGTTTCTCGAATACGGCGACGACCTGAGCTTTACCTTCACACCCGGCGAGCCCGGCGTGAGGCTCGCGGAACCTGTTCCGGGCGTCGACGATGAAGACAATCTCATCATTCGCGCGGCCAGCGCTCTCCTGGAAAGGGCTCGGGGCGATCTGCCCGGAGTCATCATCGGCATCACCAAACGGCTGCCCATGGGCGGCGGCCTTGGCGGCGGCAGCTCCAACGCCGCAACCACCCTGCTGGGACTGAACCACCTCTGGCAGCTAGAGCTGAGCACCGATGAGCTCGCCGAAATCGGCCTGAGCCTGGGCGCCGATGTTCCAGTGTTTGTCCGTGGCCACGCCGCGTTCGGCGAGGGAGTTGGTGAAACACTGACCAACGCAAATCCGCCGGAAGACTGGTTCGTTGTTCTCAAGCCTGACTGCAACATAAACACTGGCAAGATTTTTTCCGAGCAAGGGTTGACAAGGAACACCCCGAGAATCAAAATAGCGCCCGCTTTTGAGGGAGACGCCTCGAGGTACCGAAACGACTGTGAGGATGTAGTTCGAAAACTGTATCCTGAGGTTAACCAGAGCCTGGAATGGCTTTCACAATTCGGACCAGCAAGATTAACCGGAACCGGGGCTTGCATATTTGGACGTTTCCCGACAGAATCCGCAGCCCGGATCATCTGGGAAAGCAAACCCTCCGGCGTCACGGGGTTCGTAGCTAAAGGGGTGAACACATCACCTCTACACAAAAAGCTAACAGAGCTAAAATGATGCCAAAAAAGCACGATACTGGGGTGTCGCCAAGTGGTAAGGCAACGGGTTTTGATCCCGTCATGCGCAGGTTCGAATCCTGCCACCCCAGCCACCTTTCTCCCGCTTCTTCTGAATCAAACGCCGATACTGAGAAGGATGCCGTCGTGTCCAAACTGATGATCTTCGCTGGTAACGCCAACCCTGAACTTGCCCAGGCGATTGCCCGCAAACTCCACATTCCCATGGGTCAGGCCACTGTAGGCCGCTTCAGCGACGGAGAAACCACCGTCGAGATCAATGAGAATGTCCGCGGCCATGATGTATTCATCATCCAGCCGACCTGCTACCCCACCAACGACAACCTGATGGAACTGATCGTGATGGCCGACGCACTTCGACGTGCTTCCGCTACACGGGTCACCGCTGTTATCCCCTACTACGGATACGCGCGCCAGGATCGCCGGGTACGCTCTACCCGTGTTGCCATCAGCGCCAAGGTGGTCGCAGACATGATTTCCAGCATCGGCGTGGACCGCGTTCTGACCGTCGACCTGCACGCCGACCAGATCCAGGGCTTCTTCGATATTCCGGTGGACAACATCTACGCCACACCGGTCATGCTCGAAGACATTTTCAAGCAGCGCTTCGAGAACTTTGTAGTGGTCTCTCCGGACGTTGGCGGCGTAGTTCGCGCCCGCGCGGTAGCCAAGCGCCTCGACGATGCCGACCTGGCTATCATCGACAAGCGTCGCCCGAAAGCGAACGTGTCCCAGGTCATGCACATCATCGGTGATGTCAAAGACAAGACCTGTATCCTGGTGGACGACATCATCGATACTGCCGGCACGCTGTGCAAAGCGGCCAATGCCCTGAAAGAGCACGGCGCTGCCCGCGTAGTTGCCTACATCACCCACCCGGTTCTCTCCGGCCCGGCCATTGATAACATCAATGCCTCACAGCTGGACGAACTTGTGGTCTGCGATACCATCCCGCTAGGTGACAAAGCGCATAATTGTGATAGAATCCGCGTCCTCGGAATGGCCGGGCTGCTTGCAGAGTCTATTCGCCGCGTAAGCAACGAAGAGTCCATCAGCGCCATGTTCGAGAATGCCTGAGTGACCTTCCGGTCGTAATATCAAGGCATTACAAGCAGTTACCGGGTCGGGAGCCTACATAGGCTCCCGACTCTTTTAGTCAGCCGGAAAAATCCGGCTTTTCAGAAACATCACCTGATCCAACGCCTGGTCGCGGGCAGTTCAGGTGACGATTGAGGTTATTACCATGTCTCAGGAATTTGTTATCGAAGCATTTCCTCGTGACGATCAGGGGAGAGGTGCGAGCCGCCGCCTGCGTCGTGAGGAACGGAAAATCCCAGCCATCATCTACGGTGGCAACAAGGATGCAACTCCGATTGCCATCTGGCACAACGAGCTGAAGAAAGCTCTGGAGAACGAAGCATTCTTCTCCCACGTTCTGACTGTTGAGCTGAACGGCAAGAAAGAAAGCGTGATCCTGAAGGATCTGCAGCGTCACCCGTACAAGCCGATCCTGACCCACGCTGACTTCCTGCGTGTTGACAAGGACCACGAGATCCACGTCAACGTACCGCTGCACTTCATCAACGAAGACACTGCACCGGCCATCAAGCTCCAAGGCGGTGTAGCGAACCACCAGATCAACGAAGTTGAAGTGATCTGTCTGCCGCAGAACCTGCCCGAGTTCATCGAAGTGGATATGACCACTGTTGAGATGGACCAGGTAATTCACCTGAGCGACCTGAATCTGCCGAAAGACGTCAAGATTGCCGCCCTGCTCCAGGGTGAAGATCACGACCTTCCGGTTGTGGCTATCCACAAGCCGCGCGGCGCCAAGGCTGATGATGAAGCCGAAGACGGCGAAGAAACTGAAGAAGGCGGCGAAGACAAGGAGTAATCACTCCTGTACTGAGGAGGGCAACGGCGAATGGCGCAGGATATTGTCATGGTGGTTGGTCTGGGAAATCCCGGGGCTGACTACGAGAATACCCGCCATAACGCCGGCGCTCTCTTCGTCGAAGCTCTGGCCCGCGCTGCGGGCCAGACGCTCCGCCCAGAAAAGAAATATCACGGACTCTACGCCCGCATTCAGTGGCAGGGCCTGGACCTGCACCTTCTGAACCCCACCACCTTTATGAATCGCAGCGGCCTCTCCATCAAGGCGCTGGCAGACTTCTTCAAGATTCAACCACACCAGATTCTGGTTGCCCACGACGAACTCGATCTGCCCCCGGGTACCGCCAAGCTCAAAAAAGGCGGCGGCCATGGCGGACACAATGGTCTGCGTGACACCATCGCCCACCTGGGCACCAACGATTTTCAGAGACTGCGCATCGGCATTGGCCACCCCGGCGACAGCCGCAGGGTAACCGGCTACGTTCTCGGCCGCCTGGGCAAACAGGAAACCGAAGAGCTGAACGCGGTAATAGATGAAATCATGCGGGTACTGCCGGATGCGGCCAGCGGCAAACTCCCTGCCGCCATGAATCGCCTGCACAGTTTCAAACCGGTATAATCCGCCCAAATTTTCCAGTACCAGCAGAGGCATTCCATGGGATTTAACTGCGGCATCGTCGGCCTTCCCAACGTCGGCAAATCCACCCTGTTCAACGCACTGACCAAATCCGGCATTGGCGCGGAGAACTTCCCGTTCTGCACCATCGAGCCTAACGCCGGTGTTGTGGCCATGCCGGACCCGCGCCTCAACAAGCTGGCCGAGATCGTAAAGCCCGAACGGGTCGTTCCGACCACCATGGAATTCGTCGATATCGCTGGCCTGGTGGCAGGTGCCTCCAAAGGCGAGGGCCTGGGCAACCAGTTCCTGGCCAATATCCGCCAGACCGACGCCATTGCCCATGTGGTGCGCTGCTTTGAAGACGGCAACGTCATTCACGTGGCCAACAAGATAGATCCGGCCTCAGACATCGAAGTAATCAATACCGAGCTGGCCCTGGCCGACCTGGACACCGTTGAGAAAGCCATCAAGCGCGTTCAGCGTGTTGCCAAGAGCGGTGACAAGGAAGCCAAGGCCCAGCTCGAGATGTGCGAGAAGCTGCTGCCGGTGCTGAATGAAGGCAAACCCGTGCGCAGCATGAATCTGGACAAAGACCAGATGGCCCTGATCCGCGAGCTCTGCCTGCTGACCGTCAAGCCGACCATGTACATTGCCAACGTCAGCGAAGACGGATTCGAGAACAACCCGCATCTGGACACGGTGCGCAAGATCGCCGAGTCAGAAAATGCCGTGGTTGTGCCCATCTGCAACAAGATAGAGGCCGAAATCTCCGAACTGGAAGACGATGAGAAATCCATGTTCCTGGAAGAAATGGGCATGGAAGAGCCAGGCCTCGATCGGGTAATTCGCGGCGGCTACGGCCTGCTGGGCCTGCAGACCTACTTTACCGCCGGCGTGAAGGAAGTCCGCGCCTGGACCGTGAAAATCGGCGCCACAGCGCCTCAGGCGGCCGGCGTGATTCACACCGACTTCGAACGCGGCTTTATCCGGGCAGAAGTGGTGAGCTACGACGATTTCGTACAATACAACGGCGAAGCCGGGGCCAAGGATGCCGGTAAATGGCGCCTGGAAGGCAAGGAATACATCGTCAAAGACGGCGATGTTATCCACTTCCGCTTCAACGTTTAATTTTTCCGGAAAAACTGGCCCCCAAGCCTTGACAGAAAGGGCCCAAATACTGAAAATACGCGCCTCGTTTGGGGCGATGCCCGAAACGAAATGGCAAGGTAGCTCAGTTGGTTAGAGCACAGCACTCATAATGCTGGGGTCGGCGGTTCGACTCCGCCCCTTGCTACCAGTATTCTGAAAAGCCCGACGTGAAAACGCCGGGCTTTTTCAGTTTCTGGGGACGACCCCACCCTTCCCGGGCAGTGAACGCGGGACGACCCGCCTTCGTACTACGTCTGCTATGAGATCAACCAAAGACAGAGTTCGCCAGGCCATCTCTTTCGAGCTGATCGGCCTCCCGCTTTCCGTTCCCCTCGCTGCGGTGACTTTCGGCTTCGATATGGGAAGAACCGGAGTCCTTGGTGTGGTTGGCGCCACCATCGCGACTATCTGGAATTACCTGTTCAACCTGGGGTTCGATCACGGACTCAAACACTTTACCGGTTCAACCCGAAAATCCCTGCGGATTCGCTTCCTCCATGCGGCGAGCTTCGAGCTGGGCCTGATGCTGATTTTCCTGCCGATCATTGCCTGGTGGATGGGCATCGGTTTGCTGGAAGCGCTGATCGTGGATGTGGCGTTCGTGGTGTTCTATCTGGTGTATGCGTTCGTATTCACCTGGTGTTACGACACCCTATTTCCTGACACCGACGCCAAGAAAACCAACGTCACTTAAACAAACTTTGACAATATTGAGACCAGGAGTCGGATAGGATAGGCACTTCTCCTGGATGCGTTTTAAGGCTGTATCGCATTATGAAATCTCACCACGCACTCACGGTGTTCCTGGCCGTTGTTCTGGTACCTATTGCCCTCGGATTCGCTGGCGCGAGTATCAAGGCGGCGGTCCTGTCAATCGGCGTGTTCTGGGTTTGCATCGGGATATTCTTTTACCCATCCATCAGTGACTATCTCAGGGCCGAAAAGAGACAGCGCAACGATTAGCGCCGGATACTCCTCGCCTCCATCAGTTTCGCTTTCTGCCAGGTTCGGACGATCCTCTCACGACAAACTCTGTGGCATACTCACGGGCTGAACCCACAAAGAACAACACACCAGCAAGGACCGTTGACATGAAACCGGAAACCCTCGCGCTGCACGCAGGCTTTAAAAGCGATCCCACTACCCGGGCGGCAACCACGCCGATTTACCAGACCACGTCCTATACCTTCGACGACACCCAGCACGGTGCCGATCTGTTCGATCTGAAGGTTCAGGGCAACATATACACCCGCATCATGAACCCAACCAACGCGGTTCTGGAAGAGCGGATGGCGGAACTGGAAGGCGGCGTCGGCGCCCTGGCCGTGGCATCAGGCATGGCGGCTATTACCTACGCCCTGCAGACTATCTGCAAGGTAGGCAACAACATAGTAAGCACAAGCCAACTGTACGGCGGCACCTACAACCTGTTCGCCCACTCGCTGCCAAACCAGGGCATCGAGTGCAAAATGGTGCGTCATGATGATTTTGATGCCGTGGAAAAGGCCATTGACGCCAATACCCGCGCCCTCTTTTGCGAGTCCATCGGCAACCCGGCGGGCAATGTGGTCGACATCCAACGCTGGGCCGAGATTGCGCACAAACACGGCATCCCGCTAATGGTGGACAACACGGTTGCCACGCCGTTCCTGTGCCGTCCGATTGAGCACGGCGCCGATATCGTGATCCACTCGCTCACCAAGTACATCGGCGGCCACGGCACCACTGTAGCCGGCGTTGTGGTGGATTCCGGCAAGTTCGACTGGAAGGCCAGCGCCGACAAGTTCCCGATGCTGAACCAGCCGGATCCGTCCTACCACGGCGTGGTCTACACCGAGGCGCTGGGCCCTGCCGCCTTCATTGGCCGTTGCCGCGTAGTACCGCTGCGCAATACCGGTGCCGCCCTGGCGCCGTTCAATGCTTTCCTGATCATGCAGGGTCTGGAAACCCTGGCGCTGCGTATGGAGCGTCATTGCGAGAACGCAGAGAAAGTCGCCAACTTCCTGCAGGACCACCCGTCCGTGGAGTGGGTCAATTATGCGACCCTGGCCAACAGCCCCCACAAAGCCACCTGCGACAAGATTTGCGGCGGCAAAGCCTCCGGCATCCTGAGCTTCGGCATCAAGGGTGGCCGGGAAGCCGGGGCAAAGTTCATTGATGCCCTGGATCTGATCCTGCGTCTGGTCAACATCGGTGACGCCAAGTCCCTGGCCTGTCATCCTGCAACCACGACGCACCGTCAGCTGAACCCTGAGGAACTGAAGAGTGCCGGCGTGAGCGAGGATCTGGTGCGGCTGTCTATCGGCATCGAGCATGTCGACGACATCATTGCCGACATTACCCAGGCCCTGGACAAAGCCCAGGCTTGATGACGGTCAACCGGGTACGACCAATGTCGTGCCCGGTACCCCCGTGATTGCCCCTATCCGTCTTGTAACTCCCCCGCCAGCCCATTACTCTTTAGGGTTCCCCATGCCCGAATCGAGAGTCCGGTTGCAATGAGCGACAGCGCAAAAACCCGCATTACCAGTGGTTCCAAATTCCGCAATGAACATGGCTTCTCAGCCATCAAGGACGGCGTCAAGCGGTCATCAAAGCAGGAAGCCACAACAGCGGAGAAGCCTGAGCGAAAGCCCAAATGGCTGCGGGCCCGCATGCCCGGCGGCGAGCGCTATGAGGCTGTGCGCAAGAACGTCAGTGAGCATCGGTTGAGCACCGTCTGCCAGGAATCCCATTGCCCCAACATCGGTGAGTGCTGGACCGCCGGCACTGCCACCATCATGGTGATGGGCTCTGTATGTACCCGGGCCTGCAAATTCTGCGCGGTAGACACCGGCAATCCGAAAGGCTGGCTGGATCATGAAGAGCCGGAGAACACCGCCAAGTCCGTAGAACTCATGGGCCTTCGCTACATTGTGCTTACCTCGGTAGACCGTGATGACCTCGACGACGGCGGTGCTGCCCACTATGCCGCCTGTGTCTCGGCCATCAAACAACGCACGCCGGAAGTCGCTGTTGAAGCGCTGACGCCGGATTTTGATGCGGTCATGTCGGACGTCGAGAAGGTTGTGGATTCCGGGCTGGATGTCTTCGCCCAGAACGTGGAAACCGTCAAGCGGCTGACCAGTCGGGTCCGTGATCCGCGCGCCGGGTATGAAAAAACCCTGCAGGTTCTGGAGCACGCCAAGAAGCATCGCCCGGATGTGCTCACCAAGACCAGCCTGATGCTGGGCCTGGGTGAAACTGAAGAGGAAATCCTGGAAACCATGGACGACCTCCGAGCCATCGGTGTGGATATTCTGACCCTTGGCCAGTACCTGCGCCCCACCCCGAATCACTTGCCGGTGGAACGCTACGTAACCCCCGAGGAGTTCAACCGCTACCGGGAAATCGGTCTTCAGAAGGGCTTCATGGAAGTGCCATCCGGCCCCATGGTTCGCTCCAGCTACCGGGCCGACAAGGTATTCGATAAAAACAATCTTGGTCTCGCCGTGCCAGAGGTCCCCCAGACCTCCAATGCCATGCAGATTCCGGTGAAGGCCATCGACTGAGAATCTCCATGCTGACACTGCTGCGAAATGCCCGGCTGAAGTACAAATTCTGGTTGCTGAACATTGTCGTTTTTGCAGTTCTCTGCTTGCTCGTTCTCTATGCCATGCACACCATCGCCGGGCAGACCGGCAATACGTTCGATCAGGTCTTCGCCGATACCGCGCCCGGCTTTGCAATGGTGGTGGCGGTACTCATGGCACTTGAAATGGCTGGCTCCCAGCTACTGATCTCGTTTATCGAGCGCCACGTGAACCGTCTGAAAGACACCATGGTCGACGTCCAGGCCTCAGGCAATCTGAGCCAGAGAGCGGTGGTGGATTCCACTGACGAAATCGGTGAAATGGCCAGCGCCTTCAACGCCATGCAGGACCGCACCGTGGGCGTGGTCCGAAGCATGAAGGAAGCCACTGAACGGCTGCACCGGGAAGTCGAGGAGCTGACCTCGGCCGCCGAAGCCCGCCGGGATGACCTGGGCCGCCAACAGCAAGGCGCCGATCGCTCCGCGGAGGTCATCGAAACCATGCTGCAAAGCTTCACCGGCATCGCCGAGCAAGCGGGGATTGCCAAGACCCTGTCCCACGAAGCCAGCGATGCGGCCCGCGACGGCAGCACCCGTGTCGGCCAGAGTGCCGACAGCATCCGCAAGCTTGCCGATGTGGTGCGCAATTCCGCCAGCAGCGTCGAAGCCCTGGCCGAAAACAGCCATGAAATCAGCCACGCCATCACCGAGATCCGGGGCATTGCCGAACAGACCAATTTGCTGGCCCTGAACGCAGCCATCGAGGCGGCCCGGGCTGGCGAACAGGGCCGTGGGTTTGCCGTGGTTGCCGATGAGGTCCGTAAACTGGCCCAACGAGTCCAGGACTCCACCGATCAGATTCAGGGCACCATCGATCGTCTACTCAATGCCATGAACACGGCCGTGAACCAGATGACCGGCAGCTCCGAGGATGCCACACGCTGCGTTGAGGAATCTGAGGAAGGCCGCCGCGCGTTGGAAGCCATTAACGAAGTGGTCAGCCGGATCGATCATACCAACCAGGAAATCGCCAACGTGTCGGCGGACCAGACCGCTGGCACCGACGACGTGCTGGCCAATGTGCAGGGCATTCGCGAAACCACCCAGAACATGGTGACCCAGCTCGCAGAAAGCGCGGAAATGAGCCGCCGCCTGAAAAAGCTGATCGATTCCCTTGAGGAAGCCTCGTCAAAGGTCACGGTTCACTGAGGTTTATGGCACACTCTGCACTCGTTTGAACTGGCAGAGTAGTTGTTCATGAATCGTCTTCACGCCCTGTATGATCGCCTGATTTTTCCGCATCCCTTTATTATCCTCACGGCTTTTGCCCTGTTGCTGGCCCTCGCCGCCATCAAGTTCGGCGAATTCCGTCTGGATGCTTCCGCCGAATCCCTGGTGCTGGAAAACGACCGCTCCCTCGAACAATACCGCCAGGTAAACCGCCGCTTCACCACCTCCGACGATTTCCTGATCGTCACCTACACCCCAGAAGGTGACCTGTTCTCTGAAGATGGCCTGGCAAGACTGGGCGCATTGCGCGACGAACTGCAAAGCCTGAAAGCCGTGGGCTCCACCAACAGCATCCTGAACGTGCCCCTGCTCCACAGCCCGGATCTGACGCTGGATACCGTGGACAGCGAGATCAAGACCCTTGACCAGCACGATGTAGCGCCGGACACCGCCCGCCAGGCGCTGCTGAACAATCCGCTCTACCCGAACCTGCTGATCAGTGAAGACGGACGTACAACCGCGATACAGGTCAACCTGCCCACGCCGGATCGATACTTTGAGCTGCTGAACAAACGAAACGATCTCAGAGACAAGGCCGGCGCCGGCAAAGCCTCCGAGGCCGAGTTGGCTGAACTGGAAAAGGCAAAACAGGAGTTCATCGACTTTACCGAAACCCTCGGGGTCGAGCGCGATGCCACCATCCGAACCGTTCGCTCCATCCTCGACAAGTACCGGGATGGCGCCGACATCCACCTGGGTGGCGTGCCCATGATTGTGGCGGATATGATCCGTTTCATCGAAAACGACCTGTCGACCTTCGGGCTCGGCGTACTTGCGTTTCTGCTGCTCACCCTGGCCGTCATCTTCCGACAATGGCGCTGGGTGCTGGTGCCACTGTTGTGCTGCGGCTTTACGGTCTGGCTGATGATCGGGTTTCTCGGCTGGGCCCAGTGGCCAGTGACGGTCATCTCATCCAACTTCATTTCCCTGCTGCTGATCATGACCCTGTCGCTCACTATCCATTTGATCGTGCGCTACCGGGAGTTCCAGCATGACGAACCGGATGCGGGTCCCAGAGACACCCTGCGCAACACCGTAATGGCCATGATCAAGCCCTGTTTTTACATGGCCATCACCACCATCGTCGCCTTCGGCTCCCTTACCTTCAGCGGCATTCGCCCGGTAATCGACTTCGGCTGGATGATGACCCTGGGCCTGACGGTGGCTTTCCTCATCACCTTTATCGTTTTCCCGGCCCTGCTGACCCTGTTGCCACCGCCCCTGGACAGCCGCGTGACCTCCGACCGGATTCCCTTCACCGATGCCTTTGCCAGGTTCACGGAACACTTCGGCAAGACGGTTCTGGTCGGCTCCGGCGTGATTGCGGTGCTCTGCGTGGTCGGCCTGAGCAAACTGACGGTGGAAAACAGCTTCATCGACTACTTCAAATCCTCCACCGAAATCCATCAGGGCATGATCACCATGGACAACCGCCTGGGCGGTACTACGCCACTGGACGTGGTGATCACCGACGATCCACCGCCGGAAGGCGCCGGCACTGGCGACCCGTTTGCCAGCGACTGCGACCCTTTCGTGGAGGACTGCGGTGCCGGAGAGGAATATCGGGATACCTGGTACACCTACCAGAAAATGGAAGAGCTGGAAGCCGTTCACGAGTACCTGGACGGATTGCCGGAAACCGGCAAGGTGCTGTCCATCAACACCACGCTGGATATCCTGGCCCAAATCAACCAGGGCGCCCCTCTGGATGCCCTGGAGCTGGCGTTTGTGCCGGCTGCCGTCCCAGATGATCTGAAGGACACCCTGCTGACCCCCTACATCTCCGAGGAGCATGACCAGGCCCGCTTCAGCATTCGGATCCTGGAAACCATGCCGGAACTGCGTCGACAGGAGCTGTTAGACCGCATCCACAACCACCTGACCACGGAACTGGGCTACGGCCAGGATCAGGTTCTGTTCGCCGGCATGACCGTGATGTACAACAACATGCTGCAAAGCCTGTTCGATTCCCAGATCAAAACCATTGGCGTGGTCTTCGCTGCCATCATGGTGATGTTCCTGATCCTGTTCCGCTCCCTGAAACTGGCCCTGATCGGTATCGCCCCCAACCTGATCGCAGCAGGCTCGGTGCTCGGCCTGATGGGCTGGCTCGGAATCCCGCTGGATATGATGACCATCACCGTGGCCGCCATCACCGTCGGCATCGCCGTCGATGACACCATCCATTACATTCACCGCTTCAAAACCGAGTTCCAGAAAGACGGCGACTACATCGCCACCATGCACCGCTGCCACCGGAGCATCGGCCAGGCCATGTTCTTTACCTCGCTGACCATCATCTCCGGGTTCTCGATACTGGTGCTGTCCAACTTCATCCCGACCATCTACTTCGGGTTGTTTACGGGGTTTGCCATGTTCATGGCTCTGGTGGGGGCGCTTACGCTGCTTCCCCGGCTCATTGTTCTCGTTAAGCCCTTTGGCTTGGGTGGGGCTTCGGGCTTGGGCTCCTAGCCTTCCGGTTTCGGGGGTGGCTCCACACCCCTGTTCCTCCCGCCAAACCAGCAGGCTACAAAAACAAAAAAGGGCCACACCAAAAGATGCGGCCCTTCTCCAACCCAGCTAAAGGGAAGTCAGGATTACTGCATGCCCTGACCTTGCCCCTGCTGCATCTGTTGTTGCATCTGACGACGCTGCTGCATTTGCTGTTGCATCTGCTGCATACGCTTATCCAGCTCGTCGCGCTGCTCTTGGGTAAACACGCTGTCTACCTTCGCCTGCATCAGGGTGGACAGAGCCGCGATCTCGCCAGTCACTTCGCCAAGCTCCTTGGCTTGCTCGCGAATGGCCGCCTCATCAAAGTCTGATTTGATCTCACCCTGCATCTGCTGCTGCAGTGCACGGGCTTCCTGGCGGAGTTCGCCGATTTCGCCCTGCATCTCGTCGATGATGGCACGGATTTCAGTTTGCTGATCTTCGTTAAGCCCTACCATCTGGGCCAGTTGATCAACTTGATCCGGCTGGCCACCGGATTGCTGGGCCACGGCCGGGACCGAAAGGCTCAGGGCGACCAGCGCAGTACCAAACAGTTTTGCAAGCTTCATAACACTCTCCGTTAATCAGGGTGGCCACAATCGGAATACCACCGACATACATTGATTTCATCGTTCAGGGCCTACACCCTAAAACATACGGATACGGTTTTTCACCCCGACCAGCCCTCTTTTTGTACATACTTCTCAATATCCCGCGCCAGAAGCCGCCACACACGGGGATTCAAACAAATGTGAAAGTTTGGTCATTCCCCTTCATAATGGCGCCGTTTAACCCTATCCGGAGCAGAAACGATGGCCATTAACTGGTTTCCAGGGCATATGCATAAGGCCCGCAAGGAGATCAAACAGGTAATGCCGCAGATGGACCTCATCATCGAAGTGGTGGATGCGCGTATTCCTTTCAGTAGCGAAAACCCGCTGGTGCCGGCTCTCCGTGGCGAAACGCCATTGATCAAAGTGTTGAACAAGCGTGACCTGGCAGATCCGGCAATTACCGAACAGTGGCGAGCCTGGCTCGAGAAGGAGCGCGGGGTACGCGCCATCACTCTCACTCACAACCAGCGCAATGAGGCACTGTCCATCCTCAAGTTGGCCGAGGATATGACACCAGACCACGATCGCCAGAAGAGCGCCTTGCGGGTGATGATCCTCGGCATTCCCAATGTCGGCAAGTCCACCCTGATCAACACCCTGGCAGGGCGCCCTGCAGCCAAAACCGGGAACGAGCCGGCGGTTACCAAGGCCCAGCAGGCCATCAAGCTGCCCAATAACATTCTGCTTTACGACACCCCTGGCTTCCTCTGGCCGAAACTGTCCCCCGAAGCCTGTGGTTACCGTCTGGCGGTTACCGGAGCCATTCGAAGCGCGGTTCTGGATTTCGAGGATGTTGCCATGTTCGAGGCCGAGTACCTGCTAGAGGCCTACCCAGAGCTTGTCCGGGCCCGCTACGGTTTTGAAGAACTGCCGAAAGACGCGCTGGCGCTGATGGACGGTATTGCCGCAAAGCGCAGGTTTTTCGGGCGCGGCGGCATCCCTGACCTGCATAAAGTGTCGGAGGTGCTACTCAACGAATTCCGGGCCGGAACCCTGGGGCGCATCTCCCTGGAGACTCCGGAGATGGTCGAGCGAGAAGCTCGGGAAGCGGCCGCAGCCGAGGCCGAGAAGGCTGCCAGGGAAGAAGTCGACGGTAAAAAGAAGGGCCCCAGGAAAGGCCGGGGCAGCAGTCGCTGATTCGGCTCTAGACTCAATCCGCCCCTCGCCCCTTACCAAGGTCAAATATCGTATCCGGGCCAAAGCGCCTAGACTGTTAAATAACGTTATTGATCGCAAGGTCGGCCATATCGGCCGGTCGGGAAGGAGGAATTTATGAGACGCGTCGTCGTCACCGGCATGGGCATTGTTTCCTGCCTCGGCAATTCACTGGACGAGGTCACCCAGAGCCTGAAAACCGGGAAGTCAGGCATCCGCTTCAACGAAACCTACAAGGAAATGGGTTTTCGCAGCCAGATCGCCGGCTCGGTGGATGTGGACACATCCGTTATCGACCGCAAGATCCGTCGATTCATGGGGCCATCCGCCATGTACAGTTTTCTGTCCATGGAGCAGGCCATTGCCCAGGCGGGGCTGACCGAAGACCTGATCTCCAACGACCGCACCGGCCTGATTGCCGGCTCCGGCGGCGCATCCTGCTCCAGCCAGGTGGAAGCCACCGACATCATGCGAGAGAAAGGCGTGAAGCGCATTGGGCCTTACATGGTTCCCCGCATCATGACCAGCACAGTTTCCGCCTGCCTTGCCACCGCCTACAAGATTCGTGGCGTGAACTACTCCATGTCTTCGGCCTGTGCCACCAGCGCCCACTGCATCGGCCACGCCATGGAGCAGATCCAGGCTGGCAAACAGGACATTGTGTTCGCCGGCGGCGGGGAAGAAGAGGACTGGAGCCTGACCATGATGTTCGATGCCATGGGAGCGCTATCCACCAAGTACAACGATGCCCCTGAAACCGCCTCCCGCCCCTTCGATGCCGGCCGGGACGGTTTCGTGATCGCCGGTGGTGGCGGCATGATGGTACTGGAGGAGCTGGAACACGCCAGGAAACGGGGCGCCAACATCATTGCCGAGCTCACCGGATACGGCGCCACCTCTGACGGCTATGACATGGTCGCCCCCTCAGGCGAAGGGGCCCAGCGCTGTATGAAGCAGGCCATGGCCACTATCCGGGGCAAGATTGACTATATCAACGCCCACGGAACCAGCACCCCGGTTGGCGACGTTGCCGAGATGGGTGCGGTACGGGCCACCTTCGGTTCCGGCATCCCGGCCATTTCCTCAACCAAATCGCTGTCTGGTCATTCGCTGGGCGCTGCCGGTGCTCAGGAGGCCATCTATTCGCTTCTGATGCTGCAGAATGGCTTCATTGCCGGCACCAAGAACCTGGCCAATCCAGACGAAAAAATCAGCGATATTCCTCTTGTAGGCCCTGAAAGTCGGGAAGCATCGCTGAACACCGTGATGTCCAACAGTTTCGGGTTTGGTGGAACCAACGCGTCGCTGGTATTCGAGAAACTCTGAGACAAAGACAAATAAGGGCCCACGGGCCCTTATTTTTTTTCAATATATTCTAAGATCATTCAGCTTGATTATTGGCAAAGACAGTCATCCGTATTAAGGTACATAGTTGACATGGATCAAATCGGACGGATTATCACGTATGGCTCAAGCAATTCCGTTTCGTCAGGCATCTCCTCTCAAAGCGTCCTGCCACCAGTGCAGTCTTAGCAACCTGTGCCTGCCTCTGGCGCTTGAAGAGAATGACCTCGACCGCCTGGAAGACATTGTCCAGCAGGGGCGGATCTTCAACCGCGGCGAGCACATCTTTGACCAGAGCACGCCCTACCGCTCCTGTTTTGCGGTGAAAAGCGGCTCCATCAAGACGTCAATCATTACCGAAAATGGCGAGGAACAGGTGACCGGCTTTTTCATGCCCGGTGAACTGGTGGGCCTGGACAGCATTGGCAGTGAACACTACGCCTGCACGGCCAAGGCTCTGGAACGGACCAGCGTATGCGAGTTTCCGATCGACAAACTGGAGGAACTGACTGGCAAACTGCCAGAACTGCAGCATCACATGTATCACCTGATGAGCCAGGAGATTCAGAACAGCCATCAACTGGCCATGCTACTGAGCAAGAACACCGCTGAAGAGCGCATTGCCGCATTGCTGCTGTCGCTGTCCAGCCGATTCCAGCGCCGCCGGATGTCCCCTACCAACTTCAGCCTGCCCATGGCACGCAATGACATTGCCAACTTTCTAGGGCTTGCTGTCGAAACCGTGAGCCGGGTGTTCACCCGCTTCCAGAATCAGGGAATCATCAAGGCCAGGGGCCGGGAAGTCGAACTTCTGGATATCGAAGCCCTGCAAATGGTCAGCCGGGAATTCTCCCGTCAGTGCAATAACTGAGAAGCTGACTCGGACCCGCCAGTAACCTTACCCGGCGGGTTCACTTGCCATTTCACGGCCATTATTCTGCCTCAGCATGGCCAGTTCATCCACCAGACCCGAGCGCCATGGCATCTGTTTAATACCGAAGGTATTGCGGATTTTGGTGCATATCAGGGTGGTATTAACCGGCTCAAGATGGCCCCACTCCGGCACCTCATCCACCACCCGAATACCTTCGGGAATCCCCGGAAGACCGGCAATTGCGAGCCCCAGCTCGTATAGATTGATTTCCTCGGCACCGGCGTACTGATACGTGCCCCACACCTCGGCCCCGCAATCAAGTTGCAGAACCACCGCCTCAATCACCCGGGCCAGATCCCGAACCGCCAAAGGCTGGCCGCGGCATCGCCCCGGCAATGACAGTAACTCGTCGGCACCGGTACTGGCTTGAACCTTTCGAATAAACCGCGCCAGGCTCCAGCCCGTCCGTAGAATTATGTGCCTCGGTAACAGGGTGCGCAGTGCCTGCTCGCACTCCCATTGCCAGTTGCCCAGCTCATTCACCGGCTGCCCCGGGTTGGAGGTGATGTACCCGCTTTGCTTGCGGCCATCGAATACATAGCAGGAGGATAGCTGGAACAGCGCCATGCCACGATCGCGGGCAAACTCCGCAATGGCCACTGGCAGTGAGAACGCCGCCATGTGGACGCCCTCAGGGTCTTTCTCTGCGACTTCCGGATCGGCCATCCAGAGTGCGTTCACAATCAGGTCGGTATCTTCAGGAATCCAGTTTTCCAACGCATCCAGGTCCGCATTGGAGGGGTCACTGACGAGCAATGGGCTGACGTGCAGGTGTGTTTCCCGCAGGCGCTCCAGCAAGAGCTTCCCCAAAGGGCCGTAATCGTGAACAACAAGTACATGCACGAGGATTCAATGCCTCCGGATATCACTGATGTGACGGTATTTCCGAACCAATCTGGCCAATGGCTTACCCAGTCCGGTCCCTACACTGTGGTGCAGTCTGAATTTAATGCTTCGCTATTTCTTTCAAGAGCATACAACAACAGGAACTCTCATGCTGAAACAACAGAGCCACATTGTGGCGCCGATCCCCGATGAGTTGCGAACCCGAGCCCTGTATACCGTCGGCGAACTGCGCGCACGGGGCAAGGCCGACAAGGAAGCCATCGACAAGCTCTTCAACCTGATCGTGGACATGACCGAGGAAGGTCTGGACTTCTTTTTCCTGGAGCCGCTTCGGCGATTGCATGCCAGTAACATGATGATGGGCATGGCCAAGATGGGCATCAGCAGCATGCTCAAGGGCAGCAAGATGGTCGTGCACAAAGTGCTCAAGAAACTGGACGACCGCAGCCTCGCTGCCATTCTCGACTTTATCGAGGAAATCATTCACGAACCGGAACAGGGCTAGCGAAACGCCCTGCAGTGCTACCGGTATTGCCTTGGCACCCGCCCGGTGATGCCGGTCATAAGCTCATAGGAGATGGTACCAGCGCACGCGGCCACCTCGTCGACACCCACGGTGCGACCCCACAGTTCAACACTGTCGCCTTCCTTTGCATCCGGTGCATTGGTCAGGTCAACGGCCAGCATGTCCATGGAAACCCGACCGATGAGCCGGATTCGCTGACCATTGATGGCGGCGGGCGTGTTGGTTCCGGCATGCCGGGGGTAACCATCACCGTAACCAATCGCCACCATTCCCATCCGGGTGTCGCGGTCGGCAACCCAGCTGGCACCGTAGCCAACCGACTCGCCCGCTGGCACCACACGGGTACTGATCAATGGCGCCTCCAGTGACATCACCGGCTCCAGGCCAAGCTCCGGGCCGGTCTTGCCAACCATTGGCGAACCGCCGTACAACATGATGCCCGGACGACTCCAGTCAAACATGGGCTGGTCTGGATGAAAATGGGCAGCCGAATTGGCAACGCTCTTCATCAACCCCGGAAACGCAGAGGTCGCTTGCTCAAACACCGAGGTTTGCTTCGCTGTCATGGCGCTATCGGGATCGTCGGCACAGGCAAAGTGGGTCACAAAGCCCAGCAGCTCTTGATCAGCGTTCATGGCCTGCAGCCGGCTCATTACCCCAGCCAGCTCGTCCGGATGAAAGCCCAGGCGGTTCATGCCGCTGTTCAGCTTCAGCCAGAACACCGGCGGTGTTTCCAGGCGCTCCAGCCAGGTCAATTGCTGGAAACTGTGAAAAACCGGTTCAAACCCATGCCCGGCGCACTCGTCGATATCAGCTTCGGCGTGCACACCTTGCAACAGGACCACCGGCTGTACGAGCCCTGTTTCCCGAATGGCCCGCGCCTCTTCCAGGCAGGCCACCGCAAACTTTGGCGCCAGGCTGTCCAGAGCTGAGACCACCGGCCCGATACCGTGGCCATAGCCATCGGCTTTAACCACGGCCATCACCTGCGCTCCGCCGGCCCGGCTTCGAGCAGTCTGGAAATTCCGCCGAAGGGCGTCGAGATCAATCCGGGCAACCGTACTGCGGGGCATCAGTACTCCCCGCCATAATCGCTATAGTCGCCGTGAGCCAGATCCTCGAATTTGGTGTACTTGCCGATAAATGCCAGGCGGATCGTGCCTATAGGACCGTTCCGCTGCTTACCAATAATGATCTCGGCAATGCCTTTGTCCGAGGTATCCTCGTTGTAAACCTCATCCCGGTACACGAACATGATGACGTCGGCATCCTGCTCGATGGCACCGGATTCACGCAGATCCGAGTTGACCGGGCGCTTGTTGGGCCGCTGCTCAAGACTCCGGTTGAGCTGGGACAGAGCCACCACCGGGCAGCTCAGCTCTTTGGCAATACCCTTGAGCGACCGGGAGATTTCCGAGATTTCGGCAGTCCGGCCTTCGGTGTTCCCGGGCACTCGCATCAACTGCAGGTAGTCGACCATGATCAGGCCAATCTTGCCGTCGTTTTCCCGGGCAATACGCCGGGCTCGGGAACGCATTTCGGTGGGGCTCAGGCCGGGTGTATCGTCGATATAAAGAGGCTTGTCCTTGAGCAGACTCACCGCCGAAGTCAGCCGGGGCCAGTCGTCCTCTTCGAGCTTGCCGCCGCGGACCTTGGTCTGGTCGATGCGCCCGAGGGAAGAGAGCATACGCATGGCGAGGGCATCCGCTGGCATCTCCATACTGAACACCAGAACCGGCGTGCCGGTGCTGATCAGAGCATTCTCAACAATATTCATGGCGAAGGTCGTCTTACCCATGGAGGGCCGCCCCGCCACAATGATCAGATCCGAGGGCTGCATGCCCGAGGTCTGCTCGTCCAGATCCTTGAAGCCTGTGGTCAAGCCGGTGGTCTGCTCGCCAGACTCAAACAGTTCCTCAATCCGGCTCAGAGTCTTGGCCAGAATGGGATTGATTGCCTGCGGGCCGGAACCTTCCTTGACCCGTGCTTCGGCAATCTGGAAGACGCTGCGTTCGGCTTCGTCCAGAATTTCATTGCTGTTCCGGCCGAGTGGATTAAAAGCCGAATCGGATATCTTGCCGGACACCTCCACCAGCTGTCGAAGAATGGAGCGCTCACGGACAATATCGGCGTAGGCGCGAATGTTGGCGGCACCGGGAGTTTTCTCGGCCAATTCCGCCAGATAGGACAAACCACCGGCATCTTCAATATCGCCGGCCCGCTCGAGGAATTCCGCGAGGGTCACCACATCCAGGGGCTCGCTCTCACTGGCCAGGCGTTCTACGGCACCAAAGATCAGGCGGTGGTCCTGCCGATAGAAATCTGCGGCTGAAATAACCTCGGAGATTTCGTCAAACCGGCGGTTGTCCAGCATCAGGCCGCCCAGCACCGCCTGCTCGGCTTCCACAGAATGGGGAGGAACCTTGATACGACTGGTTTCGAGATCGGTACTCGCGGGCTTCAGATTCGGCTTGGCCATGAACACATCTTCAGTTGGACATCATAACCACGACAGTTTAAGCGACCTGCCGCAGCAATGGGAGAGGGTTACAAGGACTTAACAGCATACCAGAAAGCAACAGGCCCGAAAGCCGCAAGATGCGGTTCGGGCCTGTTGGGTTGGCCAGAACGCAGCCTCCGGAGAGGCCACGTCGGCCACCAGCGTATTAGCAGAGCCGGGGAACCCCCGACGCCGTTTTCAAAGAAAACAGCTTACTCTGCAACAACCGCCAGCTTGACCGTTACTTCAACGTCGGAGTGCAGCTGAAGCTCGATCTCGTACTCGCCAGTCACCCGGATCGGGCCTTCCGGCAAACGAACTTCGCTCTTCTCAACTTCGGTACCACCGGCAGTGATCGCGTCAGCAATGTCGCGCACACCGATAGAGCCGAACAGCTTACCTTCTTCACCAGCCTTGGAGCTGATGGTGAAAGCAGCACCCTCGAGGGCCTCGGCACGAGCCTGGGCAGCAGCCTGCTTCTCAGCAGCCGCTTTCTCAAGCTCGGCACGACGCTCTTCGAACGCCTTCAGGTTTGCTTCAGTGGCAGGTACAGCCTTGCCATAAGGAAGCAGGAAATTACGACCGTAACCGGCCTTAACCTTCACCTTGTCACCCAGGGAGCCAAGGTTTGCAACTTTCTCGAGCAGAATAACTTCCATCTCGTTAACCTCTTCGTGCTTTATTCAGCCGGCCCGGCAGGGCTTATACGCCTCCGGATATCCAGCCAGCTATCCACAAAAGCCAGAACCACTAACAGAATCATCAGACTTGGGCCCAAAAGGATCAGCGCGACATAGAACATCGCCAACCAATTCCCACTGAGCTTTTTCAAACCAACAACACCGTGCACCAATGCCAGACTGGTCAGGAACAACGGTGTTCCCGCAGCCCAGGCAAGCAACATGGAATTGAGCCCCAGGAACGGGCCAACCACCATGGTCACCGCACACAACACCGCAATGGGGGGCGACAGCCGCAGGCTATGGAATTCCTTCCGGAATCCGCCGGGGTTATAAAGCCCCGCCTGCCAGGATCGCGCCAGCATGGTCATGCCCACACCCGTTGCCAGGTAGGTGCCGGCCATGCTCGCATTCATCGTGTCCCGGATAACCCTATCGAGGTCATCGCCAAGACTCTGCGCAATTTCGGCATTGTACTGTTGGTAAAAACTCACCCCGGCCTGGACCAGATCCTCCAGCAACCCCGGGTAGACCACAGGCAACATCAGGCCTGTGACGATTGCGAGAAAACTTCCCGCAAGCAGAGCTTTTTCCCAGGACAGCGTGGTTCTGATCAGCGACGCCATGAGCATAACCTGGAGCAACACAGCCAGAGCAGTCGGGTCCTGCCCGAAAATGCTCCAGCCGAGCGCCGGAAGTAATGCCCAGAGCCCGATGTTGAGCCCCTGGCCGATGCCAAGCCTGAGAATAACCAGGCCGACAACGGCTGCGCCAATCCAGAACAACAAGGGTACTGCAGTCGTGACTGCCGCTACCCCGCCGGCCTGGAAGGGACCGCGCATTACATACTGTGCAAGTGCACGCATGGTCCCAAGTCCTGTGTTTCTGTTACTTAGTTATCGTGGCTGTCCGAGTACGGCAGCAGTGCCAGGTAGCGGGCACGCTTGATAGCGGTAGCCAGCTGACGCTGATAACGTGCTTTGGTGCCGGTGATGCGGCTGGGCACGATTTTGCCGGTTTCAGTGATGTAGCCTTTCAGGGTGTCCAGATCTTTGTAATCGATCTCCTTAACACCCTCTGCCGTGAAGCGGCAGAACTTACGACGTCTGAAAAAACGAGCCATAACTTAACTCCTCAACTCCGGTTAATTACTCTTCTTCGTCCTGGGTTTCAGCACGCTGACGTGGCTCGTCAGATTCGGCTGAACGACGCGGGCGATCATCGCCGCCACGACGGTCTTCACGGGACTCGGAAGCTTTCATCGGGGACAGGTCTGTATCCGCACCATCGCGGCGCAGGATCATGTCGCGGATGATTGCATCGTTGAAACGGAAGTTGTGAGTCAGCTCGTCCATCGCGGCCTGTGAACATTCAACGTTCATCAGTACGTAGTGAGCCTTGTGAATCTTGTTGATCGGGTATGCCAGGTGACGACGGCCCCAATCTTCCAGGCGATGTACCTTGCCGCCATCTTCAGTGATGACGCCGGTATAACGCTCGATCATCGCGGGCACCTGCTCGCTCTGATCCGGATGTACCATAAAAACGATTTCGTAGTGACGCATGAGTTCTCCCTACGGTTTAAACAGCTTCCTTTTTACCGGCACGGCTTGTAAATCCGCGACCGACAAACATGAAAGCAAGGAGTTGACAGCAGCAGCTGCCGGTTTCTTTTTGCTTTATCAATAAGGCTTTACAAGAAAGGCTTGATCAAAAGCTCGGTCTCGGATTGCCTACATTCAGGCAACACAAAACCACCCCTTAAAAAAGGGGTCACATATTCTAGGCGGGGACGGGCCTGTGTGCAAGGGTTAACCGAGCCGTTGACGCAGGGCTTCGTATAGGCAAACACCCGTAGCCACGGACACGTTGAGACTGTCCACATGGCCCAGCATGGGGATATTGATGAGCTGGTCGCAGTGCTCCCGGGTCAGTCGGCGCATACCCTTGCCTTCAGCCCCCATCACCAGTGCCACCGGCCCCTTGAAATCGGCCTGGTAGAGCGTTGCGTCCGCCTCACCGGCGGTGCCGATCAGCCAGACTCCCTGATCCTGCAAACTCCGCAGAAAGCGGGCGAGATTGGTGACCCGCACCAAGGGCACCGTTTCCGCAGCACCACAGGCAACCTTGCGCGCAACCGGTGTCAGCGATGCGGATTTGTCCTTGGGCACAATGACCGCCTGGACACCCACCGCATCGGCGGTGCGCATGCAGGCGCCAAGATTATGAGGATCGGTGACACCATCCAGCACAAGCAAAAACGGCGGTTTGTCACTGCCCGCCAACTGAGCAAGCAGATCGTCTTCCGTCCACTCCCGGCTTTCACTGACGGCCGCGACAATACCCTGATGCACTCCGGACACGCGCTCGTCGAGCTCTTTACGATGCACAACTTTCCAACGCACACCCAGGCTATCCAGGGCATCGGTAATGCTCTTGACCCGCTTATCCTGCCTGCCGGTCTGAATCCAGACCTGCTGCAAACGTTCAGGCTCGCGCTTGAGGACAGCCTCAACCGCGTGCCAGCCAAACACAAATTCTCCGGACACTGATTCTGCTTCCTGTTACTTGCCTGATTTGCGCGGCTTGGCTTTCTTATCGCCTTTGCCAGCGCCACTGCTTTTTTTGCCTTTCTTCAGGGCAAGCTTTGCAGCTCGGGCTACCAGTTCGTCCCTGGCAGAGGGAGTTTCATCGTCATCAAAGGCCTCGGGGCCCGCCTTTTTCTTCTGCGAAGCCGGGCGCTTCCTAGGGGTCTTCGGGCCAGACTCGCCAGTTGATGCGCCTTTCTGACCAGGCCTGTTTCTGCCGGGCGGCTTGCCACCTTTGCCAGCGCCGCGCTTGCCCTTTCCTCGCTCGCCTTTATCTGGAACCTTGAGCGCGTCACGATCTGCCTGTCGATGCACGGGCTCGCTGATCAGCTCCAGGTCGATCTTGCGATCTTCCATTCCAACCCGAACGACTTTCACACGGACCTCATCGCCAAGCCGGAAACTCATGGCCGTGCGCTCACCAATGAGGCGATGCTTGGCCGAATCGTGATGGAAGAAGTCACCGCTGAGCGTCGACACGTGCACCAGCCCCTCTATGTAGACGCCAGAAAGCTCCACAAAGAAACCGAAGGGCACGACTGACGCAATGACGCCGTCGTATTCCTCACCGACATGATCACTCAGGTACTCGCACTTCAGCCAGGCCATGACATCCCGGGTGGCATCATCGGCACGCCGTTCTGCCATGGAGGTATGCTCACCCAACTGCTCCATCCGGGCCATATCGTAGGGGTATTCGGAAAGCTCCGGATCCGCTTTCGGGGGCACGATAACGTCTTTGGACGCCTGCCCTCCGTGGATTACCGATTTAATGGCCCGGTGATTGATAAGGTCCGGGTAACGTCGGATCGGCGATGTGAAGTGGGCATAACCCGCATAACCAAGACCAAAATGGCCACCCTCTTCCGGGCTGTAGACCGCCTGACTGAGTGAGCGCAGCATAACCGTCTGGATCACGTTGGCATCCGAGCGGTCCTTGATACTGTTCAGCAGTTCCTGGTAGTCCGCAGACGTGGGGTTATCACCGCCACCCAATTGCAGGCCCAGCTCGCCCAGGAACAGCCGGACCGCATTGAGGCGCTCTTCTGAAGGGCCATCATGCACCCGGTAAAGGGCCGGCAGTTTATGCTTCTTCAGGAATCGCGCTGTTGCTACGTTCGCGCACAGCATGCACTCCTCGATAATCTTGTGGGCGTCGTTCCGCTGCACCGGCACGATCTCTTCTATCTTCCGGTCGGCGTCAAACACGATCTTGGTTTCGGTGGTTTCGAAATCAATCGCACCACGCTCGGTACGGGCCTTGCGTAGCAACTGATAAAGCCCATAGAGATTATGCAGCTGCGGGAGGACATTGGCGTATTGCTCACACAGCTTGTAGCCCTGCTCGGTGTCCGGATGCTCCAGCATGGTGCTTACCTTGTTGTAGGTAAGCCGCGCATGACTGAACATGACCGCCTGATAGAAGCTGTAGCTGCTGATGTTACCGGCGGCGCTGATGGTCATATCAGCCACCATGCAGAGGCGATCCACCCCGGGGTTCAGCGAGCAGAGGCCATTGGACAGTTTTTCCGGCAGCATTGGCACGACGTGATCCGGGAAATAAACCGAAGTACTGCGGTTTACCGCCTCTTCGTCCAACGGCGTTCCGGGCCGCACATAGTGGGAAACGTCGGCGATCGCGACCAGCAGACGATAACCGCCACGAGGCCTTGGCTCGCAGTACACGGCATCATCGAAATCACGGGCAGTTTCGTCATCGATGGTGACCAGCCGGAGATTTCGGATATCCTTCCGGTTGGCCTTGTCTTTTTCGGTGACTTCTTCCGGAATTTGCGCAGTCTGCTCACCGACAGCGGGCGGCCAGCTATGGGGAATATCGTAGGAACGAATGGCAACATCGATCTCCATCCCCGGCGCCATGTGCTCCCCGAGAACCTCGACCACCTTACCCAATGGCTGGGTGCGCACGGTGGGCTGACGGACGATATCCACCACAACGTACTGGCCGTGGCGTGCATTGCCGCAATTCTCCTGGGGAATCAGTACTTCGTGGTTGATCCGCGCATTCTCCGGCACCACGAAGCTGATCCCGCTTTCCTGGAAAAAACGTCCCACCGTCTGACTGGTCCGATATTCCAGAACGTCAACGATCACACCTTCGCGCCGGCCGCGATCATCGACACGATCGACCCTCGCAGCCACCCGATCGCCATGGAACACCTGGCGCATCTGCCGGGCGGTGAGGAACAGGTCACTGCCTCCGTCGTCAGGGATCAGGAAACCGAAACCATCCTTATGACCAACCACCCTGCCGGCGACCAGTTCGGCCTCTTCAATCGGCAGATAGGCCCCACGGCGGTTACAGATCAACTGCCCGTCACGACACATGGCAATAAGACGCCGACGCAGAGCCTCGATACCCTCCGGGGAATTCTGTCCGAGTTCTTCACAAAGCGTCTCGTGTGTTGCCGGGGCACCACGCTCCTTGAGGTGCTCAAGGATGAACTCCCTGCTCTGGATCGGATTGTCGTATTTTTCTGCTTCACGACCTGCGTGCGGATCTCTGTCTGTCTTTTTTCTCGAAGCCATTCGTGTCCTTGTCCTGGTACCGTAATGCGGTGTGTCTTAATTGAATTTGATCCCGAGTATAACGCCGGTGCAAAGGAAGTGCCTAACCACACAAAGAATATAGGCACAAATACCACTCAAGGTTTTTGATAAAAAACGTTTGACACCGTTTTCCGGAATTATTAAAGTACGCGCCATCGGTTGAGGGGCAATACCTCAGCTGCGGCAGAACTGCTAAGTTTTCAACGAACTAAAAGCAGAACTGCAAATCACCTGCCGAGGTGGTGAAATTGGTAGACACGCTAGCTTCAGGTGCTAGTGGGGGCAACCCCGTGGAGGTTCAAGTCCTCTCCTCGGCACCACTTTCTTCCTCAGGAAGTGGTCAGACAGCCAACCGGCCAGATCTCGATTTTCTCTGAATAACGCTCAATTCGTTCTACTTCTTTGCTGTCAGACAGCAACAGAAATAGACTTGCCTCCGGCTATTCCAGCAACCCTACCAGATATTCAGACAACCTCTGGTAGCTATACTCCACCCGCGCATAAGCGGAATTGGGGACACCCTCGAACTCTCGACCACAATCACCAGCAGCGCTGTAGCTTTTCAGGTAGGCATCACGGATGAGGTTCGGCTGTTCAGCAACAAAGCCCGGCCCATCTGCTGCAGGGTAGTTCATAGCCCATTCGAAACTGCCATCACCCGTCACCCGGGCCAGCAGGAGCAGATCGGGATCGAGGAATCCATAGCGCAACAGTCGAAGATTCGGTTGCTCATTTTCGGAAAACGCCCTTCGATCGAACTCAAGAACCGGATCGGTAAAACCGGAGGGCTGTGGGTCATGGCCGGCAAACTGGTACGGCTGAACACCTGTTACCACCTGACTTGCTTCCAAGGCATCGTCCTGTGGCGTACAACTGCTGATGCCGACCGCAAAGGTTACGGCCTCCACCTCACTGCCCTGCTCTGCAATCCGGTAACCGGGAAACACCGACGACGAATTTGCGGTTTCCGGAACCAGCGTACGGGTTGCGCCACCGCTTGTCGCTGCAACCAATGCCACCAGATCACCACTGTCCCTGGTCCAGCTGTAGGTAACCTCGGGGTTCCCGCCGAGCTCCGATGAGCCCGCTGCAACCCCGCGGTGCTGATGACAGGTGGTACTGGTTTCGAAATAGGCTCGGCGGTTGTCCCAGTCGAAAACCAGACGCTCATCCGTTCCCTCTTCATCGAAATTCAAGCGGCTCTGCTCCGACAGTGCGGCGGAGGGCAACCACTGGGTTTGCAGGTTCGCCATATAGCCATTCACGCCGATCAGCCGCGCTAACTCCGGCATGGAAGGTGACAGACAGCCATTCGCCGAGACGGATAGCAGGCGCCCGCTCTCACTGTAATCGAAGGCCAGCTCGGCGGAGATCTGAAGGCCGGAACGATTGGCAGGCAGGGTGTTCTGACTGGAAGGCTCGGCGTAGATTTTCTGACTGGTCAGCAGCACCGGGTCGCTCAGCTCCACATCCACTTCAGGCAGGGCCAGGGCATCGACATCAACATTGGCAAAATCACCCTGGGCCGTGGCATCAACCACCGCAATGACATCCGCGGCATTCTGTACCAGCGATACGCCCAGCAGAAACGCCGCTTCCTTACTCAGGAATCGCTCCGTGCCGTCACTGTCTCCGGCTGCCAGCAGGTCGTTATAGGCAGCAGGAATCTGGCTGGCCATAAACCTTGCCAATGCCCTGGCATAGGCGTGTGAGCGATCGTCCCGGGCGAGGATATAATCGCGCACCAGATTCAAATCGGCCAGGCTGGCAGCGACGCTGGACGGCGTTTCCAGGAACGAACCCAGACCGACAATGCCCCGATAGCGGGCCAGTGTTGTCAGTGGCGTGATATTGCGGACACCGGGAGGCGCCGACATCAGATAGGCACTGGCCACCGGCACTTCTCCAATGCGCGTTTCCTCAAGGGTTTTACCCGGCAGGGCTACGGCATGCAGCGAATAGTCCCGTGGATCAAGATCGGGGCCGACTGCAGGGTCGAGAACCAGCTCCGAAATATCCATTACAAAACGACCACCGGCGCCACTCATTGCGGTGGGTTCACCCGAGGCAAGGGTGACTTCACTGCCGTTATCCAGTTCGATGACCAGAGGCCCCGGCGTAAACTGACTGTCACCATCCATATCCAGCCAGACCCGGGCGTTCTTCAGGTATCCGTCGATGACCTTGCCGGTATAGGGTGCCGGCTCACTGTACTCCACGCCGTCGAAATCCCGCCCGTCCACGGGCAGTTGGTCGGATTCCTCACCGCAACCGGCCAGGATGAGGGAGAAAGCAGTAACAGAGAGACCAATGAGGCGTTTCATCGCGGCAACCGTTTATCCTTGTTAGAGGTTGTGCCGCTACTTTAGGGGATGTGGTGATCGGAGACCTTGATAGGTTTGGCAATTTGTAAAGTTTGGTAACAGGTCAGGACGAACAGCTGTAATGGGAAAACCCTCCGAGATCGAACAGCTCGGAGGGCTTCAGCCGGTAGTAGCGATGCTCAATCCCATGCGATTGCTCGGCATAGGGTTGAATCAATACTTTTTGCAGTTCCCTCAGTGGCAGGTAATCACCTTCGGCAGCTTGCTGATAGGCGGGAACCACGAACCACTCTCGCATGGTGTATTTCGGGTTCACGAGTTTCATGTTTCGGGACAGTTCCTCGCGGAGCTGGGATCCGTCGCCAGCCCCGTCGACTTCAATCTGTGATTTCCACTTGGCAAGCCATTCGGACCAGCGCTTGAGCAGCCCTTCCGAATTAGCCACTCCTGCTTCATCCAGTGACCTGTAAAAGCTCTTTTTTATTGGCTCAATGTCGTCGGGTATCGACGAAAGCTCACGAAAGAGAATTGTGTAATCGACCGGAGTTCGGGTCATCAGCGCTATCAGCTCCCTGAAGAGCTCAGCGTCAAAAGCCTCAAGGCCCAGCTTCGCTGCCCACATCTTCTCCATTTCCGCCTGCATCACCTCCGGGAAACCGTCATGAATCTCTTCAAGTTGAGCCAGTTCTTCCTCGTGAGCGTGTAACAGAGGCCTCAGGGCCGAACAGAAACTTTTAAAGTTCCTCTCCGCAGCCGCAGGTTGATTCAAGAAAGCGAAGTGTTGCCCACCGCCGGTCCACGGTTGGTAAAAAGGCTCAAACACTTCGCAGAAGCCGAAGGGGCCGTAATCCAGTGTGAAGCCGCCTGCGGCGCAGTTGTCACTGTTGAAATTCCCCTGGCAGTAACCAACCCGAATCCAGTTCGCAACCAGGGAAGCAAGCCGGCTGCGGAACTCCCGCGCGAGCATCATGATTTTTGTAGGAATATCGAGTGACTGATCAATGACCTCGCTGTATTCCCGATCAATCAGATGCAATACCAACTGCTCGAGTTCTTCAATCGCTCGGGGGTGCTCATGCTTTCGGGCCCTGCGCCCGAAAAGTTCTAGCTGGCCAACCCGAATGAAGGACGGGGCTACGCGGGTGGATATGGCAACCGGCTCCGAAATGAGCTGGTCCGGATCCCGGGAATGGGAACCCTCGGAGTACCAGGGGCGCCGCACCCTCTCCGTTTTCGAGACATAAAGACTCAGTGACCGGGAGGTCGGCACACCCAGGGCGTGCATGTGCTCTTGCGCCAGGAATTCACGGACGCTGGAGCGCAGAACGGCCCGACCATCGGCACCACGACAATACGGCGTCTGCCCTCCACCCTTGAGCTGCATTTCCCAACGTCGACCGTTTAGAACAGCTTCCAGTACCGAAATGGCACGGCCGTCGCCATAGCCATTGCCGGTCTGAAACGGGCATTGCTGGGTGTACTCGGTGCCGTAGATGGACAGCGCGTAGCCAGAGGCCCAGCCCACTTTTCGCATCGGCTCCGGAACGAGCGAGAGGTCGCCGGAGAACATCCGGATAAAGTCGTCGGATTGGGCCAGGCTGTCAGCAAAGCCCAGCTCGCGGAACAAACCTTCGCTGTGGGTGACGTATTCAGGGGTCTCGATGGGCGTTGGCCTGACCGGCACATAGTGCCCCGAAAAGACCTGCCGAGGCCGATGGTCAACACCATCGGGAGTGGCATCAGGATCAGGGCTCAGACGATCCATCAGCGAATAGTCGGTCATCGGTGCAAGTTCTTCGAGATTGGTCACTTCGAAACTGGTTTCCAGCGACAACGGCTGTCTCATCTGTGCCTCTCCTGATCAAAGGAAACGGGCAGTGCCAGCACTGCCCTCAGCCGCCCTTATGACCAGGCCCCGGGCCATGCTCAGAATGAGCGGGCAACGATTTCCTTCATGATTTCATTGGTGCCGGCGTATATCCGCTGCACCCGTGAGTCTGCCCAGGCACGTGCAATCGGGTACTCCCACATGTAGCCGTACCCACCATGAAGTTGAACGCACTCATCCATCACCTTGCACTGCAGGTCTGTGGTGAGCTGCTTCAGCATCGCAGCGGTAGGAATGTCGAGTTTTTTGTCCAGATGCAGTTCCAGGCAACGATCGGTGAATACCCGGGCCGCGGTGATTTCCGCTTTCATTTCGGCCATCTTGAAGCGGGTATTCTGAAAAGCAATCACCGGCTTGCCGAAGGCGTTGCGCTCCTTGACGTAATCCAGGGTCCACTCCCAGGCGGCTTCAGCAGCGGCTACGGCCCCCAGAGCAACCTGCAGACGCTCGGCCGCCAGTTCCTGCATCAACTGGAAAAAGCCCTGACCCTCTCCCGGGCCGATCAGGTTTCCTGCAGGCACTTTCACGTCCTGGAAGAACAGCTCGGAGGTGTCCTGAGCCTTCATACCCACCTTGTTCAGGTTCTGACCTTTCTCGAAACCTTCCCACGCGGTTTCCACCATGAACAGACTGATACCCTTGGCGCCTTCCTTGGGATCCGTTTTGGCAACCACAATAACCACGTCGGCAAGCTGGCCATTGGTAATAAAGGTTTTTGAACCGTTCAGAACGTAATGGTCGCCGTTCTTGACTGCCGTGGTTTTCACGCCCTGCAGATCGGAACCAGCGCCTGGCTCGGTCATGGCGATAGCACCGATCATCTCACCGCTGGCCAGCTTCGGTAAATAGTGGTTTTTGAGCTCGTCGGAACCGTAGTTAAGCACGTAGGGCGCAACAATATCAGAGTGCAGGCCCCAGCCTATTCCGGTCAAGCCCGCCCTGGCCACTTCTTCGATCAACACCGCGCTGTACCGGAAATCCGCGCCTACACCGCCAAACTCTTCTGGCAGGCAAGGGCAAAGGAAGCCCAAGTCGCCGGCTTTCTGCCAGAGTTCGCGGCTGACCTGGCCGTCTTTCTCCCACTGATCATGGTAAGGCGCTGCCTCCTGCTCCAAAAACTTGCGGACGGAATCGCGGAAGCCTTCAAGGTCGGCATCGAAGAGAGTACGTGGAATCATGGTGAACCTCGGTGAATAACCTGTGTTGTGATTGTGGTTCACCAAGTCTCTGCCCGGAGCCCGGTTTGCTCAATGATGAAAAGCATCAATCGCGCTGACCAAAACCATCGCCCAGAGCGGCCTCAGCCCTTGCGCTTCTCCTCAGCGCGGGCTTCGCCCCAGCGGGGCATCAGGTCCTGGGGCAGGTTCAGATGATCGAGGATGCGGGCAACAATGAAATCCACCAGATCCTCGACTGACTGGGGCTTATGGTAGAAGCCGGGGCTGGCCGGCATGATGACGGCACCCATGCGGGTCAGTTTCAGCATATTCTCCAGATGCACCTCGGAGAAAGGCGCCTCTCTGGGCACAAGAATAAGCGGACGCCGCTCCTTCAGGGCAACATCACCGGCGCGCTCGATCAGATTATTGCTGGCACCGGTCGCCAGGGCCGAGAGCGTTCCGGTGCTGCAGGGGCAAACCACCAGCGGCGCTTTTTCCCCGGAGCCGGAGGCCGGCGGTGCAAACCAGTCTTCCCGACCAAACACCAGAACCTGCCCCGGTTCCGCGTCGGCATAGACAGACAGGGTTTCCTGCATCGCCGGCGGGGTTCCAGGCAGCTTGAGGTCGGTTTCGGTAGCGATTACCACCTGCGCGGCCCGACTGACCATCACATTCACCCGGCAGCCGGCCGAAACCAGGCACTGCAGCAGGCGCAGGCCATACTGGGCACCGGACGCGCCGGTGAACGCCAGGTTAACGGTTGATGGCCAGTTCTGATCGTTGCTCATTAAAGTCGCCATTTGTCAGTCGGAGGAAGTCGCCGGATGCGACGGATCAGCCACGGATACGCTCAAGCTCGGCAATAAGTTTACCGTGAATACCACCAAAGCCACCGTTGCTCATGATCACAATGTGACAGGGGCTGGGAAGATCTTCCAGAGTGCGTGCCAGCAATGCCTCGACCGTTGCCTCCACCCGGTGCTGATCAGAATCGGCATTCAGGTCCTGCCAACCGGCAATCAGTTCCGGCAGCCAGTCCATATCATTCAGGTTGGCCCACAGAACCCGGTCCGCGGTTTCCGCGCTGGGCAGCAGTGTCTGCTGGTGGACACCCTGCTTCATGGTGTTTGAGCGCGGTTCAATCAGGGCCAGGATGGGCTCGTCGCCCACCTGGTTCCGCAAACCCTCGAGGGTGGTGGCAATGGCTGTTGGGTGGTGGGCAAAGTCGTCGTATACACGCACGCCGCCTATGTCCGCCAGCAACTCCATCCGCCGTTTGACGCCGGAGAACCGGCACAGGGCCGCCACCGCATGGTCAGGGGTGACGCCCACGTGACGGGCGGCAGCAATAGCAGACAAGGCATTGCGGACATTATGCAGACCGGTCTGATCCCACTTCAGTGTCGCTACCGGCTGCTCGTGATGAATCACCAGAAACCGGCTGCCGTCCTCCGATAGCAGCTCGGCTCGCCAGTCCGACATGCGAGGTGTCTCGCTGCCAATGGCGGTGTCCTGGACCGGGCTCCAGCAGCCCATTTCCAGAGCATTGTCCAGATGGCCATCCACCGCCGGGCGGATAATCAAACCCTGGGATGGGACGGTTCGCACCAGGTGATGGAACTGTCGCTCGATAGCTTCGACATTCTCGAAGATATCCGCGTGGTCGAACTCAAGGTTGTTCAGGATCAGGGTGTGGGGACGGTAATGGACAAACTTGGAACGTTTGTCGAAGAAGGCGCTGTCGTATTCATCCGCCTCGATCACAAAAAAGTCGCTGTTTCCCAAACGCGCTGAGACAGGAAAGTCCCGCGGAACACCGCCAACCAGATAGCCCGGTTCAAACCCGGCCTGATCCAGTATCCAGAGCAGCATGGATGTCGTCGTGGTCTTGCCGTGGGTACCGGCTACCGCCATTACCCAGCGGTGCCTGAGCACCTCCCGGCTCAGCCACTCGGGCCCGGACATGTAGTCGATATTGCGGTTAAGCACCGCTTCAACTTCCTGATTGCCTCGGGACATAGCGTTACCGATCAGCACAAGGTCCGGCTTCGGCTCCAGGTGATCAGGGCTATACCCTTCCATCAGGCTGATACCCTGAGCCTCCAACTGGGTGCTCATGGGCGGATAAACCCCCTGATCGGAGCCGGTCACCGTGTGGCCCAGCTCCCGGGCCAGAACGGCCAGGCTGCCCATGAAGGTGCCACAGATTCCGAGGATATGAATGTGCATTCGGCAACTGCCCTCTGTGTTGAAATCCGACAAGCCTCCCGTATCCGCCCCACCCCGTCAAGAGCCACGCTATCCGCAATCCTGCTCATGAAAATTGCCAGCGATTGGCGTATCATCTGCGCCATTGTCGAACCAGCAGGAGGCTCCAGCCCGAGATGGCCATCAAGAACGCATTCTACGCTCAATCCGGCGGTGTCACCGCCGTCATCAATGCCAGTGCCTGTGGCGTCATTCAGACCGCCCGCAAGCATCCGGACAAAATCGGCAAGGTATTTGCCGGACGCAACGGCATTATCGGGGCGCTGAAGGAAGAACTGATTGATACCAGCCTCGAAAGCGACGATGCCATCCAGGCACTGATACACACTCCGGGGGGCGCTTTCGGCTCCTGTCGCCACAAGCTCAAGAACATTTCCGAGAACCGTCGCGAATACGAGCGCCTGATTGAGGTGTTCCGGGCCCACGACATTGGCTACTTCTTCTATAACGGCGGCGGGGACTCACAGGATACTGCCTATAAAGTCTCACAAATTGCTGACAAGATGGGCTACCCCATTACCTGCATCGGCGTGCCCAAGACTGTCGATAACGATCTTCCGTTTACCGACTGCTGCCCCGGCTTCGGTTCCGTTGCCAAGTACATTGCCACTTCCACCCTGGAAGCCAGCCTGGACATCAAGTCCATGTGCGAAACATCCACCAAGGTGTTCATCCTGGAAGTGATGGGGCGTCATGCCGGCTGGATTGCCGCATCTGGCGGTCTGGCAGGACAGGGCGAGGGCGAACCGCCCCACATTATCCTGTTCCCGGAAATTCCGTTCGATCGCGAAAGCTTCCTGGCCCGCGTGGATCACTGTGTGAAGGAATACGGCTACTGTGTAGTCGTGGCCTCCGAGGGTGCCCAGTACGAAGATGGTCGCTTCCTGGCGGACGCCGGTGCCAAGGACGCGTTTGGTCATACCCAGCTAGGCGGTGTGGCGCCGGCCCTGGCCAACATGGTCAAGCAAGCCCTGGGCCACAAGTACCATTGGGCTGTTGCCGACTACCTGCAGCGCAGCGCCCGCCACATTGCCTCCGCCACCGATGTGGAGCAGGCCTATGCCGTTGGCAAGGCAGCCGTAGACATGGCTCTGGAGGGCAAGCAGGCCCTGATGCCCACGATCGTCCGCGAACAGGGAAAGCCTTACCGCTGGAAGATTGGCGAAGCCCCCCTCAGTGAAGTGGCAAACCAGGAAAAGAAGATGCCGATTCACTTCATCACCGACGATGGTTTTGGCATCACCCAGGATTGCCGGGACTATCTGGAGCCCCTGATTTACGGGGAGAGTTTCCCGCCGTTCGACAATGGTCTGCCACGAGTGGCCAAACTCCAGAACACGTTGACCGAGAAGAAGCTGAAAACCGATTTCCAGCTGTAGTCCCCTTCGGCCACCATCGGCAAATAAAAAAGCCTGACAGATTATCTCTGTCAGGCTTTTTTCATTGTTCGGGAAACCAGCGTCGTTTGTTAGCGGGCGAGTTCCGCCTGGTGATCGCGCACA
Source organism: Marinobacter sp. BW6 (assembly GCF_008107725.1). Classification (GTDB taxonomy): domain Bacteria; phylum Pseudomonadota; class Gammaproteobacteria; order Pseudomonadales; family Oleiphilaceae; genus Marinobacter. Next base: position 522,046 of record NZ_VIRN01000061.1, read on the forward strand.
TAGGCATAGAATTGATCAAATCCTCCCACGTACTGGCTCCCGACAAGAATCTGCGGCACGGTGTACACCGGCCGGCCAACCCGGTCGGCGATGTCCTGTTTGCTCATACCCTTCTCGATCATATCGACCCAGACATAGGGAATGTTTCTGGCCTCACACAGGTGCTTTGCCTGTACACAGAATCCACAACTTGAACGGCCGTAAATCGTGACCTGCTCCATAAACACCTCCCCAAGCTCTCTGGCGGTTAATTTCGGTATTCAAATCTTATGGGCGAATCATGACACGCCACCCGGTAATTGAAAATTGATGCTTTGAATCGCAGCCATAGTAGCCGGCCATCATGTTCTGAGGCGGCTTAGCTCACGCTCCAGAACCTGCACCTCATTGTCCAGGGCCTGACCACTGCCCTTAACGCGACCCGCCAGCTCCCTTAGATCGTTGGCCGCATCGCCGATGTGAGTAAGGTTGCGATTAATTTCCTCGCTCACCGAGCTTTGTTCTTCCGCTGCGGTTGCCACCTGGGTTACGTGTTCCACAATGGTTCCGATCCGGTCGACCACCGTGGCCAGGGAGTGAGCCGCCTCCTGGGTGCCGTCGACCGCCGAGGTGGCGCGATCAACGCCGCTCTGAATCACCGAGACGGCTCCGTTCACATCCTGCTTGAGGCCGTCAATCATTGTGCTGATTTCATCGGTGGATTCCCGCGTACGGGAGGCCAGCGTACGAACCTCATCGGCAACAACGGCAAATCCGCGACCCTGTTCTCCGGCCCTGGCGGCCTCAATGGCAGCGTTGAGGGCCAACAGGTTGGTCTGCTCGGCGATGCCACGAATGACATCAAGAATCCGATTGATATCCTCACTGCGATTGGCCACCTGCCCGATCGCCGTGCTGGCCTCGCCCATGTTATTGGCTACCGCACTCACACCGGTCACCGCCGATGACAGCGTATCCTGGGTAAACCGGATGCCATCCTGTGCCATACGGGCGTTGTCCGCAGCCTCGCCGGCAAATCCTGCCACCTCACCAGCTGCAGCGGACATTTCGTTCATGGCGGTCACCACGCTGTCGATGTCCTGATGCTGTCTGCCTGTCTGCTCATCGGTCTCAACCGCAATGCCGCCGACATCCCTTGCCTGTTCACGGACCTTGGCATTCACACCCTTCAGGTCATTGATCATTTCTCTCAGCCTGGCCAGGAAGGCATTGAATCCGCCAGCCAGGTCAATCAGTTCGGCATGGGTGTCGATTTCCAGTTCACGGGTCAGGTCCCCCTCGGCGCTGGCGAGGTTCTTCATGCGATCCCGGATCTCGTCCAGCGGGCGTGTCACCGAGCGCACCAGGAGCACCAGAGCCACCAGAGCAAGGACTACCACCCCGATTCCGACGAGGGTCTGGCGCGTAGCCGTAGCGGCGACTTCGTCCGACAACAGATCCGTGATTTCCGAAACGCTGGCGAGCGCAGCGTCCCGCGGCAACTCGATCAGTAGTGACCATTGTGCATCCGGCAACCGAATCTCAACGGGGTAGGCCACCGCGAGGGTTTGCCCATCATCAAAGGTGCCCTCACCCTGATGCAACTCCGAAAAGGTGTCGCCGTGCTCTGGAACCGCCTCTTGCAAAGGACGACCCAAGTATTCTTCATAGTGGCTTGAGGCAGCGATCATCCCATTCTGGCTCACCAGGGTAACCCTGGACAGACCATTGAAGAGCTCCCGGCTGACACCGGTAATGGTTTTCTGAAGTGTCGAGAGGTTGATATCCACACCGGTCACACCCGCAAACTTATCACCGTCCATAATGGGTACGACCAGGCTGGTCATGAGCTCAGAATAGCCTTCACTGATTTCGTACTCGTAAGGCTCCATAATGCATGGCTGTCCGGTATCTCTTGAGCAGAGATACCATTCCGCTTCACGGATTCCGTATTCGTTTCTACCGTCGAGGTACTTCACGGAAGGATCTTCCGTTCGGCTGAACACAACGTTGCCGTCCGGGTCGCGGTAATAGTAAATTTCCAGCGTTCCTTCGTCGCTGCTGTGCTCTTCAACTCCGCCAGTAAAGTAGCGGTCCTGGCCATCATAGCCATCGGGCTCAAACTGGGCGTAAATCGAACTCAGGCTTTTCTGCTCCTCCAGAACCGCGCCGACAGTCTCCTGCAGTGCTGAACGGCTGATACGCCCGGAACTGTCAGACTCGATATTGCGGACAATGACATCGCTCACGACTTCCGGGGTCCTGAAGGCGGTCGCAAACTGACCACTGACCAACTCGCCATATTTGCCGGCAGTTGCGCCGAGCTGATCCATCACAATACCTTGCACCGTATCCCGGGTCTCGGCCGTCAGCCTCTCTTCCATGTCTCCGAGGGATAGCTGTGCGGTGACCACGATGCTGATACCCATAATCAGGAGCAGGGACACAACGAGGGCATAGAGCTTGAAGCGAAGCGATAACTGTTTCATCGTAAGGGCGGACCTGCGGAGTATTGGGGGTTCATTTCATCTTAAAGCACGGAGGGGCCGGTGGCCTACCTGACGCTATTTCTGACCGCGTTCGCTGCCGCCACGCTGCTGCCCGCCTACTCGGAAGTGCTGCTCGGTACCCTGATAACCCAGGGTTACTCCTGGTGGTGGCTGTGGTTCTGGGCAACGCTGGGTAACACGTTGGGCTCGGTCGTTAATGGTGTTATCGGCCGGCAGGTGGATCGCTTTAAGCATAAACGCTGGTTTCCGATCAGCGAGATGCAACTGCACAAGGCGCGGAACCGCTTTAACCGTTATGGCCAGTGGTCACTGCTGATGGGTTGGTTGCCCCTGGGGGGCGACGCGCTGACCCTGGTTGGCGGGATCATGCGCGTACCCTGGCTCAACTTTGTCATCCTGGTGGGTATCGGCAAGGGCGCCCGCTACGCCTTTGTGCTCTGGCTTGTGGCAGAGGCGTCCGGTGCATCGCCACCCTCACCGTAGAGGTATTTCCTGAGCAGCGGCTCGCCGTTGAATTCGGAATTCAACACTGCGACAAAGGTGTAGACCCCGATCAGTTTTCGGTTGAGGAACACAAACTCCTTGGGAGGCACCCGGAAATAGCGACTGATGGCCGACCGGGCCGCCTGACGCGCAACGCGGGAAGGCAATTCACTCTGTTTCCAACGATACTGGCCGTGGCTGTTCACCGCATAGTCTGGCCAGGATTCCTTGTCGCTGGAAAGAGGTTCAAGCACCGACATACAGACCTGGCCAAACTTCTCCAGCACTTCTTCGGGCCACTCGGTACTCATGAAACGCAACTTCACACCGCCATCAATCACCGCTTGGAGATCGTTCTCGTAGGAGGCCCTGATCATCTGGATAACCGGCTTGAGAAAGTCGTCCGAGTAGGCCTGCACAGCGCCGAAATCGAGCAGGACGATGCGGTCGTAACCCGGATCGTCGCCTTCTTCGCCGGCGATCCGGATGCGGTAATTGCCGAAATTTGGATCAGTCTGTATTTCACCCCAAACGAACAGCTCCCGGAAAAACAGCTCAAGGGCGGCCTTGCCAAGGGCGCTTCGACGCTCCAGCGAAAGATCCCTGACCGGTTGGGAACTGACCGAATGGCCGTGTTCGTAGGTCGAGCAAATAACGTGTTCGGTTGAGAATTCGGGCAGGACCCTGGGCACGATGAACCTCGGATCCGACGCCAGCATGTTGCGGAATTTTTCGGTGGTTTCTGCCTCCAGGCGGTAATCCACTTCCCGATGCATCATCTGCCGGACTTCTTCCAGCCAATCATTGAACTCCGGGCCGAAACTGACCAACCTCGCCACCCGCAACAGCTGGGCGACGGCATTCAGATCGCTATCTACCGCATCGGCAACACCGGGGTACTGCACCTTCAGGACCAGCTCCAGGCCATCGCTACGGCGCCATGCCCGATGTACCTGGCCAAGCGAAGCAGCTCCAATCGGTTCGGGCTCAACATCCAGTTGATCCAGGCGTTCAGCGCCCAGCTCGTCTTTCAGTACACGCTCAATGGCAGGCCATTCCAGTGAAGTGGTCTGGTCTTCCAGAGTATGCAGTGCTTCGGTAACTTCCTCCGGCAGGAAATGCTCGCCGTACAGGGCCATGACCTGGCCGATCTTGACCACGCTGCCCTTCAGCTTGCCCAGTTCATCCACCAGGAACCGCGCTTGGCTCGAAAGCATGGCGCGGTGGCGTTTTTCCCGATTTTCGCGGCTGCTGAACCAGTTGGTCGCCATATGGGACGCCATGCGGGTACCTGCGAACAGCCCGGCACGGGTCAGGCTCAGCCTGCGCTCGAAACTGCCTGTCTTGATGCGGGAAACCGAATTTCCTGAACGTCTGGAAGACATAGTGACCTGTTCGGATCAGAGAATTTCACCACGTTTGGCGGCTAATACCATTATACGGATAGTCAGGGGAGCTGACCTAACCGAGTCGACCGGCTTGCTGCGGCCACGGGGCCAATGCGCCAACACCCTGGCCGGTTTAAATCTGAACAACCGGATCATTTACGTTTCGACACAGTTTCTGGCAGGAAACCGGTCTACTATTTCTTCATACGTAAGGTCCAATAACGACTATCACAACAACAAGATCTGAACATGTCGCAATCCGCAAGAAAAACGCCGGACCCGGAACTGTCTCAATTCCGGGTCAAGGGCGAGATTCCTGTCCCGATTCTGATCAACTGGTTGACCGCCGTTGCCGTTCCCCTTCTGTTTTTCTTTGCCTGGCGCTCGAGCCTGCAGAACGATCCGATTACGCCGCCCTTGCTGATTGGCTTCGCCGTCCTTCTGGCGGTCAATTCTGCGACCTATCTGCTTTCCGGCAACAAAACTCTGCAACGAAGGGGATTTATTGCACTGATCACGGTGCTTTTCACCTATCTGGCCATCTACGCCGTGGAGGACGGTTCTGCCATTATCTGGCTGTTCGCCTATCCCCCCATTATTTTCTATATCAGCGAGTCCCGGGTTGGCGTTCTCGCCTGCGGCGGCGGGTTCGCGGCCGTCATTTTTCTGTTCAGCCCGCTGGGAGACTTCCTGTTTGAGCCTCCACACAGCACCAGTTTCCGAATAACCATGGTGGCGGTGCTGGGCTTCGAAATGGTTACCTGCTACATCCTTGACCAGAGCCGTCGGCGAAGCAAGCTGGGCCTCCTGAAACTGGCTGCGGAATTCGAGTATGCCGCCAAGCATGATGCCCTGACTGGCCTTGCCAATCGACGGGAAGCCCTCGAGCAGCTCGATATCGAGTATCAACGCTACCTTCGCAACGCCCGGACCTTTTCTGTGCTTCTAATGGATATCGATCTGTTCAAGAGCGTTAACGATAACTACGGGCATCACGTGGGAGACGAGTTGATCATCCTGGTTGCCAGAACCCTGAGAGAGCAATGCCGCAAGGTTGACACCCTGGCCCGATGGGGCGGCGAGGAATACCTGGTGCTGCTGCCGGAAACCAACACCGAGGAGGCCATGTCGTCTGCCAACCGGGTCCGGGAAGCCTTTGCCGCCAAATCCTTCAGCACGGAGCAGGGCCAGGTTCAGGCCACAATCAGTGTGGGAGTGGCATCGATCCGAGGGTCCGAATCCATCGACCGCCTGCTGCAGCGGTCAGATGAAGCTCTGTATCGAGCCAAATCCGAGGGGCGTAACCGCGCGTGCGGTTACGAAAATGAAGCCGCCGCCTGAACTACCAACCCTCGCAGAACTCGACGTCCTGATGGGCCAGGCCACTGACAAGCTGCTCCGACAGTCGCTGCTGAACCTCGGACAGGGTTACACCCGGAACAAAATCCCGCACCTGGCACATGGCCATGCCGGCGTAGCCACAGGGGTTGATGCGCTGGAAGGGCTCCATGTCCATATCCACATTCAACGCCAGCCCGTGAAAAGAGCAGCCCCGGCGAACCCGGAGGCCGAGGGAGGCAATTTTGGCATCACCCACGTAAACGCCGGGCGCATCGGGCCTGGGCGCAGCCTCAACGCCTAAACCTGCAAGGGTTCGGACAATGGCCTGCTCAATCTCATCTACCAGGGACCGCACACCCAGCTTTTTACGGGTCAGGTTGATCATCAGGTAAATCACCAGCTGCCCGGGGCCGTGATAGGTTACCTGCCCGCCCCGATCAACCGGGATCACCGGAATATCGCCCGGGGCGAGGATGTGCTCTGCCTTGCCTGCCTGTCCCTGGGTATAAACCCGGGGATGTTCAAGACACCAGAGCTCGTCCGCCACGCTGTCGTCTCGCTCGGCCGTGAACGACTTCATGGCTTCCCAGGTTTCCAGGTAAGACTGCTCCCCCAGGGATCGGACAATCAGGTCAGGCATCGGGCTCAGAGCACCATGTGCACGCGGCCACTGGCCTTGAGATCTTCGAACAGGGCTTTCAGCTGTTCCTCTCCGGTAGCTACGATCTTGAGCTGGACCGAGGAGAACCGGCCTTTGCTGCTGTCGTTAACTGTGATGTCGGTTTCGCAGATTCCGGGCGCGTGCTGCTCCACGACCTCAACCACGAACTCGGTGAAATCCGGCGCCGCATTGCCGATCACCTTGATCACGTAGTCGCAAGGAAACTCAATTTTTGGTGCTTTCGGCTTGCTCATGCCGTTTTACTCCCCGGGATCAACATCACCCTACTGAAATAACTGAACGAAAAAGAGCTTGATGGCGTCCCAGATGCGTTTGAAGAACCCGCCCTCGGGAACCTCAGTCAGGGCCAACACCGGCTGATCAACCAGCACTTCTCCGTTGTAGGACACCTTGACCCGTCCCAACTCGTCTCCGACCTTGATGGGTGCTTTAATGACAGAATCAAGGTCTACCGTGGACTCAAGATCGTTCCGGGAACCACGGGGAATGGTGACAAAGACGTCTTCCGTCATACCGACGGAGAGCTGGTCTGCCTGACCGCCCCAGACACGGGCTTCGATCAGTTCCTGGCCAGACCGGAACAAACGCTCACTCTCATAGTAGCGAAAACCGAAGTTCAGCATCTTCTGGATTTCCTGAGCCCGTGCTTCTGAGCTGTTGGTACCCATGACTACGGCAATGAAGCGGGTGTCATTTCGCTTGGCAGAGGCAACCAGACAGTAACCTGCCTCCTCGGTATGACCGGTCTTCAGGCCATCGACGCTGTCGTCACGCCAGAGCAGGCTGTTACGGTTCGGCTGGCGGATATTGTTGTAGGTAAAGTGCTTTTCTGCATACAGGGGGTAGTTTTCCGGGTAATCATTGATGATCGCCTGGGCCAGCATGGCCAGATCATACGCCGTTGAAAAGTGGTCCGGCGACGGCAGGCCGGTGGCATTTACGAAATTGGTATCTTTCATCCCCAGCAACTCGGCCTGCTGGTTCATGATATCGACAAAAGCACCTTCACTGCCGGCGACGAATTCCGCCAGAGCCACAGAGGCATCATTGCCCGACTGAATGATCACCCCTCGGAGCAGATCCTCCACCGACACCTGAGTACCTTCCCGGACGAAAGTCCGGGAGCCTTCGGTCTTCCAGGCATTAACACTGATCGGAACCATGTCCGACATGGCGATGCGCCCCTCATCCAGCTCTCGCTCGACGATATAGGCTGTCATCATTTTGGTCAGACTGGCCGGAGGTAAACGCTCGTGGCTATTCTCCTCCATGATGATTCGTCCGCTCCTGGGATCCATCAGAATGTAGGAGCTGCCCGCAATCTGGGGCGGCGACGGAATCAGTACAGACTGGGACATCGCCTTGCCTGTCAACGCAAGCATCAGCACAAAGACAACGGATAGGGTTCGAAAAGCAGAGTTTAAGGCCATGGGTCCATTCATTCGTCGTTAAGTGTGTTTCTTATGTAGGTGTCTTATTCGCCGTGCTCAGTGCGTATCGGTCAGCAGAATGGACTGATCGAAACCACGGTCTTCCAGCAGGCTCTGGGTGCGCCTGGCACTGTCTTCATCACTGAACGGGCCCACCTGGACCCGATGAAAGCGCCCTGAAGATGTATCAACCGCGCGCACCCGCATCGGATTTTCCAGCACCGCCCTTGCCCGACTGAGCAACTTTTCGGCCGGGTCCCGGCTGCTGAAGGAACCCAGCTGCACGAACAATGACCGGTTTGTCATCGCCATGTCACCGCTTGCCTTCACACGGCTTTCAGCGTATCCGGCCGAGTCTCCGGGGGAATAAGGCTCACCGGCAATGAACATAGCGCCGTCTGATCTGACCGTAATAGCGGCGACTTCGACCCGCGCTGTGCCCCGAGACTGGTAACCCAGCTTCTTGGCAGCGGCGTAGGACAGGTCGATGATTCTGTCGCCGTGAAAGGGCCCGCGGTCGTTGACCCGGACAATCACCGAGCGGCCATTATCAAGATTCGTTACCCTGGCATAACCGGGGATCCGCAGGGATTTGTGCGCCGCGGACATGGTATACATGTCAAAGGTTTCGCCGTTGGAGGTCTTGTGGCCATGGAACTTCTCGCCGTACCAGCTCGCCGTGCCGCGGGCAACATAGCCGTCGTTGCTGTCGAGCACTTGGTACTGCTTGCCCCAGACCTTGTAGGGCGATTTATTGCCCGCCCGTCGGGGAGCCTCGTAAACCGGCACCGCATCGTCAAGCCCGGAGACATCGAAGTTGCCCGAAGGCGCCCTATCGGTCGCCAGGGTATAGCGTGACGAATGATCCGTTTCCGGAGCTGACGCACAGCCGCCGAGTATCAGCGACGCCACAACCGTCAACAGGAGAGAGAATGAGGGTTTGCAGTTCACTGTCCGGAGTTCCTCTTAACTACACTGGCGACCGCCATCAGGTATCCGGCGGCCTGGCTACCATTGTAACGGGTTCTACACCGGAATCACCATTACCCGACCGCCATGGTTCAATTGACACGGTCATGCGCCAATCATTCGCCGGTGCGTATGTATCGACATCAGAACGCCGAACGCCGCCATCAGCGTGACCCCTGAGGTTCCACCATAGCTGATCAGCGGCAATGGCACACCAACCACGGGTAAAAGTCCACTTACCATCCCGACATTCACGAAAATGTAGATAAAGAATGTCATGGTGAGCGCGCCGGCCAGAAGACGACTGAAAGAATCCTGGGCCGTGGCAGCAATGTACAGGCATCGCAGGATAATCAGGACATACACTGCCATCAGCATCAGCATACCCACAAACCCGAACTCCTCCGCAAGTACCGCTACGATGAAGTCGGTATGGCTCTCCGGAAGAAACTCGAGGTGTGACTGGGTCCCTTGCAGCCAGCCTTTCCCATCCACGCCCCCGGAACCAATAGCCGTCTTGGACTGGATGATGTTCCAACCGGCACCCAGGGGATCACTTTGCGGGTCCAGCAGTGTCAGTACCCGCTGTTTCTGATAATCCCTCATGACGAAGAACCACATCAACGGAGCCGACACGGACACCATGGCCACGAATGCGGTGATCAGTTTCCAGCTGATTCCGGCGAAAAACACCACGAAGATGCCGGCCATACCCACCAGCAAGGAGGTCCCCAGATCTGGCTGCTGCATGATCATGACCATGGGCACCAGAACAATGGCCAGCCCGACGGCCACATGCCGGAACCTGGGCGGCAGGAAATGCCTGGACAGATACCAGGCCGCCATCATGGGAACCACCAGTTTCATCAACTCCGAGGGTTGAAAACGGGGCAGCCCCGGTATCGCCAGCCAACGTTGAGCGCCCTTGGCACCAACGCCAACCAGCATGACCGCAATCAGTGCAACAATGCCGGCCGCATATAACCACGGGGCCCAACGACGGAACACCGAGGGATCAAGCTGGGCAAACACCAGCATGACCACAAATGCCACGCCCAGGCGTATGCCCTGGGCCTTGACCACCTCGAAGTTCCGGTCGGCACCGCTATAGAGCACAAACAAACCTCCGGAAACCAGCAGGAGTAGCAGCAGTAAGAGAATCGGATCCAGATGCAGCGCGGTCCAGATACTCCGATGCCGGCCAAGAGGGTTGCTGGCCGTTGAATCCAGTAACTCCTTGAATGCCATCAGTCAGCCACCTCGTCAACGCCGCTGACCAGTGCGCCACCCGACTGACCATACTCAAGTAGCCAGGAGTCAAACAGGGCGCGCGCCACCGGTGCCGCGGTACCACTCCCGCTGCCGCCATTTTCGACGATCACTGCAACGGCAATTTGTGGGTTATCCACCGGTGCAAAGCCAACGAAAAGCGCGTGATCGCGAAGCCGCTCACGGATCTCCTCTTCATCATATTCCTCATCCTCGGCCAGACTGAATACCTGGGCGGTTCCTGTCTTACCCGCCATCTGGTACGACGCACCACGGCCCGCTCCCCGGGCGGTGCCTTTGGGCCCGTGCATGACCTCAACCATGGTCTCCACCACGTATTCCCAGTCATCCGGGTTCTTCAGGGCAAGCGGCTCGTGGGTCTCGGCGGGCAGGAACTCCTCGACCGGGCGATCCCCTTTGATGTCCTTCAGCAATCTCGGCTCAACCCACTCGCCCCGGTTGGCAATAAGGGCTGTCGCCGTTGCCAACTGCAGTGGTGTTGCAAGCATGAATCCCTGACCGATACCCAGGTTCACAGAGTCCCCCGGATACCAGGGCTCGTTCTTGACCGCCCTTTTCCAATCCTTGGAAGGGAGCAAACCGCTCAGGGCACCGGCGACATCGAGGGTCGCGTCCTCACCGAAACCAAAATGAGCCAGGTAGCTGTGCATGGTATCCACGCCCATCTCGACCGCGGCTTCGTAAAAATAGACATCGCACGATTCGGCCACGGCATCCTTCAGGTCGACCCAGCCATGTCCCGTTCGCTTCCAGTCGCGCCAGACCCGACCGCTTTGATTCAGGCGGAAATGACCGGGATCCCAGATGGTGTAATCCCGAGTCGTCGCACCGCTGTCCAGGGCAGCAACTGCGAGCATAGGTTTGAGTGTGGAACCAGGCGGGTATTGGCCTCGCAAGGCCCGATTGAACAGGGGCTTGTCCTTGCTATCGCTCAGCTCCCGGTAGTCATTGACGCTGATACCGGTAACGAATTTATTGGCGTCAAACCCCGGCACACTGGCCAGTGCAAGAATGCCGCCGGTATCGGGCTCAATAGCAATGATGGCGCCACGGCGACCATCCAGAAGTTCGTGAGCGCGCTGCTGCAGTCTCAGATCCAGATGTAGCTGAAGATCCTCCCCGGGCACCGGGTTCTCGCGTTCAAGGACCCTGAGAGTCCGGCCCCGAGCGTTGGTTTCAACATGCTGATAGCCGACCTCACCGTGCAGGATCTCCTCATAGAAGCGCTCGATGCCCGACTTGCCAATGTAGTTGGTGCCCGCATAGTTAACCGGATCGATCCGCTGCAACTCATCCCGGTTGATGCGCCCGACAAAGCCCAGGGCATGAGCCGTCAGTTCACTGTGCGGATAGAAACGGACCAGCTCGGCCTTGACTTCCACCCCAGGCAGCTCATGGCGATGCACCGCGAGGCGGGCCATTTCCTGTTCATCAAGGTCGTAGCGAAGGGGAATCTCCTGGAATGGACGACGGGGTTCCTGAAGCCGGCGCTGGAAACGTTCCCGATCTTCTTCAGAGATTTCCAGGATACTGTCAAGCTGAGCCAGGGTATCGTCCATGCCCTGAACCCGCTCGGGCACAAGCGTCACACTGAAAACGGGCCGGTTTTCCGCCAGCAGTGTGTCATTGCGGTCGTAAACCAGTCCTCGTGGGGGCGGTACAGACTGGACCTGCACGCGGTTCTTGTCTGAGAGAGTCGTGTATATCTCATGCTCGACGACCTGAAGCTGGTACATCCGCGCAATCAGGCCGCCAACGGCCAGCATCACTATCACCAGCATCACCAGAGTCCGGCGCTGGAAGAGCCGGCGTTCTGCAGCCGTATCCTTGAACTCACCCCATGGCATGGCTAACCCCTAGGCCCGGTGATACGGGTGATTGCGAGTGATCGACCAGGCCCGGTACAACTGTTCAGCCAGAACAATACGTACCAGTGGGTGAGGCAAAGTGAGCGGCGATAACGACCATTGCTGGTCTGCCCGCTTGCGGCAATCGTCGGCCAGCCCATCGGGGCCACCCACCAAAAAGCTCACATCGCGGCCATCCTGTTGCCAGTTTTCCAGTTGAGCCGCGAGTTTTTCGGTCGACCAGGGTCGCCCGCCAACCTCCAGGGCGATCACGCGATCTTTCGAACCTGTGGCCGCCAGGATAGCGTCGCTTTCTCGCTGCATCAGTCTGGGAATGTCGGGATTCTTGCCCCGGTGGGCGACGGGAATTTCAACCAGTTCCACGGGCAGCTCCTGCGGCATGCGGCGGGCGTAATCTCCGAATCCGGTACTGACCCAGTCGGGCATTTTTTGCCCCACACAGATCAGGCGTAACCGCATGATTATTCGCTGCCCGCAACACCAAGATCCGGAGCATCGCGCCAGAAGCGCTCCAGATCGTAAAACTCCCGTGTGGCAGGCATCATCACGTGAACAACCACATCGCCCAAATCCACAAGAATCCAGTCGCTGACGCCAGCACCTTCAACATTGCTGGCACGCACACCCTGCTCTTTGGCTTCGACAACCACAGAGTCTGCGAGAGATTTTACATGTCGGTTGGACGTTCCGGATGCCAGAACCATGAAGTCGGTGACACTGGTGCGGTCACGGACATCGATCACGCTGATGTCCTGTGCTTTCACATCTTCAAGCGCATTAATTACCAGATCTTTCAGTTGCTCTGCCTGCATAATTACCCTGTTGGACGGGCGTTTGCCGGAATGGCCGCCCGAAATGTCATATTCAGACGCGATTGTAGCACTAAAAGTTCCCGTCGGGGCATGCACCATAAAGCCCCTGACGGCGAATTTCTGCCCAGACCAGGTCGGGCATCAGGTAGCGGGGGGAGCGGCCATCACCAATGCGTTCCCGTATGCCGGTAGCAGATATATCCAGAAGCGGCGGATCCAGCTCAAGAAAGTGGCCGGAGGGCCTATCGTACAAGGCCTCAGGACCTCCCACGCCTCGTTCCGCCAGCAGCCGGGCCGGTTCCCCTGAAGGATCCAAGGGTGGGCCGGGCCGACGGACCACCACCACGTGGGCCAGTTCCGGGATCTGCTGCCACTCCCGCCAGCGGTCGAAACCCGCGAATGCGTCGGTGCCAACCACCATGACCAGAGGCTCATCCGGCCCAAGCTCAGCCCGGAGTTGACGCAAGGTATCGGCAGAAAAGGATGCCCCCTCTCGTGCCAGTTCCCGGTCGTCAATCCGTAACTGGGGCTGGTTGGCCACCGCCAGCCTCAGCAGCTTCAGGCGCTGGCTAGAGGAAGCCCCGGTCTGTCCCCGATGCGGCGGAATATGACAGGGCACCAGGCTGACGCAGCCCACGCCGAGACGGTCACTGATTTCAAGGGCCAGCCTGAGGTGGCCATGATGCACCGGATCAAAGGTTCCGCCGTAAACCACATGCATGGGCATCAGGTCCGGATGTGCCCGTCACCGAAGACCACATACTTCTGGGATGTGAGACCCTCGAGCCCCACCGGACCCCGCGCGTGGATCTTGTCGGTGGAAATGCCGATTTCAGCCCCCAGGCCATACTCGAACCCATCGGCAAAGCGCGTTGAGGCATTGACCATCACCGAACTGGAATCCACTTCGGTGATGAACCGACGGGCCCGGGTGTAGTTCTCGGTGATGATGCTGTCAGTGTGCTGGGAACTGTAACGGTTGATATGGGCAATGGCCCCATCCAATCCGTCAACCACACGCACCGCCAGCACCGGAGCCAGGTATTCGGCCTCCCAATCTGCCTCGGTGGCTTCCGCCATGCCTTCTACAATGGCCCGGGTCTGTTCACAGCCTCGCAGTTCCACGCCCTTTTCAATAAAAGCAGAGGCCAGCAGAGGCAGGATATCCTCGGCGATCTCGGCATCGACCAGCAGGGTTTCCATGGTGTTGCAGGTCCCATACCGGTGGGTTTTAGCGTTGATCGCGACCCTCAGCGCCTTTTCCGGATCGGCATGGCTATCGATGTAGACATGGCAGACGCCATCGAGGTGTTTAATAACAGGCACCCGGGCGTCACGGCTGATACGCTCGATCAGACCCTTGCCGCCCCTGGGTACAATCACATCAACATAGTCCGGCATGGTGATCAACTCACCCACGGCCGCGCGATCTGTTGTCTTGATCACCTGCACCGCATTCTCGGGCAGCCCCGCTTGCGCCAAACCCTCGGAAATGCAGCGCGCAATGGCCTGGTTGGAATGGATCGATTCGGAGCCACCCCGAAGAATGGTCGCATTGCCCGACTTGAGACACAGACTGGCGGCCTCAACAGTCACGTTAGGGCGGGACTCGTAGATAATACCGATGACCCCAAGCGGAACACGCATCTTGCCTACCTGAATGCCAGAGGGGCGGTAAGCCAGGTCGGTAACGGCACCGATAGGGTCAGGCAACGACGCCACCTGGCGCAGGCCCTCAATCATGGTGTCGATTCGCTGCGAGGTAAGCTCCAGCCGGTCCAGCATCGCCGCATCCAGGCCATTTTCACGGCCACGCTGCAGATCCTTGCCATTGGCCAGGGACAGCTCTTCCCGGGCCGCATCCAAAGCCTCTGCCATCGCCAATAGCGCCTGATTACGCACGGCTGTGGTCGAACGCGCCACTCCGGTTGCCGCTGCTCGGGCCTGCTGTCCAACCTCAGCCATGTACGCTGCAATATCCATTCAAATACCTTTCTGTTTTCAAGCGGAATCAGGAATAAGAGCCTAACTTTACCTTTCCCGTTTCAAGTACGCATCCCAAACAGATATTATACCGCAGCGATACACTATACTCGGAACCGTAATGGCTCCCCGTGGAAGGTTTTTTCGGGGAGTTCAGGAAAAGGAAGGACACCATGGCCCAGATGGCCGAAAAATTCCTGTTAAGCAAGTTGTCGCGGGCAGGCTTCGTGGCCCTGATCGCCATTGCGACCCTCTGCGCCCTACTGGGAGAACCCATGGTTGCGGCAGCTTCGGCTGCAGCCTCAGGTATAGTGATTGCTGGCAAGACCTTCCACCCCAACCGGATGAATCAGCCCTGGCCCCGGGTTCAGCAAGCTTTCTTTGTCATTCTTCTGCTGATTCTTCTGGCCAGCTTCTGGACCGGCCCCTGGATCCTGAGCCACTGGCTCTATGCGCTTCCTCTGGTCGCCTTCGCACTGGTCCCGCCCGCGGCAGCAGCACTGGTGACCCTGGTTATCGCTGTTCTGGCGATGATCGCGACACAATGGGCTGTCGGCCTTGCTGACCGCCACCAGATGATCAGTGCCTTTCTGCTCACCCTGCTGCTCTCGGCCCTACTGGTATTCCTGCGTGGCTATAAGGCCCGCCAACTGGCTCCGTTGCGCCGGACCGATGAACTCACACAGGCCGCCAGCCGGGAATACCTTTCCGCCGACCTTCACAAGGAAATCCAGCGCAGCGAACGGGAAGGCACAGATATGTCGATCATCATGATCGGGCTGGACACCCACCTGAGTGACGACGAACCAGATGAGGATATTCGCTCGATACTTCCACGCATTGGTCGCTACCTGCACTCCCAGATCCGTGATTTCGACACCTACTACCGGGTTGCCGATCTGCAGTTTCTGGTGATACTGCCGGGCATTGCCACCAGCGACGCCATCGCTCGCGCCGAGACTATCCGCAAGGGCCTGGCAACGCTTCTGGAATCCCACGGAATGAATCTGACCATCAGCACCGGAATCGCCGGACTGAATATCGGTGACGATGCCAACAGTCTGCAGCAGAGCGCAGCAAACGCTTTGCGACGGGCCCAGCAGCAGGGCGGCAACCGGAGCCAGGCCTACAGTTCGTGGTCACAGCCGGCACAACCGAGCCAACCGCAGGCACAGGGACCGGTATCATGACAGAGACCCGCCTCAGAACCTGGACCCACGCCTTTGGCTACGGCATCGCCTGCCTGTTCATTTTCACCCTGGCCATGCAAAACCTCCGCTATGGCTTTTACGAACTGTTTTACCTGGCCTCCGGGATGGCCATTCTGACCCTGGCAGGCGCCATTTACACCATTATCTGCCGCCGGCATCAGCTGTCCGCACCCGGGCACCTGGTCATCCTCTCCGGTCTGAACAGCGGCATGCTGGCAGCACTCCTGACCATGGATGCACCCGGCATCAGCCACTGGGCGATGCCCCTGCTTGTTCTGAATCTGCTTATCCTGCCCCTGCGCCAGGGTGTCGGCCTCTCCCTTTTGCTGCTGATACCCATGTCGATCATCCTTTTCCTGGAACAGGCGCCGGCTGACGCCATCACCATCGCCGCGGGGCTTTTCAGTCTTCTGGCGGTTGCAGCCCTGTACATCTGGCACTATGACCACATGGCCCAGTCGGCAGAGGATCTTGCCATTACCGATCCGGTGACCGGTGCTCACAATGCCCGTTTCCTGGACGAAACCCTGCAGAAAGAGATCAGCCGGGCCATCGCTACCGGGCATTGCCTCTCCGTGATCGACCTGAGTATTGATTACGCGGATGAAGTGGCCGACCTCCACGGCAGGGATCAAGTTCAGGGCCTGTTCCGGGATATGACCGAACACCTCTTCGGCGTGATTCGTGCCGGCGATACCCTGTATACCCTGAAAGATTCCGAGTTTTTCCTGATCCTGCCGTTTACGCCGGAAGAAGGCGTTAGAGTGATTGCCGAACGGATTCGCCGTACCATCGCAGAACACCATTGGCCGGTGGTTGGCAAAGCAACCGTAAGCCTGGGCTGCACCACCCGGGGCAGCGGCGATACCCGGACCGACACACTCAGGAAGCGAGCCCACCAGGCCATGGAGGAAGCTCGCAGACGGGGTACTGATTCGGTCTGGTTCAGCCCGGGAGAAACCATCGAAACATGAGTAGTGCCTGGCTGAACGACCTGTCGGCATGGCTGAGCCTTCATCCCGGCTGGCTGGCAGCGGCCCTGTTTTCGACCGCATTCATCGAATCCCTGGCGATAGCCGGCATTATAGTCCCAGGTGTCGCCGTCCTGTTTGCCGTAGCCGTATTGGCCGGTGAGACCGGCATGGCGTTGCCGGAAGCACTACTCTGGGCGGGTCTGGGCGCCATTGCTGGCGACACGGCAAGTTTTGGCCTTGGGCGGCTGCTTCAAGGTCGCCTGACAACGGTCTGGCCGCTGAGCCGTTACCCGAAAATCATCTTCACCGGAGAGCGCTTTTTTAACCGTCACGGCGGTAAAAGCGTGATCATCGGGCGCTTTGTCGGGCCGGTGCGCCCCGTCATCCCCCTGGTCGCTGGGGCCCTGATGATGTCCTGGCGGCGCTTTCTGGCTTTCAACATCGGTTCGGCCATCGCCTGGGCACCGGTCTATATTTTCCCCGGGTTTCTTGTGGGCAGTGCCTTGGCCAGCGACATCAGGCCGCCAGCACACTTCTATGCGGTGATCGGCATCAGCCTCGCTGCTCTGACCGTGGTCTATTTCGTCCTTTTGCGCTTTCAACTGGGGCTCGGTGAGAACAGCCGTTTCTACCGCTGGCTGAAGCAATGGATGGCGCAATACGAGGCCACGAACAGGTTCTGGCGTCTTTACACCAATCAGCGTCCCGCCCGGGAGGGTGAGTTTCCACTGGCCTCACTCATGCTCGCTCTGGGCGCTTCCGCGCTGTTGCTGATCTGGGGACAGCTGGCAACAGCAACGAATCTGCTGGATGGATTCGACCAGGCCACTCTTCATTGGTTCGAGCAGCTTCGACAGCCCCTGCTGGACGGCCCCTTCATTGCCATAACGCTGCTTGGCGACGCGCCGGTATTGATGGCCGCCGGGGCCCTGGCCTGCGCAGCACTGCTGTTCCGGGGTTATTATGCCGCGGCCGTCCATATTCTGATTGCCGTCGTCGTGACGGTTATTCTGGTCTGGGGCCTGAAGTCCTTGCTCGGCGTCCCCCGGCCGGACGAAGTCATTGGGCCGCCCGATTCCGGCGCCTTCCCCAGCGGTCACACGGCAGGTATTACCCTGCTGGTCACCCTGCTGGCAAGCTTTGCTGCCGGAGAAAGCCGGCACCGCAAGCGCTGGCAATCCTATGTGCTGCTGTCTCTTCCACTGGTGCCGGTGGCTCTGAGTCGGCTTTACCTGGGGGTTCACTGGTTCACGGACGTGATCGGGGGGCTGCTGCTTGCACTGGCTGTCACCGGAGCGGTGCGGGCCAGCTACAGCCGTTACGACAAAGTACCGCTGGCACCGGATATAGCTATTGTGGCTGCAGCGGTCATCTGGTTGGTCATTGCAGTCGGGTATATCGCGTTGTCATGGGACCAGGCGGTCATCAATTTCCGGCCCCTGGGTTAAGGGTATTAGAGCCTAGCCTTCCTCCAACGCTTCCAGAAGTCCCTGAAGCCTGCTGAGCCGCTCCAGTGGATCCTGTAACTCCACCAGCTTCTGTTTCTCCTGCTTGTCCAGGGGCAGCAGTTCCGTTAGCCGCCAGCCAACATCGCGGGCATCGCCATAGTCGATGTCCATGTTCAGGTCCCGGATGACTGGATGCCGAAACAGCGCTTTAAGCACCGAAGGCAATTCGCTGAAACGCTCCGGCACCTCACTCTCTGCCTCTTCAACCAGATATTCGACATCGCCGACATTCAGCCCATCTTCCTGCTGCCAGCTGCGAACCACCGACACCTTGGACTCTCCTTCGACGGTAATTCCCAGAAGGCCGTTATCAAGCTGCTGGAAATCAATAATCCGGACATAGGTGCCAATGTCGTAGAAGGCTGCGGTGCGACCGGCCTCTCCGCCCTCCTGCAGCAGCACCACAACGAACCCGCGATCCTCCTTGAGACAACGGGTAAGCATGTCGATATAGCGCGGTTCGAACAGCTGCAAGGGGATCCTCCCCCTGGGCAGGACGATGGAATTCAGGGGGAACAGAGGTACATTCATAAGAGCAACAGTCACCGGAAAACAGACTCCACAGTTTACGCAGCCCGGACGTTCATCGGATGGCCAGCAATTGCTGAACTTCGTCGACCCGGGCCCTGGCCTCCGTCAGAAGCTGTAAACTGCGTGAGGCATTGAGTTCAAGCTCGCCCAGACGCCGATACGCCGGCACCTGGTCGAACGGGGGCAGCTCGGCATTCTGGCTGGAACCGATCATCGAATGCAATTGCGCCACAATGACCACGTCCACCAGTTGCGGCGACGTCTCACGGCATTCATAGCCCCAGTCCTCGGCGTGGCGGATCGCCTCAACAAATGCCGACGGGAACGACCAGTTTTCCAGTACCGCCGTGCCCACCTCCGCTCTGAGCTCGCTGATTGCGTGACTCAGATTGGCCTCATCGGCAAAGAGATTCACATGGTGCTCTGCTTGAACCAGGATCGGGACCACGCCGATATCGTGGAGTAGCCCCGCCAGCAGTGCCTCCTCCGGATTCAGTTTGGTGGCGTGGTCCGCAAGCACCCAACACAGAGCCGCCACCTCCCGGGAGTGCCGCCAGAGTTTTTCCATTTCTTTCTGCAACGACGCCTGACGGGTTTTGAATACCTCCCGCATGGAAAACACCGTCACCAACTGCCGGGTGGTACGCATACCCAGACGGACGACTGCCTCACGGACATTCCGGACATCACTGAACCCACGATACAAAGGACTGTTGCAAGCGCGCACAAGCTTGGCCGCCATGGCCGGATCCGCAGACACCGCCAGGGCCACCTGGTCCGCCGTCGACTCTTCACGATCCACCGCCCGCCGGACCTTCCAGGCCACATCCGGCACACTGGGCAGCTTCACCTGGTTTGATCTCAGCTCCGAAAGGAACTCCATCAGCAGATGGTGTTCCTCGCTCTCAATCCCGCCGCTGCCCTCACCGGAATCCATTTCAACCTGCTCCACCGGTGCCGAACGCAGCAGCTGATTCAGAATTTCCTGTTCGACAACCAGGAACTCCGAGGGTTTAACGGCCGTTACGTGGTACATCCGGGGCTGGAGCCGAGCAATCGGATTGTGCGCTTTCTCCGTCTCGGCTTCGATGATCGACTTGCGACCATCCAGGGACTCCAGCTCCACCTTGCCGGCAATCAGAAAGAAGTCGAGACCATCCCGAACACCGCGCTCCAGAACCCGCTGCCCGGGCCCATGGGTCCGACGCTCTGCTCGGCTGGCGAGCAGGACCAGCTGGTCATCCGTCAGTCGGTTCAACGGCTGAAACTCTTTAAGACGACGAAGCGGCAGGCTTTCCTGGCCAGCCATAGGCATACTCCTTGTCGATTCAAACCTGAAGAATAGTTGGCAACTCTGTTACCTATTGTAAACAGAGCCCCGGAAAACAACCATGCGCCTCGAGTCTAATCTGGTATCCTCTGTTTTTTGCTTATCGTCACCAGGTAACAACAGAGAGAACAGAACACCATGCCTCAATATCGTTCGCGGACATCCACCGCAGGCCGCAATATGGCCGGCGCCCGTGCCCTTTGGCGCGCCACCGGTATGAAAGACGGGGACTTCGGCAAACCGATTATTGCCGTGGCCAACTCCTTCACCCAGTTCGTGCCCGGTCACGTGCATCTCAAAGACCTCGGCCAGCTGGTGTGTCGCGAAATCGAGGCTGCCGGAGGCGTAGCCAAGGAATTCAATACCATAGCAGTAGACGATGGCATCGCCATGGGCCATGACGGCATGCTGTACTCCCTACCCTCCCGAGAAATCATCGCGGACTCTGTAGAGTATATGGTGAACGCCCACTGTGCCGACGCCCTTGTATGCATTTCCAACTGCGACAAAATTACTCCGGGCATGCTAATGGCCGCCATGCGCCTGAACATTCCCACGATTTTCGTGTCCGGCGGACCCATGGAGGCGGGTAAAACCAAGCTGTCCGAGCACAAGCTGGACCTGGTGGACGCAATGGTCATTGCCGCGGATCCCAACGCCTCCGATGAACAAGTGGAAGAGTACGAGCGTAGCGCCTGCCCCACCTGCGGTTCCTGCTCCGGCATGTTCACGGCCAACTCGATGAACTGCCTGACCGAAGCCATTGGCCTGGCGCTTCCGGGCAACGGCTCACTGCTGGCCACGCACGCCGATCGAGAACAACTGTTCCTGAACGCCGGTCGACAGATTGTGGAGAATGCGCGCCGCTATTACGAGCAAGACGATGCCAGCGTACTGCCTTTGAGCATTGCCTCGACGGCAGCTTTTGAAAACGCCATGGTCATGGACATTGCCATGGGCGGCTCAACCAACACCATCCTCCACCTGTTGGCGGCAGCCCAGGAAGGTGGTGTTCCCTTTACCCTGAACGAAATCGACCAACTGTCACGCCGGGTCCCGCAGCTGTGCAAGGTGGCACCCAATTCGCCCAAATATCATATGGAAGACGTGCACCGGGCCGGCGGCATCATGGGCATTCTCGGTGAGCTGGAACGGGGCGGGCTGATCAACACCGATCTTCCCACTGTGCACAGCAAGACCATGAAAGAGGCCCTGGAGACCTGGGATATCATGCGATCGCCGACCACCGAAGTGGTCGAATTCTACAAAGCCGGACCAGCTGGCATTCCCACCCAGACCGCATTTTCCCAGAGCACCCGCTGGCCAACCCTGGATGGTGACCGGGAAACCGGCTGCATCCGCTCAGTTGAGAACGCCTATAGCTCTGAGGGCGGTCTGGCGGTGCTTTATGGCAACATTGCCCTCGACGGCTGCGTGGTTAAAACCGCGGGCGTGGACGAAAGCATTTTTGTTTTCGAGGGCAAGGCACGGGTCTTCGAGAGCCAGGATTCTGCAGTAGCGGGAATTCTCAGTGATGAAGTGAAATCGGGCGAAGTGGTGATTATTCGTTACGAGGGCCCGAAGGGCGGGCCCGGCATGCAGGAAATGCTTTACCCGACCAGTTACCTGAAATCCAAAGGCCTCGGGAAAGATTGCGCCCTGCTGACAGACGGACGTTTCTCCGGAGGCACCTCCGGCCTGTCCATCGGTCACGCATCGCCGGAAGCTGCCTCCGGCGGGGCCATTGGTTTGATCGAAAATGGCGATACAATCCGTATCGACATTCCGAACCGGAGCATCAACGTTGGACTGGACCAGCACGAGCTGGATCGTCGCCGTGAAGTCCGGGACGCGAAGGGCTGGAAACCGGACCTGCCCCGGGACCGCAAGGTCTCTGCCGCCCTGAAAGCCTACGCGTTACTGGCCACGAGTGCCGATAAGGGCGCCGTTCGGGATCTCGAAAAACTCGACTGAACATTCCGAACCTGAACCAACAAAAAAGCCCGGCAGGGAATCCTCGCCGGGCTTTTTTTGTTCAGGAAACTCGGACTACCAGAGCGACCAGCCGCCATCTTCCTCTTCTTCGATGGCGTCGTCCTGCTCAGGCTCCGGGGCCGAGGTTTCTGCCGCGGAAGAAGCCGACTCCTGAGCCGGTGCGGTGCTGGATGCGGTGGACTGTGATGGCGCCGAAGCGGCAACCTGGACGGAGATCATGCCCAGGGCTTCTTTGGTAGGATCGTCCAGGCTACCGGTAGCCTGAAGACCGTTATCCTGTTGGAACCGGGTCAGCGCGGACCGGGTTGAGTCATCCATCTGCGGGCTGACATTGGTAATGTCGTACCCTGCTCCGTAGAGCGCATTCTTGAGTGCAACGATCTCATCCGCGAAGGCCGCAGGGGCAAAGCCCAGTGTGACCGCCAATCCGGCCGCAGCGGCCAGGCGTCCCAGTCGGGTAGTTGCTTTTCTCATGGTACTCACCTGCTTAACTCCTGATATCTCACCGATATCCGTTTCTTTCTTGTTATGTGGTGCCTATCTCCACAGGCTGGGGCAAACGATTAAAAGACTACCATACTTTCGTCGCATGTCGCCTTACCGGACATCATGCCCCGATTCCTGGCTCTGCCCTCGCGCCTCATCGTCGATACTGACCGGTAGGCGGTGGGCCTCCTCGCTGAACTCACGGATAAAAATCCCCCAGAAAGCCATAAAGAGCGCCGCCACCAATGGCCCCATCACAAATCCGTTGATGCCGAACATGACGATGCCACCAAGGGTCGACAGTAGAACAATGTAGTCCGGAAGCTTGGTATCCCGACCAACCAGTACCGGACGCAGCAGGTTGTCCGCCAGCCCGATGACCACCACGCCGAAGGCTGTCAGTATCGACGCCTCGATCACATCTCCTACCGCCGCCAGGTAGATGGCAGCAGGCACCCAGACCAGCGCGGCACCCACCGCAGGCAGAAGCGATACAATCGCCATGACCACCCCCCAGAGCAAAGCGCCACTGATTCCGAGAACCCAGAAAATCAGCCCGCCCAGAGCCCCCTGGATGATCGCGATCAGCAGGTTCCCCTTGACGGTAGCGCGGGTCACCTCCGCAAACTTGGCAAACAGCAACCGCTCCCGTTCGTCTCCGAGTGGCAGAGCCCGGATAATAAGCTCTACCAGCGCATTGCCATCCCGCAGCAGGAAGAACGCAAGATACACCATCAACGCCAGGCCCAGGAAAAACTGGAAGGTATTCTGGCCCACGCCCAACGCCTGCTTACCCAGGAACTGGCTTCCTCCAACAAAAATGCTCACCGCCCGGTCTCTGAGCTCGGCAAAGCTGATATCGAACTGCGCAAGGAACGCCTGAATAGCAGGAAATGACTGGTTGACCCGATCTATGTATTCCCCGGGCCGTATTTCACCGCTCTGGATTTGTTGATAAAGCGCGACGCCCTCGGCCACCAGTGAAGTCACCAGAACCAAAACCGGGATGACCACGATAAACATGCAGATGCACAGGGTGATCAGAGCATTCACATTGGGCCTGTCCCCCAGTTTTCGCACTAGCAATTGCTGCACCGGGTGGAAAATCAGGGCAATGGCGACCGCCCAGAATATGGGCCCGAAGAAGGGTTTCATTAGAAATACAAAGGCAAGGGAAACGCCGACCAGCAACGCCAGAAAAGTCCGTGTTTCAAGTTTTGCGTACATAGTTTATGCGGTTCCCTGATGTTGGTTCTGCAATTTACCGAGCCATTCTACCCTACCACGCTGGCGTGGCCACTGTAGCTATCTTCGGGTTATAGTGGACGGTTGTTGATCAACTAATAGACAGGTCATGTTGTTGGAACTGGAAACCTTCACCATAGAAACAGCCCTGGATGCGGCCACAGAGTTGCGCAAGGTTCTGGCCGCCAGAACTCACCGACGCAAGGTGATGGGCCAGGAAGTCATGGTGCCCGGTCAGCTCGGCGAGGCCCTGCAGCTGCCACGGATCATCAACCGACTTCAGAGCAAGCAACAGAAGCAACGGGAACTCGGCCTCGAAGACTTTCAGGAGCTCTGGCCTACACTGTCGCCACAGACACGGGAAAGAGTACTGCAGGCCATAGGCTGGTATGACCCCAAGGAGCTTGACTGGGATGACAAGCGCTCCAATCGCCGGCCACTGGTCGATCCTGACGGTTAAGCCGTATAACAGCGGCATCCCGACTTTGAAATGTCATACTTGGCCCATATGTTGGGCAGTATCAGGAGGATATTTATGACTGAACAACAGCAATACACAGCGCTTTTGGCCGAGGGCAGCGCGGTACCCACCCTGCTTTGCGGCCACTGCCACTCGATTCTCTCCAGGGCCCGGATTTTCCGGAACCAAGGCAGCCAGAACCAGAACACGGAATGCCGGACCATCGGCCTCTGCTCAGCCGACGATTGCGGCGCCGTCAATTGTTGCGACGGGGCTCTGGCCCGCGTTGACAACCCCGAGCGCCTATTCGGCATTGCGTCCTGATTCAAAGCGGCAACGCTCTGTTACGCAACTCAAACACACAAATTTTCCATCTGCTTTATCCTGATCTTTGACGATTGTATTAGGGCGTTCTTATCACTGAATGCCCCCGGCAATCACGCAACCAATCAGTCAGGACAGTCGATGGCATGCGTATTCTGAGAACCGATGAAGCCCGCTTCGCAGGTCTTCCGGATTACCCCTTTGCTCCACACCATCTCGACGTAGAACCCGGGCTCCGGATGCACTATGTTGACGAGGGCCCGCGAAGCGCTTCGCCGGTCCTCATGCTCCATGGCGAGCCATCCTGGTCCTACCTTTACCGGCACATGATTCCCCTGGTGGCAAACGCCGGGCATCGGGTGCTGGCTCCCGACCTTGTCGGCTTCGGCAAATCGGACAAGCCGGCGTCGGTGGCTGACTACAGTTATGGCCGCCACCTGACATGGCTGGCCAGCTGGCTGGAACAGCTCGACCTCACCAACATCACCCTCGTGTGCCAGAACTGGGGGTCATTACTGGGCCTGCGACTGGCAGCGGAACACCACCAGCGCTTTAGCCGCATCATTGTGGGGAATGGCATGCTGCCAACCGGCGAAGCGGCTGTGCCTGCTGTCTTCTCGATGTGGAAGGCCTTCGCCACTCACAGCCCCTGGTTCCCGGTTGGACGCATCGTACAACTGGGCACTGATCGTACCCTGAGCAAGGCAGAAATTGCCGCCTACGAGGCCCCTTTTCCATCGGCGGACTTCAAGGCGGGCGCCAGAGCGTTTCCAAAGCTGGTTCCGACCGAACCGGGCACGCCGGACAGCGACGCCAACAAGGCCGCCTGGCAGGTTCTGGAAAAATGGAAGAAGCCGTTCATCACCTGTTTCAGCAGTGGCGACCCAATTACACGGGGCGGCGACAGGCATATGCAGCGCCGGATTCCCGGCGCCCACGGCCAACCCCACATTACTCTTCGTGGCGGGCATTTTCTGCAGGAAGATTCACCGGAAGATTTCGCCCGCATCATCATTGATGCCCTGAAATCAGAAATGGCGGCCTGAGCCGCCATTTCTCCTACCCAAACACGGTTACCGTCTGGCGACTCAAAGCCACCAGCTCGCCTTTGGCGGTCCAAATCCCTGCCTGGGTGTGGCCGTACCCGGCTCCCGCCTGGTCTATCGAGACCTTGTACAACAGCCAGTCTCCCGGCTCCATAACGGGCCTGGGATGCACAATATCCAGCGCCCAACTCAGAGAACTGGTCCTCACCCGCTGCTTCACATACGGCAGGACTGCAGGCGGCCAGGCATCAACCAGGGCAATGATATGGGAATCGGAAAAGGTCTCCGGAGGCGTCCGAAACTGCATCCAGCCACCAAGCTCGCGGCCACCCTTACCACTGAACGGCAGGTTACCGAAGGCCCAGCGCATCTCGATCTGCTGAATAAATTCCGGGGTAACGCCTTCGATATAATCCAGCCCCATGCACTGACTGACCGGTGTTGCTTCAGGTGCCGGAAGGGCGGCCACCTGTACCTCCGACTCCCGATCTCCGCCAAAACTGGCCAGGCAGACCAGCCGGGTTTCTCCTTTCTGGACAATGCGCCCCTGTACCTGACTGACCGCCTTACCTTCGCGCAGAATCTCCGCCTCAAAGCTGGCAGGCTCCTCCGGCTCCACCGGCCCCACAAACGATACCTGCAACGACCGCATGGCACGGCCCTCGGCAACAAGCTTTTGCATGCGTTCAAACATCAGTGCTGCCGTCAAACCACCAAACGTGGCTCTACCCTGGGACCAGCTCCCAGGCATAACCAGTTCCTGGCTTTCACGGGCCGCCCGCAATAATTCGTCAAAGGTCATCTCATGTTCCTGTTAGCAACCTATCGGGATAGTTACGAAGACTGCCCAAGATCGGACGGCAACGCAATGGCAAGTCCCCGGCAACTACCTACAGCCATGCCAGGTTTTTTGCGTATTAAAGCAGCAACAAAACCGCTATAATACGCGCACATCATGCATTGCCCGGCAATGCTCTACCTCCCGAATTCCGAGTGAATCAATGTCTGAATTGTCCTTTGCCGAACTGGGGCTTGATCCAGCCGTACTTGAAGCTGTATCCGCCGTTGGCTATGAAACCCCGTCTCCCATCCAGGCCCAGGCGATACCCGCGCTGCTTGCCGGTAACCATCTGCTGGGCGTTGCCCAGACCGGAACCGGTAAAACCGCGGCGTTTGCACTGCCTCTGCTGAGCCGGATTGACGCCTCTGTTACCGATCCCCAGATTCTGGTTCTGGCGCCAACACGGGAACTGGCCATCCAGGTGGCCGAAGCCTTTACCACCTACGCCAGCAAGTTCCGTAACTTCCATGTTCTGCCGATCTACGGCGGTCAGGATTTTTACCCCCAGATCAAGGGTCTTCGCCGCGGCGCCCAGGTTATCGTGGGCACGCCGGGCCGTATGCTCGACCACCTGCGCAAGGGCACGCTGAAACTCGACAGCCTGAAAGCACTGGTTCTCGATGAAGCCGACGAAATGCTGCGCATGGGTTTCATCGACGACGTGGAAGCGATTCTGGCGAAGACGCCAGAGAACTGTCAGCGCGCCCTGTTCTCGGCCACCATGCCGCCCCAGATCAAGAAGGTTGCCCAAACCTATCTTCGCAACGCAACGGAAGTGAAGATCGAGAGCGAGACCCGCACTGTTGAGCGAATTTCACAGTTCGTGTTGCCTGTCTATGCTGAGCGCAAGCTGGATGCCCTGACCCGCATTCTGGAAGTTGAGCCGATTGATGCCGCCATTATTTTCGTGCGCACCAAAGCGGAAACCACCATGCTGGCCGAAAAACTCTCGGCTCGGGGCCATGCAGTCGCGCCCCTGAGCGGAGACCTGAATCAACGCCAGCGGGAACAAACGGTTGAAGACCTGAAGCGTGGCAAGAAAGACATTATTATTGCCACCGATGTGGCAGCGCGCGGTCTGGACGTGTCCCGTATCACGCACGTCATCAACTACGACGTGCCCTACGACACTGAAGCATACATCCATCGGGTTGGCCGTACCGGTCGTGCCGGTCGCGAGGGCAAGGCGATCCTGCTGGTAACACCCCGCGAGCGCAGTTGGCTGAGAACGCTCGAACGGGCAACGAACTCGCCGATGGAAGCTTACGAGTTGCCATCGCCCGTCGAGCTCAAGAAAATGCGGGAGCAGCAGTTTGAAACCCAGCTGCTGGCGTTCGCCGAAGACAAGAAGCTGGCCAAGACTATGGCCCTGCTGGACGAGATTGCCGAACGCAATGAGATGGATATGGCCATGGTAGCCGGCGCCCTCGCCTGCTGGATGGAAGCAGCTCAGCCAGGCTCCCTGCCGTTGGAGCAGCCGGAGGCTTTGCCAACCGTGTCGGCAACACCTCCTCGCCGTGATCGCAAAGGTGGCGGCGGCCGTCCAGGCGAGAATCGCAAGGGCCCGAAAGGCGGTTTCAAGAAAGGTGGCCCGAAAGGACGTAGCGGTCCCGGTGGCCCCGGTGGTCGCGGTAAGCCTCCCGGCAAGGGCGGCAAGCCCGCAGGCAAGCGCCCACCTCGCCAGGCTTAAGCCTGGCGCTGATAGACCACGAAACTGTAGTCGTAAGGGTTATTATCGGACGCGGAGAAATCCTCCCGTCCGACTTCTTCCCACTCATCCCAGTTTACTTCCGGAAAAAACGCATCCCCGTCCACCTCAGCGTGCACCTGGGTGATGTACATGCGATCAACCATTGGCAGCGCCTCGGCGTAGATCTGCCCGCCACCAATGATCATCACTTCGTCGCCACCTTCCAGCTCTGCCTGCGCCTCGGCCTTTACCAGCGCTTCGGGCAATGACGTCGCGGCCACCGTTCCGGTTGGTGCTTCCCAGGCTTCATTCCGCGAGATCACCACGTTCATCCGCCCCGGCAATGGCCGACCGATCGAATCCCAGGTCTTCCGGCCCATAATAATAGGCTTGCCCATGGTGGCCTGTTTGAAATAACGCAGATCACCCGGCAGATACCAGGGCAGATTGTTGTTACGTCCAATGACCCGGTTACGGGACATGGCGACGATCAGGGCTTTTCTCATGTACTCGCCTCTTCTGGGTTCGGTCAGATGGCAATCGGCGCCTTGATGCCCGGGCAGGGGTCATAGCCCTCAAACTCGAAGTCTTCCAGTTCGTACTCGAAGATACTCGCAGGCTTGCGCTTGATCACCAGTGTCGGCAACGCGCGGGGCTCGCGCTTTAGCTGCTCGAAGACAATATCGTCGGTGAGGTGGTTCTGGTAAAGGTGGCAATCGCCAAAGGTATGCACGAACTCACCGACACCCAGGTCGCACTGCTGGGCGATCATGTGCGTCAACAAGGCATAGGAGGCGATATTGAACGGCACGCCCAACACAATTATACGACTGAAAAACTGCACAATCCGTTAGGTTGGGTGGGTTGAACCACCAATATCGGATTGTGCATTTTAAAAAGTGCACAGTCACCCCCAACAGCCAGGCCTCTCAAAATCCACATTTTATTCAAATTAATCAGACAGTTAGATCAGAACCATAGTATATCTGAGTTAAAAATAACTTTCACGGGTTTGTGCATTTCAATATCTGAGAAACAAGATAGGCCTCTGATCGTTGAGCATGGGTGGGTGGGTGGCAGAGACATAACCTATATTGTGTTTTGAAAGGAAATTAATCGCAAAGGTTTTTTCAAATCGCGTATAGCCAGAAACCAGAAGATTCTTGGTGAGGGGTTGCAGTCGAAGATTGCAACCCCCTTCGCCAGGATACTCCCTGTGAATCGACGTAAAGAGACCGTGTCCTCGCTCTTCGGGCTGCGGACTGAGCCGACCACCCCTTAACGCTTTACGCGTTGTAGACGTGATACTTAAGGTACTTGC
Organism: Marinobacter sp. BW6; assembly: GCF_008107725.1. Taxonomy (GTDB): domain Bacteria; phylum Pseudomonadota; class Gammaproteobacteria; order Pseudomonadales; family Oleiphilaceae; genus Marinobacter. Next base: position 551,743 of record NZ_VIRN01000061.1, read on the forward strand.
GTACTCGCTCACAATCGCCAGACAGCATTGCTTCTAGCGGTGTCTGGCCACCAAAGGCGGCGTTTGGACGCGATGGCCATCGGCTGGCTCGGTCAGCGTCACCTTCATAGATTGCATAGAGGGAGTCTGCAATTGAGAGCACACTCAAGACATTTTCATACTCATCCAGCAACTGGTCTTTCTGCTGCGGGTCCAGCCTCCACGTTGTCAGTATCTGAAACGCAGCGTCGCGGCGAGACTGTTGAGTTGCAGCATCCATGGCGTATCTCCGGTTGCGATTGTCACACTTGTGAGTATAACCGAGGATGACTTGATGATGGCCACCGCCAAGGCGGCGCAATTTCCAGGGTGGATGATGCATTCTTAATAAGTAAGATTGGTAAGTAAGTCAGGAAGACTCTATTTCTTTTGGGTGGTCAATCTGATTCGACATCGATTCGATGGTCGCCTCAAGGGCCTCGGTCTTTCTTTTGGCCTGACAAAGCTCCTCAAATATGCGATATCGCTCCACAGTCTCTCGTTCGACCCTGCCCTGGGTAACGGTTAACGGTCCCTGAAGTTCAGACTCCTTTCTCTAGTGCATTTCTTCCTCTAGCTCCAATAGACTCTCCAATCTCTAATCTCTTTTCCGCCTTCGTTGCTAGTTCGTCTCGAAGATTTTCAAATACCACATACTGACCTGCCTCGCAGTGACCTTTATCGACAAATGCAAGCCGGCTTTTAAACAAAAGCGAACATTGGCCTCGCACTGTGATTCGGTTCTAGATTGAAAGAACCGACTGGATTTAGTGCGAGTTCAAACTAGCAAGCTGTTACTCTGGGGGTTGCCTCGAATCGAAGAAAGCCCGGAGAGTTTAATGAAATACGTTCGTAACATAAGTGGGGCGTTTACAGGCGGAGCCTTAGGCGGGCTTTTGGACAGCTTCAATATCTGGTTTATGGGAAAGGTAGGGTTATCAGACCTTATTGGTATATCAATGAAACCAGATTTCACCGCACCTTGGTTGTATCAGCGAATGATCTGGGGTGGGTTGTGGATGCTGCGATTACTAATACCCGTTTGGAAAGATCGCACCATATTACGTGGCATGGCGGCTAGTATCTTTCCTTCAGCAATGGTGCTGCTTGTTGTTTTTCCTTCAATGAACAAGGGTGTACTAGGTTTGGAGTTTGGCATCGCTATGCCAATGGTTGTGATCACCTTGAACTTCATTTATGGGATATTTTCAGCTTACTGGTATGTGGCGACTTGCTCCAATCAAAACCATAAATAACAAGTCAGGTCAGCGGACCCGTGAGACGCACCGCTGCCTTCAGCGTTATAAGTAATTACTATGCCGAACGTTTATTTGAATTCACGATCAAAGCGAATTATCTGACATGAGAGGGCGTGTCCTTTCCGAATCTCATGATGAGGAAAAAAGGAGGGCGTTGATCGGGCTGCCCTAGATGCAGCGGCTGCCACCAAACGTGCGCCACCTTTTTTCAACATTCAGCAAAACAATGTATTTGGGCACTGGCCCTCACGACGCTCCCACTGAACAGTCGTATGCTGGATGCCAAAGTGCTGATTCAGCATTTCAGCGGCCTCACTGATCACTTGGTCGTCACTCTCGGGGTCGGGTTTCACCAGGTGAACGGTTAGCGCGTTTTCGGTGGTACTCAGAGCCCAGATGTGGAGGTGATGGGCCGATATTACTCCTGGCAAGCTTTCAAGACGTTCATGGACAGCCGAAGGATCAATCCCTTTGGGGACGGCATCTACCGCTAGGTTGACGGAGTCTTTCAGCAACTGCCAGGTGCCCACAAAGATCACAACGGCAATAACGAGACTCACAATTGGATCAATCCAGGTCAGGTTGGTGAACATCAATATCGTGCCGGAGATCACGACGCCGACCGACACTGCGGTATCTGCGGCCATATGCAAGAAAGCGCCCCGGATATTGATGTCCCCTTTCTGCCCTTTGAGAAAGAGCATCATGGTTGCGCCGTTAATCAGTACCCCAATGCCAGCCACGATCACCACGGTCAGCCCGGCGACGTCGGCAGGATCTGTCAGGCGCTGAATGGCTTCCCAGGTAATACCACCGACAGCGGCGATCAGAATCAGAGCGTTAAACAGGGCCGCCAGAATCGTGGTTTTCTTCAGGCCATAGGTCTTTGCGTTGGTTGCCGCTTTGCTGGCCAGCCAACTGGCTGCCCAGGCCATGATCAACCCCATAACATCGCTGAGGTTGTGGCCGGCATCAGCAAGCAGCGCCAGCGAGCCGGATATAACCCCGTACACTGCTTCGATGACGACAAACAGGATGTTGAGGAACACAGCAATCGCAAAGGAGCGGTTATGGGTGTCGAAATGATGGCTGTGGTCGTGACTGTGATCGTGCATTTTTGCCTCTATCAATGATCAACAACGATGCTGGCGTAGCTATGAACCCTTTAGCAACTACAGGGTCAAGGGCTTGCCACTGATTTGCGGTACGCTGAGCGTAACCCTACTGATCGCGTGTTTTTCCCAGCACCTCGGCCAAGCCTTCGGGCACCGGCATGGGTGCAAACGCGCTGACATTTGCGCGACCGGTATTTCCGACCGGAACCCAAATTCGGGAAAAGACCAGGGCGGCAATGGTTCGAATTGACTGCCCCAGCACTTCACGAACGTCTCTTGTCCGCCACCCTAGTCTGAGCATTCGCAGATGGGTTGCAGCGTGCGCCAGAGCAAATTTCTGGCTGAGGATATGGGCTCGCTCAAGGTGAGCGAAGGCTGTCTGGAAATCGCCCGCCCATTCCGCAACGCGTGCCGCTTCAAGCTCCGTAAGATAGGACGCCTTCAATTCACTGTGCATGGATGTTTACTCCCCATGAAGGCAACGACGGGCCAATAATCGAACACCTGACCCCGAAAGGTTCAGCCTTTCAGTGCCAGTATGCGTTTGGCACCTATCAATACGATGGCACCAACAATTCCCCCAATAATCAGATCTGGGTAGTTGGACCCGGTCCAGGCAACGAGCAGCCCCGCAAGTATTACCCCCAGGTTGATGACCACGTCGTTGGCTGAAAATATCCAGCTGGCTTTCATGTGAGCACCGCCTTCACGATGTTTGGCGATCAGGAGAAGGCAACTGATGTTGGCAACGAGAGCAACAGAGGCGACAGTCATCATCATTAACGATTGGGGATCACTGCCAAACAGAAAACGCCTGCCAACTTCAATCAGTACACCGGCGGCAAGAATAAGCTGAAGAACACCAGCAACATGCGCAGCCCTGACCTGCATTTTGATGCCATGCCCAACAGCGTAAAGCGCGAGCCCGTAAACCGCAGCATCAGCAAGCATGTCTAGCGAGTCTGCGATCAAGCCAGCGGACTGGGCGATCAGGCCCATCGTCATCTCGACCAGAAACATCAGAGCGTTGATTGCCAGCAGTATCCATAAAGTGCCGGATTCTTCGCTTTCGTTGGCTATAGACGATTCAGCCGCTCTGACGGATTCAGCGCTGGCGTCTTCTGTCCTCTGCAAGGAAGCGCCCAGGCCCAGGTTTTCCAGTTTGCTGGTAATAGGACCGGTTTCTCCATGGTGGATAATTTCCAACGTACGACCCGATAAATCGAATGACAGCGACTGAATGTTTTCAACGCCAGTCAGTGCCATTCGAATCATTCGCTCTTCCGAGGGACAATCCATTTTTGGTATTCTGTAGGTGCTTAGCTGGCTACCTGTTTCGGCGGTGGCGCGTCCCTGAAACTTGTCATCTACGACAGAGTCTTCACTGCCACACTGCCCATTGCAGGGTTTGCTCATTTTCTCGGCTCCGGTTATCGTGCAAATGATGTCATTTAAAACCCTGTAGCTACTACAGGGTCAATGACTAATCTACTCTAGTAGTCGTCAAAATCGGCGTTTGTCTGGATAAAGATCTACAATGATAAGTGCGATGGTGTGGGCATCTAATTTTTTTCGGGGGTAAACTTTATGATTTCATTTAAAAGACTTACAGCAACCGCTGCGTTGTTGGTTTTTCCTGCATTCGTGCTAGCGCATGGTGATCAAGGCTCATGGCAAGGGCATGGTCCTGGCATGATGATGGATCAGGAGCAAATGCAGCAGATGCACCAGAACTGGTCCCACATGAACCAGCTGATGCAACGCATTCCTGATGAAGCTTCACCGCAAGAACGGCAACAATTGATGCGAGAACACAGAGAGGCGATGCAAGAGCAAATGGGTTTTATGCATCACGGTATGATGGGCCCCGGCATGATGCGGGGCCAACGGGGCATGATGGGGGGCCAGCATATGATGAATGGCAGCCAACCAAAAAATGGTGATGGTCCGACTACCGAACAACAAATTCAGATGATGCAGGAGCGCATGGATCAAATGCAGCTGATGATGGAGCAAATGCTGCAATACCAGCAAAATCTGAAGGTAGAGTGATCGAGAAGCCTTCAAATACTTCTGTTTAACAGACGCTTAGTGTCTGGCGAGTTTGATAGGCTGACGTTTGTGAAAACGGCCCAGTAGCTGGCTTTTAGTCTCTACGATCCGTGACCTTTTACGGCTGAAAGTTGGTGCTCTGGGCGCTACTTCGAATGTTCGCTTTGCGACCAAGGCGACTCACGGGCCTCAGCTAAACAAAAGCGGACATTCAGAAACGATCGAATTGACCAAAAAGCGGTATACGTCCGGTGATCCCATCTTGAGCCGCGCGCTGAAAAGGTCTTTCTGGTTTTCAATTACTGCACCGGGGTAAGTCCACGGACGTTTTAAAGCCGTCCTTGGAAACCGGGTAGAACCCAAGAGGTTGATTGGTTCAGAAGCTAACCCTTTTGGCCTCTTGTCCCAATACCTCCCTCATGTAACGAAGCAATGAGCGGGCACGCGATGCTGTCCGGCTGTGCGTGGCATTGACTGACCATATCGCTCAGAGCCATCTCAATTTTGACCAGCCTTTCGATCTTTTCACGCACATCCTTCAGCTTGTGCTCGGCGAGCGCACTGGCTTCCTCACAGTGGGTGCCATCTTCCAGCCGCAGAAGATCGCTTATCTCGTCGAGACTGAAACCCAGGTGCTGCGCCGTTTTCACAAAGGTCAACCGATCAATATCGGCGAAACCGTAGCGTCGAATGCCACCCGGAGGCCGCTTGGGTTCCGATAACAGACCACGCCGCTGGTAATAGCGGATCGTCTCTACATTTACGTTGGCCGCCCTGGCCAAGCCGCCAATAGTCATTGAATTGGCTTTAACCGACATGCTGCTTGACTCCGTAGTTGACTACGGAAGTAACCTTATCTCATCAAGTCCATGGGCAACAGGTGTAAACGTCATGTCGAAATTCAAATCTAAATCCGGAGGTGCTTCTCTCGCTGTCGGGGGGATTGCTGGAATTCTCGCCTCGGCTTGCTGTCTCGGGCCATTGGTACTTATCACTCTGGGCGTTTCCGGTGCCTGGATCGGCAATCTGACATCTTTGGAGCCCTATCGACCGCTGTTCATTGGCGCGGCCATCGTCGCCATGTACCTCGCCTGGCGACGAATCTATCGCCCTGTAGAGCAATGCTCACCCGGTGAAACGTGTGCGATCCCTCAAGTCCGAAAGACCTATAAGGTGATCTTTTGGGTAGTTACGGCTCTGGTACTGGTCGCTTTAGTGTTCCCTTACATTTTGCCCCTATTCTACTAAACGGAGATTTTCCTCATGCGTAAACAGCTTGTACTTGCCATGTTCCTCACTTTGCTCAGCATGTCCACCTGGGCTGCGTCTCAAAAAGTGACTCTCTCGGTGCCTGACATGACCTGTTCTGCGTGTCCGATCACCGTCAAGCTGGCTTTAAGTAAGGTGGAAGGGGTATCGCAAGTTTCCGTGAGCTACCCTGATCGAGAAGCCGTCGTCACCTTTGACGATGCGCTCACTTCCATAGAGGCGCTCACCAAGGCCACGAGCGACGCTGGTTACCCCTCCACTCCCACGGCCTTCGAGGCGACCCCGGAGGGGCAATGAAGAATCCGAAGAACCTGCTTAGGGTTGGCATAGTAGGGACTATTCTGGTTGCACTATGCTGCTTCACACCGATTCTGGTCATTTTGATGTCCACCGTGGGACTGGCCGCCCTGACGGGCTATCTCGACTATGTGCTTCTTCCGGCACTGGCGGTATTCATTGGCCTCACGGTCTATGCGTTCTGGCGGAAAAAACACTATGAGGCCAGCCACGAGAGCAATTCCAAAGCTCAAAGGAGTTTCCCGAGTGAAAAATGACACCAAACTGCATATTGCGGTAATCGGCAGTGGTGGTGCCGCCATGGCGGCTGCCCTGAAGGCAACAGAGCGCGGTGCCCGCGTCACCCTGATTGAACGTGGGACTGTCGGCGGCACCTGCGTAAATGTTGGCTGCGTGCCCTCGAAGATAGTGATTCGTGCAGCACATATCGCGCACCTGCGAAAAGAAAGCCCGTTTGACGCGGGCATCAGTGCTGCGGCTCCTGAGGTAGACCGAGCGAAACTGCTTCAGCAACAGCAGGCACGAGTGGAAGAGCTGCGTGACACCAAGTACGAAAAGATACTTCGAGAACACAAGGACATCACAGTCCTGAACGGTGAGGCCCGCTTTCTCGGCACAGATAGCCTGGTAGTCACGTTGGCTGAGGGTGGTGAAAAAACGGTTCATTTTGATCGCGCCTTTATTGGAACCGGAGCCAGACCGGCAGAGCCGGCAATTACGGGGCTGGCAAACACTCCTTACCTGACATCAACCAGTGCTTTGGCGCTGGATACGGTTCCCAAACGGCTGATCGTGATTGGTGCCGGTTTCGTTGCCCTGGAATTGGCTCAGGCATTCGCCAGACTCGGTAGCAAGGTTACTGTTTTAGCCCGGAGCCGTTTGTTGTCCAGTGAGGACCCTGCAATTGGGGAAGCCATAGAGGCGGCTTTTAAACGGGAAGGGATTGAGGTGCTTCGCCAGACCACACCCAGCAACATGGACTATAGCGACAACGAGTTCATCGTCGAGACGCCTGCCGGCAACTTGCGAGCCGATCAGCTGCTGGTGGCGACCGGTCGAACTCCCAATACCGAGGCCCTGAACCTGGCGAGCATTGGCGTGGAAACCTCACGCGACGCAATTCAGGTGGATGAGCATCTGCAAACCACGGTCCCCGGAATATACGCTGCCGGAGACTGCACCAATCAACCGCAGTTTGTCTATGTCGCCGCTGCCGGGGGCAGCCGGGCCGCCGTCAACATGACGGGAGGCGAGGCCAAACTCGACCTCAGTGCCATGCCCGGGGTCATGTTCACCGATCCTCAAGTCGCCACCGTTGGCCTCACTGAAGCCGAAGCAGTTGCTCGGGGTTATAGCGTGGACACCAGGCTCCTCGACTTGGAAAACGTGCCGCGTGCGCTAGTAAACTTTGACACCCAAGGATTTATTAAAATGGTGGCAGAGCGCAACTCAGGCCGTTTGCTTGGGGTGCAGATTGTCGCAGCGGAAGGCGGTGAAATTATCCAAACGGCAGTGATGGCGTTACGAGCAGGTTTGACCGTTCAGGAAATCGGCGATGACTTGTTCCCTTATTTGACCATGGTTGAAGGACTCAAGCTCTGTGCGCAAACGTTCACCAAGGATGTAAAACAGTTGTCCTGCTGTGCCGGATAAATGATGTGAGCACGGCTTTAAGCTCTGGTGATGGGTTCCTAATGACCAATCGTTCCGATGCCATATCTTGCACGACCATCATTGAAAGAGCCTCATGGCCGAGCACGTGGATCATTACCTGACTGCCCAGGTTGTCCTTTGCTGTGGCAGCCAGTTGGCTACTTCCACTTGGTGTAAGTTTCAGCCAAATAGCCCCCTCAGAGATAACCGCAGTTTCAATGGCCTCGCTGGTTAAATTAACCGTCAGGCCTTCGCTCTCTTGAGCGTTCACGGGTTGCGATTGGACACTGCAAGCAGCCCCGATAATCACCAGGGTGAAAACACACAGTCTTAGTAACATGGATTGGGTGGCATCCCTTCAGTCCAAGTTGATTCGACACCATATGAAACGATGAATGCATCAGATTTTGTTGATACTTCACCTGCTTGAACTCATTTTCAACTTGTTTAGAACCAGACCGGTCTAATGGTTCAACGATTCTGGGCAGGCCAGCAGTTTGATTAAATGCTTGGGACCGGTTAGAGAATGAGCAATAGTTGGCAAATCTCTAACAATTGATTATGGTTTTGCGCTCCGACTGAACGTTCGCTTTGCGACCATCCCGCATTCCAGGCAATAACCAAACAAAAGCGAATATTCGTGAGCCCTTTTTAAGGTCCACGCTTCCATCGGAAGGCGTTAAAGAATTTGTTCATGATAAGTACCCCAAACAATAACTGGATACTATCCGGACAGTGGCAAAGCGACGCTCAAGAGGGGTTACTGGACACTTTCTCCTTTAGTCACGAGATGATCAATGAGATTGGTCAGCATCGTTTTCCGACGAAATGCCTTCGGCTGCGCATTTACGTGTCGCGCTAGAACCTCGGGGTCACCGATAATATGCACTTCAGACACAGCCCTCGTGATTGCCGTGTAGATCCAGCTTCTATCCAACATGGGGGAGTCTTTGAGTAAAATGATTATTCGATCAAACGGGCTTCCCTGAGCTTCTTGGAGCATTATCCCGTATCCGAGGCTAAGATCGTCAATCAAGGCACCTTCGAGTTCGACCACGTCGCCGGTATCTAGCTTGACTGAACCAACAACATCGCCCGCCTGGTCAACGCTAGTAAGCTTTCCGAAACTCGTATTCTGCACTCCAACGCTGGGATGATTTTGCGTAAACAATACTTGGTCATGCAGCCTCAATTGAGGGCGAAAATCTTTTCCGTCCAGATTGCGGTTAAGCAGTGGAGACTGCCCATTTACCTGATCTTGTATTTCACGGTTAATCTTATCAACTAGCAATTTGGTCGGCGCTATTACACCAGACCCAGCAGGTTGCTGTACGTAGAGTTGAACGGCTTTTTCCAATGCTATATCGGGATCTGATAACTCGTGGAAATGGATGCTTCCCGTGCTGAGTAGCTCCGGCACTTCACCCAGATTGATCGCGTGGGAATACTCGGGAATACCAGTGGTCACTTTTGGGCGCTTTACAATGTCCAGCATTGTATTGGGCACATGTTTTGAACGTGTTAGGTCGCGCAGTATCTTGCCAACCCCAAGAGGCGGTGACTGACTGGGGTCGCCGGTCAAAACCAGCTTACAATTGGGGTTTATGTGATTGATGAGGCGGTACATCGTCGGAAGATCGATCATGGAGGCTTCATCAATGACCAACAATGCTTTTTCATGGATTACAGGGTCTTCGCGGAGGAATCGTGCAACCGTCATCGTCACATAGCCCACTGACTCATGCAGGCGCATTGCTGCTCGACCAGGCAAGGCTACCGCGTTAATGCTGTATCCCAGACGATCGGCGGCTTTCAAGAAGGCTGCTATTACAGTTGTCTTGCCGGTGCCTGCACCTCCGGTGATGGCGCTGATGCCCTCGGTAAGACTGGTATAGATTGCAAGCGCCTGCTGGCTGGTCAGCTCGTACGGCAGATCCCCGATGACGTCATTTACCAGCAGTTCTTCGTTCTCGGTGAGGGGCTGCCTGGCGTCAATCAAATGTTTTAGGCGCTTAGCGACAGCCAATTCTTGTATGGCTGTCGCCGTTGCGTGAAAACGTCCGTCCGGGTGATAAAGCGCAACATCAGGCGAGTTTTTCAGCCACTCAATACCCTCATTACAAAGCGCGGGCGACAAGAGATAGTCGGAAGCCTTTGTTTTTAGCTGGCTGACTTTAACCCACGTACTACCGTCCTTCATTTTATCCTTGAGGGCCTGCACCATCGCAGCTCGTGTCCGTTCCTGAGGATACCGTTTTTTCTCCCAAGCATGGCCGAAACGATGATTCAGGATACCGTCTACCTTTCTAAAGTCGAGCCCAAAGTGCAGCAGTTGATAGGGGTCAGCCTTAATGGCGTCAACGGTTCCAAGCCCATGGTGTCTCAGAATTCGCCTTTGGATAGAGTGAGGTATTCTGGCCTTTGACATCCACACTGTGTGCCGTAAGTTTACATATTTTTCATAGCCGGTGAGCAAAGCCCTCATGGATTGTTCGGAGAGCAATTCAGAGAGGGCTTCATAATCCTCGGGAGCCCCGGCGGTTAACATCCGGTGTATGTCCTCACCGAATCTCGCCCAAATTTGGCGTGCTTTACCGTCTCCTATGCCCTTGAAAGCCTTGTCGTCGGCGATGAACTGCACAAATGTTTCGCCGGTATCAGGCAGGAGAAACTCAAGGGTTTCCGGCTCCCGATACTGGTGCTCCTGCGTTTTGATATGACCTTGATCACGCAGGTAGGTTCTTTTGTGACCTTCTACGCGCCAGATCTGCCCTGGAGTCGGGTCAACAGGCAAACATTCTGAATTCGCAACGATAGACACGTTGTAGGTTGCCGATGCAGTGGTCTGATCTTCTCGAACCGGAACGCCACGGATAATTGTTGCTGTAGCGCGACGGAACGGCACTTGTGTGACGCGCACAAGCTCGGATGCACGAGTTAGCTCGGGCATTTTAAAAACACACTTAAACCATCGTTTACCGCGTCAACCGTTTCTTGGTGAGCCGCGAGCCGCGCCTTTAGTCGCGCATTTTCCTGCTGCAATTTTTCAAACTGCACTTTGAGATCCTGATTCTCTGCTTCGAGCTTCCCGAGCCGGCCATGATCCAACGCATGCTTCTTGGATGAGGCATCATAACGCTTTGGTGTTGCTAAAGATTGCTTTCCCACCTCGGTCAGTGGCGGCAGCACGCCGCGCTCCCTGAGTTGGTCTTCGAGAGCTTTTAGAACAGCTTTTACTTTTTCATTTTTCTTGATGGCTTGATCGGACAAGCCAGCCAACTCCTTGACTTTCTGCCTATTTAGGATGCCTTTAGGCGCATAGACGATCTGACGAAAATCATCATCAGACATTGACTTCGCCCATCGATGAAAATTTTCGAGATAGATCCGACCCTGTTCCTGCGGACTCGGCACTACTCAGCCTCCAAACGGTTATTTAGTGCTGTGTACAGCGTTGTGCGGGACACGCCATACTCTTTTGCTAAATCGCTCTTAGAGGCCCCATTAGAGAGCTTCAAAGCGATCTCTGAGAGATCCTCATGCGACAATGATTTCCTACGCCCGATCTGCTTGCCTCGCTTTCTAGCTGCCTCCAGACCTTCCTTTCGCCGCTGGCCAATCAGACTTCGTTCAAATTCGGCAAAAGCTCCAAGCATATGCAGCATGAGCGATGCCATGGGATCATCTTTCTGGGATGCAAAGGTCAACCCCTCGGAGTGGAATCGAACAGTCACATCGCGCTTTACCAGATCATCAACGATTGAAAGCAGGTCAGACATGTTGCGGGCAAGGCGATCAATGCTGTGGACATGGAGAGTGTCGTGTTCTCTAAGGTATTCGAGGCAAAGTTTGAGAACTTCTCTCGATCCTGCGTTCCGTGCCGATAATCTCTCTTCAAATACCTTATCTAGCTTGACGCCATCAAGCTGACGATCAGTCTTCTGAGAAGCTGTTGAAACCCTAATGTAACCAACTTGTTTTCCTGACATAAAACCTCGCCAAAACGTTCATAAATCATTATATGCTTTCTGAACGCCATGTCAAGAATTATCATTATATGGTTTTTGGACAACACTTTTATTGACATACGGACGTTTAAACAAAGTGTTCAAAAAGTATAGTTTAATGAACAGATGAAGATGTCGTTTCTGTTGTCCATCTTATTGCTTTACATGTATCGCAGTGGCAAGACACGAGAGGGACATGATCACAGCGTCCACACGTTGGTAAAGTGACTAGGTAACCTTCCCTGGTTGTAATAGCACCGAAATCATATTCATCTCTGAAATCTCGATATTTATTAGCCAAAGAGTCAGGTAACGGGAAATCGCCTTGAAAAAGGTCAAATCTCGGCATCTGGGAACTCAGATTGGATCTACGATCCATAAATTTGGAGATCATCCACCCGCCACACGCTTCACATGAGCAACCAGGAAAGGTATATGCTGGAAATCTAATATACAGCTTTGATTGCCAGTTTAGACCGTAAACTTCTGATATCCTTTTATTTGTCTCTTTACGAATGTAATAAGAATCTAATATCGGCTTCCAGCAAATAACCTCACCCATAACCGTCCTCCAAATTCCCATTCTCTGCGCTAAATGGCCAATAATGCCAGTCATTAAAATCCGACCAAGGCGCAATTATTCCATCATAATATCCATTCAGGCAATACCAAAGAACGACTGAAAAAGGGCCAAAAAATCCAGCGGATTGGGCGGGGCCGCGAAGGCATAAATTCATGCAACTAGAAAAACAGTCAACTTAGATTAAACTGAGTAGACTTTAGCTAAAATACTTAATCTCAAAATCCAGAAATAATATTAAAAATTTATGTCAACCAAACCATCTTGGGTAGCACTTTTCGTAAACAACTCTCATTTTTTCAAATTTGCGCGCGATATATCTACGACCAACCTTGCCTGACTCATTCTCAATTATAGTCATCGGCTGGCTCCAACAGATCTTTTTCAGCTCTCCGCGCAATACTGGATCCCTGAAAACCAATTTATTCCACAGCATCTCTTCTAATCCGACTTCACCATCTACCGAGGCTGCATAAAGTAAAAGGTCTTTGTCTGGCTCCGGATGGTATCGATAGACTCCACGACGGATCGCTCTATCCATACTAAGCTTTAATCTTTCAAACTCTGACCTTACAGGTGGGTATAATTTTATGAGGTGAGATCTTACCTGCTCAAAGATAACATCTTCACTATCGACTCCAAGCTCAGGATCAAATAAATCAGGGTCCCGCCATTTAGACATCTGCTCCTCTATTTTTATTGGAGGTAGATATTCTGAATTGAAACTTGCCAGCATCTTTTGATCTTGGAGGCATGGCTTCCAAACTGCTCGCAAAGGCTCTGCTATATCCCGCAGTGCAAGTGCAGTATACTGAGAAACCTCAAGCCTTTCGTAGAGCCGCCACGACTCATATATAGGCTTGTAATAGTGAATTTCGTCTAACACAGAATCATCATCAAATATCGGCTTTTCATAGGACTTTTGCAGTCTCTGATTTCCTGAAAAACAAGAGAGCATGCTCATCCAATCATCTTCGCCAACTAGTGAAAAGAAATCTGTGCGCCGCAGAAAATTAATTATAATGTCGTCTGGGATATTCGGGTTTGCAATTAAAATTCCTATCGCCTCTAGACCTTCATCCTCAAGATTATTAGCAACATCATCAAGAAGATCATCCACCCAGTTCCTGGCTATTTTATCTCTAGACACACCCACACCAGAGAGTGCGGCATATCTAATACTGCTGTCTTCAAGTGAATACAAGCGCTTCATGGTATTACTCGAAGCTCCAAATTTAGCAAGCCCGAAGTTTACTAACGAGCTATTGAGCGCTAGGAGTTCTTTTTCAAAGGTTCTCTCCTTGCTCCAAGGATAATTCTCACTTGGATCGAAGGGATTAGTTTTCAGCCATCTGTAAATATATTCTGGTGAATGAAATGGTAAGTCATCCGGAGCGAAGTCTGCGTGAGCCTCTGAGTCATAAATATCCATTTTGATTTCCCACAATCGATCAACTTTGAGATCGCAATAGCCATTATCCTGCGGCACTAGATTTCAAGTCTTGCGAGGATGGAACTGGCCCACGCTTCGCAGTTGCGCCGTTGGAATTCTTATCTCTATTCTGCCTGCCGCACTCAGAGCCCCCATTACTCTGATAGGGGGCAACTCGGTCATGATAGTTGAGAATCTAGGCAGAGACCCTAGGAATTTCGATCGGCTACCGTGAAGTGCGGAGGGTTCAGCATAAGAGGAGGCATCAAGATCTCAGAAGCGGTGCAAACTAAACGGAACAGTGAAACTGTCCAGAGTCCCCCGCGTGCTTTGAAGGTCTGGTAACATCGTGGTCAAAAGCAAGAAACAGAGTGAGAGTACTACCCTCTCGTTCCCATTCAGAGTGGTAATGGACTATTTTCCTAGCATGACATTGATCAGCCTAAAAGATCTCGAAGCCCACCTCTGGCACGCCGCACATATCATAACCGGCCCAATTGATGCCTCAGACTACAAGACCTACATCTTCCCGATTCTATTCTTTAAGCGAATCTGCGACGTCTACGACGAAGAGTTCGCCGACGCGATGGAGAAGGTTGGAGACGCAGACCTGGCCGCCCAGAGCATGTTCCACCGTATTCAGATTCCCTCTGAATGCCATTGGCGGCATGTATTTGAGCAGACCAAAGACATCGGTCAAGCGCTGAAAGACGCCTTTCGCGGGATCGAGCTGGCAAACGACAAGCTCCACGGCATCTTCGGGGACGCGAGCTGGACCAACAAGGATCGTCTGCCGGATGAATTGCTGGCCACTCTACTGAACCACTTTAACCAGGTTAATCTTGGTGTCCGAAGCGTCCGCGATGACGACATGGGGCGTGCGTACGAATATCTGATTAAGCGCTTTGCGGATAAAGCGAACAAAAAGGCTGGTGAATTCTACACGCCACGAACCATTGTTCGGATGATGGTAAACATCCTGGATCCCAAGGCTGGAGAGAGTGTTTACGACCCAGCTTGCGGTACAGGGGGGATGCTGCTCGAAACCATTCACCACGTCCGTGAGAATGGCGGAGATCCGAGATTGCTTAGGATCAAAGGACAGGAGAAAAACCTGACCACCGAGGCCATCGCGAGGATGAACCTGTTCCTTCACGGACAGGAAGATTTCGAGATCGTGCGTGGCGATACACTCCGACACCCCAAATTCTTGATCAATGACCGCCTCGAAACATTCGATTGCGTAATAGCCAACCCACCTTTCAGTCTCAAAGAGTGGGGGCAAAATCTTTGGTCGAGCGACCCTTACGACCGAAATCGATACGGACTGGCTCCAAAAACCAATGGTGATTTTGCTTGGGTTCAGCACATGTTCGCTTCCCTCAACGACCAAGGTCGCATGGCCGTTGTTCTCCCCCATGGAGTTTTGTTCCGAGGCGGTGCGGAAGGAGAGATAAGAACGCAGCTTCTGCAAGAGAACAGGATCGAGGCCATCATCGGCGTTGCACCCAACTTGTTTTACGGTACAGGGATACCTGCCTGCATTCTTGTTCTGCGCAAACAACGCCCAGCCGACCATCAAGACCATGTGCTGGTCATTAACGCGGAAGAAATTTTCACCAAGGGCCGAGCACAGAACATCTTATCAAACGCTCAAGCCGACCAAATTTTTGAGATCTACAGCGATCAAGAGGCCTCTGGCCCCGCTGGGGAACCAGTTGTAGGTAAAGCCCGCTGGGTTCCTCTGCCTGAAATTGCAGAGAACGAGTTCAATCTGAACATTGCACGATATGTTCAGAAGCCTCTTGATGAAGAATCAATCTCTGTCGAGGAAGCTTTGAAGGATTTTCAGGAAAAACTGACTGCCCTGGAAAAAGCAGAGCACGAGCTTGAGGAACTGCTAGTACAGGAGGGCTTTGAACTATGAACAAACGACAATTGGAAGACCTTCTCTGGGGTGCTGCGGAGTTTCTACGGGGCCAAATCGATGCGTCGGACTACAAGCAGTATATTTTCCCTCTGCTTTTCTATAAGCGCCTATCCGACGTCTACTTGGATGAGTACACAGAAGCACTGGAACTGAGCGATGGTGATGCCCACTACGCCACAATGCCCATGTTCCACCGATTCGATATTCCGGAAGAGGCACGATGGGAAAAGGTACGCAACACCAGTAAGAACATTGGTGAAGCGATCCAGAGCGCTCTTAGGCTGATTGAAGCAAAAAACGAGAGACTCCATGGTGTATTCGGTGATGCCCAATGGACAAACAAGGAGCGCCTGCCTGACCACCTTCTCGCGGATCTGATCCAGCACTTCAGCAGAATTCCTCTGGGAATCAAATCTGTCAATCAGGACGACCTAGGTGAGGCCTATGAATATCTGATCAAGAAATTTGCAGACGATTCAGGCCACACTGCTGCCGAATTCTACACGAACCGAACCGTAGTCCACCTGATGACGAGGATTATGGGCTTGAAGCCAGGTGAGACCGCTTACGACCCGACCTGTGGTACTGGAGGCATGCTGTTAAACGCAGTTATGGACCTTCGAGCCCAGGGCGAAGAATGGCGATCAGTGAAACTTTACGGCCAGGAAGTAAACCTGCTCACCTCCGCCATCGCCCGCATGAACATGTTCCTCCATGACATTGAGGAATTTGACGTGTTGCGCGGTGACACGCTCGGCGATCCCAAGTTTGTACAGAACGATCAGCTAAAGCAGTTTGATGTGATTTTTGCGAACCCGCCCTACTCCATCAAAAAGTGGAATCGTGACAAGTTTGGGGCAGATCCGTATGGCCGCAACCTCTATGGAGCGCCTCCACAGGGCTGCGCCGACTACGCATTCTTCACCCATATTATCAAAAGCCTGAAACCTGATACCGGGCGAGCTGCGATGCTCTGGCCACATGGCGTACTGTTCCGGGATTCAGAGCAAGCCATACGCAAACAGGTGATTGAATCGGACATTATCGAAGCAGTAATCGGCTTGGGGCCAAACCTGTTCTATAACTCACCTATGGAGTCCTGCGTAGTAGTGCTCAATTGTAATAAGCCTGCTGAACGAAAAAACAAAGTCTTATTTATTAATGGTGTTCAGCACGTTACCCGCGAACGCGCTCATAGTCGGCTATCCGATGAGGACTTGACGATCTTGTGTGAGGCCTATTTCGATCCGGAAAGCCAAAGCAGAATTGCCGCTTTGGTAGATATAAGCACCATCCAAGAACATCGTCACAACCTATCAATTCCACTTTATGTGCAGACAACCAGCGATAGTGAAGTGCATGACATAGAACACGCTATCGAGTCGTGGAAAGTTAGTCGCCTTCAACTAAAGAAACAAAGCAACGAACTATATGAGAGCCTCGCAAAATTAGGTTACGTGGTAGAAAAAAATGTGTGACAAAGAAGAAGTAAAGTTTGGTGATATTTGCCGCGAGGTTAAACTGACCACCAAGGATCCTATCACTGATGGTTACGAGCGTTATGTTGGGCTTGAGCATATGGACTCAGGGTCACTTAAGCTAAAACGTTGGGGAATTATTTCAGAAGATAAACCGAGTTTCACTCGCGTTTTCAGGAAAGGTAATATTCTATTTGGCAAGCGACGCCCTTATCTTAAAAAAGCCGCTATTGCTGATTTTGACGGTGTCTGTTCTGGAGATATTATTGTCATAGAACCTAGCCAAAAACTTTCTGTACCAGAAGTTCTTCCTTTCATTGTTCAGTCGGAGGAATTTTGGCAATGGGCCATCAAAACTTCTTCGGGGTCACTTTCTCCGAGAACAAAATTTAAGTCTCTCGCAGAATTTTCACTCAAAATATCTAACGACCAAGAAAAACTAAAGTCCGCATCGACCATCCTCAACCATACGGTAGCTAATATAGCTCTCAAAGAAGATTTGATTCATCAGTCAGAATTACTGATGCAAGTTTTAATCATCGAAAAATTATTCAAGGGGACACCGGGAAAATACCGAAAGCTTGGAGATATAAGTAGAATTATCGATCCAAACCCAAGTCACCGCTATCCAGAATCTGTAAAAAATGGAGTTCCTTTACTCTCGACAGAAAATTTTGATGGTATAGACGGATTTTCTTTAGAAGACTGCAAAAATGTTGACGAAGGTATTTATGAAGAACAAGAAAATAGATGCCAATACTCCGAATACGACATTGTTTTTGCGCGAAAAGGACGGATTGGTTTTTCAAGATTTTACGGAAAAGGAAAAAAGTGTTTTTCTCACACAATAGCATTGATAAAGCCAGATCCAAAAATCGTGCTTCCGGAATATTTGCTGTGGACGCTACGCTCAACAAAAACAATCAGAAACATTGAAAACAGAATGAACAGCAATAGTGGTGTACCTACCTTAGGACTAAAGCACCTATCAGAAGTAGAAATTCCCGTATTGCACTTTTCGGATCAAATAGAATTAGTTAAAAGTTTAAACGCTTTGAATAACATAAGGAGTCAGGCGCAATCAAGTAAAGCTTATTCGAACGATATCGTTAAGGAAATTACTAGAAGGCTATAGCATGTTTAACGAGCAAACTGTCACTGAAAATGGAATTATAGACCGCTTAAAAGGACTTAGCGGCGCTAAATGGAGTTACTGCCACGGTGAGAACCTGCCGAAACAAGGGCAGGATATCTTCGTGGATGAGTGGCTGAGAGACGCGCTTTGTTCGTTGAACCCAGATATCGCCAAGCGGCCGGATTATGCCGATGAGGTGATTTACAAGCTACGCGGCGTCGTACTAGAAGCTCGCCACACCGGCTTGGTAAAGGCCAACGAAAATTGCCAGGAATGGTTGATGGCCGAGAAGACCTTGCCCTTCGGCGAAAATGGCGACCACATCACCATCAATTTGATTGATTTCGATAACATCGATAACAACCACTTTGTCGTGGCCCAGCAGGTGCACTTTATCGCCGCCACGGAAGTTTTTTTCGATATTGTGCTCTATATCAATGGCATTCCGTTGGTGGTGGGTGAAGTCAAAACTGCTACTCGCCCAAGCGTCACCTGGCAGGATGGCGCAGCGGACTTTATCGGTGGCAGCAAGCATTACTGGAAAAATGCTGAACCCTTCTTCGTCCCCAACCTGCTGTGCTTCGCTTCAGAGGGTCGGACCTTCGCGTATGGTGCGATAAACGCTGGCCCCAAAGACTGGGGGCCCTGGCATACCACCGAACAGGAAGAAGAGCAGCTCACCGGCATGGCTTCAGTTCTTGGGAGTGTTGAAGGATTACTGAACCCTCAAACGCTACTTCAGATCCTCGAATCCTTCGCTCTCTTCTCAACCATCAAGACCGGCAAAAAAACGCCACCCAGGCGCATCAAGCTGCTTCCTCGTTATCCTCAATTTGAAGCTGCCAAGCAAATCGTCGAACGCGTCAAAAGCGGTTACCCCAAAAAAGGTTTGATCTGGCACTTCCAAGGCTCTGGTAAGTCCCTACTGATGCTTTATGCGGCCCGCATGCTACGAGCTGACAATAACCTAAAAAACCCCACCATTCTTGTCGTGGTGGACCGGCGGGACCTTGATAGTCAGATCAGCGAGACCTTTGGCGGTGCAGCCGTCAAGAATCTCATCAAAGTCCACAGCTGCAAGAACCTAGGCCAGCACATTGAGCAGGATAGCCGGGGCATTCTGATTACCACCATCTTCAAATTCCAGGATGTCGAGATCGATGAAAGCAACCCGAAAGGCCTGAATGATCGGGACAACATCATTGTGCTGGTGGACGAAGCGCATCGCACCCAGGAGGGCTCCCTAGGTGACAAGATGCGCTGGGCCCTGCCGAACGCACACTTCTACGGCCTGACAGGCACTCCTATCTCCAGCATCGAACGAAATACATTCAAGCTTTTTGGCGCAGACGAGGATCCTGGCCGATATATGAATCGGTACAGCTACAAGCAGTCCATTCGAGACAGAGCCACCGTACCGGTTAAATTCGAGCCACGCTTGGCTGAGCTACGTGTTGACCGAGCTGCCATTGATAAGGAATTCGAGCGCTTGGCTCAGGAGCACGCTTTGGATGCAGACGAGAAAACTGCTCTGTCTACGCGGGCTGGAAAACTCGCGGTCATGTTGAAAGCCCCTAAGCGTATGGAGGCTATAAGTGACGATATCGTTAGCCACTTTACCAGCCACGTGAAGCCGAAAAAGTTGAAAGGTATGGTGGTTGTTTATGATCGTGATGCCTGTGTGCAGATGTACTACTTGCTGGGGCAGAAGCTTGGTTTTAATGCAGTCGAAGTGGTCATGAACGTCGATCAAGCCCAACTCAAAGTGCAAAGTGGTGGAAAACAGGGAAAGGAGAACAAAGACTGGCGCAAATGGAAAAAAGAACTAGGGCTGCCAATTGCTCAAGAGGACTTCGAGCGCTGGCAAGAGATTGACGGTAACGATCAACTCCAAAAGGACTTGATTGAGTCTTATAAAGATCCAGCGCACCCACTCCAGCTTCTGATTGTCACTGCAAAGCTTCTTACCGGTTTTGACGCTCCCATCTGCTACTGCATGTACTTGGACAAGCCACTTCGTGATCACACGTTGTTACAAGCAATGTGTCGCACCAACCGGCTCTATGAGGCAAACGGCGCACGTAAGGAAATGGGATTGATCATCGATTACCTTGGGGTCTTCGAAAACCTTCGCACTGCCCTTGCATACAATCCAGATGAAATTGACGGTGTTGTCGAAGGCATCGAACGGTTCAAAGAGATGCTCCCTACACAGATTCAAAAGTGCCTGGCGTTTTTTCCGGGTGTCGATAGGTCTTTGGAGGGCTTCGAAGGCATTATTGCAGCGCAAGAATGCCTACCGACAAATTCAAAACGAGATGAATTTGCTGCCGCATTTGGTGTTCTCAGTAAACTCTGGTCAGCAATCAATCCAGACCCATTCCTCACTCCCTATCGAAATGACTATAAGTGGCTTGCCCAAATCTATGAAAGCGTCCGTCCGATTGGGCAAACCGGTTCACTAGTCTGGGCTGCACTCGGGCCGGAAACGATAAAAATGATCCACGAGCACACCGATATTAACCGTATTAGAGACGATATCGATGAACTGGTAATGGATGAGCACGCAATCTTTACTCTCACTGAAAAAGAGCAAGAAAAACGTGCTCGTCGGCTCGAAATCGATTTGATGGGACGCCTTCGTGGGAGTGGAAGTCCGGAGTTCGTTGCGCTTGGTGAACGTCTGGAAAAGCTGAGGCAGCAGTATGAGGCGGGGGTTATTAAAGCCATCGACTGGCTTAAAGGCCTACTGGATACCGCTAAAGAAACTGTTCAGTTGGAAAGGCAAACCGGTGAGCGCCCCGTTACAGAAGAAGATAACGTTCAAGCACTTACCAAGTTATTTATGGAGACCAGGCCCGACAGAACACCAAAGGTGATCCAGGATGTTGTCGAGCAGATAGACAAAATTGTGAAAGCAACGAGATTCGATGGCTGGCAGGAGTCCGCTAGCGGTCCTAGAGAGATTCAGAAGGCTCTGCTGTTAACATTGGTGCAGTTCGGGCTGGGGAAGGACAAGGAGCTTTTTAACAAAGCCTATGAATACATCAAGGGCCACTACTGACCTCGTGGTAGGTCTATTGCAAGGCGAACTTCGAAAGAAAAAAATGACCTATTATTGTCTTCGAAGTCCAGTTAACGCTGGGCTCGAACGGCTTCATTGGTCTATAACCTGACTTCCTAATAGAAACACTGGCTGCATCCACATCCGGCTTATTCCTTCCCCTTATAGATTCGCTCTACTTCCACCCGTTCATTATTGCAGCCTTTAATGTAAGCGCTACCTATAAACCTCGAAGGAAAAACACGAGGATTAACAGTGCAAGGTTTGAGGAGATCCAAGCAAGAACGAATAAGTTTCGCTGCTTAGAGATAAACTGGTCTTCCGATCTCTTTGGATCGGTTTTACCCAAAATTCTCTCAATATCTTCCATTCTAAGAATATCGGTATATCTTGCTTTAATGTCGTCGTATCTTTTCAGGAGTCTTCGCTTATCTCTATTGACCTCGACCACAGAAACGGCCAAATACAAGAAAGAGATTGCGATCAACGCAAAAGCGACGTACGAAACCTCCTCAGTCATAAGCTGAGACTCTTTCTTTTGCACTAAAACTCTCAAAAGAAATATCGATATGAAAAACGTAATAACAGACCAAAACGTGCTCTTAAGAGTTGAAAACATCCCTGTCACGAGGTCTTTTGACTTGTCAGACTGTGCATGCACAAAATCTAATATCTTATTTTTTACCTCTATATACTGCTTAACGTTATCCTTAAGATAAATATCATATGCAGAAAGAACTGATAGTGCAGCACCTTCTTCTAAGTTCAAAAGGTCGTCACCTGGACAATGCAATGTAATTACATTACGCGCGAGCCCAATCTTGTCAATGAAATTTCCATCGGAATATACCCATTGATAAATAGAGTAAAGCTCTTTTTGAAAAACGGAGGCGAAAGCTTCTACTTGAACATCGGACGAGAACGTCTTATATCCCTTAAGAGTGTAGCGGAGCCGTTGCCCTTCAATCACTGAAAAATCAGATAAAAAAACCAATAATAAAACCGATGTTAGGGTCCTAAAATGGTTATCAATGGGTTCCAGGCCCGAACCCACTATCAAACGAAAATCTTCTGGTATCAATCCGATCAGATAAGCATTTGAGAAATGCGCACACCGATTTCTGTTCTCAACTCTACTCTCTCTGATAGCATTAGAATGCTCACAAAGCCAGCTATCTGAGAGTGACTTATGGTGTTGGTACGCGGAAATGAAGAGAAAGCTACTCGTACGAAAGGCCGTGACATCGTCCCATATTAGGAATACAACCCTTTCGAAAGCCTTAAATTTATCCCACTTCTCAAGTGCTTCCTGAAGCGTCAAACCGTTCAGATACTCAAAAAACTTATCGCGAGAATAGATAGAACAGGTGTTTTCAGCATCAACAACTTGGTTCTCTTTCTCTATCCTGATTGTTAGAGAAAAATCCTCATGATTTTCTAGACGCTCCAAACCCTCTGAAACATCCTGCAATTTTCTCGATATCGATCTATCGTCGTGCGGATCAATAAAAACTGGATCTTCGACACCAACCGAGAATTTTAGAACTACCCGATCCTTGGATTTGTGTTGGTCTCGAAAAATTTTTTCCAAGTCACTAGAAGTTCCCGCTAAAAGATAATGATCTTTTAGCAAAAACTTAGCTTCGTATATGGAAAAATTTTCCTCTATAGAAATAATTTTGTAAGATCTAGAGATGCTCTTAATACAGAAATCTATAAGGCTCATTTTTCACTTTCTTCTGCTTTCTTATAGAACTCTCTGTAACCGGCCTCAGAGTATATTTTAATGTATTTACCCTTATCATCTGAACCCGTATCTATAATATCGTCAAGGTTTGGCACATCACCATTAAGCCTAAGCTCAAAATTCTCTGCCAAAACAACATTGTGCCGGATTTTTGACTTTATTCCAGAAGTATCAAGATCAAACTGCCTATCAAAATTCTTTTCTTCTGGCAGATTCTCTAGCGTCTTTACGATCTCTGGCATCGCGCCTACTAAATCTTTATTTTCAGGCTTGTAGTTGTTAAATAAATCCACAACTTCCTGAAAAACAAAACCGTCGTTATTTGCAAAATAAGAATTAAGATCGTTTTTCAAATAATGGTAATCAGCCGGATATTTCTTTTTAATCTTTCTTTTTAGGAGATTATCGATGTTGATGTAAGAATTTTTGGTGTTCGTGCTTGATGATTGTGTTTCTTTGCACGATAGGAAGTTTTTCCACCAATATTCAGAAATTACTGAGTTGCTATCTGAAACAATAACATCCTCTAGCTCCTCGGTTGGGGAAAACCTTGCAAGACAGGATTTCTGAACGCGATCTTTCTTCACCGGCAGACCGGATCGAATCGCAAGTGCATTAGCATCTACAATTTTTTCATGGTCAATTTTGATAAAGAGCAGTAAAGATCCTGACTTATGTTGTGCATGAACTTGAAGCAAGCTGCCTTTCCGAATGTCCGCAATGCCCTCAACTTTCTTCTGGCGATCAACCTCCTCTCGAATCAACTTTTGTGCGACGACGTCCGCATGGTTGGTCCATTCATCATCTTTCCCCATTTTCAAAATCCGAGCAGGCACCTCCTCTGTGTTAGAAGAGAACTCGAAGAAACGACCGCGCTTCAATGTTAGTATTTCGCCCACAAGATCAATGACATAACTCTCCAAATCTTTGTGATCTTTTTCCAAAGATACACTTGTCACAGTCTCGGTAGGAACATCTAAATGATGAAGCGAATACTGGTCAATACTGAGTTCTTCCATGCCTTTCCCTGTTTTTGGATTTATGACGCAGCCAGCTAGCTACCTTCAGCAGTCTGCCATAAGAAAGGTCGATTTAGCTATTTATGCCAGAAATTCACTCCAACGTAAGCCTCTTAACATGACGACAGAGCGTCGAGTTTGTATTTATGCAGCAGTCTGACGCACCTCAGGGTTGTGACCCAACTCCCCTGTATGAGTCCACCCAGAGTTGGAAAAATCCGGTCTCGAAGCCTTGTTCTCGCAACTGAGGTCCCGGTCTTCGAGACGGAAACCTGACTGGTTAGCGTGACAGCACGGAAGGATGTTTCTCACGGCATCAAGTGCCACCTTGACTCATTTGTCTGCGCGGCAACAGGGGTGGGCTGTTGCCCGTGAGGTTCAAACAGGAGAATTCCACCAAGTTGTCAAACGTCTAAGATTTCGGTGGCTCGCCACTAGGCAGCAAGCCAAAAGAGGATCATCTCATATATCATCGAAAATCAAATATTATCATCAAAGCATCAATAGCAGGTTTAGGGACAGTTGCTAGGATAACTCCTGACATTCAACCAACAGTCAGGAGAAGACAATGTCGAAGAAAAGCAACCATCGAGCGGATATCAAAAACGGAAACAAGGGCACTCCGGGAACCAATATCACGTACGACCAGAATCAGGGTAACCGGGGTAAGCAGATCAATCCCAATCAAGCGAAAGGCAAGTAAACATAGAGGGCGGGGGTGATGACCTCCGCCTTCCCACGACATAATTCTTATCAACTCCAGATTAGAACTGCTGCCATGGGCAGGAAAGCGAGACCAAGTCTCTCCCTGGCGTCACACCACTGGGCAGGTGTCGCGTTTGCCAGGCATCCTTGCCGGCGCTGAGCCCCGATCTTCCTGATCACAGAACTCTCTCACATTATCTGCGTTCCAGGTGAAGGCCGTAAGCAGATATGGCTGTAAAGCGATTGCGACATCTCTTACGCGGAGACACAGCTGGCCATGGCATGTAGCATGCGGTCGATTTTCAGGATTCCGTGTATCTAAGGAGTTTTACGTGAGGTATTTCCAGTATTCTTTACTGGCTCTCACCCTGGCTTTTGGGTTATGTGCAGGGGCCTCAGAGACCGTAAAGAAAACGTCAGCCGGCATCTGCCACCCCCCCGCAAGCTCTTACTACGATCGAACGACGAACTTTCGCGCATTCCAATCCATTGAGGCATGCTTAGCCAGTGATGGCCGCTTACCTGAGAGCTTGGTCCTTTCAGACTCATCTCAGTCTCCAATAAATGACGTTGAAACCTACGACCGGTCAGCTTTTGGACATGGCTGGAAAGATGCTGATGGGGACTGTCAGGACAGTAGAGCTGAAGCTTTAGTCGCCACTTCAAGCACAACTGTGCGTTTTGCCACAGATAAAGCCTGTCGAGTAATCGCAGGCCGCTGGGTGAGTCCTTTTACAGGGAAAACTATACAGAACAGTAACGAGATCGACATTGATCACGTTGTGCCACTGAGATGGGCTTGGGAGCATGGAGCTAAAGGTTGGGCAAAGGCCAAAAGAGAAAGATTTGCAAACGACCTGATCAACCTCTGGCCCGTCGAACTAGGACTAAATCGAAGCAAAGGTGCTCAGCCCCCGAGTGATTGGTTACCCCCATCTAGCCAATGCGGGTATGTCGCAAGATTTACGCGCATCGTTAAAAAGTATGGTCTGGAGCCATCGCAATCCGAAACCAAATGGTTACTAACATTTCTGGATCAATGTCGTCGTAGGTGACCACCTCCCAGTTTTAATACACTGGCGATAATTAAAAGCGGAACCCGAAGCAGCTGTAGAGAAAAATAACCGAGAGTGATCGGGCAGTAGCAACACAGGCAATTCTCATGAAGATCACAGTAGGCTGCGGTCACGTGTACAGGTAGGAGTTATGGAAACAAAGAAAAGTGGAAAGAATGCCAAGAAAAAGGGATTCAAACTAACCCGGCAGCTAATACGCATGGCAATCAATGACGGCTGGACCCAAAAGGATATCGCTGATCGCTGTCGAACCCACCAATCAATTGTCAGCGCCTGGTATAAGGGTCAAAAGCTGGCCACCGAACAACAAGTTAGGCCTTTGCTGGAAATCTACGGACACAAAATCCGACGTAATTCATTCCGGGTATATTGGAATATCGATCCCGAAACCCGAGAAAAAAAGTACTATCGAGTTGAGGGCAAAGTCATCTTAGCTGAGGCCTTCCATGACGCCAGGAGAGAGTCATCCGGCAAACTGACGAAAAAAATCCCGATCCACAAACTCGTCGTGCATCATCAAGGTAACAATCGATTCCGCGTCGTACTGCAAAGCCGTCTCTACTTTCAGCACAGCTCACAAGAGCTGGAGTCCAACGTTTCTGACGCGATCTGGGGATCTCAGATTCATCCGGACCTCCTATCAACTGATGACCTTGTTAAGTTTATTGATCAGTATGCGGCGGAAACATTGCGGGACTTTCCCAGCGATGCGAACACTCTTCCGTTCTTGATCCGGCAATCCCTCTTGCAGCATGGGTTCGAGGTCTCTGGAGTTGAGGATTATCCTGCGTCTTGGTAGGTTATCTGTACCCCAAGGCCCAAGTGCTCCTTAACGCACATCTATGCGAAAAAGCGCAACAGGCCTGAGCTGCTCAATGGAGCAAAGCCTCGTGATCAGCCCCTTGCTGCCACGACGCTATCAGGCCATTTTGGAGAGCGCTAATGCTGCCGATAATGGCTAGGCGACTAGGTGACTTGCCTTATTAGCCGAACCGCCTTAGTGCACTGAAGGGTAAGAGGTGGGATAATGCCCAAGCCGTCAATCACTGACCGCTTGGGCATTTTTTCGCTTGACCGCACCGCCAGGCTTTCCACTCCCGAGTACCGGGCTTGGGTCTATTTGGCCATAGCTGCTGGTATAGCTTCATTCGCTTCTCCCACGCCTGCCTCAGGTCCTCGGGTGTAGCGGCTGCTAACCGCTGCCGATCAGCATCGTCCTGGGCTTGTTTAATCTGCCTGATTTCCACTGCACTGAGTCGAGCCATTGCGCCACCCACTTACTCTCGCTTGCGAATTCCACTATACGTAAAATCGTCAGACCTTGCGTGTAGGCCTCTATGTTGTTCCGTGAATTTGCCCCGCCTCACCGGGCACACCTCATTGATTTGATGCCAGCGCTATTAGGTACTCCTGATGCGATTTCATTTATAGCCCTTGGTGTGTGGGCCGGGTGTTCCTATTCTTTCCCAATTATCTCGCTCTCTTTTAGTAAGCGGCCGGTAATCCCATCTTGAGCCAGGCGCTGCCGCCGTCAGGATAGTGTCCACTTATTTTCTAGTGGACACGTAACATGAACAGAACGACTTAAGCGTAACCAAACCCTACCAACGCCGTCGCCGGTTTTCCCGGGAATGTCTGGCGTCAACTATCTTGTCCGGTCATCCTAATTGTCGCCCAACACGGGAATTCAAATCCCAGATTGTTGCCCAATGTTTGGAGCCCGGTGCCTCCGTTTCCCGAATTTCACTGGATAACGGTCTCAACGCCAACATGGTCAGCCAAGCTGAACGGCCATGATCCCTATGCCTACCTGAAGGATGTGCTGACCCGCCTTCCGACTCAGAAGAACAGCGCCATCGACGAGCTATTGCCCCACAACTGGAAGTCGGCTATTAATGGCGAGACATAACAAACCAAAAACTAAGAATTATCGCAGTGGAAACTGCTGTCCATGGTGAACTGGCATGGGTAACGCATCTCAGGTCTATAGCCGCTATAGAAAAGAAATTCGAGAAATTACCTACCGTTACCCAGTAACTAATGTCCGAGTGTTTGGCTCAGTTGCTCGTGGAGATGATTGCGATACGAGCGATCTCGATCTATTGGTGGACCCATTACCAAGTACAACCTTATTTGATTTAGGTGGCCTTCAGGATGAGCTTCAATCCCTATTAAAGGTAAAGGTCGATCTGGTGACGCCGGGAGACCTTCCGGTCAACGTCAGAGAGATCATAATCAGCGAAGCAAAACCCGTTTGAAAAACCTACTCTAAAAATTAAGGTTCACCGACTAGCCATCAGATCATTACTGAAATTTGCAGGCTGTGATGGCCGGACGCTTACCTCTTTTACGCGAAACCTTCCGCCATCCGTAGTTACAAGCACACGATCAAAATTATTAGGTGATTTCTACCTTCCTTCTTTAGAGGTATCGGACTAGTCAGTTCTCTAAAACTTGGGCTTAGTTTGACTTTAATAAGTCGATAATTACCAGGCATCACCCTTATTTCGAAGTAAGCGTGGCCTGCCCCATTTCTTTGCTCATATTTTCATCTCATCGAACGCTATTCTGAACTCGGATGAAGATAAGACACCCTGGTAATACCTGGGATTAAACGGTCCTCGCTTTACCATGCTTATGATTCGCTGCCGCTGCTGCGAGCCTACATCCGCACCAAAATAAAGCCCCGTGATGGTTTCTGGATGCAAAGATATAGAGTCACCATCACTGGTAAACTCGTCAGCCCCCGGCGCAAAAATATGCCGAAACTCTTCTTCGTATTCCCAGGCTTGCGATTTTATTAGCGCAGCCTGCATGTTTCGCTCATCCTCCACTGGTGGATAGGACATCTGAGGGTATCTATTCTGATACTTTACTTTTCGAGCCCCGCTAATGGGCCAGATTGATGCATCAAATTCGACACAAATTCCAGTGTGCGAAGCACCATAATGAGACCACATCAAAAGATTCTCGTTAGACGTGGTAAAGCTGCACATACGTAATTCGGCAAACGTTTCTATCCCGCTTTGATGAAGCCTCTGATAGAGGATTTCGGGATGAATAAGATTCTCCGCAACCTTACGTCGTGCTTCTTCCTCTCGCATGCCGTTTTCCCGGAACACCTTAAAGATATGAACAAGCAACGCTTTCCACTCTTCTTCGGTATCAGGCTTCCTGTAATGAGGCTTGCACTCAAATGGATCGTTAAGTTTGCTTGGTGCTGAGTGATAAAGCTTTCCATCGACAAATAGGTGCTCCAGCAACCAATCTTCGACATCAAGAACGCGACGGAAATGAAAGAGGCTTTGTTTCCCCGCTTTACCCGGATGGGGATGATCTCTATCGAACTGCTCCAGAGTTATCTGTGCCGCCATAATGCAGTCCCTTGAGCCCTTCTTTGAAGTCTTCTTGTGAAATTTCAGCAGCCAATCTGAGTCATGTGCGTAGCAAGAGAATTTTAAACTGAGAACGGGTATTTGATGGGATCGTGGTGCTCATAGCCTGTCACCTCAAAATCATCCACAGTTACCCACGTTTCGATATCTCTCAGTGTCTTGATGTCTGGGTTGATGTGAAACTGGGGTGATGGGTAGGGATCGCGCTTGAGCTGAACATCACGCATCAACTCCAACTGATCTTCATAAATGTGCGCATTTACGATCTTGTGAAATGCCTTGCCCGGCTTGTGGCCAGTAATTTGGGCAACGAGCGCTAATAGGCAGAAAACCTGAACCTGATTGAAGTTAAGCCCCAGAGGCACATCGCAAGAGCGCTGGGTGCTCGTTAGGTACAAGGTATCTCCCAGAAGAGAAAAGTTGTGAGTGTGCATACAGGGACGCAAGCATCCGAGATGAAACTCGCCAGGGTTATAAAACGTAACAATCTCTCCCCGGTCATCGATCCCTTTGGACAGGTCATCGACAACTTTTTGCAGCTGGTCAATGTGCCTGCCATCAGGCGTCATCCAGCTCCGACCCTGGACACCGTACACTCGCCCCATGTCGTCCTCGCCCTTTCGGGCTGGATTGTTTAGCCAAGCTTCATTTTGGTTTGCGTTAGCGTTCCAGGTATTACAACCGATAGCTCGGAACTGCGCAGCACTGTCGTAGCCCCTCAAGTAACCAAGCAGCTCAGCGATGGCCCCCTTCCAAAAGCTTTTTCGAGTCGTAATCAAGGGGAACTTATTGCCACCGACATCATATTCCATGTCAGCGTTAATAACGGTTAGGCAGCGCTTGCCAGTGCGCTCATTCTTGACCCATTCACCTTCATCGATAATCCGCTGACATAAATCTAAATATTGTCTCATTTGTCTCTCACCGTATTTAGCAGGTCACATACTCGCTCGTATTCAGCTTTCAAATCATCAAAGTCTTTCTTCAAAGCTTCGACTTGACGCTTGTATTCATCCCTGGTTTTAGCGAGATATTTGATGCTTTCATTGGAGGCTTCATATAGCTTCATGACTTCGTTATGTTTTTTGAACCAATACATAGTTTCCAACTGAGCCTTCTCAAGCCTGTCAGTGAGGACATCTATTGGTTTCGGAGAAGAGAAATCTCCCTTTTTCCTTTCTTCTGCTTCAAATTTTCTATGGGCCTTTATTTCCCGTATTCTCGATAATGGCCATTCACGATTGCGGATCGTATTCCGGTGCACGCCCGCTAATTCCGCCAAGCTGCTAACGGTCGTCTTAATGGCGGAATCGGAGGCCATTTTGAGCAGTGCTTCATTGATGCGTTCAGTTACATCTTCAAAGTCCTGTTCGTTCTTTTCGTCAAATGATTGCGCCGCCATTTACAGTGCCCCTAGCGACCGCAAAACCATTCTTGCCTCGTTGACCGCTTCCAACGCTTGATTGTATGCCGCGCCACCCTCTCCGAGTTCAACGATCTTCAAATTTTCAGTATAAACTTCCCGCCACTTCGGGATGTGAGACTGGGTTACCACTGCGTTTTTGCAGCGCACTGGGTTGCACCTGAGTCCACCGATACACGGCAAGGATTCATCAAAATCCTCTTGCTTACCGCCATAGCACATCCCAGTTCCAACATTGGTTATCGCCATTCCTTGTATAGCCATTGCCTCGAAAACCTCCTCTTTTGAATGACCCGCAGCTTGATAACCTCTAAAGATTTTGGTCATTCTCTGCGAATGTTTCTCTGCATTTTCTCCCGCATACTTTGCGTCAGGGTCATAGCTTGCCTTAACCGCGTCAATTTCAGCTTTGTGCCGAAGACTCTTCCGTGTATTGCTCGTGCCGCTGAGCTTTTCGCCGATCTCGCCATAACCAAGAGTGACTTCTGAAAACCCTTTGTTCGACGCCGCGCTAAACGCGCCGACAAGATTTCCAAAATGCTTCAGTTGGTGACTAATGAATGGCAATCCCAGATCTGCTCTGAAAAGTTGGTAGGCAAGCGTATGCCTCAGGACATATGGATATAGCGAATCAGCATCATATTCGTCGGGCACGATCTGTTTAAAATATTCTTGGAGGATATGCTTAATGCCGGTTTGCGAGAGGTGAGATGGCTCCTCACCAAAGGGTACAGTCTCCGCTTTCGAGAAGAGGTAAGGGTTTGCTCTAGTACGCGAGATAATTCGAGCTGCATTCAAAGCGTCCACCATTGCCGGAATACATACCCATTTATCGTCAAAAAGTGCTCGCTCCGAACCTTGATGCTTACGAACGGTTGAGACAATACAAGGGACACCGAAGGATTCTTCCATGTTCGTGTCCAGTCGCACCTCTATAAGCTCAGAGGGCCGCATTCCAGTGTATTGGCCAATCATATAGGCCGCAGATCTGTAAACTAGGTTTAGGTAACTATGTAGCTCTCCAATCGTCTCAATATTGGCGCTGCTCTCAGAAAAGTACTCACGTAGGGCGTCAGCGTAGTTATGATCTTTATGATTTTTAGTCAGCAAATTAGAAGGATCGATGTGATGTAAAGTCGCGTCAAACGGGTAGTGCTTCTTCGACAGTCTCATTGCCGTGTAGGTATCCAAGATTGCCCAATCAATGTCCGCGAGCTTTACCGACCCTAAATCAAACGGGAAATCGCGCATAAGGTCGGTCGATTTTTTATCACCAACCTCGACACCGAGTTTGGTGAGAAAGTCGGCGATAATGTATCCGGAGATTGCTGAAGCTTTTTCAAACACAAGATCAGATAAAACCTTCTCGCGATCGTCTTTTATAGAGTCCGTTACGATGGCTTTCGTCTGACGCAGTTTTGGGAAGGATAAATGCGTGGAGAACAGTAGCTCATGCACTCGCTTTGATTGGAAAAAAGCGGGCACTCTTTCAATCCGCTTCGCTACACCGGTAGACGTCTGAAAGCCCTCAGAGAACTCAACAAAATGAGACCTTTTCAGTGCTTCCAACGATTGAAAATTATCGTTGACAACATCACTGGTAAATTCATGGATCATGTGTAAAAACACATGATCCATGAATGAGAGCCACGACCTGAAAGTCGGCATGATCGTTTGTATTTTCAGGGGTTTGTTCGACTTCGTCTTCCCTAAAAAAAACTCAGATTGAGGGAGCAGCGTCGCCATAAGAATCACAAGCTTAACTTGAAAGATTATTGGCTGTGGGATGCTTTCATAGCTGTCAAAATCAATCGTAAATCGTGTTAATGCCAGCGTCTTTGCTGCTTTTGCCCTAGCTTCTGGAAAATACCAAGTACTGTCTCCAAATAGAGACGCACTTGAAATCCTCAAGCTCATGATCTCGCGAAGGGAGCTTAGCGCTGCCGCATCAGCTTTCTGGTTGTCTAAATGCTCATTCAAATACAACCGGACAAGCGTTGTAGATAACTGCTTATACTTCTTGATGCTGTCCAGAATCGCTTCCACCCTCATACTGCAACTCCATCAATCTTCACTGTTGAATCAATATATCGAGCAAGTCGCTGCGCCTCTTCAAGTTCGGTCTTATCGAATTCAGACTCGTCTCCAAGAATTGACTCAAGAATTTCGATATTTTCTCGAATCACAGTGCCATACGGTGTGGCAGCGACCGTTCCGTGCTGCCATGCTGTCTGATAGTCCCTGAGCAGGGCAAAAAGATCGGGCAGGTGGGCGCGAGTGATAATCACGTTTTCGCAACTCAAGCACTTATTGAAATTCGAGCAAGCGCCGCCGTCATAGCTCTTTGAATTCTTGATGAAATCCGGCGGGTTAAAGATATTCGCGCAGCCCCCGAGGGGGGTTTTGAAGATAATCTCGCCCCGATACTGTTCTTCGCGAGGAACATTCTCTGGCTCTTTCGGCACCCAGGCGTTGTCATAGATGCTTTGGAGCTTCTCCTGTATCTTCGCTCGGGCCTGTTGATTGAAATCCATTCTATCCAAGTAGGACAGCGTCGTCGTGATGGATCCATGCCCCAGCATCAGCTGAATTTCACGTATTGAAACCCCAGCTTCAATCATCGCGCTGACAATGGAGGACCTAAACCGAGTGCCGACCAACGTGATCACTTCGCCGGTATCAACATCGATCAGCTCATCAAGATATCGATTTTCAAAATGTGCCCTGATTCTTTCGTAACCGCTCTCGTACAACCGCTTCACCTGCCCATATCCTTTTGGCGGTTTCCCGGCAGCAATGAAAAGTAAATTCTTGAATTTATGATCATCTGGAAGGCGAGATCGGACGCTTTCAGTAAGCGCTTTTACCTTATCAACGATGTCCGAAACCTCCCTCGCTTGGGACTTTGACAGCCAAGTAATTTCGGAGTTGAAGATGTCCAGGTGCAGATCTTTTGCTCCCGTACTACGGGCTTTCCAATAGCGAAGGCATGGCCTTAATGTGGCAGGGTGCTCAGACTCAAAAGCATCAATATCGAGATCCAGAGCGGATATCGGATTCATTCCGGTTACTTGTAGCAGCCTCATATAAAACGGGAACAATTCTTCCCGATAGACATCCCTCGGCACTCCCCAAGCTTCATAGAGATCCTCTAGGCGAGAATGCGCTCCCGAATGCCGTTGTCGGTACTTTTGGAGCGCCTTGTAGAACAGAGCATCATTAGCAACTCCTTTGACGCTTGATAAATCGTTGAACGTGAACCGTTCAGCTCCAAGCTTTTGATCGAAAAACCAACGCAGATTTTGCTCAGTACACAGCTCACCGTCTATTCGAACACCACCCGCTATTTGTTTGACGAAAGTGCAACCCGTTGTAGTCTTCACATAAGGAGTTGAGTGACGATCCCATACGCGTTGAATTTCCTTGTTGAGAACGTCTGCGACAATGTCGCGATGTGCTTTAGGATAGGGCTTGTAAGTATCGGTTGTTCGTCCACGCAGATCGAACCCAGACGCTTTGATGTAACTGAAATCACGTCCACCATCGAGTTCGGAGAGCCGGTCTAATGAGAGTTGGAAGCAAGACAACATCGTTGATGCATAGCTAGGCGAGAGTTCACCGGTAGCTACATAGTCTTCCAAGTAGGCACGAAACTTAAGCGAAACATACTCATCTAGCGCTATGTGGACTGACTCAGTCCCAAGAAAACCTTGTGAACTTAAAAATGCCTTTAGGTGTTGATATGTCGCGCTGAAATTGCCAATCGAAGACGCTCCAGATACCGTTCGCGATCCCAACGCACACAAATAGTAGATAACATCGAAGGGCTCTTTTAAGAGGCCTTCGAATCCAGACAACGATGACACGTTCGAACAATCTCTGGCCTCCATGAACTTCGCTATGAAAGTTTCAAGACGATCAAAAGGCTCAGGTTCAGCAGCAGGCTTGTTGTCCGTATAGACGTAGGTACCTGAATCTTTGAGAAGCTCCATCACCCTAACCGCAAAAACATTCTTGAAATAGTCGGCAGCTTCTTTGCCCCTTGGATAGGCGATGGATAAACTAAGTTCATGTTCTGGAAATGCATGGATGAGTCGGCTAGCTTGGACTGAATTCCTGTAAATCTGAACTCGTTCAAGCAGGGTTGGATCGGCTTCCATCCGCCGGAGCAGATTCTTTAAGCTATTGATCAAGTTAAGGTTGTTTGCTGAGATGTTCGGTTTAATCAGTCCTTCCGACCGCATCAGCTCGGTCATCTGCTCTAACTCAACCTTGCAGTGCTCCCGAAGAATGGATCGACCGGAGGGGGGCAGCCCAAGCATTTTTAGGAACTTCTCCACACTGATAATGGGAGCATCCGTATATTTATCGGTCAGCTTTAGACTGTAGAGCATCTCGCGATTTTGGGAGGCGTCGTCGAGCCATCTCCGGACCTTGTCTAGATAATCGATAGACTTCATTCTTGGCATTACTTATCGTCTCCTAACTTAATCCGAAGCTTGGTTCTCTCAACAACCTCCTGCATTTTTTCTATTTTCGATCTAAGCCTACCGGAGCTTGAGTCCGCCATTGAGTCGTAGATGTCGTGTGGAATGCTGGTGTAACGCTCGGACGTTGATATAAATGCGTGGCCTAGTGTTTTTTGAACATTCACTAAGCGCTCTAGAGCATCTTCTCCCAGGTTGGGGTCTTTCAACGTTAGGTAGGCTGACCCGTGTCTAAACAAGTGTGCGTGAATCTTTTTGGAGACAAGGTTCTTTTTGATCGCTGCGTTTGACCGCCGCTCAATCATCTTGCTTAGCGTACTTTCGTTGTAGGCATTACCTTCTGAGTTCAGGAAGGCTGGGCAATCGTTTCGATTTTGGAATCTCGCTTGATAGCGCCTATAAAGTGGTGAAGCGTGATACGAAGCGATCCGTTTCAATGTTGGAGTTGTAATGACCGCGAATCGCTCCTTAATTGAATTGCCGCGCCCTTTTGATCCGCGAATTAGAATTGGGGCGTAGCCTGGCTGTACCGGCACATCAATATTCTTGGAAGAGACAAACTCCGAATCACTAAAATTAATAGCTTCTTGAATATCGCGGTAAGTGACGCGCTGGACTTCACTTATTCTGACGCCAGAGTCATACATAAACTGGAAGAGTAAGCGCTCTCGCTCGTACGGAGACTGGTTCATCACAGCCACAAGATCACTCAAGCTTGCACTTACAACTTGCTTCTGGTGAGGTTTAGCGCTGATAAACTTTTTAGGGAATGGGCTTGCTTCGAGAACGGCATCTCTATAGTCACCACTGCTAAGAAAGTCATAAAAAGAACGAAGAGAGCCCTCTCGGTTTCGCACTGTTGATCGATCAAGACATTCGCTCTCTAGCAGGTGAATAATCCAGTCTTCAAGCACACTCAAAGTAACTCGAAGAAGCATCTCATCAGTAGTCAAACCTTCGTTTTCTGCCCTGAGGCTCAGAAACTCAATGAAGTATGAAATATTTCGGGCATACGTTTGAGCTGACTTATATCCAATAACTTGTAAGTCAGTGAGAGTTGTTAGCCACTCCGACGCATACTGAACAACCTTTTCTTGATCATCAAAAACCAGACCGCCGGAGACTGATTGCGATCCAACCTCCACATTCTCGATTAGGCTTTCAGTCAAAAGTGATTTTTGAACAACACGTATATCCATAAATATCTCCTATTAAGAGATATTATAGTTACGCGTTGTGCAAATTACAACTGTCGAAAATAAAATGAAGGAAAGTTTTCTTTCGCTACGCAATCATGGCGTACTGTGCACTTTTGTTGGCTTCCGATAAAAGGAACAGGTCGGCGCTGCGCTGGTAAAGCTGGCAGGAAAGCTTTCCGTCAACCACGTAGAACTGGAACAGGCAGTGGCAGGGCGCCAGCGCCATGCGGCCCTCGCGAACATTGTCCTGAGGACCAATGGATTCGTCCGGCAGCTCTGCCGGGTTCCAGGCAGAGACAATCAGACGACGGGAATTGGGCTTCGTGCGGATCTGCTCGATCACCTCGCTGATCTGGTCGACCACCTCGCCATTCGGGCAATGCCAGCTGCGCCACTGCTTGCCGTAGATAGGCCCTAGATCACCATTTTCCAGTGCCCACTCGTTCCAGATCGAGACCTTGCGCTCCTGCAGCCAGGTATTATCGGTGGAGCCCCGGAGAAACCAGAGCAGTTCGTAAATGATGCTGCGCAGGTGAACCTTCTTGGTTGTCACCAGGGGAAAGCCTTCCTGCAGGTTGAACCGGATCTGGCGGCCGAATACCGACCGGGTACCAACGCCGGTACGGTCGCCCTTGTCGAATCCGTTATCAACAACGTCTTGCATCAGGTCCAGATAGGCTTTCATTGGGCTTGTCTCCGGTAGGCAATAAACATCAGGGCGGCGCCGGCAACGATCATCGGGAAGGAAAGTACCTGCCCCATGGTAAGCCAGTCAAAAGCAAGATAGCCCAGCTGGGGATCTGGCTGGCGCACGAATTCCACCAGGAACCGGAACACGCCGTAGCAGACCAGGAACAGACCGGACACTGCCATGGTCGGCCGCTGCCTGGATGAGAACCACCACAGGATCACGAACAGGGCGACGCCCTCCAGGGCAAACTGGTACAGCTGAGAGGGGTGCCGGGCGAGCGAATCCGGCGCAGTGCGGAACACCATGCCCCAGGCAACGTCCGTGGGCTTGCCCCACAGCTCTCCGTTGATAAAGTTTCCGATCCGCCCTGCGCCAAGACCCAGCGGCACCAGTGGCGCCACAAAATCGGCCATACGCCAGAAACCACTGCCCACTTTGCGGCCGTACCACCACATGGCAAACATCACGCCCAGCAGACCGCCGTGGAAGGACATGCCACCTTCCCAGACCCGGAGCAGCCAAAGCGGGTCAGCCAGGAAGGCATCAAAGTTGTAGAACAGGACATAGCCAAAGCGGCCGCCCAGAATGACCCCCAGGGCCAGGTAAAACAGAAGGTCACCCATCTGCTCTTCGTTAATAGGCGACCAGGGCTTGCGGGTGCGAATGCGCCCAAGCCACCAGCCGGCTAAAAAGCCGAACAGATAGGTCAGACCGTACCAGTGGATCTTGAGGGGACCGATGGCGATGGCCACCGGGTCAATCTGGGGGTGCTGCAGCATCAACTACCTCTCAGCTCAGGAGAAAACGGAGCCCCACCAGCAGAAGCATGATGGAGAAAGTACGCTTGAGAACACGGGCGTTCAGCCGATGGGCCAGATTCGCGCCAATCCGGGCAAAGAAAACGCTGGTCAGAATAATACCGATCAGGGCCGGCAGATAAATAAAGCCGGCGCTCAGTTCTGGCAACGCGGGATTATCCCACCCTGTCCAGATGTTCCCCAGCGCACCCGCAACGGCGATAGGCAGCCCACATGCGGCCGATGTTCCCACCGCCTGCTGCATCCGCACGTTGCACCAGCTCAGATAGGGGACCGTGAGCGTTCCCCCGCCGATGCCGAAAATTGCCGAGGCCCAGCCGATACCGCCACCGGCGACGCCCAGACCGGCGCCCCCAGGAACATCACGGCCTGGCTTGGGATCGACCTGGAAAAACATCTTCAGGCCCACCAGGATAACGAAAATACCGATCACCAGTTCCAGGGCACGACCGCTCATCAGGGACGCCGTCCAGGCGCCGACCAGTGCCCCGGCAACAATCCCCGCAGTCATGGGCCGGAAAAGATCCCAGCGCACTGCGCCATGCTTGTTATGAGAACGGATGGAGCTGACCGAGGTGAACACAATGGTCGCCAGCGAGGTACCAACCGCCAAATGGGGAATAATCTCCGGATTGATTCCCTGCAGGCCAAAACTGAACATCAGCACAGGCACAATAATCAGCCCGCCACCAATACCGAACAGGCCCGCCACGGTGCCTGCCAGGGCGCCGAGGGCCAGATACGATGCTATTACATAAAACAGGGTCATAGTTTGAGACGCACCCGGGAAAACCAAGGCTGGTATGATACACAGCGCAAGAGTCAACTTCATTAACTGCGGGAGCACCATCCTTCAACATGTGCCTGATTGTCTTCTCCGTTAATCAGAACCCTCATTTCCCGCTGGTTGTTGCCGCCAATCGCGATGAATTCTTCCGTCGCCCAACGGACGCTATGGACTGGTGGACCACGGAATCCGGAACGCAGGTGCTTGCCGGCCGCGACCTGCTCTCCGGAGGCACCTGGCTTGCGGTAAATGCCCGCGGCGAGGTTAGCGCTGTGACCAATGTGCGCGAAGGCTCACCGGAAACCGGTCGAATCAGCCGAGGGGAATTGCCTTTGCGGGCTCTCACCGATTCTCGGGAGCATCTTGAGAGCTATCTGCTCAACGCCGCCGATCAGTTCTCCGGCTTCAACCTCGTTCATCTGACCACAGGCGACGGTTGGTATTTCAGCAACCGGGATGCCCATCCCGGCCGGCAAATCCACCGTGGGGTCTACGGCCTGAGCAACCACCTTTTGCAGACTCCCTGGCCCAAACTTCTGCGCCTGCGACAGGCCGCAGGGGATACCATTGCCGCCGCCGGACACAACGCAGAAAAGCTGCACAACGAGCTGATCCCTCTGCTCCAGGACAGTACGCCGGCACCGGACCATCTGCTGCCGGACACTGGCGTTGGGCTGGAGACCGAGCGCTTCCTGTCGTCGCCCTTTATCGTCGGCTCGGATTATGGCACCCGGGCAACCACCGTGGTGACCGTGTCTGTCAACGGGGAAATAGAGGTAACCGAACAGAGCTGGGGCCCGGACGCCGAAGCCCGCGAACGCCGTCACTTCCATTGGCAGCGATAGCGATCAGGCTCTGATATAATCCGCGAAATTCTGCCACCCGATCGGAGGGCCCCTGATGGCCGGTGAACAAGGCGCCACATCGATAGCCGATTTTGAGAAATCTCTTGATGAACTGGAAAAGCTGGTTCGCGATCTGGAACAGGGTGAGCTGTCTCTCGAACAGTCCCTGACGGCGTTTGAGCGGGGTGTAAAGCTGACTCGTGAATGTCAGCAGGCGCTGAAGAGCGCAGAACAGCGGGTCGAACAACTGGTACAGAACAGTGACGGCACCCTGGAAACCCGCCCCTTTTCACCGGATGATGCTGACTGATGTCCGGACCGAACCCGCTTGCCGCTGATTTTCTGGAAACCTGCCGGGCCCGCGTCGATGCGGAACTGGACCGGTGCATTGCACGTGATTCGGCCTCCGGCCGGCTACAGGAAGCCATGCGCTACAGCGTCCTGGGCGGCGGCAAGCGAATCCGGCCGGCGCTGTGTCTTGCGTCGGCAAAGGCACTGGGACAAACCGGTGAAGAGGCCCTGATTCCGGCCTGCGCGGTGGAACTGATCCACGCCTATTCGCTGATCCACGATGACCTGCCGGCCATGGACGACGACGAATTGCGCCGCGGTCGGCCCACCACCCACATCGCCTTCGACGAAGCCACCGCCATCCTGGCTGGAGACGCCCTGCAGGCCCTGGCATTCGGCTGGCTTGCCGAAGCACCGGGAATGTCAGAATCCGTCCGTCTGATGATGGTCAGGGAACTGGCTCGGGCCAGTGGCCACGGCGGAATGGTTGGTGGCCAGGCCATTGATCTTGAGTCGGTGGGCAAAACCCTAACGCTGGCCCAGCTTGAGACCATGCACCGGCACAAGACTGGCGCCCTGATCGAGACCAGCGTGCGGATTGGCGCCCTGACCGCGCCCTCGGTCAGCGAACAGGCCCTGTCTTCCCTGACACGGTATGCCAAGGCACTGGGACTGGCGTTTCAGGTTCAGGATGACCTGCTGGATATAGAAGGGGACACCACGGTCATTGGCAAGCCCCAGGGCTCGGATGCCGCCCGCGCCAAGCCCACCTACCCCGCCCTGCTTGGCGTGGCCGGCGCCCGGGAGCACCTGTCGGATCTGCTTGAACAGGCCCAGCAAAGCCTGCGGGATTTCGGCCGCGAAGCCGATCCTCTGCGGGCAATGGCCGATTACGTGGTGGCAAGAACCCATTGAACCCCGGCGCCCCGAAGGCGCACACTGGCGTAAATATTTTCGTAACAACTGGCCCGCTTTGTGTGAAACAGCTTCCCCTGTTCCCTTATAATGCCAGTCAGTTAGTGAACGTACCGGAAAAGACCCGAGCAGATGCAGGACACTTATATTTTCAAGGAAATTCCGTCACAGCGGCCCAACACGCCTCTGCTGGACCGGATTG
This sequence comes from Marinobacter sp. BW6, assembly GCF_008107725.1. Lineage (GTDB taxonomy): Bacteria > Pseudomonadota > Gammaproteobacteria > Pseudomonadales > Oleiphilaceae > Marinobacter. The sequence goes on from NZ_VIRN01000061.1 coordinate 592,632, forward strand.
ACGAGCCGGCCCAGTTGAGGGATCTGGCGCCGGAGCAGCTGACCCTGCTCGCCCGGGAGCTAAGGGCATTTCTGCTATGGTCCGTGGGCCAGACCGGCGGCCATTTTGGCGCGGGTCTGGGCGTGCTGGAACTTACCGTCGCCCTTCACTACGTCTTCGATACTCCGAGCGACCGCCTGGTCTGGGATGTCGGCCATCAGGCCTACCCCCATAAAATCCTGACCGGCCGGAAGGAGTCCATGGGCAGCATCCGGCGCAAAGGCGGGCTGGCCGGCTTCCCGAAGCGGGCCGAAAGCGAGTACGACACCTTTGGCGTGGGCCACTCCAGCACCTCCATCAGCGCAGCCCTGGGCATGGCCATCGCCGCGCGCCTGCAACAGACCGGCCGTAAAAGCATTGCCGTCATTGGTGATGGTGCCATGACCGCAGGCATGGCATTTGAAGCCCTGAACCACGCCGGCCACCTGCACGCCGACATGCTGGTAATCCTCAACGACAATGACATGTCGATCTCCCGGAACGTTGGCGGGCTGTCCAACTACTTTGCCAAGTTGCTGTCCAGCCGCACCTACAACCAGGTACGCGACAGCAGCAAGAAGGTTCTCCAGGGAGCGCCACACCTGATGGCGCTGGCCAAGAAGACCGAGGAACACTTCAAGGGAATGATAGCCCCGGGCACCCTGTTCGAGGAACTGGGTTTCAACTACATCGGCCCGATCGATGGTCATGACCTGCCTCTGCTGGTGGAAACCCTGGAGAACATCCGCGAACTCGAAGGCCCGCAGTTCCTACATGTCGTAACCACCAAGGGTAAGGGCTTTGCCCCGGCCGAAGCCGACCCGATTGGCTACCACGCCATCAACAAGATTGAACCGGTTCCACCCAGCAAGCCCGAACCGGTCAAGCCGAAACCGAAGAAACCGAAATACGCCAATGTCTTTGGTCAGTGGCTCTGTGATTCCGCCGAGCAGGATGAGCGCGTGGTGGGCATTACCCCGGCCATGTGTGAAGGTTCGGATCTGCTGGCGTTTTCACAGCGCTTCCCGGATCGCTATTTCGATGTCGCCATCGCCGAACAGCATGCGGTCACCCTGGCCGCGGGTCTGGCCTGTGATGGAGCCAAACCGGTTGTCGCCATTTACTCGACATTCCTGCAGCGGGCCTACGATCAACTGATACACGATGTTGCTATCCAGAACCTCGATGTCCTGTTCGCTATCGACCGCGCTGGCCTGGTCGGTGAAGACGGTCCGACCCACGCCGGAGCCTTTGACATCAGCTACCTGCGCTGCGTGCCGAACATGGTAGTGATGACACCCTCGGACGAGAACGAAACCCGCCAGATGCTGCAGACCGGCATGCTTTATGAAGGGCCAGCATCGGTGCGCTACCCGCGGGGAACCGGGCCCGGCACCGAGATACAGCAGGAATTGACGCCGCTGGAGATTGGCAAGGGTCGCAAGATGCGCAGCGGCAAGGGGGTGGCCATCCTCAACTTCGGCACCATGCTGGCTCCAGCTCTGGAAGCCGCAGAAGCGATCGGCGCAACGGTTGCCGACATGCGCTTCGTGAAACCCCTGGATGAGGAACTGGTGCTGGAACTCGCCGAGCAGCATGAGCTGCTGGTAACTCTGGAAGAGAACGCCATTGCCGGTGGTGCCGGCAGCGCTGTAACCGAGTTCCTGAACAGCCGCCTGGTCTCCATGCCGGTCCTTCAGTTGGGCCTGCCGGATACCTTCATGGACCACGGCAAGCATGGGGAACTGCTGGCCGAATGTGGCCTGGATGCGACTGGCATTGAATCCGCTATTCGCACGCGGATGGAAACCCTCCGCCACCAGAACCTGAAAGTCGTTAAATAACCGGAAGACTCTCCTCAGACAGCAAAAAGCCCGCGACATTCGCGGGCTTTTTCGTATCCGGATCGAGGATCAGCTCAAACCTCCGGATCATCGTCCTGGTGCGTCTCCAGCCAGTGGCCGAGCTTGCTCTGCTTGGTATCGAGGTAGTGTTCGTTGTGGGGGTTCCGGCCCACGTGTAGAGGCACCCGCTCGGCAATATCGATTCCGTACGAGGACAGCGCTTTAACCTTCCGGGGATTGTTGGTCATCAGTCGCAGACTCCTGATACCCAGATGCTCCAGCATGTCTTTGCACATGCTGTAATCCCGCAGGTCTGCTGCAAAACCCAGACGCTCATTGGCTTCGACCGTATCAGCACCCTGATCCTGCAGGTGGTAGGCGCGAATCTTGTTTAGCAGACCAATGCCGCGGCCCTCCTGGCGCAGGTACATCAGGATGCCGCGACCTTCCCGGGCGATACTTCGCAGCGCTTCTTCCAGCTGGTAGCCGCAGTCACAACGCATGCTGTAGAGGGCATCGCCGGTCAGACACTCAGAATGAGTGCGGGCCAGCATGGGTTCGTCACTGTCCAGGTCGCCCAGAGTCAAGGCAACATGTTCCTTTCCGGTGTCCGGTTCTTCAAAGCCGTGCATATCAAATACCCCGAACGGGGTCGGCAACCGGCAGGTCTGGATGTAACGAACAGCCACAGTGTTTCCTCGTGGTTCAGTCAATCGGGCCGCGCATTCTATCACGGGCCCGCCCGCTTGGCGTAGTCTCTGCACTGTCGCTCCTCCGGCGTGGTCTTGGTAACCAACACTTACGAGCGCGGTGGTCCGCCAGATCAGGCTCTATCGGCGACCCAGTGGCCACTGCGGCCGCCTTTCTTCTCCAGCAGACGCACGGAACCAATCTCCATACCACGGTCGACCGCCTTGCACATATCGTACAACGTCAGTGCCGCAACGCTTGCCGCAGTTAACGCCTCCATCTCGACACCGGTCTGACCGGACAGTTTGCAGCGGGCAAGAATATGCACGGAAGCACCATCGTCGCCTGGCGTCAGTTCGACTTTCACAGAAGTCAGGTTCAATGCGTGACACAAGGGAATCAGATCATGGGTTTTTTTCGCGGCCATGATACCGGCGATGCGGGCAACGGCAAGGACATCTCCTTTGGGATGCTCACCCTCAACAATCATGTTCAGGGTTTCCGGCGCCATGCGTATGGTGGCTTCGGCGCGGGCCTCACGTTCGGTGGCCGCCTTGTCGGTCACATCCACCATGCGGGCTTCGCCCTTGTCATCGAGATGGGTCAGTTTGCTCACGGAATCTCCCGGAATCGGTTGTGCAAGATGATGGAAAACGTAGAAATAACAGCATAACAGAGATGGTCATGGCATCGCTGACAAGCGTCAGCTTTGCGGCCACCAGAAGCGGATACCGGCGATGCCCTGGCCGCCTCGCTGAAGGGCTTCCCGGAGATCTCCGGGCGACAACCCGCCGAGGGCAAACACCGGCAGCCCGGCTTCGGACGCCAGATCGGCAAAGGCCGGCCAGCCAAGGGTCGGCGCGCCCGGGTGACTCTCCGTCGGTAGGACCGGCCCGAGAGTAATGTAGTCCGCCCCGATAGCCATTGCCTGATCGATTTCCTGTCTGTCGTGGCATGACACCCCCAACCAGGCGTCAGCCGGAACGGGTCGGGCCGTTAGCCCTGCCGCTTCGCGCCAGGGCAAGTGCAGACCGCGAGCTCCGGAGGTGGCGCGGAATACCTCGGGGCCGCCGTGGACAATCAGGGCAGTCCCAGCCCTCTCACAAACCGGCACCGCTTTCGCCGCCAACTCTCGGTAGGCTTGCGCGCTTATGTTTGGAGCACGAAGCACCACCAGGGCTGGCCTGGCAACTTCGAGACCTGCCAGAAGTCGTGCAACCGTCTGGTCCTGATCAGTCTCTTCTCCGGTGATCGCCAGCTGCCGCGGCAATCGCAAAGCCCGAATAATCGGCCGGTTGGCGGCGGGAAAATCTTCATCCCGAAGCTGCTCCGGACTGAGCCATTCGACCGGCTGCCCCTCGCACCCCTTTGCTTCACCTTCGGCGGCTCTGGTTTCCCAGACGTCCAGGAAAACCCGCTTGTCACCGTAGTCGTGGCGAATACCGATAACAGGCTCCAGAGAGGCCTCAGGCACGCGAAGACTGGTTTCTTCGGCAATCTCACGTACCAGCGCCGCCTGAACACTTTCCCCAGGCTCCACCTTGCCCCCGGGAAACTCCAGCAAGCCCCCCTGATGAACATGATCCGGCCGTCGGGCAATCAACACCCGACCATCCCGGACAATAACCGCAACGGCAACGTGAACTTCTTTCACCCGGGCTTCCGACGCAGACATGCTCAGGTACGGTACTCGGCGTTGATGGTGACGTAATCGTGGGAGAAGTCACAGGTCCATACCGTCTCCCGAACATCACCCCGCTTGAGATCAATAGCAATGGTAATCTCTTCCCGGTCCATCACAGCCTGGCCACGAGTTTCCGAGTAGTCCTCGGCCCTGCCACCGTTGCGGACCAGACAGACATCCCCCAGGTAAATTTCCAGGGCATTCAGATCCAGCCCGTCGACACCCGCGCGCCCTACCGCCGCCAGAATCCGGCCCCAGTTCGGGTCCGAGGCAAACAGCGCGGTCTTGACCAGCGGCGAATGCGCAACGGTGTAGGCCACATCCAGCGCTTCCTGCTGGCTGGCCGCGCCGCTGACATCGATGGTGACAAACTTGGTTGCACCCTCGCCGTCACGGACAATGGCATGAGCCAGTTCCAGATAGACGTTTTGCAGCGCCTCCCGCAGCTTCGGAAGCTCTGGACTGGTGGCCGTAATCTCGGGGCCGGAATACTGACCACTGGCCATCAGCATGCAGGCATCGTTAGTGGAGGTGTCGCCGTCGATGGTGATGCGATTGAAAGATGCCTCCCCCAGCTCGGAGGCAAGCGCCTGCAATAACTCTGGCGCAATCCGGGCATCGGTGGCAATGAAACCGAGCATGGTCGCCATGTTGGGACGAATCATACCCGCCCCCTTGCTGATTCCCGAAATGGTCGCCGTGTGGCCGTCCAGCTCCACCTGACAGGACGCACCTTTGGGGCGGGTATCCGTCGTCATGATGCCACTGGCGGCTTCAGCCCAGCGATTTTCAGCGGTGTTTGCCAAAGCCTCCGGAAGCGCGCCAACAATCTTTTGCACTGGCAACGGCTCGCCGATCACTCCAGTGGAAAACGGCAGAATCTCGGCTTCTGTGACGGCCGCCTGGGCTGCCAGGGCCTGACAGCAGGCGACTGCGTCCCGCATACCCTGCTCACCGGTACCGGCGTTGGCATTGCCGGTATTAATCAGAAGGTACCTTGGCGAGGTCGCGGCCAGATGCCGACGGCTGAGGGTAACCGGTGCCGCACAGAACTGGTTTTTCGTGAAGATACCGGCAACCCGGCTTTCAGGGGCCAGTTCAAACACAACGACATCCTTGCGACCCGGCTTCTTGATACCGGCGCTGGCTATGCCAATTTTTACCCCGGCCACCGGGTGAAACTCAGGTAAGGTTCCCGGACCTACCGCCATTCTGCCACTCCTATTTTCTATGGTTCTGCTCGAAGGACCACACCACCCATTGGAAACTAAAAAACCCGCAGCCCACCAGTCATGGCTGGCAGATTGCGGGTTCCGATAGTGTGATCAGTGCTCTGAATCAGCTGACCTTGCCATGACACTGCTTGTACTTCTTGCCGGACCCGCAGGGGCAGGGCTCATTTCGGCCCACCTTACGCTCCTGCCGAACAAAGGTTTCCGGGGTCGACTGCCGGGCATCGTCTGCGTCGCCCTCACCCTGGCTCTGGGCCGTGGCACTGGTCTCATCGTGGCGCAAGCGGGCGCGGGCAAGCTCCTCTTCCAATTCCTGTTTGCGACGACGCTCGACTTCTTCCATCTCTTCACGGCTCTGAACACGAACGTGGCAGAGCACCCGTGTGACGTCCCGCTTCATGGTATCAAGCATGGTTTCAAACAGGTTGAAGGCCTCGCGCTTGTACTCCTGCTTGGGGTTCTTCTGGGCATAACCCCGCAGATGGATACCACGGCGCAGATGGTCCATGTTGGAAAGATGCTCTTTCCACAGGGTATCCAGCACCTGCAGGAACACCTGTTTCTCGAACTTGCGCATGGCCTCGGAACCGGCAATTTCTTCCTTGCCTTCGTAGGCGGCCACAATTTCGTCCAGAATCTTCTGGCGCAGGTTTTCCTCATACAGCTTGTTATCTTCCTCCAGCCATTTCTGAACCGGCAGATCAATCGACATCTCAGACTGAAGCTGGGCTTCCAGCCCCGCGATATCCCACTGTTCAGGCATACTCTGGGGCGGGATGTATTCGCTGATCAGCGAATCGACAACGTCTTCCCGGATGGTCTTGACCATGTCGGAAATGTCATCGGAGGACATGACTTCGTTGCGCTGGTCGTAGATGACCGTCCGCTGATCGTTGGCCACGTCGTCGTATTCCAGCAGCGTCTTCCGCATATCAAAGTTGCGGCCTTCGACCTTGCGCTGGGATTTCTCAATGGCATTGGTCACCATCCGGTGCTCAATGGCCTCGCCCTTCTTCATGCCCATCGCCTGCATCAGGCTCTTGACCCGATCTGGGGCAAAGATGCGCATGAGGTTGTCTTCCAGAGAAAGGAAGAACCGCGAGGAACCGGGATCACCCTGACGACCGGCACGACCGCGAAGCTGGTTATCAATCCGGCGGGACTCGTGACGCTCGGTACCAATGATGTGCAGGCCGCCTGCCTCAAGCACCTGATTATGACGCTCGGTCCATTCCGCCTTGACCCGGGCAACCTCCTCTTCCGAGGGATTCTCCATGGCCGCAGCTTCGTGCTCCCAGTTACCACCGAGCACGATATCGGTACCACGGCCGGCCATGTTGGTGGCGATGGTCACTGCGCCCGGACGGCCCGCCTGGGCAATGATATGGGCTTCAGATTCGTGCTGCTTGGCGTTCAGGATCTTGTGCTCGATCCGCGCCTTCTTGAGCAGCATGGAGAGTAGTTCGGAAGCCTCGATAGACGCGGTACCGACCAGGATTGGACGCCCTTCAGCGGTGACATCCTTGATCTCGTCAATGATGGCGTGGAATTTCTCTTCCTGGGTCAGATACACCAGGTCGTTGTAATCAGTCCGCTGGATCGGCTTGTTGGGCGGAATAACCACGACGTCGAGGCCGTAGATCTGGCGGAATTCGAAGGCTTCGGTATCCGCCGTACCGGTCATACCGGCCAGCTTGTCGTAAAGCCGGAAATAGTTCTGGAAGGTAGTGGAAGCGAGCGTCTGGCTTTCGGCCTGAATGTTGACGCCCTCTTTGGCCTCCACCGCCTGGTGCAAACCTTCACTCCAGCGACGACCCGGCATGGTACGACCGGTATGCTCGTCGACAATAACCACCTGGCCACCCTGGACAATATAATCCACGTCTTTCTGGAACAGGTGATGGGCCCGCAATGCCGAGTGCACATGGTGCAACAGGCTGAGGTTGGCCGCAGAATACAGGCTCTCACCTTCCTTCAGGAGGCCACGTTCAAGCAACAGTTCCTCGACTTTCTCGTGGCCGCCCTCCGTAAGCTCGACCTGGCGGGACTTCTCGTCAATGGTGAAGTCACCGGTAGGCTCGCCTTCTTCAGGCACTTCACCTTTTTCGAGGCTTGGAATCAGTTCATTGATGGCCTGGTACAGTTTTGAGCTGTCCTCGGCTGCACCGGAGATGATCAACGGCGTTCTGGCCTCATCGATCAGGATCGAATCAACTTCGTCCACGATCGCGTAATTCAGCCCGCGCTGGACCTTGTCTTCAGTACTGAACGCCATGTTATCGCGCAGGTAATCGAAACCAAATTCGTTGTTGGTGCCGTAGGTAATGTCGGCCTGGTAGGCCGCGCGCTTTTCCTCCGCCGGCTGGCCCGAGGCCACCACACCCACCTGCATACCCAGGAAACGGTAAAGCTTGCCCATCCAGTCGGCGTCACGGCGGGCCAGGTAATCGTTCACGGTGACAACGTGGACACCCTTGCCGGACAGGGCATTGAGGTACACAGAAGCGGTGGCTACCAGGGTCTTGCCCTCACCGGTTTTCATTTCCGCGATCCGGCCTTCGTGCAGGGTAATCCCCCCGATCAGCTGGACGTCGTAATGGCGCATGCCCATAACCCGCCGGCCCGCTTCACGCACGGTTGCAAAGGCTTCCGGTAACAGGGCATCCAGGGATTCGCCTTCGTCGATCCGGCGACGGAACTCCGCGGTCTTGCCTTGCAACTCGGAGTCAGACAGATTGCCATACTGCTCTTCAAGCTCATTAATGCGTATGACGGATTTACGCATTCTCTTGATTTCTCTGGCGTTTTTACTGCCGAACATCTTGGTTGCAAGCTTTGTGAACATAGACCACTGCTTCTTTGATTAAACGGAGGAAGCCGGCATTCTAACCTTATTTTGTAACAGGACAAAAGGCAGGCCTCACACAGGCGCAATAAGTCGCCGATGAGGCACCGGATTCATGGATAAAAACTGGCCGGGCGCGGAATGGCAGAGAAATACTGAAGGCGGCGGGTAAGCCGTAACCGGATTAGCGGCTCGCTCGCTTGATGTAGGTTTCCGGGTTTTCAGACTTGCCATTCCGGATTACTTCAAAGTGCACATGGGGACCGGTTGAACGCCCGGTGCTGCCCATCAGCGCCACCACCTGGCCCTTCTGGACAACATCACCCACCTCCACCTTGATGGTCTTGCAGTGAGCATAACGGGTTATCAAACCATCACCATGGTCGACTTCCACGAGGTTCCCATAGCCATAGCGCTCGCCGGCATAGGTAACCACACCGCCCGCGACCGAGATAATATCACTGCCATCCTTGCCGGCCAGGTCAACCCCGGCATGCCAGGTGCGCTTGCCGGTAAACGGATCCGAACGATAGCCGTACTTGGAAGACAGCCAACCCCAGGTTATCGGGCGACCTTCAAGGTAGAGTTCGTCTTCGAGACGCTTGCTGGATGCCAGCTGATCAAGCAGCCGCAGTTGCTGTTCGCGATCCTCGATCCGCCACTCCATTGCCTCGATCATGCGCGTCAGCTCAGGCGCGGAAAAGGAATCGCCCGACAAAGCGTCTTCAGGACCACCGACAGCGGCCGGCTGATCGAAGTTGAACTCATCACTGGCCACCAGGCCAGATTCCACAAAACGCTGGCCCAGCGCATCCAGGCGTAACAGACGGCCCTGAATCTCACCCAGGCGCAGAGTCAACGCATCAACCTGTTGCTGGACATTCTCTTCAATACCGGCCAGTTCCGCTTTCTGCTCTGCCAGTTTTAGCTGCCACTCGGCCACCAGCTCGGAGTTGGTGGGCTCTCTGGCCTCAACCTGCTCCACGGCCATCTGATAACCGGCCCAGCCAGCGGCGGCCAGCAGGGAAAGCACAAAAAACAGCAGCCCGACGGCAAGAGTACTGTTGATCGACAACACACGGGACTTTCCGTGGTGCTTGCCAACAAGAATAATGTTCATATCATCATCTGGTTTCATCGTTGAGCCGCAACCGCATCCTGTAGCGTTGCGCCCCGGAAAGATCCGAAGGGGTCTGCCATCCTTTGGCAACAGCTACATACTGAAAAAATTGCAGCGCCCGGTAGACATACTCGTTTGTCACAATGTAAAACGAGTGTAATACAGGCACTACGCATAAACCGTGCCGAAGTGTAACCAATCGTAAACGGAGCCGTCGAGTAAAAACGCCGCCATGAAACGGAAAAGCGAGCAAAAAATGACCTTCGACAAGCTTGGCAGGACCCCCGTGCTCAAGGATCTCGTTGCTAAAGCTGAACTCCATCGACAGGCGGAGGAGGAAGTTCTGGCAGCCCTTCCGCAGGAACTGGTTACGGGGACACGCTTTGTCAGCTGCAAGGACGGCGAACTGATTCTTACCGCTGAAACCGCCGGCAAAGCAAGTCAGGTTCGGTTCCGCCAACATGAGATCATGGAGAAACTTCGAGAGAACGAATTATTCCGGTTCGTCTGGAAACTGAAAGTAAAGGTTGCCCCGCCCAGATTCCGGGAAAAACCGGTGTTCAAAAAAGAACCTTTGAGCAAAGAAAATGCCCGACTCCTCAAAGAGGAAGCCGGGCACACGAAGGATAAAGCATTACGCGAGGTTCTCGAAAAACTCGCTAGCCACGTACGGGATTAAAGCGTCCTGCCTTAACCCGCCGCCAGCACAGGCTTCATGTAGGAAATCGGGGCAGTGGCCTCGTCATCAAAGGTAACCACTTCCCAGGCGTCCTCTTCTGCCCTGAGCTTGCGCAACAGCTTGTTGTTCAGATCGTGGCCGGATTTGATACCCCGGAATTCACCAATCAGGCTATTGCCCAACTGATAAAGATCACCGATGGCATCAAGCAGCTTGTGCTTCACGAATTCGTCGTCATAGCGCAGGCCGTCTTCGTTGAGGATTTTGTAATCGTCAACGACGATGGCGTTATCCACACTGCCACCAAGGGCGAGGTTCATGGCACGCAATTTTTCAATGTCACGCATGAACCCGAAGGTCCGTGCACGGCTCACTTCCTTGACAAAGGAGGTGCTGGAAAAATCGACGGTTGCAGTCTGGGCGCGGCCTTTGAACACAGGGTGATCAAAGTCGATACCGAAGCTAACCTTGAAACCTTCGAAAGGCAGCAGGGTCGCTTTCTTATCACCTTCCTCAACCGTTACCTCACGCTTGATGCGAATGAAACGCTTGGCCGCATCCTGCTCGGCAATACCGGCGGACTGCAGAAGAAACACAAATGGGCCGGCAGAACCGTCCATAATGGGCACTTCCGCGGCGCTAAGCTCGACGAAACAGTTATCAATCCCGAGACCAGCCATGGCCGAGAGCAGATGCTCTACGGTCGCCACACGGACACCGTCTTTTACCAGCGTCGTGGACAGCATGGTCTCACCCACATTTTCCGCACATGCACGAATCTCAACCATGGGGTCCAGATCGGTACGGCGGAAGATGATACCGGAGTCCACCGGAGCAGGCTTGAGGGTCAGGTAAACCTTCTCACCCGAGTGCAAGCCAACACCGGTGGCACGGATGGTGTTTTTAAGTGTCCGTTGTCTGATCATCGGTACATAATTCCGTCACAAAAAGGCGATATTCTAGGCAAAATTCTGCCCGGAGAATATCAGAAAATAAGACTGAATACCATTTAACCAATCCGTTGTTGCTGAATGTTCATACAGCACGCAACCCATGGCAATCAGTGCACGTATTTACCGGTTTCGGGTTCCATATTTCGCTCACGAACCGGAACCAGATCACAATTGCACCAGATTATCAGTCAGCCTGCCGACGGAGGAATGCGGGAATATCGAGATAGTCGACACCCTGCTCCTCGCTGTCCTTGCTCTGGTCGATAGCCACGTTTCCATGGGAAACGGCCCGGCGACGCAGCACAGCGGGACGGTCCAGCTGGTTGTAATCGGTTTTTCCATCCAGGGTACGGGTGTTGTCCACCACCTTGGTCGGCTTCTCACGATCACCGCCCAGACCGGTCGCAACAACCGTCACCTTCAGTTCGTCGGTCATTTCCGGATCAATGACGGTACCGACAACAACGGTGGCGGAGTCAGAAGCGAACTCACGCACAATGTCGCCAACCTCGGAGAATTCGCCCAGGTTGAGGTCCATACCAGCGGTGATGTTGACCAGAATACCTTTGGCACCCTGCAGGTTGATATCTTCCAGCAACGGGCTGCGAATGGCCGCTTCGGCTGCTTCCCGCGCGCGGTTTTCGCCAGTGGCGCGAGCGGTGCCCATCATGGCCATACCCATTTCAGACATGACCGTCTTCACATCGGCAAAGTCGACGTTGATCATACCGTTACGGGTAATCAGATCGGCGATACCCTGAACTGCGCCCAGAAGCACATCATTGGCCGCGGCAAATGCGTCCAGCAGGCTGGTTTTCTTGCCCATAACCGCCAACAGCTTTTCATTGGGGATGGTGATCAGGGAGTCGACGCTTTCTTCCAATTCTTTCAGTCCGGATTCGGCAACGCTCATGCGCTTACCACCTTCAAACATGAAAGGCTTGGTAACAACGGCAACGGTCAGGATACCCAGTTCACGGGCCACTTCCGCCACAATCGGCGCGGCGCCGGTGCCGGTACCACCACCCATGCCCGCGGTAATGAAGACCATGTCAGCACCCTTGATGGCTTCGGCGATGCGATCACGATCTTCCAGGGCGGACTGACGACCGACTTCCGGATTTGCGCCGGCACCCAGCCCCTTGGTGATATTGCCACCGAGCTGAATGATCTGACGCGCATCCATATCGGTCAGCGCCTGGGCATCTGTGTTGGCGCAGATGAATTCCACACCTTCGATGTCGCTGTTAAGCATATGGCGAACGGCGTTGCCGCCACCACCGCCTACACCGACGACTTTAATGACAGCGTTTTGCTGGACATTATCGACGAGTTCAAACATTTCCCCTACTCCTTCGTGCTGTTTTCAGCCCTTGTTCCAGGCTGTTTGTTCGAGATTGTGTTTTCGAGATACCTTCGTGTACTACCACCCGGTTCCGTCAGAAATGACCGGTAAACCAGGCTTTCATGCGCTCAAACAGCGAGGGTGCATCTTCACCCTTGAGCACCGGTGCCCGCCCTAGATCCATCTGGCGGAAACCATGAATCAACAACCCAACGCCAGTGGCGTAGATCGGATTGTTGACCACCTCCGTCATGCCGGAAACCGCCTGCGGACAGGCCAGCCGTACCGGCATGTGGAAGATCTCTTCGGCCAGCTCCACCACGCCTTCCATGGTGGAGGAACCGCCGGTTATCACGATGCCTGCCGGAATGAGGTCTTCGAACCCGGACCGGCGCAACTCTGACTGCACCAGGGTGAACAGCTCCTCATAACGCGGCTCAACCACCTCGGCCAGGGCCTGCCTGGACAGATCCCGCGGAGCGCGATCGCCAACGCTGGGAACCTTGATGGTTTCATCCGCACCGGCCAGCTGGGTCAGTGCGCAGGCATATTTGATCTTGATTTCTTCGGCATTCTGGGTCGGTGTGCGCAACGCCATCGCGATGTCGTTGGTCACCTGGTCGCCGGCGATCGGAATCACCGCCGTGTGCCGAATAGCGCCGCCGGTAAACACAGCAATGTCGGTGGTGCCGCCACCGATATCCACCACGCAGACGCCAAGTTCCTTTTCGTCTTCGGTGAGAATGGCGTGGCTGGATGCCAGCTGCTCCAGGATGATGTCATCCACCTCCAGACCACAGCGCTTCACGCATTTCTCGATGTTCTGGGCGGCGTTCACCGCGCAGGTCACAAGATGCACCTTGGCTTCCAGGCGCACACCCGACATACCCATGGGTTCCTTGATGCCTTCCTGGCTGTCGATCACGAATTCCTGGGGCAGAATGTGAAGAATTTTCTGGTCTGCAGGAATCGCGACCGCCTGGGCGGCATCGATCACCCGGTCAATGTCAGCCTGGGTGACTTCACGATCACGGATGGCAACAATCCCGTGGGAGTTCAGGCTCTTGATATGGCTGCCGGCAATACCCGCATACACCGAGTGAATTCGGCACCCAGCCATCAACTCCGCCTCTTCCACCGCGCGCTGAATTGCCTGGACCGTGGTTTCAATATTCACCACCACTCCACGCTTGAGGCCCCGGGAAGGATGGGAACCAATGCCCACCACTTCGATGGTGCCGTCCATCTTGCGCTTGCCGACAATCGCAACCACCTTCGAGGTTCCGATATCGAGGCCGACAATCATGTTTTCCGTTTCAACCGATGACATGTATTCCACCAAACCGTAGGTCTGAATTAACCGTTGCTATGATTTTGGGCTGGAGGCTGTCTCAACAGCTTTCCACTTGACCGCTACACCATTGGTGTAACGGGCATCCACCCGACTGACTTCGTCCGACCGTGCTGCCAGCCGGTTTTCATAAACCGTGATAAACCGCTCGAACCGTTGCTCCACCTGATCCCGGCCAAGCACCACCTCGATGCCATTGGCCAATTGCAGGGTCCAGGCGCCCCGATGTTCCAGGGCGAGGCCCGAAAATCCGAGGCCCCGGGCGACCAGCTTGTCACTCATGGTCCGCGCCATATTGATCACATCCCGTACTCTTTCGTCTGGCCCGGCCAGACGGGGAAGTCGACCTGCGACTTCGGGATTGGACGGCGCGAACAGTTCGCCGGTTCGGCTGACCAGGCGCCCGTCTGTCCAGTAGGCCAGCGGCTTCTTCTCCCGGATATCGATTACCAGCCGGTCCGGCCACACCCGACGCACTGCAGCGGACTCAACCCAGGGCCGGCGCTCCAGGCTCTCCTTGATTTCCGAAAGATCCGTGGCGAAATAGCTTTTGCCGATCCAGTCGCCAGCAGCGCGCTCGATGGCTACCCGGCTGTCGCCGACAAAATCCCCTTTCACATCCACCGCCAGGACCTGCTGATCCATGGCACCCAGCACCTTGCCCGTGCCCCAGGGCACCAGGGCTGCCAACAACACAATCACGGCGCCCATGCCCACCTGAAGCCAGGGCACAGCCGCCAGCACCCCCTTCAACACGCCAAACCGGTCCCGCTCAGGACCAAGGGACGTTGCCCCCCGGCGCCGCGGGGGCTCGGACGGTGTCGCCCGGCTCCGGATCAGCAGTGTTTCAAGCATCGGGACCCTCCAGGGTGTCCTTCAGTATCCGGACCACGAGTTCCTCAAAACTTATTCCTGCCGCTTTTGCTGCCATGGGCACGAGACTGTGGTCGGTCATCCCGGGCACGGTATTGACTTCCAGCAGCCAGAACTTGCCGTCGCTATCCTGCATAATGTCGACTCGGCCCCAGGTCCGACAGCCGACGACCCGGAACGCATCGAGTGCCAGGTGCTGAAGCCGCACCTCGTCTTCAGGCGCCAGCCCGCAGGGAATCTGGTAGCGAGTGTCGTCCGCCAGGTACTTGGCGTCGTAATCGTAAAAAACGTGCTCGGTGCTGGCGCTCAGACCAATGGCCGGTAGCGCCTGATCCTGCAACAGGCTCACGGTGAACTCCGGCCCTTCGATCCACTCCTCGACAAGCACCAGGCTATCCAGAGCGGCCGCGGCTTCGTAGGCTTCAGCCAGCTCAGCTGCGCTATAAACCTTTCGGATGCCGATGCTTGAGCCTTCCCGGGAAGGCTTCACGCTCAACGGTGCTCGCAATTCACCAATAATCTGGTCTGCCTGGTCGACACCGGACATGGTCCGGAACTTCGGCGTTGGCAGGCCACAGCCTTCGAATACGTACTTCGTTCTGAGCTTGTCCATGGCCAGAGCGGAGGCGAGCATTTCACTGCCGGTATATGGAATCCCTGCCTGCGCGAGGATGGCCTGCAACGTACCGTCCTCGCCGCCCCTGCCATGCAGGGCAATAAAGACACGATCAAATTGTGGGCTATCAACCGTTCTCAGCAGACAGCCTTTGACGTCCTCGGCAAAGGCATCGACGCCGGCAGATACCAACGCGGCCAGCACTGCCTTGCCGCTCTTCAGGGACACTTCACGCTCGGCGGAATCACCGCCCATAAAGACCGCGACCCGTCCCAGCGCCCTGACGAGTTCGGGGTCTGCCTGATAGGCCTGTGCTTCGTTATGATGCATATCACTCACCAGCAATCACTCCTGCGGCCGCCAGCCGCGAAGCCACACCACCGATATCGCCGGCTCCCTGGGTTATCAGCAGGTCGCCATCCTGCAGGACATTGGCCAGCAAGGCCTCAATTTCCCGGTTATCCTCGACAAAGACCGGTTCCACCTGCCCGCG
This sequence comes from Marinobacter sp. BW6, assembly GCF_008107725.1. GTDB lineage: Bacteria > Pseudomonadota > Gammaproteobacteria > Pseudomonadales > Oleiphilaceae > Marinobacter. The sequence continues at coordinate 608,375 of NZ_VIRN01000061.1, forward strand.
CTGGCGAATACTGCGACACAGTGCCCGGCCGTCGGCACCCGGAATCGCCGGTTCGCCGGCGGAATACACATCCATCAGCAGCAAGCCGTCCACTTCCGACAGCACCCGGACAAAGTCCTCATAAAGGTCACGGGTCCGGGTAAAGCGGTGTGGCTGGTACAGCATGACCAGACGACGATCCGGCCAGGCATCGTGTGCCGCGCGGATAACCGCCTCCACTTCCGTGGGGTGGTGCCCGTAATCGTCTACCAGCGTCACCGTGCCCTTGGGTGTCTGGTAATCGCCGTAAACCTGGAACCGGCGCCCGACACCGGCAAATTCAGCCAGTCCGCGACAGATCGCGTCATCCTCGACGCCTTCATCTGTGGCTACGGCAATGGCCGCCAGTGCGTTCAGCACGTTGTGTCGGCCCGGCATTTTCAGCTCGACTGTCAGGTCACTCCGCCCGGCCGGACGCTTAACCACAAAGTGAGTCCGTAGACCATCGGAATTGATGCTTTCGGCGCGGTAATCCGCCTCCGGGTTGTCAATCCCGTAGGTAATGATCGCCCGGGAAATCCGGGGAATGATCTCCTGAACGTAACCATCGTCCACACACATCACTGTGACGCCATAAAACGGGAGGTTGTGCAGGAAATCCACGAAGGTCTGCTTCAGCTTCTCGACATCGCCACCATAGGTATCCATGTGGTCCGCTTCGATGTTGGTCACCACCGAAATCACCGGTGTCAGATGCAGGAAGGAGGCATCGCTCTCATCTGCCTCCGCCACCAGATAGCGGGAACCTCCCAACTGAGCGTTGGTGCCGGCGCTGTTCAGCTTGCCGCCAATCACAAAAGTCGGGTCCAGACCCGCCTCACCCAGAATGGAGGCGATCAGGCTGGTGGTCGTGGTCTTGCCATGGGTTCCGGCCACAGCGATGCCGTGACGGTAGCGCATGATTTCCGCCAGCATTTCTGCCCTGGGTACGATCGGCACCCGACGACTTCGAGCGGCCACGACTTCCGGGTTGTCCGCCGACACCGCCGAAGAAACCACAACAACATCGGCACTGGCGCTGTTCTCTTCCCGGTGACCGATCTGGACTTCAACCCCCATCGCTTTGAGACGATCGGTGACAGCGCCCTCTTTCAGATCCGAACCGGAAACGTCGTAGCCCTGATTCTTGAGAACCTCGGCGATACCGCTCATGCCTGCACCACCAATCCCCACAAAGTGGATGTGACGGATCCGGCGCATTTCAGGCACCTGATAGACCAGGGGCGGATTGCTTGCATCAGCCATTGGCGGCCTCCAGACAGTAATTCACGACTCTCTCCGTTGCGTCAGGGCGGGCCAGTGTTCGCGCGGCCTTCGCCATATCAGTTACCCGGCCACGATCCCGGGCCAGATCGCCCAGGGTTTCCGCCAGCACCGCCGGGGTCATCTTTGATTGGGGGATCAGGATGGCCGCTTTCGCCGCCACCATCTGCTGGCCATTTTTCGTCTGGTGGTCATCCACGGCGTGGGGAAATGGCACCAGCACTGCCCCAATACCGGCCGCACACAGCTCAGACACCGTCAGGGCGCCGGACCGGCATAACACCAGGTCCGCCCATTGATAGGCTTCGGCCATGTCCTTGATAAACGGCTCCACACTGGCCTCAACCCCGTGTTGTTCATAAGATTGCCGGGCCGCGTCTGCGTGGCGCTCACCACACTGATGACGAACTACCGGGCGATCGGCTTCGGGCAACATGGCCAGGGCCTCTGGCAGCTGCTCGTTGAAGACCTGGGCCCCCAGGCTGCCGCCAATCACCAGCAACCTGAGAGCACCTTCGCGCCCCGCGAGGCGTTGCTCGGGCACCGGCAGGGCGGCGAGATCCTCCCGAACTGGATTACCGGTGCAACGAGTGACTACTTTCGGCCCGAAGCTATCCGGGAACGCTTCCAGCACGGTTTCCGCAAATCTAACCAGAATCCGGTTGGTCATACCGGCTATGGCGTTCTGTTCATGAATCACCAGCGGTGTTCGGCTCAGCCAGGCGGCGACACCACCGGGCCCGGTGACAAACCCACCCATGCCGACGACACAATCCGGGCGAATACGGCGCAGGATGGTGAAGGCCTCACCGAGTGCCCGCATCAGCCGGAAGGGTGCCAGCAACAGAGCAAGCTTGCCCTTGCCCCGCAAACCCGAAATATGAATCAATGACAGCGGTATATCGGTTTCCCCGATCAATCTCTGCTCCATACCGCCACTGGCTCCGAGCCAGTAGACCTGATGACCTCGAGCCTCAAGCGCACGGGCCGTCGCCAGGGCCGGGAAAACGTGGCCTCCGGTACCACCAGCCATCATGAGGAAGCGACGCTGTTCAGTCATACACAGCACCTCCCCGCGTCTTCGGGCCGGCCTTTTCACGGGCCAGTTTTTCCTGATCGAGACGCTCCATTTCGACGCGGGCCAGAATGCCAATGCAGATACAGGTAATCATCAGGCTGGATCCGCCGTAACTTACCAGTGGCAGAGTCAGACCCTTGGTTGGTAAAAGGCCGGTACTGACCGCCATGTTGATCCCGGCCTGCAGCCCGATCAGCAAGGTCAGGCCGTAGGCGAAACAGGCACCGAACGGCATGCCCGCCTTTTCTGCCCGACGGGCAATGACGAACCCGGTCACCACCAACAGGGTGAAAAGGCTGAGTACCAGTAGGGATCCCATGAGACCGAACTCTTCGGCAATAATGGCGAAGATGAAGTCGGTATGTGCCTCCGGCAAATAGAACAGCTTCTGGATGGAGTTACCAAGCCCGACGCCGCCCCAGTCTCCGCGGCCGAAGGCGATCAGAGACTGAGTCAGCTGGTAACCGCTGTCGAATTGGTCTTTCCAGGGGTCAAGATAGCTGACCACCCGTTTCAGGCGGTATGGCTGGGTAACAATCAGAATGGCACCGAGAACCACCAGCGTTCCGATCAGGGGGACAAACCGGCTAAGCCGCACACCACTGAGAAAGATCATGCCCGCCGCTGCCGTCACCAGCACCACAGTGGCACCAAAGTCCGGCTGAATAACCAGCAGAACCGATGCCAATCCAAGAACAACCAGTGGCTTGAGGAAACCAGCCCAGGTATTGAGCAATTCATCCCGGCGACGGACCACGTAGCCTGCGAGGTAAGCAATCAGGCAGAGCTTCGCCACTTCCGACACCTGGACGTTAAACAGGCCGAAAGGGATCCAGCGGGTAGAGCCGTTGACGGTCCTTCCCAGAGGCGTAAGCACCAGAACAAGGGCCAGCAGACCGACCCCCAGGAGCAGCCAGCCGCTGCGCTCCCACCAGGCTACCGGAACGTTGACCGCGACCAGCGCCAGCAGGCAACCAAGGCCGGCAAACATCAGTTGGCGAATCACGTAGTGGTAGCTGTTCCCCATGGTTTCAGCGGCCATATCCATGGACGCAGATGAAATCATGACAACGCCCATTACCAGCAGTGCAACCGAACTGATCACCAACATCGGTAGCGGCTGGATCTCGCCCAGCCATTGGTTCCGGTTCTGCAGGGAAAGATCTGCGTGCATCACAGGGCCTCCACCAGAGAACGGAACTGGTCACCGCGATCGAGATAATCACGGAACATGTCAAAACTCGCACAGGCCGGCGAAAGCAATACCCGATCCCCCGGCACCGCCAGCTCTGCGGAACGGGAAACCGCCTCGGCGAGATTCTCCATCCGATAAACCGGAATACCGCTGCCCAGCACATCGGCGATGGCCGGCGCATCACGCCCAATCAACAGTACGGCCCGGCAATGCAGGGCAATGGGCGCTTCCAGGGCGGTAAAATCAGCACCTTTGCCATCTCCGCCGGCAATCAGCACCACTTTGCCATTGTCCGGTGCGAGACTTTCAATAGCGGCTACCGTGGCGCCGACATTGGTTCCCTTGGAATCGTTGATGAAATCAACGTCGCCCAGCCGGCGCACGAACTCACAGCGATGCGGCAGCCCCGGAAATTCCCGGGCGACTTCCAGCATCACTTCCATGGGCAGGCCGGCTGCATGGCCCAGTGCCAGAGCGGCCATCACGTTGCTGATGTTGTGATGCCCCAGCAGCTTCAACTCGCTGGCCAGCAAGAGGTTATCAAACCCGAAGGTAATCCAGGTGCCCTGGTCATCGTCCCGGGTGCTGAACGTCTCGGGATTCACCCGATGGAAGCCGAAACACAGAAACCTCAGGGTGTCCCTGGCCATGGGAGTGCTCAGGGCATCGTCCAGATTAACAATGGCGTTCTTGCAGCCCCGGAATATCCGCTGTTTTGCCTGGAAGTAGGCCATCTTGTTCGGGTAACGGTCCATGTGATCGTCGCTGACGTTCAGTACCGTCGCTGCCAGGGCGTTCAGTTCGTCTGTGGTCTCAAGCTGGAAACTCGACAGCTCGAGCACATAAAGGTCGGCATCCTCGCCCAGAAGATCCAGGGCCGGGGTGCCGATGTTGCCACCCACGGCGACTTTCCGGCCCGCGGCTTTTGCCATCTCACCAACCAGGGTGGTGACTGTGGTTTTACCGTTGGAGCCGGTAATGGCCACGATGGGCGCATCTGCCGCCTCGGCGAACAGATCAATGTCACCGCGGATTCTTGCTCCCTGGCTTGCGGCTGCGGCAATGGCCGGCTCAGCAATACTGATGCCCGGACTTACTACCAGTTCGTTGAAACCGACAAACAGTTCGGCGTCAAAGGTGCCCAGGTGCACTGGAATGTCGGGCCAGTCTGACCTCAACTGATCAAGACCGGGAGGGGCCTTGCGGCTATCGGCCACAGCTACGTCCCGTCCCTGTTCGGACAGATAGCGCACGCAGGAAAGCCCGGTTTTACCGAGCCCTACGACCAATGTGCGACGATCCGAAACAATGACACTCATAGTTGCAGCGTTTTCCTATCTCAGTTTCAGACTGGCGATGCCAATCAGGACCAGAACAACGGTGATCACCCAGAAACGGACAATCACCCGCGGCTCTGGCCAGCCTTTCAATTCAAAATGGTGGTGCAGCGGCGCCATGCGGAAGATCCGCCGCCCGGTCAGACGGAACGACGCAACCTGCAGGATTACCGAAACGGTCTCCATCACGAACACCCCGCCCATGATGAACAGCACAATTTCCTGGCGAACGATAACCGCAACCACACCAAGGGCTGCACCGAGGGCCAGCGCCCCCACATCACCCATGAAGACCTGGGCCGGGTAGGTGTTGAACCAGAGGAAACCAAGCCCGGCTCCGACGAGAGCACCGCAGAAAACGATGAGCTCGCCAGTCCCAGGAAGATGCGGGATCAGCAGGTAGTTGGCGAACTGGGCGTGCCCGGACAGATACGCAAAGATGCCGAGCGCGCCGGCCACCATCACCGTGGGCATAATAGCCAGCCCATCGAGACCGTCAGTGAGGTTGACTGCATTGCTGCTACCGACAATGACGAAATAACTAAGCAGGATGAACAATACCGGGCCAAGCGTGAGTGACACCTGCTTGACGAACGGCACATACAGAGAGGTCTCCTGGGGCAATGCGGAGCTGAAGAACAACACCACTGCCGCCGTGGCACCAATGACCGACTGCCAGAAGTATTTCCAGCGGCCCGGCAAGCCTCTTGGATTGCGCTCCACCACCTTGCGATAGTCGTCGACCCAGCCGATCGCGCCGAACAGCAGCGTCACCAAAAGGGTAACCCAGACATAGCGGTTGCCAAGATCCGCCCAGAGCAGCGTACTGATGCCGATAGCCACCAAGATCAGGGCGCCACCCATGGTCGGAGTGCCGGCTTTGCTGAGATGGGTCTGAGGACCGTCATCTCTCACCGCCTGGCCAATCTGATACTGACTCAGTTTACGGATCATCACCGGGCCGATGATCAGCGAAATCAGCAGCGCAGTAAGTGTGCCCAGGATTCCACGCAGCGTCAGGTACTGAAACACCGTCAGTGCGGAGAAATACTGTGATAAGACCTCTGTCAGCCAGAGCAGCATGAGTTATTCACCTTTTCTTTAATTCCCTCCACCACACGCTCCATGGCGGAACTGCGAGAACCCTTGACCAACACTGTCAATGGTGTGTTTTTGTCCCTGATAACCAATTCAACGGCCTGCTCATGGCCCAGCCCAAGCTCCGTGGACTCTCCAAACCCGTCGGCATAACCTTCACAACCCGGGCCCACCGTGATCAGTCGGTCGATGCCGTGCTCCCGGGCACACTCTCCAACTTCCCTGTGCAACGCCCTGGCCTCAGCGCCAAGCTCTGCCATGGCGCCAAGTACCGCAATCTTCTGACCCTCGCGCCCGGCCAGAACTCCAAGCGCGGCTTTCATGGACGACGGGTTGGCGTTGTAACTGTCGTCAATCAAGGTCAATTCCGGCGACAGTTTCAGGACCTGGAGCCGCCCTTTCACCGGCGCAACACTGGCCAGCCCGTCAACAATCGCCTGATCACTGGCACCCAGCTCGCGGGTGGCAGCAATGGCCAGCAGCATGTTGGTGATGTTGTGATCGCCCTCCAGCCCCAGGGCAACCTGGCACTGCCAGCCGTCCGGGCCGCTCACCAGAATGGTTTTGGTTCCGGCGCCCTGGCTATCGATGACCGCGTGATAGTCCGCCTCGGCACCGAGACGACTGACCCCGGCAACACGCCGGGCTCCGGCACGCTTTTGCCATTGGCCGAAAGCCGGGTCGTCGCGGTTGAGAACCATCAGCCCGTCTGCCGCCACGCCATCAATGATTTCGCCCTTGGCCTGAACAATATTCTCGTAGCTGCCAAACCCTTCCAGATGGGCCTCGCCAGCATTCGTGAGAATGGCAACGCGGGGCTTCGCCAGTGCGACGGTATGGGCAATTTCACCCAGCCCACTGGCACCCAGTTCAATCACGCCATACTGGTGTTCCGGAGAAAGGCCTAATAGCGTAAGCGGAACACCGATGTGATTGTTCAGGTTGCCTTTTGTCGAAAGCGTCTTGCCCATCTGCGAGAGAATAGCGGCGCACATCTCCTTGACCGTGGTCTTGCCGCTGCTACCGGTGATCGCAAGAATGCCGGCTTTGCTTTCTTCACGGTTGCCGGCCGCTAGCCGGGCCAATGCCGCAAGCGTGTCCTCTACCACCAGCTGGGGCAGGTCGACACTGCTTTCCGAAGTATCTACCACCAGACCAACCGCCCCCTTATCCAGAGCCTGTTGCAGGAACCGGTGGCCATCAAAGTTTTCGCCTCGCAGGGCCACAAAAAGCTGCCCTTGCTCCAGGGTACGAGTGTCTGTGGAAACCCCGCTGAATGTCACTGACGCAAGATCGTCCGAAGGGCACTCGGCACCCAGCCAAGTCTTGGCTTCGGCCAGCGAAAAGGCGCGCATCATGCCACACCCCCATTGAGTTTCAAGATGTGGCGAACCTGCTCGGCATCGCTGAACGGATATTTCTGGCCGGCGATTTCCTGGTAAGCCTCGTGCCCTTTTCCTGCAATCAGAACGAGGTCGTCAGGAGTGGCCGAACGAATCGCCGACTGGATGGCTTCAGCCCGGTCATGAATAACCGTCACCTTTGCTGAATCCGAGAATCCGGCAAGAATATCCTGCGCAATTGCTTTGGCATTCTCACTTCGGGGATTGTCGTCCGTCACCACTACACGATCCGCCAGCTTCTCGGCTTCCCGAGCCATGTCCGGACGTTTGCCGGTATCGCGGTCACCGCCGCAGCCGAAAACGCAAATCAGTTCACCAGCCACATGGGGGCGCAGCGCTGCCAGGGCATTGGCCAGGGCATCCGGGGTATGGGCGTAATCGACCACCACCCTGACACCATTGGCGCCACCGAATCTTTCAAGTCTGCCAGGGGGCGGCGTGAGTCTGCTGGTGGCCTGCTGAACACGCTCGACCGGCACTCCAAGCGTGAGGACCGTCGCCATCGCCGCCAAAACATTGCTCGCGTTGAAGCTGCCCATCAGGGGAACGGCTATAGTAAACCTGCCCCATTCGCCATCCACTTCAGCTTCGAAACCGTCGTCGGTTGGCCGGAACTCCCGCAACCAGAGCTCGGTCTGGGCTTCGTGAAGGCTGTAGCGCACGCGATCACATTTGCCCTCAAGTTGCTCGAAGAGTTGCCGACCGAAAGGATCGTCAAAATTGATAACGGAAAAGTGCAGTTCCTCTCGTTCGAACAGCTGGGCCTTGGCTGCGCCGTATGCTTCCATGGAGCCGTGGTAGTCGAGATGATCCCGGGTCAGATTGGTAAATACGGCCCCGGTCATGGAGAGGTTGTCCACCCGGCCCTGATCCAGCGCGTGGGAGGACACCTCCATCACGGCAGCGCGACCTTCCTGCTTCACAATCCGGGACAGAACCCGGTTGACCTGAACGGCATCCGGTGTCGTGTGAGTTGCTGGCTGAAGCGCACCGGGCATGCCATACCCCAGGGTGCCCAGGATGCCGCAGGGAGTGCCTGTCTCCTTCAGCAGCTGGGCCACATACTGGCAGACCGACGTCTTACCATTGGTCCCGGTTACACCGATCAGGCGAAGACGTTGCGACGGATGTTCAAAAAACCGGTCTGCGATCCGGCCCACCAGGCTTCGCAAGCCGGCAACAGGCACAATCAGGGCGCCGTGGTGCTCAGTGCACTCGCCGGCCTGTTCGGCTTCGAGGAGGATAACCGTCGCGCCAGCCTCAATGGCCTTGTCGACATAAAAATCGGCAGGCGTTCGGGCACCTGACAGGGCTATAAACGCATCGCCGGAGGCGACCTCCCGACTGTCGGTTTTCAGACCATGAATCGTCACGTCGAACACCGACGGAACCGCCACAATACCTTGCAATAACGTGCTGAGAGATGTGATGCACATAGGCCTACCCTCGCTCTCTGGACGCAGAAGAGGCAACTTCGGCCTCTCCCACTTCCAGTTCAGGCTTCACATTCAACAGTCGCAGTGCGTCACTCATTACCCGTGAAAATACCGGCGCAGCGACTTCGCCACCGTAGTATTCTCCGGACTGCGGCGCATCAACGGCCACAACCGTAACCAGCCTCGGATTATCAATAGGCGCCATACCGGCAAAAATCGCCTTGTACTGGCTGTCTTCATAACCCTGGGCACCAACAAGATGAACCGTTCCGGTCTTGCCACCAGCCGAATAGAACCCGGGTTGTGCGCGTTTTCCGGTCCCCCTTGAAACTGCTTCCCGCAACATGTTCCGGACCTGATGGGTTACCTGCTCCGAAAGCACACGCTGGCCCTCCGGCTTTTCATCTTGCCGGACCAGGCTTAGTGGATAGCGCACACCACCGTTGGCAATCACCATATACGCTTGGGCCAACTGCAGGGCATTCACACTCATACCGTATCCGTAAGACAGCGTTGCCTCTTCCACCGGACGCCACTTGGGTGGAGACGGCAACACGCCAACCGCTTCTCCCGGGAAGCCGATACCGGTTGGTTGTCCAAGCCCCAGCCGGGCGTAAAGATCGCGGATTACATCGCCTCCGAGATCGGTGGCAATCCGGCTAATCCCGACGTTGCTGGATTTGACGATGATCTCGGCCATATCCATCACGCCATAGTTGCGATGATCCCGGATGGTAAAACGACCAAAACGGCGGAAACCCGGGTTGGTATCAATGGTACTGTTGACCGAGTAGCTGCCGGACTCCAGTGCAGCCGCCATGGTGATCGGCTTCATGGTCGAGCCTGGCTCAAACAAATCGGTGATGGCCTTGTTCCGGAGATTCTCGGCGGCGAGCTGACTGCGGTCATTGGGGTTGTATGACCCCTGGTTCACCATCGCGAGGACCTCACCGGTATCCACGTCAAGCATGACCAGCGTGCCCCCTCGTGCATTATGAGCCGTCACAACGGCCTTGAGTTCCCGGTAGGCCAGGTACTGGAGACGCAAATCAATGCTGAGCGCCAGGTTCCGGCCGGGGCTGGCATCGCGAATCAGGGTCAGATCCTTGATGATCCGACCCCGGTTGTCCTTCAGAACTCGCTTACGTCCGGTTTCACCAGACAGCCACTGATTGTAGGCCAGCTCGATCCCTTCCTGGCCACGCTCATCAATATCCGTGAAGCCGACCACGTGAGCGGTCACTTCGCCTGCAGGATAATAACGACGGTACTCCTGACGGGCGTATATGCCGTCAACTTCCAGATCCAGGACTTTTCTGGCCAGATCCGGCTGAACCTTGCGGCGCAGGTAAATGAATTCACGACCGGAATACTCTTTCAGACGCTGCCGCAGCGAGGCTTCGCTGATATCCAGGAGCCTCGCCAGGTTGGTCAGCCGCGCCTCAGAAGGGTCGGCCTCGGACGGATTGGCCCAGATGGTCTGCACCGGAGTGCTGACCGCCAGCGGTTCATCGTAGCGATCGGTGACAACACCCCGGTGGGCATCAATACTCTCAACCCGGATAGTCCGGACATCGCCCTGCTTGCGCAGAAACTCGTTATCAACGACATGCAGATCAACCAGGCGCCAGCCCAGCACACCCACCACCAGGAGAAAGACGCCGACAACGGAGCCAAAACGCCAGGCTGCCAGCCCGGACGCCAAGCGCTGTCCCCATGTTGTCTTCTTTCCCTGATCGGACACGTCGATCACCCTGAATCGTTGTTGTTCTCGTGAATTACCGGCTGACAACCGGCGACATCAGTGGCACCAGCACAATATCCTGACGTCCCGGCACCACCATGCCGAAACGCTCCGCGGCCAGCTTTTCGACCCGGCCATGAGCGCTTAACGCACTCTGCTCGAGCAGAAGCTGGCTCCATTCGCTCTGATAACGGTCGCGCTCGGACTGAAGTTGCGACAGTGTGTTGAAAAGCTCCCGGTTCTCGTGGGCACTGACCACCACGCCAATAGAGGAAGCCAGCAACACCGCAACCAGACCAAGCGAGACAAGCACCTTGCCCTGCTTCGTGGCAGCGAAAACCTGCCTTGAAATACGGACCGCGGTTGCAACACCGTCCCGGACCTTCTGCTTGTTGAGCTTCGCCGTCTTTACCGGCTCTTCAATGGCAACAGCGCCCATGGTTACGCGCTCCCCTGCGAGTTTTTCCTGATATCGGTGCGTTCCAGCACCCGCATGACTGCGCTGCGGGCACGTACGTTGTCACTTACTTCTTCTGCGCCGGCCTTGCTGGCTTTGCCAACGAGCCGGAAGTCCGAGGCTTCCTGTTCCGCGGTTACGGGCACACCTTTGGGCAGCTGTGGCCCGCGCGCCAGATTCCTCATGAACCGCTTGACCAACCGGTCTTCCAGCGAATGAAAACTGATGACCACCAGGCGCCCTCCCGGGGCAAGGCAATCAACAGCAGACTGAAGACCCACTTCCAGATCTTCCAACTCCCGGTTGATAAAAATCCGGATTGCCTGAAAGGTCCGGGTAGCCGGATGCTTGTGCTTTTCCTTTTTCGGGACCGCCTCGCTGACCAACTCTGCCAACTGGCGAGTGGTCTCGACGGGCGCTTCCAGCCGACGCTCGACCAGGAGCCGGGCAATACGCCGCGAGAACTTCTCCTCGCCGTAGCGGAAAATCACGTTTGCGATGTCCGACTCGTCCGCTGTTGCAAGCCATTCGGCCGCACTAGGCGATTGCTCGGTATTCATGCGCATGTCCAGTGGACCATCACGCATGAAACTGAATCCACGGGAGGCATCATCAAGCTGCGGCGATGACACGCCGAGATCCAGCAACACACCATTCACTGTCTGCCAATCCTGAGCGGCCACCGCAGCGCCCAACTCCGCGAAAGAACCGTGGAAACTGTGGAACCGGTTATCCTGAGCTTCCAATTCCTTTGCCGCGCGAATCGCCTCGGGATCCTTGTCGATACCCAGCAACCGCGCCGACGGGCCGAGGCGACCGAGAATCAGGCGGCTGTGACCACCCCGCCCAAAGGTGCCATCCACGTAATAACCGTCGGGGTCGTTGACCAGATAGTCGACCGCCGAATCCAGGAGCACCGAGCGATGCGAGTACGCCGCCCCGGCCTCCTGACTGCGATCAGTGGTCATAAGGACAGCGCCTCCATCTCAGGCGGCATGTCTTCGTCATCAGAGGATTCATCCAGCCAGGCAAACCAGCGCTCTTCACTCCAGAGCTCGAGCTTCTTGCCTTGCCCGATCAACATCAGTTTTTTCTCCAGATGGGCATAGCTTCTCAGGGTTGGCGGAATCAGAATGCGCCCGGCCGAATCCAGCTCCATGGGCGCAGCATTACCCAGGATCAGACGCTGCAGCCGTCGGGCCGCCTTATTCATGTTGGGAAGCGCCTCGATTTTGGGCCGTAAAACTTCCCACTCGGGCTCCGGATAGACCAGCAGGCACCGCTCCTCGTCAGCGTTTGCTGTCAATACAATGCGCCCACCACAGGCCTGCGCGAGCTCTTCGCGCACCTTGGAGGGGATCGCCAGGCGACCCTTCGCATCCATATTGATGGCATGACTGCCGAGAAAATTACTCATTTACGCTGTCTCTGGGTGCCCGATATCCACAAAAAACCACTAGAAACCACTTTTTCCCACTTCTGCACACTATAGAAACACGCAATACACAATGCAAGCGCCGCAAACAGCGCCACACTTGCAAAAGTTCCTTTTATGACAATAGGTTACAGAGGCGGATTCGATGAAATGGTGAGATTACGGAAAAGAAAAGAAGTAAAATCAAATACCTGCAAAAAAGTCTGAAGACTGCAAGTGAGGTTTAAGATTTTTTGGCTATAAAGGACATCTGTTGAGAATGACGAATGTCACAGGAAGGGAAAAGAGCGAGCTCGCCGATAAGCCGGGTTCTGTCTTGGACAGTCATTCATCTAGGGTCTGCGTCACCACAGACCTCAAGCAACCTACCCGAATCCAGCGCGGGCCACGCCATTGGATTCCTATTTGGTCTTGCTCCAGGTGGGGTTTACCATCGCCGTGGACTGTTGCCAGCCACGCGGTGCGCTCTTACCGCACCGTTTCACCCTTACCGGCGCCCGAGGGCGCTTAGGCGGTATACTTTCTGTTGCACTTTCCGTCGGCTCGCGCCGCCCAGGCGTTACCTGGCACCTTGCCCTGTGGAGCCCGGACTTTCCTCCCCCGGAAAACCGGCGGCGACTGTCTGGCGAGCTCGGGCGAGACAATACTCCTGCGCTCAGAGCCTTGCAAGGGAAAACGCCACTGTACTCAGCTGTCTTTCAGCGCCAGTGCGCGCTGGTACAGCTCATTTTTCGACAGACCGGTCAGCTCCGAGGCCATTTTGGCGACCTTCTTCACCGGAAGCTCTGCCAGTAAAACCCGAAGCACACGGTCCACATCCATGGTAGCCGCGTCATCATTACCGGGTTGAGTCATCGCACCTCGAACCATGACCACGAACTCCCCCCGGGTTCCGTGGGGATCTTGCTCCAACTCTGCCAGAACCTCCGCAACCGAACCGGAATAGAAGGTTTCAAAGGTCTTGGTGAGCTCCCGCCCCAGAACCATCTCACGATCCTCGCCCAGCACCTCAGCAATATCCCGCACTGACTCCAGAATCCTGTGAGGCGATTCGTAGAACACAAGAGTGGCCGGCTCACTGGCCAATGGCTCAAGACTGGCCCTGCGACCCGAGCGCTTGGCAGGCAGAAACCCCACGTACAGAAAGCGGTCCGTCGGCAGGCCGGCCGCGCTCAGAGCCACCACCAGTGCACAGGGACCCGGAATCGGGCTCACCCGATACCCCGCAGCCCTGGCGTCCCGCACCAGCACGTAGCCGGGATCGGAGATTAGCGGTGTACCGGCGTCGGAAATCAGCGCCACATCGCGCCCGGCATTAAGCTCAGCGAGGATCCCGGCCGCGCGATCTTTTTCGTTGTGGTCGTGCAATGCGATCATTCGTTTCTGAATGCCCAAATGGTTCAAAAGCCGGCCACTGTGACGTGTATCCTCGGCTGCAACCACATCCACACTGGCCAGTGTCCGGGCTGCCCTTGGAGACAGATCATCAAGGTTGCCGATGGGCGTGGCAACCACATAAAGCGTGCCTCCCAATGCACCCTTCCGGCTGTCTGACGACTGGAAATCGCTGACCTCGTTTTTCAAAGCTTCTGCCTCTCTGATGGGGAGTCCCGGACCGTGACAGTTACGTCATGTGAATTAGCCCCGGAGCTGTTAAACTTGCCACCGTTAGTCTGGCGCTACAAGCCCAATCATCCGGAGTATGTCGAGCCTGCCATGATAAAGATCCGCATTCATCAACGAGCCCTGGCCAGCGTATTTACCGCCGCCCTCTTGTCGGCTGGTTGCGCCACCGTGAATCTCGAAACCCATGTTGCACAAACCGCCGATCAGGCCCTGGAGCTGGCGAGCAACGAAGACAATATCGAAACCGCCCAGGCCTACCTCCTCCGGATTGCCGGCAGGTTCCAGGACCAGGGCAACGACACGGCGGCCAGAACGCTACTTCAAAGTCCACAGCTGGCGCAACCTGCTCCGGAGCTTGCCAACCAGAAACTCCTTCTAGCGATGGCAAGCGCCAACGCCCTTGAAGATGGATCCTGGGCAGAAGAGATCGCTGGCGAACTCACCCCGTCGACGTTTATCGACTACCCGGCCGACCTGATTACCCGGGCCGCCAACCTGCAGGCGGACACCTTCGCCCTGGCCGGTGAGCCCATGCCTGCGGCCATGACTCTGATTCTGCTGGCCCAGACTGATAACACCGCGAATGCGCAACAGATCCATAACAGAGTCTGGTCCCTGCTGGAACAGGTACCAGACAGCGAGCTGAGGTCGGCCTCTGCCGAGGCCATCGGCTACGAAGCACAGGGCTGGCTGGAGTTGGCCGGCCTTGTCCGGGCGCCAGACGCCGGCATTGACGAGCAGGGCCGCATCATCCGCAGCTGGCAAAATAACTGGCCCGGTCATCCGGCCGCCCAGGTTCTGCCTTCGGAACTGCAGCTGATCGCCACACTGGCGGAAAGCCGCCCTGAAAAAATCGCTCTCGCCCTCCCCCTCAAGGGCCCGCTAGCAACCGCCGGCAAGGCGATCCGCGATGGCTTTCTGGCAGCTTACTACCTCGATGATTCTGCCGACCGGGGCACAACAGACATCCGCATCTTTGATACCTCCAGCACATCGTTCAGCGAGCTTTACAAACAGCTGGCGGAACAGGATATCGATCTAGTTGTTGGCCCTCTGGAAAAAGAAGCGCTGGCCGGACTTGGCTCAATGAACACGCTGCCTGTACCCGCACTCGGGTTGAACTACCTGCCCGCCGATACCAAGCCTGCCGACGGACTTTACCAGTTTGGGCTTTCTGCAGAAGACGAAGCGCGGCAGATTGCAGACAGGCTGGCCGCCGAACAACTGAGTCAGGTTCTGGTTCTCATTCCCGGCGGCGAATGGGGCGATCGCGTCGAGGCCGCTTTGCTGAAGCGCATGGCCTCCCACGAGGGTGTTGCCCTGGATATCGAACGCTTTTACCGCGAGGACAACCTTCGGGCGGTGACAGCCGACCTGCTGGGCATCACCGTTTCCCGGGACAGGGCCATCCAGGTTGAACGGACCATCGGCATGGACGTCGAGTTCGAGCCGCGGCGCCGGCAGGACGCCGACGCCATCGTCATGGTGGCCGAGCCCACAGTGGCGCGCCAGTTCAAGCCACTGTTCGCCTTTTATTTTGGAGGTGACCTGCCGGTTTACTCACCTTCCATTATCTACGAAGGCACCCCCGCACCCTCCCGGGACCGCGACTTGAACGGTGTTATTTTCACGGATATTCCCTGGGTTCTGGGCGACGACAACGAACTGCGCACCCGCGCCACGGAAAATCTGTCAGGCACCCGTGGCCAGCCCGGCCGGCTGTTCGCCATGGGCGCTGATGCGTGGCACCTGAGCAAACGCCTACCTCTGCTAAAACAGGTCGAAAGCGCCTCAATATCCGGCCAGACCGGCGTACTAACCATGACGCCTCAGGGCAGCATCCATCGGGAACAACTCTGGGCACAATTTAGCAACGGGGCCCCCGAGCTTATCCCCGACCCGGTGGCCGACGAGGGCGAGGCAGCAGTAAAGGAAGAGGAAGCCGCCCCCCTTAGCGAATAACACCACAGGAGCAAATCAATCGCCATGGATGGCACCAAAACCCTGGGCAATCATTTCGAGGGCGTCGCTGCCCGATACCTTGCTAGCCGAGGCGTCCGGATACTCGATCGAAATGTGTACAATCGCGGCGGCGAAATCGACCTCATCGGTCAGGATGGCGACACTCTTGTGTTTTTTGAGGTCCGCTATCGGGGGCCGGGCAGTCTTGTCGACCCCGCAAGCTCAATCAATTACCCCAAACAGAAACGCCTGATTCGAGCGGTTTCATTCTATCTGCACCGGCACAGGCTTTGGGACAACCTCTCACGGATTGATGTAGTTGCCATTAGCCCGGGTACCGTCAAAAAATACCGGGTACAATGGATCAGGAACGCAATTCTGGCAGGACAGTGATACTGAAAATGACCGACACCGAACACCAGATCAATCAGTGGTTCGCAAGCCATATGGAGCATACCGCTCAGGCCGCCAGCACGGCTGGGCCCGATATTGAGGAGGTTGCCAATGCCTTCGTGGAAGCGTTGCTCCAGGACGGAAAAATTATCACCTGCGCCAATGGCAATGCGAACATTCTGGCCCAGTATTTCTGCACCGCCCTTCTGAACCGGTTCGAACACGACAGGCCCGCGTTACCCGCCATCAATCTCGGAGCCGATGCGACAACCTATTCCGCAATCTGCCGGGACAACCGCTTCAACGACACCTTCTCACGCCAGGTCCGAGCAATCGGCAAACCCGGGGACCTTCTTTTCGTGATTGTCGACGATGGCCACAAGGCAAATCTCATCCAGGCAATCCAGGTCGCTCATGACCGGGAAATGAGCGTTGTGGTTCTCAGTGCCAGAGAAAAATCAGACATAACGTCGCTATTGCATCCTGAAGATCACGAGATTGCACTGAACAACCTCAGCCCCACCGAGGCAACCCCTCTGCTGCTACTCATCATCAACGCCCTCTGTGGGTTGATCGACGCCAAGATTTTCGGGGGATAAAAAAAGCCAGCATAAGCTGGCTCTTTCAAAACGACGGGATGGCGCTTACTTAACGACCTTGAGGGTGGGCCTGCCGGACGGGCGATCCTCCTGCCCGGATTGAGGCTGCTCACCTTCACGCTCCCGGGAAGTACCCTCTGGATCCGGGGAGCCGGGTTCGCTGCCGAACACCATGCCCTCACCGTTTTCCTTGGCATAAACCGCCATAACCGCCTGAAGCGGAATGAACACCTGCATGGGCACCCCACCGAAACGGGCACTGAACTCCAATGCACCATTACCGATGACCAGGCCTCGCACCGCGCCCGGACTGATGTTCAGAACAATCTGCCCGTTCGCAACGTGCTCAGTCGGCACCTGTACACCCTGAATGCCTGCGTCCACCACAATGTAGGGGGTACAGTCATTGTCCAGAATCCACTCATTGAATGCTCGTACCAGGTACGGGCGACTGGACGTCATGGTGTTTTTACTCTCGGCCACTGCCACTCTCCTGCTCCGGCCAGCGGAACGTTACCAAATCAGCTGCGAATGTCTTCTTCCAGATCGGACAAGCTTGCCTTGAACCCTTCCCGACTGAAGATGCTCTCCATGTACTTCTGCAGCGGCTTGGCCTGCTTTTCGTTCAGCTCAATACCTAATGACGGAAGGCGCCAGAGGATAGGGGCAATACAACAGTCCACAATGGTGAACTCTTCAGACAGGAAGAAAGGCATCTCCCCGAACAGCGGTGCCGTTGCCAACAGACTTTCCTTCAGCTCTTTGCGCGCTGCTTCAGAAGCCTTGGCGTTCGGCTGCGACAGAATCTGATCAACCAGACCACACCAGTCTTTCTGAATCCGATGAATCATCAGACGACTGTTGGCACGGGCCACTGGATATACCGGCAACAGGGGCGGATGCGGAAACCGCTCGTCGAGGTACTCCATCATGATATTGGGCTCGTAGAGCACCAAGTCACGATCTACCAGTGTCGGCAGGGCGTTGTATGGGTTCAGGTCGGCCAGTTCAGCCGGCGGATTGTCCGGATCCACATCAACGATATCGACGGTAACACCCTTTTCTGCCAGAACAATACGCACCCTGTGGCTGTAATGGCTGGTCGGATCCGAGAAAAACGTCATTGATGACCGCTTGGTCACAACGCCCATAGAACTACCTCACGAGTAAACAAACCGAAATGATCCTGAAAAAACGCAAAAATCCAGCGGGCCGGTTATGCCCGCTGGAACTCAGGGGACGGGATTATACCCTATTTCTCAGTGTACGTCCTTCCAGTACTCACGATTGAGCAAGTAGGCGAACACGAAGAAGATGGCCACGAAAATCAGGACAAAGATCCCCAGACGCTCACGCTCAAGCTTGATCGGATCAGCCATGTAAGACATGAAGTTGGTCAGATCATACATGGCCTGGTCAAACTCGGCTCCAGACATGCTGCCTTCGATAGCGTACTCTGGGCAAATATCCGCGTTGTTGATGTTGCCACTCAAAGGCTCAACGCTGGCCGGGGTACCGATGTTGGGCTCGACGGCGCAAAGCCCCTGCATCCCAACCAGAACATGGGGCATGCCCACAGCCGGGAACACCACGTTGTTCACGCCCAGCGGACGGGACTCGTCCTTGTAAAACCCACGCAGGTAGGAATACACCCACGCTTCGCCACGCAGACGGGTTTCCAGCGTAAGGTCCGGTGGCGGAGCGCCAAACCAGTCAGCAGCCATGTCCTTGTTCATGGAGTTCTTCATCAGCTCGCCAATCTTGGCGCTGGTGAAGATCAGGTTTTCCTCATACAACTCGACAGGAATCTCCAGATCATCAGCCACGCGCTTGTAGCGGGCATATTCCATGGAATGACAGCCCATGCAGTAGTTGGTGAACAGAGCCGCACCCCGCTGCAGAGACGCTTTGTCAGAGTGATCTGACTCAAAGCTGTCCAGCGGCACGGTTGAACCCGCTGCCAGCCCGAGAGCCGGCAGGACCGCGATGAAAAGACCAAAAATCAGCTTTCTCATTATCCTGTCACCCTCTCTGGAACTGGCTTGGTTTTCTCCATACGCGTATAGAACGGCATAAGGATGAAGTAGAGGAAGTACAGCACCGTCAGAATCTGGGCAACCATGGTGCGGCCTTCAGTCGCCGGTACAAGACCAAGATAGCCAAGCACCACAAAACTGACTGCGAAAATGGCCAGGGCAATCCGACTCAACCAACCCTTATAGCGCATTGAGCGCACCGGGCTTCTGTCCAGCCAGGGCAGCACGAACAGAATGGCGATCGCTGCACCCATCACCACAACACCCCAGAACTTGGCATCCAGACCGAACAGGTCAATGGTTACCGCACGCAGCATTGCGTAGAAAGGTGTGAAGTACCAGACCGGAGCAATGTGATTTGGTGTTTTCAGCGGGTTTGCCGGTTCGAAATTCGGCTTCTCAATGAACAACCCGCCGCCTTCTGGGAAGAAGAACACGACGATGAAGAAGATAAAGAAGAATACACCGACGCCCAGCAGGTCATGCACAGTGTAGTAAGGATGGAACGGGATACCGTCTTTCGGAATGCCGTTTTCGTCCTTGTTCTTCTTGATGTCAATACCGTCAGGATTGTTTGAGCCCACTTCATGCAGCGCCAGGATGTGAAGCACAACCAGACCAAGCAGAACGATCGGCAGCGCCACCACATGCAACGCGAAGAAGCGGTTCAGGGTAATGCCGGAAATCAGGTAATCGCCACGAATCCACAGGGACAGATCTTCGCCAATGACCGGAATAGCACCGAACAGGTTAACGATAACCTGGGCACCCCAGTAGGACATCTGGCCCCAGGGCAGCAGATAGCCCATGAACGCTTCAGCCATCAGAATCAGGTAGATCAACATACCGAAGATCCAGATCAGTTCACGCGGCTTCTGGTAGGAGCCATACATCAGCCCCCGGAACATGTGGAGATAAACCACAACGAAGAATGCCGAAGCACCGGTAGAGTGCAGGTAACGCAACAACCAACCCCATTCGACATCACGCATGATGTACTCAACGGAGGCAAACGCGCCCTCCCCAGAGGGGTTGTAGCTCATGGTCAGCCAGATCCCGGTAACCAGCTGGTTAACCAGAACGAGCATGGCCAGGGAACCGAAGAAGTACCACACGTTGAAATTCTTCGGCGCGTAATACTTGCCCAGATGCTTGTTCCAGGCATCGACGATCGGCAGACGTTCGTCTACCCAGTTAATCAGCTTCTGCATTACGCTGCCTCCGGATCAAGACCAATCGTGAGGGTCGCATCGTCATCAAAACGATAAGGCGGCACCTCCAGGTTCAGGGGAGCAGGCTGCGCATCATAGACCCTTCCGGCCATGTCATATCGGGAACCGTGACACGGGCAGAAAAGACCACCCAGCCAATCATCACCGAGATCCGCCGGAGCAACTTCCGGACGGTAGGAAGGAACACAGCCAAGATGGGTACACAGCCCTACAAGCACGGCAAATTCCGGCTTCAGGGAGCGCAGGATGCCATCGATATACGGTGGCTGCTGAGGCGCTTCAGACTGGGGATCTTTCACCCGATCGTTGAGCTTCTCGATATTTGCCTGCATCTCTTCGGTACGGCGGATGATCCAGACCGGCTTACCCCGCCATTCGACCGTAATCTGCTGACCCGGTTCAATCTTGCTGACATTGACGGTTACCGGTGCACCCGCTGCTTCCGCTTTGGCACTGGGATTCCAGGATGCCACGAAAGGAACGGCCGCACCGACGACGCCGACTCCACCCACCACAGACGTAGCACCGATCAGAAACCGGCGCCGGCCTTGGCTCACGTCGCCATTACTCATTATGGTTTTCTCCCATCAGGCGATGTCACAGCCCGCAAAATAGCCGGCAATGTGCATCTAAAAGGACTTCACAACCCAAAAATATAAGCGCCCAAATGGTAATGAAATTACCAAGGGCTTACAAGTCGGAAAGCCGCCGCTGGCGCCTCATCCCTGTTCCAGATCAATTTGCTGACAAATCGCCCGAACATAAAAAAACCCGACCGAAAAGGGCCGGGTTTCCAGGATCTGCTCCAGCGAAATTAACGCTTGGAGTACTGAGGACGCTTACGCGCCTTGCGCAGACCCACTTTCTTACGCTCGACCTCACGCGCGTCACGGGTAACGTAACCCGCCTTACGCAGCGCCGGACGCAGAGTTTCGTCGTAATCCATCAGAGCGCGGGTCAGACCATGGCGAATCGCGCCGGCCTGGCCACTGATACCACCACCCTTAACGGTGATTTGGATATCAAAACGATCGGTAGATTCGGCAACAACCAGCGGCTGACGAACGATCATGCGCAGGGTGTCACGACCGAAGAAATCTTCGATTGAGCGACCGTTGATAGAGATGTTACCGCTTCCCGGCTTGATAAAAACCCGAGCCGTGGATGTCTTGCGGCGACCAGTACCGTAATTTTGTGCTACAGACATATCCGCCTTCCGTTAAATGTCGAGTTCTTTGGGCTGCTGGGCTGCGTGAGGATGCTCAGCGCCGGCATAAATTTTCAGCTTCTTGAACATGGCGCGACCGAGCGGGCCTTTCGGAAGCATGCCTTTGACAGACTTCTGAATGATTTGCTCGGGCGCCTTGTCGACCAGCTTCTCGAAGTTGATGGACTTGATTCCACCCGGAAAGCCGGTATGACTGTAGTACATCTTGTCAGATGCCTTCTTGCCGGTAACCCGCACCTGGCTCGCGTTAATCACAACAATATAATCGCCAGTGTCTACGTGAGGGGTGTACTCAGGCTTATGCTTGCCCCGCAGACGAAGGGCGATTTCGGTTGACAGACGACCCAGCGTCTTGCCGGCTGCGTCTACAACGTACCAGTCACGTTTTACTGTTTCTGGTTTCGCACTCAGAGTCTTCATTGATTCCGCCTTGAACGCTATATAAGAAACGTTAAAAACCGCCACCGGTAAATGCAAGGCATCCGGAGGAGGTTCCATACCTGTATGTTGCGTTGCCATCATTCGGGGCTGAGATAATGACATCGCCTTGAAAAGCCAGGGCGCGAAGTATACTCGAACCACCCAGGAAAGCCAACCCTGTGTCGATTCGTTTCGTTATTCCCCTATACCAGCACTGGACCAACCGTATAAACGGGAAACATTATCCAGAAGTACCGGCGCCAGTTGCCCCGGCGTCCCGCCACGGATCTCCGCAAGCGCGCCCAGAATATCCGGCAGATACCGCGGGGAGTTCTGCCCCTGCTGCACGCCCTCGGGAGCCATGTCCGGCGCATCCGTTTCAAGCACCAGCGCTTCCAGTGGCAGCCTTGCGATTGCATCGCGGGTCTTTCGGGCCCCGGGGTGGGTGATCACACCACCCACTCCGATGAAGCACCCCAGGTCAACCAGCTTACGCGCCTGCTGAAAACTTCCGCTGAAGCCGTGAAGCAGGGCCCGACCACCCCACTGCCGACGATTGAGCAGACTGTGTACTTCGTCATGGGTCTTAACGGAATGGATCACCAGTGGCATGTTTAGCTCTCGAGCCAGATCCACTTGCGCCTCAAACCAGGGCCACTGAAGCTCAAGACTTCCCCGAAGCCGGTCGAGCCCACACTCACCGATTGCGACACAGCGCTCGGGGCGAGCCTCCAGCAGCCGGCGGAGCTCCGTCAGATCTTCCTGCGAATGCTCTTCAACGAACCAGGGATGAATTCCAAGACAGTAAAACAGGGCCTCGTGCGCCAGCGCTGTGTCACGGACCCGGCCCCAGTCCGGTCGCCTGACACCAGGTATTACCAGCCCGCGAAGTCCGCGCGAGCGGCCCTGCTCAAGTTCCGCAATGCGGCGGCCATCGAACTGGGGGAAATCAAAATGGCAATGGGCGTCGATCAGCTGCACAGTCACCTCCGCCCGGAACCGCTAATGTTCCCGGGTCTTGTGGAACTGGATATCCGGATACCTTTCCTGGGCCAGGTTCAGGTTTACCATGGTCGGAGCGATATAGGCGAGCCGGTCACCGCCATCAAGGGCCAGGTTGTCGTTGTTCTTGCGCTGGAACTCATCCAACTTGCGCTCATCGCTGCAGGTCACCCATCGAGCCGTGGCGACGTTGATCGGCTCATAGATCGCCTCGACCTTGTACTCACTTTTCAGGCGGCTGACCACCACGTCGAACTGCAGAACACCTACTGCTCCAACGATCAGATCGTTATTACGCAGCGGCCTGAAAACCTGGACGGCACCCTCTTCCGACAGCTGAATCAACCCTTTCTGGAGCTGCTTGGCCTTGAGCGGGTCCTTCAGACGAATCCGGCGGAACAGCTCCGGTGCAAAGTTCGGGATACCGGTGAACTTCATGTCTTCGCCGGCCGTAAAGGTATCCCCCAACTGGATAGTGCCATGGTTATGCAGGCCGATAATATCGCCGGCAAAGGCCTGCTCGGCGTGCTCACGGTCGCCAGCCATGAAGGTCAGCGCGTCGGAAAAGCGGACTTCCTTTCCGATACGGACATGCCGGGCCTTCATGCCCTGATTGTAGCTACCAGAGACAATGCGAAGGAACGCAACGCGATCGCGATGTTGCGGATCCATATTCGCCTGAATCTTGAATACGAAGCCCGAGAAGCCGTCCTCTGGAGGCTGGACCAGCCTCTGGTCGGTTTCCCGTGGCTGCGGCGCCGGCGCCCATTCCACCAGACCGTCCAGCATGTGGTCGACACCGAAGTTACCCAGTGCGGTACCAAAGAATACCGGCGTCAACTCGCCGGCAAGAAAGGCCTCCTGATCGAACTCGTGGGACGCACCCTTGACCAGCTCAATTTCATCACGCAAATCATCGGCGTATGCACCAATCGCCTCATCAAGCTCAGGGTTATCCAGCCCTGAGATCACCCGCTTGTCCTGAATCATGTGGCCCTGACCGGACTGATAGAGGATGACCTCATCCCGAAGCAGGTGATACACACCTTTGAAGCTCTTGCCCATTCCTATGGGCCAGGTGATCGGCGCACAGGCGATTTTCAGGACCTCCTCAACTTCATCCATCAATTCGACCGGATCCCGGGTATCCCGATCCAGCTTGTTCATGAACGTTAGGATGGGGGTGTCCCGCAGGCGGGTCACTTCCATGAGCTTGATGGTCCGCTCCTCGACACCCTTGGCGCTATCAATCACCATCAGGCAGGAGTCCACTGCTGTCAGGGTCCGGTAGGTATCTTCGGAAAAGTCCTCGTGGCCCGGCGTATCCAGAAGATTGACCAATTTGCCGCCATAGGGAAACTGCATGACGGAGGTGGTTACCGAGATGCCCCGCTCTTTCTCCATTTCCATCCAGTCGGATTTGGCATGCTGGCCGGACTTCTTCCCCTTGACGGTACCGGCCTTCTGAATCGCCTGTCCGAATAAAAGCACCTTCTCGGTAATGGTGGTTTTACCGGCATCCGGGTGCGAAATAATGGCAAAGGTGCGGCGCTTGGCCACTTCCTGGGAAAGGTTAGACATAATCGAAAAGCAACCTGAATCTGATATTCTGGAAAAGGCGGCCATTATAGGCCCTAAGCCGCTGTGACGCTAACTAGCACTGCAGTGCTCACTCGCCGAGAGCAAGCATAAGGACGCGGGCGTCCTCCCGACCGTTGGCAGCCGGGTAATACCCGGGTCGCTGCCCGATCTCGTGAAAGCCTTCATTCTGGTACAAGACGATGGCGGCATGATTGCTGACCCTGACTTCGAGTAACATCTGGGACATGCCGTCATGGGCAGCGGTTGCCAGAACATGCCTCAGGAGATATCGACCCACACCCTCACTTCGGGCTCTCGGGTGGACGCAGATATTCAACAAATGCGCTTCATCAACCATATAGGCCACGACCGCGTAGCCCACCAGAACGCCGCCATGGCAGGCGCCCCAGAGCCGATAGTTGTCCTTGAAACAATCGAGAAACACCGATTCGTTCCAGGGATGGGAATAACCCTGGCGCTCTATATCAAGTACCGCCGGAACATCACCGGGCGCCAGAGGCCGCACCAGCAGATCGGCGTCGAGAACTTTTTGGTAGGTTTCGGGATAAGGCATTAAAGGGCGACCAGAGGCCGTATCTGTTGCCAGAGGGACCGCTTTAGTGTCGGGTTACCGGCAATCTCCGCAAGGGTGTGTGGAAACCGAACTGCTGCTTCGCGACCAAGCGCTTCCCGCAGCCAGCTCTGCTCTGAACCTTTTCCACCCTGCAAGACCACAACCTGCTGACGCTCCAGGCCCGACAGAACACTGCGCATCACCTCAACGAAATCCTGGCCGGAGTTCCCGGGCACCAGCAGATTGTTGAAGATCGGCCAGGCCACTTGCCCAAGCACCCGGGGCTGGCTTTCCCCCATGCTCTTGAGAATGTTCAGCGCGAGGGTTTCCTGCAACCGACTGCTGGCATCCGCGGACATGCCGCCAATCAGCACCGCACCGCTCCCCGCCCAGACCGTCAGGTTGACGCTCTCAGAGGGGATCATGGACGATGGCGTCGCCCCTTCCTCCAGCGGCACTGGTTCCGGGGAGTCAGTAGCAGCCCCCGGCAATGGAGGCGATTCCTGGGGCTGTCCGGAAGTTTGTCCCGAGGCGCCGACCCCAGCTTCCATCAACGCCTGCAGATCCGCGATTCGAGCAACGCCCTCAGTTCGATCAGGCCTTGTCGGTTTGTCACGGGCCGGGCGCCCTGAATTATTTACAGGGCGGGATACAGGCTCGGAGATTCCTGGGGCTGCCTCCGGCCTCCCGGTCTCCTCAGGAAACTCAAACTCTGGACTGGGCGCCGCACCCGGCAACGGTTGCCGGGCATACCACATCCGTATCCCCGCCGCTCCCAGATAAAACTGACGCTCTGCTTCCGATCCAATCATTAACTTCGCCTGTCGGGTCTAACCGAATTTAGACTTTCAGACATCCGCAACCTGGGGATGCTGTCGGATTCCACCCTTACTGATCAGGTTCAGGGCTTCTATATAGGCCTTGGCGGACGCGATGATGATATCAGTATCGGCACCCACGCCGTTAACGATCCGGCCGCCGCGCTCCAGACGCACAGTCACCTCGCCCTGGGCATCAGTACCACTGGTAATGTTGTTTACGGAATACAGCTGGAGGTTGCAACCGGAATCCACCAGAGATTCGATCGCCTTGAACGTGGCATCGACCGGCCCGCTACCTTCTGCTTCTACCTTGTGTTCTTTGCCGTCTACCGTCAGGGTCAGATTGGCCTTGGGCACTACGCCAGTCTCGGAGCATACCTGCATACAGACCAGACCATACCGGCCATCTTCCTCTTTCTGGCGGGTATCGCTGGCAATCGCCTGCAGATCTTCGTCGAAAATTTCGTGTTTCAGATCTGCGAGTGCTTTGAAACGTGTAAATGCTTCGTTCAGCTCCGTCTCGGTCTCGAACTGGATCCCAAGCTCCAGCAAACGGGTGCGGAATGCGTTACGGCCGGAATGCTTACCCAGCACCAGGCTATTGGTATGCCAACCCACGTCCTGAGCCCGCATGATCTCGTAGGTTTCCCTATGCTTCAGGACCCCGTCCTGATGAATTCCGGACTCATGGGCAAAGGCATTGGCGCCCACAATCGCCTTGTTGGGCTGCACCGGAAACCCGGTTATCGTGGACACCAGACGCGATGCAGGCACGATGTGTTGGGTATCAATGCGGGTGTCTATGTGGAACAAATCCTGGCGGGTACGAACCGCCATCACGATCTCCTCAAGAGCTGCATTACCGGCACGTTCACCCAACCCATTGATGGTGCACTCCACCTGTCGAGCCCCCTGTGAGACCGCCGCAAGAGAGTTGGAAACAGCCAGGCCCAGATCGTTGTGGCAATGAACCGAAAAAATGGCCTTGTCGGCGTTTGGAATCCGGTTCAGGAGCTGACGGATAGTTTCACCGAACTGCTCGGGAATCGCGTAACCCACCGTATCCGGAATGTTGATCGTGTTGGCACCCGCATCAATCGCCGCTTCGATGATCCGACACAGGAAGTCGAGCTCGGAGCGTCCGGCGTCCTCGCACGAAAACTCAACGTCGTCGACATGGCTTCGAGCCCGTTTGACCGAGCGAACCGCCTGCTCGACCACTTCATCCGGCTGCATCTGCAGCTTGTGCTTCATATGAATGGGCGACGTGGCGATAAACGTATGGATACGGCCACGCTGTGCCGGCCGGATGGCTTCGGCTGCGCGATCGATATCCTTGTCGAGCGCCCGGGCGAGACTGCAGATCGTTGAGTCCTTGATGGACTCCGCGATCGCTTTGACCGCCTCGAAATCACCCTGACTGGCAATCGCGAACCCTGCCTCAATAACGTCGACCCGGAGTTTTTCCAGAGCTTTCGCAATGCGGAGCTTCTCCGCTTTGTTCATGGTGGCGCCGGGGCTTTGCTCACCATCACGGAGCGTTGTATCGAAGATAACCAGGTGATCAGTGACAGGCATTGGCAGGCTCCATTCTGAGATTTCGTTCATTATGGAAAGAGTATATCACCGGGCTGTGGTGAGTGAGGGCTTGAGTTTCAGGCAATAAAAAACCCCAGCATCGGGGATGCTGGGGTTTGGCTATTAGGCGCCTGACGATGACCTACTCTCACATGGGCAACGCCACACTACCATCGGCGCTGGTCTGTTTCACTTCTGAGTTCGGGATGGGATCAGGTGGTTCCAGACCGCTATGGTCGTCAGGCAAAA
>NZ_VIRN01000073.1 GCF_008107725.1 Marinobacter sp. BW6
ATGATGCCCTGTTCTTTCAAGCGCTTGATCCGGCGCCAGCACGGCGTCTGGCTCATGCCCGCTTCCTTTGCCACTTCGGCAATCGAAAGCGATGCATCCCGCTGCAGGACACGAAGAACGCGAATGTCAGACGGGTCGAGAAGATATTTATCGGTCATTGATGATTTTAGGAATTTTTATTCTGCCCCAGGGTGATTGTCCGTGACGATAGCACAGAAATTGCCGGAGAAAAGGATGATATTACTCTTAATGTGAGGTTGCCGAGGAGCCGCGTCGCTCCACATGTCGGTTTAGGAGGAATTCGGATGAATGTGCATATGCCAACCGTGACCCTGGAGGACAAATATGTCGCCACGGAAGGACGGGTCTATCTGACGGGCATACAGGCACTGGTCCGTCTGGCCCTCGACCGGGCGCGCCTCGATCGCGAGGCCGGCCTGAAGACCGGTGG
>NZ_VIRN01000075.1 GCF_008107725.1 Marinobacter sp. BW6
CTGTAAGGATGCCGGAATGGTGATCCTCGGCAAGACGAACCTTGATGAATTCGCTATGGGGTCGTCAACGGAAACTTCGGCCTTCGGGCCTACCCATAATCCCTGGGACCTTGAACGGGTACCGGGTGGTTCCGGTGGTGGTTCGGCGGCTAGCTTGGCTTCCTTCCAGGCCCCGTTGGCTTTGGGCACTGATACCGGTGGCTCGATCCGCCAGCCTGGAGCGGTTACCGGCACCGTCGGCATCAAGCCGACCTATGGCCGCTGTTCGCGCTGGGGCGTCGTCGCCTTCGCCTCCTCGCTCGACCAGGCCGGCCCGATCGCCCACACGGTCCGCGACAGCGCCATCCTTCTGAAATCCATGGTCTCTGTCGATGCGAAGGACACCACCTCGGTCGACATCGAGGTGCCGGATTACGAGGCCGCCATCGGCAAGTCGGTGAAAGGCTTGAAA
>NZ_VIRN01000097.1 GCF_008107725.1 Marinobacter sp. BW6
CCTCCTGGGAATGAACAAGGTGCACCCATCACCGCGGCAGCGGTGATCGTTCGCGGCCAGGATGCGAGGCGAACGGGTCGCGGTCAGCGCAGTGGACTGCGCCGTAGCCTTGAAGACCGGGGCTACCTGGGCATGTCGCCAACGACGTCGGCAGGCATTTCCGATGTAGGTGTGGCGGCGGGATCGCCGGCCGCGAGCATGTCCATGGCCGACAGCAAGGCATCGCCCTCGATCGGACCCTGCAGCAGGACCGCCTTGCCGGTTTCGCGATCGTGCAGCCGCAGCGACGGCGTGGCGGTCACGCCGCTGTGCGTGGCTTCCGCAGTTTGGGTGCGAATCGCCGCGTCGGGCCGCTCGCTCGCGATGCACTGCTCGATGGCTGGCGTAAGGTCGGGGTAGCGCAGGCCCTCGGGCAAGCCCTGGCCGTCGCTGCGCGTGTGGGCATAGACC
>NZ_VIRN01000076.1 GCF_008107725.1 Marinobacter sp. BW6
GAGGCGCCGCTTCGGGGCGGCGAGACTCTTTACTACATCAGCGGAATGCGGCTAGATCCCGCTGCCATCGCTTGGGCTCGAATGGGAGACGTATCATGATCGGCTGGTTCGGCAGAGACAAGAACGAAAGGCCTTTACCCAAAGAACATGGCCCGTTGAGCGCCGCCATCGGCGGGGCGTTGGAGATCGATTTCCTCTCCCTCGAAGCCGATGCTTTGGCCGGCCGGCCGGCCAAAGCATCGGCTTCGAGGGAGAGGAAATCGATCTCCAACGCCCCGCCGATGGCGGCGCTCAACGGGCCATGTTCTTTGGGTAAAGGCCTTTCGTTCTTGTCTCTGCCGAACCAGCCGATCATGATACGTCTCCCATTCGAGCCCAAGCGATGGCAGCGGGATCTAGCCGCATTCCGCTGATGTAGTAAAGAGTCTCGCCGCCCCGAAGCGGCGCCTC
>NZ_VIRN01000078.1 GCF_008107725.1 Marinobacter sp. BW6
GCCTCGGACGCAGGAACGCAGAGCCAGAAGCAAGTAAAGGGCGCAGTTCTTGCAGGTCTGGTGGGGTGGCCGGGCTTGTCACGTTAACGACGAGACAGGTGTTGGCAGGACAAACTGATCACTATGAAGATCGCCTCTGCCGGTTAGAAACGCCTTCGCTTCCCCTCCGAGATCATCGCGCGTGCTGTCTGGCTGCATCTCCGGCTCCCGCTTAGCCTCCGCATGATCGAGGAAAAGATGTCGGGGCGCGGAATGACCGTTTCCTATGAGACGATCCGACGCCGAGATAGGAAGTTCGGCCCTGCATATGCGCGTGACCTGCGCCGTAGGCAGCCATCCCGCAGAGAGGTATTGCCAACTCAGAATCATGACGCGGAGCTCCAATTCCTGGAGCGCTCTTGCAACAGCCAAATCTCAAGGCGTGGTTAACGCGCCAAACTTTGCAACCC
>NZ_VIRN01000079.1 GCF_008107725.1 Marinobacter sp. BW6
CCTCCGGGCCTATGCCTTCGACGAAACGAAGCTGCGTGCCTTCACCGACATGTATAACGACCTCATGCTGGCCGAGTGCGGTCTCAGCAAGCTCGAGAGGGAGATGATTGCCGTTGCGGTTTCGGCGGTCAACCGATGTTTTTATTGCCTGACCGCGCATGGCGCCGCCGTGCGTGAACTGTCCGGCGATCCGGTGCTCGGTGAGTTGATGGTGATGAACTACCGGGTCGCGGATTTGTCCGACCGTCAGCGGGCCATGCTCGACTTTGCCGTCAAGCTGACGGAAAAGCCCGCCGAAATCCTTGAAAGCGACCGCCAGACGCTGCGTGACGCCGGTTTTTCGGACCGGGACATCTGGGACATCGCCTCGGTGGCCGGGTTCTTCAACATGTCCAACCGGGTCGCCGCGGCCTCCGACATGCGCCCGAATGATGAGTATCACTCAAGGG
>NZ_VIRN01000080.1 GCF_008107725.1 Marinobacter sp. BW6
CGCAGTAAGACGGCAATTGAAAAGCCGGGCCGAGAGTACCTGAAGCGCCTGTAAGAGGCTGTGCGACCTGCTGAGGCCGAAATTAAGCGCTTCGTTGATGCATGTGACGAGCTTCGCGACGCAACCCGCCGCCCACTCACCGAATGGGAAGCCGAGTAGGAACGCATTAAGGCTGAAGAAGCCATGAACGCGCTGCACGCCGAAGCGCTGGAAATGAACATCAAGTTCGCTCAGGAGTTGGCGGCCAAGTTCGAAGCAGACCACGAAATGGCTCTGCTGATGAACAAGGATTTCGACCGTGACCGCGAAGAGCAGCGCCGCCTGGCGGAACAGGCTCGGCGTGAGCACGAAGAGCGCATTAAGCACGAAGCAGCAGAACAAGCCCGCCGAGATGCCGAAGCGAAGCACAAAGCGGAGATTGAAGCCGCATCGCGCCGTGAAGCTGAAG
>NZ_VIRN01000048.1 GCF_008107725.1 Marinobacter sp. BW6
GTTGCCGACCGTACCGGCCACGCCATTCTGCATACGCTCTACGGCCAGTCGCTACGCAACAATGCCGAATTCTTCATCGAGTACTTCGCGCTCGACCTGATCGTGTCGGAAGACGGCAGCCGCTGCACCGGCGTCGTCGCCTGGTGCCTCGATGACGGCACCATCCATCGCTTCGCCGCCAAGATGGTGGTGCTGGCGACCGGCGGCTACGGCCGCGCCTATTTCTCGGCAACGTCGGCCCATACCTGCACCGGTGACGGCGGCGGCATGGTGGCGCGTGCCGGCCTGCCGCTGCAGGACATGGAATTCGTCCAGTTTCACCCGACCGGCATCTACGGTTCGGGCTGTCTGATCACCGAAGGCGCGCGCGGCGAAGGCGGTTACCTGGTCAACTCCGAGGGCGAGCGCTTCATGGAGCGTTACGCGCCTTCGGTGATCAGACAGCCC
>NZ_VIRN01000086.1 GCF_008107725.1 Marinobacter sp. BW6
GCCACTAGGCGGGTTGTTGCATGAAATTGTAGGCTATCTTCGTGATAGCAAAACCGAACAGATGTCTGTAGCATTTGACATACAAAAGCGTTTTTCAACATTATTAATGCAAGATGTTGATGCTACGCGCTTCATCGCTGAATTTGCGAAAATTTTAAATGCGCCAATTATTTTATTAAGTCCTTGGCAACAGGTGATTGCCCACTCGAATTATTTTTATGGCAATCAAAAATCGGCGGAGTTTTTCATCGAACAATTATCAAAAGACCACTTTCAACAATTGGCACAAGAAAAGAAAATCTTTCGTTTCCAGGATGAGCGACAAGAAAACATTCAAGTAGCTGGCTTTCCAATTCGTGTGAACGATTATTTTCCCTATTATTTATTGGTCTTATCTCCTGAACAGATTCCTTACCCTATTTCTGAATTTGCCATTGATCAGGCC
>NZ_VIRN01000082.1 GCF_008107725.1 Marinobacter sp. BW6
CTGGAGGAGATCGGCCAGCCTTACCGCACCGAACTCCTGACCTTCGGCGAAACCATGAAGGCGCCGGAATATCTCGCGGTCAATCCGATGGGCAAGGTGCCGGCAATCCGCCACGGCGACACCATCGTCACCGAATGCGCGGCGATCTGCGCCTATCTAGCCGAGACCTACCCCGAAAAGGCCCTGGCGCCGAAGCAGGAGGAGCGCGCCCGCTATTACCGCTGGATGTTCTTTGCCGCCGGCCCGCTCGAATCGGCGGTGACGATGAAGGCTCTCGGCTTCGAAATTCCGAAAGAGCGGCTGCGCATGGCCGGGTGCGGCGGTTTCGGCGACGTCATGAACACACTCGAGAAAGCCGTCTCCGCTTCGACCTACATCACCGGCGAGCGTTTCACCGCCGCCGAATCCGATGCCCCAGCCGATATGGGAGCCGACATAGACG
>NZ_VIRN01000037.1 GCF_008107725.1 Marinobacter sp. BW6
TGGTTGATCAGTCCGTGCAGACCTATAACACAAGACGGCCACATCTGGCCCTCAAATACAAAACGCCCGATGCGGTGCACCGGGCGTTTCGATAGAAGTAGGTGTAAACCTATTTCAGGACTAGACACTGTAGAGTGTTTAAGCGACCTGGATTGTTTCT
This sequence comes from Marinobacter sp. BW6, assembly GCF_008107725.1. GTDB lineage: Bacteria > Pseudomonadota > Gammaproteobacteria > Pseudomonadales > Oleiphilaceae > Marinobacter. The sequence continues at coordinate 161 of NZ_VIRN01000037.1, forward strand.
GCAACTGCAGCATTTTCTGCTTCCGCTGCTGTTGCGTTCAGCTTCTTCCATTCCCTGGGCGTCATGCCGGTGTTCTTTTTGAATGCCCGAGAAAAGCCCGATGCGTCCTCATATCCCACCTCGAAGCAGATAATCGACATCGGCTTGTCTCTCAGGATAAGTTTCTTGGCTGCAGATATCCGGGCATTCTGAACGTATTCCCCGGGTGCCAGTCCAAGCACGTTTTTAAAGTGTTGAATGAATGTTGATCTAGACATCATGGCAATCTCAGCCAACCTTTCTACGGAAAGATCCCCATTCAGGTTTCGGTCAATCCAGCTAAGTACCTTGCTCAGTTGTTTGTCTGCCAGGGCCGACAAGACACCTTTCGATGTATCTCCTTCCGAAACAATGTGCCGAAGTACATTCACAAAGATGACTTCCACCAGCCGATTCATAACAGCGTCTCGCCCCTCTTGCGCCTCTTCCGCTTCAGTGAACAGAACGTCCACAAAGGAGCCTAGACCCTGAACCGACGAGAGTGGAAGCACTACAGAGGATGGAAGTGCCTCTACGACGGGGTTTCGGGACCCGGTCTGAAACTTGATTGAAGCGCAGATCATTTCTGCACCTTCGCGGTTGCCACCGAAAAGCTGGTGCGGCTCAGAGCGCACCGAAAAGATCATGGTTGGTTCCTTTAACGTTATCTTCTCCCTGTTAGCTGTAGTGATGTCGAGCTCTCCAGAACGGAGGACGTGGATGTAGCCGGTTCCTTCCTCTTCAAAGGAGGCAAGCCCGCAAAGCTGGCCCCGAAAGAACACGCCGGCGTTCACATTAAGCTGGTCGAGAATGTAAGAAAGCCTGTCCATAAGCACTCCAGATAATTGGCATAGAAGTTTGAACGATCGTACGCATTCAGTACCCCTCCAGGCCTTAATGTTTCAAACGTAGTCATCATTCATTCAAAGGAGATACCCAATGACTCGTTTCAAGAAACTTCGTACCTTCGTTGCTATTGCTTCCATGAGCGCAGCTTTTGGTGCTTTCGCTGCTGATATCGATATGAACGCCGATGCCAATGATGTTGCTATCAGCGGCTACGACCCGGTGGCTTACTTCTCCGACTCAGAAGCCACCAAGGGTTCTGCGGAATACACTGCCACCTATAAGAACGCAATCTACCACTTCTCCAATGCAGAGAATCGTGATCTGTTCCGTGCTGATCCCAGTGCCTATGCACCCCAGTACGGTGGTTACTGCGCTTTCGGCGTTACTGTAGAGAAGAAGCTGCCGACAGATCCTGAAGCCTGGAAAATTGTAGACAACAAGCTCTACCTGAATCTCAACAAGGATACTCAGAAGCGTTGGCTGACCGACGTTCCTGGTTACATTCAGAGCGCTAACGAGATCTGGCCGGAAATCCGTACGGTTGAAGCAGCCGACCTGTAATTCAATACCAGTGATCTGACCAAGTCCCGGGGTCCTTGCTCTTTCAGAACAAGGACCCTTAACCAAACTTTGAAGGTGATCGATATGAACCAGAAGCTTCTTTTGAGCGCGGCATTGGCCGCCGCATTGGCCGGCGCCATGTCTGCACCCCTGGCACATGCTGGGGGCAAGGAAAAGTGTTACGGCATCTCACCGGTTGGCGGTAACGATTGTGCGAACCTTGCGGGAACGCACTCCTGTGCAGGGCAGTCGAAAGTCGCCAACGACCCGGGTGAGTACAAGATTGTCGAGAAGGGCACCTGTGAAGACCTGGGTGGCTTTGACAAGGAAACGGCCCTGAAAATCATTGCTGAGAAAAGCAAAGGTTAAGCGGCATGAGTAACCGTCAGGACATAGTCCCAGCCAGGCCGGAACTCGGGAGCAGCACTGTTGGGGTAGGGTTACGACCGGACCACTATCAGGACGTTCTCGAGCACGCCCCTTCGGTAGATTTTCTTGAGGTGCACTCGGAGAATTTCTTCGCGGAGGCAGGAATCGCTGTCGATCTGTTGAAGGAGGTTTCGGCAAGCACGCCAATCAGCCTTCATGGCACCTCGGCAGGCCTCGGGTCCGTTGAGGCTATTCCTGACGATTACCTCAAGCAACTCAAACGTCTTGTGGACCGGGTGAATCCGATATTGGTGTCAGACCACCTGTGTTTTACCTGGGCAAGGATTGGTGGACGACTCTTTCACGGTGGTGATCTTCTGCCCATTCCCTACACCGAAGACAGTCTCCGGCATGCGGTTAACAACATTGACCGAATGCAACAGGCATTGGGCCGCCAGATCGCTGTTGAGAACGTCTGTGCGTACATCGAGTTTGACCACAATGATTTCGACGAGGCCGCTTTTCTGAATGAAATCGTTGCCCTCACGGGCTGCGGCTTAATCCTTGATATCAATAACGTGATGGTGAACGCCCGCAATGCGCAAGTCGCCGAACCGGCTGATTTTGTTGACCGTTACGTTGAGTCCCTCGACCACGCCGCCATTGCGGAAATTCATCTTGCAGGTTCTACGCCCGTGGATAGGGAAGAGCTACTGATCGATGACCATGCCTGCCCGGTATCCGAGGCCGGGTGGCACGCCTATGAGCGAGTGGTTCGAGAGATTGGCCCAAGGCCCACGTTGATTGAATGGGACAACAACCTCCCGTCGTGGCGCAAACTTCTTGGGGAAGCCACCAAAGCCAGAAAAGCACAACGCCGGGTATTGAGCAGGGAGTGCAGCCATGAATCTGTCTGATTACCAGAGTCAGTTTCTGGCGTTCCTGTTTGGCGGTACCAACCAACCGGCGCTGCCCAATTCGGAGGTGTATCGATTTGGGGTGGAGGCCAAGGCGGTTCGAGCCCTTGAGCTCAGTTATCCGACGGTGAAGGCACTGGTAGGACCGGCGGCCTTTGAGGAACTGGCCCTGGATTATTTCAGAATGATCCGGAAGCAGAGCGGCGACTGGAGTGATTTCGGCTGGGGATTTCCTAGCTGGATGATCTCGCACCGGATTTCAGATCGGGTTCCCTACCTCTCCGATGTGGCGCGACTCGACAATTACGTGGGGCGGGTCGAGCGTTGCCAGTATCAAGAAGTGGACTTCGAGAGCTTTTCTGCGATTGGCGAGGATCTCTCTTCTTGTCAGCTCATTCTCAATAGCGGGCTTCAGTTTTTCAGGTCCGTTTATCCAATCGTCAGCATATGGGAAGCACACAAAAGCCATACCCCTCAAGACACGCTCAGTTTTGCTCAGGCAAAAAGAATGATCGCCAAAGGCCGAGGCCAGAACGCCCTGATTTATCGAGCGGGTTGGCGAGGGATGGCAGAAGCCATTTCTGAAAAGGAAATTGCGCTGCTCGATCGTCTCAGAAAACAGCCAAGTATTGCCGAAGCGTTCGGTGACGATGTTCTGAATGAAACGAATTTTACCGGTTGGTTGCAAGACATGATCTCAAAAAGGGTCATCGTTGGCGCCAGAACCATTCATTGAGAGGAGATTGATATGAAAGCCTTAGCTTACAGTTTTTACAGATTAAATGATTCGGTTCAGCGAATCGTCCGAGGCCTGCTACCTGTTGCACTGCTTCTTGGGCGTCTCTACGTGGCATGGGTGTTCTTCAAAGCCGGCCTCACCAAGGTTGATGACTGGGGGACGACGCTGTTTTTGTTTGAAGAAGAATACAGCGTGCCGCTGTTAAGCCCGGAGTTGGCTGCCTTCCTGGCCACGTTCGGGGAACTGGTATTTCCCATCCTGCTCGCCCTTGGCCTGCTTTCTCTGGTGTCTTCCCTGGGGCTGTTTGTCATCAACATTGTTGCGGTAATCAGCCTGGCAATGATCGCGCCGGCAGCCGAGCTTTATCATGTGGTCTGGGGTCTGATCCTGATGGCGTTGGCCATGTGTGGGCCTGGCCTGTTCTCATTGGACAAGCTGATTGGCGACCGGTTGAGAAGAGCCTGATCCAGAATTTTTCACCCCTTGGCGTATTCGGCATTCTCCCTCGCATCGATAGTGTTCGCCGGGTACGCCCTTTTTCTTAATTGAAGTTATTGTCCGGAGGATATCCGCTGTGCCGATCGTAAACCTGAATACATTTGACGAACTGGGAGATCTTGCCAACAGGCACGAGTGGCTCTTGCTGGATTTTTGGGCTCCCTGGTGTGCACCGTGCAAGGTTATGAACCCGGTTCTGGAGCAGTTCAGTCAATTGAACCCTGAAACTGCAGTGGTAAAAGTGGACGTGGACCAGAAGCATGATCTTGCTGCCAAGTTCGGCGTTAGAGCCATTCCGACCCTGGTTCTGCTGAGACGAGACCAGTTCATGGGCCAGGAGGCAGGCTCCAAGTCCCTGAAGGACCTGACTAACTGGATAGATGGTTTGAAAGAGAAGGTATCGCAGTTAGCGTGAGTTGTTGGCGGTGTTCAGAGTAAACTCAGTTTGCCGGGTTCAAGCCCGGCTTTTTTTATGCGGGAATAGCGAGTGTTTTGTACTCTGTTCGCAACTGAGATGAATCGTTTGAACGTGCCTTGGAGAAGAATTACACAATGACGGTCGAATTGCCGAGATACCAGAAACTTGAGAATACTCTGCGACAGAGTATTGAAAGTGGCCGCTGGCAAGCTGGCGAACGACTCCCTTCAATAAGGACACTTTGTCACCAGCAAGGCGTTTCCAAGATTACGGCTCAGCATGCACTGCAGCGACTTGAAGCTCAGGGATTGATCAAGGCTCGGGAGCGCAGCGGCTTTTTCGTTGCACCTGGTCATCGAGAGTTCGAGCCCCCCAGACAAGCCTCGACACTCGCCGCACCCAAACCTGTTTCGGTGAGCCAGGTGTTTCAGGACATCATGACCCGAAGCGCTGCTTTTGATTTGCTCCCTGATCAACGCAGCGAAGTAACGCCGCCAGGCATTGTTCAACTTAACCGGTCGATCGGGCGGGCACTGAGGCGTCAATCGGTGAGCTTTCAATATTATGACGAGCCGGCTGGTGACCCGGAGCTGAGATCCCAGCTTGCCCTGCGATCAGCCCGAAGAGGATGGCCCGCTGAAGCAGACCAGTTCTGCATTACATCTGGCTGCCAACAGTCCCTTTTCCTTGCCTTGATGGCCGTTTGCCAGAGCGGTGATGTGGTTGCAGTGGAAGCACCCGGGTTCTATGGCGTGCTTCAGTTACTTGAACAACTTCAGCTCAAAGTAGTTGAGATACCGGCATCGCCGAACAGTGGTATGGATATACAGGCGCTTGAGGAGACTCTCCAGACCTGGGACGTAAAAGCCTGCGTGGTTTCACCGGCCTTTGCTACACCCACCGGCGCTGTGATGCCTCATGAAGCCCGCGTGCGGCTCCTCGCGCTAGCCGACCAACATCAACTTGCCATTATCGAGGATGACATTTACGGCGATTCGGGTTGGCTAAACGTACCCGACACTCTGAAAGCGATTGATGAATCTGACCGGGTCATCCATTGCAGCTCTTTTTCCAAGGTGCTTTCGAGAGATCTCCGTTTGGGGTGGGTTTCTGGAGGAAGATGGCACCAGCAAATTATTCAACTCAAACTGACTTCCCAGTTGGCGAGTAGTCGGTTTTTACAACAAGGAGTGGCGAATTTTATTGCTGAGGGTGGCTACTCATCCTTCCTCCGGCGCTATCGTCAAAGTTTGCGCCAGCAGCGAGATCATTTGCTGACTCTTCTGGGAGACTGGCCGGTGCCTTTGCGTGCGACGGCGCCGCTTGGGGGCTTGGCTCTGTGGGTAGAGTTGCCTCCAGAGGTCGACACCTTGAGTCTTTACGCCGAAACTCTGAAAGAGGGCATTGTCATCACCCCTGGCAGCCTCTTCTCGGTGTCAGGGAAGTTTTCAAACTGCCTTAGAATCAGTTTTGCCCATCCCTGGAATGGCCCCCGGGTTGCCGCTTTGCACCGGTTATCTGAACTGGTGTCCTGAAGATTCCTTATCTGTCCCTATTGTTTATTAAAAAAGTGGTCCTGCCCCTATTTAAAGCGAGCGATTATCCTCCTGCCATCCGTTTCTGATCAAATGTGGCAAGGTGTGCAGCGAATGAGTCGCCTGATCTCTGTTAAGCAAATTGAATCGTCATCAACAACTCATGGGCCTGAACAGAAAATTCAGCCGCGAAGTTTTTCCGGACTTTACCGCCGTTCGAGGGTATCCGGCGGGTTTGTACTCTTCACCCTGTATTTTGGCGTAGCTTGGCTGAACTGGGATGGCCGGCAGGCCGTACTCTGGGATCTTTCCGAAAAGAAATTCCACATATTTTCAGCCACGTTCTGGCCAGAAGACCTTGTGTTGCTTTCTGGAATCCTCCTGATTTGTGCCTTCGGTCTGTTCTTTCTTACCGTGCTGGCCGGACGGGTATGGTGTGGCTACGCCTGCCCCCAGAGCGTTTGGACCTGGGTCTTCTTGTGGGCAGAGCGACTGACAGAGGGGGACCGCTCAAGAAGAATCAAGCTTGATGCCGCGCCTCTGAGTTTGAACAAGATCGCTCGCCGGGGTTCCAAACATGGGCTCTGGTTACTGATCAGTCTGCTAACGGCAATAACGTTTGTAGGCTACTTCACGCCCATACGGGATCTTGTCGGTGATCTTTTTGCCATGGAAGCATCCGGGTGGGCTGTTTTCTGGCTTCTGTTTTTTACGGCAGCTACCTATCTGAATGCCGGCTGGCTCCGGGAGAAGGTCTGTTTTCACATGTGCCCATACGGTCGGTTCCAATCGTCCATGGTGGATGCAGATTCCTTGGTTATCTCCTATGACGCAGCCCGAGGTGAACCGAGAGGGTCGCGGAAAAAGGACGCTGCGTCGTCATCAAGTGGACTCGGCGATTGTATTGACTGCCAGCTGTGTGTGCAGGTGTGTCCGACCGGGATCGATATTCGCGATGGTCTGCAAATGGAATGCATCGGGTGTGCGGCCTGCATCGACGCCTGCGACTCGATCATGGACAAGATGGGGTATGACCGTGGCCTGGTGCGTTACGCCAGCGAGCGTGAACTGAAAGGTGAAAAATCCAACCTGTTGAGACCACGCCTTCTGGGATATTTCGCATTCCTGGTTCTGATGATCGGTCTCTTTGCCTGGGGCGTGGCATCCCGGCCACTGGTGACACTCGACGTAGAGAGGGACCGGGGAATGTATCGTTTTACAAGCGAGGGCAACATTGAAAACAGTTATTTGCTCAAGCTCACCAACAAAGACAGCAGTCCGAGGTACCTGGTGATTAGCGTTAGAGGCTTCAAAGGATCTGTAATTACTGGGCCCGGAGGTGTTGTAGTGGAAGCAGGAGAGAAGGTTGAGGTGCCATTCTCCGTAGCTTTTCCACCGAGTCTCCTGGATGCCGGCGCCAATGACATCGTCTTTGAGGTCAGCATGCTGAATCGGAAGGGCGAACTGATTGCTGAAACCAGTACGTTTCTTGGCCCGCCAGAATACTGATGAACCCACTGCTGACCTTTACGAGGGACGACTGCCCATCATGCTAGCCGTCCCAAGTTGAATCTCACAGATTCATGATGAGATTAAGCTCACTCTCCGGCGGCAGACCAAGCCGCATCCTCACATTCCCGCTACCATCTTTGTAATAGATTCCGGGAGTGGCAGTCACACCAAGTTCGGACATCAGCTGATTATTGGCGTTTACCAGGGCTTTTCCGCGCTCAGAAGCATCATGGACAGGCACAATGCCCCCACTTCTGAAGGTCTCAAAGTTCTTGATGTACGCGCCGTGGGGCTTTTTCGAACCCAGAATTGTTGAAGCTTTCGCAACACTGTCGCTGGCAAGCACTCCGACTACGATATGCCTGATTTGAACTTTACCGGCTTTAAGCCAGGGCAATGCGGCTGTGCGAAACCTGTGACAATACGGGCAGTTCGGGTCTACAAAGGCGTAAACCACGGTTTCTGCGTTCGGGTCACCGTCCTGAATCCAATGACTGTTTTCGAGCTCTGCCCAGGCCTGTTGATTTTTTGCATCATGGAAAAGCTCTTGAACTCTGGGAGCAGAGAGATTTGAACCTTTCTTATCGATCAGCGTTCCAACAAATCCATGCTCTCCATCTCGGGTAACGTACAGAGTGACCGGAGAACCGTTCGAATCGAGTATGTAGCCGGTCATACCGTCAACGGCCTTGAAGGAAGAGACAACCTTCAGCCCGCGATCCGTTACCTGTTTGATAATTGGAGCATGACCTTCGGAGCCATGAGCTGTTGCCGAGAAAAGAAAGGCCGCACTGATCACTGCAGCCAGCCCCGAGATCGTTTTGTCCATGACGTTACCCGTTCGCAGAAGAGAATCGATTAGTTGAGGGCTCTAATCTATTACTACAAGTGAGAGAGCGGGTGGCGAATCGTGCTGAAAAGTCTGCAGAATGTCTGAAACAAACGAGGTAGCGCTTGTGCTAACTGGCGACGATAGACGTCAACAATGTCTTTCATTCTGGTGACCGTTTCATCTAATATTAGTTGCATATTACAACAAACGGGGCCGGTAATGTTTCAGACGAAAGACGCAAGTGGTCCCCTCTATGACGAAAGTTCCATTCCGTACGATGAGTGGACTGAAAAACTGAACTCCGTTTATGGGCTTTGGAAGCCGAGGCAGGCTGCACTTGCTGACTTCTCGGCAAGTGTCGCTTATCGCTCTGTCGGTAACTTCGAAGTGGTGAACTGCATTTGTGATCCCTGTGGCGGTAGTCGCCTCGCTAGAGAAATTTCCAGCGATGATCTGGAAACAGTCATCATTCAATTGGTTCTTTCAGGGCGCGAAAGGTTTACGATCGATTCGAGATGCTTTGAGTTGGTGGCTGGCGATGTGCTTTTATGGAATACAACGCGCCCAATTAAGTTTGAGGTCACGGAAAAACTCCAGAAAATCTCGGTGCTCATGCCCTTGGCACGTTTACGCAACTGGCTGCCAGGCTCTTGGCATTTGATTAACAACAAATACGCCAAAGGTTCCACGACGGCATCCATGTTGTGTTCGTTGATTCAATCCATGGCGCCAGAATTTTTATCTGGAAAACTGGAGAACAGCGAGGCTTTGACGGACGCTCTGATTGGCACAATGGTCAGCACCCTTGGACCGCCGACCAGTCGCGGCGAGTTTTGCGAACGACATCAGCTGATTCAGATCAAGCAGTTTATTGACAGGCATTTGGGTAATCCTGACTTATCGCTGCCATACATTGCAATTGCGCACCGTATTTCCTTGAGGCACCTACACTCTCTGTTCGAATCACAAGGTCAAACGGCACTGCAATATGTGATACATCAGCGTCTGCTTCGCTGCCAGCGAGATCTTTCGAATCCAGCCATGTCGGGCCGAACGATCACTGAAATTGCACTGGGTTGGGGGTTCCAGCACTCCACTCACTTCAGCAGGCGTTTCAAGTCCCAATTTGGCTTGACCCCCCACGAATTTCGACATGCCTCGAATGCCGCTTGCCCTCGCTGAGACAGAATGATCGAAGGGTTTGTCCTTTGTCTCTGACCGTCATTTCGATCGGTTTTCGCCACCAATCTTTTTGAAAAGCCTGCACGGGTAGTTCAAAGACGATTCACCCAGAAGCATGCTGCTATCTCTGATTACCTCTAAATTGGTTGCGTATTGCATCTATTGATGCGAGCTACCAATCACGAAGAGGCGGAGAATGACAGGATGGATATTCAATCTGAAAACACTCACAAAGCCCCGCTTTTTGAGCTAGAGGCCGACTTGATCGAGGGCTTGCAGGCTGGACACCCACAAGCCTTTGCGGAAGCTTACCGGAGCTATCATCCAGTGATGCTGAGAGTTGCGGCCAAGTACACCTCTGCAGCCGATGCCGAAGATATCGCCCAGGAGGCGTGGATGGCGGCCATAAGAGCCATTGCTTCTTTCGAGGGCCGTTCGTCACTCAAGACCTGGCTGTGCCGGATCGTCACCAACAAAGCCTTCAACACGTATCGGGAGAACCGTAAGGAATTTCCGGCCACGCCAAGCCTTGCAATGTTGTCCGATAACTCACTGGACAACCAATTTAATGGCACCGCCGGGTATTTTAGCGAACCGGAATTGGCGGTACAGACGTCAAAGGTTAAGGAGCGCATTCGTATCGAAATGAAGAACATTAACCGGGATCACGCCAACGCGATTCTGTTGAAAGGCATGACTTTGCTGACGGGCTCGCAGCTATCCGACATGCTGGAGATCTCCCATGGAAACCTGCGAGTCATTTTGCACCGAGCGAGAAACGAGCTGGCCGCCAAAATCTCAGTCTAGCGGCCAGGCACCATGCCTTTTATCGATATTGTACAACCGTTTAGTGGTGCCTCCAGGGGTGTAAGCTTTAAGAGCCCTTGCAGAAAAATTCGATGCGAATTCCGCTGGGCTCGTAGCACATCATATGCCTGGAAGGCCCATCGCCGACGTCTTCCGGAGGAAATTCGATTCGAAGTCCTGAATCAGAAACTCTCTGGTGGATCTGCTGAAGCGTTTCCTCATTTGCCACCTCCAGAGCCAGATGATGAAGACCGACATTAGATCTACGGTCGAACTCCACGCGATGATTGGATTTAACCTGCCATAAGGTCAGCATGATGGAGCCATCGCTGACGAAAATGGCAGGGTATGAGGGCTTACGGAACACTTCTTTCCAACCCAGAAGCTGAGTAAAAAAGACAGCACTTTCTTCGAGTTTGGATACGGTCAGGCCGATGTGGTGCGTGCCTTGGGTGAGAGCAGACATGTGTTATCTCCTGAATCAGTTAGCGATCAGAGACCCAGGTCACTGAGGCCGGGGTGATCATCCGGTCGGCGCCCGAGGGGCCAACGGAAAAGACGGTCTGTTTCTTTGATAGGGCTGTCATTAATGCACGCGAAGCGTCGCTGCATAAGGCCGTCGGCATCGAATTCCCAGTTTTCATTGCCGTAGGATCGGAACCAGTTTCCGCTGTCGTCGTGCCATTCGTAGGCATAGCGCACGGCGATGCGGTTGTCGGTGTAGGCCCAGAGTTCCTTGATTAGGCGGTAATCCAGTTCGCGATTCCATTTGCGGGTGAGGAATTCTTCGACCTGTTTGCGGCCATTGGCGAACTCCGCCCGGTTGCGCCAGCGGGTCTCCGCTGTGTAGGCGAGGGCAACCTTCGCCGGGTCCCGGCTGTTCCAGCCATCTTCGGCAAGGCGGACCTTTTCAATGGCACTTTCCCGGGTAAACGGAGGTAGTGGTGGACGTTGGGTACTCATAAGGGTTCTCCAGTTTCAGCAAAACACAGTGAACAGGCCGCCTGGATTAGAGCAGGGCGGCCAGTTCATTTCGTGCACGGTGCAGGATGACTCTCAGGTTTCCGTGGGAAATCTCGAGCACATCAGAAACCTGCGAGCCGGTTAGTGGGCTCATGCCCTTGAGCAGAATCGCGTTGGCGTGATCCCGGTTCATATTCTTCATTTCAACGCGAATGCGTTCCTGAACCTTTGCAGTCTGGGTAGCCAACTCCGGTTCGCTTAGATGCCCGGCGGCGCCATTAAATTGGTTGTCCAGTGAGTTATCGGACAACATTGCAAGGCTAGGCGTGGCCGGAAATTCCTTACGGTTTTCCCGATACGTGTTGAAGGCTTTATTGGTGACGATCCGGCACAGCCAGGTCTTGAGTGACGAACGGCCCTGGAAAGAACCAATGGCTCCAATCGCCGCCATCCAGGCCTCCTGGGCGATATCTTCGGCAACGGCTGCAGAGGTGTACTTGGCCGCAACCCTCAGCATCACTGGATGATATTCCCGGTAAGCTTCCGCAAAGGCTTGTGGGTGCCCGGTCTGCAAGCCATCTATCAAGTCAGCTTCTAGCCCAAACACGGGCGCCTTTCGGGTGGTTTTGATTTGAATGTCCATCGTGCTCTTCTCCGTGTCTCGTTCACTGGTGGTTCGCAAGTCAAACCGACAAAAACACCAGTCAAAAAACACCCTGTTTCACTGTGCTGAGTGGCATTTCTTGAAGTAGACAAGTCGGTCTATTTTTAATTCTAGACAGATCTGTCTAATTTGGTCAAGATATATTCAACGAATAAATTGGAGTTTTGACGATGGGACGAAGGCAGGATTTGGTCGACACGGCACTGCGGCTGTTCTATGAGCATGGTATTCATGCCATCGGCATCAACCAGGTGCTTCAGGAAGCAGGCGTCGCAAAGCAGACGCTCTACAACCATTTTGAGAGCAAGGACAGCCTGGTAGAGGCAGCAGTCGAGCACCGGGACAATCTGTTTTTCGACTGGCTTGAGACGCGAATGAACAGTCGGCCAGCGGGAAGAGAGGCACTCATGGAGATGTTCGATGCGGTTCACGATTGGTTTAATAACCGCGTACCAACACTGCATCGTTTCTATGGTTGCTTCTTTATCAATACCTGCGGTGAGTACAGTGATCCCGAGCACCCGGTACATAAACGATGCGCGGCCCACAAAGCACGGGTTTTCGAGCTCCTGAAGGTTCACGCCCGGGATGTCTGTAGTTCAGAAACTGAGGCAGAAGAACTGGCTAATGCACTGTTTTTATTGAAAGAAGGGGCCATTGTGAAGGCCCACGTTGAAGGCGATCTGGATGCGGCTCTTAAGGCAAAGGCAATTGCCTCAAGAATGATTTCGCCGCACTGAGGTACAGCGCGGCGAAATCCAGATGGTTAACGGTACCTTGAAACGGGCACATTGAGTCCAGAAGATTTCTGGCAATCCCGCTCGCTGGACAGCTTACCGAGCATGAAAACGCAGAACGGAACGCAGTAGGTCAAGACTGCCGGCAGCCATTGAACTTCCTGATATCCGAACAACGCATCATGCTGGTTGATCAGCAACAGAATCGAACCTACTACAAGGGCAACCTTTGCCGCCTGTGTGTGGTAACGCCTGAACAGTTCAAGCAACTGCATGGGATGCCTCCTCCTGTTCTGTCTTTCTGAGCTGTTCTGCGGCATCCCGGAAGGCGGTGCGAACACCTTCTTCAATAACCGGGTGATAGAAAGGCATCCCGAGGATCTCTTTTACTGTCAGAGACTGCTGCACGGCCCAGGCCAGGAGGTGACCGATATGCTCCGCTGCCGGTCCAAACATTTCTGCGCCCAGTAGAATGCCGCTGTGCTTGTCTGCGTAGATTTTCAGCATGCCCTGGTTTTTTGCCATCACCCGGCTTCTTCCCTGATTGTGAAAGCTGACCTTCCCGGTGATGAAGGTGTGTGGCACCAGTTCGTGTGCTCGTTTGCCCACGCTGGCAATTTGGGGGTCTGAAAAGACGACCCCCAGCCCGGCCCGTCGATGGCCGGCTTCCACGGAGGGAAAGGTGCCCGCGTTGCTTCCCGCAATACGCCCCTCATCTGATGCCTCATGCAGTAGGGGCAGCTCATTGTTAGCGTCACCTGCGATAAAGATGTGCGGTGCACTGGTTTGCATTGTGTGCCGGTCGTAGGTGGGAACGCCGCGGGCGTCCAGGGCAATGCCGGTACTCGCGAGGCCAAGCTTGTCAGTGTTCGGAGTGCGACCGGTTGCCGCCAGAATATAGTCAACCACTACCGTGTGAACGATGCCTCCGGACGTTCGATAGGTTACCTGCACACCGTTCAGGGTTTCTTTTGCTGCGAGGACTTCCGCGTGAAGGACCAGATCAAACTCGGACTGGAAAGTATCCGCCGCAATTTTCCGGATTTCGGAGTCGGCAATTCCTCCGATCGAGTCGATGCGGGAGAGCATCGTAACGTTGACGTTCAGCCGGCTCAGGGCCTGTCCGAGTTCGAGGCCAATAACTCCGGCTCCGACAACAAGTACGGATGTCGGAAGTTGCTCCAGTTCGAATACATTGTCGTTAACGAGCAGGCGGTTACCCGCGCCCTCAAGTACTTCAGGAATAAATGGTCTGGAACCTGTTGCTATAACAATCCGGTCGGCAGTGATTTCAAGACCGTTATCAATCTGCAAACGATGGGAGTCCACGAATCGGGCATATCCACGGACCTTGTGGCTATCATCAAACTCGTCGACATCTTCGACAACAAACCCGACGAAACGGTCTCGCTCTCTTTTTACCCGATCCATGACCGCCGCACCGTCAGTCTCAACCGTCGGGACATTTAGTCCGAAAACCCCGGCATGCTTTGCGCCGTGGGCGGCTTCTGCAGCGGCAATCAAAAGCTTACTGGGCATGCAGCCAACACGCGCACAAGTGGTTCCATAGTGGCCCCCCTCAATCAGCGCAATACTGTCGGTATATTTGCGAGCTTCGCGGTAGGCACCCATACCGGCTGTGCCCGTGCCAATGATGGCAACATCAACTTTTCGTTTGAGCATTTTGCTCTCCTGTATGTTGTGAGGATCGTTCACAAGGTTTGTTCGTGATCAGCCGTCTGGGCAGCATGGCGCTGCAGGTAGTGAACGATATCCTGGGATTCGTAGAGCCAGCGGACTTTTCCGTTTGATTCGATTCTCAGGCAGGGAACCTGTGCTCGACCGCCACCTTTGATCAACTCCGCTCGGTAGGCAGGGTTTCTGGCGATATCACGTTCTTCCACTGCGATGTCGATGTGTTTCATCGCAGAGCGGGTGTACGCGCAAAAAGGGCATGCACGGTAGTGGTATAAAGAGAACGATGTAGTTGGCGAACTGACGGACATGAACTGTCTCCTTCCTATTGAATGTGAGTGACATTCTCTGGTCTTTTGCCAGAGTCAAAGCGGCAGGACGGTTGGAATAGTTGGCCATCTGTTTGAGCACGGCGCTTAAGGCGACTTTGTGTACAAGAAACGAACAACTGGCGCTTGCATCGCGTAAGAAGATGTATATACACTTTATGGCAGTGACGAATCAGTGTTCAACTAATTTAGGAAGACGGAAATGAACCTTTCTCTGAATATGTTTCAGGCTGCGTTCGGTGTTTACAGCCGATTGCTGCCATCCAGCGCGGCATCAAAAGCGGTCGAGCTTATGACCATGCCCCGAATCAAGGCCGAACGGCGCGCGTCATCTCGCGAGCTCTTCGAGAGGGTCGTGCCTCTGAGTAATGACGGCTTGCTCTCGATTTATGGGAATGGCCCGAAGAAAATTCTGGTCCTGCATGGGTGGTCGGGTTGGATCGGCCAATTCAAGGATCTGATTAGTGAGTTCGATCCTGGTGAATACACCATTTTTGCGGTTCATCCGGCCGGGCATGGCGAGTCACAGGCTGCCAAATCGCATCCGGGGCGGTTTATAGAGGCAGTTCTGGAAGCCCATGAATACGTGGACGGGTCTTTTGATGTTGGTGTCGGTCACTCACTGGGTGCCGCTGCACTTGTTTATGCTCAATCCATCAGGGGTTGCTTTGATCGCCTGGTACTGGTTTCAGGCCCGGCAACGATTGAGGGCGTCCTGAGCCGTTTCGCCAGGTTTGTAAACCTGGGCCAGCGGAGTGAACGTCTTTTCGTTCGCGATATGGAGGAAACGGTTGGATTGAGCGTTGATCGACTGGATCTGATTTCGCTTGCTCCCTCAATCGAGACACCCGTGTTATTGATTCATGATGAGCTCGATTCAGAAGTTCCGGTTGCCGAATCCAGTGCATTGCACGAGGCGTTTCCGCGGAGCCGTTTAAGGCAGACAACGGGATATGGCCATAGCCGGCTTTTACAAAAACCTGACGTCGTTCGCGAAATCATCGAATTTACACATTCATCGTTCCGGCCGTAACGCGAAATTAAAAACGCACCGTCCCTGGTGCCCAGACGCAAATGAAACATCTAAAACTCAGCCGTGGCTTTCGGGCTGTACCTGGCCACGGATAACAATCTGACCGCTGTACGGGGCCGGATTTGCAGTATCGCTCTTGGCGTCGCGATCCTGAATCTCACCACGAATCACAATTTGGCCGCTGTAGGGAGCGGGCTGAGCCTGTTCGGAGCGGGGCTGATCAGATTTACGGTCTGCGAGGGTCGCATGAGCGGGCAGGGCAGCCGCAGTAATAAGGGAAGCCAGGGTAACCAGTGCAAATTTACGCATTTTCAATTCTCCACAGTTTAAGTTGGTTCAGCTGACTCCGATGCCGGAATCGGTCGGATATCAGATGAGCAAATTGTGGGACTGAACAATGTTCGGGAATAATTCTGAAACGGTATGGCAAACATCATTACCAGTGATGGGGATCGATGATGACTGCACAAAAACCGCACGTATTACTACTTATCTATAAACCGAGGTGATGTTTTAAATATCGACGCTTGATTAGTTCTGAGGGCCCGGTATTCGAAAAATAGCAGCCAACTTTTCTACCGACACAATTCCGGAGTTGGCTATGATTTTTCGATTTTTAACCGTTTCTCTTGTAGCGGCTGTTCTGGCTTCATCTGCTCAGGCCGAGTCTGCAGACTCGGTGCTTGCGCTCTCCACGGACAACGACCTGTTCGCTCCAACGCAAACGGATCGGGATTACACCGCCGGTGTAGCGATTACCTATTCCTCAAACTCGGAGGAGTTCATGGGTAACCCCGTGTCCAGGGTGAGTCAGGGGCTGGACAGGTTCGTGCTGCCCTATCTGGGCCAAGAGGTTGGAAGTCCGCAAAGCGCCGCGCTTGAACTGGGGGTTTATGGCTTCACCCCTGAGGAAATCAACGAATCCGCGATTGATCGTAGCGATCGGCCCTACAGCAGTCTGGTCTACCTGTCTTCAAGCCAGAGTTACCAGGCTCTCGGGGTCGATTCGGGCTGGACCACATCCATGACCTTGGGTGTTCTGGGTCTTGATGTATTCAAATCCGGCCAGAACGCGGTTCACAAGGTGGTAGGTAGCGACCGCGCGAACGGTTGGGACCATCAGATCTCGAATGGTGGTGAGCCGACTTTCCGGTACTCGGCGGCATATCATCAGTACCTGGATGGCAGCGAATCGGATCAAAAGTATAAAGTGACGTATTTCGGATCGGTCGGATACCTGACCGAGTTTGGAGCAGCATTGGTATTCCGGGATGGCCTGATTTCCTCTCCGGACAACCGATTTAACCCCGAGCTGATGGCCTACGGTGAGCGAGCGCCCGGAGTTTCCGCACCTGGCGGACGGGAGAATTATTTCTGGGGCGGGGTGTCGGTGAAAGCACGCGCTTATAACGCCTTTCTCCAGGGCCAGTTTCGTGAATCGGACCATGAACTGGATGCCAATGATCTGAGCATCTTGCTGGCTGAAGTATGGGCTGGTTATACCCACAGTTTCCTGGCGGGCACCGAGCTCAGTTATGTGTTGCGTGTTCAGAGTTCCGAAATCAAATCCGGAACGGGAAATCGCACGCTGGCTTGGGGCGGGCTGGTATTCAGCAAACGGCTTTAAAGTCCGGACAGACACTCATCATTACGGGAAATAGAACTTATACCGTCCAGTAATTGGTTTTGCTCAGCATATGGCTTCAGTGTGTGAACCAATCGATTTGTTAAAGGAGTTGAACTTATGAGCAACATGATCGAAGTAACCGATGTAAATTTTGAGAAGGACGTTGTACAGAGTGATCGCCCTGTGCTGGTCGATTTCTGGGCACCCTGGTGTGGTCCCTGTAAAACAGTGGCTCCCATGCTGGAGGCAATCGCTGATGAGTTTGGCGATGAGTTGACCATCGCCAAAGTGAACGTCGACGACAGTCCCGATGTAACTGCAAAAATGCGGATCAGGGGCATCCCGACCCTGGCACTGTTTCAGGATGGCGGCGTGATTGCCCAGAAAACCGGTGCCGGCAGTCTGAGTGAATTGAGAACGTTCGTGAAAGGAAACTTGTAAACCTTTCCAGCGGACTCCCAATCGGGGGGCTTCTTCATACTGCAATTGCGGTTCAGGCCCCTCCGGGCCAGACTTGTCAGGGTCCATCCTTCAGGAACGTTGAATGAAAACGCAAGAACTTCAGCTGTTGTACATTTTTGATGCGATCATGACCGAACGCTCCGTGACCCGAGCGGCTGATCGACTTTCCATGACTCAGCCTGCCGTATCCAATGCGATTTCCCGAATGCGCCAGATCTGGAACGACCCATTGTTTGTGCGAAAGGGTCGTAATATCGAACCAACATCCTACGCGCTCAGCCTGTGGGATCAGGTGGGCGATCACATGTACGCATTGACGAATGCAGTCAGTGCCACGCAATTTGATCCGGCCACGTCCAAGCGGAAATTTCGCATAGCAGTAACGGATGTGACTGTTGAAATGATCTGGCGGCAGCTGATTGAACTTCTTGAAGACCAGGCGCCGGGCGTTGATATCCATGCCGTCCCCTATACGCCAGAGGGCACGTACGAAGATTTGCGCGAGGCGCATGTTGATCTCGCGGTCGGCATGCTTACCCAACACGATCACAGTTTGCGAAGTACGTGGTTATTTGAAGGTGGGTATGTCCTGGCGATGCGCGCAGACCACCCGCTGGCTGGCCGACAGATCACCATGGATGAATTCCTCCAGGCCCGGCACCTGCTTGTGACGATGTCGGGGGATGCACACGGATTCGTGGACAGCTACCTTGATCAGAAGGGCCAGAGCAGACGAATTGCCGCGACGGTCAACCATTTTTCGATTGTTCCCCAGGTCCTCAGGGATTCGAACCTGATCGCCGCGGTTCCCGAGTTGATCAGCCAGGACTGTGGCTTCGTGGATGGGCTATGGATGGGGCAGTTGCCTTTCGAAGTAGATCCAACCAGTCTGTATCTCATCTGGCACACACGCCACGACCGTGATCCCGGAATCGTCTGGTTGCGAAACCACGTGGAACGGCTCCTTCGCGAGCGCTGGCACGACATTATGACCAACTCGCCCTGTGGCCATTCGGCGGTAAAAGCCATCGCCTGAAACGAGTAATAGTTCAGTCATCATTTTTCGTGATGACAAAGATACCGCAACGGAATTATTCAGCCTCCCGAAAACTTCCAATAATCCTCTGCAGATGTCGCGAGTTGCGGCATCGGCAGGGGCCCGGTTAAACCAGGATTGATCCGGCCAGCTTGCCCAAAAATCTGCATATCTTGGAGTTGGGAGGGGGAATGAACGGCCAAACGAACTGCCCGTCGATGAGGTCCAGCTGGCAGCCTGCTGCAATCACCGATGCCACTGACCAGAAATGGTACAAACCAATCATCTCTGTAAACGCCGACAACAGCGGCAACAGGCACGTTTACAAGGCTTTCAGATTCTCCCGGGGCCTGCTCGGGAATTACTTCCAGTTTCTCGCGTCCCACGAATTCAGGATGCTGAGAAAAGTCGAGCACCTGGATTTCACGCCTGATCAAGTCAGCCGGCCATCAGACGCTTCGCCTACCATCCATTATCGTCTGATAGAGGGAAGGCCGGTAAAGGAAATTGCGGCGGGCAAGGGTGTACCGGACAACTTTTTTTCACGACTTTTCAGTGATGTGAAGACCCTGCACAAGCATGGGGTTGCCCACATGGACCTCGGCAATTCCGGAAACATTCTGGTGTCGGGGCGCGGCGAGCCTGCAATCATCGATTTTGGCTCAGCTATCCCCTTGAGTTGGCTGCCATCATCTGTCCAGAGCTGGGCCTGCCGCAAGGATATTCTTGGTGTTCTGAAGCTCTGGCATCGCTTCGATAGTGAATCAATGCCACTGTTTCTTGAACATTATTACCAGAGCAATTACCGCAAAAACATCTACACGCCCAAGCGCTTTCTAAAGGCGTTAAGGCGTTGGGTAACGGGCGGCGCTGGCGCTGAAGACCTGTCCGGAGTGGCTACCGTGATCAGTGTGTTTTGCGGGCTACTGGTTTTGGTGTCTTTCACCTGAAGAGCGGCATTCTACCGCTCAACTTAATGCTTTCCGATGGGCGAAAATTGTTGGCCTGGTCAGGCACAAAAAAGGGGCGGTCATGGTGACCGCCCCTTTTCGTTGTGGTCAGCTTAGTTGCTGATACCAAGATCGACGGTTTCGATCGCTGGATTGTTTCCACGCTCGATATCTTCCTGGCTCACGCCTTCGGCCTGTGCGAAAGCAGAGAAAACGATTACAGAGAAAACGAGAAAGAACTTGTTGATTGCGTTCATGTGATATTCCACCTTTCAAGAGAATTAAGTTAGACAGCATCGCCGTATTGGCTTGATGGTTATTCTCTTGGTTTCCCGTCTTCAGAAAAAATTGCTTTGCGGTATACAACACATAAGATCAGGTGATGGGTTAACGTCAACTTCAATAACTTCTCTGATCGCACCCCGACCACCTGCAAACAGGTTCTTGATCCTGTTGTCGGTGCCAATAGTCAGCCGCACGTTTATGACACTAGGTGAGGGCGCGGCCATCCAGCGACCCTGTTCGATAGTGAACTCCTGCTTCTGGATAGCCAATTGCTCACGCAGATAGCAGGCCAGCGGGCCAGCAGCCATTCCTGTCGCAGACTCCTCCAGGATGCCGTACCGGGGGGCGAACATGCGGGCTCCTGCGTCTCTCCCATTGCCAACGCTGTCGAAGGAGAATACGTAAAATCCTACAAGATCCAGAGCTTCGCTAAGCTTCTCAATGAGGCCGAAATCTGGCTCAAGACCCTTGACTGTCTGTCCGTCTCGAATGCCAATCACCACAAAGCTGTTGCCGGTATTGACCAACATCGGCTCGGCACCCTCGATCAGATCGTCGGTGGTTATTCCAAGGGACATCAGGGCGGTCTGTAGATCATTCTCGTCCAGCGCCTCAAAGCGAGGAGCCCTCTGTTCCATATAGGCGGCTTCGTCCTCCATGTTGACCGATCTCAGGCCATCAATGGTTTCCTTCGATGACTGATTATGGGCTAACAGGCCTTTTTGCTGCATAAAACTGAAGGTTGCGATCGTAGCGTGACCGCAATGCGCGATTTGCTGGGTCGGCGTAAAAAATTCCAGTTTTATGTCCGCCAACTCCGACGCAGACACAAAAGCCGTTTCCGACAAGCCGACAGCCGCCGCGATCTTCTGTTTTTGCTCGGCGCTGAACTGGTCTGCATTCAACACAACACCTGCCGGGTTACCGCCGGAATCGCCGTCAACAAAGGCACTGATGATTGGGACTTCAACTTTCATGATGAGTATTCCTCTCGTTGATTTAGTCACCTAATGTTTTCAGTGAACGGTTCCCGGAACAAACGGGTAAACCTGGTCTATGCTTAATTAAAAATTAACCATAAGAAGAATGGAACCGATGCAGAAACTACCTCCACTGAGGGCATTGCAGGCGTTTCGGTACGCTGCGAGAGAGCTAAGTTTTAAATCGGCGGCAGAGGCCCTGAACGTTTCCCAGGCGGCCGTCAGCACCCACATTCGTGGCCTGGAGGATTATCTAGGGTTAAAGCTTTTTGTTCGTCTGACCCGTGAAGTGAAATTGACGCATGAAGGCAGGGTACTTTCCGGCTATGTTGAGGCGGGCTTTCAGGAGCTGGAAAGGGGGATAGCGCTGTTTGCACCAAACTGCGATCCCGGACGTTTGACCGTGGCAACAGTGCCATCCTTCGCCAGTCGTTGGCTTGTACCCAGAATCGATTCGTTTCAGCGAGCTCATCCTGAAATCCAGCTAAGTCTTCAACCCAATCTGCAGTTGGTTGGTTTTCAGGGTGATGGCGTTGATCTCGCGATCCGTTATGGCAGTGGAAATTATCCCGGGCTCGAGTCAAGACTACTGCTCGAAGAAAAACTGCTGCCGGTGTGTCACAGCATGCTCACTGACAGTCAGCCTGTGACGCCTGAGAGTCTGGCAAAACTTCCATGGCTTATCGATGAATCAAGCGACATGGAAAGCTCGTGGAGGGCGTTTCAGAAAGAACTCGGCATTGAAATACCTGAAAGCTCCATAACGCTTCGGGTAACAGAGGGATCAACGCTCGTAGAGGCCGTGCTCGCCGGCAGGGGTATAGCATTGATGCGATACAGCCTCGTTGCCGATCTCCTTAAAGCCGGCTTGCTTCAGAGCCCGATCGAAATTTCGGTCCCGGCGGAATACCAATACTACCTGGTTGCGCCGGAAGCGAAATTTCGCACGGACAAGGTTCGTGCTTTTGTAAGGTGGATTACTGGCGAAGTAGGCTCTTAGTCGCTCAAGTTCATTTTGGCTAACTGAAATGGAAGCAACTTCCTCCCATGATCAAGCGTGAGAACCTCGAGATCATGAAAAAAGCTTTCGTTGAGATACTCGTATGTCCGCAGATAATTGAACCCGTGTTTTTCCGCTTCATATCGACTCGACAACACAATGACTTTCTGAATCCCCGCCATACGAATTGCCAGATAGCAGAGGGCGCAAGGCTCTCCTGACGCAATCAGCGTTGTTCCGGCAAGTGAGGCGTTGTTTTCAGTCCGAGAAGCTTCCCTGATCGCCTGTATTTCAGCGTGTGCCGTGCAGTCCAGGTGCTTGGCGACCTGATTCACCCCTTTGCCAATCAGGTCCCCATTTTGATTAAGAATAACTGCCGAAAACGGCAAGCCATCTGCTTTGACACTGCTGACAGCCAAATCGATGGCTAAGTCAGCAAACTCCATGAGTCGGTCTTCGGCAATTGACTTACACATCTGCAATCTCATGATTCGATGATCGGGACAGGGCAGAAACGCTTAGTTCGAGGGCAAGGCTTTCGGCCCGGTGTTTGGCATTAGCGACTGACATCCGATGCCTCTCGTCCCCAAATTCCTGATACTCGGCAGCAATCTCGTAGACTGTGTCTACGCCAAGATACTTGCTCAGCGTGCGCAGGTGCGGTGTCAAATGACCAGAGTCTTCTCTTATTCCACCCTTTTCAAAGCCGAACTCTCCGCTGGAAGTGACTATAATTAATGTCTTACCGGAGAGTAGAGGCTGCAAGGGGAAGTCCCCACGTGAGAGATCAAAATCAAACGTTTTGTCGATGCGCACGATTTGATCGAACCAGGCCTTTAGGTGAGCAGGCATGCCATAGTTATACATTGGCGAGGAAATCAGGATAACGTCGGCTTTGGCCACCTCCGCTATCAACGTATCGGAAAGCGCCAGTATTTCCCTCTGCGCCGGGGTCCTCTTTTCCTCAGGGGTGAAAACTGCACCAATCCATTCCTGTGAAATGAAATCAGGTGGATTCATCCCAACGTCACGATAGATATAGTCATCTTCGGGACGATTCTGTTGCCAGGTATCAATATATCGACGAGCGATGCTTTTCGATATGGAGTCATGATCTGGGTTCTCGTTATTTGCGGCCCTGACGCTTGAATCGATGTGTAATAAAGTGCTCATTTTCTTTACCTCGGTTGGTGAATAGCAGCCGCCATTTTGTGATCCCGTGGAGATTGGAACAAACGAAAAGAATGCACTTACAGATGAGTTTAATTCATCTACAATATCGCCCTGGTGGTAAGTTTGGAGATTGCGTGTGCAGGTATCGTTACAGGCACTGAAAGCCTTTGAGTCGGCTGCCCGTCTGGGAAGCTTTAAGTTGGCTGCAGAAGAACTCTCGCTGACGCCAACCGCTATTTCACACCACATCGGCAATCTGGAAGGTCGGTTAAATGTAAGTTTGTTTCATCGCCAGGGGAGACGGATATCACTCACTGGAACAGGTTCAAGATTGGCAAAAGCCACCTCGGAAGGATTCCGGAAAATTGACAGTGTGCTGGAGGAGGTGATTAAGGCTGGCAGTGCGGTCAGGGTGACGACAACATCATCGTTGGCGGCCATGGTGCTGATCCCTTCCCAGCAAGAATTTGAGCAAGCCAATCCGGATATTTCTATCGAAATTTCGACAGGCGAGTCTGTAGACAGCCAACCTTATGTTATTCCAATTCGTTTCGGCGATGTTTCGGTCGTCAAGTCGTCTGACGTCATCAGGTCCGAGTCCTTTAATGTGTTTGGCGCATATGGAATGGAGTCCCCGGCATGGCCAAATGAACCCATTACGCTTTTTACCACGGAGTGGAAAAATAAATCGCTGCCGGATCCTCCACTAGCCGCCTGGTTGGAAACAAATGGACTGAGCGGGTCTGGTATTAAACTCAAAAAGTTTGATCAAGAGCTTTTCGGTATTCAGCAAGCTATGGCAGAAAACGGACTTGTGTTCTGTTCTACGACACTCACTAGAAAACTGTTAAAAGCTAAACTTCTGAAGCAATTTGAAACTCGGCCGGTAACGTCAGACCTTTGCTACTACGTACCAAATAAGGACAGCTTCGAAACGAGAGGTGCGGTCAGACTGTTAAATTGGATTGAGCATATTTTAAACCAGTAGTCCGCACCCACACTTCTTCGTCCCGCCACCAAGGTCACTTAAGAGGCTTTTCTGTAACAATATGGCTGCTCTTATAGTCAAAAGAATGACTATCGTTGATTGGGTTCGGGAGGGCACCATGATCGGTTTAACTCAGGTATCGCAGGGCGCTGATCTACCGACAGAGGGGATGAAGGGACTTTTGCGGCGCTGGTTTTATCTGAAATTCGTTCAGAAAAAGAGCACCGTTGAATTGATGGACACAGCCTGTGATCTTCGAAATAAAAGCGCGTTGACCATTGTGGCGCTGCTGGACGTTGACGAGCATATGATATCTCAAGTGGTGAGTGAGAAAAGGCTCATTTTTGTTCAGAACTGCCACGCGTACCTAAAGGGCTCAGTAAATCCTGCGGGGTTGGATTCCGGCTTTTTAAACGACTGATATCTGAAACTGCCTCGAGTTTTTTGCAGTCCGGCAACTATGAAATAAAGATCACGGTGGCGCCTTTTCACCACCGTGATCTCTATTTTGTTACTCCGATAGCGGCTTAACCGACGGAAAATCAATATCAGTCGCTAAAACCCGGTTGATATAGTTTGTTAGAACGTTGAGGGCGACATTGCCAACGATTTCGACCAACTCGGCGTCGCTGTATCCGGCTGAGCGAACCTTCTGGACGTCGTCACTTGAAACATTTCCTCGCTCCTTTGTGATCTTTACCGCGAACTCGACGGCAACGGCCGCTTTCTCCTCGTCTGAGCTTCCGTGTCTGGCAGCTTCAATTTCCTCAGAGCTGAGTTTTGCAACGTTTCTGCCCAGATAATCGTGAGCCGCCAGGCAGTAGTCGCAGTCGTTTATCTCCGCGACCGCCAACGCAATGCGTTCGCGTGTTTGGGCTGTCAACGAACCAGCGCTCAGGGCGCCGTTCAGCCCGAGATAACCTTCAAGGGTTTTGGGGCTATTCGAAGTAATGCGGAATAGGTTTGGAACACTACCCAAGAGGCTGTTTACAGCTTCGAGCAATGATCGGGCGGCTTCGGGAGCTTCCGAAATTGAGGCTGGTGTTGGAATACGTGACATATCTTTTCTCCTGTTGATTTCGTTAAGGAGCATCGATAATAAAATTTCGCCAATCATAAATAATTGGTGCACAAGGCAATTTACTATTGCGTTATATGAAAGGATAAATTCGGTAGGATTCCTGCTTTATGGATAAGATTGCATTGATGCGCATTTTCGTGGAGGCGGCCGAACGCGAGAGCTTCGTAGGGGCTAGCCAAAGGCTGGACATGTCGGCACCAGCTGTTACCCGCGCAATTGCCCGGTTAGAGGACTCGTTAAGCGTTCGTTTATTTAATCGGACAACCAGGCGTGTCCGTTTGACCGAGTCCGGAGCTCGATACTACGGAGATGCCAAAAGGATTCTGGAGGAAATCGAGGAGGTCGAGTCGGCGCTGGTGGGTGTTTACAGGGAGCCTAAGGGCGTTTTGTCTGTGACTGCGCCCGTGCTGTTCGGAAGAAAATACATTGTTCCAATCCTTACTGAGTTCCTTGAAAGACACCCTGAAGTAAAAGTGAAAGCCATTTTTTTCGATAGAATTAGCAACATTCTCGACGAAGGTCACGATGTAGCAATCCGTATAGGTAATCTGAAAGACTCCGGACAGTTTGCTGTCAGAGTTGGAAATGTCCAAAAGGTGGTGTGTGGCTCTCCAGATTATTTAAACAAACATGGCGTCCCAAACCACCCAGCTGACCTTGCGGATCACCAGATCATTCAGTCTTCTGCAGTAGAGCCGTCGACGACCTGGTGGTTTCACTCAGATGGTGGCCGGGTTTCTGTAAGGGTCTTTCCACGCCTCCAATTCAATCAGAATGACTCTGCGATCTCTGCAGTTAGATGTGGTTATGGAATTACTCGCCTGATGTCTTATCAGGTGGGCGAGGAATTTCAAAGCGGATCATTAGTGCGAATTCTCCAAGCGTACGAGGCAGAACCGATACCGATAAATATTGTTCACCTTGAGGGATTGAGGGCTAGCGCCAAAGTACGTTCATTCGTAGATCTGGTAAAAGAACGGCTTAAGAATAATCCGCTGATCAACCACCAAATGTGACTGTGCAAACTGCAGTGAGTTTTTCATCGGTAAGAACGGGTGTTTTCCCTGTTCGGCTAGATTTTCTAGGATATTTTTACCAGGTAGTTTGGCAAAGAAGGCTCTGAGATAACGGATAGGGACTTCATCCTTTCCAAAGTCCTGGTTTCTGCGTTGAGCAAGTGATCATGAAGATGCTCAGATGCTTCAGAGTGCTTCCCGGCGATCAGCGACTCAATAATAGCAAGGTGCTCGCGAAGGCCAGGCTTTTCAACTGACGCCCTTACTGCGTCGCTAAAAACCAGCCCGACAACCAGAGGCGTTAAGCTTTGGTTGATAAATTTGGCGATTTTTTTATTCGGGTTGAATGAGTGGCATCGCTGATGAAGGTCAGCTTCAATCGTCTCCAAAAGCCTCGGATTCTTGTCCTCTGGGGTTTGCGTAAGTGCTTCTTGGAGGCGAAGTTTCATCTGCTCAAGGAGTTCCACCGGAATCAATGGTCCGCAGGTTTCAAGGGAGTAAGGCTCTAACAGCCTTCTTGTTTCAAAATCCTGCTTTACATCCCGAGCCGTGAGCGGCCCTGTAATCCAGTGCCCGGTACTGTCTTTTCCAACAAGCCCTTCGTCCATCAGTTTGCCGAGAATTTCTCTGGAGATCGTCCTGCTCACTCCAAAATGCTGAGAATGCTTTTCAGAGCGGATCCTGAATTGACCAAACGTCATAGCGATTGAGGTGGATCTTTTAGTTGCTCTGTAGACATCGTCAATAATATTGGACTCTGCGGGAGCGTTAGTCTGGGCTTTGTCGTCCAAATCAAGCGTCTCTGGACGAATATCCTCCCTCAGGATGATGTCGGAGTTGTCGGTTTTGTAGCCTCTGCCTTCGAACTTAAACAGCTTGCCTTCTTCATGCAGCTCGGCCAGGGCACGCCTTACCGGGGCTCGACTTGTTTTGAAGATCTCAGCGATTGGTCTCTCGAGAATAACCTGTCCTTCCGGGAAAGCGCCCCTTTCAAGCGCCGACTCCAGTGCGTCCTTGATGACCTCAAAATTCGGTTTTTTCCCACTAGCTCTTTGTTTTGCCAATGCCTTTTTCCTCCCCAAACGCTTGTCGGAGCATAGCGACTTTGCACTGTAATGCAAATTGGACCTAACAGAGTCTCACTAATCTCAAATAGGTATTGTATCCAATAGTCATTTGCAGCTATCTTTCAAAAATACAACAATACGCGGAAGGCACTGTGATGAGAATTAGCGAAATTCTTCGTGAGGGGTCCCTGAGAAGTCGAGTCGAGACTCTTAGTCTTGAGATGAGGTCTGGGCGTTTAAGTCCAGTCAATGTTCTTAGGGAAACCCGGTTTAAACAGGGGTATTCCAAAAACCAGGGAATCCTGGTGAAACCTTTGGGAAAGGCCCCTTTCGCACACGCCCGCTCCAGTGAAAAAAGGTATCTGAATGATGAACAATTTGGATTACTCGACGGCATTCCTTTTGGAGTAAAAGATCTCATCGACGTTGAAGGGTGCACTACCTCTCGCGGTTCTCTTGTATACAGGAACGCGCCGCCTGCGAAGAGAAGTGCTGAGGCCGTCGAGAGACTTGGTTTTCAGGGAATGGTTTTCGGCGGGAAGACAAATCTGTCTGAGCTGGCGTTTTCAGGAGTCGGGACAAACGACTTATTTGGCACTCCCATTAATCCGAGAGCAACTACCGGGAAATACATCACGGGTGGTTCGTCTTCGGGAAGTGCAGCTGGTGTGGCCTCAGGACTGTGGCCTGTGTCACTGGGTACGGATACCTCGGGATCGTCCCGGATCCCCGCTGCATTTTGTGGCGTCGTTGGATTCAAGCCGTCTTTCGATAGATACCCGCTGAGGGGCGTGGCCCCTTTGGCTCCCTCGCTGGATCACTTAGGTATAAATTCCCTAACAGTACAGGACTGCATCATTCTGGATCAGGCCCTGAGAGGTCTGGCCCCCATACCGAAAGTTCGAATGCTCTCCGAGCAAACCGAGTTTCTGGTGCCACGGAATGAATCGATCCAGCCACGTGATCCTCACATCAAAGACAATTTCGATAAAACCCTGGATCTGTTGTCCAACCTTGGGTTCGAGATTCACGAAGTTGATTTTTCACCCTACGCCGAAGTTGACCGGCTCTTCGAAATACATGGGAGCCTGGTCGCCCATGAGGCCGCCCAGCAGTACGAAGCATTATTTGAGAATGGACTGACCTCATATATCGACCCGAAGATTTTGCAGAGACTGAAAGAGGGAACGTTACTGAACCCGAAGAGCTATGCACTCCTGCAGAAGATTAGAAGGAACCTGCGGGCCGAGCTGTCTTCCAGTCTTGGTAACAAGATCCTTCTCCAGCCGACAGTAAGAATTCTACCGCCTGCTATTGAATCAGTGCTGCAGGGCGTCGATGAGTTCAAGGCGTTCAACAAACTCATCCTCGGCAACACGATGTACGCGAATTACCTCGGGATGCCAGCAATAGCCATTCCGAATGGCCACGCCCCCAATGGGTTTTCGACGTCTATCCAGTTGTCAGCAGCGTCCGGCAAGGATGATTTCCTTCTCAAGACTGCGCTGTTCCTGGAGGCAGCGCTATCAAAACAAAACATTTACACACCAGACACAGTGTCTCATTGAGGTGATACCGATGAAAAAAATAATGGTTGCTTATGGAGTAGATCTTGATGCCGTCGCCGGTTGGCTTGGCTCCTATGGAGGCGAAGATTCACCCAGCGATATCTCCAGAGGCGTTTTCGCTGGTGAAGTTGGCACTCCGCGACTGATTGATCTATTCGACCGATTCGGGATTAAAGCCTCCTGGTTTGTTCCTGGTCACTCGATTGAAAGCTTTCCGAATCAATTCATGGAAATAGTCGAAGCCGGGCACGAGGTAGGGCTGCATGGCTACAGCCATGAAAACCCTATTTCAATGACATATGAGCAAGAGCGCGACGTTCTGGACAAATCCATTGATTTGGTGGAGCGCTTCAGCGGACAGCGACCTGTTGGGTACGTCGCACCATGGTGGGAATTCAGCAAAAACACCGCCGATCTTTTGCTTTCTCGCGGCATCAAGTACGACCACAGCCTGATGCACCACGACTTCCAACCCTATTACTTAAGAAAGAATGATCGTTGGACGAAGATCGACTACTCAAAGGATGCCGCAGAGTGGATGAAACCGATCGAAAGAGGGCAGGTGACTGACCTCCTTGAGATCCCTGCAAATTGGTATCTGGACGATGAAGTCCCAATGATGTTTGTGAAAAACCAGGCAAACAGCCATGGGTTTGTCACGCCAAGGCAAATTGAAGAGTTGTGGAAGGACCAGTTTGATTGGGTTTATCGAGAATACGATTTTGCGGTTTTTCCAATGACGATCCATCCAGATGTTTCGGGAAGGCCTCAAGTCCTTCTTATGCACGAAAGGTTAATTGATTACATGTTAAGCCACGAGGGTGTGGAGTTCTGTACTTTTAAAGAAATTATGGAAAAAGCGCCGTCCTATATGTGAAATGGAGTATGTGATGAAGACTATAAAAAATAGCAACACAGAAGAATTAACAGTCTTGGGAACATCAGTTACGCACCTGGAAGTAATAAAGAAAAAGGCTGAGTCAGATCTTGGGTTTCCGATTAAGTACATCACATTGGACGGTACTGAGGCGCAGCGGGTCGCTGCGCTAAGTCCCCACAAGTTTGATGTATACGATCAGTGGTTTCACGACCTGGATTTGATTTGGCCGACTAAAAGCTTGCAAGCGATAGACATCAACAGGATTGCCCATTGGGATGACATATCTGAGTCCCTCAATAGTTTAAAAGTTTCTAGCGACTTCAAGGGAACTCCCGGAGGAAGTCCATTTTCAAGACTTTTTATCGATTCAGCGGACCGTTTAACCGGAGATTGCACGGAAAATCTGAGCATGTTGCCAACGGTCTACAACGCCGACACTTTTGCCATGGTCGGCAAGGAAACGGACTACGCCAATAGTTGGGCAGCTTTATTTGATCCCGAATTCTCCGGCCAAGTGAGCATCCAGAATGATGCGGCAATCGGTGTCATCGACTGTTATCTCGCCTACCAATCGTACTCCGGGAAAAGTTTTAAGGATGCGGGAAACTTTGAAATTCCTGAAATAGACGAATTGATCGATTTTCTTTTGGGATTAAAAAAGAAAAAGCATTTCGCACAGTTTTGGAAAGAAGAATCCGAAGTGGCTAATGCAATCAATGCTAAACGAGTTCAAATATCAAGTATGTGGTGGCAAGGATTTGTTTATCTTCGCCGCCTCGGAATAAACGTCAATATGTGCACACCAAAAGAGGGATACCGAGGCTGGTTTGGTGGGCTCTCAATATCCAGTGAAGCGCAGGGTAAAAAACTTGATATGGCATATCGGTACCTGAATTGGTGGCTTGACGGATTTGCCGGCGCTTCGATGACAAGAAACGGTGCATATGTTGCGAACCCGAAAAGCACCAAGAAGTTTCTGGAAAAGGATGAATGGAATTATTGGTACGAAGGTCGCGAGACCAAAAAATCTCTTAAAGATCCGTTTGGCAACAAAATCATTGACCCAGGGGAGGTGCACGAAGGCGGAAACTATCTCGAGCGTAGATCAAATATAGCAATTTGGAATTCGGTGATGGACGAACACAACTATCTCTCAAGACGCTGGTTGGACGTCCAAGAATGAAGTTTGATCAAACTACAAGGATAAGGCTATGAACAGTCAAACTAACAAAGACGAGCTGGAGAGTCATGGTGACTACGCATTAACAGCGGTCCCTCTTAATGCAAGAAGGGGCTTTATTTCTATGACAGCGGTAATGCTGGGATTCACATTCTTTGCTTCGAGCATGTGGACCGGCGGCACGTTAGGCCAGAACTTCAGTCTTTGGCCCGATCTTCTCCTGGTTATTCTTGGTGGCAACCTGCTACTCGGGATATACGGCTCACTCCTGGCGTTCGCTGCGTCTAAAACCAACCTCTCAACGCACGTTTTATTGTGGCATTCCTTCGGCGTTAAAGGGTCGAAGCTTCCCTCTTTCATGCTGGCCATAACGCAAATCGGATGGTTCGGTGTAGGGATAGCGATGTTGTCCGCCCCCATTACCAAGTATGTGGGCATCCCTTATGTTCCTCTTCTCTTGGTCGGCGGTCTGGCAATGACCTATACCGTAGCGGTAGGTTTCAAGGCCATTGAATTGCTCAGCATGATTGCGGTTCCTGCCATACTTATTCTCGGCTTTACTTCTGTCTTCAAGGCCATATTTGACGCGCCCGAAGGCATCGATACGATCCTTTTCTCAGAGCCCAGCGGGTCTATGACTATTGCTGTCGGGATGTCACTGGCGGTTGGTTCATTCATCAGTGGGGCGACGCTTACTCCGGACTTTGTGCGCTTCTCAAAGAATAAGCGAATCGGAGTTTTTTCTACTGCAATCGGGTTCGTTTTCGGTAACAGCCTGATGTTCATTTTTGGCGCTGTCGGCGCAATCGCCACAGGGGTTTCGGACATTGCAGAGGTTCTGGCTCTTCAAGGCCTGTTAGGCGCTGGGATTATTTTGCTCGTCCTCAATATCTGGACAACCAATGACAACGCACTTTATGCCTCAGGTCTCGGACTGGTGAACATTACTGGCCTGAAGCGATCCCACTTGGTATGGGCTGCTGGCATTTTCGGCACTGTCGCATCGGATTTTCTCTACAACAACTTCATAGGATGGCTCAGTTTCCTGAGCGTGTCGCTGCCACCGATCGGTGGGATCATCATTGCCGATTTCTTCTTCCGCGCCAGAACAAATTACCCATCCGTTGAGAGCTTTAAGCCACAAAGATTCAACGGAGTTGCGATTGTCGCCTGGTTAATTGCAATTGCCGTCTCAGTGGCATCGCCAGACACGGGTGTTTTCAGTGTCGCACCTTTGAATGCCATCGTTGCGACCATCGTTAGCTATGCAGTTCTGACCGCCGCCCTTGAGAAGGTAGCAAAAAGGGCCATTCCAGAATCAGCAGAGGCGTAGAAATCATCATGAACGAGAACTCTCTCAGTTTTGCTCCAGGGATATCCGAAGGCAGTAACGATTCTCTGACTAGCGCAATTGCCTCGGATGGCACCCCCAGTCCGGGACAATGGTACAGGGTTCCGGCTCGTTGTGGTGTGGCCGTGCGCCTGAAGAAAGGCAACACGCTCGAGTTAAGGAATGACAGCGGGAGCCAGGTCTGTGATTTCTGGGCGTTTAAGGAAAATAATCTGCATGAATCGCTGTCTATGGAGCATTGCAGGACTCATCTGGGAAGGAACTCGATCAGGGAACAGGACGAATTGGTCACGAACTGGCGGCGTCCCGTGTTGAAGGTGCTTTGTGACACGTCTCCGGGTGTGCATGACATGCTCATCGCTTCCTGTGATCTCAATCGGTACAAGGGGCTCGGGGTTGATGGCTATCACGATAACTGTACTGACAACCTGAGGATGGCACTCGCAGCAATCGGTGAGACTGCCACGCATCTTCCATCGCCTCTGAACTTATGGATGAACGTAGGGCTTGGTGAGGATGGTGCCATTGAGTTTCTTGCACCGATTTCAAAGCCGGGAGATGTAATCGAATTTGAGGCATTAGAGGATCTGATCGTTGCGATGTCTGCTTGCCCTCAGGACATCACACCGGTTAACGGTGACGATAGGGAGATCTATGACCTTAATTTCAGGGTTCGCTGAGGTCCGTATGGAAATCGAAGAGGGCATTTTTTGGAAGAGCGAATTTCTCGATCTGTTTCGAGGATGGAAAGGTTAGACGCTGACCGTTTGAGGTAAAATTAGGCACCTTTGACCCTACTCGATAGCGTCAAAGGTGCCGGTCCAAGCATCTACTTGATCTCCGCAACGTAAGCCTTGGGAGTAGTGCCAAACCACCGTTTAAAGGCCTTGTAGAAACTGCTGGTGTCTTTGTAGCCCAGGCTCAGACTGATCGCACTTGAATCGCTGCCTGCTTTAATAAGCACCAATGCCTCACGTTTCCTCACAGCCTCCACAAGAGATTGAAAGTCGGTACCCTGCTGCTTTAGCTGCCGATACAGAGTTTGACGGCTCATGGCCAGGTCGGAACAGACCGTACTTATCGTTACCGCTTTACCTGAAGCAAATCTTTCCCGAATATGTGCTTGAACTTTCTGCTCAATGGGTGTGCTTTTCTGCAAGGCTTGCAGGCTTTGCCTGGCTTGCTTTTCTATCAGCATCTTCAGTAATTCGCTGCTGCTGACGATAGGCAAGTTCAGAAGTGCCGAGTCAAAACGCACGTAATTTTCGTCAGCATTGAAAACAAGCTTCTCGCAAAATATCGATTTGAACGGCTCGGAATACTCTGGCTCGGAGAATATGAAGCCGGCTTCTCGAATCGGGAAATTGTGGTTGCTCAGCGCACGAGCCCAGGCCGCCATGGCGCTCATACTGCGCTCGATCGCAATATCGGGATAGCCTTTATTTTGATCCAGGCTAAACGTCAATGTGCAGCCGCCTCCGCGCTCGGTGAGTGTCCAGCTCTCTGAGGGGTTCATCAGTTCGATGTTTTTGATGAAGATCCCGAGAGCTTCACGCAGGTTGCTCGCCTGACTGACCCAACTGGCCAACAACCCCTTTGCGGCCGGGTTGATCGTTTGCCCTAATTCCAGGCCAATACCGGGTCTTTTGCCCGCCTCTTCCAGAGCCTGCCAGAGTGCGACCAGTGAAGACTCTGGGATACGAACATGTGGATCTACGCTCTCGAAATCATTGAGGCCTAAAGCAGTCAGTTGCCGCTGAGATATCAATCCCAGGCTTCGGCAGGTGGTCACTAAATCCCGGGAAGCGGCGCGAGAAACTGTGTCCCAGTGTGTGTTTTGGTGCATGCCTGTTACCAACGGACAATCGAATGATACCAACGGACCTAGGTCCGAATGAGGTCACTGCATAACATTACCACTTTATGGCTGCGGCAAGGATTGAATGGTGATGATGAAAGGGACCTGGGTATCTGCACTGGCTCTAACAACAAGCCTGTTTTTAACAGCGTGTGCTGAACCGATCGAACAATCTTGGCTAGAGCAAAAGTACAGTAATTCGACGTCACGTTTCATGTCCATCGATGGCAACCGAGTGCATTACAGGGATGAAGGAGTAGGGGAGCCATTGGTGCTAATCCACGGCACAGCCTCTTCGCTGCATACATGGGACAAGTGGGTTCAAGGGCTAAAACCCAACTATCGCGTTATCCGAATGGATCTGCCCGGGTTCGGTTTGACCGGGCCAGACCGGGCTGATCGATACGAAATCGAGGATGATGTCAGGTTACTTACGGCGTTTTTGGCCCGTCTTGGGATTGAGAAAGTGCATCTGGCGGGCAGTTCGCTGGGTGGCCGTATCGCCTGGCAGCTAGCACTGGAATATCCAGAAAATGTTGAATCTCTGACTTTGCTGAATGCGCTGGGCTATCCTCAGGAGCGTTGGCCATTGCCCATCGAAATGGCGCAATGGCCAATCATGGATAAAGTCATGGCAAGCTTTTCACCACGCTTCATGTATGCGTCAGGCTTAAAGGATGTTTACTTCGATGAGTCGCTGGTAAACGATAGATTGGTAGACCGATACTTCGAGCTGTCCCGCTATCCCGGTAACCTTGCTGCGTTTCCAGAGCGCGTCCAGGCCCGGCTCGATAAGGATGCCTCGTTGATATCCGGCATCCGCGTACCCACGCTGATCCTATGGGGAGAAGAAGACAAGTATTTCCCAGTGGAAAATGCCCATCAGTTCGGCGCGGACATTGCCAACTCAAGGGTGCATGTTTACCCCGATGTCGGTCATTTGCCGATGGAAGAAGTGCCGGAGCTTTCCCTGGCACACTTTAGCGCGTTTATTCGCGAAAACGCCGTTCAGTGAGCGGAGCGGTGATAAAAAGGAAAAATCATGAAAGTATTGGTTGCGGGTGGCAGCGGTGCTACCGGGCAGTTGCTGGTAAGGCAATTGTTGGATCGTGGGCTATCCGTCCAGGCGATCGTGCGCTCGCCCGATCAATTTCTCAAAGCTGTCGGGGAACACAAAAACCTGTCGGTTATTAACGCTTCTATCCTGGAGCTGAGTGATACCGAGCTTGCTCAGTACGTGCATGGATGCGGAGCCGTTGTTTCGTGCCTTGGGCACACAATGAGTTTCAGAGGCGTCTATGGAAAGCCCCGACGGTTAGTGTCGGAAGCCACTCGGCGTTTGTGCGAAGCAATAAGAACGATCCAGCCGACGCAACCATTGAAGTTCGTTCTCATGAATTCCACAGGTTGCCGGAATGACGACTTGGCGGAAAGGGTATCGGTGGCAGAAAAGTGTGTTGTCGGTCTGATTCGGTTGCTGGTGCCGCCGCATTTGGACAACGAGCAGGCATCGAAATACTTACGCCGCCAAATTGGCCAACAAGATGGAAGTATCGAATGGTCGATCGTTCGCCCTGATACTCTGGTAGACTATGACGATGCTTCTAAATATGAAATTCTTCCCTCGCCAACACGAAGCGCCATTTTCAATGCAGGCCAAACCAGTCGAATCAACGTTGCTCACTTTATGGCTGATTTGGTGACGGAGGACGCTGTGTGGAATTCGTGGAAAGGGCAATCTCCGGTTATCTACAATTCGGACTCGGTTGAATGACGCACCATGCAAAAAGCTGACCCGGAAAAAATTAGCGCTTTCGAAACGCCAGAATCC
The DNA here is from genome assembly GCF_008107725.1 of Marinobacter sp. BW6. Taxonomy (GTDB): domain Bacteria; phylum Pseudomonadota; class Gammaproteobacteria; order Pseudomonadales; family Oleiphilaceae; genus Marinobacter. The sequence goes on from NZ_VIRN01000037.1 coordinate 36,152, forward strand.
CTTGCTTGTTGGCTCAAGGAGTATCACGCCATTGAACGGGAGCTTTGGGTAAAAATATATAAGAAACAAACGGGTATTTTATCTGTTAACTGGGATGAGGTAGTTGTTGAGTCGCTTTGCTGGGGGTGGATTGATGGCATGAAGCAGTCAATTGACAACCGGGCCTACCTGCAGCGGATTACACCAAGAACAGCCCGAAGCACTTGGTCGAAAAGAAATACAGAGCATGCCGAACGTCTGATCATCGAAGGCCGGATGCGAGAACCAGGGCTCTCGCAGGTTCGTGCCGCCAAGTCGGATGGTAGGTGGAGCGCGGCATACAAGGTCAGTGAAATGAGGGTGCCCCCGGACTTTGTTAAAGCTCTGGAAGCAAGACCGGATGCAAAAGCTTTCTTTGATTCGCTTCCAAAATCGAGCCGTTCTTTGATTGCAGTCGGTTTAGCGAGTGCGAAGAGGGCTGAGACCAGAGAAAGGCGATTTGATAAGTTCATTGAAATGCTTGTGCGCCAGGAAAGACCCAAATGAGAATGTTGTGGCGCGCACTTAGGAATGCCGTACTGCTCCTCCAGATCGATGTTATAAATCGGCAAGTCAAAATCATTAATCTCAACATAATCGATATCCGCATTCGCCAGCTTGGTCGCGGCAAACGTTACAACTTTCATACAAGGCTCCCCAATTCACCCGCGTTATAACGGGCAACCACCTGGTCGATTTCTTGTTGGGTGCTCATTGCAAACGGTCCGTGTTGAACAAAATTTTCATTGATTGTCTCGCCCGAGAGCACCGCAAAATGGCTGCTTGATGGAGACTTTCCGCGTATTCTGACGGCCTCGCCCTCTGCACCGTTAATCGCGCTGGACTCTCCTTGGTGGAGAGTGAACCATTCGCCGCGCACCTGATATTCGATGTCGCCTTGAACGGAATAGATCCAGGCATTAAAGCCCGTTTGAATGCGATGTTCGAATACAGAGGTTTTGTCTACAAAACCATCAAGAATAGTGGCTGGCCATACCGACGCTGCGTCCGTCTCGACCCCATTGCTTTGACCAAGAACCAGCCGCACACGGTAGCCTTGTCCCTTCAAGGTCGGCATGTCTTCTCGCTTCACATGCAGGGAGCTCGGCGCCTGGTGCTTCATGCGGGCGGGTAAGTTAACGAAAATCTGCAGTCCATGAATCGTGGCGCCTTTTCGCGGTGCCTCGTCGTGAACGACACCGCTGCCCGCATTCAGCCAGTAGAGGTCGCCAGGGTGGATGTCGAAATCATTCCCCAGCGAATCGCGGTTGTTGAATTTGCCTTCCGTATCTTCAAACAAAACGGTGACCGCTGAGAGGCCAGCGTGAGGGTGGGCACCAAAGGTTGGAACCGTCATGGTGTAGTGATCCACCATGATGAAGGGATCCATCGCCCCATAGAACTGCCCGTGACGAAAACCCACACCCGTGAACCCTGAGCCCACACTCAGTGGGCTTCCCTTTACCGGGGCGAAAGTTGTCTTCGAGTCATGTTGTTGAGCAACTTGATAGGTCATTGTCTTTCTCCGTTCCATATCTGGTCTGAATAAAGGTTAGTAGCTTGGTATTTGAATAAAAATGGCTAAAATCTGAACTATTCGTTCCATATTTAGGACGCAGATATGAACATTGACCTGAACGACTACTTCTATTTCGTGCATGTCGTTGAAAAGAAGGGATACACCGCTGCGGCAAAGGCATTGGACATGCCTAAGTCGCGATTGAGCCGTCATGTTGCTCAGTTGGAAGAACGCCTTGGTGTGAGACTGCTTCAGAGAAGTTCCCGCAATGTCGCCATTACCGAAGAAGGGAAGAGCTTCTACCTGCACGCTCGAAAGCTCGTTGACCACTTCGAAATGGCCGAAGCAGCCATGGACAATAAAAGTGGAAATCTTTCAGGAAAGGTCGTGATCAGCTGTTCGCTGGGTGTGGCGCAATTTGTTCTGTTCGATATCGTGACTGATTTCGCCAGGCAGCACCCCAAAGTGCTTATCGAACAACGCGTCACCAACTCCATGGTCGACTTGATTACTGAAGGGATAGACATCGCTATTCGCGGGCACAGTGGCGAATTGCCTGATTCCAGCTTGATCCAGCGGTTTATCGCCAATGTGGAATGGCAGTTTTATTGCTCGCTTGGCTATCTGGAGCAACTGGAACAACTGGAAACACCCTATGATTTAGCCAGTTGTCGTTTTTTAAAGGTGGGAAGAGCTGGCGCGAAAGAGGCGATTCCCTTACAGCACAAAGACGGCCTTCGAACCCATCAGAATACCCATATCGCGCTTTGCTCAGAGGATATGTCGACAATCAGGCAAGCCGCGATCGATGGCCTGGGCGTTACTGCATTGCCTGATTATGTCTGCAGAGCACCCGTTGAAGCCGGCCAGCTCGTCCGGGTATTGCCAGGGTGGGTATCCCAATCCGCGAGCCTCAGCCTTTTGATGCCTTCTCGAGTGGGGGTACCACCGCATACAAAAGCCGTTGCGGAGTTCATTCGTGAGAGACTGCCAGTAGCTTTAGCGCCAGCAATCCAAGAATAACCCGAGCTACATTGTTAGCGGATGGATGAACACGCATAGTACTTAATTAAGCGTCCGGATTGCGGGAATCGAAGCCGTCGCTATCTGTACAACGCGTTATCGGAATATGGCAGTTCCGCCATCGCGCTTGAGATCAAAGATTAATTCGCCACGCGAGGTGAAATGATAGAGCTGAACATTGTTAAGAAGCGCGAGAAATTCGGCCTCCTGTGACCCTTCACAAAACATCCTTGTCGCGGCAATTTTCCCGAACGAAATGGATTTGCCAACAGCTACATAACCACCACTGATTTGATTACAGTCGGTCGTCGCCGAAAAGCGGCCGTCTTCAGTAAAAGAGAGGGTGAATAGGTCAGGTCGGCTGGGTTCGATCTGACGCCCGGCGCTGTATAGCGCAGAAATCCAGGTCCAATCCTTCATAGTGAGGGACATGCGAGCCGGATCGGCCTCGCCCTCAAAGTCTTGCTCCACCACTCCAAAGCTTAAAGAATCGGGATCAAGCTTAAGCAAAACATTCTTAGCTATTGACGGCTGCGCTGACATTGGCTCGCCCGGAGCGCGGTCAGCGAAGCTCACGACGATGACATTCTTGTGGCGTGGATCCTGGCTGAGTTCTGTCGCCTGTGGCGCGATGCGATCGCCAAGCAGATAGCCCTGTGAGCCAAGATATCCTTCCCCGGTATTCAGCGCGGCGACGACGTAGAAGAACGTGCCTGAGCCGCCTGATTCCTGAGTGAGTAGAAAAACAACATCAGCACGGCCATCACTATCCAGATCAGTCGTGACTTCATTGCCGAAGTGGCGAGTAGTGATCTTTGATGCGGATTCAGAAGCTGATGCGGTCTCAGCAACGCCATCATGCAACCTTACACGCTGCCCGTCGATGACATACTCGGCATCCTTGTAGTGGTCCGAAGTTGTGGCCTGCCTCTCGTTGTGTACGCTGGCAGCGCAACCAACGAGGCCTGTAATCATCACTGCTGGTATTCCGAGTGCAATGATAAAAAATTTCATAATGATTGGCATATATAGGTCAGTGGCGAAAGTGAGTGATTGTGCTCTCTAGCACTGTATCTGAACGACGGCGGGGTCGATCATGACCCCGCCGAGCTGCTCTTTAATAATCCTGTCACTTCTGCAATCTACATTTTTTCTACAAGCTCAATATCGCCGGGTCTCCAGGTTTGGTTGATCCATGGCTCCATGGGTCCGTACATCCGCAAAATGGCAAACCAGCTTTTTCCCGGGACCGTTTGCAGCCAATTGCCTTCATTTCCCTCAGGTGCCTGCGGCGCGAAATAGAGGTCGTAGGATCCATCTGAATTCTGCTTGATACCCTCGCTCTGACTGCCAACCGTCGGGAACAGCTGGCCTGTCTGCAGCTGGGTACGGGTCTGGGTATCATAGAGCGTGACTGCCCAGAAGTTGTTCACCGGCACATTGGGCGGCAAATGCAGCCGGTAGGTCTTGTCTCCATAGAACGGGTTATCATCACTGTCCAGCATCGCAAGCGCGTAGTCGGAGCCCACGCCAGCCCGGGTCGCCGCCATCGCTGGCGTTACGCCGCCCGCGTTGTAGTAGAACAGGATCCGCGCATCAAGATTCATCACGCCGTCTGCCTGAAAAGACGTATTCTTGTTGGCATATGCCATGACCCAGTTACTGTCCGTTCCTGGGTAGATGTACACGCCATCAATCCGCGGATCGTAGGTAATGGATCGCCCTGCGGCGTTGCCAAGTGTGGCTGCCTCGCTCAGAAGCCTTTTCATTCGGTCGTCGGGATTGAACGGCTTGCCTTTGACGATACCGATGGCGGCCATGTTACCGCGTATCTCGGGCCCGACTGCGTCGATCGGCTCTTCCTGGACGATGGTGTGCAATATTTCAAAGTACTCCAGGGTACTTGGATAGATGGTGCTGAACGACTTTCCGGACATGTTGATGAACTGGGTGGGCTCCGGATTGCTCTTATCCTTTAAGGGATAGATGCGCAGCCCCGCCTTGAAGTTGTCAGCGGCGACCTTGAGGCCATCCTTGATCGAACCACGAAGGAACAGGAAATTCTTGTTGGTTGACGGTTTGAGCAGGTAGTAGCCGTCCGGTATCTCGCCTTCATAGCCCGGAGGCAACACAAGGTACTTGCCACCCTTGCCTTTGTCGGGCCCGGTAGCGCCAATATCGCCGACATAGCGCTGCCAGGCATCATTGAGAAAGCCAAGCATGCCGGGTGGCACTTCAATGACGGTCGGCCCATCGTTCGCCAGGTCTGTGGGCGCATAGGCATACATGGTCGATGTATTTGACGTGATGACCGGCGTGCGCGAGTCCATCAACTGTTCCCAGAGGGCGATTTTGTTGGGAGCGTCCGCCCCTTGCTGTGCCATCCCGAGCAGAACTGCGTAGATCGAGACAGCACCGATGTTATCCAGATAGACACCAAGAGCCCGCGCGCGGTCCAGATAATCGTATACCTGGTCATTGGTGTCTCCGATCGGCACACCATCGAAAAACTCCAGTTCACCGGCAACCGTTTGCACCTTGTCCGGTATCGACGCTGCCTTGGTTTTCGCGGCCTCCCTCGCACTGTCTGCCTGTGCAGGGCCAGTGGCGAGTGCCATTGAAGTGGCTAATGCCATCGCAGTTAATTTAAATTTCATTGTTCTTCCTCATTTCCCTATAAGTATCAGCCGCCCAACGGGCGGCGGTCGAAACTGCCGGTCTAGTTCACCAACTCAATCTCGCCGGGCCTCCAGGTCTTGTTGATCCAGGGCTCGAGCGGGCCATACATGCGCAGGATTGTGAACCAGCTTTTTCCCGGCACGGTCTGAAGCCAGTTCTGTTCCTTGCCTTCCGGCGGTTTGGGTCCGAAATAAAGGTCATAGGATCCATCGGCGTTTTTCTGGAAGCCGTCGCTCTGGCTACCCACGGTCGGGAACTTCTGACCGGTCTGCAGCAACGAACGGGTCTGGGTATCGTAGAGCGTTACCGCCCAGAAGTTGTTAACCGGAACATTCGGAGGAAGGCGCAGCTTGTAGGTTTTGGAGCCATCCAGTGGCTTTTTGTCAGCATCCAGATAGGCAAGGGCATAATCCGACCCCTGGCCCACGGTGGTGGCTGCCATGGCCTGTGTCACCCCGGTCGCGTTGAAGTAGAACAGTACTCTCGCATCAAGACCCATTGCCCCGTTTTTCTCAAAGGTGGTGTTCTTCTCCGCATATGCCATCGTCCATGCACTTTCAGAATCCGGATAGATGAACACACCATCGATACGCGGCTGATAGGTAATCGCCCGTGCAGTGGCGTTGCCGAGGGTCGCAGCTTCACCTAACAGCTTCCTCATGCGCGCATCCGGCGTGAAGGGCTGACCCTTGACGATACCAATGGATGCCAGAAGACCTCTGGCCTCGGGTCCGATGGCATCGATAGGTTCTTCCTGAACCACCTGATTCAGCCCCTCGAAATAGCTGAAGTCATTTGGAGCAACGGTGTTGTAGCTTTTCGCCGAAATGTTGATGAATTCGGTCGCGGGCGGGTTGTCTGCCTGAGCCAGCGGATAGACCTTGAGGTTGGATTTGATGTTCTGTACCGCGGGCTCAAGGCCCTTCGCTATAGAGCCTCGCAGGAATAACAGGTTGTGGAAGGTGCCTGTTCGGATGATGAAATATCCCTCAGGAACGGTCCCTGTGTAATCAGGAGGCAGCATCAGGTATTTGCCGCCTTTGCCCTTGTCCGGGCCAATCGCGCCAAGATTCTCGACAAATCGAAACCAGGCGTCATCGACAAAGCCCAGCATGCCTGGCGGCAGTTCAATGACCAGTGCGCCATCCTTTTTCAGATTCATGTAGCCAAGCGCATAGAGCGTCGATGTGTTCCCGGTCAGATAGAGGGATTCGGGCTGTAGCAACTGTTCGGTTATCGTGATCTTGTTGGACGCATCGGCACCGATGCTTGCATTGCCCATCCGCATGGCGTGCAGAGAGGCTGCGCCCTGATTGTCCAGGAACACCGCAAGCCCACGCATCCGATCGAGATTGTCATAGACCTTATCGACGGTATCGCCGACCGGCACGCCATCGAAGAACTCCAGAACGCCAATGGGCGTCTCGACCCTGTCGGGAATAGAGATGGATTCCAGCTCGGCCTTGCTGACTTCGGCTAATGCCGGAGATCCGGCGACACACATCACCACCGTTGTTGAAAGAAGTAGCCGTTTGATCATGTCAATGCCTCCAGGGCATAGTCGGGTGTAGTCGTGAATAGTCGGGCAGGTCGGGGGCGCCGGGCGGCAACCCCCGTGGTTTGTTCTGCGCTCATTTCACCCGAACGACCTTGGGCATGTTGTACGTGCCATTCGTCAGCGGGGCATAGGGCCCGTAAAACCGCGATGTGAACCTGAAGCCTTCCTTCGGTGCCGGCAGCCAGTTCTTGGCCTGGTCTGGATCCGTCGGTTTCGCGTTCTGCACATAGATCACAAGCTTGCCGTCCTTCACCACCAAATCGCCTGCGTCCAGCATGAAGCTGTTCACCGTATAGCGGTTGATCTCGTTGGCGACGAAATAACCGTTGGCGTCATAGATCGGAATTGACCAGAACTGGGTCACTGGCGGCAGATCGTTCATGTCGAAGGTCAGCGTATATTTGTTGGCGCCAGACAGCGGCTTGCCATCGGCGTCGGTGAAGAGGAACGCGCCGCCGTGCGAAATGTTCTTGTCCGGTGCCGCCCAGGCCGCATCGGCAATCACGGCGCGGTCCATCCACTTGGTCTCGAACCCGCCGTCATTGCGCACGATACCCCAGCCGTTCATGTTAATGAGGTTTGACTTCAGCGTTTTGCGGACGCTTTCGAAACCCGCCTTGAACCCGGTCTCCATCGCGGCTTTCTGGTCGGATGTCAGCTTCTCCCAGTCGAATGTCAGGCCTTTACCGATACCGATCGACCGGAGTTGCGCAAGCATCTGCGACTCCATCAGCGAATCCTCCAGCACCGGCATGGTCGCATCGTTAAGGATAACGTTGAGCAAGGTAAAGAATTGCTCGGCGGTCTGTTTGTCGACCTGACCGACCGCATAATCCGGCAATCCGGCGGGAACAACAAAATCGCCGGGAACGATATCCCGATCTGCCTGGGCGATCCCCTTATTCCCATTGGACAGCCAATCGGCCAGGGGCGTAACCGTGACCTGGTCCTGATAGGCATTGATCGTTGCTATCTCCGAATCTGATCCGGTCTTGACCGCCATGCGGACCACACCGTAAGCGGTTTTCGACGGCCATTGCATAATGTCCGTGGTCGGGAAATCCGCCGGAACATTGCCCTCAAATCCCGGCGGAAGCAGTATGTACTTTCGCGCCTTGGTGCCGTTGAAGGGCGAGCCGACGATGATCCGGAAAATGCCGTATGGGTCCATGATCTGGACGCTGAAATAACGGTCGGTGATTTCGGGCACTTCGATCACAACGGGACCGTCGCGCAGGTCCAGAAAGCCCGAGCCATAGAGCGTTGTCGCATTCGGCGTCACGACGGGAAAATCCGGGGTGATCTGCTTGCGGACCCAGAAGAACCGGTTCAGCCCCGAATAGATGTCATTCGTCTCGGCGTCGTTCTGGGTATAAATCCAGCGCTGGCCATAAAAGATAGCCTGCTGGAGTCCGTAAAGGTATGCCCGCTCGGCGACTGCTTCGGGTTTCTGCTCGGTCTCCGGCGCGGCCTGTGCACAAGCGACAAAACCGGTTAAGGCAACGAACACCAGCAGCCTTGAGGCAAGTTTGCCCATCCAGTTAACTGTCGCTCGCGAGCGATACATCAAATAAAAAAGACTCTCCCTGCGTTTCATAGCCTTCTATCCTTTTTCATGGGCAAAATGTCAGTCGTCAGATTTCTCGGGTAAGTTGCTGATTCGGCTCTTTCAAGGTTTTGAGCCTCTTCGTTAGCATCCCCCGGTGCATATCTGCAGCGCTATCAATAATGCGCAAGGCGTAAGGGCGTTAAAGCAATATCCCGTGCTGTGCAACGCACCGGGCTTCTGAGGCAGTATTTCTGGCAGAGCGGTACCGATTGGCTTATGCTTAAGATCGTCTATCAAAAAATCGCAGGGAGCGAACCATGGACGGACAGACGGCCAATGCTGGAAATGAATACCAGCCTGGAGCCCGGTTTCATGACCTGGATGAGTTGAACCATGCAGTCAGCGGCTCCAACCTCGAATTTGTCCAACTGAAATCCGGCAATATCGACATCGCGCTTGATCAGGTTTCATTGGGCGATCTCTCGATCGACCTCGGCAAGGTCAACGTGCCTCTTCGTGTGAAGGGGGATCTGGACCCCAGACGTTTTGGCATTGGCATTTTCCCAGATAGTGCTCACGCCACCTGGAACGGCAATCCAGTCGATGCGTCGGAATTGTTGGTGTTCCCTCCCGGCAATGAGCTCAACGGCTATCTATCGGCAGGCTATGGATGGACTTCTCTGGTCATCCCCCCCGAGTGGATCAATGCCACCGAAGAAACTACGTCGCGTACAAACCTGGTTCAGGCCCGCTCCTGTACAACGATAAATATCAATCCCGAAAAACTGGCGAACCTGCGACAAGCCATCGCAAGTATTGTTCAACCCGCTGACATTCCGCTGGATACTCTGGCGGCCGACTGGCTGGTGACCGATGTTCGCAATGCGCTCGGCGCCGCCCTGAGCTCGATTGACGCACCTCGAACCAAAGTGATGTCTCAGGTCAGCGGGCATTTTATTGTGGCGAAGCGAGCCGAATCCTATATGCGAGAGAGGATCGTTGAACCAATCAGCGTCGACGATCTGTGCGTGGCCATGAACGTCAGCCGTCGATACCTGGAATACGCTTTCGCCACTGCCTACGGGACCAGCCCTTCCCGCTATTTACGTTTGTTGCGCCTGCACCAGGTGCGTAGGCATCTAAAGGCGTCAGGCGGACAAACGACCGTCACCAACGAGGCGTTCAGAATGGGGTTCAACCACATGAGTCTGTTTACGACCCAGTACAAAAATGCCTTCGGCGAGTGCCCAAGCGCTACGCTTGCGCGGGCGATCACCTAGCCCCTGCCTCTTTTTCCCGCCCCAATCGCTTTGCCGCCGATCCTGATTCGTGCGGATTCACGATAGCGAAGCAATTTCCTTCCGCCCTAAAGTCAACGCTCACGCAATTGCGGGCATCGCCCGAGAATGCGGCTTCCAACACATGAGCCAGTTCTCGCTCGACTACAAGCGGCAATTCAGAGAATCACCTTCCGACACCTTGCGGCAGAGCCGGGCAGGTGAGGGGAGCCCGGTGCGTTAATAATCGACTGACGACGCGCCCGTTCTGATAACGCTATGCGTTTTCTTGATAGCGTCCGGACAGCTTTAGGGGAATAGTGAGGCTATGAATGTGGAGGAGGGATCACATGCGCGTCATTTCGTTTTTTATCTTTCTGATTATCACTAGCACAGCGATCGCTGAAGAAGACCCGAGATTTAGCATCAGCATCGGGGCTTTTTTTACAGATCGCGAAAGCCAAACGAGAGTGGACGGAGAGTCTGGCCGAGGAACGGACGTCGACCTGGAGGACGACCTTGGACTCGATAAGTCGGATACGGTGTTCCGTGTCGATGCATACTGGAGATTCGCCGAAAAGCATCGATTCGATTTCAGTGCGTTCGATCTGTCCCGCTCTTCATCGAAACAGATTGAGAGGGAAATCGTCTGGGAGGACACGACCTACCCTATCAGCAGCACTGTAAATACAAAGCTCGACCTGGCCATCTATAAGCTGGGATACACCTGGATGTTTCTTAAACGCGAACGCAGCTTTCTTGGCGCCACTGTTGGCCTGTACATAGCAGATATGAGCGCGACTCTGTCTGCCTCTGGCGGCGGCAGTGTCGAATCGAATGACCTGACAGCACCCTTGCCAGTGATCGGTCTTCGGGGCGAACACCGCTTTGCTGACCGATGGGCTATCCGCGGCAGTGGGGAAATTTTTGCCGTTGACTACGGAGACTATGAAGGATCTCTGTACGACGTCTTCGTCGGTCTTGATTTCAGCGTGACCAAAGCCATTGCGGTTGGCGTCGGCATCAATTCCGTAAAGCTTGACGTTGGGGTCTCAAAAAATAGCTTCCAGGGCGACGTGGACTGGCAATACGAGGGGGCATTGGCCTATCTCAAATTCGATTTTTAGGTGCTAATACCTCCTTTTACGATTTTCAACAGGAGTAATTCCTCATGCACGTACGCAAACAGTACTCGATTCTCGTCATATGCACGATCGCCTGGTCGCTGGACTGCCTACGATGAGTTTTGGGCAGAAGCTAATGCACGAGATCCGGGAAGTGGCAGTGACAACGCTGTACTTTGCTGTCTGGATTGGCGTGCTGATGGTCCTCAAAGTGCTGATTCTTGCGGAATATCAGATCGAGTTTAAAGGCCTGTCGTTGGTTTTGCTTGGCGCAATGGTTCTCGCCAAGGTCGTGCTTGTGTTTGAGCATGTTCCGTTGGGCAGTTTGACGCGCAAACAACCAGCTTGGGTGGATGTCCTGCTGCGGACGGCCCTCTACAGCCTGGGCGTGTTCGTTGTGCTGGTGCTTGAGAAGGCCTTTGAAGGCAGGCACGAGCATGACGGCTTTGGTCCGTCGTTGATGTCGTTGTTCCAGCGAGCCGATGTGGCCCATGTCTGGGCAAATGCGATTGCTCTCTGTGGTGCGCTGCTGGTGTACAACTGCTTTTATGTCGTGAAAAGACGCCTTGGGGCAGGGGAGATCGCCAGGCTTTTCTTATTGCCCGTTCCGGAAGAACCCCGTGCAGCTGGGCTCAGCGCCAAACCGCGAGCGGATTACGATTAGCAAAGGATAAGCGGGCTCCTGGACCTGGCAATAGATTCATGACAACAACTTATTCCAGCAACTCATACAAGACGGCCTTTTGTTGCACACTGGAACTGGAGCGATTGGGCAAGACCTTACTGGCGAGAATAAGACCTGAGAAAACTATATGTTGCGCAGAACTGATAGCGGAACAATCACAACTGGTCAAAGATCAAGCATACAAAGGCCGAAAACCCGGATAAACAAATGAAACTCAATCCGATTTTTATTGTGTTCGTTGCCAGTATCGCAACATCAACCTTTATCGGCTGCGCCAGCAAATCGAAAGACTCGAATCCGGATGAGCTGGAAAAGCAGAGCGCGGAAACTCGTGCCGATTTCCAGAATTTGATTACGGACGAAATCGATGACCCGGCGAGGGCTAAAAAGTTTGCGGCTTTATCAGCTGAAAGGGAACAGTTAATCAGCCAACACGCAACTGCAGTGCAGCACTACTCGAAAAGACTGAAGACTTTGAGCCGGGATTATTCAACCGAACGCGAAAACCTGGAAAACCTGATTCAAGAGTACAACGCGGAACGCCGCGCCGCTCAAGCCGAGTTCCTGGCTTTGATGGGCAGGATGAAGGCAACTGTTACGGCAAAAGAGTGGGAAAAGCTGGCGAAGTTTGAGTTGAAGGAACTTAACCCAAGAACCATGAGTTATCAGGCGGGAGGCCAGTAAGATGCTGGTGGCAATAATCATTGCTTTTTTTCTGGGTGGTCCCAACGCATCAGGCGCGATCCTGACCCAAGACATGCTCAAGAGCTTCGAAAGGCTTGCACAGCAGGAAATCACCGATCCGGTCAGGGCCGAAGCGGTCATGCAGGAGGTGGCGGCACTCCGGGATGAACTGAAGCAATTCGACAAAACGTTTGCTAAATCCGGCAAGGTTTTGACCGAATTATATAAAGACCACGACGCTGGTCCTGCTAGGCTGCTGGTGCAACTTGACCTGCTGAACGACGAGTGGGAAACAGCTCAATCTCTTGCACTCGACCACCGATTCGCCATCCGCGATCAAATGACCAAAGATGAGTGGGCCGCTGCGATTGCGCAAATGGCCGAATAAAAGGGGAGAGCAGAATCGACGCACTCATGGGTTAAGTAGTCGCCGATGGCTCGCATCTTCTGACAGGTGCGGGCTGCCACTCTCCGGCTTACCGAATCAGCACTTCAACCAGGTTCAGAAGTTATAACCCAGACCCACTGTATAGGCCCAGATGCCATCATCCTGGAAGGCATCGGTGGCATCATTGGAGTCGCTGAACAGGAACTGATACTCGGCGCGGGCCAGGAAATAGGTCTTGGTCTGCACGTAGTACTTTAATCCTCCTTCCAGGCCGGCAAACGCGCTGTCCTTGACCCCGTCGCCATAAATACCGCCAAGGCTAGCACCGACAAATGGCCGTGCGCGATCGTTGAGGAATTGATAATCGAGGTATCCACGGGTTGAGCCGTTCCAGAAATCGTCCGTGACACCTTCGCCCTCGATATCGGCGAAATTCACACTCTGGCGGACACCGGCCACGACATTGTTCTTCAGATACCAGCCCAGATCACCGCTCACGCCGAAGCTACCGCTGTTGAAATTCTGGTCGTTACTGCCGGTTCCGGAGAGGGAGAATTCACGGTCGCCTTCGCTCGGTCCAAACTCAGCGGATTGGGCGGATACTGCCAGAGGCAAAGCACCTAGAAGACAGAAAGTGACCGCCGCAGTCTTAATTCTGATCATGATAAGCTCCTTGCTTACATTGTTCAGATTGCATTTCCATAATGCGCCAATGAGGATCTGACGCGGGTCGTGGCGCAGCGAGTCGCAGTAAATAATGCTACGTCCATTCGCTGTGAGCCCACCTTCCCAGAATCAGGGCTGGACCACTGTTCTGTCTGTTCGTAAGCACACACAAGCATCGAAAGAAATTCACGGGCCCCACCATCGGGTCATCATTGGTTTCACGGTCAGCCCGTGAATGATGATGGAAAGCACGACAACCACCAAGGTGATGTGAATAAGCTCCACGGCCAGCTCTTCCGGCAGGCCAAAGACAACGGCGAACATCAGATAGTAAAGAGAACCAATTCCCCGTACCCCGAACCAGCCCACCAGCATCTGCAGCCGCCAAGATGCACCCGAGCCCAGCAAACCAAGAAATACGCTGACCGGGCGAACAACCACAAACAGCAACAACCCGAGGCCAACAGCCCGGAGGCTCCAGGAATCGGTGAACAACATGCCACCCAGCAACACTACCAATACCAGTTCGGACAAACGCTCAAGGGGCTCTTTGAAGATCAAAGAGCCTTTCGATACCTGACTAGGGGGCTGCGGAGCGGCTTCGCGGGGCTTATCGTAAGATTCTGCAGCGGCATCAGGGTGCTGGTCCAAGTTTTCGGTTTTGACCAGCGTCATTTCGGATTGCCGCAGCGAAATAGCAGTAACAAACACACCCAGAAATCCCCAGGCATCAATCAGCAGGCACACGCCATAGGTCAGACCGATCAGGCCCAGGCCCAGGAAATCATCCAGCAACGGCCCCTGTTCTTCGGATGAGCGCTGTCCCCGCACAAGCTGGGCCAACAGCCGCCCGGTCACAAGGCCGACGACAATGGCCGAGGCCGTTGACCATACAACGTCCTTGAGAACCCAGCCTCCAAGCAATTCGTCACTGGCCGGGGCACCGAGCAACAACAGCCCCAGCATGACGAACGGAAAGGCGCTGCCATCGTTCATGCCCGCTTCACTGGTCAGGGTAAACCGCAGGGGATCGGTATCGCCCATGTGCCGGACCTGAACATCCGTTGCCAGCACCGGGTCGGTGGGCGCCAGTATGCCCCCCAACAGAATCGCTGCTCCCAACGGCAGGCCAAGCAGGTAATATCCGAAGGCTGCCGTCAGCGCGACGCTGATCGTCATGGAGATAAATGCCAGGCGCAACGGCACGCGCCATGCTTTCCATCTGAAAGGCACGGGCATTTTGGTGCCAGCAATAAACAACGACACCAACACCGCAAGTTCGGCAAGTACTTCCAGCAAATGCGCCTGTTGCAGCGGGTTAAAATGAAACACACCGAAAATCGACGGGCCCAGAAGCACGCCGACGCTCAAATAAACCATGGACGGTGTCAGATTCAGACGCTGAAGCACCGGTGAGCGAACCCCCATCAGGATCAGCAGGGTTCCGATTACGACAAACCAGATGGCGTTGGTCAAAGTTGTTTCCTCAAATTCATAAACATTTCTAAGTCCTTTTCCTGGCGTTCAATTTATCAAAAAAACAGAACGGCCTCGGTGCGCTAACCCACCTGCATAATCCTGTGTTTGTTAACGCACAGACAGCGGCCCCGCTTCAACTGACGATGATGCGACGGCCGCGAACGGTTTGTTTTGACCCGTGCCGCCGTTTGATGAACCCATTATCTGGCCGAAAGGCCGAAGGATCTGAAATGAACAAGGACACTATTGAAGGCAACTGGAAAGAGCTCAAAGGTAAAGTGAAAGAGCAGTGGGGCAAGCTGACCGATGACCGCCTTGACGAGATTGCCGGCAAGCGCGAACAGCTGGCCGGCGAGATTCAGCAGGCTTATGGCGTCACCAGAGATGAAGCGGACAAGCAAATCAAAGACTTCGAACAAATGTCCAAGCGTTGATATACCCCGCCTTACTTTGAATTGGCTGCCTGCAGGCTTGTTTCGCAGGCAGCGTTCGAACTATCAGACCATACGTACCGTCATTTATTCCTGCACTCTGTGGGCCAGCGTACAGACCCGGCAATGCTGATACCTCAATCTGAAACCCGATGTGGCAATGGATCAGCCAATACACGGAGTTGCATCATCCGCCGCAGGGACCGCGGCGCAACCAAAATTACGTTTCCAGGAAAGGTAATTACTCATGAACAACATTGTTTACATCGTCGGTGCAGTCGTTATCGTTCTAGCAATTCTCTCCTTCCTTGGTTTTCGCTGAGGTGCTAATTGGAGCAACTACCCAAGCTCCCTCGATACCTGCCCAGTGCCTCTGCATGATAGCTAATGTTCCTGAAGAGTATTGGGAGAGTAGGGGCCTCCTTTTTGAGTCAGGAATAGAGAATCCGTCCTTTTCGCCGAAGGTCGTGTGGCCAGGCGGATCGAGAGGTAACTCTCTATATTAACGAGCTCCGGGTAGCAGCGATGCTCCTGAATAACATTCAAGAGGTGGGCGAACTGATCTGGTGTGAGCACGCGTGCCTGTTGAGCATTTCGCGTTGAGGAATTGAGTACTATGAGTGGGCGTCCAGAACAGTCCCAAAACCGAACCAAAATGAACGACCACAGAAAGTACTAAACCTCTGCAACCAAAGATCAGTATCTTACCCACCAAAATCCACAAAAAGTGCTAAACAAACTTAAAGTAGATTCGAGAATAGGGTGGTCGTTCCGGTTTCCACACAAAGTGCTAAATTCGTCGTCCGACTCGGGGTTCGGATTAGTCTTGCTGGAACCGAAAGATTAGGGCGAGCGACAGGCATTTGTAGCAAGGGACGCTATTAAACAAAAGCGAACATTGGCGAGCCACCTGTAAATAGCTGAAAAAATGCCGCAAGAGAACAATCGAACTCTCTCTAGGACGAGTGGCTAAAGGCTGTCTTTGACAGTGTCCAGAATCTCCGTCGCCAGTGCGTCATCATCCACGGCACGCGCCAGAACCATCGCTCCCACCATGGCGGAAAGCGCCGAAATGGATTGCTCCCTCGGCGTTTTGCCGCGTTTGCGGGGCACAATGGGTTCCAGATCCTTAAGAAAGCGCTCCAGCCCGCTAGTCAGCGCCGATTGCAGCGGCTCGCCGCGCCGGGGTCCTTCCACTGCCAGGGTGGTAAAGGCACAGCCAGCTTCCGGATGCCGACGATGCAGCGGCGAGAGATAGCTTTGCTTCATGGCCTCCCAGGGATTATCCGTACCTTTGAGGGCCCGCTGCCGGTTGTCCTCATTCTGCCGCAATGCCTGGGTTGTAGCCTGTGTGACCAGATCTTCCTTGGATTTGAATTGGCCATAGAACCCGCCGTGGGTTAAGCCGGCCGCTTTCATCAGGTCGGCAACACCGACGCCATCGACACCGCGCTGACGAAACAGTTGCGCGGCGGTTTCCAGAACCGCCTGTCGATTTTTTTCCGCCTGCTCTCGACTCACTCTCATGATTTGAACCCAATCGCGATTAAACTCGTTGACATGCATTTTAAATGATGAGCATAATTTAAACAATTAGATGATGAGTATCATCTAATAGGTCGAACGTTCACAACGGGCGACTTCATTGATCCCCGTTATGCGAAGGAGAGGACCATGAGCAACACCCTGCAAGCCCTGATTTTAATGATTGGCGCCGCTGTCATGAGTGCGGCCTGTAGTTCGGTAGTCAATACGAACCCTGTAAGCCCATCAATCGCAGCCACCAAGACGCAATATGCCGTTATCGACGATCGAAACATTGCCTATCGAACGATGGGTAACGGATCGCCCATTGTCCTGATCAACCGTTTCAGGGGCACCCTCGACACCTGGGACCCTCTGTTCCTGGAACAGCTGGCGCAGTCGCACACGGTGATTACGCTGGATTACCCGGGCATTGGCTATTCCGAAGGTACGTTGCCCACGGACGCTAAAGAGGTAGCCGCAGAAGTTGCGAAACTGGCAGAGCACCTGCAACTGGAACAATACGATGTATTGGGTTGGTCCTATGGTGGGATGATTGCCCAGTACGTTGCCTTTCTGTACCCGGAGCGGGTCGGTAAAGCGGTTCTGATTGGCACCAATCCGCCCGGTAAGAATGCGGTGCCTTTCGAGCCGATTTTTGTGCAGACCGCCTTCAAACCTGAATACAACCTGAACGATTACACGGTGCTGTTCTTTGAACCTGACTCGGCAGCAAGCAAGCGGGCCGCTAAATCGTCCATGGAACGAACATGGCCTGGTGTGGACCAGACAAAGGTGCCCAAGGCACAGGAACTGTTACAACGTTATGTCGCCGGATTCAGGGGTATTGCCGTTGACGAGATGGATTTCCGAAGCAAGTTCGCTTCAACGGACGTCCCTATGCTTGCCCTCTCGGGCGACCATGACATCTCGTTTTCTGTGGACAACTGGTACCCGCTTATTGGTAATGCGCCAACGCTGCAATTGATCTCAATGCCGGACGCTGGCCATGCCCCCCATTTTCAGTATCCGGAACTTTCGGTCCGCTATATCAGCGCTTTCCTTAAATAAATCGGGCGTCGGACGAGTCTGTCCGACGTCTTCTGACACATGAACAGGAGCACACCAAATGACTCAATCTGTCGAATTTTTCTTTGATTTCCTCAGCCCCTACAGTTACCTGGCTTCCACACAGCTGGAGTCCCTGGATGCCGACATCCAGCTGCGCCCCATGAATGTCCTCAAGGTGATGGATGCGGTGGGCAATGTGCCAACAACCCTTACCTGCAAGGCCAAAGGCGCCTATGTCCAGCAAGACATGGGCAGATGGCTTAAACGATACCGCGTGGCCTTCAACCCCTCGAAGATACCGCTGAATGACGGAGAAGCCTGCGCCAAAGCCGTACTTGCGGCCGGCAATGCACAAGAAGCCATGGCGATAACGAAGGCGCTTTACCAGAACATCTGGGGGCAGGCGCAAACCCTGAAAGATGTCTCAGCCGTACTTGCTGCTTTGAAGGAAGCCGGCATTGAGACAACCGGGATCGCCGAACGCATCGAGTCGTCTGAGGTGGCGGCCAAGCTCGACAGCAATAACGAAGGGGCTGCGAAGCGGGGCGTTTTCGGTGCGCCCACCCTGTTTGTCGGTGACGCCATGTTCTTCGGCAACGACCGACTGGATTTTGTGCGCGAAGAACTGGCGCGCGAGGAGGCGACAGCATGAATGCCGACAAACCCCTCGCCCTGATCACCGGAGTCGGGCCGGGCACCGGCACCGCTCTGGTGAAACGGTTCACTGAAGCCGGCTACCGGGTCGCCATGGTGGCCCGGAACGCCGACAGGCTCCTGGATCTGGAGCAGGAAATCGAAGGCACCATCGCCGTGCCTTGCGATGTAACCGACCCGCAGGCCCTAGCCGAGGCCATCAAAAAAGTAGGCGCACCCAGGGTGGTGGTGCACAACGCCGTTGGTGGCGCCTTTGGAACCTGGGACCAGATCGACCCGGAAACCCTGCGCCAGAACATGGAGATCAATGCCATGGCATTGCTTACGCTGGCCAGGCTAACAGCCCCGGCAATGGTTGAAGCAGGCGAGGGGGCCATCATCGTCACCGGCAACACCTCAGCACAGCGAGGCAGTGCCTCATTTGCCGGCTTTGCGCCAAGCAAGGCAGCCCAGCGCATCCTGGCGGAATCACTGGCCCGCGACCTAGGCCCCAAGGGTGTGCATGTCGCCTACCTGATTATCGACGCGGTGATTGATGTGGCCTGGGCCAGGAAACTCCACGCGGACAAGGGGGATGATTTCTTCATCTCACCGAGCTCTATTGCCGCGGAGGTTTTTCACCTTGCCCATCAACCCAGGGACGCCTGGTCATTTTTGGCCGAAGTTCGCCCATTTCATGAGAAGTGGTAAGCCAAATCGTCGCGGTTGGCTCGCATCTTCTGACAGGTGTGGGCCGCCACAATGGCGTTAATAAGAGGAGAGAATCATGGAATTTGTGGAAACACGGGCCAGTTTTGCAGAGACTGACGACGGCAAAGCCGAAATTGCAGCATTCTGGGGGCAGGGGCGCGCGTCTTTCGGCGGGCTTCTGGTGGCACTGATTTTTGATCGCATGAAAGGCGCTATGCACGAGGTGCGTAACGTGCGGTCGTTGATGGTGTCTTTTGTCGGGCCGGCTGCACCGGAACAACCTTTGACGCTGTCTGCCGAGATTCTTCGTGAAGGCAACGCTGTGACGCAAGTCGAAGGGCGCGCAACACAGAACGGTAAGACCGTTGCCGTTGTGATTGGCAGTTTCGGACAAGCAAGAGACTCTGAAGTGACTGTCCATGGCCTGGACGCGCCAAATGTTGTCGCGCCGGAATCAGCTCCGGAGTTGCCGTTCATTCCCAATGTAACGCCCGAATTCACGCAACATATCGAATTGCGTTTTGCCATTGGTGGCATGCCGATGAGTGGCAACGAAAGTCGGGAAATGGGTGGCTGGATGCGCTTTCGGAAAACGCAGGACCAGTTTGACGATGCTCACCTGATCGCACTTGTGGACGCCTGGCCGCCCGCCATTCTGCCCCGCATGAAGCAACCGGCTCCGGCCAGCAGTCTCTCGTGGACACTGGAGTTTGTCTATCCACGGCCCAGCATCGCTCCCGGCGAATATCTGCTCTATCAGGCATCAATCGATCAGGCGCGAGACGGTTACGGTCATATCCATGCCCGGATCTGGACCCACACTGGTGAACTGATTGCCTTGAGTCGCCAGACTGTCGTTGTTTTTGGGTAGCGGCCTATGGGAGGAGGCCTGGCGTCCTTGCTGCCGTGACTAGTTACCTGGCGCGGGACCACCTTCTGACAGCAAAGTAAAACATGTACGCCGCTGAGAGAAGCAGCCACGTGATGCCGACCAGGTACTACCAGACACTTTGCCGAAGTCCCAAATTAAACGCATTAGCAATTTGCAGTAAAATCACAAGTAGCCCAAGAATCATCAGAATCGCGAAGGCCGGGCCCGTCAGGAAATCGTTCAGTGCTCGCTCTTTGCGCCGTAAAGTAGCCGAGCGCCACACCAAAGAGGCGATGTACGCCGCAAGACCGGCACTGCAAATGAGCCATAGCAAAGAAGTTGCGAGATTGAGCCCTGAAAGCAGAATGGGACCCAAAGAAAAGAAAACGGAGACAAGGCTTCGTTCAATTAAGGTTCCAACGAGCCCGCGTGATAGTGGGTCGACGCCCGAATTGTCCTGGCCGCCGAGCGCGACGATGAGTGCCGAGAAACCAGCAAGAGCGACGGCAACCTGGGCACAGGTGAGTAGGTAATCAGAGCCTTCCATTGTTGCGAGGTATTTGAAATCCAGAGCAACTGGAGTGACGTGGAGCTCGCGACAATCCCCTGTGCTTATGGAACGGCGGAAAACATGTTGCATCGAGCGGGCGTTAATAGCGCTGACCGCCTGCTGGTTACCGGAGCGTCGGGCGGGGTCGGATCAGCGGTTGTCCAACTGGCCAAGCGCAGGGGTGCCTATGTTATCGCCGTAGCCGGCGAAAGTAAGCTGGGCGCTGTCAGGGGCCTGGGGGCCGACCAGGTCATCGCCCGAGGCATGGACTTGTCTACTGAAATTCAGGACTCTTCAGTGGATGTTGTTATCGACAATGTCGCCGGTGAGCAGGTTGGCAAGCTGTTGAAGCTGATGGCTCGTGGTGGCCGATATGCGTCGTCTGGCGCGATTGCCGGGCCTATCACGACCATCGATATGCGCGATTTGTATCTCAAGGACTTGACGCTGATTGGTTGCACAGCTTGGGACGAACCGATCTTTTCAAACCTCATCGACTACATTGAAAAGGGTGAGATACGTCCTTTGGTCGCAAAAACGTTCGAGCTGAAAGACATAGCGACTGCCCAACAGGAATTTCTCAAGAAGACGCATTTTGGAAACTTTGTATTGGTGCCTCCGCCATGAAAGCTGCTGCTCGCAGGGCAATAAGCGGAAAGGTACTTTCCAAATTCAAAGACTCTAACAATGTAATCCATGCGACAAGCGCGTGATTGCGTGCGTTGTCCCCGAATCTGAATGTTCGCTTTGCGACCACACTGAACTTCACGCTTCAGTCACCAAACCATCTCCAATTGCCAAGAAACCCACGTTTGGTGGGCCAGAGTTGTCATATGAGCCGATCTAGAGGGGGCAGGGCAGCTATGGGTCCCGCGCTATCAACAAGACTCATCACAAGTGGGCTGAAAATTTTAACTTGGCAGGTAAGCATTCCGGGGGCGGTTGAACAGTAATAATGAATGCGCTCCAAAGTTTATTCGTTTGCTGGACTAACCAACATATTTGTACCCTGCATCCCGCAACGCTTCCTTCAGTGACTCCTCGGGAGGTTCTTCGTAAATGAGCGTTGTTGAGGGTGACACATGGCCAGCGATTTTTTGCGCAACTTTAACTGACTTCTTTTGTTCATGAATAATATTTGTCATTAAAGTCCGCCGGCCACTGTGGGAGCTGGCTCGCTCAATACCCGCCCAATGCCTTTGCATGAGAGCAACGTGTTCCTGGAGAGTGTTGGGAGAGTACGGGCCTCCTTTCTGAGTCAGGAAAAGAGGATCCGTCTTTTTCACCGAGGGGTTCGCTTCCAGGCGGATCGCAAGGTGATTTTCTATGGCCGTTCTCAGTGCAAGGTCACTCATTGGAAGATCGCGCGATTTACCACGATGTTTTTTGACCTCAGGATAAAAATCCTCCGGTTTGATCTCGGCACCAGCCTTAGCCATGGTTTCAATTCGCTGAACAAGCTGGTGGAAGTCGTGAACACTAAAACTGATCCGACGCCGTTGGTACGTGGATCTGGATCGCTTCAACGCATCGGCACCTTTGGTGTAAGCCGCAGGCAACGCCAGGATTTCTTTAAGTTTGAAAGAACGTTGGCCAGAGCTTTTAGGGCCGAGTTCGGCGACGTCTTTGATCTGGAGCAGCGCGATTTCCTGGACTCGCAGTCCGAGCTTGAAGCTGATCTGAACGAGCGCTGTGTTCTTTTCCGGGTAGCGATGCTCTTGGATCACGTGCAAGAGGTGTGCAAATTGTTCGGGTGTGAGCACGCGTGCCTGGCCGGTTTTACTCATCGGGTAAGCTCCTGGTAAGCCGCTCAGATCGGAAGAGAGGACATAATCAAAATCCGTATTAATGTTATTTTAACGGATTTCTGAAGTTTAGCAGAGAATTATTGTGCTCAGGGCAGCTAGGCAGCCCCGATTATCCCAAACGGACATTGGTTGCGCGTTGTAACGTCCATTTCTTTCAGAACTGACGACTTACGGTTTTCAATAATCAGGAGCGCATCGTCTCAACCGGATTATCGATAGCCCCGTTCTAAGTTTTGTCTCATGTCACAGAGAGGTTCCGAGGCTGCCATAACAAAAATCCGCGCTCCTATTCGCATGATACTTATCGGGAGGTATGGGGATGTCTTTTACCGGCATTGGCCACTAACTTTCGTACCCAGGGCATTATCCAAAATTGCGGAGTTCGGTCAGAGCTGACGCCATTCCATAATCGAAATTAACCGCTGAAATCCGATGCACTGATTGCCCGAAAGGCGCTATTCGAGAAAAAACCGAAAAGTGTTCAGAATCATGAATATAGAAAGGTGGGCGACGAATTTAGTACTTCCTGTGAAAATTTAGTACTTTCTGTGGCTATTCTTTAGCGCTTTCTGTGGTCGTTCAAGTGGTCGTCCAAACCGAACCAAAACCCCATACCGTACTGCGCATAATGTATATTATGTTAAATACAGTATGCGAATTAAAACCCGAGCTGTCCCATCGGTGTCTACAGTACGAGAAAAGGTGCACCCCACTAACGGGGCGAACTAAGGTTTCTATTCAATAGACGTTGGAAGAATTCGGAGGGATCGGGTTGGGCCAGATAATGCCTGTAAGCCTTCACCGCAAAGACTTCCGGATCCAGCTCTAAAAATACGCGGTTGATTTGTCTTTCATGTCGAAATGGCGAATTGTCAAAGCGCTCCAGCAGCTCCTCGCTTGTTTCTTTCGGGAGGGTCGCTAGTTGGACCACGTATGCAATATATTCATGTGCCGCAAGGCCGGGCTTTGCTAGCCGAAAGTTTGCCTGCGCCACTGCGTGGGCCACCTCGTGTGCGATGAAGCTCTGCCAAATCTCATGACTCATGAACATCCCGAATGGCGCGTGTCGGCCAGCGACCCGTTGCGCTTGACTGAAGTTCGGAACCTCGATGTAAAGGTGCCTGGAATCATAAGTGCCAGTCACTTCCGAACCATGCAGACGAAGTGGATGGTCCACTAACTCGATGGTAAACCGAGTATCGACATGGAAGCCCATGCTTTTCATAAATGCCAATGTCGAACCCACTGCCTGGCATGCGAGGTCACCGTCTTCAGCCTCGTAGCTGTACACATTGACGCCTGGAGCAGCGCAAGTTATGAGCTTGGCAGAGTATGCCGAAGCATTTGCCAGCGCCAATAAAAGAACAAGCATCAACCGGATGCGTTTTACTTGAACGCCTATGTTGGTATCCGGGGGCCTCGGCACGAACGCCCTCCTCTCTTGAGTCAGCGCATGAGCAAAACGTTTACATGCACCCTTACCAGAGCATTACATTCGTTATTCAACTATTTTTGTACGTTTGGCTCCACCCTGTTTTCCTCACAACCATGCATTTTGGTCTAAGCTTAGTAGAGAGATGGTAGTATTGGTTAAGGCCAAGGCGGTAATCTCGGATGGTCAAATGATTGTCTAATCGAGGGACGCCGATATGAAACAGGCAATTGGATTCACTGTACTCTGCCTCTGCATTGGCCCTGCCACGGCACTGGCAGACTCCCACGCCAAGAGCACCATGCAACTAGCTGAAGAAAAACAGTGTATAGCATGTCACGCTACCGGCGCTGAAGTGCCCCGCGCTCCGGGATTCGAAAGTATTGCTCAAAAATACACTAAAGATGATGCGGACATGCTGGTCAAAGTTGTAATGACCGGTGGGGAGGATCACTGGGGTTCAGCAAAAATGCCAGAAATGGATGAAAGAGCTGAAGTCACCGAAAAACAGGCCAGAAAGCTGGTTGAATGGATCTTGGATATGCACTCAGAGAAGATGTGAATATCTATAAGATGACCGGCTGAATACGGCGGGGGCATTGGGAGTGCCCTCGCCTGCGATGTTCTGGCGTTACACCCTGGACATCATCTCCGATATTCGGGAATCAGAAATACTCAAACTCCAGATCCTGATAAACCCGTCCAGCGTTTTTCCCGGCGAGCTCCTCAAAGGTGTCCAGATAAGACCACTGTGATTGGTCAATATTGTAGGCATCGTCCAGGCCGCCACCCTGCTCGAGAATTTCGATGACCGCATTACGCAGAAAAACGAGATAGCCTCGGGTCTCTTCGGTAACAACGTCTATTGTCGTCGGTTCTCCGTGACCGGGAATCACTATCTCCGGATCCAGTTGCGCTGTCATCTTATCGAAGGATTCTACCCATGCTCCGGTCTCCGTATCCTCGAAAACAGCCAGCAGGCGCTGGTGAAAACCAAGGTCTCCAGTGATCAGTAACTTTTCCTCTGGCACCCAGAGTGCGATATCCCCCGGAGAATGCCCAGGGCCGAAATAATGTAGCTGTATCTGCACGTCGCCCATATTGAGGTCGTGCTGCGTGTCAAAACCGATATCCGGAACAGCAACGTACGTTCCTTCTGCTTTCTCCTTGTTCCGTCGCTTCATTGAAGCCAGTTTGGCATCGCCCTGGTGCTCGAATTCCCGGATAGCCTCATTCTGAGCAATGATCGGAACGCCCTGATCACGCCAGTAACTGTTACCCAACATGGAATGACCCTGGGCGTTTTCATTTACTACGTATTTGACGTCTTTTTCCGTGATACTGCGGATCGAATTGTGGAAGGCTTTCGCAAGCAGATAATTATCGCCGCCGTTGAACACCACCACGCCTTTCTCAGTAATGATGAAGCTGAGATTGTTATTGTGGCCATGGTTTTCATAGGTGCCCGGAGCGGTAGCACCTATGGCCGAATAGGCCCGGTCGGTGACCGTCGTCAGTTTCAGTTTCTCGGGAACGCCACCACTGGCCGCAACAAATCCGGGGAGTATTAATAGCGCAAAGAACAGATCTTTTAGTCCCATGGTTGATCTCCTTACCACACTGCATCAGTCCGGATGTCTGAACACCGCCTCGGATAACGCCGAGTCGTCCGGCAAACCCACGATTTTGCGAACGTTTCCCTTCGAGTCTCGATAAAACACGGATGGAGTTGCTGCAGCAGACAGGCTGGTCATCAAACGATTGTTGCTCTGTACCTTTTCTCGCAAGTCTGTTGGAACATTGTCGTCAGACTCCATCCAATCCCTGGGGAATTGGCTGTCATGGAACTCGAGTTTGCTGATTGGATCTTCAGCCCCGATCACACTGGCCGCCTTTGCAAGACTGGACGGTTGAATGATTCCAACCATGATATGGCGTAACTCGATTCCCCGCTTTAGATACGTCTGCGCCTTGTCGCGAAACACCAGACAATAGCCGCAATTAGGATCTGAGAAGACATAGACGATTCGAGTGGCATCAACCGGTCCCTCGGAAATCCAGGCAGCATCCGCCAGTCTTTGCCAGGCACCTGTCAGGTCCGGATCCGGTAGCCAGCGCCTGATATGATCTGAACTGAGATCCTGACCAAAACCGTCCATCATCTTGCCAACCACTACGTGTTCTCCATCCGGCATGAGATAAAGCGATACCGAACGCCCGCTTCTGCGGCCGACAAAGCCTTTTAGCCCTCCTGGCGCATCAAAGCTGGCCTCTATCGTAAGTCCGTCGGCAACCAGTGTCTGGACTGCATCCGGGTATGGCTCAGAAACGGCCATTGACGGGACCAGAAATAGTGGCCAAACGACTTTCAGAAACCCTCGTATCATTATGATTTACCGATTTATTCGACCGTTAGAAGGAGGCCATCTCCAGATCCATCTCTACTTCTGCAACACCTGCCTGGGCACACATCTCGTCAGTCTCTCCTGAGGGCGCGCCACTTACACCCACCCCACCAACGGTTTCACCACTGGCCTGAATGGGCACACCTCCCGCCGAGAGCAAAACTTTCTCAACCTTGCCGACGGAGAATGGCCCGGTGAAGCGGTCCTCCAGGGACGAGGTCGGACTGGTGAAGGTCATGGCCGTATAGGCTTTCCGATAGCTGACCTCGAGCGAGAGGTCCATTGCCAACACGTCCCGCAACACGACTTGTGGATGCCCTCCCCGGTCGACGACCGTTACTGCCACCTGAACACCCTGCTCCCGGCAGGCATCAATGGCTGTTTTTGCG
This sequence comes from Marinobacter sp. BW6, assembly GCF_008107725.1. Lineage (GTDB taxonomy): Bacteria > Pseudomonadota > Gammaproteobacteria > Pseudomonadales > Oleiphilaceae > Marinobacter. The sequence continues at coordinate 62,626 of NZ_VIRN01000037.1, forward strand.
ATTCTCAGTGCGGTATCCATCGACAGTTTCTTGATTTCCACCATTACTGGCTGATTGGATTCCTGAGCGCCAGCCAGACCGCTGGCTGCCATAGCTGCCGCTAATGTGAGGGACCTTGTAAATGTGGTTTTCATGGCATGCTTCCTTTCTGGGACCAGACGATTATGGGCGAACGAGAACATAGCCTTTCTCAACCTCGTCGAGAATGTGAGCCACCCCCACGTCAACCGGGATACTGTCCGGATGGAGGGCCGGTCGGTTGCCGGACTCTCTCTCAATGGTGTTGATTGTGTTCATGCAGACAGTGAACCGGACACCCTGGGCAATGAGGCTACTGATTTTTTCCCGGCGGCTGTTATCTGCGTACATCAGGCGAACACCGGGTCCGAATGTCGTAATTTCCATATCGATGGCATCGGGGCCGTAAAACTCGATCAGGTTGGCCGCGACGCTCAGAACCTTGTTCTGTTTTTCAGCTTCACCGTCACTTAACTGCAGAAGCAGGAATTTCTCGGCAAAAGGCTTGCTCTCACTCAAAGGTTCCGCGTGAAGCAGGCCTGACGCTATCAAAAGCGCGAGGCCCATCAGCACAGTGATTGGCACCTTCATGAGAATCGGGCTCATCAGTTACCCTGCATAGTCTTCAAGTCCCGGGTTTCCCTGGACATTTTTGAGCTTCGGAGTGTTGAACTTTTCGATTTTTACAGTCTTTTCGGAACGCAGATAATCGGCAACTACATCCCATATTGGTCGACCTGGCGCCCGCGAGTTAACCGTGGCCCAACCAGCAACTTTATACATTTTGTTCGCTTCGATTCGTTCGCCATTATCCAGGCGCATATCTGAAATCCGACCGTTCATTGTGCCGGTGGGATCGCAGGTGTAATCCATACCGCCAACGCGAACCATATCGCCGCCCTGCTGATAATAAGGATCCTTGTTGAACAGGTTGTCGGCCACATCCTCCATAATCAGTTTGAGGTCGGCGCCGGACATTTCCCGCACGTAGGTTTCCGGATAGGTGATCGCTGTGGCGTTCATTACGTCTTCCATGGTGATGTTATCGCCTGGTAGCACAGTCGTGCCCCACCGGAAGCCTGGCGACAGGGCAATCTGGGCATCAAGCACCTGGCGTTGCGCATCGCAGATCACCTGGTCCATGGTGCCGTTGAAATTGCCACGTCGGTAAAGCAGCTCGTCGGCCACAGCAAGCTTTTCGCCGAGCCTGTCCAGATATGGCGCGCGGACCTCCTCAATGAATCTGGTCATCGAGGGATCCGGTTTAATCAGGTCAGAGAACACGGGCAACAGTTTGTACTCGTAGCCTCGCACGCCGTTATTGCCGATATCCAGATCCAGGACTGCAACGTATTTCCCATTGGTACCGGCGTTACTGACCAATGTCTTACCGCCCGGATTGGTAACCTCCGTCGGTTGTGGAACCGCATCGTGGGTATGACCACCAAGGATGGCATCGATACCTGTAACGCGGCTTGCCATTTTCAGGTCGACGTCCATGCCATTGTGAGAAAGCACAACCACCGCGTTGACCTTTTCCTTTTCCCGGATCTCGTTCACCAGAGATTGCATCTCCGATTCGCGAATGCCCATGCGCCAGTCAGGAATAAAATAGGAAGGGTTGGCTATCGGGGTGTAAGGAAACGCCTGGCCTATGACTGCGACCCGTTTGCCCCCTAGTTCGCGGATGGTGTATGGCTTGAAAACCCGGCCACTCATTTCATCAAAGGATTCCGCACCCATGAACATGGCTTCGTCAGAAAGAAAGACGTTCTGGGCAACAAACTCGCCTTTGAAGGCGCTCAGGTTCTTGCGAATCTGCGCTTCCGGATAGGTGAATTCCCAGTGTGCGGTCAGTACGTCGATACCAAGCTGATTGCTGGCTTCGACCATATCTTCACCGTTGGTCCAGACAGCTGTTCCGGAGCCCTGCCATAGATCACCGCCATCCAGCAGAAGTGAGTTACCTTCACCTGCCTGCTCGCGAAGTTGGTCTATGAGGGTTTTTAGATGGGCGAACCCGCCAAGCTTTCCGTATTCCTTTGCGGCTTCGGTGTAATTCAGATAGGTGAAGGCATGGGAGCGCCGGCCACCAGAAGGTATGCCGAAATGGTCCAGGAAGTGACTGCCTACAAGGTGTGGGACCTTGCCCCTACTGGGACCAATTCCCAAGTTAACGTTTGGTTCCCGAAAATGAACCGGGAGCAACTGGGCATGAATATCCGTTAGATGCAGCAGCCGAACATTACCAAACTTAGGAGCGTCGTACAGTCCCTCGCCGCCTTTTGCCAAAGCAAGTTTTGGGGCGAGCCCGGCTAGGGCTGCCGCTTGCATGGCCATCAGGAAGTCTCTTCGGGAAATTGTCACTGCCCTCTCCTTTTCTTAGTCGTTATGGGAGCTCACCAGCCTGCCCCCATTTTCCATGGGGTGGCTGGTTGTTTCGGAGCGATGATCAGTTGCCTATTGCCACCATGCGCCAGGCTTCCTGTTGTTTCTTTCGTTGGGCGACCGACTCTTCAGCGAGTTTTAGCGCTTCATTCGCCATTGTTTTGGCTTTCTTGTGTTCACCATTGTCAGCAGCCGATTTCGCTGCCTTTAACCGATCACCCGTTACCGTCCACTGGAAGGTTCCCGCATCCTTATGAGTGCTTTGCGCTTTAGCGTAGAGCTCTTCGAAGTCCTCTTTCTCGCCCGCCTGGACAGCGAGCGGAGCAGACAGGGCGAGCGATATGGCGATTGTGAGTAAAGGCTTTTTCATTGCGTTTCTCCCTTTCGGATCCAGGCCTATGGCCGCGTCGCTGGTCCAGTAACGGGCAAACCATTGCTCATATAGGTAAGGAAGTACTCAAGATTTCGATATTCCTCACTTTGGGCTGGCAAAGGATCCGCGCGCACGTTGTTGTTACAGCCGGCGAAGCGGCGATGCAGTGTGCCCAGTTCGCCCCACTTGGACCGGTGTACCGGGAAGTTGGCGGGCTGGCCCAACGCTGGCGACAGGAAGTCTGCCCGAATCCACTTGCCAGGGTTTTGCACATGACAGCTTGCGCAAGAGAAATTCAGCTGCCCGCGCCGGCTGTAATAGAACTCTTTGCCATCCTGGTACGCTGCCATGGCATCGGGATTGTCGGGAACCTTGATATCAATAGGCTTGCCCTCGGAGGTCGAAGCCATGTAGGCGGAAATCGAGGCAATAGCGCCTTTCTTCCATCTCAGCGGTTTCTCACCGTTGGCCTCACGGCAGCGATTTATGGCGAGCTCAAGCGTGATAACTTCATTCTTTTTCGTGTCGAAGTACGGATAGTTCTGGCGAATCCCGATGCCGTCATTTTCGAAACAACTAGCGTAGGTCTTGCCGTTGGCAAAAGGCGTCTCGAACATTTCCTGGCCTTCTGCCACCGCAAATTCGTAAGGTGGGAAGTCCTGCATAGATTCCCACTGCTTTCGCCGATCCTCGTTCAGGGCATATTGGCCGTTAACAAACTCCTCAAACGGAACATCCGGGAACATCTGTTTGAAGTATTCAACCGCCTCTTTCCTGTCCTCTTCCGGAGTCGAGCCCGCCATTGCCTGGGGAATGGCCAGTGCAATACCGAGCGAGACCAGAATGACTTTCGCTTTAAGCATATCCAATCCTCCTATTCGGCTGCTCGGGGAGAATCCCCCGGCGGCCAATTCTCAGGCGATCGTTGCGGTGGTTGAATCGCTTTCGCCTTCGTTGTCGACCCAGCTAATGGTGAGTTCGTCACCCTTCTTGGCACCCTCGAATCGGCATTCCAGAAAGGGATCCTTGGATACCGCCGGGCCCCAGTTGGCCACGAAAACGTTCTTGCCCTTGTGAGCAATGGTAAGAACCTTGATGAAATGCGCCGGGATGACGTTCCCTGCTGAATCCTTAACGAAGCCTGAATCCATGGGATGTCGAACCAGGGCTTTCAGTGATGTCACGCCGCCATTCTCTACTGCTCGAACTCTGATACTGGACGCCATTGTTGTTCTCCTGTCCGATTTGCTTTTAGCCGCCGCAGCCGCCGACGGTAACTTTCACGTTCTGGGTCGCCTTGTAGGCCTTGCCGTCGGAAATAACGACTGCCACGACATCCGTCGTCTCAGCCATTTTCAGGCGGTTGGACACGAAAGGCAGTGTGCCTTCAGGAACGTCGAAATAGGCCGCCAGGGCATTGGGGTTCTTGGCAACCAACAGCGCGATGCCAGTCACGTTCGGTAGTGAGGTTTCGACAGTCACGGGCACAACCGCGCCATTCTGGGCAATAGTCGGCAGGTCCATGGTGATCTTGTCGGACTCGCTCGCTTCCATCCCGTAAAGTTCGGCGATGGTGTCATCCACCCCCGGGGTCTTGAAGGCCTTGTCCGGCCAATCAGATGCGTCGGGAGCGGTCGCGGCCTCGACTCGTAGCGGCACAATGCCGGAACCCAGTGCGAACCCGGCGACACCTGCGCCCAGCATCCCCTTCAAAAAGCCTCTTCGCCTTTGGTCAGTCACGGTAACTTCTCCTTCGCAGTTAAAGCGTATACAGGTAATCGATGATCCGGTTGATTTCTTGTTTGCTCAGGATCATGTGTCTCCCGAACGGTGGCATCACCGTCACGGGATTGAACTGGGTTTCGTCCCAGATGCGTTTGAACAGCATTTCTCGGTCTGGAAAGCGGGCCTTCATTTCAGCAAGTTCCGGCCCGATATTTCCGGTAAGCTTGCCGTCGTCCATCTTGTGGCAGGCAAGGCAGTTTCCGTCTTTTCGGCTGTATGCGAGTTCTTTACCGCGGTCGATATCAGCCTGGGTTGTTTCGGCAAACACCGGCGCTGTCGCGCTCAGTGCGAGTGTGGTCAAGCACAAAGAGATGAGCCCTTTTCGCATTACGCAGTCCTCCTCAGCCTTGTTTCCTGGAGCCTCGACTCCAGATCAGCCTTCTTATTCTGTAATCCCCTCATCAAGGGGGCCGGTGGTGCTCGGAGTCAGGTTTTTCCCAGCTGCTGAGTCGGAAACCGTCACCGACTCTTTGCAGTCCTTCATACAGCGTTCATTGCTGACAACCGGACGTGGATCCTCCCAGGTGAAGCCATCCTGATTGGGCATAACCACTTCCGGCAGGGTTTCTTTGTTGGCTACAAAATCGCTTTCCACGATGTAGTTCAGATTCAGCACATAGGCCGTGAGCGCATAGACCTGATCATCGGTCAGGGACTGGGGCGCGAAGAAAGGCATGGCGCGATGAATGTAGTCCCAGAGTGTTGAGGCGTAGGGCCAGTAGCTTCCGACGGTCTTCTCGGGACGATCCTCTGCGAGGCTTCCGTCACCCCCTGCCAGTTTGGGGTAACGGCCCATCCCCTCACCGAATGCGCCGTGACAGGATGAGCAGTAGGTTTCATAGACCTGCATACCCTCATCAACACTGCCGCTGCCCTCTGGAAGCCCCATGCCGTCAGGCCGGACATCAATATCCCAGGCCGCAATCTGTTCTTCGGTCGCGGATGCACCGTATCCATAATGGCCTGCCGGTTCCGCGACACCGGTCATCGGCGCGGAGACGAGCGCTACGCCCAGACAGATTCCCGGCAAAGCACGCGACGATTTAAGAAAGCTGAACATTGACGACACTCCCGTCTGCGTTGACTTTCCAGGTCTGGATGGCGTTTTTGTGGTAAATCGAATTGGTGCCGCGAGCCGCTTTCAGTTGCCCAAGCGTTGGCTGCACATAACCGGTTTCATCGATGACTCGCGACTGTAAGAGTGCCGGATTGCCATCCCACTTCCATTCCAGAGAAAATCGGGTCAGAGATTTGGACATCACCGGCTCCCTGAGCTGGGCCTGTTGCCAGTTCTTCCCACCGTCAACCGAAACATCGACCGCTCTGACCTTGCCTCGTCCGCTCCAGGCGAGCCCTTCGATTTGGCAAATACCCTTGCCTCGAACCGGCATCTCCGGGCATGGCGAGGTTATGACTGATTTGGCCTCCATTACCCAGGTAAAACCGTGAGCAGTACCATCAGGCATCAGATCGGTGTACTTGGAAGTTTCCTCCCGTTGCATCCAGGGCTTGTCTCCCACTTCCAGGCGCCGCAACCATTTCACATGGGTGTTTCCTTCCCAGCCTGGCACCACCAGGCGAATCGGATAGCCCTGCTCCCGCCTCAGTGCTTCGCCGTTCTGGGCGTATGCGACAATGACATCGTCCAGAGCCTTTTCGAGTGGAATGCTTCGGGTCATGGCGGCACCGTCAGCGCCTTCGGCCAGCAGCCATTTGCCTTTGGGCTGGATTCCCGCTTCCTGCAGAAGTGTTGAAAGCCTTACGCCGGTCCACTCGGCGCAACTGACCATGCCATGCAAAAACTGAAGTGAATTGAGCTGTGCGCCACGCCATTCCATGCCGCCGTTTGCGGGGCACTCAATGAAATTGATCTGGGAAACGCTCGGAAAACGCTGCAGATCTTCCATAGAGAGAATGATTGGCCGGTCTACCAGGCCATGAATCATCAAACGGTGCTGTTGGGGATCGATTTCGGGACGTCCTGCATGGTGCCGTTCGAAGAAAAGACCGTTCGGCGTAATGATTCCTTTCAGGTGCTGAAGCGGGCTGAAACTGATGGACGAAACCTTGTCCGCGGTTAGCCAGGGTACGTTTCGCCGAATGACATCTTTCTCAAAAGGTGATGGAACGCCATAGGGATCGGCCACGACACCCGGCCCCAGCGAGCGGGTCCATGAGGGTATTTCAGGGGGGTACTGGGTTGCCGCCAGAGCCTTGGGTGCGATGCCTGCGAGTGCACCGCCAACCATGGCACCACCAGCTGTGAACAAGCCGCTTCTGAGAAACCGTCTGCGTTCTGCTGAGGGTAAGCGTTCGGACTCTTCCAGGGCGATTTCGGATACACCCTGGCTGAGTCGGCGAAGTTTGCCGAGCATATTTTTCTCCTCCTTCGATGCCCTTTCGGGACAGTCGGCCGGCATCAGTGAAGCACTGCAATGACGGACTTGTTGTTTCTGTTATAAGGATATAACTTTATTTATAGCCGTCTTGAAATCAGGTTACAAGTGGTTTTTGGAGCAGGATCAGCCCAGCGCCGGAAGGAAAAGGTGGTTTTTGAATGACATAAAATACGTGTAAGACGCGGTTATCCATGGCGTTTGTAGGACCGTAATCGGCCAAGGAGAAACATCAAATGCGGGACAAAAAAATTCAAAGCGGTATTACTACAGCCGGAATATTGGCGACGATGATCTTCGGGGCTGGAAACCTTATGGCGGAATCCTCGTCGGCCTACCCTGCGCTCTCAATACCGTTTGAGGCAGAGTCGGTTAGCGCCGAAAACGTTTACTATTTCGCTGGTCAGTCTGGTGTTCCCGGTCCTGAAAACGAGGGCTTCACTGCCAATTCCGGGTTTGTCATTACTGGAAAGGGTGTGGTGGTTTTCGATGCCCTTGGAACGCCCAGCCTTGGCTTCGAAATGATCGCCAAAATACGCGAAATGACTGCACTACCCATCACTCATGTGGTGATCAGCCATTATCATGCAGATCATGTGTATGGGCTCCAGGCGTTCAGGGATCATACAGAGGCAAAGATCATTGCTCAGGAATCATCAGCGGCCTATATCCAGAGTCCCGACGCGGATCGAAGGTTGGAGCAGCGTAAAGTGGCGCTGTCACCCTGGGTTAATGACGAAACCCGTCTGATCGCTCCAGACATGACTTTCGATGAGACGACGACGTTCGAATCAGGCGGTTTCCGTTTCACGATATTGCACGCCGGACCAGCTCATGCTCCGGATGACAGTCTGATGTTAGTAGAACCAGCAGGTGTTCTGTTCTCCGGCGATATTATTCAGAATGGCCGTGTCCCTTTCCTGGCAAGTTCCGAGGTTGATACCGCGAACTGGATGTCAGCAATCGACGAAGTCAGAGCTCTTGAGCCGGAGATTCTGATACCCGGGCATGGCCGGGCATCCGGAAACGCTATGGCTGCCCTGAATTTTACCTATGATTATCTGGCGTACGTTCGAGAAAAGATGGGGGATGCGGTAGATCAATGGATGCAGTTTGATGACGCCTACCAGCAGACAGACTGGTCACGATACAAAAACCTGCCAGCGTTCGATGCCTCTAACAAGGCAAACGCCTATCGCGTTTACCTTGAAATGGAAAAAGCGGCTCTGGGAGGGAGCTAACGAGAGCTTGGGTTGAGCTATTTGGCGTCTGCCGCCTCGCGCACGTGCGCCTCATGTTGTTCGACCAGCTCTTCGAGTGTCATGTATTCACACTCCCTTTCGGCAAGAAAGGAATCTGCCGAATCGATAAGGATATTGTCATCGCGCATGAATCTGCGCCCGAGAAGGACCGGGTAGGAGAATTTGCCACGGTCAGTCAGGGAGAACTGAGTGGTGTGGCTGGTTCCGGCGATGCAGAAATCCATCATTACCACGTATCGTCTTTGGGACGGCGCGCCTTTTCGTTTGATCAGAACAGTCCGCTCGACCGGTCGTTCCAATTCGATAATGACGCTCTCATGGTCCAGCTCACCTTCTGTGGGCTGATCTTTGTGGTCGCCGAGCGGAATCTGAAAGCTGACCCAGTCCTCTCCGTCCTTATCAAACGGTTCTACATTGACTGCGTGCAGGGAAGAGGTCTTGGCGCCGGTATCGAGGCGAGCCTTGAGCCGAAGGCTGGTGTCCTGCATTACAACCCATTCAACATAGCCAAGGGTTTCAGGCGGCCCTTTTTCAACGCTTGGTTCGGACTCTTGCGAAACAACCATTGTGGATAGGCAAAAGATTGCAGCAGTCGCACCTAATTTGCTAACAAACCTCATTCAATACCTCCTGCAAATTCCTGTAAATCCGGAAAAAAAGATAAAAAGTTTCGCTCAAGTTCATCCTGGTTTGCGCGAATTTCCGTGATGATGCCTGTGAAGCCATTTCTGAATCGTATGCGCCCGGCAACACGATCCAGCGCGTACCCGATGTTATCAAGATCCTGGTAGGCCCCGAACCAGTCGTTCCATACTATCCGTTGCGTAACTCGAGCCATCTTGTCTGGCATCAAATGCTCTTTTTCTTGCAACTCCCTGTAGGTACGACGAATAAAGGCATCACGCTCAACCTCACTGAATCGGTCCCAGTGCTTGAGAAGAAAATGATCGTAGAGAATATCGAGTGCGACGCCGGCAAATCGGCGTCGTTGACGGGAGAACACCTGCTTGCTGGCAAGCACGTCAGGGTGCTGGTCGGTATAGCTGTCGACCGCCCTGTGATGGCGAACGCCCTGCTTCACCGAGTCCGGGAGTGCCGAAAGATCGACACCCCGGCTGAAATCGCCGAGGATGCTGCCCACCCGTGCTTCGGGCGAGTCCGGCGCGAGAAATACATGAGCCAGATGGTTCAAACAGTCTCCCCGGTGGCCTGGTCTCAGAAGTTGAATTGAATGCCGACGCCCAGGCCATCGATTTCGGCATCACTGTCTTCATAGTAACGCATGTACTCAAGGTTGCCGGACAGGTTGGGCGCAAATTCCATGTTCATGCCGATGCCATAGGACACGTCGCTCTCGTCTTCTGTTGCGGTTCCCAGAAATGAAGAAGCTTCGATTTCAACCCGGGTAAAGCCAAGGATAGCGTATGGCGTAATCGGTGATTCGTTGGCCAGATTGAACGTGGCATAGCCGCCGAAAAAGTTATCCAGTGAAAAATCGACCCCGCCGATGCGGTCATCATCCACGCCAAAACCGCCCCGCGCTTCGATACCCAGATACGGCGTCGCCATCACGCCAACTTTGGCGGAGAGAGTGCCTACATCTGCGTCCGCGTTACCACTTTCAAGATTCATGAAGGTGTAGTTCAGGCCTGAGTAAAGACCGCCTACGCCAGACTTGTACATGTCCTGGGCGGACGCTGTCCCGGCAGCAGACAGACCGGCAGCAAAAATAACGGCAATTGAACGTACGTGTTTCATTCTAGGATCTCCTTAACCGAATCATTCGGTATTCATCGCTGAACTTGCACCAGACCCACGAGTTTTACCATCCGAAAGATCCGCATTTACGCGTTATTTACACCGATTTAATTCCCAAGTAATTTTAGCATCCGCGCGGTGTTACCTTGCGGAAGCCTGACCCCACAGGTATTCTGACGCCGTCTCCCGGTATCAGCTGGCTCGAGCATCCATTGAGAAATCTCTACCCCGTCATCTTCATTGTCAGCGTCATGTTCGTGCTTTTGAGCATTTTCATGACATTGCCTGTCATTTTACTTGCGGGCTCCGAGACGCCGAATGCCATGGCGTTTGCGGAATCGGCTGCTATTTCTTGTGGCCTCGGCATCCTGGGAATGGCCACCACCTACCGTAAGCCGCGCGAACTCAAACCACGGTTCATGTTCGTGCTCACGGTTTCGTCCTGGTTCATCATTGCGCTGTTTTCCTCCCTTCCCTTCTATCTGAGCGACCTTGGCATTTCCGCTGCAGACGCGTTCTTCGAGGGCACGTCCGGTATTACCACCACCGGAGCAACCGTGCTCAGTGGACTGGATGATATGGATCGGGATCTGTTGATCTGGCGTTCGATTCTGCAATGGATCGGAGGCATCGGGATTATCGGTATGTTCGTTGCCGTGCTTCCGTTTCTGCGTGTGGGTGGTATGCGGCTGTTCGCCACGGAGTCCTCTGAGTGGACCGACAAGGCGCTGCCAAGAATGAAAACCCTTAGTCGTGGCCTGCTGGTCGTCTACCTGGCGTTTTCGATCATAGCGGTAGTGACCTACTACTTTTCCGGCATGACACTGTTCGACGCCTTCAACCACGGACTCACCAGTATTGCCACCGGCGGTTTTTCCACCTCGGATCTCTCCATGGGCAAGTTCAATGATCTGATCCTCATGGAAGCGACCCTGTTCATGATCGTTGGCAGTCTGCCGTTTTTCCTGTTTGTGCGCGAAATGCATGGCCAACACGGTGTTCTCTTCAGGGACCAGCAAGTTCGCCTGTTTCTGGCGATCCTGTTTTTCGTGCCACTGTTACTGACCCTCTATCGCTGGATGGTGTCTCCCGTTCCGTTTGATCCCATTCACAACTACGCAGCTACGCTTTTTAACGTCACCTCCGTAGTAACCACCACCGGTTACGCGTCCGAGGATTATTCAGCCTGGGGGCCACTGGCATTCGTGCTGTTTTTCTTCCTCATGTTCGTTGGCGGATGTTCCGGCTCGACCGCTGGCGGTATGAAGATTTTCCGGTTCCAGCTTTCCCTGATCATTCTGCGGGAACAGCTGATGCGGCTCCTGCACCCGAGAGCGGTGCTTACCCGTAACTACAACGGTCGTGCAGTCAGTGATGAGATCATCTCGTCAATGATTGCCTACACGTTTATTTTCCTGCTCTGTCTCCTGTTGATCACGATTGCCCTGGCCGCCATGCAGCTGGATTTCGTGACAGCCCTGTCAGGCGCCCTCACCTCCCTGACCAACGTGGGCCCGGGGCTGGGCGACATTATTGGTCCTGCAGGGAACTTCGGGCCCCTGCCTGATGCCGCAAAATGGGTGCTGTCAGTGGGTATGCTGATGGGGCGTCTGGAGATCCTGAGTGTCGTGATTGTCCTGTCACCGGCGTTCTGGCGAAGCTGAGGATTATTTCAGCCAGAGTATGGCGGGATTTTCCAGGGGAAGGTTCAGTCGATCATCATGCACGCGAAGCCGGGGGGTATAGTGTCCTTCGGGTCGAGAAGGCACCGTACATTCGTAAAGATAGGTGTGTGCAGAACCACTAAGTGGGCGCTTCATTTCCATGGCGGTTACAGATCTTGGTCCATACCCAGAGTGCTCTGCCACCAGCTCTACCGCAACCCGCTGCTCGTCGATTCCGTCCAGATAAACTTCCACTGTAAAGGTCTGGCCTTCTGGAGCTTCGCTGGTGCTGAAGCTGTTAAACCTCAGTCGCGACCAATGCGCCGTTATCGAACTGTATTCCTCGAGCAGTTCCTGCGACGTTTCCCGGGTACGTTGGCTGCCTCTGTCGGCCATGGGCAGGTAGAACTGTTCGACATATTCACGCACCATCCGATTGGCGGAATACGCCGCCGTCAGCTGGTCCATGCTGGATCGCATCCGTTGCACCCACTTACGGGGAATGCCCTCGCCGTCCACGTCATAGAATCCTGGAATCACCTCATTTTCCAGCAGATCAAACAGCTCAGTCATGTCCGAAAGGTCGTGGTCATGGTTGTTTGATCCGCTCAGTTCATCAAAGCTAGCGCCAGGACGAATGGCCCAGCCCACATCCCGGTTCCAGGCTTCCGCCCACCAGCCGTCGTACTGGGACAGGTTCAGCCCCCCATTCACCAGCACCTTCATGCCACTGGTGCCGCAGGCTTCCCAAGGGTGCCGGGGACAGTTCAACCAGACATCCACTCCCTGGATCAACTGGTTGGCCACACCCAGGTCGTAGTCTTCAATGAACACCACCTTACCTTCGACATCCGGGCGCCGGGAAAACGCTTTCCACTGACGGATAATGTCTTTTCCCGGAAGATCATAGGGGTGAGCCTTGCCGGCAAGGACAATCTGAAGGGGGCGATCACGATTTGCCAGGAGTTTGAGCAGTCGATCCTGGTCCTTGAGCAGAAGGTCCGGTCGTTTGTATTCGGTAAAACGCCGTGCAAAGCCCAGGGTCAGGGTTTCATGGTCCAGTAACAGCCCGCAGGCGGCAGAATGGTTTAAACCAGGGTTCTGCTCGCAATGCTGGCTTGATAGCCGTCGGCGCAGGTAACTTACCAGCCGGGTTCTCTGCAGGCGCCTCATTTCCCAAAGGGCATCATCGGTAATGTCCGTCATTGGGCAGGATTTCTGCAGTGGACGACGCCACCGATCCTTGCCGCAGGCTCGGGTCCAGATAGCGTCCGATTCCGGTGAGTCCCAACTGGGTGTGTGAATTCCATTGGTGACATAGTCCGCGGGAATATCCTCCGCAGGCCAGCGGGGAAAAAACGGCTGAAAAATAGTCTGGGTGACTTTTTGGTGGATGCGGCTGACGCCATTGAACCGTCCGCTCATGTTTATCGCCAGCAGGGCCATGTTGAGCTTTGGGCTTTGAGTGATGTCAGCTGTTTCGGTGCGCTCGCTTCCCAAAACCATCAGCTGGTCGACATCCAGTTCGCGTCCTTCAAGCCATGGCGTCAGATACAGGCGCAGTAGCGAGCGGGAAAAATGGTCGAAGCCGGAGGCCACCGAGGTGTGTGTGGTAAACAGATTGGTTGCCCTCGTTGCAGTACGGGCAATTTGAAAATCGCTGTCGTATTGGTCCTGCCAACTGAAGGCGCGCTCGATCAGCGCGAGGGCGCAATGCCCCTCATTGAGATGGCAGAGTGCCGGCTTTCGGCCCAACTCCTCCAGCAGGCGCCAGCCGCCAATCCCGAGCACCATTTCCTGTTGCAGTCGCTTTTCGGGGTCGCCAGTGTAAAGCTCACTGGTAATCCCGCGGTCGCCAGGTTCATTGCGGGGATCGTTGCTATCGAGCAGTAGCAGCTCACAGCGGCCCACCTGGGCCTTCCAGGCACGCAGGCGCATGTTTCGCCCGGGGAATGGAACAACCACCCTCACCCACTGGCCGTTGTCATCCCTGAGGGGAGAGACCGGTAGCATTGTCGGGTCGTTATAGGGGTAGAATTCGAGCTGTTCGCCATCGGTGCTGATCGCCTGGCGAAAATACCCCTGCTGGTAAAGCAGCCCTACGGCCATCACTGGTACGCCCAGATCACTCGATGCCTTGAGGAAGTCCCCGGCAAGTACACCGAGTCCGCCACTGTAGAGCGGCAGAGATTCACTCAGTCCATATTCCATGCAGAAATAGGCAATGCCCCCGGCAAGATTCCCCGGGCAATCGGATGAGTACCAGGTGTCGGCCTCAATGAATTCCTGATGCGCGGAGATCTGTTCCCGATAGCGTTTCTGAAAATCCGGGTCAGCAGCAAGCTCTTCCAACCTGTCGCCAGACACGCTGTTCAACACCAACCAGGCGTTTCGGGTGGTGTCCCAAATATCCGCATCCAGCGCACGCCAAAGATCGTCCGTGCCGTGGTGCCAGGTCCACCGCAGGTCCAGTGCCAGTTGAAAGAGTCCAGTCAGGGATTCCGGCAAGGACCGCGGGGTGTAGGCTGCCAGCGTCAAGTTGGAGCTCCGCTCAGGTTCGTCGGGACATCAGCGGGCCGTGTACCCGCCACGAATCCATCAATGGGCTTGCCGCTGCCGAACCGGCAGATACTTGACAGCCATAGGATGGTTTTTGAACCAGTGGACGAGTGAGGAAATGGTGAAACTGTCGTTCTCAACTCCTTCAAAATCAACGCCCAGTCCCCAATCTGATTTCCGGACCACATGGGCCTTGAGGCGGCGGAACCGCTTTTCCTCGGTGTCGGGAAAACAGAATTCCAGTTCTACCGTCTGGTTTAACTGAACCTCCGTGTAATCTGTGGCGATGAATAACCCACGTTTGGAAGCATCCCGGATTTGTCCGGTGGCCACCGGCATCCCGCGTTTGTATACCAACAGGCCAAGCTTTCCTTGCACGCGCTTACTGAGTCTGTGTTCCATGTATTCTCTCCCTGGTGACTCATCAATAACGCCAATTTTTGATACTGCCTGTGTTTTATATCGAAAGTTGGGTAGCGCCTATTTGATGCTGATCAAAAAATGTTCAGTCGGATGGGCGACGCCCATGTCGCGTTACCGCTTCAGCTATAATTTTCGACAAGTCTTCCTCAGAAAAATTCCAGTCCAGTTGCCAGATCCAGTTATTTGTCATGGTGCCCGGTGTGTTGAACCTGGCCTCGGTTCCAAGCCCCATGAAATCCTGCATGGGGACGACGGCCAGGGAGCATACCGACCGGAACGCAGCTTCAATGACCGGCCATGGCATACCTTCACCGGTGGTTCCAAGATAATCATTCACGTAGCGCCGGGTACCATCGTCCAGGCTCCGATACCACCCCAACGTGGTGTCATTGTCGTGGGTGCCGGTGTACACCAGATCCCGGGGATGGTGATTATGCAGCAGGTGGGGATTATCCGTGCTGCCATCAAAACCAAACTGCATCACCGTCATCCCTGGCAGGTCGAACCGTTTGCGAAGCTCTTCCACATCTTCACCGATAATGCCCAGATTTTCGGCGACCAGTGGCAAATCCGGGAACCGCTTGAAGCAGGCGTTGAGAAAATCGTCGGCAGGTCCGGGAACCCAATAGCCGTAACGGGGTTGCGGCGCCTCCGCCGGTATCTCCCAGTAAGCCTGAAGTCCCCTAAAGTGATCTAACCGGATCAGGTCGAACAGATGGCGCTGGCTTTCCAGCCGTTCCAGCCACCATTGATAGCCTTCTTGCGCCATGGCCTGCCAGTCATAGAGCGGGTTGCCCCAGTGCTGGCCTTCGGCGGAAAAATAGTCGGGGGGAACGCCGGCAACGACCGTCGGTTCCCCCCGAGCATCAAGTTTGAACAGATGCCGGTTGGCCCAGACTTCGGCGCTGTCGTGAGCCACGAAAATAGGAATATCACCAAAGAGTAAAATGCCTTTGTCCCTGGCATAGTCTCGTAACGCCTGCCACTGGTGATTAAACAGGAACTGCTCAAACCGTATGCGAGCCAGTCGTGCCTGGTTCTGGTCAATAAATGCCGTGAGTGCGCCCGGCTCGCGATCTCTCAGCGGCTCTGGCCACTGGAGCCAACCCGGTGAGTCCTGGGTCTCGCGGATTGCGCAGAACAGGCAGAAATCATCCAGCCAGTAGTCGTTTTTGGCCCGGAACTCCTCGAAACCCGCCAGATCAAGACCGCTCTGGGATGGCTGATGCCCGTCGAAAAAGCGCTGGGCGGCGATATCCAGAAGCTGGCGACGGGATTCGGCGATGGGTTGAGCCAGCTCCGCATCTGCCAGCAGGCCAACCTGCAACAATTCTGACAGGTCGATTAGATCCTGATTGCCTGCGTGGGCACTCAGAGATTGATAGGGAGAAAGATCCCGGTGTGTTGGGCCGATGGGCAGAGTCTGCCACACGGTGATACCACTGGCGGCCAGGAAATCAACGAAGCGGCGCGCGCCGGATCCCAGAACACCCAGTGTGCCCGGGAGGCAGGTTGGATGCAGCAGGACACCCGCCCTTCTGACACTGAACAGGTCGTTGGCTCCGGTTGAAGTCATGCCAATGTATCCGCCTCGTGCCCTGGTCGCATGGTTCCGCCACGGGCGGGTTCTCCGCTGCCCTGGCTTAGTTGCTGGAATACCGAAGGCGGTGCCGGGTACCCGATCATTTCATAGAGATTTACCAGGTGGCGGCGGTACAGATGCTCGAAGTCGCTGACTATCTGGGCCGGGTTATAGTCACCAAACCACCAGAACCAGTCAGACCCTTCACAGATCGCCAATTGCTGCATGGCGGCCTCTTTTTGTTCGGAATTGAGGCTGCCGTTATCCATTACCCGGTCGAAATGGGTTTTGGCTTCACACAGCAGATCCCATGCTCGATTCTTATCCGGATCACCAATCCAGGTGGAGAAAGTACCGTAAATCCAGCTACCAGCCACCAGATGCGGCAAATGAACCGGTTCAGTTACTGGATGCGCAACCAGATCCGCGTACGTGGTCAGTGTCAGCTTGGGATGGTTCGCCAGTACCCGGTAAAGTTCGTTCAGAAAATGAAAGCCGTTTTCCGGGTAATATTCCCAGGCGTTTTCGCCATCCATGATCACGGAAATCACCTGCCGCGCTTTGCCTTTCCCTTGCCCGGCAATGTTCTCCATATGATGAACCAGATCGCCAACAGCATCCTTGGCGTGCCAGTCTGCGTAGGTAAAGCCGATAAGGTCAGACAAGCCGTCATCCCGGAAGAATACAGCCGTGGACGAGTCGCCAAAGATATAGGGCTGATGGATACCGGCATCCGGCAAATCCGGGTTTTCTTCCCTGGCGCGGTTAAGGCTGTTGTGCACTACGGAATCCCCGCTGGCCGTCCATCGGAATTGATGGTCACCCAGCAAGCCGAGGGTGGCCTGGCTGAGACCGCCCTCGGAGGCCCAGCAGCCGGACGGATCAATGCCGAAGAAGCGTTGGAACACCGCTCTTGCCTGCTGGAGTTGCCAGCCAGCGCGGTCTTCACCACCTGGATAATGACTATGTAACGGCAGGGCAATGTCAGGCATGGCCTCGCGGGCAGACGCCAGATCAATCAGCAGAGGCAGCATGGCATGAGTATAGGGGCTGACAGAGAGCTCAACCTGGCCTTTCTGGGCCAGGTGCCGGTACCTGGGACCAATGCCCGACAAAACATCAAAGATGACATCCAGCAGTGCTCGACGGTCATCCATCGAGAAGTTATGGCCTTTCTCCTGAAGGCTCTGAATGCAGTGGCTTTTTCGGCGGATGGTCTCCCCCATCCAGCCAATGTGGTACCAGACCAGAAGGTCCGACAGCAAGCGGCTGGAAATGTACCTCTGCAGTTCGGGCTTCCCGCGATAAACCTCGGTCAGCTCAGCCAGTCGTGCATAGGCAGGATAACGGTTGATGATCCGGTCCCGATTGGCCCGCAGGGATTTCTCCATCAGGCCCAGAAAAGCGGGGGTCCCGGTTTCCGGAAGCTCCTCCGTTACCAAAGCGGCCAGCAGAGGATCACCAATCTCCCCTGAGCCATGGCGCCAGCGCTCGATCTGGATCAGGTAGGTCTCAATCTGCTCAAGCAGAACAGGTGCGAAATTGACCACTGCCCTGGCTTCAGGATTGGCTTCCAGATGCGCAGCCATATCGCTGTAATCCTTGATGGTGTGCAGATACACCCAAGGGAAGAGGAACTGATCGGTGCGCATGTCCTGATAGGACGGCTGGTGCATGTGCCAGCAAAGTACAACCGGCGTTTTCGGTTCAGAGGCCATGGGGATAATCCTGCCCGAGCATCTCCGGCGTGATCAGCACGACACCCTTGGGAGATACATGAAACCGTTTCCGGTCTTCGGCATCATCAAACCCGATCCGCGTACCTTCCGGAATTCGGCAGCCACGGTCGATAAGGGCGTTGCGTATGTGGCAGTGACGGCCAACCTCGACATCCGGGTAGATGACCGAATCTGATATTTCACTGAAGGAATGCACCTTAACCTGTGAGAACAGAAGGGAATGTTTCACCAGAGCACCTGAGACGATACAACCGCCGGCCACCATGGAATCCACTGCCATTCCGCGCCGATTTTCGTCGTCGAATATGAATTTTGCCGGTGGCAACTGCTCCTGGTACGTCCATATTGGCCAGTGAGAATCATAGAGGTTCAGCTCCGGGCTGATGCCAATCAGCTCAAGGTTCGCCTGCCAGAGCGCGTCTACGGTGCCCACGTCCCGCCAATAGGCCGGCTTGTTCTGAACAGGGTCGCGGAACGGGAACGCCACCACCCTCAGACGTTGGATCACGGAGGGAATAATGTCTTTGCCGAAATCGTGGGAAGATTCTCCCTCCATCTTCTGGTCGCGCATCAATTCATCAAAAAGCACCTGGGTGCTGAACACGTAAATACCCATGGAAGCCAAGGCCTTGCCGGGTTGTCTGGGCATAGGTTTGGGGTGTTCCGGCTTTTCCACGAATTCAGTGACTCTGAGTTCATCGTCCACAGACATCACACCGAATGCGGAGGCTTCATCAATGGGTACTTCGATACACCCCACCGTGATGTCGGCATCATTCTCAACGTGATGAGCGAGCATGGTGCCGTAGTCCATCTTGTAGACGTGGTCCCCTGCCAGAATCAGCACATACTCCGGACGGTGGCTGCGTATGATGTCGAGATTCTGAAGCACGGCATCGGCCGTTCCTTCATACCAGGAGGTTTCGATGCGCTGTTGCGCGGGTAAAAGCTCCACAAATTCATCCAGCTCCCCCCGAAGAAACCCCCAGCCCCGCTGGATATGGCGGATCAGGGAATGGGATTTGTATTGGGTGATCACCCCAACCTGTCCGATGCCAGAGTTGATGCAGTTCGAAAGTGGAAAATCGATGATCCGGAACTTGCCGCCAAAGGGTACCGCCGGCTTGGCGCGCCACTTGGTGAGATCGTAGAGGCGGGAGCCCCGCCCTCCCGCAAGAACCAGTGCGAGAGTCTGACGAGTGAGACGACTGACGAAACGCTGGGCCGTTTGCATAGCTGCTTCCCTGAAGAAAACCTTCCCTGTGACCGGTCGTTTAACCGCAAGGGTTTGCCACGGTTTTTACGCTTTGAACTATATTAGAACACTAGCACGGAATTATGACGTAAACTTGTTTTGGGTCATTTTTTAAACAGCACCTTTCGCGTCCAATGAACGGACGCACAATGCGCTCCACCTGGTCAGGAACAGCACGGTCTATGGACAGCCCAACGCTCAGTGAATTCGACCTCCATCTCTTTGCCGAAGGCCGGCACTGGCACATCTACAATGTGCTGGGCGCCCACGCCTGCAAGAGCCAAGGTGTGGAGGGGGTGCGATTCGCTGTCTGGGCGCCTCACGCGAAATCCGTCAGCGTTATCGGGGATTTCAACCAATGGAATCCCGGCTCCCACCCAATGGATTTGCACGAAGGAACCGGTGTCTGGTCCAGCTTTATTCCGCGAATTGGCACTGGCACCCTATACAAATTTGCCATCACCACGGAGAAAGGCCACCGGCTGCTAAAAACCGATCCCTACGGACAGGCTTTCGAATTAAGGCCCTCTACCGCCGCCGTGGTGACTGAGCGCGGCCACTTTGGCTGGGGCGATGGCGACTGGCTCGCCCGGCGCGGCAGCTGGAACTGGCAGGATTCCCCCATCTCAATCTACGAAATTCATGCCGCCTCTTGGCGCCATCACGGATCTGGCAGATGGCTGACCTATCGCGAACTCGCGGACCAACTGATTCCCTATGTGTTGGAAATGGGCTTCACCCACATAGAGCTTTTACCGGTGACTGAACACCCCCTGGATGAATCCTGGGGGTACCAGACCACTGGCTACTATGCTCCGACCAGTCGTTTCGGCAAACCGGACGATCTCCGCTACCTGGTAGACCAGTGCCACCGGCACAATATTGGCGTGATCCTGGACTGGGTGCCGGGGCACTTCCCCACCGATGAACACGCCCTCGCCCGGTTTGATGGCAGCGCACTTTATGAGCATGAAGATCCTCGGAAGGGGCGCCATCAGGACTGGGGCACTCTGATCTACAATTACGGCCGACACGAGGTACGTAACTTTCTGATCGGCAGCGCCCTGTTCTGGCTGGATGCCTTCCATATCGATGGACTGCGGGTAGATGCCGTGGCGTCCATGCTTTATCTCAACTATTCCCGCAAGGAAGGCGAGTGGTTACCTAACGAACACGGTGGCCACGAAAATCTGGAAGCCATCGAGTTTCTCCGGGAACTGAATCGGGTCTGCCAGAGCCGATTTCCGGGAACGCTGGTTTGTGCGGAAGAATCCACGTCATGGCCGCGTGTGACCCGGCCACCGGAAATTGGCGGTCTGGGGTTCAACCTGAAATGGAATATGGGCTGGATGCACGACACCCTGGATTATCTGACGCAGGATCCGGTGTATCGCCAGTATCACCACGAGAAGCTGACCTTCGGGCTGATTTATGCCTTCTCGGAGAATTTCCTGCTGCCGCTGTCCCACGACGAGGTGGTTCATGGCAAAGGCAGCCTGATCAATAAGATGTCCGGCGACGAATGGCAGCAGCGGGCTTCGCTAAGGGTGCTATTCACCTATATGTTCAGTTACCCCGGCGCCAAACTGCTCTTTATGGGTGGTGAATTTGGCCAGCGTCAGGAATGGAGCGAATCCCGGGAGCTGGATTGGACCCTGTTGGCGTATCCCGAGCACCAGGGAATCAAAAAATTGGTCCAGGATCTGAACGGCGTCTACCGGCGGGAAGTTTCGCTGCACGGTGCCAGCTTCGCTCCGGATGGTTTCGAATGGATCGATTGTCATGATTCCCCCCAGTCCGTGATCAGCTTCCTGCGCACGGCCAAGGGAGAGACGTCGGTTATTGTGGTCAATTTTACCCCCATGCCCAGGCACCACTATCGGATCGGGCTACCCCAGGGTGGGGACTGGCGTGAAATTTTCAATTCAGATTCGGCGTACTACGGAGGCAGCAACCTCGGTAATCCCTACTCTATGCCTGCGGACCAGCAGCCCTGGATGAACCGTGACTGGTCTCTGGAGCTGACCTTGCCGCCCTTGGGAGCAATTATCCTGAGGCCGGAGTTATGATCCGGGTTCTTTTTGCCACCAGTGAGGTTTATCCACTGGTGAAAACCGGCGGTCTGGCTGATGTTTCCGCCAGTCTTCCGGAAGCTCTGTGCCGCCTGGAATACGATACCCAGATCCTCCTCCCGGGGTACCCGGATGCCCTGAAGGCGGCTCGCAAGGCTGGTTCCCGCAGGAAAGCCCGGTTCCAGGTGGGGCAATACAATGTCAGCCTCTGGCAGACAAGATTGCCGGGCACCGCAGTCACGCTCTGGTTGGTGGATTGCCCGCCTTTGTTTGATCGCCCTGGCAACCCCTACAAGAACGAAGACGGTAAGGACTGGTGGGACAATGCCCATCGGTTTGAGTTGTTGGGAAAAGTGGGCGCCATGATCGCCATGGGTGAAGCCGGGCTGACCTGGAAGCCGGATGTGGTGCACTGCAATGATTGGCAGACCGGACTGATACCGGTGTTCCTGGAAGCCTACCAAGACAGACCCGGCACAGTCTTTACCATTCATAATCTCGCCTACCAGGGCCTTTTTTCCCATGAGACCTTCCGGGCTCTGGGCCTGCCTGACTCACTCTGGCGCCTGGAGCAGCTGGAATTCTACGGCCAGCTGTCGTTTATCAAGGGCGGCCTGGTATTCAGTGACCGGATAACCACTGTAAGCCCGGGCTACGCTCGGGAGATCCAGACGCCTGAGTTCGGGAATGGTCTTGATGGCCTGCTCAGGCATCGGCAAGACGCATTGACCGGCATCCTGAATGGCATCGATACCCGGGTCTGGAACCCTGAGGAAGATCCGGAGCTACCCTTCCACTATGGCCGGGATCATCTCAAGAACAAGACCCAGAGCCAGGCCAGTCTGCAGCAGGAGCTGGGGCTGGAGGTAAACGGCGGCCCAGTACTGGGCTTTATCGGTCGACTGGTGGAGCAGAAAGGCGTGGACTGGCTGGTGACCGTGATGCCGGATTTGCTGGAACAGGGTTGCCAGTTTGTCATTCTCGGATCCGGGGAAGCGCGCTACGAAGAGCCTCTGAAACAACTTGCGCGGCAATGGCCAGGACGAATGTCGCTCACACTGGGTTATAACGAGGGCCTCTCCCATCGAATCACTGCCGGCTGTGATCTGTTCCTGATGCCCTCGAGATTCGAGCCCTGCGGGCTCAACCAGATGTACAGCCTCAGGTACGGCACGATTCCAGTAGTACACCGTGTTGGCGGTCTGGCCGATACCGTGCAGGACCCGCAGGACGCCGGAATCGACAAGGCGAACGGATTCACTTTTACGGGTGCCAACGCTGAGTCGCTGCTGGCCGCCGTGAACCGGGCGCTGCAGGTTTTCAAAAACCGCAAACAATGGCGACGGTTGCAGTCAAACGGAATGGCAATCGACTATTCCTGGAAGCAGCGGGCTCGTACCTATGGCGATCTGTATCAGACCATTCTCAAAGAACGTGATCAACAACAGCTGGATTAGCGCGAGCGTTTGCCCGCCTGGAAGCAACCAACATGCATAAAGCAACGGAATTCCGACTTGAGGCCCACCCCCTGATTCCAGAACCCCTGGAACGATTGGAGGAGCTTGCCAACGATCTTTTTTATAGCTGGGACCATGGGGTGCGTAGCCTGTTTGCCCGGATTGACCTCGGCCTCTGGCAGAAAGTAGAGCACAATCCGAAGCTTTTCCTCCGGCGAGTGGCCCAGGATCAGCTCGACGAGGCCTCCGAAGACCGGGCATTTCTGGCCGAGTATCGCCGAGTGCTGAGCAGCTACGATGCGTACCTGGAGGCCGGCCCCGGGCCGGAAGTCACGGAAAAACTGGACCCTGAACAGGCCCTGGTAGCCTATTTCTGCGCCGAATTCGGCTTCCACGAGAGTTTTCCCATCTATTCTGGCGGTCTGGGCATTCTGGCCGGGGATCACTGCAAAGCCGCCAGTGATCTCGCCCTTCCCTTTGTGGCCGTCGGCCTGTTGTACCGGCAGGGCTACTTTATACAGAGTATTGATGCCCATGGTCATCAGATTGCGCGCTATCAGTCCCATTCCAGTGATGAGCTGCCAATCACACCGGTCGAAATCGACGGTCAGGTGCTCAAGGTTTCTGTTCCCTTCCCTGGTCGTGATGTGGTGGCACGGGTTTGGGAGGCGCGGGTTGGCCATATCCGCTTGTACCTGCTGGACAGCAATACCGGGGAGAACAGCCCCGAAGACCAGGACCTGACGCTGCAGTTGTATGGTGGCGATGAATCTACTCGCATCAGCCAGGAAATGCTGCTTGGCATAGGTGGAACCCGGATTCTGGCTGCATTGAACCTGAAGCCGACGGTCTGGCACATTAATGAGGGCCATGCTGCGTTTCAGATTCTCGAACGCTGCCGACACACCATGGCGATGGGCATGAGTTTCGAAGCGGCTCTCGAAGCGGTTGCCAGCGCCACCCTGTTTACGACGCACACACCGGTACCAGCCGGACACGACATCTTCCCAAGGGCTCTGGTTCACCACGCGCTTGGGCGCTACCTCGAAGAGGCGGCACTGGATTTCGAGCAGGTCTTTGCGCTGGGGGCGAAGGACGGCGGCGACAGCTTCAACATGACCAGTCTTGGCCTGCGTGGTTCCCGATTCCACAACGGCGTCAGTCGTATTCATGGTGGCGTTGCTTCCCTTATGGAAGGCGACATCTGGCCCCAGGTGCCGGCAGCGGAAAATCCTATTGGATACATCACCAATGGTGTACACGTGCCCACTTTCCTGGCGCCAGAATGGTCCAGCCTCTTCGATATCCAGGCGCCCACCTGGCAAAGCGAGCTCAAAAATCCGGAGTTCTGGGAATTTATCGACCAGGTCCCGGATTATCACTATTGGAGCGTTCACAAAGCACTGAAGCAGCAAATGGGCGAGTACATTGTCCAGCGTCTGAAACGCCAACATAAGCGCAATGGCACCGGCCATTCCGTGACAGACCGAATGACTCGTCAGTTGATCTCCTCAGAAAAAGACACTCTGGTCATCGGTTTTGCCAGACGGTTCGCCACCTATAAGCGCGCAACGCTGATCTTTTCGGATCTTGAGCGGCTGGAGCGGATTCTGACCGACGCGGACCGCCCCGTGGTTCTGGTTTTCGCCGGCAAGGCCCACCCCAAGGACAAACCCGGGCAGCAGCTGATCAAAGTTATCCACGATCTCTCTATGCATCCCTCATTGATGGGGCACCTGATCCTGTTGGAGGACTACGACCAGGCCATGGCTCGCCGGCTACTCAGTGGCGTAGACGTGTGGCTCAACACCCCGGAATACCCCAAGGAAGCCAGTGGTACCTCTGGTGAGAAAGCCGCTCTGAACGGTGCCCTGAATCTCAGCGTACTTGATGGCTGGTGGGGAGAAGGCTACGACGGTAATAATGGCTGGGGAATACCGCCAAGGGATACCGAGCTGGACCCGGAGTTCCGCAACGAAGAAGAAGCCCGGGACCTGATTGATCTCATCGAGTTCGAGGTGGTGCCCCTGTATTATGATCGAGCATCCCAAGGGTTCTCGAAGGGCTGGGTCGAACGTTCCAAGGCTTCGATGAAATCCATAACGCCACGCTTCAACGCCCAGCGAATGGTGATGGACTACGTGAATAATTATTACCAGCCTGCTTCAAGCCAGGGTGCGCTTCTGATGGCCGATGACGGTCAGGTTGCGATCGGGCTGGCAGACTGGAAAGCAAGGGTAAGGCATGCCTGGCCAGGCGTTGACCTGCGGGTAGTTGGCTGCGTGGAGTCCTCGTGTCCCCATGACGGTGCCGTGGAACTTCGGGTAGAGGCAGCACTCAATGGCTTGTCAGCGGAGGATGTTCGGGTCGAATGCCTGGTCAGCCCTGAATGTGTCGGAACCCACAACAGTTCCGGGCCTGACAGCTTTTTCCTTGAGAAAGACAGTGAGTCTGAGGGCCGAACCGTATTCGCCACGCGTGTGCAGCCACCCTATCCTGGCTTGCAGACCCTCACGCTGCGGATGTATCCGTATCACGAGTCGCTGAGCCATCCACTCGAAATGGGCGCCATGCTCTGGGTTTAATCCAGAGCATGGTCGTACCTCACAGCAGGTGCCGGCGAATGAATCGGCCGATATCCTGTATTTCTTCAAGGCACACGCTGTGTTCCATGGGGAAGGTCTGGTAAGAAGGGTCATAGCCCATCTCTTTCAGTGACTCGACGCTGCGTACGCCCAGTGATTCCGGGACCATTGGGTCGAACGTTCCGTGATACACGCTGATGGGCACATCGGCGTTCGCCGAGGAGCGCTCAACGGTGTCTGCGGTTGCGAAGTAGGTTGAAAGTGCAAGAACACCACCCAACCGTTCCGGATAGCTGAGCCCCAGCTCGTAGGCAACCGCCCCGCCCTGGGAAAATCCGGCGATGATGATCCGCTCCGCCGGAATGCCCTTTTCTTTTTCATACTCCACCAGTTTGGCCACCGCATCGGCAGAGGCTCGTAACTGTTCGGTATCCACCACGCGGTCGATGTCCATCGCCTTGATGTCGTACCATGCTGGCATGGACATCCCGCCGTTAATGGTGACAGGCAGGTTGGGTGCATGGGGGAAAATGAAGCGAACCGCGGCATCATCCGGAAGGCCCAGTTCCGGAACCACCGGTTCGAAGTCGTGGCCGCTGGCACCAAGTCCGTGAAGCCAGATAACGGCTGCGGTCGGGTTTTCTCCGGTTTCAATTTCGATGTACTGAAGATCCTGCACGGTTTACCTCTCGTCTGAAAATTGGGTGCCGGCTTACTCGGAAAGATCGGTTGTCTCAGCGTTGGCCTCAAGCGCGGTGACCACTGGATTGGCGTACATATCCAGCAGATAAGGCCGGATGGCCGGATCGCAGGCTTCAAGACGCCTCTCCATCTCGGCCCCGGCAGCTTCCATCTCCGCCGGTGACCAGGTTTCGGCGGTGACCACCGAATCGCTGACAGTATCCGGTGTATCGTGGGCCTGGGGATGAAGTCCACGTTGCTGGTAAGCCACCAGGTTTGAGGCATGCAGGTGATAGTTCGCATGCATTTCCCGATCTATACGGCCTGCCAGGTCTTTCGGGTTGTCCGGTGAATCATGAATTGGGGCACCAAAGTGCACATGCACATGGCCCTTGAAACCGGTCAGTCCCTTCATGATTTGTTCGGTGTCCTCGCCCTCCCGCTTGACGTATTGACCGGTTCTGGCCCGGGTTTCCAGTTCCAGAGCCTTGTCAGCATCACAGGGATCGTATTCATAGGCTATAGAGACCGGCACAACGTGCAACCGGTTCATGGCTTCGCCGAAACTGAGCCCGCTTTTTTTACGGCTCATGTAGAACATCTTGATAATGGCCGGATCGGTGAAATCAAGGCCGTCTTTCGCGCGACCTTCACGTTGGGCAATCCAGATGCTGTGATTGGTGTCAATGCTGTGGTTGATGAAGCCGGAGAGCGTGATGTAGGCATCACGCATCTCGCGTGGGCTGGTCATGCTCCGGCGTACCACAAAGCTTTTGTTTAACCGCATCATTTCGGCAAACACCCGGTTCGCAAGCAGATTGTCGCCGATAGCAATCCGGGTGGTGTGGAATCCGTTCTGGAACAGAAGGTAGTTCACTACCATGGGATCGAAAACAATGTCCCGATGGTTCGAGATAAACAGGTAAGCGCCTTGCTTGTCGAGGTTTTCAAGCCCGCTGGAAGTCACTCGTGTGGTGGTGCTATCGACCAGTTCACCCACGTAGCCAGAAAGCCCGGCCTGGAGATCATCAACTCGGGTGAAGTGGCCAAAATGACTGCTGAGCCACCGACGAGTAAATACACGCAGCATGGCCGGTGCCCAGCGTGCCAGCGTCGGAGACTTGAAGCGACCGACCATATCCAGAAATTCCTGATCGTTGACCAGGCGGTTAATGGCAGCGCCGGTTTCTTCGTCCGAATACGGACGGATGGCATCAAATTCCTGCATGGAAGCCCTGTTGTTATCAGTGTCTGTCACAATATGGCGTGAAATGGTGGTTCAAAAACGCGGTATTGTAGCGTTTCTTCCACTGCTTTGCCTCCATCCGGCACATGGGTTTGCTGGCCAACCGTCAGGGTTAATCTGGTATCATTGGCAACCGCGCCGAACCCGGCAATTCACCCGTCCAAATACAGCGGCTCCACGCCGATGAACCGGTTATTCTATGTATCTTGATCAGGATTTCGAACAGCTTTCCACCGAGCGCCCCACCACCTCGGGACGTGATCCGGAACAGGTGCTGCACGAAGTCTTCGGTTATGAATCTTTCCGGCCGCTGCAGGGTGACATCATCCGGGAAGTATCGGAAGGCCGCGATGCGCTGGTGCTCATGCCTACTGGCGGGGGTAAATCCCTCTGTTATCAGGTGCCGGCACTGGTCCGTTCGGGCACGGCGATTGTTATATCGCCCCTTATTGCTTTGATGCAGGACCAGGTTGCGGCACTGAAAGAACTCGGGGTAAGGGCTGCGTTCCTCAATTCCACCATGGATTTCGAGCAGGCCCGGGCCACCGAGTACGCACTGATGACCGGCGAACTGGACCTTCTGTATTGCGCGCCGGAGCGCCTGATACAGCCGCGCACCATCGAATTGCTCCATGATGCCTCCATCTCGCTGTTCGCCATTGACGAAGCCCATTGTGTGTCACAGTGGGGTCACGATTTCCGCTCCGATTACCTCCAGCTCAGCATGCTGGCAGAGCAGTTTCCCGGCGTCCCGCGCATTGCCTTGACGGCAACAGCCGATGAGCGAACCCGAAAGGAGATTGCTGAACGGCTGTCGCTGACCGAAGCACGACACTTCGTCAGTGGATTTGACCGCCCGAACATTCAATACCGAATTGCACCAAAAATAAATGCAAACAAGCAGTTACTGGACTTTATTAAAGCCGAGCATGACGGTGACTGCGGCATCGTTTACTGCCTGTCCCGCAACAAGGTGGACGCTACCGCGAAAACCCTGGCCCAGAAAGGCTATACCGCTCTGCCCTACCATGCCGGTCTTTCCGCGGAACAACGGGCACATCACCAGGAGCGCTTTCTGCGTGAAGACGGAGTTATTATTGTCGCCACCATCGCCTTCGGGATGGGTATCGATAAACCCGATGTGCGTTTTGTCGCTCATCTGGACCTGCCCAAGAGTCTTGAAGCCTACTACCAGGAAACCGGCCGGGCAGGACGGGACGGCAAGCCGTCGACCGCCTGGATGGTGTATGGCCTGCAGGATGTGATCAAACTTCGGCAAATGCTTGAGAGCTCTCAGGGCAACGACCAATTCAAACGGGTTGAACGCCAGAAGCTGGACGCCATGCTGGGACTCTGTGAGGTCACCAGTTGCCGCCGTCAGGTGTTACTGCGCTATTTCGGAGACGAGCTCGAGGCTCCCTGCGGCAACTGCGACACCTGCCTCAACCCGCCCGAAACCTGGGATGGGACTGTGGCTGTGCAGAAAGCGTTGTCCTGTGTATTCCGTACTGGCCAGCGTTTTGGCGTAACCTACCTGATTGACGTGCTCAGGGGCTCTGAAAACGAGCGTATTTTGCAATCCGGTCATCACCAGGTTTCAACTTACGGTATAGGCACAGAACTCAGCGCTAACGAATGGAAATCCGTCTTCCGCCAACTGGTGGCCAACGGCTACCTTCGCGCAGATCCGGAGGGATATGGCGCGCTCCAATTGACGGAACAGTGCCGGCCACTGTTAAAAGGTCGGCAGACTATTGAGCTGCGCAAGGATCCGGTGGCCAAGAAAACGGCGGGCCGGGCCTCTGGAGGCAACTCCAGCACCTCGGTCAAAGACCAGATTACCGACCAGGCTGGCTGGGAAGCCCTTAGGGCCTGTCGCAAGGAGCTGGCAGACAAACAGGGCGTACCTCCCTACGTCATTTTTCATGACACGACCCTGTTCGGCATGCTTGAGCGCAAGCCGCGCACACTGGAAGAGCTGGCAGAAGTCAGCGGCGTGGGTGCCGCCAAACTGGAAAAATATGGCGAGATCTTCCTGCAGACCATAGCCAGCCTTGACCACGCCTGATCCTCAGGCCTCTGCCTTGAAGCCCTTCTTGCGCACCCGATAGTGAGCGATAGAGGTAGCCACCTGGTTGCCCTCCTCGTCCTTCAGCGTTCCTTCCAGGGTGAATTTGGCCCGGCCGGTTTCGTCGGCGTCTGCAAGAATGCCTGCTACGGTTTCTGGCGGCAGCGTGAATTCCACGGTGACGTCACTGTTGGCCGGCTTCAGGAACTGCAGGGTCATTTCCTTGAGGATAGGAGTGTAGGTGGGGCCCAGGTCAAACAGGGTCAAAACGCCACCGGGGATTTCAGCCACCAGGAAATAGGCGCCCGCGTAGAGGCTGCCGAAGTGGTTTTTGTTGCCTTTCAGGCGGATTTTTGCCCGTACATAGCCTGGTCTCACCTCTTCAACGCTGAAGTTGTTCCGCGGTGCAAAGGGAATGGAAAGGCCGATGATCTTGTTCACCGCTGCATATCCGCCGGTTTTCTTGAGCCAGGCCAGCGGGCTGGCCAATGTGGCCTTCGGGTCTGCGCTGGCCACCCACTGGCCAGTGGCGCCGATTAGGTTATCGATAATTGCCATTTCCATGCTCCGTTGTTTCGTCGGAGCAGATGATTACAACGGTATGCTGTGGTCGCAAGAATCTTTTACAATTTTTTTGGACATGGTCCGATTTATTTTTGAGTTTGTGTTCTAAAGTGAGGGATGCCCATGTGAATCAAGACGGTTACTTGGCCAGCGTTTCCAAGATGAAGAAAGGATCTCTGATTTGGAATGTTATCTGCCCGTTCTCGTGACATGCTTCCGCCTCCGGAAGCTGGTGCTTCGCCTATCGGTTCTGAGTCTCTGCCTCTTTATAGCGCCTCTGTCGGCTAAAACACCAGTCACAGGCGTAGCGCAAGCTACCCGTCAGGAATATGTGCTTTGGTACCGGAACTACGACAGCCCTGCTGTCCGCGCTCTGGTCGAGTTGGCCTTGCAGAAAACCCCGGAGTACGGCGAGTTCCGGATCATCCGAAGTGAGGAACTGAGCCAGGGGCGGGTGCTTCGCGAACTGGCCGATGGTCAGTCCCGTCTGGTTGATATTGCCAATGTAGCCACGTCGGCAGAGCGTGAGGATTTCCTGACCGCAATCCCGTTCCCGGTTGACGGCGGCCTCCTGGGCTTTCGGGTATGTGTCGTTCAGCCGGAATCCTTGCCCAGGTTTGCCGACATTGAGAATCTGGAGGATCTTCGCGCCCGTAAAATCCGCATCGGCCAGGGCTCGCATTGGCCAGACACACCGGTGCTCGAAGCCAACGGCATTCCGGTGGTTACCCACTCTCGATACGAAATACTGTTTGGGATGCTGCGCAACGAACGCTTTGATTGTTTTGCCCGGGGCGTGAGCGAGGTGCTCTACGACCTGGAAATGGAACAGGACCCAAACCTGGTGATCGAGCCCAATTTGCTGATCGCCTACCCCATGCCCTCCTATCTTTTTGTCGGCCCGAAGGATCACGAGACTGCTCATCGCTTGCAACTGGGGATTGAGCGCGCAATCCTCGATGGCAGTTTCAGCGAGTTCCTCAAGCGCTATTACGCCCGCGCAGTCAAGGAGCTCAACCTCAACAGGCGTCAGGTAATCGCTCTAGAAAATCCTTTCCTGAGCGAGGAATCGCGCTATGTAGGGCGCAGCACACTCGAAAACCTGCGCCGGCGCCTCGACCTCTTCAGTCACTGACGTCTGCTCCTCTGAGGCAGTCGCAATCTGGGACGTCATCTGGTTGATCGAGGTGATAGCCTTATCAATTTTATGTGCCGGCCCGCGATGCGAAGTCTTTAGCGGCTTCTGTTAAACTTTGACACTATTAACGCAAACGTTGAGCGTGTCCTCACTCCATAACGAACGGGAGCCGAACTGAATGGCCCATGAAGAACTTCATCTCAACCTCCGGAACCTGAAGCTTGAAGATTACGAACAGCTTCAGGAACTGATGGATCGCGTCTACGACGACATCGGAGGCGCCTGGCCCAAAGACACCATCAAGGCATTGGTGGAACAGTTCCCTGACGGTCAGATCTGCATTGAGGAAAGTGGCCAGCTCATTGCGGTCGCGCTTACCGTCTGTGTGAAGTACGAGCGCTTCAGCAACCCGCACACTTACGACGATCTTATCCTCAGGAACGAGAAGATCTGGCACAACGCCAATGGCGACTCTCTTTATGGTCTGGATGTCTTCATTCACCCCGACTATCGGGGTTACCGCCTGGGTCGTCGACTCTACGAAGCCCGAAAGGAACTCTGCCGCTCCATGAATCTGCGGGCCATTCTCGCCGGCGGGCGCATACCAAGCTACTTCAAGTACGCCGAACAATATTCCCCGGAGGAGTACATTCAGCGGGTAGACCGGAAGGAAATCTACGACCCCATTCTGAGCTTCCAGCTCTCGAACGACTTCCAGGTCACCCGGCTGATGCATAAATACCTTCCGGAGGACGAAAAATCCCAGGGGTACGCCACGCTATTGGAATGGCGGAACATTCTTTACACGCCACCCTCCCCGGTTCTGAGCGTCAAGAAGACGCAGGTAAGGCTCGGCGCCGTACAATGGCAAATGCGTGAATTCACCTCGGTTGAGGAAGTACTGGAGCAGGTGGAATATTTCGTAGATGCATTGTCTGATTACAAAAGTGACTTTGCGATCTTTCCGGAATTTTTCAACGCGCCACTTATGGGTCTGACCGACCAGATGGATCAGACTCGGGCCATTCGATTCCTGGCTGGCTTTACCCAGCAATTCCGGGAAGAAATGTCTGAAATGGCGGTGAGTTACAACATAAACATTATTACAGGCTCCATGCCGTTGATCGAGAACGACCGGGTGTACAACGTCTCGTATCTGTGCCATCGGGATGGGCGTGTCGATGAGCAGCGCAAAGTCCACATAACGCCCCACGAACGCCGCGATTGGGTCATTGAGGGCGGCAGCCAGTTCGAGGTCTTTGAAACCGATGCCGGCCGGGTGGCCATCATGATCTGCTATGACATTGAGTTCCCGGAGTTGGGCCGAATGGCTGCCAGCCACGAGGTCGATATCATCATGGTGCCCTTCTGGACAGATACGAAGAACGGCTACCTGCGAGTTCGCCAGTGTGCCCAGGCCCGGGCAATCGAAAACGAATGCTATGTCGTAATCACCGGCAGTGTCGGCAACCTGCCGAAAGTCGAGAACCTGGACGTCCAGTATGCCCAATCGTCCGTATTCTCGCCGTCGGATTTCGCCTTCCCGCACGATGCAGTGATGGCCGAAACAACGCCCAATACGGAGATGATCATGTTCTCCGATATGGATCTGGAGAAATTGAAGTTGGTTCGCAACGAGGGGTCTGTCACTAATCTGAAAGATCGCCGTACTGATATGTACGAGTTGAAAACCAAATAAACTGGCCTGATTCGCCAAGTAAGAATGTTAAATCACTGCGTTAGCGGTCGAACGTATAGCACTGACGGCGTTGCAAAACCAAAACTCAGTGTCTATTGTTTAATCAATATCCAGCCTGTCTCCCGATGAGACAGGTTGCTGTGGATACGGAAATCACCAGAGAGTCTGATTCATGAACGAAGCATTGCCGGACCTTGTCGCCCGATTCCGAGTCAGACAGGGCCTTTTCCGAAAGGAACTTGTCGAGGCTGAGCTCTACGAGCTGGACGGCTACGGTTGTGTTATGAAAACCGACAAAGTGTTCAATCCCGGTGATACCGTCGTTTTGGACCTGGTCATGGACATGCCGTTTGACAAGATCCGTGCGGAAGGCCTCGCCGGCCTGGTGACCGAACGCAGGAAACACTGCAGCAATTTCTTTTACTCCATCGATTTCGTGGAGCTGGACTCCAATGGAAACTCTTCTTTGGCGGAAAAGCTCCGTAGAATTCGCGAAGTGGTATCCAAAAAGCAGTCACTCAAATCACGTCGTTCCCCAGGTCCCATATCCGGTTTCCGGCAAATGGCCTAAGTCTGATTTTTCGAAGAAACCCGTCCGTAAGGAGACATTCCATGGCGAAGAAAGCCAAACAGAACGTTGATAAGATCGTCAAAAAGGTCAACAAGGAGTTCGAAAAGACGTCCTCCCAAATTGAGGGCCTGGTAAACGATGCGCTGAAGCAGTTCGACAGCCTGCAGAATCAGGTTCAGGAGCCGGTTCGCAAACTGCTGAAGGAAATTGACGAGCTTCGCGACCGCGAGATGAAGCGTTTCCACGAAGAGTTCGAGCGCCGCCTTGAGGAGTTCCACGAACTGCAGAGCAGCATCCTGGAGAGACTGGGTGTGGCTTCCAAAGAAGCGGGAGAAGAAGTAAAGAAGCTCACGGATGAAGTGAGCAAGGAAGCCAGTACAGCGGCGAAGAAATCCGCGCCGAAGAAAACCACTAAAACGGCCTCCAAAGCAAAAGCGTCAACCAGCAAGTCTGCGACCAAAAAGCCTGCGGCTAAGAAGCCTGCTGCCAAGAAAGCGCCGGCTGCCAAAGCTGCCAAGCCAGTAGATAAGAGTAACCTGACGCTCGTTAAGGGTATTGGTCCGGCCACCGCCAAGAAGATGAAGGACGCGGGTATCACCTCCATCGACCAGATCGCCAATCCGTCTGCGGAAGACCAGGAAAAGCTTAAGGCCTTCTCGAACGTCAAGGGATACAGCCAGTTTACCGCTGAAGCCAAGAAAATCAGCTGATGCGAACGCCTGACCAGCCTGTATTACGGGACATTGTCCTGATTGGCGGCGGGCACAGTCACGTCGGGGTACTGAAACGGTTCGCAATGAATCCGGTTCCCGGCGTGCGCCTGACCCTCATCTGTCGCGACACCCACACCCCCTATTCCGGCATGTTGCCCGGCTACGTGGCCGGCCATTACAGCTACGATGATGTTCACATTGATCTGAGCCGTCTGGCCGAATACGCAGGCGCCCGGTTTTATCGTGCCGAGGCCATGGGTATCGACCGCGAACGGAAACGGGTTATCTGCCGTGGTCGTCCGGATGTGCCCTACGACATTCTTTCCATCAACATTGGCTCTTCGCCCCGGGTCAATGAAGTGGAAGGCGCCTCTGAGCATGCGGTCCCGGTAAAACCGATTACCGGTTTCAATAATCGCTGGCTTGCCTTGCTCTCCCGGATTGAAAACCACGACGGGCCGCTTACCGTGGCCGTAGTAGGCGCCGGCGCCGGTGGGGTCGAACTGACCCTCGCCATGCAGTTCCGCTTGAAAAACGAGCTGAAACAGCGTGGCAAGGATCCCGGCCAGCTGCATTTTCATCTTTTTGACGCCGCTGACGAAATCCTTCCAACCCACAACCCGAAGGTTCGCGAGGTCTTCCGCAAGACGTTGTCGGATCGTGGTGTAAAGGTTCATCTGGGCTCGCCGGTGAGCAGAGTTCAGGAAGGGTTATTGGCCACGGAATCCGGTGAAACCCTGCAAACCGACGAAGTTCTCTGGGTGACCCGGGCAGGTGGTCCCGAGTGGTTGAAGGACACCGGCCTGGCCCTGGATGACGGGCTGTTCCTGCGGGTACGGGATACCTTGCAGGTGGAGAACGACGACAGCATCTTTGCCGCCGGCGATATCGCCAATGTGCTGAATCACCCGCGGGAAAAAGCCGGCGTGTTCGCTGTACGGCAAGGCCCTCCCCTGGCCGATAACCTCAAACGCCTGGCGACCGGCAAAGATCCGAGGAACTTCTACCCCCAGAAAAAGTGGCTGGCGCTGATCAGCACTGGCGATAAATACGCTGTTGCCTCCCGAGGGGATGTTCAGTTCGATGGCGCCTGGGTCTGGCGCTGGAAAGACTGGATTGATCGCCGGTTCATGAAAAAATTCAACGACCTGCCGCCCATGGAGGAAGAATCCAAGCTGCCGGATACCGCTGCAGCGCAGAACGCTGAGGAAGCTTCCCAGGCTATTTCCGCTGTTGCCATGCGTTGCGGCGGGTGTGGAGCCAAGGTGGGCAGTACGGTTCTTTCGCGGGCGCTGGGGGAACTCAAACCCATCGAGCGGGACGATATCCTGATTGGCCTTCATGCCCCCGACGATGCGGCTGTTTTGAAAGTGCCACCCGGCAAGGCCGTTGTTCACACGGTGGACTTCTTCCGCGCCTTTATTGATGACCCCTATATTTTCGGGAAGGTCGCGGCCAATCACAGCCTGGGTGACGTGTTTGCGATGGGGGCCGAGGCCCAGAGTGCCACCGCCGTTGCCACGGTGCCTTATGGCATTGAATCCAAGGTTGAAGATGTGGTTTACCAGATGATGTCCGGCGCCGTTGAGGTTCTGAACGAAGCCGGGTGCGCGCTGGTTGGCGGCCATACCGGAGAAGGCAAGGAACTGGCGCTGGGTTTTGCGGTAAACGGCCTGATCGACCCGGAAGAGGTCATGAGCAAGGGAGGGCTGAAAGCCGGCGACGCACTGATCCTTACCAAGCCTATAGGCACCGGTACCCTGTTCGCCGCCCATGCAAAACTGGCGGCCAAGGGCCGGTGGATCGATTCGGCCCTGGCCTCTATGGTTCAGTCCAATAAGGCGGCGGCGGACTGTCTCAGAAAATTCGGTTCAAAAGCCTGTACAGATGTCACCGGGTTCGGCCTGCTTGGGCACCTGGTTGAGATGACCAAACCCTCTGGCGTCGATGCCGAGCTGGATCTTTCTGCCATTCCGATCCTGCCGGGTGCCGAGGAAACTGCAGCAGCGGGCATCCTCAGCTCTCTGCAGCCGGCAAATATCCGACTACGCCGGGGTATCCGGGATCAGGAAAAGTGGGTCAACCATGCACGGTATCCGCTGATCTTTGACCCGCAAACCGCAGGCGGGCTTCTGGCCAGCGTTGCTGCAGACAATGCCGAGGAGTGTGTCCGGGAATTGAAGGCCCTGGGCTACCCTCACACCGCCATTATCGGGCGAATTACAGCCCAGGATGAGTCCGGCCCTATTGAGCCCATTTCCCTGAGGGATTAACGCCTCTGTGAGCAGCGCTGCATTGCAAGATGCAGCGCCTGCTCCAGGGACGCCTGTTCCTTTTCCGGCACAAAGTACCCGGCCAGCTGACTAACCTGATTTTTGAGAGTGGCCAGAAATTCCGGATCCTGCTCTGCGCGATAAAGGATATGTGCCAGCGCGCGCTCGTTACCGACCGGGAAATAGCCGGCGTAGTCTTTCCCAAGCAGACCGACATTACCGGGAATGTCTGATGCGATCACGGGTAGGCCGGCCCGGCAGGCCTCGGATACCACGTTTGCACCACCTTCCATGACTGAACTGATGACCATGATCTGGCTGTTTGCCATCAATTGTCGGGTGTCGGCTTTCTCTAACTCTCCGAGCCAATGGAAACGCGGGTTTTCCGCCATTTCCTGTTCCGCTTTGCTTTGCCAATCTCCATTGTGTGGCTTACCGGCGCAGACTATCTGTATCTGCGAGTCTTCCGGCAGTAATCGCGCAGCATAGGCCGCCCGCAGTGAATCCTTCTCGTCCCGCAGATGGCCGATCACAGATGCCCGGAATATGTCGCTATCGCCGTCCGCTTCTGGCGCCGGAAAGGACTCCGGCCCATCCGCTGACTGGTAAAGCGTAACCAGTTTGCCCCCAAAGTTGGCGGGGATGTCATCAGTCACAAGGTTGTGCAGACCGATAAGCGCATCCGCCACGTCCATGGAATACAGGGTGTCTTCCGGGTACTCGTGCTGGTGGAGATAGATATCGGTGCCTGTGAGTGCCACAATCAGGGGCTTTCCCGGCCAGGTTTTACGGAACCGCCGGACGGCTGTGACACTGCGCCATGCATGCAGGGCTATAAAGGCATCACAGGCCTCACCGCCGTATTCGGTAATTACATCTACCGAATGCCCGGCATTTTCCAGCAAAACCTTCCATCGCTCCGCCGTTGCGCGGTTACCGGCTTTCGATCCCGGCTTTGCTGGTGTGATCAGTATTAAATGCATTTGCAACCGCCCGAAATCAAAAAATTCTGCCCTGAGCCAATCAAACCCGTATACCGTATAGCTGTTCAGAGTTAACTCGAATAAAGGTATCCTTCTTCGAAGGGAGCCGCTCGGTTAGACTCCTCTCTCTAAATATCCGATTCGACAAGGAAAAACCATGACCCACAATCTTATACGGAAATTGCTGATTATTGGTCTTTGTTCTCTGTTTGCAGCAACTGCCTCTGCCCAAACGTTCATCTTTACCGCAATTCCGGACGAAGATGAAACCAAGTTAGTCGAGCGTTTTCGGGGCATTGCGGACTATCTGTCTGAGGAGTTGGATGCAGACGTAAAGTACATCCCCGTTAAGTCCTATGCAGCAGCCGTTTCTGCGTTCCGGAACAACCAGGTGCAATTGGCCTGGTTCGGCGGTCTGTCGGGCGTTCAGGCGAGGTCTCTCGTACCCGGTTCGCAGGCAATCGCTCAAGGCACCGAGGATCAGGCCTTCTATGTCTATTTTATTGCTCATGAGAGCACTGGCCTGGATCGTGCAGACAGCTTGCCACAAGAAGTACGTGGTAAGACCTTTACCTTCGGATCAAAGGGCTCAACTTCCGGGCGTTTGATTCCTGAGTACCACATCCGCGAGACGTTTGGAGAAGCACCCGAGGATGTCTTTTCCCGCGTCGGCTACAGCGGCAACCATACTCGTACCCTTCGTCTGGTCGAGTCCGGCACCTATGAAGTGGGCGCGATGAACTTCGCGGTCTGGGAAAAGGAACTGGAAAACGAAAACATTGATACCGACGCTGTAAAGGTCATCTGGAAAACACCCGGTTTCCCCAATTATCAGTGGAGCATCCGTGGCGACGTGGATGAAAACTACGGCGAAGGCTTTACCGATCGCGTCCGTGAGGCCCTGCTCTCGCTCGATGATCCTGAGTTGCTTGAGAGCTTCCCACGTTCGGCATTTATTCCCGCCTCAAACGACGATTATGAGCCGATTCGCAAAGTAGCGAAAGAAATCGGAATCATTGATTGATGGCAGGCTTTGATCTCTCAGGCCTGACGGCCTCTTTTGGGGGTGAGCGGGTTATCGGGCCCCTCACCCTCAAGGTAAAGGAGGGAGATCAGGTTGCTCTGGTCGGTAAGAGTGGTGCAGGCAAGTCCACTCTGATCCGGCTCATTCACCAGAGAGTGGATGGGCAGTCGTCTCTTGTCCCTCAGGACCTTGGTCTGGTCAACGCTCTTCCGGTTTTCCACAACGTTTTTATGGGGCAACTCGACAAGCATTCTACCTGGTACAACACCGTTACCCTTGTGCGGCCATTCAAACAGGATAGAAAACAGGTTCTGGAGCTGCTGGATGCACTGAGAATGTCAGAGAAGCTCTGGATTCCCACAGCTTCGCTCTCCGGCGGACAGCGCCAACGGGTGGCTATTGCCCGGGCGCTGTATCGTAACGCCCCCGTTTTATTGGCAGACGAGCCCATCTCAGCACTGGACGGACCAATGGCGCACCATGTCATGCAATTGCTGAGAGACCGCTTCAAAACCAGTGTTATCGCGCTTCACGATGTGGAAATGGCGATGAAGTACTGTAACCGCATAGTTGGCATCCAGAATGGGCAGGTTGCCCTGGATGAGCCCACTGACCAATTGGCGGCCGCAGACATTATGTCGCTGTACTAGGATCTGTCGCGCGATGCTCTCCTACCCAACGGTTCGCACCAGCCTGATCTTCCTTGCCATTGCACTCGTGGGGCTCTTGTTTGCCGATATTGCGATCACCGCAAACAATCCCTGGCGGGATCTCGGCAACTTTTTCCTGGGCGTACTCACTCCTAATTTTTTCAGCAGCGAAGGACTTCTTACCGCACTCTTACGCACGGTAGCCTTCGCTTTTGTCGGGGTGACGGTTGGTGGTATCTGCGGATTTCTTCTGGCGCTGGTGTACCGGTTCCTCCCGGTGCGCATTTTTTGCGCGTTCATCAGGGCGATTCATGAGCTTTTCTGGGCCCTTATTTTTCTTCAGTTTTTCGGCTTCCACCCTCTCACCGGCGTGCTGGCAATCGCTATTCCCTATTCCGGCATTTTTGCCAAAGTGTACTCGGAGATTCTTGAGGAGGCCGATCCGGAACCAGGCAGGTTGCTGCCGCCGGGCACAGGAACCATCACGGCGTTCCTGTACACCAAAATTCCTGATTGCTGGATCCAGCTGAGAACCTACACCGCCTATCGTCTTGAATGTGGACTTCGGTCGAGCGCTATTCTCGGTTTCGTTGGCCTGCCGACGCTGGGGTTCTATCTGGAAACGTCTTTTTCGCAAGGCATGTACTCCGATGCCGGTGCGATGTTGATACTGTTTTACGTGCTCATTGCTACCATCCCTCTCTGGGTCAAGCCCAAGCTCCTACCCGTGTATATCCTTGGCGCTCCGTTCTTCCTGGGTGATGGTTTTCCCATCGTCTGGGGTAACGTTGAACGATTTTTCACCCAGGATATTGTGCCCAGCCCTCTGAGGGACGGTGAGGGT
The DNA here is from genome assembly GCF_008107725.1 of Marinobacter sp. BW6. GTDB lineage: Bacteria > Pseudomonadota > Gammaproteobacteria > Pseudomonadales > Oleiphilaceae > Marinobacter. The sequence continues at coordinate 102,396 of NZ_VIRN01000037.1, forward strand.
TTGGCGGGTCTGATACCGTGGCTGAATGAGCTGATGGTCGAGCAGGCATTGCCGGGCATCTGGAATACCGTCATTCTCACCCAGATTGCGCTGGTGGCTACGGGTATCCTCACGCTTCTTGCGTTCCCGCTGATTTCGAATCACTTTGGCGGCCCCATACGCAGAACATCGGGCCATGTGTTCCTGGTTATTGCGCGATCAACGCCTGAATACATTCTGGCGTATATTCTTCTGCAACTGTGGGGGCCCTCCATGCTTCCTGCGGTCGTGGCACTTGCGCTGCATAATGGCGGCATTATAGGCCATCTTATTGGCCGGCAAACCAACACAATTCGTTTGCGATCTGATGCGCCCCAAGGGTTTAACCGCTACAGCTGGGAGCTCGTACCGCGTGTTTATCGTTCATTTCTGGCGTTTCTGTTTTACCGCTGGGAAATCATCATGAGAGAAACCGCCATTCTGGGTATTCTCGGCATCTACACCCTTGGTTTTTATGTCGATAGCGCTATTCAGAGTATCCGATTCGATCAGGCAATGGTTCTGATCCTGATCACCGCCATGCTGAATATCGGTGTGGACATTCTTGGTCGCTACATTCGCCGCAAGCTGGCCCTACAGACCATGCCCACCTGCTAGCCACGACCGCTGCGATCCCCGTCACAGTTCCGTCATTTCGGTCAATTCGCGTTCGTTAATGGTGACAAGTTGGCGGCGCAAGCAGGAAACATTCAGTTACACTCTGATTACCTGCTGCAACATTCAGAGTTTTGGTGATGATGGTAAACGGATTGATTCTTTTTATTCAGGTCGGGCTGCTCGCGCTGCTTGTGCTGATGGCTACGCGGATAATCACGCTGGTGCGCTCAGAGCCCTTGGCAGCAGGACACCAGAAAACCTGGTCCAGCAGTTATCCCGTCGACGCCCATATCCCCGAATGCCCTTTAAGCACTTCAGAATGGCCCGTCGCGGTACGGAAACCGGTTGTCGATATGGCCCCAAACCGTGCCGAGCTTATTACCCGGCTGCACATTCTGGCAGGCCTTCAGGAAAGGGACTGCCGTTTAAACGGCCTGGAACTTCAAGCTGCCCCAGAGGCGGTTAAGGCCTATGTCGTTGCGTGGCTCTATGGTGCGGGTTGCGCCCTAAGTCATAAAAGCACCCGGCATTCCGAGGCACTGCTTAACATCGTTGCCCAGATCACCGGTCGTAAAACCGGTATTCGGCAGCCAGAGGCTGTTCAGGCGATAAGCACATTGACGGCCAGCACTATTCACCTGGCCTGCTTCAGAGCGGGATTGGAGGGCGCGGAATTCTGGCGGTATAACCACTACGTGCCGCCGACATCGAGTCTCTACGAGGCCATTACGGCAAACGCGTTCATTTAGCAGTGTCCAGTGCCCAGTCGGTGCCCAGCGCCACGGGCTCGGCGTGATCCTGTTCGTCTGCACGGGTTCCGGTAATCTCGGGCCGGGTGAACCCGCCATCCTCGGTGTTGGCCATGCTTTCTACATCCACCGAACGAACCACGTAGGACACGCCGCCGGCCAGTACCTTGGCCCGGTGAGTCAATCCGAAGACAAACCGGCAGTAATCCAGCTTCAGCTGAATCAGATCTTGCTCGGCTTTGCGGATTTTTCTCAGCAGTACCTTCTGAACGCTATCTCCGTAATCCATCACGTTGTCCCTGATAGTGGCGGTATGGTGATTTTACACAATCCCGGCCCGTTGTCAGCCGACGGGTTTCCGGTTCGCCTGTCTCAGTGCGGTTCGGCCTGAAAAACCAGCTTTACCGGGATGTTTTCAATCGGCGACTGTCCCTGCTGCAAATCGATGCGCCAGGTCATGGTGGCATCCACGGTACAGAAGGGTGCCGTGAAGCGTGCGGAGTATTCATTTCCCGTTCGGTTCCCTAACGGTACCGGGTACTCGCCCATATACATGGATTCTCCGCGGAGAACCGCAAGAAAACGCTCGGGCCGCTCCGGTGTTGCAACAGTGAGGCGGTATTCGGTGCCCTGGGTGCCTTCTCCCAGCTCGATCAGCGTAACTTCCCAGTCTCCTGCCCCGGTTGACCATGAACAGGGGCCCCCTTCCAGCAAATCGCACTGGACAGTGGCGGTTGAGAGGCCGCTCTTTTGTTCCCCCCCCGCGTCCTCGAGCATGCGCGCTCCGAAAACAGCCACGGCAACAAGCCCCAGAATCGATCCTGTCACTGCAATAGCGCGTAACATAACGGCACCTCAAAAAAACTGCCGGGCATTATGGGGTTTTCTCCCTCCCAGGCAAAGGTTTCTAAACTGGCGCCAGTCATGAGAAAATACTGCGCCTTCAATTCGACCCATTCTGACCACAGGACACGCCCGTGCAGCCGGATATTTCCGTAAAGCACCTGAGCAAGGTATATGGTGACGGTTTTCAGGCCCTGAAGGACATCAACCTGGAAATACGCCGCGGCGAAATCTTCGCCCTGCTCGGCCCCAATGGCGCCGGCAAGACCACGCTCATCAGCATCATCTGCGGCATCGTTAACGCCTCCGCCGGCGAGGTAACGGCCGCCGGCTACGATATCGTCAAAGACTACCGCAAAGCCCGCGAGACCATCGGCCTGGTGCCCCAGGAACTGAATACCGATTCCTTCGAGACCGTTTGGAATGCGGTCTCCTTCAGCCGTGGGTTGTTCGGCAAGCCTCCCAAGCCCGCACATATCGAGAAAGTGCTGAAAGACCTGTCTCTCTGGGATAAGCGCAACAACCGGATCATGTCGCTCTCGGGCGGCATGAAGCGCCGTCTCATGATTGCCAAGGCCCTCTCCCATGAGCCACAAATCCTGTTCCTTGATGAGCCAACGGCCGGCGTCGATGTTGAACTCCGCCGGGACATGTGGGAGATGGTGCGCAAACTTCGGGAGCATGGAGTGACCATTATCCTGACCACTCATTACATCGAAGAAGCCGAGGAAATGGCAGATCGAATCGGTGTCATCCGGGATGGCGAGATTATTCTGGTTGAGGATAAGGCACAGTTAATGACCAAGCTTGGCAAGAAAGAGTTGAGACTCCAGTTGCAGCAAAAGCTGGACAAGATGCCGGGTGAGCTAACTCTGGAACCAGTGGAATTGTCAGAGGATGGTTACGAGCTCATATACACCTTCGATTCACAGCAAGAGCAGGCTGGGGTTGCCCGGTTGCTCCGTACGCTTGGCGATCTTGGTATCGAATACCGGGACCTGCAAACCCGGGAAAGCTCCCTTGAAGAGATTTTTGTCGGCCTGGTGCACGAGTAAAGCTGCCGGCTATTCTGGAGAAAAGCATGAACCTTTACGGTATCCGCGCAATCTACAATTTTGAAATGGCCCGCATGAAGCGCACAGTAATGCAAAGCGTGCTCTCGCCGGTTATCTCGACCTGCCTTTATTTCGTTGTGTTCGGCTCGGCCATCGGTTCGCGCATGGGCGACATCGACAACATTGCCTACGGTGCCTACATCATTCCCGGGCTGGTGATGTTGTCACTGTTGATGCAGAGCATTTCCAACGCCTCCTTCGGGATTTACATGCCCAAGTTCTCTGGCACCATCTATGAAGTGCTCTCCGCGCCTGTTTCGTATGTGGAGGTGGTGCTGGGCTATGTCGGTGCTGCCGCCACCAAATCGATCATCCTTGGGCTGATCATTCTGGCCACTGCCAAGTTCTTCGTGGACTACGATGTCCTGCACCCCTTCTGGATGCTTTCTTTCCTGGTGCTTACGTCGATCACGTTCAGCCTGTTCGGTTTCATTATCGGCATTTGGGCCGACGGGTTCGAAAAACTTCAGATTGTGCCGATGATGATCGTCACACCACTGGTCTTCCTCGGCGGTACCTTTTACTCCATCGATATGCTGCCGGAGATCTGGCAGACGGTGAGCCTGTTCAATCCGGTGGTCTACCTGATCAGCGGCTTCCGCTGGGCATTTTACGGCGTGTCTGACGTGCACATTGCCATTAGTGTGGGGATGACGCTGGTGTTCCTCACGGCTTGCATGGTCGGTATCTGGTGGATCTTCAAAACCGGCTACCGGTTGCGTTCGTGACGGCGGCATCGGGAAGCTTGCGCGGGCTGAAAATCTGGACTGTACTGGCGGTCAGTTCGCTGATTTACGGTTGCTCCTCTGGCATCGCCGCGCCACAGGAAGGCCTACCGGTTCTCGAAGCCTGCTTTGTGTCCGCGGCGGGCACGGTGCCTGTAGAACTGGAAGTGGCCAGAACGTCCGAACAGCGCCAGAAGGGGTTGATGGGGCGCAAGTCCATGGCAACAAACGCCGGAATGCTGTTCGAGTACCGCGAGCCCAGGCAAGCCAGCCACGGCTTCTGGATGTACAAGACCCTGATTCCGCTGGACATTGCTTACCTGAACCGGGACGGCGTAATCGGCAGTATCCGCCACATGGTACCCTGCGCCTCGGCCAGCGGTTCCGGCTGCCCCACCTACCCCGCCGGCGTGTCCTTTATCCAGGCGGTGGAGATGAACGCCGGCTTTTTTCGGCAGCATGGCATCAGGCGTGGCGACCGGCTAAACGTAGGAAAGGACAACTGCCCGGCGCGATAGGCCGGGCTGGTTCTTGCAGGCTACCCTAGCTGTCTTGCCACTCCGGCTTGCGCTTCTCCAGAAATGCGCAGATACCTTCCTGAGCATCGTTGGCCATCATGTTGTCGGCCATTACCTTGGAGGTGTACTCGTAGGCGTCTTCCAGCGGCATTTCCAGCTGCCGATAGAAGGCCTCTTTGCCAATTTTCAGGGTGTGGCCGGACTTGTCGGCAATGGTGCGGGCCAGCTTATAGACAATCTCGTCCAGGTGCTGTTCATCAACGATCTGATTGACCAGTCCAATGCGCTCGGCCTTCACGGCACCGATCATCTCACCGGTCAGCAGCATTTCCATGGCGTGCTTGCGCGAGACATTCCGGGACAACGCCACCATCGGCGTGGAACAGAAAAGCCCGATATTCACCCCTGGGGTGGCAAAACGTGCGGTGTCTGCCGCTACAGCCAGGTCGCAGCTGGCTACCAGCTGACAGCCCGCGGCGGTGGCAACTCCGGCTACCCGGGCAATTACCGGCCGGGGCAGATTCACGATCTGCTGCATCACCTTGCTGCACTGGTTAAACAGTGCCAGCTGAAATTCATGGCTATCAAACTGCTCCCGCACTTCCCGGAGGTCGTGGCCGGCACAGAACACATTGCCATGGGCCGCAAGAACCACAACCCGGGTTTCGGTATCGGAGGTGATGGTCTCAAGCTCTTCAGACAGGGCCTCCAGCATGGCCATGGAAAGGCTGTTTTTCTTTTCTGGCTGGTTCAGCGTAAGCGTGGTTATGCCATTTTCGCTGTACTTGTGAACCAGATCTGCGGTTTGTTCGGTCATGAGGACACTCCATTTTAAACGTTGCTGCACCAGGCAACCTGCACACTTACCCAGAGTATTGCTGACTGCGTCTATACTGTCGAAGCGACTTTTGTAGGATGCTCAGTTTTCGGGCCCTTGAGGTTGTTATAGCCCTCTGCCGCCCATAGGCTGTCTGTATAAGACAAACCGCAGAGAGGAAAAACGCATGTCGAAATCGATAATCCTCAAAGCCATCTTCGCCATCGCAGTTATTGGCGGAGCCATCTTCATTATCATTAAAGACGAACCAGCAACACCAACCGGCGACATCAACAGCATCCAGCCGCTGCCGGAGCAGGACAACCCGTAAGCCAGACCACACACTCCACCGGAACAGGCGACCCCACATTGCAGACAACCCGAATCAAAGGACTGACCATCGCCGCCCTCGGCGTGCTTTTTATCGTCCCGGATGCGCTGCTTGTTAAAATCACCTCCGTGGATCCGGTGGTATTCCTGTTCTGGCGGGGCTTATTGCTGGCCATCAGTTTCTTTGTAATCAGCTGGGCCAGATACCGTTCCCGGCTGGTGCCTGAAATCCGGAAATGCGGCCGCAAGGGCCTGTTCTGCGCTGGTGCCTTTGCCATCAGCACCCTCGGATTCGTGGTAGGCATGAAGAACACGGCCGCCGGCAACGTGCTGGTGATCCTCAATACCGCGCCGGTGATCGCGGCGGTCATTGCCTGGGCGGTCTGGAAAGAAACCCTGCCTCTGCGAACCTGGGTGGTCATCCTGGTGTGCGTCACCGGCGCCACCTTCATGGCCGTGGGCGAATTTGGCAAGGGTGACCCGCTGGGACTGCTAATGGCAGTGGTTGCCGCCACGGCCCTGGCCTCTAACCTCAACGTCGCCCGCTCCAAACCCGAGAGCGATATGAGCGTCATGCTCATGTTCGGAGCTCTGGTGCTTGCCGGCGCAGCCGCCTTGCTGGGCGGAGCCCAGATGCCATCGGGCCGGGACTTCTTCTTTATCGCCCTGCTCTGCCTGGTATTCCTGCCTACCGCCTGCATTCTGATCCAGATTGGCCCCCGCTACATTCCTGCGGCGGAGGTCAGCCTTATGCTGCTTCTTGAGACCGTGCTCGGGTCCTTCCTTGTGTGGCTGTTCCTGGGCGAAGTGCCGCCAAAACTGAGCCTGGTGGGCGGTGTCATCGTGTTCTCGGCCCTGGCGGCGCATGGCTGGACGGAAGTCAGCCGATACCGAAAGGCGCGGCTGGCAGTTGATTAACCCGGTTCCCGCGCGCGAAGATACGCGCTGATCAAAAACAAGGAACTGCAATCATGACCACCGTACCCCAGCTCACCGACGCATTGCTCACCCTGGAAAACCGGGTAGCCACCCTCACCCTCAACCGTCACGACCTGCGCAATGCGCTCACAGGCTCAAACCTGATCGACGACATTGTGACCACAGCGGAATGGGTGAACCAGTGCGACGATGTGTCGGTACTGGTGATCACCGGAGCGGGCTCTGCGTTCAGCGCCGGCGGCAACATCCGCGACATGGCCAACCGCAGCGGCGATTTCGCCGGTGACGTGGCCGAATGCGCCGACCGCTATCGCAAAGGCATCCAGCGCATTCCCCTGGCCCTCCAGAATGTGGAAGTCCCTATCATCGCCGCCGTAAACGGTCCCGCCATTGGCGCAGGCTTCGATCTGGCCAACATGGCGGATATCCGCATTGCCTCGGAAAACGCAAAGTTCGGCGAAACCTTTCTCAACCTCGGCATTATCCCCGGCGATGGTGGCGCCTGGTTCATGCAGCGCCTGATCGGCTATCAGCGCGCCTTCGAGCTCACACTTACCGGCCGGGTGATCGACGCGGCCGAGGCAAAGGAGCTTGGCATTGTTCTGGAAGTGGTATCAGCAGACGATCTGTTAAATGCAGCCAGCGCCATGGCCAGCCGCATTGCCAGCCAACCGCCCAAAGCCACGCGGCTGACCAAACGCCTGATGAAGATGGCGCCGAGAATGGAACTGAAGGATTTTCTTGACGTGTGTGCGAACTTCCAGGGCATGTGCCATAACGAGCCGGAGCACTTGGAAGCGGTGAATAAAATGCTGGAGGCAATGTCGAAGAAATAATGGTGCTCCGGGCCGGAATCGAACCGGCACGACCGTGAGGTCGAGAGATTTTAAGTTATTTGTGCCCTTCTTTTAAGAAATTGGATGACGTTTTAATAAGCACAACAAAACAGTGTCTTATAGAAGCTTTCTCGAAATCTCTGTTTGCGGTTGTTTGAAGAAATCCGCTAGAATTTGACCGATTTTGTCTACATAGTGTCTACATGAAGACACAAGAGACTTTCGACGATGTCTAGCGGAGGCGCATCAGTGAGGATCACAAAGGGTTTCGTGGATAAGGTTCCCTTGCCCGAGGTTGGCAAGAATGGGGAAGGCACCCAAGCCTTTTATCGGGACTCAGCCATCGCGGGGTTTGGTCTGCGCGTGACCAGTGGCGGGGCCAAATCCTTCATCGTCGAAAAGCGGATCGACGGTCGCGTCAAACGTAAAACGCTGGGCCGCTATGGCAACTTGACCGTCGAGCAGGCGCGAAAGGAGGCAATGAAGTTTTTGGGCAAGGTCGCCAGTGGCGGTGATCCGATTCGAGAAGTCAGTGAGAAACGCGCCCAACGCATTTCCCTCAAGGAAGCCTTTGACGATTACCTGGCTACACGGAAAAGCCTCAAACCGAACACGCTGAACGACTACCAACGCTCCATGCGGGAGATGTTCAAAGACTGGCAGAGCAAGGCGCTCAAGGATATCAGCCGGGATATGGTGCTGAGTCGCCATGCGGAATACGGACAGCGCAGCCCTGCTCGGGCTGATAATGGGATGCGGATTCTACGGGCGGTGTTCAATCACGCCTTGCAACGTTATCAGGACGCCTCCGGCAAACCCTTTCTGGTGGCAAACCCTGTCGATGTTCTGAGCCATCAGCGAGCTTGGTACAAGGTGGAGAGCCGGCAAAGTCTGATCAAAGATCACCAGCTCAAAGCCTGGTATGACGCCACCATGCAGTTGAACAGGCAAACCACGCGGGATTACCTGCATCTGGTACTGCTCACCGGCCTGCGTCGCACCGAAGCGGCAACCCTCACCTGGGCCCAGGTGGACTTCAAAGAAAAGACCCTGACCATTACCGATACCAAGAACGGGCGCGTGCATCGCCTGCCTTTCAGCACCGCCATCGAAGCGTTGCTAGAACGGCGATTCAAAGACCAAGAAAGCCCGTATGTGTTTCCAAGCGATTCGGAGCGTGGGCACCTCTCAGAGCCCCGCACCGCGATCAAGCGCGTCTGCGACCTGTCCGGTGTGACGTTCACCCTGCACGACCTGAGGCGAACTTTCGCCACCGCTGCTGAACGGCTGGATATTCCAGCGTATGCGCTCAAGCGGCTGATGAATCACAAGGACCCGAACGACGTGACTGACGGTTACATTATTTTTGATGTGGAGCGACTGCGCGTGCCTATGCAAAAGATCACTGATTTTTTTGAAACCCAATTCGAAGTGAAGAGCAATGTTTGATCCCGAGATTATCAGCCGTTATCCGGTGAAGGAGTCAGTCGAAACGATTCTGTCACGCTTCAACCGGACCGCTCCTTACAGCCTCGACTATGAGTTTGTGATCAGCCAGGCCCAAACGCGCCTCGCCAATCGATCTAAGCGAGAGCTGACGGCCGGAGCTATCCACCTGAGAAAACTACTTGCTCGAGCGGAGGAAACGGAGCAAGAGCAAATTATGGAAAAGATGAGGGCTGGCGAACAAAACATCTTTCAGACCGATCCCTCGAAATTTTCGGCCTTCTTCCAGGAGTTTGATCTTGATGATCAATCTGATTTCCCCAATGCCAGTCCGACGGATTACTTCGCTATCCTCGTCTTGGTCTACGCGCTCGAATCCCTCGAACTACAGCTTCAGGTTGAGTCTTGGGAGGCTCAAAAAGATAGTCTAGATCCGATCCAAGCGCTAAGACTGCCGGGCCTTCAAGTAGCATCTGGCGAACGGCTCCAAAGCGCTGTTGGCCTGATAAACTTTATCGAAGGCATCGAGTTTGAGGCGATTTTTCGCAGAAAGATCGCCAAAGGAGCAAACCGAGCAAAAAACCGAGCCTATCAGAATCTCAAACAGAAAATTTTTGATTTTATTGACTCGGAGTGCCAAGAATTATCAAGTCGAAAAGCGGCCCAAGTTGCATATCTGCAGTTCAAGGATCAGGTGTCTTCTACCCTGAATTCTGATGACCCAGAACATCAGATCGCCAAATGGATTGGCACTCACCGGAAAGGAACCAAGAAACCAAAATGAGCCAGAACGAGGACGGGGAATTCATTGAGATTCGGCGCGAAGTGATCGAGCTAATGGGTCGATGCATTTTGAATCTTCAGAAATATGAGCTTGGCATGAAGCAGTTCCTGGCAACCTCAGAAATAAGCGGCAATGCCTCGAAAGGACTTTCAAACCTTGCTCAAAGGCGGAAACGCTATTCCGGCAGAACCTTGGGGCAACTAATCGGAGAGTTCACTGGGGACTATGTCTCACCAGATACCCAGCAAGACCGAAATGAGGAATTAGACAGCGGTAAAATTGGAGATTCATCGGCAGAAGCCATTTCGTTTCAAATGCGATTTTCCGTTCGGTTAAGCGAAGAAAAGCATGCAGAGCTAACCGAAAACCTACGTGAGTTAGTCACCCTGCGCAACGATTTGGTCCACCACTTTCTCTCCAGACATCCGCTTTCGGACCTAGCAGACTGCATAGCCGCTAAGAAATATCTGATTGAATCATTGGAGCTCATCAATCATCACATCAAACAGCTCCATGAGTTTGGTTCCAATCGTGAGTCAATGAAAGAGAGTCTTGCTACGTTTCTAAAATCGGAAGATTTTAGCCACTTTATCACTTACGGATTCTCCCCAGGCCAACCTATAGACTGGGCACAAACTCCGGTCGTTGGCCATCTCAAAGCAGCCGAAATTGAACTACAAAATGAGGGCTGGACTGAACTCTTCAGTGCTATCAACTGGATTAGATCCCAGGCACCGCACCTTTCACCTAAGCCTTATCAATGCCGCTCGTGGAGAGCGTTACTCCGTGCCTCTTCGTTATTTGAGATCCGCAAAGAGCAACTCGAAAACGGCACCACAAAAGTCCTGTATCGAAGTCTCTAAAAATACCCCTGCAATGCAAAAGTATACCCCTCCTATGCACAGGTATACCTCTGCCTAGGAGCGCCATTCCCCATTTAGCGGTCGATCTCTAAAACTACAGCCATATCAGATGGAGAAACGATATGGCTATGACAGACAGACTATTAAATACGAAGGAAGCAGCTCAGTTTTTGGGCGTAAGCAAAGCCTTTCTGGAGAGAGATCGTTGGGCCGGTGCCCGCGTCCCCTTTATCAAAGTGGGCAGTCGAGCGGTTCGTTATCGGCTGAGCGACCTGAACGACTACATCGAAAAACAGGTTCGACTCTCAACGTCCCAGGTGGCGTGATGGGCGACCTTGATCGAGTTCTTATGGTGAACGGTCAACCTGCCCCTATTAGGTTCAGGTGCTCAGGTTCGGCAGGTTCACCCCAGGCGTACCAAAGGGTTCGACTCAGGGGGTGTACCTGGTCAGTGAACCTCTTGATAGGTCAAAAAGCCGTTAACGACCTACACAGACGGTCTCAGCCCGTTACGTTAACGGTTTACCCACCTTCCCATCTGACCGTTACGTTAACGGTCCGGAACCGTTACGGGAGGGTTCAATGACCTCCCCTAACCAACGAGATTTTCGTTACTACCGGACCGAGGGCCGCCTTTACACCATCGGTACCCGCCAAACCCGAATGGCTGTTACGGATTTTCGGCGACGGCTCCCCCAGGTATTTCCCAAGCTTGAACCTCGTTTGTACCTAATAGGTCAAGAACAAGGATGCACTGCCTTGGAGATGGCTCTTGAGAATCTGGTTGCCAAACTCCAGCGCCGAGACCTCAAGTTTACGGTGGACGATGCCCAGATCATCGATTTTGCAAAAGCCAAGTCCAAAGCCTGCGGAGAAATCAGCGCCCGTATTAGAGACCCAGGCAAAGCCCTGGACGTCATTGCCAAACTTCTTTTTCGTTATGGCTTTCAGCTCCCCAAGGGCGTCACCGACAAAAGCCGAATCGAAAGAACTAAAGATGAACGTTGGTGGCGGCGGCTGGTAAGGAAAGAACAAAAACAAGTTCTCGATAATGTAGCTCGTGAGTACGGACTCGTCTCAAAACAGAAAGGCATCTACGTCTCAGACTGGGGGCTCAAGCTTCACCAGGAACAGCTCACTCGAAACCACTCGCTGCTTGAGGAGATGATTGCGGTCAACGATCAGTGCCAGGAATACACCCTCGCGGAATTGGCCTTGTTATCTGTCAGCAACCCTTACGTTCGCAGATCAGAACTCATCGTTCGCGCGTCCGGCTTCGAGACCATTGCGCGGCAACTGGATCACGAAGGAGTGTTCTTAACCCTCACAACCCCCAGCAAATACCATCCCGTCAAAGCTACTGGTGTGGCTAATCCGAAATATAACGGTTCTACTCCGAGGGAAGCGCAACACTACCTGATAGAACTTTGGGCACAGATTCGCGCCCAGTTAGATAGAGAAAAGATTCGCACCTATGGGTTTCGGATCACCGAACCACACCATGATGGGACGCCCCACTGGCATCTGATGCTGTTTGTTGACCCCAGCAAGAAAAAACGCCTGGTTGAGATCATGCGTGAGTACGCTCTTCGTGAAGACGGCGATGAACCAGGCGCTGACGAAGCCAGGTTTCAGGCGGTGGATATCGATTATGAACGGGGTTCCGCAACCGGCTACATCGTGAAGTACATCTGCAAGAACATCGACGGAGAGTTTCAAGAAGACGGCAACGACGCTGAAGACTGGTATGGGAACCTGACAAAGAATGTTGCCCCTCGTGTTCGTGCCTGGGCAAGCATTCACGGTATTCGCCAGTTTCAACAGATCGGTGGGCCACCCGTAACGGTCTGGCGTGAACTCCGTCGACTTGAGTCTGCTAATGATGAATTGGTCGAGGAAGCTCGTCAGGCAGCGGATAAAAGTGACTGGGCCGGTTTTATCGAGGCCATGAATGGCCCATGCGCCAGGCGCGTAGACCATCCCATCAAAACCGCGAAGTGGCTTGAAGTGGATCAAGGCACTGGTGAATACCTTGATTGCCCCGTTAACGAATACGGAGAGCCATCAAAAGGCAAACTGTTCGGTCTTTACGCCCAAGGACGGTACTGGCTAACGAGGTGTTTCAGATGGGAAGTAAGACGACCGAATGAACCTAAGAGCGGAACCGAAACGACTAACGAATCTTGGCTCAAGCGCCTTTTACGACTGACCCAGGTCAGGGAAGTGACAAAAGCGGAAATCGACGCACTACCTGCCGATACCGCTTATACGTGGGAGAAACTGAGCAGTGAGGTTCACCCGCCACCTTGGAGTTCTGTCAATAACTGTACTCAGGCACCAAATAACCGCTTCACGTTAAGTCCTTTGTGAGTCTGAATGAGCTCGTAGAGCATAGACTTATAACAGTTAAAAAATGGATCACCTGCAGTGTAGTTGTTTCCCGAGCTTGGATTTGCACTGTAAACCTGCGTAGGCATAGACCGAGTGGCTACGGCAATTGAAAGTTCGTCCAATAACTCTTCCAAGGCGGCCATCAAATCGTCCGATATAACATCGGCAATACTAATGCTATACCTCAATTCATCAAGAGATTTTATTAACTCGTCTATTTCGACTGCCTTCAGACTTTTGAGATCCTGATATCGAAACTTATTATTGAGAATTTTTTCTTCGATTGGTTCGATAGCTCGAGGTATGATGACTTCCCTAAGCCAAAAATCATCGATTATCGATTTTGCCTTATCCTCTGATCTATGGACAAAGGTAAAAATCAGGTTGCATACGGCTATCACGAAGCCTAGCACACCAGAACCTATGAGGAATTTCTGGTAGGTAGGCATACTACTTTCTTTACTCTGATTAGCGATGACAGATTTAAGTGTATTGTTAATATCCTCTAGCGCCTGCCGCTCAGGACTGTCCAAGTCAGTTAGACCATCAGATTCTGTTGGTTTTAGTTTGGAAGCAGACGGTTCTTCTTGCTCAGATGTGTTTTTCGATCCGCTGCCAAGAACAGGGCTATCGTCTTCCCTCGAGCCAACGATCTGATTGTCAAACTTCTCGATAGGGCCAGCCGACATCTCGTTTTGTAAATTATTATCTGTACTCGAGGGTTCTGCCGATATTGCTACGGTCGGACCAGCGAGAAGAAATATGGTTATAATGCACTTCGATAGAAATTGAAGCATTTTTATAGCCCGTAATTGCTCGAACCGAGTGAGCGTTTTACCGCAACTTGAAGTTGTTCCTTGAACCTTTCATCTACCTTACTTATGTCGACATAATTGAAAAATTTCTTAAAATCGCCAATATTCTGTACGTCGCGGCCAAATAGGCCCAAGAAAAAGGAACTATTTATCGATATGGTGTCATTTGGAACAAGGAAAACAAGTATATTTTCTTTCGGACTGTATTGATCAAGCTTGAAATGCTTTCGCGCAGCCTGTCCATTCGAACGGCCAACAAAAACCCTGCCTGTCAATTTCTTTAGATCAATATTGACTACTTTTTTAGTCATACCTGAATCTCTTTAGTGGCGTAATCTGGCAGTATGAACTGTATTGCAATCAAAGACCCTGGAAAGAATACGTCTCTCAGTGATCTGACATAATTTGAATCCGGTTCTTTGCGTAGATCATTATCTTTATTAAAAGCAATGATCGGAGGACCTTGATCTTCCTTTAGTCGATAAGTCCCATCAAACCTAATATGTTCAGAGCCCGACAATATGCACATTTTTGCATTTTGACGATGCTCACTTACGGAATCCCTAGATATCGATTGAAAGAACTCAATTAACGATACCGTTCCGTGGCCCCTTGTATCGTCAGAGGGCTTGTTCTTACTACTAATTCTCCCCTGCAAAGAAAAAAGCGTTATCAAGCTATCCTCACTCCATCCCTTTCTAAATATCCCACTTTTTTCATGTCTTTCTAGATATTTATTCAATTCGATTCGCGCGTAATCGTCTTGTGGGAGCTTTTTAAAAGTCTTTGCAAAAGTGTTCCCATAGTTAAAAATGACGACCTCGCATATACGATGCTCATTTTCGCGGTCCAAATAGCCATATATTTGCCAGTTCGGAACCCCGGAATGGTCTTGCGCATTGGCGATTATCTCCCCAATATATTCAGCAAGATCCTGTTTTGCATCACTAGTTAATTCGCTGCCATTTTGTTGCAGACAATGATCAATATGAGCCACAAAATCTTGCGTTGCTTTTGTTTTGTGGTCAATCGACCCAATTTTCGTTACTTCCTCACCGGAACTCTTTCTTTTGAAAATTACGACCTTTTCATTTTCTGCGTCATCCGGTTCTATCGTGTGACCCGCAACTTCAAGCTCTTTTACGATTCCTACTGATCGGATCAGTTTTTGCAGGCCAGGAGATTCGGGGTATTGACCCTCGATTTCAAACCCTTGGTGCTGAGCCCGATGCACGTCCATACAACCTTTTGCTACTTTGCCTAGAAGAATTTCCGCTCCCAGATCATGCTGAAGCGTATCCTCATGGTTTATTAGTACCCCTGAGATACGCGCATCATCAAACAAGGGTTTGAACGCTTTGAAGACTTGGAGGCATTCCAAGGGAGAGTCTATTATCGAAAACCGTCTCGGTATTTTAATTTCACGTCGACCCGTTGGCGAGCCGTCCCCTACCGTCCGCTTCTGATGCGATTTAGAGACTCCAGCAAGCTTCTTAATAGCTTTCAGCTCTTGCTTCTTAAAAGCTCTGTCATCAAAGCCCACGTATTCTCGTTCTTTGCGCCTCCTGGCAGCTTTCCGACGCTTAGCTTCAGCCTTCTTCTTCCATAGCCTTTTTAGATTTTTTTGGGTCCGCTTAAACCAATAAAATCTGTCGAGTTCTTGTAGTTTCTTCACCCTGCGCAAATCCTTCTTAGTAGAGGTGATGAACGAAATAGTCGGTTAGACCCGAAGCAAAGTCTAGTCATAGGACCTGAAAGTGTCTACATAGCGTCTACATCAGAAAATCAAACTTTTGGCGGGCAAGCCTGAAATTTTTAAACCATTGATTTAGATGGTGCTCCGGGCCGGAATCGAACCGGCACGACCGTGAGGTCGAGAGATTTTAAGTCTCTTGTGTCTACCAATTTCACCACCGGAGCATTCGGGGGAGGTTTTGACGGGCAGAATTGTATAAGTCTGCGTGGAGTAACGCAATTCGGATTCTGCCCTCGCCCTCAAGCGGCTGGGCTGGCTTCTGCTGACTTGGTTGCCCTGCCCTTGTAGATGTATCCGGCGATTTTCGGCGCTTTCGGAATGTAAAGGTTCTCCAGTTCCTGGATTTCAAAACCGGCGTGTCGGATCAGGTCTGCGATGTTGCGGTTCAGGTGGCAGCCGCCGGCCAGCTTTTTCCAGCCGGGGGTCATGCGGTGTTGCCACTTGCGGGTTCCATCATGGGGAGATTCGCCATGTTCCAGGAACAGGAGTTCGCCGCCCGGTTTCAGTACCCGCCACATTTGCTGCAGCGCTGCCTGCCAGTCGGGGATGGTGCACAGGGTGAAGGTCAGCAGTACGGTATCGACGGAGTGGTCTTCCAGGGGGATTTTCTCCCCGGGCAGATCCAGCCACTCTACCTTGATGGGGGATCTTGCGAGATTCGGCTGAGCCTTGCGGCGCATGCCTTCTGAGGGCTCCAGGCCGTACACCATGTCGACATGGTCGGAATTGTAGAATTCCATGTTAATGGCCGAGCCCATGCCCACTTCCAGGACCACCCCTTTAGCGTGGGGGACCACCTGGCTACGCAGCTTCATCACCTGGCCCATCGAGCAGGCCCGGTCTATGATGTGGGGCAGGATCCTGTCTTCGTAAAAGCTCATGAGTTTACCCATACTTGTTTTAAATCAAGGGGTGCGACAAAACGCCCTATCGGGTTTATCGCCATGTTTAGTAGCATGGTAATCATCTGCCGGTACTAACAACACAACAAAATGAGCTAAGGCAGCGGCTGAACGGGTTCGCTGGGCCCGTTTGTTTTGATGTGAACGTTACCGGAGGGTTCCCATGGAACTTGATCCTCTCATCCTATCGCGAATCCAGTTCGCGTTTGTGGTGTCATTTCACGCCATTTTTCCGGTTTTTACCATCGGCCTTGCTTCCTACATCGCGGTACTAGAAGGCCTGGCTTTCAAAACCGAGAATCCGTTGTGGGTGAAGCTGTCTGCCTTCTGGACCAAGGTGTTTGCCGTTGTGTTTGGTATGGGAGTGGTTTCCGGCATCGTGATGTCGTTCCAGTTCGGAACCAACTGGAGTAACTTCGCCCAGGCTTCGGCCAACTTCCTTGGCCCTATACTGAGTTACGAAGTGGTCACGGCGTTTTTCCTTGAGGCGGCTTTTCTCGGGGTGCTGCTGTTCGGTCGCGACAAGGTTCCCGCCGGCGTTCACCTGTTTGCCGCCATCATGGTTGCGCTCGGTACCTTTATTTCCTCCTTCTGGATACTGTCCGCCAACAGCTGGATGCAGACTCCGGCTGGCACCGAACTTCGTGATGGCGTTTTCTATGTGACCTCATGGAGCGAGGCAATCTTCAATCCCTCCTTCCCCTATCGATTCGCCCATATGGCCCTGGCCTCCTTCCTGACCGGCGGCTTTGTGGTGGCAGGTGTGAGTGCCTGGTATTTGCTGCTGGGTCGCGAGGTTGAGGCGAACAAGAAAGCATTGTCCATGTGCCTGTGGCTGCTGCTTTTCATTGCTCCTGCCCAGGCGGTACTGGGTGACTTCCACGGCCTGAACACGCTGGAGCATCAGCCGACCAAAGTGGCGGCCATGGAAGGTAACTGGGAAACCTCCCCTAACGTGCCTCTCCTACTGTTTGCAATTCCGGACCAGGAGAATCAGCGGAACGTGTACGAGATTGGCATTCCCAGCCTTGCCAGTTTCATTCTGACTCATGAATGGGACGGTGAAGTACCGGGGGTGAGCGCGGTGCCTGTGGAGGAACAGCCACCGGTGGCGATCGTGTTCTGGTCCTTCCGGGTCATGGTAGGTATTGGCCTGCTGATGATTGCCTTCGCGGTTACCGGCCTGGTTCTGCGTGCCGGCGGTCGGTACTGGCGCACCAGTTGGTTCCTGCAGGGCATGCGCTTCATGAGCATCACGCCCTTCTTTGCCGTGCTAACTGGCTGGTTTGTTACCGAGGTGGGTCGGGCACCCTGGCTGGTGTACGGACAGATGACCCAGGCCCAGGCGCTTACTCCGTCGCTGACCGGTGGCATGGCATTATTCACACTCATCGGCTATATCGTTGTTTACGCCCTGGTGTTCTCTGCCGGTGTGTATTACCTGATGAGGGTTCTGTACGTAGGACTTGAAGACCAGGATGAAGACGAGCATGAAGCCGAGCGACCGAAACGGCCCTTTTCTGCAGCACACGTGCCTTTCGAGATTGATGAAGACGAGCATCACGGTAAACCGGCCAGCCAGGGAGGTCACTGATTATGGAACTGTTTGATCTGCCCCTTATCTGGGCATTCATTATTGGCTTCGGCATTATCATGTATGTGCTGATGGACGGCTTCGATCTGGGCGTGGGGATTCTTTTCCCCTTCGCCCCGAATGAGGAGGCCCGGGACACCATGATGAACTCGGTGGCGCCGGTGTGGGACGGCAACGAGACCTGGCTGGTGCTGGGTGGTGCCGGCCTTCTGGCCGCCTTCCCGATGGTCTATTCCATCTTCCTGCCGGCGCTCTACATTGGTGTGTTCCTGCTGCTGGCCGGGCTCATCTTCCGGGGCGTGGCGTTCGAGTTCCGATTCAAGGCAAGGACGTCCCGTTACCTCTGGAACTGGGCTTTTGCCGGCGGTTCTACTGTCGCCTCCTTCGCCCAGGGCGCCGTGGTTGGCGCCTATATCCAGGGCTTTGAAACCGCCAACGGCGTCTACGTGGGTGGTGCGCTGGACTGGCTGACGCCATTTACCGTTCTCACGGGCCTCGGGATGCTGGCCGGCTACTCGCTCCTGGGCTCCACCTGGCTGATCATGAAAACCGAGGGTTACCTGCAGCAGTGGGCGTACAAAATCACCCTGCCGCTGCTCCTGGCTGTTCTTGTGGTCTTTGGCATCATCGGTGTCTGGACGCCCTTTGTGGACGAACTGGTCCGTGAGCGCTGGTTCTCCAACCTGAGCATCATCTGGGTTCTGCCGGTTCTGACACTGCTTTGCGCTATCCAGATTTACCGTTCGGTTCGTGATCGCAAGGACGGTATGCCGTTCGTGGCTACCATGGGGCTGTTTATCACCACCTATCTGGGCCTGGTGGTCAGCCGCTGGCCCTATGTGGTTCCGCCGGAATACACGCTCTGGGATGCCGCGTCTGCCTATGAATCCCAGCTGTTCCTGCTGTTGGGCCTGCTGTTCGTAATTCCCATCGTGCTGGTGTACACCGCCTGGACCTACTGGGTCTTCCGCGGCAAGGTGCGCGCCGGCGAGGGATACCACTAAGTGGCGGAGCCACGGGCCAGGGGTGGCGGGGAGAATACCTCCGCCACCGATCAAAGAGCCGTCAAGGGATGGCTTGGGAATCTGGCCCGTGGCAGCCAACTGTGGATTCGCAGTACCGTGGCTGCCGGCACCGTTGCCGGTATCGCCACCATCATTCAGATGGTGCTGTTGGCCCGGATTATCCATCTGGGCGTGATTGACGAGGTGCCGGTTGCGGACCTCACTCCCCTCTTTCTCGGCCTGATTCTGGCGATGGTTGTTCGTGCCCTCGGCCAGGGTTTTCAGACCCGTTTTGCTGCACGATGCAGCGAACAGGTTCGCCGAGATGCCCGGCGTCAGCTCCATAAGCATTGGCAGGCCACCGGCCCGGTGGAACTGGGCCAGTCCTCGGCGGGCACGCTTGCACGGGAGTGGATTGACCACGTGGAAGCCCTGCACGGTTATTTCGCCCGATTTCTGCCCCAGATGACCCTGTCGATGATCGTGCCGCTGCTGATCCTCGCCCTGCTGTTCTGGCTCGACTGGCTGGCCGGTATCTTTCTGCTGCTGTCTGCGCCGCTGATTCCTTTGTTCATGGCCCTGGTGGGCATGGGAGCCGAGAAATTGAACCAGCAGCACTTCGAAACCATCAGCCGGCTTTCCGGACAGTTCCTGGACAAGGTTCGCGGCCTGACCACGCTGCAACTGTTTGGCCAGACGGCCGGAGCAGCCGAACTTATTCGCAAGCGCTCGGATCACTACCGGCGCGTTACCATGAAAACGCTACGGATGGCTTTTCTCTCCTCGGCGGTTCTGGAGTTCTTTGCCTCGGTGGCCATTGCCGTGATCGCCATCTACATCGGGTTTGGTTTGCTGGGGTATATCACTTATGGCCCTTCCGAGGATCTGACCTTGTTTTCAGGGCTGCTAATTCTGTTGCTGGCCCCGGAGTTTTTCCAGCCGTTGCGAACACTCTCCCAGCACTACCACGATCGTGCCGCGGCCATGGGCGCAGGCACCGAGATCCTCGAACGGCTGGAAACCCCGGTAAACCTCGAGAGCACGACCGAAATGGCATCGGTAGAGGGCTCGCAAGAGCGGATTGAGCTGAGGTCTGTCAGTAAAAATTTCCGGTCCGATCAATTGGTTCTGCGGGATCTCACGTTGACCATCCGCAAAGGCGACGTGATTGCCCTCACCGGCCCCTCCGGCGGCGGCAAATCCACCCTGCTTCATCTGTTGGCGGGCTTTTTGGCGCCGGACGCGGGTGAGATCCATCTGTTCGGCGAAGCACCGGGCACATTCCGGTTTGGCTGGCTGGGGCAGAAAGGTTTTCTGGTTCATGGTACCTGGGCCGATAACCTCAGGCTGACTACTCCGGATGCCTCCGATATTGCCATCGAAACCGCCCTGCGGAATGTCGGTCTGGGTTCGGTTCTGGACAGCCGCAAACAGGGTATTTATAGCCCGGTATCTGAGGAGGGTCAGGGGCTCTCCGGTGGTCAGGCCCGCCGGCTGAGTCTGGCCCGTATTTTTCTGGCGGATTACGATCTTATCCTGCTGGATGAGCCCACCGCCGGCCTGGACAGCGACAGCGAGGTGTTCGTGCTGGAGGCCCTGCGCAAACTGGCGGTGGCCGGCAAGACCCTGATCTTCTCTACCCACCACCAGGCTTTGCTGACCCTGGCAAACCGTGTGCTGCTGGTCTCCGGCGGGGAGGTGCGGGATGCGTGATCTTAAGCCGTGGCTGGACCTGATCTTCAGACGCCCGGGGCGTCTGGTTGTGGGCGGTGTCCTGATTCTCGCCACCCTGCTTTCCGGCATTGGCCTGTTGGCGGTCTCGGGTTGGTTCATTACCGAAACGGCCCTGGTGGGCCTACTGCTGGCTGCCGGAGTGGCAGCGACCATAAACCTTTACGTGCCCGGCGGCGCCATCCGGTTTTTTGCCGTCTCCCGCACAGTGTTCCGGTATCTGGAGCGGGTCTACAACCACGATACCGTTCTGAGGTTGCTGACAGATATTCGCGTGGCTCTGTTTCAGCGCCTCTCTCGCGCCAGCCGCGTTCGCCGTGGAGAGCTAAGCGGCGCCCAGTGGCTGTCACGGCTCACCAGCGATGTGGATTCCCTGGACACCCTGTACCTGCGTCTAATCGCGCCCACCGCCCTTGCGAGCTTGGTAACGCTACTGGTGGTGATTCTGGCTGCGGTTCTCTTTGATATCGGCACGGCGTTGCTGGTGGGACTGTTGCTGGTCATTGCCCTGGTAATCGCCACGGTCGGTGTATACCTGAGAACCTGGCGCCTGGCTGCCCGACAAAGCGACCGGCAGGAAGAGCTTCGAACCGCGGTGATCGAACATATTGAAGGTTTCTCGGAGCTGACCGCCGCCGGGCGAACTGGCAAACATGCGGCCTGGCTTATGCGACAGGCCCACCACGTCACCTCGGAGCAGGCGAAGGCCGATACCCGTGTAGGCTGGCATCTGGCCGGGTCCCATCTTTTCGTGAATCTCTCTGCCGTACTGGCCCTTTGGGCAGGGTTTGTCCTGTTTCAGTCGGGCTCGGTTTCCGGCCCCGTCCTTGTGTTACTGCCCATTGCCCTACTCGGGCTGGCCGAGGTGTATGCCATGCTGCCGGATGCCTTTGGCAAGCTTGGAGCAACCGTCGCTTCCGCGGCGCGATTGAACCGGGATTGCCGCGATGAGGAAAAACCCGCTGCGACTGCCGCTCCAGAATTACCACCAAAAACGGCGGTCCTGGCAGAAAATATTGCAGTAAAACATGATGGTTACGCGCCATTGTTCACGCGCTTCAATCTTGAGATCGAGGACGGCGACCGCATTGGTATTCTTGGTCATTCCGGCAGCGGCAAGTCCTCTCTGGCGGATGTGCTCGCTGGTCTGTTGCCCACTGCCCAGGGCCGCCTGGTGTGTAAGGATTGCGTCTACCTGACCCAGAAAACGGTGTTATTCGAGGACACCCTCAGGGCGAATCTGTTATTGGGATCGCCTGAGGCCTCGGACACCGAGCTCTGGAGTATGCTGGAACAGATGGAGTTGGCCGAACGTTTCGCCATGGAACCGGATCAGCTCGATACCTGGCTTGGCAGCGCCGGCAGCCGGCTCTCCGGGGGTGAGGCCCGGCGTGTGGCCCTGGCGCGGGTGTTACTGAACCCTGCCCCGCTGGTAATACTGGACGAGCCTTTCACAGGCCTGGATGCCGAAACCCGAACGCGGGTTTCAAAACGGATGGAAACACTTCTGGAAGGAAGAACCGTGGTTAGTCTGGCACACGGGCCGGATGCCCTGCCGGGCACCGACCGTGTGATCTATCTGAGCGGTTAGCGGGTTTCCAGTACCTCGAAGGTCAGGCCCGCCTTGCTGGTGAGCCGCTCCATCAGTTTGCCGTCCAGCAAAGAGGACGGTGTCCAGAACCCGCCAGGCTGGTCAGCCGGAATATCGAACGCAAGGCACATGCCTGCTTCGCCCAACATTTTTCCGGTGGAACCATAGCCCGGGTCACGATCGCCGGTCACTTTGGTGATGATGGTCTTGCCATCCTCTGTGCGACCAACGAAACGAAGATCATAGAACCCGGCTTTCTGGGCTTCAGGGCTGGGTCCTTCGCCCGGCTTGGGTACAAACTTCTCAACCAGCCAGCGGGTCGGTTTGACGGCCGAGGCCATCAAGAATGCCCCCAGGCCACCGGTGACGGCATACGCTGCCAGACGCCCCTTGGTACCTCGACCGGTCATCATAGCCTCGTCGTAGGTGAACTCCTTTCCATAGCGCGCGTTCTGCAGAGCGTTGGAACGATGCACCACTCGGGTGTTGATCGCTGCCATTACGAAAGGCGCAAGCCAGGCGTTGAAGGTCTTGTCGAACTCGGCGCCTTTAAGGCTGGGCTGACGGGTCTTGGAGCGATGCTCCGGCGGGCAGATTGAGAACGGATTGGCCATTTGTTTTCGCAGTTTCGGATCGGCCGCCGCTTCCTTCACCGCGTTCATCAGTGAGGCAACGGTTCCGCCTGAAAATTCGCCCTTGGCGGTTTTCACCCGCATGCGGACATCCCGGCATGTCGTGCCGAAGGTCTGCTCTGCCTGGTTCTGCAGGAACCAGACGCCCATATCGGACGGAATCGAGTCGAAGCCGCAGCAGTGAACAATGCGCGCACCGGACGCTTTCGCTTCTTCCTCGTAGCGCTGCACCATCTTGCCAATCCACTGTACTTCGCCGGTCAGGTCGCAGTAGTCCGTACCACTTTGCACGCACGCCTGCACCAGTGGCTCACCGTACAAGGCATAGGGACCGACGGTGGAAATGATGACCCGGGTTTGCTCGCACATGGCCTTCAGAGCGTCCTCATCAGACGCATCAGCCAGAATCACCGGAACAGCCTTGGCCTTGTCGCCAAGTTCGCCCTTCAAGGTGTTGAGCTTGCTCTCCGAGCGACCGGCAATCGCCCATTTCACAGATTGACCCACTCCGTAGGTTTCGAGCAAGTAACGGGTAAGAATCTGGCCAACGAAACTGGTGGCACCGAACACCACAAGGTCATAGGCCGTTTCAGCGGATTTGGTCATTGCTCTTCCTTAGTCAGCTGCATTGAAAACGAGTTGATAGAGAGTTAATTGGGTGCTGGCGCAGAGTTTAACGAACCCCGACAGGCGCTTTCGCCCCCATCAGGCGCATGAATACGGCCACGCCCAGGCCCCAGAACCCGTTAAGAAGAAGTCCGCCTACCCAGGTCTGGGCAGACACATCGAGCCCTTTCAGGGGAAATACCACCAGCATGGCGACTGCAGTGGGACCTACTGCCCCTACAATGACATGCCCCAGCCAGAACTTCACCCCCGCCAGGCGGCCGAGAATCAGCCAAAGCAACATGCCCCAGAGACCACCAAAGAATGCCAGGGATACAACCTGCGGAACGCCCAGCGGTGGCACCGGAGACAAGTTAAACGGCGCTGCAGGTACAATGCCGCCCAGCCAGAAAAGCGCGAACAGGCCCTGATGAAACACCAGGGTTGCGAGAAAACCACTTGCAAACGCCTTGAACCAAACCATGAACAATCCTCTGTTGGTATGAATAGTTGGCCTTAACTCGTTGATTCTGCGTAGCTCATTTAGCAACTGCAACCGATATTAACAGTTTTGAGCGCTCGTTCTACTTTCCTGGCCGCACCCCTGAATCCGTCGTCACGGCCAATCGTTTGTCACAGTTCATAGGGCACACTGCAGGGCAGAGCACAAAACGATTTCCGGAGGTTCGAATTGATCACCTTTTTGATGGTACTCAGCGTCTTGCTTGTCCTGTTCAGCGGTTTCATCTGCTGGCAGGTTCTTGAACAGCGTAAAGTGATCGCCCGAATGATGGAGAACGATAATATCGCAGATTCCGAGCAGGAACCGGAGCTGGTTATTACGCTGCGGGTGTTGAATCCGATTGCCCTGGCAAAGCGGGAATCACGCTCTGCCCGTGTGCTTGCCGACAAACTGCCCGTCATGGTGCGCAAGATGGTGTACCAGGAAGTGATGAAAGAGCTTGAGGAGGAGATGACGGAGCGTGAAATAGATGTGGACATGCAGATCGAGTATCGATGATCGCGATGACAGGGATATTCAAGATGGTTGATGGAAGCGCATTGTCATGATCACCACCGTAATCGTAATCATGTTGCTGCTTCTCGCGTTCAGCGGGCTCTGTATTGCCTACTGGCAGTTGCTGCTCTGCCGCCGTGAGGCCCGGATTCTCAACTCCCATCGGGTGGCGGCGCACAGCGCCATTCAGAAGAGCAGGATGGACCTTCTGGAAGTCCGTAATCGTGCGAGATTGTTGGAGGACTCCGTTTCAGGCGGTGCCAGCGCGGTGGAGAAACTCCACAAAGCGATCTCCAACACCACCTTCGGGCTGATTGATCTGTTTTCGAAGGATGAAGAGTTCCGGCAGACGGCCCGTAAAGCACGGGCCACCCATGACCAGACCAGTCAGCAGATCTATCGAACCGTGCGCACCACCAACAAGGCGCTGCACATCCTTGCCGATACCCTGATCATTGGCAAGGCTGAAAAGCGGCTCGCTTCCCGCAAGCGCGGAAAGGCTCCTGGTTCGGACGACAATCAGTGACCTTTGCGGTTAAGCCTTTTCCAAACGCTTTAGAGTCACGTCGACCGTCACGGCCAGTGATTCGAGTGCCGCAGCCTTCTCAAGGCCTTCGGAGGTGGCCCGGTACAGATGCGGTGTCATGGCCAGCAGATCGGCAATGCTGGCCTGGTCGGGGAGGGTCAGCGGGAACCGGACCACGGTAGAATCCAATTGCCGGAAACCCTCCGGGGCGTCGTTCTCAGTGTCCCCGGGCGGCTTCACTTCCGGGTAGATTATTTCACGCAGCTCCCGGAGATGGTCTGCACCGGCATCCACCTGTATCAGCTGCCCGCCAGGTTTAAGCACCCGGGCGAATTCGCTGTAAACCGGAAAACCGAAAAGACAAAGCACCAGATCCAGTGAGTCCGGCAGTACCGGTAGGTTTGCATTGCTGCCCACCACCCATCGGGTTTGTTTATCCTGTTTTGCCGCTGCCAGTACCGCCCATTTGGAAATATCAACGCCGATCAAGGCAAGGCATTTGTCGCCGGCCAGCCTAGCGAGGTGTCGCAGATAAAAACCTTCTCCCGAACCGGCGTCCAGCACCGATCCAGTCCCCTCACTCGGAAGCGACCGCAGCGACCAATCGCTAACCACGTCGGCAATCTTTGTGTAGAAGCCCGCATTCAGAAACCGTTGTCTGGCCGCAACCATTTCCTTGCTGTCACCCGGGTCCAGGGTGCGTTTCTTTTGAACAGGTAACAGATGCACATAGCCCTGCCTGGCAACATCAAAGCTGTGTCCATTCTCGCATTGCCAGGTCTTTTCGCTGGGGACCAGCGGGCAACCGTCCAGTGGGCAGGCTAAGGCATCAAACGGAGTGGTGGTCATGGTTCGTTTATCCGGTTCAACCGACAGGGCCGGGTATCATGGCAGGTAATTTGGTTTCACCCAAAACAAAAAGGCACCCGAAGGTGCCTTTTCTCAAGCCAGACAGAAAGTTACAGAACTTTCTTCAGCTCTTCTTCAAGTTGCGGAACTGCTTCGAACAGGTCCGCTACCAGGCCGTAATCGGCAACCTGGAAGATCGGAGCTTCTTCATCCTTGTTGATCGCAACGATCACCTTGGAATCAGACATACCGGCCAGGTGCTGGATGGCACCGGAAATACCAACAGCGATGTAAAGCTGCGGAGCAACAATCTTACCGGTCTGGCCAACCTGCATGTCGTTCGGTACAAAACCGGCGTCAACCGCAGCACGGGAAGCACCAACAGCAGCACCCATCAGATCGGCAACCTGCTCCAGCATCTTGAAGTTGTCGCCGTTCTGCATGCCGCGACCACCGGAAACAACGATACCGGCGCTTGCCAGATCAGGACGGTCAGACTTGGCCAGCTCTTCGCTTACGAACTGGGACAGGCCAGCGTCTTTTACAACGTCCAATTGTTCAACGGCGGCAGAGCCACCTTCGCCAGCAACCGGGTCGAACGCAGTCGGACGAACAGTAACCACCTTGATGCTGTCACTGGATTTTACAGTGGCAATGGCGTTACCAGCGTAGATCGGGCGAACGAAGGTGTCTTCGGACTCCACACGCATGATGTCGGAAACCTGGGCAACGTCCAGCAGTGCAGCAACACGTGGCATGAAGTCTTTGCCCACGGTGCCAGCGGCGGCCAGGATGTGGCTGTAGCCCTTACCTACTTCGGCAACCAGCTCACCCAGGTTTTCGCCCAGGAAGTGACCATAAGCAGCGTTATCGGCAACCAGTACCTTGTTAACGCCTTCGGCCTTGGCAGCTGCTTCTGCAACGGCACCACAGTTCTCACCGGCAACCAATACGTCGATGTCTCCGCCGATGGCCTTGGCAGCCGCTACAACATTCAGGGTAGCCTGTTTCAGGCTGCTGTTGTCATGTTCAGCAATTACAAGGATGCTCATTTAGATCACCTTCGCTTCATTCTTCAGTTTATCGACCAGCTCGGCAACGTCGGCCACTTTCACACCCGCCTGACGGGAAGCAGGCGCTTCAACCTTCAGGGTGGAAAGGCGCGGAGCGATGTCGACACCCAGATCGGCCGGGCTCATGTTGTCCAGTGGCTTCTTCTTCGCCTTCATGATGTTCGGCAAAGAAGCGTAGCGCGGCTCGTTCAGACGCAGGTCAGTGGTGACAACCGCAGGCAGGTTCAGGGCAACGGTCATCAGACCACCGTCTACCTCACGGGTTACGTTAACCTTGTCGCCCTCAACAACCACTTCGGAAGCGAAAGTGCCCTGACCCATGCCGGTCAGCGCGGCCAGCATCTGGCCAGTCTGGTTGTTATCGGAATCGATGGACTGCTTGCCAAGAATGACCAGCTTTGGCTCTTCTTTCTCAACAACAGCCTTGAGCAGCTTGGCCGCTTCGAGAGACTGAACCTCCTCGTCGGTTTCGACGTGGATACCACGGTCAGCACCCAGCGCCAGCGCAGTACGGATCTGCTCCTGGGAGGCTTTCGGGCCAATGGATACCACTACGATTTCACTGGCAACACCCTTCTCTTTCAGGCGAACGGCTTCTTCTACCGCGATTTCGCAGAACGGGTTCATTGCCATCTTGACGTTGGCGAGATCAACACCGGTGTTGTCCGGCTTGACGCGCACCTTTACGTTGTAGTCGATTACTCGTTTTACAGCGACCAGAACCTTCATAGATTCCTCGTTCTTCTACGATGGGTTTATGACTTGCAGTCCTCGCGCAGAGCCTGCCTGAATTCAATGCGCACTAATAATGGAGGCAACACTCAGCAGAATCAATAGCCTCAAACGACGCGCCAGGACTGAACTTTCAGCCAATTCCCCGGTATTGACCGGGAACGGCAATGAGACGATACTAGATTTCGACTCAAAACACACGATGTTTCAGTGTGCTCTTACAATGCCAAAGGACAGAGCGAATTTCAAACAAACGTTTGTTTGATTCTTCAAATACGGTATCCTTTTGGTTATGAAAGTCGGGACATCCGGCTTGGGGCAGTCGTCTATAGGCATTTTTACCGGTATGATGGCGACCCAGAATAATTGGCCTGCGGGCATATAATATCCATTAAAGATGTTTGAGGAGACCAACGTGGAACGCGAATCGATGGAATTTGATGTTCTGATCGTCGGCGGCGGCCCGGCGGGCCTGTCTGCAGCGTGCCGTGTCATGCAATTGGCACAGGAAGCTGGCGAGGAACTTACCGTATGCGTTGTAGAGAAAGGTTCTGAGATCGGCGCTCACATTCTGGCCGGTACCGTATTCGAGCCCACTGCCCTCAACGAACTCTTCCCCGACTGGAAAGAGAAAGGTGCCCCGCTTAACACGCCGGTTACCCGTGACGACATTTTCCTGCTGAAAAATCAGGAAAGCGCCACCAAGATCCCCAATGCCTTTGTGCCCAAGAACATGCACAACCATGGCAACTACATTATCAGCCTCGGCAACCTGTGCCGCTGGCTCGCCGAACAGGCCGAGCAGCTTGGCGTTGAGGTTTATCCCGGCTTTGCCGCCTCCGAGACCATCGTTGAAGACGGTCAGGTAAAAGGCATTATTACCGGCGATATGGGTGTGGCCCGCGACGGTTCCGAAAAAGACGGCTACATGCCGGGCATGGAACTGCGCGCCAAATACACCCTCTTTACCGAGGGCTGCCGTGGTCACCTGGGCAAGCGCCTGATCAACGAGTTCAATCTGGATGAAGGCAAGGATCCCCAGCACTACGGTATCGGCATAAAGGAACTCTGGGATATTGATCCGGCCAAACACGAGCCAGGCCTGGTCGTTCATACCACTGGCTGGCCGCTGAAAGAGACCGGTTCCACCGGCGGCTCCTTCCTGTACCACCTGGAAAACGGCCAGGTATATGTGGGCCTGATCACGGACCTGTCCTACAGCAACCCGCACCTGAGCCCGTTCGAGGAATTTCAGCGCCTGAAGCATCACCCGGAGATCAAGAAACACCTTGAAGGCGGTAAGCGCGTATCCTACGGCGCCCGTGCAATCACCAAAGGTGGCTACAACGCTCTGCCCAAGATGAGCTTCCCGGGCGGTCTGCTGCTGGGCTGTGACGCTGGCACTCTGAACGGTTCCAAGATCAAAGGCTCCCACACTGCCATGAAGTCCGGCATGTTGGGCGCTGAGGCTGTTTTCGAAGCACTCAAGGACGGCAAGAGCGGCGAAGAGATCAGCAGCTTCCAGAAGAAGTTTGAAGACAGCTGGCTGTTCAAGGAGCTCTACGCCGAGCGTAACTTCGGCCCGGCCATGCACAAGTTCGGCAACATTGTTGGCGGTGCCATCGCCTTCTTCGAGCAGAACATCCTGCGTGGCAGCCTGCCGATCACCTTCCATGACACGACCCCGGATTACGCTACCCTGAAGCCGGCGGCCGAGTGCAAGAAGGTGACCTATCCGAAGCCGGATAATACCCTGACCTTTGACCGCCTATCCTCGGTGTTTATCTCCAACACCAACCATGAGGAAGATCAGCCGGTGCACCTGAAGCTGACAGATCCTGAGCTTCCGATCCGTGACAACCTGCCGAAATACGACGAGCCCGCGCAGCGCTACTGTCCGGCTGGCGTGTACGAGGTTGTCGAGAAAGACGACGGCAGCGGTAAGCGCTTCCAGATCAACGCCCAGAACTGTGTTCACTGCAAGACCTGTGATATCAAGGATCCTGCCCAGAACATTAACTGGGTGACTCCGGAAGGCGGCGGCGGCCCGAACTATCCGAACATGTAAGTTCGGCTTCCGGTGATAAAAACGGCCCCTAGAGGGCCGTTTTTTTTTGGGCTGTCGGATTACGGCTGCGCCTAATCCGACCTACGGGGTTGGTGTGAGGCTTCGAATGGTGTCTTTGTAGGTCGGATTAGGCGCAGCCGTAATCCGACATGATTATTTTGGGCATAAAAATAACGGCTCCCGTGGGAGCCGTTTTTGTAGCGCTTCAGAAAAGCTTAGTGAGCGTGACCGTGCTCTTGCTCTTCGTCAGTCGCTTCGCGAGCTTCGACTACTTCGACGTCGAAGTGCAGGGTCTCGCCGGCGAGCGGATGGTTGGCGTCGATGGTGACGGTCTCGTCGCCAACTTCAACCACGCGAACAACCTGAGGGCCGCCCGGGGTCTGCGCCTGGAACTGCATGCCCGGCTCGATGGTATCGACGCCTTCAAATGCAGAACGCGGAACCGGCTGGATCAGCTCTTCGTTAACTTCGCCGTAGCCTTCACCAGGTTCTACAGAAACCTTAACCTGATCGCCTGCGTTCTTTTCGTTCAGTGCACTTTCCAGTCCACCGATAATGTTCTGTGCACCTTCCAGGTAAGACAGAGGCTCACGACCTTCTACGCGGGAGGAGTCAAGCTGCTCTCCCTGATCGTTGGTGAGCGTGTAATGGATGGTGACAACACGAGGTTGGGCCATGTGATCTCCTTGCGTGTCGCAATGACTGTTTAATTAATTTAGGCAATCGAAAGTGATCGTGAACAGCCAGACTGCACAGAGGGACTAACGACCACCGGGCCTCGTTAGAGAGCCAGGCTCATAACAAGTATGAAAACACAGTTTAACAACTGAGTTAATGCGTTTTCTACCGTAATTCTGGGGCCATGGTCCGGGTTTTCAACCACTCTTGCCCATTTTGTAGAAAATTCCGTGACTGAAAACCCCGAGAACCGGATGGCCATCCTCATTTCGTTCTACCACATGCTCGGCCAGGTCGTAATAGGCAGCGGTGACCAGTCGCGCTTCGACACCATGACGAATTTTCACAATGGGACGGGGTTCGTCCGTCCCCGGATAGGTGCTCACTTGCAAGGGGTGGTGTTGGCCAATATCAATGGTTTCGCCCACATTGGTGGTCAGAGAAATCACTTGCCGGTCGCCTTCTCCCGCTACCCGAAGGGAATGAGCCAGCAGGGGCGAATCCTCAACCTGTATGCGCCACTTTTCAACCGGGGTCACGAGGTAGTACTCGCCATCCTCCTCCCGACGCAGAATGGTGGAGAATAGCCGGACGATGGCTTCCCGCGCTAGTGGTTCGCCCTTGAAAATCCACTGGCCATCGCGGCTGATGCGAAGGTCCATGTCGCCCGACAGCTCGGGGTTCCACTGATCGAGGGGCGGCTTCCCGGGATTTTTCACGGTTTCCTCCACCTGCTTTGCGAGATTCTCCGGATTCATGCTCATAACCGTGGCTCCCGGTTCGGTGAATTACAACCCGCGCATCCATTCCGCACGAAGGGGCGCTGCGCCAGGATTGGTGATAGCCAGATTGACCTGGTCCAGCATTTTCTGTTTATCTCTGCCGAGCGTCCCTTTCAGAACCAGATAGTTAGAAGCGTGGTCACTTCGGAAAATGGTTTTGTCGAGCTCGAGATGCTCAAGGAAGAGACGAATTTCCTCGAAAAGTCCCTGCTGGGACAGTGGGACGAAATCATCACCGAAGCCTTCCCGAAAACGCTCCTCCCCCTGGGGAAAGCTGACCACGAGGGTCGACAGGTAATCCGGTTGAGTCTCATTGCAAAGCGTGGCGGTGTTGATCGCGTGCTGACGCGAGAGGCTCTCACCTCCCAATCCATTGAGAACCATCACAGAACTGGTCAGGCCTGCCTCCCGGATCTTCACCAGTGCCGAGCGGGTGGATTCCCAGGTTTCGCCCTTGTTGACCCGACGCAGGATCTCATCGTCGCCGGATTCCATACCAACATAAAGGATCTGGAGGCCGGCTTCTTTCAACTGCGCCAGTTCTTCCACGGTCTTCTTCGCCAGGTTGCGAGGCAGGCAGTAACTGGAAACCCGCTGAAGGTCCGGAAAAGCCTCCCGTAGCTGGCCGAGAATCTCCAGCAGCCGACGGGTAGGAAGCACCATGGCATCGCCGTCCGCCAGAAACACCCGGCGAACGCCACCCAGGCTGCGGGCTGCATTCTGGATATCCTGTAGCACGTCGTCAGGCTTTCGGGCCCGGAATTTCTTCTGCGGCTGAGTGTACATCTCACAGAAGGTGCATTTATTCCAGGAACAGCCGTTGGTAACCGGCAGGATCAATGACTTGGCTTCACTGGGGGGCCGGAATACCGGCTCTACGTAGTCAATCGGAAAGCTGTACATAATCAGGCTCGAATTTTGAGGATTCAGGAATCGGACTATCAGGGCAGAAACTGAGCTTTCAAGTCTGCGCAACCGGGACCAACCACCGGCATGTCCAGCATCACAGCCTGAGAAGTCATGAATGGGATGCCCCGACGGTGGGCGTCCACCAACAACGTGGCAAGACCTCCGACCAACGGCATGTGGGAAACGATCAGCAGTGGCGATTCGTGGGGTTCAATTAACGCATCAAGGCACTCACCCGGGTCGTCGTCCGGAGTAATAAACATCTTTTCTTCAACGGGGCAATTGAGAATCTCGGAGACTATAGCGGCGGTTTGCCGCGCCCGAACATAGGGGCTGCTCCAGATCAACTTTGGACGCCAGGGCGACTCGGCGATACGGGCAGCAACCTCGGCAACGCCCAACCGACCGGACTCGGTCAGTTCACGCTCCTGATCCAGCGTATGCCAGCCAGCTTCGCCGTGGCGCATGATGAGCAGTTGCAAGGGCTCTCTCCTTTCCGACCTCGTTCGACGTTGTCTGGCCGGGTTACTGGCTGATGGTACGCGGCAATATAAATTCCACGTCGGAATTCTGGACCGACATCATCAGGCTGTTGATCACCGCCTTGATTGAAGCATTTTCGTACAGAATTTCGTAAAGTCCACGAACCAAAGGCATGTAGATGCCAATGGCCTCGGCCTTTTCCTTAACCAGCTTCAGGGTATAGATGCCCTCTGCAACCTGCCCGAGCTCCGCGACGGCGTCGTCCAGCTTCTGGCCCTGCCCGACCGAGTAGCCCACCCGATAGTTCCTGCTCTTCGACGACGTACAAGTCACAATCAGGTCGCCAACACCCGCAAGCCCCATAAAGGTCATGGGGTTGGCGCCGAGGCTGACGGCGAAACGGCTCATTTCTGCGAGGCCCCGGGTAATCAGCATGGCCTTGGCGTTCTCCCCCATCTCCAGAGCGGAGGCGAGGCCAGCGACAATCGCATAGATATTCTTCAATGCCCCGGCGAGCTCCACGCCATATACATCCACGTTGGCGTAGACGCGGAAGTACTCGCAGCCCAGGAGATCCTGGACGGAACGACGCACATCGGGATCCTTGGCTGCAATCACGGTGGCGGTAAGGTCCCGGTTGACAATTTCACCCGCCAGATTTGGGCCGCTGAGCACACCGGTGCGACAGCGGGGAATCTCTTCCTGGAGGATTTCGCTCATCAGCTTGAAGCCGTGCTCTTCAATGCCCTTGGTCAGGCTGATAACAATCTGGTCATCGCGGAATTTATCGCAGTTTTCACGGATGACGGCCCGAAAGGCCTTGCTCGGAATGGCAACAAAGACGGTTTCTGCCTTGCTGACCGCGGCTGCCAGATCTGTCGTGGGCTGAATGTCACCGGCCAGTTCGATGTCCGGCATGTAGCGGCTGTTGACCCGGGTATTGCGAATTTCTTCGGCCTGGGCCTCACCACGCATCCAGAAGTGCACGCGATGACCGTTTTCGCCCAGCACCTTGGCCATGGCGGTACCAAAACTACCACCGCCCAGAACCGCCACATCGTGCACCGGACCAGTTCCCCCAATGTTTTGAGGCCTCGATTGTTCAGACATAATTCTTCCGTTTTTTCAGATCAGGCGTGAAACCAGCACAGCCGTGCGCAATCGGCTTAAGGCGTTAACTGGGCTCTTCACATTCCAGAGCGCGCACCAGATTCTTGAATTCTTCCCTGTTCCGGTTGTTAAGGCCCATCAGCACTTTGTGGGCATCGAGAACCTTGTCCCGAACCTGCTGTTCGCTGGCCCTGAGTACAGGTATTTCTTCAAGCTCTTCAATACGGGACGCGGGTTCTCGAACAATGATGAAAATCTTGTCGAACCCCATGGACGTGATAATGCGGGTAATGTCAGGGTTGGTCGAAATGAGTGTGGGCAGGAAATGGCTCTGTTTCTGGGCCGCCATGGCTATCTTGGCCAGCAGGCCGAGTGTGGTGCTATCGATGATCTCGGTTTCGGTCAGGTCGATTACCACGGTTTTGAACTGGGGGTCCTGAGTGATGGACTCAACCAGATTGTCCAGCGTCGAACACAGGTTCAGCCGGATTTCCCCAATAAACTTCAGGACATAAATGCCCTGTTTTTCAGCTTGCAGGATCTTGTAACCAGCCATGTTTCACACTGCCACTATTTCGACGGGGTGTTATCTGATCCGTTTATGGTATCAGTTACCGATACGATAGCGATATCGTCCGGAAGCTCTGTGATCTGTTCGAGATTGAGA
Source organism: Marinobacter sp. BW6 (assembly GCF_008107725.1). Lineage (GTDB taxonomy): Bacteria > Pseudomonadota > Gammaproteobacteria > Pseudomonadales > Oleiphilaceae > Marinobacter. Next base: position 136,914 of record NZ_VIRN01000037.1, read on the forward strand.
GCTTCACCAAGGGAGGCGATAGTGTGACGACCTCCCGAAACGAGTTCAAGTAGTGTCCGCTCCTTTTCATCCAGCCCTTTTTCCCGGATAACCTCCAGAATTCCATCCGAAAACAGCGTCAGATAGAAGGGTTTGTTCAGGGCTACTTCGTAAACCTCCCACTCCGGGGTCTCGAAAAGGCCCACCGGCAACCCACTGCCTTCGAGAAACGCCGTCTCTCCGCCCTCGAAGGACAGTATGGGCATTGGAAAGTGTGCCCCCACCGCATAATTTAACTTACGTTCGCTCAGGGAAATGATGCCGACGAAAACGGTTACGTGTTTGCCGAGGCCGGTATCCAGCAACTCCGAGTTGATTCGCTCCAGGAATCGGTCCGGATACAGGATGTCCTCACTCGAACCCCGGCGGAAGTTTCGCTGCAGCCGGTTGGTGAGGTTTTTCAGCAGTACCGTCACGAACGCAGAACTCGCGCCATGGCCCGAAACATCGGCGATGTAGACCAGGACCTTGTCGTCGGAAATACGAAAGTAGTCCAGAAAATCACCGCTCAGATAGAGCGACGGTTTGATCATGTGATCCACGTGCAAGCCACTCATGACCTGCTCGTGTTCCGGCAGCATCCGTAGCTGGACTTTCCGGCCGGCGCGCTGATCCGCCCGTAGCTCGGCAATGCCATCCCGCAGATCCCGGTTGGCCTCTTCCAGCTCCTGCCGGTAAAGCTGGTTCAGCCGGTTAACCCGGACCCGGTCGAACAGTTTTCCGAGTACATCATCCAGCGCACCCTTGTCGTCGTTGCAGGGTTTCAGGACAAAATCCGCGGCCCCAGCCCTCAGGACACTGACCACATCGGCACTGGATTCACTCGATGAACAGGCTACGATGGGGGTGAAGGTTTCGGCTTCTTCGAGACGGTTGGCGAGGTCCCGGATGGCCTCCGGAGACAGATCTGCAAAAATGACGTCTGGAATGTTATCGTCAAAGAGCGCCTTGGCGCCCGCGAGATCCGGGTACCCGGTCACGTAGAATCCCCTCGCTTCAAGGTACCGGGCGAGATCCATACGGGACTTTTCATCGGCGTCTATTATAAGTATGCGCTCGGTGCGCGAGATCATGGCGACTGCCCTAAACTACCAGCGATAAACGATAAATTGGCATGATTAAGCCTATTCTGGCACGCCCCTGTGATATAACAAGGCCAGTTTTATGAAATTGGGAGATTCCATCTGATGCGACGTGCCGTTAACGATCTTCTCGGAGCCTATGACAAGTTGATCATGGATCCGGTTCACGGAGGGATTCCACTTTACCGGCACGAAATCCAGGTGATCGATCACCCGCTGTTCCAGCGATTGCGTAACATCTGCCAGAACGACATCCTGAGCCTGGTTTTTCCCGGCGCGACCCATTCACGGTTCCTTCACAGTATCGGTGTTATGCACGTGGGCACCCGGATGTTCCGGTCCATGATTGATGCCTACCTGAGAGAGCGCCAGCTCAGTGAGCAGACGGACCTGAGCCTGAGCCAGCTCGACGCCATCGACTACCTGGCCAAAACCATCCGGCTGGGCTGCCTGCTGCACGACAGTGGCCATTCCAGCTTTTCCCATCAGTTCACCCAGGCCCGGCGTATACGGGAACTCATGTCGCGACCTGGCCGATTCAGCGACCTCTGGCGTGGCGTGGATTATTCTGCCTATCACCCGGAAGAGCCCGAAGAACTGGAACATGAGCATTATTCTGTGCGTGTGGCTCACGATGTGCTTATGGCAGTGGATCTGGAGAGTGCCGGTCTCTACGCCCGGGATGTTATCGGCATCATGGAAACAACAGAAGTAAAGCCCAGCGAAACATTCTGTCGCCATGCCCGCACTTTCTGGGCATTCATTGCGGGCGAAGATGCCGCCGCGGGTTCACCTCTCAGCGACAACATCCCCGGGCTGGTAATGGACCTCCTGTCGTCCATTGTCTCCGGCGAGATCGATGCCGACCGGGCCGACTACATGTTGCGCGATGGCTTCCACTCGTCGGTCACCATTGGCGGCTTCAACCTGGACCACCTGCTGAGTAACCTGCGCTTTGGTTGGGATGTGTCTGAACCCTGGTTGGGGCTTGCCATCACTCAGAAAGGGCTGGGTGCGCTGGAAGACTTTGTTTACAGTCGCCACCAGATGTACCGGAAAGTCTATGCCCACAAGACAGCGCTTGGCTTTGACTGGCTGCTTCGGGAAGCGATCAACGAGGTCCTGGATGACCCGGAGAATTTCGAATGGGTGGATACCTGCCTGAGCGATATGGCCTATTTTGCAGAGCTCACCGACAACTTTTTCTGGGAGGCGTTCCGGAAAGTGGCGCGCAAGCACCCAAAGAGTTTTTCTTTCTGTATTGTGAACCGGGTGAAGCTGAACCACCTGGATACCCGGGAAGACCTTTCAGCCAGGAGTATTGAGCGGCACAGCACTTGGCTGGCCGGAGAGCTTTCCCTCAACCCGGCCCAGGTAGTGACCTGCTCCATGCGGGCACGGTTCTCCAACATCCAGGACAATTTCAACGGTATCAAGGTGCTGGTGCGCGAGCCCATTCACCGTACCCGTTCGCTGAAGAAGATCACCGATGTGAGCGCCTTCTTCAGCAAGTTCAGTGACGGCACCATCACCCATTTCTACACCCGGCCCGATGTCACCACCGGCAGCCAGGAGTCTGTCACTGAGTAACGGGAACCGCGTTGAGTTCGGCAATCAGTCCGCAGGCACTGTCGAAGGCACCCTCTACCCTGCCGCCACTAAGCCAGTCCCCTGCAAGCCCGATCTTGTAATCCGGGAACCATAGATGACCAGGGTGTTCTCCGCCTTCAGAGCGGGCATAGAGCCAGCGATGGCTAACAACTTCGTCCGGACCGGTATCGAAGCCGGTCGTTTCACGAAACGCAGCCAACAGTTTTTCGGCCACTTCCTCGGCTGGTGTATCCACATGGTCTTCGGTCCAGGCCGGGCTGGCGTGCAAAACCCACCACTGACCCTCATCGTCTCGACCGGGCTTGCTGGAGTTGTTGGCCACCCAGAACAGCGCCGGGTGCTTGCAGCGCATTCCTTCGTGATGCGGCCAGGGCGATACCTGGAAGTGGGCGGCAACGGCCCAGCATGGCAGGACCCGGCTAACCGGATCGTCAAGGTGGGAGGCAAGTTCGTGCAGACCGCTATCCGCCAGCAGTTCCCGGGCCTGTGCCGGCGGCGCGGTGATAATCACCCCATCAAAGTCGCCCAGGTGGTTGCCAGAGGTGTCCGAAATGCCCCAGGAATGGTCGTTTCGGGCCAAAATGCCGACCCGGGTTTCAGTGACAACCCGTGCATGTTCAGACAGTGCCCGGGTAATGGCGGTCATGCGCGGCGTACCGACAAAACGGATTTCCTCAGGAAACGGCTCCCAATGACCGGTGCCCGTCTGGAAACCAAAACGGCCCTCCCACGGTCCAAAACTATCAGCGCCGGCATATTTACGGAGAAAGGGAAGGAAATCCGGATTCCTGGAGGTGAAGTACTGTGCACCCACATCCGCTGATCCGCCGGTTACCCTTTTGGCCGCAAGTCTGCCACCCGGCCCCCGGCTCTTCTCAAATACAGTGACCTCATGCCCGAGGCCCTTCAGTTGAATAGCCGCGGTGAGCCCGGCGAGGCCTGAACCAACAATAGCGATACGGCGTATAAGAGGGAAATCAAAGGTTTGATTAAACATGGTTTATCGTGCATCCAATTCCGGTAGTGAGATCGTACAACTCTCCAAGAAACGGCTTTGGCCACAAGGCTGAGTGTGCGATCCAGGTTCCACAAAAGAGAAAGGGCAATCAGGGTATGACCCGAATGCAGCATTGGCTAACAAACATTCTGAGGTGGTTCGACTCCGAGGCAGGTTCGGATCACATTGACACCACGTCCAGATCGTTCAACTTTTTACGGGTTATTCCGTTTATAGCACTTCACCTCGCGTGTCTGCTGGCTTTCTATACCGGCGTTAGCGCATTCGCCCTCGGGTTTGCGATCGCCTTTTTTCTCGTGCGCATGTTTGCGATTACCGGGTTTTACCACCGTTACTTCGCCCACAAGACTTTCAAAACCAGTCGCCCTGCGCAATTCGTGTTCGCAGTTCTCGGAGCCAGCGCCGCCCAGCGCGGTCCTCTATGGTGGGCGGCTCATCACCGGCATCATCATCAGCACTCCGATGATGTTCAAGATCTGCACTCGCCCCATCAGGGTGGTTTCTGGTGGTCTCACATGGGCTGGTTCACCTGTGACGCCGGCTTCGCGACCGATGAGCGGCGGATTCGAGACTGGCTTAAATTCCCCGAGCTTAAACTGATCAACCGGTTCGATGCACTCGTGCCTGCTCTGGCAGCCGTCGGCATCTACGGCCTCGGCGAGGCGCTGGCGGCCTGGGCGCCAGGCCTGGGAACGAATGGGCTGCAACTGCTCGTGTGGGGCTTCTTTATCTCGACGGTGATGCTGTTTCACGCCACGGTCTCGATCAACTCGCTGTCCCACGTCTGGGGCAAGCGCCGATTCGAGACATCAGACGACAGCCGGAACAATTTCTGGCTGGCCCTTCTCACCCTTGGCGAAGGCTGGCACAACAACCATCACCGCTGGCCCCAGTCTGTGCGCCAGGGATTCCGGTGGTATGAAATTGACATCACCTGGTATGGCCTCTGGCTGATGTCAAAGCTTGGCATCATTTGGGAGCTGAACCCGATACCCAAGCATATTCAGAAAGAAACACGCGAACTGGACAGAATGAGGAGGAGCAGGCAATGACAACCGCCTCAAAAATCGAAGTAGGAGCGCGTAACTCGGCGGTTCCAGCAACGCTGGATAGTTTCCGGGCGCTGTTCAACGAGCTTGATAAAGGCAATCTCAACAAGCTGTCCCGGGTCTACAGCGAAGACATCCGATTTCAGGATCCTTTGGGCATCGTTAGCGGACTTGATGAGCTGACCCGCTATTTCGCTGATGCTTATGCGAACGTTATCTCCTGTCGCTTCGAGTTTGGTGACGCAGTTGTCCAGGGGGAGTTTGCTGCCGTGCCCTGGGTTATGCATTTGCGTCACAAGCGCATTCGCAAAGGCCGGGAAGTTCAGGTTCAGGGCATCAGCCACCTGGAGATCCGGAACGGCATGGTTTGCTATCACCGCGATTACTTTGACGCAGGAGAAATGCTCTATGAAAACCTGCCGGTGATTGGCAGGGCCATTCGCTGGATCAAGGACCAGGCAGGATGAGTGATCGACTTCAGGAAACCTCGAATATCTGGATTACCGGCGCCAGTTCCGGCATTGGTGAATCCGTCACCCGCGCTCTGGCGCGCGGTGGTCACCGGCTCGTGATTACCGGCCGCCGTCAGGGGGCTCTGGAGGAACTGGCTTCAGCAGCGCCAGAACGGATTATACCGGCGGCGGCAGACACCACCAGCAAAGAAGACCTCCAGGCCATTGCTGGTACGCTGGAAAACCACGGCGACCTGAATATGGTGATACTGAACGCCGGCACCTGTGAATATCTTGAGATAGCGCGCTACAACAGCGACGTTATCGAGAAGAACATTCACACCAACGTGATTGGTACGGCGCGATGTCTCGATATTGCTCTGCCTGCCCTCAGGCGTAGCCGGGCCAAAGGACAGCCGGCGACCCTCGTGATCGTCAGTTCTTCAGCTTGGTGGTTCCCCTTTGGTCGGGCTGAGGGTTACGGCGCTTCCAAGGCGGCCCTGACCTACTTTGCCCATGCCCTCCGGGCTGACCTTGCCGCCGAGGGGATCGACGTAGTGGTGGTTTCCCCCGGGTTCGTCAAGACACCATTGACCGACCGTAACGATTTTCCGATGCCCTTTCTCGTTTCCGCAGAGGATGCGGCGGAACGCATTGTCAGTGGCCTGGCGCGTGGCAAGAACGAGATCGCATTCCCCAAGCGTTTCACCTGGATGCTGAAAGCTCTGGGCGCCCTTCCCCGGCCCTTGATCGACCGTATGTCGGCCTCCATGGCCCGTAAAAGCAACACCAAACAGGAAAACAATGGATGAGTAGTGAGCGTCAGCGGATTGCTGTCATTGGGGCCGGCGTTTCCGGCCTCACGGCTGCCTGGCTTTTGGCCGAGAAACACGATGTTCAGGTTTTTGAAGCGGGCAACTATGCCGGCGGTCACACCAATACCGAACAGGTCGAGGCTGGTGGCCGGACCTGGCCGGTAAATACCGGCTTCATCGTGTTCAACGACTGGACCTACCCGAATTTCATCAAACTGATGGAGCGGTTGGGAGTTCCGTCGGAAGTCAGCGACATGAGCTTCAGCGTGGACTGCAGCAGCACCGGCCTGCAGTACAACGGCACAAGTCTGAACACCCTGTTTGCCCAGCGAAAGAATCTGCTCAACCTGCCGTTCCTGAAGATGGTAAGGGAGATTCTGCGCTTTAACAAGGAAACCCGTGCAGACCTTGAAGCCGGCAACATCAACAATGAAGAAACACTGGGGGAGTACCTGAACCGGAATGGGTACTCCCGCTATTTCAGGAATTACTACATTGTCCCCATGGGTGCGGCCATCTGGTCAGCGCCGGAGATCATTCTGGAACAGTTTCCAATCCGATTCTTTCTGCAGTTTTTTAACAATCACGGCATGCTGTCGGTGGATGACCGCCCTACGTGGCGGGTGATCTCCGGCGGTTCCGCCCAATACGTAAAAAAGATGATGGAACGCCTGGGCGATGCCACGCACCTGAACAGCCCCGTCGACAGGGTGGTCAGGGATGAAACCGGCGTGACTGTCTCGGTAAAGGGCCAGGATCACCACTTCGACCAGGTGATTTTTGCGTGCCACAGTGATCAGGCGCTGGCCATGCTTGCAGACCCGACCGACAAAGAGAAGGATGTTCTGGGTGCCATGGCGTACCAGAACAACGACGTAGTACTTCATACGGACAGCAGCGTGTTGCCGGACAACCGTCGTGCCTGGGCCGCCTGGAACTATTTCATTCCGACCCACAGCACGGAACCTGTCTCCGTCACCTACAACATGAATGTTTTGCAGAACTTCCACGACGCCCCGGAGACCTTCTGCGTGACGCTCAATCGAAGCCGCGATATCAATCCCGACATGGTAATCAAGCGCTTTGAGTACGCTCACCCGGTGTTCACCCTGGATGCGGTGGCCGCTCAGGAACGCTACGATGAAATCGGTAACCGCAACCGCACCCACTACTGTGGCGCCTATTGGTTCAACGGTTTCCACGAAGACGGAGTCCGAAGTGCGCTTCGGGTAACCCGGGCCTTCGGGGTGGAGCTTTGACCGTGAACAGCCAGTGGCTGGAGGGTACTGTCCGGCACAGGCGGAAGTACCCGGTGCAACACGAATTCAGCTACAGCACCGGCATGCTGGCCCTCGACACCGACGAGTGGAATCAGGTTTCCAGTATCAGCCCGTTATTTTCCCTGGAACGGTTCAACTGGATGTCTCTGAAGCGCAGGGATTACTTCCGGCCGGAGACAGGCGACCTGTCTGGCGCTTTGCGTGACCACGTGGAACAGGCCACCGGCTGGCGCCCGGATGGTGAAGTCGAGCTGATTACCCATCCGCGTTACTTTGGTTACGTGTTCAATCCGGTCAGCTTCTACTTCTGCTATCGCGCCGGGGCATGCCCGGCGGATGGTGTGGTTCCAAAGGTCATCGTGGCCGAGATTACCAACACACCCTGGCATGACCGTCATGCCTATTGCCTGGAGACGACGGGTGCAGAGCCCAACGAGGCGGGCTGGCGCACCGAACAGTTTGGTTTCAGCAAACGCTTTCATGTGTCGCCTTTCAACGGCATGAACCAGCATTACGAATGGACATTCAGTTTCAGGGGCCCTGATCTCAGAATTCACATGAATGTTCTGGAAGAAGGTCGCAAGCATTTTGACGCCACTCTGGTAGTCCAACGTACCCCTCTCACTCGTAAAGATGTGCATAGAAGTCTTCGAAAGTTTCCGCTTGAAGCATTCAAGGTTGTGGCAGGCATCTACTGGCACGCCCTCCGTCTCAAGCTCAAGGGGGCACCGTTCTACACCCACCCCGACAAGCTTTCCGAGGACGATACCGCCTACCGCCGTGGGCACGATGATTCCGGGCTGGATGTCACCAGCTCCGAGACCAATGACAAGATTCGTGGAAGGGTAAGTTCATGGAGAACCTGAATACTTCGGTTGCAAATACCAACTCCGGCTCAAGTAGCTTACCGGCCATCAGCCGGTTTGCGAGAACCCTGGTGATTCAGCAGCTCCGGTTACTGGGCGAAGGCCAGCTAACGGTAAGGGAATCCGGATATGAAGACCTTGTGTTCGGAGACGGCAATAGCCAATTTCAACCTGCCGAATTGATTGTCCACGATCACAGTACCTGGCGGGACCTTCTGACCGGCGGCAGTGTTGGCGCGGCCGAGGCATATGTGGCCGGTGATTGGTCGACGCCGGATCTGGTTGCCCTGCTCCGGTTCTTTACCCGTAACGTTGACCGCATGAACGAGTTTGAAGACCGATTCAGCTGGGTTACCAAGCCGGCGCTGAAAGGTTTGCACTGGCTGAACCGGAACACCAAAGAAGGGTCTCGGAAGAACATCAGTGCCCATTACGACCTGGGCAACGACCTGTTCGAGACTTTTCTCGACCCGACCATGATGTATTCTTCGGCCATCTACCCGAGTACCGATTCAACGCTCGAAGAAGCCGCAGTTCACAAGCTTGACACCATTTGCCGGAAACTTGATCTCCAACCCGGCGACAAGGTGATTGAAATCGGCACTGGCTGGGGCGGTTTTGCGGTTCACGCTGCCAAACATTATGGCTGTCATGTAACCACCACGACCATTTCCAGAGAACAGTTGGAGTTGGCCAGAGAGCGGGTTCAGAACGAGGGTCTGGAAGACCGTATTACCCTCCTGTTTGACGATTACCGGGACCTTGAGGGCCAGTTCGACAAACTGGTCTCCATCGAGATGATCGAAGCGGTCGGTCCACAGTTCCTGGACAGCTACTTCTCCCAGATTAACGCTCTGCTCAAGCCGGATGGCCTGGCGCTTGTGCAGGCCATCAACATGCCAGAACAGCGTTACCAGCGGGCCCTGAAGAACGTGGACTTTATTCAGCGCTTCATATTCCCGGGTAGTTTTATTCCATCCTTCGGGGCGATCCTGGAGTCGGTTCGCAAAGAAAGCAAACTGGTGCTGACCCATACCGAAGACAGCGGCTTCCATTACGCCCGTACGCTTCGGGACTGGTGCGACCGGTTCATGGCCCAGCGGGATAAGCTGGAGGCGATGGGTTATGACCAGGCATTCCGGCGCCTGTGGCACTTTTACTTTGCCTACTGTGAAGCCGGCTTCAGCGAGCGTGCCATTGGCGTGGCGCAGCTGGTGTTCGCCAAGCCCGGCAACAAACGCGAGAATATTCTGAGCGTATGATTCCGTCAGAAACCACCCGTAACGTACTGAACTTCCTTCTATTTCAAGCTGGCTGGTTCGCCTGTGTGTTTTACCCGAGTCTGTTCGGTGCCGGTATCGTGGTGGTGTTTCTGGTGCTGCATTTTGTCTTGGTCAGCCAGAGCCGGATGACCGAATTGCAGTTCATCGGCCTCGGCACCGTGGTTGGCTCCATTCTGGACGGCATCTGGTTCCGTACCGGGATTCTGGACGACGGTACAGGCCAGGTGATGCTGACGCCACCGTGGCTGGTGGCGATCTGGGCCATCTTCATGACGACACTGAGCCACTCTCTGGACTGGATCAGCAAAAAAGCCTGGCTGCCGTTCGTGCTTGCGCCCTTCGCCGGCCCATTCGCGTACTGGTCGGCGAGCCAGCTCGGTGCAGTGCAGCTGCCGGAACTGGTGCCGTCACTGATTGCGCTCGGACTCGGCTGGCTGATTGTTTTCCCATTGCTTTTGTTCGCCCGTAAAAAGCTTTATCCGGAGCTGGTGCGATGAAAAACACGATTGCACTTGTTCCCTTTGCCTTGATGGCAGCATCCCTGTCGGCATTGGCGCAGGATCTTCGCTTTACCGGAATTGCGACCACCGCCGATGGCAGAGAGATCTACGAGGAACGCCACTCGGTTGACGGAACCTGTCAGGAGGGCGTGTTTCGGCCCCGGCAACACGGGGTGACCTACTTCAAACCGGACGCGGACGAGTCGTTCGCCCGCAAGGGCCTTGAATACGAGGCTTCAGCACTGCGTCCGTCCGTAGACTTTGTTCAGCCGACATTCAATGAAGAGATGAAGATCACCTACCCTGCACCGGACACTTTGGTGATTGACTGGCAGACGCCCGGCGGCGATTCAGAGCGATTCGAGGTGACATACCCGGCCAACACCGTTGTGGATGCCGGGTTCGATAATTTCGTCCGTCAGAACTGGCAGAGTGTTGTGGTCGGCGAGCCGGTTGAATTCCGGTTTCTCGGGCCTACCCGGGGCGAGCATTATGGCTTCGTGCTGGAACGGGTCGAGAACGACCGGGTGAATGCCGACCATGTGGTACAGATACGCCCGACAGGCATGGTGCTGAGATTCCTGGTGGATCCCATTGTATTGGGTTACAACGACGCTGGCGCCCTCTCCGATTATCTCGGCCTGACCAATATCCGAAAAAACCAGGACGAGAACTACACCGCTCATATCCGCTATTCCGTGGATACCTACCCGGATTGTGAACTGACCCCCTGAAACTGTCGCCCCTGCCAAGGCAGACCCCGGGGGCCAGTGTGTTAAACTCCGGCAGGAATTAACGCCGGAGATTTTTTTGCAATGATGTTCGTCTCTTTCAACGTCAACAGTATCCGTACCCGCCTGCACCAGCTTGAGGCTGTTATCGACGCCCTTGCTCCCGACTTTATCGGACTTCAGGAAACCAAGGTTCAGGACGACGACTTTCCGGTCGAGGCGATCCGCGAACTGGGCTACCACGTGCATTTCCACGGCCAGAAAACCCACTACGGCGTTGCCCTGCTCTCAAAGGCGGAGCCGGACGAGGTTGTCAAAGGCTATCCCTGGGACGGCGAGAATTCCCAGCGGCGGCTGATTACCGGCCATTTCACCGTCAATGGTGAAAAACTGACGGTGGTTAATGGCTATTTTCCACAGGGAGAAAGCCGTGACCACCCGGTGAAGTTCCCTGCCAAGGAAAAGTTCTACGCCGACCTTATGCGCTACCTGGATGAGCTAAAGAAAGCCGGCGGCCATGTTGTGGTCATGGGTGATATGAACATCTCTCCCACCGACAAGGACATTGGTATAGGCGCAGACAACGCCAAACGCTGGTTGCGGACAGGCAAATGCTCTTTCCTCCCGGAGGAGAGGGAATGGCTGGGACAGGTTGAGTCGCGGGGTTATACCGATGTGTTCCGGCACCTTAACCCGGATGAGGCGGATACCTTCAGCTGGTTTGACTACCGCAGCAAAGGATTTGAACGCGACCCCAAGCGGGGTCTCAGGATCGATCTGATCATGGCCAATGACAGCCTGCTGCCGAAGGCCCGCCAGGCTGGCGTTTCCTACGACATTCGCGCCATGGAACGGCCGTCCGACCATTGTCCGGTCTGGGCGAGCTTCGAACTCTAGGGGCTGGCCCGGCGCGATATGAAAAAAATCAAAACCCGCGACCGTATCATCCAGACCAGCCTGGCGCTGTTTAACACCGTCGGCGAACCCAATGTCACCACCCTGCTGATCTCTGATGAGATGGACATCAGCCCGGGCAACCTCTACTACCACTTCAAGAGCAAGGGCGACATTGTCGAAGAGCTTTTCGACCAGTACGAGCACGACATGGTGGATCTGCTGGCGGTTCCGGAAGATGCCGACATCAGCCTCGACCAGCAGGGGTTCTTCCTGCATCTGCTGTTCGAGACCGTGGCCCGCTATCGGTTTCTCTATCAGGATCTGGTTAACGTGTTGTCCCGGTACGATCAGCTGCAGGTACGGTTCAAGCGTATCCAGAAGAAGAAGAGACTGGCTTTCAAGACGATTTGCGAGAGCTTTCGGCGCCAGGGCATTATGGCGATCGAACAGGAAGAACTTGACTCTCTCTGTGAGCAGTTGACGCTAACCGCTTGTTATTGGAGCGCTTTCGATACGCTCTCCCACTTGGATGACCGGGAGGCAGTGGATCCGGGGCGCGGTGTTTACCAGATGATGCACTTGGTACTGCCGTACCTTGCTCCGGCTGACCGGGAGGAAGCCCGGCTGATGAGCCGGGATTATCTCTGAGCCGTGAAGTTACTCTTCGTCGTCACCGGCACGATTGCGCAGGCGGGTGAGTTCTGATTCAAGGGCCTCAATCCGACGTTCCAGGGATTCGATCTCTTCCCGACGGTGGATCCCCAGCCGCCTCAGTGCCCCGGATACTCGTTCATCAAACATGTGTTCAAGCCGGTCCCAGGTGCCAGTGGCACGCTCGCGAACCCCTTCAACACGGTCCTCAACGGACTTGATCTGTTTTTCCACCACGCCCCGGGTTTTATTCTCCAATTGCTCACCTTCCTGAACAAGACGATCAAAAAAGCGGCCTGTGTCCTCCTCGGCCTTGGTGTAGGCGCCCAGCCCTGCCAACCAGATTTGGCGGGCAGAACCCTTGATTTTTGCCGCCAGTTGCGGATCATTCTCGGGCTTATCGTCGTTCTCGTCAGACATGTAACAACCTCGGGGGTACGGATATTTCTTTCGAAGGCCTATTGTATTACAGCTTTGGCCGGATTTCAGTCGGCCTGCAAACCGCACAGTGAAAGGCCGCAGTATAAAGACGTATCCGATATGAAAAAATGTTTTCAAACGAAAGTCACTCTCGCTTGAAGTGTTCAAAATATAGTCAATACTTCCCAATACCGGCGTCCCTGCTGATGCCGGTTTGTCTGGAAGTCTTTCATGGATACTACTCGCACGCCTCTGCCCGGCAACCTTTGCCGGGCTTTTTTTTTGGTATTATTGCCCCCAGATATATGCTTATTCCAAAATATCACTTTAGCACTCGGAGTATCAGATGATTGAAATCGCGTGGAGTAACTTCACCCCCTGGTCGGCACTGTTGGGTGGCATTCTGGTGGGCATTGCCGCAGCCAGCTTTCTGCTTCTCAACGGACGGATTGCGGGCATCAGTGGCATTCTTGGCGGGCTTCTTTCACCGGCAAAAGGCGATATGGCCTGGCGCCTGGCGTTCCTTATCGGATTGATCGGAGCACCAGCAGTCTGGTTACTGGTGACAGAGCTACCAACTATTGAGATCAAGGCCGGCTACCCCGCGCTCATCGTTGCCGGGCTGCTGGTGGGCATTGGTACCCGGTACGGCTCGGGTTGCACCAGTGGACACGGGGTTTGCGGCCTTTCCCGGCTCTCGCTTCGCTCGCTGGCGGCAACTCTCAGCTTTATGGCTGCAGGGTTTGTCACTGTTTATGTTATTCGTCATCTTCTGGGAGTCTGATGCCATGAAATTTTCTCTTGCTTCCCTGTTTGCCGGCCTGGTCTTTGGTCTGGGGCTTATCGTGTCCGGCATGGCGAATCCGGAAAAAGTGCTGGGCTTCCTGGATATCGCCGGCCTTTGGGATCCGTCACTGGCCTTTGTTATGAGCGGAGCCATCATGGTGGGTGTGGTTGCGTTTGCCGTAGCTCGCAAACGCACCCTTTCCTTTCTCGGTTTCCACATGAAAATGCCCGCAAGCACCCATATCGATAAACGGCTGGTTCTGGGCGGCCTGATGTTCGGTGTTGGCTGGGGTATTGCCGGCTTTTGCCCTGGACCTGGGCTGGTAGCACTCGGTGCCGGCGAAACCAAGGCGGCGGTGTTTGTTGCGGCGATGGTCGCCGGCATGGGCATCTTCGAAGTGATTGAGCGCAACCGCGCGAAAGCGTAGGCATTTTCTGTTAATTTCCCTGCCGTCATTCTGACACAGCCCCGAGGCTGTGCGATCATGGCGGCAGCTCCATTACCCGATTCGGAGAAGACATCCATGGATATCAGAAAGATTGATGACAACATTTCGGTAGCGCCCCAGATTTCCGTCGAAGACGTGGCGGCAGCCGCGAAGCTGGGCTTCAAAACCCTGGTGGCGAACCGCCCCGATCAGGAAGAGCCCGGCCAGCCGGCAATGTCGGACATTGAAGCAGCGGCCCGGGAACAGGGCCTGGAGTGGGTATACATGCCGGTAGAGTCCGGAAACATCACCGATGACGACGTAAATCGCTTTGCACCAATGATCCGGGACGCCGAAAAACCCGTACTGGCATTCTGCCGCTCCGGAACCCGCTGTACCGTTCTCTGGGCACTGAGTGCGGCCCGAAACACGTCAGCCAATGAAATCTTTACCAAGGCACGCAATGCCGGTTACGACATTTCCGGCCTTGCACCACGGATGGCACAGCAGGCCGCCGAGAAAGGCTGACAGTCCAACCGCCTAACCAACGTTCAGGATCCACCGCATGCAATACAAAGGTTCAGAGAATTTCAGCCATAATCAGTCTGACCGGCTGGGAGTGCTGGTAACCAACCTGGGCACCCCGGACGCCCCGACCACGTCGGCACTCCGCCGTTACCTGGCTGAATTTCTCTCGGACCCGCGTGTAGTGGAGCTGCCAAGGCCTCTGTGGTGGTTGATCCTGCACGGGGTTATTCTGCGCATTCGCCCCAAGCGGAGTGCAGCGGCTTATTCCAGCGTGTGGCAGCCGGAAGGCTCTCCCCTGCTGTTGCACACCGCAAAGCAGGCTGAGGGCATCCGTGAGGCGCTCAAGCGCAAGTATGGCCCCAATGTGGTAGTCGGGTTTGCCATGCGTTATGGCAACCCGTCGATCGCCCGGGTTCTGGATGAGATGCAGGAACAGGGCGTGCGGAAGCTGCTGGTTTTGCCGTTGTATCCGCAGTACTCCGCCTCGACCTCTGCATCCACCTTCGATGCCATCGCCAAAGATTTCACCAAGCGACGCTGGCTTCCAGATTTCCGGTTTATTTCCCACTACCCGGATTACCCGCCTTACATTGAAGCCATGGCGCGCCATATCGAGGCGCATTGGGCGAACCATGGGCGCAATCAAAAGCTGGTGCTCTCCTACCACGGGGTGCCACTGAAGTACCTGACCAAAGGCGACCCGTACCACTGTGAGTGCCACAAAACCTCAAGGCTACTGGCGGAACGGCTCGGCCTGAGCAAGGAAGACTACATGACCACCTTCCAATCCCGGTTTGGCAAGGAAGAGTGGCTCAAGCCATACACCGATGAGACCCTGAAATCGCTGCCAGGCAAGGGCGTTAAATCCATCGATGTCTTCTGCCCCGGCTTTTCATCGGATTGCCTGGAAACCATTGAGGAAATCGACGAGGAAAACCGCGAATACTTTATGGAGGCTGGCGGTGAGGGGTTCAGCTATATCACAGCGCTAAACGCAACGCCGGGGCATATCGAAGCCCTGGTGAAGTTGATCGAGGAAAACCTGGAAGGCTGGCTGGTGCCAAAGAACGAGCCTGAGGCTCTGGCCGCGCGCCAGCAACGAGCCGACGAGCAGAAAGAAATGATCTATCCGGGCAGGAATCTCTGATCCGGACTTAACTCAGAACCGGAGCGACATCAGTTGCTCCGGTCTTTCCCCTTCTCCCAAGTATCTACTGAAAGATCCGGTACAGACTGACAGAACGTGCATTCGTCCGCATCGACTGCCGCACCGCCGGCCTCCACGTAGCGCACCTTATGGCTCGCCTTGCCCCGATTGGCAGACACAGAGAATTTCCGATCCCGGCGTTCGGCAGAACTGGTACCAGGTGTCTGAATATTCTGCAAATCAGTCATAACAAACCCTCTTAGTCTCTATACACCGATAATGAGGGTTAACTGGCTTCAAACCAAGTAGGGATAACCACGTCGCTTCACCAAAAAGTGGTGCGTGGAGAACAGGGGCTTCGGGAGATAAAGAAGTGAGAGGAAAAATGGCGGTGGGCCAGGGATTCGAACCCCGGGAAGGCTACAAACCTTCGGCGGTTTTCAAGACCGCTGCATTAAGCCACTCTGCCAGCCCACCGGTTTTTCCATTCGCTGCCATTGCGACAGCGGTGAGCATGATACCGGAATTGCCTGTGCTGTCAACGCTCTGCATAAAACCCGCCGCATTTTTCAACATTAACGGTTTTTAATGGAATCCGGGAGGCGGTTTCCTGTCGTAAATGATTGAAAGTTGCGTATCTGACACTATTATGGGACACAGTATCCAGTCGTTATAAACGGAGATGACAATGGAAGACAGACGATTCGGCGTTCAAAACTCTCAGGGAGCCTATTCGACTCCCCAGACCGAGCGCGCGACCACAGGCATCAGCGATGATGCGATGAAGGTGTTGCGCAACACCTACATGCTGCTTGGCATGACCCTCGCCTTCTCGGCGCTCACTGCATTCCTGAACATGAACGGAACCCACCCGGGCTTCCTGATCACCATTGTGGGATACATCGGTCTGCTGTTTGCGACCTATAAGCTGAAGAACAGCCCCTGGGGCATTCTGACCACGTTCGCCCTGACCGGCTTCATGGGTTACACCCTGGGCCCGATCATCGGAGCGTTTGTAGCTGCCGGCGCTTCCTCGATTGTCGCCCAGGCCCTGACACTGACCGCTGTTGCGTTTGTCGGTCTGTCTGCGACAGCAATCATCACCAAGAAAGACTTCAGCTTCATGTCCAGCTTCCTGACCGCTGGTGCGTTTGTGCTGATCGGCGCCATGCTGCTGGCGTTCCTGATGGAGAGCTCGGTCCTGCACCTGGCAGTATCTGCTGGCTTCACTATCTTTGCGTCCATCATGATCCTGTTTGAGACCAGCCAGATCATCAAGGGTGGTGAGCGTAACTACGTGATCGCCACTGTTGGCCTGTATGTATCCATCTACAACCTGTTCGTCAGCCTGCTGCACCTGCTGTCTGCGTTCAGCGGAGAAGATTGATACCACGCTGAATTAGCCGCTTCAAAACCCCGGCAGTTGCCGGGGTTTTTGCTTTCGGTAAACTGAAAGCCCGTACACGGCAGATCAAGAACGAACAGGAACCATGGCCGAAACCGCTTCTGAATCCTTCACCCTGGTAATCACTGGCGCCCCCTACTCGTCCCAGGCGCCCCAGACCGCTCTTGGCTTTGCACAGGCTGCAGTGAACGCCGGCCACCGCATTGACCGGGTGTTTCTCTACGGTGACGGTGTGCATCTGGCCTCGGCACTGTGCGCGCCGCCCTCAGACGAAACCCACTGGCCGGAAGAGTGGTCGCGGTTCCTGGTCGATCACAGTATCCCCGGCGTGGCCTGCATTGCCTCTGCCCTGCGTCGTGGCCTGGTCAACGAAACCGAACAGAAACGCTATGAGTTGCCAGCGGCCAATGTGCGCGTCCCGTTTGAAATTGCCGGACTCGGAGAGTGGGTCGAAGGGCAGATAAAGTCCACGCGAACACTCTACTTTCACGCTGGAGACTGACTTTGAGCACACTCATCATGATTGACCAGCCACCCTACGGTGCGTGGACCGGGCGGGAAGCACTGGATATGGCGTTCTCGCTTGCCGCCTTTGACCAGCCAGCATCGCTGCTATTCAGCGGCGCTGGCGTTAACTGGCTAAGACAGGGTCAGGAAGCCGGCGCGATCGGTCAGAAGTCCGTGGAGAAGAATCTCTCAGCGGCACCGATATTCGGTATTGAAGCGATCCTGGCCGATCGCGCCGCATGCAAGACCTTCGGCCTGGATGAGAGCTCGCTTATTGAAGGCGTGACCCTGGTGGATGTCGACGCTGCTCTGCTCACTGATTATCACCACACTGCTTTCGCAGGTTAGCCCAAATGACTGCCATCCAGACATTGCACATCCTGAACAAATCCCCCGATCATCCTCGGGCGGCCCAGTGCCTCGAATTGATGTCGGCGGACGACGGCCTGCTGCTTATTGGCGGTGGCGTACTGCTCCTTGCAACCGGAACGCTGCCGACCGCCACCAGGGTGTTTGCACTCTCTCCGGACGTGGATGCCCGCGGGCTAGGAAATCTGTCCAGCAATAACGTAAGCGCAGTGGACTTCGCGGGTATGGTAACGCTTTCACTACAGGCACAAAGGGTAATCAGTTGGTAGATCATGGCCAGTAACACAATGCCACAACGAAACAACGAGGGGTTTCTTGAGGACGCTCGGGACTGGACGGAGGGCGTCGCAGCAGCCATTGCTGCCGAGGACGAGGTGGAACTCACCGAAAATCACTGGGAAATCATCCAGTTCCTTCGGTCTTTTTATAAAGAACATGAAATGTCGCCACCGTCCAATCGCCTGTTCGTGAAGGCTGTGAAAGAGGCACTGGGCGAGGAAAAGGGCAACAGCATTTACCTTATGCAGCTGTTTCCCGGGACACCCGCAAAAACCGCCTGTCGGATTGCGGGGCTACCACGCCCTACTAACTGTCTGTAGAGCCCTTTGGGGGGTTCCCGCCGTCCTTCTGCCTGCTCCGCTCCAGGTCAGCCGCACTGCCGAGAAAGCTGCTCAGGCCATTCTCAAACAGGCCTGAGCCGAATTTCAGGAACTGGCGGGTCGATTCTTTCACGGTGCCGTCAAGAGCGCTCTCTGGCAGCTCCCGGATGGTATCGGCCACACCCTTTTTCACTCCGCGTGTCACCGCCGGCTCGATGTCACGGCCGGCCTCAATCAGTTCCGCCACCCTGGCATCAAGGTATGGACGCACCACGAAACGCCAGAACCCCCAGAGGGTGACAAGCACGGCACCAACGGTTGCAAGAATCTGGATTGTCAGTGTTAACCAAAAGGGCATGGCCTTCCTCCTTGTACTCCCGATAACGGGATTCACTCCGGCTAGAAATTCAGATAGTTCAGGGAGACAAATTGAAGCAACCCTGCCAGGGCGCCGAAAATACCGCCTACGATCATCAATTGGACCTCCTCTTCCCGGAATGCCGGGCGAAGAATGTCCTGGAATTCATCCGGTTTGAGCGCCTTCATCTGGCCAGAAAGAACTTCGGCCACCACGGGCGCCCGCTCCCGATTGAACGCCGGATCACTGAACACGTCACGCGTAGCCAGTACCGCCTTCTGATTCATGGCTTTCTTGAGCTCGGTGTAACCCGTCATACCAACGGTGACCTGCGCCGTCAGCTTCATGATGACAGAGTTGTCCAACAAGGGGCGAAGGTGTTTCTGGATAATCGCGCGAGTTCTGTCCCCGTGGCTGCCGTTAATCATGGCATCGGCAACTTTCTCGACAGTAATCAGTTCCTCCGCCACAAGCCTGGCCCAGACATCGCTGATTTCCGACTGTCGGCGTAGAAACAGCCCCTGGATTTTCCAGAACAGGATCCGCCGGGGCCTGAGCGGCGCAAAAATCAGGTTTATAGCAATCCAGTTGGTCACGAACCCGACCACGAAGCCGCCCAGAGGCAGCAGCCAGGGCTCCGGATAGCGGGTCCATAATGGCACCAGGACAGCGCCAAGAATGCCGCCGATAATCGCGCCACGATTGATCACAGACTGAAGCTCCACCGCCCCGGCTTGCTGAAAAATCCGGTTCATCATGTCCGGATGCGTTTCGAGTTCGCGACTGAGCAGAGCCTTGAGATCGACCAGCTCGTCCAGATCGTCACCAAAGTCCTCTACCAACTCTTCTACCCTGGACGGCAATTGCTCTCGGGCCCACTGATAAATCCGGTTTCTGACAAACAACGGAAGGTTATCCCACAGTACCGGCTGGATTTCGTACATGACTTCATCGATGTACTCGTCCATCCGCGGGGTCACCTGGGAAATCACCTGCTCAACAATGCGCTGGGGTTCGAGCTTTTGATAGACCGCGTTCAGGTCGCCGAACTGCTGCAGCGTCCTGTCGATGCAGATATGCGCCATTTTCTCCGCTTTGCGAGGAATAACGCCCTGCCACCCTATCAGTCCCACCCCGATGAACTGCACCGGGTAGAAGGACATCTGGATGGCCAGCCAGTTGGTCAGCCAGCCAACAACGGCTGCCATGATAGGCACTGACAAAAGCGCAACGTCGAACAAGTTTGACCCCGGTGTAAGAGTGTAATCCGTTTTAAGCCGGTAATGATGCCGTTAACGGACAGACAGGATAGTACCCGCCTGCAGTTGCTGTGTATGCGACAAATGATGAAGTAATTGAAATGTCACAACATTGGCCGAGCAGCCATGGCGATGACGGTAATGCGGCAGGCCGGGAGAGGCACCGCGCCCCGGAGGACGCGGTAAACCGGGCAGGATGGCCTTACTGGTAGTAGGCGTTTTCAGTATAGGAGTGGTCGGTTACATCACGCACAGCGGTGATTTCCGGTACGCGCTCCCTCAGGGTTGTTTCAACGCCCTGCTTCAGGGTCAGACTGACCGCAGAGCAGCCCTGACAGCCACCACCGAAACGCAGCACAGCCACGGATTCGTCGACGATCTCCACGAGGGACACCTCGCCACCATGGGCCGCCAGGTTCGGATTGATCTCGGAAGCCAGAATGTAATTCACCCGATCCGGCAGTGGCGCATCGTCATCAATCTTTGGCACTTTTGCGTTCGGTGCCTTGATGGTGAGCTGACCACCCATCTGGTCCTTGGAGTAATCCACGTAGGCCTCTTCCAGGAAGGGCACGGAATTGTGGTCCAGATACAGGGTGAATTTGTCCAGATCCACCTGCTCGTCCGTGGGTACTACTTCATTGGGCGGGCAGTAGGCCAGACAGGTTTCGGCGTTCTTTGTGCCGGGCTGGGTCACGAATATACGCACGCCCATGCCTTCCACGTCCTGTTTCTCGATAAGTTGTGCAAGATAATCCCGTGCGGGATCTGTCACAGTAACCTGAGCCATGTTTTCAACCCGTTTGAAAGTTTGGATCCATTTTAAGTCAGTTCGCGGGAACATGAAAGACCAAGTAAAATAGTCGGGCTTTACGAAGGTAATGAATTTCCCGTATTGGCGGGCATTTGCGAAAGGCAATTGATAATCGTCATTCGTACTAAGACGGGCTCAGGCATTTTTGCTATGATCCCGCGCCATTGATATCAATACAGCGTTATTAACGACATCCGGAAGTAGACCTATGACCGATCGCACCACCCGTCTCGACCAGCTCCACAAGGCCTTGCAGGAACGCATTGTGATCCTTGATGGCGGCATGGGCACCATGATCCAGAATCTCAAGCTGGATGAGAAGGCGTTCCGTGGCGATCGGTTTGCCGACTACGATCGGGAGGTCCAGGGCAATAACGACTTGCTGAACCTGACCCAGCCCGCCCTGCTCCGCAACATTCATGCAGACTACCTGGACGCCGGCGCGGATATTATCGAGACCAACACCTTCAACTCCACCCAGCTTTCCCAGGCGGACTACGGGCTGGAGTCGATTGCCAAGGAATTGAACGTGGCTGCGGCCGAACTGGCCCGGCAGATCGCGGATGACTACACCGCCAAAAACCCGGACAAGCCGCGGTTTGTGGCAGGAGCGGTCGGGCCGACGTCGCGCACGGCGTCCATTTCGCCGGACGTGAACAACCCGGGCTACCGGAATGTCGATTTCCAGACCCTCGTCGATAACTACTATGAGGCGGTCGAAGGCCTGGTTGAGGGTGGCTGTGACCTGATCCTGATCGAGACCATTTTCGATACCCTCAACGCGAAGGCCGCGATCTACGCCACTCAACAGTACTTTGAAGACAGTGGCATCACCCTGCCAATCATGATTTCCGGCACCATTACCGATGCCTCCGGGCGCACACTCTCCGGCCAGACCACCGAAGCCTTCTGGAACTCCGTGGCGCACGCCAACCCCATCTCCGTGGGCCTGAACTGTGCATTGGGTGCCGACGCCCTTCGCCCCTATGTGGAAGAGCTGTCGGCCAAGGCGGAAACCTATGTCAGCGCCCACCCGAACGCCGGTCTTCCCAACGAGTTTGGTGAATACGATCAGACACCCGAGGAAATGGCCGAGATTATCGAAGGCTTCGCTCGTGACGGCTTCCTGAACATCATCGGTGGCTGCTGCGGCTCACGTCCGGACCACATCGAGGCGATTGCCCAGGCGGTCTCCAAGTACCCACCCCGGAAGATTCCCGAGCGCCCGAAGGCATTGCGGCTGTCCGGCCTCGAGCCGTTCACTGGTGACGACAACGTCCTGTTCATCAACGTGGGTGAGCGAACCAACGTCACCGGCTCCAAGCGTTTCCTGCGCCTGATCAAGGAAGAACAATACGAAGAAGCCCTCAGCGTTGCCCGGGACCAGGTTGAAAACGGTGCCCAGATTATCGACATCAATATGGATGAGGGCATGTTGGAGTCAAAGGAAGTGATGGTCACCTTCCTGAACCTTGTCGCCTCCGAGCCGGATATCTCGCGGGTGCCGATCATGATCGACTCCTCCAAGTGGGATGTGATTGAGGCGGGCCTGCGCTGTATCCAGGGCAAGGCGGTGGTGAACTCCATCAGTCTCAAGGAAGGCGAAGAGGAATTCATCAAGCGCGCCAACGACTGCATGCGCTACGGCGCCGCTGTGGTCGTGATGGCCTTTGATGAACAGGGCCAGGCAGACACCTACGAACGCAAGACCGAAATCTGCAAGCGCTCCTACGACGTCCTGACCGGGATCGGCTTCAACCCCGCCGATATCATTTTCGATCCGAACATCTTCGCCATTGCCACCGGCATTGAGGAACACAACAACTACGCGGTGGATT
Organism: Marinobacter sp. BW6; assembly: GCF_008107725.1. GTDB lineage: Bacteria > Pseudomonadota > Gammaproteobacteria > Pseudomonadales > Oleiphilaceae > Marinobacter. The sequence continues at coordinate 159,646 of NZ_VIRN01000037.1, forward strand.
TCATCAACGCCACTCGCTGGATTCGCGAAAACCTTCCCCACGCCTCTATTTCTGGCGGCGTGAGTAACGTGTCCTTCTCATTCCGGGGGAATGACGTGGTCCGGGAGGCCATTCACTCGGTGTTCCTCTACCACGCCATCAAAGCGGGTATGAACATGGGCATCGTGAACCCCGGGCAGTTGGTGATCTACGACGAGATCGACCCGGAGCTCAAGGAGCTGGTGGAAGATGTTGTCTTGAACCGTCGCGATGATTCTACCGACCGTCTGCTCGAAATTGCCGAACGCTATAAGGGCAAAGGCGGCAAAACCCAGGAGGAAGACCTCGCCTGGCGTGAGTGGCCGGTGGAAAAGCGCCTCGAGCATGCACTGGTCAAAGGTATTACCACCTATATCGTGGACGACACCGAAGCCTGTCGCCAGAGGGCCACACATCCCATTGAGGTCATTGAAGGCCCGTTGATGGATGGCATGAACGTGGTTGGCGATCTGTTTGGCGACGGCAAGATGTTCCTGCCCCAAGTGGTCAAGAGCGCCCGGGTCATGAAGCAGGCCGTCGCTCACCTCATCCCCTATATTGAGGCGGAAAAAACCGAAGATCAGAAAGCCAAGGGCAAGATCCTCATGGCCACGGTGAAGGGCGATGTCCATGACATCGGCAAGAACATCGTGGGCGTGGTGCTTCAGTGCAACAACTACGAGGTGATCGACCTGGGTGTGATGGTGCCCTGCGACAAGATCCTTGCCGCCGCAAAAGAACATGATGTCGACATTATCGGCCTCAGTGGGCTGATCACGCCGTCTCTGGACGAAATGGTGCACGTGGCCCGCGAGATGCAACGACTGGATTTTAACATTCCGTTGATGATCGGTGGCGCAACGACCTCCAAGGCGCATACTGCGGTAAAAATCGAGCCTCAGTTTAAGAACGACATTGCCCTGTACGTGTCGGACGCATCCCGCTGCGTGAACGTAGCGTCCCAACTGCTAAGTAAGACTGCGAAGCCGGAATTGGTCGAAGCCGCCCGCACCGAATACGACGAGATCCGCGAACGCCGGAAGAACCGGGGTGACCGTACCAAGTTAGTCTCCCTGAAAGAAGCCCGTGACCGGGCCCCGGAGATCTCATTCGAGGGCTACCAGCCTCCGAAACCGGCATTCACCGGCATCCGGGTGTTCGAGGAATATGATCTTAACGAACTGGTGGATTACATCGACTGGACGCCGTTCTTCATGTCCTGGGATATTTCCGGCAAGTACCCGGCCATTTTTGATGACCCGAAGCGTGGCGAGGCGGCTCGCAACCTCTTTGACGATGCCCAGAAGATTCTGCATCGGATGATTGATGAAAAGCGGGTCTCTGCCCGTGGCGTCATCGGTTTCTGGCCAGCCAACCGCCGCGGCGACGATATCGTGGTGTACACAGATGACTCGTGCAGCGAAGAGCTGACCACCCTGCACCACCTGCGCCAACAGGACGAAAAGGCACCGGGCAAGCCCATGATGGCGTTATCGGATTTCGTGGCGCCTGAAGGCTCCAACACGGTGGACTACGTGGGCGGTTTCGCGGTTACCACCGGCATTGGTGCTGAAGAATTCTCGGTTGAGTTCAAGGACGCCAACGACGACTACAACGCCATCATGGTCAAGGCGTTGGCCGACCGCCTGGCAGAGGCTTTTGCTGAGCGGATGCACGAGCGGGTTCGCCAGGAGTTCTGGGGCTACGCCAACGATGAAAAACTCGCCAACGAAGACTTGATCAAGGAACGATACCGCGGGATTCGCCCGGCGCCCGGCTACCCTGCCTGCCCGGACCACACCGAGAAGGCAACCTTGTTCAACCTTCTGGAAGCCACCAACACAACGGGCATTGAACTGACCGAGCATTTCGCCATGTTCCCAACCGCCGCCGTATCCGGCTGGTACTTTGGGCACCCGGAATCAAAGTACTTTGCCGTAGGCAAGATTGGCGTCGACCAGGTTGAGGACTATGCTGAACGCAAAGGCATTTCCAAGGCTGAAGCCGAACGCTGGCTTGCACCAAGCCTGGCGTACGATCCTGCAGAATAAGCTTCGGAAACGGCAAATATCAGGAGCAGATGTATGACCGAGTCTTCAGAGCCAGAAAAGAAAGAACAACATAAGCCCCAGGGGCCGGGCGTTCTGAAGGTGATGCAAAGCATTGTGGCCGGCGCTTTCGGGGTTCAGTCCGACAAGCGCCGGGAAGAGGATTTCTCAAGCCACAGCCCCTGGCCGTACATCATTGCTGGCATTCTGTTCACGGCCAGCTTTGTGGTCGGCCTGATTGTTATCGTGAAGCTGGTCCTGGCCAGTCAATAGAATTACTGGCCAGCAACCCAGACCACCGCGAAGGCCACAGCAAGAACTACCAGGAGAACGGCCGCAACGGCGTCGGCCTGACTATCAGAGCGTACGGTTTTTTTCATGTCTGTTCCTCTTTCCGAGTTGGGTCTCGTATTTTTATTGTTCCTTAAGTTAAGCAGCTAATTGATATTCGTCCAGTCCATTGTTCCTCCTGCTTATCGCCTGAATCGATAAACATATTTTGAAATAATCATTTTAAGAATAAAAACCCGCTGTTATCCTTCTTGCCAGATATAAGGCCGCCGGCCTGGATATGTCGCTTTCAAGCAGGATCTTCCCACTATGTACGTATACGATGAACACGATCGGCAAATGGCTGCCGAGAGGGTTGCCCAGTTCCGTGACCAGACCGAAAGGGCCCTGGCCGGAGAATTGGCTGAAGACGAATTTCTTCCCCTTCGCCTGCAGAACGGCCTGTACGTTCAGCGGCTTGCCCCAATGCTCAGAATCTGTGTTCCTTACGGCATGATGCGCTCAGACCAGCTACGTCGGCTGGCCCGTATCACCCGCGACTACGACAAAGGCTACGCGCACTTCACCACCCGCCAGAATGTTCAGCTCAACTGGCCGGCGCTGGAAGACGTTCCCGACATTCTTGCGGAACTGGCGGAGGTGGAAATGCATGCCAACCAGACCAGCGGCAACTGCATTCGTAATACCACTACCGACCAGTTCTCTGGGGCTCAGTCTGATGAGATCGCTGATCCACGCCCCTACTGTGAGGTTATTAGGCAGTGGTCTACATTCCACCCGGAATTCGCCTTCCTGCCACGCAAATTCAAGGTTGCCGTGAATGCCTCCGAGCATACGGATCGCGCAGCCATCCAGGTGCACGACATCGGTCTGCAAATGGTACGCAATGACGCTGGAGAACTCGGCTTCCGTGTTCATGTTGGCGGTGGCCTCGGCCGTACGCCCATGGTCGGACCGGTTATCCGTGATTTCCTTCCGGAGCTGGACCTGCTGACCTACCTGGAAGCTGTGCTCCGCGTCTATAACCGCTATGGTCGGCGCGACAACAAGTTCAAGGCCCGAATCAAGATTCTGGTGAAGGCGCTCACCCCTGAGGGATTTGCCGAGAAGGTTGAAGCCGAGTGGCAGCACCTCAAGGACTCCCCCTCCCGGCTGACACCCGAGGCGGTTCAACGTATTCAGGCGTACTTTACCGAGCCGGATTACGCCGCGGTGGACAATGCCACGGATCTGCTGGCAAGCCAGCGGTTCGAGAATCGCGGCTTTGACCAGTGGCTTACCCACAATGTGGACACCCACAAAAAGCCCGGCTATGCCATCGTCACTCTGACCATGAAAAAGACGGGTACTCCTCCAGGTGATGTCAGCGACAAACAACTGGAACAGATTGCTGATCTGGCAGACGAGTTCAGCTTTGGCGAAGTCCGGGTAACCCACCAGCAGAATGTCGTGCTGGCCGATGTACGCCAGGATCGCCTGCTTGAGCTGTGGCAGGCGATTACACCCATGGGCTTTGGCACCGCGAACCTGAATACGCTGACGGACGTAATCTGCTGCCCCGGTGGCGATTACTGCGCGCTGGCCAATGCCAAGTCCATTCCGGTGGCCGAGGCCATCCAGCGGCAGTTCGATGATCTGGACTATCTGTACGACCTTGGCAACATTGATCTGAATATCTCAGGCTGCATGAATGCCTGCGGTCACCACCATGTCGGCAATATTGGTGTTCTCGGTGTCGACAAGAAGGGCCAAGAGTTCTACCAGATCAGCCTTGGCGGTTCGTCCCATCATGACGCCTCGATTGGCAAGATCCTGGGACCGTCGTTTGCCCGGGATGAAATGCCTCAGGTGATTTCCAAAATCATCGATGTCTACGTTGATAAGCGCACGGAAGAAGAGACCTTCCTGGATACTTACCGGCGTGTAGGAATTGATCCTTTCAAGGAGCGGGTATATGCCTAACGTTATTTCCCCAGATGGCAGCATCCGTCAGGACAACTGGGTTGTGGTCCCCCGCCCGGCCGAAGGCGAGTCGCTGGACATTCCGGCGGACCAGCCGGCATTGATCCCGGCGGATCTGTGGCTGGCCGGTTACGAGCACTTCACCGGAAGGCAGGATGTGGGCGTGTGGTTCGACAGCCACGATGAACCGGAGATTCTGGACGGCCGCGTCAATGAGCTGCCAGTAATTGCGGTTAATTTCCCGAAGTTCAGTGATGGCCGTGGTTACAGTATCGGCCGTTTGCTTCGTGAGCGCTTCGGCTACGTGAATGAACTACGCGCCATCGGCGATGTGTTGCTGGATCAGTTGCAGTTCATGAAGCGCTGCGGTTTTGATGCCTATGTGCTGAGGGCCGACAAGGACGTCAGCAAGGCGCAGAAGTGCCTGAACTTTTTCAGTCAGGGCTACCAGGCCGCGACCGACACCGACATTCCTCTGTTCCGGCGCCGGGCCTCTTAAATCTGGCTTCAAAACAAGAAGAGAGGGGCATCACCCCTCTCTTCTCCTTCCATTATTTGGCGTGGTCCAGAACAATTTTGCCGGCCGATTCGCCTTTCAAGAACGCCTGCAGCGCCCCATCGAGCTCACCACGACCGATATCTCGAGCGGAAGCCTCGGTCTTCGGGCACGCCCACTCCCCTGCGAACTTCTCCCACACGGCCTCTTTCTCTGCCAGTGGAATTTCAACCGAATCCACACCCAGCAGATTCACGCCTCGCAGGATAAACGGCAGCACGGTGGTCTGCAGGCCCGGACCGGCTACGAGACCACAGCAGGATACGGAGCCACCAGGCTGAATCTGCTTGAGCAGCTCGGCCAGCGGGCCACCACCCACAGTATCCACGGCGTTGGCGAACGCTGGTTTAACCAGAGGTTTCTTCTCTTCCGCAAGGGTCTCACGGCCCACAACTTCTTTAGCGCCCAGAGCCTTGAGATCGTCCGCGTGGTCGGCCTTGCCGCTGATGGCGACGACGTCGAACCCGAGTTTGGCAAGCAGCTCAACCGCAACAGTCCCAACCGCACCGGAGGCTCCGGAAACGGCGACTTTGCCCTGCTCCGGTTTGGCGCCCATGGTCAGGAGTTTCTGGACACAGAGGCCAGCAGTGAGGCCGGCTGTGCCATAGATCATTGCGGTACGCGCATTCCAGCCGGAGGGCATGGGTACGCACCAGGCGGCAGGCACGCGGATGTATTCGCCGAAGCCGCCGTCGGAATTCATACCCAAGTCATAGCCCGTCACGATAACGGGGCTGCCGTTCGACGGCGTGCCAGTTGCAGATTCAACGACCTCACCAGCGGCGTCGATGCCTGGTGTATGGGGGAAAGACCGGGTGACGCCCTTGTTGCCGGAAGCTGACAGTGCATCCTTATAGTTAAGAGAGGAGTGGCTGACCCGGATCAGGACCTCGCCATCGGGCAGGTCCCCGGTACTCAGGGTTTTCTCGGCGCCAACATACTCACCGTTCTGCTCTTCAACTCGCCAGGCTTTGAATTCGGTATTGGTTGTCATCATTGTTCCCCGTTTTCAGTGGGTTACTGGAACTTCTGGTTGCGGAAGGCTCCCAAAACTTTCCAGACCGTGTGTTCAAGCGCCGCACTGGTTGCCAATCCGAGCTTTTCCGGAAGGGTCCGTTTGCGCTGATATGCCACTGAGACTACGTCTGCGCGGTCGCAGGCTTCAATGAGATATTCGTCGGAGGTCTTGATCTCATCAATCAGTTTCACCTCCAGTGCCCGCTTGCCAAACCAGATATCGCCATTGGCAACTGCCGCGATGTCCAGATCCGGGCGTCGTTCGCTTACATACTCCTTAAAGAGACCGTGAGTGTCTTCAAGGTCTTCAAGAAATTTCTGACGCCCTTTGTCGGTGTTCTCACCGAAGATGGTCATAGTGCGTTTGTGCTCGCCGGCCGTCAGCACTTCGAAGTCGACATCGTTTTTCTTCAGAAAACGATGAAAATTAGGAAGCTGAGCAACGACGCCAATAGAACCCAGAATGGCAAACGGCGATGCAACAATCCGGTCAGCAACACAGGCCATCATGTAACCACCGCTGGCCGCGACCTTGTCAACACAAGCAGTGAGGCGTACACCTTTGCTACGAATTCGATCTAGCTGGGCGGCTGCAAGGCCATAGGAGTGGACCAGTCCTCCGCCGCTTTCCAGGCGGATAACAACTTCGTCTTTCTCCGGATCAGCGATGCTCAATACGGCGGTAATGGCACGCCGAAGCGGATCTGTGTCGCTGGCCTTGATATCGCCGTCGAAATCCAGGACGTAAACACGACCACGGCCGTCTTCCTGCTCGCTGGTATCTTTCCTGGCCTTAGCCGCCTTTTTCTCCGCCTTCTGTTCTTTCTTCCGGGCCTTCTGAAACGCCTTGCGTTGCTGATCAGACATCAGCCGAGACTGAATCGATTCACGCAGTTTCTCGTATTTCTCGTTGAGTTTTTTGATCTTCAGCTCTCCCTCGCCCTCATGATCGCCCCGATCCTTCTGGGCGGCAGACATGATGACAGAGATCACCACCAGGGCCGCCACCACGAAAGTAACGATCTTGGCTAAAAACAAACCGTATTCTGTCAGGAACTCCAAAGTGCTTCTCCAACTGGATGTATAAAGGCAAAAGTGTAACTTACCGAATTTAGGGTGATAAGGAGAGGAAAAAAATTAAAACAAGCGTTCGATCAACCTTGACAGAAACGACCACTCACCATAAAGTCGGATTGCGAGGTCGGCTCTACCCGGGCACCCGATCAGGCTCGTGCAGCCAGGGACATCAAGCCGTCGTGATCATGACTAGACAACCACCAAAAGGGTAAAACAATGTCTGTAGCTCAGGTATTTGAACAACTCGAACAGAATTTCAACGCAGACGCAGCTCAAGGCCTGGACCTGGTATTCCAGTTCGACATCGAAGACGACAAGACCTATCACCTTGTCATCAATGACGGCACCTGCAAGAAGCACGAAGGCGCGCATGACGATCCTTCTGTTACCCTGATCATGAACTCCGAAACCCTGCAGGGCATCGTCTCCGGCGAGACGGACGGCATGCAGGCATTCATGGCAGGTCAGCTGCGCGCCGAAGGCGACATGATGCTGGCAACCAAGCTGGGCGAACTGTTCAAGATGGGCTGACTGCCCCCCGCCAAGCGTGATAAAAAACCTGCGTTTCGACGCAGGTTTTTTTATGCCGCACGATTCTACTGATTCCAGAACTCGACAGCCGCCCTCGCCTGTTCATTAACCGGAACGGCCGCCAGACCCGAGGAAGAGAGCTTTATATCGAAAACAGCCCCATCCCGCATGGGCATAAAGGTCATGTTCCCGTCCACGGCCTCCAAAAACGGCAGGTTGAACTCCTGATCGAACTGCCAGAGATCGGGCCAGATGCCTTCGGAAAGCCCAATGGTCGTTCTCGGCGCGGACCGCTCCTGCTCCAGGGAAGTGTAACGTCCGCTCAATTGTTCCAGCCGGTATCCGGGCAAAATATCAAGCCATCGAAATGGCCCGGAAAACCGAAGAATCCTGGCGTCGAGCTGCCACTGATCGCCTTGCAGTGTCCTTACTGTGGACACGCCCGCTTGGCTCTCGAGAGTAACCTGCCAGATCTGCTCAGCCTGTCGCTGCGTGGAGATGGTTGCAACGGTCTTCATGCCAACCAGCGATTGGTAGCTGGTGAGATTGACCGCGATAACGAGGACGTACAGGCCGGCCAGAATAACGCCAAACACCAACGTTCCTTTCAGCCAGGTAAGCAACCACCCGGGATGCCTGAAAAACAGCAGGCCCGCGATAACCATTACGACGCCTGCAGCGGCCAGTACAATGGTAGCGAGCGTATGGGACATGAAACTACAAACCTACATCGTCCAGCGACGATTCAGCCAATTTCAAAAGGTCTACGTTACGGTCTTCACTCTTGCCGATACTCTCGATGTAGTATTCCAGCGAGGTGAGCGCGTCGGCGAGTGCTTCAAGTACCTGGACTGCAGGCGCCTCCTTGGCATCCAGCAAACGCTCCTGGATGGAGGCTGCCACGCGTTCAAGAACTCCTGCCGCCGCCGGGTCGTTGACCATTTGCAGGCCACCCCAGATGCTGTGCAGGGTTGCTGGCAGGTTCGCCAGGTGAAGTTTGTCGTAGTCGGACTCTATGAAGGCGGTAATCGCACGTTTTGCCAGGGTGAGCGCACCACGGGCTTCATCAGCAACGACATAGAGCGCCTCGCGGAGATACACAGACTCCTCCCGCTTCCGCTCACCGCCAGCCAGGGCGTCGGTTTCCGACGTGATGCCTCGGGTCACAATCTGCATCACGGCATCTTCAATGCCGAGCACGGAATCAGCCAGACGATATAGCTCCTCATCACCGGGCAGCCGAGACTCTTCTTCCCATCCTCGCAGTTTACTCGCCTCTTCGCGCGAAATACCCGCCAGCTTGTTCAGGTCCAGCATGACAAGCGTATTGGCCAGACGCTCCAGGGCATCAGCGATGGAAGACAGCTCGGCTAAATCCGGCTCGATACCGCGTTCAATAATGTCCAGCTTGTCTTTCAACTGGTTCAGCTCATCCTGCAGGGCTTCTGACAGGGATTTGAGAACATCGCTGCCTGGGCCATATAGCCTGCGCGCATGAGCCTCAAGCATGGAATCCGGGAAAACGGCCGGAGCGAGATGATAAGCGGATAGCACCCGGGTCACTTCAGGGTTGGCGGAACCACTGCGGTACAGCAAGTAGACAAGATCCCGGATCAGCGAATCCGGCGCGTCTTTGCCGGTGGCCACCTTGCCCACGTAAACCACTTCCCGCGCGTATTTCTCAATCCGCATGAACATGCGCTTGCGGGCCTTGGTAAAGGCCATGGCACGATCAAGCATGGTGTCCGCAACAATGCCAACGAGACACCACATCTGCCCCATAGGCGCCCCCTGGCACAGACGTGAAAACCCCCGAGCGGCACGCCCAATCAACTTCTTGTTCACCACATCGTTGCGATCGCGCAGCATGCCAAGGAGCGCAACCTGAAAGGTCAGACGCATGCGGCGAGCCATGATTTCGTAATCAGCTTCGTTGCCTTCAAAGGCCTGCAAAGTCAGCCCGGCACAGAAATCGGGGCGTTCCTTGACATCGACATCGAAAAAACAGGATTCGGGATAGGGTTTCTCCCGCCGGGCCTCTCTAAGATCATTGATAACAGGAAGCAGAAGCTCGGGATGGTCTTCCCGTTGCTGGTGGTAATACTCTACATACCTGCGGAGGATAAACAGCGCACTGTTGAGCGTGGTTAAGAGGATGTTCTTGTCGTCATTGGCGCCAACGGGTACGTCGTTGGCCATGGTGACCGCCTCCTGGCACAGCAGGGTACCGCCCCGAAGCTCCACCAGGATGAAAATGCCCCGCAACTGGTTGATGAAATCAACACAGTTCTGGAGATCCTCTCCCCTTTCGCGGTTTTCCTGAAAGCGTTCAAGGCTGGATTCTGCCTGCTTGATCGTCTGTTCTATTTCACTTTTGACCAGATCAAACGACTGCGATTTCGTCGCGAGAGACGACTGAACCATAAACGCTTCCCGTTAATGTTGCGGAGACTACCGCATCCTCTTTGGTGGTCACTGGTCTGGCAATAGCGGACCAGGCCTTTTTGTTCTGAGCCGGTTAACCCCTTTTCCGGCCAAAGCAAGTTCGCAAAAAACTGGCGAACTAATCATTACTTATAACATAAAACTCAAGTACCTCAAGAAAGGCCGAATGTAACATTTGGTACAGGCCGACCCAGTTCTCATTTCACTGTCTGGAGTTTTCCCCACACGGTTTCGCCTGCCTGTTTTTCCAAAAGGGACATGAACTCATCGTGGGCGTCTTTCTCTGCGCTGGAAGCGCGGACCACCGAGAGCGGTGCCCTGTCAGCGGGAAGCCTCCTGATTCCGCCATTGCCGCCACCATTCTCGGATCCGGCATCCAGTGACAGCGCGGTCTGGCCACCGGTTAGCAGCAGATATACGTCGGCCAGGATTTCCGCATCGAGTAAAGCGCCGTGGAGGTCGCGGTTGCTGTTATCGACACCGTAGCGTTTACAGAGCGCGTCCAGGTTGTTCTTCTGGCCTGGGTGGCGGGCCCTTGCAATTGCGAGGGAGTCGACAACCCCGCAGTGGTCCGCGGTTTTCCGTATCGGTTTCAGACGGGCAAATTCCGAGTCCATAAAGCCGACGTCGAACGCGGCATTATGGATAACCAGCTCGGCTCCCTTGATGAACTCGAAGAACTCGTCGGCGATCTCGGCAAAACGGGGTTTGTCAGCCAGGAATTCATTGGTGATCCCGTGAATGGTGATCGCCTCGGCCTCGACCTCACGGTCCGGATTAATGTACACGTGATAGTTGCGCCCGGTGAGTTGGCGCTCCATCAGCTCAACACAGCCTATCTCGATGATCCGATGACCTTCGGCGGGGTCAATGCCCGTGGTTTCTGTATCCAGTACGATCTGTCTCATTACCTGTACCTGATTATCTGCATTTATGCGTTGGAAAGCTCTTCGACACCGCGGTTGGCGAGTTCATCGGCCAACTCATTGTCGGGAACGCCGGAATGCCCCTTTACCCAATGCCAATTGATCTTGTGCCGGGCCACTTCCGAATCGAGCTCGCGCCAGAGATCTTCGTTCTTGACTGGCTTTTTCGCGGAGGTTTTCCAGCCATTGCGTTTCCAGCCCGCCATCCATTCAATAATGCCTTTACGCACGTATTGCGAATCCGTAAACAGCTCCACCTCGCAGGGCCGTTTCAGGGCCTCGAGGCCCCGGATGGCCGCCATGAGCTCCATGCGGTTGTTGGTGGTCTTTGCCTCGCCGCCGTGCAGGGTTTTGCGGTTGTCGCCATAGCGCAAAACCACGCCCCAGCCTCCCGGACCGGGGTTGCCCTTACAGGCGCCATCAGTATAAAGGGTTACCTTACCGGCCATTCAGTCTCCTGGTTCGGTTATCAATGATTCATTTAAGCTTGTTTCCTGGCAAGCCACTCCGGGTGCAGCCCCGAGAGGCGCCAACAGTGCCAGTCCCAGGCAGGGCAATGACCTTGCTTTGTCGCCAGACCGGTCGTCTTGGCAGCCGGGCATGCACGCGTTTTTTGGCAAGGATACAGTAATAGGCCCCTACTGGAAGGAGTCGGTTTCCGGACAGGCGGTTGTCAATCCGGCTCACGGGTTTGCGTCCTGCGCGCTGCAGTGGCGTTCTGAAAAACCGGGTAATGGACGACTCGACATTAAAACCCAACAGGTGAAGCCAGTCTTCCATTCGCCCCCGCAACAAGAAACGGCCGCCCCAGGGGCCTTCGCTACTCCTGGAGATCAGTTTTCGCGCTCCCCAGAGGCTGAGCGGGTTAAAGCCAAACAACGCCATGGTGCCCTCGCCCCGGAGCACCCGCGCAGCCTCCCGGATCACCTGGTGCGGATAGGGCGAGAAGTCGGCGGTATGGTGCAGCACGACGAGATCCATGGAATCACCGGGAAATGCCAGTTCGTCCGCATCGCAAATAGCGACACCGTCAGGTATCTGGGGATACCATCGCGGCGCTGTCATGATCTTCTGGGAAAAATCCGTGCCGGTGGCAAGTGGCAGCCGATGACTGATGCCCACCTGTAACTGCCTGGCACCTGTCAGGCGCTGGAGCTCGGCATCCACAAAGCGTCTCTGGTCCGCCAGGAGTGCCCGGCCCAGCGGGGTCTGGAACCAGCGCTCAAAGCTTTCATGTCGGGTGGAATAATCAACTGCGTCGGATTCGCTCACCAATGCGCCACTCCCGGAGGCCCTAACCTGTGGTTGGGGCCATGTATTTAATGCTCTATCATATCAGTCACATTCGACAAGCACATGTGGGGCCCTATGCTGACCATTTCTGCCATACCCGCCTTCAGTGACAACTATATCTGGTGCCTTTCCGACACCGCCAGCGATAAAGCGCTGATCGTGGATCCGGGCCAGGCCCAGCCGGTTCTGGACCACCTGGCCGAGAACAGCCTGACTCTCGATACCATCCTGGTGACCCATCACCACCCGGATCATGTTGGTGGCGTCAAAGAGCTTGTTTCCCGTTTTCCCGAATGCCGTGTGACCGGGCCCGCTGATTCACCCTATAAAGGTAGCACCAACCTTGTGCACCCCGGCGACGAGGTCATCTGGGAAGACATTACCTTCCAGGTTCTTGGCGTACCCGGTCACACCCTGGACCACATTGCCTACTTCACCGATGTCGAAGTTCAGGGCCGCCCGGTTCTGTTCTGCGGCGACACCCTGTTTGTTTGTGGTTGCGGCCGCCTGTTCGAAGGTTCTCCTGAGCAGATGCGCCAATCTCTCCAGACGCTGAGGGCGCTGCCAGGCAAAACCGCCGTTTATTGCGCCCACGAATACACCCTCGCGAATCTCCGTTTCGCCCGCAGCTGGCTGCCTGAGGATGAGGGGCTAAAGGAATTCGAGCACCAGTGTCAGGCCGCCCGCAATGAAGGAAAGCCAACCGTGCCTTCCGTACTTGAAAACGAGAAGCGACTGAATCCGTTCCTGCGCTGGGATGACCCCACGGTGGTGGATTCCGCCCGTGCCTATTGCGCCAGCCACGGGTTGCCAGCGGATTCGGATAACGCCATCTTTGCAGCTATCCGCCACGGCAAGGATAACTTCTGACGCCCGGCAATACGCACTTAACAAATCCTCTCAGAGCCGTAACGAGAGGTTTCTTGACCCTTTTGAAAGCGGTCCCATAGAATCATTTCAACTTTGTGACCGTAAATTGTTCAATGTGCCGGGTTTTCAGACTCTGAGTCCGGCCTCAACCAGTAACCGGATGCCCTTATGTCGGTCAGACGATTGTCGTTGTTGTTTTTCGCCGGAGCCCTCGCGAGCGGCTGTAGTAGCCTGATCAGCCAGGGCGACGAAAGCCCGCTGAACACTCAGGAAGTCACCGTTGCCGCCGGCGATGAAGGCCTGAAGAAAGCGGTTGAGACCGGAGAGAACGGCGATGCTGCCCGCAACGAGCCACTGGACGAGGCCATTGCACCGGAATTGAAAGATGCCGCGAGGGATGCCCGTGAAAAGCTCGACAATCCGGTTCAGACCCCCCCTGAGCCGGAAGTGGTTGAGCAAGATCTGTGGGCTCGACTGCGTTCAGGGTTTGTGCTCGACCATGATATCGACAACGAACGCGTCCGGGACCAGCTAAACTGGTATGCCCGTCACCCGGGCTATATCGACCGGGTGGTGGAGCGTGGTAGCCGCTACCTTCATTACATTGTTAACGAGACCGAAAAGCGCGGCCTGCCGGCTGAATACGCCCTGCTACCGATTGTTGAAAGCGCGTTTGATCCCTTCGCCTATTCTCATGGCCGGGCTGCAGGCCTCTGGCAGTTTATCCCTTCCACCGGAAAGTACTTCGGCCTGACCCAAAGCTGGTGGCACGATGATCGTCGGGACGTCATCGCCGCCACCGACGCGGCTTTGACTTATCTTGATCGCCTGGCCAACCGATTTGACGGCGACCATACCCTGGCTCTGGCAGCCTACAACAGTGGTGGGGGCACCGTTTCCAGCGCGATGCGCCGCAACCGTAACAGCAACAAGCCGACAGACTTCTGGTCGCTTCATCTGCCCCGGGAAACCCGCCATTACGTCCCCAAACTGATCGCGCTGGCGAAAATATTCGACGATCCCGAGGCCTATGGCATCAAACTGCCATCACTGAAAGACGAACCCTACTTCGAGGTGGTTGATACCGGCTCCCAGCTGGATCTTGCTCAGGCGGCAGAGCTGGCCGGTGTGGATGTGGATGAGATCTACCTGCTCAATCCCTCCTACAACCGGTGGGCAACCTCACCGGAAGGTCCTCATCGGTTGCTCGTGCCGATTCAGAACGCCGAGTCCTTCCGCACGGCGCTGGCGCAAATTCCTGCCGATCAACGGGTTTCATGGCACAACTACAAGGTTAAATCCGGCGACAGCCTCAATTCGATTTCTCGGAAATTTGCCACAACACCATCAGTACTCCAGCAGGTGAACAACCTGAACAGCGATCTGATACGGGTTGGCCAACGCCTGATGATTCCTTCCGCCTCCAAGGGCAGTGACGCCTATGCCCTGAGCGCCTCCCAGCGGCTCGAGCGTAAACAGGAGCGTAAACGGGACGGGAACAAGGTTCGCTACACGGTTCGCAAAGGCGATACGTTCTGGGACATTGCGCGCGAGCATCGGGTTTCCGTGCGTCAAGTGGCTGCCTGGAATGGTATGGCACCCGGCGACCCACTGATACCAGGCAAAGAGCTGGTTATCTGGTCCAAAACCAGTCAACCAACGGTGATGGCAGCCAACAGCGGCCGTGGCAAGGCGATGGTTCGAAAAGTCGGCTACCGGGTACGCAAAGGCGACTCGCTGGCCCGGATTGCCAGCCGGTTTTCTGTGAATGTGCGGGACATCGCAAGCTGGAACGATCTGAATACCGCCCGTTATCTGCAACCCGGGCAAAGTCTGGTACTCTACGTTGATATCCGAAACAGTCCCTGACGTGCGAGACTCATGACAAGAACACGGAAAGCCTCATCCCTTACGTCGTTTTTTTCAGCCCTGGCGCTCATCGCCACACCGCTTATCTCTCCGTTTTCCGTCGCCGAGGAGGCAATGCCAGCACATGGCGTTGCCATGCACGGCGAAACCAAATACCCCGCCGGGTTCAGCCACTTCGATTACGTTAATCCAGACGCCCCAAAAGGCGGAACCCTGAAAATGGCCGTTGTCGCCAACGGCTTCGATTCCTTCAATCCTTTTGATATCCGGGGCGTGGCTGCAGCAGGAATCAGCAACTATCTGTATGACACCTTGCTGGAATCCTCCGACGATGAGCCCTTTTCAGCCTACGGCCTGATTGCCGAATCCCTGGAGACTCCTGAAGATCGAAGCTATGTGGTTTTCAATATCCGGGAGCAGGCGCGGTTCCACGACGGTGAAGCCATTACCGCTGAAGACGTAAAGTTCTCCTTCGACACCCTTACTACCCAGGGGCACCCCTTCTTCCGGAACTACTACGCTGACGTCAAATCGGTGACCATAGAGGGCCCTCGGCGGGTACGTTTTGACTTCAAGGAAACCAGCAATCGGGAGCTACCGCTGATCCTTGGCCAAATGCCCATTTTGCCCCAGCACTACTGGGCTGATCGGGAGTTTGGCAAGAATGGCCTCAACCCACCGTTGGGCAATGGCCCTTACCGTATTGGTGACTTCGAAGCCGGTCGATCGATTACCTACGAACGCGTTGAAGACTATTGGGCTAAGGACCTTGGCGTTCGGAACGGACGGTTCAATTTCGACCAGATTACTTACGACTATTACACCGATGACACCGTGGCGCTGGAAGGCTTCAAGGCCGGCAGTTTTGATTTTCGGTTGGAGTCTTCCGCCAAGAACTGGGCCACGGCCTACACCGGGGAACGGTTCGAAAACGGCACGATTATCAAGGAAGCCATCGAGCACCACCGTCCTTCAGGCATGCAGGGTTTTGCCTTCAACACCCGCAGGAAGGTGTTTTCCGACCCGCTGGTTCGTGAAGCGCTGGCCTATGGTTTCGACTTCCAGTGGGCCAACAAGAACCTCTTTTTCGACCAGTACACCCGCACTGACAGCTACTTCGCAAACAGCGACCTGGCTTCCTCTGGTCTTCCGACCGGCCGTGAACTGGACATACTCGAACCTTACCGGGATCAGCTACCCGATGATGTGTTTACCCAGGAGTACCAGCCACCCACCACAGAAGGACAGCAGGGCCTGCGCGAGAACCTGAGAACCGCTATGGAGCTGCTCAAGTCCGCTGGATATGTCATTCGAGATGGCAAGATGGTACACGGCGAAACTGGCGAACCACTGGCGTTCGAGATCCTGCTGTTCCAGAAGAGCTTCGAGCGTGTGGTTCTGCCCTTCAAGAACAACCTCGGCCGTCTCGGTATCGATGTGACCGTACGCCTCGTGGACAGCAACCAGTACATCCAGCGCCTGAGGGAATTCGATTTCGACATGATCACCCAGGTGTTCGGCCAGTCGGATTCGCCGGGCAATGAACAGCGGGAATACTGGCATTCATCCACCGTGGATGCCAAAGGCTCGCGGAACTACATGGGCGTGAGCAATCCGGTGATCGACGAGCTTGTGAACATGGTAATTCAGGCTCCAAACCGTGAGGAACTGGTTTACCGGGTTCGGGCATTGGACCGGGTTCTGCTGCACCACCACTATGTGATTCCACACTGGCATCTGAGAAGCGACCGCGTCGCCTACTGGAACCATCTGCAACGTCCGGCCGAGACGCCCAAGAACGGCATCGACCTGGACAACTGGTGGGCGAAGCCCTGAGGAACACGCCGCTAAATGGGCATCTATATACTCAGGCGTCTGGCGCTGATCATTCCCACGCTGATCGGAATCATGCTGCTCAACTTTGTCATCGTGCAGGCAGCCCCTGGCGGGCCGGTTGAGCAGCTGATTGCGGAGATGGAAGGCCACGGCGGCAGTGCCCTGGCCCGGGCTTCTGGCGGCGGTACCGGCGGCGAGGTAGCGGATTCCTCCGGGGACACGCGCGGTTCCCGCGGTATTCCCGATGAGCTCCTGAAGGAAATCGAAGTCATGTACGGCTTCGACAAACCGCCCCATGAGCGCTTCTTCAAGATGCTGGGCGATTACGCCACCTTCAACTTCGGCGATTCCTTCTTCCGGGAAAAAAGCGTTATCGACCTGATTCTCGACAAAATGCCCGTATCCATCTCGCTGGGCCTCTGGTCGACACTGATCATCTATTTTATTTCCATCCCCCTGGGCATCCGAAAAGCCGTGACCGATGGCTCTCGCTTCGATGTCTGGACCAGCTCCGCCATTGTGGTGGGCTATGCCATACCGGGCTTCCTGTTCGCCATACTGCTGATCGTGCTGTTTGCCGGCGGCAGTTATTTTGACTGGTTCCCGCTTCGCGGTCTGACTTCATCGAATTTCGACGAACTCACCTGGTATCAGCAAATCGGCGACTACTTCTGGCATCTGGCTTTGCCGGTCACCGCCAATGTCATCGGCGGGTTCGCCACTTTGACATTGCTGACCAAGAACTCGTTCCTGGACGAGATCGGTAAACAGTACGTGGTGACCGCTCGCGCCAAGGGGCTGGACCAGAAAGAAGTGCTATATGGCCACGTTTTCCGTAATGCCATGCTGATCGTAATTGCCAGTCTGCCAGGTGTTCTGGTCGCTCTGTTCTTCACCGGCTCACTGCTCATTGAAGTCATCTTTTCCCTGGACGGGCTTGGATTGTTGGGCTTTGAGGCTGCCCTGAACCGCGATTATCCGGTGATCTTCGGCACCCTGTACATATTCACCCTGATGGGACTTATCCTGAAGCTGATCAGCGACATCACCTATGTCCTGGTCGATCCACGGATCGATTTTGAAAGCCGGGAGGGTGCGTGAATTTCCGATCCCTCACCCCGATCCAGCAGAGGCGTCTGCGAAACTTCCGGAAAAACCGCCGGGGTTTCTGGTCATTGTGGATTTTTCTGGCCCTGTTCGGCCTTTCGTTAGCGGCAGAACTGATTGCCAACAATTCCCCACTGGTCGTGTCCTACAAAAGTGACCTGTATTTCCCGGTTGTCCAGTCGGTCCCGGAAGAAACCTTTGGCGGTTTCCTGCCCACCGAAGCGGATTATCGGGACCCTTTTATCGCTGATGAGATCAGGGCCAACGGCTGGATGATCTGGCCACCTATCCGATTCAGCTACAACACCATCAACTACGATCTTGATGTGCCCTCACCAGCGCCACCGAGCGCCGAAAACTGGCTGGGGACCGACGATCAGGGCCGGGATGTTGCCGCGCGGGTGATTTATGGTTTCCGTATATCGGTGCTGTTTGGCCTTACCCTGACCATTGCCAGCTGCATTGTTGGCGTCGTTGTGGGTGCCATCCAGGGTTTCTACGGCGGCAAAATCGACTTGCTCGGCCAACGCTTTATCGAGATCTGGTCCGGGCTGCCAGTGCTGTACCTGCTGATCATTCTTTCCAGTATTGTCCAACCCAACTTCTGGTGGCTGCTGGGCATCATGCTACTGTTCAGTTGGATGGGTCTGGTAGATGTGGTCCGGGCAGAATTCCTGCGAGCTCGTAACTTTGAGTATGTGAAAGCCGCGAGGGCTCTCGGGCTGGATAATCGAAAAATCATGTTTCGGCATATCCTGCCCAATGCCATGGTGGCCACCCTCACCTTTCTGCCGTTCATCCTCACGGGCGCAATTACGGGCCTGACTTCCCTGGATTTCCTCGGCTTTGGTCTCCCTTCCGGGTCACCATCGCTGGGTGAGCTGATTGCCCAGGGCAAGGCCAATTTGCATGCGCCCTGGCTCGGCATTTCCGCCTTTGTATCGCTGTCGCTCATGCTCACACTGCTGGTATTTGTGGGCGAAGCCGTACGCGACGCCTTTGATCCGAGGAAGAGCTGATATGAACCAACTGCTTCAGATCTCCGACCTCTCCATATGTTTCGATCAAGGGCCCGCAGCGGTTGACCTACTCTCACTGTCTGTTCGCGAAGGCGAGACTCTGGCCCTTGTCGGCGAAAGTGGCTCCGGAAAATCCATTTCCGCGCTTTCGATCCTGCGCCTTCTGGATGCCCGCCACGTCACTTACCCCAGCGGACAGATCCGGTACCGCGGTGAAGACCTGCTAGCCGCCACCGAGAAACGAATGCGCCAGATCCGGGGCCGTGAAATCGGCATGATCTTTCAGGAGCCGATGACCTCCCTGAACCCGTTGCACACGGTGGAAAAGCAGATTGGCGAGACCCTGGAACTGCACAAGGGGATGCGGGGCCCGCAAGC
The DNA here is from genome assembly GCF_008107725.1 of Marinobacter sp. BW6. GTDB lineage: Bacteria > Pseudomonadota > Gammaproteobacteria > Pseudomonadales > Oleiphilaceae > Marinobacter. The sequence continues at coordinate 178,889 of NZ_VIRN01000037.1, forward strand.
CAGGCAACGGTGTTTGGAGCTGCTGGATCTGGTCGGCATACAGAACCCGGAAACCAAGCTGGGCGCTTATCCCCACCAATTGTCGGGCGGACAGAAACAACGAGTGATGATCGCCATGGCCCTGGCCAACGAGCCAGACCTGCTGATCGCGGATGAGCCCACAACGGCGCTGGACGTCACTGTTCAGAAACAGGTTCTGGAGTTGCTCCGCGATCTCCAGAAGAAGCTGGGCATGGCCATCCTGTTGATCACTCATGACCTGACCATTGTGCGTCGCTATGCGGACCGTGTGGCGGTGATGGAGCACGGAAAGCTCGTGGAAGAAGCCGATACCGACACCCTGTTCGCCAGCCCACAACACGCTTACACCAGAAAGCTACTGGATGCCGAACCTCCGGAAGCGCCCCTGGCCCTCGGAAAACGGGCGGAGCCATTGCTCGCGGTTGAACAGCTGAACGTGCGGTTTCCCATCCGCAAGAGTCTTCTGGGCAAGGTGAAAGAATCCTTTCATGCCGTGCAGAGCGCGGACTTCCAACTCAACCGGGGGGAAACACTCGGCATCGTCGGGGAAAGCGGTAGCGGCAAGACCACTATTGGCCATGCTCTACTCAAGCTGACTGCCAGCACCGGCAGCATACGCCTCGCCGGAGAAGAGCTGGCGTTTCTGAATCAGAAGGAATTCAGACCCTGGCGACGGCGAGTCCAGATTGTCTTCCAGGATCCGTTCGGGAGCCTTAGCCCGCGAATGTCCATTGCGGAAATTGTCCGGGAGGGTCTGGAAATCCATGACTCGGATAACGCCGCCGAACATGACCAGAAGGTGATTCGTGCGCTAACCGATGTTGGTCTGGATCCGGAGGCGCGCCACCGATATCCCCACGAATTTTCCGGCGGCCAGCGCCAGCGCATCGCCATCGCGCGGGCCCTGGTTCTGCAGCCCGATCTGATCATACTGGACGAACCCACCTCAGCTCTGGACCGCACCGTTCAGAAACAGGTCATTGAACTGTTGAGGGATATCCAGACCCGTTATGGTCTAAGCTATATCTTTATTAGCCATGATCTTGCCGTTGTTCGCGCCCTGAGCCATAAACTACTGGTGCTTCAGCATGGCCGGATCGTGGAGTACGGTGACGCGGCTGAAATCTTCCATGCACCACGGGCGGACTACACCCGTGAGCTGCTGAATGCTGCGTTCTTTTACCAAAACACAACTACGACTATTTGAGCGTTACCCCTGCCAGAGCACTCAGGGATAATGCACCCAAATCAGGAACACAGGGAGAACGACCCATGGGAATCCTCAGTGGCAAGAAAGCACTGATCGTTGGCGTAGCCAGCAAACTGTCCATCGCTTACGGCATCGCCGAGGCATTCGCCCGCGAAGGCGCCGAACTGGCGTTTACCTACCAGAACGAAAAGCTTCAGCCACGGGTTGAAAAGTTCGCCGAACAGTGGGGTAGCAAGCTGACCTTCCCGTGCGACGTCGCGAGCGATGAAGAAATTGAAAACGTCTTCAAGGAGCTGGGAAAGCACTGGGATAACATCGACATTATTGTCCATGCAGTTGGCTACGCCCCGGGTCACGAACTTGACGGCAATTATGTGGACGTTACCACCCGTGACGGCTTCCGCATTGCCCACGATATCAGCTCCTACAGCTTTGTTGCCCTGGCCAAGGGAGCACGGGGCATGATGCATGAAGGCAGCTCTTTGATTACCCTGAGCTACCTGGGTGCCGAGAAGGTTCTGCAGAACTACAACGTGATGGGCCTGGCCAAGGCTTCCCTGGAAGCCAACGTTCGCTACATGGCTGCCAGCCTGGGCCGTGACGGCATTCGTGTGAACGGTATTTCGGCAGGCCCGATCAAGACTCTTGCCGCTTCTGGCATAAAGAGCTTCCGGAAGATGCTGGCTGAAAACGCCAGGCGAGCACCGCTGCGTCGAAACGTCACCATCGACGAGGTGGGCAATGCAGCCGCATTCCTCGGCTCTAATCTATCCTCCGGTATTACCGGCGAGATCATGTACGTCGACGGCGGCTTCAACATCACCGGCATGGGTGAACTGGAAGAGTAAGTCTTACCCGATTCCGAAAACAAAAGAGCCGGCGCTATGCCGGCTCTTTTCGTTGGATTGCACCGAAAACATTCAATCCTGGGCCATCGCCGAGGCCACAGCCTCCATCCACTCAACGTAGGCGGTTTCATCGGACTCGATGATTCGCGCCCCTACCAGAAAGCTCGACTCGTTGGGTCGGCACCAGACCACTTCAACGATTAGACTGAACGGTTCCGCATGGTTGCCAAGCAAGACGCTCGCCGGCAGCAGGGCCCCCAGGGAAAGAGGCTCGTCAGCGGTCAGGCAAAGACCACTGGCGGAAATATCGCGAATACCGCAGATAAGCTCCCGCTCCTCGGCCCCGGCTTCTTCCGGCAAGCCGGACTCGAGCTCGAGTATCGCCCTGGCCCGGGCCGTAAGGCGGTAATCGGCCCGATTGTCCTGATCAACGGGCGGTTCATTCCGGGTTCCAAAGCTATAGTCGTTATCTGCCATTGTTGTTTTTCCTGCTTCGGCAATATCAGTTGCGGCCTACGCGGATTCGGCCAACGACCCTGCTGAGGGTGTCGTCGAATTCTGCAGAGGTTCCCAGAACCCGGACCCGCCCTTCGACAATCCCCTCAACCAGGGCGTCCTCAAGGAATTCGCGGCGGTTCAGGCCCAAACGGTCCACAAACACCAGCTTTCTGGACGCATTGATGCGCACGGCCAGTTTCAGACGGGCCGGTTCATCAGACGTTTCATCGGGTTCAACGACAATCCAGCCACCAAGCTTGATGGCATCCACCTGTTTCTCGGCCAGCAGCGTTCTTTCCTTCCGGATCCGTTCCTTTTCAGCCTGTTCATCGGCTAGACGTTGCTCTTCATCGGCTTGCCTCTGGCGCTCAAGCTCGGCTTCACGCTCCGCTTCCTCGGCCCTGCGCCGTTCTTCCGCGACTTCTTTTTCCCGCCTCAATTCCTCGGCGCGTAGCCTGGCAGCTTCCGCCGCCTGTTCCCTCTGCCGACGCTGCTTCTCGCAGACACGAGCAAGCAGTTCCACGGTTTCTGCCAACACCGTTCCGAACGGCGTGAGCTGCGGCAATGGCCGGATCTGCTCCTGCTCAAGTGCCCTCTGAAACTCGCCCCAGGTCTGCAGCCCCAGTTTTACACCGGCGCCGTTGGTCCAGAGGATTTCTGCCGATTCCGGCAAGAACGCATAGAAGTAACGGCGCTGCTCTCCGACACCCTCGCCCTCGACAAACCATTGCCCCTCATACGGTTCAAAAGCTTCTGCAGCGGGCACTTCGAAGCTGAGCCAAGTGCTGTCCCAGTGGAAGCTCCCCGCCGCAGGCAGAGCCTTCACAAGATCCGGCGCCTCTCCTCTTAGCCTGGAAACCATAGCGGATTCGATCCCAGACAGGGACTCCGCAGGCAGTGACTCATTAAAAACCCGTTTCCAAACATCAAGGATGCGATCACCGATCTGTTCGCCCACGTGATAGAGCCGGTTACGGTCCTTGTCGGAAAGCGACGGATCACCAATCCAGACCAGCCATTCCAGCAACTTGCTGCCATGTCGCAGATTCTCTCCCTCGAGACCGGAATCCCAGATCGACTGTTTCAGCAGACCCTGCCAGTGATCAAGGATAAAGCGGACAATCGGAAGCGGCAGCTTGCGCCCCTGGAGAGCCCGACCGATCAATGCCCGGGAAGACTGCTCTGCCTTGCGCTGTTTTGCAGCGCCCTGCTCGGTTTCCAGCAGCCGTTGGCGGAGCTTTCCAACCTGGGCATTCCTCTTCCCGGCGTCTTCCTGCCAGCGATGACAAAATTCGTTCACCGGCTCCGTCTTGCCGGATTCAAAACTTGCGGAAACGGCGATAACCAGCGAATCCAGCTGATCCATCAGAACCTTGGCGGAACGGCCTCCGGAATCACTCCAGCCGCGCCACTCCTGAAGGCTGTCCAGCCACTCCAGTAGCGCCTTGCTGAAGGCTTTCTTGCCCTCCAGATTCATGCGCCAGGCCAGGTAGAAACGCAGCCTGGCCACACGGCGCGCCAGGCTTGGGTGGAGGCCGCTGGTTTTCAGGAAAACATCCATGATGCGGTCGGCCACATAGGCCGCATTTACCTGGCGGGCTGACCACTCCAGATGGACAGAGCGGATTACATGGGTGACGCGTTCGTCGCGCTGTTCGGACCAACAGGAGATAAGCAGCGGGCGCCAGTCGCTGACAGCGTCCGCTTCGAGCTTGCCCGCCGGGTATGGGAGGTCTGGGACGCGGATGCCGGACAGAACATCGTCAATCTTGCCTGAAACCGCTGCAACGGAAGGCACATGCTTCGGTCTCTGCCTGTTTTGCGACATCCGTTCCCCGTACTTAAGAAGCGTTGAAAAGGCCCTGTAAATAACGCAGTATAACCAACTCGCCGGGGTTTACCGCAACCGTGCACCGGCGTTATTCGCGTTAATCTGCAACCTTGTTGGCATAATGAATAGTCCATCAGGGCTGCAACGATCAGAATCGGGGAAGCAGAACAACATGTCGGGCAACAAACTAGAGAATCTGAATGTGGCGAGCCAGGAAGCACTGATCACTCCTGAAGCGCTGAAAAAGGAGATGCCACTCTCCGACAAGGCCGCAGAAACCGTCTCAAAGGGCCGCCAGGCCATCTATGACATCATGGATGGCAAAGACCACCGGCTGTTTGTCGTGGTTGGTCCCTGCTCCATTCACGATGTCGAAGCTGCCAGGGATTACGCAGCGCGTCTCAAGAAGCTTGCCGATGAAGTCAGCGATACGTTGCTGATCGTTATGCGCGTCTATTTCGAGAAGCCCCGCACAACAGTCGGATGGAAAGGTCTGATCAACGATCCGCACCTGAACGACACCTTTGATATTGAACAGGGGCTTCACATTGGTCGTCGCCTGCTGCTTGATATCAACGAGCTTGGCCTGCCCGCAGCTACCGAAGCACTGGACCCGATTTCTCCGCAGTATCTTCAGGACACTATTGCCTGGTCTGCCATCGGCGCCCGTACCACTGAATCCCAGACACACCGGGAAATGAGTAGCGGCCTGTCCATGGCGATCGGTTTCAAGAACGGCACCGACGGCAGTCTTGACGTCGCGGTCAACGCCATGAAATCCGTGTCCCATCCCCACAGCTTTTTGGGTATCGACCAGCAAGGCCAGGTCGCGATTATCCGCACCAAGGGTAATAACTATGGACACGTTGTTCTGCGCGGCGGGGGTGGCAAACCCAACTACGATTCTGTGAGTGTTGCACTGTGTGAACAGGCTCTGGAAAAAGCCGGCCTGAGCAAGTCGATGATGATCGACTGCAGCCACGCCAACTCCAGCAAGGATCCGGCCATTCAGCCGCTGGTCATGCAGGATGTTACCCACCAGATCCTGGAAGGTAATACGTCAATCCAGAGCCTGATGGTGGAGAGCAACATTAACTGGGGTAACCAGTCCATCCCTGAGAATCTGGCAGATCTCAAGTACGGTGTATCGGTGACGGACGCCTGTATCGACTGGCCAACCACGGAAAAGGCAATCCGGGATATGCGCGACAAACTCAAGGACGTACTGCCCAAGCGCAAGATCGGCTGATCAAGGGCAGATATAAAACGGGGAGCCTCAGCTCCCCGTTGTCATAACCCCACCTACCCAGTCCAGCCTTTCCCTAAGGGCCACCACGTGTCCGATAATGACCAACGTTGGCGGCTGGACGGCTTCGGCTTCTACCCTTTCGACAATGTTGCAGAGATTACCTGTTACCACACGCTGATCCCTTGTTGTTCCCTTCGAGACCAACGCCACAGGCATTTCCTGAGACATACCGTGGGCGACCAGCTGCCGGCAGATAATCGGCAGGCCCACCAACCCCATGTAGAACACCAGGGTCTGATTGTTCTGGACGAAGTCTTTCCAGGGCAGATCGCAGGTATCATTCTTGAGATGGCCAGTCACAAGCCTTACAGACTGGGCGTGATCCCGGTGGGTCAGCGGTATACCGGCGTAAGAGGCACAGCCGGAGGCGGCGGTTATCCCCGGCACGACCTGAAACCGGACGCCAGCATCGGCCAGGGTTTCAATCTCTTCCCCACCACGACCGAATATAAACGGATCTCCGCCTTTAAGACGGACAACCTTCCTGCCCTGCCTGGCCAGATCCACCAATCGCTGGTTGATCTGATCCTGAGGCAAGGTGTGGTTGGCCCGCTGCTTGCCAACGTGAATCATTTCCGCGGTGTCCGGGATCATAGCCAGTATTTCCGGCGAAACCAGACGATCGTAGAGCACGACCTCGGCGGATGTAATCAGCCTCCAGGCCTTGAGTGTCAGCAGTTCAGGATCACCCGGCCCGGCCCCGACAAGGGCCACCTCGCCCGAAGATGTGTTCGGGTTCGAGGTAACCGGGTTAACCCTGTACCTTACCGGTGCAGGGGTTGCACCAACGCCCTTTCCTTGTGCGGTTTTTTGCTGATCACTCATTGGATTCTGTCGACGCCTCCCATATACGGCTTGAGAACCTCCGGTACCACAATGCTGCCGTCTGCCTGCTGGTAATTCTCCATGACCGCAATCAATGCGCGACCAACGGCAAGACCCGATCCGTTCAGGGTGTGGACCGGTTCGGGCTTTCCGGTTTCCGGGTTACGCCAACGGGCATGCATGCGGCGTGCCTGGAAATCACGGGTGTTGGAGCAGGAAGAAATCTCACGGAATTTGTCCTGCCCTGGCAACCAGACCTCCAGATCGTAGGTCTTGGCCGCGGAAAAGCCCATGTCGCCCCCACAGAGTGCAACCACGCGATAAGGCAGTTCCAACAACTGAAGTACCTTTTCGGCATGGCCGGTCAGGGCTTCAAGGGCGGCGTCTGAATCGCCGGGACGAACCACCTGCACCAGCTCCACCTTGTCGAACTGATGCTGACGGATCATGCCGCGAGTATCCCGGCCGTAGGAGCCCGCTTCACTGCGGAAGCATGGAGTGTGGCAGACCATCTGCAAGGGCAGCTCAGCGGCATCAAGGATCGAATCCGATACCAGGTTAGTGGCGGGAACTTCCGCAGTGGGAATCAGGTACAGCGGATGCTCGCCTTCCGTTTTGAACAGGTCTTCCTCAAACTTCGGCAGTTGGCCGGTTCCGTAAAGGCTATCGGCATTAACCAGATATGGTACGTAGGTCTCCAGGTAGCCATGTTCCTGTGTGTGCAGATCCAGCATGAACTGGGCCAGAGCCCTGTGCAGCCGTGCCACCGGGCCACGCATGACGGCAAAGCGCGAATGGGCCAGGCGGGTCGCAGTCTCGAAGTCCAGGCCTTTCAGACTCTCACCCAGGGCAACGTGGTCCCTGGGCTCGAAATCAAAGCTCTTGGGCGTACCCCAGGTGCGAATCTGAACGTTATCGTCTTCACTCTCGCCGGCTGGTACATCTTCATCCGGGAGATTCGGGATACCGGCCAGGAAGGCGTTGAGCTCCTCCTGGAGAGTGCGGAGCTCGTCTTCGGCTTCGGACTTCTGTTTCTTCAGGTCCTCCACCTCGTCCAGCAGCGGCTGGATATCCTCACCGGCGGCTTTGGCCTTACCGATGGACTTGGACCGCTTGTTCTGCTCGCTCTGTAGATTTTCCGTGCGCACCTGAAGGGCGCGGCGACGTTCCTCAAGCTGCTCGAAGGTGGCGGTATCGAATTCGAAATTCTTGATGGCCAGCCGACGGGCGATCTCTTCTGTCTGGGTGCGGACACGTTTGGGATCGAGCATGATTATCCTGAATCTTCCGGTTAGCGATGTTTTGAATGACTGGCCATTATACCTGCACTGACGCTCGTGGCTACCGCAGCTATAGGCTCAGGTGTAGCGTTTGCGGGGGCTTTCAGCGTTGAGGGAATCCAGACGCTGGCGTTTTTCGGACAGTTTGATCTCAAGCCCTCGGTTGGCGGGCTCATAATAGCGGCGCTGATGAATGGCCTCGGGAAGGTAGGACTCGCCGGCAGCAAACGCTTCGGGTTCATCATGGGCGTACCGATAGGTATCCCCGTGGCCCATACTCTTCATCAGCTTGGTCGGCGCATTACGCAGGTGCACCGGGACTTCGTAATCCGGGTCCTGACGAATGTCAGCCATGCAACGATTGAAGGCGTTATAAACAGCATTGCTCTTGGGGGATAGGGCCAGATAAGTCACCGCCTGTGCCAGGGCCAGCTCGCCCTCCGGAGACCCGAGGCGTTCCTGCGCGTCCCAGGCATCCATGCTGAGTTGTAGCGCCCGGGGATCCGCATTACCGATGTCCTCACTAGCTATCCGCACCAGACGGCGGGCAACGTAGAGCGGATCACAGCCGCCATCGAGCATCCGGCACAGCCAATACAGCGAGCCGTCCGGATCTGAGCCACGAACGGATTTGTGCAGGGCCGATATCTGGTCGTAAAACACATCACCGCCCTTGTCGAAGCGGCGCAGGCTGGTCTGCATGACCTGCTCAAGCTGATCGGCCGTGACACGGTCTACCCCGGACTCATCCGGCTCCGCCAGATCGGCGGCGACTTCGAGGATATTCAGCGCGCGACGCGCATCGCCACCTGACGCAGCGGCCATCAGGGTCAACACATCGTCATGGACCAGCAAGCGGCCGCCAAATCCTTCATCAGCTATCAACGCGCGGTGTAACAGACGAAGAATGTCTTCTTCTTCGAGATTCTTGAGGACGTAGACCCGAGTTCGGGACAACAACGCACTGTTCAGCTCAAAGGAAGGGTTTTCGGTGGTAGCCCCCACGAAAATGAAGGTGCCGTCTTCGATATGGGGAAGGAACGCGTCTTGCTGGCTTTTGTTGAAGCGATGCACTTCATCCACAAACAGCAGTGTGTCCCGGCCCTGAGACTGCTTCCGATTGCGGGCCCGTTCCACAACCGCCCGAATCTCTTTCACACCGCTCAATACGGCAGAGACAGTTTCGAAGCTGAGGTCGCTGACGTTGGCCAGCAGCTGGGCGAAGGTGGTTTTGCCAACTCCGGGAGGGCCCCAGAGGATCATGGAGTGAAGCTGACCCTGCTCAACCGCTCGTCGCAACGGTTTTCCGGGCCCGACCAGGTGGGCCTGGCCAACATAGTCATCCAGGCTTGCCGGCCGCATTCTTGCGGCCAGCGGCCGGAAACCAGCGGATTCCGCGAACAGGCTGTCCTGCATCAGGCCCCGTCCCGGATAATATCCACACCCTCCGGATAGTCGAGAGTGAATGCACCGGCTTCAACCGGCTCGTTAAGCCTGATCCGGTCAAAACTCAGTACACTCAGTTGCGCGAGGGAATCCTGCATGCGCATCTCCTGTAGCTCACCCTTGTAAAAGGTTAGCCTGAGGGACGTAAACAGAGAATCCGGGCTTCGTGGCTCGAGCGTGAATTCGCGGGTGTCGTCCCCAATCTGACGCCCGGAAACCTCGTAGGTCTCTTCTAGATTATCCACCTCACCACTGAGCAAGAGTGCCGGGGTGGATTGGACGCGATCATCAAGGTTGTGAATAGTGACCTGCTCCAGGTCCGGGTCGTAGACTTCAACCGTCTCGCCATCACTTACGATAAACTGCGACAGGGGCGCGCTGGTTTCCCAGTAAAACAGTCCCGGACGCTTGGCCTTCAAAGAGCCTCGGGTTTCCTGAACCTTGTTGCCATTCTCGTTGACGACAATCTGGATAAAATCCGCCTGATAGGATTCGTAACTTTGCAGCAACGAAGCCAGCTCGTCCGCACCCGTGCCCTCTTCGCCGGCAGTCGCCGCGCTGACAAAGAGCGTTGCCATCAGCAGTGTCGCCAGGCATTTCAGCAAAGCATGTCGCATTTTTCGTTACTCCTAATCTCTGGGTGGCGGCGGCGCCAGAACTTCACGGGCACCGTTGTGGCCTGCGGCGCTTACCACGCCGGACGCTTCCATGGCATCAACCAGGTTTGCCGCCCGGTTGTACCCGATCTTGAATTTTCGCTGTACTGACGAAATCGAAACGCGACGGCCCTCAGTGACGAACGCAACCGCCTCGTCGTAGAGCGCATCACCTTCGCTATCTCCCCCCCCTTCCGACAGGTTGGGCACCCCGGGCAGACTCTCGCCTTCGGCGCCGTTGAGAACATCGTCCACATAAACGGGTTCGCCCCGGGCTTTCCAGGCACTGACCACGCGATGGACCTCATCGTCATCCACAAACGCACCATGCACCCGAACCGGCAGCCCCGACCCCGGCGGCAGGTAGAGCATGTCACCATGCCCCAGGAGCTGCTCAGCTCCGCCCTGATCCAGTACCGTACGCGAATCGATCTTGGACGAGACCTGGAACGACATCCGGGTGGGAATGTTGGCCTTGATCAGGCCGGTTATCACATCCACCGAGGGCCGCTGGGTAGCAAGGATCAAGTGAATACCCGCCGCACGCGCTTTCTGGGCAATCCGGGCAATCAGCTCCTCGACCTTTTTGCCGACGATCATCATCATGTCGGCAAATTCGTCGATCACCACCACGATGAAGGGCAAGGTGTCGAGCTCCGGCCGTTCCTGCTCGTCGTTGGCAAGATACTCATCCGGCTTCCAGAACGGGTCCAGCAGTGGCTCACCAGCAGCCGCAGCGTCTTTGATCTTGCGGTTGTAGCCGGCGAGGTTTCTCACCCCGAGGCTGGCCATGAGTTTGTACCGGCGTTCCATTTCAGCCACACACCAACGAAGGGCATTGGCCGCTTCTTTCATATCGGTGACTACAGGCGCCAACAGGTGCGGGATACCATCATAGATGCTCAGTTCCAGCATCTTGGGATCTACCATGATGAAGCGGACCTCTTCCGGACCCGCTTTCAGCAGCATGCTGAGCAGCATGGCATTAACGCCGACGGATTTACCGGAACCAGTGGTGCCCGCGACCAGCAGGTGCGGCATCTTGGAGAGATTTGCAACCATCGGGTTGCCACCAATATCGTTGCCGAGTGCCAGTGTCAGCGGTGAGCTGGACTCCTGGAAAACCCGCGCGCCGAGCACTTCGCTGAGCCGGACCATTTCCCGTTCTTCGTTCGGAATCTCGATACCGACCACGGACTTGCCTGGGATCACCTCGACAACGCGAACACTCAGTACCGCCAGTGAGCGGGCCAGATCCTTTGCGAGATTGGAAATCTTGCTTACCTTCACCCCCGGGGCCGGCTTGATCTCGAACCGGGTAATGACCGGGCCGGGGTTAACCTCGACAACTTCCACGGATACGCCGAAATCTCCAAGCTTTTCTTCAAGCAGCCGTGACATATGTTCCAGGGATTCTTCGGAATAGCCTCTTTCTTTATGTTCCTCAGGCGGATCCAGCAGAGAAATCGGCGGAATCGGGCTCTCAATATCTTCCAGCAACGAAGACTGCTTGTTGCCCTTGTCTTTCGCCTGGGACGGCTCTTCATTTTTCTTGAAGGGTGAAATCTTCAGCGACCGTCCGGCTGGCTGAGGAGATGGTTCGGGCTTGGTGGGTTTCCCGTTACCGACAGGCGCCTCATCCCGTGAACTGAAGCTTTCGAGCCTCGCTGGTTCCGGGTCAACCTCGGCAGAGAGACCATCCAGTGCGGGCTCTTTTCGAGCGGAGTCTCGCTTTGGAGCGGCCTTCTGGGCCTTCGGCTTCTTCGGACCGAAACCGGGGATCCTCTGCCACCAACGCGGTTTGTTAGGATCGGTTTTTTTCCGTGAGTTGTCCTCGGCCGCCACGCGATCCTTGACCACCGGGGGCTCAGCTTTGGGCTCGGGCTTTTCCGGCTTCGGTTTGTCCGGCTTCGGCTTACCTTTGAACAGGCTCTTGATGGCGAGACCGGTTCTGAGGGTCAAACCACCCACCTGATCCATCAGCCAGAACCAGGAAAGTCCGGTGGTAACGGTCAGTGCGAAGAGGAAGATGGCGATCAGCAAAAGCGTCGTTGCTGGCAGGTTGAAAAACCGCACCATGGCGTCGGCCACGGCTGTTCCCAGTACACCACCTGAGGAGGCCCCGAGACCAAATACGGAATAGAGCGACAACAGGCTGGTTGCAGATAGAAGGATCAGTAGGAAGCCGCCAAACCGCATCATGAACAGGGGCCAGTGCAAATCCAGGGAATCGTTACGCCGACGGATGAGCATCAGCGCGTAGCCGGCGATCATTACGGGGAACAAATAGGCAACGTGGCCAAAGAAATCCATTAACAGACTGGCCAGCCAGGCACCGGTGCGGCCAGCATAGTTCTGCACGCTGGTGTCATGGCCAATGCTGGCCCAGCCCGGGTCCGAAGGGCTGAAGGTGACCAGTGCCATGGAAAGGTATATACACAGGGCTATTAACGCGATAACGGCGCCTTCACGGGCGCCCTGAGTTGCCAGGCGGCGAAAGCGCAGCTGCTTCTCGGTCAGTTCCTGTGGTGCTCTCTTCGCTTTTGCAGATTCGGCCATGAATGCTCAGACGTTATCGGTGCTTGCGTTCCGAAGCGCCTGAAAGCCCCTTTCCAGATCGGTTTTCAGGTCTTCAACAGCTTCGATTCCCACGGAAATCCTGATCAGGTTTTCCGTAATCCCGGCCCGCGCCTTATCCTCCGGGGACAAGCGCCCGTGAGTCGTCGTGGCCGGGTGTGTGATCGTGGTTTTAACGTCACCCAGGTTTGCGGTGATAGAGATCATCCGGGTGCCATCAATAAAGCACCAGGCCTCCTCACGCGCGCCCTTGAGCTGGAACGACAGCACACCACCAAATCCGGTTTGCTGTTTTTTCGCCAGCTCATGTTGGGGGTGACTCTGGAGCCCTGCATAGAAGACACGGTCGACCGCCGGTTGCTGCTCCAGCCACAGGGCCAACTCTAACGCATTGTCACAATGGGCGCGCATACGAATTGGTAAGGTTTCCAATCCCTTCTGGAACACCCAGGCGTTAAAGGGGCTCATGGTAGGACCGGCAGAGCGCAGGAAACCAAAGACCTCTTCCATCATCTTTTCGGACCCGACCACAACGCCGCCCACGCAGCGACCCTGACCGTCCAGGTATTTGGTGGCCGAGTGAATCACGATATCCGCGCCCTGCTCCAACGGGCGTTGAAGTACAGGGGTACAGAAACAATTATCAACCACGAACAGCGCGTCATTATCACGGGCCAGCTGTCCCAGAGCCGCCATATCCGCCACTTCACAGAGGGGATTGGAGGGAGTTTCAATGAACAGCATCCGGGTTTCAGGGCGCACCGACGCCTGCCATTCTTCCATATCGGTCAGGCTGACAAACGTGGTTTCCACTCCGAATCGGGCCATGTATTTCTGGAACAACACGTTGGTGGTGCCAAACACACCACGTGAGCAGATCACATGATCGCCGCTCTGCAGCAGCGCCATGCAGGTACTCAGAATCGCAGACATGCCGGACGCGGTAGCAACAGCCCGCTCTCCACCTTCCATAGCTGCAATCCGGCCTTCAAACGCCTGAACTGTCGGATTGGTAAACCGGGAGTAGATGTTGCCGGGCTCTTCGCCGCCAAATCGCGCCGCCGCCTGCGCCGCGCTGCCATAAACAAAGCTGGACGTGGGAAATATGGCGTCGCTGTGCTCGAGCTGCCCGGTGCGGATCTGCCCTGCCCTCACGGCCAGGGTATCCACGGACATCCCATCCAGATCGGATTCCGGGATCCAGACAGTTTCTTCGCGGCGAAAAGTCATCTACATCTCCTGCCTGAAAGCGGCGTTCAGTCTTCGTCGTTATGCAAGTCAATAATACCGTTGTCCCCGTCGGCGCCGCTGGCACCCTCGGATCGCTTTTCGTCGTTGCGCAAACCGTCGATGCGGCTCAGATACGCTTCATCGATATCACCGGTCACGTAGTTGCCGGTAAAGACCGAGCACTCCCAACCCTCAACGTCATCGTTCACGTCACTGACGCAGGTTATCAGGTCCTCCAGGTCCTGATAGAGCAGCCAGTCGGCACCGATCAGTTCCCGGATTTCCTCTACGGTGCGGCCATGGGCAATCAGCTCACTGGCGGAAGGCATGTCGATCCCATAAACGTTCGGGTAGCGCACGGGGGGCGCCGCGGACGCGAAATAGACCTTGCGGGCGCCGGCATCCCGGGCCATCTGGACAATTTCCTTGCAGGTGGTACCTCGAACGATGGAATCGTCCACCAGCATCACATTTTTACCCCGGAACTCCAGATCGATCGGGTTTAGCTTCTGACGGACCGATTTCTTGCGCATCTTCTGGCCGGGCATGATAAATGTCCGACCGATGTAACGGTTTTTGATGAACCCTTCACGGAACTTCACGCCGAGACGGTGCGCCATCTGCATGGCTGAGGTCCGACTGGTATCGGGAATCGGCATGACCACGTCGATATCGTGATCCGGTGTCTCACGGAGTACTTTCTCTGCCAGGGTTTCCCCCATGCGCAAGCGAGCCTTGTAAACAGACACCTTGTCAATAATGGAGTCAGGCCGGGCAAAATACACGTGTTCGAAAATGCACGGATAGAGATGCGGCTGTTCGGCACACTGACGGGTATACAGGGTACCGTCAGTTTCGATATAGACCGCCTCCCCTGGCGCAATGTCGCGCACCAAGGTGTAGCCCGCCGCGTTCAGGGCGACGCTTTCGGAGGCAATCATGTATTCCTTGCGGCCATTTTCGTCCGTGCGCTCGCCGTAGCAGGCCGGCCGGATACCATTCGGATCCCGGAAGCCGACAATGCCGTAACCGGTAATCATGGCAATAACGGCATAGGCACCGCGACAGCGTTTGTGGACCGCGCTGACCGCCGAGAAAATCTCGTTCTTGGTCGGATCCAGCTTACCGAGTTTCTGCAGCTCGTGGGCAAACACGTTCAACAGAACTTCCGAGTCGGAGTTGGTATTGATATGGCGCAGATCGGTCCGGAAAAGGTCCTTGCTCAGATCATCGGCATTGGTCAGGTTGCCGTTGTGGGCCAGGGTGATGCCGTACGGGCTATTCACATAAAACGGCTGGGCTTCGGCGGAGCTGGAACTGCCCGCTGTCGGATAGCGAACGTGGCCTATGCCGACGTTACCCACCAACCGACGCATGTGCCGGGTGTGGAATACATCCCTTACCAGTCCGTTGTCTTTGCGCAGAAAAAACCGCTCATCCTGAAATGTAACAATGCCCGCCGCGTCCTGGCCCCGGTGCTGAAGTACAGTCAGCGCATCATAGAGCGACTGATTGACGTTGGAAGTACTGACGATGCCGACAATGCCACACATGGATAAGAGTATCTCCGAGTGTTAAAACTGAATGTTAGCGGGACACGGACGCGGGTTCCACGCCTTCCTGCTCTGTAACGGAATCCGGTTCCTGCGCATTATCGGGCGCAGGTCCCAGAAAACGCGCAAATTCATCGCCCAGGGTCCGTCTGGACCAGTCTTCCACCACGGCCAGGCGATCAATAATAATTGAAGTGCGCCACCAGGTATCCTGGGCCAGCGGCGTGTAGCGGGTAAACGCAATGGCCACAATCACAACCACCACACCGCGCAGAAGCCCGAACCCCATACCAAGCACTCTATCGGTGGCCGACAGGCCCGTGGCCCGAATCAGATGTCCGATCATATTATTGATGATGGCACCAACGATGAGCGTTCCGAAGAAGAGTATGGCAAACGCAGCAATAAGCCGGACAAGAGGTGTTTCAACCGTACTTTCCAGCAGAGACTGCATCTGGGGATGGAAGGTTCTGGCCAGGATGAACGCCCCCACCCAGGTCACCAGAGACAAGGCCTCTCTTACAAAGCCCCGCTTCAGACTGATGAGGGTGGAAACTGTAATGAGGGCGATAATGACCCAGTCAATCCAGATCAGCGCTTCCATTGAAAACCCGGTGGAGAAAAGGAAGCGCGAATTCTATCAGGAAACCCCGGCTCGCCAAACCGCCAGACCCACATAAACCGGATCCCGACCGCTATTTTTCGCCGGAGGTGACCAGACTGTTCAGGCCAAAGGCGTCATCCAGGGCTCTCTTGGCGGTTTCGGCTTCCGATTTGGACACAAAAGGCCCGCTGAAGACACGGGTCAATGTGGTGTCGCCACGGACAACCTCCTGCAGATGGGAGCCATAGCCTTTCTCTCGTACCTGATCCCTGAGGCGGCGAGCGTTATCGGAATTGCCGAAGCTCCCCAGCTGGACTACCCAGGCGCCTTCCAGGGAACGTTCATATTCCGCGGCTTCCGTGGGCGAACTCTCTGAGGCTTGATCTTCAGTTTCCGCTGGAGCACTGGCTCGTTCTTCAGAAGAGCCCGCCGACGACTGCTCGGCATCGGACAACGGCTCTGCCACCTCGGGCGTTGCAGCCTCGCCCGGGGACTCCTCAAGAATGCGATAGCCCGGGGAATCAGCACCATCTTCGCTCATCGCTGGCGCTGTAGCATTGCTATCGCTGGACTCGAGCCCGTAAGACGGCGCGGGCGCCAATTCGGATTCGGGCGCTTCCACTTCGGGGAACGGTGGCTCCTCCGGGATCTTGATGGTTGTGGAGGTGCGCTCGGAATGAGGCTCATCGAAGAGCATGGGAACAAAGATAACCGCCAGGGAGACAAGGACCAGCGCCCCGATTATTCTCTGTTTCAGTCCATCCACGTTGCTAGGCTCCCAACTGTTGTGACTGCGCCCCGAGGGGCACCTATGCGCAGATACTAACTGCCCGGAAGCCGGAACTCAAAGTGCTACCCGCCGCCATGGACAAAGTTTAAGGCAGCCTGACTAGCTTCCGGCTGATTTTTCCGCAAGCAGAATTGCCCGACCCTCGGCGACAGTGAAGAAGGAACCGAAAACAACCACAATGTCGCTGGGCTCTGCCGCCGACAACGCCGAATTGAGCGCCTCCTTTACAGACTCGAAAGCGGGCGCGTTAGCGACGCCGACATCGGCCAGTCTTGTCTGCAAATCATGACCAGACAGCCCCCTCGGCACCTTGAGACTGGCCAGATACCAGGCATCAACCACATCGAACATTGCTCTGCCAACTCCTTCTACATCCTTGTCTGCCAAAGCACCGTATACCGCATGTATCCGACTGTCAGAGGACGTGAGGCTGCTCAGCTGCCCGGCTAACCACCCGGCCGCATGGGGATTATGACCAACATCCACAAAAATGTCCGGGGAGGTCCCAAGGCGCTCAAAACGGCCAGGAACGCTCAGGCCTGCAAGCACCTGTTCAATAGCGGAAACCGATAAGTCTGGTTCAAGTTGGCGTACAGCTACAACGGCCGCCGCAATGCTTTTGACCGGCAACGGCCCGGCAGGCAAACGAATTGTCTGATCGTGATAGCTCAGCCGTACGGTGGAAGCACCAGAGGCCGACTGCGGCTCTGCCATCAACGCATAGTCCCGCCCAACCATGGCCATCTGGACTTTCTGGGCGGCCGCCTGCTGAAGCACTGAGCGTGGTGGATCATCGTCCGCATAGACCGCCGGGATACCCGGTCTGAGGATCCCGGCCTTCTCAAAACCGATGACTTCCCGGTTATCGCCGAGGAAGGCAACATGGTCGATGTCCACCGATGTCAATATGGCCAAATCCGCATCCAGGACATTCACCGCATCCAGACGCCCACCAAGACCGACTTCCAGGATCCAGTCGTCCAGATCAGCGTCGGCGAAGGCCACAAAAGCTGCCAGGGTTCCGAATTCGAAATAGGTGAGCGAGACATCGCCACGGGCGGCCTCAACTGCTTCGAACGCCCTCACGAGCGCGTCGTCGGAAATATCCTCGCCATTCAGCCGCACACGCTCGTTATAACGCTGGAGATGCGGTGAGGTATAGGCTCCAGTTCGGCGACCAGCGGCGCACAAAAGCGCTTCTGCAGCGCCGACAGCACTACCCTTGCCATTAGTACCTGCCACCGTGATGATGCGGGCGCCCGGTTTTCGCCGGAAAAGCCGGCGCAAAACCACGAGTACCCGATCCAGGCCGAGGTCAATCTCTTTGGGGTGTATCGCTTCCAGGTAGGCAAGCCACTGATCGACAGTGGCGCCAGCCCCCGGCGAAGCCGGAGACTGGTCAGAACGATTACTCTGCGGGGGCATCGATTTCAGGCTTTTCCGAAACTTCAAACTCGATGGGCTCTTCGGTTCCTGGACGTTCGTGGCCGGTGAACTTGGCGAGCACATGCGCAATACGCTCACGCATCTGGTGGCGATGGAGAATCATGTCGATGGCGCCATGCTCCAGCAGGAACTCACTACGTTGGAACCCTTCTGGCAGCTTTTCGCGGACCGTCTGTTCGATGACCCGGGGACCGGCAAAACCAATCAATGCGTTCGGTTCGGCAATGTTGAGATCACCCAGCATGGCCAGACTGGCCGAAACGCCACCGAACACGGGGTCGGTCATTACCGAGATATAGGGAATCCCCTCAAGCTTCATTCGCTCAAGTACTGCAGCCGTCTTCGACATCTGCATCAGTGACAGGATCGCTTCCTGCATCCGGGCGCCACCACTGGCGGAAAAACAGACCAGGGGAATTCGCTCCTTGAGAGCGACATTGGCAGCCTGGACAAATTTTTCGCCGACAACCTGACCCATGGAGCCGCCCAGGAAGCCGAATTCAAAGGCACAGGCAACAAGAGGAACGCCAAGTGTTGTACCTTTCATCGCCACCAAAGCGTCTTTCTCACCCGTACCTTTCTGGGCCTGGGAAAGGCGATCCTTGTAGCGTTTGCTGTCCTTGAACTTCAGACGATCCCAGGGTTCCAGCTCGGCCGAGATTTCTTCCCGATCCTCTGGATCGAGGAAAACATCCAGACGCCGGCGGGCCGTGACCCTCAGGTGATGATTGCATTTGGGGCAAACATCCAGGTTTTTTTCAAGTTCCGGCTTGTAGAGAAAGGCTCCGCATTTGGGGCATTTCTTCCATAACCCCTCGGGCACACCGGTTCTCTGCTTGGATTCCGAGCGAATCTTGCTCGGCATGATCTTGTCCAGCCAGTTACTCATGGTCTCATCCTGTCCTTTGACGCCTGTTTGCCCTCCTCCCCTTCATCAGGAGGCGAGACTGTCCAGTGCTTCACGCATCGGGTGGAGCAGATCCGTCAACGCCCGTTTAAGCTGGTCGGTATCTGCCTGATTTCTGGCTATTGTATCGACCAGGACGCTGCCAACAATTACACCATCGGATACCCGACCCACCGCTGCAGCAGTTTCCGCATCTCGAATGCCAAAACCAACTCCGACGGGAAGCGCCGTCAGCTCGTGAATATGGCCCACCTTGGCGGCAACCTCGTCCACGTTGATGGAGGCGGATCCTGTCACACCCTTGATAGAAACATAGTACACATAACCGGAAGAGTGCTGACTGATTGCCCTGATCCGGTCATCGGTGGTGGTTGGCGACAACAGAAAGATGGCGTCGAGATCACGCTCGGTAAACAGCGGAGCAACCTCGTCGGCCTCTTCTGGCGGCAGGTCCACGGTCAGGATGCCGTCCACACCAGCATCCTTGGCGGCGTCGGCAAAACGCTCGTAACCCATGGCCTCCATAGGGTTCAGGTACCCCATCAAAACCACGGGGGTATTGTCGTCTGATTTCCGGAACTCCTTAACCATGCCAATCACCTGGCGCAGAGAGGTGCCGTGGACCAGAGCCCTCTCACAAGCCAGCTGGATAACCGGACCGTCTGCCATCGGATCAGAGAACGGCACACCCAGCTCAATGATATCGGCACCCGCTTCCACAAGCGTGTGCATCAGGTCTACCGTGACATCTGGATGGGGGTCACCGGCGGTAATATAGGGTATAAGCGCCTTGCGACCTTGTCCTTTCAGGGCCTTGAGGGCCCCTTCAATTCGGCTCATGCCTGCTCCTGTTGATTCTTCAGATCTCGATGCCTTCAAGCTTGGCAACTGTGTTGATGTCCTTGTCGCCACGCCCGGAAACGTTGATAACGACGGTCTGGTCTTTATCCATGGTTGCCGCCAGTTTGATGGCATAAGCAACTGCATGAGCGGTTTCCAGGGCGGGCATAATGCCCTCCACCCGGGTCAGCTTCCGAAATCCTTCCATGGCTTCATCGTCAGTCACGGACACGTAGTGCGCCCGGCCAATATCTTTCAACCAACTGTGCTCGGGTCCCACACCCGGATAATCCAGGCCGGCACTCACCGAATGGGTGGCCGCGATCTGGCCATTCTCGTCTTCCATCAGATAGGTGCGGTTGCCATGGAGGACCCCCGGACGTCCGGCACACAGTGGCGCCGCGTGTTTGCCGGTATCGATACCCAGACCACCCGCTTCAACACCGTAGAGCTCTACTGACTCATCAGCCAGGAACGGATAGAACATGCCGATGGCATTGGAACCGCCACCCACACAGGCCACCAACGCATCAGGCAATTTGCCGGTTTTTTCCAGAGCCTGGCGGCGGGTTTCTCGCCCGATCACGGACTGGAAATCCCGCACCAGCAGCGGGTATGGATGCGGGCCGGCAACGGTACCAATGATATAAAAGGTGTCGTCTACATTCGCCACCCAGTCACGCATAGCGTCGTTCATGGCATCTTTAAGGGTCTTGGTGCCCCCCTGGACCGCATGCACCGTTGCACCCAGGAGCTTCATGCGGAATACGTTCAGAGACTGGCGCTGAACATCCTCAGCACCCATAAACACATGGCACTCAAGCCCTAAACGCGCACATACAGTGGCAGTGGCAACACCGTGCTGGCCGGCACCGGTTTCGGCAATAATCCGCTTCTTGCCGAGGAAGCTGGCAAGCAAGGCCTGACCGATCGTATTGTTCACCTTGTGAGCGCCGGTGTGGCAGAGATCCTCACGCTTGAGCCAGATCTGTGCGCCGCCAGTTTCACGGCTCAGACGCTCGGCAAAATACAACGGCGTTGGCCGACCAACGTAATCCGCCAGTTCCTTATCAAACCGCGCCTGGAATTCCGGATCTTTCTTCAGACGGGCGTACTCTTTCTCGAGAGTCATCAGGGAATCCATCAGAGTCTCGGAAACAAACCGCCCACCAAAGGCCCCGAAGTGACCCCGCGCGTCCGGCAGTGCGCTCAGCATTTCTTCAGTCAGTTTTACAGACACGGTGAACCTCTTTAATGAAATGAGAAATTTTCTGGATGTCCTTAATGCCTTTGCCCTGCTCCACACCGCCACTGACATCCACAGCCCAGGGTTTCACCTGCTTCACAGCGGCAAACACGTTATCAGATGACAACCCGCCGGCCAATATAATCGGGAGCGGCCGATGGTCGGGGATAAGATCCCAGTTGAAGGACTTTCCGGTACCTCCATACCGTTCCGGATCCCAGGCATCGACCAACAGACCGGATGCATCCCGGAACTCCTCAAACGCGGCTTCAATCTGCCCTGCCTCCCGGACCCGAATGGCCTTGATCCAACGTCGCCCAAAACCGGCACAGAAATCGGCCGACTCGTCGCCGTGGAACTGCAGCAAATCCAGAGGCACCCTCTCCAGAACCGCCTGAACATCCTCGTGACTCGGGTTAACAAACAACCCGACGACCGTTACGAACGCCGGAACGCGGTTAGCCAATTCCACCGCCCGAGCAACGGACACAGATCGAGGACTGGGCTCATAGAACACAAGACCGAGGGCGTCGGCCCCGCATTGAATTGCCCCGTCGATATCCTCGGGACGGGTAAGACCGCAAATCTTAACCCTTGCGCTCATTGGCTCGGAACCCGCTGTTTGACATGGATGTGTGTTGGTGTGAGCGGACTGTTTTCCGCCCGGCTGAACCACGGCCGTAGAAAGCCCGGGCCACATTCGGCTGCGGGAATCCCGAATTCGTCCGGATAGCCCACATCGACCAGATACAAGCCGTGGGGAGGCGCGGTTACACCTGCAACCGTTCGATCTCTGGCGACCAGTATCTCATGAATCCATTCCGGTCGCTGCTTTCCCGAACCGACCGCCATAAGGGCACCGGCGATATTCCGGACCATGTGATGCAAAAACGCATTGGCCTGCACGTCTATTACGACAAAATCCCGCTTCCGGGTTACCGAAATCCGCTCGAGAAACCGAATGGGCGTTCGGGATTGGCAGCCGGCAGCCCGAAACGAAGAAAAATCGTGCTCCCCGGCCAGCACCTGAGCCGCCTGATGCATGCGCTCTGCATCCAGAGGGCGAAACGTCCAGCTTACCTGGCCTCTTTGAATGCCGGGGCGCACGGGGTGGTTGTAGATGATGTAACGATAACGTCGGTAGGTCGCGGAAAATCGAGCGTGAAAATCGCCAATGCCATTCCCTGCCCAATGCACAGAAATGTCTTCGGGCAAGGCAGTGTTGATACCCATCACCCAGGAGCGAAGATTCCGGACAGACGGGGTGTCAAAATGAGCGATCTGATAACTGGCATGAACTCCGGCATCGGTTCGCCCGGCACACACCAAGTCAACCGGATGATCCGCAACCCTTGCCACCGCACGGGTCAGTTCTGCTTCAACCGAGCGGACGCCGGATTTCTGAAGCTGCCAGCCATGGAAGCCGCGACCATCATACTCAAAGGCGAGCGCGACGCGGCCAGACCCTATGGCGTTATCCGTGGTGAGTTGCTGGGTTTCGAGAAACAAGTGCGAATCCGGAAAGAATGGCCCTATAAAAGCAAAGCGCCGGCTTGATGCCGGGATTTCACCCGGCGGCCGGCGCTCGCTACCTGTCAGACCCGATTATAACGGATCAGGACAGATTTTTAAGGAGGTCCTGCGCCTCCGATTTCTGATCTTCGTTTCCTTCCAGTGCGACTTCCTCCAGGATGTCACGGGCTCCGTCGGAATCCCCCATCTCAATGTAAGCCCGAGCAAGATCAAGCTTCGTCGCGGCTTCATCGGTTCCGGCCAGGAAATCGAAGTCATCTTCATCACCGAGTTCATTTTCATCGATATCAGCGATCTGCGACTTATCCGACTTGTCGGAGACCTCATCGGAGGCAACTGGTAAATCGAGATCGTTTTCCGACGTTTCTGACTCTTCCAGCCCGTCGGTCACGCCCTGCTGCTCGAGCTCCTCAGCGTCTTCAACAGTTTGCTCAGGATCAGCTTCTTCCGCATCACCCTCACCGAGCGTGTCTTCAAGACCGAGCTCTTCGTCAAGCGATGATTCTTCGGTCTCTTCAGGGTTGGCTGAATCGGCAGAGTCGGAAAACTCCTCCATCAAAGCCAGATCCTCGTCGGAGACATCGAGTTCCAGATCGTCCAGCGAGGACTCTTCAATCTCGCTACCACCCAGCTCGTCGTCTTCGCCGGCTACCTTGTCCAGTTCGGCATCGAGTTCATCCAGGAAGGACTCATCCAGGGAATCCAGGTCGGCGTCGGTTTCGGCATCCGCCCCGGACCGCTCTTCCGATGGCGATTCCTGCTCAGACGGTGCCTGCTCATCCGCAAGATCATCTTCCGCAAGATCACCCTCTTCCAGATCAAGGTTCAGATCGTCTTCGGATTCGTCGAGCCCCTTCTCATCGCTGGATGGTTTTTCAGAATCCTCCTCGAACTCCGAAGACAGGTCCCAATCACCGGACTCTTCCAGCTCCGAGACGTCTTCAGTCGCAGGTTTCTCTTCATCGGATTCCAGCTCAAGGCCTGACAGGTCGTATTCGATCATGTCGTCCGAGCTTTCCTCTTTTCCGCCCTCTGGCTCGTCATCTACCGAAGACGTCGAAGGCTCTCGATCTTCCAATTCATCAAGCTCGAAATCGGAAAGATCCGTCTCTGACAGGTCCGAATCAAAGTCCCCAAACTCATTCTCGGCGGGCTCTTCCTGCTCGGAATCGAACTGATCGGCCAGAAGCTCTTCGGATTCCGGTTTATCCTGCTTGTCAGTTGGCTCGTCGCCGGCGTCTTCGGAATCATAAGAGGATGCAAAGGAGTCTGAACGCAACTGTGATTCGAGATCATCAATGCTGGGCATAGACTCTGCCTCTTCCAACCTTGCGCGCAGCTCGTTCGCGGTTGTCAGCGCGTCTTCATCCTCAAGAGCCTCGATTTCACCAAATTGTTTCTCAAACGAGTCGCGATCCTGATTATCCGCGTAAACACCGAGCAATTTCAGTCGCAGATCGCTGCGGCTTGGCTCCCGAGAGATTGCGGTTTCCAGAGTTTGCGCGGCCTGATCGTGACGACCGTAGGCGATGTAGGTGTCGGCCTCTTCCAGAGCATCGCCCGCAGCCGATTCCTGATCTTCCTCGTCCAGGCTCAGATCAAACGAGTCTGTTCCTTCATCGGTCTCACTGTTGAGCTGCTCATAGAACGCCTTTTCCCGATTTGCATTGCGGCGGGCAAGCAAGAGAAGCAACAACAGAAGGACAACCAAACCACCACCGAGGGCAATCTGATACATAGGGTTACCGGTGATGGCGTCGATGACGTTACCCGGGAAACCCTTATCGGCTGCAGGTGCCGGCTTGGGAGCCGATTCCTCAGCCTGGCTTGGCTCCGATGCCGCTGGCGCTGGGGCTGCCGCCTTCTCACCAGCCTCGGCAGCGTCCGAACCGGCCGGTTCCTCCGCTGTTGGCACGCCGGATTCCTCAGGTGCTCCACCGGCATCGGTGGAAGCCTGCTCATCAGCCGCCTGACCAGAATCGGCCATTTCGTCAGTCTCATCGACCATGGTCTCAGACTCGGCCATGTCGGTGGATTCGGCTGAAGCTTCAGGATCCTCTGCGCCCGCCTCCACCATGTCACCATCGACGGCTACGACAGCTTCACCTTCAGCTGCTTCACCTTCAGCAGCTTCGTCTGCGGTCGCAGTTTCTTCCGATGCCATATTGGCAACTTCGCCATCCACAGGCGCAGCCTGCTCTGCCGATTCGTCACCTGTTGCCTGCTGCATTTCGGCAAGCTGTGTGTTCTTCAGCTCAAGCAATCGCTGCAGGGTCTGCACCTGATCCTGCAAATCTTCTACGCGACTGTTCAGCTCATCATTTTCGCGACGCGAGCTTTCAAGCTCTTCCATGGCGACCGCTGTGCCGGCATCAACACCGCCCGGCAGTTCACTATCACCACCCGCAGAGCCAGTTTCGCTGGACTCACTGCCGGTCTCGTCAGATACCACCAGCTTCAGCTCATCACCGCCAGTAGCCGCAGATTCCTGGGTCGCCGGCTCAGGCTCCCTGGCAGCTGTCGCGTCGACAGTACGCTGAGGAGACTGGAATTCCTGATTCTGCTGGGCAACCAAACGGGTAGCCTCTGCACGAGTGCGGCTCTGGATCTGATCGAGAGACGGGACCCGCAGAACTTCACCACGCTTCAGGCGGTTGATGTTGTTACCAATAAACGCGTTCGGATTCAGGTCCTGGATTGCCAGCATGACCTGTTGCATCGAGACACTGCTGTCGGGACGTACCCGTGACGCAATGGTCCACAAAGTATCTGAAGCCCCGGTGGGACCGAAGGTTTCAGCCTGATATCCGGTATTGAGGGACCGCTCAGCCTGGGCCTGCCGACGCGAAGACTCTGCACTGCGGGAAGTTGGAGGCTGACTGGTTGATTGGGTGGTGGAAACCGTCGGAGCACTGACCTGTTCCTGAACACCAGACTCTTCCGCGTAAACGGGCGGATCAACAAGCACGGCGTATTCCCGCATCAACCGGCCACTTGGCCAGGTCAACTCGAGCAGGAAGTTGAGGTACGGCTCCCTGAGTGGTTCACGCGAGGAAACATTGACAATGAGACGGCCGTCATTGCCGGTAACCACCTGGAACCTGAGCTTGCTGAGAAACTGGTTACGATCCAGCCCCACCCGCTCATATGACTGTTCCGAGGCAATGTTGACGAACACGTCCGCTGGATTGACGCCACGGCTTTGGGGCAGAACAATCTCTGCGTCCAGTGGCTCATTCAGATAGGACTGAAGTTCAATTTCACCCAGCCCCAGGGCCTGTGCGACGCCGGATCCGAGCCCTCCCGCCAGAGCCAGGGCAACCGCAAGCTTGCGTACCTTCATGCTTTTTCCTTTCCAGTCTCCGTTATTCGTTACTGCTCTCTTTCAAACAGAATCGGACGAGGTTGGATGACTTCCGTCTGGATAATTCTAGTTATTATGTGTTCTTTTTAATTTTCAGTCCGGCAAGTATTGTTGATAAAACCTCTTTTATCAATCAATCAGCCGCAATCCTTGGACCATTTTTTTATCTATCGCGCGGAACTGCCTAGCGCTCTTGAAAATAACAGGGGCGGAGACTGAAATCAGCCTCCGCCCCCTTACCGGTTTACCGAAACCGGACACAGTTGGCATTTATTGCCTCTGTGTAACAATTTTTAACGCTCCTGAAGGATCCGGAGCATACGGCGCAGTGGCTCGGCGGCACCCCACAGCAGCTGATCGCCCACAGTAAACGCGGAAATATATTCCGGCCCCATGGTCAGCTTCCGGATACGGCCAATCGGCACGCTCAATGTGCCAGTCACCTTCGCAGGGGTCAGTTCCTCAATGCTTGCATCGCGGTCATTGGGGATTACCTTCACCCAGTCATTGGCCTTGGCCAGGATCGCCTCGATTTCCGATACCGGCAGATCCTTCTTGAGCTTGATGGTGAGAGCCTGACTGTGTGAGCGCATGGCGCCGATCCGCACACAGATACCGTCGATCGGAATCGGGTTATCGGAGCGACCAAGAATCTTGTTGGTCTCAACACCCGCCTTCCACTCTTCCTTGCTCATGCCGTTATCGAGCTGCTTGTCGATGAACGGGATAAGACTGCCGGCCAGGGGCACCTGGAAGTGCTCGGTCGGGAAACCATCCGAACGCATGGTTTCGGTTACCTTTCGATCGATTTCCAGAATCGCGGAGGAGGGATCGTCCAGCTCGGTCTTGACGCTCTTGTTCAGATCGCCCATCTGGTTCAACAGCTCGCGCATGTTCTGAGCCCCAGAACCGGAAGCCGCCTGATAGGTCATGGGTGACACCCACTCGATCAGATCCTGTTCCAGCAGACCACCAAGCGCAAGCATCATCAGGCTCACGGTGCAGTTGCCACCGATGTAATCCTTGACGCCTTTCTCAAGCGCAGCATCAATCACGTTGCGGTTGACCGGATCCAGAACAATCACGGAGTGGTCTACCATCCGCAGCGTGGACGCTGCATCGATCCAGTAGCCTTCCCAGCCCGCGTCCCGGAGCTTCTGATAAACCGCACCTGTGTAATCGCCACCCTGACAGGTCACGATTACATCCATGGTTTTCAGAATCTCGACGTCAAACGCGTCCTGCAGAGGCGGAACGTCGTCTTTTCCCACGTCCGGCGCAGGCTTGCCAGCCTGGGATGTGGTGAAAAACACAGGTTCGATATCGGCGAAATCGTTTTCTTCACGCATGCGCTGCATGAGGACCGAGCCCACCATGCCACGCCAACCTACAAGTCCAACTCGCTTCATGTGCGATCTTTAGACCTCGTTTTATGCCCGCCCTCTACCTTTATCGCTGGCAGGGACAGGATGGATGATCCCGCGGCAACTGCGTCGCGTTGCCGTCGGGTCTCAAATTCGCTGGTCAGGGCCTGACGATTAAAGCGCAGCCAGAACCGCCTCACCCATTTCCCGGGTGGAAACTTTCTTTGCGCCCTCAGACATGATATCTGCTGTTCGCAGCCCCTGATCCAGGACCTTGCTGACCGCCGCTTCAATGGCTTCGGCGGCTTTTTCCTCATTCAGACTGTACCGCAGCATCATGGCGGCACTGAGAATGGTGGCCAGCGGATTGGCAATGCCCTGCCCGGCAATATCCGGCGCAGACCCGTGGCAGGGCTCATACATGCCCCGCTTTTCCGAGTTCAGCGAAGCCGATGGCAACATGCCAATGGAGCCGGTGAGCATAGCCGCTTCGTCCGAAAGAATATCACCAAACATGTTGCCAGTCACAATCACGTCAAACTGCTTGGGTGCACGGACCAGCTGCATGGCGGCATTGTCCACGTACATATGGGACAACTCCACATCGGGATATTCCCGGCGCAGATCGTTCATAATTTCCCGCCACAGAACAGTCACTTCCAGCACATTGGCCTTGTCCACTGAGCACAACTTCTTGCCCCGCTGCTGGGCGGCCTCAAAAGCGACCCGACCAATTCGACGAATTTCCGATTCGGTATAAGCGTAGGTGTTGTAACCCTGTCGCTCCCCGCTCTCCAGTTCTCGCACACCGCGCGGCTGACCAAAATAGATGCCGCCAGTCAGTTCACGGACAATCATGATATCCAGCCCGGAAACAACTTCCGGCTTCAGGGAAGAGGCGGAGGCCAGTTGCGGGTACAGAATTGCCGGGCGCAGGTTGGCGAACAATTCAAGGTTGGAGCGCAGCCCAAGCAACCCTTTCTCCGGGCGCTTTGCCATGGGCAGGCTGTCCCACTGAGGACCGCCAACGGCCCCCAGCAGAATTGCATCGGCCTTGGTCGCCTTCTCAAGAGTTTCATCCGGGAGCGGCGTGTCAGCTTCATCAATCGCCGCGCCGCCCACGAGGCCGGACTCGAAACTCAGGTCGAGATTGAACTTATCGTTGATCTTGCGAAGCACTTTTTCCGCTTCAGCGACGATTTCCGGGCCGATACCGTCGCCGGGAAGCATCAGGATTGTTCTGGACATGTTGTTTCCTTAATTCCATTCCTTTGCGTCGGATTAGCGCCAGCGTAATCCGACACCAAAATCAGCTACCAGCGCCAAACAACCAGGGTGCGGTCTTTCGGCGGCTTTCTTCGTAGGCGGTGATCAACTCCGCGTCTTCCAGAGTGACCCCGATATCGTCCAGGCCGTTCAGCAAACAATGACGACGGAAATCGTCCACCTCGAAGGTGAAAGTGTCACCAGACGGTGTGGTCACGGTTTTGGCTTCCAGATCCACTGCTAACTGATAGCCTTCCGCCTGGTCCACTTCCTGGAACAATCGGTCGACAATATCCTCTGGAAGAACAATGGGTAACAAGCCATTCTTAAAGCAGTTGTTATAGAAAATATCGGCGAAACTCGGGGCGATAATCACCCGGAACCCGAAATCCTCCAGCGCCCAGGGCGCGTGCTCCCGGCTTGACCCGCAGCCAAAATTACGACGCGCCAAGAGTACACTGGCGTTCTTGTACCGATCCTGATTCAGGACAAAATCCGGATTTATCGGCCGACTGGAGCAATCCTGATCGGGTTTGCCTTCGTCCGTATAACGCAGTTCATCAAACAGGTTTGGTCCAAAGCCGGTCCGTTTGATGGACTTCAGAAACTGTTTGGGAATAATCATGTCCGTATCCACGTTGGAACGGTCCATGGGGGCGACAACGCCCTGGTGTTGCGTAAATGCGCGCATGGTTCTCTCCTGTGGATCAGTTCATCAGCTCACGGACATCAACGAAATGGCCTGTTACCGCGGCAGCGGCCGCCATGGCCGGGCTTACCAGGTGAGTGCGCCCACCAAAGCCCTGCCGACCCTCGAAGTTCCGGTTTGAGGTGGAAGCACAATGCTCACCCTGGCCCAGCTTGTCGGCGTTCATCGCCAGACACATGGAGCAGCCCGGATCACGCCATTCCAGACCGGCTTCGATAAAGATCTTGTCCAGGCCTTCCTGCTCTGCCTGGATTTTGACCAGCCCGGAACCCGGCACTACCATCGCCTGTTTCAGGATCGGCGATACCTTTCGCCCTTTCACCACGGCAGCCGCCTCACGCAGATCCTCGATACGGCTGTTGGTACATGAGCCAATAAACACCCGGTCCAGCTTGATATCGGTAATCGCCATGTTCGGCTGCAAACCCATGTACTTCAGAGCGCGAACAATGCCCTCACGTTTGATGGGATCAGCTTCCTGCTCGGGGTCGGGCACCTTGCCATCGATTCCTGCAACCATCTCCGGTGACGTACCCCAACTAACCTGAGGCTGGATTTCCGAGCCTTCCAGCTCTACAACCTTATCGAAGACGGCATCGCTATCGCTGTGCAGGGTCCGCCAGTAGTCAACCGCAGCGTCCCACTGCTCACCCTTGGGGCCGAACGGACGATTGCGAACATATTCGATGGTGGTGTCATCAACTGCCACCATACCAACCCGCGCACCAGCCTCGATGGACATATTGCAGATGGTCATACGCCCTTCCATGCTCAAGCCCTGGATGGCTTCGCCGCCAAACTCAATGGCGTGCCCGGTGCCACCGGCAGTCCCGATCTTGCCAATGATGGCCAGCACAACATCCTTACCGGTAACGCCTGGACCGAGCTTGCCGTTCACCTTCACCAGCATGTTTTTCATTTTCTTCTGAACCAGGCACTGGGTCGCGAGCACATGTTCCACTTCGCTGGTGCCAATACCGTGAGCGAGGCAGCCAAAGGCACCGTGAGTAGAGGTGTGGGAATCCCCACAAACAATGCTCATGCCCGGCAGCGTCGCGCCCTGCTCAGGCCCGATCACGTGCACGATGCCCTGGCGTTGATCCTTGATCTTGAACTCAAGAATCCCGAACTCATCGCAGTTCTTGTCCAGTGTTTCCACCTGGATCCGGGAAACCGGGTCAACAATGCCTTCAACACCCCGGTCACGGTCCGTGGTGGGAACGTTATGGTCCGGCGTCGCAATATTCGCATCGATGCGCCAGGGCTTACGCCCAGCCAGACGCAGGCCTTCAAATGCCTGGGGCGATGTCACTTCGTGCAGCAACTGGCGATCAATGTAAATCAGCGCGGAGCCGTCATCGCGCTGCTTGACGAGATGATCGTCCCACAATTTGTCGTATAAGGTTTTGCCCGCCATGGTTCTCTCTCACTCTCTGGGGGTTTCTGGTTTTCACGTTTGATACAGCTATTTTACCGCCTGCGACCGGATAACCTCAATTCATGTTTTTTATCTTTGGCATCCGTTTTGGTTATACTTTGGTGAAGGTCCCGGGTTGGGAGAGCACTTTCAAAACACGCCGACAAGCACATCCATGTGGGCTCGAATCGGGCCATCCCTGGCCCTCTACGGTTTTGAAAGTGCTCTCCCAACCCGCTCCCCAGACAATTGAGCAGCCCTCAATGCTGCCCGGGGCGCCTGGAGGGCCGAACCTCCCAAAACCGTGGAGCGCCAGGGATGGCGCGACCGAGCCCTACAGGGATGTATTTACGGGCGTGTTTTGGGAGGTTTGGCCCTCCAGGCACCCTGCACCCAAGTTCCAGGGCAAAGAGAATCATTCTGTGGACACAAACGCATTAAAAGCTTTTCTGACCATTGTCGACCAGGGCTCCTTTTCAGAAGCCGCGGAAACTCTGCATCTGACGCAGCCGGCCATCTCGAAGCGCCTGGCCGCCCTGGAAAACCAGCTTGGCACCAGCCTGATCGACCGGAGCCACCGCCAGATTCGCCTGACCGATGCCGGCAGCCGTCTACTGCCACATGCGCGCAGAATCCTGGATGAAATCCACAATGCCCGAGTGGCGTTGTCGCCGGACTCCGGGCAAGTCGAAGGCGAGCTTCAAATTATCGCCAGCCACCACATAGGCCTGCACCATTTGCCGAATTGGCTGAGGCGGTTCAAAAGGGAATACCCTCAGGTGTCCATCAACCTTCAGTTCATGGATTCAGACGCCGCATACGAACAGATGCGCAAACGGAACGCGGAGTTGGCATTCGTGACACTGAGTGACAGCATGGAACCGAGCTTTAATGTTTTCGCCCAATGGCCGGACCAGATGGTGTTTGTGGCCGGCGCGGAACATCCTCTGGCGTCCCTGGAGCATCCTGCGTTACCAGATCTCGCGGACCACCCCGCCCTGCTTCCGGATACCACCACCGCGACATACCGGGTTGTAAGCCGACTGTTCTTGGAAGCGAATCTGCACCTGAATCCACAAATGCCGACCAACTATCTGGAAACCATCAAAATGATGACCAGTGTGGGCCTGGGCTGGAGTGTCCTGCCCCTGCGCATGATTGACGACAGCCTGAGGGTGCTGGATGTGGGCAAGCCGGTTACTCGGGTGCTCGGTGGGATCGGACTATCCGGGCGGCAGCTCAGCAACGCGGCCAAAGCCCTGCTCACCATCGTGCAGGAACAAGAAGTCGCCTGAGCTTTAACCCTCGCTATGCGCTGGCGGCGGCCTAAGCCCCCGCCAGGTGACCACGATTGCGACGGCCATGGCGGCAGCACCACCCCAGAAAGCCGCCGAAGTGCTGAAACCATCCACCAGAAAGCCCGACAACCAGGCCCCCAGCGCACCGCCAGCGCCGAAGGTAAGACCGCTGTATAGGGCCTGACCCTGACCATGATGGTGTTTGCCAAAAAAGCCCTGAATGTACTGGACGGAGATAGCGTGCAGCGCACCGTAAGATGCCGCGTGAAGAAGCTGCGCAAACAGCAGAACGGCGACAATATCCGTCAGTTCTGCAATCAGTACCCAACGGATCATAGTGAGCATAAGCGCGCCAATTGCAATCTGGCGGACCGTGAAATTACGCGTTAACCGGTGCATCACCAGAAACAGTGCGATCTCAGCAAACACGCCCAGCGACCACAGCAGGCCAATCGACAGTTTGCTGTACCCATGCTGCTCCAGATGGATACTGAAGAACGTGTAATAGGCCCCGTGCGAAACCTGAAGCAGGAAATTCATCAGAAAGAACGTCACCACCGCCGGGTGCGTGACAATGGCCTTCAAACTGCCCTTCGGCGCCGTCGGCTTTCGCTCTCCTCGCTCCGCAGGTACCAGAAACGCTGATACGGCGATGCCCGCAAATACCGGCAACAACAACCAGGGCAGATTCTGAATCGGTACCAGCTCCAGCAAACCGCCCACCAGCGCTACCGCCCCGATAAACCCCACAGAGCCCCAGAGCCGGACCCGGCCGTATTTCTCCTTCTGCTCGCCCAGGGTACGGAGCGTGATTACCTCATAAAGCGGCAGAATTGCATTCCAGAAAAATGTAAATGCCAGCATTACCAACAGCAGGCCATAAAACCCCGGCTCCATGAATACGCTGGCAAAAAACAGGGACCCCGTAATGGCGCCAAACCGCACCAGACGAACCCGCTGGCCGGTTTTGTCCCCTAACCAGCCCCATACGCTTGGAGCAACAATTTTGGTGAGCTGGATCGTCGCCATCAGCGTGGCTATCTGAAGGTAGGAAAAGCCCTGGCCTTCGAGGTAAAGAGACCAGTACGGCAGGAGCCCACCGAGGAGGGCGAAGAACCAGAAATAGAGGTTGGAGAGTCGCCAGTAGATAACAAGACCTCATTCATAGGTATCAGAGAAGCCGGGTTGTTTATTGACAGTCACTGAGTGTTGTCGGATTACGCCTTTGGCTAATCCGACCTACAGGGCTGCAACCGAACCTTCAGAGCCGAACAGGAGGGCATCGCTAGAGTCTGGCTGTTGTGGTGGGGCTTGCTGACCAAAAATGTGAAGCGCCAGGGATGGCGCGACCAAGCCCTACAAGGACGTATTCACGGGCGTTTTTTGGGCGGTAAGCCCCACCACAACAGCTCCACCAAGGCTGAAAACAAGTATCAGAGCTGACCAATCACCGGTGTGGACACAGAAACATCGGCATTCTGCCCACGATGCCGCAGATAATGGTCCATCAACACAATAGCCATCATCGCCTCTGCAATTGGCGTCGCCCGAATCCCGACACAGGGATCGTGCCGCCCCGTGGTAATCACTTCGCAGGGATCGCCGTTCACATCGATGCTTCGGCCCGGCAACCGCAAACTTGAGGTGGGCTTCAACGCAATACTGGCAACAATCGGCTGCCCTGACGAAATGCCACCCAACACACCACCCGCATTGTTCGAGAGGAAACCCTCCGGTGTCATTTCATCCCGGTGCTCTGTGCCCTTCTGATCGACACAATCAAATCCGGCGCCAATCTCGACACCCTTGACGGCATTGATACTCATAAGCGCGTGAGCCAGATCTGCATCCAGGCGATCAAAGATCGGCTCGCCCAGCCCAGGCGGTACACCGTCAGCAACCACGTTAATCCGAGCACCGATGGAATCACCCTCCTTTCGGAGTGCATCCATATAGGCTTCCATCTCGGCAACCTTGTCCGCATCCGGGCAGAAAAACGGGTTCTGGTGAACCTGATCCCAGTCCAACTTTTCAGCCTTGATCGGACCGAGCTGGGACAGGTACCCGCGAATCCGGATGCCCAGGCGTTGCTCAAGGAATTTTCTCGCAACCGCACCGGCGGCAACCCGCATCGCAGTTTCCCGCGCAGAGGAGCGACCGCCACCCCGATAATCCCGGACGCCGTACTTGTGCATGTAGGTGTAATCGGCGTGAGCCGGTCGGAACTGTTCGGAGATCTTGGAATAATCCTTGGAGCGCTGATCGGTGTTCTCGATCAGCAGCCCAATCGGTGTGCCTGTGGTCTTGCCTTCAAAAACACCGGACAGGATTCTTACCTCGTCGGCTTCGCGGCGCTGGGTCGTATGCCGGGAGGTGCCCGGTTTACGGCGATCCAGATCCCGCTGCATGTCGGCTTCAGACAGCTCAAGCCCTGGGGGACAGCCATCAATGATGCAACCCAGCGCAGCCCCGTGACTTTCGCCAAATGAGGTAACCGTAAACAGTTTTCCGAAAGAGTTTCCCGACATAATTCAGTATCTTGTTCAGCTTTTTTAAGAATTCAGATTAAACGGAAGCCTGCCACTGACGCAGGTCCGGTTCGGTAATCAGAAAGACGCCATCGCCACCATTTTCGAATTCCAACCACGTCAGCGGCAGATCCGGATAGGCTTCATCCATTGCAACCCAGCTGTTACCAACCTCTACGACCAGAAGCCCACCAGGGGTGAGATGATCAGCCGCACTCGCAATAATCCTGTGGACGATGTCCAGACCGTCTTTTCCAGCGGCCAGACCGAGTTCCGGTTCGTGGCGGTATTCGTCCGGCATGCTGGAAAGATCTTCCGCATCCACATAAGGCGGATTGCTCACGATAACATCGTAGCGGCCTTCAATATTTTGAAAGACATCCGATTGTACGGTATGAACCCGCCCGCGGACTGCGTGCAACTCGATATTCGATTCAGCAACCTCCAGAGCATCCGCAGAGATGTCCGAGAGGTCCACCTCCGCCTCAGTAAACACAGACGCGGCGCCAATACCAATACAACCGCTTCCGGTACAGAGATCGAGGATGCGCTCTACCGGCTTGTCACCCAGCCACGGCTGAAAGCCATTCTCGATCAGCTCGCCAATGGGAGAGCGCGGCACAAGCACACGCTCGTCCACGTGGAATGGCATCCCCATGAACCAAGCTTCACCCAACAGATAAGCCAGGGGTACCCGTTCGTCCACGCGCCGGCGGATTCTTTCAATAACCAACTCCCGCTCCTGCCGGGTGAGACGGGCATCCAGGAATAGGGTGTTGTTTTCCAGAGGAAGGTTCAGACTTCGCATGACCAGCTGCACCGCTTCATCCCAGACGTTGTCCGTGCCGTGGCCGAAAAACAGTGGCGAAGCGGCAAACTGCGATGAGGCGAAACGGAGGTAATCCCTAACACTGAGAAGGTCGTCAATAGGGCTGGTCACAAACGTAAATCCTGTGCGAGAGCGTGTCAGCGCAGGATTATACGCTGTTTATCCACTCGACTGCAGCCCACAGACTTCAGATGCCGCCAAATCCCTCAGATCGCCAGCGGGCCGGAACTGTTACGGCTTTCCTCAAACCGGTCCAGGGCAGCTTCCATCCGCTCCCTGCCTAGCTGAATGAGTTCGGGCGCCTTGTGGTAATCGTAACTCCGACAGGCATTCTTGGGCACATTGACCAGCAAATCCGGCGGGTACCCGGCAATCTTGTACTGCACAAGCGCACTCTGCATGGTTTCGATGGTAAGGTTCATTACATCGAATTTTCCGATACCAAGCTTGTCCCAGTCGATGGTTTCGTGCTCTTCCTGATTTTTCTTGTCGGCCGGCTTTTTCTCGGCGTGCTTCTGATGCTCTTTCTTGTGCATAGCCCGGCTGATTTTTTCTTCCGGGCTGTCTCCATTATCCGGTTTTCGTGCCGTCAGTGATTTCAGGGCGTCCCAATCGAACCAGCGCGACGCTTTCTCGCGGATCGTATCAACCCATTCGTCCATGTCAGTGTTTTCGTCGTCACCCAGAGAGAAGGCAGCATCCTGAATACGTCGCCTTCGGTCATCCTCACCACTGAGGTTAACCGCGACAATCATGTCAGCGTGGGAAGAAATGGTCGGGATAATCGGTAGCGGGTTGAGCAAGGCACCATCTACCAGAACCCGACCATTGAGAACCAGCGGGGTTACAACGCTTGGGATCGCCACCGAGGCGCGGATGGCCTGGTCCAGTGGACCTTCCTGGAACCAGATTTCCTTGTGGGCGAGCAGATCGGTGGCCACGGCAGTATATGCAATAGGCAGGTTTTCGATCCGGGTATCTCCCAGCATCTCCCTGACCACCGAAAAGATCTTCTCGCCGCGGATGGCTCCAACCGAATTGAAGGTAACATCCAGCAGTTTCAGGACATCAAACTGGCCCAGTCCGGTGACCCAGTCCTTGTAATCCTGCATCTTGCCGGCCCCAAACATGCCGCCAATCAGCGCCCCCATGGAGCAGCCAGAGATGGCAACAATGTCGTAGCCCCGCTCGACCAGCACTTCAATCGCGCCAATATGGGCATACCCCCTGGCTCCGCCGCTACCAAGCGTCAGCGCGACGGTCTTCCGTGGCTTTTTCCGGTTACCCCCTTCTTGCGGGTTTGCCGCTGCATGCGTGGCGGAAACATCCGAACTTCTAAGGACCGTGGACAACTTATCCCGGGGCTCGTTCTCGGGGGGCTTGTCTTTTTGATCCTTATCATCGTCCTTTGATGTGCCCATATTCATTACCTCGAAATCACTACCACTTCGACCCGGTCGCCTTGCCTGTCTGGATCACCGAAGACGCCTGCCGGTCCAACCACAATAATTTTCTGCTGGTCAGGTGAAACTCCGGTTTTGGACAATACCTCTGACAGTGACTCCGCAGCCCGGCGAGCGCGTTCCATTGCGCCACTGAAGGATTCGTCGGTCTGGAGTACAGAGTAGCCTACCAGGGCAACCACCGTGCCCTCTTCACGAGCCAGATCGCTAACCCGTCTACGATCCGTCGCCTGCCAGTCAAACCGGTAGGTTACCCCGCCTTGCCAGGGAACAATGATCGGCCCCTCAACTCGATTGGCCACAGTACCAAACCCCGGAATCGTCGCCCCGGATTCGACCCGCAGGTGCTCCACCCAGACATATTCCCGGAGATTTCCGCGTGTCACCGTGTAAATCAGGGTCAGCCAGCGAGAGCCATCCTCAGCAACGGTTCCGGCAACCAGATAATCCTGTGTCGCATCGCGACCATAAAGAACAGCCTGATTGAAAATCTGGTTTGCCCAAACGTTGCTTCTCCCACACCGGATACTGGAGCATTCGAAGAGAATCTGGGCATTCCTCTGGCGCAACAAACCACGGTAGTGGTCCCGCGCCTCTTCTCGGCTGGAGTCCTGGGCAATCCGATACAGCCGCCCTTCGCCATTCACGGGTAAGCGAGCCCGAGATTCGGAGCGGATTTCGTTATTAACCTCCCGCACGGGGCTGAACAGCACGAGGTGCCCGGAAGAACGAATTGAAACCGTGTCTTCGAGCGTCGATTGCTCGAACGCTGCGGGCACATCCTCTGGAGCAGATTGCACCACCGACGTAAACGCCAATAAGCCGAGGGTCGGGATCAAGAAACGTGTGAACAGTGATTTCAGCAAGCGATTACTCTTTTTCCAGGAATTGTCTAATGGCTGTAACAACCGGCCGGGTCTCTCCATCAAGATGGCAATGGTGACCGCCCGGTACTTTCACAATCTGGAGGTTGGCGATAGCTTCTGCCCGTCTATCCAGATCCTTTCTGTACGACAAAAGACCCTGATCGGCTCTGACAAAAAGTACACGGGTTTCGATAGCGGCGAGAGACGCCAACACCTGCTCTTCGGTCATCATCAGCGGTGACGGGTGCCGCAGCCGGGGATCGGTCTGCCAGACAAAGCCATCCCCCTGAGGCTTCATATTGCGTGGAATAAGCGTCAGCGCTGCTTCAGGGCTGAGCGGGCTCAGTCCGCCCTCTCGCGCCTTGGCTGCAGTGGGTATGTCCGGATAGACAACTTGACGACCGGAGCCGGCAATGCGTTTTTTAATGGCCTTTCGAAGCTGGGGAATGGTTTCCTTGACCGGACGACTCAGGGCGCCCAGGCTGTCGATCATCACCAGATTTCGAATTCGCTCAGGAAAAGCCGCCGCGTAGAGGGCGCCGACAATACCCCCGAGCGAGTGGCCTACCAGATTAATCCTGCCATCCGGCGTTTCCTGGAAATAGCGCTCAACCAGCTCGGCCAAGTCCGCAACATAATCCATTAAAAGATAGCTCTGGCCCTCGGGTCGATGGCCGGAGTGGCCATGGCCAGCAAAATCCAGTGCATAAACGGGCCCCAGAGGCGTCAGTTCCGGTGCCAGCCTTACAAACGTCAGGCTATTATCAAGCCAGCCATGCAGCATGATGATCGGAGTGTTGTCCTGGCTACCAGAAGCCGCTGGCCAACTGAGTCCGGCCAGGGTGATGTGGCGGAGCTTCCAATCGGACTCCCGGAATGACGGCGCGGCCCCATCGATGCCACCGCCTTCTATCCCACTCCCTGAAGCCTCCGTAGGCATCGACATATCGTTCATCCAGGCTCCACCTTCACATGGTGTGGGTTGGGCGATCGGAACTCAGCGAGCCTGCCAGGTAGGATTCAATCTTGGTACGTGCGGTTTCATCGTCACCATTGAACTGGACGCCGATACCCGCTGCGCGGTTGCCTTGAGCACCCTTGGGTGTTATCCATATCACCTTGCCGGCAACCGGAATCTTCTCCGGTTCGTCCATCAGGTTAAGAAGCAGGAAAACCTCGTCGCCCAGTTGGTACTGTTTCTGCGTCGGGATGAACAGGCCACCCTGGCGGATATAAGGCATGTATGCAGCGTAGAGCACTGCTTTGTCCTTGATTGTCAGGGTGAGTATGCCACTGCGCGCACCAAATCCTGGCCCCATAACTGACACCTTTCTCTTAGATCGTTTTGAACGTTTTTCGGGATCTGAAAATCCCTTTCATTCCGGAATCATAGCAGCTGTTGGCACCAAAGGCTCAATCCCGCGGGCAACGGCCACCTATGCCGCCGGACGTTTGACTGGCATCAGCTTTTGCCAGGCGATCAGAAGCCGACTCGCCTCCAGCTCCGGACTGGCATTGTAAACGCCCGCTGCCCTTGAATCCTTTACCATATCGAGCAGTTCATGGGCCCGCCAGGCGGGGGTGGTTCTGGCCAGGAAACCGAGCATATCCGAGGCTTCGGTGTCCTGGGCATTGCCGCCCGCTATCAGGCGCGCCAGATCCGCCGCCCAGGTTTCAAACAACCAAAGGGTATCTTCCAAACCTATCGACTTGAACGCCTTGGCGGCTTCACCCACCGGAATTCTGGATTTCATGAATTCCTTGAAGCGCTCCAGAGCCGTATCCCGCAGACCGATAAAGTCGCCGGTTGCATAGTCCAGAGCCAGCCTCGGCGCGTTCCCTGCCAGCATCAAGGCTTTGGCCAGAACATCCGCAGACGGTTGCGCGTCTTCGGGAAGATCCCGAACACGACTCGTGAGCCACTGATTGGCCTCGTTGTTGGCGGGCACCGGAACAGTCAATGTCTGGCAGCGGGACCGAATGGTGGGCAGGACCGGACGCCCGCTTTCCTGTAACAGGATCAGGGTTACATCGGCCAGCGGCTCTTCCAGAGTCTTGAGCAACGCATTCGCCGCATTGATATTCAATTGATCCGCACGGTCAATGATCGCCACCTTGTGGTGTGCCACCTGCGGAGAAGCCACAGCGAAAGACGATAGCGCCCTCACCTGATCAACCTTAACCATGC
Source organism: Marinobacter sp. BW6 (assembly GCF_008107725.1). Taxonomy (GTDB): domain Bacteria; phylum Pseudomonadota; class Gammaproteobacteria; order Pseudomonadales; family Oleiphilaceae; genus Marinobacter. The sequence continues at coordinate 218,831 of NZ_VIRN01000037.1, forward strand.
GAGATTTTTCCGGCGAATAAACCCGGATATCGGGGTGGCTGGCAGCCGCCAGGAGTTCGCACTGCTTACAATGGCCACAGGCGATTGGCTGGCCAGAATCCCGGTTCAGACGATTATCACACAGCAACAATCCGCCGACTGCCTCCGCCCAGGCACGCTTACCCACACCACGCTCCCCCGCAAGGATAAGGGCGTGCGGGAGCCTGTCTTCTGCTACCCGGCTCTGGACGGTTTGCCAGGCGCGGCTGAGCCAGGGCATATCTTGGGCAATATCAGTCACTGGATTTTCCTGTCCGGGTCCTGGATCTTCGCATTTGGCGCTTCCGTAGTTGACGCTTCATAGTGGCGAGCAGGCGGCGCATTCGCTTCACCTGTTCACCGCCTTCTTCGTCTTGACCAGCGCTATAGTAATGGCTGTTAACCATACGGGCAAAAAGCCTGGCCGAATCTGCAGCATCCGGTTCCGCTTTCGCCAGGCGTGACGCCAGCACCGAAGGCGTTTCACCATGACGCACAGGCACCCCGGCACTGGCACACAGCCGGTGCCAGGTATCCACCACTCTCCGGAACGCGTCTCGCCTTTCTCCCCGCCGCATCTGGAAGGCGGAAATCAGCCCGGCAATCAGTAAGCCGGCACCAACGATACCAGCTGTCATGTACCCCAGCTCACGCATGCCGAAACCACCGGGCAGCCTGGACATCAGATCCATCTGACTCTGACCCTGGTAGCCCACGACCCAACGCTGCCACTGGTAATTGATGCGATCCAACTGGAGGCTGGCCCATTGCACAAGGGGCACATCGGCATAACGCTGCGGCGAGGCCCAGTTGTTCTCCAGAAAGGATCCCTCCTCGGCCACTGCGTCTCTGAGCCCTGACTCAATCCGGTCCGGCGCGATGGCCGCCGTGGGATCGATCCTCACCCACCCTCGCCCATCAATATAGGCTTCTACCCACGCATGGGCGTCATACTGGCGCACGATCAGGTAATCGCCCCCTGCACCGCTTTCTCCACCCTGGTAGCCGACCACGACCCGCGAGGGAATACCGGCAGCCCGTAAAACGAACGTGGTTGCACCCGCGTAGTGGGCGCAGAAACCGCGTTTTGCGTCGAACAACAGGGAATCAATGCCATCATCGGGCATGGCCGGCGGCCTGAGCGTGTAGAAATATTCCTGCTCGCGAAATCGCTCTAACAGCGTCCGAATTACCTGTTCGTCGCCCATGGTGCGGCGAAGCTCCCGGGCCAACTCCCGGGCTCTCGGGTTGCCTTCCCGGGGCAACTGCAGGTACCTCCGCAATTCAGCGGGGCTTTGTCTTTCAGCGGCTAAGGCCGCTTCCTCCAGCGCCAATCTATAACGCACAGGGCTGTCAGCCGGACGGCGAAAACGGAAAAGGTCGGCACTGTCTTCGAATACGTTATCCGAAACTGCCCTGGAGTTCTCAAGCGCGAACGCCCAGCGCTGATCGGTTGGCTCCAGAAGGATGTCGTACTGATTCGGTTCGAGCTCTCCTATGCCTCCGTCAACCGCAACCCGGCCCAGAGCGCGAAAACCCTCTCGCTGACCCTGGCGCCAGGTTTCCCCATCCAGATAGTCGAGAATCAGGCCTCGCCAATACCGGTCACGATAGGCAGGCATCTCGCCTCCGAACGTTACCCGGAAGGCTCGCTCACTGCTTTGGGCAAGATTGGAAATGTCGCCGGGCCTCATGGTGTCGCTGATGCCCGTACGAGCCTCACCTGATACCAGCGGCACGCTCCACAGAGGCGACATCCGCGGGAAAAACACAAACAGCAGGACCACAATCGGCAATGTCTTCAGAAACATCCAACCCAGTCTGCGCCAGCCAGACGCCATTCCCCCGGGTAAATCAGGCGCGTTCAGCACCTGCAAACCCACCAGCAGTAAAGCTATGCCGGTGAAGTTGACCAGTGCCCAGAGAATTTCCTGGTGAAACAGGAAATTCACAGAGGCCAGATAGACAAGGATAAAGAAAAGGACATAGAAATCCCTGACTGACCGGGTTTCCAGCCATTTCAGACCCACCGCCAGCACGAAAAACGAGGCGGCGGTGTCCACCGTAAACCGCCCCTGAACCGTTGCGACATAAACACCAATCAGCACCAGCATGATCCCGGTGCGTAACAAGCGGCCCGGAAGCCTTACCCGCCCGTACTGCGCCAGCCATCGCCATGCGGCCAACACCGCACAGGCGGCGATCAGCCACAGGGGCAGACGGTCCCACTGGGGCGACAGTAACAGGGCAAAACTGGCAATCAGCCAGAGCAAAGCTCGGGAAGGCAGATTGGTCGTTGTTCCTTCGTCCGACTCATTGCCTCTAAGGCGGTCCATTAAACTCAAACCTGCCCCTCCGCAACCCGCGTGGAGTTTGCCTCTCTTGGTTTCTTTCGCGTTCCATGGGGCTCCGCCATCGCATCCCGCGGCCGTTCCTCTCCCCAGGTTGCCAATACCCGGAGGCACCGGGCCGCATGGGCCGGACCGGAATCAGGCTCGATGATCTGCCCGGGAAGATTCAATCCAAAGCGCACTCCGCTGCGGCCGCGTTCGTTCACCAGGAACGCCAGGTAACTCAGCCGCAATTCATGATCCGCGCCCGGATAGGCATTAAAATCCAGCCAGTAGGGACTGCCCTGCTCACCCTCCCAGTCCGCAACCACCATTTGCCCGGTTCGTGCAAATCGCTTCCAGAGAACACGTTGGCTTAAGTCGCCTTCCCGCCACGGCCGGATATCAGCGTGATCATTGCCTTCAACGGATCTTGCATCTGCGGATTCTTCACCGTCCTCGACAGTGCTGAACGCTTCAGGTGCAGGGACCGGCCTTGGGAAGACCACACCGGCTGACACCGGCCGAACCCAGGACCAGGCTTTCAGGAGGCCGAACGGAAAACGGGTTTCAATACGGACCCGATCCGGGCGCAAATAGCCGCGATGAGCAGAATGAACCGGAAGCGTGACATCCAGCGCCTGGCCCGAATGGACGTGCACCGGTGCAAGACCCGATTCTTCGCAGGAAAGGAGGATGGCAATGGCGTCATCCCGGCCTGCCTTCAGACGAAATCGGAAGGGAACATCATCACCGGCAAAGCCCTCTCCCGGCTGAACCAGCGTGAGTTCAAGGCCAGACAGATTTCGATGAGTCTGGTGCATCGCTCCAACAAACACCGCCCCTAGCAGAAAGGTACTCAGGTAAATCAGACTGTTCTGATAATTGATGCCGGTAAGAAGCATGATGACGAGTAACAGCCCGAATACAACGCCAGCGCCGGTCGGCAGAATGAAAATATTCTTCTGACTGAAGACCTGGAGATCGGATCGTGGAATCCGTCGATTAATCCAGCGCCGCCATCGGTTTCTGACCGGATTTTTCATAGTGTCACTGAGGCCCTGCAACGCCAAAAAAGTTCATGGTATTCGAGCATGATTTTGCTGTGATTAGTAACAGTACCGAAAAATCAAAGATTCTGATCACAATCCCGGATCTTCAAGCTTGAATTCCTGTCCTACAAACCGAATACTCGGCTCAGGGAGCGTATTTTTTAAACAACAAGGGTCCAGATTATGAAACGCCGACACCTGCTCACCAGCGCCATCAGCAGTCTTGTTGTTGCTTTACCTGCCTATGCTGGCGTTCAGACCATGACCTCAGACGAAATGGTGGAAACCTACGTTAAGGATTCCGCCGTTATTGTTGTGCCCAAAGAGCGTAAGAAATCCGACGCCGACCGGCAACGCATCCTGCGCTCCCTCACCATATCCCCAGGCGAACCGGTGCTGACCGAAGCGGAAGAAGAAGCCTACCGGGATGCCCTGCAAAGGTACGTTGATGAAGGCAAGACCGATGCTTTGGAAAACGCAGAAGAAGAATTTCTACGGCGCGCCCTGCTGCTGCCCCAGGAAGAAATCGCCCGGGCACAGCCGCCAGCTGAGTTTACCCCAACGATTCCACCGATAATCTTCGGACAGCAGGCACAGATTCCGGAAGAGCCTTTTACACAGACGTTTCTTAACGATCAACTGGGGATTGGGTTTGACGGGCAAAATCTGAATTTCAGCATTGGCAATCCGCCGGGGATTGATCAGATACAGGTTCCACAGGCGATTAATGAAGGGCCGGTTACTCTGACGCCGCGACCTGGTGGCGGGTTTGATCTTTCTATTGCGGTACCGGATCAATAGCGCAGAATTCGTTGATCATATTTGAAAACGGCAGCCAGGATTGGCTGCCGTTTTTTATTGGCGTGAGTTTTCCTCTAACCAATAAAAACGCCCCGCGGAGCGGGGCGTTTCACCAACTTCGGTTTCAGGCCAACTTACTGGTGACCGTAAACACGCATGGTGGTGTTGGTAACGGCGAGGTTGTCCATGCGGAAGGAACCGATAGACTCACCACCGATCTCAACAGCGCCGACACCAATGTCAGCTACGAACTGTGGAATGGTGATTTCGAGAGCATCGCCACCAGTTGCGGCAGATGTTCCTTTGCCAACAGTAATCTGAGCTTGCGCAAAAAGTCCTGCAGGTGTCGGAGCGCCACCACCAGCGGTCTCTTCGTAGAATGCAGCACCCATTACTGTCAAATCACGAACATTTACACCAAGGAAGTCAACATCCATATCCATATCAGTCACGTTGAAGCCAACGTTCATGATCAGGTTATCAGTTGCAGTGTCGACGCGGATGTTAAGCAATCCGAGGTTACCCTCAATACCAATGTTGCTGGCCAACAGAGTAGTATCGCCAGAGCCATCAGTAGCGTTGAGTGAGGCGGAACCCACACCAACGGCGTAGTCAATCGGCGCGCCCGAGATGCTATGAACGTCGATGAACGCATCACCATCCGCTTCCACATCGATGTCGATCTGGAGATCATCCAGAAGACCGGCAACTCCAGTAACGTTGCCATCTACGTCACGCTCAACAGATCCGCCACCAATGTAGATGTCGGAAACTGAGAGGTAACCTTCGTCGGTGTAACGGAATTCGCCGATGCTGACTTCGGTTTCCAGTTCGATGGTCACACCAGCCTGACCGGTCACGTTGCCCATTGCACTGTCGTCCAGTGCCTTCAGGTCAGCGTGAGCTGCAAACGGAGCTGCAGCAACGGCAGTAGCCAGTGCGAGTTTCTTCAGGCCTTTCATAACGTTCTCCTTTACGGAACAAATTGTTTTTATTTCCATGCATGCAGACTGTTTGGTTTACTTTTGTATCTGCACGGCTACAGAGTACTTCAGAGGTAACAAAATGTTCCGTGACCACCTTCACAGTAAACAATAATTAGATTGTCGGACATTAACTTGTTTACTCTGCGGCTTCTTCATCAACGTTTATGTTAAAGATTTGCCTCTTCATATCCACGACGACTTGGTCGCCAAATCTAGCCTTGCCTTCCGTGATTGTGAATGGCACCAGTTGGGCTAGAGTTGGACCGAAAATATGCTCCATCTCGACAACCAGCACCTTTTCGGCATTCGCCTCTTTATTAGGATTGTCAGCCGTGTAGAAAATGGCAGTTGCACCAATCTTCCCTTTCTTCACGAGAGCGATAAGAGAACGACGCAGCACTTCAAGAGCAACATCGGCAGGCATTTCCTCGGCCTGCTTGATACGGATCGCCTTGGTCTTGTCGCCGGTATCCGTCACCACAGCAAACGGCTTTACGCCACCAGACAGTACAATTCGGTCTGAGAGGTTCTCGACGCCTTTTTGATACATTCGCTCAAACTGTTTCTGCACCATCTGTTTGACCTCATCCTCGGTGGCACCTCCACTCTGCGCATACAACTCTCCCAAAGGCAGAATCAGAAAGATCAGAAACATTGTGGCCCGCACTGCCCTCGAAGTATTTTTCATTAGCTTTCTCCCGTCTCATTCAAGGTTCGCCATCGGCTCATAACAGCAAACTCCTGATTTTTTTGTATTAAGAATGGCCGCCAAACTCAGTTAGAATATCGGCTAGCGCCCCAAATTGGCGCCCAACTGGAACAGCCCCTCATTAGAGCAGCGGCTCAGCAAACGCGACAACGCCCGTTTTGTGTGCTGTTTATCATTTCTCGAAGAATCCGGAGGGACCTTGAACCCGGCAACCACGCGTGAACTCAATCAGGATGGCTACCATCGCCTGCTAAGCCATGCCTGCCGGGAAGCGGATTTCGCCTATATCGGGAGTGTCGGTCACGGCCCCGCCCGAGGAGTCTTCAGCGGTTTTTCTGCCAGAGCTCTTGCCACCGAAGTACTGCAATACCCTGTGCCTCCGGATTTCTGCTCCGATCAGCTTGCCCAGAGCATGGAAAGCCTCGTCCGTCAGTACCAGATCGAACAGGAGCCCAACCCGGAATGCCTGTCCGGCGGGTGGATTGGATTCCTTGATTATGAGCTCGGGTATGTCAGGGAAAGCCGTCTCAGGGAGCTCTGCCCATCTGGGGATGCTCCCCTTATGTCTGCAGGATTCTATCTTTGGACGGCCACTCATAATCGCAAGACAGATGAATATTGGCTCTGGATTCATCCGCAGTGCCCTGGTGAGACACGGAATCTACTGGAGCAGTGGCTGGGCTCGGACGAGCCAGCGGCCACTACCGGATGGTCTATGGCTTCCCGATTTCAGCCCAGGCAAACACCGAGTGCCTTCAGGGCCAGCGTAGAAAGGGTTCGCCAATACATTGAGGCCGGAGATTGTTATCAGGCGAACCTCTCACAGGAATTTTCTGGCCATTTCAAAGGTGATCCCTGGCAAGCATTCCAGGCGCTTTCGGATGCGAACCCTACTCCCTATAGCGGCTTCATCCGCGCCGGCGAGGCATCCATTCTGTCAGTTTCCCCCGAGCGATTTCTAGAGATACACAACCGAACTGTCACCACCAGCCCTATTAAGGGCACGCGGCCAAGAGGTGGCACCCCGGAAAGCGATTCAGCCTATGCCTCTGAACTGGAGGGCTCCGAAAAGGACCTCGCCGAAAACCTGATGATCGTCGACCTGCTCCGCAACGATCTGAGCCTGAACGCCAGAACCGGCAGTGTGAAAGTCGACAAGCTTTTTGCACTGGAATCCTATCGCAACGTCCATCATCTGGTAAGCCATATCCGCGCCGAACTGGCAGACGATGTCACCCCAATGAAAGCTCTGTTCGACGCCTTCCCAGGAGGCTCGATCACTGGCGCGCCCAAGATCCGGGCAATGGAAATCATCCGGGAGCTTGAGCCCCACTGGCGTGGCCCTTACTGCGGCTCTATTTTCTATCGCGGACTGGATGGCACGCTGGACAGCAATATCGCGATTCGAACCATGCTCTGTGATGACCAGGGCACCATACGTTGCTGGGGCGGTGGCGGTATTGTTGCGGATTCAGATCCCGAAGCTGAGTATCAGGAGACGCTCGCGAAAGTCGGGCCTTTGATGCGGTTTCTGGAAGAGTTGGTTATTTAGTGAAGTGAACACAGGGTCAGATGAAGTTTTCATCTGACCCCATTTCAGCTACTCAGGCGTTGTGGATCGCGCTGGCCTTGAGAAACTCCTGCCTGAGATCCTCGAAGTTGTGCACCGCAGGGAACTGCGGGAACTCGTCAATCACGTTCTGTGGAGCGTGGAACAGTATGCCGGCTTCGGCCTGTCCCAGCATGGTGGTGTCGTTGTAGGAATCACCGGCCGCAATCACCCGGTAATTCAGCAACTGAAATGCCCTCACGGACTGGCGCTTGGGGTCGCGCTGGCGCAGCAGGTAATTGGTGATCTGGCCGTCGTCTGCGACTTCCAGCTTATGACAAAGCAACGCGGGGTAACCCAGTTTCTTCATCAGGGGCATGGCGAATTCATAGAAGGTGTCGGACAGAATCACCACCTGAAAACGCTCGCGCAGCCAATCCAGGAACTCCCGCGCGCCGGGCAGCGGGTCCAGCTCCCCAATCACTTCCTGAATCTGGGGCAACCCATAGCCGTGCTGATCCAGCAGCTTCAGGCGCTGCTTCATCAACACGTCGTAATCCGGAATATCGCGGGTGGTAGCCTTGAGCTCTTCAATGCCAGTCTTTTCAGCGAACGCGATCCAGATTTCCGGGATCAATACTCCTTCAAGGTCAAGGCATGCCAGTTCCACAACGATCTCCTGCTTCAATTGGTTAAGGGCGACTACGGTTTGTCCGTCTGCCTCTATTCGCAGCGTATGATAAGAAAAACCGGGCGGGATTGCATCGTAGAAGTGTAAAGCCAGGCCCTTAAACGCGGAATAACCATATAGATTGTCATTCCTTTAGGGTATGAGGCATTTAATGGTAGCCTTTTCGCTCAGTTATATCCTCTTGCACACTCAGATAAGGCAATGCCGGGCCATGACCGATATTCAAACCCTGCGGGAAGAGCTCGAAGGCCAGAGCCCCCGTTCGATTCTCAAAGCCGCACTCAAACAGTACGACAACATCGCCATTTCCTTCAGTGGCGCTGAGGATGTTGTGCTGATTGAAATGGCACACAAACTGACCGACAACCTCAAGGTTTTTACCCTGGATACAGCCCGTCTTCACCCGGAAACCTACGAGTTTGTGGAGCGGGTGCGCAAGCATTACGGAATCGAGATCGAGGTTCTTTTTCCAGACGCCCAGGAAGTTCAGGATCTGGTGAACAAAAAGGGCCTGTTCAGTTTCTATGAGAATGGGCACGGTGAGTGTTGCGGCATTCGCAAGGTCAATCCCCTTCGCCGTAAGCTGGCGACGGTTGACGCCTGGATTACCGGCCAGCGAAAGGATCAGAGCCCTGGCACACGCAACGATGTACCGGTTGTTCAGGAAGACACCGCCTTCTCAACCGATGACAAAACACTGGTGAAGTTCAATCCGCTGGCGAACTGGACATCAAAAGAGGTATGGGATTACATCCGGATGTCCGAGGCGCCCTACAACGAGCTGCATGAGAAAGGTTTCGTAAGCATCGGTTGCCAGCCCTGCACCCGTCCTGTATTGCCTGGGCAGCACGAGCGGGAGGGTCGCTGGTGGTGGGAAGAAGCCACGCAGAAAGAATGCGGTCTTCATGCCGGCAACCTTATCGCCCGGGAGTAACCCGGGCCCATTCCGCCCGCTCACCTTTTAGTGAGTGGGAAGCTCGACATCCCTGAACAGTTCTTCGATTTCAGACCGGCTGCCCTGGTGGGACACGGCCTCGTCCACCTTTTCCTTGGTGAGATGGGGCGCAAAGCGATGAATGAATTCATACATATAGCCCCTCAGGAAAGTGCCCTTCCGGAAACCGATTCGCGTGACACTGGGACGAAACAACTTGCGAGCATCAAGCGCGACCAGATCCGTGTCGGTTTTGGGATCGAATGCCATACTGGCTACAATTCCGACGCCAAGACCCAGCCTTACGTACGTTTTGATAACGTCCGCGTCCGCTGCCGTGAATACCACCTTGGGTGTGAGCCCCTGGGATTGGAAGGCCTCATCAAGTTTTGAGCGTCCGGTAAAGCCGAACACGTAGGTGACCAGCGGGTATTCCGCCAGCTCCGGTAACGTCAGTTCCGGTAGTTTGGCCAGGGGATGATCCTTTGGCACGATGACACTACGGTTCCACTTGTAACAAGGCATCATGATCAGATCGTTAAACAGCTCCATTCCCTCGGTCGCAATAGCAAAATCTACCGCTCCACTGGCTGCCATCTCGGAGATCTGCATGGGTGTGCCCTGATGCATGTGCAAGGAGACGTCGGGGTACTCCTCAATGAAGCCACTGATAATCGGCGGCAAGGCATAACGGGCCTGGGTGTGGGTGGTGGCAATACTCAGATCACCCTTGCGCTGGTTGCTGAATTCCTGGGCGATTTTCTTGATGCCCTCAACCCGCCGCAGGATCTCTCCCGCCTCCCGGATAATGATTTCACCGCCCGGTGTGATGCGGGTGAGATGCTTGCCGCTGCGGGCAAACACTTCCAGCCCCAGTTCGTCCTCCAGCAGGCGGATCTGTTTGGAGATACCCGGCTGTGACGTAAACAGACTTTGAGCGGTTGCTGACACATTCAGATCGTGATGCGCAACTTCCCAGATATAGCGCAACTGTTGTAGTTTCATTGAATCTGCTGCTCCCTGGAGATCGAAGGACCCTGTCGAAGAATACGCATAAAAATACAGGTTTTCATTCTTTTTTAATATAGGCAACTACTTTCACACAGTTTAGACCAAAATTGCATTTACGCAGCCCTGATAAAACCCTGGAGTGATTAAAGTGGCGCCGTAGCCCTTGACTTGGCCATTACAAAGGACACAATCCTTAGTGCCCTGTCTGGGCAATTCACCATTCGAGCTTTCAGGGAATCCATGCTTCTCACCACCAAGTTTCTCAGGCCAACGTCAGACTCGCGCGCGGTCAAACGTGATCGGTTGAGCGCCCTGCTTGAGCCCCAAAGCCCCAAAAGGCTGAACCTGGTGGTTGCCCCAGCGGGATTCGGGAAAACGACGTTGGTGGCCCAATGGTGTTCACGGGTTTCCTCACCCACCGCCTGGCTCTCCCTGGATGAACACGACGATGAACCTAGGCGATTCTGGCAGTACGTTATCGGCGCCTTCGAACAGGCCGGGCTGGCCGGTGCAACTGACGTGCGCAAACAACTGGCCAACCAATCCGACGAAACGTTTACCGAAGCCATCACCGGCCTGATCAACACCCTGGCTCAGGATGGCAGTCCCTGGTCGTTAGTGCTGGATGATTTTCACTTCATCGGAAACCCGGCCATCCATAGGCAGTTCGCCTATTTCATCGACTACCTGCCGCCGGGTGTCCTGATCACCCTGGCGTCCCGAACGGAGCCCCCGCTCCCACTGGCACGCTGGCGGGTCCGCCGCTGGGTTCAGGACATCCACCCTGGCCTGCTGGCCTTTTCCGAAGACGAATGCCGGCAGTTTTTCCGCGACACCATGGGGCTGGCTATCACAGACGACGACGTCCAGGCCATTTTCCGGAAAACCGAAGGCTGGGTGGCCGCTATGCAACTCTCGGCACTCTCCGGGAACGACGCTTCCACAAGCGGAAACCAGCTAAATCTGGACGAACGCCATATCAGCGATTATGTCCTCAGCGAAGTGCTCGAACAGCAACCTCGGGATATTGCCGACTTCCTGCTTGAGACTGCCTGCTGCCCCCGCCTCTGCGCGTCCCTTTGCGACTCGATCCGGGCGACCAGCGACAGTCAGGAAATGCTCGAGACACTCCTGAGTCAGAACCTGTTCCTGATTCCACTGGATACCCGGAACGAGTGGTTCCGCTATCACGATCTGTTCCGGGATGCGCTGCGGCTGAGGATCAGTCACACAGAGCCTGAGAAAGCAACGCGTCTCTGGCAGCGTACTGTAAAGTGGTTATTGGCCCATGGCCATGTTCAGGAAGCCATTGCCCAGATCTTCCGTCAGGAAGACTGGCCATGGCTTGCCCGCGTACTGGCCGAGCATGGCAACAACCTGATCCATGGTGGCTATCACCTTCCCGTGCTGAACTGGCTCGATGCCCTGCCACAGAATCTGGTAACCGATAATCCGCAACTCCAGATGCTCCGAATCTGGGGGCTGTTCTTCGCCAACCGTGTGGACGCTCTGGAGCCGCTGCTGTCCGGACTCGAGGATGTGCTGGACCGGCAGGTTGCGGATTCACATCCGGATGCCGAGGGTGCTCTTGGTCTCCAGAGCGAGATCTCGCTGATGCGGTCATACCTGGCCAGAACCCGGAGTGACGACAAAAGCGCCGCTGATCTCACCCGACAGGTGCTGAGGGAGATCGACCACACCCGCATTCCGTTGAAGTCAGTAACCTATTACGGGCTGGGTCTGGATTACTATGGCAAGGGTGAGCTCACCGAGGCCGAGGACGCGCTCCAGTCAGCCGTTCGGTACGGGCAGGTCGAGCATAAACCAAGCACCGTGCTCTCCAGCGGCGGCCTGCTGGCGTGGATTCAGTATAATCGGGGCGATATCGATCTGGCGTTGGAAACCTGCACCGACATCCGTCAATGGGTGGACCGGCACTACTCAGACCCCAGCCAACCAAGGCTCATCTCCTGCTGGCAAAACAGCACCCTCTGTGAACTCCACCGGGAGCGCAACCATCTCCAGCTTGCCGCCACGCATCTGCAACCTTTGCTGGAGCACGTCGAACGGGGCACGGAACCTGGCCAGCACGTGATCATTCAATACGTTCGTGGTCACCTGGCCTTCAGCGAAGGCAGGCTCCAGGACGCGATCGAAGCCCTGGAAGACGCTTCCCAGACCGGCCGAAAGCGACGCGAGCAGATTGTTTTTGAGCCACCTGCCAGCACCGCCCTTCTGGCCCGCTGCTATCTTGCCGCCGGTCACCCGGAAAAAGCCAGCGCCAGCCTGGAATCCCGGGCCGATACCGAATTCACCAACCCGCTTCACCTTGAACAGAGCCGGATCAGCGAAGCCCGAGTACTGGTGGCACTGGATCAGCCGGAGCGTGCCCAGGAGATACTCAGCGCCTTACTGAAACCGGCTGAACGCAATGCCCACAACAGGCACCTGGTAGAGATACTGTTGGTTTATGGAGAGGCGCTGGCACTACAAGAGAGGAGCGGCGAATCGGAACAGATGCTGACCCGGGCAATAACCCTGGCCGCCGAGGCTGGATTCATGCGGCTATTTGCCGAAGAGAGCCCGAATCTTCGCTCCTTGCTGCTTGATCTGCCCGCCCTGAACGCCCCCGGCAGCTGGAACGCCAATGTCAGGAAAATGCTTGTTGATCAAAGAGAATCGGGTCGGATAAATCCCCAAAGCAGCACGAACTCAGGGTCCAGTGCGCCTGATCGGCCTTCAATTAAACCGGAAGCGTTACCCGAACCACTCAGCCAGCGAGAGCTGGAGGTGCTGGCGTTGATTCATGAGGGGCATGCCAACAAGGAAATCGCATCGAAAATGAAGGTCGCGCCGGCTACCGTAAAGGCCCACATCCGCAACCTCTACGGCAAACTGGGCGTCGGCCGCAGGACCGAAGCACTGGCCCGGGCCCGGGACCTGGGGCTGCTGGAGGCCTGATATCGAAGCAACCAAAACGTGCTCCGCGTCACACTTTGCATCAACAATCTAAGCCCGCTACGCCCTTTGGACGATCCGGCTACGCCCTCTAATCCCCTATTATTATTTCAACGGTGAGGGAAACCCCACCAGGAATTCTGAAACTTCAGGCCTTCAGATTTCTTGTTCCGCGTTGTTTCGACGCCCGGGTTCGAAAGAACCCCTTGATGAGAGCCACCCCGAAAGGGCTGGCTCTTTTTTTATGGCTGAATGGTTTAGGGGTGGGATTCAGCGTTCGATAATTCGACGGAATGGCGGTAAGGCATCCAGCAACAGCTGACCATACCGCCGGGCAATGATCCGGCGATCCAGGATCGTGACCCTACCGGTATCCTGCTCGGTCCGAAGTAGCCGACCCACCGCCTGAACCAGTTTGATTGAAGCGTCCGGTACCGTAATTTCCATAAAGGGATTACCGCCCCGTTGGGTTACCCACTCGGCCAGGCTTGCCTCGATGGGGTCATCGGGCACTGAAAACGGCAGACGGGTAATCACCACGTGATGCAGGTACTTGCCCGGCAAATCGATGCCCTCGGCAAAACTGGCCACGCCAAACAGGACACTGGAACGGCCCTCATCCACCCGGCTGCAATGCTGGCGAAGCACCTCACCCTTGGCCATATCGTCCTGGGTAATAATCAGGTCCGGATACTCCGGAGCCAGTGCATCCCGCACCTGCTGCATCTGGCGCCGGGAAGTGAACAATACCAGAGTTGCCTTCTCGCCCGCCCAGAGGTCCGGCAGTCGTTTAACAAGTTCATCAGCAAAGCCGTCATCCGTGGGCATGGCGGACATCGCAGGCACCTCTACCGTCGCCATCTCGCCATACCGGAAAGAACTGGGGACCACGAGGAAGCGACTACCCTGCGGCAAACCCGCCCGAGCGTTCAGGCGATCAAATCGTCCAAGTGCGGTCAGGGTGGCACTGGTGAGAACGGCCCCGTAGGCCCGGGACCAGAGCCTGGAGTACAGCAGGTTATCCGCCAATACCGGGGAACTGTACAGGGTGATGTCTTCCGCGTGATCCCAGCGCTGGCGAACTGCCCAACGGGCTGGTGGCGGGCTTTTTGAGGTCCGTGGCCTGGTTTCAGCCTCGTCACCGGCTTCGGGGTCAGCTTCTGGCTCACTGGCGGGCTTCGCGTTGCCCTGGTCGCACCAGGCTGTCCAGAGTCGTAGTTGGTCCTCAGCCCTGGCGTGAAACGAACCGATCACGGGATACCAGGCTTCTGCGGTTTCCCTGTCAATCTCATGTTCCTTACGTTCGTCGAAGGCGCCCTGCAGCTCGTCAGCCAGAACACCCAGTTGGCGGACCATGTTGGCTGTGGCAATGCGACTCTCTGCCGCAAGCTCGGCCATGGCCTCCGGCAGCTCACCTTCCGGGTAGCGCCACTGGGCCGTCCGGCGCTCCTCATTGAACTCCCATCCGGTATTCTGCTCGGCCTCTTCGTAAACCCGATTCAGAACAAGATCAACTTCTCTCGACGCAGAGCTGATGCGGTCCAGCGACTTGGCGGCCTGCGTACCAGCTGCCAGGTACGGCTGCATTTTCACCAGCGCCTGGGAAAGCTGTTTTAGCCATTGGCGGGTGGCATTAAGCGGGAGCGACGCCGCAAAGTGGTTCAGCGCCTTGTCCGGAAGATGATGAGCCTCATCGAAAATGTACAGGGCATTCTCCGGCTCCGGTAAAATCGCCCCGCCGCCGAGCGCCAGGTCTGCCAGCACCAGATCGTGGTTGGCAACCACAATATCGGCATCGTCGAGGTCTTTGCGGGCATCGAAAAACGCGCAACTGTCGAAGTAGCTGCAGTGACGGTTGGTACATTGGCGATGGTCCGTGGTCACCTGGCGCCAGACATCATCCGGGATTTGCTCCGGCCAATGGTCCCGATCACCGTCCCATTCCCTTGACCCGTAACTGGCCAGCATCTCTTCGAAGAACGCCCGGGTACCGGGTTCTTCATTCTTGGGGCCATCCAACAGGAACAGCGGCATGGTGTCACTGTCGGTATTGCCCTCATCGTGCAGGCGGGCTTCGAGCCTGGACATACACAGGTACCGGCCCCGGCCTTTGGCCAGTGTCCAGTTGAAATCCATCTTGCTGTGCTTTTTCAGGTCCGGGAGGTCCTTCAGTACAATCTGGTCCTGAAGAGCGACGGTAGCAGTAGAGATAACCAGTGTTTTCCCCAGGGCTTTTGCCACCGGAATAGCAGCGATCAGGTAGGCGAGGGTTTTGCCCGTCCCGGTGCCGGCTTCTACCACGCAGGCCGAGGACGGGGAGGTTCTCTGACCATCGTTCTCTGTGATGTCGCCCATGTACCTGGCAATTTCGGCAATCATCAGGCGCTGACCATAGCGTGCCCGGATGTTTTTGCCAGCAAGCACATCGCGATAACCTTGCTGAATTGATTGCTTGATGTCGTCAGTCAGTGCCATCAGCGGGGGCTCACCCAGTCCCGCACAACGCCAACCCGGAAGCGTCGCCCGTCACGACTCAGCACCACGCCCTCTTCGGTGATGTCATCCACCCGCAGGCCCTCAAAGGAATCACCCACTCTCAGGTAGGTGTCGTTGATCATCACCCGGCGAGATGCGGGGGATGAAGAGTAGATGTGGCTGTTGAAGGTCAAATCGGGAACGCTCTTCTGAAATGAAAGCGGCAACTCTACCAGATGTGGCACTCTGCCTGCCTGCTCAGGCTGCAACATTGGTGCAGCAGTTTCGGAATTCGCGGATGAGGGAACGATAACGGTCGCCCGCTCCCGGCTTTCCGATGGGGAAGGTTCCGAAGCGATCGGCGCCGGCGTCGCCTCGCCCACATCGGGCTCCGGGATGGTCCCCGTTTGTGCAACGGGATCTTCCAATGCCGGCGCTGGTTCTGTCGCAGGCGACACCGCATCAGGTTCAGGAGCTGTCGTTCTGGCCGAGGCCGCAGATGTCTCGGATTGCGACTCGGAAACCCAGGGCAACGGCGCTCCCGGCCAGAAGACAAAGGCCAGGACGCCGGCATTGACCATGAGTGCAAGAGACACCCAGACAGCCGGCGACCAACGCTTTTTCTTCGGGCGATGTATCAGCTGTACCTGCTGACCAAGATCCGGAACGCGACCCTGCCGCCGCTCGGTTTCAGATTTTCGCAATGCGTCAAGAATGTACGACATAGTTACTCTCGACCTTCGGACTGCAGGGGCTTAAGGCGAGGGATGGAAGCCTCCAGATCATTGTTGATCTGGATGATGGTCATGGCGCCAGCAATGCCATCCACAGTGAGACCTCGTAGTGCCTGATACCAGCGAATCTGATCTTCCGCGTTCATCCGTTTAACGCGGTCGCTCTCGGCACGGGAGTTACTGCGCTGGTCCGCCAAATCCATCATTCGGGCTCCAATCCAGAGTTGCTCGCCGCCACCATTGCTATAGAAACCATCTCCCGTGAGATATTCCGGTAAACGCCACAAGACGCGATATTCGCCAAACCAGTGGCGCTCAATGCTGGCAAAGGAAACGGTCTGAGCGCCAGACGGCAAGGCAATCTCTGCCGTATCGTCCTTGAGATGGCGTAGGACGACGAACCCCGTGTTGCCTGCCTCATCCTGAAGCTGGAGCATTGCCGGCCGATCAAGAAACTCCAGACTTCGACGACTGCCCTGGCGGTCCAGGCATCCAAGCCCGTTCTCTCTGGCCCATTCGCAGGCCACGGGTGCCTCCGACGGCAGATAGTCCCGCCCCCAGATCCCAAAAAGCACCTGGAACGCAGAGACTGAGTCCAGAAGCTGATCCGGTACAGCCAGGTCAGCCGGGCCTGGAGGTTCTTCAGACCTGGTTTCTGATGACTTCTCCTCTTGCGCTGTCTGCTGCCCTGCCACCCGATCAATGGCACCCTGAAGAGGGTCTACCAACGACTGTTCAGTGAGTGCCGAATCATCGGGCGACCAGCGGTCGAACAACCAGGCGGTTCCGATGATGGCGAGCAGAATGGAGGCCGCAACGATCAGGTATTGCGACTTGTCGGGCGACTGGCTTGATCGTGAGGATGAAGGGCCGAGTGATTGTCCGCGAACTTCCTTGGCCGCATGGCGGATATGAGCGGGCGTGATCTCATGTTCCCCTTCGGCATAAGCGCCCAATAAGGCCCGATCACTGATCAGGTTGATCAAGCGGGGAATGCCCTGGCTTTCGCGATAGAGACGATTTACCGCCCGCTGCGAAAAGATGTCTCCTCGCATGCCGGCGACGCTGAGTCGGTAACGCAGGTAGGCAGGCAGCTCTTCCCGACCGATGGCATCCAGGTGGTAGCGCGCAGTAACCCGCTGATTCAACTGACGCAGCTCCGGAAGTGCCAGCATCTCCTGCAATTCGGGCTGGCCGAGCAGGACAATCTGAAGCAGCTTCTTCTCTGCCGTCTCCAGGTTGGTCAGAAGCCGAAGCTGTTCCAGCACTTCCGCCGACAGGTTCTGGGCCTCATCAATCATCAGAACCTTGTGGCGACCGGCCGCATGGGCCTTAAGCAAGTCCTGGTTAATCAGGTCCACCAGTTCCTTGATGGTTGCACTGATCTCGTGGGAGATCTCCAGCTCGTCGCAGATGGAGGATAACAATTCCCGCGCAGAGAGCCTTGGATTCAGGATCAGCGCAATATCCACATTATCCGGAACGTTCTCAATAAAGCAGCGGGAAACGGTCGTTTTGCCGGTTCCCACTTCACCGGTTATCACGATGAAGCCGCCCTGCCCCTGAACCCCATACATCAGGTGCGCCAGCGCCTCCTTGTGACGATCACTGAGATACAGGTAACGAGGGTCTGGAGCAATCGAAAACGGCGGTTCGCGAAAGCCGAAAAAGTCGTAATACATATCAGGACGTACCGGAATCCGCGTTGCTGATCAGCCTGAGCTCGGCGGTGCGCCGATTCTGTTGCTTGAGCCGGCGCACACAACGCTCAAGGGTTTTCGAGATGCGGGCGTGGGAGCGGATCATGGAGATTTTCGGCCAGGTGGCCCGCTCGCCGGCCAGAATCATCTGCCGCACGTAGGCCGGATCAGGATTGGCCAGCATTCTGCGATAGTCCTTGAACGAATATGAGGGCGCTATGGTGACGTCTCCCGAATAACGCTGGGCCATAATGGTGTAAAACTGGCCGGACATTTGCCGGAGGAGTTCCGGCCTGAGCCGTTTACGCAGGTAATCGAACACCCCCTGGCCGTGGAACTGAATTTCGGATTTCAACAAATGCATGGGCAGGTTGCCAAGGGACAGCTTTTCATCCCTCCCCCGCTGGCTCAGGAACGGCACGACGTGGGGATTGGTCTGGCTCACAATGGTATAATTCACATCGTACAGGTGCATCAAACGTTCAATCGGCAGATCGCTTACAACCGAGCCATCCACAAACTTCAGGCGTGGCATATAAGGCAGCGTGTTGCCCTCAATGTCTTTTTTCATCAGGGTAACCGGCGGGAAAATACCGGGTACTGCTGCGCTGGCGAGAACCGCACTCCAGACCATAAGGTATGGAGAGGTGTATCCGCACAACAAACGAGCCTTCTGGTGCGCCTGAATCGGCGACACACTCACATTGATCGATCGGCCGGTCCGCTGAAAGGCTTCTTCAAAGGTATATTCGCCAACATTGCCGCGCAGGCAATTGCGTAGTTCTTCCTGATCCATCAGCCCGTCTCCGCGCACCGCACTGAGCAGGCCCCGCCATTTCCAGGCGTTCAGATTGTGATTTTCCGGAACCAGCATTTCGGGGATTTCAGCATCCGTGTGAACACCAAGCATACCCGCGATAATGGCGCCGATACTCGAACCGGCGATGACCTGTGGCAAAAGACCCTTTTCCCAGAGGGCCTTGATCACCCCGAAATGAAACACCCCCAGGGTGGCACCGCCACTGAGCAAGAGCGCTGGCCGGCCATAACTTGTTAGGGTGTCACGGAAGAACTGAAGCTTGTCCGCAACCGGAAAGCCGGGCACCGGTTGATCGCATAGATAATCCAGCGATTCACAAACCTGGGTAATGTATTCCTCAATAAGATGTTTGGTGCCGACTCGCGAGCGTGTATAAAGCGCCGGGTTACCCATATTCCCCAGATCATGGTGCAGTCCTTCCCGGAGAGCGCGCTTGAGGCGTTCTACATCGTTCTGCTGGCGATACTGTTTGAGGTTGCTTAACCGATCGTAGATGACTTCGTAATGGTAGAGGTCGGAGGCGAAATCCTCTTTCCATTCGGCGTTGCCCTCCAGAAAGTCCAGCTCCAGAGCCGCGGCCTTCCAGACCTCGTAATTCGGCGCCTCAGCCAGCATTTTCCGGAATTTGGTTATTCTTGGATCCTTGAGCACCGCTGACCTCCTTTCAATCCGGATGACACTCAGAAATCATCCAGCATCAGATCTTCATCGTCGCCGCTGGAAAACGGATCGTTAACGACCTTCCCGTCATTAATCAGGAACTCACGACGCTGCAAAAAGGCGTTTCGAACGAATACATAGCTATCACCGGATATGAAGCTTTCCGCAGGAATCAGATCCGCACGCTTATCAACAATCTGAAGAGCCCGGGCGTAATAGACTTCGGGACTGTCCACAGTATCCCACGCCGATGGTAGCGCAAAGCCGTCGGTTACAAACCCGGTAAAGTGCCTGGGTGTAGAAGGCCCGAGAAACGGGAGCATGAGATAAGGCCCCGAGCCGGCACCCCAGTACCCCAGAGTCTGGGCAAAATCCTCGGGCCGTTCCGGCAGGTCAAAAGCGGTTGCCACATCAATCAGGCCGCCCAGACCGAAAGTCGTGTTATAGGTAAACCGACCGACAGCCACTATGGCAGACTCCCCTTTCAACTGCAGCAGGCTGTTGGTGAAGTTCCGGAGTTCAGTCAGGTTGTTGAAAAAATTGGTAACGCCTCGATCCACAATTTGCGGGGTAAAGGTCCGATAGGTTTGGGCCACCGGTTTCAGGAACCACCGGTCGATGGTCTCATTGAACGTGTACACCTTGCGATTCCAGTTTTCCCAGGGATCTTTGGGATCAACCGGCACAGAACCCTCGGGAGCGGGCTCCTGCATATTCTGGGCTATAGCCTGACCTGCTGGCAGAATTACAGCCAGGCACAACAACATGGTGAGCGTAATCAGCCGGCGCCGGATAAAAATGTGTTTCATCATCTGCTCTTGGGTTGTTTAATTCGTTTCAATTCGTCGAAAATACCGGCGCTATTTTTTCTTATTGAACCGTTGTTCCGGAGAAACCGATGTCAGTACCGGGAAATCTTGTAAGCACGATTACCATGCCGCTCCGCTGGGGAGACATGGATGCATATGGCCATGCCAACAATACAGTCTACTTCCGATTCTTTGAGGAAGCGCGCATTGTCTGGCTGGCCTCACTGGAGCTGGGCGGTCCCGAAGAGCCGACCGGCCCCGTTATTATAAAGACCAGTGCCACCTTTCTAAAGGAATTGAACCACCCGGCAACGGTTGAGGTGAAAACATACGCCGACAAGGCGGGTAACACCAGCCTCGACACCTATCATTTGCTGACAGATGCCGACACCGGCGCTGTTTATGCGGAAGGCTATGCGAAAATCGTGTGGTTCGACCGGGAAACACGCTCCTCGGCCCCGCTGCCAGATACCCTCCGGGCCCTGGCAACGGCTTGAACCAGAGAACTCCTATCGGCGGCGCACTACCACGCTGCCGATGGAATAACCTGCCCCGAACGAACAGATTACCCCGAGATCACCACTGACAAGGTCATCCTTGTGTTTGTGGAAAGCGATGATCGAACCGGCGGAGCTGGTGTTGGCGTATTCATCCAGAATGACCGGCGCCTCTTCCTCGGTGGCATCCCTACCAAGCACCTTACGGGCAATCAACTGGTTCATGTTCAGGTTGGCCTGGTGGAGCCACATGCGACGGAGATCATCTGGTGCGAGAGACAGGCTTTGCAGCTGTTTCTGGATGGTCTCGGCAACCAGAGGCGACACCTCCTTGAACACCTTTCGGCCTTGCTGGACGAAGAGCTTGTCCGGCTTGCCGACACCGGAATCGTCGGCGCGATTCAAGAATCCGAAATTGTTCCGAATGTTATTCGAGAACTTGGTTTTCAGGCTGGTACCGAGAATCTCGAACCCCTGTCCCCCACGGGTATCCTCTTCACGCTCAACCAGGATAGCCGTACAGGCGTCACCGAAGATGAAGTGACTGTCCCGGTCGCGGAAGTTCAGGTGGCCGGAACAGATTTCCGGGCTGACGACCAGAACGGAACGAGCACTGCCATTCTCGACGGAATTAACTGCCGCCTGGAGGCCAAACGTAGCTGAGCTACAGGCAACGTTCATATCGTAGGCAAACCCGTCGATACCAAGCGCTTCCTGAACTTCGATAGAAACGGCTGGATAGGCTCGCTGCAGGTTGGAACAGGCAACAATCACAGCATCGACATCCTGTGCCGACTTGCCCGCTTGCTCGAGGGCCTCGCGGCAGGCTGTAACGGCCATGTCGCATTGCACCGAGGGCTCATCGTTGCTGCGATCGGGGATGTAGGGTTTCATGCGTTTGGGATCAAGAATGCCATCCTTGTCGATAACATGGCGGCGCTTGATGCCGGAAGCTTTCTCGATAAACGCAGAGGACGATGGCTGCAGAGGCGTTACATCGCCGCTGGCGATGGCATCTGCGTTCTCGGCGTTGAACAGTTCGACGTACTGGTTGAAAGCTTCGACCAGTTCGTCATTATCAATGGTTGCTGGCGGTGTGTAGAGACCGGTCCCGCTAATAACGGCTTTAATCACGCTAACCCCACGTCATGATTGTAAAAACGGGATGTATGATGTCCCGTCTGGTTAATTCGTTGACCTACTGCCAGAAATACTAACACAGTATCGGGGTTTTGCCCGTCGGCTATCGGTCAGTAGCACCGGATTGGTGCAGCCGGCTTTCCTCAGACCCGGGTTTTCTCCCACTGCCGGTCCAACCGTTTCACGGATACAGTCATTATCGTGCCCAGCTGCTGGGCAAAGAATGACACCCGGTACTCCTCCAGCATCCACCGGTACAGCGCCAGCTCGGGATCCCGGATTCCCTGCCGCTGTTGTTCGTCCCACTTAACCGCATACCGGGACCAGAGCGGCTCAATGGTGTGAAGAAACTCGCGTTCCCGCCCCATTTCCCGGGACATCTTTTCAAGACGAATCAGGGCCGCCTCGAGGTAACGACCGAATTCCGCCAGCCACTCAGGCGGCGTTTCCACCAGAAACCCCGGATACACCAGGTTCTGTAGCTGAAACTTGAGATCTGCCATGCTGTTGGCGAGCGCCAGGTTGATTTTGCCTTTCAACTGTTTTGCCACTTTCTGGTAACCGGCCATCGCCTGATACAGCCGCTCGTCCGCTTGCTCCAGTGCCGGAATGAAATCACCCCGGTGAGCGTCAAACAACTTGTCGAAGCCCTCTGCTGTCCTTGGAATTTCGTCCGCAAGAAAGTGCTGCATGGCGGTCGCCAACAGCAGATCATCCAGCAACACTTTCGACTGGCCCACCGGAGCAAACATCAGCGCAGACTGTTTGAAACGGGGCAGCTTGCGCTCAAGATCGTCAAGGGTTCGGCCAAACCGGTTAATGATCAATCGGGCAATAGCCTTTCGAGTCGTATCTTCAGCGGTCAGCCGATCCAGACAGCGTATCTGGCGCACCTGCTTGCCCAGATCCTCCAGAGCGGGATACACAGTAACCTGCATACCGCCTTTTTCTGTCTGTACCTGTTCAGGCAGTGCACCGAACTGCCATTCCATGTACTCACCACTCGGTTCCGTTGCCGAATCATCCTGAGTTGCCGACGCCAGCGCCTGCTCGGCCTGACCCTCAAGTTGGTGTTGCAGGTCAGCAGTCTCACGACTCTCGGCAATGGTGCGACCGCCTTCCCCCATAACGCGAAGGTTCATCCGCAGGTGCTTTGGCAATTCGGTGTCGGACCAGGCCTCAGGATCAATCTGCACACCGGTCATGCGGCGCAACTGCTCGCCCAGTTGAAGCGTTAGCGGTTCGTTGGAGGGCTGCAGGTTCTCGAGGGCCGCGTCCACAAAATCAGGCACCGGCACAAAATTACGGCGCAACGCCTTGGGCAGAGACTTGACCAGGGCAATGCACTTTTCCCTCAACAGACCCGGTACCAGCCATTCCAGACGACGGGACGGAATCTGTTTGAGAGCCATCAAAGGAACCTGAAGCGTGACGCCGTCCTTTTCACTGGTGGGCTCGAACTCGTAGCTCAGCGGGTAGCGAACCCCCTCCCACTCCAGATAATCGGGATACAGAGCCGCGGCCTGGGCATCCACCGGGCGCTGGAGAATGTCGGCTTCAGTGAGCTCCAGCTCTTTCAGTTGCTCCGCTGAGAGTCCCTTCCACCAGGTCTCGAAATGCCGGCCACTGATGATGTCCGCTGGCAAACGCTCATCGTAGAAGGCTACAAGTACTTCGTCGTCAACCAGGAGATCTCGTCGACGGGTTTTCTTTTCGAGATTCTCAACCGTGTCGAGCATCTCCCGGTTTCGGGCAATAAACGGCGCCTTTGACCGGTAATCTCCCTCCACCAGCGCTCGCCGGATAAACAGGTTACGGCATTCCACCGGATCCACTTTGGCATAGGGAATCCGACGTTTCGCGACAATATCAAGGCCGTAGAGGGTCACCTTCTCATAGCCCATTACCTGGGCGCGCTTCTGCTCCCAATGGGGCTCAAAATAGTGTTGCTTGACGATATGACCCGCCAGGGGTTCAATCCATTCTGGTTGAATGGAGGCCACCACCCGCGCAAACACCCGACTGGTCTCCACAATCTCGGTGGCAACGATCCACTTCGGGCCGGTCTTTGCCACCTTTGAGCCGGGAAAGATCAGCACCTTACGGTTTCGCGTCGCCAGATATTCCTTCTTCTCAACTTTCACCGCTACCTGGCCCAGAAGACCGGCCAGTATCGCCTTGTGCAGGGCCTCATAACTCGCAGCATCCTTGTTGACCGCCAGCTTTTGCTCACGGCAGATCAAGGTTAGCTGGCGATGGATATCCCGCCATTCGCGCATTCGCATCCAGCTCAGGAAACTCTTCTGGCAGACCTTCTTGAGCTGATTCTGGGACAACTCCTGACGCTGCTCTTCGTAGAAGTTCCAGACGTTCAGCAGCGTAAGGAAATCCGATTCCTTGTCATTGAACGGTGCATGGGCCTGATCTGCGGCCTGCTGTTTTTCCTGGGGCCGCTCCCGAGGGTCCTGAATACTCAGCCCGGCAATGATCACCAGTGTTTCAGCCAGACTGCCAAGTTCGGCGGCAGTGACGAGCATTCTGGCCAGGCGCGGATCGAGGGGCAGCCGGGCCATGGTTCGACCAAGCCGGGTAACGCTGCGCTTGTCATCCACCGCACCCAACTCTTCCAGGAGCTTGTAGCCATCGTTCACCTGGCGTTTATCTGGCGCCTCGAGAAACGGGAACTGGCGAATCTCCCCAAGACCGGAGGTCGCCATCTGCAGAATGACGGACGCCAGGTTGGTTCGCAGGATTTCCGGATCGGTGTATTCCGGTCGGTTGATGAAATCGGTTTCGTCGTATAGCCGGAAACAGATGCCAGGTGCCACCCGGCCGCAACGGCCTGCCCTCTGGTTGGCGCTCGCCTGGGAAATGGGCTCCACCGGTAAGCGCTGGATCTTCGAGCGCACACTGTAGCGGCTGATCCGGGCAACCCCGGTATCGATCACATAACGAATTCCCGGAACCGTCAGAGAGGTCTCCGCCACATTGGTGGAGAGCACAATCCGGCGGCCCTTGTGGGATTGGAACACCCGGTTCTGCTCGGCATTGCTCAACCGGGAATAAAGCGGCAGCACCTCTGTGTGACGCAGATCGACATGACGCAGAACCTTGCTGAGACTGCGAATCTCCCGCTCTCCGGGCAGGAACACCAGCACATCCCCAGGTGGCTGCTTCTCGCTGCGTTCGTGCTGTTCGATTTCGTCGAGGGCGCCCAGCACGCCATCCGTCCAGCCCTGGTCCCGATCATCTTCATCCCCGGTCAGCGGCCGGTAACGCACATCCACCGGATAGGTCCGGCCACTCACTTCAATCACCGGCGCCTTGTCGAAGAATTCGCTGAACCGTTCAACCTCGATGGTTGCCGAGGTAATAATGACCTTCAGATCCGGGCGCTTGGGCAGGAGCTGGCGCAGGTAGCCCAGCAGGAAATCGATGTTGAGACTGCGTTCGTGAGCCTCGTCGATGATGATCGTATCGTAGCGATCCAGAAACCGGTCGTGCTGAACCTCCGCCAGCAGAATCCCGTCGGTCATCACCTTTAGCCGGGACTGTTCGGAGGTGTTGTCGGTAAAACGGACCTGATACCCGATCTGCTGGCCTGTTTGCTCGCCGATTTCCTCGGCAATCCGGGCCGCCACGCTGCGTGCAGCGATACGACGGGGCTGGGTATGACCAATCAGACCCCGGATACCCCGGCCGCTGTTCATGCAGATTTTTGGGATCTGTGTGGTCTTACCGGAACCGGTTTCGCCGGCAATGATCACCACCTGGTGGTTTTCGATGGCCTCACGGATATCGTCCACCCGTTCGGAAACAGGCAAGCCCTCAGGGAAGCTGGCCGGCTTGTGCAAGGCGTGGCGCTGCTGAACCTTTTCCAGCCCACGCTCCAGCCACTTGGCCATTTTCTCCAGGTCTTTCTGGCCCGGCTTTCCTTTGGTACGGGCAACCGTTTTAACAATGCGGGCCGCTTCCAGCTGGTTGCAGGCGTCCAGCTGTTCCATCATCGCTTTGACGGCCGCTTCGCCATCGGGTTTGGGTGTCGGTGTGCTCGGAGTATCGGAACGGGTGTCTGTCATTGAAATGCCGGAATAGCGCTCACTCGGATTCGATTGGGCGACAGTCTATCGGGAAAGTCGGTTTCTTAAAAACGGAAAAACCCCGCCGAAGCGGGGTTTTTCTTGATCAACTGGCAGACAGGCTTACTTGTTGTTCGCCTCGTCCCGCAGTTCACGGCGCAGGATCTTGCCCACGTTGGTCTTGGGCAGTTCGTCACGGAACTCGAACTTCTTGGGTACCTTGTAGGCGGTGAGCCGCTCGCGACAGAATTCCTTGAGCTCGTTTTCCGTCACACCTTCAGCCGTCGGTACCAGGTAAACCTTGACGGCTTCACCGCTCTTCGCGTCAGGCACGCCAACGGCAGCACACTCAACCACCTTCGGATGACTGCTGACCACGTCTTCAATTTCGTTCGGGAACACGTTGAAACCCGAAACGATGATCATGTCCTTCTTGCGATCCACAATGCGGATGTAGCCGTCTTCCTGGATCAGGGCGATATCGCCGGTGCGCAGGTAGCCGTCCTCGGTGAAGGACTTCTGGGTGTCTTCCGGGCGCTGCCAGTAACCACGCATGACCTGCGGGCCTTTCACACACAGCTCGCCAGGCTCGCCCAGGGGCGTCTCATTACCTTCTTCATCGAGGGTTATGACCTGCGTGGACGGAATCGGCAGGCCAATAGTACCAATCTGAATGGCGCTATGCGGATTGAAGGTGACCACCGGGGAGGTTTCAGTCATGCCGAAGCCTTCGCAGATCTCACAGCCGGTGACTCGCTCCCACATCTTGGCGGTATCACTGGTCAGCGCCATACCGCCTGACGAGGTCAGCTTCAGGTTGCTGAAGTCCAGGTCCTGGAATTCTTCGTTGTTGCAAAGCGCAACAAACAGCGTATTCAGGCCAAGAAACGCGGTGAACTTGTGGTTCTTCAGTTCCTTCACGAAGCCCGGAATATCCCGCGGGTTTGGAATCAATACGTTGTGGGCGCCCGCCTCAAGCATAATGCCGCAGTTCAGGGTAAAGGAATAAATGTGATACAGCGGCAGCGGTGCAATCACCACTTCCTGCCCCTCAACCACCATGTCTTCCATCATCGGACGGGTCTGCAGGAGGTTGGCCACCAGGTTACCGTGAGTCAGCATCGCGCCTTTCGCCACACCGGTCGTACCACCGGTGTACTGGAGCACAGCAATGTCGTCCTGCTTGCACTCAACCGGGGTGAACTTCTCACGGGCGCCGGCACTCAGGACGGCCGGGAGTTTGTGCGCCTGGGGAATATTGAACGGCGGCACCATCTTTTTGACGTGCTTGACCACCGCATTCATCAGGGTACGCTTGAGCGGCGAATGCATGTCCGCGATTTCGGTAACAATCACGTGCTCAATGCCGGTATGGGGCAGTACCTTCTCTGCGTTCTCGGCCATGTTGGCCAGAACCACCAGGGCTTTGGCACCTGAATCGTTGAACTGGTGTTCCATTTCCCGCGTGGTGTACAGCGGGTTGGTATTCACTACAATCAGTCCAGCCCGCATGGCGCCAAAAACAACGACCGGGTACTGGCTGACATTGGGCATCTGCACGGCAATACGGTCGCCGGGTTTCAGGTCGGTCTTGTTCTGAAGCCAGGCCGCAAAGTTACGGCTCTGAGTGTCGAGGTCACGGTAAGTGAGAGTTGCGCCAACAGCACTGAATGCGGGACGGTCGGCAAATTTTTTGACCGACTGCTCGAACACATCCACCATGCTTTTGTATTTGTTCAGGTCCACCTCGCGGGGCACGCCGGCGGGGTATTTATCCTGATAGAACTGCTCAAAATCCATCACCATCTCCTGTTTGGCGCTTATGATTGTAATGATTTACCGATGTCAGGTTGTTCAAAAAATCAACCCTACAAAAGTATCAGCCTCAAAAAAGTGGGGAGAGAATAGCAGTTTTGTAACCGATGAGGTAGTTTTCGAGACCTTGACCAGAACACCTGTACTCAATTGACTATAGTGCGGAGCACTCGATGAGCGACACCCTTGATACCCTGGAAAATATCACTTACGACGAGCTGAACGAGGGCGATACCGCCACGTTTACACGCACCCTATCGGAAGACGAACTGGTCCTGTTTGCGGCGGTCTCCGGTGATGTAAACCCGGTACACCTGGACTCCGAATTTGCAGCAGGCTCCATGTTCAAGGAACGGATCGCCCACGGTATGTGGAGCGGTTCCCTGATCTCGGCGGCGCTTGCTACGGTGATGCCTGGTCCTGGCACCATCTACCTGGAGCAGAGCCTGTCCTTCAAGCGCCCGGTGAAACTGGAAGACACCCTTACCGTCCAGTTGAAGGTCCTTCGCAAAGAACCCAAAGGCCGGATCGTGGTCGAGTGCGACGTACGCAACCAGAACGATCAGCAGGTGGTCATCGGGGAAGCAAAAGTGATCGCACCAAAGGAAAAAGTGTCTCTGCACAAACCCAGGCTGCCGAAAATCACCATCGAGAACTGAGAACCAGGCATCGGGCAGCCCTCGCTGGCTGTCCGATTGTTTTCTTCAGCCGGGCAGGAAGTCTATCGGGAACCGCACCCTACGAGCCTCAACATTGTCAGCCCCGAAATTGAAAAGCCGAACCCGCATGGCAATCCGCTGCTCCAGCGTAGGATGCTCAAGCTCAGAGCTGACCACCTGACAGGCGGAAACTGAGCCATCCGGCTCAATCACCAGTTCCAGCAATACCTTGCCCTCGAGGGTGGGGTCCTGCCGCAGTTCCCGCCGGTACATCGAATAGAGTGCCGTTTTCTGGGCATCGAATACTTTTCGAATGTTACTCATTGTCCGTTCACCAACCGACGGCGCAGCCTCCGCCGGCTTGGCGGCCACTTCTCGGAATTCTTCCGCCGGGGCATCAACCGCCTTGACCTGGTGTTCAGCCAACGCGACGGTGGTTTCCGGCGCCGGAGCGTCTTCGACACCGCCACTTCCACTGAGGACTTGCTGAGAATCCTCGGGCGATTGGGTTACTTCAGTCGCGTCCGCCTGCGTATTGACCGCAAACTTCCGGGCTGGGGTCGTTTCGGGCGACCTGAGTGAAGCCAGTTTGTCTCTCATAGCCAGCAGCCCGGAGCGGGACGCTTTCTCCCGGGCTTGCTCGGTGGTCTGTTTCGGCTTTGGTAGGACCTGAGGTTCGGCTTCTGGTTTCGGGGCAGGCGCAGGGTCAGGCTCTACCTCGGCCACTTTCGGTTCCGGCTGCTTTGGTTTCTCTTTCGTCACTTCCGGTTCTGACTCAGGCTCAGGTTCTGGATCGGGCTGGGCCGGCTCCGGTGGCACCACCGGTTTCGGCTTCTCCACCAGGCGCGCCAGCCGGGGAGGAACCTTCTCCGCCTCGCTTCGCTCAATCTCCGGGACCTCCAGCATTGGGATCAGGAACGCCGGGGGCAAAAACAGCGTAAGCATCACCAGTACGATAGCCGAGAATCTTCGACCCTCGCCGAGATCACGACTCCATGGCAGCCCCGAACCACCCACAGAGGAATATCCGTTATCAGCCATTGCGGACCTCCCCTTCAACAGCCAGCCGCACCTGCCGATATTGCTCATCCACACAGGTCTGCATGACCTTCCGAAGCAACCGGTAATCGGTATCCCGACCCGCCATAATGGTCACCTCAAGCCCCTCCTCGGGAATTTGGGACCAGCGGTTTCGGCGCCATGAAAGCTCTTCAGACAGGCCAGCGATATAGGTGTCGCTCGTCTCAATGCCCTCCAGTCTTGCCACTTCACTGCCCTGGACCAGAATGGCATTGCCCGTCACCTGGACTGTCAGGCTCTCAACAGCCTCCTGTTGAGCCGTGGACTTTGGCAGTGGCACGTCCGCGGTGTTCTGCATCACTTTCACATCCGAGGAATTCACCATCAGGAAAAACACCAGGATGGTAAAGATGTCCATCAGCGAAACCAGGTTCAGGCCCCCTGGCTTGTGCATCCGGCCGTAATGCCGACGTATTCTTTTTGCCTTGCGAGACGTTTTCATGCGCCCTCCGCTCGTTCGGCGCTGCTGCTTGCTGCAAGCTGTCTGTCCTCGGGCGCATCCATCAGGGAGACATCAGGAAACAGCTCCCCTTCAACCACGCTGGCCGCAACCACCGCCGGATAAGAACGGACGGTATCCATCGCCGTGACCAGCGTCTGGTAATCAATGTCCGGTCCGACTTCCAACACGACGTCGGTTTTCTCCGGCACCCGGTTTTTTATCTGCCGTAGTACCTGACGAAGGTTCGCGAAATCCTGCCCATGCTGGCCCACCGGCAGCACCCGGATCAGGCCGCGGTCGCTGTCGGCAATCTCGATACCTTCGGGAATCAAAGTAACCACGAGCCGGAACTCCTCTGGCTCCGGCGCCTGCCCGGATTGCATACCCGGAAAATTCAGCTCAATCATCCGGACCTGGCTGAATACCATGCCAAGCAACAGGACGGGTACCAGCACAATCATGAGGTTGAGAAAGGCGGTGATATCCAGCTCCGGCGATGCATTTAACCTGCGGTGACGGCGTCTCATGGCATGGACTCAGGCGGCGGATGAGCGGGCGACGTTGCCCGCAACAGGGCTGGAACCGGGATCAGACACAATGTTCAGCAATTTCACCCCGGCCATTTCAAAACTATCCACAATCTCGTTGGTCCGGGTCTGCAGTACCGCATGAAACATGAGCAACGGAATGGCCGACATCAGGCCGAAGGCCGTGGTGTTCATCGCCACGGAAATACTTTCGGACAACAGGCTGGCTTTCTGGGAGGGGTCTGCCGCCGCTACGGCGGTAAAAGCGGCAATAAGACCAATAATGGTTCCCAAAAGGCCGAGCAGTGTGGCGATATTGGCCAGGGTCGCCAGGTACTGGGTGCGTTTTTCCAGGCGCGGCAGCACTTCCATCAGGCCCTCTTCCATGGCGTATTCAATATCCTCCCGCCGGCTGTTGCTAAGCAGCCGGCCAATGCCGGCTCCCATGATCGAGGCAATGGCACTGTCGGAGTTGGTGGCAGCTTTCATGGCCCGCTGATAATCGCGTTTCCGAAGCAGCGGCAGGATGCCTCGCTCAAAGGCAATCCGGTTACGCCGTCTCACGGCAGAGAGATAAAAGAACCGCTCCAGAGTAATGGCCAAACCCAACGCCAATACGACAGCGATGGGGTACATGAAGGGCCCGCCTTCCTGGAAAAAACGTACGATGGTATCCAGCATGATTGTTCTCCGGTTATTGCTGCTCAGTGACGGCTGAGTCTCCGAAGGGACTCAGGATCAGAGGATTAAGGTTTTCGCGAAACAGACGATGGCGCTCCAGGGCGACCGGATCAGCCGGCCGGACCAATTCCGGCGCCCGGTCATTCAGATCTGCCCTTGGTCGTCTTGGCAGGGTCGGCGCTTGCCAGGGCAGTATGTAAAGTACCCGGGGCTCGTCTTCGCCAAGACTTGCAGACAGGCCCTCAACACTGAGTCGGACAGTGTCGCCCTGATCCGCGTGGGCCTGGTTGAGGAACAGCACCTGAAGGCCCACGAACATCAGTGCGTTAACAATAACTCTGGCGAATTTCCGCGTATCAACCATTTACTCCAGCCTCCGTTCCAGGTCCGCAATCCAGCCGGCCACCTGCTGGTCGTCTTCTTCCGTCAGCTCCCGGTAGCGGTGGTAATGCTCAAGGGCGATTTCCAGGTCAAGCAGATAAAGCTCGGCGATCACGGCCAGGTTGAAATGCAATTCCGCCACCTCCGGTGAATGGCTGATACCTGTTTCCAATAGTTTGGCCGCTTCGGCAAACCGGTACTGGTCCTTCAAGACCAGCGCAAGATTGTTCACGGTCACGGCATTGGTCGGGTCCAACTCCACGGCTTTGCGCCAGGCTTTCACAGCGGCACCTTTGCGACCTTCTTCAAAAGCCGCCCGGCCTTCCTTTTCATAGTTTGCCGCCAGTTCCGGATCGGTCTGGACCGGTGCCTCTGGCTGTCGGACTTCCTGCCCGGCACAACCGGCCAGGAACACCAACAGCAGTGCCCAGAGCAGCCCTGTCCTCAGCAACGGTTTACACGCCATCGTTAGACTCCATGTTCCAGCTGAGCCACTTGACACTCCGCTCGTAACGTCCCGGGTGCAGTTCCGCAAGAACGCCAAGGCTTCGCCCGATCCAGGCGTCATAGCCCTCAGATGTGATCCGGCGGTGGTTTGCAGTGTGCAGTTCAATGGCCTTCTCTTCGAACGGATAAGCCTCTTCCTCCAGCAGCATCTGGTACTGCATGGCCTCGAGCTCATTCAGGTCCGCAGGTGCGGCTGAGGACATCAGGTCCTTGGCCAGCCCACGGTAGAGCTCTGCCCTGCGGAACAACGACTCAGACAAAACGCGCTCGCCGCCCAGGGCTTCGGCATCCAGGAATCTCTGTCGCGCGGTCTCCAGCGCCTTCTGCTTGCGGTCCAGTGATTGCGCCAGGGGCTGACTCAGGCTGATGCTGGTAAACGCTGCAGCGGCACGGGCACCAAGCACCAGCGAAGACCGGGATGCCCACTCAAGTGTTGCGGCACTGTGCCAGGCGCTGTCGAGCTCTGCCTGGACCAGCGCTTGCCGCCAGCCATCCGGATCGTCACCGGTTTCTACCAGGCGATAGCGAAATATCTGGAGCTGCTCATGCTCAGATCCGTCGCCGGCCTTTGGGCCGGTTGCAAGGTAATCCCTGTACAGAGCATTCCGCTCTGCTAGATTTCCGGCTTCACTCAACAGTTCCGCAGCACGTAGCTTAAGTTGCCAGGGATTGGCATGATTATCAGCGGCCTGGAGCAATTCTGATGCCGCCTGGGTCGGTTGATCGGACTGCATCCAGGCGTGTACCAGCTTCTCACTGATACCCGCCGCCAGCTCATGCTGAGGATGGTCGGTGCGGAACTCCTGCAGATCGACAACAGCGGCTGTCCAGTCTGATGCCTTGAGCAACGTGTTGGCGGCGTCATAGCGTGCCCGGATGGCGATTTCCGAGCCGGGTAGCACTGAGTCAACCCGCCGGAAATGGCCCACAGCCTCTGCGAGCCTGCCATTCGATGCTGCCACTTCCCCCTGGCGATAGACAGCCGTCGCCAGTTGCCCGCGAATGGCAGCTAGCTGCTCGCCTGTAACGCCTTTGATCTGATCGCTTTCGGCCAGATCCAGCGCCTGATTCCAGGCACGTTCCGCCAGGCCATAGTCGCCTTCTTTCTGACGGATCCGCGCCGTTACCTGCCATGCCGCGTATTGCTCTTCCGGCGATGCCACCCGGGCGGTAAGAACCTGCGAGGCGTAATGCAGTGCCAGCTCATGATCGCCGGCCGTCAGCCACCGAGCTGCCAGATCTGCCATCAAGCCAGAACTTCGGGTATCACCCGAAAATCGCCCGGTAAAACGATTGGCTTCGTCTGAAAGGTCCTGCAGTGCAGGTCT
The DNA here is from genome assembly GCF_008107725.1 of Marinobacter sp. BW6. Taxonomy (GTDB): domain Bacteria; phylum Pseudomonadota; class Gammaproteobacteria; order Pseudomonadales; family Oleiphilaceae; genus Marinobacter. The sequence goes on from NZ_VIRN01000037.1 coordinate 252,204, forward strand.
GAATGCGGGCGTCTTCGGCTGTTGGTTGACGCCATCCCTCAACAGGGTGACGGCAGCCCAGGCAGCATCAGCCGCCTCACTGTAACCGGGCGCTTCATAGGCTGCCTTGCGAAAGTTCGCCAACGCGTTCCCAGCATCCCCTGCCTGCAGGCGGGCATCACCGGCCAGGCGCAAGACCTCCCCAGTCCGACCGACACGCGACGCCAGCCCTTCATAGTAAACGGCCGCCCGTGCAAAGGCAGACTCGGCACTTGCCACCCGGCCCCGTTCTACAGAGCGGGTGCCGAGGTCGTAGTGATAATCTGCCAGACGCCTGCTGTAACTACGCCACTTGTCCTGCTGGTCCGCATTCAAGTTAGCGTAGGCGGAATCCTCGCTATAGCTCTCGACGAATCGGGCGCGGGCAGCACGAACCCGTTCAGCGTCACCCGCCGCTTGCCAGACATCCACCACCTGCAAGCGGAAGGCGGGGATGGAATGATGATTGGGGGAATACTCAATGAACGCTCGATTGGCGGCGACACTCGATTTGGTCTCGCCCAGAATGGCGTAGTAGTCCGCGAGCCGGTCGAACAGAAGGTGCTCCCAGGGGCGCGGGCGCTCAATATCCAGCCACGAAATGAGGGTTTGCGGCCCACTATTTCGGGCCGCCATCAATGCCAGAACCCGGAAGGTGTCGTCGATGGTATCAACACTGGATTCCCTGACTGACTCGAGGCTTTGCTCCTGTGGCAGGAACTCATCAAGAACCTCGACAAAGGTTGCTGAAGCCCGGTCCCACGCAGACGGCCCCTGTTTGAACTGGCTCCAACCAAGCATGTATCTGGCTTTGGCGCTGAATTCTCCGCTGTCGTCGGATTCAATCAGTTGCCGGTAGCCGCTCTCCGCCTCAGCGTATTGACCAGCGGCAAAGGCGGATTCCGCCAACCGGAACCGGGCCTCCGGTACCAGAGGCGATTCCGGGTACAGCCCCACCAGCTGTTTCAACCTCTGGATAGAAGGTTCCTGCTGCCCGGTCAGGGCATGAGCCTTGGCCATCTGGTAAAGCAGCTCATCCAGCCGCCCGCCGTAAGAGCCCCGCGCCAGAATGGACTCGTAACTGCTGATTGCTTCGCTGTAGACCTGCTCTTCTTCAGCCGGAGACAATCCAACATCTTCCCCTGACCGGTCCCGGATATTGCTGAGGCGATTGAGGGCATCAATCCGCACCTCCGGCTCGTCGGACGTCCTGAACAGGCGGTGATAACGGCGGGCAACTTCCGAAGGCGAGATTGCCGGCATAGGCCTGCTTTCAAAGGTCAGGAAAACCGGACGCATATCTCCGATGGTTTCGCCGTCCCGGCCGAGCTCCACACGGAAGGATTCCTGGGCCATGGCCGGCGCAACCATGAGTAAGCAAAGACAAAGGCTGTTTATCGACCGGATCATGGCTGTGCTTCCTCCAGGTTCTGAAGGGCGAGATACTCATACAGGTGGGCAATCTGCTGCTCGGTTTTGTCCAGTGCGAAGGCCATCTGCTGGTCCCTGGCTTCGACATAATTCAGTGCCAGGTCGTCCAGCGCCGCCTCAGACGCTCCAAGCAACTGACGAACAGACGCTGACAGCGCATCGTTGCGCTCTTTCAGTGCCATGACTGAGCGACGTAACCGTTCCAGGGTTCCCGATTGCCCTGAAACGTTACTCCGGACCTGACTCAATCGGGTCTGGGCGTCTTTGAGGGTTATCTGGAGAGCCTCGATAGGGGCTTGCTGGCCAGGCGCTGCCTTATCCGCAACGCTTTGCAACCGTGTAGCAAGCTCTTCCCCCCGCAAAGAAAGGTCGGCGGTGCTTTGCTCGGTGTCCTGCTGATGGATGCCGATCAGCTGTTCTGTCAGAGCTTCCTGAAATACCTCCAGATCGTGACCGTAGCGTTCAAGTTTTACCGCCATAGAGCGAAGGGCTGCCACCCTCCCCGTGGCTCTCTGGGCATTCGGGTCTTCCATAAAACCCAGAAGGTAGGCCATCCGCGGCTGGGTCAGTGTACGGCTGTCGGCCAAGAACCAGTCGATTCCGGTTTCCCGGGCATCTTCCACCAGGGTTTTATAGGCCCCCTGTTCCCGAATCTTTCCGGCCAGTTTGCGAAGGGTGACCCGCTCACTCTCGAACGCAGCGTTGGCGGCAAGGTAGGCTTCTCCGGCCTGTCCGAGGTAGCCGGAAAGATCGTAGCCACGCCCCATGCCAATCCAGGCGTCGGCAACCCCGGGATACGCCAACGGATACTTCCTGGCCCGGTGCCAGCTCTGCATGGCGGCCCGGTGATTGCCCTTCTCTGCCAGGGCCAGGCCATGAAGGTAAAGCGCCCTTGGCGTGTTAAAGCTATCGAGATCGACCTTCTCCAGAAAACTAATCGCCTTATCGAACTCTTCGTGCCCGTACGCAAGGTAGCCCGCGCGCACCAGCAGATTATTCTTCAGGTGCTGACTGCGCTCGGAGTCGGCATCACCGTCTGACATGGCTAACGCCACCCGCAGAGCAACCAGCGCCCTGGCCGGGTTGAGATCGGTTTTCGCATAATCGCTGGCAAGATTGAGGTAACCCAGGGCCGCCCAGTAGCCCTCTTTCATGCCGGCCAGGATTCGCCCGGCCTCATCAGTACGGCCCGCGGTTCGTGCCTTTTCGGCATCTTCATAAAGCGCTTGCTGTCGGCCATCCCCAAGATCGACGCCGACTTCTCCGGCCTGCCGGAATTGCTTGAGACCAGAAAGCACATCCTCCGGCGTGGCCGCCACGGATAAACCGGAAACAGTCAGAGGCAACACAAATAGCAGGACCCGCAAAATCATGGCGGCCTACTCCCACTCCACGAAAGAAACCCGAGGCTCGTAATCGGGCGCCCGGGCTTCAAGGCTCATCTGCAAACGGAGCTCGCCGGGGCGTTTTCTGAACCGATGGGTGGATTCCCTCCGCACAAAATCATCATCGGCAGAGCGGGCAGTAATAACCGTTTTCAACTCGTGCTCGCCGTTTTCCAGGTTTCCGGTGAACAACTGCTGGATTCCGCCGCGCTCAAGCGATGCCCGCTCTCTATCTGAATACAGGTGGGAAGCCACGGGCTGGCCATTGACGAACAGCTCGACGGAATCAAGATCCAGGGCATCCCGGCTTTGAAGTGTCAGAAAAACTGCCAGACGGGTATTGGCTGGATGCAGAACCTTCTGTTCCAGGGCGAATACGCGCTCGGAATGGCTGGCGACCTCGGCCCTCAGGCGTTCGAGGTCCTCGTCAAGATCGGCGGCGGCTGTAGACGCAGCAGCCAGCAATGCCAGAACCAGTGACCCGATGGCGAATACCCTGCGGTGTTTTATCCGGCGCCTTTGTGGTTGTTGTGTGCCGAACATAAGCCTCCTGCCCTTTTGCTTCTGTAACCCTTGCAAACTTCTGTAACAGAACGGCAGAAAGCGTAACACTTGGTAACCGCCAAGAACGGTATCCAGGTCACCAAATGAGAAACGCGAGTCGGGCAGGTGAAGAAAGTTAAAAGTGTCGAGTTATTTGACGGAATTCAGGGCGGGAGACAGTTTGCAGTTCAGGATTCGCACCATCGGATTTTTAAACGACTGTTTTAACAGCTTTTAATCCAACTGGCCCTGTATTTGCTCACTGGAAAGCGGCGGGAGTGCCTTCAGGCAACCCCGCTTGATATGCCGAGCTTTGCCGATGCCCTCAACCGCATCGGCTTTTTTTATTTACTCAGCTGCTTCATGGCCGATTCAAGACCTTCGACGGTCAACGGGTACATGTGATCATTGACCAGTTGCTTGGTCATGCCCAAGGAACCGCCATTACCCCAGTAACTCTCCGGCAACGGATTGATCCACACAACCTTGCGGAAGTGTTCCGATATGCGCTGGAACCAGGTGGCGCCGGCTTCCTCGTTCCAGTGCTCGATTGAACCGCCGGGATGGGAAATTTCATAGGGCGCCATCGTCGCGTCGCCGACAAAGATCACTTTATAGTCGGGAGTGTACTTGTGAAGAATATCCCAGGTGCTGGTGGTTTCATTCATCCGGCGGATATTATTCTTCCAGACACTTTCATAGACGAAGTTGTGGAAGTAAAAATATTCCATGTGCTTGAACTCAAGCCGTGCGGCCGAGAACAGCTCCTCACAGACACGAACGTGTGGGTCCATGGAACCGCCCACATCGAAGAAGATCAGCACCTTCACGGCGTTATGTCGTTCGGGCACCATCTTCAGATCCAGATACCCGGCATTGCGAGCCGTCGAACGGATCGTATCGTCCATATCCAGCTGGTCCGCCGCACCCTGGCGGGCGAACTTCCGCAGCCGGCGCAACGCCACTTTGATGTTGCGGATGCCCAGGGTCACGCTGTCGTCCAGATCCTTGAACTCGCGCTTTTCCCAGACTTTTACGGCCCTGCCGTGGCGACCTTTCTTCTGGCCGATCCGGAAACCCTCCGGGTTGTAGCCGTTGGCGCCGAATGGTGAGGTGCCGCCGGTTCCAATCCATTTATTGCCGCCGGCATGACGCTCTTCCTGCTCCTCCATTCGCTTCTTGAAGGTCTCGATCAGCTCCTCTAGGCCTCCCAGAGAATCGATCTTGGCCTTCTCTTCCTCAGACAGGTGCTTCTCGAACTCCGCCCTCAACCAGTCGTCCGGAATCAGGGCTTCCAGCAGATCGTCGAGGTTTTCGATGCCTTCAAAGTAGGCCTGGAAGGCACGGTCAAACTTGTCGAAGTGGCGCTCGTCCTTGACCAGGCAAAGACGGGAGAGGTAATAGAACTCCTCCATATCCGCAAAGGCGAGCCGCTTCTGCAGAGCCTCCAGAAGATCCAGAAACTCCCTCAGACTGGCAGGCACCTTCGCGCGCCGGACTTCAAGAAAAAAATCAATCAACATAAAACGTGACTCTTGCCAATGATCTTGCCGAGAATCAGCTGCGGCGACGGGCCATGAATGCGAGCTTCTGCAACAGGTGCACATCCTGCTCATTCTTCACCAGGGCACCGTACAGAGGTGGCAACGCCGAGCTGGTATCTTTCTCCTGCAACATTTTTGCCGACAGCTCGTCAGCCATCAGCAGTTTCAGCCAGTCAATCAACTCCGAGGTGGACGGCTTCTTCTTCAGGCCCGGGACCTTGCGCACATCAAAGAAGACTTCCAGGGCATCGCGAACGATTTCCTGCTGCAAACCCGGGAAGTGCACATCCACGATATTCTGCATGGTGTCGTGGTCCGGGAAGCTGATGTAGTGGAAGAAGCAACGGCGCAGGAATGCATCCGGCAGCTCTTTCTCGTTGTTACTGGTGATCACCACGATCGGGCGCTTCTTTGCCTTAACCAGCTTCTGAGTCTCATAGACAAAGAACTCCATCCGATCGAGTTCCAGCAGGAGATCGTTGGGGAACTCGATGTCCGCCTTGTCGATCTCATCGATCAGCAGAACCACCTGCTCGTCGGCCTCAAAAGCCTCCCAGAGCTTGCCCTTTACGATGTAGTTGCCGATGTCCTTGACCTTTTCATCACCCAACTGGGAGTCCCTCAAACGGGAAACTGCATCGTATTCGTACAGCCCCTGCTGGGCCTTGGTAGTGGACTTGATATGCCATGGAATCAGTCTCATACCCAGGCCGGCGGCCATTTCCTCCGCCAGCAGGGTTTTCCCGGTGCCCGGCTCGCCCTTGATCAACAGCGGGCGCTGAAGCGCAATTGCTGCGTTGACGGCCATTTGCAGGTCATCGGTGGCTACGTATTTCTCGGTACCGGTAAACTTCATGCTCTGGTTCCTGTTGGTTACTTTTTCTGGTCTTTCTGATCAGGCTTCTTCTTCGGATCGTCTTCGGGCAATCCGGACTCGCCCTGATCATAATCGGGTAAATCGTCGAACTCGGACAGATCGAAATCCTCAAGCCCGAACTCTTCCTCGTCATCATCTTCCAGCGCGTCAGCGTCGGAGGGGTCGGCGACATCCTCAAGCTCCGGGATCTCTTCGTCTATATCCTCGGGCTCCTCCTCCACAGGCGTATCCGCTACCGGAATATCCTCTTCCGACTCTTCGGCCGATTCAACCTCGGGTTCCGCAAGCGCTTCATCTTCCGCTTTCAGAGTGGCCTCATGCTCATCAATGACAGCCTCCAGTTCAGACATATCGTCCTCTGGTGCCTCTTCGGTGACCTCCGGAATCTCCTCGACTTCGTCACTCTCGTCAAGCTCAAGGCTGTCATCTGGCTCAAGGCTGTCATTCGGTTCGAGACTCGCCTCAGCGTCCGGTTCAGTCGTTTCCTCCAGCTCGGCGACAGGCTCTGGTTCGGGCTCCTCCTGCAGATCCTCCAGCGTTTCGCGCTCGGCGGCGGCATCCGCCTGCTCCTGCTGGCGTTGTTTCCGCTGGCGAAGTGCAAACCACACCAGGCCTCCTATCACCACGAGACCACCGCCTGCTGCGCCATACATCCACAAAGGCATGGCGGAGGCAGTTGAAGCTTCTTCCGGCTCCTCCGTTACCGGTGCGGGCTCCTCGGCCTGACTCACATCGATGGGCGATGCAATCGCCGGTTCAGGCTCGGATTGCACCGGCTCGGACACTGGCGATTCCGGCTCAGACTGCTCGGGGGCCGGTTCCGGCTCGGTTACCTCAGGCTCCAGCGACTCCGCTGGCTGCACAACCGGCTCTGTGCCCTCAGGTACCGTAAACCCGACGGTAGCGCTGAACTTTCGGCTAAAGGTCTGGCCATCGGCGACCACATCAAAGGTGTAGAGGCCTGCAGCTGGCAAACCACTTACGGCATCCCGGTAGGTGCCATCTTCCGGCGGCTGCTCACCGGACAATACCTTGGTTCCGCTCCTGCCATCTTCCGAGGTGATGCTGAGGCTGACCTCAATCACACCCAAGAAGTCCGGATTGGTAATTTTCTCCTGCTCCTCGAAAAAGCCAACCCTGATATTGAGCGGCTCCTCCGACGTAAACGTGGGCGGCAAAGGATTGACCACCATCCGGAGATCACTGACCACCGTTACCCGGCTGCCCTCACCCAGTTCGCCATTGATACGCCACTGCCCGGCCAACGGCTCATTGACCGTAATCAAGTCATAACCGGCTTCCCTTGCCCACCGGACATTATTGGGGAATTGAGAGAGATTCACGACCTGTTCGTCCGGGCGAACCACTGAGAGCTCACGGGTCGCAGAGGTTTCTGACTCGCCCCAAAAAATCAGGGCGGTAAATTCTCGAACGCCCTCATCGACAGTGAAGCCGTTGCCCTCAATAGGAATCTGCTCCTGGGGTACGGCCGTGTTTAATGCCTGCAGGAACGCCAGATTCAGTGCATCTGCCGTATCGGCCACCTGGAAACGGCCGCCGGATTCAGTCGCCAGGGCTTTCAGAAAGTCGGTATCGGCAGCTTCGGACAGAGCTACCGGGTGGAACGTGGCGCCCCGTTCTATGAGGTCCGCAACAATCGTGTCCAGAATCCGATTTTCCTCTGCCGTATTGGCCGCCGGATCCTCGGAGATATCGACCTTGCCATCAGTCAGCAGTATAAAGTGGGTGCGACTCAGATCGCCGTCAGTGAAATAGTCATCGCTTGCGGTCTCAATCGCCGCACCAAGGTTGGTTCTGAGGGCGACCGAATTGATCTGCGCTGAGCGCTGGATGGCCATATCCCGCCATTCATCGGTCACCTCCCGGTGTGGCACCAGCATGTTGACGTACTGCCCAAAGGTCCAGACACCAGCCGTGGCACCCTCCGGCAACAGCCGGGCCAGCAGACGGACGGCGGGCTGGCGCAGGTTTTCCGGATCGGTGTCTTTCATGGATCCCGAGATATCGACAATGATCCGCACGTCCGACTGCGCTGGCAGTTGAACGTCATCACTCTCCTGGGCGTTAAGCCCGGCTGGCAGGCTGAGCGCGACGCAAAGTGCAAACAGGCCGAACCATCTCGATGTAATCTCTCTCAAGGCATCCATCCTTTTCTTCTTTTAGTTTTTCACATTACTTGCGAACGAGACGATACCGAACAAGATCCAGCACCCAGACCAGCAGCATCACCAATCCTGCCAGACCGAGATTGAACAGCGCCCGGCCTGAGGCGTCCGCATCGCCAAGAATCATTTCGTAGCCGCCAAACAGCCAGGCCGGTATCCACCAACCGGCGAGGTCCGGTGATTCTACCGGGGTAAGCAGCAAAGCCACGAGAGCAGCAAGAATCAGGGTCCGGACCCCATAGAAAGGAAGGAAACGAATCAAGCTCTTCATCATGTAAAAGAACACGACAAAAGCAATGGCGTAGGCGGCCCAGAAAATCCCGTAGGCCAGTTGTGCATCAGTATCAATCATTACAGGATCCAGTGAATGATGTGTTCTTCCCAGTCTTCTTCCGGCACCCGGTCCTCTAAAACCACCTTGTGACGGATCGAAAAGCCTGCCTCGTGCACCGAGTTCGGATCTCCGCTTCTCAGAGGATGCCAGTCGGCCAGCGGCCTGTCTTCAGCCAACGTCCGGTAGGCGCAGGTATACGGCAACCAATGGTAGTCGCTGACGGTATCCGGTGTCAGCACTGTGCAGCCCGGCACTTTCTTCAGCCGTTCTTCATAGACGGTGCATTGGCAGGTTTCCTCGTCCATGTAACGACACACCAGGTCGGTGTGGTAAACCTCACCGGTGTCTTCGTCTTCCAGTTTGTTCAGACAACACTTCCCACAACCGTCGCAGAGGGATTCCCATTCCGCCGGCGTCATTTCATGCAGGCGCTTACGCTGCCAGAACGGAACCTGGGCAATCATTGATTGCGACGATCCAGCGTGCGCTTGAAGTCCACCACGTAACCCTCCTGCTCTTCCGGCATCTGCAGAAAAAAGTCTTTCTCACCGATGGCTTCCAGAACCTGTTTTCCAGTGGTTCTTGCCAACCTCCGATCCGGTGTCAGCACCAGATCCATGGAATGAACCGGTTGGCCGAAAATACCCCGAAGGCTTTCGGGAAGCTCTTCCCACTTCTGTCCGCGGCGAACAAAAAGATAGGTATCATTCTTTTTGCTGCTCCGGAAAACAGAGACAAATTCCCGCTCTTTCATGACTTCAATAATTCCTCGATATCAGCGCGAACCGGCGCGAGAATCTGCGCCCGCCAGCCCTGGAAAAATTCGTGTTGCGCCAGGTCCGGATGCTGCACAACCTTTTCAAGACGCTTTCTCGGCGCGAGCATTTCCATTGGAATATCAGCATCTTCTGCGGCCTTCCTGAAAAGCCGCTTTAATTGCTTGAAGAACCCCTGCTGATCCCGGGACAGTGGCGGTGCAATCCTCTCAAGGGAGGAATTATCCGCGGTCGATCCCCGGCTAACAAGCTCAATCAGGGTATCGCCGTAACGACGAACCGCACCCGACGGCAGCCCCTGAATGTTGGAAAGCTCCTTTGGGGAGCCTGGCAGCCTTTCCGCAATGGCGATCAATAAAGCATCGGCCAACACGCGGTTTCGGGGCCGGTCCCGCCGCTGGCATTCCAGCTCCCGCCAGCGCACCAGTTCCCTGAGCACCCCCTGTTGCTGAGCCGAAAGGGTCCATCCACCCCGAAGTTTGAGGTAGTGGTTCTCCGGATCTTCCTGCCCCGCCAGCTCATGGGCAAAACGTGCCGATTCCTCAACCAGCGCCGCCTCCAGTCCGCGATGGCGCAATAATTCGCTGACCCATTGGTACATGGGCTCAAGAAAACGGATATCGTCAATCGCGTAGCGCTGCTGGGCATCGCTTAACGGCCTTGCCAGCCAGTCAGAACGGGTGGCGGACTTGTCCAGGGTCTCGCCGAACAGGGTTTCCACCAGTCTCGCGTAACCCAGGGAAAACCCGGCTCCAGCCATCGCGGCGCCGATTTGAAGATCGATCACACCGGCAGGCTGGAGATTGAGCCACTGGCGAAACAGTTCCAGGTCTTCGCTCATTGCGTAAAGGAGCTTTGGCGTATCCGGGTCCGCCAGGACTTCCCGGAAACGTCGGGATTGTTCGGCAACGACAGGGTCCACCAGGCAAAAGTCACCATTAAGGCCCAGTTGAACCAATCCGGGTATCGGGTAAAAGGTGTTTACCCGCTCAAATTCAGTGTCCAGAGCCAGAGGCTTGCCCGGTGCGCGATCCAGCCATTGGTCCAGCGCTTCCGGCTCGCGGATCCAGTGAATGCTGGCCGGGGCCGGGGGAACGTCAACAGCCGCAGCGGACTGGGCGGAAATATCCATAAACGGGCCTGGTAGGGTTATTCGGTCAGGTTCAGTCGGACAGCGGCTTACGGCCGCGGAATGCGTGAGTCAGGGTAAATCCGTCAACATAGCCCAACTCTCCACCAACGGGAATGCCGTGGGCCAGCCGGGTAATCAGGATTCCCTGGCCATCAAGACGATCGGCGATGTAGTGGGCCGTCGCCTCGCCTTCCACGGTCGGGTTAGTCGCCAGGATCAGTTCCGTTACACCCTCATCGCGGATACGCTTCAGCAGGCGTTCGATACCAATTTCTTCCGGCCCCACGCCATCAATGGGTGAAAGGTGCCCCATCAAAACGAAGTAGCTTCCCCGATAGTCACCAGCCTGCTCAATGGCCAGAAGATCCGAGGGACTTTCTACCACACAAAGGGTGCCGGTGCGCCTTTGAGGATTTTCACAGATGCCGCAGATTTCGGTGTCCGCGAAGTTCTGACAGCTTTCGCAGCGCCGGACACCGTTCATGGCCCGGCTCAGCGCCTCGGAAAGCCGGGTGCCGCCGGAACGGCCACGTTCCAGCAAATGGAAAGCCATGCGCTGGGCAGTCTTCTGGCCAACTCCAGGAAGGCAACGAAGGGATTCTACAAGCTCATCAACCAAGGGGCTGAACGCCATGAAAGGTCCTCAAACGACTGCAGGATAAAATTCAGAACGGCATCTTGAAACCGGGCGGCAGGCCCATGCCCGACATCATACCGGACATCTTCTCTTTCTGATTTTCCTCAACGCGCCTTACGGCATCGTTCACCGCGGCTGCCAGAAGATCTTCGAGAATATCCTTTTCCTCAGACATCAGAGATGGGTCGATGTCCACTTTACGAACGTCGTGACGGCCATTCATGGTGACTTTGACCAGCCCGGCACCGGCTTCGCCCGTCACTTCTGCCTTGGCGATTTCTTCCTGGGCCTTCTGCATTTCTTCCTGCATCTGCTGGGCTTTTTTCATCATGTCGCCCATATTGTTCATCATATCTTATCTCCTGCTTGTTTCTGCCGGCCGGATACTTTCTTCGACTACCCGGGCCTCGAATCGTTCAACAATAGACTTTACGACCGGATCCTGGTGAATGGACGCCTCCGCCGCTTTCTGGCGCGCCTTTCGCTGTCGCTCCTCGTAGGCAGCCGGGGTGTGCGGCCCGGGATCGCCCTGCTCTGTACGTAACTGAATGGAGTCGCCAAAGCGGTTTCTCAAGGCAGCCAGAATTTTTTCCTCATGCCGGCTGTTCAACAGCCTGGCGTGCCCCTCATCGATGGTCAGAGTGATCACATCGCCGTCCCGCGCCATGGCGCCGTGACTTGCGAGATTACCGGGCATACCAACAATGCCAAGACTCCGGAAGTCGCGGTGCCAGACAAACTCGCCCTCCGGTTCAGCAGTAGAGTCGGCCACTGAATCTCGCTCTGGCTCAAGCTCTGCAAAAGCTGGTTCCGGAGCCGGCGCGGGCTGGACAGCCGGCTCGGCGGCAACCTCAGGCGCTGGCTCTTCTGTAACAGAGGCCTCATCACTTAAAGGATAGCTCTCTTCATACTCTCCAGCCGCCTCAGCCTGGGCATCCAGACTTGCCAGCCAGGATGCGTCCTCTTCCACCAAGGGCGGAGCCTCCTGGGGCTCCGGTTCAGGTTCAGGTTCAGGCTCTGGCTCTGGCTCTGCGGGAACGTCGATGGTCTCTTGAGCCTGCTGCGCCGCCGCTTCCGGTGCCGGCTCAGAGCGTGGCGGCTGCGGTTCGGGCTGTTTCAGTGCTGTCTGCGGTGTCGGCGCCGGGTCGGGCTCATCCCGAGGCTCCGAGGCAGTCGTCTGTCCACCCGAGCTTATTGCGGGCGGCTCGCGCCGGTCAGCCCCGGGGCGGAAGGCAAGCATCCGGAGCAGGGTCATTTCGAAACCCATCCGGGCATCGGGCGTAATGGTAAGGTCTTTCCGACCGATCAGCGCAGACTGATAGAAAAGCTGGGCATCCTCGGCGCTGAGCTTGCGTGCCAGGGCCTGGACCTGCTCTGCATCACCAAGGGCGTTATCGGCACTGCCCGGAACCACCTGCTCCATGGTAACCCTGTGAAAGAGCGATAGCAGATCGGCAAGGATCACACTGTAATCGGGCGCAAAGTCTGAAATCCGGCTGATCTCCGCCAGCAAGGCCGGGCCGTCGCCTTCAGCGAGGGCATTCACAATGCGCTCAATATCCCGCTGATCGATCGTGCCCAGCATATTGCTGACATCACTGGCCGACAGCTTCTGGTTGCCAAAGGCGATGGCCTGGTCGGTCAGGCTCAAGGCATCGCGCATACTGCCATCGGCGGCGCGGGCCAGAAGCCACAGAGCCGGTTCCTCGAACGGAATCTCCTCGACACCCAGCACATGCCGGAGATGACCTGCGATGTGCTCTGGGGTCATACGTTTGAGGTTAAACTGCAGACACCGGGAAAGCACAGTCACCGGCAGCTTCTGCGGATCGGTGGTGGCCAACAGGAACTTGACGTGTTCCGGTGGCTCTTCAAGGGTCTTCAGGAAGGCATTGAACGACTGATTGGTCAGCATATGCACCTCGTCAATGAGGTACACCTTGTAGCGGCCACGAGTGGGCGAGTACTGGACGTTATCGGTCAGTTCACGCATATCATCGACGCCCGTCCGGGACGCGGCGTCGATCTCGATCAGGTCCACAAACCGGCCTTCCTGTATCTCCTGACAGCTGGAGCATTCACCGCAGGGATTGGGAGTAACACCGGTTTCGCAGTTCAGGCAGCGGGCAAGCAGCCGGCCAATCGTCGTCTTGCCTACCCCACGGGTCCCCGTGAACAGATAAGCGTGATGGAGACGCTGGCTTTCCAGGGCGTGAATCAACGCCTGGAGCACGTGTTCCTGGCCCACCATGTCCTCGAAGGTGCGTGGGCGCCATTTACGGGCAAGTACCTGGTAGCTCATGTTCCGCCAACTGCAGTGAAAAACGGGTTTAACCTTAGCATGGACACAGAGTTATAAGAAGCAGAGTTGATCCCGAATCAGAGAGGAAAAGGTAGCTCTATCAGCGAGGTATCGGAAGAAAATGAGGATGTGCATTGCGGGAGAGGAAAACTGGGGGTGACTCCATCAGCGACACCCCGGCACACAATTCCACCGCTGCGGCTGCTCCCTTCCGGGCCTGACCGGGTTCACGGTTTCATGTTGCGGAGGCACCAATGGAGCCACCATAACGGCGCTTCAGGACAATTCCCTGAAAGCGGCGCGCATATTAGCAAAAGGGTTTGCACACTACAATGACAAATCAGCACGCCCGCCGGTATCCGCCTTACAAGGGCAGCGGCACCTCATCCTGGCGGAACCAACAGGCCAGACTGTAACGGGTTCGGTTTGCCGGCAACACCTCGTGAGGAACCTCTTCGCTCATGAACAAAGCCATGCGCCCTGCCTCGGGCAACACGGTCCCGCATACTTCATGGTCGTTGTCTCGATTAAACACCTGAAGGGCTCCGCCGTCGGAGGACTGCCAATCTTCGTTCAGATACAACACCAGGCTCACCACTCGAGACGCCCTGCCCCGAAAGCTGTCCAGGTGCTGTTTGTAGAAATCACCGGAGTGGTAGGTCGCATAATGGGTTTCGAATCGCTTCAGGCCCAGAAACAGCCTCTGGTTCAGCCCCTCGCGAATCACTTCGAAGAATTCGAACAACGCAGCCTGAGGCGCCGTGACACCCTGCAACCAGGCGATCTTGTCGCGCCGCACCGAGCGGTCGCGCACCAGATCATTGCCGCGCCCGATGCCGGCTTTTTTCATGGCATCGGTACGATCCAGAATCTGCACTTCCTGCTTCAATGCCGCCAGCAGGTTATCGCCCAGCCTGGCCCGGACGTCCAGCGACATCCAGCCATGCTCGCTCAACCCCAAAGCCAGTTCATCCAGCCAGGCCTCGGACACAGGTTCGCATCGATCCTGCGCCTGGCCCATTGACTCCACATCACTACCCGCTACAGCGTCCTGCGCCTTATGCAAAGGCATGACCAGGGGATCATGAACAGACGTCTTCAACGGATTATGAAGAAGCGCAATTACCGGCGTTTCCATGGGCGGACCTCGTACGCAATTTGAGCGTATTTTAGGCGTAATTCTCGCCCGAGCGGCAGTTTTAATTTACTCTCTGTGTAGGCAAATACACTTAACCGGTTTCACTCAGTAGATAACCATGTCAGAAAGCAGTAACAGGCCACCGCTCTCACTTTCGCCGGGCCAATGGTCCTTCACGCGCTGGAAAACGATCGGGCAACTGGAAGCCCTTGAGGTACACCACCCTTTGTTCCAGGCCACCCTGTTTCTCCAGGGCGCCCACCTGGCAAGCTTCAAGCCCCAGGACGAATCTGACTGGCTTTGGATGAGCCCAACCGCTCGATACGAACCTGGCCGCGCCATCCGGGGCGGCATTCCGGTCTGCTGGCCCTGGTTCGGCGATCCCGCCCGCAATGCACCGGAAGTGCGGAAACGGATCCAAACCGACAAAGCCCACGGATTTGCCCGCACTGCGCTCTGGAAACTGGAGGATGTCCGGGAAAACGCACACGAAGTGGAAATCAGCCTTTCCCTGGATGCCAATGAAGATTTCAGCGATATCTGGCTCGGCCATGCGCTCGCCCTGCTCACTTTCAGCTTTTCCATCCGGGGCTGCCAGCTAGCGCTGACCACCACAAACCTGGGCAACGATCCCCTCGCCTTCACCCAGGCACTACACACGTACTTGCCCACCAGCGACATAACCCGCACTCGAGTGCTGGGCCTCGGAAACAGCCAGTACATCGACACGCTGGATAATTGGGAATACCGCAACCAGGAAGGCCCCGTGTATTTCGCCGGGGAAACTGACCGGATCTACGAAAGTGGCGAAACCCTCTCCATTGTAACACCCCAAACTGGCCGCAAGCTCTCCGCCGTGGGCAGCGACTCGACCGTCGTCTGGAACCCTGGTCCTGCGAAAGCGGCAAAGCTGTCGGATTTTCCGGATACGGCCTGGCAGTCCATGCTGTGCGTCGAAACCGCCAATGCCGCCAGCGATTATCGGGTGCTCAATAACGGGCAAAGCCACACATTAGGCGTATTCATCGGAAGGAAATCATGAGCCTGGCATCGTTTCTCAAAACCCGACTGGTTCCCGCGGAACTGAACGAACACATCAACCGCATTCGCAAACCCATCGGGAGCCTGGGCTACGACCCCTGGGGCTACAACAACGAAGCCATGAAATACGGGCTTTCGCTCACCAAACAGATTTACGAGAAGTATTTCCGTGTACAGGCGCACGGCGTCGAGAACATCCCCGCGGATGGGCCAGTGCTGATTATCGCCAATCACAGCGGGCAGCTACCCATCGACGGTCTGCTGATTGGCTATGCCCTCGCCTCGCGGGAAAAAGACGCCCGTATTCCAAGGGCGATGATTGAACGCTTTTTTCCGACCGTGCCCTGGCTGGGCAACTTGTTGAATGAAGTGGGCGCTGTGCTCGGAGACCCGGTGAACTGCGCCAAGATGCTCGCCAACGATGAAGCCGTCATCGTGTTCCCCGAGGGCGTGCGCGGCTCCGGAAAACTCTACCAGGACCGCTACCAGCTCAAACGTTTCGGTAACGGCTTCATGCATCTGGCCATGAAGTACAAGGCACCGATCGTGCCCGTCGGCGTGGTGGGCTGCGAGGAGACCATCCCGGCCATCGCCAACATCAAGCCCCTGGCAAAGGCCCTGGGCATCCCCTACGCGCCGGTGGCCATGCCCGTGGTGCTGCCGGCAAAGGTACACCTGAACTTCGGAGCGCCGATGTACTTTGACGATCTGGAAATCCCGGAAGAACAGGTCACCGAACGGGTGGAGAAGGTCAAGGCGGAGATCAGCCGGCTGATCGACAAGGGACTGAGCGAAAGGAAAAGGCTTTTCTGATGACCGAACAACGCAGACCACACATCCTGATTACCGGCGCCGCCGGCGCCCTCGCCCAACAGGTCATCGAACAGCTTCGGGATACCTGCGACCTGGTCGCTGTGGATTTCCGGGAACAGGTCTACCTTGGGGACGACATTCCCAGCTACTGCATCGATTTCAACAAGCGGGTATTTGAGGATCTGTTCCGGCGTTACCAGTTTGATGGCGTGATTCATATGGGCCGGATCATGTCCAGCCAGCTCACCCGTATGCGGCGCTATAACGCCAATGTACTGGGCACCCAGAAACTACTGGACCTGAGCCACAAATATGGCATCAAGCGGGTGGTGGTGCTCTCGACGTTTCACGTCTACGGAGCCGTGGCCTACAACCCCGCACTCATTGATGAAGCAGCCCCGCTCAAGAGCGCCGGACTCAGCGCCGATCTGATTGACTCCGTGGAACTGGAGAACCTCGCTAACATCTACCTTTGGCGCTACCCGGAACTGAATATCACCATTTTGCGACCCTGCAATATCGTGGGCCCGGGCGTGCGCAACACCATCAGTACCCTGCTGGCCAGCGAACGCGCTCCGGTGTTGGCGGGCTTCTCTCCGATGATGCAGTTTATCCATATCGATGACATGGCCGATGCCATTGTCCTGGCGTATAAAAAACCGACACGTGGCGTATACAACGTGGCGCCGCAGGACTGGGTGGCCTATCAGCACGCGCTCAAGCTTTGTGGCTGCAAACGAATTCAGGTGCCCTCTATTCCACCAATGGTTCCGAAGATGATACTCGGCACATTGAAGTTGAAGAGTTTTCCGTCTTACCTGATGGCATTCTTCAAATACCCGGTGGTGATTGACGGGCGGGCGTTTGTTAATGAATTCGGGTTTGAGCCGAAGCGGCCGCTGAAGGAGATATTTCGGTTTTATCGGGAGAATAAGAGGCCGGTTTGATTCAAGCTGTTAAGTTTTCAATACAGCACCCTTAAAAAGCGTCCATATTTTTTACACAGGTGAAATCAGCCGCATATTTTATATCAGAACTTCAACAGCTTAACAATCATGGAACGAGCTGTGCTTAAACCCTTCCGTACGACTATTTGTTAAACCAAAAAGGAAGGTATGGATCATGTCCAATTTTAGAAGTATCGGGACTGCTGTTGGTCTGACAGCTCTGCTTGCTGCTCCAATGATGGCATCAGGCAACCTGCTTACAAACGGAGGCTTTGAAACCTCCCCGGCACTCACGCAGGCGTCGGGCGGATGGGGGTTTTTCACCCCTGACCAAGTCGCAGGCTGGGACAGCGAAACCAATAATATCGAGATCTGGAAGTCGGGCTTCAATGGCGTCAATGCCAACGAGGGCGGGCAGTTTGCAGAGCTTAATGCGCACCCCGAAACAGGCAATGCGTTCACTCTGTTTCAGGATATCGTTACCAACATCGGCCAAAGCTATGAGCTGACTTTTGCTTATAGAGCCAGGTCAGGTTCTGGCGCAGAATCTTTTAACGTTACTGCAGGGGACATCAATGAGGGCGGCCTGAATCAGGATATCGCCAACACAAGCGCAAGTGACTGGACCATTTTCTCCAGCATGTTCACAGCTTCAGGAGAATTGACCAGGCTTATGTTCACCTCTGTCAATCCGGAAACCCAAACCCTGGGTAACTTCCTTGACAGCGTCTCTGTTATTGCAAAGGTTCCAGAGCCAGGTTCTCTTGCCCTTCTCGGTCTCGGGCTGGCTGGACTCGGTCTCTCACGCAGACGCAAGAGCTAATTAATGTCATAAAGAACAAATAGCCAGCGCCTGAAGAACGCTGGCTTTTTTGTAAATGAGTTACCCTCATTTCAAAACAAAGCTATTCTTGCCAAAGAGTTTTTTATTTTTTGGGGCAATGAAGCATGTTCAGCAACATGGACGTACTCAGCTACTCGCTGGCAGCTATTACGTTCGGGCTACTAGGTACATTGGTCGCCTCGCGCTACCTGCGACGGGGTGTCGACCGGGCACTGGCACTTGCCGCAGCCGTGAGCATGATTTGGGCTGCAACAATCGTCAGCCAAAGCCTCTGGGGACTGCCTGGCTTCAACATTCGTTATCTTGTCGAACTGCTGCGGGACGCCTCCTGGATCTACCTGCTGTTTGCTCTACTTAAAGACGGACTTAAAGAAAACAGGCTTACAAGCAAAGTAAAACGAATCCTTGGGGCCACTACGGTGATCCTTCTGACGCTGTTGGTTGGCATCGCGCTAATCGAAAATTTCAGTAGCGTCGGTATATCCACTGGAAAAGCCAAACTGCTGGGCCAAATCGGCCTCTCCCTTCTTGGCCTCTCAATGGTTGAGCAGATCTGGCGCAACTCCCCAAGCTTCGGCCGGTCAAGTATCAAATACATCTGCATTGGCATTGCCACCATCTTCGCTTTCGATTTCTTCATGTATGCCGATGCTCTTCTCTTCGGCCAGGTGTCAGACTCGTTCTGGAATGCCAGGGGATTTGTAAATGCCCTGCTTACCCCGCTGTTCGCCATTAACGTTATCAATACTCGCAAGCAGCCGGTAGATTTCCAGCTATCACGTTCTGCATTTTTTCACGCAGGGACTCTGGTGTTTGCCGGCGGTTATCTGCTTTTTCTGGCCCTCGGCGGATATTATGTGCGGGTGCTTGGAGGTGAATGGGGGGATGCCCTTCAGGTCCTTTTCTTCACCATTTCACTGGTATTCCTGACAACACTCCTGCTTTCCCGGCGTATCCGCTCAAAACTGATGGTCTTGATCAGCCAGAATTTCTTCGATTACAAGTACGATTACCGGGAAGAATGGCTAAAAATGACCCGGGAACTGGCAGATCTCAGCGACGACCCTCCTCTCCCCGAGCGAGTGATCAGAATGTTGGCGGCACTTGTTGAAAGCAACGCCGGCGCCATCTGGCTTATAGGGGAGCAGGATGCATACGTACTCAAGGCCGCCATCAACCTTTCGACCCCCAAACACACCATAGTGGATGGCGACTCGGAGTTGGTCCGGTTCTTCCGGGACCGTGAGTGGATTGTCGACTTAAACGAGTACCAATCAGACCCTGTCAGCTACAACCTTCTCGAAATTCCCGACGCCATTACCAAAACACCTGATGGCTGGCTGATCATTCCTTTGTACCTCGGCAATGAACTCTATGGCTTGGCGCTTGTAGGTAACCCCTATGCTCGCGTCGAACTGAATTGGGAGAACTTTGATCTCATAAAGGTTGTGGCCAGGCAAACATGCAACCTGCTGGCTCAGGCTGATGCCCAGAATCGCCTATCCAGGGCAATGCAGTTTGAAGCCGTCAGCAAGGCTTCCGCTTTTATGGTGCACGACCTCAAAACCGTTATTGCCCAGCTTTCACTGCTTGTAAAAAATGCGCCGAAACACCGAAACAACCCAGCCTTTATTGACGACATGATCAATACCACAGAGCATGCTGTTCGCAAAATGTCCAACCTCGTTGAACACATTCGGAAACCCTCTCTTGATGATGACAGCAAGCTCGCGCCGTTAAACCTGACAGAGCTGGTTATTGAAATCATTGCAGGCCACCAGCACAGGGCACCTTTTCCGCATTTGGAGGGCACGCCTCCCAATGCCAGAATCAAAGCCGATCCCGATCAGCTGCAGAGCGTTCTGGGTCATTTAATCCAGAACGCCCAGGATGCGACTGCGCCCGATGGTGAGGTGGTTCTGTCTTTAAAGCTCGCAAAAGGCAATGTAGTTCTGTTCATTCAGGATACCGGTTGCGGAATGACCGAGGAATTTATCAACGGCCAACTCTTTAAGCCTTTTGAGAGCACAAAGGGCCTCACCGGTATGGGCATCGGCGCCTACCAGGCTCGTGAATACATCCAGAAACTTGGCGGCAACATTGATGTCACAAGTGAACCAGGAATAGGTTCATGCTTTTCAGTGCGCGTTCCACTGGCTGACTCCGATGCGGTAAAAACGCCTGAAACGGACAACCAAGTGAACGCCAACACCATTGAAGACACCAGAGAGAGCGCCAATTAACTGACATTTTCTTGCATCAGGAAAGACCAGCATTGCAAAGTGTCAATGTTCAGTTAAGAATCAGGGTTAAGGACACATACTAAAAAAGGATTTACTGCTGTTGTGACCAGACGACTGTTAATCGTAGAAGATGATCCGGGCCTTCAAAGCCAGATGCGCTGGTGTTTCAGTGAAGACCTGGAAGTAACCGTAGCATCCGATCGGGATTCCGCGTTGGCGGCGCTCAGGCGTGAGGAGCCCGAAGTTGTCACTCTCGACCTCGGCCTTCCGCCAGATCCGGGTGGTGCATCGGAAGGCTTCAATCTGCTTGAAGAAATCCTTCGCCTCGCCCCAATGACCAAAGTTATCGTAGTGACCGGGCGAGAAGACAAAGACAATGCCGTTAAGGCCGTAGGCATGGGCGCTTCCGATTTCTATCAAAAGCCCCTGGATGCAGACATTCTTACCTTTGTGGTTAACCGGGCCTTTCGGCTAGCGGAATTAGAACACGAAAACCTTGAACTTTCCCGGGCTGGCAACGGCACCAATATCAAGGGCATTGTTGCTGCAAGCCCTCAAATGTTGGCGGTTTGCCGAACACTGGAAAAAGTTGCACCTACTGACGTGACCACGCTGATTACCGGCGAGACCGGTACCGGTAAGGAACTGCTTGCACGAGCCCTTCACGACCTGAGTCCCCGCTCAAGCAAACCTTTTGCCGCCATTAATTGCGCAGCTATTCCCGAGAACTTACTGGAGAGCGAGCTGTTTGGCTTCGAAAAGGGGTCATTCACCGGAGCAACCCAATCCAAAAAAGGGAAGATAGAAAGCGCTAACGGTGGAACCCTATTTCTGGATGAAATCGGCGACATGCCCATGGCGCTCCAGGCCAAACTGCTGCGCTTCCTGCAAGAACGCGTGATCGACCGGGTGGGCTCGGTAAATGCCATATCCGTTGATGTTCGGGTGGTCTGCGCGACCCACCGGGATGTCAGGCAATTGATCGACAGCGGTGATTTCAGGGAAGATCTGTACTACCGGATCAGCGAAATCACCCTTGATGTGCCCGCGGTTCGGGAGCGTGAGGGTGACGCGCTGGTGATAGCGCAATCCCTGCTTAAATCACTGGGCAAACATATGGACCGCCCTAACCTCTCGTTCAGCGAGGAGGCAATCAACGCCATCAGCAACTACCCGTGGCCGGGCAACGTTCGAGAGATGATTAACAAAGTAAAACGAGCCATCATTATGGCAGATAGCAAGCGCGTTACAGCTGAAGACCTGGAGCTAGACGGGGGGCAACAACGCCAGGACCAGCAACTTAACCTGCGGCAAGTGCGTGAGAATGCCGAGCGAGCGGCAATCTTACAGGCTCTTCAGTCCTGCAGTTTCAATATGGCGCAAGCATCGAGGGTTTTGGGCATCACTCGTCCAACACTTTACAACCTGACCGATAAATACCGGATACAAACGTCATCCGAATCATCAAGTGCCTGAGTAGCAAGCAAGGAATCCAAAATAAGACTCTAAAGGGATAGGAACAGGGCCATGAAACCATTTCCAACATTACTTGCCACCCTCCTTATGGGTGCCATTTCTCTCACTCTTGCAGGTTGCAGCGAAGAGGAGAAAGAAATGAGCCAAGAAGACATCCAGTATCTTAGTCATATGGATCAGTCGCGCTTTTTCCAGCGCCAAGGGGAGCTCAAAGCCAGCACTCTGGAGGCGCGTAGTGCCATTGAGCTGCAGCCGGAGCGGGTAGAGCCACATCTTGTTATCATCAACAATCTTCTTACGGCGGGCGATGCCAGAAATGCTGAGCGCATGCTTGATCAATTCCTTTCCGATATTGGCGAAGCATCCATCAGCCAACAGAATGCAAACGACGCAGCGCTGATTCGTGCAGAAGCCCGCTTGATGCAACGTGAGTATGAACAAGCGCTGGCGGCCGTTGATTCGCTTCAAAACCCGGACCGCGTTCAACAGCTGGAAGGTGCATTGCTCAGAGGGGAGATTCACCTGGCTGCGGGCCGTATTGATCAGGCGGAAGAAGCGTATTCCGCTGCCAAGAGCACCGACCCGAATGCGGTCCGGCCCTTGATCGGTCTGGCAAGGGCGGCTTACCGTCAGAACAAGCCAGGTGAAGCTGATGAATATGTTGCTCAAGCCGAAGAACTTGATCCGAACCACGTCGAACTATGGCTCCTCAAGGCCAGCGTTGCACAAGACAGAAAGGATTGGCCAGAAGCCGAACAAGGATTGATAAATGCGCTGGAGACGATCGGTCAGTACGACATTATGACCTACCAGAAGTTCGAAAGTATGTCGGCCCTGGTCAACGTCTTGCGGGAACAGGGCAAATCGTCGGAAGCCTTTGTTTACGAGGAGATTCTTGCCAAGTCGGCTCCGGGAACAATGATGAGCAACCTGAACGCTGCCCAGGAAGCCTTCAACAACGGCGAACTGGATAACGCGGCCCGCTATCTTGAGGAAGTTCTGACGCAGGCGCCAGGACACGAACAGGCCTCACTGATGCTTGGCTTGGTCCGCTTTCGTCAAGGCCAGGCCGAAGAAGCTGAGGCTCTGCTCGCGCCAGTTGCCGATATGGGCAATTCCGATCAGGCTCGGAAGCTCCTCGCCGCTACCCGCCTGCAAATGCGTAACCCGGAGGGCGCGCGGGAAGTTCTCGCCAACATGGACAATCAGGATTCGGACCCGGATATCCTGGCGCTCGTAGGTATCGCGTCACTGATCAGCGGAGACACCGAAAGTGGCGAACAATTCATCCAGAAATCCCTGGAACTTGCGCCTGACAACGACAGCCTCAGGCTGAGGTATGCCACCTATCTGGTGCGGACAGGAGAGACCGTGCGTGCGATCGAACAGGCTAATCAGGTTCTTGAGAATAATCCCGAATCGGAACAGGCAAGGTTGCTGATCGTTCAGGCGCATGTATCGTCTAATGACAACGATGCGGCAATCGCAGCGGCTTCCGACTGGGTAGACGCACAACCGCAAAGTGCGGCCGCCCTGGTGACGCGCGGCAATGTTGCCGCCAACGCAGAGAAAATCGAAGAGGCAAAACAGTATTACCAAAGAGCTGTAGAAGCGGACACCGCAAACCCCACTGGTTTTAATGCTCTTGGCAACCTCGCGCTGCTACGCGGTGAAACGCAGCAGGCAAAAGACTACTACCGCAGCGCCATTGAGCTGGCTCCTGACAACCGTCAGGCACTACAGGGCATCTCGGCAGTAATGCCAAGGGAGGAACTGACAGCCCTTATGGAACGCATCCAGGCGGAAAACCCGGACGCTTATGGTCCCAGGTTGATATTGCTGGAATCGGCGCTGATCAACCAGAACACTCAGCGAGCCGATGAACTAACAGCAAGTCTTCTAGAGCGTGAAGACGAATCACGCCCTGCCCCGGCCGAATCAACGGTCGCTTCCATATACCACGGCATTGCGACTCAGATGGCCCAGCGGGAACAATTTGAGCAGGCATCCGATGTGTTGCGCCGGGGGCGCATCCTCTTCCCGGAAAGCGAGGAAATCGGTATTCAGGCCGCCGCTATCCAGTTCATCGAGGGCAATACCAAGGAGGCCCGGGACACCCTGAGAGACGTCAAACAACAACATCCCGAATCTTCGGCCCCCTTCCTGGTAGAAGCCCGTTATTTTGAACGGCAAGGAGAGTTTAGGGAAGCGGCCGAGCTCTATCAGCTTGGCCTTGAGCTGGATCAAACCGCCGAACTGGAAGTGGCCCATGCCCGAGCCCTCGTCCAGTCCGGGCAGCGCACCAAAGCCGTCGAAGCACTCGAGAGCGCTCGCCAGGAGTTCCCTCGGAACCCTCAGATTCTGATGAATCTGGCGATGCTTCATCAGGAAAACGAGGCACCTGAAAAAGCGATACCGCCGTATGAAGAATTGCTGGAGGTCGCCCCCCAGAACGTGGTCGCTCTTAACAACCTGGCGTGGATCTACCACGAGAAAGGTGATGGCCGCGCTATTGATCTTGCCAGACAAGCATTCGAACTGAATCCCGATAACGCGGCTATTGCCGACACCTATGGCTGGATTCTGCTACAGGGCGGGCAGACAGAGGAAAGCGTTCCAGTTCTGGAAAAAGCCCACAAACTGCAACCTAATTCTGAGGAAATTGCCATGCATCTGGCAGAGGCCTATCGCGCTAACGGGCGCGATGCCGATGCAAAAAGAGTGCTCGAGCAGTTTAGTGAGCGGGGGTAACGCGAAGCCAGAAATAAATAATATAACCACCGCAACAACATACCGAAACGTTCCTACCGCACGGTGGCGAGCTCCCGCCTTCGCAACAATACTTTACACATCGTATTGTTGCGCAAGGAAGGTGTGTCATGGCCAGGCTACGACTGCTCGGGCTTTGGGTTGTGGTTATCGGGGTCAGCGGCTGCCAAAGCTGGCAGATTGGCAACGTCGAATCTTTGCCACCAACCGCGTCTTTACCAGCTACCAGCAAACCGGGAATAGTCGAATTACGTTATTACGACGATATACCCGGACGCAGAGTTACAGATCTTCTCGAAAGCCCTAAGTTCCCTGACAACCCTGACGAAATCGTCGAACTGACTTCCCTGGAGGTGGCCCCATACCGCGGGGATAATTACGGGGCTTTGGTAAGAGGATATATTATAGCTCCGGTGAGTGGAGACTATACTCTTTTTGTCAGCGGCGACGATGAAACACAGCTATGGCTCTCCACAGACGGTACGAAGGAGAACTTGTCACTGATCGCTGCTGTCACCGGGTATACCAGTGGTCAGCAATATACAAAGTACAGCTCCCAAACTTCTCCGATTCAACCCCTATCCCAGGGAAAACGCTATTACTTTGAAATTCGGTTTAAGGAGGCAACTGGTGGCGACCATTTCAGTGTGGCCTGGCAAGGACCGGGAATCATCCAACAGGTAATCGGAAGCGACTATATCTATTCTTTGGGTAAGCCGCCGTCCAACGACAACTTGACCACCGCCGAAGCCTATTCACTCGGATATCGTGTCGGCTTTCTTGATAGCGCAGAGGCACTTACATTCAACCCGGAATTCCCTCCTCAGGATGCGGACCAGGATGGCATCTACGACAACTGGGAAGTAGTTCATGGCCTGGACCCGACAAGCCCTGCCGATGCCCTGTCAGACCCAGACAATGACCTCATCGTTGCAGCCGATGAATTCCTTATCGGAACTGCCGAAAACAACCCGGACACTGACGGAGACGGCATACCCGACGGTATGGAATACGCAGCCGGTCTCGATCCACTTGATCCGGGCGACGCTAGTGAGGATCTTGATGGTGACAACTTCACCAACCTGGAAGAATATCTTGCCGGCACCGCAATGGACGATCCAAATAGCATACCTGAGGCCCAACTCGTTTATTCCGCAGGTTTTGTAGGCCAGTATTTTACCGGCACGAACTTCGATCAATTTGTAGCGGCGCGCCAGGAACCCACTCTCGACTTTGACTGGCGTTACGGTAGGCCCATGACCTCAATGCCAGAGGACACATTCAGTATAAGGTGGAGTGGGGAGTTCACTGCCCCTCACGACAACGGTACCCGCATGTATCGCTTCACCCTCCGAACAGACGACGGCAATCGACTTTACCTGAATCGCGACCTAGCCATTAATGATTGGAGTGATCATGGGCCGGCGAATTTCAACCACACCGCAATTTTTCAGCCTGGAGAATCTGTCCCGGTTACAGTTGAGTATTACGAAGACCGGGGCGGAGCTGTTGCACAACTATCAATCACCGATCTTTCAACCGGTGAAGCTGTCTCAGTAGAAGGCACTGTTAGGGCTCCAAATCTGGAGTATAGCCATTCACTGGATTCTGACGTGGACGGTATCCCGGATACGTGGGAGCTCAAGCATGGTCTCAACCCATGGAGCAACGACGCGTCTCAGGCTTTTAACACCGATGGGGTCTCCAACCTGGAAGCCTACAACAATGGCCTTCATCCATGGACACTGGAACCGATCACTACCGATGGAACCTCGGAGATTACCGCCCCCGAATCCAGCGAACCAGAGCTACCCGCTGTAGGCACCGCAAACCTGTCGTGGACAGCGCCGGGTACACGCTTGGACGGGACATCTATTTTGCTGAGCGAAATAGACTACTACGAGGTCCGGTATGGTCAAGACCCGGAAAGCCTCACCGAAATTCAGCGCATTGATGGCGCAGAAACGACCTACGAGTTCGATAATCTCTCCCCTGGAACCTGGTACTTTACAATTAGAGTAGTCGATACCGATGGTCTGGAAAGCCCACCCTCAGAGATCGTCTCTCACGAAGTAGGAAAATAACCCGGAGTCACGCAATTTACCCTATCGCTGAAAATACTGATCAACCTGATTAACAATCGCTGGCATAGCGTCGCTTACCAGATCACTCACCGCAGCCTCACCATCACAGGCCTCACACGTAGTGCCGAAAACAATGAGAGATGCGTCCATCCGAGAGCGGAAAAAGCTTACTACCTGAGCCAACTTTGCCCTCCATTGATCTGTCTCCCACACGCCCGCGACATAATAGCCGTATGCAAGATGCACGTGTTTGCCAGATGACAAGCTTCGCAGGGTCAAACCCTGGAGGGGGAAGCCAGATGGCGATGTCACTTTAAAGAATCTTTCTGGTAACCACTCATCGCGGTCATAGATACGATTGTAGTATTGAACGAGCTCCGCTCTGTGGCGTTGATACTCGTAACTGTACACTCCCACAAATAACTGCTGCTCAGGTCCCGACTCACCGGTAACAGCCTCCCGGTCAAACATTGTTTGGACAAAGACCAGATCAGGGTTACGCACCTGTGGTTTCCAGCCACTCAACCGATTCCCGAACAGCGGCCCAAAACGCTCGGTGCCCAAAACAAAATCAAACGATTCTGGTGTGGCCTTAATTTCCCCGGCAGAGGAAGGTAAAAGCGCCAGCAGCAAAACAGGTAGTGCCGAGGTGGCTGCAACTCCCGACCATAATCGGCGGCTCCCGCCTCTGCCAGTAATGAGCATCTCGCGTTCGGGCACCGGTGACTGTTCCGCCCTGGACATTTCCATTTTGCGTCCAATGAAAAACAATGGCACCAGAGTAGCTGCAAATACCCACCAGCCAAAGTTATCGTGGTCCTGAATCAGACTCGTCTCCATATTGGTTTCGTAACCCATGTAAATGATCACAAAAACCCGAATCCAGTTCGCTACTAACGCAAAGCCCACTGCTGTGAGGAAAAACACGATCCTCGAACGCAGACACCTGAAATTAAGTTCTCCATACAACGCGGCCAAGGACTGTCCAACCAACAGATACCGCAAGCCAGAACACCCATGCGCGACCTCAAAGGTGCCGACACCAATCAGGTATACGAAGACTCCCTCTACTTCGAAATCAATCTCGAATAACCCCAGCAGAAGCCGGTTTATCTCAACCGTAATGACTTGAAGGGTCCAGGACAGGTAATCCCATACCGGCACTGTAAAGAAAAGAATGCCGACTGGAATAATAAAAGCTTTCACCTGTTGCCAACCCAGCAAAATCGCAAGCGCACCCAATAACAGTGGAACTACGGTTAACTCTCGCAAAGCTTGCACGCGCAGGATATCGCCAAGGCCGTATGCAATTAACGCCAGGGCAAAGGGCACCAGCCACAAGGGGTAAAACCCGGGAACAGGCGAATCTCTTTTTACCGTTCGTACAACGAGAACAACGGAAACCAATAGAAGCAACAAGCCATGGGAGTAGGATTCGTCAAACTTGAACCAGCGACTGACAATCCCTTCGACGGTGGGCCAGATAAGCAGGAAAAGGGCGCCAAATATTATAAGGAACGGAAGTACTGTCTGAACCAAACTGCGATCACGAATCCTTTCAATCGTCATACGTCCACTTCCCATACATGTAAACCAGTCCTGGGGATATTGTGCCTGTGCGCAGAGTTTTTTGCCACGACAGGACTACAAACCTACCCTGCGACTGAATGCCCGCGCAATTAACGGGGGGCTAGCCGCCTGGATACGATACAGAGCCTTGAGCAGAGGGCTACGAACGACTTGGAACGTAGAGAAATGTACAGGTTCCCCATGAAAGTGCGATTTATAGAACTGCTTCTTACCAGTACCTGCAAGTAGATCATACGCGCTTGTTGTTCCGTGGTTGAAAGCAGACTCAATGGCGAACCCCAGGTGGAGATAACCCAGTGAGACTTTCGCATCGAAACCTTCCTCATATCCGGCCTGGAGATTGTACCGGCAACCTCTGACCACCAGATCGTATAAAACGGAAACACAACGCTCATTGTAAAGGATCACGCTCATAGCCGACTCACCGCCACATAGATGCAGCCTCTCAAGGAACAGGCGGTGAAACCTGAGCGCCTCCCCGTCGAACGCCGGTTTCCCCCATCGATTCATATGAAAAGCATTGAGGCGCTCAAAAAAGTCCCCGTCACGACATTGATTGTGGTCCAGAAAAGCAAGTTCACCCTGCTTCTTCAGATACGCCCTGCGGTTATAGGCTTTCAGCCGGGTATGCTTTCCAAGCCCTCCCAACCAGTCATCAAAAGCGCCTGAGGTATCGATGCGAATCCCCGTATCGTCGGTACGGCGAATAATCCGGTAGCCCCTTTGCTCATTAACCCCGCCGGTTGTGAGATTCTCCAGCTGATCCACGGGCACATCGCTACAGATCAGCTCATCCCATTCCAGCTGTTCCAGCGCCGAAACAAGCGCCGCCCTGACCGGATGCTCAAAACCACGGCGGGCAATGATTCCGTAGTACTCCGTTCGCACCGTCGGCGCAAGCCGCCAGGCATTGCCAATCATGTAAAGGCGGGCAACCCGAATTCCTGCGGGCGTCATCAATACCCGGCGGCAAAAAGGGCCGATACCAACAAGCTCATCCCGCTGATCGAAAACACCCAACAGGACCAGCTCCATGCCCAGAATCTGAGACCAGGTTTCCCACCAACTATAGAGCCAGGGCCAGCTCATGAAGAGAGGGTTAGCGTCTGATACTTCAAGGCACGCCTGCCATTCGTCCGCCATACTGGCAAATCCGGCCTCGGAAACCGGTTTGATCGTCAGCATGATGCACGCTCCAGTGCGGACACACCCGGCACGGTTTCCGTGGTGTAAAAATCACTGGCCGCCTGAAGGAACTCTCCATCGGAGTCACCAGCCATAATGAACCAGGCCGACGAATCTGCAGAGCTATCCCTACCCGGTTCATAGATATAGAAACGAGGCCGGCCCCGGAGCTGAACAAATCCCTCGGCAAGAAACGTCTCAGCAAGTTCCGGATCCGAAGTAACTGACACTACCTGATTGGCATGCGGCCAGTGCTTGATTGCAGCTCCAACAAGGGCGCGCTTAAGCGGCTGATTTTGGGCGGGACCACAATAATCGATAATGCGCAGGGTGCGCCGGCCGAAACGGGTTACCAGTAATCCTGCCAACTCATCACTTTTCCAAACACAAATGAATGCATACCGGCCCAACGGATGTAGCTGATAACGCCAGTTCAGGTATGCAAAGTCCCTTCGAACAACCCTTCCGTAGCCCGGCGCGCAACGCTCCCAAAGCGCATCAACCTGTTCTCTTGCAGGCAGACTTGAGCGCACTTTAATACTTATTCCGGAGATTCCCGGCGCGGCGGAGAAAGCACGCATCAGCCGATTCAGCCACTGGAGAGTACTCAGCAACCAGCTACGAAGCCCCTTGCGCCGGCGCAGCATTCTGTAGCTTCTCACCGTTTCATCGGGCACCCATCCAAGGTGACGGAGCACATCACTGGCCTGGTTGCTTATTCCAAAGGCCATTACCACAGGCGCTTTTTTGTGCAGCTCATGTTTGATGGCACTACCCAGTCCCTGCCCTCGCCACTGCTCAGCCAGGTAAAAATCACAGCTCCATAAAACTGGAATATCTTTGCCCCGGTCGGTGGTACGAACGCCCATCCCGCCGTTGAACCCAACTACCCTATCCTCTTCGTCAACCAGTACAATCGGCGTAAACGGCAAGCCAAATGGATTGGACTCAAACTGCCACTGCCACAATTCGGCCTTGTAAGGCACATCCCTGAAGAGCCTGAGCACCCCCTCCCGATATTTCGTCTGCCAGGGCACGCATCGGGGCATCCTGTCACCACCTGCCGCAGCACTTACCTTTGTAACCTGTGTCATCTTCGGGGCACCATAACGCGATACAGCGCTTTCCAGACTACTGAATCAAGCGGCTCATTACGCAGCGCCTTTGCAATGGCGCTCATCGCCTCGCCACGGTCACCAACGCTGGTGAAGTACCTTGCTTTGCGACAATAAAAACGCGCCAGCCCCCAGCGGCGTTCTGCCGGAGAAAGAACACCACCATACCGCGCCAGAAATGTCAGGATAATGCGCTCGTTCGCGGCGAACCGCCGGCGTTTATCGGATGAAATCTGATCCGCCATCACCCGGTAGGAAGCAACGATGCCCGGCTCATAATAAAAACAATACCGGGCAGAAAACCTCAACCAAAGCTCGTAGTCATCAGCAACCCCAACCGAAGTATCGAAACCACCCATCTCATCGAAGCATCGCCGTCTCACCAGCGCCGTGGTAATACTCACGCTATTGTCAGCCAACAGCCTCCGCGTGATTCGGCCGGAATAACGCTTCATGTTCTCCAGGCTGATAACGGCACCCTGCTCATCAATCATGGCCTCATCACCATGAACGATATCAACCTCAGGCCTTTCTCGCAGAACAGCCAGTTGCTTCTCCAGTTTATCTGGAGACCAGAGGTCATCAGAATCGAGAAACGCAATAAAATCCCCGTCCGCGTGCTCGAGAGCGAGATTACGGGCATGGCTCTGACCCTGGTTTTCCTGGTAGAAATAACGAACACGACCGTCAGCAAAAAAAGGCTCGAGAACTTTGCGGGTATCGTCTACCGATCCGTCATCGACAATGATCAGCTCAAGGTCGGAGTAGGTCTGGGCCAAAACACTCGCAACCGCCTCCGGCAGAAACCGGGCCCTGTTGTAGGTTGGCGTAACCACACTCACCCTGACCATAAGTTCACCTCTTATTTCTCGAGCCCCAAACGATCCAACATCCAACTAGCAGTTAACTATCATTTTTTAAAACCCAATAAAAAAACCAATGACTTCAAGGTTACCCTTTCAAGTGGTTTATTCTTAAAGGCTTTGAGGAACTCTTTGATAGCGAGCATCCTTTCCCTTTTCTTTGAATAGTCAATAGATTTCAATGCATGAATTCTGCAAAATGCTTGTCTAAACCTATCATCACCAACCCGATCACCATGTTTTAAACGAAAATCTTCAATAAGCCTTAGATTGACATCCAGTCTACCTAGCGTATTTGACGATAATTGGTTTTCCATTACCCGGTATTCGGCAAGATACTGGCTAATATACAGGAACTTATACTGTGTAGAGAAACGTAGCCACAGCTCGTAGTCATCTGAACGTTTGTAAGACACGTCCATCAGCCCGAGATCTTCAAAACAGCGCCTGGGGATTAATGCTGTATTTATACTAACACAATTATCATAAACCAATTGCTCGGAAATATTACCCGAATAACGGCGCATGTTTTTTCGATGAATTTCCTTTCCGGCTTCATTAATTGTGATGATATCACCGTACGAGATATCAAACTCTGGATTTTCCATAAGCGCAGTAACGCCAGCTTCGATTCGCTCTGGCTTATAGCGGTTATCTGAGTCCAAAATTGCAATAAACTGGCCCTTAGACATCTCAAAACCGAGATTAAACGCAGAGGCTCTTTTCCCATTTTCTTTATAGTAGTAAGAAACACGAAGCTCATTTTTATAGGTCTTATTTATTAGTTCATCAGTAGCGTCAGTAGAGCCATCATCTACGATTATAATTTCGATGTTACTATATGTCTGATCAAGCGCGCTCTCCACTGCCTCGATTATAAAATCTCGACGGTTAAATGTCGTTATTATTATGGAAACCAGTGGTTTCTTACAACCTGCTACTAAAACTTCCATTTTTTCAGACCACCTAATATTAACTCACCATCGCTTTCAAACGATCGCCTAAATGTCATATGGGTGCGTAGAGGTCAAAAACCAACTTTGAAACATCAGAATACCCCACAACTCAAAACTGTAGTCTTCCCGGCCTGAAAGATGTTCATGCCACAACTGCCGTACCATGTCTGCTTTCCAATAGCCTTGCTCACGTAGGAGGGACGGTTCCAGCAACTCTTCCGCCCACTCCCGTAAAGCCCCCCTCAACCAAGCTGCTACCGGAACGGCAAAACCCTGTTTCGGCCGATCAATCAAGTTCCTGGGCACATGGCGGTATAATACGGACCGAAGCACCTGCTTACCGACCCTCCCGTTCATATTCAGGGATGCAGGCAGTCCCATGGCAAACGACACTACCCGATGGTCCAGCATGGGAATTCGAGTTTCCAGGCTGCAGGCCATGGCAGCACGATCAACCTTAGTCAGTATATCGTCTGGCAGATACCAATTCAGGTCGCGCCACATCAGGGTTTTCAGATCATTGTCCGGCACCTGGCCCGGAAGTGGTGTGGTCAGCCCATAACTGCCCTCACCCCGCTCCACTAACGCCAAAGCCGGATCGGACCAGACAGACACAGATTGCCGGTAGAACTCAGACAGGCTCCTGGCAGAGGCGATAGCTCTCGCCCGTGCGAGACGGAACCGAATTGCTTCGATACTGCGCCCTTTCTGGGACGGCACCAGGGCACGGATTGCCTGAGCGGTCATGCCGGGCTTCAGCCGACCGGAGAGTGCTTTCAATTGGGAACCAAACGAATTGCGCTGCTGCCACCCACGAAGCATACTTGGGTAACGAGTATACCCGCAGAACAATTCATCACCACCATCACCGGACAGTGCAACGGTAACGTGTTTGCGGGTCATTTCACTGACCAGATACGTGGGCAGCTGAGAAGAATCCGCAAATGGCTCATCGTAGATCTGCGGCAAACGGGGTACCAGATCCCTTGCGCTCTGCTCTGTTACATATAACTCAGTATGGTCTGTGCCAAGATGGCTCGCCACAGTCGCCGCGTGCACGGCTTCATTAAACCCCTCTTCATTGAAACCAATACTGAAAGTCCTAACGGGCTGACTTGCCTGCTTTTGCATCAGTGCCACAATAGTGGAAGAATCCACTCCACCGGACAAAAAAGCACCCAAGGGGACGTCCGAAACCATCTGATCACCAACCACTTCAGCAAGCAACGTTTCGAGATGGGAAGAGGCACCGTCCAAAGTCCATTCCAGGCCATCACCGAACTGATCTTCCAGGCGCCAATAGCGAGAGGGTTCAGGCAATTCCCCGGGCACTAGATGATCCAGATCGAGACTAATGAATGACGCGGGGAGAAGTTTATGGATACTGGAGTAGATGGAATGGGGCGCTGGAATGAGGTTATGACGCAACAACAGCGGCAATGCGCTACGATTAATCTCCCCTTTCCACGAGGGATGGCATGCAAGGGCCTTGAGCTCTGAACCAAATAGAAGGGTATGCCCCTGCCAGCCATAATATAGCGGCTTTTCTCCCATTCGGTCTCGGGCGAGATAAAGCTTGCGCTGGCTCCTGTCCGCCAAGGCAAAGGCAAACATCCCATTAAAACGGGCCAGTGCCTGCGCCACACCCCAAGCCTCGAATGCGGCAAGCATGACTTCCGTATCGGAATGGCCGCGAAACCGGGCGCCGGAACGTTCCAGTTCCACTTTCAGGTTGCGAAAATTGTAGATCTCACCGTTGAAGGAAATAACGTAACGACCGGATTCGGATGCCATGGGCTGAGCACCAAGTTCCGACAGGTCGATAATGGAAAGACGGCGGTGGCTCAGCCCCAAACGTAATTCCCCATCAAACCAAACACCGCCGGCATCTGGCCCCCGGTGCAAAATGGCCTGCCCCATGCGATCCAGTACCGTTTCACACTGGTCTCTGGTACCAGGCAACTCCAGCCCGGCAAATCCTGCGAAACCACACATTCAGCAAACTCCCTCTGTCATACGTTCCATCTGAAACGTGCTGGCATAATACGCATCAGCAATTCACGCTCCTCCTTCTTGAGGGCCATCAGCCAATATAGAAGGCAATACACAGCTCCAGACACCACCACGGAAAGAATAATATCGAGGTAACCCGAGAACCCATGCTCAACGCGCCACCACATCAGGACGGAGCCCATAACAGTCACAGGAAGAAGCGCTGGCCAAATTACTTGTTTCATGTACTGAAGCATTGTGATCTCCAGATTATTGGCCACAACCTTCAAAAATATGGGCATAACAACAAATACGGGCAACACCGAACCCAGCGCAGCACCAACCACGCCATATTCAAATACCAGCCAAATACTAAGGCCCAGATTGACCAACGCTGCGGGCGGCGCAACCTTGGCAAAAATTACATGCTTGTTTATAGCGGTTAGATAACGGCTTGCAAAAGGATTTAGCTTGGGCACAAGCATATAGACAACAAGCAAAACAACAATCGCATCGACGAGCGAAGGGTCGAATTCCCCTTCCAACCAAATGGCGATAAACGGCCCTCCGATAAGACTGATACCGATGCCCATCGGTATCACCAGCCCAACCACCAGTTTACTGGCCACCATATACACTGCCTTTATTTTTGCCTGTTGGTTGCGGGCATTGAGATCACTAAACAGAGGCATGAAAACATGGGTGAGGGTCATGGTGATGGTGGCCATGTAGCCCACAAGCGTTGACGGAATGGTATACACCGGTAAAGCAGCGGGGCCGAGGATTGAGCCGATCACCAACTTATCAGAAATACTTTCCACTTTAGAAGCAGCCCCTTGTATAAAAGACTTAAAACCAAAAGAAAGCATTTCACGCAACTTTGCCCTCGAGAAATACCTAATATTTGGATAAATATTCCCCAGTGCTGGCCTCATTAATATTAACCCAAAAATTATCAGCTTAACAACAACACTACAAGCGACCAAACCAACCAGCAATATCAAACCATTCTCTGGGGTCATATAGTTATACGCAATAACAGCAATTGTAATCGTGCTTAAAATATTAACAACATTCTTAAAGTAATACTTTTGAAGACCTTCAAGATAACTTGCTGTTACAAATTTTGGAAATACGAAAAATAACTGCGCGCCAACCAAGAGAAGAAAGAGAACATATTTATTCCCGCTTTCGCTCTCATTCGGATATATAATCTCTGGAAAGGTAAATGACCATACCCAGAAAAAGCTTGCGAGAAAGGTTCCAACTATTCCCATAAAAACCAGGCTGCATGCATAGACTGTCAGCAATGACTCACGATCTCTGTGAGCGTTATGCATGGATGCAAAACGGCTTATTGTAGGACGCATTCCCAAATCGAGCATTCCCATATAGCCAACGAATGCAAAAACCATTTCGCGAAGACCATAATCATAATGCCCCATCATCTCCAAATAAATGGGAGCCATTATAAACGTTACCGCCATGCTGACCAGCAACTGCACCATACTTGAACTAGTATTAACCAGAACGCGCTTTAACATATATTTAAGGCCTCCCCATTAATAAATAAATTACCCATATATTATTCATAAAAGCGGGAGACAACGCGATTAAAGCCACGTTTTATAAGAGACCCTGACTTTAACAAATACCAGACAATAGCCGGCAACGGATCGGCCAATAACCAGAGTGCATCAATAACCTTCCCCTTATCACCTGTCCTTTGGCGAACAGAATCCTTGCTTGATCTCGTACGAAGTTTCCTCAAAATAACCAAGGAGGCGTCCATCCAAGTCACTTTCCTATAAGACAATGGTGCGTAAAGCCCTCCTAAGCAGACTGCCTCAAGATAGGTAATGACCGACAAATTAACTCCAGCGGCTTGCGCCATTGCGTGGGTATTTTCCGGTCTGAAATTCGCTTCAATAAAGTAAAAGTCTCCCGTCAAGTCATGGCGTTTAAACTCTACTCCAAGCACACCTCCTACCGAAAACCCACGAAATGCCTTCTCTGACTCAATTTCCAGCAGTCGGTCATATACCGTCTCACCAATTCCTATACAGCCTCTGCCATCATCCATCAGTTTTCGTCCGGCTATTTTGCTACAAACATTGCCGCCTCTACTGCAGGCAACCAAGGTAAAGAAAATATTGTCTTGAGACCCAGGAATGTATTCTTGAATCAAGACCAATGCATCCCCTTTAGAAACCAAGCACCCAATTCGTTGACGAAGCTCTACATCGTTTTCTACGATAAGGGTCTTGCCGATGAAGGCTCCCTTTTTTGCCAACTCCGTCGGTTTACAAATCACAGGAAAACTGAAATCTCGTATCACGGACTCAAGGCTGCCGTCGCCCTCTACCACCCGGCTCAAAGGCACTTTTACGCCTGACGCTTTCATTTTCTCGATTTGAACTGCTTTATTATTCAGTTGACTCGACAGCTTAGGGTCGTTGGGTGCTAAAACCAAATCCCTGACATCCTCCCAGATCCTAGCAAGTAAACCGATCTCAAGATCTCCCGCCGTGTAAACCACGGGCTTTGCCGGGGAGGCCTGCGAAATAGCCTTAATGCACTCCACCACATGATCGTCAGTACAATTGCGGCAGTCGAACACCTCTCGGACATAACGGCTGGATCGCGCAATAACCGGCATCTCATCTCTGGTCAAGATACAGTCAACCGGCACACCACATTCACCGAGAGCCCTGACCTGGGCGAGCAGATTGACATTGGCCCTACCAATTACTACGGCTGGAGGGATAGGCCCGTTTATGAAAAGATCTACAGGAAACGAGGCCCGGAGAGAGCTCTCTACCAAAGGCGCTTTCGCGTTTATTGATCCAACTACTATAAAGCCAGACTCGAGCCAGAAAGCCAGAGACTCGAGGTCCTGACTTACTCGAGCAAGAATGACAATAGACGAGAACCCTTTCTTTTCTCCATCAAAATTAAAGGGCAGGAATTCATCTTCTTTCGCCTGCTGTCGAGTACGAGCTACGAGTTCCGCGACCAAGATTTCGCTGGCGTCTTCTGGAAACGAAAAGCCAAAATCAGGTATCGGACGCAGACGAAATCCTCTTTCCAGATTTAGCTCAGAGAGTAACGCTTCAACCAAACAAAGCCTATTGTCGAGTCGTCGAGCTAACACTAGTTCCTTGCGAAACATCTTGGGTGCTCCATCGCAGCGTTCCAGAAGAGCTCTTGAAAAGTTATCGAGAAGAACCAGCTAGGATCCAATCGTAAAGCTCAGCTAATTCATTTGCTGGACGCCTGATATTGAACTTGCTTACAGCCGTGCCTTGGAAGTCCAGAAAGACAGGTTTCCGCGCCAACATGTTCTGCGTCTCAAGTACGATTGCTGACTCCAATGCAGAAACATCTCCCACTGCTACTTTTTGGGCTGGCGAGCCCTCAAGCACCTCCCGAAGGCCGATACAATCAGAGCCGATGATTGGCGTGCCTGAGGCAAGTGCTTCCATTGCCAGCAAGCCACAGGCCTCCCACCGGGATGGCATTATGACTACGTCGACGCCTTTGAGGGCCGCGGCCATATCATCTGTCTGCTCGCACTGATGGAAATAATCGCCTAAACCTTTCTCTGTAAGGTAGTCATAGTCCTCACGGATAAATCCACCCCATCCGAAGGTGACAACATGGGGCAGAGTCTCAAGGGAGCGGGTTTGGCGCATTTCTTCAACCGCATCCACCAATAATCGGAAGCCTTTCTGCCCCATGAAGCGACCAAAAAACCCTAACAATGGAGTTTGCTCATCAATCCCGAATTCTGCCTTTAGCGCCCTCGGTCTTCCGTCACGGAAGTACTCAGTATCCACCCCGTGAAGTATTCCATGTACGCGGCAAGGCTCTATGGCTGGAAAGAACGCCAGCAAGTTGTCCCTGGCATCTTCAGTAACAGTATGGATTGCTGTTATTCGGCGAAACAGCAGCGACATCGCCAGGTGTTTCGCCCTACCCTTCCATCCTGCAAACTGAGCGGGTAGAAAAACATCATGGGCTGTCATCAGGTGAGGTAAATCGTAACCAATTCCGGCGAGCTCGGTTAACAGACCAGCAGAGAATCCATGGGAATGAACAAGTTGGAAATCGTAATCAGCAATAAACTCCCGAAGCTGTCCGACGAACGCTAAAGTGCCCTTCCGGGCGGGAACAACGGTGATACGGTCACCAGGAATATACGCAGAAAGGAAATCAGAAAGCCCCCTGTCCGGCGCAACAAGCGTAAAAGTACACTTACTGAAACAAGGTTGGCTGTAAATATAACGAAAGAACGTGCGAATGCCCCCACCGGGCTGAAGAGCAGACATAAGAATGCGCATTGCTGTTTCCATCCTGGATTTAGCGACAAACTAGGCCCCCACTACCAAACCCGAAATGGGGGGAGCAGAGCCGCCAACCGAAACCGCATTATGAGGCAAGCACCGTGGAATGTCATACAGGCGACGATAAACATAGAAAAATACTGCCTGGCGGAGTGCACACGTCGACTCCCACAGGAGAGTGCTCTGCACTTTCAGTGATATCTGTATGCACAAAAAAGACCATCACGGGGGATTCCCCCACCTCGTTTAGCGGCAACATGATTTAGCCTAAGAGTTTTGAAAAGAAACAACGCTCAGAGCTTAAATAAGCTTAAATAGAGGGAATTCAAACTCACCAGGCGATGCAAACTTAAATCGCTTAGCCATACGCCCCCCTTGCAACTGTTGGTGAATCAGCCCTAAAGCGCCACCTAACAAAGGATCGCCATAAACCGAAATCCTTTTCTCAAGCCAGGTAGGAGGCTTGTTCTCTACACCAAAACGCCGCACCAGTTTTTTTCTACCAGCGCTATTACTACCACGTAATGTAGAAAACTGGCTGGTAAACCCATACTCTGAGGCCAATTCGAACGCCCGGTTACTGAACAGGCCCTTTGGCCAGCACCAATGAATCGGGCACACCCCGATTTTGTCTTTCATCGCACGACGTGATGCTTCCAGATCATTCTTCAGGCCCACCAAATTCTCTGCCCATGAGCTTCCTTCATTCCACCATCGGCCATGGGTATTAGAATGACATCCAATACCCACGAGCCCTGTGTCTCTCGCCGCTATTAACTCAGACCATCGCATGGACACTTCATCACCTCTGCCGGTGCCCGCTAGCTCCATCGAGACCGTATGGGATTTTGGCTCCCACGCTTCCTCTTGTAATAGGTGATCTCGGACTTTGCCATCTCCCGGCCAGGACGTGACTACAAAAAAAATAGCATTCGCCTGAAACTCCTGAAGAATCGGAAACGCATACACCCAGTTATCGAGCCATGCGTCGTCAAAAGTCAAAAGAACCGAAGGCTGCCGAATATCAAGTTTTCCCTCTCGCCAGCAAGAAAATTCGTCGATAGACAAGATCCTTATATCCCGCTCACGCAGGATACTCAGATGTTTATGAAACATGTCAGGAGAGACCGTGTGCGCACCGTCAACTGGGGAAATATGGTGGTACATCAGCACAGGGACAGAAGATATCAGAGATTTAGGCATAGCACCTTCAACTTAAATCAATGACGGGCACTCTTTCGCCATATACACTAAATATATAGGAAACCGGTTTTACGGACTCCATTTTAACCTCCTCGATCAAGTCATCAAAGGAAAATTCAGCATGCAGTTTATTTAGAATACAAAATCTTTCATCAATACTATCTGCTACCTGGCCTGACTTTTCACCAATCAGCGGATCCAATATTAAAACACTATTTTCCGATTGATCAAAAAAACTCAATGTGGTGGAATCAATATCTGAACAATTGGCCAAGACAACTTTTACAGTAAAACCGAACCTTCGAAGATAAGAAACAACATACTTAAGCCTTTCAGCATCGTAACCCACCAAAATAATATGAGGAAGAAAAACCAGCCCTCTCAAATCGACAAATCTATTGATATATGTTCTGTTAAATCCAAGCACATTTATACGCATCTTCTCCCCAGCAATTCTAGATCCGGTTGAGAGATTCATATTTATTGATGCCTTCCGAGACCGCCACACGTAGGAGATAACATGGGTATATCCTCTAGCAGCCATTTTTTTTATGGCAGAACTGCGCATATAAGAACCCAGACCACTCCCTCTCTTCGAGGGTATAATAAATGTATTAACGAGTTCGAAACAACTTTTTCCGTTACTATTTATTAAATCACTCTTAACAGGTAAAGCCCAGGTTCCACCGACTATATCACCAGACTTATCCAACAAAACAAAACCAATATATTTCGAATTAAATCTCGATCGAACAAGCTCACTTCTTTTCCTGCTCGGCATGTACTGGTAAAACTCCTTAGGATAGAGTTTCAATATATCATCTATGTCGCTATATGAAGACTCACGAACAATGTAGCCATCATCAACATGGGGCGCCCCTAGTGGGCATTCCGTGTCTTTCTCAATTGGCAAAACGAATACAATCCATCGATAGATAGAAAATACTCTTATCGCTGCTCTCTCAAAATAATACAACACCCAACGGATAAGTTCGGGCAAAACAATACCTCATCAGTGATTTTAGCGCAGTTTTTTAGCCAACGAATAGCCAGATCGCCTAGACGCGCTATCAAGTCGCCTATTGTTCACATGCTCCTTTTGCACAGATGTATTTTCAGGTTCGGAAAACCCACGGGTAACGATTCGCCCGAATGCGATCACCAACCCTCCCAACAGATACCAGTAATACTGCGACAGCCCCCAATAATTGATACTATAAACAGCGTACATCCAGAACACCGCAATAAAGGATTTATTTAGTCTTGAATAATAGGATTGCTCACCGATTTTCAGGGCTGCAAAGTGTGATCGTACTACGGAGAGCTTCCTAGCAATCTGATAGAGAAAACGAAGATAAATCACAAGGCCGATCAGGCCGAGTTCAATAATTAACTCAGCGTAAAGATTGTGGCTTGCCTGCGTTGATCCCCGCTTATGGAACTTTGCTTCTTGAGTGGTTCCAAGACCGTGGCCAACAACTGGTCGAGTTAGGCCCAGCTTTAACTCCCCAAGCATGCCTCGCCATCGCCCCTCCACAGAGGCTGCGCCTTTAGTATCGCTATCAACCAGCGACAAATACCGGTCCTTCTGAATAGGAGTCATCACGCTGAGCGCCCCCACGACAATCACAGAAGCCATCACAATGAGCCCCATCTTATGCCGCGACTCTTTGAACACAAGGAACGCAACAACCAACAGAGCAATAAATCCGCCTCTAGACATTGTCAGAATCAGCGCATACAGCATCGCTGGCATTACAGCCAGGTACAGAAATTTGGACTTCCATCCCAAGGGCCATAGTAGGTAATGAACAAACGGGGTTGCAGTAGCAATCACAAAACCTAGTTCATTCGGGTTGATCACATCTGCCGGCGCACCTGCGAGCCGATTCGCGAAATCTCCCCCCCCCAGATGAGTGGCGCTTCCCCAGTATCCTTGTGTGATATTAAGATACAGTGGTTCCAACACACGGAACACTTGGCAAAACACAAACACAGCAATGAACCATTTGAGGCGCTTTTCCGTGTCGATAATCAGGGCGGTGAAGAACAGGAACACAACGGCTTTAATGAAGGGGTCAATATTTTCGCGAATAACACTACCAGGCCATTCCACCAACGGCAGGCTGATGACAATGTAGCCAAACAACACAAAAATCGCTTTGAAAATAGGGTCCTCAAAACGGCCTTTCAGTTTGTCGCGCTGCAGAAACAATAAAAGGCTGATTGAGGCGACCGCCAGTAACGTAGGCCTGATGGCGCCGTACCCAGGAATTCGCGAGGAGAACCTAAGAAAAAAGTCCACAATAAAATACAGATACAGCACAAAGCTGAACTGGCTTACGATTTGGGTGTCCAGCTTTGCAAGAACGCTGTGTTTTGCCTGCTGACCTGAGGCCATCATTTCCTGTTTCATGCGGCAGAGACATCCGATTCAAGCCGATATTCACGCCGAACCCGGTGTCCCAACAATTCGACACCAGATACAGCCTTGTAAAACTGAAACATATCATCACCACTAACGTGCCTGCGCATCAGATATCTATCGCTGATACCTAGCGCATCGGGGAACGCGGTAACGGCCCCCCAAAAGCCCGCCTCCCGGACAAGGTCCGGGAGAAACTGCTGAAAGTCTGATGGTTGGCCGTTAGGGTAACAAAAGGTGCGTTCCCGCTGGCCCAGGTTCTGATTCAACGCATCACGGCACCCGAATATTTCATCCCTTGCCTGGCTTTTGGTAACGCGACCCAGGGATGGGTGGGTGACCGTGTGCCCGCCAACCTCAATGCCTGCCCGTTGCATTTCCTTCAGCTCATCCCAACTTAAAGGCGCAAAGGCTTCCGGAATTTCCGCAGGGATTGAAAGACCAAGCTCGCATGCTAAGGAAGATATGAATTCATGTTTGTCTTGATCTGGCAACGAAAGGCAGTGGTCAATCCATCGTTTCCAGAAATCACTTCGCCTACCGTCGTTAATTTCACCGGCTTTGACGGTAATCGATCCAAGACTGAATTCCCGGTTGATATGAGTTAGCTGTTCCAACATCCAGGTGATTTTGTCAGGCCAAAGCCACAGTCGTCTTTCTATAAACCCGGTTGTTGCGAATAAAGTTGCCGGCACGCCATAGCGTTGAAGAATTGGAAAGGCATGCTTATAAAAGTCTTGGTATCCATCATCCACAGTAATCACCACGGCGTGCGGAGGCATACGGCCATGCTCAAGATGATATTTCATCAGCTCAACCAGTGAATAAGAGTTGTAGCGCTCCCGAATATGCCTGACCTGCTGCTCAAAAAACTCGGGGCTCGCCCAGCCTTTCACCGGTGAGGCTGAAAAACGATGGTACATAAGAATACGGGGCTGATTTCTACATATCTGCCGCGCGAGCTCATATCCGCCCACAGGGCCGAGCTTACGGATTGATTTGGACAACAGCCCCATTACCTGAGACTCCCAGGCCGAATGAGCCCGTCATAAATATTCTGATGCTTTGCCACCATGCTCTCCATACTGAAACGCTCCCTGGCACTCCTTTGGGCATTTTCGCCGATAAACTGGCGCAAATAACTACTGTCACTCAGCGCCTCAAGGTGCTTTGTCAGCTCCGCAATATCTCCACAGCGATAAAGATACCCGGTTTCGCCATGCGCAATTGCCTCCGGGTTTCCTCCTACATTACTGCAAACGACCGGCAAGCCCGCCTGCATATATTCGATTATGGCATTAGAAAAGCCTTCGGACTCTGAACATAAAAGACCAATGTCCAGAGCTTTTAGGCA
Organism: Marinobacter sp. BW6; assembly: GCF_008107725.1. Classification (GTDB taxonomy): domain Bacteria; phylum Pseudomonadota; class Gammaproteobacteria; order Pseudomonadales; family Oleiphilaceae; genus Marinobacter. The sequence continues at coordinate 295,753 of NZ_VIRN01000037.1, forward strand.
GGCTTGCACATCTGCTCTGGGACCCAGAAAATGAACCCTGTCAGCTATTCCCTGCTCCGAGGCCAGCAATTGAAGATCTGCCTGGTTGCCGCCTCCTATCAATGCCAGATGCAAATCGTGGCCTTTCTGATGAAGCCGACTGACAGCCAAAACGGCATCTTCCATGCGCTTGATTGGACGAATATTAGCCACGAGCCCGGCAAACACGGCCTTGGGATGCTTAAACCTAAGTGCTGCGAGGTCAGCCGGTAAACCGCCAGATGTTTCCGCCAATGCATAGCCATTATAAACTACATGGACCTGAGACGCGGAGAGCGGCTCGGCCTTTGTTGTCACCTGCCTCACCGCATTACTGTTTGTGATAGCAGCAGCAACAAACCGTCCGGATATGGCCAGCATTGCACGATAGACCGGTGTGTACCAGTAACCCATATCACGCCTGGAGATAATGGTTTTAATGCCATTCAACCGGAAGACGGGTGGGCAAACAACGGATGGATCGTTAAAAAACACGTGGGCAAGCCGGACGCCGGAAGTTCGAAACCTACGAGCCATTTTCCATAGTGCTGCCCACGTTGCAGGAGAAAATAACCGGGTCTGCCCCAGGACATGATAGTTGCAAGGAAAATCGTGTTCCTGAAGGTATTCAGAATCTCGAAATACCAGAAGAACGGGCTCAAACCTAGCCCTGTCCAAACCTTTAATCAGATTGAACATCTGGCCTTCCGTGCCTGCGTTAGGATTTCGGAAATGGTCAATAACAAAAAGTATTGGCTGGGGTACATCCTGTTGTGACATCAACTCTGCATCCTGCTAAAACACCACGCGCAAAGTTCGACTCTAAACCCGCTCACGGCCAAAAACAACAGACAGGGCACGAACCGGGTCCAAGGCGCCGGAGACGAAGAGATGGGGCAACGCCTTTGCTTTGCATCCATCTCTCCAATAGGTTTGCCCCAACCGAAAGTGGAGAACAGCTTTGCGCTTGCGGATAGTGCTACTTCGGTAGGGATATCGCAGACGAGCTCGATCTAGAATTTCCATGCCGGTTTTCCAGCGACGCTCTAAACCTTTAGCGCTAATGGAATCTCCATGCTTTCTATAATAAAAAGCCAGCTCAGGTAGATAAACGGTTTTGGTGGCCTCCATTATTCTTAACGCCATATCGTGATCTTGCCCTGCGCGGAAAGCTTCCTCAAAAAAACCAACCTTTTCCAATACCGATTTCCGAATCAGCGCTCCGCCCGGAAGTGCCATATAGCAATCCAGCAACAAAAAGTTCGGATCACCAGTCTCAGTGTGACCATTTGCAGGAACTTCAAACAAAAATGCACCACTCGCATCGACCGCATGCCCCTGCCCATAGACCATTCCAACGTCAGGGTTAGACTTGAGAAACCGGGCCTGATGTTGCAGCTTACCTTGAGCAAACATGTCATCACTGTCCAGGATTGCAACCAAATCTCCCTTTGCCTCGCGAAGGCCTAAATTCAAGGCAGCCGACTGGCCTCGATTGGCTCTTCCGGGGTGAGTCAGAAGTTTTATGGCTCCCAGATCGTGATGTTCTTTGAGAATCTCATAGGTGCCATCAGACGACCCATCGTCAACGACAAGCACCTCTGTATTCGGATAGTCCTGATTAAATACGGAAGCTAACGCCTCCCCAATATAAGATGCCCTGTTAAATGCAGGAATAATGACGGAAATTAGTGGAGGAGTTTCCATGTGAGTCGGTGCGATACCTCAATTACTAGTTACGGTAGCCAGATTTTAACGCCTTGATCCGCCAAGTACTCATAGTCGGGATTCAACCTGTCCATGGCGCCCTCATCAAAGTAATAAAAGCTAAGGCGCATACTGTAAAAAGGCTCAATGTCCTTAGTCCAGTTCAAGCCGTTCTCCACGGACCAGTCAGCAAGCATTTTATTTAACTTCCTGCAATTAGCCTCAGCACTGATAGATTCACGAGCGATTTGACGAACTTTATCGTGATCCTTGAACTCCATGAATTCCATGACTCGCTCCTGCAATTCCGAAACAGAGTCTACCAATGCACCTACCTCGGGATTTATAAGGCTTTTTGTGCCGATATGTGCATTCCTGAACATTACGACTGGAGTGCCAGACATCAATGCTTCTGCGACCGCTATAAAAGAACCTTCACGGTAGGACATTGCGCAGAAGATTTTTGCTCGCTGAAAATAGAGTCTGAGATCCTCCTGGGGTGGATCCTCGACGATCGTTACCCGGTCTGCCACTCCATAATCATCCGCCTCCTGCATTATACTGTCTGCAGTTCGAGTACCAAGGGGCACGCCAACGCATACTGCAGATACTGATTCAGGCATACCAGTTAACGCTTTAAACAACACCCAATGACGCTTGAATCCTGAAAAATTTGCAACCATCAGGCAATCTATATCACGCTCTAATGCCTCTTTCTCGAAAAAATTCGGATTCACCCAGCTAGCTGCATTGAAAGGAAGTGAGATGCAGTTTTTTCCCAATAAGCTAACAACTGCGCGCTCATGTTTATGGACAGGTAGAACAAATATCGGATTCTTCCGGTCACTATAAGTGGCTAACTTAAAAAGAGCTGGAGAGAATAGCCCCGTCCATGAGGGAATAAAAATAATATGATATCTCTCCTGGATCACAGACAAAATTCCAGCGTCAAGAATCTTATCCAACTGATTCTCGAATGAAACCAAAAAAAGGCCTTTTTCGCTTGGTGAGACATAAGGCTTAATAATGAAAGAATAACTTAAAGCTACGGGCTCATTGCTTTTCGCCGACTCTATATGGCAGTCGGCTGCTAGAGTAAGCGCTTGATCAACAAGTTTCTTTGCTAAGCCAGACTTTGGGAAATGAGAGATAACTTCGGATATAAGGCGTAATTTCTCGTCGTCATTGGCGTTGACCCGAGCGATGAAATGCTTGAGAAGGCTCCTCCATCCGGATAGATTGGCCTCCCTTGCGTAGTTGAGCACTTCCCTGTGCAGCTTCCTTGCAATATTACTACTCAAATCCGTCTCCTAATGTGAAACTCAAGCTTATAATCTCAATCAACCAATAACTGAATCCTCGACGGCGGAATCGGACACTCGTCCCCGGTACACAAAGGGAATCCCTTATTGTTAACTACACCATCGATATCAAAAACATAAACATACAATTCTTCGTCGAAACTCAAAGATCCCAGATTTACAGCGATCTCAATATCAGTATTACTCCATTCCACAGGTCGCTGCATTTCGTGGTGAGTAACGTCGGAATAATTACTTGCATTACCGATTGCTACTCTCTGAAGTGAATTATCTACATATATCTCAGATATCCAAGACTGCTGCAATTTGAGCTGCTTACCATCGGTACCCAATAGTGCCAGCGTAGGGCTATATTTTCCTTTATAAATAGCATCTGGTGAAAAATATTCTTCGCCCATAATCTTTCCGTTCTCACGGATTCTTAATAAGCCCTTCTCAGTATCAATCTCATACTCAAGATGGACCCACTCATTCGACTCAAGACCAAGACGATAATACATTCGCGCAGACTCAGCGTAGGCATCGTGCAAAGCTACCGAAGAACGTATACCGTCAATTCCGTCCGGGTCATCCCAGATCCTGGCCAGCTTGGAACCCGGCATTTCGTATCCGTAACCTGATCCGCCCCGCGACTCTGAAGGGAAAATAGTCGTAGCACCAGAACTGACTCCTTTTATCGCCACACCCCTCAAGTCATTTGCATTCCTGTGACTATAAAGCGCCGCGTTATGTAAGCCGTCTTCATCGACGCCGGCATAGACTCCTCTAGACTTATCCCCAGTGAGGCCCTCAATAACCAACTCTTCGCCGACTTCAAATTCTCCTGTTTGACTGTCAGGCGAAAACCTCCAGTAATAAGTTGAATGATATCTATTCTTGTACCACCAACTAACGTATAACTGAGGGATATCAACAGGAGTGTCCCATCCAGCCGCCCCCCCGTATGCGACTGGTCTGCCGACCCACGCCTTCTCTCCCTCTAAAAAATATAATGCGCTAGAGTTCTGATGGCGCGTTGTGGTTTCGGTAGAGTACAAGAAACTACTTGTACTGGTTGCCCAAATAGCATCGGGATCGCCGGTAAGTCCCATCGGGATCCGCGACATCTCACCTAAGCCCGAATTTGGTTCTACTCTCTTCCCGTACTCAAAAGCCTGATCGACATAATCAACAAGCACAGGAGAAGCATTTGCTTTAGAACCAAATCCACTCCCTAAAATCTTAATTCTCGATCCTTGGTCAATTCTTTCGCCTTCTAAGAGCGAAACTTGGGAAATTAGGGGTTCTGCTACGGCAACTGAAACTCCGCCAAGTAAAACCACGCTCAGGAGTAAACATGACGCTCTACTCATTATGTGGATTTGATTAACCATTTTTCACTCCGCAAAAACCTGTATAAGTTTCAACCATACTCTTATCGCCATATTTTACGTAGACACTGTTCTACAGGTTGCAAATAGCATCAAAATTTTACCTCCAGTCACGTTACATTCTACGATATTTTTTCCTAGATTTCCTGATTCAACAGCAGCTAGATTCGACACAAGATACTTTACTAACCCGTTTGACCCTGCCCCTTAGTTTCAGTCCATTTAGAGCTGGAAAATCCGGCATGACAGAGCCTTGAGCAGAAGATCATGGAATGAAACGATCCCATTACACCGTAGAGCAGATAGCGCTTGCCCTGAAGCAAGCGGAACTGGGGACGCCCGTCCGGAAGACTGTCGCAAGATAGGCGTCTCGGACGCCACATTCTTCAACTGGCGCAAGAAGTACGGCGGCCTGAGCCCTCGGAGCTGAAGCGCCTGAAGAGGCTGGTGGCCGACATGAGCCTGTACAAGGCCGTGCTTCAAGATGTGCTGGCAAAAAAGCACTGAGACCGCCCCGTAAACGCCAATTGGTGGCTGAAACAGCGATATGGGTTTGCGAGCGCGAGGCGTGTTCGGCCGTGCAATTTTCCCGGGCGTCCTATCGATATCAGTCGGTGGCGAGAGACTCATCTGCGTTGTCAATTACCATCCGTGTGATCACTCTCATGCGGCTTCACGTGTACGTTCAGCCGCAACGAGAGGGTTGGGGCGATAACCATAAGCGGGTCTACCGACTTTGCCGTGACCACTGGCGCTCGCTCCATGTCAAGCGGCCAAAGCGCAACAAGGCAGCCAGGAACCCGCAGCTACTTCAGCAGACCAATCATCCCAACCACATCTGTGGCATGGACTTTGTGTTGGATGCGCTTTTTGATGCGCCGCCGATTTCGCCTGCTAACGATCATTGACCTGTTTACCCGGGAGTGCCTTGACATTGTGGTCGGACAAAGCCCAAAGGGGCAGGATGCCCAGGAAGCCCTGACAACGATTTGCACGCTTTCGGGGTAGCCCAGACGTGCTCAAGACCGACAACGGTTCGGAGTTTGCCGGCAAGGTTATGAATCGCTGGGCGAATGAGCGAAAGATTGAAATCGACTTCTCGCGACCTTGAAAGCCGACCGACAATGCGACGGTGGAATCCTTCAATGGACGACTCCGGCAGGAGTGTCTGAACGAAGGCCGGTTCTTTTCATTGGCGGACGCCAGAGAGAATCGAGGCGCGGAGGACCTTCTGGAAACAAGTCCGACCCCATTCCCCACTGTAGTGGTCCACGCCCTCTGACTACGACAGGAAACATACGGCTTCCCTACGAAAAAAGCACCAACCGGAGCCGGATTTTTCCAACTCTGGGTGGACCTAATACGGGGTCAGGGTCAGTTTTGCGAGGGGCACATTGTGACTATACTCCGTATGTGCAGGCATTACCGCACTAAGGTGTCTTTGCGCTTTTTGCCCAACACCACAGCTCGTAACACCGACGACTGAGGAATACGAGCAGATCCAACAGACTTCAAGGGAATTTTCTAGATCAATGAAATACAGGATTTGTTTACCAACTCACAAGTACTCATCAGATTATAGTTTCAGTTACTATTAAAGACGCGGCTAACGCCTCGTTCGGTGGAATGTGTTGTCGCTAAGGAAGGCACGGCCTACCGATTATTCATGTACTGAGCAAAACGAGGATGGAGATGAGAGGTACAGATGAGACAGTGCATCTTTTGTGGACAGGTGGATGGGATTCGACTTACAGGCTTTTATACCTTTTACGGGAGGGGAGAAAGGTTCAACCGCACTACATCATTGATCCAAGCAGACCGTCGTCGGGTCATGAACTTCGTGCGATGAAGACGATAAGCGATAGTATTGATAGAAACATTGAACAGCTACCGGGAACCCTGTTACCAGCTGAGATTTCTAGAAAAACATCTTCCGTGCAATGTAAGAAAGTCCAAGAAGCCTATAACGCCATCGTTCAGGAAATGTACATCGGTGAGCAATATATGTGGCTGGCAGATTACTGTGAGATACGGGGCATTAAGGGAATGGAGATAGGGATAGAGCAAAACCCCATCATCTTGAAGGCAGTCAATTCAACTGGATATCCCTACACCGAAATATTCGGAAAATTTTCCTTCCCCATCCTCTCTACTAGCAAATTAGAAATGAAAGAGTGGGCCGAAACTACCGGGATTTCGCCAATTTTAGACCTGACCTGGTTCTGTCATACGCCGACCGCAACCGGGGAGCCATGCGGGAAATGCCATCCCTGTGAAGTCACCATTAATGGGGGAATGGCTTACAGGCTGCCTTTGAGGTCTCGGATTAGATATCACTTTAGAGTTATACCAAGAGTCCGATCCCTAGTTAAGAAATTCCCGAGTTTCTATTACATTTTGTACAGCTTCAAACACAACAAATAGGTGATGGTTAGTATCATATTTGAATGTACAGCCTGCCGGCGGGATAGGCTATCCTTTAGGTTAACGACCCACTTACGATCAGGCACCACATAAGCAAGGCTACGTGGATTTCAAGCCGATCCGGCCCGAGTTTCAAAGGAGTGAAATGTCAATGATCCGTCGTATTCGGGAGGTGGCGTGGACCTACGTCTTCAAGTCGGCCCGCTTTAGTGGGCATCTCTTCCGGTTTTGGATAGCGTTTTTCTATAGCAAAAGGCTCAAGAATGTCTGCTTCATAGGCATTACCGGAAGCGCCGGGAAAACCACGGTTAAAGACCTCTCCGCAAGCATTCTTGGTGCAACTGCAGAGTGTTACAGCACTCCAAGATCAATGAATTATCCTGACGGCATTGCCAAAATTTTGCTCAGCGTCAAACCCCGAAACAAATACTGTGTTCTAGAAGTATCGGGAGGCAACCCCGGCGACCTGGATAGGCCACTTCGTTTGTTTACGCCCACCATATCCGTTCTCACACTAGTAGCACGGGACCACTTCAAAGCCCATAAGAGCTTACAAGCTATTGCAAGGGAAAAGGGCAAGCTGATTTCGGCTCTGCCCGCAGACGGTGTGGCGGTCCTGAACATTGACGACCCGCTTGTAAGGTCCATTGGTGAAGACTGTAACCGGCAAGTTATCTGGGTCGGAAAATCGGAAGGCGCGATTTTAAGGCTTGTTTCGGCGCGATCCAGATGGCCAAAGCCACTCATGCTTGACGTCGGATATGAAGGCGATATCCACGAGGTAAGAACAAGCCTTTACGGAAAACACCTTGCCTTGTCAGTCATTTCAGCTTTGGGAGTTGGTTTGGCTGCGGGCATACCACTAACAAAGGCAATATCTGCTGTTGCTGAAGTCAGACCACCCGAAGGAAGAATGGAAATCGTAACGAATGAGAACGGCGTAACATTCTTGCGAGATGACTGGAAAGCGCCCCATTGGTCGTTCCCTGCGCCTCTCGAATTTATGGCCGAGGCAGAAGCTCAAAGAAAAATCCTTGTTATCGGCACCCTTTCTGATTATTCCTTATCCGCATCCAAACTCTACCCCAAAGTAGCCAGGCAAGCGCTTGAGGTGGGCGACATTGTTATTTTCGTAGGCCCCCACGCACCGAGGGCAGCGAAGGCCAAGCGTGATACGGGTGCTGAAAACCTTCATGCTTTCAGCGAAATACGCGATGCAGCCATATTTCTGAACAGTCTTCTTGAACCCGGGGATCTGGTGCTTCTTAAGGGCTCAAACAAAGCAGATCATCTGGTGAGGCTGATGTACCACTGGCAAAGCCCGGTCAGTTGCTGGTTGAGCCAGTGCGGAATTCAGGACTTTTGCGGTGATTGCCCCAGATTGTACAAGCCGATGCCTTCCGACGCGGGAACTTCTGCAGAGGCTGAAAATACTCCTGAACTTGCTTCTATTCCGCTAACAGGTAGCAATTCAGAGCGGACAGTTATGGTGGGGTTGGGTAATCCAGGCGCGGAATATGAGAACACACCTCACAATGCCGGGTATCGAGTTCTCAATCGGATGGCGGCCAGGGCCAACGTATCGTGGGTTTCTTACCCGGAAGGACTGGGGTGCGACGTGGCTATCGCAGGAAAAACAGTAAGCTTGTTTAAGCCTGCGGCAAAAATGAACAACAGTGGCCCTCCAACCTTGCAGTTCCTCATTCGCAATGGCGCGGTTATAAACAACTGCTTGGTTGTCCATGATGAAATGGACCTCACCCTGGGCCAGGCAAGGCTCAAACAGGGAGGCGGTGACGCCGGGCACAGAGGTTTGAAGTCTATTATTGCAGCACTTGGCTCCCATGACTTCAAGAGGCTCCGGATCGGCGTGCGGGGTGCCAACGAGACGAAAGCCACTTCGACCTCTGTACTTCAGCCCTTTGCTGCCTCTGACAAACAGGCCCTCGAAACAGGCATTGATCGAGCGATAGCCTTGCTGATGGATGAGCTGAAAAACTCCGATATACCAGTTTCAAATATTGCATATTCTGACCAAAAAACTAACAATGCTGAAAAATCGAATCTGCACAAACAATGACTTACTAATGTACAGCTTTCCGAATGGATGGTTCTAACCAAAATGGAAGTACTGATTGTATACAAGGAAGACTATCCGTGGGATGTACGGGTAGAGAAACTTGCACTCGCACTCAAGGGTGACGGGCACAACGTTACCGTACTTGCACGCAATAGGGATCAGTTATCCACGATAGACGAAAGAGATGGAATTGCCATTCGTCGGCTGCCAGTAACTCGAAGATTTCCGACAGTTGTTCAGGTGGCCGTCAACCTGCCTTTTTGGTTCAACCCGTTTTGGTTATGGCTACTATTCAAGTCGTCCAGGAGTATGAAAGGAAACCGAGGCGTAATAATTGTCCGGGATCTCCCCCTTGTAAAAGCCGGGATAATAGTCGCTAAATTTCGAAAATCGAAAATGGTTTTCGATATGGCCGAATGCTATCCGGAAATGTATGAATCCGCTGCAAAGTTTTCTAATAGGTCACTAACAACAAGAATACTTAAAAGTCCATGGTTTGCTAAACAGTATGAACGGAACGTAGTGGGCATGGTAGACCACATACTAGTTATGATTCAGGAATCAAAAGACCGGCTGATATCAATGGGGGTAGATGAAGAAAACATATCGATTGTCAGCAATACGCCCTCGATAGATAAATTTAAGGGAAAAATACATGAGCATAACGGAAATCAACTTAGAATTGTGTATGTCGGCTTCCTGTCGAAACTCAGGGGCCTTGACCTGCTAATCGAAGGTGCTGCGCAGTATATAAAAACCCGCGAGTCCACCGACGCTATTCGTATAGATATCATAGGTAAGGGAGAACAGAGAGAACGATTAATCGCGCTGAGCAATGAACTTGGAATAGGTGAAAGCGTCAAAATTCATGGGTGGCTGGATCAGGACGAAGTAGACGAGTTGATGTCCTTAGCTAACGTCGGTGCCCTTACCTATCGCGTCTGCGGGCATTGGAACCACACGATACCCAATAAAATATTTGACTATATGCTAGCTGGTTTACCCGTGCTGGCCACGGAGGTCATTCCTATAGCACGTATATTAAAAGAAACTAATAGTGGGGTGATATGCAAAGACCTCGACTCAGTAGATATTGCAGAAAAACTGGTTCTTTTACGTGACCCGCACAAAAGAAGTTTCTTAGGCGAAAACGGCCGAAACGCTATCAAGTCAAAATACAACTGGGAGAATGACACAAAAATTTTGAGAGAAATTATAAACGACCTCCACCAATGATGGCGTTCGTCATCGCTCTGCCGAAATAATCGGAACAACCGAAAGCTAACTCTCTGAATCTCCCGATGGACACCAATGTAGTATTATTTAACCCTTAACTATTCGGACTATTATTAATCGGCCACAAGCCAACAACTCAGGTTCCGGTTATTCGCCTATAGCAGGTCCGGAGGAACGATTGAATAATAATCCCAAGCGGATATCGATAGATATTCCTCAGAAAATACCTGTATTTCCGGGGTCTGACAGTGGCCAGATTAGCCTTATATCGGGCCCGATACTCTTCCGGAGGCATCTTGATGATTGTATCAACGCTATGATCTCCAAAGGCCAATAGTTTCCTCACAGCGGCAGCCTGTTCCTGATTAGCCTTTCTCGGAAGAAATTTAGAATCAATATAAACCGGCCTGAAATCAACCTTTGGCGAGCCACCTTCAGGAATGGTAATTAATGCGACTACAGTCGGCTTCGTTTCCGGATGCCATAGATCAAACAGAAAATTACCGAGGCTATAGATGATCAAACCATTTTTATAGTATTCGAAAGGCTGTAGAACGTGCGGATGATGCCCTAGTATTACGTCTGCCCCTGCATCTACCAGTTTTCGACCTAGCTCTATTTGCTCGGGCCCTGGGTAGTCAAGGTATTCCAAACCCCAGTGCATAGAAACTATGATGGCGCCATCCACTTCCTTCCTGAAGCCCTCGACCTCTGAAATTATTGCATCAACCGACGCTCTATGGCTGTAAGGAATATCATCTTTGTTCCACTCTTCCGGCCTTATGGAGTAGCCAAGAAACACGTTGCGTCTGCCTGACTTCTCGAATACATAGGGAATGGTTTTTTTGGAATGCTCGTCGTCAACGCCAATCGATTCGATGCCCAATTCCTTTAGGTTGGCGACTGTGTCGTTAAAGGCAGCCGTGCCATGCTGTAGCGCATGATTGTTGGCGACGGTGAGAAGATTAAACCCTGCTTCTTTTAGAGTAGCGAGTGCACTGGGCTCGCCACGCATCTCATAAGAAGCCAGTTTTCCTGGCTTTAAGCCAACATCCGATGCCACCGTTTCAAGATTGCCAGTCACAATGTCGACATTAGCCCAATACTCTCTGACATCAGAACATAGATCAACGCCATGAGAGGCTATGGTCTTTCTCATTCCATGGCCAACACAAACAGGATGATCCCCCAGCGATATATCACCCACTGCTGCGATGGTAAGTGCTGTTTCAAGCGTCATGATTTGGTTCCATTGCCTGAATAAAATAACCTTTCTTTACGGATGACTCTGGAGCTATCTTTTCGCCAGCAGGTATGACGTCAACAGGCTTGCCAACCACATCGTAAAGATACCCGGAAATGTACCTGGACAGATCTTGCCGACCCTTTTTAGGGCTGATAGATGTCTCCAGTTCAAAACGCCCATACTCGTATTGGTACACCGTGAACTCAAATACCTCATCCGATACTGATTGGTAACGGTCCACCGCCCGGGCAAACTCCAGCGCATGGAATTTTTCATTTTTCGACAAAAAGGCAAAGCGGTTTATAGAACGACCTTCTAACTGATGAATGAATTCGGGGCTTCCCAGAAGGGGGCATTCTGTCGATTCCAAACTGACGTAGTCTCCCAGCTCATAACGGACCAGACTCTGGGATGTTCTGGATACATCAGTCACTATGCATCCTTTGTCTTCAGCATTCTCAACCAGCACCCAAGGATTGACAAGATGGCGGTGGCCGTCGATACACTCGAATGCAATAACGTCAAACTCCGTCGAACCATATTCTTCAGCTACTGGCGCCCTGAAAACTCTGGATATATAAGCCTTTTGGGCTGGAAGAACAGATTCCGCCGTGCATATCACGCATTTCGGAGGCTCAAACTCCATCTCCATGCCATCAAGAATTTGGGCCGCTTCGAGTAACAAAGACGCATAACCGTACAGATAATCCGGCTTCCAGCTTAACAGCGCTGCCACTTCATTCTTTGCTTCAGGACCTACCGGATGAAAAACCCGCCTGTTCATTACAAAGTTCTTGAGCCGGGATTTGATGCCGGCTTCTGGTCTGCCCCACAACCTCGCCTCTCGCTGACCCAGTTTTAAGCCATAGTGCCGGAAGCAGTAATCACGAACGGCCAGCATTCTGGCCAGCTCTTTTCTGTCAAGTGAGACTTGTGTGGGCTCCCCGGTTGTGCCTGCGGTATGGCGGCCAAACCTCGATTTTCCTCCATTCCTCTGCTTCTGCGCGGATTGATTGCGGAGTTGCGTCTTGTCTAATGATGGCGATGATTCCAAAGCTCCCAGACTGTTTACCTCTACGCCAGCCGAATTCAATGGGCCAATGCGAGCCAACAACCGGTTCAGACTCTTGGCCCTGACTTCTTTGCTGAAGCTCCATAGTTGCTCGACTTCCTTTCTGTAACGGGTGATGGGCAGCCCCATTGCCAGGAACAATAGTCGGGTCAGGAGAAACCGGGGCCAACGGATAATCATGGTGTACCGAGAACCCTTTCGTAGAATTCAAGGTAGCTGGCCGCCATTGCTGCAGAAGAGAAATCTTTGACCACTGCTTCATACGCCCATTCTGTTCTGAGGCGGGATCGTTCTTCGTCATTTATTGTCTGTTCAACAGCTCCGGCAATAGTGGATGGCTCCAGGTCCCTAAGGAGCTTACCGCCCTTTCCATCTCCCAGAACCTTCGGTATTTCGCCAACGGCGGAGGCAACTACAGGAACCTTTAACGATATGGCCTCAAGCAGAGTGATTGGCAACCCCTCTGTCAGGGAAGGCATGACCAGCACCTGGGACTGCCTGAGCAGCGCAGGCACGGTGCTGCAGTATCCGGGCATGAGCACATCGTCCTGAATATCCAGCTCGGCAATCAACGCCTCCAACTGATGTCGGAGCTTACCCTCGCCAACAATCACCAGGCCTGAAGTTGGGGAGTGTTTTCTGAACTCCGAAAAGGCTGAAATCAGCCGGTCGAAACCTTTCTCCCGGGAAAGCCTTCCAACCCCAAGAATCACGGATTCATGCTTGTCGAGGAAGGATTTGAATGGCTCATCCAGTAAACTCAGGGATGAGTCCTGAAGTTCTGAAATTTCCAATCCATTTGGAATAGTGATGACTTCGCCATTCGAGAGTTTTCCTGGCAACTCCTTCTTCATTGCCTCACCGACAAGGACCACCCCCTTCATACGGCGGATCGCGAAGCGATCAAGAGATTCGTAGACCCACATCTTCGAATACCGGGGGGCATGGACGTATCCATGTAAAGTAGTAACTATTGGTAAACCTCTGACTTTTTCCGGAAGCGCACCCAGCAGAACGTTGAACTTGAAGCCGTGAGAATGAAGTAGCTGGTATTTATTGGCCAGAGCCCAATTCCGGATCGTCCAGGATGCCTTCATATTGAAACCGGGCTTCATTCTCCATTCAGTAACGGGCAAACCCAATTTCTTTGCCTCAGCCTCTATAGCTTTTTCACCCACTTGAGGCTCACCAGCACTTAAAATCATGGGCTCGAGGCCCTGTTTCAGCTGTTCCTTTACCAGGCTCAGAAGCATCTTCTCAGCGCCGTACAAGCCTCCGCTGTCTATCAGGTGGAGGATCTTCAACTCGACCTCCCTCTATCAAATTCTCTGGGAATGTCATCGCGGGTGTTGACTACAGTACTTTCCTGATTGGATACGCCCCTGGCTTTTTCATATTTATGTTTAAGAGAGAGAAAACGTTTTTCTAACAAATGGTAAGAGAGTGCCGCTAAGGCACAACTGATGAAGATACCTGCAATGAGTTGCAAAGATTCAGGCAAAAAGTTCAGTTTATTGCCCGCCTGGATACCCCACATATGCCATAAGTATATGGGATAGCTGATCAGCCCTAGATAGACCGCCACAGGGTGATTGAGCCAGCCCCAAAATCGGCCCTGGCTCAATCGCATCAGTTGGATTAGCAATACTGCCAGCAATAGCGCATCCAGAGTAAAAGCCGGACCATACGCATAGTCACTACCGGGCACTTGGCGAGATACGGTAAGCAGCCCTAAGGTAATCAATGGCATCCAGAACTGACTGCTTACCCGATCTGCGAATTCCAGACAACGCCTTTTCTCAAGCAGAAAGGCCATCGCGCAACCAATCGCGAGATTATCAAAGCGAGTGTCAAACGCGTTATAAGCGTAAGAGGTTCCAAAATCCAGTATAGAAAAGCTGTAAGTTCTCCAGGCCATAACCATGAGGCTTACAATAAACAGAAAACCGATAACGAAGTTTCGACCCCGCTTTATCAGAAACATAAACACCATAGGCCACAAAAGGTAGAACTGCTCCTCAATGGCCAGTGACCAAAGGTGGGCCAATGACGAACTGGAATGCCCTTCCAGCGCATTGTGATAGTTCATCAGATAGAAAAGGCCGGGCAATATGACTTCCTTGATATCATCATTGCCTCGAAAAAGATCCCAGCTGATCGATGCAAAGAGAAAGGCGTAGTAAGCCGGAAATATTCTGAGTGAGCGTCGCATGTAAAAATCACGAAGCGATATGCGGCCGGCTTTCTCGTATTCTTTCAGCAACAACCAGGTGATCAGAAAGCCGCTTAGCACGAAAAACCCGGCCACGCCGTGGCGGGCTGAAAAGAACGACCCAACGCCAGAATGGGCCAGTACAACCGCCATAACCGCAATCATCCGGAAGCCATCGAGGCCCGGAAGCTTTCTCGACGCTAGAACGCTGTCCAGTTTAGGCAAGTCCACAAACTAACCCTTCCTTGGATTCCAGATCACCTTCTTCTCTCCCTTCAAAAAGGCAATGCTCGCTTTGTACGAAGCGACATTAAGAAGCATGAAGTAGTAAGGGATTGAATAAATCGCAGACAGCGATTGACCACCCGCTTCCCGCTTGTGCCCCGTCCAGGCGAGGGCCAGGAAGATAACCAGGCCCAGAAATGCCAAAGTGTATATGCCCCTTACAGGCGCCAGTAGCAGTGTTGCCAATGTTAGCGTCGCCAAAGGTATGAAGGCTGCATAGCGAAGCAATTTGTGAGAGATCAACTGCCAGGCAAACACCGGGTCACGGAATGGGTTCATCAGATGGCGCATGTCTTTAAGGGCCCACAAGGCGCGCAGGCTAACCCTCACCCGCATGCTGAATTCGCTATCGCCGTCGTTCAGTGCTTCTTCTTTCAGCAAAGCCTGCGGCTCGTAAACCACGCGGTAGCCCTGTTCAACCACTTTCAATGGCTGTACAAAATCCGGCAACTGGTCAGCGCGCAGGGGCTGGTAAAGCGTTTTGCGCATACCGTCGATACCGCCGTCCACACCTACCACTGAGCCAATGCTGGTTTCCTGTTCGCGCAGCCAGTTCTCGTACTTCATGTAGGCGCTACAGCCATCCCCCACCAATGAGCCGTCTTCATTTACATAGACCATCTTGCCGGTAACGTAGCCCACTTTCGGGTCCGCGAAGTTGCTGCAGAGCTTGCTGACGGCATGGGTATCCCACTGAGAGTTGGCATCGGAGAACAGAATAATCTCGCCGGTGGTTTCCGTAACCAGAATGTTCAGGCCGGCGGTTTTGCCCTGTCGTGATACTTGTCGGAAGAGGCGGATGGGAAGGCGGGAAGAGCTTGCCACGCGCTCTATGATGTCGTCGGTGCCGTCATCGGATTCGTCCGAGATGACCAGGATTTCAAGCTTGTCGGATGGGTAATCCAGTTCCAGTTTGTTCCGCAGGGTGGCTTCAATGTCTTGTGCTTCGTTGTAGGCGGCTATCAGTATCGAAACCTTAGGCTGGTGTTCGGTGCTTGTATTCACGGGATTCGGGCGCAGCCTGGCTAAAGCCCTTGCCATCAGCGGGTAACCGAAATAAATGTAAAAAAGCAGAATCAGGGACAGCCAGAACAGTGCGACTAGCATGGTGATGAAAATTCCATTTTCTCTTGGCCGGTGGTTCCCGGCTGCTCCGTTTCCAGCAGTTGCTGGTTTTTCAACACATCGCCCATGGCGGTAAACCGAAAATGACCCAGCAACTGGTCCAGCCGCTGTTCGCAAACCTCCAGGTTGTTGTAGTGACGGAAGCGTGAGAACCATTTTACGTCCAGCCTTGGCTGGCCCGGATCTACCTCCCAGGGGTGGAGGTAGAAGACGAATGGCTGGCCCTGGCGGTTGATGCTACCCAGCCCCCAGCGGCTGAACCAATACGGGAAAAGGCGGAAATAGCCGCCACCGGCGATTGGAAGCGTGTATCCGGGAAACTTCAGTGTGCTCAGGGGGAACTCGGCCAGCTCATAGCCCTTATCGGTGGTCAGGCGGTGGGGCCAACGCGGGGTACCCGGCATGCCGTAGCGGTCATGGTGCACAGGGAATATCGATGAGTCCCACACAAACCCTTCCTCGGCCAGTATATCCAGGGCCCAGCGTGACTGGCTGGTGATGGAATAACTGGCTGCGCGGTAACCGGTAATGGGCTCACCTGTTATATCCTCGAGTATCTGCTTTGAGCGGCGGGTTTCCTCACGGAATACCTCGGGGGTCTGGTTATAGATCAGCTGATGGCTGTAACCGTGGCTGGCGACTTCGTGTCCTGCTTTCTGGATGTCGCGAACCAGTTGGGGCGATTTCTCCGCCACCCAGCCCAGTGTAAAGAAGGTTGCACGAGTGCTGTGCTTGTCCAGCAACTCTAATAAGCGGTAGGTGTTAGCCTCAACCCGGTACTCCATGGAATGCCAGTCAGCACGATCAACCGCTTCGGCAAGGGCTGCCACCTGGAAGTAGTCTTCCACATCAATCGTGAGTGCGTTGACTTTCCCGGTGCTATTCGGATCGTTCGTCATCACCACGTCCGCCTACTCAGAAAAATCGATAGTTAAGGGAAACCGCAATCCAGTTCTCGTCATATTCCCTGGATGCAATGTCGCTGGTCTTTTGCCGGTGGCCGATGGCGGAACGAATGTCCATCCTGCTACTCAACCGGTAATCAAGCCCGACAGATAACGAGTAGAGGTCATCTTCTGACCCATCATCTTCAAAACGCTGATGCTGGTAGGCCGCATCGGTAAACCAGGAAAGCAACTCAGTTACCGGCCGCGAATATCGTAGGTCAACCCCGCTTTGGTCCTCACGTTCGTCGGTCTGAACATAATCGCTGCGACTGGCGGAGAGGCCGACGGTGAGTGTGGAGCCATTGCTAAACCGGTTGTTATACCCTGCGCGTATCGCTGTGACTTCCACAGCGGACGATTCGCTGAGATCAAAATTAAAGTCTTCGAACTGAAGGCCAAGAGTGGATGTCTGGTCCGTTAATCGTTGGTTGGCATAGAGGGTGAACTCGCTGCTGGGATTGATTTCCCGCACCAGGTTGAAGGTTCCAGTAATACCGTCGTTGGAGACCTCCTGGGTACCAAGCCGGGTTTCCAGACGGTTCACACCGAGGGAACCATTTACCCGAGTCGTCACCCAAACCTTATCAAAGGTCACAACGGCAGATTCACGATCCAGTTCCTCTTCGGTATCCAGCTCAGTGCGTTCAGCGCTTAAAGAAAGACCGCCCTGAAGTGTTTCGCTGAAATTATGGTTGTATGCGGCAGTGCCGGTAAACCTTTCGCTGTCGGGCTCTTCCGGCTCTTCAAATTCAGTGTTCTCGTAGGCAGCGGAGAACTGCAACTGGTCCACCTGGGTTAATTGCAGGGTGTATATCGGGCCGGTTCGGAATACGTTTTTGCGGGTCAGGTTGTCCTGGGTGTCGGCCTGGCGGGTATCCTGTGTTACTTGGCGGATAGTGTCCAAGGCCTGCCATGTCAATCTTGGGGTCAGCTCGCATTGTCCTTGCAGCGTGCCGTCGGTATAGATTTCGGAGTCAAAGGCGTCGTCGTGCCAATAGCCATAGCCCAACCCCATGTCCACGGCGGATGTGCATTGGCCCGGGTCACTCAGGTGCTGAAAGTTCAGGTTTACCCGGGCCTCAACATCGCTTTGTTCATTGGTCGATACACGACGGGCATTGTCGGAAAAACGGTTATCAATACCACCAGACAGACTGTTGGTGGCTGCAAGAGAGGGTCCTGCTGCAATTAAAAAGCCAGTGCCGATGGAGACAATCCACCGGATCGTCCCTGATCCGTAAACTTCATCCATTGATAACAGCTCCTACAAACTTCTCAGGATCAAACGCCTGGGCGGCGTTTTCCGCAGCGGTGGCGGTTATTTTGCCGTGTGGCACCACCAGCATAGAGTAGTCACACAGCTCGCCAAGAATGCGGGCATCCGGTGACTCACTGATGGGTGCGGTGTCCAGCACGATGAAGCGGTCCGGATAACGACGGCGGATAGCCTGAAGAAACTGCTTCATACGGAAGGAGGTAAAGAATTCTGACGGTGTTTCCCGTTGGCTTCCGGCAGGGATCAGTCTCAGACGGGGGATCCCTGTTGGATAGATAATGCGCCCGATATCGTAATCCGGATCCTCGAGGAAATCCGTCAGCCCAGTTTCCGCCGCTAGTTCGAGCTGGTAGTGCAGTGAGGGGTTCCGCAGATTACAGTCAATGATCAGAGCGGTTTTGGACTGGTCGAAGGCAAACGCTGCGGCCAGGTTCAGGGCCATAAAGGAGCTACCTGCGCCCTCACAGGCGCCGCTGACCACCATCGTGAAATTGTTGCCGCCAGAAAGCTCCAGCAATTTGGTACGCAGATGGCGGAACCGATTCACCAGGTCACGATTCCCGGATTCCGGATAGATGATTCGTCGCTCGTCCATGTCGTCTCGGGTGAGACGCCGCGGCTCCTGCATCTTGACGATCTGTTTGCTGATAACGTACTTATCGACAGCTCCGGCGCCAAGTTCCAGGGAGCTAGGCACCAGCATGCGGGAGTCGTCCCATTGCTGGAAGTCACTAGCCTGCCCGCTCTCTATTCTCTGCTGTTCAAAGCCACTTTCCTGATTCTGCAAATCACCGTTGCGCTCCTGTCCGTTGATATCCGCAGCACCGGATGATTTTTGGCGAGAGCGGACCCCAGCTTCCCTGGCTGCCCTTTTCTGTTTTTGCTCTGTCATTAAATAACTCCCATCAGAGCTGCACCGACTACGCCACCATAGCCAGCGACAACCAGAACTGCGCATACTGCAACCGAAACCGTTAACCAGCGGTCTTTGCGTTTCTCGTAGGGCGTTCGCACCTGCGGGATCTCTGCCAATACGGGCAGGCCAATCCCCTCTTCAAGCTGTTTGCGGGCCCTTATCCGTGGGTCGACTTGCAACACACCGGCTGCCAGACCAAAAGGAGCCAGGGCGCCGAGAATCAAGCCTGCTGACGCAAACATTTGGAACTGCGGCCCGGTCGGGTCCAGAGGATACTGAGCGGTTTCGTTGATTCTATAATTCAGGCCCTGGCCTTCAATGTCCAGGTGCATGGATACCCGGGCTTTCTCGCGACGTTTCAGCAGGTCGTTGTAGATCTGTTCGTTCACTTCCATGTCGCGGGTCAGTTCTGAATACTGGGCCTTGTTCTCCTGGATGCGCTCCATGCGCTTTTCCTGCGCAGCAATCAGGCTTTCGAGCGAATCAATGCGCGATTCCTGGGTGCGTACGCTCGCGCGGGTTTTTGCCACTTCTGCACTGATCTCCTGATACAGGGGGTTGACCAGTTGATCACCTTCACTGACCGGTTGGTCCAATTCACCGCTCTGGGATGCCCTGGCCCGCTGATTTCGCAGCTCGGCGATCTGTTCCTTCAATGCGATGATGTCCGGATATGTGTCGTGGTATCGCAGGCGCAAGTCGTCAAGCTGGGCTTCCTTCTCGCGGATTCGTCGGGTATAGGCATCCGCCGTGCGGCCCTGACTGAGCATCGGTTGCACATTCTGCAGTTCAGATTCGAGCGATTCGGCCCTTGCAATCAGTTCCGTCCGCTCCATCTCCGCCAGTTCCAGTTGGCGGCGCAAGTTGGCCATGCGCGAATTCGCTTCACCTTCTGTTCCATCCACATTCTCTGACAGGAACTTTTTCAATTTTTGTTCGACTTCCGCCAGGATGGATTCGTAGTTCTTCACCTGTTTATCGATGAAGTTGTAGGCGCTGCGGCTTTCCTTGCGCTTGTTCGCAGAATTCTCTGAAATAAACAGCTGCCCAAGGCGTTGCGCGATACGAAAAGCCTGCATGGGCGACTCAGAGGTGTAGCCAATGCTGAAGTAGCTGTCGCCACGGGGACGAACATTCATGCCGGAGCGGAGCATGCCAATTCGCCGCTCCAGGGCTTCGCCAGTAATCTGGTCTGCATTCTGGCCGAATATCTCTCTGTCTTGCGCAATCTGCACCATCAGATCCCTGGACCACAGCATTTCCTTGGCTGCCGATGTACGCTCGCTGATCTCAGTTGTGACGGCACTGCCCTCCATCAGCGGGCGGATGATATTCTGGTCATCCACAAATATCACAACCTGAGATTGATATTTGTAAGGGAAAATAAACCCTGCCCCCAGCACGGCGAAACTGACGACCGCAAACAGGAAGAATGCCAGCCACTTGCGTGACCGGACCTCTCTGATAATTTCTGAAGGGAGCTGACTTAGTGGAAGTGCCATCTTTCTTACCTATTCACCGGTTCCGAGGTTCGATTCAAACAACGGTTATCGCTTATCTCAGAAGTTCCGTTCCGGCACGGCCAGGATATCCCCGGGCCGCATGCGGTAATTGGTGGAGACATCCCCCGAGTTGAGAATATCGTCCAGACGAACAGGAATGGCCACCATCCTGTTGTCCAGGGCGCGGTAAAGCATGGCACTGTTCAGGTTTGCAAAAGGATTGGCTCCACCAGCACTGAGCATCATGTCCAGGACGGTCATACCCGGCCTGTGTGGCACAGAAATGGGCTGATTAACCGCGCCGGTTACCCGCACCCGGTCGCTGAATTCATGGCTACCCATCGATGTAACCACAACGGTAACCTGAGGCTCGCGGATATAGCTTGCCAGGCCCTGCTCGATCTCGTTGGCTAGCTGTTCCGGTGTTTTACCAGTAGCCATCACATCCCCAATGAGTGGCATGGAAACCCGGCCATCAGGTCTCACGGGAACGCCGATGCTGAGATCCTGATTGCGCCAAACCGAAATCTGGATTGAATCCGTAGGGCCGAGCACATATTCGTCAACACTCGTTGAAGTCTGCAGGCTGAGTGCTTCGTTAATGGCTTCCTGCGACGATGGCTGGGGGGCCGCACAACCCGCAACAAACGCTACCGCGACCAGGGACATCAGCAGGCCCTGCAGTGAATACTTCGATGACATTGTTATTCCTCTCTAATTCCGTGTCTGATTCCATGTTTCAGGGAGAGCGACTCCTGAAACTACCTTGATCCCTTTTTGAACAATACCACTTCTACTGTCTGAATTATAATCAATAAGTCCAAGAGAAGACTTTGATTCTTTATGTAATAAAGGTCATAGCGCAGCTTTTCCCGCGTATCTTCCTCGTTGTCTGCATAAGCAAAGCAAAGCTGTGCCCATCCGGTCAAACCCGGCTTCACACGATGACGCTCGGTGTAAAACGGAATCTTCGCTGATAGTTGCTCAACGAAAACTGGCCGCTCCGGTCGGGGCCCGACAAACGCCATGGTGCCATTCAAAACATTGAAGATTTGCGGCAATTCATCAATTCGGACCTTGCGAATAAATTCACCAACCCTGGTGACGCGAGCGTCGTTTTGAGTGGCCCAGACAGCACCATGCTTTTCAGCATCAGTAATCATTGAGCGGAACTTGTGAACATTAAACACAGCACCGTTGAGGCCAACCCGCTCCTGGCTGTAGAACACGGGTGCTTTGAAGCCATCTTCGATTTTGATGGCAATGGCTGTAAGGATCATTAACGGTAAACCCGCCAAGAGCAAAGTGCTGGCGGCAAGGATATCCAAAGACCGTTTGCCAAAACCAAATACCGAAGATACTGAGAATCCATCGGAGAACACCAGCCAGCCACGGGTAACCATTTCCAGCGCAACTTTTCGTGACTCCCGCTCATAGAAGCTGGCACCGTCAACAATCTTGACTCCCTCCATTTTGCACTCCAGCAGATCTTCCATGGGCAGGCCTTTGCGGCGATCGTCTACTGCTACAACGATTTCACTGACCGGGTGCCTGATGATGTATTGCTGGATTGTGGTGGGAATATTCAGCAGATCGCGTTCATTTATCTCAACCGGCTCGTCCGGCAGAGGGATAAATCCCACGAGGATAAAACCTTTGCGGTTCAAGGGAGTTTTCAGGTCTTCATGAATCTGCCTGGCACGGTAGCCCGCGCCCAGTACCAGCACTTTTCGTTTGAAAGCATCCTTGCCTACGGTGTTAATGAAGATTGAGCGAAAAATGCCCATCAGGAAAAAGCCGAACACAGATCCTGTCGTCAGAACAGCACTTGTACCGAGATACCACAACCAGTCCGATGCGAGAAGGTAGGCGAAACCACATAAAGGAATACTGACGATCAACGCCATGATGGTGCGAAGCATCATGCCCGACATACCTTCCTCTAGCCGGGACTGATGCACACCAAGTGCGACCATCATTAAGAGATTCGATCCAGCAAATACAACTGCTGAAGGCAACACAAAAGTCAGATTCTCCAGAAAGAAAGGAAGATCGCCAAAATAGCGAAAGAAAACCGTCAGGGCAAAGGCAAACACCAACAGCAGGAAATCAATCAGGCCAAGGATGACATAGGGAAGATGAATGTAATGTTTGAACAATCTGACGTGGGCCACGCCAACTCCTTTTGCTGCTGACAACAATGAATCAACGCATCCGATGCGTACACATACAGCATTTATTGAATACCAGTTTACTGTAAATTTCTGTAACTGCAATCGGCAGTAGGAAAAAGGGGAATTGCGTGGGTGTAAGGAAAACTGACGATCCTAACCAATAGGCTGCCAGTTTCCGTTTCGACGCTGCTATTTTTCTTGCCCGCGGCGATGAGCCAAATGATGGATGTTATTATTTTCATATCAGTACTGCCATTAACTGACGTAACTCGTCCTCACGAGAACTGAACGGATGGCTTATGCCATAACAAATTACTTTATTTTTCAATTGATTATGATAACCGAGCTTCCCTATGTAAATTTCTCTGACACCTCTGTGAACTTTTTGTATCACTTCATATTACGAACAAGGCCACAAACTCCTGGACAGGCATTTCCTCCAAGGCCTTCTGGTTTTTACAAATCTCAAATATCTGATCGCAACGCTGTCCCGGAAACCGGGTGGAAAGGTTGTTTCGAAACTTTTCTTCAAGAAGCGGAATCCCCTCTTTCCTTCGACGACGGTGTCCGATCGGATACTCAACCGCAACCTTGTCGGTACTGCTGCCATCGCTAAAGTAAACCTGAATGGCATTGGCAATCGAGCGCTTGTCCTCTTCCAGATATTCCCGGGTGTACTTTTCGTCTTCCACCACTTCCATTTTTTCCCGAATCTTGTCGATTACCGGGTTGGCCTCGTGGAAGCTGTCTTCATAGTGTTCTGCCGTCAGGCTGCCAAAAATCAACGGCACCGCTGCCATGTATTGAAGGCAGTGATCCCTGTCCGCTGCGTTCGCAAGTCTGCCCTGTTTGGAAATGATGCGGATGGCGGATTCGTGGGTGGTGATAACAATTCTTTCGATCTCGTCAAGCCGGTCTTTCACTTCTGGATGGAGTTTTACGGCCGCTTCTGCCGCCGTCTGGGCATGGAACTCCGCCGGGAAGGAAATCTTGAACAGGATGTTCTCCATCACGTAGGAACCCAAATCTTGGGGCAATGAAAACTGGCGCCTGTCCTCGGGCTTTAGCTTCTGGTCTTTATTGGTTTTGCTGAACAGTATGTCGTAGAAGCCCCATTGCGGAGCGGTCAGTGCGCTTGGAACTCCCATCTCACCCCGCATGGCAATATCTGCCAACCGAACGGCACGGGATGTCGCATCGCCAGCTGCCCAGGATTTCCTTGAACCGGCGTTTGGCGCGTGCCGGTAGGTCCGTAAGGCCTGGCCATCAACCCAGGCATGGGATAAAGCCGATAGCAGTTGCTCCCGGTTGGCGCCCATCAGTTTTGCGGTAACGGCAGTGGAGGCGACCTTCACCAATACGACATGGTCCAGCCCGACCCGGTTAAAGGAGTTTTCCAAAGCCAGAACACCCTGGATTTCGTGGGCCATGATCATCGCTTCCAGCACGTCTTTCATCGTCAGCGGCACTTTTCCTTCCGCCACCCGCTTCTGAGAGAGGTGGTCAGAGACCGCAAGAATACCGCCGAGGTTATCTGACGGATGCCCCCACTCCGCGGCAAGCCAGGTGTCGTTGTAATCCAGCCAACGGATGATGCAGCCAATATCCCAGGCGGCTTTCACAGGATCCAGGCGGAAAGGAGTTCCCGGAACACGGGCGCCATGGGGAACGATGGTACCCTCCACGAGTGGACCGAGGTGCTTTGTGCACTCCGGAAATCGCAGGGCCAGCAAGCCGCAGCCTAAAGTGTCCATCAGGCAGTTCCTCGCCGTGTTCCATGCTTCTTTACTCTTTACCCGGTAACTGAGGGTGTAATCGGCGATGGTCTGAATGAGCTGGTCGTAGTCCGGGCGTTCGTTAAGATCGAATGTAGCTGACATGCCAGCGGCTCCTTCAAGTTTTGTGACAGTTAGAGAGAGACTAGCGCACTGGACACCCAGCCCCAAAGAATAAAAAAGGGATGTAAATAAAACTGACACCGAAATTGGAAAAGGTGCAACTTTTTATTAACACATTCGTTATAAAAAAATAAATATAAAATCTATTTTATACCTAACCTTCTGATTTTTCTAGAAACGCATTTTTAATCTCTTAACTCCGATAGCAAGGTAAATACTTATCCACGCAAGCACCACAAAATTTGTTATTCGACCATCGATTTTTGTTTATTTTCATAAAGATAGTCGACGATTCGCATTGAAAGTAATTAGATTGGATTTTTTTAGCAGGACAAGAAATAACGCCACGTTAACTTGTTTTAATATGAAATACTGTACTGTATTTCTGCGATTTAACTGCAACTGGTTGTTTGCATTTTAGTTATTTAGAGCAGACTATTTTCAGAGCCGTAATACTAAAACGTGGTTTAACCAATGTTATCTCGCTTATACTCTTCCCGCGTTAAATGAACATACCGTTAGTACAATTTAACGAACCATTCATCGAAGTTACCGATAAACACCTTGGAAGCGCCAGTGAGTCGAACTGCTACTGAATCTGCAATTGAAGAATGGACCATCATTCTGGGCGAATCTGGAATTGTGGCAGCAGGCGAATCATCAGAGTATGGCGTCTCGACAACAGGCGCGAAGCGCGCCATCCCCGCAGTGCTTCGCCCTGAAAACCAGGAACAGGTTTCGGCGATTTTGCAGGTAGCACAGCGCTGGCAGGTTGCAATCTACCCGGTTAGCACAGGCAAAAACTGGGGCTATGGAAGTGCCAACCCGGTTGAAGACGACTGCGTGATCCTTGATCTTAGTCGCCTTGACCGTATTTCCGATTTCGATCCTGAACTGGGCGTTGTGACAGTACAACCCGGCGTCACACAAGGCGCCCTGAGGGAGTTTCTCGATCAGCACGATGGCAATTACCTGGTTCCCGTGACCGGGGCAGGCCCCACATGCAGCATTCTCGGTAACGCGCTTGAACGTGGTTATGGCATCACACCGATTACTGACCATTTTGCAGCGGTTACAAAGATAGAAGCGATCCTGCCTGATGGAACTCTATACCGGACACCACTAAGCGAGCTTGGCGGTGCAGAGGTCGACGGGCTCTTCAAATGGGGCCTTGGCCCCTACCTTGACGGTCTGTTCAGCCAGGGGAATTTCGGAGTCGTCGTGAATATAACTATCGCCCTTGCGCCTGCACCTGAGACGGTGACTGCATTTTTCTTTTCCACAAAAGACGACGCTAAACTAGAAGCGCTGGTTCCCACTGTCAGGGCAGTACTGCGAGCACTGGGCGGTTCCGTTGTGGCGATTAACCTGCTCAACAGCCAGCGCATGCTTTCAATGATGACCCCTTTCCCGGAACACAAAGCGATTGATGGTGTTCTGCCCTCCCACGAGGTGGACAGTCTTGCCAACAGCCATGGCGTTCCTGCGTGGAGTGGAGTTGGGGCGATTTATGCGTCAAAAGAGGTTGCCCGGGCCGCCCGGCGTACCCTGCGAAGACTTCTGGGGCCGGCCACCGATCGCCTTGTATTCATCAATCAGCAAAGAGTTAATCTTGCGCGGAATGTTGCAAAGGTGCTGCCCGGTAGGCTGGCAACTAGGATAAGAGGAATGGCCGACACCCTCTCGGGGGCGCTGGAAATCATGCACGGTACACCCAACGATGTCGCGCTGGCGCTGGCCTACTGGCGCTCCGGAACTCCGCCAGAGCAGGGGCAACCCAAAAATCCGGCACGGGATGGTTGCGGGCTCATCTGGTTTGCGCCATTGGTGCCAATACGGGGAAACGACGTTCGCCGATATATCAATATGATTGAACGGATATGTCCGGAATACGGTATCAACCCTCTTATTACTTTAACGACAGTAAACGATCGTTGCTTCGACTCGACCGTGCCCCTGCTGTTCGATCGCCGGGACGCAGTCGCAACCGCCCGGGCCAACCAATGTTATCACGCGTTGATCAAGGCGGGGCAGGAAGAGGGTTTTCTGCCCTACCGCCTCAGCATTGACGCGATGGACACGCTTGATAATGAGGGGTTTGCTTTCTCCAGACTTGCCAGCCAGCTGAAAGCCGCAGTTGACCCTAATTTCATCCTGGCGCCCGGACGCTACGTGCCCAGGGTCAGATATTCCGAGGTCTGATTCGCTGTTACCTCGATACACCCGTAGTACGCCGTCAGGGGATCGTAAGACGGTGCTTTTTCTTCATGGATCATCGCAATAACAGCTTCCCGAAAGGGAGAAATGAGGACCGGAAAATGCAGAATGGTTTTGCTTTCCAGAGTGGCAAAGAAGACAGAAGAAACCAGCAAACGTCCGACGACATCGGTGCCATTTTCCATTCGGTATTCAATGTTGAACTGGCAACCTCTGCGGAGGAAATCAATGAAGTTTTCGGGATTCGGTACCAGGTGTACTGTATCGACCGACCGTTCGAAGACCCCAATTGCTTCCTCGATAAAAAGGAACACGACGCATACGATGCCAGGTCTGCTCACGCTCTGATCCGGCATCGGAGAACGGGACACGGCATAGCAACCGTTCGTCTCATTATGGCGGGGGACACGCCCGATCAGTCCGATTTCCCCATGGAAGGTCCCTGCGTTCCCCGAATGAGTTTGCGTGCCCGGGAAGCAATCGCGAACGCCCGCCGAAGTGAGATTGCGGAAATCTCCCGAATGTCGGTAAGCCGGGAGTTTCGCCGGCGCCTCAACGAGAAAGACTCAATCTCCGGTGCCAGTGATGGCGCTTGTTACAGTGATTCGGAGAGCGGCAAGCGCGCCGTGCCCTACATCAGTCTCGGGCTTTTTACCGCGATTCTTCAGATGTCTGTCAAGCATGGAATAACCCACTGGATGGCGGTTATGGAGCCAGCCCAGTTGCGCCTGTTAAAAAGATTTGGGGTGGAATTTGATCACCTGGGACCAGTGCTGGAATATCACGGCCTTCGCCGTCCTGCCTTCACTGAAGCAGCGTCACTGATTGACCGCATCAAGAAGCGTCGTCCCGATGTCTGGTCTTTGATTACGGATGAGGGTCGATTCTTGCCAGAGAAACCTGGTAACGACTAAAAGAAAACCCCCGCTTCTCGGCGGGGGCTTCTTTTTTCAGCGCTGACATCTGAACGTTAAAACCGTTCAAATACTATGCCCGTGCTGCTTTTCTCCTGCGTGACAGACCCAAGCCGGCAAGGCCAAGACCCAGCAATGCGAGAGTGCCAGGCTCAGGTACCTTTGACGCGGTGATCCGGAAACTGGTGTCAAAGTTGTTTTCGGTATCCTCAAGAGTCAGAAGGCCGACACATCCAGAGCTGGCTCCTGCTGCTGCACAAGCGTCATCATCAAGGACAGCGAGGCCGGCCAATTCCAGAAACACCGTGTACTTGTAGTCGGCAATGACGAACGACTGAGCAAACTCGAAGCCTCCTTCACCATTATCGACGGCACCTAGCTCGTCGAAATTATCGATGGTGAAGATGTCATCACACCCAGAGGTTGATGGGAAAGTACAGTTTGCAGGGTTATCCCTATTCAGGGTTTCACTAAAGAAACTCATGAACGTCAGGGATGTTGGCGGCAATGCTGGCCCGACAGGATCGACGGGAGTCAATATCAGCGTGGACGTCAGATCAAAGCCTGTCAGCGACTGAAAATCTGCACTGATAACATTGTTGTCATGGGTAAAGGTTCCACCAGCCACGGTGTTCACATTGGTGAAAAGCCCGCCTGCCGCAGATACGTCCTCGATTGAAACAGAAGACCGATCCTCCGAAGTAGGATCAAGGCTGCCGCCCCATGATAATTCATTATCAGACTCAACAATCGTGCCGTCGTTATCGCCATCTGCTGCAGTGTATGACGTATTAGAGAAGCTACTGTCGACGTCATAGCCCCACTCTACGATCATCGCCGCACTGGCAGATGCCGCGCCGAGACTCAAAGGTAGGACAATCGTTGATAAAAGGGTTCTTTTAAGTGCTGTGTTCATAATTATCTCTCCTTGATTGTGAACGCTGGCAGCCGGAATTCAAGCCAGCGAGTCAGCGGTATGATGGAATCAGCATCATCCATACCAATTACTTAAAAGCACCATCTTTCAGACAGTTAAAATTAACGACATCCGGTTTCAAAATGAAGGTGTAAGCATATTCGACATCGAAGGATCGTGGTTGAATCGCCTTTGGCGTCATGTGTTTTATTATTAGGGTGTTTTCCAGAATTTGATCAAGATCCAAACATGCAGATACCGCTTTTTATGCCATGGGAGCATAAAAGAATACTTCTACCGCAACTTGGCAAGACGCTGCGTAAATTATGTTGACGGAACCCGGATAAAACCAAAGCCGAGCACAGCGTCAGAGAACCTCAGGCTTTTCAAAATGGTGACTTGGGGGTTGTTATCCAACCATTATCTGCTTACAAAAGATCTGTCCATTTATTTTACAGTCCGTGGTCTATACCCCTCCAGGTTCCCCTTACTTCATTATTGTTAAACGTTTTTCCCAGATGAGGTTTCATTCTTGCTATTACGCAACTGCGGAAATAATTTAAAAATCTGGAGCTTTACGATGAAGAAAATGAAGCAGTTCGTTTCTGGATCCGTCCTTGCACTTTTTGCAAGCGCAACGTCAGCAACAATCATTATCGATAACGATTCAACTGGGTGGTATAACAGCGGGCTCGGCGACCTTGCCTTAACCTACGGTCCCGGCTCGGATTTCTTTCCCGGTGCAAATGTTTCCGAAGGCGACCCGGTTGTTACAGGTCTTGCCGAACCTGACCTCTCCTTAACCACGAACCTTGGAAACTGGCTTAATGCGGATTTCTCGCTCGGCACCTGGACTGGCCCTAACTCGTCGATTCCCAAGAATTGGACAGTTAATGATGAGACAGCCATTGTTTATGAGTTCACGTTGACCGAATCATCAAGCATTACCGTTGATATTGGGGTGGACAATGGACTTTTTGCCTGGATCAATGGCGACTACACCTTTGGCGCAATGTCTAGCGGTGGATCGTTTCCGGGAGAATACTCATTTGGCACAACACTTGGGGCAGGCACCCACTATCTTCAGCTGCTCCGTGAAGATCATGGCGGCAGCACCGGATACGACATCAAAGTAACTGCCGTTCCGGAGCCTGCGACTATTGCATTGTTTGGGCTAGGCCTGCTCGGTATGGGCATTGCGAGGCGCAAGGCCTAACCCCTCAGATTAGGGTGTCCCCGGGCACCCTAACCCAACCTTCCATCAAAACCCGCGCACTGCGACTCATAATGGCTTTGGTTGCGGTCCATTGACCACCGACTTCCTTCGCTTCTGCCCCCACACGCAAAGTGCCGGAGGGGTGACCGAAGGTCACATGGGTTCTATCGCCACCGCCAGCGGCAAGATTCACCAGGGTTCCGGGAACCGCCGATGCCGTAGCGATAGCCACTGCAGCGGTGCCCATCATCGCATGGTGGAGCTTACCCATGGACAGAGCGCGAACCAGTACATCCACGTCCTCTGCCCCGATGCTCTTCCCGCTTGAAGAGACATAATCAGACGGTTTCGCCACCAAGGCCACTTTCGGGGTGTGCTGACGGTTGGCGGCTTCTTCGATGTTCTGGATCAGCCCCATTTTTACCGCGCCGTGGGCACGGATGGTTTCGAACCTGGCCAGGGCCGCAGGATCGGAGTTGATGTCGTCCTGCAGCTCGGTGCCTTTGTACCCAATGTCTTCGGCGTTGACGAAGATGGTCGGGATACCGGCGTTGATCATGGTGGCTTTCAGGGTGCCTACGCCCGGCACCTCAAGGTCGTCCACCAGGTTGCCGGTCGGGAACATGGAGCCTTCGCCATCGGCCGGGTCCATGAATTCCACCTGTACTTCGGCGGCTGGGAAGGTTACACCGTCCAGCTCGAAATCGCCGGTTTCCTGAACTTCACCGTTGGTGATAGGAATGTGGGCAACAATGGTCTTTTTGATGTTGGCCTGCCAGATGCGCACGGTGCAGGTGCCGTTCTCCGGAATCCGGTCTTTGGCAACGAAACCGCTGTTGATGGCGAAAGCGCCGACGGCGGCGGTGAGGTTGCCGCAGTTACCGCTCCAGTCCACAAAGGGCTTGTCGATGGAGACCTGGCCGAACAGGTAATCGACATCGTGATCCGGCTGGGTGGGTTCTGCCAGGATCACGGTCTTGCTGGTGCTGGAGGTAGCGCCTCCCATACCGTCGATCTGCTTCTGGTAGGGGTCGGGGCTGCCGATGACCCGCAGCAGGAGTTTGTCGCGGGCTTCGCCTGGGCTCTGGCAGGGTTCGGGTAAGTCCTGAAGGCGGAAGAAGACGCCTTTTGATGTGCCGCCACGCATGTAGGTGGCGGGGATTCTGATTTGTGGCTTGTTAGGCATGGGGTACCTTTTGGCTTTTTGTCGGATTACGGCTTCGCCTAATCCGACCTACTTGGGCCGGTTTTATTGTCGGATTACGCTTCGCTAATCCGACCTACGGGGTTTGGCGATAGCTATGGCGTAGGTCGGATTAGGCCCAAAGGGCCGTAATCCGACATTGCTTAGGTTACGCCGCACCCTCAGATTGCAGGAAATCCTCGGCAAACCGCTGCAACACGCCACCGGCGCTGTAGATAGACACTTCCTCAGCGGTATCCAGGCGGCAAGTCACGAGCACACGCTCGGTGCTGCCGTTCTTCCGATGGATAACGAGGGTGAGCTCGGCGCGGGGCGCCGGGGTGCCTTCCACGTCGTAGGTTTCGGTGCCGTCGATGCCCAGGGTCTTGCGGGTGGTGCCTTCCTCGAACTGCAGGGGCATCACGCCCATACCGATCAGGTTGGTACGGTGAATGCGCTCAAAGCCTTCGGCCACAATCGCTTCTACACCAGCAAGGGCAACGCCCTTTGCGGCCCAGTCACGGGAGGAGCCCTGCCCGTAATCAGCACCGGCGATGATGATCAGTGGCTGCTTGCGCTCCATGTAGGTTTCGATGGCTTCCCACATGCGGACAACCTTGCCTTCCGGCTCGATACGCGCCAGGGAGCCCTGCTTCACGTTGTCGTTCTCGTCCCGGACCATCTCGTTGAAAAGTTTCGGGTTGGCGAAGGTGGCACGCTGGGCAGTCAGGTGATCGCCTCGGTGGGTGGCGTAGGAATTGAAGTCTTCCTCCGGCACGCCCATTTTATGCAGATACTCACCGGCGGCACTGTTCATCATGATCGCGTTGGATGGCGATAGGTGGTCGGTGGTGATGTTGTCCGGCAACACCGCCAGCGGACGCATGCCCTTGAGGGTTTTCTCACCCACCATGCCACCTTCCCAGTACGGCGGGCGACGGATGTAGGTGCTTTGCGGGCGCCACTCATACAGCGGGTTGGTATTGGCCTGGGCATCCCGGGTGATGTCGAACATCGGGATGTAGGTGCTGCGGAACTGTTCCGGCTTCACGCTGGACTTCACGATCGCATCGATTTCCGCATCGTCTGGCCAGATGTCCTTCAGGGTAACGGGTTTGCCGTCCTGGTCGTAGCCCAGGGCATCTTTTTCGATGTCGAAGCGGATGGTGCCAGCAATAGCGTAGGCAACCACCAGCGGCGGCGAGGCCAGGAATGCCTGTTTGGCATAGGGGTGAATCCGGCCGTCAAAGTTCCGGTTACCGGACAGCACCGCAGTGGAAAACAGATCGCGATCCATGATTTCCTGGGCGATCTTGGGATCCAGGGCCCCACTCATGCCGTTACAGGTGGTGCAGGCAAAAGCCACCACGCCGAAGCCGAGCTGTTCCAACTCGGGCAGCAGTTTGGCTTCTTCCAGGTACATCTTGACGGTTTTGGAGCCCGGCGCCAGGGAGGTTTTCACCCAGGGCTTACGGGTCAGGCCCAGCTTGTTGGCGTTGCGGGCGATCAGGCCTGCAGCCACCATGTTGCGGGGGTTACTGGTGTTGGTGCAGCTGGTGATGGCTGCGATGATGCACGCGCCATCCGGCATCTTGCCTTCTTCCTGCTCCCATTCACCGGCAATGCCGCGTTCTGCCAGCTCGGAGGTCGGCAGGTGTGCATGGGGGTTGGATGGGCCAGCCAGGGTGCGCGCCACTTTGGACAGGTCAAACTTCAGCACGCGCTCGTATTCGGCGTTTTTCATGCTGTCGGCCCAAAGGCCGGTTTCCTTGGCGAAGGTCTCTACCAGAGCCACCTGATCGTCTTCACGACCTGTCAGTTTCAGGTAATCAATGGTCTGGCCGTCGATGTAAAACATGGCGGCGGTGGCACCGTATTCCGGAGTCATGTTGGAGATGGTGGCACGGTCGCCCACGCTGAGGCTGTCGGCACCTTCGCCATAGAACTCCAGGTATGCGCCTACCACTCGTTCCTTACGCAGGAATTCGGTGATGGCCAAGACCATATCGGTGCTGGTGATTCCCGGTTGCAGCTTACCTGTCAGCTCAACGCCAACAATGTCCGGCAGACGCATCATGGAGGCACGGCCCAGCATGACGCTCTCGGCTTCCAGACCACCCACACCCACGGAAATCACGCCCAGGGCATCAACCATCGGGGTGTGGCTGTCAGTGCCGACACAGGTATCCGGGAAGGCGACGTGCTTTCCTTCCCCATCCGGGCGGCTCTGAACCACCGGAGACATCTTTTCCAGGTTGATCTGGTGCATGATGCCGTTGCCGGGAGGGATCACATCCACGTTCTTGAACGCGGTCTTGGTCCAGTTGATGAAGTGGAACCGGTCGTCGTTTCGACGATCTTCAATCTGACGGTTCTTTTCGAACGCGTCCTTCTCGAAACCGGCGTGTTCCACGGCCAGAGAATGATCCACGATCAGCTGGGTCGGAACCACAGGATTGACCTTGGCGGGATCGCCGCCCTTTTCAGCAATGGCGTCACGCAGACCCGCCAGATCCACCAGCGCAGTCTGGCCGAGGATGTCGTGGCACACCACACGGGCCGGATACCAGGGGAAATCCAGGTCGCGCTTACGCTCGATCAGCTGCTTGAGTGAATCCGTGAGCACCTCGGGATCACAGCGGCGAACCAGTTGCTCCGCCAGGATCTTGGAGGTGTACGGAAGTTTGTCGTACGCGCCGGCCTGGATATCTTCCACGGCCTGGCG
The DNA here is from genome assembly GCF_008107725.1 of Marinobacter sp. BW6. Classification (GTDB taxonomy): domain Bacteria; phylum Pseudomonadota; class Gammaproteobacteria; order Pseudomonadales; family Oleiphilaceae; genus Marinobacter. The sequence goes on from NZ_VIRN01000037.1 coordinate 329,734, forward strand.
GGTATCGAAATAGTCCAGGTCGGTGCCTGGTAACGGTTTGCGATATTCGGTGTTCATGGCCGCTCCTCAATCGGAACCCATTTGGCATCCGCCGGGCCGGTGTAATCGGCGCTTGGGCGGATGATGCGATTGTTCTCGCGCTGCTCTTTCACATGGGCGGTCCATCCGGATACGCGGGACATCACGAAGATCGGGGTGAACAGTTCGGTCGGAATGCCCATGAAGTGATAAGCAGATGCGTGGAAGAAGTCTGCATTACAGAACAGCTTCTTCTCGCGCCACATAACGGCTTCACAGCGCTCGGATACCGGGTACAGCACGGTATCGCCCACCTCTTCCGCCAACTTCTTGGACCACTGCTTGATGATGGCGTTTCGTGGGTCCGATTCTTTATAGATCGCGTGGCCGAAGCCCATGATCTTTTCTTTCCGCTCAAGCATACCCATCAGGCCTTCTTCGGCCTCTTCGGGAGTCTTGAACTTCTGGATCAGGGCCATGGCTGCTTCGTTGGCACCGCCGTGCAGAGGACCGCGCAGGGAACCAATGGCGCCGGTCACACAGCTGTGGATATCAGACAGAGTGGAGGCGCAAACGCGGGCGGTGAATGTGGAGGCGTTGAATTCGTGCTCTGCGTACAGGATCAGCGACACGTTCATGACGCGCTCGTGGAGTTCGCTGGGCTTCTTGCCGTGCAGCAGTTCCAGGAAATGACCACCGATGGAGTCCACGTCGCTTTCGGTCTCGATACGAACGCCTTCGTGTGCGAAGCGGTACCAGTAGGTGATGATGGAAGGGAACACGGCCAGCATGCGGTCGATCTTGTCGTCCTGCTCGCTGAAATCTTCTTCGGTTTCCAGGTTACCCAGCATAGAGCAGCCTGTACGCATCACGTCCATTGGGTGCGCGTCTTTTGGGATCTGCTCAAGCACGGTTTTCAGGGCAGCCGGCAGGCCGCGGAGGCTCTGGAGCTTCTTGATGTAGGCGTCCAGTTCCTGGCGGTTCGGCAGTTTGCCGCGCAGAAGCAGGTAGGCGATTTCCTCAAACTGAGCTTTCTCAGCCAGATCTGCGATGTCATAGCCGCGGTAGGTCAGGCCAGCGCCGCTTTGCCCGACGGTACACAGGGCGGTTTCACCAGCTACCTGACCACGGAGGCCAGCGCCACTCAGTTGTTTTGCTTCAGCCATTGTTGTCTCCCATCTTTATCTTGTTTGGAGTGTCGGATTACGGCTTTGCCTGATCCGACCTACTGATATTTTGCTTAACTTTGGATTGGCTTGTCGGATTACGCCTTTGGCTAATCCGACCTACATTTCTGGTTTTTGGCATTGCTTGTCGGATTACGCCTGCGGCTAATCCGACCTACGTTACCAGTGCCGGAATTTTTGTAGGTTGGGTTAGCCGGAGGCGTAACCCAACAAACACATTAACCTTTGCTCTGCTGGAACAGCTGGTCCAGCTTCTGCTCGAAATCGTGGTAGTTCAGGAAATCATACAGCTCCATCCGGGTCTGCATCATGTCAACGACGTCTTTCTGGTCGCCCTTCTCCAGAATGCTCTGATACACAGTCAGGGCTGCCTTGTTCATGGCGCGGAAGGCGCTGAGCGGGTACAGAACCATGTCGGCGCCGGCTTCGGCCAGTTCCTTGCGGTTGTACAAAGGTGTGGCACCGAATTCGGTAATGTTGGCCAGGATGGGCACGTCGAGGGCTTCAGAGAAGGCCTTGTAGTGCTCAAGTTCCGTAACCGCTTCGGCGAAGATGCCGTCGGCGCCGGCTTCGATACAGGCCTTGGCGCGCTCGATGGCGGCTTCGAGGCCTTCTTTCTGGAACGCGTCGGTACGGGCCATGATGAAGAAGTCTTTGTCTTCACGGGCATCCACGGCGGCCTTGATGCGGTCGACCATTTCTTCCTGAGATACGATTTCCTTGTTCGGGCGATGACCACAGCGCTTCTGGGCTACCTGGTCCTCAATATGGACAGCTGCTGCTCCGGCACGCTCCATCTCGCGGATGGTACGGCCAATGTTGAAGGCGCCGCCCCAGCCAGTATCAATATCCACCAGCAGCGGCACGTCGGTGGCTGCGGTAATCCGGCGAACGTCCTCGACCACGTCGTTCATGGAGGTCATGCCCAGATCCGGCAGACCATAGGAGGCGTTGGCGACACCGCCACCGGAAAGGTAGATGGCCTGGTGACCCACTTTCTCGGCCATCATGGCGGCATAGGCGTTGATGGTGCCGACAATCTGCAGGGGCTGGTTATCTTTGAGCGCTTTGCGGAAGCGGGCGCCTGGGCTGAGTTTGTTGGACATGGTGTTGGCCTCTTCTGTTTTGGATTCTTGTTGTCGGATTACGCCTGCGGCTAATCCGACCTACGGGTTCTGATTATGTTTTGTCGGATTACGCCTTTGGCTAATCCGACCTACGTTAAATGGTTAGTTCGCCTTCCTGGATCTTTTTCTCGATGTTCTGTCTTGCTGCGTTGATATGGCGTTTCATCAGAAATTCGGCGAGTTCGCCATCGCGCTGTGCGATGGCCTCGACGATACGGCGGTGTTCACCGAGAGCCCGCTGGGGGCGACCGGTGGAAGTGCTTAGCCGGTAACGGTACATCCGTACCATGTAATAAAGATCACCCAGCAGCATCTGGGCAAGTTTGGAATTGCGGCTGCCGGTGGCGATCCTGTGATGGAAGTCGTAATCCCCTTCGGCCTGGTAATAGGCCTGGCCCTGGGCTTCGTCGATCATGCGTTCGTGGGTGTCGAGGGTTGCCTGAAGGTCGGCGATTTCCTGATCCGTCATGCGCTCGGCTGCCTGTCGAGCGGCCAGCCCCTCCATGACTTCGCGAATGCGGTACAGCTCCATGAGCTCCGATGCGCTGACTGAAACCACCTTTACGCCGGCATGGGGACGCCGCACCAGCAATCCACGGGATTCAAGTCGGCCAAGTGCTTCTCGAAGCGGGCCGCGAGTAAGGTTGAACCGAGAGCACAGCTCCAGCTCACCGATCTTTTCTCCCGGCGCCAGCTCGCCTTTTACGATTGCTGTTTGCAGACAATCAAAAGCTTCATCGGCGCGGGTGTAAGTGGTAGACAGTAACTCAGCCATAGTTTGTCAACAAAACCGGGTTTATTTTGAGCAAAGCTACGCTCGAGCGGCTATATTGTCAACAATATTGACTAAATTGAGCTTTCGATTGTTTACAATAGCTGTTATCAATCAATAGATCTGGCGTTGCTCAACCGGGGGCGGTGTGTACTGGTATAGCCAGGTTTCCGTGAGCGGCTCGCCGCCCAGCCTGAGGTAGAGGCGGATATTGATGGGTTCAACCGAGTCATCCGGCACCAAATCGAACATGGCTCGGTGGCCGTCGATTGCAGACAATGGTCTGGCGGACGTGATTTCAACCTCGCCCCTACTCACACTGATGACCGGCTCCACATCCGCATCCTTGCTGAGCATCGCCAGGGCGCCACCGGCGAAATCAACAGCAAAGCGCCATGAGAAGTAGGTCCGCTTCTGGCCTACCACACCGCCGAGCCCTGTCCGGGTTGCCCGCACCGTGGCCAACTCGTAAGGCTGTAACGGTGCTTGCTCGCCCCAGTGCAGGCGGTAGCTGTAAAGGTACTCCCGGCCCGGCAACAGGGGGTTTTCCGGGTGCCAGAAGGCAACGATGTTATCGAAGGTTTCATCCACAGTGGGGATTTCCACCAGATCAACACTGCCCCGCCCCCAGTCTCCCCGGGGCTCCACCCAGAGGCTGGGCCGGCGATCGTAAAACACGCCGTCATCCTGGTAATGGTCGAAATTCCTGTCCCGCTGCATCAGGCCAAAGCCGACAGGGTTGTTATCCTGGAAACTGTTGAACCGTAGATTCGCGGGATTCACCAAGGGCCGCCACAACCATTCGCCGCTGCCGTTACGTATGGCCAGGCCGTCTGAATCGTGTATTTCTGGCCGCCAGTCGTAGCCCATGCGATCGTCATTTTCACCCACCTGGTACATGCTGGTCAGCGGCGCAATCCCTGCCCGGGTGATTTCGGTCCTCGGGTAAAGCGCCACATCGACATCCATGACCATATTGCGCCCGGGGTCTAGAACAAATGCGTAGGCGCCGGTGGTGCTGGGAGAATCCAGCAGAGCCCATACCCGGAGCAGCTGACTGCCCGGTGCTGGCTTCTCCAACCAGAATTCGGAAAACCGGGGAAACTCTTCTTCGCGACCAGTGCCGGTATCAATGGCCAACCCCCTGGCCGACAGACCGTACTGCATCTCGGAACCCACCGCCCGGAAATAGCTGGCGCCCAGGAAGGCGGCCAGATCCAGGGCAAAGTTGTTGTGGTAATGAACCCGAAAGCCGGCGTAGCCAAGGTCTTCTGGCAGATCGCCCAGAGGCTGCTCTCCACTGTATCGGAACAGATCCTGTCTATAGGCCAGTTCATTGGCCTGGCCATCAATGACTTCATGGATTCTGACGGGTTGCTGGAAATACAGTCCGAGGTGGAAGAGCTGAATCTGAAAAGCGGTATTGTCGTCTTGCCAAAGCGCCTTATCTGCGCGGAAACCAATGGCCTGGTAATCGTCCCAGGAAAGATGTTTCAGGGATCGGGGCAATTCACCTTCATGGGATACATACGCCTCGACTGCCAGCGCCCGAGCGCGGCCCTTGAGCCAGGCGTAGCTGAATGCACGGGGCTTGCTGCCAGGTACCGGTTGCATTCCGGCACCATTCACCAGAGGCGCTAACGGCAGGAAACCGGCCCCTATCATTCCGGCCAACGCCTTGACCAGTGATCGTCTATCCACCATCGTGACCCCCTCCTTTTTTGGCTCCTGGCTCCGGCGTCCGGCTCCGTTAGCCAGGTATTGGTTCCTCCCCGGAAACCTGCTCATGACTTCTGCGGGTGATGCATTGGCCCCAGTAGCCCCGCTCAGGTGCACGCCAGGCGCCTTTGTGCAGATCAGCCAGGGACTGGCTGTCTCGAGCCAGGCCACTCAGTTCTGCACGACTCATCACCGCTGGTCCGTTCTTAAGGCACCGGTCAACGGCGGCCATGAGCTCTTCGCTCCGCATACCTCTGCGGTGATCTTTTGCCAGTGACCTGTGTAACCGGTTCAGGCCGGGATTGAGAACGGCCTGTTCAAAGGGACTCCATATAGAATCGCGAACGGGCTCCGAACGAAAAGTGCGCGCATCATCCAGCAATGGCATTGGAGCCTCGCGTTCCTCCGGTATTCTCAGAAGGCCCCACGCCTTTAGTACGCCGCCCGGCCCGATTCTGCTCAGATAAACGGCGGTTGGAGCCGCCACCAACAACGGGATGGCAACTGGCAATGACCAGAGGAAAAACAGTTTATCCAGGCTCAATGCAAACGCCGACCAGCACCCACCAACGAGCATTCCAGGAAACTGCGCAACCAGGGCTTGCCGCCAGGTTGTTTCCTCCGTGCGGTTCTGGCCAGACCAGGAAAGCGACAAATTGAGCAACGCCGCCACAACATACCGGCTGTGTGCCCACATTCTTACCGGCGCCAACAGGATCGAGATCACTATCTCGAGCAACACACTGGCGAATAGCCGAAAGAATCCTCCAAACTCCCGGGTGTAACGGTGGACAACAGCATCAAGAATGGCCAGAAATTTGGGCAGGAACAGCAGAGCGAAGGTGCTTAGCGCCAGCACCAGGGCCCAGTCCGGCCGCCATTCCGGCCAGAGCGGAAACGGCCCTTGATGACCTTCCGGAAAGTACTCGATTGGAGCCAGGGTCATGCTGGCCGCCTCTAAAGTGGTCAAAACAAGGAAGCCGAACCACAGTGGGGATGCGAGGTACGCCATTACCCCATTGAGAAATGCCATCCGGTGAGCAAAGCGCAGTCCCGGCTCACGAAACATCACCCAAAGATGCTGGAGGTTGCCCTTGGCCCAGCGGTTGTCTCGGGACAGTTCATCAGCAAGCGTGGGAGGAGATTCCTCAAAGCTGTTGCCGAGCCCTGTCTCGAGCCAGACTTCGTATCCCGCCCTACCCATGAAGGCTGCCTCGACAAAATCGTGGCTCATGATCGGGCCACCAAAAATGCCGAATCCGCCCAGTTTGGGTAAACCACAATGCTTCATGAATGGTTCGATCCGGAGGATCGCGTTGTGTCCCCAGAAAGCGGCGTCGCCCATCTGAATCGCGGCCAGGCCCGTAGCGAACAGCGTTGAATAGAACCGATTGGCAAACTGTTGAACCCGGGCAAACAGTGATTTCCCGTTGATGATGGTCGGATTGGTTTGCAGAATGCCGACCCCGGGCTCCCGTTCCATCAGCTGCACCATGCGCACAACCGTATCACCGCTGAGCAGGCTGTCGGCATCAAGCACCACCATATACTTGCACCGGCGACCCCAGCGCCGGAGAAAGTCCGCAACATTTCCGCTCTTGTAATTGAGGTTCACCGGACGCCGACGATAAAACAGCCTACCCTCTGCGCCCAGCTCTCGGGCTAGCTCATGCCACCGCTGCTGCTCCTCCAGCCAGACATCCGGATCACGACTGTCGGAGAGAATAAAGAACTCGAAATGCTCAATCCTGCCTGTTCGTTCAATGTCTCTGTACACCGCTTTCAGGCCGCTCAGGGTCCACTTTACCGGCTCGTGGTATATCGGCAGCAAAATCGCCGTTTTTGCCAATGGCGTAGCGGCAAGGGCTTCCGGAGTATGGCGCCGCAACAGCCCGTGCCGGTCGCCACCGGTAAGGCGCAGCACAAAACCGAATACCGCCGTCCAGAAACCGACTGCAATCCATGCGTAAAGAATGGCAAACAGCGCTGTCATACCCAGTTCAAGCCAGGTCCCTCCATGGTATGGAAGCACCCAGAGCAGGTAGTAGCTCGCGACGGCTGTTTGCCCCAGCACGAACAGGATCAGCAGGCTACGGCGAACGAATGCAATGTGTCGCCAGCGGTAGCCTTGACACAAGGTGGCGCCGGGAACTTCAGCCATGAGCGGGGTACCCGATGCTTCCGCGCAACAGCGGCGGAGCTGGCGCGGGAATCGTTTCCTCCACAAGTGGGAAGTAGTCGGGGAGGCGATCCATGGCGCGGGAGAGTAACTGCGCTTCGCTGAAATCATCGGCCACACCCTCCCCGACCGTCTCCGCGAGGGCATCATCCAGCATTTTCAGAAGCTTGCGGGACATGCTTCGGTTCATCGTTACGCCAGATTCCGTCAGGTAAGTGGATAATCGAGCGACTACCCGCTGTAGCGTCTGCGCTGTCATCGTTGCCTCCTTTCGTCCGCCGCCGTCACTCAGATTTCGCCCGCAATCCCGTAGCCGGTGGCAGTGAGTATGTCCATGTTTCGGTTAACGTCTCACTACCCAGGCTCAGGAATCCCCTCAATGACAGCGGCTCTTCTTCCGGGGGTCTTGCCAGAATCGAGAGCCTCCAGACATCAGTGGCAGGGATGTACTCGACAAAATGCTCTATTATCTCGACGCCTTTGCCACCCGATACCTGACTGACCACGGCATCCTCTGGCCCCAAGGCGCTCAGTTGTTTGCCCTGAAAGTCGACGATGAACCGATAGGCTCCAACCTCGTTGCCTCCGCCAGTGCGGTTTCCGTCTCCCACGAATGTGTGGATCGCGCGACCGGAAGGGTGGCTGGATACTGCTGGCCGTCCGACTGCCAGATCGTATTCGAATCGGCGGCTTTCCCCTTGCTTCACGTCTTGATCCGGTTTCCAGAAGGCCGCAACGTTGTCATTGGTTTCCGCACCGGAGGGAATTTCAACAAGTACGACTGAGCCCGGCCCCCAGTCTTTTGCTGGCTGAACCCAGGCGCTGGGGCGCAGATCGTAGCGTGCTTCACTATCCTGGAACTGCTGAAACTGCTGATTCCGCTGCATCAAGCCAAACCCCTTCAACTGCCCCACCTGATGAAAGCTCAGTTGCAGTTGAGATGGATTTAGAAGCGGCCGCCAGAGCCATTCTCCGGATTGGCCATCGTGAACCAGGAGTCCATCTGAATCATGCACCTGAGGCCGCCACTCGCCCCGGGGACGAAGGGTGTTTTCACCGTAATAGAACATGGAGGTGAGCGGCGCCAGGCCCAACTGCTGAATATCGTCCCTGAAAAAAAGTTCAGCGGTTACACGAATCCGTGTGCTTTCTCCTGGTTGAATCACAAAACGGTATGCACCGGTCAAACTGGGCCCGTCGAGAAGCCCGTACACCACCATCGTTTCGCTGTCTGCGGCCGGACGCTCCAGCCAGAACTCTGTGAAAGACGGGAACTCCTCTCCTGCGGGCAATCCGGTATCAATCGAGATACCACGCCCGGAAAGGCCGAACTGTTGCCCCTTGCCAATAGCACGGAAATAGCTGCCCCCGCCGAAAACCAGAAACTGGTTCTGAACGTTCTTGCGATCAAATGGAAAGGTAAGTTTAAAGCCTGCATACCCAAGATCAGCCGGCACGCGTTTGGCAAGTTCGGGAGTCGGGTAGTCGAAATCGGCTTTGTCGTATGTCACCGGCTTCACCCCCTCGCTATCAATCACGTGGAGTTTTACCGCGTGAGCGTAGAAACTGCCCTGAGGGATCATCATTATCTGGAACGGGGAGCCTCCAGAACGCCAGAGACTTGCCTCGGGTTTAAAGCGGATCCCCTGGTAAACAGAGTATTCCAACGTCTGGAGGAAATCCGGTGCAGGTTGTGGTTCCTGATAGCTTTTCCCGGCCAGCTCACTAGCCTTTCTAGCCACATCCTCAAAACCGAAGGCGTTCGCCAGATTCGAATGGCAGGCGAGGAAAAACATCATCAGACAAGTTGTTGGTAGTCCTGAACCTTTCATGCACAAAATCCCTTACATTCCGTTACTTGAATGTAGCACTTGGTAGGCGCATCACCTCAAGTGACATCTTCGTAACGGCCTTGAAAGGATTTTTGCCGGCTTTCCGGCGCAGGAATCAGATTCCCAGGGACATGGAAAGAGATACATCCGGACCCGCCGGACGTCGCATCGCGTCCCCTGAAAGATCCAGAATCTGTCCAACGTTCATGCTGGCATAAAATCCCCTGCCCTGGAGGCGAAGGGAGACTTCACCGGTACTGGCGCCGAAAGCCTGTCCGTCGGTTGCCGATGTCGGCGCCCACCCTTTGAGAACCGAAACCGAGACATAGGAATTGACCGAATTCAAAAAAGGCAGGGAATACCCCGGGCTCCGGACGTTCATGCGAACCCAACCACCCTCGGATACATACAGGGACTGGCCATTAAAGCCCTTCGACATCGAAGGCCCCGCGACTAAAAGGTATTCGGAGGAAGCAAGATCCTCCGGTGCCAACTGATATCGACCGTCCAGTCCGAGATCCCAGGCATAAAACGAACGGCTCAGGGATGCGCCCAGCGTGAGTTTGTGGAAGCGGGTGCGCTCAGAAGTAACCGTCGATACGCTGGTGGATTCACGACTTTCCAGCCCCCCCATTGCAGTGACGAGGGTGCCAGCCTGAAAACCACCGACCACTTCCGTCTTGCCTGAACATCGCACACCAAAACTGGACAGCTGATGAGATGTATCCGAAATCCAGACCGACTCTTCGTATCGGTGCCTTGTGCCACTGGAATGGCTGAATACGCTGTCCATTTCAAAGGCGTTCCATGACCACAATGCCCGACTTCCGGACAGACTCAGACCGCTGTATTCGCCACGAGCATCGAGTTGCTGCCCTGCTTTGGTGGTCACTCCTCCGTATTCTGAATCTTCAAGGGAGAGCGCAAAGTCAACGCCAGCCACCGGAAACGAGTATCGGAATGCAAGAGACTGAAAATCACCTCCGCTCCGGCGTGAAACCGAATCCCTGAAATCAAGCGAGATGTCGTGGCTGGACAAAATCATGTTGCTGCCGGCCACGCTAAGACTCCCTCCCGCTGAGTCGTTGGTATGGTCCGTAGCTCCGGAAAACTGGAGAGTTGAGGCGAGATAGCTGGTGACAGACCTGAGCAGGTCCGCCGGATACAGCTTCCAGTCTGCCGGATTGAGAGGCAGCGTCTCAGCCACGGAAACGGCACTGGCGGGCGCGCACCAAAGTAGTGCAACCAGACAATGAATTCGCAAATCAAACGCCTCGGCCGGTCAGGTTCAGGATGACCAACACTTTAAAAGACGTAGGCAGTTTGGGCTATGGTTTATTGCTAAAACTTACAATTTTAATCTTTCAAAAAAACAGAGTGTTATAGAGATCTGTGAAAGTTGTATCTTAACGTTTCGAACCACTCCCTGCTGGACACACAGAGATACTCACAGTTACAAATATGAATGCCCCCTGCATTTGTCTCAACAACTTGGGTAAACTCGGCACACTTTGTGAAAGAACAACCGTTCGTAGGCCAACGCAGAGGCGTTGATCAGCCCACAGGCCGTGAAACCGACCATCAAAGGACGAATAATATGATCAAAAAATGCCTGTTTCCCGTCGCCGGCTACGGCACTCGTTTTCTTCCGGCAACCAAGGCGATGCCCAAAGAAATCCTGCCGGTGGTGAATAAACCCCTGGTTCAGTATGGCGTCGAGGAAGCCGCGGAGGCCGGTATTCACGAGTTCGGTTTTGTGACCGGCCGGGGCAAACGGGCCATCGAGGACCATTTCGACATCAGCTACGAGCTTGAACATCAGATCGCCGGCTCTGGCAAGGAAGACCTGCTGACCTCAATCAGGGATCTGATCGACCACAACAGCTTTGCCTTTACCAGACAGAATGAAATGAAGGGCCTCGGCCACGCCATACTGACCGGACGCAACCTGGTAGGTGACAGTCCCTTTGCGGTTGTTCTGGCCGATGACTTCTGCATTGGCCCCGAAGGTGAAGATGGCGTACTGGCGCAGATGGTTAAACTCTACAACCAGTTCCGTTGCTCCATTGTTGCCATTGAAGAAGTGCCGGCTGACGAGACCCACAAGTACGGCGTTATTGCCGGTGAGTCCATGAAAGATGGGCTCTACCGCATCACCGATATGGTGGAAAAGCCGGCCCCGGAAGATGCCCCTAGTAACCTGGCGATTATTGGACGGTACATTCTCACGCCGGATATTTTCGACATTATAGAAAAGACCCCTGCGGGCAAAAACGGTGAAGTCCAGATTACCGATGCCCTTCTTGAGCAGGCGAAAAACGGTTGCGTGCTGGCCTATCAGTTCAAGGGTCGTCGGTTCGACTGCGGCAGCATTGATGGCTTTGTGGAAGCCACCAACTACGTCTACGAGAATATCTACAAGAAAGGCAAGTAAAGCATCTTGGGCGGGATCAGCTGCCCAGGATCTGAAGAATCATTCGCCGGTTTTCCGCGCTTGTCCTGCGGAACCGGCGAAGCAGTTCAACCTCTTCCCCGCTCAGCTCCACCTTTTCCAGCGCTTCCTCCAGCTCAGCCAGCGACTCCAGAAGCTCATCGCTCTTGTCCAGGGCAATACCGGGAAGCTCAAGTTGCCCATGGTCCTCGGGCTTCTCTGGCTCCCAGTGTTGAATGGGTTGCGCATGTTGCATGGCCATTTACCTCGTCATTCAAATCGGGATACCCGTCCCGATAATGCCCTGCGAAGTGAATCAATCTGGAAATGTAACGTACATATAGCTTTGCACACAATCTGCCTATACTAAAGGAGCCTCTGAATGCCTCCGAAGCACCTCTGAAGAACCCGGAGGGCGTACTCTGAGGACGTCACATGCTGTGTTGCAGCTCTTGCTAAGGGCTACGGCCATTAGCTGCGAACTGCGCCTTGCATCTGAAGTCCTCAGAGCACGCAGAGGCGCTCCGGAGGCATTCAGAGGCTCCTAGGCAACAACCTAACAGGCTATTTATGGCGGCAAGAACCCTGGATATCGACTCGGCATGGGAGTTGGTCCTTAGCGCAGTTAACCGCAGCAATGTGACACTGCCATTGCCGGGTACAAACAATGAAGCAGTCAAGCTCAACGGCCACGGCGCCTGGCACCTGATGCAACCCGCCACGGGGGAAGCGAAGGATCTGCTCTCCGTGTTCCTTCCCCTGTGTCGGCCAGTGCCAGATGATGGCCGCCCCAAAGTCATCGGCCAACTGGGCCAGAGCCTGGACGGGCGGATAGCAACAGTGACCGGCCGCTCCCGTTTTATCAATGGTGACGACGGCATTACCCATCTGCACCGGATCCGCGCGGTGTCCGATGCGGTCATCGTGGGTGCCGGCACAGCCTCCACAGACAATCCCCGCCTGACCGTGCGTCGTACCAGCGGCCGAAACCCGGTCCGTGTGATCATCGACCGTCACCATCGCGTGCCAGACAGCCATCACCTGTTTACCGATGGTGAAGCCCCGACCCTGCGTTTGGTGGCAGGCCAGTATGAGAAAATGGAAAACCCGTCTATCGGTTCGGGTGTTACAGAGATTCCCTGTCTTGGGGATGCGGACGCCGAGGAAGCCGTAGATCCAAAGTTGATCCTTCAGGTTCTGGCGGATTTCGGGTTGAAAAAGGTGTTCGTGGAAGGCGGCGGCGTCACCGTCTCCTCGTTTCTCAACGCAGGCTTGCTGGACCGACTGCACGTGATGGTCGCTCCCATGATCATCGGCAGTGGCAGACCGGCCTTCTCGCTTCCGGAGATTGATTTTCTGGACGACGCCCTCCGGCCCCGGGCGCAGCTGATTAACCTCGGCAGTGACATGCTCTTCGACCTGGATTTCTCCCGCGAAACGAGATTGGATTAGCGGCAGGCGTAGTCCAACTGGTTTTGTCGGATTACGCTTCGCTAATCCGACAACCAAACCGAAAATTCACCCCTTGGCCGGCTTGCCACCAAACAAAAAAAACACCCCGGGCAAACTCGAAACCAGCACTAATGCCCCATACCCTACGCTGAGTGCCACCCCCTGCTCCGCCGGCAATCCTGCCATCGGCCAGAGCACCGCTGCGGCGCCTTCCCGGATACCCCAGCCGGCAACCGTCAGCGGTATGACCATGCTCAGCAGCAGAATACTCGCCAGGCTGGCAATGATCACCACAGATTCCGCAGTATGGAGATAGCCTGCACCCCAGGCGAGGCAAAGAAACACCCCAAGATAGCTCGCCAGCACCATTAACGAAGAACCTAACTGGACCGGCAGCACCACGCGGTTCAACAACGACAGATACAGATCACGCCGGAGGCGCTGTAGGTAATCCGCAATACCCGCTGTCAGGGCGATCCAGAACAAGACGATAACAAGGACAATGCCGACACCTACCCACAACTCACCATTCCATTGACCAGTGGTAAGCTGCCCGGAACCGAAAAGCCAACCGACGGAAATGGCAACCACCAGCGCCAACACCAACTGGCCCGAGAGTCTCTCGATAGCCACCCCGTGCACGGCGGAGAGACGTTCACCGGCACCGGAGCCGTGGCGCCATGCCCGGTTGACGTCACCAAGGACGCCGCCGGGCAAAACCTGGTTCAGGAATGTGGCCAGATAGTACTCTCGGACAGCAACGCCGAAGTCCAGAGGCAATCCAAGCTTCTCTACAGTGTAACGCCAACGCCAGGCAGAGAGGGCCACCTGGACCACCGTAAGTGCCAATGCAGGGAACAGAACATAGGGGGAAAAACGGGCGAGCTCCTGCCAAAGCGCGCTGGCATCCACAGAGCGGATGACAAATCCGATGACCAATACCGTGAACAACCACCGGGCCGCCAGCCGCACCCGCTTTTGACGCAGTTCCGTCAAGGCTGCTCCCCGGGTGGCAGTGCCAGCAGGTCCAGGTGCCGAACGACAATGGTAAGATTGGCCTCGGACAGCTGCCGGGATCGGGTTTCAAGCCAGTGCGCCAGGCGGTCCCGGTCTTTCGGAGACTGCTCGATGGCCGCCTCGGTCCAGCCCTGCATGAGCATCTGAGCCAAGGCCCGATCCTCGCTGCCTAACGTCCAGGGGGATTCCGCCAATTCAACCCGGTAACCTTCCGCGGAAAGCAGTTCCTTCAGAACGATCGGTGCCTCGGGCCCAAGCGCCGCACCGGTGCCCTTGTCGCCGTGTTGATGCTCGTTCACCAGAGTCTGAAGCAGCTCATCATCGGGATGGCCGGGGGACAATTCAAAATGCCCTGCATAGCTCAGTACGATAAGCATCGCTGAGTCCCTGCGCACCGCCACCTGGCTGAGAGCTTTCAGCCATGACTCTGAAACGAGATCAATCAGTGCTGCCGCCGTGATCAGGGCAATCTCGGCAGGCAGGTGTTGCTCTATGTTCTCTGGCGATAACTGCACAGTGCGCGTCTCAAATGGAACGTCCAGTAAGTCCACACGCTGCCTGGCCTCGCGCAGTAGCGCATTATCCTGATCCAGGGCCAGCCAGGTTTGCGGTACCTGCAGCCCGGGCACCAGGAACAGGGCGTTGGAACCCCGGCCAGTGCCAATGTCGACGATCTGCATCGGGCAATGGCGTTCAGGCGGTAGCGCGTCGTAGCGGTTCAGCAACCATTGGTTCAACTCATCGGTCAGTGCCTTCGAGCGCGCACGATGATCTGCGGATTCCCGGGCCGCCAGCCATTCACTTTCGAATTCAGAATGCTGGTGCAGGTTTGCAGGAAAGCCACTGAAGTACCGCAACGCCTCGCTGACGTCCCTCGCGGTATCGGCCCATGAGCGAATCCGCCTCGATTCTCTGACAGCAAGCTTGCAGGCATGGTCGAACTGGTCGGGATGTTCCAGCCAGTTTCTGATCCGGGCCTCAAGGGCCCTGACGTCGCCGGCACGATACTGAACGACCCCCGGCCTCGAGGAAGTTATCGCAAGGGCGCCGCCATCAGATGAAATGACCGGCAGACCTTCCGCCAGGGCCTCATCAATCACCATCCCATAGCCCTCGTAGAGCGAGGGCAACACAAAGAAATCGGCCTTCCTGTAGAGATCGGCGAGCCCCGATTCTTCCACCTCCCCTACCAGCTCAACCCTGTCTTCAAGACCGGCCTTGGCAATTGCCAGGCGCACCTGTCGGCTGTATTCCGGATCACGACGGTCAGACCCCGCCAGCGCGCATTGCCACGGCAAGGCCTTCAGGCGTTCCAACGCTTCCACCAATTGGTGTTGGGCCTTGCGTGGTGACAAATGGGCGACGCACAGAATTTGGGGGGCATTGTTTACAGAGGACTCACCCCGAACTTGCGGGGTTTTGGTTCTGGTCACACCCGGCTCAGCGACCCGAATGGCCTCTGCCGGTACATCGTAATCCGCCAGACGGGCGGCCGTATGTTGGCTGGTGGTGATAACACCCTTTACAAATTCGAGCGCGTGTTTTTCGGTTTCTAGGAACCACTGCCTGTCGGCTTCACTGAGGCCCGTCTCGTCAGCGAGGGGGTGATGCACAAGGGCAAGCAGATTCAGGCGTTGGGTGTGCTTCTCGACGATCTCCGGCAGACCACCCATGGCAAGACCATCCAGGACCACAAAAGTGCCATCGGGAAAGCTCGCAAGCCTCTGATCCATGGCGTCCCGGGCGACCTGATCCGGGTGCGGGAAATGCCCGGGCAAACCGCTTACCCGGGCCATACACCCGTTCTCGCAAAGAGCCTCTACCAGCTTGCGGACATACCGGTAACCGCCGGTGTTCTGATCCGGATCGCCTGGCACCAGAAACTCGACGCATCCCGGTGGGTCAGATTCCGGCATGGTAGCTGGCCCAGGCAATGTGAGATTCAGAGAGGGTGACTTTGAGGCTGGAAATGCCTTTTCCGGTCTCACCCAGCCGGCCCCCGTGGATGGCTGCCGCCATCCGGTCGAAGACCAGTTTGGCCATGAATTCGGTGGTGGTGTTGCGCCCTCGCAGTTCGGGCAGTTCGTCCAGATTCTGCATGTTAAATTCGGAAAGTATGTTGTTGAGCAGTTCAGAGGCCAGGCCAATATCCACGACCAGATCATCCTGATCCAGCTGGTGACGCTCAAAGGTCACATCCACCACGTAGGTGGCCCCGTGGACCTTTTGCGCAGGACCAAAGATCTCTCCATTGAAGCTGTGGGCAATCATCATATGGTCCCGGACCGTCAAGCCGAACATAATCTCTCCTTCGCAGATGGTTTTGAATTTTCAGTACACAACTCGATGGCAGAGAGTCTCCCGGCCATCAATCAGAATTCCCGCCATGGATTTCGGCAGGTCATCGAACCGGCATTCGCCGGTAATCAGGGCGTCCAGCGCCTCATCCTGGAGCAATTCCAGCGCCAGCGCCAAGCGTTTGCGATAGTCCCACCTTGGGACTCGAGAGGGCACTATCTGGCCCACCTGACTGGATTTCAGGGTCAGGCGCCGCGGATGGAATGCAGCACCGAGTGGTGCGGATACCAGCTGATCACCGTACCAGCTCATTTCAACTATGGTTGCCTCCTGGCCAGCCAGTCCCAGCGCCGTCTCCAGGCCCGATGGGTGGCCACTGGAATGAATCACCAGGTCGTGGTCATCGGCGCCGGATTCGCTGCTGAAGGTTAGCCCCAGCTGTTCGGCAACGGCCTGCCTTTCGGGATTCGTATCGATTGCGGTTACTCGGGTTCCCGGGATGCGACTGGCCAACCAGGCCACGAGCAAACCAACCACACCGAGACCAACCACGGCAATTCGGTCACCGACCGCTGGAGCTCCATCCCAGAGGCCGTTGACGGCGGTTTCCATGTTAGCGGCAAGAATCGCTCGCTCGGCGGGCAGATCTTTCGGCAAAGGCGTTACTGCCGACACCGGCACCCGATAGCGATTCTGGTGCGGGTAAAGACAGAATACCGTTTGCCCAACCAACTCAGCCGGCCCTTCCACAACCTTGCCGACACTGGCATAGCCGTACTTCACCGGCCAGGGGAAATCTCCCCCCTGAAACGGTGCCCGCATTGCGGAGTACTCACTCCTTGGGACACGACCATGGAAAACCAGTGATTCGGTACCCCGACTGATGCCCGAGTAGAGAGCCTGGACAGTGACCAGTTTTCCTTCCTCTACATCATCGGGCTCCGCAAGCGGCGTTTCCTGAATCTCGCCCTTGCCAGCGCCGGTTATCCACCAGGCACGGGCCATTGTCTCGGTGTTGAGAACATCACGGTCGCGTTCCAAAAGGAGCTCCTTTACTTGGCGGTGTAATCAGCGGCATTGGTCGTCGCCCTTCCGGCGCTGAACCTTCAGGTCTGAACGCGGTCAATGCTCGTAAGCACACTCAGACATATCAACTATAGTCAGTGTACAGCGCATCCGGGGTGTTTAATGCCTGCAAACCTATACGCTGGAGTTCAGTGATGGATTCTAACGGCCATTCAGCTTCACTCAGGGTTCCACTAGCGCTGGACCTGGCCTGGGGTTTTGGTCTTGTCGCCCTGCTCTGCCTTGCCACAGGCTGGCTAACCACGCCGCCCGCTCTTTTCTATTTGCTGGCAACCGCACTGTACCTGAGCGTTTGTGGCTTGGTTATCCGGGCCTGGCCCGAAACCCGGGACTTCGGCTGGGCAAACCGGGCAACCCTTTTGAGGGGTGGCCTGGTAATTGTCTTGGTGGCTTTAGCCCCATTCGCCGAACACCTGACTGACAGCCTCTGGCTGTATGGCTGGATGGCGTTGCTGGCGCTGATTCTGGATGGAGTGGACGGCAAGGTTGCCAGAGCGACGGGATCGGAGAGCGACTTTGGCGCCCGATTCGACATGGAGCTGGATGCGCTGTTCATTCTCGGGCTGAGCATTGCCGTTCTGGCATTGGGCAAGGCAGGCATCTGGGTACTGGCCCTCGGCCTTATACGCTACGCCTTTGTTGCTGCCAGCCACTGCCTGGATTGGCTGAACGCCCCACTGCCGGACAGCTTCAGGCGCAAGACCGTCTGCGTCTGGCAGATCGTTACCCTGCTCGTGGCGGTGTTGCCGCCAGTCAATACGTTGTTTGCCAGTACCACGCTTGCAACCGCCCTTTTGTTGCTGGTGTGGTCGTTTTTCCTGGATATTCGCTGGCTTTACCAGAGGAGACATCCCCATGTTGTGCATTAACCAGAAAACCCTTTCCCGCTCTGCCCTTGCGCTACCTGCGGCTCTTGCATTGAGCCCGGTGGCAATCGCGGAGCCAGAAAACTATGTCGTGGATGACGAACACTTCTCGATGTTCTTTGAGATCATGCACATCGGCTACGCCCCAGTGATGGGCATGTTTCGGGAAGTCGAGGGTGAGTTCGTCTACGATGAGGAAGCCCGGGAGCTCAAATCCGGGAAACTGGTATTTCAGAGCGACAGCGTGTTTACCAACCACGAAAAGCGAGACGAACACGTTCGCAATGAAGACTTTCTCGACAGCGAACAGCATCCGGAGATCACCTTCACCGTTACCGACTTTGAAACCACCGGCGAGAACACCGGCAAGGTAACAGGCGACCTGGCGCTGCTCGGCCAGACCCGACCCGTGGTGCTCGACGTGACCCTTAACAAGGCTGACGTGTATCCCTTCGGCCACGAGGAATACACCCTTGGCATCAGTGCTTCGACTACACTGAAGCGCAGTGAATGGGGCATGACCTACGGCATCGATCAGGCAATGGTCGGTGATGAAGTCAAACTGCATTTCGGCTTCGAAGCCATTCGGGAGTCTGGCTGGCTCTGATTCTCGAACAACGGAAATGTGACCCACAGCACAACCCGGACACATTCTGTTACACAATCAGGCCGGATTTTTGGGGTGCGGCGTAAATCCCGTTATGTTTAAGGCTACAACAATAAACTAGGGACCTGCCGCATGCCCGGTAAGGCTGTTTTACTGCTGACAATGGTAACCGCCGGTGTGGTTGGCACCGGGTATCTGCTTTCCGCCGACAACAATACTCAATTCAGTTGGCTCACTGAGCTGGCCAGCAAAGACGAATCTGCGTCCGTTCAGAACACACCGCCGGCAAAGCAACCGCCCAACTCCCCTTCTCAGCAACCCGAGCCGCCAACGGAAAACGCCCTTGGCTTCATGCTGGCCAGCGTTGCCGATCAGTACGCCAAATCCACCCGATACCCAGCTTGGTCGGTGCCTCTCAGCCCGGAACGGGCCAGTGCCTACCGTGGCAATCACTACGAGCCGGTCAGCCTGCCGCTGGAGGGTAACGGGCAATTCACGGTCACGCTTGAAAAGTACCGGTTTACAGAGGGCGAGCAGATCCTTGTTGCTGCGGCTATCCAGGGTCCTCAGGTGCTTGGGCGCCCTCTCTCAGCAACCCTGGAGAGCCCCGAAAGCCGGGATGCCGTCGCCAGCACCACACTGGAGGAGGCCGGCTCGCCGGGTTACTTCGAGGGTGTTCTATCCGCCAGTCAATCACCGGGTGAATACCGACTGATCGTTGAAGCCCGTCTCGATGGTAAACCGGTTCGCCATGCCTCGACGCTGACCATTGAGCCCTACCTGGGTGAATTCGAAGGACTGGGCAATGCCCGCATCAGCAACAACAACCTCATCATCCCAGTTCGGTTCTCACCGGAAGATCCCGGCTTTTACGCGCTCTCGGCCCAGCTTTACGTTGGGCAGCGCCCGATTGCCCAACTGCAGGTGGAGAAAAGACTGGACAGCACCTCGGACACCATCAACCTGAAGGCACACGGTACGGTCCTGGCGAACCAAAAAGTAGATGGCCAACTTCAGCTGAAAAACCTGCAGATTCGCCAGCTTCCAGCCAGGCCAGGTGACAGAACCAATTACGCGTTCGGGCCCGACGAGGGCTACGCATTCACACCGCCGGACCTCGACAGCCTCACCGATACCCCGGCGGTGAACCCCGAATCGGAACAACGGGCGGCTCTGCTCCGGCAGCTTGCCGACAAGTTCTGATGGCAGAGCGTAAGCTCTGCGCCGGCTGACGCCGGGCTGTACCGCTGCAAATGGCGGAGAAACGTCTTGTGACAACAATAATTCAGCAAAGACGGAGCAACTATGAAAACAACAAAGATCGGAAGTGCCTGTAAGACCGCCCTGGCGGTCGCTATCACCGGCAGTTTGTTTGCCGGCACCGCCCAGGCCCAGCTGGCCGGGCACAATGTGATCCTGGTTCACGGTTTCCAGCAGGAAGACCTGGCCAACCCTCCCGCCAATCTGCAGGAAGTCAAAAACGCCGGCGAGGACTACTGGCGCACCTTCTGGCTGTCCCGTGCCGAAGCCCGAATTGACTGGGGCAGTGACGGACGCGTTGAAGGTGGCATTGCCCAGCAGGCCTATGAACAGATGAGGCAGATCAGTCAGCAAGGGCTGTGCAATGACTATTGCATTATCGTGTCTCACTCCACCGGCGATCTGGTTACCCGTTACCTTCTGGAAAACCAGGCGCGCTGGCTTCAGTCTGAGGGGCTTCAACCGCTGAAGATCCTGGCGGCGCTGGATTACTCAGGTGCCGGGGGTGGCACTGAACTGGCCAACCTTGCCCTGAGCCTTGCCTACAACGACAGCTGGTACAACTGGCCCCTCAGGGCGGCGGTAGAAGCCTTCACGGGCATTGAACCGGAGCCGGGCAAACTGGGCGTGGTTAACGACCTGCAGACCAACGCAGCGCGCAACCTGGCGGTGAGCCCGAATTCAATCCCCAGGCTGCGCTTCGTGGCCGGCGGCTCTTCCTACGGCGGCATCACCAAACCGTTCATTGCAGGAACAGACGATGGTGTGGTGCCCACCCATTCGGCCTGTGGTGCAACATCCGCCGCCGGGATCGATTCCTGCTCCTCCAGCATCAGCCTGGCGGGCAAGGTAACGAGCCAGAATGGACCGGGCGCTCTGTACTACAACCACTACCCGATACTGATGAACGAAGGCGCCACCCACAGCGGTGTGCTCGGCTCCGAGACGGGCAACATCTCCGTGCCGGTGGTCAACAACACCACCCTCAACGGTTTGCAGGTGGATTTCGCCAGCCGAACCTACAACAAGCGCGCGTGGTGGCAGTGGTGGGGTTCCGGTGAACAATACATCGAAGTGCCCGGCTCGGACCAGACAGATATGTCCAATCTGGTTTACACCACCCTGAACAACTGACCGCATCTGAAGAGGGCAAACGAAAGGCTCATGGAAGAGCCACTTCCTATCTCGGTAGTTCTACCCATCTTTTCTTTTTAGTTCGCAAACTATACATTGGTTCGCTTTCCCCGTTTGATTCACCCATTGCCGGCAAGCGATATCCGATGTCTGACACCCACAAATCCGATCTTCTACTGGTTGTTGTCACCCTGTTCGCAGCCATCAGCTGGATGTTTTCCAAAGAAGCGGTGCTTTTAATGCCTCCGCTGATGTTCATGGCAGCCCGGTTTTTGATTGCCGGCACCGTGCTCGCCCTTTTCGCCCGCCGCTCGCTGATGAAACTAAGCGTGGATCAGCTTCGTCGAAGTGTGGGTGTCGGCCTGGTGTTCGGCACGGCAATGACTTGCTGGGTGATGGGTCTGGTGCATATAACCAGCCTGGGCGAAGGAGCCTTCCTGACTAGCCTGGGCGTTGTGATTGTTCCCATTATTGCCCGGTTGGTGTTCAAGGAAGCCCAGCCTGCGAGTACTTGGCTGGCCATTCCGATTGCCGTTGCCGGGCTCGCGCTGCTCTCCCTTGAAAACGGATTCCGCCCCGAAGCAGGCCAGATTTTCTTCGTCATCGCAGCGACAATCTTCGCCCTGTACTTCAACCTCAATACCAGGGCGGCCAACCAGAGAACGGTGGTCAACCGGCTGGGCAAGACCGTGGAAAAGCATCGGGTACCCGCCCTGCCCCTGACCGCAATTGCGCTGCTCACGGTTGGCGTGCTGACCCTGATCGAGTCCATGATTATGGAACGTTGGCAGCCTACCCTGAACAACCTGTCCCCCTTGCTGATCTGGTGGGTGGTCGCCAGTGCGGTCATTGGCACGGCCGGACGTTTTCTGCTTCAGACCTTCGCACAGAGCCTGTCCGCAAACAGCCATGGCGTAGTGATTCTGGTATTGGAACCGGTGTGGGTAGCCCTGTTCGCTGCAGGTTGGTTTGGTGAGGCCATGACCAGCATTCAACTCGCAGGCTGCGGCCTGATTTTTGCCGCACTGATCGTCAACCGCTGGGCAGTTCTCAGCAAAGCCATCAAGGCAAAACTCAGGAACCGGAAAACCGTATAAAAGTGGTTGACCAGCATCGGCGAAATCCGTATATTTCCACCCCGTTGCAGGACATAGGACCATAGCTCAGTTGGTTAGAGCGCTACCTTGACATGGTAGAGGTCCCCAGTTCGAATCTGGGTGGTCCTACCAATTCTGCAAGAAAAAGAGTCACTTAGAGCGCAAGCCAAGTGGCTTTTTTTGTGTCTGGCCATCTGTGCCGTTGCGCTAGGAATTTGCCGCCATTCTCACCCTGGCGGGAACGCCTACGCCAGTTCGCGACCCGCCCTTGCTTAGAGACGCCACAATCAAACGTCGCTGATCGTGGCGCCACTTCTTGCCATGCCTCAGTTACCGTCGAAAGGCTCTATGTCGATCGAAGAAATGCCGAATTCCGCCGGCGGTACACCACCGAGCCACTCTTCCACGACTTCCGGCATTGGCACGTGCAGCGCAATGAGAATAATCCGCTCGTGCTCAATGTGTTCGAAGGTAAACGGTGCCTTGAAACTGTTCATATGGCGCAGAATGCGTAGCCCGTATTGACCGCCATCGGGAATATTGTACTTCTCCCTCAGTTTGCCGATTTCCTCCTCAAAATCGATCATTTGCCTCACGATCGGGTTAGCGCCCAATACCTTCTCCACCAATTGGTCGATGGGGCCCCCGAGGAAACTCACCTTGGCGCTGTGCCAGTCGTTTTCCACCGGCGCCATTGGGGCGTTGTCGAGGTTCAACTCCAGCCAACTGGTCCAGTTATCACGCTGGGATGTGCCGAGGGTGATAGACTTAATGAGCTGGCCGCGCAGCACACCTTTGACCAAAGGCCCGTTCTTGGTCTCACCGTCGACGTCATAGACACCGTAGGCTTCGAAATCCACTTCGCCGTACTGACTGACTTTCAGGATATCTTTCAGCCCCTTGGGAATGGCGAGCTCCGGACCCGAATCCTTCTTGGGATATAGCAGACGCATGCGCCATTGATCGGTAGGGTTCTTCCAGTAAGGGGCTGATGCATCCACCTGGCGCAGTTCCGGAAATTCGGAAAGCTGGATGACTACGCCTCTGTCGTAAGGATTTTCAGTCGGCAGGTCATCTGGCACCTGGTAGCCACGCTCGCGCAGGTAATCCGCCAGAGAACGGGCTTCACCGACGGCATTGATACTGAAGCTGGAGAACTCAGTACCATCAATCTGTACATCTGGTATCCCAAAATCACGGATGCCGTCCAGAGTCGACCTTGCGCGCTTCCATGAGAGTTCCGTGTTATAGGCATCTGAACCTGTTTTGCTGGTATAGGCAGCCGTTGAGTATGTGCCCAGAGCAGTGTTCTCTGTCATCAGGTGGCTGGCTGCCTGCAGGCCTTCCTTGTGGCCTGGTTTTAGCTTGCCGGATTCCACTGCAAAGTTGATCAGTATCAGCTCCCAAGCCCCGTAACCCAGCTCCGTCAGGAAGTAATGCGGTGCCTGGGATTCCAGTCTCCTCTGCTCTTCCACTTCTGCTGCGGTTGGCTCCGATGCGCCGGGCGTGGTGCCGGCTTGGCCTGATTCTCCACCCTTGTCAGGGTTCTTCACAGTAACGGTTCTGGAGCCGTCGGCGTCTTGCTCTGTGACGGTGACATCCTTGTCCTTGCCAAAGTTGTCGACAATGGATTTTGCACGGTCAGAGACGCCTTTGGCGGTTTTCTTACCCATCTCCGCAGCTTCTTTGCGCAGGGCTGCCTCGCCGTCTTCTTTTGAAATGGAGCCTTTTTCGACAGCGCGGTCTACAGCAGCGCGCTTCTTGTCAAAGTTCTTGCCGGCATCGCTTTCGGCCTTGAGCTCGGCAAGGCGCGCCTGAAGCGCAAAGCCACCAAATTGGCTGGCCAGGTTGGAGGCTGCATTCATGGCACCGAGGGCGTTCTTTTGCGTGCCTTCGAGGCCGGCCATGTCCCGGAAGGCACCGCTGCTGCCCAGAACACCCATGATGTCGCCAAAGCCCTGCGGTGCAGGAGCCGCCGGGGCATTCTGAAGATTGATGATAGAATCCGGCATGTCGGTAGGCGTCAGATTCTGGGGCTGACTACGGCGGGAGTCGAAGAAGTCACTGGGGAAATCTGCGAGTGCCGGATCTTTATCGTTTAATACCCAGTCGGTGGATCCCTCGTGCTCCTCGCAGGCATTGCACTCGTCCATAATAGCCTGGGCATAGAGACCATCAGTCGGCAGGCTGATGCGCATGGGCGCACTGGGCGCACCCTCGCCCTTGTAATAGTTGAAAGCCTCCTCGTAGCTATCGTGCCCA
The DNA here is from genome assembly GCF_008107725.1 of Marinobacter sp. BW6. Classification (GTDB taxonomy): domain Bacteria; phylum Pseudomonadota; class Gammaproteobacteria; order Pseudomonadales; family Oleiphilaceae; genus Marinobacter. The sequence goes on from NZ_VIRN01000037.1 coordinate 354,078, forward strand.
TTCACTCCCAGGAAGGCCCCCGCTGCCACACGGAATACCAGGGCATTGCCCATGATGGCGATGGGGTTGCGCTCAACCACGGAGGCAATGGAGCGACCGTCGCTGGCGGAAATGGAGAAACCGTCCAGAAGCATGTAGAGCTCGTCTCGGTCCATGGTCCACCAGATAACCTTGTGGTAGTAATGCAGGTTGTCATTGATGTGCTCCAGAATCTTGCGATTTGCCTTTTCCGCTTCCCGCCGCATGTCCTGGTCTTCCCAATTACTGGCATTGAAATCAAGCGTGGCTGTTTCGGTTGGGGCTGGTCGGGTTGTCTCATCGTCATTCCAGGCGGGCGGTGAAATTAGGTCGTGGGTGCCTCTCGGAGCTCTGACCCGCCGTTGATAGTGAGTCGTGCGGAAGTTAATGGTTGCGCCCGTGACGTTTGCGACAGAGCCTTTGGGCAGGTGCTCAGTTGCCGAGAGGATCAGCTTTTCAATTTCGGTACGCTTGGTGTCCGAAACTGAATCTGACGGTACGGTAAAGTCGATTCTTACGGTCCGGTTAAAGCGGTATTCACCCACCAGTGTAAAGTCCGCGCCCTCCAGTTGGCCGCTATCGTTATCAATCCGAAGGCGGTCGGCCCAGCGGCGGGCCATGGCAGGGGCAATCTCTTTCTGAAAATACGTGTCTCGCTGAGCGGCAGAATAGCTGCGAATTCGAGCCACAATCTGCCCGACCGGGAATGGGAGCAGGCCGGCGTAGGTCTGCCAGACCTTGGTGGTAACCCGCTCACCCACGGCGCCATCTTCAGAAAGCTGGTCGTCTATTTCACCGGAGACCACTTCATCCCTTGGCCGCTCGATGCCCAGCTTGATATAGATCGACCCGCTCAGGCTTTCCAGAAATTGATCCTTTCGGGGACCTGCTGGAACTTCCGAACCGTTCCATCCGTTTATGATGTCGTCTGAGTATTTCAGGGCCCAGCGAAGCTCCCGTTTTTTCAGATAGCGCTCAAACACGTCTCGCCAGCGGGCCACCCGAGAGAAGGTGAATGGGCGTATTGAAAAGGGTACAAAAAGACATTCGCGCACCCCCGCCAACACCGTATCCACACGAATGTGGCGCAGTATTTCGTGGTAAATAACCGTCAGCGAATGGCAGTAGTTAGAGTTGCGAACCACTTCAGAAACGCCCTCAACGGTTTCCTCCTGGCTAACCTCCGTGACCACGGTGCTTTCGAACTGGCGCAGAGAATCACCGAACTGCCTGACTGAGTCTCTCAGGCTTTGCTCTTCGGCGGCGGCGACGCTGCGCCCCCCCTTTTGCCAGCTGCTGGAACTGGCGCGACCATGGGCTGCACCACCGCCGATTACGACAGGACCCATGGCAAAGCCAATACCCCCGGCGACGCCGGTTTGCTGGGATTTGCTACCACCCTTGCTCCATTCATTCAGGTTGGATCGTACGGCGTCACTGTAATCGCGCTCGCTAAACGTGCCTTGCTCTACCTGTTCCGAGAACTCAGTTCGCTCGCTGCGGGAGCTTGCCTCACGGCGGCGCCAGTCCATTTTCACAATGCGCCGGGTTTGTCGCGGTGCCAATGTGAGCGTGTGGGCCACATCACCGAGGGAGTAGCCATTTGAGCGCCATTGGAGGCGCCATTCCATTATGTGACCGCCCGCCACAGACAGCGCCTGGTATTGAGTGGAATCTCCGTCCCAGTCGATAGGGTTGTCTGGCCCGACAGGTTGCCGGCGATTTTTCCAGATCAACCCAGGTAACGGGAGGAAATCAATGGCTTTAACCGGTGGCATTACCGAGGCTCTGTCTCTCGGAACGAAGCGGTTAAAGCCACCGTCGTTATAGACATCAAGCGGCCCGATCGCGTTGTTCGCCATAGTGGCACGGCCAGTATTATCAACCATTGCACTCATCAGAATGGTATTGCCGAATGAGTCTTTGGGATGAATCAGCCCTTTGTAATCGGGTTTGTTGTTAGAGGTTGATTCAATTTCCGGTTGCTCGACGCGAAAGACTGTATGGAAGCGACGCTCACCCAATATTCTGGCGGGGTTACTGAATGGCCGACAATAGGACCCCGGATCATCACCAAAAAGATCAGGGTCGTGCAGCAGACTGTCTTCATCAACATCCAGCGGTGGATTGCCCGATGCCGCATCGGAGGATGAGGAATCCACATCTTCGCCAGCGCCTGGCTTGATGTCCTGCCAAGGCAGCATGATCCGCAGGCCATTCAGGGGCTTTGACAGAGAAGGATCTTCACGGTAACCGATAATGAGATCAGGGCCATTCAAGAGCCAGGCCCAACCCTGTGCTTCGGTGCGACTGTTGAAGGGGCGCTGGATGTGGAAAGAGCCATCAAACTTGAGGTCGGCGCCGGTAAGAGAAAAAGCACCGAGCTCTTCAGCGGACGCAGCATCCAGTGGCGCGTGTCCGGCATTATTTGCCAACTCACGGTCAGGGTTCAGTCCCATAAGGGAACGAAGCGCAGATGCTTTAGCAGCTGAGTCAACCAGATCCACACTGAGAGTGTAGTTGTCAAAGCGCCTTTCCGGCTGGCCCAGGCTTACAAATCGGCCAGACCGATCCAGCACAGGTTGTTCCTCTGGCGAGTTTCTTTCCAGTGCGGCTTTTAGATCTGCGGCGGAAATAGTAAGCGTGGCTGGCTCGCCTTCAGCAGCATGACCGATGTCGATACTACCAAGTGGGGCCAGTTCCAGGCCCTGGCGGTTCTCCAGAACGGCCGTAGCCGGCTTGTTGAGAGCAATGGGCCTAATGGTGACTTTTGCGCTAGCCCTGGAATCAAGGCGCATCAGATGGCTTGCCGGACGAAAGGAGACTTCCTCATCTTCGTTCTGAACCGGAATTTCATAGCTGATTCGAACCTGAAGCGACTCAGCACCACTAGCCTGGGGGGCCTGTTCGGGTTCGATCTGGAGTTCGAGCTGGTCTGACATGGTCTTGGCCTGTGGTTGCTTTGCGTCCCAGTCGCCCTAAGCAAACGCACCGGGGATACTCTGCATGCAATACAACCAGACTCGACCAATGGCAGGCCATTGGGGTGAGACAACCTTGTCTGTCAGGGCATCAGCGTGTCGTAATGGCTTGTGCCAGCGACTTCCTGAGGCGAAACTTACTTCCTTACAGGTAACAGTCTTGTCGCTAAACCTTCGTTTGTAAAATCTGAGATTAAGCGGGATCGTTCCGAACTTCACCGATCAGAACGTAATCCGGAGCCAAGCGAAGCATGGCCTGGGTGGCTCGAGCATAGTCAAGCTCATGAGACAGACCGACCTGCATCTCTATTCCGCGAGGGACTGGTCGACAATAATCAGTTCCTCCAAATCAAACCCCTCTGCCCCGGCCCGATCCTTGAACGCCTCGATCGCCTCTTCGGTCACTTCCGGAGTGCGCGAGAGAAACCAGAGGTAGTCGCGGTTGTAGCCTGTCACATAGGCATAGGAATATGCTTCCTGGTCGAGTGCGAACACGACGTAAGAGGCGTAAAAGGGCCCGAAGAAGGACACCTTCAGGTGACCGGTGTTTTCATCCTCCACAAACACCGCACGGCCGTCGGCCTCTTCCCACTTACCTTCTTCGACGTTAAAGCCGCGGTTGATGACTTTGATGCTGCCGTCATCATTGCGGCTGTATTCAGCGTGAACATTAGTGAGACCGCGCTCGAAGGAGTGGTCCAGGCGGGCGATTTCGTACCAGGTACCCAGGTAACGATCACTCTCAAAACCTTTGACTGGCTGAATGTTTTCCGGAAGGCTCGTGCAGCTGGCCAGGCCGATAAGCCCGGCAATCAGGAACCATCTTCTTAGCACTGCCATCATCGCTAACGCTCCATTGTCGAGTATCAGATACGAGAAGGGCCAGCAGTTGCTGGCCCTTGATTCATACGTTGTAGAAGTCCCGATACCAGTCAACAAACCTGGCAATCCCCTCCTCTACGGGAGTGTCTGGCTTGTAGCCTACGTCGTCGATCAGATCATCGACATTGGCGTAGGTAGCGGGCACGTCCCCCGGCTGCAACGGAAGCAGGTTTTTCTCCGCTTTCTTGCCGACTCGCTCCTCGATAATCTCGATGAAACGGGACAGCTCAACCGGATTGTTGCTGCCGATGTTGTACAAGCGATAAGGCGCTTTGCTGGTGCCGGGATCCGGGGCTGCGCCGCTCCACTGATCGTTGGGCTCGGCAACTTGATCCAGAGTCCGGATCACGCCTTCCACGATGTCATCGATGTAAGTGAAATCCCGACGGTGGTGGCCATGGTTGAACACGTCGATCGGCTCGCCGGCTAGGATCTTCTTCGTAAAGATAAACAACGCCATATCCGGCCGGCCCCAAGGACCGTAAACCGTGAAAAACCGCAGACCCGTGGTTGGCAGGTTGTACAGATGGCTGTAGGTGTGTGCCATCAGCTCATTCGCCTTCTTGGAGGCCGCATAAAGACTCAGGGGATGGTCCACGTTGTCGTGCACCGAGAACGGCATGGTCTCATTGGCACCGTACACCGAGCTGCTGGAGGCGTAGACGAGGTGTTTTACCTTGTTGTGCCGGCAGCCTTCAAGGATGTTCATGAAACCAACGAGGTTGGCGTCCACGTAGGCATGGGGATTCTCGATGGAATACCGGACACCTGCCTGGGCCGCCAGGTGCACTACCCTCTCAGGTTTATGCTTGGAAAAAAGCGCTTCCATGGTGGCCCGATCAGCCACATCCTCACGGACTTCGGTGAAGCCTGCCTTGCCAGTAAGGCGCTTTAGCCGGGCTTCCTTCAGGTTCACATCGTAGTAATCATTGACGTTATCAACGCCAATAACTTCATCGCCCCGGTCAAGCAGGCGATGAGCCAGATGTGAGCCAATAAAACCGGCAGTTCCGGTAACAAGAATCTTCACGTTTCTCTCCTTGGAACGAATGCCAGCCTCAGAACGACACGCCGGCACTCACAAACGGCCCGCCAATTTCGACATCCAGGCGGTCATTATCATCTTCGTAATCAATGGACATCTGACGATAGCCTGCACGGAACTGGATCAATGAGATCTCGTACTGGCCGTAGGCGTTGAAATCGTGCAACGAGTCACCATCGAAGCTGATGAAATTGCCTTCTGCGCCAACTGATACGCCAGTTAACGGCAGATCAAAACGGGCCGCCAGGTAGCCCATGGGGATAACGCCATCAATGCTCGTTTCGCTAGTGGCCAACCCATTCGCTTGCCGCACGATCAGGTCGCCCGCCAAATCGCGGGCGGTCAGGCCAAGGTCGAGATTTACCCAGTTATCAAGCACTTCGTAATACAGGGTCAGGTCCAACTGTTCCAGATCCAGATCAGACTGCACATCACCGGTAACACCGTCGAAGCCAGCCAGACCTACATCGCCTCGACCACTTTGTTCAACCAAAGTGTAGTTCAACCGAACATTGGGCAACACTGGCACCGGATGCTCAAGGTATAGAGAGGCATTGGCATTGGAATCACTATCCAGATTCAGATCGTTTTCCACATCGACAACGTCGTTATTGGTAGCAGCCTTACCGGTGAGATCAGAGTCCCAGTAACTTACGCTGGCACCCAGACCTACCACGTCTGCCTGGGACAAAGGCGCCACCAGGATCAGTGAACCACCTACAGCAAGCATCAGTTTACGCATGACACACCTTTTCATTTTGTTATAAATTTCAATCAGTCGAACTGGATTCCCAAACGGCGCCCGACTTCTTCATAAGTTTCAATAACGTCGCCCAGACCCTGGCGAAAGCGATCTTTATCCATTTTCTTGCGGGTTTCCTTGTCCCAGATCCGGCAACCGTCCGGGCTGAATTCATCACCCAGCACGATTTTCCCTTCACCGCGACCGAACTCCAGCTTGTAGTCCACCAGCAGCATGCCGGCGTCGTCAAACAGGGCCTTGAGCACGTCGTTTACACGGTAGGTCAGTTCTTTCATCTGCTCCAGCTCATCGGCTGCAGCCCAGCCAAAGCTGACGGCCAGGGATTCGTTGACCATAGGGTCGTGGAGCGCGTCGTTCTTCAAGAACAGTTCGTAGGTGGGCGGGTTGAGTTCCTGCCCTTCTTCTACGCCCAGACGGCGGCAGAGACTGCCAGCGGAAACATTGCGAACGACGCATTCGACCGGAATCATGTCCAGCTTCTTCACGAGCGATTCTGTGGAAGACAGCAGTCCCTCGAAATGGGTCGGTACGCCCGCCGCCTCCAGCTTTTCCATAATGAACGCATTGAACTTGTTGTTCACCATGCCTTTGCGGTTGAGCTGTTCCTTTTTTTCGCCGTCGAAGGCGGATGTGTCATCACGGAACACCAGCACGAACCGTTCAGGATCGTCAGTACGGTAGACGGATTTTGCCTTGCCGGCGTAAAGTTCTTCGCGTTTTTCCATTGGGGTTCTCCGAAAAGTGGCCGCCTGTGGCGGCCTCTTCCTGAATCAGTATAGGTAATCGAACAGTTGCGTGAGCAGATCCGGCGTCGTCCGGCTGCCAGCGTAACCCGGGACTTCCTCGGCAGAGATGACAATGGCGTCGCTCTGCTGGCTGAGGCTTACTGTGTGGGTATGCTGGGGGGCTTCCTTATCGCTAAACCAGCTGAACCATCCCGGATCCCGCTCGTCTTCGGTGCGGAAGTCGACATGGAACCAGCCTTCACTGCGGTTAAGATCGACCACAGGAATGGCGGAATCTGTCAGTGCCCGGCTGACTTCCGCCCAGGAGCGACCGTAATCAAGCTCCATGCGGATCGCGACCGCCTCATCGTTTTCCGAGATCAGGCGAACGAGGGGGTCGCTGACCATTCCGGATGCGGCACGGGAAAAGGACTTGGTTTCTTCCCGGGCTCTGAGAAAGTCACCCAGATCGGACAACAGGCGTTTCTGCAGCTCCAGTGCCTGCTCCGAAGGATCGGTCACTTCGGCCCAGGGAATCAGCTCGTCCGGCTGATCAGCCACTTCCAACCTGCGTACCTGTACTTCGGTGGTCTTGCGGCGGACGCCGGGGGCCATACGCACCTGAAGAACCACTTTCTGCTCGCCAGCTGACGGGTTATCCGACAACTCCACCAGATCCCGGGCGCGCTTGCTGAAGTTAGCAACTTCCGTTTGCAGAATCCCCAGTTGGGGGCTATCGAAGCCGACACCCAGGCTCCGCTCGGACAGGTAGCTGTTTACCGCGGGCCAAATTCTTCCCGGCACGTCATTGACCAGAAGCCAGAGCCGGCCATCAAGCTCTTCGATCACATAGTTTTCATCCAGGATATCCGAAGTCATATCTGGCGGAGGCGGAATATCGGACGGATACATCTTGCTGGCATCGGCCGACTGGACATCTCGGATTGGCATGGTCTGGCTGAAGCGGGAATCGTCGGCGGTTTCCGGCAACTCCAGTCGCTGCCCTTCAGTCGCATTCACATAACGTTCGGAACGATCCTCAACCAGACCGCATCCCGAAGCTGCCGCTAGAAGCAGCAGTCCGGATACGACAAAAACGGGTTTCAACATCAGGGTACTACCGGTTCCTTTTAGAACCTGCATCAGGTTACTCCGGGGATGGGATGATTTAAGCAAACTCAGAGTACACCTGAGGCCTTGAGGGCATCTTCCACTTCGCCATGAAACTTTTCACTAAGCGGAGTCAGCGGCAGGCGGATACCCTCTCCAATCATCCCCATGCGATGAAGAGCCCACTTCACCGGGATCGGGTTTGCCTCAAGAAACAACTTCCGGTTCAGGGGCATCAGTAGCTCGTTAAGACGCTCTGTTTCCTCGCGGTTACCGGCAACGGCCGCTTCGCACAGCTGCGACATTCCCTTCGGAGCAACGTTGGCAGTAACAGAGACGTTGCCCTTGGCACCGGCCAGCATAAGTTCCGCCGCAGTGGCGTCATCACCCGAATACACGGCCAGACGGCCATTCAACGCTTCGATCAGTTCTGCACCCCGGGGAATATTGCCGGTGGCGTCTTTGATACCCACAATGTTCGGAATATCGGCGAGCCGGAGCACGGTCTCGTTCAGCATGTCACAGGCGGTTCTGCCCGGCACGTTGTACAGCATCTGGTTCATGCCGGGGACGGCTTCGGCGATGGCTTTGAAGTGCTGGTACAGGCCCTCCTGCGTCGGCTTGTTGTAGTAAGGCACAACAAGAAGACAGGCATCGGCGCCAAGCTTGTGGGCCTCCGAAGTAAGTTCGATGGCCTCACGGGTGCTGTTCCCGCCAGTGCCTGCAATGACCGGGATCCGACCATCAACCCGTTTGATGATGTGACCGATGGTCTTGCAATGCTCTTTCGGGTCGAGCGTTGCGGATTCGCCGGTAGTGCCTACGGCAACAATGCCATGGGTCCCGTTTTCAATATGAAAGTCTACCAGCTTGTCCAGATCCTCCCAGTGGATATCACCGTTTGGATGCATGGGCGTGACCAGCGCGACAAGGCTACCCGTAATCATAAAAGCTCCGTCCGAATAAAACCGATATGGTAATGTTGGGCACGAACTGACACAAGGGAATTAAAGGAGATGTCATGCCATCCGTTGAGTTAAACAAACCCGTTCCGGATTTTGAAGCTCCCGCTACCGGAGACCAGACCATTAGGTTGGACAATCTGAAAGGTCAGAACGTGGTGATTTACTTCTATCCGAAGGACAACACCCCTGGCTGCACCACCGAAGGCCAGGACTTTCGGGACCGGATGAAAGAGTTTGAAGAGCTGGATACGGTCATTCTCGGGGTATCACGAGACGGCCTGAAAGCCCATGAGAACTTCCGGGCCAAGCATGAATTTCCCTTCCACCTGATTTCAGACAAGGACGAAGCCCTTTGCAACCTCTTTGACGTCATCAAGCTGAAAAAGCTCTATGGCAAGGAATACATGGGCGTCGATCGCAGCACCTTCCTGATCGACAAGGACGGCGTATTGACCGCTGAGTGGCGCAGCGTGAAGGTCAAAGGCCACGCCGACGAGGTCCTGGAGGCTGTAAAGGCGCTCTAAGCGCCTTTCAGGCGTCGCTGGTTTCGGTCAGCGGCGCAGACTCCTTCACCGGCCAGGCGGCAAACACGGCCTTGAGCATCGTTGCCAGCGGAATGGCGAAGAAAACACCCCACAAGCCCCAGATTCCCCCGAAGAACAACACCGCGACAATAATCGCCACCGGGTGAAGGTTGTTCACCTCCGAGAAGAGAATCGGCACCAGAACGTTACCGTCCAGAGCCTGGATGACGCCGTACACCACCATGACCCAGATGAAGTGACTACCCCAGCCGAAGGCAAACAGGGCAATCACCGCAACAGGAATGGTCACGACAGCGGCGCCAATGTAGGGAATCACCACACTAAGACCCACCAGCAGTGAGAGCAGCGCGGCGTAGGGCATGCCCAACAGTTTGAAGCCAATGTAAGTAGCACCACCAACGATCAGAATCTCGACCGCCTTGCCACGGACATAGTTGGCACACTGAAGATTCACCTCGTGCCAGATCTGCAGCATCATTGGACGCTGAGGTGGCAACAGTTTGGCGATGGAGTTGAGCAGAACCTCCCTGTCCTTCAGGAAGAAAAACACCAAGATTGGCACCAGCACCATATAGATCAGTAACGCCACCAGATCGGGAATGCTGGACAGCGAGAAAGACACCAGCCATTGGGTCATGTGGCCCACTTCGGTACTTACCTGACTATAGACAGTGCTGACGGCCTCTCCGGAGATCAGATGCGGATACTGCTGCGGCAGCAGCTCAAGATAAGACTGCAGCTCCCGAATGATTCGCGGCGCCTCACCGGCCAGGTTACTCAGCTGCGTCCAGATCAGCGGAAGCAAGCCGAACAGGAACCCCACAAGCACACCAAGAAACACCAGGAACACCCCGATGATCGAGATCGTCTCCGGCACACCCAGCTTGTTGAGCTTGGTCACCAAGCCCTGCAGAATAAAGGCGACGATCAAAGAGGCAATGGCTGGCGCAAGCATGGCACCGAACCAGATAACGAAGATGGTTCCTGTTACCAGTATCAGGAACAGGATGACGGCTTCTTCATCCGAGAAGTATTTGTGCGCGAGACCGCGTAGTGTCCTGATCATTTACAGCTCCGAAACCTTAACCGCCGCACTTTATCACAAACCGGTACTGCCCGGCGGTTTCAGAACTGCTCATCAACAGGTGATCAGACATCTGCAGGAAGGCCGGGATGTCACGGGCCGAACCAGCATCCGTGGCGATCACTTCGAGTTCTTCACCGGGCGCCATGCTGTTCAGTTCCAATTTGGTTTTCAGCAGCGGCATCGGGCAGCGCAACCCGGAGGCATCAAGCGTTCGATCAACCATACTAGCGATACACCATCACAAAAATAATAAGCGGATTTAACAAGCGGGCATTATGCCGACAGTGATAATGTATTGCATCACAATCCTCTTCAAGCGGGGGATCAGAACTTTTTATCGTAAACCGCTGTCAAATCGGCGATTCAGACCACAGGCATCCGGCACTACATGATTGTTAACCAACTCCAACCTCGAACGCTCCCGGCACTGGCCATCATCGCCCTGCTGGCACTGTTGCTCGTTTCCCTGCCGGGCCATGCCCAGGAAAGCAGGCTACCAAGCATTGGCGGTAACGGTGGAGGCCTGATTGCGGGTCAACAGGAATCGGATATTGGCCAACAGGTCATGGTGTCTATCCGCCGGTCAGCACCGCGAATCAGCGACCCTCTGGTTTATGATTACCTGAGCGCCATTACCTATCGCCTGGTGCCCTCAGCGCCACTCCAGAACCGAAACCTGACCCTCGCACTGATCGACAGCCCCGCCATCAACGCTTTCGCCGTGCCCGGCGGCATTGTTGGTGTCAACGGCGGCCTGTTCCTCAACGCAGCCACTGAGCAACAATTTGCCTCCGTTCTGGCCCACGAGCTTGCCCATCTCAGTCAGCGGCATTTCGCCCGACGCATGGAACAACAGGAAACCAGTGCGCCGCTCACACTCGCGGGCATGATTGCCGGCATTGTGTTGTCGGCGGTCACCCAGTCTGATATCGGTTTTGCCGCTATTGCGGGCACCCAGGCCCTGGCGGCTCAGAACATGCTTGCGTACAGCCGCGCCCATGAACAGGAAGCCGACAGGGTCGGGCTCGACATCCTGGCCAGTGCCGGAATGGACCCTCGTGGCATGCCAGAAATGTTTGAGATCATGATGCGCCAGAATCGCATGCAGGGAAATCGACTGCCCGAGTACCTGTCCACACACCCGTTAACCCAGAGCCGTGTGGCCGACACACGTAGCCGTGCAGAACAGTATCCGGACGAAGACATCCGGGACGGCCAGGAATATCACCTGATGCGCAGCAGGCTGCAGGTACACTACGCGCCCTCACCCGACGTTGCCGTGGAGACCTTCGAGGCCTACCTGGACCGACCCGATGCACAAAGAAACGACGCTATCCGCTATGGCTTGTCCGTGGCCTATCTCGAGGACAGGCAGTACGACAAGGCAGTAGACACACTGAATGATCTGCTAACCAAGAACCCCGGCCGGATCACGTTTCAGGTCACCCTGGCGGAAGTCAGACTGGCGCAGAATCGCATGGACCAGGCACGGGTTATCCTGAAAGACGCGCTGACGCGGAACCCGGGGAACTATCCAATCACCCACACGCTGGCCCGCACGGAAATAGCAGACGGCAATGGCGCGGCAGCGGCGGAATACCTTAAACAGCTCACCCGCCAACTGCCAGGACAAGAACACCTATGGCTAAAACTGGCAGAGGCAGAGGGTATGGCAAGGAACATCGTTGGGGTGCATCGCGCCCGCGCAGAATACGATGTCCTGATGGGCGATCTGGAGTCTGCCCAGCGTCAGCTCAGGCAGGCCCAGGAGAAGTTGCCGGCGGGCGCTCCACAACGGCAGATTGTGACCGAGCGACTGGCGGAAATCACCAGCCGCCTGCACGCCCGGGCCAACAGTTGATCAGGCGTTGCCAGCAGCCTTCAGATTCATGTTGGCGGTGAAATCCAGCATGCGCTCCAGAGGCTGCAGAGCTTTCTCTCTCAGTTCCGGGTCCACCAGAACTTCCTGATCACCCTGTTCCAGCACCTGTAGCAGATTCTTGAGGCCATTCATGGCCATCCAGGGACAATGGGCGCAGCTGCGACAGGTGGCTCCATTACCTGCAGTGGGCGCCTCAATCAGCGTTTTGTTCGGGGCCAACTGCTGCATCTTGTAGAAGATGCCGTTGTCGGTGGCAACAATGAACTTTTCGTTCGGCAAGGTCTGGACGGCGTGAATCAGCTGCGAGGTTGATCCCACAACATCCGCCATCTCAACCACGGCATCCGGCGATTCCGGGTGGACCAGAACCGCTGCGTCCGGATACAGCGCCTTCAAATCCTCCAGCCCGCGATATTTGAATTCCTCATGGACGATACAGGAGCCGTCCCAGAGCAGCATATCGGCGCCTGTGGTTTTCTGAACATAGTGTCCCAGGTGTTTGTCCGGCGCCCAGAGAATTTTTTCGCCGCGAGCATCCAGATCTTCAACAATTGCCTGGGCACAGCTTGAGGTGACCACCCAGTCTGCCCTCGCCTTCACCGCTGCCGAGGTATTGGCATAGACCACAACGGTACGGTCTGGATGCTGATCGCAAAACTCGGCGAATTCATCAGCAGGACAGCCCACATCCAGGGAGCAGGTTGCTTCAAGCGTCGGCATCAGAACACGCTTTTCCGGATTCAGAATCTTGGCGGTTTCACCCATGAACCTTACGCCGGCCACCACGATGGTCGAAGCTGAATGCTGGTTACCAAACCGCGCCATCTCCAGGGAATCGGCAACACAGCCACCGGTTTCTTCGGCAAGACGCTGAATGTCGGGATCGGTGTAATAATGAGCCACAAGCACCGCATCCTGATCCTTCAGGGCCGATTTGATACGAGCCTCCAGCTCAGACTTTTCGTCCTCACTGAGCGGCTTCGGCTCGGCGGCATGGGCCAGGTGTTCTTGAATCAGGATACGGTCTTCAGCGTAGGTCATTACTGCGTCTCTGTGTTGCGTGCACCGGGGCATTATAGCATTCATGCCCCGGCCTTAATGTTTCTGAAACAGTGCTATCACAAAGTTGTGATTGTTTTTTCTATTTCCTGTTTACCTAGGTAGGAACGTATACGCAAAAAAAAAGAGCCCGGAGGCTCTTTTTTCACAAAAACCCGCAGGTTCCTGTTATTTGGTGGGTCGTGAAGGATTCGAACCTTCGACCAATTGGTTAAAAGCCAACTGCTCTACCAACTGAGCTAACGACCCTGAACTGCCGACTGAAGCCGTGGCTTCAACCCATACCGAATGACTCAGCCCACCCGGTATTTCGTGTTTGGTGGGTCGTGAAGGATTCGAACCTTCGACCAATTGGTTAAAAGCCAACTGCTCTACCAACTGAGCTAACGACCCAAACGAGGCGCATATAGTAATGATTTTTGGCCGTTGATCAACCCCTTTGTCTCAGGTTTCTCAACATTTTTGCCACGCCCGGCAATCAGCCGTTCTGGGACTCAAGAAACTTCCGCGCCAGGTCCGCAGCACTGCTGGACGGGTAATCTTCAATCACCGTTTGCATGCTGCGCCGTGCTTGTTCCTTTTCACCCAGGCGATCATGGGTCACACCCAGCTTGTAGACGGCATCCGGAGCCTTGCGGTGATCGGCAAAGCGGGTAGCAACAATGGTGAACGCCTGCTTTGCCTGCTCCAACTGCGGCTTGACCAGGTACACCTCACCCAGCCAGTAATAGGCGTTCACAGTCAGATCGCCTTCCGGATATTCATCGATGAACTCGTATATCCGGCTGACGGCCTCATCGTATTGTTTCTGGTTACGGATCAGATCCTGGATCTGTTCGTAGGCCTTTCGCTCTTCCGCATCCGGCTGTCGGTATTCCTTTGCCGCCGGAGCGGATCCGGAGGCTGTAGAGCCGTTACCGACGCTGGTATCGGGAGCGGGTTGAGAGGCCACCTTTTCCGAGAGGTCCAGAATACGCTGGTCCAGATCGATATAGCGGTCACGCCCCTGCTGCTGCAGACGGTTAATCAAATGCCTCTGCTCCTCGACTTCGCCCTGGAGCCGCCTGACTTCACCCTGAAGCTGCTGGATCATGTAGAACAGTTCAGACGTCGCCTGGCTGCTATTGGCGCTGCGCTGATTGTCCTGAGCTGATTGCGCCAGGGTAACTCCCGCCTGCCCGAGGGCGAGCGGGAACACCACTGTCGCCATGAGGGTTTTTCTCATGGTCCTTCCTGTGTGATTACTCAAATACGAGTTCCACACGACGGTTCTGGGCCCAGGCACTTTCGCTGGAACCCATCACTGCCGGCTTCTCTTCACCATAGCTTACGGTTTCGAGCTGGCCACGTGAAGCGCCATTGACGATCAGGAAGCGCTGTACAGCGTTGGCACGACGCTCACCAAGAGCCAGGTTGTATTCCTTGGTGCCGCGCTCATCGGCGTGGCCCTCGATACGCACACTCTGACCCGGGTTATTGGCGAGGAAGCGAGCATGAGCAACCAGGACGTCGCGCGCTTCCTGCTTGATTTCAGCAGTGTCGAAATCAAAGTAGAACACGGTAACTTCGCGCAGAGCCTGCTGCTCTGCCTGCTCGCGCGCGGCCATGCGCTCTTCTTCGGTCATGGCTGACGAAGAAACACCACCCTGGTCATCACCGCCATAAACAGTGGAACCGCCTTCCTGGTCTACCGCAGCAACATCTGAGCCATACTCACCGCCTTCCTCTGGGGTACCACCGGTGGAGCTACAACCAGCTACCAGACCAACAGACAACAACAGCGCGAATGCTTTTGATTGAGCCGAAAAATTCATACTTCCTTCCTTTCAGTTGAGTGACGTAGTTAGTTGAACAATTGCCGACGCCGACAAGCCCCGGCAATCAGCGAACCAAAGGTCCCCAGGCAGGCTCACGGACATCCCCCTCGGATGCGGGCAAGCTGTATGCTGCCCCACCATCCGCAGAAATAACCGTGAGCACGTTGGTCCCGTTCTGCCGGGTGGCATAGATCAGCATCCGGCCGTTGGGAGCCACACTGGGAGACTCATCAGACTCCGTACGGGTAAGGATGGTTTCCTCACCGGTTTTCAGTTCGGTACGTGCAATGTGAAATGCCCGATCCCGCTGGTGAACGTAATAAACATACTGTCCATCATTGTCGGGCCTGGGTCGGGCGTTGTAGCGGCTGCCAAAGGTAATACGACGGGGCTCCGCACCTGGTGTTTCCATGTGGTAAATCTGCGGGCCGCCGGATCGATCCGAAGTGAAGAAAACGCCCTTGCCACTGGCGTCCCAGCTCGGTTCGGTATCAATAGCCCAATGGTTGGTCAGCTTGGTCAGTTGTCGACTCTCCAGATTCATCCGGTAGATCTCGGCATTGCCATCTTTCGAAAGGGTCATCAATAGCGATCTGCCGTCGTCCGACCAGGCCGGCGCCGAGTTCAGCCCAGGAAAATCAGCCACTTTGGTACGCTTACCAGTCCCAAGTTCATGAACAAAAATAACCGGCTTGCCAGTTTCGAACGACACATAGGCCAGCTTCTTGCCATCCGGTGACCAGGCCGGTGACAAAATGGGCTCCTGGCTTTCCAGCCGTATCCGGGCGCGCTTGCCATCAACGTCACTCACCTGCAGACGGTAACGGGGCTTGCCATTGGCAGTATCCAGCGTCACGTAGGCCAGCTTGGTTGAGAAAGCGCCAGGCACGCCAGTGATGGCTTCATAAACCTTGTCGCTGACATGGTGCGCCAGAGAGCGCATATTGGAAGCCGGTGCAGCGGCGGTTTCACCGAGAATCCGCTCCTCTCGGTTTACATCGAACAGCTCATAGCGGGCCTGGACACGGTCACCGCTTCGAGTGAGCGACCCGACCAGCACGTAGCGCTGGCCAAGAAGACGCCAATCCCGAAAATACACTTCTTCCCGCCGGGATGGCAGGCTCAGCATTTTCTCCGGAGGTAGGGTACGGAACTCCCCAGTCATGGACAGATCCGCCTGGACAATGCTGCCGGCTTTGTCTCCGGCCGGCATCTGTCCGGACTCAGCGAAGGGCACCACCGCAACAGGAATAGCGGCATCGGCACCTTCGGTAATCCGGATTAAAAGCTCGGCACGGGCTCCTGAAACCGCGAAGAAAATCAGGGCAATGGCGGCGAGCAGCGTTCTGGACGGTTTGTACCAAATACGATGTGTCATGGTGTTATCCGTATCCTTATCTCAACCGGCGTGGGTTGAATTCAATCGTAAACTGTCGGAAATACCGTTCAAAGGTATCCCGATCATTGGGTATCGGGTAACGGCTCAGTGAGCGCACTGCTCCCAAAGCGGAATTATCAAAAGCAGTGTTGCCACTGCTGCTGACCAAACGTACTCCGGCAAGCTCTCCGGTCGGTAACAGGTTGATCTGGAGCCGCGCGGTCATCTCTTCAGTGGCCGACGATGGCGGATACCACGCCTGGCTCAATCGCTCACGGATCAGTGCCTGGTACTTCTCACTATCCGACAGCATCTGAGCTTCCCGGGCTTTCGCGGCAGCCGCCTCTTGCTGGCGACGGGCTTGCTCTTCCCGAGCTTTTTGAGCCGCCTCCGCCTGAGCCTCAAGCTGCTGTTCCCGAAGCTTCCGCTCCGCCTCGAGACGTTTGCGCTCAGCTTCCTGGCGAGCCAGTTCCTCCTGGCGCTTGCGTTCGGCCTCTTCCCGCTTGCGCTGCTCTTCCTGCCTACGCTTCTCTTCTTCGGCCTTTCGTCTGGCCTCTTCTTGCCGGCGCTTCTCTTCCTCGGCTTTCTGTCGAGCACGCTCTTTGGCTTCCGCTTCCGCCTTTTTACGCGCCGCTTCCTCTTCACGCGCTTTCTGGGCTTCCCGTTCCTTCGCTTCGGCTTCCTGGCGCTCTTGTTCTTTCTGCTGCTGAAGTCGTTTCTGCTCTTCCTGGCGCTTCTGTTCGGCAATGCGGCGGGCCTCTTCCTCCTGCCTTTGCCGCTCTGCTTCTTCCCGGCGACGCTGCTCCTCGGCAAGGCGCTCTTCATCCCGCTTCTGTTGATCATCTGGCTCAACAACCGGGCTGGGCTCAGGCTCTTGCTGAGTAATCAACCGCGCAGAAATGCTTCTCGGCGGCGGCTCGTGATCGGTACTGGTCCAGGACCAACCTGCCAGCGCGATACCCAGAATCAACAGGTGCAGCGTTACCGAGAGCGCCACCGGTGATTTCCACGGAGACACGCCGGTTGTGGTTACTTCCCGCTGGTTATCTCTCACAACACTCCTGCCCGCACCACTATCAATTGTCGTCCCGGGGTGATTCAGTGATCAGGCCGATACTGCTCGCCCCGGCACCCTGTAGCTCTGCCATCAGCCTGACAACCGTGCCGTAAGGAACGTTTTCATCACCGCGAACCAGAACCTCGCTTGAAGCGCGCTGTGAAAGAATTTTGGAAATCTGCGCCCGTAAATCTGCCAACGTCATGGGGTCACTGCCCTCATCACCGATTTCCACGTAGTAAGCACCGTTCGCATCTACGGAAACGATTATGGACTCTACATCCTTATCAGCCTGAATCGGATCCGAGGTTGTCTGAGGCAAATCTACCTTGACTCCCTGGGTCAGCATCGGAGCGGTGACCATGAAAATAATCAGCAGCACCAGCATCACGTCAATGTATGGAACAACATTGATCTCTGACATCGGCTTGCGCCGGTTTTCCGGCATCATTCCCATGCCTTTCATAAAGCAGTGCTCCTAAGCTGATCCCCGCCCATGAATTCCACCACTGTCATGCAGCACCCTTTTCGCTCTGGTGAACGCGACGATGGAGAATGCTGGAAAACTCATCAGCAAAGGTTTCATAGTTCTTGAGCAGGGCATCCGACATGGCCGAGAACCGGTTGTAGGCGATAACGGCCGGTATTGCGGCGAACAGGCCCATGGCGGTCGCGATCAAGGCCTCAGAAATGCCGGGGGCCACCGTTGCCAGCGTTGCCTGCTGAACCTGAGCCAGGCCGCGGAAAGAGTTCATGATGCCCCAAACGGTACCAAATAGACCGACGTACGGACTGGTGGAGCCGACCGTGGCCAGAAACGGCAAACTGGCCTCAAGCCGCTCGTGCTCACGGGAAAAAGCCACACGCATAGCGCGCTGGGTGCCTTCCATGACCGCATCGGCATCCCGGCTTTGCTGGCGTAGCCGGGAAAACTCTTTGAAACCGGCCCGGAACAGGGATTCCATGCCGGAAAACGGCGTCGGATCGGCATTCACCTCGCGGTACAACTGGCCGAGATCCATGCCGGACCAAAAACGCTCTTCAAACGCCAGTTGAGCCCGCTTGGCTTTCCGGAATACCTGCAGGCGCTGGAAAATCAACGCCCATGACATGATCGACGCCAGGGCCAGCAAAAGCATGACCAGCTGTACCAAGACACCGGCATTTGCAATGAGGTACCAGACTGAAAGTTCTGAATCCACTTCTTACTCCTGGCTCGTTCTGTTTATCGGTTCAGTGGGCTGGACATTCCTGGCCAGCAATTCCTGCATGTTTTCGGGTAACCGGCGGGGACGACCGGAATCAAGCGCGATGCAGGCTACACGCACGTCACTGTCACTCAGCAGTTTTCGGTCTCCGACCCGAAAAACACGCTGCCGGAAATCCATCCAAACTCTGCCATAAGCGACCGGTTCCGCAGTGACCAGCAGTTCGTCATCAAGCTTTGCCGGTACCGCATAGTGAATGGTCAGCCGCTGCACAACATAACTGATGTTGTCTGCTAAACCCGCCCTGAGGCCAACTCCGCAACTGCGTACCCATTCGGTCCGGGCGCGCTCCATGTAATGGAGATATTTGGCGTGAAATACGATGCCACCGGCATCGGTGTCCTCAATATAGACCCGGATGGGCAGCTCGAACCTCGCCTCTGGCGTCTGCTCAACCAAAAAGATCGTCCTCCCTGCCCGACTTCGGCGGAATGACGCCAAAGTGCTGATAGGCGTTGGACGTCACCATCCGCCCCCTCGGAGTCCGGACCATATACCCCTGCTGGATCAGGAAGGGCTCAAGCACATCCTCGATGGTGCCGCGCTCCTCACTGATTGCTGCCGCAAGGCTCTCGACCCCCACGGGGCCACCGTCGAACTTTTCGATCATCGCCAGCAGCAGGCGACGATCCATATGGTCGAACCCCTGGTTATCTACTTTCAGCATGTTCAGGGCCTGATCGGCTATGTCGGAAGTAATCCGACCGTCGGCACGGACCTCCGCAAAATCCCGCACACGGCGCAACAAACGGTTGGCGATCCGCGGCGTGCCCCTTGACCGGCGAGCGATTTCAAATGCGCCTGCCTCATCAACGGAAACCGAAGACAGGCGTGCGGAACGCAGAATGATGCTGGTGAGGTCCTCGGTGTTGTAGAACTCCAGACGCTGGACAATCCCGAAGCGGTCCCGCAAGGGCGATGTCAGCAAACCCGCGCGGGTAGTGGCCCCGACAAGGGTAAAAGGTGGCAGATCCAGCTTGATGGATCGGGCAGCCGGACCCTCCCCGATCATGATATCGAGCTGGTAATCTTCCATCGCGGGATAGAGGACTTCTTCGACGGCGGCGCTGAGACGGTGAATCTCGTCAATGAAGAGGACGTCACCTTCTTCAAGGTTGGTCAGCATTGCCGCCAGGTCCCCGGCTTTTTCGAGCACCGGACCGGAGGTTGTCTTGATGGACACCCCCATCTCGTTAGCAACGATATTGGCCAGGGTTGTCTTACCCAGGCCGGGCGGGCCAAAGATCAGAACGTGGTCCAGCGCTTCCTGACGCCCGCGCGCGGCGGATATGAAAATATCCATCTGCTCACGCACCGTGGGCTGGCCAACGTATTCAGCCAAAAGCGTCGGGCGAATAGCCCTGTCCTGTACTTCCTCGTATTCACCGGCCCGGGCCGAGATCAACCGGTCGGATTCGATCATGGCATCACCCATAGTGTGGGAATCAACATCGTGCCTCACGTTTGCCCGCTATTTCAGCGCAGACCCAATTGTACAAAGGGGTTTGCAGGTGTCACGTTACGCTCTCTACAGGTTCGCGACAGGTCTTCGTGATCAGGCCGGGATCATGTTTCGCAGAGCCAGACGGATGAGGGTTTCGCTGGTCATACCCTCCTCGGCCACTTTGTTGATCGCCTTGGCAGCCTCCTGGGGCTTGTAGCCCAGTGAGATCAGCGCAGCCTCCGCTTCCTCGGTCGCTGCCGGCCCGCCAGATGGGCCTTGTCCGCCCACTTGATCCAGTCCTGTCGCCTCAGACGACGTTGGCACAAACTGCCCTTCAAGTTGCCCTATCCGGTCCGTCATTTCAATAAGAAGGCGTTCTGCGGTTTTCTTGCCAACGCCGGGTAGCTTGACCAGTGAGGCGGAGTCGCGGTTTTCAACGCAGCGAATGAATTGCTGGGCGTCCAGACCGGAGAGAATGCCGACCGCCAGTTTCGGGCCAACCCCGTTGACCTTGATCAGCAGGCGAAACAGATCCCGGTCCAGGCTGGAAGCAAAGCCATACAGGCTCTGGGCATCTTCGCGGACGGCGAAATGGGTATGCAGGGTCACTTCATCACCGGTTTCCGGCAGATGAAAGAAGGTGGTGTAGGGAATGTCGACTTCGTACCCCAGTCCGGCGCATTCCACCAGCGCCTGACCCGGAGCCTTCTCTACCAGAATACCTCGGATACGACCAATCAAGCTGAATCTCCTGTCGCTCCTGTGAGCGGTTTATTGTTGTCGCACGCGACCGCTTCTGACCTTTCCGGCGCCACTGGCCACCCGCAGAATACTTTGGCTCATGTGGGCGTGGCACATGGCAATTGCCAGCGCATCGGCCGCATCTGCCTGGGGCTTGCGTGAGAGCGAGAGCAATACCTGAACCATGTGCTGCACTTGAGACTTGTCAGCGCCGCCCTTGCCGACCACCGCCTGCTTAACCTGCCGGGCCGAGTATTCATGAACCGCCAGCCCACTGTTGGCGGCACTGACGATGGCCGCACCACGGGCCTGGCCAAGTTTCAGGGCGGAGTCAGGATTGCGAGCCATGAACACCTGCTCAATGGCGAATTCTTCCGGTCGGTACTCGCCGATCAGGGTGGCAAGGCTCTGGAAGATAGTCTGAAGGCGCTCCGCCATGGGCTTCTCGCCCACCCTGATACAGCCACTATCGATGTACTCGATGTGTCGACCATCAGCCCGGATGACGCCGTAACCGGTAATTCGTGACCCCGGATCAACGCCCAGAATTATCGCCACATCAATGCCCCTGACTGGTCACAGAGACTCCATAATCTCGCCGGAGATATCCGCGTTGTGATAGACATTCTGAACATCGTCCAGGTCTTCGAGCATATCTATGAGCTTGAGGATGGTTTCTGCGCCGTCCCGATCCAGCTCAGCCCGTGTGGAGGGAACCATGGTTACTTCAGCATTGTCCGGCACCAGTCCCGCATTGACCAGCGATTCCTTGACGTCCAGAAACTGCTCGGGTGTGGTAACTATTTCCCAGGAACCGTCGTCCTGGGCCGCAAGGTCCTCGGCGCCGGCACTGAGCACGGCTTCCACCAGCCGGTCCTCTTCCCACTCCGGACCGTAGCTGATGATACCTTGCTTGCTGAAGAGGTAGGCTACCGAACCGTCGGTGCCGAGGTTGCCACCCATCTTGTTGAAGGCGTGACGGATCTCGGCCACAGACCGGTTCTTGTTATCGGTCATGACTTCCACGAATATCGCCACACCACCCGGGCCATAGCCTTCGTAGGTCAGCTCTTCGTAGTTGTCATCATCGCCACCACCGGCGCCACGCTCGACCGCGCGCTCAATGGTGTCTTTTTTCATATTCGCGGTGAGCGCCTTGTCGATGACCGCGCGCAGACGGGGATTATCGTCTGGATTCCCCCCGCCCTGGCGCGCGGCTACGGTCAGCTCACGAATGATTTTGGTGAAGATCTTGCCCCGCCTGGCATCCTGTGCCGCCTTGCGGTGCTTGATGTTGGCCCACTTACTGTGACCCGCCATACAGCTCCTCCCTTAAATCACTGACTTACTCGTTACCCTCGCCGGATTCAGCTTTGTTGCCTTCGAGCGGCTTTGACGGTTTGCGCAGGCGGATGTGCAACTCACGCAGCTGCTTCTCGTCCACTTCGCCGGGCGCCTGGGTCATCAGGCAGGTGGCACTCTGGGTTTTCGGGAATGCGATGACGTCACGGATAGATGTGGCACCAGTCATCAGCATGACCAGACGATCCAGGCCGAACGCCAGACCACCATGGGGCGGGCAACCGAATTTCAGGGCATCCAGCAGGAAGCCGAACTTGGCCCGGGCTTCTTCCTCGCCGATACCCAGGATGCGGAAGACCGCTTCCTGCATTTTCTCATCGTGGATACGGATTGAACCGCCGCCCAGCTCGGTACCGTTCAATACCATGTCGTAAGCACGGGACAGTGCATTGGCGGGATCTGCGGCCAGATCTTCCGGGCTGCAGGAAGGCGCGGTGAACGGGTGGTGAATCGCGGTCAGGCCGCCGTCCGGGGTTTCCTCGAACATCGGGAAATCCACAACCCAGAGCGGTGCCCACTCGGCGGTCAGCATGTCCAGATCGTGACCGATCTTGATTCGCAGTGCGCCCAGGGCTTCGTTGACCACGTTGGTTTTGTCTGCACCGAAGAATACGATGTCGCCGTCTTCAGCACCCACACGCTCCATGATCGCCAGGGCTACGTCATCACCCAGGAACTTGATGATCGGAGACTGCAGGCCTTCTACGCCCTTGGACAGGTCATTGACCTTGATATAGGCAAGGCCCTTGGCACCGTAGATACCGACAAACTTGGTGTAGTCGTCAATCTGCTTCCGGGTCAGCTCACCACCCTTCGGCACACGCAGAGCCGCCACACGGCCCTTTGGATCCTTGGCGGGACCGGCGAAGACCTTGAAGTCCACGCCTTCAACCAGATCGTTCACGTCCAGCAGTTCCAGCGGAATACGCAGATCCGGCTTGTCGCTGCCGTAGCGCTGCATCGCCTCGGCATAGGGCATCTGCGGGAAAGACGGCAGTTCAACATCGAGTACATCTTTGAAAAGGGAACGAACCATATCTTCGTTCAATCCCATCAGGGTCTCTTCGTCAATGAAGGAGGCCTCAATGTCCACCTGGGTGAATTCCGGCTGACGGTCCGCACGCAGATCCTCGTCCCGGAAACACTTGGCAATCTGGTAGTAACGGTCAACACCAGACACCATCAGTAGCTGCTTGAACAGCTGGGGCGACTGCGGGAGCGCGAAGAAGGAACCTTCATGGGTGCGGCTTGGCACCAGGTAATCCCGCGCACCTTCCGGCGTGGCGCGGGTCAGGATGGGGGTTTCCACATCCATGAAACCGTTGCTGTCGAGGTAGTTACGGATATAGCTGGTTACCCGGGAGCGGAAACGCAGGCGATTGATCATCTCGGGACGACGGAGGTCCACAAACCGGTAGCGCAGACGCACGTCTTCGCCAACGTCTACGTGCTCGTCCAACGGGAACGGCGGCGTTGCTGCGGCGTTCAGGATGCTCAGCTCCTTACCCAGAAGCTCAACCTGCCCGGTCGGCATGTTGTTATTCTCCGTGCCGGCAGGACGACGACGCACTCGGCCGGTAACCTTGATCACGAACTCGCTGCGTACTTTTTCCGCGATCGCAAAGCTCTCAGGGGTATCAGGGTCAACAACCACCTGAGATATACCATCCCGATCCCGCAGATCCAGGAAGATAACCCCACCGTGGTCACGGCGGCGGTGTACCCATCCGCAAAGTGTGACTTCCTGATCGATGTGGGATTCGTTGATCCCACCGCAATAATGACTGCGCATACCGGTTCCCGTTACGTTTAATGTGTTCAAATATGGTGCGTGTTCTGGATCGCCTGAAAAATGGTGCGACCATAGCGGAAAAGCCGCCCATTATAAACACAATGACTCCGAAAATCAGGCGTGCTGACACGCAAATCAGGCAGTCGGGTGACTGCTGGTTAACCGGCAGCTAGAATGCCGTCTTTCATACCAAACAGATGGAGCCTGAACTTGGCCACCAGAGCGGAGCAGAAACTGAAAACCCGTCGGGCGCTGATGGATGCCGCACTCTCGCAGTTAAGCGCGGACCGGGGGTTTGGCAGTCTCAGTTTACGGGAAGTTGCCCGGGAAGCCGGGATCGCCCCTACCTCTTTCTACCGGCACTTTGCCGAACTCGATGAACTGGGTCTGGCTCTGGTGGATGAAGGCGGCGTTGCCCTGCGGCAGCTTATGCGACAGGCCCGTAAACGGATTGCCCGGGACGGTGGCAGCGCTATTTCGACATCCGTGGAAACGTTCATGGAGTATCTGGGCAACAACGCAAACCTGTTTCGGCTGATGCTTCGGGAGCGGACGGGGGTGTCGAAGCCCTTCCGGACAGCGGTAAAGGCCGAGATTGATCACTTTGTCACCGAACTGGCGGATGATCTTCGGCGAATCGCCGATGAACAGAACAAGCCACTTTCGGAGCCGAGACTGGTGGCCGAAGCCATGGTCACACTGGTTTTCAATCAGGGGGCCGAAGCGCTGGATGCAACGACCCCAGAGCGTGAGGAGCTGAAGGCCAAACTAAAAACCGAACTCAGAATGATACTGGTCGGCTCACAGACTCTGGCAAAACGCCACTAACCTGCCCTAACGACTAAACTCCTGCCTGAAGCTCGGCAAGCACCGGCGCCAGTCGTTGTCGAACCTGCTGCAGCTCCTCCTCGGAATAAGGTACCGGCGCCTGCTTGCCCCAAACCGGGCCAGGCCAAGCCGGATCGCCCTCAAACCGCACGATATGATGGAGATGGAGCTGAGGCACCATGTTGCCGAGAGCGGCGACGTTCATTTTGTCACCGCCGAACGCGCCCATCATGGCTTCACTGAGCACCGAAGACTCACGGACCAATTGGTGCTGCTGATCCGCCGACAACTGATAAACTTCCCTAATCCCGGCCACTGCCGGCACCAGCAGCACCCACGGCCAGGTGCTATCGTTCATCAATCGGATCTCACACAGCGAGGTGCTTCCAAGGCCCACAGTGTCGGCCTGCAGTCGATCGTGCAAGCTGAAAATCGCCGGCTCGCTCATGATCCCCCTCCGGTTATCTACAGTTACTCCGAGTGGAACTGGGTGCGGCCACGGCCAATGGCGTAGTAGATGAGACCGTAGCGCTCCAGCATTTCCGGCTCGTACAGGTTGCGGCCGTCAAAGACCACAGGCTCACGAATGGCGGCGGCAATGGATTCAAAGTCCGGCGAACGGAATTCCTTCCACTCGGTGCAGATAGCCAGTACATCCGCACCCTTGAGCGCCTGCTCCTTAGTACCGCAAAGAGTCAGGCCATCCTGATCACCATAGATACGCTGGGTTTCTTCCATGGCCTCCGGGTCAAAGGCCTGGACCCTGGCGCCAGCCTTCCAGAGATCTTCCATCAGGGTACGAGCAGACGCTTCTCGCATATCATCCGTATTTGGCTTGAACGCCAGCCCCCAGAGCGCAACGACCTTGCCGCTCAGATCGCCGCCGAAATAATGGCTGATCTTGTCAAACAGCACGTGCTTCTGGGCGTAGTTCACCGATTCAACCGCATTCAGCAGGCGTGCGTCGTAACCGCAGTCGCTGGCGGTTCGGGCGAGGGCCTGAACGTCTTTCGGGAAACAGGAACCGCCGTAGCCACAGCCGGGATAGATGAAGTGATAACCAATCCGCGGGTCGGAGCCAATACCCCGGCGCACGGCTTCGATATCAGCGCCCAGTCGCTCTGCCAGGTTGGCGATTTCGTTCATAAAGCTGATCTTGGTGGCCAACATGGAGTTGGCTGCATACTTGGTGAGTTCTGCGGACCGCAAATCCATAAAGATCATACGGTCGTGACTGCGGTTGAATGGGTAATAGACCTCCCGCAAAAGCTCAGCCGCCCGCTCGCTATCGGTCCCGACAACAATGCGATCGGGCTTCATGAAATCATTGATGGCCGCGCCTTCCTTGAGAAACTCAGGGTTGGACACCACATCAAAATCGAGCTCCAGGCCACGACGATCCAGCTGGGCACGAACCGCAGCACGAACCTTGTCGCCGGTGCCGACTGGCACCGTGGACTTGTCGACGACTACCTTGTAGTCCTCCATGTACTCGCCGATGGAGCGAGCCACAGCGGTAACGTATTGGAGGTCCGCGGAACCATCCTCGTCCGGGGGCGTACCCACGGCAATAAACTGCAGAGTGCCGTGGCGAACGGCTTCCTCCGTATCCGTTGTAAAGGAAAGGCGGCCCGCTTCAACGGTGTGCTTTACGATATTGTCCAGGCCGGGTTCGTAAATGGGAATCTGACCATTTTTCAGTTTTTCTATCTTGCCCTTGTCGACATCCATACACAGGACGTCATGACCAACATCCGCCAGACAGGCGCCGGTTACCAGACCTACATAACCGGTTCCAAAAATCGTTATTTTCATCCTTTAAATCCCGATACGAATACAGAAAAGTTATTGGCTATCTTCGGCTTTTTTCTTCTGCCAGATCGCTTCCCAGGCCAGAGCCGTGCCGACAATGGTATCCAGGTTGTCATGGTCCGGCTGCCAGCCCAAAGTCTGGCGAATAAGGGTGTTGTCCGCCATCAATGCTGCAGGGTCGCCGGCGCGACGGCCGGTTTCCGTGACCGGAAAATCAACGCCGGATTGCGCCTTGACCACATCAATCACCTCCCGAACCGTGAAACCGCGACCATAACCGCAGTTCATGACCTTCGAATGGCCACCGCCTGCCATGTAGTTCAGCGCCATCACATGGGCCTTGGCAAGATCTTCCACATGAATGTAGTCGCGAATGCAGGTGCCGTCCCGGGTATCGTAATCGGTGCCGAAGACACTCATACCCTCACGCTGGCCGGTCACGCATTCACAGGCCACCTTGATCAGATGCGTGGCTTCGGGTGTGGCCTGGCCCAGCAGTCCTTCCGGGTTGGCCCCCGCCACATTGAAGTAACGGAGAATCACGTAGTTGAGGCTGGAGGCTGCCGCCAGATCCATGATCATCCGTTCGCTCATCATCTTGGATGCGCCATACGGGTTGATCGGCGCCAGCGGCAGATCCTCGGTGAGCACCGTTTGCTCAGGCATGCCATAAACCGCCGCAGTGGATGAGAACACCATATAGGGCACCTGGTGCTTTTCGACCGCTTTCAGCAGGTTCAGGGTATTGCGGGTATTGTTGCTGTAGTACTTCAAGGGGTTGGCGACGGATTCCGGCACCACAATGTTGGCCGCGAAATGCAGAACCGCCTCAAACCGGTGACGGGAGAACAGATCCTCGATTGCCGCCTCGTCGGACAGATCTCCGACCACCAGCTCGCCAGCGGTCACCGCCCAGCGGTAGCCAGTGGAGAGATTATCGAAAACCACGATATCGTGACCAGCCTGGCCAAGCTGACGAACCACATGACTGCCAATATACCCGGCTCCGCCGGTAACGAGGACTTTCATAGGCGAGAACTACCCCTTCCCTGATTTCTGTTTGCGCAGACGCCGGATCTCTGCCCGCCGCCGGCTGAAAAACTCACTGATCACCTGGCTGCACTGGTCTGAGAGAACACCCCCAACCGCCGTCACATCCCAGTTAAGGTGGGGCTCTTCCAGCGTACGGCGGGCAGATTCTATCGCACCTGCCTTGGGCTCTCTGGCACCATAAACCAGTCGACTGATGCGGCCATGAACGATGGCACCCACGCACATGGTACAGGGCTCCAGAGTAACGTAAAGCGTGGCATCGGGCAGCCGATAATTGCCCACCCTGGCGGCGGCATCGCGCAGGGCCCGGATTTCCGCATGGGCCGTGGGATCGCAACCGGAAATCGGCGCGTTAAAACCAGCGCCGATTTCCTTGCCATCGAGGACCACGACAGCACCAACAGGCACCTCGCCCTTTTCTGCAGCCTCACCAGCCAGCTGCAGCGCGCGATTCATCCAAAATTCGTCAATTTCATTGCGGTCAGGCATTGAATGCGGCATTCCGTCGATTATTCACAATCGGCACTATTTGACCATGCCCTGTCAGGCAACGGGAGAATACCGTCCGCCTTTCCGGATTTCCACTTGAATAAAAAATTCGATTGGCCAGCCGTCGCTACCTTGAATAAGCTTTCGGCCCCGTCTATTTTCCCCGCCCCAATCGCTTTGCCGCCAATCCTGATTCGTGCGGATTCACGATAGCGAAACAATTTCCTTCCGCACTAGAATCAACGCTCACGCAATCCAACATCGACCGGTGTCCTGAACTATCAAGACCATGCCGAATAAGAGATCGACGTATCACAACAGACTGGATGAAGCGCTTGCCTACATCGCTCGCCACATGAAAGAAAGAATCCAGCTCGGTCATCTTTCTGAAGCGTCCGGTGTAAGCAAGCGAACGCTCGGTTATCTTTTTCTGCGCACCTACGGCATCACACCGATGGCCTTCTTGAAACAGGAGCGACTGAGAAAAGCCAGGATGCTACTTCAGCATGCTGACCCTTCCACAGCCACGGTTACGAGTATCGCCCGAGAGTGCGGCTTTGCACACATGGGCCAGTTTTCGCTCGACTACAAGCGGCTGTTCAGAGAATCACCTTCCGAAACCTTGAGCCAGAGCCAGACAGGCACGGGGAGCCCGGAGCGTTTGTAATCGACTGACGGCGCGCCCGTTCCGATAACGCTATGCGTTTTCTTGATAGCGACCGGACAGCTTTAGGGGAATAGTCAGACTATGAACGAGCAAGTTCTGACTTTCACACCGGATGTTATCAACGTCACGAGGTTCGATTGATGAAAAGCTTCCAACGACTATCCCTAGCTGGATTGGTTTTTTGTGCCAGCCTGGCTGGTTTACCCAGCCAGATCGCCACTGCGGCAACTCCGAGCGACGGCTCAGTATCAGCAACCTTTGAAAAACCCTCGTTTTCGGCCAGCCAGACCCGGACGGTCAGCGCTGTCGTGAAATCCATTAACTACGAGACTCGCGAAATCACCCTGATCGACGACATGGGTGAAACGCAAACGTTGATCGCCAGTGACGATGTCCGCAACCTGAAACAGGTTTCACCCGGAGACACTCTCGTTGCAGAGCATGTCCGCACTATTTCCATTGAAGTCATGGCGGGAGACGGTCTTGGACCAGATCAGGCCGAAATGCTGGCAGCTGCGCGTGCCGATGAAGGCGAAATGCCGTCAGGCATGGCTGTGGATTCCGTTGTCATTGTTTCGGTCGTAAAAGCCATCAATCTTGAAGATAACACCTTCATTCTCGAAGGGCCTGACGGAGAATTGCAGGAATATGTTGCGAGAAATCCCGACAACCTCAGGCGAGCTGAGGTCGGCGATATCGTTGCGTTAACGATTACTGAGTCTCTGGCAGTCGCCGTAGAGAAGGCCAAATAAGAGTCACGAAAACGCCCGCTAAAACCGACTGGCGCAAGGATTACGCATACACCCTCGCCGGATGGCCGGAGAACTGATGAAGAATTCAAAGCTACTTCTGCTAGCCCCCCTGGCCTTTCAAAGCGCAATGGCAGAAGAAGTCACTGGTGGTTGGCAATTTCAGTTAACGCCCTACCTTTGGTTGCCAACGATCAGCGGCAAGCTGAACTATGACATCCCCAGCAACAACAATAATGGTGGGTCCGCACGGGTTGATGTGGGACCGACCGACTGGCTTGACCTGCTGAACGGCGCGTTCCTCCTCCAGGGAGAAGCCCGAAAAGAACGCTTCCTTATTTTTTCAGATGTTATTTATCTGGGGCTGGAATCGGATGACGACCGAGTTGTGTCAGTCTTGTCAGGAACAGGCGACCGTCTTCCTGTAGATGCAAGCACAAACCTGAACACCAGTACCGACATCGATGGCTTCGCTGTGACTCTGGCAGGTGGTTATAACCTGCTCAGGGATGCTCGCTTATCGCTCGACGTTTTTGCAGGTACCCGTTACTTCAGCATTGAAGCAAAAACCAGCTGGAACCTGAGCGTTGACGTTGAGTTGCCAGGCGGAGGAACCGTTTTGGCCCGACAAGGATCCGTCGATTCCGACCAGGAATTCTGGGATGTGCTTGTCGGCACCAAAGGTGCGACCAACATTGGTAACGGCAACTGGTCTTTGAATTACTATCTTGATGTCGGAACCGGCGATGCTGACCTTACCTGGCAAGCACTGGCCGGCGCATCCTACGCATTCGGGTGGGGAGGCTTGATGATCAGCTATAGACACCTGGAGTATGATCTCGGTTCACAGGGTCTTATGCAGGATTTCAGTTTTAGCGGACCCATGTTTGGCGCCCGCTTCTCGTTCTAGCGACGAACCCTTGAACCTCTGGTAGCGACAGCACATTCCGCTCCAGCACTCAGGCACGATCATTCCCACTCAATCGTAGCCGGCGGCTTGGACGAGACATCGTAGGTCACCCGGGAAACCCCGGTGATCTCGTTGATGATCCGGTTGGAAACGATCTCAAGGAGATCGTACGGCAGATGCGCCCAACGGGCGGTCATGAAATCGATGGTTTCAACAGCACGAAGGGCCACCACGTATTCATAGCGGCGGGCATCCCCTACCACGCCCACCGACTTGACCGGCAGGAAAACCGCGAAGGCCTGGCTGGTCTTGTGGTAGAAATCCGCCCTGTGCAGCTCTTCTAGGAATATGGCATCGGCACGGCGCAGGATATCGGCGTACTCCTTTTTCACCTCGCCCAGGATACGAACGCCAAGGCCCGGTCCCGGGAACGGGTGGCGGTAAACCATGTCATACGGCAAGCCGAGCTCAAGACCGATGCGGCGCACCTCATCCTTGAACAACTCTCGCAGCGGCTCCACCAGCTTCATTTTCATGGTTTCCGGCAAGCCACCTACGTTGTGGTGGGACTTGATCACATGCGCCTTGCCGGTCTTGGACGCGGCAGACTCGATGACATCCGGATAGATCGTGCCCTGTGCCAGCCAGTTCACATCCTTAATATTGGCGGCCTCGTCGTCGAACACGTCGATAAAGGTATTGCCGATGATCTTCCGTTTCTGCTCGGGATCATTGACGCCTTTGAGCTTGGACAGGAACAGGTCTTCGGCATCAACCCGAATCACTTTTACGCCCATGTTGCTGGCGAACATGTCCATAACCTGGTCGCCTTCGTGAAGACGCAGGAGGCCGTTATCCACGAACACGCAGGTCAGCTGATCACCGATAGCACGATGCAGCAGTGCTGCCGTTACCGATGAGTCCACACCACCGGACAGGCCGAGCAACACCTTGTCGCTGCCGACCTGGGCTCGAATCTGCTGAACTGCGTCATCCACGATTTTGGCCGGTGTCCACAGGGCTTCACATTTACAGATAGTCAGGATGAAATGTTCGAGGATTCGCTTACCCTGGAGGGTGTGGGTTACCTCCGGGTGGAACTGAACACCGTAAAGATTTCGGCTGAGATCCTGCATCGCAGAAATCGGCGCACTTTCGGTGGAGGCCAGCAATTCAAAGCCTTCCGGCATTGCTACAACCTTGTCACCATGGCTCATCCACACGTCCAGCAGGGACTCACCAGCTGGTGTCAGGTGATCGGTAATGTCCGCCAACAGCGGGCCCTTGGCGCGCACCTTGACCTGGGCATAGCCGAACTCGCGTTTCTCGGAGCTGGCAACACGGCCTCCAAGCTGCTCTGCCATGGTTTGCATGCCGTAGCAGATGCCAAGTACCGGAATACCACGCTCAAAAAGTCCTTCCGGCGCTCGGGGACCGCCCAGCTGGGTTACCGACTCCGGACCACCGGCAAGAATAATCCCTTTAGGATTGAATTCATTGAGCTCTTCATCGGTAATATCGAACGCCTTGATCTCACAGTAGACGCCGATTTCCCGTACACGGCGGGCGATCAGCTGGGTGTACTGGGAACCGAAATCGAGAATCAGGATGCGGTGATCGTGA
The DNA here is from genome assembly GCF_008107725.1 of Marinobacter sp. BW6. Classification (GTDB taxonomy): domain Bacteria; phylum Pseudomonadota; class Gammaproteobacteria; order Pseudomonadales; family Oleiphilaceae; genus Marinobacter. The sequence goes on from NZ_VIRN01000037.1 coordinate 386,130, forward strand.
ATATTCTGGGCCATGGAGTCCTCGGAGCTGAATAAACAACGCGGCCCTCTGGGGGCCGCGTCTGGTAGGGCAATGATTAACCGATACGGTAGTTTGGCGCTTCTTTGGTGATCGTCACGTCGTGAACATGGCTCTCGCGCATGCCGGCGTTGGTGATGCGCACAAATTCCGGCTTGGTCCGCATTTCTTCCATGGTGGCGCTACCGGTGTAGCCCATGGAAGCACGAAGACCGCCGATCAACTGGTGCACGATGTTACGCATCGGTCCCTTGCAGGCAACGCGACCTTCGATGCCTTCCGGCACCAGCTTCTCGATACCCTTGCTGGCATCCTGGAAGTAACGGTCACTGGAGCCCTGCCCCATGGCGCCGATTGAGCCCATGCCCCGGTAGGCCTTGTAACTACGGCCCTGGAACAGCTCAACTTCACCAGGAGCTTCATCCGTACCCGCAAGCAGGCTACCGATCATCACGCTGTGGGCGCCGGCAGCAATTGCCTTGGCGATGTCGCCAGAGAACCGGATACCACCATCGGCAATCAGCGGTACGCCACGATCCTTCAGGGCTGCAGCGACGTTGGAAACCGCAGAAATCTGGGGCACACCGATACCGGCAACGATACGCGTGGTACAGATGGAACCAGGACCAATACCCACCTTCACGGCATCCGCGCCGGCATCTGCCAGGGCGATCGCCGCGTGCGAAGTGGCAATGTTACCGCCAATTACCTGAACGTCCGGGAAATTCTGTTTGATCCAGCGAACACGCTCAATAACACCCCGGGAATGACCGTGGGCAGTGTCTACCACAATTACGTCAACGCCGGCTTCGGCCAGTGCGGTAATACGGGCTTCGGTGTCACCACCGGTACTGACGGCTGCGCCGACTCGCAGACGACCCTGATCATCCTTACACGCTAGTGGGTAATCTTTGGCCTTCTGGATGTCCTTGACGGTAATCAGTCCGCGCAGCTCGAAGTTATCGTTTACGACGAGAACTTTCTCGATACGATGACGATGCAGAAGCTCTTTCACTTCCTCGAGGCAGGCGCCTTCCTTGACCGTAACCAGCTTCTCCTTCGGCGTCATGATGTCTCGAACCAGTGTATCCATGCGGCTTTCAAACCGGATGTCACGGCCAGTCACGATACCGATCAGGTCGTGACCATCCACCACAGGCAGGCCAGAAATGCTGTTTGCCATGGTGATGTCCACCAGTTCGCGAACCGTTGTCTCTGGCGAGACTGTAATCGGATCCTTAACAACACCACTTTCGAACTTCTTGACCTTGCGGACAGCCGCCGCCTGTTGCTCAACAGTCATGTTCTTGTGCATGATACCGATACCGCCTTCCTGAGCCATCGCGATGGCAAGCTCTGCATCGGTAACGGTATCCATTGCGGAAGACAGAAGAGGGATATTGAGAGTGATACCCTTGGTCAACTGGGTCTGCAGGCTGACCTCGTGGGGCAGAACTTCTGAGTATCCGGGAACCAGCAGTACGTCATCAAATGTAAGGGCTTCTTCGGCAATTCGCAGCATTGGGATCCGCCTTTTGATCGTGCTAAGTTGGGAAATTCAATGCCGTACCCGCGGCGGTACGACAAAGCAAAATCCTTAATCGATCTATTATAATGGGGCTCTCGGGGACAGTAAACCGGCCCGTTTTTAAGGTTCCATTGCATCTTTTTGAAATTTCGCTATTTTTACCCTCCCTCTTTTCGGCTATTGCGTATGTATAACGACGGATCAGGACCGGCGACGCCGCATCTTCAGGACTCCCGCCCCCGGGCACTCAGTGTCAGTGAGCTGAACCACCAGGCCAGACACCTGCTGGAATCCAGCTTTATGCAGGTATGGGTGGAAGGTGAACTCTCCGGATTTTCACGCCCCTCATCCGGCCACTGGTACTTTTCGCTGAAAGACCGAAAATGCCAGGTTCGCTGCGCCATGTTCCGGGGAATGAATCAGCGTATCCGCACGCTTCCCAAGGAGGGTGACCAGGTCCGGATTCGCGGCAAGGTGACTCTCTACGAGAACCGGGGCGATTTCCAGATCATCGTGGAGCATATTGAACCGGCGGGGCTCGGCGCCCTGCAGCAGGCTTTTGAGGAGCTCAAGCGCAAGCTGCTGGCCGAGGGACTGTTTGAGCAGGGCCGTAAGAAACCGCTGCCCTCACTGCCAAGGCACATCGGGGTGGTGACTTCACCTACCGGCGCCGCGATCCACGACATACTGACCGTTCTTGCCCGGCGCTGCCCCGCTATTCCGGTGACACTCTACCCCACTGCCGTGCAAGGCAAAGCCGCCACAGCCGACATTGTCCGAGCCATTGAAACCGCCCAGAGCCACGGCGTTGCAGACGTGCTGATCATCGGCCGGGGCGGCGGCTCCCTGGAAGACCTGTGGTGCTTCAATGAAGAGGCGGTGGCCCGGGCCATTGCCGCTTGCCGGATTCCCACCGTCAGTGCGGTTGGGCACGAAGTGGATGTCACCATTGCGGATTTTGTGGCCGATCTCAGGGCGCCGACACCCTCGGCTGCAGCCGAGAAAATTTCACCGGATCAGTCCCATTGGCTCCAACAGATTCGCGAGCGGGAATCCCGGCTTTCCAATGCCATGAGCCTTGCCCTCAAGCGCCTGGCCACACAACTCGGACACCTGGGTGCCCGGTTGCGGGATCCACGAAGGGAACTTTTAGAGAAAACCCAGCGCATGGATGAGCTGGAGCTGCGACTTCAGAAGGCTATGCGACAGCGCCTTACAACCGTTGGCGTGCGCAATGATCACCTGCGCCAGAGACTGGTCATGCAGTCACCACGCCGCCAGCTTTCGGATAGCCAGGAAGGCCTCCGGCGCGTGAGCGAGCGATTGGTTTCTGTGATGCAACAGAATCTGAAGCAGCGTCGCGACTACCTGGAACACGCGGCGCAGACCCTGAATGTGGTCAGTCCCCTGGCGACGCTTGGACGAGGGTATTCCATTGTCCGCGACAACAGTGGAAACATTCTCCGGGATGCGTCCAACGTTAACCCGGGCGATGTCATTTCGGCCCGCGTTGCGCGAGGTGAAATGACTGCGAAGGTGACTTCAGTCAAATCTGGTGAAGAAACTGGCCCCTGAAGCCCCCAGTCTAAGCCAATGGTCTACTAGTCCATGATTTCAAACGGCCTAAAGTTGTCAGGAAACAGACTAAAACAACAACAGGCACGATGAGGTGGAATGTATGTACTACCACTCAGAGTTCCGGCGGTCGATAGACAAACCGGACGACTTCTGGCGTGAACAGGCGGAAAAAATAGACTGGATTGAACCGCCGAAAACCATCTGGCAGCCAACCGACAATGGCCACGGACAGTGGTTCCCTGACGGCACCCTGAACAGCTGCGATGTTGCCCTGGATGCCAACATCCGGGCGGGCCGAGGCGAACAGAAAGCCCTGATCTACGATTCCCCGGTAACCGACACCCAGCGCTCCTACACCTACAACGAACTCACCGACGAAGTTGCCCGGTTCGCCGGCGCCCTGAAAGACCGTGGCATCACCAAAGGTGACCGGGTCATCATCTACATGCCGATGATTCCTGAAGCAGTCGTTGCGATGCTGGGCTGTGCGCGCATCGGGGCCATTCACTCCGTCGTCTTTGGCGGATTTGCCGCTCACGAACTGGCCGTGCGCATCGACGACGCAACTCCCAAGGCACTGATTACTGCTTCGTGCGGCATAGAAGTCACCAAAGTGATCGAGTATAAGCCTCTGGTCGACAGGGCCATCGATCAGGCCAGCCACAAACCGGAAACCTGCATTGTTTACCAGCGCCCCCAGGCGAAGGCCGACCTTCAGGCTGGCCGGGACCATGACTGGAACGAGTTGATGAAAGCGGCTGAACCAGCCGACCCGGTGCCCGTAAAATCAACGGATCCGCTGTATATCCTGTACACCTCTGGCACTACCGGAAAACCGAAGGGTGTGGTTCGGGATAATGGGGGCCACGCGGTCGCGCTGAACTACAGCATGAAGCTGGTCTACGACGCCAAACCCGGCGATGTATACTGGGCCGCCTCCGACGTTGGCTGGGTCGTTGGCCACAGCTATATCGTTTACGCCCCACTGTTCGCGGGCTGCACTACCATCATGTACGAAGGCAAGCCTGTCAAAACGCCGGATGCCGGTGCCTTCTGGCGAGTGGTGCAGGACCACAAGGTCAACATGCTGTTTACCGCCCCGACGGCATTCCGCGCTGTCCGCAAGGAAGACCCGGAAGCCGATCAGCTGTCACGCTATGACATCAGCTCACTGAAACGCCTGTTCCTGGCCGGCGAACGCCTGGATCCAGCCACCTATGAATGGCTGAAGGAACATACCAGCCTGCCGGTTCTTGACCACTGGTGGCAGACCGAAACCGGGTGGGCCATTTGCTGTAATCCGGTGGGTATCGAAATGATGGCCACCAAGCCAGGCTCGGCGACCGTGCCCTCCCCCGGCTACAACGTCCAGGTGGTGGACATGAAAGGCAGCCAGATGCCTGCAGGCGAGCAGGGGCAGATCGCCGTAAAACTACCACTGCCGCCGGGCTGCATGATGACAGTCTGGGGCGACGACGACCGCTTCCGAAAAACCTATCTGGAGCCCATTGCGGGGTTCTACAGTTCCGGCGACGGCGGATTTATAGACGATGACGGGTATGTGTTCGTCATGGGCCGTACCGATGATGTTATTAATGTGGCTGGCCACCGGCTTTCCACTGGCGAGATGGAAGAAGTGGTAGCCTCCCATCCAGCCATAGCCGAATGCTGCGTGGTCGGCGCTCACGACGACATGAAAGGGCAAATCCCCATCGGCCTGGTTCTCATCAAGGATGGCGCAACCATCGACCATGATGAACTGGAAGATGAACTGGTGGAGATGGTTCGCGATAAAATCGGTGCAATCGCCTGTTTCCGGCGTGCCCTGGTCGTCGATCGCTTGCCCAAGACCCGTTCCGGCAAAATCCTCAGACGGGTTATCCGACAGATTGCCGATGGCGAGGACTACTCGGTACCCAGCACCATTGATGACCCGGCCATTCTGGAAGAAATCAGCGAGCAATTTCGCCACTGATAGAAGCGCCCTGAACCGTGCCCGCCTCCGGAAAACGGATGGCGGGCACTTTTTGTTCAACCAAATCCCAAGCCGTTGTTTTTGCCGAGAATAAAACCTGCACTAAAGGTGCAAAAATTTCGTTGACGCCCCCCAAAGTCGGTCTATACTGAAATTGCTGTGAAAATACAGCGGTATTTGGTGAATGCGTTTCAACGTCCTGCCGAAGTGCTCTTCGTTGCCCCTTCCTCAGTACTCTCTGGATTTCTCAGCAACGATTCCATGTGGAATTTTGAAGGTCCCGTGAGGGCAAATTACAGAAAGACAGGAAAGATCAATGTCCGATACTAAAACCGGCCACGTTAAGTGGTTTAACGAGTCCAAAGGCTTTGGCTTCATTGCTCAGGACGGTGGCAGCGACGTGTTTGTTCACTACAGCGCAATCAATGCAAGCGGTTTCCGTACCCTGACCGAAGGCCAGCAGGTACAGTTCACCGTAACACAGGGCCCGAAAGGTCCGCAGGCGGAAAACGTTACCCCGGTCTGAGGGTCTACGCTCCGTCCTTTGCCCCTCACGGGCATCGGAAAACCAACAAGCCGGCACTCGTGCCGGCTTGTGTCGTCAGGGCGGTGCGCTATTACACACCCGCCGCTTCGGCCTCCATTTCTTTCCTGGGCATTTCAACACCCACCGCCTGGGCAACAGCCGAGAACAAGGCCTGCAGGGTGGCAGACGTGGTGTCCTCGGCAAGTGCCGCTGCACTGCAATGCATACCGCTTGCGGTCAAGCGAATACAGGCCAGTGCGTTGGCGTTCGTGCCCTCACCCAGTGCAAACTCATCGTAAGCCTCCACTGCGATGGATATGCCAAACCGCTTCTCAAGCGCCTCTGACACCGCCTCTACAGCGCCCAATCCATGACCATCCAGGCGTACTGGAGAAGCCTCACGACCCACCGACACCTCGGCGTGAACGCCTTCTTCGTCCCGATGCAGGTCATAGGAGCGCAGCGCCCAATCGGCGTGGACTTTCAGGTAGCGATCCTCGAACAGGCGATGAATGGTCAGTGAGTCGATCTCACCGCCGTTGGTTTCTGCTTCTCGCTGAACCACCTTGCTGAACTCGATCTGCAACCAGCGTGGCAGGCTGATGTTGTAATCCCGCTCCAGCACATAAGCGACTCCGCCTTTACCGGACTGGCTGTTGATGCGCACCACTTCCTCATAGCGACGGCCGACATCAAACGGATCGATGGGCAGGTAAGCGACGTTCCAGGTCTCTCCTTCCTTGCGGCGCGCCAGACACTTACGGATAGCGTCCTGATGGCTCCCGGAAAAGGCGGTAAAGACCAGTTCGCCGGCGTAGGGATGACGGGGATGGGTAGAAATCTCGGTACAGGCTTCAACAACCTCGGTGATCTCTGCCATGCCGGACAAATCCAGAGTCGGATCAATGCCCTGGGAATAAAGGTTCATGGCCATGGTCACGAGGTCCATGTTGCCAGTGCGCTCACCGTTGCCCATCAGGGTGCCCTCGACCCGGTCGGCTCCGGCCATGACCGCCAGTTCGGCAGCGGCCACGGCGCAGCCACGATCGTTGTGAGTGTGCACGCTGATGCTGATGTGCTCGCGGCGCTGAATGTTGTCGCAGATCCATTCGATCTGGTCTGCGAACACATTGGGTGTCGCCATTTCAACAGTCGCAGGCAGATTGATGATCATCGGCTGCCCCTCTTCCGGGCGCCAGACCGCGCTCACGGCATCAATCACTTCCGCGGCGAAATCCAGCTCGGTACCGGTAAAGCTCTCCGGTGAATACTGGAAGGTCCACTCGGTTTCCGGGTGGCGGGCGGCAATGTCACGAACCAGTTTTGCACCATTGACGGCAATATCCCTGATGCCATCGCGATCCAGGCCAAACACCTGCTCCCGCTGGACCGTGGACGTGGAATTGTAGACATGGACGATCGCCTTGCGGGCGCCGGACAGTGCTTCGTAGGTGCGCTCGATCAGTTCAGGGCGAGCCTGGGTCAGCACCTGGATCTTAACGTCCTCGGGAATACGATTTTCTTCAATGAGTTTGCGGCAGAAGTCGAAATCCGGCTGGCTTGCAGCAGGAAAGCCAATCTCGATTTCCTTGAATCCCAGCTTGACCAGCAGCTCGAACATCCGCGTTTTCTGGGCGACAGACATGGGCTTTACCAGCGCCTGATTGCCATCCCGAAGGTCCACGGCACACCAGGTCGGCGCCTTCTCGATGACCTTGTTCGGCCAGCGACGGTCGGTTTTGGCAACAGGTTTGAACGCAACGTATTTGCGATGATCGAAAGCCATGCGTGTAATTCCTTGCGGTTTCGGGAATGGAATCTTCAGTGTGTACAGGTTAACGCAATAAAGCTGGAATTTGATTGCGAACTCTCAACAGAAGGCGTACTTTTTAATTCATAAATTGCTGGTTAAACCCGATTAGCGGAATATTATGGCCGAAAATCAGAAAACCCTCGTCAAAATCGACAAGATGGACCGTCGCATCCTCGAACACCTCCAACAGGATGGCTCCCTGACCAACCAGGAACTGGCAGAAAAGGTCGGGCTGTCACCTTCACCCTGCTTGCGCCGTGTGAGGGCTCTTGAGGATGCTGGCATTATTGTCAGCACCGTCACTATTCTGGACCACAAGAAGCTTGGCCTGTCACTGACGGCGATTATACTGATTGGTATGGACCGGCACACACCAGAGCGATTCGCGGCGTTTGAAGAGCAGGTGGCCGAGTACCCGGAGGTGCAGGAGTGCTATCTGATCACCGGCCAGGACGCCGATTACATGCTCAAGGTGGTGGTACCGGACATGGACCACTACCACCATTTCCTGTTGAACCGTATCACCCGCATTCAGGGAGTCAGCGGCGTGCATTCCAGCTTTGTACTCCGGAGAGTGATCGACAGCACCGCCCTGCCCCTGGGTTATCTTTCCTGAATCACACCACAAGCTCGCGAACGTAGGCCCTCGCCATGCATTTGAGTTCTTCCACAAGCTGCCGCCCCTGGGCTTCAGGGAGGGTTACCGCCAGCCGCAGCACAGTGCCGGCGGACCTTGGCAGCAGCAGGCTTGCAGTCCAGCGGCGGTCTTCCGGGATCTGGGGGCACTCTTCTCTGAGCTTCTGGTCCAGGTCACGGGCGTTGCTGTATAGCTCTCTCAGGTCCAGCTCCCTGAGTTCGGGCATGGCCTCCACGCCGCTCCAGATAGCCGAGTAGGCAGGCTCATCGCGGTAGAACTCGTAGAATTGATCAATCAGAACGTCCACCGCATCAACCAGGTTCAGCTCCTGCAAACGCTCACGCAGGGCTCGTTCCATCTTCTCCACGTGCTGTTCAGCAATGGCATGAACGATGGCCGCCTTGTTGGGAAAATATCGGTAAAGGGAGGCCAGAGACATGCCCGACTGCCTTGCAATGGCTGACATGCTGACGGCGTCGACACCGGTCTCGTGAAAAATGGTGGCGGCATGGCGAAGGATGGTGTTGACGCGTTCCCGGCTGCGCGCCTGAACCGGCCGGCGCCGCGGGGCCACATCAATAGATTCGTCGGTCATCATCTGTACCTTGTGCAACAGGCTCCGTACAATAATGGCCACTTTACGACAAATAAAGGCTTCGGCGGGCCAACCGCCGCCTGTCCATTAGTCTAACACTTCAGATTTATTACAAACGGAAGACACGATGCGAGCAAGCCGCTACCTGATTGCCACCCAGAAAGAGACCCCCGCCGACGCCGAGATCATCAGCCATCAGCTGATGTTGCGTGCCGGCATGATCCGCAAACTGGCCGCCGGGTTATACACCTGGTTGCCAATGGGCCTGCGTACCCTGCGCAAGGTCGAGCGGATTGTTCGCGAAGAAATGGACAAGAGTGGTGCTCAGGAAGTCTTGATGCCGGCGGTTCAACCGGCCGAACTCTGGGAGGAATCCGGGCGCTGGACCCAGTACGGCGGCGAACTGCTGCGAATGAAAGACCGGCATGGCCGGGATTTCTGTTTCGGGCCGACCCACGAAGAGGTGATTACCGACCTGATCCGGAACGAGCTGAGCAGCTACAAGGAACTGCCGGCCAACTTCTATCAGGTCCAGACCAAATTCCGGGATGAGCGTCGCCCCCGGTTCGGCGTCATGCGGGCCAGGGAATTCCTCATGAAGGATGCCTACTCCTTCCACCTGAACGCAGAATCCCTGAACGAAACCTATGAGCTCATGCATCGCACCTACTGTGCCATTTTCGACCGGTTTGGCCTGGATTACCGTCCGGTACAAGCGGATTCAGGCGCCATTGGCGGCAGCGCGTCCCACGAGTTCCATGTGCTCGCGTCCTCCGGCGAAGACGACATCGTATTCAGCACCGAGAGCGATTATGCGGCCAACATCGAGAAAGCTGAGGCGGTAGCCCCGAGCGGTACCCGCCCTGCCCCGGCCGAGGAGCTGAAGGAAGTCGCCACGCCAGACCAGAAAACCATCGAGGCGGTGTCAGCGTTGCTGGGCATTGATGCCACGCGCACAGTCAAGACTTTGCTGGTGAAGGCCGAAGCGGACGAAAACGGCAACTCCGGCCTGGTTGCACTGGTGCTGCGTGGTGATCATACCCTCAACGAAATCAAGGCTGAAAACCTGGCCGGCGTCGCCGAGCCTCTGACCATGGCCACCGATGAGGAAATCGAACAGGCCGTCGGGTGCAAGGCCGGTTCGATCGGACCGGTAAAAATCAATGTGCCGGTCATTGTTGACCGCAGTGCTGCCCACCTTGCGGACTTTGTCTGCGGCGCGAACCGTGAGGGTTTCCACCTGACCGGGGTGAACTGGGAGAGAGACGCAGCGCTTCAGCGTGTGGAGGACCTGCGCAACGTGGTTGAAGGAGACCCCAGCCCGGATGGCAAGGGCACTCTGGAAATCCGACGCGGTATTGAGGTCGGCCATATCTTCAAACTCGGGAACAAATACAGTACCGCCATGAACGCTACGGTTCTGGATGAGAATGGCAAAACCGTGATCATGGACATGGGCTGCTACGGCCTGGGCGTTTCCCGGGTTGTGGCCGCAGCCATCGAACAGAACCACGACGATAATGGCATCATCTGGCCCGACGCCATTGCGCCTTTCCAGGTGGCCATCGTCACTCTTAACGCCCACAAGTCCCCCACGGTGGCCGAAGCCGGCGAGAAGCTTTATGAGCAGCTGCGCCAGGCCGGCTACGACGTGCTTCTGGATGACCGCAAAGAGCGTCCGGGTGTGAAGTTCGCCGATATGGAGCTGATCGGTATACCGCATCGGTTCGTGGTGTCCGAGCGCGGCCTGGCTGCGGGGACCCTGGAATACAAGGGCCGAAGGGATGCAGAAAAACAGGATATTCCGGTGGCTGAAGCGCTGCCATTCCTGGTAAATGCCTCGCCCCGCAAAGGTCTTTGAAAAGATCTTTGAATCCGTGCCCGCCTCAGGCGGGCTTACCTCTGGCTACCCACGATCCCCGGCTCCATTTCCAGCGTTACCCCGAACCGCTCCGCCACCGATTGACGGATCGTCTCGGCTAGCTCGAGTATGTCGGCGCCGCTGCCGCCCGAGTGGTTAATCAGAACCAGGGCCTGCCGGTTATGAACGCCCACCCGGGCATTTCGGAACCCTTTCCAGCCACTTTGGTCGATCAGCCAGGCCGCGGCCAGCTTAACGCCCTGCTCCTGAGGGTACGCCACGATATCGGGGTTCCGTTCCCTGAGAGATTCAAAGGTTGCGCGATCAACCACCGGGTTCTTGAAGAAACTCCCGGCATTCGGAATGATGTCCGGGTCCGGCAGCTTGCGTCGACGGATGGCCATAACGGCCTCCGCAACCTGCAGAGGATCAAGGGCGGTTTCCGGCGCATCACCGAGGTACTCCTGAAGATCGCGATACCCCAGCACCAGTGGTCTTAAGCGGGACAGGCCCAGACGGATTTCGGTGATCACGTAGCGGCCCGGCGTCTGTTTGAACAGGCTGTCGCGGTATGCAAACCGACACTCCGCATTCTCGAGAATAACCAGCTCACCAGTCTTGCGGTCCAGCGCCGTAACCGATTCCAGACAATCACAGAGTTCGACCCCGTAGGCACCGATATTCTGAACCGGAGCGGCACCAGCGGTTCCAGGAATCAGTGCCAGATTCTCGATGCCGCGATAACCGGCCCGGGCTGCATACAGAACCGCCTCATGCCAGTTCTCACCAGCTCCAAGCACCAGGGTGGCCCTGTGGTCTTCGATGTGCTCCCAGCGGCGTCCGCGAATGGCCAGGCGGACCACAAGGCCCATAAAGTCGCCGGCCAGCACCAGGTTACTGCCACCACCGAGAATCAGCACCTCCTGGTCTTCGGACGCAGCCCAGTCCAGAGACCGAACCAGATCGTCAGCACTGTGAGCCTCCGCATAATAGCGGGCTCTGGCCGGCACGTGCAGTGTGTTCAGTGCCTCCAGCTCAATGTTCTCACGGATCTCCAGCCGCTGACTCAAGCCAGGCGCCCCCGGATATCCGCCAGTAGCCCCTCGCCAGCGTCGTGAATCAGATCAAGCACCATCTCGAAACCTTCATCGCCACCGTAATAGGGATCTGGCACCTCCTGATGCGATGATTGACCGTACTCCAGAAACAAGGCCGGCCGGGTGCCGCCGTTCTGATGCCAGACATCCTTGATGTCGGCCAGGTTCTGGCGATCCATCACCAGCACGTAGTCGAAGGTATCAAGATCCTCTGGACTGAACTGGCGTGCGCGCAATCCGCTGATATCAATGCCCCGGCGCCGGGCAGCCTCCTGGGCGCGCGTGTCAGGGTTCTTGCCAATGTGCCAGTGACCGGTGCCACAGGAATCGATTTGGACCTGATCTGCCAGACCAGCCTGCTCCACCTGGGAACGAAACACACCTTCGGCACTGGGCGAGCGACAGATGTTACCCAGACAGACGAAAAGTACTTTTACTGGTTCAGCCATTGCCGATGTCCCTCCTTTCAAGCCAGTCTCGGACCCTTTGCAGATCAGCTTCGGTATCAATACCGCCTGGCGGATTCACGGCGGCGACATCCACGTGGATCCGGGCGCCATTGTAGAGCGCACGCAACTGCTCCAGGGATTCGGTGACCTCTGTGGGCGCGGGTGCCCAACTGACAAACTCACCCAGGACCGACGCGCGGTAACCGTAGATACCAATATGTCGGAAATACCCGATGTTGTCTGGCAGGGAGCTATCCACACCCGTTAGAGGCGTGCCCTCCTGCCAATGGTCCCGGGCCCATGGAATTGGCGCCCGGCTAAAATAATGCGCCATCCCCTGGTGATCAAAGACCACCTTGACCACGTTTGGGTTGAAGACCTGCTCCGGGTCATGAATGCGTTCGCACAGGGTGGCAATGGCGGCTTCCGGATACAGCTCGAGGTTGTCGGCAACCTGATTGATCAGTTCCGGCGGAATCAGAGGTTCGTCACCCTGCACGTTGACCACCCGGTGGTCGGCCTCAAAACCAAGCGCCCGGGCGACTTCTTCGAGTCGGTCAGTGCCACTGGCGTGGTTCTGAGATGTCATTACCACCTCGGCACCAAAGCTCTCGCAAGCGGCGCGTATTCGGTTGTCGTCGGTGGCCACAACCACCCGGTCTGCCCGGCTTTCCGCAGCACGTTCGCAGACATGCTGGATCATGGGCTTTCCGGCAATTTCCGCCAGCGGCTTGCCCGGAAGGCGACTGGAGGCATAGCGGGCCGGAATCACAACGGTAAAAGACATGACGTAACTACCCTGATGGACTTGGGTTTAGCGCTTGTGCAGACGCTCATCGGTGGACAGGGTCCGGGCCTCTGTGGCCAACATAACCGGAATTCCCTCGCGGATCGGGAAGGCCATGGCGTCCTGATAACAGACCAGCTCTGTTCTGTCCTCATTGAGCTTCAGATCACCTTTGCATACCGGACAGGCCAGCATCGCCAACAGTTTTTTATCCATGTTGCTTACTCACTTGATATCAAGAAGTTATAGGCTCGGAACACTGGCGAACGCGCGCCAGAAACGCATCCCGGAACTGGTCCGGCAATCTTGCCTCAACCACCAGGCTCCATGCATTCTCGGGCGCAAATTCGCGGCATTTCACTGCGTCCTTTGCCGTCATGACGATCAACTCATCAGTGTCGGTCTTCAGATCCTCCGGGCGGAACCGATGGTGATCCGGAAAAGCCGTCTCGGCAACCGAAGCACCCAGGGTCCTGAGCGTATCGAAAAATCGGGCCGGATTGCCGATTCCCGCCACTGCCTTTACCGCCCTGCCCTTGAGATCCTCGACAGTTCTGGACGCCCCCGTTTTCAGGTGAATCAGGGTTGCCGGCTGAAGCACCATGGAATAGATGGCCGGGTGGTCTATGCCGGCAAAACTCTCCAGAGCCTGCTGCGAGAGTTCCTTGTCATTTACGATAACAAAATCGACGGAAGCGAGGCGCGAAACCGGCTCTCGAAGGGGGCCAACCGGAATCAGGGCGCCGTTGCCAATGCCCCGTTGCCCATCAAATACTGAGAGCTCCAGGTCCCTGGGCAATTTATAGTGCTGGAGACCATCGTCGCAGATCAGCACATCCCCGAGATTCTTCTCAAGCGCATAGTCGGCGGCCCGACGGCGCTGGGGATCAACAACCACCGGACACCCGGTGCTGAGCGCGAGCATGACCGGCTCGTCACCGGCTTCGGCGGGGCTGGTGTCTGCCGCGACTTCCAGAGGGTATTGGCCGGCATCACCGCCATACCCCCTGCTGAGAATGACCGGCCGCCAGCCAGCAGATGCCAGTTCGGAGACTAGCCAGGCGGTCAGCGGTGACTTGCCGGTTCCACCGGCAGTGATATTGCCAACCACAATCACCGGCACGGGCAGCGAAGCATCCCGCGAATCCCAGGCAGCACGACGGCGAGCTTCTGAAATACTTCGGTACAACCAGGACAGCGGTGCCAGAAAGCCTAAGGGCCGTTTACTGCCATACCAGAGACGTTCAACCAGAGAACTCATGGCGGATTGCACCGCACTCATGGCTGGTCGCTGAACTGCATCTGGTGCAGCTGAGCGTAAGCGCCGCCAGCAGCAAGGAGTTCTTCATGGCCACCGGACTCTGCGATTCGCCCGTTTTCCATCACCAGAATCCTGTCGGCTTTCTCGATGGTGGACAGGCGGTGCGCGATGACCAGTGTGGTACGCCCCTGCATGACCGTCTCCAGCGCTTCCTGAATGTGGCGTTCCGATTCCGTATCCAGCGCCGATGTTGCTTCATCAAGAATCAGAATCGGCGCGTTCTTGAGCAGTGCCCGGGCGATGGCGAGCCTCTGCCGCTGCCCACCCGAGAGCATGACACCGTTATCGCCGATCATGGTATCCAGGCCTTCAGGCATGCGGTCGATAAACTCGAGAGCATGAGCCTTGGCGGCCGCCTCCCGGATTTCCTCAGGCGAGCAGTCTCTCAAGGCGCCGTAGGCAATATTGGCAGCGATGGTGTCGTTGAACAGGACAACATTCTGCGTTACCAACGCGATCTGTTTACGCAGGGCTTTCAGAGAAAAATCACGCAGGGAATGCCCGTCGATCCGGATATCGCCACCGGTGTACTCGTAGAACCTCGGCAACAGGCTCACCAGGGTAGATTTTCCGCTACCGGAGCGCCCGACCAATGCCACGCTTTGGCCTGCGGGAATGCTGAGTGAGATGCCTTCAAGAACATTATCCAACTGGTCACGGTACCGGAACGCCACCTCATCAAACTCGATGTCGCCCTCAACGCGATCCGGAGCAAAAGTACCGGGATCCTGCTCCGGGGATTCGTCAATGGTTTCGAAGACATCATAGGCCGCAGCGACGCCCTTCTGGATTTTGGCATGAACCGAAGTCACCTGGCGGATCGGTTTTGCCATGGTGGTGGCGGCAGTAATAAAAGCCACCAGCTGCCCCGTGGTCATTTCGCCACGGATTTCCGGCGCCAGCATCATCCAGACCAGTCCGGCAATGGCGATGGCCACCAGCACCTGAATCACCGGAACACTGATGGCCTGAGTGGACGCCATCTTCAGACTTTGCTTTAAGTTTTTATTATTAACTTCTTGAAACCGCTGGCGCTCGTAATCCTCACCACCGAAGGTGCGAACAACGCGGTAACCGGTAATCGATTCTGAGGCGACATGGGTTATGTCGCCCATCGAGCCCTGGATGCGCTTACTGATCTTGCGGAAGCGTTTGCTCGCGTAGCTGACGACCGCAGCAATCAGCGGCCCCACCGCCAGGAAAATCAATGTGAGCTTCCAGTTGGTGTAAAACATGTAGCCCAGCAGACCAACGATGGTCAGGCCTTCGCGCAGCGTAATGGTCACTGCGTTGGTAGTAGCCTCCGCCACCTGCTCCACGTTAAAGGTGAGCTTGGAGACCAGGCGTCCGGCCGCGTTGTCATCAAAGTAACGGGAGGGCAATGTCATCAGTCGATCGAACACATCATTGCGTAACGCATTGATGACCTGGCGACCCACATAACTGATGAAATACTGGCTCAGGAACGTGCCCAACCCCCGGAATGCGAACACCCCAACGATGACCAGGGTGAGCATCAGGCGGTTCTGCTCGGTGGGATTCTCGATGGCGGCGATAACGTATTCCATGGCGGCCGCCATACCCGTCGATGCGGCGGCATAGATGATGTTGCCAAGAACGGCCAGGGAGAAGGCCAGCATGAAGGGCTTCACATAAGCGAGCAGGCGTTTGTAGGTTTCCCAGCTGCCCGCCGGTAGCCCGGCCGGAGTATCAGGTAAAGGCTCGGTTACCTTCACGGGTTCTCAGCCTCCCGCTCAGTGGTAATGCTGAGCTTGGCGAATCCCAGGCGTCCGGCAACGTCCATGGCACGAACCACAAACTCGTGGGGGGTACGGGCATCGGCGGTAATGATAAACGGGAGCGAGTTATTGCCTTCAGCCAGCTCACGAACACCCCGCTCAAGCGTCTCACGCCGGTTATTGACCAAAGTCCGGTCGTTCAGAATGTACTGACCCTCGGCATTGATCACCACGTCAATCTGCTGCACTTCTGATGCCGGCGCGGGCTCGCCACTGGCTTCGGGAAGCTCAACCTGAAGATGGCTTTCTCGGGTAAAGGTTGTGGAAACCATAAAGAAAATCAGCAGCAGGAACACCACGTCGATCAGTGGTGTCAGGTCTACCCCGACTTCCTGGCTTCTCTGGCGCTTGAACTTCACGGCGTTCAGGCTCCTTCCACGTCGATTTCGCGGTCTCCGTGTACTACCTCAACCAGCTTGATGGCTTCCTGCTCCATACCAACGACCAGCTCATCCACCCGGCGGATGAAGTAGCGGTGGCAGATCAGCGCCGGGATGGCCACGCTCAGACCAGCTGCGGTGGTAATCAGTGCTTCGGAGATACCGCCAGCCAGGTTGCCCGCATTGCCAACCCCTGCCAACTGGATCTCCGCAAACACCTTGATCATGCCAATAACCGTGCCTAGCAGGCCCAGCAGAGGGGTGATGGTTGCAACGGTGCCCAGAGGATTCAGGAAGCGCTCCAGATCGTGAATGACCTGGCTTGCCTCGTGCTCAATGCTCTCTTTCATGATTTCGCGGCCATGCTTGGCGTTAAGCAGGCCACCGGCCAGAATTCGGCCCAGGGGCGAGGAACCCTGAAGAGCCTTCAGCTTCCGGCCATTGAGTTCTTTTTTCTTGATCCAGCGCCATAACTCGTTAATGGTCTGGGGAGGCGCTACCCTGGAGGCGCGAAGGGTCCAGAAACGCTCCAGAATGATGGCCAGCGCCAGAATGGAGCAGGCAACAATTGGCACCATCAGAATGCCACCGGCTTTCAACAGCTCGAACACGCTTGGTCTCCCTGATTGTTTGCAAGCCGCGCTACTTTAGCATAGCTGCCGGTGGAGGCCACACCTGCAATGTCACGGTATTTTACATTGATCACGGGCAAGCCCCGGGCCGCCAATCCAGAATGGCGACCGATGGCGCATTTCCTTTAACGCCAACCGGTTATCGACAATGGTCATCACGATGCTGCCGGAACAGGCTGTATTCAGCGAAACTGCTCCGATCCCGGCATAGCGGGCGGTTACCGTCGGGTGAGGATGGCCATACCGGTGTCGATAGCCGGCGGTATAGATAACCAGGTCCGGCCTCAACGCCCTGACCCAGGCTTCGGAGGATGACGTTTTGCTACCGTGGTGGGGTGCGACAAGCACTCTGGTCACCGGCGCCTGTAAATCCGCTCGAGCAGCGAGATAATCCAGATATTGGGCTTCCATTTGATCGGTAATATCCCCGGGCAGGATCCACTCGGTGCCTGACTCAGGGTGATAGATTCGAAGCACACAGGACGCGTCGTTGCCTTCTGTCGCACCCTCCCCTTGCCAATATTCCAAAATCAGACTCTCGAGTCTTTGGACAGACCGATTGCAGCCCGACACCGGCAGAACGGTAATCTGGCTTCTGAGCGGAATCGGCTCGCCAGCGATGACCCGCCCGATTTCAATCTCACGGGTCAATTCCGATACGCCCCCGGCGTGATCACTGTCTGCGTGACTGATCACCAGGGTATCAATCCGCCTGATGCCCTCGGTCTCCAGATTCGGCAGGAGGGTCGATTCAACAGCCGAGAATACACCCGGAACGGCAGGGCCTGTGTCGTAAACCAGTACCTCCCGCCCGTGACGAACCAGAACAGAAAGGCCTTGACCAACATCCCAGACCCGTATTTCCGGCGCTGTCAGATACGGGTTCTTTACCGGCGCTGGCTCCGGGTAAGTCAGCCACAACACTGCCAACAGGGCAGCGACAAGGCGGAACGTGGCAAAGGGCATGAATACGAGCGTGACGGTCAGTAACGCCCAGCCAACAAGCTCCGGAACACTGGCGGCAATGTCTGGCGCCTGCCACTCCGCAAACCATGTCAGCAAGAACCAGAGCATGCCCAGTATCAGATCAAATAACGGGACAAATAGCTGGGCGGCGCCGGGAACAATGGCCGTCATCAACCCACCGGTCACCAGAATTGGCATAACCACAAGAGATACCCAGGGAATCGCTAACAGATTGGCCAGCAGCCCCACCATGGGCTGACCCTGCCCCAGAATCTCCAGAATTGGCCATAAACCGCCAAATACCGCAACCTGGGCCAGGACGAGCCCCGTCAAGGATCCGGTTCCAGCAAGCCGCGCAGAGAACACCGCAATCAGGACGGCGACAGCGGTAAACGAAAGCCAGAACCCCTGATCCAGAGGCGCGAACGGATCCAGCAGAAGAACAGCCGTCAGTGCGGCCAGGAAGGCCTGCCATACGGGGGCCTGACGACTCATAAGAATCAGCCATCCGCCTGCAACCACCATGATCAGGGCGCGACGGGTCGGCACGGTAAAGCCGGCCGCCAGAGCATAAACCAGGCAACAGCTCAGTACCGACGTGAAGACAATCCAGCGGCTGGCCTCATCACTGACCCTTCGCGCCGGCAGCGCCAGCAACAGTCGCCTGCACAAAAAGCCGGCACCCAGCGCAACCAGCCCCAGATGCAGACCCGAGATCGCTACCAGGTGAATGGTGCCTGTCGCTTTGAGTACACCCCAGTGCTCCTGCTCCATGTGGCCGCGATGGCCGATTAGCAGCGAGGACACCAGCGGAAAATACTTGGCATCGCCAAACTGCTCGGAGGTCCAGTTATGAAGTGAAAGATGCAGGCGGCGGTACTGGCAGTGCAGGAAACACCCCACCGTCGGATCGCCCTGAACACTACGGACGCTTCCTGTGGCCCGATACCCCTTCCGAAAGAGCCAGTCCTCGTAGCGGAAGCCTGCAGGGTTGAGGGTGCCATGGGGGCGTTTGAGAACCACTTCCAGCCGCAGGCGGGCGCCGGGGAGTTGTTCATTCCCGTGACCATACCAGGACAATCTGAGCAGGCCCGGCATCCTTGCTTCCTGCCCGGTTTCGATGGGAAGGTTGTGCCACTGGGTGATACAGAAACTGAAACGTAAACTGTTGAAGCTTCCGGTTGAGGGAATGTCGCACAGGTATCCCGAGACCGAGAGGCGCTCCCGTTCAAGACTGCCCGGAAGGGTGGTCGAAAGCCGGTCACCGGCATGCCAGGAAGCCCAGAGCAGCCCTGAAGCAAGGCCAAGGGCGAATACAGTTAACCGGGAGGCAACGGGCGATAAAGAACAGGACAGAACAATAACAAGCAGCAATATCGCGGCGATCAACCACTCGGGAGGTGGCAGTATCGACAACCAATACAGTAAGATAACGCCACAAGAGAAGGCGATAACGCCCACTACTGCGGAACCGGACTTGCCATTAGAGCGTGCCGGGCGATTGATACTTCCGGACAATCCTTGTCCCCCTGTATGTCACAAACACCGGCAACATCCGATGAGCCGGTATATTAACTCCGTTTAAAGGCAGAACTTCCAATGCCAAAGAAGTTCATGAAACGCTATCTGCCCTCACCAGAGAAGGTGCAAGCGATGCAGTCGCTGAGCTTTCTGGGCGATATTCTTCATGAACCGAACCTTTGGCACATCAACCGTCACAGCGTCGCCCGGGCCTTTCTGGTCGGCATCTGGTTCTGCTTTATTCCCATGCCCTTCCAGATGCTCGCTGCCGCCTTTTTTGCTATCTGGTTCAATGCCAATCTGCCACTGTCAGTGGTTCTGGTCTGGATCAGCAACCCGGTGACCATGCCGCCGATGTTCTATTTCAACTACAAAATCGGGGCCTGGGCCCTGGACCGTCCGGTGCTCAGTTTTGAGTTTGAACTGTCCTGGTCCTGGATCAGCGAGCGGTTACTGGATATCGGTATTCCCCTCTACCTGGGATCCCTGGTGGTCGCAACGATTTCCGCCTGCGTTGCCTACCTGATCATCCAGTATCTCTGGCGCCGGAAAATTCGCTCTGACTGGCAGGTGCGGCGGACCAATCGCGTAAGACGCCGCCGGTCCGCTGATCAGACTTCCTGAATCAGGCGACCCTGCTCAAGCCGCATGACCCGACCCAGGCTTCGGGCCATTTTCATGTCATGGGTGACCATGACAAAGGCGATACCCAACTGATCCCTCAGGGACTCTATCAGCGCCTGCACGCCCTCGCCGGTGTGTTCATCCAGGTTGCCCGTCGGTTCATCCATCAGAACGCAGTCCGGTTCGTTCACGAGTGCGCGCGCAATCGCAACCCGCTGGCGTTCGCCACCGGACAGCTCGCCGGGCTTGTGGTCCAGCCGTTCGGCAAGGCCAACCCGCTCCAGCAAGCTGCTCGCCTTGTCCCGGGACTTCGAGACCGCCATACCACCCAATGCACAAGGCATCATGACGTTCTCCAGGGCGGTGAATTCCGGCAACAGGTGATGAAACTGATAGACAAAGCCCAGATGGGCATTGCGAAACCGGGCGCGCCGCGCCTCGGACAGCCGGTGAATATCCTCACCGCAGATGGAAATCTGGCCGGACGACGGTTTGTCGAGCCCACCCAGAAGATTCAGCAACGTTGTCTTCCCGGCACCGCTGCTTCCAACGATGGCAACGGTCTCGCCCTGGGCAACTTCCAGGGAGATGTCTGAAAAAATGGTGAGCTTTCCGGGGCCCTCATTGTAAGTCCGGGTTACCTGTCGACAGTCGATCACCAGGGCAGAATGCGCCATAGCGGAATGTTCCTTACTCATAGCGAAGCGCCTCCGCCGGATCCACCCTTGAGGCCCGCCAGGCCGGATAAATGGTTGCCAATAAACTCATGGCAAGGCCGGCGCCGCTGATTATGAAAACGTCCTGCCATTGCAACTGGGATGGCAGGTAGCTGATAAAGTAGACGTCCGCGCTCAGGAACTGGTGGCCAAGCGCTCCCTCCAGCCAGGAGATAAAGGCGCTGATGTTGAGTGCTCCGAAAACGCCCAGCCCGGTGCCAACGATGGTTCCGAAGATACCGATGACAGCCCCCTGGACAATGAAGATGCGCATGATCCGACCCGGCGTCGCTCCCATGGTCCGAAGGATCGCAATGTCACCGGTTTTATCAGTGACCACCATCACCAGGGTGGACACTATATTGAAGGCCGCTACAGCCACGATGAACATCAGAAGCAGGCCGATCATGGTTTTTTCCATACGGATGGCCTGAAACAGATTGCCGTGGGTGCGGGTCCAGTCGGATACGTAATACCGGCCGCCCAGCGCCTCAGCGGCCTGCTGCGACACTTTCGGTGCTGCGAACAGGTCATCCACCAGCAGGCGGACGCCCTCGGCCTTGCCCCCGGTGCGCATGAGCTTCGCTGCATCATCCATGTGAATCAGGGTGTAATTGCCATCCAGTTCGGCCCCGACACTGAAAACGCCCTTGACCGTAAAGCGTTTGAGTCTTGGGAGAACCCCTGCAGGCGTCACAGAGGCTTCCGGCAGCACCACGGTCACTTTATCACCTACCTGAAGCCGCAGACTGGCCGCCATCAAGCGACCAATGATGATGCCAAATTCGCCCGAGACCAGATCATCCAGTCCACCTTCGATCATATGATTCTCAATGATCGACACCGTCCGCTCTTCTCCTGGCAGAATGCCATTGAGCATAACGCCACGAACATTCCCGCCGCCGGTGACCATGCCCTGACCCTGGATGAACGGGGCCGCAGCCAGCACCCGGGGATGTTGCTGCACCCTGGCGTCCACCGACTGCCAGTCGTCAAGCGGACCGGCGCCCTGGATCGTGGCGTGAGGCACCATCCCGAGAATTCTCTGCTTGAGCTCCCGGTCGAAGCCGTTCATCACAGAGAGCACGATGATCAACACCGCAACCCCCAGCATCAGCCCGATCATCGAGGTCAGGGAAATAAAGGATATGAAGTGATTGCGGCGCTTGGCGGCCGTGTATCGCAAGCCAATGTAAAACGATAAGGGTCTGAACATGAAGAGGTGCCTGTTGCTACCTTCAGGTCTGTCGTGGTCTGGTTTTCCCGAGTACCTTCCAGCACGAAGGGAAACTGCTAAACTGTTCTGTATCAATAAAAATTAAGCCTTCCGGAGCCGCGATGCAGTCGTCCGATATCCCCAACGAACCGGCGGACTATTCACCCGAACGCCGGGACTTTTTCCGCATTGAAGACCGAATCGGCCTGGAGATCCGCAAACTGGCCCCCGGCGCCTCACTGGACGAGGCCTTCGACGGCAACCATCTTGAAAGCCTGAAAGCTGAATTCAGGCGGCTGGATCAGGATGTAAAATCCCAGCTCGCCAGCCTTGCCGAACGAGACCGGCTGCTTACCGGACTCATCAAATCCCTGAACGGCAAGCTGGATATGCTTGCGCGCATTATGGCCTTTGAGCAAAATCCCTTGCAACCGGAGGACTGGCAGGACGTAACCCTGAGCGAGGGAGGCCTGTCGTTCTCGAGCAGCACCCCTGCCTGGCAGCCGGGAGACCGGCTCGCTATCCGAATGACTCTACCACCCGAACTTTTCCAGCCCCAGGCGATTGCCCGGGTTATAGAGGTACACCCCGAGTCGTCAGGCGGGGCAAGGGTCCACACCGAATTTGCCCGGATTGATGACAGCGATCGCCAGCAAATCGCACGACATGTGATGCGGTGGCAGATTCGGCAGCGTCAAAAGGAGTAGACTGGGGAAAACGGGTGACTTTTGCTAGTCTTTTTCGGATATTACGCTTTATCCATGTCCTTCTGAGGACGCCAGTTTTCATGGAGACCCATCAATGAGAAAACAAACTACCCTGTTCGGTGCATTGGCAGTGACTGCCACACTGGCCTTTTTCCCGATGACGTCCGCGGTAGCTGAAGAAGTCCGCGTGCCGGTTGGCACGCAGGCCGATCGCGATCAGACCAGTTTCCCGGGCTCCGGCATGAGCCAGTCCTCAGTCCGTGCTTCCTGGGGTGCGCCCATGGAGATTCAGGGCCCGGTAGGCCAGCCACCTATCACCCAATGGCACTACCAGAATTTTGTCGTGTATTTCGAAGACGACCAGGTTATCCATACCGTTCTCAAGCATAATCGCTAAAGGCCCGAGGGGCCTTTCCAGGCCGGAAATTCACTTCTCATGTCCTGACGTTCTACCAATCGTTGGTTAGAATGGCGTCTTTTATGATTCAAGGTGACGTAGTGACAACCAAACGAGTGTTGCCCGCGGAATGGGCACCCCAGAGTGCCGTAATGCTGACCTGGCCCCATCCGGGAACCGACTGGGCAGACCTGATCGATGAGGTGGAACCGGTTTTCGAGAACATTGCGAAAGCCGTTCTCCGATACGAGCACCTGGTTATCAGTTGCGAACACGTTACCCGTCTGCAAGAGCTTGAACGGGACCTGAATCGCTACGCCGAGGAAAACAGTCTTCCAGGCCGCGCGAAGACGGTTCCCGCGCCCGCAAACGATACCTGGGCAAGGGACCACGGGCCGATCACCATCCTGACCGATGACAGGCCAACACTGCTGGACTTCCGATTCAACGCCTGGGGCAGGAAATTTCCCTGGGAAAAGGACGACGCGTTAAACAGCCACTTGCTCAATGCCGGCGTATTCGGCACTACTTCAATGCAGCAGGTCGACTTCGTGCTGGAGGGCGGTTCCTTTGAATCGGATGGCCAGGACACCTTGCTGACCACGTCTGAATGCTTGTTGGCGCCGACCCGAAATCCTGCCATGGATCGCACGGCGATTGAGCAGCTGCTTTCAGAGGTATTGGGCGTCCGCCGGATTCTCTGGCTCAACCACGGCTATCTTGCCGGTGACGACACCGACAGCCACATTGACACCCTGGCCCGATTCTGCGCACCCGATCACATCTGTTATGTGGCCTGTCCCGACGTGGCCGACGAGCACTACAGTGCGCTGGCCGCCATGGAGGAAGAGCTTCAGGAATTCCGTCAGGCGGACGATTCCCCCTACAAACTGACGCCCTTACCCTGGCCCGATGCCATTCACGACGAGGACGGTGAGCGCCTGCCCGCGACCTATGCAAACTTCCTGATCATCAACGATGCGGTGTTGCTGCCCGTTTACGGTGTGCCGCAGGATGAGGAAGCCATCACTGTCATGAAAGACATCTTCCCGTCCAGGGTGATAGTGCCGATTGATTGCCGGCCTCTGATTCGCCAGCATGGCAGCCTTCACTGTGTGACCATGCAAATCCCCGCGGGAGTAGTCAGTTGATAAGCAGCGAATCGCGCAAAAACCATATCAATATTGCCGCCATCCAGCAGGCCTGCAGCAGTGACAAGGCAGCCAGCCTCGCCGTTACCGAGAAACTGGTCCGCGAAGCGGCAGCCAGTGGCGCGGACCTGGTCATCCTTCAGGAACTCCACGCCACCCTGTATTTCTGTCAGACCGAGGAGACCTCGGTTTTCGAATTAGCCGAGCCGATTCCCGGCCCCACCAGTCAGCGTCTGTCCGATCTTGCCCGCGAGCTGGGCATCGTGTTGGTTGGCTCCATTTTCGAACGGCGCATGAACGGTGTTTATCACAACACCGCCGTCGTGTTTGAAACAGACGGCTCCATGGCTGGTCTGTACCGGAAAATGCACATCCCGGACGACCCGGGGTTTTACGAAAAATTTTACTTCACCCCCGGCGATGCCCAGTTCAACGACGGTCGCAGCGGCTTCACACCCATTGAAACATCGGTGGGCAGGCTCGGTGTTCTGGTGTGTTGGGACCAGTGGTACCCCGAGGCGGCCCGGCTAATGGCCCTGGCTGGCGCCGAAATCCTCATATACCCCACCGCCATCGGCTGGGATGTAACGGATGATCCGGATGAACAGGCACGTCAGCTGGACGCCTGGGTCACTGTCCAGAGGGGCCATGCAGTTGCCAACAATCTGCCGGTGGTCGCTCCGAACCGGGTAGGCACAGAACCGGACCCCTCCGGACACAGTGATGGCATTCGCTTTTGGGGTAACAGTTTCATTTGTGGCCCGCAGGGTGAGTTCCTGGCCCGGGGCGATGACAGCTCCGAATGCATCCTTGCCGTCACCCTGGATCGCAACCGCAGTGAATCGGTTCGCCGTATCTGGCCGTATTTGAGAGATCGCCGAATAGACGCCTACGGCGACATCCTCAAACGCGTAAGAGACTGAGCCCCGAATGAAAAAACTGGTCGATACCGTAGTCAGTGAACTGAACCAGATACTCCTGGGCAAAGACCAACAGGTACGCCTTGCCCTCTGCGGGCTACTGGCCCGCGGGCACCTGCTGATCGAAGACATTCCTGGCATGGGCAAAACCACCCTTTCTCATGCCCTGGCCAAGGTGATGGGGCTGACGTACCAGCGCATCCAGTTCACCAACGACCTGCTTCCGGCGGATGTACTGGGTTACTCCATGTACGACAAACAGGCCGGCAGCCTGGTATTCCACCCTGGGCCAATTTTCGCCCAGGTAGTACTGGCGGATGAAATAAACCGGGCATCACCGCGCACTCAGAGCGCCCTGCTGGAGGCCATGGAAGAACGGCAGGTGTCCATCGAGGGCGAGACCAGGCCACTGCCCCACCCGTTCTTTGTGATTGCCACACAAAACCCTATCGAACAGGGCGGCACTTACCCACTACCCGAATCCCAGCTAGACCGGTTCCTCATGCGCCTGCGCCTGGGCTACCCGGACCCAAGGGCCGAACGGGAACTACTGGAGGGTGAAGACCGTCGCGTCATGACCGAAAAACTACCCACCCTGCTCTCCCAGGCCGACCTGAAAACCCTGCAGGAAGGCGTAACCCGAATAACCGCCAGCCCGGCACTTCTGGATTACGTGCAGCGGTTGCTGGAACAGAGTCGGAGAATGCCCGGCCTCCTTTACGGGCTTTCGCCCCGCGCCGGTCTGGGGCTTGTCCGCGCTGCCAAGGCTTGGGCGCTGATGGAAGGACGCCATCACGTACTGCCGGACGATATTCAGGCGGTATTTCCCGCCGTGGCGGCCCACCGCCTCGAACAGGGCGAGTCCGGCAAAAGCGTTGAAAGGGTTCGTCAGCTGTTGGCAACCGTTTCTGTGCTTGAGTAAATAGCAAGGTTTTATAAGCGGAATTGGCCAAAACAAATGGCAGACCGCGCCTTTCATGTTAGCCTTTGCCCCTTTCCCCGAAGCGTCTGGCCCTGAAACCGGGCCCGGCAACGTACGGCTTTTTCAGTGAGAGAATTCCCAATGAGCGACACCAAACATTCCCGACTGATCATCCTCGGTTCCGGCCCCGCAGGTTACACAGCTGCTGTCTACGCAGCCCGCGCCAACCTGAACCCGACCCTGATTACCGGTATTGAAGTCGGCGGCCAGCTCACCACCACCACCGACGTCGATAACTGGCCTGGCGACAACGACGGCGTTCAGGGCCCGGAGCTCATGCAACGCATGCTCAAACACGCCGAACGCTTCGAAACCAGCATCGTCTACGACACCATCAACGAAGCTGACCTGCGGAACCGCCCCTTCCGCCTCAAGGGCGACGGCGGCGAGTACACCTGCGATGCCCTTATCATCGCCACCGGCGCCTCCGCCATGTACCTGGGCCTGGAATCGGAAGAGAAATTCAAAGGCCAGGGCGTCTCTGCCTGCGCCACCTGCGACGGCTTCTTCTACAAGAAACAGAAAGTCGCCGTGATCGGCGGCGGCAACACCGCGGTTGAAGAGGCCCTGTACCTCTCCAACATCGCCGACGAAGTCACCCTGGTACACCGTCGCGACAGCCTGCGCGCCGAAAAGATCCTCCAGGACAAACTATTTGAAAAAGCCGAAAACGGCAACGTCAACATCGTCTGGGACCACACCCTCGACGAAGTCCTGGGCGACGGCACCGGCGTCACCGGCATGCGTATCAAAAGCACCAAAGATGACTCCACCCAGGAAATGGACCTGGCCGGCGTATTCATCGCCATCGGCCACAAACCCAACACCGACCTGTTCCAGGGCCAGCTGGACATGGAAAACGGCTACATCCGCATCCGCTCCGGCCTCGAAGGCATGGCCACCCAGAGCAGCATTCCCGGCGTATTCGCCGCCGGCGACGTAGCCGACCACGTCTACCGCCAGGCCGTCACCTCTGCCGGCTTCGGTTGCATGGCCGCCCTGGATGCGGAAAAGTTTCTGGATCAGCAAGACTGATTGTGATTCAGTAACAAAAAGGAACGCGAACTCAAAAGTTTGCGAAGGCCGGTGGGAGCCGCCTTCTGAAACTGTGCGGAGCCATGGATGGCGGAGCCAAGCGTACAAGGACGTATTCACAGCGTGTTTCAGAAGGCGGCTCCCACCGGCCTGAACTCTATAGGCCCGAAACATCGCAGTAATTGCCGGAGAAGGATGACCTCACTACCCTGGCTAGACCCGGACCAACTCTGGTTCCCCCCCGCCAACGAAGCCCTGGACGACCCGGACGGCCTTCTTGCCCTCGGCGGCGACCTGTCCACCGACCGACTCATCCTGGCCTACCGGAACGGCATCTTCCCCTGGTACAGCGACGATCAGCCCATCCTGTGGTGGTCACCGAACCCACGCTGCGTCCTGTTCCCGAACGAAATCCACGTGTCACGCAGCCTGCGCCGTACCCTCAACCAGCAACGTTTCCAGGTAACCGCAGACAGACACTTCGGACGAATCATCCGCCTGTGCGCCTCGACTCGGGCCGAAGGCACCTGGATTACCGAAGAGATGATTGCCAGCTATTCAGAGCTGCATCGCATGGGCGTGGCTCACTCCATCGAAATCTGGAATCGGCGCGGTGAGCTGGCCGGCGGTATGTACGGACTGGCCATTGGTCGGTGCTTCTTCGGAGAATCGATGTTTTCACTGGAGACCAACGCCTCCAAGGTTCTGATGGTCCATCTGGCGCACCAGTTGCAGCTCTGGGGTTACCGGATCATGGATTGCCAGGTGGAGAGCAGGCACCTTTTGACCATGGGCGCACGGACTATTCCCAGGGAAGAGTTTTTATCTATACTCAGAATGAGCATCGATCAGAAACCGGATCAGACCGACTGGACCTTCCAATGGCGTTGGCCCGGGCCGGAGGAGTGAATGAGCAATCTCAGAACCCTGGTGTTCTTCGCGACACCGCCCCACGATTGCAGCTACCTGCCAGACCGCGAGGCGACCACCATGTTTGTGGATCCGCGGGCTCATATCGATAAAAAGCTCTACAGCCAACTCACTGCCCTTGGTTTTCGCCGCAGCGGGTCGCATTATTATCGGCCCCACTGCGAACAGTGCAATGCCTGTATACCGGTCAGACTGAAGGTCGATGACTTCAGCCCAGACAGAAGCCAACGTCGGGTGCTCAAGAAAAACAGCGACCTTCAGTGCACCATGGTGCCGGCAACCTTCGCAGAACGGTACTACCAACTCTACGCCAACTACATTGAGCAACGACACGAAGATGGCGATATGTATCCGCCCTCCCGCGAACAGTTCACGTCATTCCTGGTGGATGGGGCAACGGATTCCTGGTTTCTGGAAATCCACAAGGATGGGCAACTGGTAGGTTTGGCAGCCGTGGACCTGCTGGACGACGGGCTCTCGGCCATTTACACCGTTTTCGACCCCGATTTGGAGAACAGGAGCCTGGGCACCTACGCAATCCTCTGGCAAATTGAGGAAGCCCGCCGCAGAGGCCTTCCTCATCTGTATCTCGGGTACTGGATCAAGCAGTGCCGGAAAATGAACTACAAAACTCGCTTTCGTCCGATCGAGGCGCTTCGGGACGGGCACTGGCGCGAACTGGACCCACGCTAACTTTGCCAAACGCCGATAAATCAGGCAGAATTGCGCAATTTAAAATTACGAGAAGCATATTCAAACGAGGTTTCTACTGAATGCCGAAATCAGATGCCATTGAAATGGAAGGCGTTATTATCGACACCCTTCCAAACACCATGTTCCGCGTTGAGCTCAGCAACGGTCATGTTGTGACAGCTCACATCTCCGGCAAGATGCGAAAGAACTACATCCGCATCCTGACAGGTGACAAGGTCAAGGTTGAGCTGACTCCCTACGACCTGAGCAAGGGCCGCATCGTATATCGCGCCCGCTGATGCTCCCGTGACATCTGAAAGCCCCTTCGGGGGCTTTTTTCGTTAGGGCGTAAAAAAACCGCTGCCGGTTCCCCGGACAGCGGTTTTTCCTTGCTGAAGTACGTCAGACAGCCTCTGCAGGCTCGTCCTCGTACTCGAATACCAGCTCGTCCTCGCGGAGATGGATGAAGACATCCCCACCCTTCTCTGACAAACGCCCGAACAGGATCTGCTCAGCCAGGGGCCGCTTGATCTTGTCCTGAATCAGACGGGACATCGGACGAGCCCCCATAGTGACGTCATAGCCCTTCTCAGCCAGCCAGGACTTGGCTTCGTCGTCCACGTGCAGAACCACATGCTTCTCATCCAGCTGCGCCTGCAGTTCGGTGAGGAACTTGTCCACCACGTGGGTGATCGTGTCGATCTGCAGATCACCGAACTGAATGATACCGTCCAGACGGTTGCGGAATTCCGGCGTGAAGGTCTTGCTGATGATTTCCATGCCGTCTGTGCTGTGGTCCTGCTCGCTGAAGCCGATGGAACGACGGGCCATGCTTTCGGCGCCGGCGTTGGTGGTCATCACCAGAATCACATGGCGGAAATCCGCCTTGCGGCCGTTGTTATCGGTCAGCGTGCCATGGTCCATGACTTGCAACAGCAGGTTAAACACTTCCGGATGAGCCTTCTCGATCTCATCCAGCAGGAGCACACAGTGCGGATGCTTATTGACCGACTCGGTCAGCAGACCACCCTGGTCGTACCCAACGTAGCCCGGAGGCGCACCGATCAGCCTCGAGACGGTGTGACGTTCCATGTACTCGGACATGTCAAACCGCACAAGTTCGATGCCCAGAACCTTGGCCAACTGTTTGGTAACCTCGGTTTTACCGACACCGGTAGGCCCCGCAAACAGGAAAGCCCCCTCAGGCTTCTCGGGCGCCTTCAGCCCGGCACGGGCCAGCTTGATGGCGGTAGACAGCGATTCGATGGCCGGATCCTGGCCAAAGACGGTCATCTTGAGATCCCGCTCCAGGTTCCGCAGCAGATCCTTGTCGCTGGTGGACACGTTCTTCGGCGGGATGCGGGCAATATTCGCGACCACATCCTCAATCTCGGTGACATCAACGGTCTTCTTGCGCTTGCCCTCAGGTTGCAACCTTTGACGCGCGCCCGCCTCATCAATGACATCAATGGCCTTATCGGGCAGATGACGATCTGTGATGTAGCGGTCCGACAGTTCTGCGGCCACCCTCAGGGCCTTATCGGTGTATTTGAGATCGTGATGCTTCTCGAAATTCGGCTTGAGGCCCCTCAGGATCTGATAGGTGTCCTCAACGCTGGGTTCGTTAACATCGATTTTCTGGAAACGCCGAGCCAGCGCGCTGTCCTTCTCGAAAATACCCCGGAACTCCTGGAACGTGGTAGAACCAATGCACCGGATTTCCCCGGAACTGAGCATAGGCTTGAGCAGGTTCGAGGCGTCCATCACACCACCGGAAGCGGAGCCTGCTCCGATGATGGTGTGGATTTCGTCGATGAACAGAATAGCGTGGTTTTCTTTCTTGAGCTCGGCGAGCAGCCCCTTCAGGCGCTTCTCGAAATCGCCGCGATATTTGGTCCCGGCGAGCAAAGCCCCCAGATCCAGCGAGTAGACTACGGCATCGGAGATGATGTCGGGCACCTGACCATCAACAATTCGCTTGGCAAGGCCCTCAGCAATGGCGGTTTTGCCGACACCGGCCTCCCCCACCAGCAGCGGGTTGTTCTTGCGGCGGCGAACGAGGATCTGCACAACACGTTCAACTTCGTGCTCACGACCGATCAGCGGGTCAATCCGGCCTTGGCGAGCCTGCTCGTTCAGGTTGGTCGCGTAGCTCTCCAGCGGCTTGGACTGACCGCCTTCCTCGCCAGCCTCTTCATGGGAGGCCTGATCATGGCTCTCCTGATCCTCAGCACCCTGTACCCGGGAAATGCCGTGGGAAACAAAGTTCACCACATCGATGCGGGCAATGCTCTGCTTCTTGAGCACATATACCGCCTGGCTTTCCTGCTCGCTGAAGATGGCCACCAGCACATTGGCGCCGGTCACCTCTTTCTTACCCGAGGACTGCACATGGAAAACCGCCCTTTGGAGCACGCGCTGAAAACCCAGTGTGGGCTGCGTTTCACGCTCGCTATCGCTGCTGGGAATCAAAGGTGTGGTTGAATCCACGAATTCGACGAGCTCATCCTGAAGCCGCTTGAGATCTGCACCACAGGCTTTCAGGACACCCACTGCCGATTCATTATCCAGGAGGGCCAGCAACAAATGCTCCACAGTCATGAACTCATGACGCTTGTCCCGGGCATTCTTGAAGGCCGTATTCAGCGTATTTTCTAGATCTTTGCTCAGCATGGGCCACCCCAACGTCTATCAGTCCGCACGTTCAATCTCGCAAAGGAGCGGATGTTCGCATTCCGAGGAATACTGGTTCACCTGTGCCGCCTTTGTTTCCGCGATGTCCCGGGTATATATCCCGCATACAGCTTTTCCCTGTGTATGGACGAGCAGCATCACCTGCGTCGCCTTTTCCTCGTTCATTCCGAAGAACTTCATCAACACATCCACAACAAAGTCCATGGGCGTGTAGTCATCGTTCAGAAGCACCACCCTGTACCGCGCCGGGCGCTTGAGAGCAGGCTTCTCGGGAGCAACGCTGAGGTCATCCTGTCGCCCCGGTTGTTCGTCCTCCCCCTGATTGAATACTAGTAGAGAATTTTCGATAGTCCGCATCATTCCTTACCGGTTTATCGGTGCTCCTGTTAAATGTGGATGTCCGCCCCGGGGTTTTCAAGCGGGGCATGCGATATTTATCAGTACGAACATGATACCGCTTCCAGACTGCGTTCAACCACACATTCCCGGCATAGAAACTATTGACTCATCGCCATGATTGGTCGAAAGTTAAGTTGCAATGTAAAATAATGTAAATCCATGCAAGGTTTGTGTAACAGGATTCGGACCGGCTGTGCGACGGCACCGATAGGCACACAGAGAATTAACAAGAATAGAGACAGCAAAAGAACAGGGGAGTTCATCATGCCAAGAGGCAAGGTCAAGTGGTTCAACAATGCCAAAGGGTACGGATTCATCATCGAGGATGGCTGCAGTGACGACCTGTTTGCGCACTTCTCTTCGGTGCAAATGGACGGCTACAAGACCTTAAAAGCCGGCCAGGCCGTAACCTTCGACAAAAAGCCCAGCGACAAGGGCATCCACGCAGTCAACATCGTCCCTGACGAATTACCGGCCAGCAAGACGCAGGCCGAATCCGACAGCGACCATGCCGGAAAATCAGGGGAGCAGGAGTCAGGTCGGGACGG
Organism: Marinobacter sp. BW6; assembly: GCF_008107725.1. Taxonomy (GTDB): domain Bacteria; phylum Pseudomonadota; class Gammaproteobacteria; order Pseudomonadales; family Oleiphilaceae; genus Marinobacter. Next base: position 418,625 of record NZ_VIRN01000037.1, read on the forward strand.
CTATCCGCCCCGTGCAGTAAACGCCTGATCGATCCTGGTACCGGAAAACCACACCCACCGGTATTCCGCTGGTGGGGCCCTCTTTGTTTATGCCTTTTGAAAGGCCGTAAACAAAGAGGGTTCCTGTAACCGGTTCGCCCGCCTCACTTTGCCAGCCAGGCTCTTTGCAGTACCCTGCTCCCAACACACATTGGAATTCCGGAAACGCAGCAGCGCATGGCCGAACTCGTGCTTTTTAACAAACCCTTTCAGGTTCTGAGCCAGTTTACCGACGATGGCGCCTCCGGAAGCGATTCACCGAGAGCTACCCTGGCAGACTACCTGCGGATCCCGAACATCTATCCCGCCGGTCGCCTGGACTACGATTCCGAGGGTCTGCTCCTGCTTACCGCCGAAGGCTCCCTGCAACACCGGATTGCATCACCATCCCTCAAGATGCCCAAGACTTACTGGGTGCAGGTAGAAGGGGACATCCCGGAAGAGGCGTTGACGCATCTGGCCAAGGGAATTCAACTGAAAGATGGCCTGACCCGACCCGCAAAAGCGGCCAGGATACCCGCCCCGGCAGTCTGGCCCAGGGTGCCACCGGTGCGCCATCGCGACACCATTCCGACCAGTTGGATTGAACTGACCATAACCGAGGGCAAGAACCGGCAGGTCCGACGAATGACCGCCGCCGTGGGCTTTCCAACGCTCAGGCTGATCCGGTACCGGATTGGCGACTGGACTCTGGAGGGCCTGGAGTCAGGTGCCTATCGGGCCGTTACCGTCAATCTTCCCGCTCCAGTAAAATCACCCCGCCGCCGCAGTGCCGCCGGCGCCCGACCCAGGAGAAACCGGAAATCATGACCTGGACACCCCACGCCACCGTGGCAGTCATTGTTGAAGATGAGGCCGGACGCTACCTGATGGTTGAGGAAATCAGCGGCGGCAAGGTTGTTTTCAACCAGCCCGCAGGCCACGTAGAGGAAGATGAAGCCATTCTGGACGCCGTTCACCGGGAAGCCCTCGAAGAGACTGGCTGGGACATAGAACCCTTGCACTTCCTGGGTATATACACCTACAAGGCGCCCGCCAACGGAGTCACCTACTATCGGTTCTGCTATGCCGCCCGCGCTCGCACCCGGCTCACCGAACAGTTGGACGACGGCATTATTGCCGCCCACTGGCTGACCCTCGATGAAATCCGGAGATTAGGCGACAAACTGCGCAGCCCGCTTGTACTCCAGTGCATAGAAGATTACCGAAATGGTCGGCAATACCCACTGGACGTGGTTGTCGATGCGCAGACGGCGCCTCCGCAAAGATGATAAACTTGCGGTTTTTTAGCCGGTAACGAAGCTGTCATGACCAACGCATCCGAAGCTCACTCTTCAAACAGCACAGCCAACACTCGCGTGATCGTCGGCATGTCCGGCGGCGTGGATTCATCCGTGGCCGCCTGGCTGCTCAAGGATCAGGGTTACCAGGTTGAAGGCCTGTTCATGAAGAACTGGGATGAGGACGACGGCACCGAATACTGTACCGCCATGACTGACCTTGCCGACGCCGAGGCCGTGGCCGAAGCCATCGGCATCAAGTTGCACACCGCCAGCTTCGCGGCCGAATACTGGGACCGGGTATTTGAGCACTTCCTCTCCGAATACCAGGCCGGTCGCACCCCGAATCCGGACATCCTGTGTAACAAGGAAGTGAAATTCCGGGCTTTCCTGGACTATGCCATTACGCTTGGCGCGGATTTTATCGCCACCGGCCACTATGCCCGCCAGCGTCCGATTGCCGACGCCCCGGGCAAGGCCCAGCTCCTCAAGGGCCTCGATCCCAATAAGGATCAGAGCTACTTCCTGCATGCGGTCTCAGGCGACCGCATCGCGCGGACGCTGTTCCCGGTAGGCGAGCTCGAGAAACCGGAGGTGCGCCGCATTGCCGAGCAGCAGGGTTTCGTCACCCACGACAAAAAAGACTCCACCGGTATCTGCTTTATTGGCGAGCGCAAGTTCAGAGATTTCCTGAAGCAATACCTTCCGGCCCAGCCCGGCGATATCGAAACACCTGATGGCCAGAAAATTGGCCGTCATCAGGGGCTGATGTATCACACCATTGGCCAGCGACAGGGCCTGGGCATTGGCGGCCTCAGTGAATTCGGGGACGATCCCTGGTACGTGGCAGAGAAAGATCTCAGTCGAAATGTCCTTATCGCGGTTCAGGGCAAGCACCACCCCTTGCTCTTTTCGCGGGGACTGGTATCAGGACCGATCGACTGGGTCGCCGACGCGCCACCTGCGGGGAAGTTCCGCTGCAAGGCCAAAACCCGTTATCGCCAGCCGGATCAGGATTGCGAGGTTGTCGTGATCGAAGGCGGCGTCCGCGTAGACTTTGACGACTCTCAGCGAGCTGTCACCCCTGGACAATCTGTCGTTTTCTACGATGGCGATGTGTGTCTCGGGGGCGGCGTCATTGAAGAAACCTGGCGTGACGGCGAACCCTTGCCAGCCCGTCTGACCGGAACCCGGCCCCAGGAAGCAACCGCATGAGCCGCTCCCTCAAGGATCAGACCCTGGCCCTGGCCGGAGTTTTTCAGGCCGCCAACCTGGTCCAGCAGATTGCCCACAACGGCCAGTGCAACGAGGCCAGCCTGGAAACGTCCATCCGCTCCCTGTTTGCCACCAACCCGGAAAACACCCTGGACGTCTACGGTGGTGAGCTTCGCGATATCCGCGAAGGCCTCGTCACCCTGTCCTCGGTGCTCAGCCAGCAGTCCCGGCAGCAGGACATCGAAGTATTGCGCTATGCCCTCAATCTGGTCCAGCTCGAATCCAAACTGAATCGCCGCTCTGACATGCTGGATGTGATTGGTAGCCGTATTGATCAGGCCAGGCATACCGCAAGCCACTTCGGATATACCCATCCCAACCTGATCAGCAATCTGGCATCGGTCTATGCCGACACCATCAGCACCTTTCGGCTGCGTATCCAGGTCAGCGGCAACCCCTCGGTACTGCAGCAGGAGGAGAATGCTGCAAAAGTGCGCGCCCTGCTGCTCGCGGGCATCCGCTCCGCCGTGCTCTGGCGCCAGACCGGCGGCCGCCGGTGGCAGCTGATCTTTGCCCGGAAAAAAGTTATCGGGCTTGCCGGTGAGCTGGCCGAGGAAGCCAATCGCTCCCTGTACCACTAACAGCGCTGATTCAGTGTCTCCGGTGGTGTATGATTAGCACCCCTTATTTTCTTTTGATCCGAATCTTTGATGACTTGAGAGGTTTTCGATGGAACTCACCGCCCTGACCGCCATTTCCCCGGTCGATGGACGCTATGGCAGCAAGGTCAGCGTCTTCCGTGAAATTTTCAGTGAATATGGCCTGATCAGGAACCGGGTAACCGTCGAGATCCGCTGGCTGCAGAAGCTGGCTGCTCATCCCGGAGTGACCGAGGTCCCCGCATTTTCCGCCGAAGCCAATCGGGTTCTGGACGACCTGGTCAGTCAATTCAGCCTGGAAGACGCCGAGCGCATCAAGGACATCGAGCGCACCACCAACCACGATGTGAAAGCGGTCGAGTATTTCATCAAGGAGAAAATTGCCGGCGTCCCGGAACTGCACGCCGTCACGGAATTTGTTCACTTTGCCTGCACGTCCGAAGACATCAACAACCTGTCTCACGGCCTGATGCTCCGGGAAGGTCTGGATCACGGCCTGCTGCCGGCCATGGACCGGGTTGTCGACAAGCTGGCCCAGCTGGCTCACGACCATGCCGAACAGCCGATGCTGTCTCGCACCCATGGCCAGACCGCCTCCCCGACCACGGTGGGCAAGGAGCTTGCGAACGTGGTTCACCGCCTTCGCCGCCAGGTGAAGCAGATCCGGGAAACCGAGCTGTTGGGCAAGATCAATGGCGCCGTGGGTAACTACAATGCCCACCTGTCCGCCTACCCGGAAATAGACTGGGCCCTGAATGCCCGCGAGTTCATCGAGAGCCTTGGCCTCGACTGGAACCCTTACACCACCCAGATCGAACCACACGATTACATTGCCGAGCTCTACGACGCCGTCGCCCGCTTCAACACGATCCTGATCGATCTGGACCGTGACATCTGGGGCTATATCTCTCTCGGCTACTTCAAGCAGAAAACGGTGGAAGGCGAAGTGGGTTCCTCAACCATGCCCCACAAGGTCAACCCCATTGATTTCGAGAACTCCGAAGGTAATCTGGGCATCGCCAATGCGCTGTTCAGCCACCTCTCCGCCAAACTGCCCATTTCGCGCTGGCAGCGGGATCTGACCGACTCCACCGTACTGCGAAACCTGGGTGTTGGTTTTGCCCACAGCCTGATTGCCTACGAAGCCTCCCTCAAAGGCCTGGGCAAACTGGAAATCAATCCGGCTCGGCTGGATGAAGACCTGGACCATGCCTGGGAAGTGCTTGCCGAGCCGATCCAGACCGTGATGCGCCGTTACAACATTGAAAAGCCCTATGAAAAGCTCAAGGCTTTGACCCGCGGCAAGGCAATGACCCCGGAAGTGATCAAGAATTTCGTGGAGAGCCTCGACATTCCGGAGCAGGCCAAGGCAGAACTAATGGCACTGACTCCGGGCCGTTACATCGGTAACGCCGTCGATCAGGCACAAAACATCTGAAACCGGGAGTACACCCATGGACATGCTTGGCGGACTGACACCCTCTGAATTTCTGCGGGATTACTGGCAGAAAAAGCCGCTGGTTATCCGCCAGGCGTTCCCGGACTTCGAGTGCCCGGTCAGCGCCGATGAACTGGCGGGCCTGGCCTGCGAGGAAGGTGTTGAGTCGCGCATTGTCATGGAAAATGACGATGGCAAGCCGTGGCAGCTGCACAATGGTCCCTTCTCTCCGGACCGGTTCAGCAGCCTGCCCGAGCAGGACTGGACGCTGCTGGTTCAGGGGCTCGACCACTGGGTGCCGGATATTGCCGATCTTCTGGAGCATTTCCGATTCATTCCCAACTGGCGCCTGGATGACATCATGGCCAGCTTCGCCCCGAAAGGCGGCAGTGTCGGTCCCCACTACGATCAGTACGACGTATTTCTGCTTCAGGCCCAGGGCCACCGCCGGTGGACATTTGGCGGTCATTGCGACCATAGCTCGCCCCGGGTTGAGGGCACCCCTTTGCGGATCCTGAGCAGCTGGGATGGCGAAGAAACCGTTACCCTGGCGCCCGGTGACATGCTTTACCTGCCGCCGGGCATCGGCCACCACGGAGTGGCCGAGGATGACTGTATCACGCTGTCGGTTGGGTTCCGGGCGCCCACCATGGACGACATTCTTACCGGTTTTACCGATTTCCTGTGCAGCCAGTCCGACGCGGCGGATCACCTGAACGATCCGGATCTCCAGGTTCAGGACAACCCCGGCACGATTCAGCCCGATGTGGTTGACCGCCTGGAGAATGTTATCCGGGAAAAGCTTGGAGACCGCCGGCAACTGGCCCTCTGGTTTGGCCAGTTCTCGACCGCCCCCAAGAGCATGGACATTGTTGTTCCGGCCGAGGAGCCTGCGTCCACCGAGGATGTTGCCGAAGCGATTCATGCGGGTGAGCAGTTACGCTGGAACGAAGGCTCCCGCTTCGCCTACTACGACTTTGCCAGTGAAACCGCCCTGTTTGTTGATGGTGAGCAGTTCCTGCTCAAGGGCGACGCCCGGCCTGTCGCTCCGTTACTCTGCTCTGCTGCCCGTGTAGACATGGCTGCCCTGGCCCGATTTGCTGAAGATGAGGCGTTGCTTGGGCTTCTGACCACGCTCTACAATCAGGGTTCTGTTTACTTCGAATAGGCATTATGAGAATTCGGTTTCGCAAATACAGCTGGCAACTGGCTCCGGCATCCATCCGGGATATTCGCCAGCAGGTGTTTATTGAGGAACAGAAAGTCCCGCCGGAGTTGGAGTGGGATGAAACCGACGAGATTGCCGACCACTACCTCGCAGTGCTACCAAACAACACTCCCGTCGGGGTAGCCCGGCTGTTTTCGACCCTGGAAGAAACCGGCCATATCGGTCGCATGGCGATTTTGCCTCAGTACCGTGGGCAGGGTATCGGGGAAGCATTGCTTAGACACCTGATTGCAGAATCCGCCGACCGGTTTTCCGAGCTCAGGCTATCTGCCCAGGAGCACGCCATCCCCTTTTACCAGCGTTCAGGCTTCCACATCTGTTCGGGCGTTTATGACGACGCTGGCATTCCCCACTTTGACATGCGCTGCCTGGCACCGGATCTTGCCGCCGAGAGCCCCGGGGCCAAGGACCAGCCGATGATTCTGGGCTGCGACACGGACTCCTGGCTGTTTGATACCGAAGCCAGACTTCTGGAGCTGATGGATTCGGTGGTTGGCCAGGCCGGCCAGCGCATCTGGCTGTATGACCGCCTGCTCGAACATGACCTCTATGACCGGCATCGTTTCCGGGAGCTGATCTCCGCCCTTGCCCGCCGGCACAGGCTCAGTGAGGTCAGACTGCTGATCCACGATGACAAGCCTCTGGTGAAACGTCGCCACACGCTGGTCGAGCTCATGCGCCGGCTGCCAAGCCGTATGGAGCTTCGGCTGGTCAATGACGACTATCCGGTTGAGGACCAGCCGTTCATCATCGCGGACCGAGAAGGCGTGGTGTACCGGCATGATTTCTACAAGCCCGAAGGTTTTGCCAAGTTCTCGGACGGTGGCCGGGTGAAGCTGCTCTCTGAAAATTTCCAGCGCATGTGGGATGCTGCACGCCCTTCCCTGGAGCTCCGGGAACTACCGCTCTGAGTGATGGGCCTGGGGCGCGTCCGGCGCTTCGAACCTGGCCCCGAACGGAGCAAACTCGGTGTCTACCTCGGTGGCCACCTCGGCAATCAGTTTGCGCAGCCATTGGTGATCCGCATTATGCTGCAACAGCGGGCTCCAGGCCATTTTCAACTCGAACGGCGGAATCTCGAACGGCGGCACTTTAACCACCAGGTTCGGATTGTCTTTCTGCAGCCAGGCTGCCCGGGATGGCAGAGTGGCAATCAGATCGTGCTGCTCGGCCAGCAGCATGGCCACCTGATAGTGCCGGGTGAAGACGGAAATCTGGCGCTTACGGCCCATTCTCGAGAGCGCCTCGTCCACCCAACCCAGACGCTGGACGTCCTTCGGGTTCACACCTACGCCAACGCCAAACCCGGTCTTGCTGACCCAGATGTGACTGGCGTCCAGGTAGGTATCCAGGGTGAAGGGCTCTTTCAGTACCGGATTCCGGGCGTTCATCAGGCAGGCAAAATATTCGGTCCAGAGGGTCTTCTGATGGAAAGACTGGGGGATCTTGTCGAACCGGTTGATGGCCATGTCGAGCCGCCCCTGCTCGACATCCAGAAAGCTGACATCGCTGGGGGTGAGCACGTCCAGAGTGACGTGGGGTGCTTCCTGGCGAATCCGCCTCAGAACCCGGGGCATAAGACAGGATTCGGCATAGTCACTGGCCATGATCCGGAACACGCGCTGGCTTTCCAGTGCCGAAAACGGTGTCTTATCCTGCACTGCCTGTTCAATGTCCGACAGGATTCCCCGTACCAGCGGTTGCAGTTCCCGGGCGCGCTCTGTGGCCGTCATACCCTCACTGGTTCGCACCAGCAGCGGATCACTGAACAGGTCGCGCAATCGCTTCAGGCCATTGCTCATGGCTGGCTGGGTGATACCCAGGTGGTTGGCGGCCTTGGTAACATTCCGCTCGCGCAACAAGACATCCAGGTAGACGAGCAGGTTGAGATCAACACGGGAAATATCCACAAAAACTCCGGAACGACAGAAAAGCGGGAAAAGCCAGGCTCATTCACAAAAACAATATACATGATACCAAAGATTCACGTAATCAATCCGCAATACGAACTTTCACATTTGAAAACGGATCTGGGGCGGTATTTCTGCTAGTCTTTCGGATACTTGCTGAATAATATCGGTAATTTGAGGCTGGCTTATAAACCCGCCATCATTTGATCCTGAAGCCGGAGTCGTTACTGACAAAATGGATACCACTACGATCGTCCTTCTGCTGGCGGCCATCGTTACCGTCTCGATTGTCATTATTGTGCTCAGCCAGATGCGCGAGCGCGCCCGTATTGAACGGGCACGCAAGATTACGGCCCAGGAAGACGCCTATAACAGAGCCAATCGTCTGCTGACCGAAATTCCCGGCCAATATCTGACGGCCGATCTGAAACTGCTCTTGATCAAACGCATGGAAGAAGCCTGTGCGGAGCTTGCCGGCCTGAAGTCCAACCTGCCGGTCAAAGAGTGGCAGAACTCCGCCGCCGAACTGAAAACACAGATCATCGAAAAGCGGGACACCACCACGCCGGTCAAGATTGATTCCGCCGAAAAATCCAATTACGTCAAAGAATTGCTTCAGAATCTGTTCAAGATGATCGAAGCCATGCACAAGAGCGGCCGGATTGACGGGGCCACTGCCAAGAAAAACCTCAAGTATGTGCTATTCCTGGTCCACAAGACCCACGCTGACCTGCACGTATTCCAGGCCCGGGACTACGTGCGTCAGAACCAGATCCGAAAGGCCATCCACGCCTATCATCTGGCCAGTACCGAGATGGGTAAATCCCGCGACAATCCCCTTGCCATGAAAGCAGTTAAGAGCTTCCGAACCCGCATCAAGGAACTGGAGGCGTTGAGCGTAGAGGGCCAGGAAACCCCGCCGGGAGAATCCAAACTGGATCGGGAGTGGGATACTTTCCTCCACGACGACGAGTGGAAGAAAAAGGCCGATTACGACGACTGAAGGCACAAAACGGGTCGCCATTGCAGGCCCGCCAACAGGGACAGTGCAAACCCGTGAGCAAGGGCTTCAAACAACGACTTTCCTATCGACTGACCCGAGACACGGTACTGGTTGCCATGGCCCTCGGGCTGGTGCTGAATGTTGTCCAGATCACCCTGGACTATTTCAGCGCGAAGGAGTCCATGGAGAAAGAAATCCACGCGCTGATCGATATCAGCAACAGCCCCGCTTCCCAGATTGCCTACAACATTGATGTCCGGCTGGCAGAGGAATTACTCGATGGCCTGCTCCGCCATCCTGCCACCATCGATGCTCGGATCACCGACAACGACGACGAGACCATGGCGGCCGCAAGCAAGAGCAGCCCGGTGTCTCCCTACCGATGGGTCAGTGATCTGCTGTTCGGCTCCGACCGGGTATTCCGGCAGGAACTGCGGGTTCCGCAGCTTGAGGATCTGCCACTAGGGCATCTGACCGTCACCATCGACACCTATCACTACGGCGCGCTGTTTCTCCAGAGGGCCGGCTATACGCTGATCAGCGGGCTTCTAAAGAGCCTGATCCTCTCTGGGGCATTGCTGACCATCTTCTATTTTGTGCTTACCCGCCCCATGCTCAACGTGATCAGCGCCTTGAGCCAGGTGCGAGCCAGCTCTCCCGAGAAAGTCAGGCTTCCGATCCCGGCAAACCATCGGGAAGACGAGATCGGGACCATGGTTGGCATTATCAATCAGCACCTTGAGACCATTGACTCGAGCCTGGCACAACTCCGGCATGCCGAGAGTACCATGAAGAACTACTCCACCCAGCTTGAACAGGAAGTGGCAGACCGCACCCGGGAAATCTCCGAAAAGAACGACGCTCTCCAGCGCGGTAACCGCGCCCTGGTGAAAGCCAAGGAAGATGCGGTTCGCCGGGCACGCGCAAGGGCCAACTTCCTGGCAAGCATGAGCCATGAAATCCGCACTCCGCTCAATGGCGTTCTCGGGATGCTTGGTCTGGCCCTGGAGGGCGAACTGGACCCGGCCCAACGCAACCGGATGGAAATCGCCCTCAACGCCGGCGAGAGCCTGCTCGGGCTGCTCAACGACATACTGGACATCTCAAAAGTAGAGGCCGGCAAACTCAGCCTGGAGAACATCCCGTTCAGCGTCCGGTACCTGATTGAGGAATGCGCGACACTCCACGCCCAGCAGGCACGCCGGAAACATATCCATCTAGTGACCGAAATCGATCCCGAGCTGCCCGAAAACTTTCTTGGTGACCCGACACGGGTGCGTCAGGTGCTCAACAACCTTCTGAGTAATGCCATAAAGTTCACCGACGAGGGTAGCGTGAAGATTCGGGCAGCCTATTCCGGGGGGAGTTTGAGAATCGACGTAGTCGACACCGGGATCGGCATGTCCAACGAAGGCCTGCACCGGATTTTCTCGCCTTTTTCACAGGCTGACGTAGACACCACGCGGCGATACGGTGGTACCGGTCTGGGCCTGACACTCTGCCGTCAACTGGTGGAACGAATGCACGGCAATATCCTGGTGGACTCCCGGGAGGGCAGCGGCACCCATTTTACCGTTACCCTGCCGTTGCCGGTTCATGAAGCCAACGGGGACCACGATCTGCCCCGGGTGGATTCCCGACTCAAGGAGGTCGGAGTTGCCATGGCCATGCCATCGGACAACCCGCACCGTTCTACCATCGAGGCTCAACTTCGAAAATGGGGCATTCCGATCCGCGGTGCCAGCAGACACCCGGACGGTATCCTGCTTGCGCTGGCCAGCGCCGAGGATGAAGAAACCCTTGCATTTGCCGCCGATTGGCCTGGCGCCGGCGTTATTCTTGCCGACTGCACCGGGACCCTGCCGCCTGCAAAGGGGCAACATCAGGTCCTGTCGCTGCCATTGCGAAGGGATGAATTGCTCCGCTGCCTTGGCCTGGCCGCAGGCCTGGTCACTATCGACAATCAGCGCGCTCCGGCCTTTGAACAGGCGGAACAAACCGATAGTGAATCGTCCCTGATGATCCTTCTGGTTGAGGACAATCAGGTGAACCAGCTGGTGGCTAGCAGCCTGCTGAAAAAACTGGGGCACCGGACGGAGCACGCTGAAAACGGCCTTAAGGCCATAAAGGCTCTGGAACACAACCACTACGATCTGGTGCTGATGGATTGCCAGATGCCGGTCATGGATGGCTATGAGGCGACACAGAGAATTCGCCAGAACCCGCAATGGAAAGACCTGCCAATCATTGCTGTTACCGCCAATGTGATGCAGGGCGATCGCGAAGACTGCCTCGCCTCGGGCATGAATGACTACATAACCAAGCCATACAAACGGGATGAGCTCCGGGCAGTGATTGAGCGCTGGCGTCCCTCTGCCTCAACGGAGGGTTCAGGCCGGTAGCAGTTTCTCGATATCGGCCCGGATATCTTCCGGTTTTGTGGTTGGCGGGTAGCGACGAACAACCTTGCCATCGGGCCCGACCAGAAATTTGGTGAAATTCCACTTCACCTTTTCAGATCCCATAAGGCCCTTAGCTTCGTGCTTGAGAAAGCGGAACAGGGGGTGAGCGCCATCGCCATTGACGTCAATCTTGGAGAACATGGGGAAGTCGACACCATAGTTCAGGCTGCAGAACTGGCTGATCGCATCCTCGTCGCCCGGATCCTGATTCAGGAACTGATTACAGGGAAAGCCCAGAACCTCAAAGCCCTTGTCGCCCAGTTCGTTGTGAAGGGACTGTAAGCCCTCGAACTGTGGCGTGAAACCGCATTTGCTGGCGGTGTTCACGATCAGCAGCACTTTGCCCTGATACTCTCCCATGCTTTTCTCGTTACCTTTGATATCCCGTACCGTGAAATCGTAGACCGTCTCGCCAGCCATAAGGTTCTCCGTTTGATGTTTTGCGTTCTTCGCATCCCCCCATTGTTCACAACACAGACCAAAAAACCATGGCAACACAGGCTCGCCGGGGATCATTTTTAAAAACCGGTTCAGGTTTGTGAGCTAAATCTGCCTTAACACGACACAATTCATCATAATTCCCCTGTTGCCGCCGGCCCTCGCTCCGCTAGAATAAAGGCCTGTCGTGTTGGCAGGTGCCATTTTTCGATCTCAAAAGAAGGACGTCCGGGTCTTATGCAGAACTACTACAAATCCGCCAAGCTGGATAACGTGTGTTATGAAATCCGTGGCGTAGTTCTGCGGGAAGCACGTCGACTCGAAGAAGAGGGTCATCGGGTGCTCAAGCTCAACATCGGCAACCCGGCCGCCTTCGAGCTGGATGTCCCGGAAGAAATCCAGCAGGACGTGATCTACAACATGCACCAGGCCCAGGGCTATGTAGAATCAAAGGGGCTGTTCTCCGCCCGCAAGGCGGTCATGCATTATTGCCAGCAACGGGGCATCGACAAAGTCGATATTGACGACATCTTCCTGGGTAATGGCGTCAGCGAGCTGATTGTCATGACCATGCAGGCGATGTTGAACACCGGTGACGAAGTTCTAATACCGGCCCCGGACTACCCCCTGTGGACCGCTGCCGTTACTTTGTCCAGCGGCAAGCCAGTGCACTATCGCTGCGACGAGCAGCAGGACTGGTTTCCGGATATCGACGACATCCGGAAAAAAATTACCCGGCGGACCCGCGCCATTGTTCTGATCAACCCCAATAACCCGACCGGCGCTGTCTATTCTAAAGAGCTTCTTGAACAGGTCATCGAACTGGCCCGGAAGCACAACCTGATCATCCTGTCCGACGAGATCTACGACAAGATCCTCTATGACGGTACCCAGCACATTTCCACCGCCTCACTGGCCGACGATGTGCTTTTCTTCACCTATAACGGCCTGTCCAAGAACTATCGGGCGGCGGGTTACCGTTCGGGCTGGATGATTGTCAGTGGTGCCAAGCATCGAGCCAAGGATCTGATTGAGGGCATTGATATGCTCTCCAACATGCGGTTGTGTGCAAATGTTCCGGCCCAGCTGGCCATTCAGACAGCGTTGGGGGGCTACCAGTCCATCAATGATCTCGTGGCGCCGGGCGGGCGGCTATATGAGCAGCGGGAAACCGCCTGGCGAATGCTCAACGACATTCCGGGAGTAAGCTGCGTTAAACCTCAGGGCGCGCTGTATCTGTTCCCGAAGCTGGATCCGAAGCACTTCCCCATCGTGAATGATGAAAAGCTGGTTCTTGACCTCCTGCTGCAGGAAAAAATCCTGCTGGTACAGGGATCGGCGTTTAACATTGATGACAAGCAGCACCTGAGAGTGGTGTTCCTGCCACGGGAAGACACCCTGGAGGACGCCATGGGCCGACTCGGAAATTTCCTTGGCAAATACCAGCAATAACGGGGAAAACCATGGCGGATATTCATGTTGAGGAATTCTACAAGGATGCAGCCATTGCACTGGTGCAGCTATATGGCGCTTTCCCGCGTCGGATAAACCTGTTTGTCGAGGACATTGCCGGTCCGGATGAGCCGGACGAGTTCGGTCTCCACAGCAAGCGACATATGGCCTGCTTTGGTGCCCTGCTCTGGCTTTCGGAGGAAGGCCTGCTCAGGTACGTCGACACTATTCGCCAGGAAGCACTGGACCAGGCTGTACTGACCAGAGACGCATTTATCCGTCTGAGCGCGCCGGCGCCACAGGCGTTGACCAGCGAATTCGGAATCCCCGAGCAAAGTGCCGCCAGTAACTTGCCCCCCTCGGTTCAGGAAGACCTCTCCACCCATATCCACCTGATCCGCAAGACCCTGCGCAGCGGCAACTCCGCCAGAATCAGCCAGATCATGCAAGCAACCTTTTTTACTGACCCCGGCAATGATTAAATCAATGTAAACTCGTTGATTGATTGAACCGCGGCCACATATAAGGGTCTGAATGACGTCTTTATCTTCTGTGACGAACTAATCAAGGAACCAACATGCGTATTCTGCTGTTTCTGGCAACCAACCTTGCTGTAATCCTTGTCGCCAGCTTTACACTCCGACTGCTAGGCGTGGACAGCTACCTCGCCCAGAATGGTATTCAGTATGGCTCTTTGCTGGCTTTCGCTGCGGTCTTCGGATTCGCCGGCGCCATCGTGTCACTGCTGATATCCAAGCGAATGGCCAAGTGGAGCACCAAGGCCAGGATCATTGATTCCCCGCGAACACCTGCCGAACGCTGGCTGGTGGATACTGTGGCGGAGTTGGCCAACAACGCCGGTATCGGCATGCCGGAAGTTGCCATTTTCCCCGCGTCTCAATCCAATGCCTTCGCAACGGGCTGGAACAAAAACGACGCACTGGTAGCCGTCAGCGAAGGCCTTTTGCATCGGTTTAACAAGGATGAGATCCGGGCGGTCCTGGGCCATGAGATCGGCCATGTTGCCAATGGTGACATGGTGACACTGGCGTTGATTCAGGGCGTAGTGAACACCTTCGTTATCTTCGCGTCCCGGGTGATCGGCTCCTTTGTCGACCGGGTGATATTCAAGAATGAAAGCGGGCATGGGCTCGGCTTTTTCGCCGTCAGCATTGTTGCCGAAATTGTCCTGGGTATACTCGCCAGCACTATTGTGTTCTGGTTCTCACGCCGCCGGGAATTTCGGGCGGATATCGCCGGTGCTCAACTGGCGGGTCGGTCAGCCATGATCAGTGCGTTGGCAAGGCTGAAGCAGGAAAGCGAGGTGCCGGATCAGATGCCCGATAGCCTTCAGGCCTTTGGCATTAACCGCGGGGCCCGAGGCGGCCTGAGCGCATTGTTCATGACCCATCCGCCGCTGGAAGACCGGATACAGGCGTTGCAGAGTGCCAAGCTTTAAACAAAAAAGCCGGGATCCTATGACCCCGGCTTTTTCTTTCCTGCGGAGAGCTACGATCAGATTTTCAGCTTGAACCCAATGGCCCGGAAACTGTCCTGCAGGGATTTGCTGGTTCCCTTGAGTTGAATCTTGAGGCTTGAGCACTCCCGACGAACCGGATAGTCCCGGCGCAGTCTGTCAAACGCAGCGCCCCGTTCTTCAAGAGACCCTGTCATGGCATTGCGAAGCCTTGCATCATCTCGGCGAGGGTCGTAACAGGCTCTTAGCGCAATTCGAATCGCATCCTCTTCGTCGGCAGAGCTGGTAAAGGAAATCTTGCTGAGGGCTGGCTCCGGGAGAAACTGGCCCGCTTTTTTGCGAACCGGCAGCCCCAGGAACTGGCTCAGAGCCTGATAGATCACCTCCGTTCCCTGAACCTTGCCTTCCAGGCTGTAACCGGCAATATGCGGTGTCGCTAGCCAGACCCGGTCAACCAGCTCGGGATGAATTCTCGGTTCCTGCTCCCAGACATCCAGGGCCATGGTGGGCGCATTGCCCTGTTCAAGGCGGGCCAGCAACGCAGATGAGTCGATCACTTCTCCCCGACCGGCATTGATAAGAAGCTGGCTCGCACCGAGGGCCTCAAGTTCCGCGCCGCCGATCATATGCAGAGTGGGATGATCCCCCTCACGGGTCAACGGGGTATGCAGGGACACCACATCACACTTCATTACCTCTTCAAGTGCCACAAACTCCTGATCGTCCTCTTCCCGATCCGCTCTGGGCGGATCGCAAAGACGCACATCGAATCCGAGACGCTCCAGTTTGCGGGCCAGCTCACCACCAACATTACCGACACCCACGATACCAACGCTTAGTTGGGCCCAGTCCTGCAAGCCACACCGTTCAGCATGCAGCGACAACACGGACAGGACATATTCGGCGACACTGTTGGCGTTGCAGCCCGGTGCCGCAGAGAAACGAATCCCCGCCTGTTCAAGCCAGTCGAGATCGACATGGTCGGTACCGATGGTGGTTGTGCCCACAAACCGGACCCGACTGCCCTCCAGAAGCTCACGATTTACCCTGGTGACGGAACGAACCAGCAGTATATCGGCGTCCCGGACATCCTCGCTCGTCATAGAACGACCGGAGACTCGCCGAATCTCACCGATATCGCCAAAGAAGGAGTCCAGTAGGGGAATGTTTTCGTCTGCTACGATCAACATGATGATGTCCGGCCCTGTCAGTTCCTGCGCTGACGCTGATTACGGCCACCCTGGCCACGACCACCTGAACCCTGCGGGCGCCGACCGCGCTTTCGGGTAATCGGCGGGTTGTCCATCGGCGCCATGAGCGCCTCGTCGGGCACCGCGGTCTTCAGTTTCTGGCTGATGTAGGTTTCGATGGCCGGGAGCGCGAACGAGTCGTCCTCGCCGGCAAAACTGATCGAAACCCCATGCTTGCCGGCCCGGCCTGTGCGGCCGATCCGGTGCACATAATCCTCGGCATTATCTGGCAGATTGTAGTTGAAAACGTGGGTTACGCCGTTCACGTGAATACCTCGTCCGGCCACATCGGTGGCGACCAGCACCTGGATACTGCCCTTCTTGAACTGGTCCAGGGTTTTGAGGCGTTTGTTCTGTGCGATCTCGCCTGACATCAGGGCCACCTTGACCCCCTGGTTCCTCAGATCTTCTTCCAGGTCGCGGCATTGATCCCGGCGGTTGGCAAATACCAATGCTTTTTCCACTTCCGGCCGTTTCAGGAAATTAACGAGCACCGGAAGCTTTTCATCGTCGCCTACAAGGTAGACCGTCTGCTCAACCCGTTCCGCCGTTTTCTGTTCCGGCTCTATCTCCACGAATTCTGCGTTGCTCGTCCACATGGAAGCGAGGTTAAGCACATCCTGGTTGAATGTGGCACTGAACAGCAGGGTCTGACGCTCGTCTTTGGGCGTGCATTTGCGGATGATCCGTTTAACATCCGGGATGAATCCCATGTCGAGCATGCGGTCAGCTTCATCCAGAATCAGGATATCCAGCTGATCCAGGAAGACGTCCTGGGATCCGAGAAAGTCGATCAGGCGTCCCGGGGTCGCAACAAGAATGTCGACGATCTCATTCTGCAGCTGGTCGCGCTGCTTGTCGTAGTTCATGCCACCCACAACGGTCACCACGTTATGCCCGGTGTGCTGGCATAATTGCTCTGCGTCCTTCGCGATCTGCATGGCCAGCTCCCGGGTGGGAGCCAGTGCAAGCACCCGGGGCTCAGACGCAAAACGGTCTTTCTCGGGAATCGGAGTCTCCAGCAAACTTTGGATCGCCGTAATCAGAAACGCTGCAGTTTTACCGGTGCCGGTCTGCGCCTGGCCAATCAGGTCTTCGCATGCCAGTGTCCAGGGCAGTGTTTCTGCCTGAATGGGTGTGCAGTATTCAAAACCAATGGCCGTAATGGCATCCAGCAAACGCTTGTCGAGGTTCAGATCGCTGAATCTCAAATCGCCGGTGTGTTTTGGGTCAGATGTCATAAAGTCTCAGTTTTCCTGGGAATGTCCTGATTCAGAATGTAACGGAGCGACACGCCGGGCGTCTTCATACCAGCGTTCTTCAAGAGTTTCTCCGGTACCATAAAATGTTGCCAGCGAATCAAAAAACGTCTGGGCCCTGGGCGGCAAACCCCGCGACAAATACTCGCCTGCCTGGCTCATTACGTTCTGTCGGAAACGCTCTTCATTGGCGGCGCCAACTCCGGAGAGGTTGTCCACGCTGATGTGAAAACGGGAACCTGCGGCCACCGAAAATAACCACTCAATGGCCTGAGGCTTGACCTCAACCTGCTCGAATGCCTGTTGCTGCTGCAGTGTACGGCCATCCGGACAGTACCAGTAACCATAGTCGTGAAGTGTGCGCCGATGCTCACCAGCAATACACCAGTGGCTTATTTCATGCAAAGCACTGGCATAATAGTCGTGAGCAAAAATAACCTGGGCAAGGCCTTCAGGCTCGCTTGCAGGCAGGTATTCAGGTTCATCACTGCCTTTGACCAGAACTGTCCGGTATGCTTCCCGGAAAAGGTCATTAAACAGCATGATAAGATCATTTGGACTGTGATTCATTGGGTGGCTATTGTGCGACTTTAGCGCCTCCAATACCAGAGGGAACTTTGACAGCCCCCTCGTGTCCATTGCTGGCGTGGGCCGGCGCCAATTACGCTGTAACAGTTCGACTTTAAAAGACTCTACTTGAAGAGACACTAACCGGGAAATCGTACAATCAATGATGGCTTTCGCTGCAGTATCGAAGATGAAACGCCAATGGGCGAGTTCGCTGAGCCTGTTACTTGCACTCACCCTCATGCTTTGGGCCTCCTCGTCTGCCGGGGCCCTCGGCGGCAATGGGGACTCCTTGTTTGGCGGCCAGGGTAACGATTTCCTGCCTGTCGACGAAGCACTGCCCTTCAGTTTCAGCACCGACGCAGACACCGTGGTTCTCTCCTGGGATATCACACCCGGGCACTATCTTTATCGCGAACGTGTAAGCATTACCGCCACCAATCCCGATGTCGAACTTGGGGAACCGGCGTTTTCGGCACCCGGAACGGTGACCGAGGACGAATTCTTCGGCAAAACCACGGTGTTTTTCGACCCCATTGAAGCCCGGGTTCCGGTCTCGCTTCCAGCCGGCGTCCGTGAGGCACAACTTGAGGTAACCTATCAGGGCTGCGCCAAGGCAGGGCTGTGTTACCCGCCTCAGACCCGGGATGTCCTTTTCTATCAGGGCAGTGGCGGCCCTGGTTCCCAGACAACCTCGGCAGCAGGTTTCTCGGGAGGCGTCGACGTACCCGTTAACACTGAAACCGCCACCGGACTTGCAGGCTTTCTCGCCCAGCAATCCATATTTGTGATCGCAGGCGTGTTTCTGCTGCTGGGGCTGGGGTTAACCTTCACCCCCTGCGTACTGCCGATGGTACCGATTATTTCATCACTGGTTTCCAGCAGAAACACACGAACCACCGGCCATGCATTGCTCTTGTCGGGCAGCTATGTTCTCGGCATGGCACTGACCTACGCTGCGGCTGGTGTGCTGACCGGTCTGCTCGGGGCCAGCTTCAACCTCCAGGCTCAATTGCAATCACCCTGGGTGTTGAGCGTCTTTGCCTTGCTGTTCGTGGTCTTTGCAATGTCCATGTTCGATCTGTTCGAAATCCAGCTACCCCGCTTCATTCGCGAACCACTCAATGACGCCAGCCACCGGCTCACCGGAAGCCGCGTGTTCAGCATTTTCGGCATTGGCGCTCTATCGGCCCTGATTGTATCGCCCTGTGTATCGGCTCCGCTGGCTGGCAGCCTGCTGTATATCTCAACAACCCAGGACGCCGTAATTGGCGGTGTCGCCTTGTTTGCACTTGGGCTGGGCATGGGCATTCCGCTGATTCTGGTGGCGGTGGGTGGTCGAAAACTGCTGCCAACGACCGGCCACTGGATGACCGCAGTGAAACACTTCTATGGTGTGATGTTGCTGGCCGTGGCGATCTGGCTGGTCGAGCGTCTGGTCCCGGGCTGGCTTGCACTGACTCTCTGGGGTCTTCTTGTCGCCATCACCGGCGTCCAGTTGGGCGCCTTCGATGCTGCCAAGGCAGGATGGGAACGAACCCGCAAAGGCCTTGGCCTGGTTCTTTTCGCCTATGGCCTCGCTCTGCTCGCAGGCGCTGTGGGCGGGGCCAATGACCCGCTGAAACCTCTGGCTCCCTTTACGGTGGCTTCCGCCTCATCCGGTGTTGCTGGCAATGGCGGTATGCAGCACGCGGATTTCGCGCGGGTCGAACAGCCCTCTGAAATCCAGGCAATGTTGCAGCAGGCCCAGGAACAGGGCCGCCCCGTCCTGTTGGACTTCTATGCCGACTGGTGCATCTCCTGCAAGGTCATGGAGCGAAATGTATTCAGCAAGCCCGATGTAATCCAGGCGCTTGTCCCTTATACCTTGCTGCAGATCGACATGACTGATAACACGCCCGAACAGCAGGCCATGCTGGACGAACTTGGCCTCTTTGGACCGCCTGCCATCCTGTTCTATGGCAGCAATGGAAAAGAGCTGCCTCAGCGGAGGGTGCTGGGCGAAATGGATCGGGAGGAATTCCTTGGCCACCTCCGCACGCTGCGCCCGGAGGTGTGACAGCATAAGTCACTACTGCCCTCGGCGTATCAGGTAGATAAACAGGTCGTTGTCTTCGGCCTGATTGATCAACTCATGGCCGAGGAACTGACAGAACCTCGGTATGTCCCGGGTCGTTGAAGGATCGGTGGCCACAACCCGCAACACGCCACCAGGTTGAACATCGTTGATCCGGTTATGAAGCATCATGACCGGTTCCGGGCAGAAAAGGCCGCGGGCGTCCAGCTCCAGGTCGTATTCGGTTGCGCTCACACTACGTCTCCTGTCAATGAACCTGATTTTTCGTAAAAATCTGCTAAATTATTGTTTATAACAGTTAAAACACTTGGAGGTTTGCCATGATCCGGGTTCTGATTGAACGCCATATCGCTGAAACCCTGGAAACAGCTTACGAAGAACGTTCGCGCAAGGTTCTCCAGCAGGCTGTAAGTGCGCCCGGTTTTATATCCGGCGAAACCCTGGTCGACAGCCACGACCCCAATCACAGGATCACCCTGGCGAACTGGCGATCAGAAGCAGACTGGGACCGCTGGTTTCACTCCGAGGAACGCCGAGCCCTCATGCTGGAGTTAATCCCCATGATGGATGCTGAGGAGCACATCACGGTCCTGGAACAAAGCGCGTTCTAACCCGTCCGCTCGACAAAGCAGGTAATCTCTTCGCGGTCATGATACAGATGGCGGGCTTTCAGGCGAAAACCGATGCCCGCCTCTTTCAGACCATCAACAAGAATATCACGGCAAATCAGCCACTCGTCATAGCGCTTCTTCATGGGCAACTTGAGATTGAATACCGTATAACGACAAAGGCCTTCACCGAGCCAGGTAACAGCCAGTTTTGCAGTTTTACGGGGCTGATCCACGATATCGCAGACCATCCAGTCGATACCCCGTTTGGGGCGCCAGCCATACCCATCCGCTTCCACATGCTCCACCTGACCCGTGGCCATCAGCTCGGCGTTCATGGGGCCATTGTCAACGGCGGTTACCATCATGCCCTGGCGAACAAGCTGCCAGGTCCAACCACCGGGGGCCGCTCCCAGATCCGCGGCCTTCTTGCCGCCACCGAGGTAGTCCAGCTCCTGCTCAGGTGGCAGAAACACCTTCCATGCCTCCTCCAGCTTGAGCGCGGACCGACTGGGCGCTGATGCCGGAAGACGCAGTCGCGGGATGCCACCGACATACCGGGCCCGGTTATCAGCAAGACTGAAACCAACAACTGCCGAAGAGAAGTCTGGCAGGAAAACCTCCAGGCGGGCGGGGGCCGAAGCATTCTGATCGGCCTTCAGCAGGCCAGCTCCACGTAAGCCACGGGAGAGCGGCGATACCCATTTTCGGGCAAAGTTGCCCAGGTCGCCATCTGCGTTATTTTCCGGCAACCGGACTTCCAGGCGCGCACAGCCGGGAAAGCCGCGCCCGAGTCCCCGGATCCCTTCTATTACCGCACCAACCCTGTCGGCCTCTGGCAGGCGGAATTCGCCAAGCACGACGATCCAGTCACGAACGAATACCAGCTCATCAAGCGTGAGACGGGCCATGACATCATCTGCGGTTTCAGGGGCCGCCGGATAGAACCGAACCAGGCCCTGATCTTTGACAGGCTCGAAATAGCCGAAAATCCCCCTTTCCGCGGCGGAGTCGGTCACTTCACGGCCGGCTTCCGTCTCAAAGCCGGGCCGGCAAAATACAAGAATCTGTTCCATGCAGTACCTGATTTAGGGCTGGCGACCAACCCTCGAAAGTTGAATCTGTTTAACAGCGCAGATTGTCTTCTCTGGCTACACTTCCCGCTCTGATAACCGCAGGAAGCCATGAATGTCGTCCGTTTTGCGCTTGATTGCCATTCTCAGCCTTTTGCTGATCCCTGCCCTGGCGCTGCCAGACACCGGATCCGTCCCGCTGGGTTGCCCTACACTTGAGGCAACCGAAACTGCTGACCGCGCTTCCCTGATGCAATATGTTTGCTATTACGGCGCCTCGCCGGGTGCGCCCGGCCACACGGCAACGGCTCCGGACCAGCTTCCGGAGGATCTACAATGGACGCCGGCGAACGGACGGGACCTGGTATTCAGCCACACCAAGTCCGTTTACTGGGTCCATCTGCATGTCAGGAACTCCGGGAGCGAACGTGCCGTCTGGTACCTTAAACTCAACTATCCCCTATTGGACGAAGTTACGTTCTGGCAAACGGGGAATGATACTACAGAGACAGTTGTCACCGGAGATCAGCGGCCTTTCGCGTCCCGGGCGGTAGACTACCGGTATTTCCTGTTCCCCGTCACTCTTGATGGCGGTGAGACCCGATCTTTAACGCTCCGGATCCATAGTAATGGCGCACTGAACGTACCTCTCAGTTTTGAAACTGCGGGAGAAGCTATTGCCCAAAGCAATCACCTGACACTGACCCATGGGCTGTTCTATGGGGCCCTCCTGGTATTTGCAGTCTTCAACCTGCTGCTCTTCTTCAGCTCCGGGACTGGCTATTATTTCTACAACGCGTTCTACCTGGCAGCGCTGGGACTCTTTCTGTTTGCAATGGGCGGATTCGCCAACCAGTATTTCTGGCCAGACAATGCCAGCTTCGCCAATACGTCCATTCCGCTGTCGTTGTCACTTTGCGCCTTGGCCATGATACTTTTTGGCCGCTCGTTCCTGGAAGTGGGCAGGGGAACCATCTCAGAAACCGTCCTCAAGGGGCAGGCCTGGTTCTGCATCGGTTTCCTGACATTGACTCTAGTTCTACCCTACAACAAGACCATTCTGCTCAATACCGTTCTGGCCCTGACGGTTATTTCAAGCCTGTTCATCATTGCAGCCGTCCGGTGGAAGCAGGGCTATCAGCCGGCCGTGTGGTACCTGCTGGCGTGGCTGATCATGCTGGTCGGCGGCCTGATATACGCCCTTGCGGCCTTTGGCTATCTCCATGACTTCCTTGCAAGGGAAGCTCTCATGCAATCTGCGGTGGGCGGACAGGTGATCCTGCTCAACTACGCCATGGTGCAGCGGTGGCGCCTACTCAACCAGAAGCTCCTCGATGTGGAACACAATGCAAGGACAGATCTGGAATTCAAGGTGCACGAGCGCACTGCCCAGCTGAGAAACACTATGCGCGAACTCGAGAAGGCCAACCGCAAATTGTCGACGATGAGTCTGAACGACGCGCTCACGGGCCTGCATAACCGAAGGCACCTGAATAACATATTCCCCGAGCTTTGCGCCGAAGCTCGTCGAACCTCCCAACCGCTGACACTGGCCCTGGTAGACGCCGACCATTTCAAGAACATTAACGACACCTGGGGCCACAGTTTCGGAGATACCTGCCTTCAGTTTATTGCCGAAATGCTTACCCGGCATGTGAAGCGCCCGCGGGATGTAGCCATCCGGTTCGGCGGTGAAGAGTTTGCACTGCTGCTGCCGGGAACCGATGCGGCAGGCGCCCTGAACGTCTGTGCGTCACTGCTGAAAGACATCGCTAACACCCCTCTTCTGTCGCCGGACGACACCGAGGTAAGAATGACCCTGAGTGCTGGCATAGCGTCACTCAACCCCGACGAGACGCAGAACCAGCTGTTCGAGCGAGCAGATGAAGCGCTATACCGGGCAAAAAGCGAAGGCCGCAACCGGGCCCTGCTGTCCGAAGCCATTGAGGTGGAGTAAGGATCAGGGCATCAGCCTTTCACCCAAAAAAGTCCGGGTTTCCAGGGAGGCCGCTGCGATCAGTTCATTTTGGGTCTGCGACTGGCTTTTCAGCGGCTGAAAATCATGATTACCACCCTCCAGCCAGTGCAACCGGATGGCATCCAGCTCCTTTTCATGGCCGGCCATCTCGGCGGGCTTGCCGAACGGATCCCTTGTCCCCTGAAGCACCAGCATGGGGCAGTTCAGATCGTGGAAGTGCGCGGTTCGCCAACGGTCCGGCTTTCCCGGCGGGTGGAACGGATAGCCGAAACAGACAACGCCATCGATGCCATCCCGACGGCTGGCAAGGATGCTCGCCATGCGCCCGCCCATGGACTTGCCGCCAACCAGAACCTTGCTGCTGTCTCCCACTTCTGTTCGAACCTCGTCAACCACCCGGGAAAAATACTCCAGCAGTACCGGCTCCCTGTCAGGCGGTCGCTTTTTTCCATCGGCACGTCGCTTCTGCATATAGGGAAACTCAAACCGAATCGTACCGATGCCTTCCCGCTCGAGCGCCTCAGAAAGCGCCTCCATGAACGGCGAATCGGCCGGAGCGCCCGCTCCATGAGCCAGAATCAGTACGACTTCTGGATGACTTTCATAGCCTTTGGTCTTAATCAACTCCACAGAATTCACCTCATCCAATTAAGCGACTATCATTGCTACCTAGGCAACACACATTCCCTGCGCTGAAACAACTCCAATAACGGCACTGAAAAGGAAGCCATGTTGCTGATTTCGGCGCATTTGACGGATGTCAGGAGTTGACCTGAGTCATTGCAAACAGCTAATCGTTTCTCCATACTTGCGCCCGCATATTTCCCCACTTTAAACCCATTGGTAAGGCTATGAGCACAGTAAATGCAAACCTGACATACAACTACAAGGTGGTGAGACAATTCGCCATCATGACAGTGGTATGGGGTATTGTAGGTATGGCGCTGGGTGTGCTGATTGCAGCACAGCTGGTCTGGCCGTCCCTCAACCTCGACCTGCCCTTTACCCACTTCGGCCGTCTGCGGCCGCTGCATACCAACGCCGTCATTTTCGGCTTTGGTGGAAGTGCCTTGTTCGCTACCTCCTACTACGTGGTGCAGCGCACCTGTCAGGCCCGTCTGATTTCCGATGGTCTGGCGTCGTTCACCTTCTGGGGCTGGCAAGCGATCATTGTCTCGGCAGCCATTACACTGCCGCTCGGCCTTACCTCTTCCAAGGAATATGCCGAACTGGAATGGCCCATCGATATTGCCATCGCCATAGTCTGGGTGACCTACGCACTGGTGTTCTTCGGAACCGTGACGAAGCGCAGTACTCCGCACATCTACGTGGCCAACTGGTTCTACGGCGCCTTCATCATTACGGTTGCGTGTCTGCATATCGGCAACAACATGGCGCTGCCCGCCAGTGCTTTCAAGTCCTACTCTGCTTACGCGGGCGTTACCGATGCCATGATGCAGTGGTGGTACGGCCATAACGCGGTAGGTTTCTTCCTGACCGCCGGCTTCCTGGGCATGATGTACTACTTCGTTCCCAAGCAGGCCAACCGTCCGGTTTACTCCTATCGTCTGTCGATCGTCCACTTCTGGGCCCTGATCGCGACCTACGTATGGGCCGGTGGCCACCACCTGCACTACTCTGCCCTGCCAGACTGGGCACAGACAGCAGGTATGGTTATGTCCCTGATTCTGCTCGCACCTTCCTGGGGCGGCATGATCAACGGCATGATGACCCTGTCGGGCGCATGGCACAAACTGCGCACTGACCCGATTCTGCGCTTCCTGGTGGTTTCCCTGTCGTTCTACGGCATGTCCACCTTCGAAGGTCCCATGATGTCCATCAAGACCGTAAACGCGCTGTCTCACAACACAGACTGGACCATCGGCCACGTTCACTCCGGTGCCCTTGGCTGGGTTGCAATGATCAGTATCGGCGCGGTTTACCACCTGATTCCCAAACTTTGGGGTGTTCAGGCCATGTTCAGCACGTCCCTGATCAACGCGCACTTCTGGCTCGCAACCGTCGGCACCGTCCTGTACATCGTTGCCATGTGGGTTAACGGCATCATGCAAGGTCTTATGTGGCGCGCAGTCAACCAGGACGGCACCCTGACCTACAGCTTTGTAGAAGCACTGGAGGCCTCTTACCCGGGTTACTTCGTTCGCTTCCTTGGCGGCGTCATCTTCCTGTCCGGCATGCTGATCATGGCTTACAACGTGTACATGACTGTTCGCCAGAAAGATGCGGTTGCGCAGGACAACGCGGCAACACAGCCGGCGTAACGGGAGAGAGATCAGATGAAACACGAAATAGTTGAAAAGAACCTTGGTCTGATGATCGTACTGATCGTCCTGACCATCAGCGGTGGTTTTCTCGCCGAAGTAGTGCCCCTGTTCTTCCTGAAGGAAACCAATGAGCCGGTTGAGGGCCTCGAGCCCCTGTCGGCCCTGGAACTGGAAGGCCGGGACATCTACATCCGCGAAGGCTGCCACGTGTGTCATACCCAGCAGATCCGCCCGTTCCGTGCGGAGACTGAGCGGTATGGTCACTACTCCGTTGCGGGCGAGTTCGTATATGACCGTCCGTTCCTGTGGGGTTCCAAGCGCACCGGTCCGGATCTGGCCCGCGTAGGCGGCCGGTACTCGGACGCCTGGCAGCGCCAGCACCTTTATAATCCGCGCAGCGTGGTGCCAGAGTCGAACATGCCGGCCTTCCCATGGCTGTTCGAAGATCAGGTAGATCACTCCAAGACCGCCGCAAAGATGGAGACTCTCCAGACACTGGGCGTGCCCTACACCGATGAGCAGATTGCAGAAGCATCTGCCCAGGTAGAAGGCAAATTCGAAATCGAGGCTCTGGTCGCGTACCTGCAACAGCTGGGTACCGTGATTTCAGACAAACGGTGAACCCATGGATATTAATGAGTTACGCGGCATTCACACACTTCTGGTAATGGCGGTTTTCCTTGGAATCGTCTGGTGGGCCTACAGCGCCCACCGCAAGAAGGCCAACGACGAGGCAGCACACCTGCCCTTCGAGGATGACGACGTGGAAAAGCGTACGCTCGAACAGGAAAAAACGGAGAATAAAGAATGAGTACCTTTTGGAGCATCTGGATCAGTGTGATCGTGCTCGGTACCGTTTTCGGCTGCTGGTGGCTGCTTTGGGCAACCCGCAAGAGCCAGACGACCGATACCGAAACCGACCGCACCATGGGCCATTCCTTTGATGGCATTGAGGAATACGATAACCCGCTGCCGAAGTGGTGGTTCTATCTATTCCTGGCGACCTGTATTTTTGCGCTTGGCTATCTGGCGCTGTATCCGGGTCTGGGCAACTGGAAGGGTCTGCTGGGCTGGACTGCCGTTAATCAGTGGGAAGCCGAGGTTGCCGAAGCTGAGGAGAAATACGGCCCGATCTACGCCCAGTATGGCCAGACTCCCGTTCCCGAGCTGGCCGAAAACAGCGATGCCATGAAAATTGGCCAGCGTCTGTTTGCCAACAACTGTTCGGTCTGCCACGGTTCCGCGGCTCGCGGCCAGGTTGGCTTCCCCAACCTGACTGACGACGACTGGCTCTGGGGCGGAACACCTGAAGCAATCCTGGAAACCCTGCACAACGGTCGGATGGGTAACATGCCCGCCAAAGGCACTATGCCCAGCATGACCAACGAGCAGGTAGACCAGGTTGTGAACTATGTCCTGAGCTTCAGTGGTCGGGAAAAAGACGCCGAAGCTGCCAAGGCAGGGGAACAGGTCTTCGCACAGGCTTGTGTGGCCTGTCATGGCCCTGAGGGCAAGGGTATGCAGGCTTTGGGCGCGCCCAATCTGACCGACAACACCTGGCTCTATGGTTCAACCTATGAATGGATCAAGGAGACCGTTATTAACGGTCGCCAGAACCAGATGCCTGCCCAGGATCGTCTGCTTTCAGAAGATCAGATTCAGATTCTAGCGGCTTACGTCTACAGCCTCTCGAACTGAGTCAGCCGGCCGGGGGATTAACCCCGGCCTGGTCTTTTCAACCCTGTGTCTGCGATGCGGGCACAGGCTTGAAAAGATCAACAGCCTAGAAGCCTGTTGCCCCGCATTACCATTTTCCAGGAGGTAACGATGAGCAGTGAGATTCCGGTCAAACAGGTTGACCCATCCTCTGACCCCTCCGACAACAACAATAAATCCGGAACCGTCGAGTTATACGCCAGCCGCAAAAAAATTTACGTCAAGGAAGTTAAAGGCTTCTTTCAGCGCATCCGGAACGTCAGCCTGACGTTGCTGATGGGCATGTACTTTGCCTTTGTCTGGTTCACCCTGGACGGACAACCACTGATTCATTTTGACCTTCCTGCCCGTGAGTTCCATTTGTACGGAGCGACCTTCTACCCGAAAGATTTCATTCTGCTCTCGGGAATGCTGATTATTTGCGCCTTCGGCCTGTTTTTCATTACCACGCTATTTGGTCGGGTCTGGTGTGGCTACACCTGCCCCCAGACTGTCTGGACCTTCATTTTCATGTGGGTTGAGGAACGTATCGAAGGCAGCCGAAACAAGCGGATGAAGCTGGACAAAGCTCCCAGCTCGGCAACCAAGATCGCCAAGAAATCCGCCAAGCATGGAGTCTGGCTCCTGATCGCCCTGGCTACCGGCCTCACCTTTGTCGGCTACTTCTATCCGATCCGGGAACTGATCGCAGACCTGTTCACCTTGCAGGCCAATGGCTGGGCCTATTTCTGGGTTGCCTTCTTCACGGTCGCCACCTACCTCAATGCAGGCTGGATGCGTGAGCAGGTTTGTCTGTATATGTGCCCCTATGCCCGCTTCCAATCCGTGATGTTTGACCCCAATACCCGTGTGGTCTCCTACGATCCCAACCGCGGCGAGCCCCGGGGCGGCCGGAAGAAAGGTGTGGATCCGGCGGAGGCCGGGCTGGGCGACTGCATCGACTGTGGCCAGTGCGTTCAGGTATGCCCAACGGGCATTGATATCAGGGACGGCCTCCAGTACGAATGTATCGGCTGCGCCCTGTGCATTGATGCCTGTGACGAAATCATGGACAAGATGAATTACCCGAGAGGGCTGATCCGCTACACCACAGAAAATGAACTGGAAGGCAAGACCTCGAAGCTCCTGCGACCAAGAACCTTTGGCTATGGGGCAGTCCTGTCCTTGATGATTGCGGCGATTATTTTCACGATCGCCACGCGTGTGCCGGCCCAGATGGACGCCCTTCGCGATCGGGGGGCCTTGTACAGCTTCAATGGCGAGGGGCGCATTGAGAACTCCTACACGCTGAAAATTGCCAATATGACAGAGGTCCCCCAGACCTTCACTCTGGCAGTGACTGGCCTGGACGGTATCCGGATCCTCACTGACACCTCGGTAACCGTTGAAAGTGGTGAAAACCGCTCATTGCCAACCGTTGTCGACGTGCCGCCGGAATCCATTACCGAATCCAACAACGATATCCTGTTCAGGGCACAATCCGAGATTGATTCTTCGTTGAGTCTTGAAACTGAAAGCCGATTTGTCGGTCCAACGCGCTGATTTCCGATCACGCGGATCTGACCGTTTATGCGAGACACTGATTTATGACAGCTGAAACACCTGTAGCACCCTGGTACCGCCAGCCCTGGTTCTGGTTCCTGCTGATTTTCCCGGGCGCATCGATCATTTATTGCGCTATCGCAATCACTATCGCAATCAACACAGAAAATGCGATGGTAACCGACGACTGGTCCAAGGAAGGCCGAGGGATCAACATGTCCATCGCGCGGGACCAGAAAGCCGTCGATCTTGGCATGGAGGCGCAGATTGATTTTCAGAGCCGGAACGTCACCGTCAACCTGAACACCGTTGAAGGCCCGGCGGATTTCCCGTATCTGATTCTTAACCTGTTCCATCCAACGCTTTCGGACAAGGACCGTACCGTCCAGTTCCAGCAGGTCGCCCCCGGTCGCTTCGCCGGCAAGCTCCACAATGACATCGACGGCCGCTGGTACTATGACCTCCGCGGCCCGGCCAACGAGTGGCGACTCAAGGGCGAAGCCTGGTTACCCTCTGAAAGCGGCATTACGGTCAAGGCCGGGGAGTCTGCCCAAGGTTGACCAGCCTGGATTGTTTCCACTGCGGTGAACCGGCAGACGGTGAGCCGCCCATTACCCTTGAGCTCGATGGCACAACCCGCCATTTCTGCTGTCAGGGCTGCAAGGCGGTTTGTCAGACCATCCACAGCGAGGGACTGACCGGTTTTTATGATTTCCGGACGAAACCGGCCGTCACACCGAAGCAGCTGACTAGCGCGGAAGTGAACCGCTTGAGGGAGCTTGATCATCCCCTGGTTCAGGAATCCTTTGTTGCACCGGTAAAAGGCGCGCAGGAAGCCCAGTTGCTGATCGGTGGTATTACCTGCGCGGCCTGTATCTGGCTGCTTGAAAACCATATGAAGCAACAGCCCGGTGTCGTCTCATTTTCAGTAAACCACACCACACAGCGGGCGCGGCTGGTCTGGGCCCAGGATCAGGCGCCGCTGAGCGACCTTCTGATTGCCATCCATGAGCTTGGCTACACCGCCCGCCCCTATCAGGCAGACGAGGCGGAACAGGCCCTCAAGGCCGAGCACCGGTCCATGCTTATCAGGGTCGCCATCGCAGGCATAGGCTCCTTCCAGAGCATGATGCTGGCATTTCCCCTGTACTTCGAACTGGTCAATGACCTGTCACCGGAATTCGTCAGCTTTTTCCGCTGGTTCAGCCTGCTTGTAGCCACCCCAGTCGTTATTTACAGCGCAGCCCCCTTTTTCCGCAATGCCCGCCGGGATATCCAGAGCCGGCACCTGACCATGGATGTGCCGGTTGCCATTGCAATCGGGCTGGCCTACCTCGCCAGTGCCTGGGTAACCGTATTTGGCGGCGAGGAAGTCTATTTCGAGTCCGTATGCATGTTTACGTTCTTCCTGCTCCTGGGTCGGTATATCGAAGTTCAGGCCCGCTATCGTGCGGGCCTGACCGGTAACGCCCTTGCAGGGTTCCAGCCGACCGTTGCCACATTAGTGAACGGTGATGATACGGACATTGTTCCGGCCCACCAGGTTCGGCCCGGCGATATCGTTCGGGTTCGGCCCGGTGAGACTCTGCCGGTGGATGGGGAGATCGTGCGGGGAGAGTCCACCCTGAACGAGGCTGCGTTGACGGGCGAGTATCTGCCCGAAACCCGCCATCCCGGAGACACGGTTCATGCCGGCAGTGTGAACGGCGAGAATCCTCTCGATGTCCGGGTGGTCAAGGCGGGCGCGCAAACGCGGCTTTCAGGCATTCTCCGGGTCCTGGACCGGGTGCAATCCGAAAAGCCCCAGGTCGCGATGATGGCCGACCGGATGGCGGGAAAATTTGTCGGACGGGTACTGATACTGGCGCCCGTAGTCTGGATAGGCTGGTGGCTGGCCGGCGCCGACAATGCCTTCGACATCACCCTGTCGGTACTCGTGGTAACCTGCCCCTGTGCTTTGTCGCTGGCAACGCCAACCGCCATCACCTCTGCCACCGTCCGGCTGCGCCGCCTCGGGTTTCTCCCCACTCGGGGCCATACCCTGGAATCGATGAACACTATTGATACCGTGGTGTTCGACAAAACCGGAACATTGACCCGCGGAGAACTCAGTCTCACTGGCACAAATGTTGTCGGCAGTATGGATCAAGAGACCTGCCTGAAGCTCGCAGCCGGCCTCGAGAAGTATTCCGAGCATCCGATTGCCAAAGTATTCCACCGGAGAACCACTTCTGCAGTTGAACATGTGGCTAATCATGTCGGCGGGGGACTCTCCGGGCAGCTTGGAGACATGCGACTCTTTATCGGTCACCGGGGTTTCGTGGAAAAGCATACCGCTGCGCCAGCCCCACAGGCAGAACATCATCAGGGCATGGAGATCTGGCTCGCGTCAGACCGTGAATGGCTGGCCTGCTTCAGGCTCGACGACCAACCCCGGGATGACGCCCGCGCGGCCATCAAGGCTCTTCAGGAAGCCGGCATTCGCACTTTGTTGCTCAGTGGCGACCGGTCCGGTCATGTTCAGCAGGTGGCGGACATACTGGGAATAGACGAGGCCATCGGACAGGCATCTCCGGAAGAGAAGCTGGCCGTACTGCAGAAACTGGAATCTGAAGGCAGGCATATCATGATGGTCGGCGATGGGCTGAACGACCTGCCCTCCATGGCCGGCGCGGGAATCTCGGTTGCCATGGGCACAGCCGCAGACCTGACCCAACTGAAGGCCGATGCGGTTCTGCTGAACGGCCAGTTACTGCAATTGGTCGAGGCCCTGAAAACAAGCCGTCAGACCCGACGCATCATCCGGCAGAATCTCTGGTGGGCCCTTGCCTACAATGTCTGCGCGCTGCCCCTCGCGGCGGCCGGCATGGTACCTCCCTGGCTGGCAGCGATCGGCATGTCCCTCAGTTCCCTGGTGGTTGTGTTAAATGCGCTGAGACTTGGCAAAGCACCAAAGCAACCGGGTCAGCACAATCCGGCGGTTGGCGCCCAGGCCCTGTCCTGATACCGTAACCCTATACTCTTTTTTGCGAGGTTTCGCCGTGCAAATCGTAATGTTCCTGGTACCGGTGATGCTCATCCTGGTGGCCCTGGGCATCGTGCTGTTTTCTTGGGCGGTCAAGAATGGTCAGTACGATGATCTCGAAGGCCCGGCCCATCGGATACTCTACGATGACGACAAGGACATGATCCCGGACGACGCTCGCACCGATAAACCGGCCGCACAGGAACAAACCTCGGAGCAAGCAGCTGAAGTCAACGAGGCCGCCCATCCGGATGAGGATAACCCTCGAAAAGGATGACCCCTGAACTATACCTCAGCTACCCGAGTGCCTTCCTGATAGGACTGCTCGGCAGTACTCACTGCCTCGGCATGTGCGGCGGCATCAGCGCTTCCCTCTCTATGGCGCTGCCTGTGGGTCGGGGCTTCCGCTTCCGGCAAACGGTAATGCTTCTGGCCTTCAACTTCGGGCGCATCGGCAGTTATGTGCTGATTGCCACACTGGTCGCTCTGGCCAGTACCTCGGCCGCCAGCCAGTGGACCATAGCGGGGCTCGTGCTTCGCACCCTGGCAGGGATACTGCTGATCTTCATGGGGCTATCCATGGGGCAATGGTGGCAGGGGATTCGCTACGTTGAACGTATCGGTGCTCCAATCTGGGCACGCCTTTCACCCCTGACCCGTCGCTTCCTGCCAGTGAATCACGGCGGACAGGCACTTGCCCTGGGGGCGCTCTGGGGCTGGCTGCCCTGCGGGTTGGTATACAGCACACTCGGGTGGGCGGCGTTGCAACCGACGGTTGGCTCGGCGGCGCTGACCATGCTGTTTTTTGGGCTCGGCACCCTGCCCTCCATGCTGGCCACGGGTTTCGCGGCCAACTGGATCCGCGGCTTACAGGGCCACCAAGTGTTCCGTAAAGTGACCGGCGGCCTGCTTATCCTGTTCGGCCTCTGGACGCTGCCTTTCCTGCATCTGGCCGGGCACTAGATATTCAGAACGTCCAGGCGCCCAAAGTCGGGCGCCGCCTCTGGTTCTGCAGTCTGTGCAGACTGGCGTTTGCCACCCAGGCGCTTGCCCTCGCGGAAATCATAAAGGTCAGTATCTGCCAGATGTGAGGGCTCCACATTGCACATGGCGCGGAACATGGTCTCCAGGCGACCGGGGTGTTGCTTGTCCCAGCTTTGAAACATGTCCTTGATAACCTGACGCTGAAGGTTCTCCTGGGAACCACACAGGTTGCAGGGGATGATGGGGAACTCTCGAAGACCCGCATAGCGGGCGATATCTTTTTCCCGGCTGTACGCCAAGGGTCGGATAACCGTGTTGCGGCCATCGTCACTGTGCAGAACCGGCGGCATGGACTTCAGCTTGCCGCCGTAGAACATGTTCAGAAACAGGGTTTCCAGAAGATCGTCCCGGTGATGGCCGAGGGCAATCTTGGTAACTCCGTGCTCCTCTGCGAAATTATAGAGAATTCCACGGCGTAGCCGGCTACACAGACCGCAGGTAGTCTTCCCTTCCGGAACTTTTTCCTTAACAATACTGTAAGTGTCCTTCTCGATAATGTGATACTCGATACCCATGGAGGATAGATATTCGGGCAACACCTCTTCCGGAAAGCCGGGCTGCTTCTGGTCAAGGTTGACGGCAATCAGCTCGAACGAAACCGGGGCGCTCTTCTGCAGGTTGAGCAGAATATCGAGCATGGCGTAGGAGTCCTTGCCGCCGCTGAG
This sequence comes from Marinobacter sp. BW6, assembly GCF_008107725.1. Taxonomy (GTDB): domain Bacteria; phylum Pseudomonadota; class Gammaproteobacteria; order Pseudomonadales; family Oleiphilaceae; genus Marinobacter. The sequence continues at coordinate 452,315 of NZ_VIRN01000037.1, forward strand.
GCAGCACATGACTTTGTCGCCGGCTTCAATCATCGAGAAATCGGCAATCGCCTGCCCGACTTCGCGGCGCAGACGTTTTTGCAGCTTGTTCAACTCCAGTTTCTGGCGGCGCTCCCGCTCTGGATTGAGGAACTGTTCGGAACTGGCGATCATTGCTTCGGACATACCAACTACGTTCATAAGGCAAGTGGACGTGGGATTATACGCGTCACATGGATTCAGGGACAGGATACCGACATGGATATGTTGCAATCGAGTGAAGAGGTCGCGGGCAAACGGGAACAGAACCGGATCCGGAACCGCAGGGCGATCCTGCATGCCGCCCGGGAGTGCTTTCGAGAGCGGGGTTACGAAAACTCGACCATCCGCGACATCGTGCGCCGCACGGGTCTCGCCGCCGGTACTTTCTACAACTATTTCTCCAGCAAGCAGGACATCTTTGCCGCCCTGCTCACCGACTTCCTGACCAACCTGAACAACAATCTCACGCGTCACCGGCGCGAGGCAGACACCACCGAGGATTTCATCCATTACGCCTACTTGGCGCTTTTCACCGCGACTGCCCGGGATCCACTGGTTTATGAGCTGGCGCACCGCAACGATCGCGCGCTTCGAGAACTGTTCGGTTCGGATATTCTCGGTCTGACTATGCTAACGCTGGAAGAAGACGTCCGCGAAGCGATGGAGCGAAGGCTGCTTCCCAAAATCGATCACGAATACCTCTGCGCCGCTTTTTTCGGTGTCGCCTATGAAACCAGCCTGACGCTTGCAAGGCGCGCCCACAGGCACCCGGATTCAGCGGATGCCGAAGCGTTGACCGCAACCCGGTTCTCGACCGCCCTGTTCATGGGTGGCCTTCCCCGGCTGGCTGCACTTCCCTGATGACCGGGAGTGCCCTAACATGGTGTCTATGACTGACAGCCATTCCCCAATAAATGCCTCGCACCCCAGATCAGTGGATGAAGATGACTGTCTGGAGCAGCAGATTCAGCACCTGCTGGTGGCCGTTGAGCACGAACTCCGGTCAGCACCGGCAGGCATGAATGAATTATCGCTGATTAAAGCACTCCAGAAAGCGCCCTGGGAGCTGCTTGGGGTCGTTGTTTTCAGCGAACCGGAAAGACTTTACCCGGTTCATTTTCTCTTGTTCCACGTACTCTACCGTCTCCGTGATCAGTTAGCCGAAGCCGGCGAGAGCCTGAAGATTTCCCCCCTTAGCATCCGTATCGAGGCGCAGACGGTAGTCAGTGGCGAGGGGGTGCCGGACAGTGTCGACACACTTCGTCATTTCTATCTGGATCTCTCCCAGTACCGTCTGCCGGAGGAAACAATTCAACGGATGATGAACGATTTCTGGGCAGGCGCTCCCGGCCAGGCACCTGCGCAATCCGAGGCGCGGGAAGCAGCGGGGGTACTGGGTTTCAAGGCTGTTCCAGACGATTTCCCTACCGTTAAGAAGCGTTTTCGCCGGGCGGTCATGCACGCCCATCCGGACCGCGGCGGCAAGACCGAAACCATTCAGCATCTCAATCAGGCCTTTGCCGTACTGAAAGCCCACTTCCGTCACAGTATCTGACCCGCCTGTTCAAATTGACCGGGACACAGAAACACAGGAGACGATATGCCGCTCAAAGCATTCCTGAAACCTTCCCTTCTCGCCGCTGTTATGGCAACAGCCGTCTCAGCCCGCGCTGACCTCGTTGTCCTGCAGTATCATCATGTCAGTGATTCTACGCCGTCTGCCACCAGTACTTCCGTATCACTGTTTGAAGGCCAGCTGGATATGATCTCCGACCTGCAGCTGGAAGTCGTAGACTTGCTTGAAGGCACTGAAGCCACTCTGGCTGGCGCCGACGGGCAAGGCAACCACATCGCCATTACCTTCGATGACGCCTACGACTCGGTTTATCATACCGCGGCGCCCATGCTGGCTGACAAAGACTACCCCTACACGATTTTTGTCAACACCGAAGCCGTTGGTCGTAACGGCTATATGACCTGGGATCAGATCCGGGAGCTTGCCGACCGACCGGGCGTAACCATTGCCAACCACAGTGCAGACCATGGTCATTTGGCCCGAAAGCCGAACGAAGGCGAAAGTGACTGGCGAGCCCGGGTTACCAACAGCCTTGATTCGGCCCAGGAGACCCTCGCCCGGGAACTGGAGGCACCGGCGCCCATGTTAGCGTACCCATACGGTGAGTTTGACGAGGCACTGGAGCGCAAAGTTGCTGAGCGTGGCTGGTACGGATTCGGCCAGCAGTCGGGCGCCATCGGCCCAAAAACCGAGAAAACCCGATTGCCTCGCTTTCCAATGGCAAACGCCTACGGCCAGCTGGGGGGCCTTGAGAACAAGCTTCGCAGTAGAGCCTTCCCGATTGATACCGGCAAGCTGCCAGACGGCGTGATCTCAGAGAATCCGCCCACCCTGGTTTTCCCAGTGGTTGAGCCCATTGATGCCAACCGGCTTACGTGCTTTGCTTCCGGTCAGGGACGTATCGACTTTGACGTGATTGACGGCAGTGTGAAAGTACAGGCACCTGAGGCCTTCAATAGCCGGAGATTCCGCTACAATTGCACCCACCCTGCCGGCGGTGGCAGTTACTATTGGCTGTCCCAGCAGTGGCTGGATCTAAGCAAACCCGAGGACTGAGGCCTCACTCTTCAACCTGCATCAGGCCAAGTTCACCGCGCCTGATGTGAGGGATTTTCTTGGGGCCATCACCGGTTTCCAGAACGGTCTGGCCCTCCAGATCCTGCTCCCGGGTAAACAGGACAAGCCAACGCTCCCCCTGGCTTGGAAACGCGGGAACCCATGCTTCCAGATAGCCGCGCCGGTGCCAGTTCTCGGGAGTGAAATCCATAACCAGGTCTGTTACCAACCTTAACGGTGCCATTTTCTCGTCCAGAAACACCAGGGAGGGCACGAAAACTCCGTCGTTGGCATAGGAGCGCAGGCGCATGACCAAACTGGAGTGCTTGTCCGCTTCCGGCAGCGTAATCAGTTGATAGGGACTGGTTCCCGTAAGAAACGGATGGGTTACTGAACCGCCCGAAAGGGTAACGCCAAACTCTCGTCCCGATTGCCACTCTTGCCGACTTAGAACATCCATTGACTCGCAACAGGTGGCTGAAAACCGGGTAAAGAAGTCATTGATTGAAGCTTCAATGCCCAGGATGGCGAACGCGTCCGGGTCGTAACCCTCTACCGGAGGCTGGCCCGCGCCAGCCGGCCCTGCGTGGTAGACGCTGGCTTCGGTTATCTGAACAGGTGGCTCCACCAACCCCTTCTCAATATCAGAGCGGGTGTCCGGCCGGTAATAGCTGACCCGGACATTGCCCTCTGCGTCTCGCCAGGTAAAGTAGGGCTGCCGTTCCCCGGGCCGGACGTAGCCGTCTTTTTCAAGCTGGTCGGCATCCGGATAGTTTTCCAGTGTGTACTCGGTTTCTTCCTGCAACTCTGGCGCAGGGCTGGCACCGTTGCCTGAACGCGCCGATTCTTCCGCGGCGTCCGGCTCGCGCTGTTCGCCGGCGTCCGTATTGGCGTCTTTATTTGCGGCCCCGGTAATCGGGGAGTATCGGACCCTGCCCTGCTCGTCTACCCAGGTAAAATAGCCCTCTCGCTCCGACACCGTGGACCCGCCAATCTGGCAACCCCCGAGAACTGTTGCCAGAAAAAGGCACAAGGCTGATTTCCATATAGAGCCGTTAATCACTGCGAATGACTACCCCCGGTTAATGGCACCACTCAGAACTTTGTCCGGAAACTGAGGCCTGCCATGACAACCCGTAGCGAGGTTTTGACATCGAGGCCCGCATAGGGATTGTAGATAATGTTGGTGATGTTATCGCAGTTTACGTTACAGCTGGTGTCCGCGGGAATCGACTCTACCGAGTGCAGGTAGCTGAGATTCATGTCAATTTGAGTGTCCTTGTCCCACTGGTAGCCCATACCGATGCTGTACAGATTTGCCCCACCGAACGGCGCCATTACCTGTCGCTGATCATCCGGGATAACGGAATCCCGGATTTCCACACCGGCACGCAGGTCCAAACGGGAAGACGCATGAAACTCCATGCCAAACGCCCAGTTCCACTGGCTCTTAAAACCTAACGGAAGGCGCAAAATGTTGTTTTCTCGATCCGCATTGTCTGGAGAGAGGATGCTCGCTGCGTTAATAAATTCAAGGCTACGGTCGAACCTAAATTCAAAGGCATCCCACTGTTCGTAATCGGTCCAGCCAATATCGGCGTTGAGGGTCAGTTTCGGGTGCACGTCAACACTGATGCCAGTCTGGAAGTGCTGGGGGTACACCAGATCCATACTGACGTTGCCGGATTCCTTGGGCGCACCGGAAGGCAGACTCAGGATTGCCGAGGTGATAGCACCCAGCACGGATCCGTTGACGCTCTGCCAGAAGCCTGACCAGTCGTCGGTGTACTGGATCTCGAAGGTGCCCTTCATGTTCATTTCGGCTTCTGAGGTGTAGCTTGCGCCCCAGCTGAACCAGTCCGTCGGCTCCCACATGACACCCAGGGCATAGGTGGGGGACAGGGTTTCCTGAACGTTGATACTCAGAGCACCGATATCATCCCAGGGGCCGACGTTACCGCCGCAAAGCGCCAACCAGGGCTGGAGGGGCTCGTCGCCGCTTTCACAGTTGAAGGCGTCCTGAAGCACTTCCGCGACACCCAACAGCAGGTTGGGCGCGCGCATGTATTGGTCTGCCGCGATACCCATATGGGACAGGTGAATACCGAAACCCACGGACCAATCGTCGTTGATCTCGTAACCAACCGTAGGTGAAAGATAAGTCGTACGTTGCAGCGCCGTGGCCTGAGGCTGGTAACGGCCAGGGTCGTCCTTGTCGCGATAAAAGCCGGCCGCCAGCGGCAGGTAGAACGCGTTACCAAAGGTCAGTTTCGAGCCCGGCGGGTTGATACTGATCCCCGCTGAAGGAGCCAGGGCCGGCCCGGGAGGCGCGCGAAGAATACCGTATCCGGGCAAATACAGGGCCACGTTGTTGGTGTGGCTGTGAGAATTGGCAACAGGGTCCCGTTGCTTTCCGGTCAGCGGATCCGTTTCGAGGCCATCGATACCGAAAATTTCATACCCTTCCGGCGCTGTGAAGTCCGCGTCAATGTCCAGATAGACACTCATCAGGTTCACTTCCAGCTGGCGCCCGTCCAGTTTGGTCAGGCCCGCAGGATTGTAGTGAATCGCCATGATCCCCGGCGGATCAGCAGTCACAGCGTTACCCAGCGCCAATGCCTTGGGGTGAATGGTCAAATTCTGCGCCAGTTGGGCCTGTGCGCCACAGGAGATGGTCGTGGCAATCAGGGCCGCGAGAATCTGACGGTTGTGGCTTTTCTGTCCCATGAAGTCCTTCCCTTCCCGTAGATCGTCAACGACACCAATCACTCTTTGAGACCGGAGAAGTTAATGGGCAGGGAGACCCCCAGGGAGAAGTCCGGCGCATCCTCGGTCAGGCCAATACCCAGGCTGGTGTTGACGATGGTGGTATCGCTGACACGGGTACCCAGTGACATACTCAGGAAACCGGTCATCTGGTCCTGAGCAACGGCCTGGTCGCCATTAGAGAAGGTCAGAATGGTTTCATCGCTGTAACTGAGCTGGGCGGAGATGCTCAATGAAATATCGTAGGAAAGGGAGTAGGCAAAGCCTGCCGAGCCGGACAGCCCGAAACCGGGGTCCACTTCGGTCAGCAAACGTGCCCCCCGAACCTGCTGAAGGTCTTCCGCTGGCAGGTTGTAAGTGGCACTCACTGAACCGAAAATCACCACCGGATCCAGAACCTTCGAAAGACTCGCCCCACCCCCGATAGAGTAATAGCCGCTGCCGGTGGACAGCTGCTCATTGATGTCTATCTCGTAGGGGCTGACGCCCGTCTTGGTGGAAAGGGTTCCGAATAGAGTGGTCGACATCTTGCCCGGAACGTAGGCAAATGGCTGCCAGCGTCCGGTGAAGGAGATATCGCCAAAATCATAAACGTTGAGCTCGTCCTGGGTATCGTATTTAACCACCAGCGGAATACGAGTACCCACCGTCAGGTTATCCAGCAGGCCATAATCATAGGAAAAGGAGTTCGTAAAACTGTGGGTGGCTGACGGCACCACGTCCAGGTTTCTCACTGATCCATTGGTGATGGCCAGGTCCAGCCGCTGGTCTGCGGTGTAGGAATAGTCGAAGGAATAATTCAGGGAATGGGAGCCCTTCTTCTGCAACGAATAGTTTTTCTCTGCAGCCTGGAACACTTCTTCAAGCTGTTGTGAAGCGTCCTCGTCTCCCTCCTGTTTGGCCAGCGCTTCCCGCGCCTGGTCCACACTCCCTTCCTGCGCCAGGGCCATGCCCGGAAGCAGACCTGCCGTGGAAACAAGGATAAAACCTCGCACAAACCAACGATTCATCCTGACTCCCTTATTTTATTTGTAGTTTTCCTGACCCGGGGATTGCCCGGTGAATTAGTTACGACGGTAATGCAACTGCTTTCGGGTGTTCTCTACACTGCCATCGGGATTGTTTTTCTGGCGTTCCAGCAGATTCTGGATCCGCCTCTGGGTGGACTCGTGAAACGCCGGTATCCGTTCCAGCGCCAGAAGGGTCATGGTCTGGTCATCCACGAAGCGAAGGTCCTCCTCCTTCAGCTCGAGGTTGTCCAGTGGCTTGTCACTGCCCGGAAAGACAATGAAGAGCACGTTGTCGTCCCATTTCTCCTCGAACTGGGCGAGGGTGAAGGAGATATTGCCGACCGAAGGGTCTGCCAGATAGGCACGGCCATCACGGATCGTCCGTAACACCACGAAATGCTTGAAACCGGCGTGGTGGATGGGCACGATCGCCGGGTGGTCAAGGTCCCTGAGGTCATCAATGGTGGCCCGGAAGCCACCTGACGGGTAACCGAGCGCCGTAACCAGCCGCTTCATATCGAGCATGGAAAATGCTCGGCGCTCAACGATGCGCTCGCTTTCGCCGTAATGGAGCAACCCCTCCATGACCTGTCGTTCTGACAAAGTCCGGCCCAGGTAGAAGTTCAGTACGGTGGTCAGCGCTGCGCTTCCGCAGCTATAGTCATAGGCCTGACGCACGATATTCCGGAATTTCTGCTCCACCAGCGGCTCGACCCTGACGTCGGACCGTAGCTCAATCGGGCTCGAATCCACGTCCTGTTCGATGACGATCTGGCCCTTCTCAAAAGGCTCCACCACGGTCGCTTCCTGCACCATGGTGAATGTAAGAATGGATCCAGCGAGCACCAGCAGCATGTCAGACGAAGTCCCTGTTTTTATTGGCCACGTTTTTAATCGGGTTACATGTTGTTACGGTAAGATACCGAAAAGCCTGCGCCCTTAAAGATAACTGTGCCTCAAATCTGTCGCTGCAGGAGGGGCCTTACGGAGGGGAATTGAGAACTGTTTCATGACATCGGTGGGAATCGGGATGCAGGCCCGGTTGCCGGGCCTGCCACTCAGAGAGTAAAGACCGCCCCGAGTAACAGATAGCTCAGGACAGTCACTACAACTATACCCGCGAGGTTCAAAGCAAAACCGGCTCTGATCATGTCACTGATCTGCATATGGCCACTGGAGAACACGATGGCATTGGGTGGCGTAGCCACCGGCATCATGAAGGCGCAACTGGCGGCAATTGCAGCCGGTACTGTCAGTAGCAACGGCGACACCCCCTGACTCAGGGCCAGAGCCCCCAGCAACGGCAGGAACGCCGCTGCAGTCGCCGTATTGCTGGTGACTTCGGTCAGAAAAATGATCACGGCCACCACCAGCAGGATCATGACGAGAGTCGGCAGAGTGCCGGCTACACCAAGACTTTGGGCGATCCACTCCGCAAGGCCCGAACTGCTGATCACGCCGGCCATGGCCAGCCCCCCGCCAAACAGGAGCAGTACGCCCCAGGGAATACCCTTTGCGGTTTCCCAGTCCAGCAGAAATTCACGGTTGCGGGTATTCACCGGGATAATGAACATGGCGATGGCCGCAGCAATGGCAATGCCGGTGTCGCTTAGCCAGGGCATCAATCTGTCGGATAACAGAGGCCTGAAGATCCAGGCACTTGCAGTGATCAGGAACACCAGCGCGACGAGTTTTTCACCCTTCCTGAGCGAGCCCAACGCATCAAGCTCTTGCCGTATGGCCTTGCCACCGTCGCCAGAGTTGCCAAGACCGAAGTCCCGGCGGGTCAGCCACCACCATGCCAGCACCAGCATTACGATCGTCACCGGAACGCCAAGAAGCATCCATTGGGCAAAGCCCACGGAGACCCCCTGATTTTCGCTCAGGTAGGCGGCCAGCAAGGCATTTGGCGGTGTGCCAATGAGTGTGGCAATGCCACCGATGCTGGCAGAATAGGCGATAGCCAGCAGCAGTGCCGTGGCATAACGCCGAACGCCCTCAGGGTTATCATTGGTATCCATCATGGCTACCACCGAAAGACCAATCGGCAGCATCATAATGGCGGTTGCCGTATTGCTGACCCACATGCTCAGAAAGGCCGTGGCCAGCATGAACCCGGCAATCTGGCGTCGGGGTTTGCTACCCACAGCCTTTAGCGTCATCAGGGCGATTCGCCGGTGCAGGTTCCACCTCTGCATCGCAAGCCCGAGGGTAAATCCCCCCAGGAACAGAAAAATGATTGGATTGGCATAGGGCTCGGTGGCTTCACCAACTGTTCCGAGTCCGAGCGCGGGAACCAGCACGATCGGTAACAGGGCAGTTGCGGGGATCGGAATGGCCTCGGTGGACCACCAGGTCGCCATGAGCAACATCAATCCCAGGGCGGACCATGCTTGCGCAGACATGGTTTCAGGAGGTGGAAGGATAATAGTCGCCACAAGAAACGCGGCGCCGAGGATGAGCCCGATCACCTGGCTGCGGGGTATACCCTCCGGTTGGTTGTCAGCATTGAGTTCTTCCGGCATACAGTTCTGTTCCATTAATCAGACATTCCACTCCAGCTCGCGGCACAGCGTCATAGCTCCTGAAGCTGGCGATCATGAAAACGCCCGAGCAGGATAAGCGCCAGGATGGCCCCGGACAATGCCCAGGCCATATCCGACTGAGTGTCCCAGACGTAACCCTGGGTGCCCAGAAATGCCTCGGCGGCTTCGTCACTGAGCAAGGCTACCCACCATTCAATCAACTCGTAAAAGGCGCTTACCGCCAGACAGAAACAGACGATGAAAAACGCAGCCCAGCGGCGACTGGAGAACACCTCGAAACGAATAACCACTTCCCTGGCGACCATTGCCGGTATAAACCCCTGCGCCAGGTGACCAAGCTTGTCGTAATTATTGCGATCCCAGTCAAACCAGTCCCGAAACCAGTCGAACAGAGGCACTTCCGCATAGGTGTAGTGCCCGCCAACCATCAGGATGATGGCATGGACCAGAATCAGGAAATAAACCAGTGGCGTCAGCGGATAACGGAAGAAACACCAGGCGACCAGGACAAAACCGATGGCCGCAGGCAGAACCTCAAGTACCCACGTGGCCCGATCCTTGGGCGCGACGGCAGACCAGACAAATACTGCAAGAAAGACCAACACCCAGACCGCGGGTGCAAATCGCTGGTTCATAGGTTTCCTTTTGTCCGTGATTATCCAGACGCCCCGGCGCGCAGGAACTGTCCGTATCCAGGCTCCCTGCCCAATGCAGGTTCTACCTCACCATCCGTTACCGCAGGTCGGCCGTTGATCAGCACCTGTTTAATACAACCAGGCACCCGGTTGACCATTCTTTCCAGTCCGAAGTTTTCCATCTCGGCCCATTCAACCTGCTCCAGATCCTGATCGAGGCCACGGGGATCAAGTACCGTTATATCCGCCCGGTCCCCCATTCTGATATGACCTGCATCAACACCTAGCCAGTCTGCCTGTTCACCAGTCAGCCGATGAACGGCGCGTTCCAGCGACATGACCGGCTCGCCCTCGCCATGGCTCTCGTGAACCAGTTTCAGAAACCGGAGAGGCAGATTATAGAACGCCATATTCCGGATGTGGGCGCCGGCATCGGAGAAGGTGATCAGGGCACCGGGGTTGGTGACCATTTTCCGAAGCCGATCCTTTCTGTGGTTCCCTACCGTGGTAAACCAGCGCAGCGACCGGCCATGGGCGACCACCATGTCGAGAAAGAAATCGACCACATGGATGCCACGGTCAGCGGCGAGTTCAGCAAAGTTGCGCCCGACAACGCTTTTATCCGGACAGTCTAGAATCACGGCATCGCCGAAATCCCTCTGCCACACTCGTGGCGAAAGCTTTTCCTTGTAGAATTTCCTGAATTTCCGGCGGTACTGTTCGTCCTTCAGAAGTTCGTTGCGATCAAGTTGATCCCGTATATCGAGGGCCATTTCACCGGCACCGAATTCTTCAAACAGCACAATATCCATACCATCAGCATAGACCGTGAACGGCGTTGGCAGCAGCTGCCAACGAAAGTTGCCGCCAAAGCTGTTGGCCAGCCATCCCACCAGGCTGGCCATCGGTTTCACCGTGGGATTGCCTTTCAGATCGATCATGGCAATCAGGGTTGTTTTCAGAGGCTTTCTCAACCAACCCAGGGTCTCTTTCAGATACTGGGTTACCTGCAGCGGATTGGCCGCATTGGGTGCACCCTGGTGCACCCTTCCGTAACGGCGCAACAGCGCATTCAGACGGCTGATCTCGCGCCATCGGGCGTAGGTGCTCGGCAGGCTCTTTGACCACTCCCGGTCACCGTCCACTTTGTCCCACTTGAGGCACATGGTGGAAAGACCAAGGAATCCTTCCTTCAGCGCCTCCTCAAGCAGGTCTTCCATTTTTCGCTGCTCTTCTGCTGTCGGAGTCACGCCCCGGTCAGTTGCGCGATGCAGCCCCATGACCGCCGTCCTGAGATCACTGTGACCGAGAAAGCTGATGACATTGGGCCCCAGTGAATGCTGGTCCATGAACGCCACCCATTCTTTTGGTGTCTCCCAGGACTTGTGCTGTTTAAGAATAGGCAGCACTTTTTCCCTCGGGACCGTTTCCACCCGGGTAAAAATATCCGAGGCGTCCTCCGGATCGGAACAGACCATACTTAGGGAACAGCTGCCGATCAGCGCAGTGGTAACGCCGTGACGCACTGATTCAGAAAGGGACGGAGCCACCAGCAACTCGGCATCGTAATGGGTATGGGTGTCAAGAAATCCCGGCGTCACCCAGCAACCGCTGGCTTCAATCGTGCGCGTCGCGAGGCCGGTGTCCGGTTGTTCATCAAATATCGCGGCAACCCGCCCATCTTTGACGCCAACATGGGCGATCCGTGAGGGTCCGCCGGTACCATCAAAGTAACGACCACCGATAATGAGAGTATCGAACTGATTCACCGTGCCAGGCTCCTTTTTATTGTTTTATGCCGTCAGTCTAGCCAGCGAAACGTGATATGTCCTCTCATTTCATCCGGCAATGCAGGCCATTAACGAACCCTGATTCGGCTGCCGTCTTCAAGCTGGCGATCCGGATGCCGGACGACGCTGTCTGCTTCGGTCAGCCCATCCTGAATCACCGTATGGAATCCGTTCGTACGTCCGACCGACACGTTCGTCAGCACAGCCCTTTCGTCAATAACGCGGAATACCTGGTGCCTGCCGTCATTGACGAAGATCGCAGACTCGGGAATCTGAACGACATCGTCTGAACGCCAGAGCAGAAACTCGGCGTCCACTCGATAACCATCTCCGAGGCTTTGCCAGGCATCCGGAGGGCTGACGATGTCCGCAACGACTTGCACGCGTCTCTCTTCCACGCCAAGGGCCGACACGTCTTCGAATCCAACGGGCTCAACCCGCCGGACAACGGCATCGAGGGTGCCTCCGCCCCAGCCAGTGAGTCGCGCCACAATACCCGGCCTGAGGTTCACGGCATCAAAGCTCAACACATCAACGACCACCTCAAGCGCCCCGGGATCGCCGAGTTCCAGAATGGATTCACCGGCCTGAATGACGCCCTCGCTTTTTCGGACAATGCCGAGGACTGAGCCATTCACCGGAGATCTTACCGGCACACGTTCAACCGCGCCGTCGCCATTAGCCCGAGCAGCAGACACTTCAAGTCGGGTTCTGGCCGCTGCCAGTTCATGGGCCATCACTTCCTCGTCAAAGCGGGCGGAACGCAGAATGGCCTTTGCCCTGTCCGCAGCAGACCTCGCCTGCTGCAAACGCTCGTCGGAAACAAAATGGTCATCACTCAGCGCCTGCAGACGAGCCAGTTCCCGTACGGCCAGATCTGCCTCGGCCTCAGCGGCTGCGACTTTTTGACGGGTGGAATTGAGCGCTGAACGGGCCGATTGTACCTTGGCCTCTGCTTCTGCCCGGCTGCGGGCATCGAGGGTGCTGGCAGGCATGGGATCCACCTCGGTCAACAGCTCTCCCGGAATCACCGGATCCCCCACCTCCAGCAATACCCTGTGTAGGTAGCCGGCAACCGGGGAAGACACCACGTACCGATCCCGCACCCGGGTTTTTCCCTCTTCCTTGATGGTGATTTCCATGGGTCCACGGGTTACTGGCGCCGGATCCACCCAAACCGGATCGGGACGGATCGTGACCACGACTGCAGCAGTGGCGAGCAAAACAAACACGCCCCAGAATAACCATTTTCCGGCAAACCCTTTTTTCGCCATAACCTCAGCTCACTCCCTGGTTGCTTCCAAATCTATTCCCGTGTTTTCAACACCGCTACCAGATCCAGCGCTTTCAGGCGCCACCAGGCAATCACCCCGGAAGCGATTGCCGATACCACCACGACCAAAGCGGACATGCCAAGCGTCTGGGTGGTTATAGTCAGGGGTACCCGGTACAGCTCGGTTTGCATGGCAGTAATAATCATGAGTGCCAAACCCTGGCCAATCAGCCAACCAAGAGGAATACCCAGCAACAGCAAGAGCGCAACCTCTCCCAACAATATATGCGCAACTTCACTATGGGTGTACCCCAGCACCCTCAGACTCGCCAGCTCCCGCCCTTTCTCCGCCAGGGAAATCCGAATGGTGTTGTAGACCACTCCAAATGCAATGATTCCGCCCATCAGGCTGTTGAAAAAGGTAAAGGTCAGGAAGGTCCTCGCCAGGGTGTCATAGAAACTGTCCAGCATGGCCTGACGGATGCTCAAGCCAAGCACCCCGGGTGTGTCGCGAAGGCTGTTGTAGACTTGCGAAGCTTTGTCAGGGTCCAGGTTCATCATGGCCTGATTGATCAGGGCACCGTCACCCAGTGCCCGATTCAGGGCATCCAGATCCATATAGGCACCTACCCCGAGAAACTCGCTGGTGATACCGGCGACAGGAACCATAACCGTCCGCCGATCACCTTCGAGCAGCTCCAGCTGCAGAACATCCCCTGGCCCGACACCAAGCTCATCGGCCAGGTAGTCGGTTAACAGCAGCCCTTCCTTTGGCAGCGGCACCGGTTGAAGGTCACTGTCGATGACAAATTGCAGCCGGGCATGGGCGGGTATTCCCGTGACCGCACTTCGCCATTCTCGATGGCCGGAAACCAGACGGGCGGGCACCGAGCGGCGACCCTCAACGTACCGGATCCCGGCCTGCCTCTGCAGGCCGAACAGCGCCGCGCTATTCACCGGATCAATAAAGGTCACGGCCAGATCCTGTTGCTGCACCCGTGCAAACTGCGTGTGCACCATCAGGGATACCGAATCGAACTGGAAGTTACCCACCATCACAATGGCGGTAGCCATGGCGACCCCGCTCATGGATAACAATGTCCGGACCGGGCGCCGGGAGAGCTGGCGCACGATCATTCGAGAGGGTTGGGAGAAACGGATTCCCGAAAGCAGCTTTTCTACGGCAGTCACCTGGTATCTGGCGGGGCCTTCGGGCCTCATAGCTTCCGCGGGCGGCAGGGAGGCCGCCTGCCTGATGGCTCTCCAGGCACCGAGCCAGGCGACCGCGATGGTCATTATGCCCAGTAGCAGGAGCCATAACGGGTCGATACGGAACAACAGCCCGGGAAACCGGTAGTAATCCATATAGAGTTCCCCCAGTGACCGCCCTAGCCAAAGTCCCAGAGCAAGCCCGGCCAGCAAACCGATAACCGCAATCACTATGACCAGTTTGCTGTAATGCCAGGCAATCTGGCGATTGCTATAGCCAAAGGCCTTGAGTACGGCAACGATATCCCGCTGGGTGCTGATCAGACGGCCAATCACCACATTCAGCAGAAACATGGCCACGCTCATGAAAATGAGAGGAAAAACCGTCGCCATGGTTTTCAGCTGATTCAGCTCGTCACTCAGGAAACGGTGAGAAAACTGCTCGTCCCGGTCAAAGGCCCCCGTCGCCCCATACCGGGCTAGCAAGCGATCCAGGGCATCGACCACGGATGCAACGGAATAGCCCGGCTTGAGCGTTGCCACCAGGCTATTGAAGGCCCCCCGCATGTCCATGGCGGATTCCAGGGCCTCCCGGTTCATCCAGAGCACGCCATACCGCTGATAATCCGGCAGCATGCCACCAGGCGGAATAACGTAGATGAACTCCGGCGACTCAACAATACCGGTCACAGTGAGGGCCTGTCGGCGTCCGTTGATAATGGCCTGAAACTGATCACCCAATGCCAGCTCATGTGCTTCGGCAAAACTTCCGATGACCGCAACTTCCTGACTGCGGCCTACCCCGGGAAGGCGCCCCTGACGGATAAAAAGGCCATTCACGGCGGGCTGACCCTCCGGAGGAATAGACACCAATCGGGCCGACACCGGATCCGGGAAACCTTGTATTTCCAGTTTCGCAGCCCCTTCGACTCTCCCCTCGTACCTCGCAATGCCAGGCAGTGAAGCTATTTCCTTTAAGGTATGACGTGGTGCCCGTTTAACGGGTGCAAACACATCGGCAAACTGGTGCTGATCGTAATATTGGGCTCTGGTTGCCAACAGCGATGAATAGTTCACCAGGGACATGACGCACACGCCCACACCACCGGCGATCACCAGAGCGATGGCGAGAACCTGACCACGCATTTGCCAGAGTTCCCGCCGTAGCTTCACATTCAGAACCGTGTTCAAACCCTTTCGGGGCATCGCTGTCACTCTTCCCTGCTGTCACCAGGATAATGTGCGGGGATCCTGCCGACGTTCGTTGCGGCGCTCGCCGCTAATATTGCCGTCCGAGAGCGTGATCACGCGATCCGCCATGCCGGCGATAGAGGCATTATGGGTGATGATTACGGTAGTCGTGCCGGTTTCCCGGTTGGCCTTGTCCAGGGCTTCCAAAACCAATATACCGGTAGCGGAATCGAGGGCGCCGGTTGGCTCATCGCAAAGCAACACCTCCGGACGCTTTGCAATAGCACGGGCAATGGCAACGCGCTGTTGTTCACCACCTGAAAGCTGGGCCGGAAAGTGGTCAATGCGCGCTGTCAGTCCAACCAGCTCCAGGGCCTCTTCGGGTGACATCGGATTGGACGCAATCTCGGTGACTGCCGCGACATTTTCACGAGCGGTCAGGCTTGGAATGAGGTTGTAAAACTGGAAAACGAAACCAACATGCTCTCGGCGGTAACGAGTCAGTTCGCGGTCTCCGGCTGCGCTGAGATCAATATCGCGATACCGGACCTCACCGGACGATGGCACATCCAGCCCGCCAAGAATGTTCAGGAGGGTGGATTTGCCCGAGCCGGAAGCCCCCAGCATGACGACCAGCTCGCCGCCATAGAGCTCCAGATCCACCCCACGAAGCGCATGAACCTGAACCTCTCCCTGGTCATAGGTTTTTGTGAGGCCCCGGGTCTGAAATACTGCAGAGCCGGTCCTGGCTTCCTTTCCTGGCACCATGGTGTCAATCAGTCTTCGGCACAGTCCACGCAAACCGTGGTATACGGCAGCACCTGCAAGCGTCGAGGGTCGATGGCCTCGCCACAGGACTCGCATTGGTCGCCCATGCCGTTATCGATCCGCGCCAGAGCGTGTTCAATTTGTGCGAGTTCGGCACGGGTTTCAGTTTCAAGCGAGTCAACCACCTCGTCATTCTGAGTCTGGGCAGCCTGCTCCTCGAAATCCTTGTCCAGAGCACCACCTTCCCGGTGCTGGTGAGCTTCGTATCGGGAAAGCCTGGCCGTCAGATCTGCTCTCAGTGTTTCCAGTTCGGATTTCCGGTCAGTCATGTGGCGCCTCCTGCCTTGCCGGGAAAACATGTTCATACAGTAAAGCATAAGCTGAACCCGGGATTGATGCTTGTCAAAATTGCGTCATGCCGGGTGAGGCAGAATAGAGTTCCATCAAACCTGTATGCAAAGGAGTTGTGACTATGAACACTGAGCTTTTCGAGAAAGCGACACGCCTGAACGAAACCCTGTTTGAGCAATTCGGCAAGGCCGCGGAGATGCAGATGAACGCCTTCCGCCGCTATGCCGATGTCACCATGGAGCAGGCTAAAAAGGTATCTGAAGTCCGTGATCTGGATGGCCTGAAAAGCCTGACAGGAGACCAGGCGGAAACACTGAAATCCCTGAGCGAGCAGTTCACGGCAGACTGGAAAGCCTGGCAGGATTATTTCAACGAAAGCCGGGAGCAGATTCAGAAGGTGTTCGAGAAAACGGCGGAAGAAACCACCAAAGCCAGCCCGAAAGCTGCCAAATAAGGGATAGCCATGTTCGGTCTGGATACGCTCGGAAAAGCTGTCGGTCACCTCGTCAACGGCTTCGAAACCAACGTCCGCCAGGGACAGCAACAACTGGAGAAAGCGTTGGGAGATGCTGGCGTCCTGGATGCTGCAACGCTCTCCACGATAACGGAAATGTCCGATGCCTACCGCACGATGGCGGAGGACCTGCTACTCCACCCGCTCCGATTTGCAGGAGCGGAACTGGATCTTGCCCGCAAACATTCCGCGCTGGGGTATTACACCCTTGCGCGGCTCGTGGGCAAGGACAAGAAGCCCGTTGTCGAACCAGAGCCCGACGACCGACGTTTCCAGGCCGAGGACTGGCACAAGCATCTGCCTTTTGATGTTCTCCACCAGGCCTATCTGATCAACTCACAGGCCTTTCTGAACTGGGCGGCCGGCATGGAAGGGATTCCACCGGCAGGCCGGGACCAGATGCTGTTCTACGCCCGGCACCTGACCAGCGCACTGTCACCCTCGAATTTCCCGGCCACGAATCCGGAAGTGCTCAGGATTACCTGGGAACGCAAAGGGATGAACCTGATTGACGGTGGTAGGCAGCTGATCGAAGACCTGCGCCAGAATCCCTCCCTGTTCAATGTTGGCATGACTGATCGCTCAGCCTTTGAGGTGGGACGTAACCTGGCAACCACCCCGGGCAAGGTGGTGTTCCAGAACGAACTGATGCAGTTGATCCAGTACTCGCCGACAACTGAAACCGTCAGCAAACGACCATTACTGATTGTTCCGCCCTGGATCAACAAGTATTACATCCTGGACCTGACCGCCAGAAACTCCTTTATCCAGTGGTTGGTAAACCAGGGACAAACCGTTTTCATTATTTCCTGGCGCAACCCAGGCCCCTCCCTCCGGGATAAGGGCTGGGAAGACTATATGGAACTCGGGCCACTGGCTGCCATGGATGCGGTTACCGAAGCCACCGGCGAAGAGCAGATGAATGTAATAGGTTATTGCATCGGTGGCACCCTACTGGGCTCAACACTGGCCTGGCTCAAGAAAAAAAGCCGTAATCCGGTAGCCAGTGCTACCTATCTGACTACCCTTCTGGACTTCTCGGACCCTGGCGGAATCGGTGTCTTCATCAACGATCACTCGATCCGGGGTATTGAGAAAATGCTGGAGCGCAAGGGCTACCTGGATGGTCGCGCTATGGCGTTCACGTTTAACCTTTTGAGGGAAAACGAGTTGTTCTGGTCGTTCTGGACCAATAACTACCTCAAAGGCCAGAAGCCCGCGGCTTTTGACCTGCTGTACTGGAACACCGATGGCACCAACCTGCCGGCACGGATGCACAGTTACTACCTGCGCCAGATGTACCTGAATAACCGGTTGGTGCAGCCAGACTCCCTGAATCTGCTCGGTGAATCCATCAATCTGTCCGAGATCGAGGTGCCCTCTTTTTTCCTGTCTGCCCGACAGGATCATATCGCCAAATGGAAAACCACCTATAAAGGCGCCCTGGCCCACGGCGGTGATGTCCGCTTTGTGCTCTCTGGCTCGGGGCATATCGCCGGCGTGATCAATCCGCCCTACAAGGAAAAGTACGGCTACTGGACCAACGGCACACTGGTACCGGATGCCGACGCCTGGTTCGAGCAATCCGAACACCATCCCGGATCCTGGTGGCCCCACTGGCTTGAGTGGATTGCGCGCTTCTCGGACGGCGAAGTATCGGCTCGTATCCCGGGCGAAGGGAAATTGCCTGCGATCGAGAACGCACCGGGCAGCTACGTGAAGGTCAAGGCAGCAGATGCTGCCAAGGATTAAACCAAGCGCTACACGTCCGGCGCCAGAACTCGGCGTCCAACCAAAAACAAGACAAAATCGGGAGAACCCATGGGGCGGCCGCTACCGATATCGCGCATCATGCACAGCGGTCTTTTGCTGCGTTGCCCGCCGCAGACATCAATCGCTGATGCCGCTGCGCGGATGGCTGAAAATTCCGTCAGTTCGATTCTGATCACAGAGAATGACAAGGTGATTGGAATCTGGACCGAGCGGGATGCCCTGACTGTCGACTTTTCCAATCCAGAAAGTTTCGAGCGGCCGGTAAGTTCGGTTATGAGCTCTCCGGTATTGACGCTCTCCTACGGTATGGATGCCGGGGAAGCGGCGCTGCGTTTCCGGGAAACCGGAAAACGCCACTTTCTGATCGTCGATGATTCCGGCACACCGGTCGGCATTCTTTCCCAGACTGATCTTGCGCTGAACCAGGGGCTTGAACCATACCTGCGCCTGCGGGAAGTAAGTACGGCGATCCCCCATCCCCCGCTGGTTACCGATGGCACGCTACCACTCTCTGAGGTGGCAGCGATCATGCACCGTCATCAGACAGATGCTGTCGTCGTGAACTGCCACGGCGAGGGTCTGGGCATCCTCACCGAGCGGGATATTGTGCGCCTGATAGCTCGCAACACCGGCAACGCGTTGGCCTCTGATCTGGCCACCCGACCATTATTTACGGTCAGCGAGTCTGACCCGTTGATTCATGCCAGGGATCTGCTGATCAACCATCGAATCCGCCATCTGGCGGTCACTAACAGCCAGGATGAAGTTACCGGCCTGATCGGCTACAACGATATGCTCGCGGGCGCCGAACAGATGTATCTTGACGATTTACGTGAAGCCCTTGAGCAGAGGGATAAGGCCCTTGCCAAATCCCGCCAGACTCTCCAGTTGGCAGAACGGGTGATTGAGTCCTCGTTCGAAGGCATCATGGTGACGGACAAGAACGTGAACATCGAGTTCGTTAACCCGGCGTTCACACACCTTACCGGCTACAGTCAGGAAGAAGTTGTCGGCAAATCGCCACAGATCCTTTCATCGGGGCGACACGACAGCGAATTCTACCAGCGGATGTGGAACTCCCTGGTCACCCACGGCTATTGGCGGGGCGAAATCTGGAACCGGCGCAAAACCGGAGAACTCTACCTCGAACTGCTGACAATCACCGCTATTACCGACAACGAAGGTAACACCACCCACTACGCCGGTCTGTTCACCGATATCACCCAGAACCGGAAAAACGAGGAACAGATCCGCCAGCTGGCCTACTACGACGCGCTTACCGGCATCCCGAACCGCCGGTTGCTGGAAGACCGCCTGGAGCACGCCATTCGGCATGCCCACCGACGCTCTTCCCTGCTGGCTGTCATGTTCATGGACCTGGATCATTTCAAGAACGTGAACGACCGGCTTGGCCACGCCGCCGGCGATGAATTACTGCTCCAGTTCACAAGCCGTGTCCAGAGCTGTCTGCGTGAGGACGATACCCTGGCCCGATTGGGTGGGGACGAATTCATTGTCCTGTTACCCGACCTTGAACAGCCCGAGGATGCCTACCAGGTGGCGGAACGCTTGATTGCGAGAAATGAACAGCCCTACCGAATCAACGGAGAATCCCTGAAGGTCGGTTCCAGCATCGGCATCAGCCTCTACCCCCAGGATGGCACCACCGCCTCCGAGATGCTGCAAGGTGCCGACATCGCCATGTATCGAGCGAAGCAGGACGGGCGAAACCTGTTCCGCTTGTTCAATCCTGCGATTGCCAAAGGCGCCTGATCTCGCCCCGCATTCGCCAATGTGGCACTATTGCCCGCTCGATGAACGGCGGAGAAGCTCCCAATGTTTTATACCACCCTTGCGGCGATTGCGGTCGCCATGATCCTGTTCGCCTGGCTCGGACTCAGGGCCCGTCTGGCTGACGGCGGCCTGGATGACTATGTGACGGCCCGGAACAGTCAGGGGGCCAAAGCCCTTGGGCTTTCTTTCCTCGCCTCGGGCATGGGCGGCTGGATCCTGTTTGCACCGCCAGAGGTAGGCGCGCTGGTCGGTCCTCTGGCACTGGCCGGCTATGCCCTGGGTGCCGCGTTGCCGTTTATCGTGTTCGCCTTCTGTGGCCCCGCCATCCGCCGTTTCCTGCCCCAGGGACGCAGCATCGGTGAGTTCGCCAACGCCTGTTATGGCAATGGTGTTAGGCGCTATGTCTCGATGATTTCAGTGCTCTACATGCTCTGCTTCCTGACCGCTGAACTCACCGCCATTGGCGCCATTACGTCACTGCTTTCAGGCATCGACGGTGGCGTTGTGGTGATTGGGGTCGCCGTAACCACGCTGATCTATACCGCCGTCGGCGGCCTGCGCGCCAGTATCGTCACGGATCAATGGCAGGCCCTGTTGCTGATTGGCCTGTTGGGCATTGTCAGTTTCGTGGCGCTTGGAAAACTTCCGGACGCGGCACCGACGGCACTTCCGGATATTCCGACCTCCGCTGCCCTGAGCGTAGCGCTGACTCTGGTCATCGCAGTAACCGCTGCAAACCTGTTTCACCAGGGATACTGGCAACGCTTGTGGTCTGCCCGGGACACCCAGGCCCTGAGCCAAGGCGCGCTGTTGGGTGGTGTAGTCACCATTGCCGTTGTCGCAGTGGTAGGCGGGCTTGGCATTCTGGCGGCCATGAGCGGCGCCGACCTTGGCAATCCTCCTATTCCGTTCTTTGCCTTGCTGGCCGATGCCCCGGCCTGGCTGGCTTTGCCGGCGCTTATTCTGGCCATCACGCTGGTCGCTTCGTCCGTGGATACCCTGCAGAATGCGCTGGCATCCCTGGCGGTTACCGAGAAACAGGGGCTCTCCATTGTCAGCGCCCGATGGTTCACGGTGCTACTGATGATTCCAGTGGTTCTGGTAGCGCTTCAGGGGATCTCTGTGCTGCGGCTGTTTCTGATCGCGGACCTGCTGTGCGCTACAGCAGTATTGCCGGTATTGATGGGACTCTGGGGGAAAATGACCACCCGGGCGGCGATTCTGGGCTGTCTGGCAGGGCTTTTCGGGGCGATTCTGCCCGGCTGGATTTCTGGAGGAAGTTTGATGGCCGGCCTGGAAGCTGCGAGTTTCCCCGGCAGCATTCCAACCCTGATGCCTTTCGTTGGTGCCCTTGCAGGCTCTGGATTGGTAAGTCTCGCGATCGCGGTTGCAGCCCCGAAACGCTAGGAAGAGACATTGCTGTCCAGCCCTCTAGCTGGACAGCAGCTCAATCGGGTACCGGATTTTGGTTTGGTCGACCCCCGGCCGCGCCCCGAAATCCACTAGCCTCAAGCGGTTACAGATCTTGCTCTCGAGCGCCGGCTCATTCAACGTGGATTCCACTACTGAGCAACTGGATACCGCACCATTAGGCTCTATGACCAGCTCCGGAGTGATACTCCCCTGAAGCGAAGGCTTACGTCGCAACTCCCGGTTGTAAATGCTGTATATCGCGGACTTGTTGGCGTCCATTGTCCGACGCAATTCTTCCTTGCTCCGGGTTCGGGCAGCGGTTTCCTGCTGCTCCTTGCGGGCCGCCTCTTTGACTGCAGCAACCCGTTCTGCCTCCGCAACTTCTGCGCGCTGGCGCTCAGCAAGCGCGACCTGACGAGTCTCCCGGTTCAGAGCCTCCTCCTTTACGCCACTGCTCCGGGTATTCTCCGACGCACGCGACGCCAGGGTATCACCGGTTTTCCGCGCGATGGGTTCAGCAGTCTTTGCTACCGGCCCATCGAGCTTGACTGAATCTGCCAGGGAACTCAGTTTTGAGAGCTCGTTCCCCATGGCCAGAATACCGGTATTCTTTGCCTTCTCCCGGGCTTTGGCGACCTCTTCAGGCTTCGGCTTCGGCTCTGGCTTTGGCTCTGGTTTTTCCGCTACCTGTGGTTCAGGCTCCGGCTCCGGTTCCGGAACTACCGGCTCAGGTACGGGCGCCGGCTCCGGTTCAGGCTTCGCCTGCTCCACCGGCTTTTCCTCAGGCTTCGGCGGCTCGGGCTCGGGCAGCACCGGTTTCGGCGGCTCCTTTTTCTCGATGATCAGTTTGGCGAGCTGGGGCGGCAAGGCCTCCTGTTCCTGCCTGTCCCGCTCTGGGAGTTCTATCCAGCTGACATAGCCTGCGAATGCGAGGAACAGTGGCACCACCACAACGGCTGCCGCCAGCAGCCGCTTTCGCTCCCCTCGCTCCTGATTCCAGGGCAATCCGTACCGGTAATCCATATTGGTCAGGCTCCCTGTTCCGTACGCTGATTAACCGCCAGGGAAATGCTGGCATAACCGGCGTCCACACAGGTGGACATAATTTTCTTGAGCAACTCGTAAGGCAACTCCCGGTCCGCAAGGATGGTAATGGGGCGACCTGCATCCGATGCAGGTGCCGACGAACGGCTGGCCTGGTAGTCCAGCTCCTGTTTCAGGAAAGGCTCAACCTGACCGTCAAAGGTCTGGAAGGCGTCGCGTTTCACCACCAGTCGACCGTTTACCAGGATATCCCGGTCGGTCACGGTCAATGCCAGCACATCGCCCGGGGCTTTCTGGGCGGTGGAATCCGGCAGTTTAATGGTGCTGTTCTGGTTCAGTACCTGTACGTCGGACGAGGAGTTCACCATCAGGAAGAACACCAGGATGGTGAAGATATCCATCAGCGACACCAGGTTCATCTTTCCCTGGCTCTTGTTGCGGCGGTAATGGCGCTTCAGACGACGGGCTTTGGCGGATTCTTTCATGAACTCACCTCCGCGGATCCCGGTGACTGGGGCGGAGCGTCACCGAGCGAGATCTCCGGGAACAGCTCTGCCTCTACTACACTGCCAGCGACCACGGCCTCATAGGAGCGTACCGTGTCCATGACAGAAACCAGGGACTGATAGGACGTCTGCCGGGAGGGCATGATGATCACATCCTTTTTATCCGGCACCCGACTCTTGATTTCCTTCATGACATCCTTGAGCAAAGCGAAATCAAACTCGCCCTCACGCTGTGGAATATCCTTGATGACGCCGCCCTGGTTATCGGCAACGACCAGACGATCCTCATAGATCACGACCTGAATCTGCAGTTCTTCCGCCTGCTCCGCCGACAAGCTTTCACCCGTCGGGAAGTTGAGTTCCAGAACACTGGTGTGGGCAAACACCATATTCAGCAGCAGTACCGGCACCAGCACAATCATGAGGTTCATGAAAGGCGTGATGTCGAGATCAGCCTCACTTTGTAGGCGACGATGTTTCCGTCTCATGGCCTGACATCCTTCTGGCTGGTTATCAGGCCGGGCTACCGGCCGGAGTCGCTACCTGTGTCGGCCCAGCGGCATGCTGGGCCTGTGGCTGAACGGCGGATTTGTTGCCAGAGCCGTCGCTGAGAAGGTTCAACACCTTGATACCGGCCATCTCGAAGCTATCCACGATTTCATTGGTCTTGGTCTGCAGCAGGGAGTGGATCAGCAGCATCGGAATGGCGGACATCAGGCCAAAAGCGGTGGTGTTCATGGCGACCGAAATACTCTGGGACAAGAGGCTCGCCTTCTGAGCCGGATCCGCCGCGGCTACTGCGGTAAACGCGGCAATCAGACCGATAATGGTACCAAGCAGACCCAGCAGCGTGGCGATGTTGGCCAGCGTTGCAAGGTACTGTGTGCGCTTTTCCAGCCGGGGCATCACATCCAGCAGCCCCTCTTCCATGGCGTATTCGATCTCTTCGCGACCCTGGCGGCGGGCCAGACGCTGGAGGCCGAAGCCGATCATGGTCGACATGGCACTACCGGATTCCTGGGTGTAATTCAGGGCGCCTTTCAGATCGCGCTTGGCAATCATCTGGTGCAGGCGGTTGAAGTCCCGACGGTTGGTCAGTTTCTGGGCGGAGAGGTAGACGTAACGTTCAATGGCGACAATGAGTCCGATAATCAGCACAACGGCGATCGGAAACATAAAAAAGCCACCTTCCTGGAAGAAGCGAACGGCGGTATCGATCATTTTCTGGGCACTCCATGGTCCGGTTTTCAGATCAGTCTATGCGCGGCCTGACCTTGTGCGGGTAAGTTCGCGAAAGTCTGTGTGAGGGTTTGTTTAATCTTGCGCAGGGACACACTCAGGATGCGACAGGCATCACACTCTATTCCCCAGCTGCTGCCTGGGTCTGCCTGATGAACGCTTCGTGGTACCTGATAAACCGCTGGAACTCGTAGCGCTCCAGGGGCCGAAGGCCCTGATCAACCATCAGGCGTTCCTCCGGCGCTCGCAACTCGTCCACTTCCGGTGGCTGCCAGGGCACCAGATACATCACCGTGGGCACTTCCTGATCGCCACGGATTCGTGTGCCTTCGATGGTTACAACACCCGGGGCGTCCTGGGCGTAAAGCATCGGCGCCGTGGGCAATAGCGCAGAAACTGCGAGAGCGATCAGCGCGGGATGTTTCATATCATCTTTTCCACATCAGATTCTGTTTTTCGCATCGAAGATCCAGTCCTCCAGTCTCGGATGCGGCTCGCTGGCAGCCGATTGATAACGCTCATAGAGGTCAACCGCATCCGCAGGATTACCCAGGTAGATATCAAGCAGGAAGGCCAGATTAAGGATTGCAGGCGCGTAATTCGGATCCACGGCCAGAGCCGCCCGATAATAGCGTTCCGCTTCATCGAATTCTCCGGCATTCCGGGCAATCACGCCCAGATGATTCAACGCCTGGACATGTTCGGGATTTACCGCCAGCGCGCTCTCAAACCACTGTGTCGCGGAATCGGCATCTCCTTCCTGGAAAGCAATGATGCCAAGGTTGGCCATGGGGCCGGCCTTCTCCGGATATGCTATGGCCAATTGCTCGAAACGGGACTGGGCTTCCGCAACGTTCCCCTGCTCCATGACCTGGACCGCCTCGTTGAATGAGGCTTCAAGGACAGCCTGCTCCGCCTCCCCCTCAGACTCTGGCGATGTCGGAGCCGTCACGCATCCGGACAACACAATCATGACTATCAGACTGGCTCCAAAGGCCCTAATCCAGTTCATAGACAACCCCCGAGGTCACTTCTTCTTTCCGGTAACGACCCGGCAACAGGACCCTCAGGGCCTCGTAGCTGCGTCTGACCCACTCATCGAAAATGCCCTCCCGGGCTCGCCGGATGTTCTGCTCGTGGATATCGATGGCGTTGTCCTCAAACGGGTAAGCCTGTTCTTCCAGCAGAAGCTCGTACTGGGCCAGTTCAAGTTCGCTTAACCCGGTGGGCCGCTCCGAATCCATCAGGTCAGCGCCGAGCCGTCCATAGATGTGGGCAATCTGGTAACCGGCCTCGGTCGAGAACGAGGAGAGTCCGTAGCTGGCGGTTTTCTGGTAGGCATTCACTGCTGTCTCGAGCGCATCGGTTTTTGCTGTCATGCTCTGGTTCAGCGGCAGCGTCAGGCGAATGCTGTCATACCGGGCAAGGGCGTCGCGGGCAAGGATTGCAGAGGCGGATGCAGCGAGGTAGCGCATGCGGTCGTCCACCGCGTCCGGGTTACTATCCACTGTTTCCATCTGCTTGCGCAGCCAGTAATCCCGTTTTCCGGTATCACCCTCTTCCTGATAAAGCTCGGACAGCCGATAGGCCGCTTCCATGTAGACATCCACCGGTTCCGGATGGCTGTTGGCATAACTGCGCCAGGTGTCGATCGCCTTTTCCCGGTTCCCGGACTGATCGTAGAGTTCCGCTGCAATCAACAGGTTTTCCCTTCGCTCTTCAGGCGTGCTGGCCAGGGCAACCATTCGCTGAAGTTCGTCCGCGGCTCGCTCCCACTGCGCCGTTTCACGGTAGGCCAACGCCAGTTTTGCCGGGACCGTGTCAATCAGCTCGTGGTCCGGGAAAGACCGCCGGAATCCGTTAAGCACACTGATGGCCTGATCCCAAAGATTGGCGGTCATAAGAAGGGAGGCAGCGTCATATTCCGCGTTTGCCCGCAAAACGGATTCGGGAACGGCAGTACCGACTCTCAGGAATTCGCTGACCGCAGCCTCCACATTGCCGGCATCAGCCAACTGCTCTGCCTGCCGATAGACCGCTGCGGCCAGATTTTCACGCACCCCGCTTCTGCGTTCATCGTCTTCAGACATCGTCGCCAGGGCATCGCGGTATGCCTGTTCCGCCTCCGCGTATCGAGCCAGTTCGGACAGACTGTGGCCAGACAATAACAAAGCTTCTGTCGTTAACTCGGATGGAGGCGCCGGCTGCCAGATAACAAGGCGGGCCGCCATGTTGACGGTCTCTTCCCAGTTGTTCTGGTCAAACTCCCGCTGCAGCGCAATGTAAAACACGGCAGGTGCCCGGGGGTCACCGGGGAACGCGTTTGCAAACCGCAGTCGGTTCAACTGCTGTAGCTCCTGATAGGCCACCTGTTCCGATACGGGCTGGTTGCCCCATGTCTTTGCATACTCCCGGAAGGCCAGTACCGAAGCATACCCTGCTTCAGCTGCTCGCTCGGGCACCTGGTCCTCGGGATAGTCATAGGCCACCCGCTCAAAAGCTGCGATGGCCGACGGCCAGTCTTCCAGTTCCAGGTAGGTCTCACCCAGGAGGAAAAGGCGCTCAGGACTGCGGGGGTGATCCGGGAAGGTAGCCGCAAATTCGGCGTAATAACTGGCGGCTTTGCGGTAGTGATCATCCGCCTGCTGATCATCTGTGGCCTCCCCCGCCAGGAGGTACTGACGGTCAGCCAGTTCCGGCAACAGCTGTTCCAGCTGTTGCTCGATAAAGCCAATCACGTCGGGGCCCGCAGACTGCCAGTAATCGCTGTAGAGTCCGTAAAGGCTGACAAAGCCGGCCTTTCGTTCAGGGATGGTACCGGTGAAGCCGGCGAGCTCCAGGGTGTCGATAATCCGGATGTGGTAGCGGGGCGCCCAGGGACTCGCCGGATGGTCTTCTATGTAGGCCTCAAAGACATTGATCGCGTCGCTGTATTGCTCTCTCTCCAGCAAAAGCTCGCTGTAGCGATCGTAGACCAGGATTTCGTAAAGACGCCCACCAGTCTGACGGAATAGCGCCTGGAGCGTTTCCGCTCCGTCAAGGTAAGACAGGGACAACCCGACTACCCGGAACAGATCCTCGATCAGGGTCTGGCTCCGCTGATCTACATCCGACACCGGTTGCCCCTCAGGCATCACCAGATCAAGCACTTCTACATAGCTGAACAGGGCCGCCTGGTATTGCGCCTGTTTGAAGAGACTCCAGCCTTTCATGTAATGCGCATTCACCAGAAACGAGGCATCGGCCATGCGTTCCTGGCTGGCGAGGGTAACCTCGTCGAACGCCTGCTCCGCTTCCTGGTATCGGCCATCGATAAACAGCAGATCCCCCCGACGGAACTGGGCTTCAATCCAGTATTCCGAATCGGGGTAACGGCGGACCAGGGTATTCAGAGCTTCCAGCTGTTGGGGCGTCGCACCCCGAAGCTCCCAGGCCCTGGCAAGCTGATAGTAGATCTGATCATTGCCTTCACGCTCTGGATATTCCGACAGCAGCCTCTGGTAGGCATCGATAGCACCAGAAAGCTCATCGACGGCCGTATCGGCCATTTTCCGCTCCGCCCGCTGGAACTCCAGATCGGCCAGGCGATGCCGGATGGTGACCTGCTTCCGGGGATCGTCCACGAGTGGCAAAAGCGCCTTGTAGCTATCCATCACCGTGTCGATGGAAACATCGCCCGCCCGCTCGCCGCCAGCCTTTATACCTTCACTATCTTGCCGGTTTTCGATCGCCGGAAGCGCTGCCAGGGTACCCTCGCGGACCAGGTGCATTTCTTCGTCGCCGGCGGGCATCATCGACTGCAACATCTGGCAGCCACTGGCCATGACAAGGGCCCCGGCAATAACAAGCCCTTTAACAGTCTTTTCAAGCGTCCAATTACTCATCACCGGCACCTGCACCTGCACGTTGCGATGCACGGAAAAGCTGGTCCGCCAACCTCGCCTGGGCATGGCGGGAAGCCAGCAGATAACCGTTCAGCTCTTCCTGCTGGGCTACAAGCATGCTGTCTACCTGGCTCAGAAGGGCTTGCCGGGCATTGCCCAATGCATCAGCCACCTCTTCCCCAAGAGTCGCTAGCTCCCGCTCACTATCAACAATGCGTCGAGCCAGCTCATCGTGGCGGGCGTCGTCGGCCATCAGCGTTTCAACCCGTTGCCGCTGGGCCTGAAAGTGCTCCATCTCACGATCCAGTTCCCGCAACTGTTTCTGCGCCTCCCAGCGATTCACGCCATAGTCATCCGCAATCCACCAGTCGAAGTAGGCACGCATCCTCTGATAGGTCGCGCGCTGACTAGCCGTGGTCGCGTCGTCAGGCAAGCCCGCCAGAGTTTCTTCAACCTCATCAAGCTTGTCTCTGAGCGCCTTTTGTCTGGAAGTCATAAAGAAACCGGCATCCCCGTCTGACAGGGCAGAGGAAATCTTCTCCCTGAAGCCCTCGTGTAACAGCTGCCACTGATCCGCCTGCTGGTTTTCCAGCGCCCGACGAGTCTGAGCAATACGAATCTGCCGCTGCTGTTCTCGGGTCGCCAGCATGATCCGGAAGGATTCGAACCGGGACTGTCGCTCAGCGACGAAAGACTGCATCCGGTAGAGTTCGTTCAATTCGGCAAGGGCCTGCTGGAACGTCTCCGATGCCAGCACTTCCGCCATACCGAAATCGACAGGCTGCACGCGCAGTCGCCCGTAGGAGTCTGTGAGAATCCCGTCGCTATCACGGCTGAAATCTAGCTGCGCCATCAGAGTCTCTTCACTGAGCCGATCCCGGATGTTATCGAGCGCCTCGATACGGGCCTCGTAATGGTCGGCTGCCTTTTCAAAGGCGGGCAATGCTCGCTGCGGCCTGTTCATCTGTTCAAGAACGTAGGCCCGGGCAAACGGAACCTGCTGCCTCCACGGCAAAAACAGATCCCGGTTCGAGAGGGTATCAAGGGCATCGAGTGCTCGCCGCGGCCGGCCCTGTCCGGCCGCGGCTACGGCGTAGTCGAAAAGGGCCTGATCGGCGAACATTCCGTTCAACGGCATGTCACCAAGGACATCGAGGGCCGCCTCGAACTGATTGGCCCTGAGATACAGCCGGGCAAGTGACAAGCGGGCCCTGCCCAACAGTCCCTCGCGTTCGGTCTCTGGCTCGGCAGAGTCGGTAGACTCGTCAATGACGGCGATAAGTGCCTGCAGTTCCGCCTCGGCCGCGACGGTGTCTCCTGCAGCCAGGGCGGAAACAGCTGAATTGTACTGGAGGTAAAGGGACCAGATATCCGTGTCTTCCAATTGCATTTGGAGCGACGCCAGCTCCGATTCCTCCTCGAGCCTGGAATCCATCATGGCCAGTCGGGCTCGCAGATATATCCACTCGCGGAACAGGTCATGGTTGGCCTCAGCCAGTATGTCGCCATCCACGCGCTCCAGATTCTTGCTGGCCAGTCCATGGTCACCCTGGAGATAAAACACCTTGCCCAGATAGAACCAGGCCTGATTGCGGACATCCGGAGAAAGAGTGCTGCCCGTGCCGTCATCTCCCAGCAATTGCGTAAACAGCCGGCTGGCCTCACGGGTCATCCCCCAGGACAGCATGAGCCCGCCCTCTACCAGAGCCGGGTGGTCACCATGACCATCAATGCCGCCTTGTTCACGCGCAACCGCCAGCTGGGTCAGAGCCTCAAAGGCGTTTCCCTGATGGTATTCATAGAGTACCCAACCGTACCGAAGGTCCTTCGCACGCTCAGGTTGCGACTCCTCTGCCTGGGCCGGAGCAATTATCGTCAGCCATAACCAAGCACCCGTGAAAAGTATCGGGCGACCTCGAAACGGCTTGCTTACTGTCAATCCCACGACGCGGCTTACTCCCACTCCACGATGGATACGGAGGGCTGATAGTTGGTTGAGCGATCCTCAACTCGGATTTCCAGAGCGGCGGTACCAGTACCCTTCTCAAATTCCAGGGACGCGGCCTGTTTGTAGGGCCGCTGGTCTGGCCCAATTCCTTCAATGAACGCTGTCATCTCGTGGACTCCAGTTTTCAGGTTGCCCACGTACAACCGCTGCATACCGCCGCGTTCTAGAGCAGCCACCTGGCGCTCCGTATAAAGATGAGAGGCAACAATCTCGTCGTCGACCTTCAGCTTTACCGCGTCCAGCTTCAGGAACTTTCCGGTATCCACGCTGAGAAATACGGCAACCTGGGTGTTGGCCGGAAACAGCAGGTCCTCCTCAAGGATAAACAGGTCCCGATTCAGGCGGATCACCTTCTTCTTGAGGGCCTCCACCTGCTCGGCAACAGCTGTGTCATCGCTCTCCGCCTCGGAAGTGGTCTGGGCGAATACGGGGGCTGTCAGGGCGAGAGTCAATGCCGCTAAAAGAGCCGTGAATCGATGGGTCAAGCAAGTGGCCATGGTCGTTCTTCCTGCGTGCTCAGTATTCAAGAATCAATGACGCCCTGGTTACGTAGGCATCGAAGGCATAAAGGGGTTCTTCGCCGGGGAGGTAGTCTCCGGCTGCGGTGACATCCCGGAAGTTGTCATAATCAAAATTCAGCCAGTCCACCAGGAGACTGAACTGCAGGCGATCAATACCGGGGAGAGACGTCTGTTTCCATTCATACACCGCGCCTACCGCCAGGGTGGTCCCAGAGAGAGAGCTAAGCTCCTTGTCCCGGGCAAGGTGTGTCTGGGAGTTCTCGAACGGAAAAAGGTCGCTGTAAAAATCTGCCTGGCTCTGGCTGTAGTAACGAACGGAACCTTCAAGGGTCCAATGCTGGTTCAGTCCGTGAACGTATCCGAGTTCGACGGTGTGGGCATCGATGCCCCAGGTATCCGAGAAATAGCGATATTCACCCCGGATCGACGCCCGATAAGGCAGGTAGTAAAGCGCACGCAAGGCCAGGGATGTGCTGGTTCGGGTTTCCGGATAACGTTCCGGTTGGTACAGGAACGCCGTGGAATCGTTGGGATCGACGTAGCGATTCTGACGATAGGGGTTCTGCAGGAAACCCTCATCCGTTACTACCTCAAGGTCCAGGCCTACCAGACTGTTGCGGGTGACAACCTGGCTCAGACCCAGCTGATAGTTCCGACGATCGGCTTCCTCGCTGAAGGAGTCGTTACCAACCCGGCCAACCTCGTCCCAGCCACTGGCATAGCCCATAGTGACCGTGGACATACCCCCGAAGAATTCCTGACTGACAGAAAAATAAACGGTATTGGCTTCGTAATCGTTCTCCGTGCTGTTGGTAAAGCCCAGACTCAGAATGGATTTATCGTGCAGGTAATCCACGCCAAAGCTGTACTCGTTGCGCTCTTCCTCGTAGGGACTGGCCGTGGCAAGGACATCCACCGACGCGGCCGACACGGAATCGACATAATATTGGCCGGACAAAGAAACCTGAGAGCCGATACCTTTGCGCACCAACACTGACGGACCGTCGATGACCATGCCACCGCCATCATAGCGGTGATAGAGAACATCCACGTTATCAACCGGAAGGGTTGCCGCAATTGCCGGATGCCCGGATAGCAGCAGAGCAAGCAACACGAAGGCGGACCGCACTAACCGTCTTCTTTCAGTTGCAGCCACAACCACCTCCCGAACCACCTTCCGCTCCCCTTGCAGATTCCCGGGACTGGTAAACGTGATGCATGTAGGAGTCCGCTTTGCCATGACGGCTGAGACTCATGACCGGATCCGCCAGATTATCCCGCTCGTAGGGTTTCACCCACGGCTTTACCGAACTGCATCCAGAAACCGTGAACGAGGCGACCAGAAGAGCGGAGACAGTGAAGATCGACAAACTACGCATAAACGTTCCGTCCGAAAATTACTCGCGCACCAGTTCGCGAATCTGCTGTTCGTATTCGTCTTCGTACCCCGGCTGGTATCCGTAATGGAGGTACCGGGCATTGCCATCGCGATCAATCATCACGGTCGTAGGCATGGCCTGCACTTCATACAGTTCACTCACCGAGCTCTCCGGATCGTAGAGGATCGGGTAATTCACGGGCACCTTGTCCAGGAAGCGATGCGCCTCCTCCCGATTCTCATCCACATTGACCGCCAGAATCGTGAAACCGAGATCCTTGTATTGGCTGTACAACTCATCCATCAGGGGCATTTCCTGGCGGCAGGGCCCGCACCAGGAGGCCCAGAAGTTCAACATCACCACTTCACCACGATGATCCTCCAGCCTCAGGTTCTCCCCGGAACGGCTTTCCAGGGTGAAATCCGGAGCCGGGACATTGATCGTCTCGGCGCTGGCCAATGGGCTAAGACCGGCAAGGATGCCCGCCACTGCAAATGCCTTTATGGATGCTTTCATAGCGATTGCTCCTGTATTCAGAAAAAGACCGACAGGCCAGTGCTGACCTCTGTGTTCATGGAAGTTTTCTCGGCCCCCAGAACATCAATGCGGTAGTAGTGCTGCCGTACGCCAATGTGAACAGAAACGCTGTCCG
Source organism: Marinobacter sp. BW6 (assembly GCF_008107725.1). Lineage (GTDB taxonomy): Bacteria > Pseudomonadota > Gammaproteobacteria > Pseudomonadales > Oleiphilaceae > Marinobacter. The sequence continues at coordinate 485,234 of NZ_VIRN01000037.1, forward strand.
TCAACAGCACCTGATAGCCCGCACCGGCATTCAGGGTGAACCGGGTATCACCGGCAAAATCGGTGGCTCCGGCCCCTGCGATCAGGTAGAAATTGGTGTTGAACGCATAGTTTTCGGTGAGGAAGGCCTCGCCCGGCAGCACGTTGTAACCCAGGTTGATGTTGTAGTAGCTGTAATCCCGCTCACTGTCGGTGAGCACCTCCACATTACCGGCCAGCCTCTCAAAACTGGTTTCTCCGCCCTCTGCGAAGCCGACTCCGGCCTCGAAGAAGAAAGACTCGCTCAGGTGATAGGTGAGCTTGCCGCCGAAAAGCATCGACGACTCGAAGTCTTCGATATTGAGCACGCCCACAAAAGCGCCGATTTCAAAGTTCTCGGTGTCAATCAGCGCCTCGGTGACCGGCACTGGGGTAACATCCGGCTCGATCAGCGGCCGATCATCCTGGGCCTGGGCGGCCGCGGCTACGCATAGCCCTGCCCCGAGGCACAGCGGTTTCAGAAAAAGATGCTTAGTCCGATTTTCCATTCTGTCGCTTCTTCGTTGGTGGACCGGGTAGTGAACACTTTGTAGTCCTTCACTTCGGCACGGATGAAATATCGATCGGTGATGTAGGCGCGGATACCAAGTCCGGCATGGCCAATACTGTTATCCCGCTCTTCGGGCTGAGCCAGAGTGGCCTTGGGATCAACCCAGATATGCCCGAACCCGAGGGTAAAAAAGGGTGAAACCCGCCAGTGCGGAAATGGCTGATGCACCAGATTCGCATTGATCATTCGAATTTCCGACGCGCTGCCCAGAATCTGAGAAGCCCAAAGCTCGGCCGAAAGGTTTTGGGTCATCCAGAAGCCGCCATAGCCCGCGGTGACTGCGGCACCATCAAACTCACCCATCATCAAACCCGCTTCGACCCGCCGGTTACCAAAAGACTCGAAATCCGGTACCTGAAGCTCTACCCGGTTACCCGTGGCATCCATGGTCTGGGCGATATCGGCAACGGCGACCCAGCCTTCCCGGCCCCGGGAGTCCGTCACTTTGATCCAGCTGGTCTTGCGTTGGAGAATGGTCAGCCATTCCCCTGCCTCGCTGGTATGGAAAACCGGGTAGCCAGTTGCCGGGCCGGTTCGCCAGGCAACATATGGCTCGGTCACCTGCACCTGAGCAACGTCCTCGTCACCCTGACCCCACAGCCAGCCAGCCCAGCTCTGGGCCGGCAGAAACAGAATAAACAAGAGAATGGCAATGGGCATGACGAGGGTTTCAGTCCTTGGATCAGTCTTCAGGGGCATCAAAAGGATTGTTGAAATACTGGCCACCAATATCCAGCCATTCTGCGATCAGTCTAAGTTCAGCAGGTGTGAGGAAATCCCTGTGTGTTCCGCCTTCGGCGAATACGTCGAAGAAATCACTGACACGGGCGCCGTTGACGGACATTGAGGCCTGCACCGGCACCGTCACCAGGATCGGTTGCTCGTCTCCGTTGGCATCCAGAATGGGGTTGCCTTCTTCGTCCCTCAAAACCTCTCCGGAGTCCACGAGCACATCTATCAGGGCACCGTTCACCAGCTCCTGTTCGCTATCAGGGAAAAGCAGTTCCCGGTAGGCGTTGAAATGTAGCGGCTCATCGGGTGATGGCCCATCGCCCAGATCCAGTTGGCCAGCCGGCACCTGCTGAGCGTCCGCCGCATCAATGTCGGTATGACAACTGGTACACGTGTAGTCATCCACTACCGCCATGGTGTCCGGGTCTAGTACCTCCCGATTGAGGCTCCATAGGGGATGAATGTGCTGCTCGTAGTTAATCACAATCCGGCAATTCGGCGCCCAGTCGGTTGCACAAACGCCAGATATGGGGGGCGGTGTCTGCAGATCGGCATAAGCGTAGGCAAAGCGCTCGGGTTTGGGGTCCACTACAGCACCGGACCACTCATCGGCATAAACCACGTCCGGCGTCGGCCGGCGTATATCGTTAATGCGGGCAAACACCTCGGCCATGGTTTCCCCCATATCGGTAAAAAGGCCAGAGTCGGTATTCGGGAACGGAATGCCCGTGGTTGTTGCCCCACCCCAGACGGGGCCCGGACCGGCATCCGCTCTGCCATGGGGTGTCGGACTGTTCGGGTTATGGCAACCTGAGCACTCGAGGGTCTCCCCGGGGCGCACCGTCAGCCAGTTCTGGTGACGGTTACCCATTACCCCATCCATACGCCGCCCCTGCTCATCGAGAATACTGATGGCAAACGCAACATTGGCTGGCACTGCCACCTTCACCGAGCCATCCGGCTCTATGGGCACATAACCCAGTATTTCCCGCATCAACTGAGCGCGGCTCCGCCCGAAAGCGCTGTTATCGAAATCCCTGACGTTGTCATCAGGGATCGCCACGGCCTTCTCCAGACGCAGGAACCGGGCGGGACGCTGATCGGGCGGTGTCTGCATCGGATCGGCCATCACGTCAATGCCCGCCGCTGTGGTATCAACACCGTCAATATCGTACACACTGCGAATGTGCAGGACGCCATAGCCGGCATCTCCCAGCGCACCTTCAGGACCCGTAAACTGGGATTCTGGAATAAAACCCTCCAGCGACCGCTCCTTCATCAGAACCGCTTCATCAAACTGGACACCTTCCACTGGTGGGACGACCGGCCGCTGGGTTTCACTGCTGATATCCAGAAGCCAGAGACCGTACACGGGCTCTGCGGGCTGATAGTCTTCGGATTGAAGACGATCTTCCGTGCAGTTGACGATCCGGGCGGTTGCTGTTTCCCGCAACCGGCAGGGCGTCCAGCTGACAAGGTACCGGTTGGTACCGTCCAGCAATGGCGAGACCGACGCGTAGCTCCCTTTCAGCGAGAGCTGTCCATCCAGGCCAACCCCGGGCACAAGCGAACGTTGCCCTGCCCCCTCGGTTCCGTCAGTGCGCAGATTGGCCTCTACAAACTGCTCAACGTTCACCTCCGCGAGTACCGAGGCGTAATCATCAGTCTCAAAAGGCCTCAACTGGACCAGCAAATCGCCGCTGTCTGACTTGCGAGGCTGCAGGTACTGAATGTCGTTTACTTCGGGCACAGAGTCATGGGAATGACGGCCATAAAGATAGCTTACGCCGGTTCCGTCGGGGTTTACGCGATAGAGGTTTACACCGTTATTGCGGGTCTGGCCGGCATTGTCCCAGCGGCTGAACACAATGGTGCCGTCGTCCGCCACCATGGGGTCGAGGTCGTGGCTCTGGTTGAACGTGATCTGCTCAATGTTCTGGCCATCCTCATCCATCACATGCAAAACAAACGCAGGGCTGTCACCGTCCTCATCCAGTCCGGAGTACTGGGGCTTACCTTCATCAAGCAAGATTGCTTTGGAAATCCGCTGACGGGTGGAGGAGAAAACGATCCTGCCATCAGGCAGATAGGCGGGCGCAACGTCCTGCCCCGCCCCCGCGGTCACGTCCGACTCAATGATCCGTCGCAGCCCGTCGGTGCTAACGTCGTATTCCCAGATATTCCAGGTTGGCTGATCCTCGTCGTCTGCGTCCTCGATCTCCGGCGCGCGCATGGCAAACAGCAATTTCGAGCCATCGTGGGACACGTGGAGGTCTTTCACGTCGTAGCGCAACTGGCCATTGTCATCGAGGAATTGCGGCCCGGCGAAGGCCCTGGAGGCTATATCCTGTGTTTCGGCATCGGCAGTGGCGCTGGCCTTCAGAAGCAGTCGGGCTCCGGGACGGAAGGCCGTAGGGTCCGCCAGGTTGTCCTCCACGAGGGCACCGGTGTTTTCGTCAAACAGCAAGGCCCGCTCCACATAAGCGACCGGGTTCTCCACAACGACCGGATCCGCCTGCTGGCTGTCGCTGCTCGAAAAGCAGCCGGACAGCACCGCCAGCGAGCCAAGCGCAAGAGCCAGACGAGCACTCTGAGAGATCGGTAGACCGGAAGACTTAATTTCCAACGTGACAAACCCTGTTTTGGATGACATTCCATGACATAAATTAAGTCGGTTCGGAGGGCAGGCTCCAAGGCTTTTACGTAACCTAATGTAATAACGTGGCCTACAACTCAAAACGGAGGATATAGCAAGCCGTAAACTTTTAACAAATGTCAAAAACCATTAATGTGCGAATGCTAACGATCACCGAGGGAAAGGACATGACCGGCCGGAACAGGATCAGAAGCCTGATCAGCAAGGCTTGCAGTACCGCAGTTCTCGTTGCACTGGTAGCTGGGCAAGCAAGCACCACTCAGGCCGGCCCCAGGGAACAGGCCAAACGAATCCACGACCGCATTGCTGGTGTGCCCCCTTCCGCCAACGTCCTTGACGCCATGGAAAGCGATATCGTCTCAGGCAGAGCGGTCGACGCCGCATTCACTGCCATGAATGACAGTGCCTTCTACGACGTCACCCTGAAGAACTTTGCAGCCCCCTGGACCAATGAGGCCATGTCTAAGTTCGTGCCCTTAAACGATTACATCGCTACGGTGATCGGCCTGGTGAGGGACGGGCAAGACTTCCGCAAAGTTCTGTATGACGATGTACTCTACATTGGTGATCCCGCCCTGAACCTGCCGAATTACTCCACCAGCAACAACAGTCACTACGAATCCCTCGAAAACAGCGGAGCCAGCCTCAAGAACAATCTCGTCCGTAGGACCCAGTCAAACCTGACCGGCCTGCCCACCTCTGCCACCGCAGGCGTTATTACCTCAAGAGCTTCAGCCCGAGCGTTCTTCAGTGCCGGCACCAACCGGGCCATGTTCCGCTTCACGCTGATCAATCATATGTGCAACGACCTGGAACAGGTTGCGGACGTTACCCTCCCGCCAGACCGCATTCGCCAGGATGTGTCCCGCAGCCCGGGTGGTGACAGCCGGGTCTTCCTGAACAACTGCGTGGGCTGCCACAGCGGCATGGACCCAATGACCCAGGCGTTCGCCTACTACGACTTCGAATACGACGCCAACGCCGACCCTGACGGGGAGCTGGGCAGGCTGGTCTATAACACCATTGGCGAGACCGACCCTGAGACCGGATCCAGAGTTCAGGCCAAGTATCACATTAACGCTGCAACCTTCGAGCAGGGCTATGTAACGCCCGACGACGCTTGGGATAACTACTGGCGCGAGGGTGCCAACCGCCGTCTGGGTTGGGATCAGTCACTGCCGGGCTCTGGTAGCGGTGCCAAGAGCCTCGGCATGGAGTTTGCCCATTCCGACGCTTTTGCAGAGTGCCAGGTAAAGAAAGTGTTCGAGAATGTTTGCCTGCGACCTCCTTCGAACAGCGCAGACCGCTCTCAGGTAAGCAGTATGGTTACAAGCTTCGCAAGCCAGGGTTACAACCTGAAGCAGGTATTCGCAGAATCCGCTGTGTATTGCATGGGGGAGTGAGGACGCTATGAAAACATTTAAAGGAATTCCAGTGAGCTCCCTCAAATCGCTCTTCGCAATGATTGCCTTGGCCTTCTTGCTGGCGGCCTGCGGTGGGGAATCTACTGAACAGCTGCCAAACACCAACCAGAGCTCCGGCACGGTTACCTACAACGGGCCGGCTCCTTCAACCGATGATGTAGCCAACTTCAAACGCAGTGTCTGGGACAATCTGGTGACCCAGGACAAATGCGGCGCTTGCCATGGCTCCAACGGTCAGGCACCAACATTCGTCAACGAGCAGGACGTCAACCTCGCTTATGCGCAGGCAAACTCCATTGTTAACCTGTCTGATCCGTCTCAGTCTGCGATGGTGACCAAGGTAGCCGGTGGCCACAATTGCTGGCTCACCAGTAATTCCGCCTGCGTCGATATCCTTACCACTTATATTTCCAACTGGGCTGGTGGCTCCGAAGGTTCAGCCAAAACCGTTGAACTTCGTGCCCCTACAATAAAGGATCCTGGCGCAACGCTGGCATTCCCAACGGATAGCTCCGATTTCTCAACCACCGTCTATCCGATCCTGACGACTTATTGCAGTGATTGTCATGCAGGCTCGGGGCCGGCCCCCTACCCCTTCGCAAGCCCGGATGCATCCACGGCATACAGCGAATCAAAAAGCCGGATCAATCTTGGAACGCCTTCGGCTTCAAGATTTGTTGAAAAGCTTCGCACGGAGTTGCATGGATGCTGGGACGACGACTGCGCCATGTCAGCCGACATGATGCAAATGGCAATCTCTGATTTTGCAGGGCTACAAGAGAGCGAGCCCGTTGATCCGGCAATGATTGCAAGCAAGGCACTCAACCTCCAGGCAGACGGCCTGCTGGCAAATTCAGGCGGCCGCTTTGAAGACAATGTGATTGCGCTTTATGAATTCAAATCCGGTGAAGGCCAGACTGCCTTTGATACCAGCGGCGTGTCGCCTGCGCTGGATCTGACCCTGAGCGGAAATGTCGACTGGGTTGGCGGCTGGGGCATCGACCTTGGCCCGGCAGGAGAAAACGAGCAAGGTTTCATGATCCCGGCCGGCAAGGCCCAGGGCAGCACTACCGCCAGCCGAAAGCTCCACACTCTGCTCACCGCCTCCGGCGAATACAGCATCGAGGCCTGGGTCGCCCCGGGCAACATCACCCAGGAAGATGCCCGCATTGTGACCTACTCGGGCTCATCCACCGCCCGCAACGTCACTCTCAGCCAGTCACTCCAGCGTTACGAAGTGCTGCATCGCAGCACCACCAGCGACGAGAACATGCCCTTCGCGACCCAGGACGCCGACATGCTCTTGCAGGCAACTCTGCAACACGTTGTGGTGAACTACACCCCGGCGACGGGACGCCAGATATTTGTTAACGGTGTTCCGACCGGCGACATCGACCCGGACGACGGTGGGCTGTTAACAGAATGGGACGATAGCTTCGCCCTGGTACTGGGCAACGAGACCGATGGCAACTCGCCGTGGCAGGGTGCGATCCGCATGGTCGCCATCCACAATCGTTCGCTGACACCTGAACAGGTCCAGGCCAACTTCGAAGTGGGCGTTGGCCAGAAATTCTATCTCCTGTTCGGAGTCTCTCACCTGATCGACGTGCCCCAGAGTTTCATCGTGTTCGAAGTCAGCCAGTTCGACAGCTACGCCTACAGATTCACGAGTCCGTTCTTCATCAGCCTGGATGAGTCCGCCGAACCGTCAAATATACGACTTCAGGGCATGCGACTGGGCATCAATGGCAAGGAAGCGACTGTCGGACAAGCCTGGGCCAACCTGGACGTTGTTCTGGACAGTGACAGCTACGAACCCGGTGTTGGTCAAGCCCTCTCCTCTCTGGGCACCATCATCGCCCTGGAAAACGGGCCGGAAAACGATGAGTTCTTCCTGACGTTCGACCAGCTGGGCGGCAACAGCTTTGCTCGCTCCGAGCCGTCCCTGCCTCCACAGCCGGAACCGGCCGATTTGGAGCCGTCATCGGAGATTGGTCTGAAGACCTTTGACGAGATCAACGAGTCCATGTCGCGGATGACCGGCGTTGCCACAACCAACCCTGCTGTATTCGACACCTACACCACCGTGAAGCAGCAGTTGCCAACGGTGGAGACTATCCAGGGTTTCCTGTCCTCCCACCAGATGGCGGTTACCCAGATGGCCATCCAATATTGCGATGCGCTCGTTTCCAGCGGGCAACTGAGGGCTGAGATGTTCCCGGGATTCGATTTCTCCGCGCCGGCCAGCAGCGCATTTGATCACGGTGGCAAGAGCCTGGTTACCGGGCCATTACTATCCCGGTTCGTGGGCAGCAATCTGGCATCACAGCCCGGCGATAGCGCAATCACAACGGAACTCAGCGAGCTAATGGACAGACTGACCAGCTGCAGTGCAGATTGCGAGCCCGACCGCACAGAAACGGTCGTTAAGGCAAGCTGCGCGGCTGTACTTGGCAGCGCCACCACCCTGGTTCAGTAAAGGAAGCCGATCATGTTTATACGAAAATCCCGTAAAAAGCCTCTGGCCAACGGCAGCCCACTGCTCCACGACGATCACGGCAAACCAAGGACCCGACGCGAGTTTATCTCCCAGGGTCTGATGGCAGGCTCCGCTACCGTTTTCGGTGCCTCCCTGTTCAGTCTGTTCGGCAACCCGCGCATGGCCTCCGCCGCGCTTTCGTCAGATCTGGAAACGCTGAAGGAAAGCTGCGGTATAGCCGTCCAGGGGGCAGGCAAGATTCCGTTCATCTGCTTTGACCTGGCGGGCGGCGCCAACATTGCCGGCTCCAATGTGCTGATGGGTAAATCCGGCGGGCAAATGGACTTCCTGAGCACCGCGGGCTACAACAAACTTGGCCTACCGGGTGACATGCTGCCCAACGACCCGGCGTTTGTGAACACCGAGCTGGGCCTGGCGTTTCATTCCGACAGTGCCTTCCTGCGCGGGATCCTGCAGAGCACCAGCGCTGGCACCCGGGCGGCAACCGATGGCGCCATTATTGCGGCTCGTTCGGAAAACGACACCGGCAATAACCCCCATAACCCGATGTATGGCATTCATCGCGCAGGTGCCGACGGATCCCTGCTCTCTCTTGTCGGCTCCCAGAGTTCGGAATCCGGCGGTAACTCGCTGGCACCTATGAACCTGATTAATCCGGAGGTTCGCCCCACCAAGATTGACCGGCCATCGGACGTGACTGGTCTGGTGGACGTGGGCGATCTTATTGGTATTCTGGATCAATCCGACGCAGTAGCCGTCATGGAATCTATCCAGCGGATCAGTGACGCCAAGATGAACCAGGTGAACACCGGCATTTCCACCGACGATGTGGTCAAGGATCTGGTCCGCTGCGGCTATATCAAGAGCGCAGACCTGGCCGACCGGTTCGGCAATCCGGCGGAGCTGGATCCAGAACTGGATCTCGAAATCGTCGGGCCTACCGGCATCTTCAGCCGCGATGAGTTCAACAACAACCGCGAGTTCCGCAAGACTGCCTCCGTAATGAAGCTCGTGCTGAACGGCTACGCCGGCGCGGGCACTGTCACCATGGGTGGTTACGACTACCACACGGGTGAGCGCGGAACCGGCGAACGTCGTGATGAACAGGCGGGCCGCTGTATGGGTGCCTGTCTGGAATACGCGGCCCGGGTGGGCATGCCATTGATGCTCTATGTGTTCAGCGACGGCTCCGTGTCGAGCAACGGCCGGATTGACGATTCCATGGACGGGCGCGGAAAGGGCGAGTGGACTGGCGACAACCAGCAAACCGCCGCCTCTTTCTTCATGGTTTACAACCCGGCTGGTCGCCCTGCCCCGATTCGCAGGCAGATCGGCTTCATGCGCTCTGACGCGTCGGTGGAAACCGCATCCAGCCCGGCGGCCAACAACGTAAATCAGCTGGTCCAGACGGTATTGCTTAACTATATGGCATTACACGGTGAACAAAACCAGTTCGGCACCCGCTTCAACGGCCATGGACTCGGCAACGGTACCTCCCAGGACAGCCTGATTGCGTTTTCCAATGTGGTAAACGGTACGATCACCGGGTGATCAATCTCGTTCCGCCCCTAGTCTGATTTGGGCGGAACGAGCCCCTCTGACACGTGCATCATGCGCTGATCGTCGATAACCACAACATCAATACCCGGCAAACGCTCGATCATCTCCAGCCCTTTCTCAGGTCCGAGAACAAACACGGCTGTAGAGAGGCCGTCGGTTGTCAACGCGTCCTCGCCAATAATTGTCACGCTCTGGACGCCCTGCACCGATTTGCCGGTTTCGGGAGACAGGATGTGGTGGACCCGGTCGCCCGCTTCATCCACGAAAAACCGCTCGTAATCCCCGGAGGTAGACACCGCCACGTCCTCGAGCGGCAGAACCACCGCGTTGCGCCCTTCCGAACGGGGATCCCGGATACCCACATACCAAGGGCGTCCCCGCTTGTCGCCCAGGAGCCGCATGTCGCCTCCTGCACTGAGCCGGGCATGGCGTATGCCAAGGCTGACAAGGCGCTCGATTCCCAGGTCAACGGCATAGCCCTTGGCAATACCGCCCAGATCCACCCGGATCCCTGCCTGGCGGTACTCGACGGTTTGCGCGTCCTGATCAAGGATCACGTCGCGGAAATTCACCCGAGGCAAACCTGACCGAAGCTCTTCATCCGTGGGCTTTTTCCCCGCTCTGAAGTCATAAAGGTAACCCACAGAGCCAAAGGTGACGTCAAAGGCGCCATTGCTGAGCATCGACACCTCCTGCGCCTTATCAAGCACCTCGAACAGGCTCGCGCTGACGGCGACGGGGCCACTGGCGGCGTTGCGGTTCAGCCGGGAGACTTCCGAGTCTTCCCGGTAGCGGCTCATCTGCTCATCGACCTGATGAAAAACCGCCAGCACCTCTTTCCCGACCTGATCCGCCAGATCCCTGTTCTCTGCCCAGAACTCCAGTTCGATAGGCGTGGTCATGGCGGTATCGGAAAAGCTGTACCATTCTGCGCTGGCCGTCAGAGGCCAGAACATGGATCCGGCGAAGGCGAGCACGCAATTGACTCCAAGTTTCAGAAACATGAAATTACCCGCTTCCTCACCACCAACTGCATCAGCACACCTCCCTCAACTGGCGGCCAAACCGGCCACCTCGGGAGAAGTGTATCCAGACGCCATCAGGAAACCAAATGGCTGGGATCAGACAACCTCTTCTGTTACCTGGAACTGCCCGGTCAATCTCTGCAACTTATTTGCAGAAGCCTGGGTACGCTCGGAACTCAGCACCAACTGATCAATAACTGAACTCATCACTGAAGCGCTCTCGGCCACACCTGAGGTCTGCAAACTCTGACGTTGATTGGTTTCTTCGATACCGTCGATGGCTTTGAAAAGCTTTTCGACCATATGGTGCAAGGCTGAGTTGTCATCAACCGCAGCCTCCGCCTTTCGAAGACGTTCTTCCATCTCCGACATACCTTCTTCCATGGTGACAACGGCTCTGCGGGTTTCCTCCTGAACGCGGTCAAGCCGTTCCCCGATTTCGTTCGTGGCCTGGGCAGTTCTGCTGGCAAGTTTCCTTACTTCGTCTGCCACAACCGCAAATCCTTTGCCGGATTCACCTGCCCGTGCCGCTTCAATCGCCGCATTCAGAGCTAGGAGGTTGGTCTGCGCGGCAATATCATTTATCACCGAAGCCGTTTTCGCTATCTCGTCTGTCCGATCATTCGCCGCACGAATACCCTCCGCCGAGCGACTAATAACGGCTCGAATACTCTGGGTTTCCTGACTCACGCGTTGAAACTGAGCCCTGGCACGCTCAACGACTTCATCCATTCCTGAACGCATTTCATGGGCGGTGGTCGATGCATTCCGGATTTCATTCTCCTGTCGATTTGCGCCTTGCAACATTTCATCAATGTGGGAGACCACATCACGGATTCTGTGGTCAGCAGCTCGATTCTGCTCCATCAGGTGGTCGCTCGCCTGGCGGGAATCCGAAGCCAAAGTGATCACCTGTCCGACCATGCCATCGAGACTGTCAATGAAACTGTTGATCCATCGAGCAAGGTCACCGGTTTCGTCCCTGCGCATCCGGGAGAGGTCCATGCGTTGCCTCAGGTTTCCGCCGCCCTCAGCAATGTTGCGAATAACTTCCGCCATGGCACTGAGCCTATCAGAGACCGGACGCACCGCAGACACTCGGAACATCCACACCAGACCAAGGGCGACTCCGGCGTTGGCAAGCCCCTCAAGCCACAGCGGAACACCGGTCCAGGCCATCGCAAAGTTGACCGCCCAAAGCACAGCGACAAAAAGAGCAAACCGCATCGACAGCCGGTAGGACAAAGACCTTCGGCGATACACTTCTTCAAGATCACCCTCACACATCATGCCCCAGAGATCGGGCGAACCAGGCAAGCGAAAGGTGAGCCCTTTTCCGATTACCGGGATATGGCGATAGTCTGAGTAGCCCGGATATTTGATATACAGGTTCTCGCCTTTCGCAATGGTCTCCCGAACTCCCGGATGTAGCTCGCCCGTGGCTGGGTCCGTAAAACGGATCTCAAACTCGGTATGTTCGCGCACACCCACGGTTCCAAAGCCGGTCCGGATACCGTCTTTCAGATTATCGCCATGGCTGAAGGTGGCGTCCTCAAATCGTGACCGCGATAACGCCGTTCCGGGCAAAATGGCTCGATCAAAATGACTTTCGATCATGAAAATGTAGTTATCACCCGATTCCTCAAAAACGTGCCCCGCCTCACGCTGGATCAGATCACTCATTACATCGTTTGGTATTCTCGCGCACAGAGCTCCGGGCGCTCCATTGCCGAGACTGAGAGGCTGATAGAACATCAGGGTTACCGCGTCATGGAAGCGGGATGTAGTTGCGCCGAGACGAAGTGTCACCGGATCTTTATAAGGCCCGTGCAAAAGTCGGTTCCTGACCCCTTCAATCACCGCTGCCTGCGGAAGATCGTTCGCACCCTGGCGACTACCAGCGCTTGATTCGATCACTGTCCCGTTTTCATCAATCAGGAAAAGCTCAGAAATTTCCCGCAAACGTGCCGCTGATGCCGAAATAATATCTCGAGTAGTCGCCTCATCTTGGGCCGATATCCGGCTCGCCATTGACTCCAGGAACGCCCACTTGTGCTCCGCCCAGGAAATCAATGCATCCCGACGGGTTCTGGCGATGCTTTCGAAAATCTGCTCGTTGGCTGCGTACATGTCGCGGTTGAGAAAACAGGACCAGCCCATTGCCAGCTTACCGGTTGGACCGAATACGGGTAGCCAGCCGCGTTCCACCGAAGTGAGATTCATTGATGTACTTTTGAGTGTCATAGAGCGCTCCTCTAAACGGTACTACCCGAACACACGCAAGAGTTAGCATGCGAACGGACCGAGAAAGAAGCGAAAGCAAACTTCAGGCCCGCTTTAACGCAAAGGGACCTCTTGTTCTTCCAGCGCCATCAGCAGGGCGACACGTCGGCCCCAGAAAACGACGCCCCAATGATGGGCGTTCCGATCTATTTTTGAGCGGGCCGGTTTCCAATTTGGTGCATTTGATTACGAACAGTTCATACGAGTCGCACCGGAAGCAACCTGATTCACAGCAGTTGGCGGTCTTGACATGCGTCACCAATCTACAATTCGTTACCCAAAATTCCACTTTAGTCCCATTGTTGGCGCCATACTCTGCGCTGACACTAGCTCTGCGTAATCAATAATCAAAAAAAGATTCGCAGCCCCTCCCCCGCGGCGCTGCAATTCCGGAGGCCAACCTGAATGAACGTCAGAAAAGTACTCTTTTCTGCTTGCCTGCTGTTGCTGGCGAGCACCACTGTCTATGCCGAAACCCTGAAAATTGGACTTAACTATCCGCAAACCGGTCGTTACAAGGACCAGGGCCTGCAACAGCGTCTGGGCGCCTTCCTGGCCGTTGATGAAATCAATAAAGCCGGCGGTGTCATGGGCCGGCAGCTGGAACTGGTGATCAGGAATACCCGTGGGGAACCGGCCCAGGGCGCAGAAAACACCGCAGAGCTTATCGACCGTGAAGGCGTCCAGATGGTGTTCGGCGGTGTCTCTAGCGCCGTTGCCATTGCCTCTGGCAAAGCTGCTCGGGATCGCAACCGAATCTACTTCGGCACGCTCACCTACTCGAACGCCACCACCGGCGCCGAAGGGCATTCGCACATGTTCCGGGAGCCCTACAACGCCTGGATGACCGCAAAGGCGCTCAGCCAGTATCTGACCACCAATCATGCGGAGGACGACTACTTCTACATTACAGCCGACTACACCTGGGGCTGGTCTGTGGAGGAGTCTGTTCGCAAGTTCTCGGGAACCGAAGACACCGACCGCCATCAAGGCGTCAAAACGCCTTTCCCCCGGGCGCTGATTACCGATTTCAGGGAAGCGCTGGAGCAGGCAGACGCCAGTAATGCCAAGGTTCTGATGATGGTTCTGTTCGGCGACGACATGGTGCGAGCGCTGAACGTTGCCTACGAGATGGGCCTTACCAAGAAAATGCAGATTGTTGTGCCCAATCTCACCCTCGGTATGGCTCGCCAGGTGGGCCCCACCATTATGGAAGGCGTTATCGGTGGCTCGCCCTGGGTATGGAACGTGCCCTATGAACTGAGCTACCCGAGAGGAAAAGAATTTGTCGAGGCCTTTTCAAAGCGTTATGAAATGCGGCCATCAACCGCTGCAGCCTCTGCCTACAGCATTGTTTACCAATACAAGGATGCCGTCGAGCGAACTGGCACCACCAATACCGCCAGCCTGATCGAAGCCCTGGAGGGACACAGGTACACCTTCCTGAAGGACGAGCAATACTGGCGGGAATTCGATCACCAGAATGTCCAGACGGTGTATGTGGTCAAGGTGAAACCACGCAATACAATCATTGCGGACGAATACAGCTCCGATTATTTCAGCATCATCGATTCTATGCCCGGCGATCAGGCCGCCCAGACTCGGGAAGAATGGGAACAGCGCCGCAGGGAGGCTGGCAAGCCAACCCGGCTTTAGGCTTTAGGCTTTAGGTTACGCCAATGCCTCGGGCGGTTATCGAAGCCTACCTGCCGCAACTGGAGGGTCCTTTTGCGGCAGGCAATGCGCTTCAGGAAATCAGCCCGCCTTAGCGCGCCTGTTCCCAAGTTTTCAGTAGCTCGTCGTAGGCAACGGTCTTGCCCTGCGGTTTCTCGTTTGCCAGCTTCGGCTTGGGCGCGCCCGGCTGGTCCAGCCAGTACTGCGGATCACGGGGCTCGTTCAGCTTCGGACCACAGGTCGGCTGAACATTTGCGCGTTCAAGGCGTTCCATGACCCGATCCTGAGCCTGGGCCAGACCGTCCAGAGCTTCCTGGGGAGTGGCTTCACCACTGGCAGCCTGGGCAATATATTGCCACCAGAGCTGGGCCAGCTTTGGATAATCCGGGACGTTGGTGCCGGTCGGGGACCATTGCACACGGGCCGGGCTGCGATAGAACTCAACCAGGCCGCCGAGCTTCGGCGCCATTTCGGTCATCGCATCCGATTCGATATCGGACTCGCGGATCGGAGTCAGTCCAGCTATGGTTTTCTCCAGGGACACCGTCTTGGCCACGGTGAACTGGGCATAGAGCCATGCGGCAAGGCGACGCTTCTCGGGCGTTGAATTGAGGAACGTCCAGGAGCCCACGTCCTGATAGCCAAGCTTCATACCTTCTTCCCAGTACGGACCACGGGGAGACGGCGCCATACGCCACTTGGGCGTTCCGTCTTCGTTAACCACTGGCAGCCCATCCTTGATCATGCTCGCGGTGAACGCGGTGTACCAGAAGATCTGCTGAGCAACGTTACCCTGCGCAGGAACAGGCCCGGCTTCGGAAAAGGTCATCCCCTGAGCTTCTGGGGGCGCGTACTCACGCAGCCAATCCACGTATTTTGTGGTGGCATAGACAGCGGCGGGTCCATTGGTTGCACCGCCACGGCTGACGCTGGCACCAACCGGATGACATTCCTCAACGCGGATACCCCACTCGTCAACCGGCAGACCGTTCGGCAAGCCCTTGTCACCGGCACCGGCCATAGAGAACCAGGCATCGGTAAAACGCCAGCCCAGAGATGGGTCTTTCTTGCCGTAGTCCATGTGACCGTAAACCCGCTCACCGTCAATTTCCTTCACGTGTACCGAAAAGAACTCGGCAATGTCTTCGTAGGCCGACCAGTTAACAGGCACGCCCAGATCGTAGCCGTAGATCTCCTTGAACTGCTTTTGTAGATCTTCCCGCTCAAACCAGTCCGCGCGGAACCAGTACAGGTTGGCAAACTGCTGTGAAGGCAGCTGGTAGAGCTTGCCATCTGGTCCGGTCGTAAAGTCGAGTCCGATGAAATCTTCGAGATCCAGGGTAGGCAGAGTGAGATCTTTACCGGCACCGTTCATGATGTCCTCAACGGCCACTACCTTTCCATAGCGGAAATGAGTGCCAATCAGATCTGAATCGTTCACGTAGCCATCGTAGATGTTACGCCCGGACTGCATCTGGGTCTGGAGTTTTTCGATGACATCGCCTTCTTGAATAAGCGTATGCGTCAGGTTTATCCCGGTAATTTCAGAAAACGCCTTGGCCAGAACATTGGACTCGTATTCATGGGTCGCTATGGTTTCGGAAACCACGTTGATGTCCATGCCCCGGAACTGCTCAGCGGCTTTGATGAACCACTCCATTTCTTTGAGCTGCTCTTCCTTGCTCAGAGTAGAGTTCTTGAACGCTTCATTAACCCACTTCTCAGCCGCTTCACTGTACTGATCGGCGCTGACATGCAGGCTCAAACCCATGCAGGCGACACCAACGGCGGCGCTAAGCAACAGAGTCCTCGGATATTTATTGTTGTTGAACATATCCAACCTCGTTCGTCTTTTATGAATGGAACGAAACAGCCCGGTTTCGTTTCCGCAGTTATAGCGCTCTGGTCGCTATTCGTTTCGCCGGAATCGATCGTGATCGATTCCGATCATTGACACAAAAATAATTCGCTTTCGAAATCCTTACAAGTAAGAAAAGAGAATTTATAGCCCCGAATGTTCGAATAAGCAACATAACGAACATCCGGATTCAGGTTCATCCCCAGCGCAACAACACCAGCGACCAGCCCACTGAAACGGCCAGCGCAACCCATAGGCTGATGTCGCTAACAGCCAGGAAAGTCAGATGTATATATGCAGCCGATAACAATCCAATAAACAACCTGTCACCCCGGGTGGTGGCAATCGGCAGAAAGCCCTTTCTCTCGGTGCACGGGGAGACAATCTCGAAAACTGTCATTACCGCCAGAATTCCCGCAATCACTGCAAAGAAGATGGCCACGGTCGGCGTCCAGTTCATCCAGGCAATCATAAAATGTCTCCTTAAACGCGTCCGAGGGCGAAACCTTTGGCAACGTGGTTACGAACGAACCAGATCACCAGCAGGCCGGGAATAATGGTGAGCGAACCGGCAGCCGCCAGAACCCCCCAGTCGATACCGCTCGCCCCTATCGTTCGGGTCATGATTGCCCCGATCGGCTGAGCATCCACGGAGGTCAGCGTCCGGGCCAACAGCAGCTCAACCCAGGAGAACATGAAGGCAAAGAACGCCGTTACCCCGATTCCGGAGCGAATCATCGGCAGGAACACCTTCACGAAGAATTTGGGAAAACTGTATCCGTCAATATAGGCCATTTCGTCATACTCGCGGGGTACGCCCGACATGAAACCTTCCAGAATCCAGACAGCCAGGGGCACATTAAACAGGCAGTGAGCCAGCGCCACTGCAATGTGGGTGTCAAATAGTCCAATTGACGAATAAAGCTGGAAGAAAGGCAGCAGAAACACCGCCGGCGGCGCCATCCGGTTACTTAGCAGCCAGAAGAAGAGGTGTTTGTCGCCCAGGAACTTGTAGCGGCTGAATGCATAGGCCGCAGGCAACGCCACAAGCAACGTGATAATCACGTTCATGGACACGTAAATCATCGAGTTGATGTAGCCGTTGTACCAACTTGGATCGGTAAAGATCACGGCATAGTTATCCAGGGTAAAATTCTGGGGCCACAGGGTAAGTCCCCCGAGAATTTCCTGATTGGTCTTGAACGACATGTTCAGCAACCAGTAGATCGGTGTCAGGAGCAACAGAATGAACAGCGTAATCCCGACATTTTTTGAACGTGTCTGCCTCATCACACTCTCCTTATTTTTCTTTGTCGGCGTGCGTAATGGCGGTAAAGAAGACCCATGAAATCAGCAATACAATAAGGAAGTAGATCAACGAGAACGCGGCCGCGCGCCCCAGATCAAACTGCCCGATTGCCATGGTCGTCAGGGTCTGGCTCAGAAAGGTGGTGGAGCTGCCAGGGCCGCCACCGGTGAGCACGAAAGGCTCAATGTAGATCATGAAGCTGTCCATGAAACGCAGCAGCACCGCGATGATCAGAACACTTTTGAGCCTCGGGAGCTGGATATACCGGAACACCGCCCATTTCGAGGCGCGATCAATTTCCGCCGCCTGGTAGAAAGCTTCCGGAATTGCCCGCAACCCTGAATAGCAGAGCAAGGCAACCAGCGGCGTCCAGTGCCAGACATCCATCAACAGAACCGTCAGCCACGCATCAACTGTGTCGCCAGTGTAGTTGTAATCAATCCCCAACTGATTGATGCCCCAGCCGAACAGACCGATGTCGCCACGGGCGAAGATCTGCCAGATAGTGCCAACCACGTTCCAGGGAATCAGCAGCGGGATGGCCAGCAGAATCAGGCAGAGCGAGCCTTTGATGCCGGATTTTGGCATCATCAGGGCAACACCGATTCCCAGAGGTATCTGGATCAGAAGTACCGCACCAGAAAACAGGAACTGGCGAATCAGGGAATCCTGCAGGCGCTCGTCGGTCAGCACCTCCCTGAACCATTCTGTGCCTACGTAGAACGCCTGGCCCGGACCGAAAATATCCTGGACCGAGTAATTCACCACGGTCATCAGCGGAATCAGCGCCGAGAAGGCAACGAGCAAAAATACTGGCAGCACCAGCCACCAAGCTTTGTTGTTCTGTACCTTTTGCATCACTGTTGCTCCTGTACCAGGAATTCATCCACATAGAGCTTCAGCCATTGCTTCGGGAACGAGAGATGAACACCCCTACCAACGGCTGCGGAAAACTCCTCGCTCTGTCGGACTTTCATTTTTTCGTGATCAAGCAGAACGGTAACGATCTTATAGGTACCCAAATCCTCAACATCCAGCACCTCGGCCTCGAAGGTGTCGTCCGAGGCAACAGATGACACTTCCACGAACTCCGGACGGATTCCGATCTTGATATTGGTGGATTTGGTCCTCTGCAGGACATCAACCTGCCAGGGTTCGAGTGCCACAACCGTGCCTCCAAAACACACACCCCTGGGGCACCGCTGCACCTCGATGAGGTTCATGCCTGGGCTGCCGATGAAAAATCCCACAAAGGTGTGGTTGGGCTGCTCGAACAACTCGGTTGGAGTGCCAAACTGGACAATCTGACCGCCGTACATCACCGCAATCTTGTCGGCAAAGGTAGAGGCCTCAAGTTGGTCGTGGGTGACATACACCATGGTAATGTCGAACTGCTCATGGATCTGCTTGAGCTTGCGGCGCAGCTTCCATTTGAGTTGCGGGTCGATCACCGTAAGAGGCTCATCGAAAAGAATCGCCGAAACGTCTTCCCGAACCAGGCCACGTCCCATGGAGACCTTCTGCTTTTCATCCGCTGTCAGGTTCTTTGCCTTCTTGTAGAGCTTGTCTTCAATTTCCAGGACTTCAGCAATCTCATGCACACGGGCTTTGATCTTGGAGGCTGGCACTTTGTTGTTCTTTAGGGGAAACGCAAGGTTATCGAACACCGTCATGGAGTCGTAAATAACCGGAAACTGGAAAACCTGAGCAATGTTCCGATCTCGCGGCGACAGTTCGTTGACACGCTTACCGTCGAACAGGACATCTCCCTCGGAGGGCTGAACCAGGCCGGAAATAATATTTAGCATGGTGCTCTTGCCACACCCGGACGGACCCAGCAATGCGTACGCCCCGCCTTTATGCCAGACATGGTCAAGCTGACGGATGGCGTAGTCTTCGGGCCCCTCAGGCATCTCGCTGTAACTGTGGGCGAGTGATTTCAATTGAATTTCAGCCATCAGACAGACCCTCCTGAAACCTGGGGCGGGGTAAACACCAGTTGCTCGTTGTTATCGAAAACGAACAGTTTATTGATCGGCAGGTACACTTTGATCGGTGCACCTGTGTGGTACTGATGCACGCCCATCAACTGCAACACCATTTCAAAGTGACTGTTCTCGACGTGCATGAAGGTTTCTGAGCCACTGATCTCGCTCAGCTCCACTTCCATGGACATTTCCAGATCATCTTCGCTGGTCGGGACGAGACCGATATGGCTGGGGCGTATCCCGAACCAGTAATCGCCCGGCTGAAGCTTCGCCAGCTCTTGCGTCAGCGCGTGATGGGAGTATTCGTCGAAGGTCACCTCAGTTTCGGAAACCCGGCCACGAATCATGTTCATCGGGGGTTCACTGAACAACTGTGCAGCAAGAGTGTTCACAGGGGCGCGATAGACATCCATGACCGGGCCGGTTTGAACTACCCGCCCCTCATGCAGCAAAGTGGTTGTGCCGCCGAGTGCGAGGGCTTCATTGGCCTCCGTGGTAGCGTAAACCGCAATGCACTGACGCTCACGGAACAGATCCCGGAGTTCCGCCCGGAGCTCTTCACGGAGCTTGTAGTCGAGGTTGACCAGGGGTTCATCAAAAAGCACCAGGGTGGCATCTTTCACCAGCGCCCGAGCCATGGCGGTTCGCTGCTGCTGACCTCCTGAAAGTTCCAGCGGGTAGCGTTTGAGCAGCGGATCAATCCGGAGCATCGACGCAGTTTCCTTTACCCGCCGGTCAATCTCGGACTCGGCCATCTTCGCCAGCCGCAGCGGCGAGGCAATGTTTTCATAGACGGTCAGATTGGGGTAATTGATGAACTGCTGATAGATCATTGAAATATTGCGGCTCTGCACGCTCTGCCCTGTAACGTCCTTACCGTTGAAGATCAGACGGCCGGTATCGGGCCTGTCCAGCCCGGCCATCACTCTCATCAGCGAGGTTTTTCCGGCCAGTGTCCGGCCGAGCAGAACGTTAAAGGAGCCTGCCTCAAAGGTGAGGTTGGCATCCCGGATGTAGTCGACACCGTCGACCTCACGGGAGAGATTCTCCAGCGTTAAGGACATAGGCTTTCCTTTTTGTTCTTGTGGAAACGGACTCCAGGCCGGTTTGCTCCAACCTCGGAAATTCGATTTCGAATATCTGCAGGCAAACCCTATACCAGTTTACGCATATTTACAGGTGCAATTATCTAACCATTTGTTATATTGAGCTTTTATATACTCCCCGTATTTCCTATCCGAAAACCGAAATGTTCGTTTAGCAATACTATGTTCAGATTGCACATTGACGTGAACAGCATTTGCACAGATGATTGAGCAACTCATTTCAGACCTTTGGCTGAGTTAACTACTCGAATCGTCAACCATAGACAACAAACGAAACACTAAGTGAGGCCTGATGAGAAAAAACGAATATTCGGATCACCGAAGTGTTATTGCCGATTCCTGGAACCGTTGCATTGCATGGGGCCTTGACCATGATGATCAGCCGGCACCGTTGATGCCGGAATCTGCCCGGCTGGAAGAAATAGAACGCCAGTACAGCGAGTTGCTTTCGGTAACCGAAGCGGAAGTTCTGCCTTATTACCGAAACGTGCTCGCCAACAGCCGTTGCCTCATTCTGCTCGCCGATCAACACGCAACGGTACTGAACAGCTGGGGCGATGAGCGCATCACCGAAACCCGCCTTAAACCCTGGTTCCAGACCGGAACAAACTGGCAGGAGCAGAATTGCGGAACCAACGCCATCGGCACTTCAATTGCCGTTGGTGCACCCGTTCAGATTCAACGAAACGAACATTTCCTGAAAACGAATCGAAGTATCATTAGCTCTGCGGCGCCGATCTTCGATGCCCACAGGCAAATTGTCGGGGTTCTGAGCGTGTTCAGTGACGCCTACCTGCCTCAGGCGCACACCCTCGGCATGGTTCGGCTGCTTTCTCAATCCGTGGAAAACCGGCTTATCAATCGTCAGTTCGGCCCAGATCATTTCCAGATCACTCTTAATACAACGGCGGACAACTTTGATAGTCCCTGGTCCGGCATCCTGGTATGTGATGATTCCGGTCGGGTGATTGCGAGCAACCAGCGGGCAGACCAATTGCTGGGAACAAATACCGTCGAGGGCCGCCTGGATCAGCTGTTTACCGGCCATCGGAATCACATTCTGGGCCATCCCGAAACGGAAACCCTGCAACTGACAACCCGCAGCAAGGTTCGTCTCAGTGCCCGGATCAAACGCCCCACCAGAGTCATCAGCAAGTCGGAGCAGGCGCCGTTGCTCGGGGATGTCAGCCAATCCGGTCAGTTGCTGGATATCGACAAACTCGAGTACGGTGATTCGGCAGTGAAGCGCTGCGCCACTCAGAGCTTCAAGGTACTGCAGCGCGGTGTGCCGGTACTGATAACTGGCGAGACAGGGGTCGGCAAGGAAGTTCTTGTCAAGGCACTTCATCGTGCCTCCCACCGCAGGGATCAGCCACTGGTCGCGGTGAACTGCGCGGCCATTCCCCCGGAACTGGTCGAATCGGAACTGTTCGGTTACGAAGCGGGCGCCTTTACCGGCGCCAGGGCACAGGGCTCGCTGGGTTTTATCCGAAAAGCCCACAAGGGCATCCTGTTTCTTGATGAAATTGGCGAAATGCCTCTTTCGGCACAATCCCGCCTACTGCGGGTGCTTCAGGAACGGGCTGTTACCCCGGTTGGTTCCACCGACAGCGTACCTGTCGATATTCTGCTGGTTACCGCGACCAACCGCCCACTGGCCTCTCACATTGAGAACGGCCATTTCCGAGCAGATCTTTACTACCGGATCAACGGACTATGCACCGAACTCCCGGCACTTCGAAACCGGGCCGATAGGTTGGCTCTGATAAAGAACCTCTATTCCCAGCACCGGGATCCCGGGCAGTCAGAGCAACTGTCTCCCAAAGTCCTTTCGGCTCTGGACCAACACCCATGGCCAGGCAACATCCGTCAGCTGGTGAACGTGTTGCGGGTGGCTATCGCGATAGCCGATGGGGAGGACGTGGAGATCTGGCATCTGCCGGAAGACTTTCTTGCGGAATTCGAAGCCGCCTCCGGCGATGAAAGCGATCCGAATACTCCTGAGCCGGGTGTCGGGGGCGTTAAGGTGGAGCCGGGAGATACACTCACCAGAACACTGCAGGTTTACCGCAAGTGCACGGGCAACGTGTCACAGGCCGCGAGAGAACTGGCCATCAGCCGTAATACGCTGTACAAGCGTCTGCGGGAACTGGGCGTTCGCTGAAACCCCGTTGCCGTAGGAATCCTCCTATCAGAGCTTCTGTACCGCCTGAATCCAGCCATCGTAGAGCTTGTCCCGGTGCTCTTTCGGCATAATGGGCTCAAAGTTCCGGTCGCACCGCCATAGTTCCGAAAGTTCATCAAGAGAGCTATAGACGCCGGCTTCCAGGCCGGCCAAGTAGGCGGCGCCCAGAGCGGTGGTTTCAACCAGCGACGGCCGATCCACCCGGGCACCAAGAATGTCAGCGAGGAACTGGAGAACCCAGTTGTTTGCCACCATACCACCGTCAACCCTGAGGTTGACCGGGCGAATCCCATCCTTTTCCATGGCCTTTTGTAAGTCCTTGGTCTGGTAGCAAACGGATTGTAGGCCCGCAGTGACGATCTCCTTTATGCCAGTATCCCGGGTGAGACCGAATATGGCCCCTCTTGCATTGGGGTCCCAATAGGGTGCGCCGAGCCCGGTAAATGCCGGCACCAGATAAACTCCGTGGTCAACCGGTGTGCCCTCGGCCAATGGCTCTGTTTCGCAGGCATTCCGGATAAGCTGAAGGCCATCCCGTAGCCATTGAATGGTGGCACCGGCGATGAAGATACTGCCTTCGAGGGCGTAGGTAGGCTTGCCCTTTATCCGATAAGCCACCGTCGTGAGCAGTCGGTGCTTCGACTGTAAAGCCTTATCGCCAGTATTCAGCATCAGGAAGCAGCCGGTGCCGTAGGTACTTTTTGCCATACCGATGCCAAAGCAGGTCTGGCCAAAAAGAGCTGCCTGCTGATCGCCAGCAACACCAAGCACCGAGATACCGTTCAATGCTCCACCCTCGGTGATCTGTCCGAACTGATCGGCAGAATCCATCACCTCCGGTAACAGCGATTCGGGAATACCGAAAAGCTCCAGAAGCTCCGAATCCCATTTCTGGTTGTGGATGTTGAACAGCAATGTGCGACTGGCATTGGTTGCGTCAGTTCGATGCTCACGGCCACCGGTCAGGCGCCACAACAAAAAGCTGTCAATGGTTCCGAACGCCAACTCACCGCGCTCTGCCCTCTCCCGCACGCCCGCTATATTTTCAAGGATCCAGCGAATCTTGGTGGCAGAGAAATAGGGGTCAATCAAAAGCCCTGTCTTGTTATTAACCCATGGTTCAAGCCCTTCACTTTTCAGGGACTCGCAGTAGGAGGCGGTTCGTCTGTCCTGCCAGACGATGGCGTTATATACCGGCTTTCCGGTTTTACGATCCCAGATCACCGTGGTTTCGCGCTGGTTGGTAATGCCGACTGCAACCACTTCATCGCCGTCAACACATTCCTCGACCATGACTGCGTCGCAGGTCTGCTGAACCGATGACCAGATGTCCTCCGGGTTGTGCTCAACCCAACCACTGGACGGGAAATGCTGGGGAAACTCTTGCTGTCGAGTAGCGTGGATGTTGCCCTGCAGGTCAAAGAGTATGGCTCGGGAACTGGTGGTTCCCTGATCAATGGAAAGTACGTACTGACTCATATTACTTTCGACCTCGCTTTCTTATTTTTTCGTATTTTTACTTTTTTGAACATAAATGCCAAGCGGCTTTAACGGAAAGCGCACATGTTACCGCCCATTTATTCCAAAAAGCTGCATAACCCGCTGAAAACCACTAAACTTTGACCGAATTTTCGGGCGCACAGTATTTCGCATTAGAAAAATGACAAAGCGGAGGAAGTTTTAATGGCACAGCGTCGCCGACAGGACCTGATTATGGAGCTGATCCAGCAGAACGGTTTCGTCACAACCGAACAGCTGGTAGACCAATTCAAGGTAACGCCCCAGACCATCCGCCGAGACCTGAACGAACTCGCGAATCAGAAAAAGCTCCGCAGACACCATGGCGGAGCTGGCATCGATTCCAGCACGGTCAACACAGCCTACCAAGCCCGAAAAATCATGGACCTTGAGGCCAAGGAACGAATCGCCGAAGAACTGGTGGAGTTGATTCCGGACAACTCCTCCATGTTTATTAATATCGGCACCACCACCGAGACGATTGCCAAGGCCCTGCTGGTGAAAAACAACCTGCAGATCGTCACCAACAACCTCCATGTGGCATCCATTCTCTCGGCGAAAGAGGATTTCCACGTGATCATTGCGGGTGGGGAAGTACGCAACCGTGATGGCGGGATAGTTGGTGAGGCCACGCGGGACTTCATCAATCAGTTCAAGATGGACTTTGGCATCATTGGCATTAGCGGTATTCACAACGATGGCTCCCTGCTGGACTTTGATTACCGTGAAGTCCGCGTCGCCCAGGCAATCATTGCCAACTCCAACCAGGTCCTTCTTGCGGCCGACCACTCCAAGTTCGGACGCAATGCCATGGTCCGTCTGGGCAGCATCTCCCAGGCTGACCATGTATTTACGGACCAGCAACCTCCCGCGGAAATCCGTCAACTACTGACCGAACACAACGTACAACTCCATATCGTCTGATCGCTCTTCGTTTGCCTTTCTAACCGAAAGTGCGAACGCCCCAAAGTTTTCGTTTTTTTTCTGTTTTTTCCTTTACGAATATCTTTGCCTTTCGCATAATAGAGTCATATCCCATATCGAACATCGAAAAGTGCGCATGGCAACAAAGCGTCTTTTCCATTGGCGTCAGGAGATGACCGACAATGACTACGGAGTACGATCAGTTTGACGTTGTTGTCATTGGCGGCGGAGTCAACGGCACAGGCATTGCCATGGACGCCGCGGGGCGAGGCCTCAAGGTCCTGCTCTGCGAAATGAATGACTTGGCGTCAGCCACCTCATCGAGCAGCAGCAAGCTGATACATGGCGGGCTCAGGTACCTGGAACACTATGAATTCCGGCTGGTCCGGGAGGCCCTGGCCGAACGTGAATCCCTGCTTCGTAATTCACCCCATATTATGTGGCCAATGCGTTTTCGACTGCCGCACCGCCCTCACCTGCGGCCAGCCTGGATGATTCGCACCGGCCTCTTTCTCTATGACCATCTGGCAAAACGGGAAATCCTTCCGGGCTCCCGCTCGATCAAATTTGATGAGAAGGATCCTCTGAAGCCCGATATCACTAAAGGCTTTGAATACTCGGACGGCTGGGTAGACGATGCCCGTCTCGTGGTTCTGACCGCAAAGAAAGCACAGCAGTTTGGCGCACAGATACTGACCCGCACCAAATGCGTCAAGGCAGAACAGGGCTCAAAGGAATGGAAGGTCACACTTCGTGACATGACCAACGAAACCGACAAAACGGTATCGGCGAAGGCTATTGTGAATGCCTCTGGCCCCTGGGTAAGCAAACTGTTCGGTGAGACTCTTTCAATGCCGGCGCCCAAGATGATTCGCATGGTGAAAGGCAGTCATATTGTGGTACCACGCATGAACAAGGGCACCGAGGCCTATATCCTTCAGAACGAGGACGAGCGGATCGTTTTCGTCATTCCCTACGAGGACGAATTCTCACTGGTGGGCACCACCGACGTGGATTACGAAGGCGACCCGAAAAAAGCAAAGATTTCGCCCGAGGAAACCGACTACCTGCTGAACATCGTGAACTCTCACTTCAAGCGGCAACTGGAGCCTTCGGATGTTGTCTGGTCCTACTCCGGTGTCCGTCCCCTGATGGACGATGAGCAGGAGAATGCCCAGAAAGCGTCACGGGACTACTCCTTCGAGGTCAATAGTGAAAAAGGCAAGGCGCCGCTGATTTCGGTATTCGGAGGCAAGATCACCACCTATCGCAAACTGGCCGAAGCCGCCACAGACAAGCTTTGCCAGTTCTTTCCGGAGGCCGGCGGGCGCTGGACCAAGACTGGCGTTTTACCGGGCGGAGACTTTGCCAATCATGAGGCACTGGAAGAAACCCTCAGACGTGATTTTCCCTGGCTCTCCGAGAAGGTGATCAGTCGCTACGTTCGTACCTACGGCACAACCAGCTACGACATTCTCCGGGATTGCCACTCAATGGACGATCTGGGCATACATTTCGCCGGGACTCTGTATCAGCGGGAAGTTGAGCACCTGATAAAGAACGAATGGGCGATGACCTCGGAGGATATTCTCTGGCGTCGCACTAAACAGGGACTTTATTCGAGCGGCGCAGATGTGGAAGCATTGGACCGCTACCTGATGAAAAGCGCTTGTTCGGACACTCGCAAGACTGCGCTCCATCACGGCGCCTGAACCCCTCCGGTTACTGTTGCTCCGGCCCAAGAAGCCGGGCAACTCTTTGTTGCAACTGGGGCACCACCTCGTCCTCGAACCATGGGTTCCGACGCAGCCAGAGGTTATTTCTTGGGCTGGGGTGAGGCATTGGCACCATCTCTGGCCAATACTTCTGCCAATGCTCAACATTGGCCGTTACAGATTTACGACAGTCCGGCAGATGCCAGCTATGCGCATACTGCCCGATAACAAGAGTCAGACCTATGTCTGGCAGACGATCCAAGAGGAGATTGCGCCAAGCTGGCGCGCACTCCGGCCGCGGCGGAAGATCTCCGGACTTACCGGTACCCGGATAGCAAAACCCCATGGGCAGGATGGCGAGCTTCTGCTCGTCATAGAAGGTATCCCGGGTAAGCCCCATCCATTGTCGAAGTCGATCGCCACTCGGATCGTTGAAAGGCAATCCGGTTTCATGTACGCGCTTGCCCGGTGCCTGCCCGACCACCAGGATTCTGGCGCTTTCAGATATCTGTATGACCGGCCTCGGCCCGCGTGGAAGAACGTCGGCGCAAATCGTACACGCACGCACGCGTCTAACCAGGTCGTCGAGGGGAAGCCGGGAAAGATCCTCGGTCATGAGCGTTCCGTCATCAGGGTGATTGCATGTACCCGCATTTCCCGTAACGATAGAGGCACAATCACGACACAACAAGTCTCGAAGGACACATCATGAATGCGAAAGCAGGCTCTCTCCCGCTGCCGGAAATCGATATCGAAGAGTTCCGGAAAGTCGTTCGTACGCGCCGCTCGATCAGGCGCTTCACCGATGAGCCGATTCCCGACGCGGTGCTTGAGGATTGTTTGGAGCTGGCAACCCTCGCTCCGAATTCCAGCAACCTTCAGCCCTGGGAATTTTTTGTTGTCCGCACTCCTGAGCTGAGGGCGAAGCTTGCCAACGCCTGCCTTGGCCAGAATGCAGCAAAAACTGCCGCCGCGCTGATCGTGGTGGTTGCCAGACCGGATAGTTGGCGCGCTCATGCTCGGCAAGCCCTTGAGGACTGGCCGGAAGAAAAACTGCCGCCAATTGTTGAAAAGTACTATCGCAAAGTCGCCCTGATTCATTACAACCAGGGCCCCTTCGGTATTCTGGGTTTAGCGAAGAAAGCGGCAGGCCTTGCGGTGGGAATCACCCGGCCTGTGCCCCGCGGCCCCTACTCCAACTGCGAGATGAAAATCTGGGCCACCAAATCCACAGCCCTGGCAGCCCAGAATCTGATGCTCGCGCTCCGGGCCCATGGCTATGACTCTTGCCCCATGGAGGGTTTTGACGAGCACCGGGTGAAGAAACTGCTCAACCTGCCCGGGAAGGGGCTGGTGACCATGGTATTGGCAGCCGGCCGACGGGCAGAAAACGGCGTGTATAACCGCCAGTACCGCTTTGATCAGAGCCAACTGGTGCATTATCTCTAATCAGGCTTCGGTAAGCCGCTGTTATACCTCTGGATTACCCAATGCCTCAGCAGCCCCCAGCAGACCGGTGTATGGCTCAGTGACCACGTAAACCGGAGTAAATTCCAGCAGCGGCCGCATTCTTCCTTTATCTTCAAAGCCGTTACGGAACGGGCTTTCCAGAAAAAACTCGAGGAAGCGCGGCAGGATTCCGCCGCAAAGGTAAACCCCGCCGGTGCTCCCGAGGGTTAGAACCCCGTTGCCGGCTACCCGGCCCAGGATTTCACAGAAGTGGCGGAGCGTGTGATGAGCCAGGCTATCGGTGTCTCCTACCGCCGCTGCGGTGATTTTCTCGGGCGCGTCCAGCGGCGCAGCCAAGCCCTGAATCTCTGCGTGGGCCTGATACAAGTTCAGCAAGCCCTGGCCACACAAAATCCTTTCTACCGACACCCGTCCAAAACGGGCCTTTAAAATCCGCAGCACGTCCATTTCGGCATCGTCCGTGGGAGCGAAATCCACGTGGCCACCCTCGGTCATTAACGGCACCCAGCCATGCTCAATGGGCACCAGGCCTGAAACACCGAGCCCGGTGCCAGGCCCCATAACCAGTCGGGGGCGACGGCTGTCACCGGGGCCGCCGCAAACATGCACCAGATGGTCGTCCGCAACGTGAGGAACGCCGAGGGCCATGGCGGTAAAATCATTGATCACCTTGAACCTGGACCAGCCAAACTGTACCCGGACTTCTTCGGTATCAAAACGCCAGTGGTTGTTGGTCATCCGAACCTGGGTACCGCGAACCGGCGAGGCAACTGCCAGGCAGGCCCCATCCACCTCCGCAACCCCAACCCGAGCCAGGTAATCCCGCACGGCACCATCAAGATTCGTGTATTCCCCGCAGGGGAGAATCTCGATGGCCCGGGGCTGCACACTGCCCTGCTCTACCAGGGCGAAACGCGCGTTGGTGCCGCCAATATCGCCGACCAGTGAATACTGTGCTGCTGTCATGCCTCATGATTCCAGAAAAAGCTGGCCCCTTCCTCGGGATTGCTGGAAGCGCGACGCATCCAGCCAAACAACTCCCGACCGTAGCCGTGATGATACCCGGTCAGGTCGGCTTTTTCAGATTCCCGGCCGGCGAACTCCTGTTCATCCACGCGGATGGCAAGAACACCGTTTTCGGCATCCAGACAGACCGGATCACCATTCTTGACCTTCGCCAGGGGACCGCCATCCAGTGCCTCCGGGTACACATGGATCGCCGCGGGTACCTTGCCCGACGCGCCGGACATACGACCATCGGTCACCAGGCCCACCTTGAACCCGCGATCCTGCAACACGCCAAGGTAGGGGGTGAGCTTATGCAGTTCCGGCATGCCATTACTCTTGGGCCCCTGGAAACGCACGATCACAATGCAATCCCTGTCCAGGTCGCCAGCCTCAAAGGCTGCCTTGAGTTCGTTCTGGTCGTTAAACACCACGGCCGGTGCTTCAACTTTTCGATGTTCCGGGGCAACGGCAGAAACCTTGATGACGCCACGACCAAGATTGCCATCAAGCACCCTCAGCCCCCCATCCGGTGCAAACGGTTCCGCGACCGGGCTGAGTACATCCGGGCGAAGGCTTTTTTCCGGCGCCGGCTTCCACACCAGCTTCTCATCCACCAACTCCGGCATCTCGGTGTAGCGCTCCAGACCATAGCCAACCACCGTGTTCACGTCATTGTGCAGGTACCCACCGCTCAGCAGCTCTCTGATCAGAAACGGGGTCCCGCCGGCCTCGTGGAAGGCATTCACGTCCTCCTGGCCGTTGGGGTAGATCCGGGTCATGGACGGAACCACAGAGGAAAGCTCGGCATAGTCGTTCCAGTCGATAATGATCCCCGCGGCACGGGCAATCGCGATCCAGTGGATGGTGTGATTGGTGGAGCCACCGGTAACCAGCAGCGCCACCAGAGCATTGACGATGCTCTTTTCATCCACCATGTCGCCAAGACCAAGCTCGCCACCGTGAGGCTTGGACAGCTTGATCACCTGCTCGGTCGCGGCCCGGGTGAGCTCTTCGCGCAGCGGTGTATTGGGGTTTACAAAAGCCGACCCCGGCATATGCAGCCCCATGACTTCCACCAACAGCTGGTTGCTGTTGGCAGTGCCATAAAACGTGCAGGTGCCCGGGCTGTGATAGGACTTGCTCTCGGCCTCTAGCAGTTCCTCTTTGCCAACCTTGCCCTCGGCGTAAAGCTGGCGAATCCGCTGTTTTTCCTTGTTCGGCAGTCCTGAAGGCATCGGGCCTGCCGGAACCAGAATGGTAGGGAGATAGCCGAAGCTCAGCGAGCCGATAAGAAGCCCCGGCACAATCTTGTCGCAAATCCCCAGAAGCAGCGTGGCATCGAACATGTTGTGACTCAGGGCCACGGCAGTACTCATTGCGATGGTGTCCCGGGAAAACAGGCTCAGCTCCATACCCGGCTGGCCCTGGGTTACGCCGTCGCACATGGCGGGCGTGCCACCGGCCACCTGAGCCACGGACCCCATCCCCCGGGCAGCTTCCCGGATAAGATCCGGGAACTTTTCGTAGGGTTGGTGGGCCGAAAGCATATCGTTATAGGCCGTTACCATTGCCACGTTGGCCTTGTTCATGAACTTCAGTGTGTCCTTGTCGCCCTGATTACAGGCCGCGAAACCGTGGGCCAGATTGCCACAGGACAGAGAACTCCGATGCGGGGATTGGGCTTTGAGCGCATTCATGCGATCCAGGTAGTCCTGCCGCGTTGAGCGACTGCGCTCGATAATTCTCTGGGTAACCTTGTCGACGGTTGGGTGCATCGTGGGCTCCATTGCATAAATTATTGGAGTGATCGTTTTTAGACGTAATTTTACTTTCTTTTTTTGGTATTTCCACCGTTAAATCGTTCATTTATTCTTTTTTTGTTGTTATATTTACTACATTAAGAGGTTGAACGAACAAAAACGACCACTCAAGGAGTCAGACGATGACGATTCGTATCGCAATCAACGGTTTTGGCCGCATTGGTCGCAATGTCCTCAGAGCATTGTATGAAAATAACTACCGGAGCCAGCTCCAGGTTGTTGCCATCAACGACCTTGGCGACGCCGAAACCAACGCTCATTTGCTCAAGTATGACAGCGTTCACGGCCGATTTGCTGCCGACGTTAGCCACGACGCCGAATCCCTGACCGTGAACGGCGACCGCATTGCCATCACTGCACTGCACAACCCCGAAGAACTGCCCTGGAAAGACCACCGTGTTGATGTTGTTTTCGAGTGTACCGGACTCTTTACCAAACGCGACAAGGCGGCGGCACACCTGAAAGCCGGCGCTCGCAAGGTTATCATCTCGGCACCCAGCCCCGACGCGGATGCCATGATTGTCTACGGTGTGAACCACGAAACCCTGACTGCCGAAAACGACATCATTTCCAACGCGTCCTGCACAACGAACTGTCTGGCACCGGTTGTTGAAGCCCTGCACAGAGCCATTGGTATCGAGAGTGGCCTGATGACTACCATCCACTCCTACACCAACGATCAGAAACTGAGCGACGTTTACCATTCCGATCTCTATCGGGCACGCTCTGCCACCCAGTCGATGATTCCAACCAAGACCGGCGCTGCCGCCGCCATTGGGAAGGTCATTCCGGAGCTTGACGGCAAACTCGACGGCCTTGCGGTTCGGGTACCCACTATCAACGTTTCACTGGTAGATTTCGGCTTTATTGCAAGCCGGGAAACAACAGCCGACGAGGTAAACGAAGCGGTTAAAGCGGCCGCCGAGAAAAACCCGGTTCTCGGCTATAATGTCGAGAAACTGGTCAGCGTGGACTTCAATCACAATGCGCTCTCCAGTATCTATGACGCCAACCACACACGGGTTCTGGGCCGTCACGTAAAAGTCATGGCCTGGTACGACAATGAATGGGGCTTCTCGAACCGCATGCTGGATAATGCCCTCGCCCTGATCAAGGCCGACCAGTAAATCTGGCCGTTCCGGATTATTCCGCTACTCTGTTCGAGACCATTTTGAAGAACCAAAGGACACCAACCATGCTCAGGCGTACCAAGATTGTCGCCACCCTCGGCCCCGCTACCGACTCTCCGGAATCCCTTGCGGCCATCATTGCCGCCGGTGTAGATGTCACCCGACTTAACTTTTCCCACGGCAGTGCCGAAGAGCACATAGGGCGAGCCCGCCGCGTTCGCGAAGCGGCAGCATCCCAGGGCCGGTTCGTCGCACTGCTGGCCGATTTGCAGGGCCCCAAGCTCCGCATCGCACGGTTTTCGGAAAACAAGGTCACCCTCAAGGCAGGCCAGACATTTATCCTGGACGCCGCCATGGACAAGGAAGCGGGTACTGAAGAAAGTGTCGGCATCGATTACGAGCAACTGATAGAGGATGTGGAACCGGGCGACATTCTGGTTCTCGATGATGGCCGCATAGAGATGGAAGTTCAGTCGGTCAGTGACCACAGCATCACCTCCACCGTTCTGATCGGCGGCCCGCTCTCAAATAACAAGGGCCTGAACAAGCGCGGCGGCGGCCTGTCCGCTGAAGCACTGACGGAAAAGGACAAGCAGGACATCGTGACGGCCGCCAAACTGGGCGCGGATTACGTGGCGGTCTCTTTTGTCCGCACCGCCGAGGATATGCACATTGCCCGGCGCCTGCTGAAAGAGGCAGGCTCTGACGCAGGCCTGGTCGCGAAAATCGAACGGGCGGAACTTGCCGACGATGTGGAAGCCCTGGACGCCGTAATCGAAGCATCCGATGCCGTGATGGTTGCCCGTGGCGATCTGGCCGTGGAAATCGGCGACGCCCAGTTGGTTGGCGTACAGAAGCACATCATCTCCCGTGCCCGCGTTCTTAACCGTGCGGTGATCACGGCCACGCAGATGATGGAGTCGATGATCACCAGCCCGATGCCGACGCGAGCCGAAGTCTCAGACGTTGCCAACGCGGTCATGGACTACACCGATGCGGTGATGCTCTCTGCCGAAACCGCTGTGGGTGATTACCCGAAGGAGGCCGTGGAAGCCATGGTGCGGATCTGCCTTGGTGCAGAGAAGCATCCGTCCATGCATCAGTCCAAGCACCGGATTCACGAGAGCATGGAAGCGGTGGACGAGGCCATTGCCCTGTCGGCCATGTACGCGGCCAATCACCTTGAGGGTGTCTCGGCCATTATCTGCATGACCGAAACCGGCGCCACGCCGAGGCTGATGTCCCGTATCAAGTCGAGCCTGCCGATCTTTGCGTTCTCACGCCATCACTCCACCCAGCACAGGGTTGTGCTGTTCCGGGGCGTTCAGACCGTTCCGTTCGATTCTGCCAAGATTCCGAACGAGCGGACCAATGCGTTGGCGGTGTCGGAGCTGGTGAATCGCGAGGCGGTCAAGGATGGTGATCTGGTGGTGATTACCAAGGGTGACTATGTGAATGCCCAGGGTGGAACCAATACCATGAAGATTGTTCGCGTTGGATCGGATATTCGCTGATTATTTCTTCCCGATTAGCCCGCCGTCGGCGGTGGAAGACCTTGTAGCCTGAGGGTCTTGTGCCGGGCGGCAGTGGGGTTCCCGTTTCCAAAAACCGCTACGAGCACATCCATGTGCGCTTGGCTGTGCTCGTAGCGTTTCCCGGAAGCCCCGCCTCGAAGCGCGCAAACTCCAAAAGCTTCAGGCTACGGGAACAGAACCGAAGTCAAAGATCAGCCAAACTCCCCTGCGCAATCTCGGTAATCTGCGCCCAGTCTTTAGCCGCGACCACATCTGCAGGGGTCAACCAGGTGCCACCAACGGCCTGGACGTTGCCGAGGGCCAGGTAGTCGGCTGCGGTGTTTCGGCGGATGCCGCCTGTGGGGCAGAAGGTGACGTCCGGGAACGGCCCGCTGAAGGCTTTGAGGGCGGGGATGCCGCCGGCGACTTCGGCGGGGAAGAATTTGAATTCGCGGTAGCCGAGATTGTAGCCGACCATCAGTTCAGAGATAGTGGCAATGCCCGGCAACAGTGGAGCTTCGGAGGTTACGCCGAACTCCAGGATGGCCTCAGTCACGCCCGGGGTGATAACAAACTGGGCGCCAGCGGCTTCCACCTGGCGGTACTGGTCAATGCTCGTGACAGTACCCGCACCGACCCAGGCGTCCGGGATGGCTTTTCGGACTTTTTCGATAGCTTTGAGGCCGTGCTCGGTGCGCAAGGTGATTTCCAGGACGTTGATGCCGCCATCAACCAATGCCTGACAAAGCGGCACGGCGTCGTCGAGTTCATTGATTGCGATAACAGGCACCAGGGGAGAGGATTGCAGTACTGCCCTGACGCGCTCGCGATGGTAATCGGAAAGTTGGTTCATGGTTTTCTCCATAACAAAGGTCAGGCGTTTCAGGGGCTCCAGAACACCTGGAGGCCAGGCTTCAGGAAAGCTCTGATAGGCATTTCGAGCACCTTGTCCGGTTCGGACATGGCCCGCTCGAGCGTCTGCAGCTTGTCCTCGCCCTTGAGATGCAAGGCGGTGAAGCGGGCATCTCTCAGGGGTGGCCAGGTCAGGGTAATGCGCTTCTGGGGTTGCGATGCAGGTGTGGCAGCCGCAACGATTTCCTGACATTCGGGATCCATGGCGCTCTCCAGTTCAGGTGCGTCCGGGAACAGCGACGCCGTATGGCCGTCATTGCCCATGCCCAGAATCAGCACGTCGATGGGCAGAGCCAGATCCGCCAATTCGGCCTTCACTCGCTCAAGACCCTCTGAGGGTGTCGCACCAGGCTGTTTGAGCGACAGGAATCGGGCCGACGCGGCGTTGTCCTGCAACAGGTTTTCCCGAACCAGACGGGTATTGCTGGCGTCGTCGTTCTCTTCCACCCAACGCTCATCCGCCAGCAGAACGTCTACCCTGCCCCATTCCAGATCCTTGCCCGAGAGCGCCTTGAAAAATGGCAGCGGCGTAGAGCCTCCGGATACCACGAGGCTCGCCCTGGGCGCCTCTCTCAGGCGGACAGCCAGGAACTCGGCGACCGCATCCGCAAGATTCAAGGCCACGCTCTCGGGCGTTTCTCCTGAACGGTCGCTGACCCCCTCTGGCAAGCGAAGATCAGACATCTTCATACCAGCTCCTCCCGTCCCGGGTAATCATGGCAATGGAGGCAACTGGCCCCCAGGTTCCGGAGGCGTAGCGCTTGGGTGGTTCGCCGCTGTCTTTCCAGTTCTGGATAACCTGGTCTACCCAGCGCCAGGCATATTCCACCTCATCCCGGCGGACAAACAGGTACTGGTTGCCCTTCATCACCTCCCACAGCAGACGCTCATAGGCGTCGGGAATACGGTCAGTAGCGAAAGTCTCCGAAAAAGTCAGCTCCAGCGGGCCCTGGCGCAGGCGCATGCCCTTGTCGAGGCCCTGGTCCTTGGTGAGAATCTTCAGGGCCATGCCCTCATCTGGCTGAAGACGGATGATCAGCTTGTTGTTGGCCAGGTGCTTCTGGTCCGGATCAAAGATGTAGTGGGGTGCCGGCTTGAAGTGAATGATAATCTGCGACAGCTTTTCGGGCAGGCGTTTGCCGGTTCGGATGTAAAACGGAACACCGGACCAGCGCCAGTTGTCGATCTCGGCCTTGAGTGCAACAAAGGTTTCAGTGGCACTGCCTTTGTTCGCCCCCTCTTCTTCGAGGTAACCGGGAACCGGTTTGCCGTTGCTGGTGCCGGCGGTGTACTGGCCACGCACAACGTAGCTGTCCATCATGTCCGGAGTAATCTGCTTCAACGCCTTGAGCACTTTTACCTTTTCATCACGAATGCTATCCGCGGACAGATCCGAAGGGGGGTCCATGGCGATCAGGCACAGTAGCTGCAACAGATGGTTCTGGATCATGTCGCGAATCTGGCCGGCCTTGTCGAAATAACCCCACCGGCCCTCAATGCCAACACTTTCAGCAACGGTAATTTCCACGTGTGAGATGTGGTTCTGGTCCCACTGGGAGGCAAACAGGTTATTCGCAAAACGCAGAGCGATCAGGTTCTGGACCGTTTCTTTGCCAAGGTAATGATCAATCCGGAATAGCTGGTTCTCGTTGTAGACCTCGCCCAGCTCGTCGTTGATCACCTTCGACGACTCCAGATCGTGACCGATCGGTTTCTCTACCACCACCCGAGTCTTTTCGGTACAGCAACTCGCGGAACGCAGGTTCCGGGCTATGACGCCATACATGGACGGCGGGGTTGCCATATAAACAATAAGCTGATTATTGGCGTCATCACGCCACTCGTTGAGCACACCGAAAGCGTCGGGTTCGTTAAAATTCAGAATCTGGTAATCAACCCGCTTCAGAAAGGACTTGGCCAGCTCGGCATCAAACTCTTCCGGCTTTACATGCTGCTTCAGCCTGTCAAACAACTGCTGGCGCACGGTCTCGGTATCGGCCTCTGTGCGGGCAATGGCAAGCACCCGGCTGCCATCGGCCAGGAGGTTGGCGCGCTCCAGCTGGTACAGCGCCGGAAACAGTTTTCGCTGGGCAAGGTCACCCAGCGCTCCGAATAGCATCAGGTCACAACGGGTATTGATCTTGTTGACCATTGGTTACTTCTCTCTGGTGGGCAGTCCGTCGCAAAAACCCGACGACAGGACTCAATGTAGTAATTTTAAACAAATAATGACATCCAAAAATCCATTTTCCAAGAAAAAACTGCGCTTCTTGACACTTTTACTACCCCAAAACCGGTAAAAAAGCGGTATAATCACCGCGTTTTCAAGACAACGACCGCCCATGATTCAGGGAGTACCATTGATGGCCGCGAACCAGGCGCACCGTGACGACAATCTGCTTGAGGACATCCAGTCCAGACTGGAGACCCTTAACAAATCCGAGCGGAAAGTGGCCGAGGCCATCCTCCGCGATCCAAGTGCAG
Source organism: Marinobacter sp. BW6 (assembly GCF_008107725.1). GTDB lineage: Bacteria > Pseudomonadota > Gammaproteobacteria > Pseudomonadales > Oleiphilaceae > Marinobacter. The sequence continues at coordinate 522,617 of NZ_VIRN01000037.1, forward strand.
CCACCCGTTACAGCATAGCTGCCCTGGCCCGAGCCGCCGACGTCAGCGAACCCACAGTCAACCGTTTCTGCCGTGGCTTTTCAGCCACAGGCTTTCCGGATTTCAAGATACGCCTGGCACAGAGCATTGCCACCGGCACCCCGTATATCGGACAGAACGTAGAGCCGGACGACACCGTTGCCGAATTCGCCGACAAGATCATGCTCAGTACCATTGCCAGCCTGGATAAGGCACGGCAGGCGCTCGACCCGAAAGCCCTGGCCACCGCGATCGATTACCTGATCCAGGCCAAGCAGATCAACTTCTTTGGTATGGGCGGCTCTGCTGCTGTCGCGATGGACGCCCAGCACAAGTTTTTCCGCTTCAATATCCCGGTCATGTCTTACGACGACGCCCTGATGCAACGCATGGTTGCGGCCGGCGCCAACGTGGGAGATGTCATCGTGCTCATCTCCTATACAGGCCGCACCCGGGAAACCGTGGATATCGCGCAACTGGCGCGTGCCAATGGTGCTACTGTGATTGGCATTACCAATCCCGACTCCCCCCTGGCAGAGAGCTGCACGGTGGTGCTAGGCGTCACCGCTCCGGAGGACACCGAGGTCTATATGCCAATGTCGTCACGCATCATTCACTTGAGCGTTATCGACATCCTGGCAACCGGCGTAACCCTGAAACGCGGCGCGGACTTCCTCGGGCACCTCAAGAAGATCAAGGAAAGCCTCAAACCCACCCGTTTTCCACCGAGCTGATACTGACAGTCACAGCAGACTGATAAGTCAGATACAAAAAAGCCCGGGCGAACGCACCGGGCTTTCTGTCTTTACTAGGCAACGATTGCCGCCCCCTATCCTGTTTACCAGTTACGGTCTCTCGACTTCCGCCCGGTTCCTCAGGAACTGCTGGTAAGCGGCGTACTCACGCTGCCCCTCAAGCGATGCCAGGAACTCACGGAGCTGGTTCAGCTCAGTGCCTTCTTCCCCGACCTGGCCGTCCATGACCTCGTCCAGCGCAATCACAGCGGCTGAATTGGCCGTAACAGCCTTGCCGAAGCGGGCGTCATCCGACGGACGTGGCAGGGAAAAGACCTGTTGTAGAATGGCAGGCCCTACCTCTGAGGAATTCCTGGCCAGGCCCTCATAGCTCGACCATTCACCAACATCCTCAGGACTCTCGTCCGCCTCAAGGTCGGCAACAATCGTCTCAGCCCTTTCCGCAAGTGCTTCCCTTGTCTTGCGCTGCTCAAGCGTCGCACGAATCTGATCACGAACCTCGTCCAATGGCAGCTTCTCGGCCTCATGGTACTCACGAACCCGCGCGACAACCGACACGTTATCACCGACATCAATCAACTCGGTATTGTAGCCGGCCTCCAGGACATCTTCGGAGAACAGTTGCCGAACCAGACCAGCATGATCAAACGGGGCCTGGCCGCCGTCGCGGGTAATGCCAATGGCCTCGCGCACCTCAAGCCCGAGCTCTTCCGCGGGGCCGGCCAGATCATCGGCCGAATAAGCTGAGTCGGCAAGCTCGGCACGAACTTCTGCAAAACGCTCACGGGCCTGTTCACGGGCAAGCTCACGTCGTAGCTGCGCTTCCATTTCGGCCAGGGAGGGTACGTCTGATTCCCTCACATCTTCCAGGCGGATCAAATGGACACCGAACGACGTGCGAACGGGCTCGGATATCTCGCCTTTCTCGAGGGCAAATAAAGCCTCCTCAAAGGCTTCCGCGTAGATACCACGGCCGGCGTAACCCAGATCGCCGCCCTCCTCGGCAGAGACCGTATCAATGGAATATTCCCGGGCCAGGTCGGCAAAGGATTCACCGGCCGACAGGCGCTCCTGGATAGCGGCCATGGTTTCGTCCGCGTCACTGCCCTCTTCTATCAGGATATGGGAGGCGCGACGCTCCTCGCTTGCCAAATCAGCCGAACGCTGGTCGTAATAGGCCTGAAGCTCCGCATCGTCAATTTCAATGCTCTCGGCGAGCGCGCCAAGCGACAGGGTGATGTAGGCAGCATCAACCCGTTCCGGCTGCTGGAACGCCCCGGAATTCTCCTCATAAAAAGCTTCAACGTCCGCGTCAGTAACTGAGACGGTATCCGCCACTGCGCTGGCCGGAATATTCAGCACCCGGAAGCTCCGGGTCTGGTTCTGGATCTGGAGCAGCTGCCGGGCGTTTTCATCCGCCACCAGGCCACTCTGAACGATGCCTGCACGGATCTGGTTGACGACATACTGCTTACGCATGGCTTCGCGGAATTCGCCTACACCCATGCCCATATTGCGGACCGTGGAAACGAAACGGTCACGGTTGAACTGGCCATCCACCTGGAACTGTGGCATCTGGGTAATCAACGCGTCGATATCAGCATCATTGAGCTCGAGACCCTGGGCATTGGCATCCTGGATCAGGACCTGTTCCTGGATCAGGGAATCCAGAACATCTGTCCGAATCTGATCTTCATTAAGCATGGAAGGATCGGGTGTTTCCATTCTGGATAGCCGGCGCTGACTTTCCATCTGGACCACGCGGAGAAACTCCCGCTCGGTAATATCCTCGCCATTAACCGTTGCCACCTCAGGCTCGCCGGAGAATCCGCCAACAATGGCGTCCATTCCCCAGATGGATAGCGACACAATCAGCAGACCAATGATGATCTTTGCAATCGTGCCCTGGGCATTTTCCCGAATATCTTGAAGCATGTTTCTCCCGGATCCCTGTTCAAGGTCGTGCAGTGTTATTCGTTTCAGCGTGCTGTTACGGGCGGACTTAACGTAAAAAGGCGCACCCGGTTTGGAATGCGCCTTGAATTCTTCTTGGGTGGCTCCCTTTGACAGAAGCCACCGGAGAAAGAACCGTTACTTAACGGCGTCTTTCAGGGCCTTGCCTGCTTTGAACCCAGGCACTTTGGAGGCCGGGATCTTGATCTCGGCACCAGTCTGCGGGTTACGACCGGTACGAGCAGCACGCTCTTTAACGGAGAAGGTACCAAAACCGATCAGAGTTACCTGATCGCCTTTTTTCAGGGCACCGGTGATAGAGTTGGTCATTGCGTCCAGAGCACGGCCAGCGGCGGCTTTGGAGATATCTGCGGACTCTGCAATTGCATCGATAAGTTCGGACTTGTTCACACTAAACCCCTTCGATTTCAGGTTGAAGATGTTATAGGTTGGTTTGTTTTTTCTCGGACGTTCTCGACTATCGCATAAGCGGTCAGAGAATTCCATTCTTCAGTTTTCTTATTCCTTTCGGCTTTATACCGGCATTCGGAATAGGCACTAACTGCGCGGGAGCCCTTGGTATTGGCTGCTTCACGGCGAAACAGTTATACCAATGGGCTCTCTGGCATGTCAACAACTCATCAAGGCTTTAATGTGTATTTATGCGTTCTGACGCGTCACCTTCTTCATCACGCGGCTTGCCTGACCCGGTTTCCGGGGCTGAATCGTCGGCCCTGGGCTCGGGCGGATAAGCCAGTGCAATATCCAGGACTTCGTCAATCCACTTGACCGGGCAAATCTCCAGCGATTCCTTGATATTTTCGGGTATCTCCTTGAGATCCCTGACATTCTCATCCGGAATAATCACCGTCTTGATGCCACCACGATGCGCTGCCAGGAGCTTTTCCTTCAACCCGCCAATGGCCAGCACACGCCCACGCAGGGTAATCTCGCCGGTCATTGCGACGTCGGCGCGAACCGGAATCTTGGTCAGTGAAGAAACCAGCGCTGTACACATGCCGATACCAGCACTCGGCCCATCTTTCGGTGTTGCACCCTCCGGTACGTGGACGTGCAGATCGTGCTTTTCGTGGAAATCATCCGCAATACCCAGACCGGGTGCGCGGCTGCGTACCACCGTCAACGCTGTCTGGATGGACTCCTGCATGACGTCACCCAGCGAACCAGTCTTGACCACCCGGCCCTTGCCCGGTGTGAGCGCGCATTCAATGTGCAAAAGTTCGCCGCCGACCTGCGTCCAAGCCAGGCCCGTCACCTGGCCAATCTCATTCTTTTCCTCGGCCAGGCCGTACTTGAACTTCTTGACCCCCGAGTAGTCCTCAAGCATGTCCTGCGCGAGGGTCACAGAGGCCTTCTCGCCGCTCTCCACATGGTCGCGTACCACCTTGCGGCAGATCTTGGCGATCTCGCGTTCCAGGCCACGAACACCGGCTTCACGAGTGTAGTAGCGGATAAGATCCCGGAGGGTATCTTCCGGCAGCTTCAACTCGTCCTTGCGCAGCCCGTTTGCCTTGATCTGCTTGGGCAACAAATACCGCAGGGCAATGTTGACCTTCTCGTCCTCGGTGTACCCGGGAATCCGGATGATTTCCATCCGGTCCAGCAGCGCCGGCGGAATGTCCATGGAGTTGGAGGTGCACACGAACATCACATCGGAGAGATCGTAATCCACCTCCAGGTAATGATCGTTGAACGTGTGATTCTGCTCCGGATCCAGAACCTCAAGCAGGGCTGAGGCCGGATCGCCACGGTGATCCATTCCCATCTTGTCGATTTCGTCAAAGAGGAACAGCGGGTTTTTCACGCCTACCTTGGACAGCTTCTGCAGAAGCTTGCCTGGCAGCGCACCGATGTAGGTTTTGCGGTGACCGCGGATTTCAGCTTCATCACGCACGCCACCCAAAGCCATGCGGGTGTATTTCCGGTTGGTAGCACGGGCGATGGACTGTCCGAGCGATGTTTTACCAACACCGGGAGGGCCAACCAGGCAGAGCACAGGACCTTTGACCTTCTTCACACGGCTCTGAACCGCGAGGTACTCCAGAATGCGTTTCTTGACCTCATCCAGGCCGTAATGATCCCTGTCGAGGATTTCACGGGCTTTCTCAATGTCGTGACGGACGCGGCTGCGTTTCTTCCAGGGAATGGCAAGCATCCAGTCAATGTAGCCACGCACTACGGTCGCCTCCGCTGACATCGGAGACATCATCTTGAGCTTGTTCAGTTCCGTTTCTGTCTTCTTCCGGGCTTCTTCCGGCAGACCCGCTTCTTCCAGCTTCTGCTCAAGCTCCTCGAAGTCGTTATTGCCTTCACCCAGGTTACCCATTTCCTTCTGGATAGCCTTCATCTGTTCGTTAAGATAGTACTCGCGCTGACTGCGCTCCATCTGCTTCTTCACGCGGCCACGAATGCGTTTCTCAACCTCGATCAGGTCGATTTCACCATCCAGCTTGCCCAGCAGCAGGTCCACGCGCTTGCGGATATCCAGTGCTTCAAGGAGTTCCTGCTTTTCAGGAATGCGCATTTCCAGATGCGCGGCCATGGTATCGGCCAGGCGTTCAAGTTCCTCAATGCCGGTAAGCGCATTGGAAACCTCTGAGGGGACCTTCTTGGAGAGCTTCACGTACTTCTCAAACTCATCCATCAAGGTTTTTACCAGAACCTCCTGCTCGCGCTCAGGCAGACCTTCTTCATCCATGAGGACAGCACCACCGGACAGGTACTCACCCTCGGCAATGTCGCTTATGGTTGCTCGGGCGTTACCTTCAACCAGCACTTTTACGGTGCCATCGGGCAAGCGAAGCATTTGCAGGACCGTGGCCAGAGTGCCCATCTCGAATACGTCCTGGGGGCCCGGCTCATCAGTGGAAGCGTCTTTCTGGGCAACCAGGAGGATTTCCTTGCTTCCTTCCATTGCGGCTTCCAGAGCCTGAATGGATTTTTCACGGCCCACGAACAGCGGGACCACCATGTGCGGAAACACCACTACGTCACGCAGCGGGAGCAGCGGGTATTCTTGCACGGCATTTTCGGGTATACGGGTCATTGGGAATCCTCTGACGGTATTTACTTCAGCATATCACCCTTCATTGGGGCGCCCGCAAAAATTGCAATATTTTTACCAAACGAAACAGGGCAGGAATATCGGGATACAAAACGCGAAAAGGGGCGTCGCCGCCCCTTTTCATTTCAGCCGTTGAACCGGGTTCAATCCTCGGGCACAGCCTTGGCGTGATCGCTGCTCGCGTAGATCTTGAAGGGCTCGGAATCCCCACTGATCACGCTCTCGTCGATCACAACTTTGGTCACGTCATGCTCAGAAGGAATCTGATACATAGTGTCCAGCAGCGTCGCCTCCATAATGGAGCGCAAACCACGGGCGCCAGTCTTGCGCTCCATGGCCTTACGGGCAACTGCCCGCAGTGCGTCTTCCCGGAAATCGAGCTCGACCCCTTCCATATCAAACAGTTTCTGATACTGCTTGGTGAGAGAGTTCTTGGGCTCGGTCAGGATCTGCACCAACGCTTCCTCATCCAGCTCGTTGAGGGTTGCCACTACCGGCAAACGACCCACGAACTCCGGGATCAGACCGTATTTGACCAGGTCTTCGGTCTCTACGTCCTTGATGACATCACCCGTGTTCTTGGCGTCGTCCTGGCTGGCCACAGAAGCAGAGAAACCAATACTGTTCTTTTCCGTACGCTCGCGAATCACCTTATCCAGACCGGCAAACGCACCACCGCAGATAAACAGCATATTGCCGGTATCAACCTGCAGGAACTCCTGCTGCGGATGCTTTCGGCCACCTTGTGGCGGGACCGAGGCAACGGTACCTTCAATCAGTTTCAGCAATGCCTGCTGAACACCCTCGCCGGAAACGTCCCGGGTAATGGAGGGGTTGTCAGACTTGCGCGAAATCTTGTCAATTTCATCTATGTAGACGATGCCCCGCTGGGCCTTGTCGACATCGTAATCGCACTTCTGAAGCAGCTTCTGGATGATGTTCTCTACATCCTCGCCCACGTAACCGGCTTCGGTCAGCGTGGTGGCGTCCGCAATGGTAAAGGGCACGTTCAGCATGCGCGCGAGGGTCTCTGCGAGCAGCGTTTTACCGCTGCCGGTGGGGCCGATCAGCAGGATGTTACTCTTGCCGAGCTCAACATCACCCTTGCCTTCACCGTACCGAAGACGCTTGTAGTGGTTGTAGACCGCAACCGACAGCACCACCTTGGCGCGATCCTGGCCAATGACGTATTCATCGAGAGTGATGCGGATCTCGGCCGGTGTAGGAAGGCGATCACTCGGCTCTTCCTGCGCATTCTCCTGGATTTCTTCCCGGATAATGTCGTTGCACAGGTCGACGCACTCGTCGCAGATGAACACCGAGGGCCCTGCAATGAGCTTTCGGACTTCATGCTGGCTCTTTCCACAAAACGAGCAGTAGAGCAACTTGCCATTATCGTCGCCTCTGCCGTTTCTTTCATCTGCCATTGAAATACCTCTGATCTCGTTTTGCCGGCGTCACTGCCTGATACGCCGGCCAAGTATGATGCGATTACTTCCAGTATTATTTATTCGGTACGCGCTTATCAAGTATTGAATCAATCAGCCCATACTCTTTCGCCTGAGCCGGATCCATGAAGTTGTCACGGTCCGTATCCTTGGCGATCGTCTCCAGATCCTGACCAGTGTGGTGGGCCAGGATGGAATTCAGGGTGTGCCGGATCTTCAGAATTTCACGGGTGTGAATCTCGATATCCGTTGCCTGCCCCTGGTAACCACCCAGCGGCTGATGAATCATCACGCGGGAGTTCGGCAGACACGCCCGCTTACCGGCAGCACCACCAGCAAGCAGGAAGGCTCCCATGCTGGCCGCCTGGCCTACACACAAGGTCGCAACGTCCGGCTTGATGAACTGCATGGTGTCGTAGATGGACATGCCTGCCGTTACCGAGCCACCCGGGCTGTTGATGTACAAGTGAATATCCTTGTCCGGATTTTCAGACTCCAGGAACAGGAGCTGGGCCACGATGAGGTTCGCCATGTGGTCCTCGACCGGGCCCACCATGAAGATCACCCGCTCTTTGAGCAGACGGGAATAAATGTCGAACGACCGTTCGCCGCGAGCTGTCTGCTCGATAACAATCGGTACCAGTCCGGAATTGGTAACCATTGCGGGACCATCGATTGGTTTCTGCGTCATGATGCGCCTGAACTCCTTATGGACAATGGGTCGTGGACTCGCGCCACGGCAGTTTCAATAATGTTGCACCCCATACTTTGCCAGCAGCGGCCCCAGATGAAAACAGCCGGGCATGCCGGCTGTTCTCTGGGTCGGCCTTCGGGACCGGCCTTTAACCCGATCCCGGGCAAAATCAGCGCTGGGGCTGACCGGCCTGAACGGCCTCTTCGTACTTGACCTTTTTCTCTTTGACCTTGGCCTGTTCCAGCACATGGTCAACAACGGCGTCTTCCAAAACTGAAGACTCAATCTGGGACTTCTGCTCCGGGTTGCTGTTGAAGTGCGCAACAACTTCTTCAGGCTGTTCATACGTAGACGCGATTTCCTGGATCTTTTCGTCCACCTTCTCCGGGTCTGCCTTCAGGTCGTTCTTCTTGACCACTTCCTGGAACAGCAGGCCGGTCTTCACGCGACGCTCAGCCTGCTCCTGGAAAATTTCTTTCGGCAGCTGCTGGAAATCAACCTGGCCACCGAAACGCTGAACGGCATCCTGGCGCAGGCGATCGATTTCCTGGTCAACCAGAGCAGCAGGAATATCCAGCTCGGTGGTTTCCAGCAGTCCGTCAACAACGTCGTTCTTGACCTTGTTGGAAACCGCCTGCTTCAGCTCACGCTCCATGTTCTTTTTAACTTCTTCACGGAAGGTCGCTTCGTCTTCGGCATCGATACCGAATTTCTTGAAGAATTCGGTGTCGAGCTCGGGCAGCTGGGGCTCTTCAACCTTGTGAATCTTGATCTCGAACTTGGCCGGCTTCCCTGCCAGGTCCTCGTTGTGGTAATCCTCCGGGAAGGTAACCTCAATCTCCATGTCCTCGCCGGCCTTACCACCAACGATTGCCTTCTCGAAGCCAGGAATCATCTGACCGGAACCCAGGGTCAAACGGTGCTCTTCAGCGGCTCCGCCCTCAAACTCCTCGCCGTCGATAAAGCCCTTGAAATCAATGGTCAACACGTCCTTGTTCTTGGACTTGCGCTTGACTTCTTTCATGGTGGCCTGCTGACGACGCAGGTTGTCGATCATGTTGTCGACGTCTTTATCGGTAATGTCGGAGGTCAGCTTTTCAACAGAGATCTTGCTCAGATCGCCCAGCTCGATTTCTGGCAGTACCTCGAAGATGGCGACGAATTCGAGATCCTTGCCCTCTTCCATGGTCTTAGGCTCAAACTTCGGCCAACCTGCCGGATTGATATCCTGTTCCTGCAGTGCCTTGATGTAGTTGTCGCGCATAACCTCGCCGACAATTTCCTGACGGACGCTGTCACCGAAACGACGCTTGACCACGCTCATGGGCACCTTACCCGGACGGAAACCGTTAAGGCGCACGGTACGCGCGGTTTCCTGCAGGCGTTTCTGGACCGCCTGGTCGATTTCTTGGGCGGGCACACCAATCGTCATGCGACGCTCGATGTTGGAGGTCGTTTCAACAGACACTTGCATGGAAGATCCTCAAATTACAGGTTCAGTATGTGAATGAATTTAAAATAAAAGTCCGTTTCCGGGCGAACTCCCGCAAAAGGACCGAAAATTAAAAGGCGGTAGTTTATCACGGTTTGACCCGCCGAGAGAATCACCAGCTACAGACGGCATCGTTGGATTCTTATCACACCGCTTTATCATCCGAAAAAAGAGATGGGGACTAAAATCAAAAAAGAAAGGGGCGGAAACCCTCAATGCCCCAAGGCATGCTCTCGGACCCTTCCATTAGCCACAAAAAAACCCTCTCAGGGATACTGAGAGGGTTTTCGTATTGGTACCTCGGGAGGGACTTGAACCCCCACGCCTTGCGGCAACAGGACCTAAACCTATCGTGTCTACCAATTCCACCACCGAGGCTTTTAACCGGGATTCTAAACGTCTCGCTGAACAGACTCAACATCCAGCTTTACCGATTCCCATGCTTGTTCACGAAATATCGCAGGCTGACGCCGCCCTGAAATTCAACAGAGTCGCGAATCAAAACAAAGGGGAAAGTGGGGTGGACGAAGGGGATCGAACCCTCGACCGCAGGAGTCACAATCCTGAGCTCTACCAACTGAGCTACGTCCACCACATCAGGACATACCTTTCGGTATTTTCATAACATCAACTTTGCTGGTTACGGTCGCTCCGGCGCGGACCAAGCCAACGACTTGATGGCGCGCCCGGCAGGACTCGAACCTGCGACCACCCGCTTAGAAGGCGGGTGCTCTATCCAGCTGAGCTACGGGCGCTTGACCGTTCGCCCACCTGAACATTCAGAAAATGGTCGGGGTAGAGAGATTCGAACTCCCGACATCCTGCTCCCAAAGCAGGCGCGCTACCAGACTGCGCTATACCCCGTCTGAACTGAACAACAAGTGCTTCAGCAAAGTTGGCGCGCATATTACCGGCGCCGGAGGGTTCCGTCAACACGGATTTCCAAATTCCCTGAAACAACAGCTTCTTCAGTGACAAAGTACCTTGCCGAAAGTTCCTCCAAGCCCCGCCAGCTAACCGTCCAATTGGAGTTCCGATGGAAGCATGAGACAATGCCCGTCCTTCAATTTACCGATGCCCAACCGACAAGACGAGACATGACCGCCAAACTGATCAACGGAAAAGAAATTGCCGCAGAAGTAAGACAGCAGGTCGCCGCCGGGGTAGAAGCACGCACACAGCAGGGACTGCGCGTTCCCGGACTGGCCGTGGTGCTGGTCGGCAACGATCCCGCATCCCATGTGTACGTAGGCAACAAACGCAAGGCCTGCGACCAGGCAGGAATCCTCTCACTCTCATACGATCTGCCGGAAGACACTTCCCAGGAAGCCCTGGAAGCGCTGATCGATGAGCTGAATGAAAACCCCACTGTGGACGGAATACTGGTACAACTACCGCTGCCCGCTCATCTGGATGCAGACCCGATTCTGGTCAAGATTCGCCCGGACAAGGACGTTGATGGGTTCCACCCCTACAACATCGGTCGTCTGATGCAGCGCAAACCCACCCTGCGCCCCTGCACACCGGCCGGTATCATCACCCTGCTGGACAGCATCAAAACCCCTTACAAGGGCCAGCACGCCGTGATCGTGGGCGCGTCTAACATTGTCGGCCGCCCGATGAGCATGGAACTGCTCTTGAAAGGTGCCACGACAACCGTGTGTCATCGCTTCACACCGGATCTGGAGAAGTTTGTTCGGGAAGCCGATATCCTGGTAGCGGCTGTCGGCAAGCCTGGCCTGATCAAGGGAGACTGGGTAAAAACCGGAGCAACCGTGATCGACGTCGGCATCAACCGGATGGAAGACGGGAAACTGCACGGCGATGTGGATTTCACTGCCGCTTCTGAACGCGCCGCCTACATCACGCCGGTTCCCGGCGGTGTGGGACCAATGACCATCGCTACCCTGCTGCAGAATACCCTGTACGCCGCTGACGTGCTGCACAAGGACTGAATTCGACTTCTGTTGGATTACGGCTTCGCCTAATCCAACAAGCCACAAAAAACCCCGCCGAAGCGGGGTTTTTTATGCGCAGCGCTTACTGCCCGTACTTGGCTTTCGCCTTCAGACGGTAGGCGTGCAGCAGCGGCTCGGTGTAGCCGTTCGGCTGCTCGCGACCCTTGAGAACCAGATCCAGCGCTGCCTGGAAGGCGACGCTGTCATCGAAATTCCCGGCCATCGGGCGGTAGGCCGAATCACCAGCGTTCTGCTTGTCGACCACCGCAGCCATGCGCTTCATGGTTTCCATGATCTGCTCTTCCGAGCAGATACCATGATGCAGCCAGTTCGCTAGTAGCTGGGAGGCGATGCGCAGAGTCGCGCGGTCTTCCATCAGACCCACATCGTTGATGTCGGGCACCTTGGAACAGCCAACACCCTGGTCGATCCAGCGAACAACGTAACCGAGGATACCCTGGGCGTTGTTGTCCAGCTCCTGCTGGATGTCTTCAGCGCTCAAGGAAGCCGGATCGTCCATGACCGGTACCGTCAGGATGTCCTCCAGGGCTGCGCGGGTGCGGCTTTCCAGCTGCTTCTGGACATCAGCCACACTTACCTGGTGGTAATGCGTGGCGTGCAGTGTGGCCGCTGTGGGAGACGGAACCCACGCGGTGTTGGCGCCGGCCTTCGGATGGCCGATTTTCGCTTCCAGCATGCCGGCCATCAGATCAGGCATGGCCCACATGCCCTTACCGATCTGGGCAACGCCACGGAAACCGGTTTCCAGGCCAATGTCCACGTTCCACTGCTCGTAGGCATTGATCCAGGTCGCCTGCTTCATCGCACCCTTGCGGATGAACGGACCCAGCTCCATCGAGGTGTGGATCTCATCACCGGTGCGATCCAGGAAGCCGGTGTTGATAAACACAGCGCGCTCTTTGGCGGCGTGAATGCAGGACTTCAGGTTAACCGTGGTGCGGCGCTCCTCGTCCATGATGCCGACTTTCAGAGTGAAGCGCGGCATGCCAAGGGCATCTTCAACACGGCCGAAGAATTCGTTGGTGAAAGCAACCTCTTCCGGGCCGTGCATCTTCGGCTTCACGATGTACATGGAGCCTTTGGTGCTGTTCTGGAAGTTGCCACTGCCCTTCATGTCGTGAATGGCAATCAGCGAAGTGATCAGACCATCCATCAGACCTTCCGGAACTTCATTGCCGTCTTTCAGCAGGATAGCCGGATTGGTCATCAGGTGCCCGACGTTACGGATGAACATCAGGCTGCGCCCCTTCAGGCTGAGCTCGCTGCCGTCTGCCGCGGTGTAGGTGCGGTCAGCGTTCATCTTGCGGGTCAGCTGCTCGCCACCCTTTTCGAAGGTTTCCTGCAGGTCGCCCTTCATCAGGCCCAGCCAGTTACGGTAAGCCAGCGCCTTGTCGTCGGCGTCTACGGCGGCTACCGAATCTTCGCAGTCCATGATGGTGGTCAGCGCAGACTCCATCAGTACGTCTTTGACGTTGGCGCCGTCGTCTTTGCCAATCGGGTGACTGGCGTCAATCTGGATCTCGAAGTGCATGCCGTTCTTGACCAGCAGCACGCCGGTAGGCGCATCCGCGGCACCGGTGTAGCCAACAAAGCCGGCCTCGTCTTTCAGGCCAGTGGACTCGCCGTTCTGCAATTTGACGACCAGCTTGCCACCTTCAACCACATATTTGGCGGCGTCTTTGTGACTGCCAGACGCCAGCGGCGCTGAGCTGTCGAGGAGATTGCGGGCCCACTCGATGACCTTGGCACCGCGCACCGGGTTATAACCACGCCCTTTATCAGCGCCGTTTTCCTCTGAAATGGCATCGGTACCGTACAGGGCATCGTACAGGCTACCCCAGCGCGCGTTCGCCGCATTGAGGGCAAAGCGGGCATTCATGATCGGAACCACAAGCTGCGGGCCGGCCATGGTTGCCACTTCCGGATCGACATTCGAGGTGGAGATCTTGAACTCGGAAGGCTCGTCAACGAGGTAACCGATGTCTTTCAGGAAAGACTTGTACTCGGCCATATCGAGCTTCTGGCCCTTATGGTCCCGATTCCAGCTATCCATTTTTTCCTGGATAACATCACGCTTGGCCAGCAGCTCACGGTTGCGTGGCGCCAGCTCGTTCACGATCTTGTCAAATTCTGCCCAGAATTTATCGGCATCGATTCCGGTGCCCGGGATCGCTTCGTTGTTCACGAAATCATACAGATTCTTTGCGACCTGAATGCCGCCGACTTGTACGCGTTCTGTCATCGTTGTCTGCCTCAGTGGGTTACGTTTCCCGACTCCCCCTTCATCTTGAGGGGGCATTCTAATTTGAGCGCCGCATTGTAAGGGAAAATCCTTACAAGATCATTCCTGCACGCGCAAAACTGGTCTGACCAACCAGCAGCTCCCGGAAATTCAGGCTTTACGCCAGGTTGTCCCCTCTCGGGAATCGTCCAGAATGATACCTTTTTCGAGGAGCTCGTCGCGGACTCGGTCGGCCTCGGCAAAATTCTTCGCCTTGCGGGCATCAGCCCGGGCCTGGATCAGCGCTTCAATGTCTTCGGCGCTGAGCTCACCACCCGTGTCCGCCTGGAAGAACGCCTCGGGGTCCTGCTGCAGCAGACCCAGAACAGCACCGAGCCTCACCAGAATCGCCGCAGCTTGCTTGGCGTCGTCTTCACGACCATCGCGGCGATGCTGATTGATCTCATTGGCAACAGCGTGCAGGACTGCAATGGCCCCAGCGGTGTTGAAGTCATCATCCATTGCCTCGGCAAATCGCTCGTCATGCCCGGATTCCGGCACATCGCCGGCCTTGGCAGGCACTATTCCCCTCAGGGCATGATACAGCCGGGTCAGTGTGCGGCCAGCCTCGGCCAGATTTTCTTCGGAGTAGTCCACCTGACTCCGGTAGTGGCTGGAAACCAGGAAGTAACGGACCACTTCCGCCGGGTACTTTTCCATGATTTCACGGATCGTGAAGAAATTGCCCAGGGATTTGGACATTTTCTCCTTGTTTACCCGGATGGCACCCGCATGCATCCAGGTGTTCACGAAGGTGTGGCCGGTTGCACATTCGGACTGAGCGATCTCGTTCTCATGATGCGGGAACAACAGATCCGGACCACCACCGTGGATATCAAAGGTGTCGCCCAGACAGCAGGTGGACATGGCCGAACACTCGATATGCCAGCCGGGACGCCCATCGCCCCAGGGCGAGGGCCAGCTAACCTCCCCTGCCTTTGCCGCTTTCCACAATGCGAAATCCGCCGGGCTCCGTTTGGCTTCCTGAACATCCACCCTCGCGCCCGCCAGCAGATCCTCCAGCTTTTTCTTGCTGAGTTTGCCGTAGTCGTCGAAGGAATCAACGGCAAAATAGACATCGCCGTTATCTGCCGCATAGGCGTGGCCGCTGGCAATCAGCTTGTGGATCATCGCGATGATTTCGTCGATATACGCCGTCGCCCGGGGCTCTTCATCCGGCGACAACACACCAAGACGGGCTTCGTCCTCGTGCATCGCCTTGATCATCCGGTCGGTGAGCTCGTTATAAGGCTCACCGTTTTCATCCGCACGACGCAGGATCTTGTCGTCTATGTCCGTGATATTGCGAACGTAGTTCACTTCGTAACCACGATGGCGCAGGTAACGGGTGATCACATCAAAGGCGACCAATACCCGGGCATGCCCAAGGTGGCAAAAGTCGTAAACTGTCATACCGCAGACATACATCCGGACCTTGCCCGGCTCAATCGGCCGAAACTCTTCCTTCTGCTGGGTAAGCGTGTTGTAAATGCGGATCACTTGCCCCCCTTACCCCAGGAATCCCTGAGCGTTACTGTGCGGTTGAATACCGGGCGGCCAGCGGCCTCGGTATGAGCCGGATCACAGAAGAAGTAGCCTTCCCTCTCGAACTGATAGGGAAGATCCGTACGGGGGGACGCCAAGCTCTTTTCGACCCGCGCACCTTTCAGAACCACCAGCGATTCCGGGTTCAGGTGATCCATCAGATCACCGTCCTTGTCACTGTCCGGCGACTCGTGGTTGAACAGGCGGTCGTAAAGATTAATGTCCGCCTCCACGCTATCGGTGGCCGAAACCCAGTGAATCACGCCATTGGGCTTGTAGCCTTCGGGATTGACGCCCAAAGTCTTGGGATCATACTCGCACTTGAGCTCGACGATCTCACCGCTATCATCCCGGACCACTTCCCGGCAGGTCATGACATAGCCACCACGCAGGCGTACCGCCTGATCCGGCGCCAGCCGCTTCCATTTGCGCGGCGGCTCCACTTCAAAATCGTCCCGATCGATGTACAGAGTCTGGGTCCAGGGTACTTCCCGCTCACCCATATCCGGATTTTGCGGATGCACTGGCAAGCTGAGCGTTTCGCTTTGGTCCGCCGGGTAATTGGTCAGCGTGACTTTCAGCGGGCGCATCACACACATGGCCCGCGGCGCGCGGGTGTTGAGATCTTCCCGAATGGCGTGCTCCAGCATGCCCACATCCACAGTCCCGCCGGCCTTGTTCACGCCAATCATGTCGCAGAAGGTGCGGATCGATTCCGGCGTGTAGCCGCGCCGGCGCATGCCGGAAATGGTCGGCATCCGCGGATCGTTCCAGCCATCAACCACACCCTCGTCCACCAGTCGCTTGAGCTTACGCTTCGAGGTGATGGTGTAGTTCAGGTTCAGCCGGGCAAACTCGATCTGGCGCGGATGGCACGGACCGGAGATGTTATCCAGCACCCAGTCATACAGCGGCCGGTGATCCTCGAACTCCAGCGTGCACAAGGAATGGGTTATTCCCTCCATGGCGTCTGAAATCGGATGAGTGAAGTCGTACATCGGGTAGATGCACCACTTGTTGCCGGTCTGGTGGTGTTCTGCATAACGGATGCGATAGAGAATCGGATCCCGCATATTGATGTTCGGCGAGGCCATATCGATCTTGGCCCGCAGCACCAGCTCACCATTCTGATACTTGCCGTCCCTCATATCACGGAACAGCTGCAGGCTCTCCTCGACCGGCCGGTCCCGATAGGGGCTGTTTCTGCCGGGCTCTTTCAGGCTGCCGCGGTATTCGGCCATTTCATCGGCCGTCAGGGCGCAGACGTAGGCCTTGTCCCGGGTAATCAGCTCCTCGGCAAATTCGTACAGGGCATCAAAATAATCTGATGCGTAGCGCACGTCCCCGGCCCACTCGTAACCGAGCCATTCCACATCCTGCTTGATGGCATCGATGTATTCCTGGTTTTCCTTTTCCGGGTTGGTGTCGTCAAACCGAAGGTTACAGTCGCCGGAAAAGGTTTCGGCGATGCCAAAGTTCAGGCAGATCGATTTGGCATGACCAATATGCAGGTAGCCGTTGGGCTCCGGCGGGAATCGGGTTACCACCTTGCCGGTATGCTCTCCGTTGGCGATGGCGTCTTCGATCAGGCTCTGGATAAAGTTGTGGGCTTTCTTCGACTCGGCGCTCATACAATCTCTGTTAAAAGGGGAGTGAATCTTAAACCGCGTATTATACTCACAAATCCTTGCCGGACTCATGCATAGCGGGAAAGTCTTGAGTACAATGGGGCCTGTAACGTACCTAACATTTCTGAACAGGAAAACCTGATGATTCTGCTGACAACCAACTACGGTGACATCAAGCTGGAACTGGACTACGACAAGGCACCGGAAACCGCGAAAAACTTTGAACAGTACGTTCGCGACGGTTTTTACGATGGCCTCATTTTTCACCGTGTGATCAGCAATTTCATGGTTCAGGGCGGCGGGTTCGAGCCAGGCATGACACCGCGCAAAACCCGGGATTCCATCCAGAACGAAGCCGATAACGGTCTGAGCAACATGCAGGGGACAATTGCCATGGCGCGCACCATGGACCCGCATTCTGCTACCGCGCAGTTCTTTATCAACGTTGAAAACAACGGCTTCCTGGACCACACCGCCAAGAACGCGGAAGGCTGGGGTTACTGCGTGTTCGGCAAAGTGGTAGAGGGCATGGACACAGTCAACGCGATCCGAGCAGTGCGCACCACCATGCGCGGAGGCCATCAGGATGTGCCTGCCGATGACGTGGTCATCGAGAAGGCCGAGGTTCTGGAGGACGCGTGACCACGCTGTTTATTTCGGACCTTCACCTCGAGGAATCCCGGCCGGATATCACAGAGGCATTTCTGAGATTTCTCGACGAGAAAGCCCGCGGCGTTGATCAACTCTATATCCTCGGCGATTTCTTCGAGGCCTGGATCGGCGATGACGAACGCACGCCGCTTCAGGAGCAGGTTGCTGCCGCCCTTCGCAAACTGCGGGACAGCGGCACCGAGATTTTTCTGATGCACGGCAACCGGGACTTTCTGATCGGCCAGGACTTCTGCGACCGGGCCGGCGCGACGCTGCTGGACGACCCGACGGTGATTGATCTGCACGGTACCCCTACACTGCTGATGCATGGCGACAGCCTCTGCACCGCCGATGTGGAATACCAGAAGTTCCGGGCCAATATGCGCAACCCGCAATGGCAGCAGATGATACTCCAGCGCCCCCTGAAAGACCGCCAGCAGATGGCCCGCCAGCTTCGGGAGATCAGCATGGCGAAAAATCAGGGCAAGGAGGAGTTCATTATGGACGTAACGCCCGAGGAAGTGGTCAGGGACATGGAAACACACGGTGTCCAGCGAATGATTCATGGCCACACCCATCGCCCCGCGGTGCATGACCTGACTGCCAATGGGTCACCGGCAAAGCGCATTGTTCTGGGGGACTGGGACAAGAATGTCTGGTGGCTGGAGGCGAAGCCGGGCGAAGAGCCCGAGCTGAACAAGCAGCCGTTGTAAAAAAGCCGGGCAAATGCCCGGCTTTTTTAGCCTTGGTTTCAGTGCGCCAGTATTTGCTGGAGGAACTTCTGAGTCCTGGCTTCCTGTGGGTTTGTGAAGAACTCATGGGGTGGCGCCTGCTCCACGATTTCGCCACCATCCATAAAGATCACCCGATCCGCCACCGTCTTGGCGAAGCCCATTTCATGGGTAACACACATCATGGTCATGCCACTGCCCGCCAGCTCAATCATGACATCCAGCACCTCTTTTATCATCTCTGGATCCAGTGCCGAGGTTGGCTCATCGAACAGCATAATCTTGGGCTTCATGCACAAAGCCCTGGCAATAGCCACGCGCTGTTGCTGACCACCAGATAACTGCCCCGGAAACTTGTTGGCCTGGTCCGGAATCTTGACCCGCTCCAGATACTCCATCGCCGATGCTTCCGCTTCCTTTCGGGGCGTTTTGCGCACCCAGATGGGCGACAGGCAGCAGTTCTCGAGAACCGTCAGGTGCGGGAACAGGTTGAAGTGCTGAAACACCATGCCAACTTCCCGCCGAACCGTATCGATCTGCCGGACATCGTCAGTCAGTTCCACATCATCGACGATGATCTTGCCCTGCTGATGCTCCTCCAGCCGGTTGATGCAACGGATGAAGGTGGATTTTCCGGAGCCGGACGGCCCACAGATAACAATTCTCTCACCCTGATCAACGGTCAGATTGAGATCCTTGAGGACATGAAAATCCCCGTACCACTTGTGCATTCCCTCAACCCGGATAATCCCGGGCTTTTTATCCGACTGGTCCTTCGGTGGGGTCTGCGTTTCAGAAGTTAGAGTTTGGTCTGTCATAGAGTTACCCATCAGGTCTTATGACCGGTATCGAGTTTTCGTTCAAGGTTCTGACTGTATCTGGAGATGCCAAAGCAGAAGACCCAGAAACAGAACGCCACAAATACATAGCCCTCGATGGCAACATTTTGCCAGGCTGGATCGGTAACCGTGGACTGGACCGTGCCGAGGATATCGAACAGGCCAATGATCAGTACCAGCGTGGTGTCCTTGAACAGGGAAATGAAGGTGTTAACAATGCCCGGAATAACCATTTTCAGAGCCTGAGGCAGGATCACGAGCCCCATTTTGCGCCAATAACCCAATCCCAGCGCATCGGCGGCTTCATACTGCCCCCGGGGAATCGCCTGCAAACCACCGCGGATCACTTCCGCCATGTAAGCAGACTGCCACAACGTAATACCGATCAGCGCCCTGGCCAGCTTTTCAAAATTCACACCCTCCGGAAGGAACAGCGGCAGCATCACCGAGGCCATGAACAGGACCGTAATCAACGGTACCGCACGCCATACCTCGATAAAGACCACACAGATTCCCCGAATGATGGGCATGTCTGAGCGCCGGCCCAGTGCCAACAGAATGCCAATTGGCAAGGAGGCTATGATCCCGATATAAGCCAGGATCAGGGTCAGCATTAAACCGCCCCATTTTGAACTCTGCACTTCTTCGAGCCCGAAGGTGCCCCCCGGAATCAGGAAATAACCCACAACAGGCAGGCCAAAAATTCCGAAAAGCCCGAGCCATTTACGGCCAGGGAATCGCTCTACGAACTGGGGAACAAAGGCAACGGCCAACAGCAGGAACATTGTATCCACGCGCCACTGCAGCTCATCCGGGTAAAACCCGTAGATAAAGAAGTTCAGCCGCTGACTGATAAACAGCCAGCAGGCACCGGCGCCAGTGCAGTCACTCGCGTCACTGCCAACAAAGTTGGCGTCGAGGAAAAACCAGTTGAGTAAAGGCCCCACACTGGTCACAAGCAGATAAGCCACGGCCAGCGTCAACGCTGTGTTGAACCAGCCGGAGAACAGGTTCTCCCGCATCCACTTGACCGGCCTGAGCGCCTTCTTGGGTGCTTTCATGGTTGACTCGGTCATCATCGCTCCTTAATGGCCACAGCCCGGTTGTAGATATTCATGAACAGCGAGATCAGCAGACTGATGGTGAGATACACCGCCATGGTTATCGCGACAACCTCAACGGCCTGCCCCGTCTGGTTCAGCGTGGTGCCCATGAAGACGGCAACCAGATCCGGGTAACCGATTGCGGTTGCAAGCGACGAGTTTTTTACCAGGTTGAGGTACTGACTGGTCAGCGGTGGGATGATGACCCGCATGGCCTGAGGTATCACCACCAGCCTCAGGGTCAGACCATTGGGGAGTCCAAGTGCCTTGGAAGCCTCGGTCTGGCCTTTGCTGACGGAGAGAATACCGGAGCGAACAATTTCAGCGATAAAGCTGGCCGTGTATAGCGACAACGCAATCCACAGGGCTGCCAGCTCGGGGATAATAGTGATCCCCCCACCAAAGTTGAACCCTTTGAGGGCCGGGATATCCCATTCTATGGGGCTTCCGGCAACCAGATAGGAAACCAGCGGTACAACAACCAGGATGGCGACTCCAACCTTGAATGTCGGAAAAATCTGGCCCGTCGCCAACTGCCGCTTTTTGGCCCAGATCCGGATACCAACAACTGCGGCAATAGCGAGCAGGATACCGCCCCAAACAATGCCAAAGCCCTCTTGGGTCAGGGGCTCGGGCAGATACAGACCGCGATTGTTGAGAAACAGGGCGCCACCAACATCAACACTCTGTCGCGGCGACGGCAGATTGCTGAGAACGGCGAAGTACCAGAAGAAAATCTGCAAAAGCAGCGGAATGTTGCGAATGACCTCGATGTAAACCAGTGCCATTTTGGCGACCAGCCAGTTACTCGAGAGCCGCGCAACACCGATGATGAATCCGAGAATGGTGGCGGCGACGACGCCCATCGCGGAAACAAGCAGTGTATTTGTCAGACCGACCCAGAACGTTCGGCCATAGGACATGGTGGCATCGTAAGGCACCAGATTCATGATGATGCCGAACCCGGCGGTCTCATTCAGGAAACCGAAACCGGTGCTGATACCACGGCTTTCCATATTGGAGAGCGTGTTGTCGACGAGTACCCAGCCTCCCCAGAAAACGAAGGCAATGGCAATCGCCTGAAAGAAAAGTGAGCGGACCCGGGGGTCGTTCCAGGGCTTTGGCCCTGCAGGTCGGGTATCAATTGTTTGTTTTTTCATGGATTGTCCTGAAGAGCTTCCCTGTGGTTTACAGCATCAGAGATAACGGAGAGGCCTCCCTTCAGGAGACCTCTCCGCAGGCTTTCAGGTCTTAGCGAACCGGCGGAGCATACAGAACACCGCCATCGGTCCACAGCGCATTGATGCCGCGATCCAGTCCGAGCGGGGTATCCGGACCAACGTTACGGTCATACATCTCGCCGTAGTTACCGACCAGCTTGATCGCCTGGTAACCGAAGTCATCCGGCAGTCCAAGCTTGGCACCCATGTCGCCGTCTGTACCCAACAGACGCTGAATATTGGGGTTGTCGGACTTCAGCATGGCGTCGGCGTTGGCGCTGGTCACACCCAGCTCCTCAGCGTTGATCTGCACAGAGAGTACCCACTTGACGATATTGAACCACTGATCGTCACCCTGACGAACAACCGGGCCCAGCGGCTCCTTGGAGATGGTGTTCGGCAGAATCTTCGCGGAACTCGGATCAGCAAGCTTGGAACGCAGTGCCGCCAGCTGCGAACGGTCGGAAGTCAGCACGTCGCAACGCCCCGCAGCAAAACCCTGAACGGTTTGCTCTGAGGTGTCGAATACGATCGGCTTGAAGTCCATGCCCTTGGCGCGGAAGTAGTCAGACGCGTTAAGCTCGGTGGTGGTACCGGCTTGGATACAGATGGTCGCTCCATCCAATTGGGTGGCGTCGTCCACACCAATACCCTTGTTGATCAGGAAGCCCTGACCATCGTAATAGTTTACGCCGGCAAAGTTCAGGCCCAGAGAGGCATCCCGAGTCAGCGTCCAGGTGGTGTTGCGGGAGAGCATGTCGATTTCGCCAGACTGCAGGGCGGTGAAACGCTCCTTCGCGGTCAGCGGAGTAAACTCAACCGCCTTTGCGTCACCGAAGATCGCCGCGGCTACCGCACGACAGGTGTCCACATCGATACCGGTCCAGTTACCTTTTTCATCAGGCTGAGAGAAACCAGGCAAACCACTGGTCACGCCACACTGGAGGTGGCCCTTCTCCTTGACGTTCTCCAGAGTTGTGGCTGCCATGGCACCGGAAGCCGAGAACGTACCTACGGCCAGAGCAATCCCCAGGGCAATCGATTTCGTCTTTCTCATTGTCTTTTCTCCGAACATCAGTTGGTTTTATCGCGACGAGTCTGCTCAGCAATTTGCAAGCCACTCACCGTAAACCGATGATTTATATTGTTTTTATCAATCACCGGCACGTTTCAGGCGAATCTGGAACGAGGTGGCGCCGTTTCGTGCACCGATTTAGCGCCCCTGCTCCAGCCCAATGCGCCAAAAAAAGGCAGACCAAAGGCCACGCCTTTTAAAAGTAGAACAAAGTTCGGGAAATGAACTAGTTTTTATGCAAAATTATTCGGAAATCTTAAAGACAGGGGGCTCTTCATAGGTCTTGAGGCGCTTCAACCATCCTGGCAGCCAACGCTCTCGTTCGATCGGGTCGTTTGCGCTTTCAGCCCGGCGAGTAAGGACCGTGGCGGCCGCCTCCCGAAATTGCTGAAGGGCAGTCTGGTCAGGTGAGCCTGACATCTCCAAAAGCACCTGCAGCAGGCCCCAGCCTTGATCGTTGTAACGTTCCGTGGGCGAGAGCCCCTCACCCTTGAAATTCACATAGTCAATGATGGCGTAGACGCCGCCGGGGGTCTGGCTCAGAGCTTTCAGCCTGGCGGCAACGTCTGACTGTCTATCATCCGGAGCTGCCTCAACAATCCTTGTGAGCGATTGCCTCGCGCGGCGGAATATAAATTCAGCCTGAATCCCCTGGGTACCTGCCAGAAACTCCCGCAATTCCGCCAACCGGGGCGAATCATTTACAGCCAGAAAGTCCGCTTTTTTGTTCCAGGGCGCATCAAAAGGCTCCAGGGCTCGCAACCATTCGGGAATGCTGACTTGCCGTTGCTCCATGTATTCCATCAGGGCCGGAAAGCTTTCAGTAAACCTGCCCTCCACGCCCTTTGGATACCAGATGAAGTGACCAATTCCGAGCGACGGAAACGCCTCTCCCTCATTCCAATGAACCAGGCACTTTAAGCGGCCAGCACACTCGTTCCGGAAAACCTGTTGGCCCACCCAGTCGAGCTCAGCGGAGGTAAGCACCAGTGAAACATCTGCGACCGTCGAGCCTGATGCATCGGTGACAGCGCCCTCTGCGTCGGTCGAATGCTCATGGTTCTCAGAATCACAACCAGCCAGAACAAGAATTCCGGCCACTACAATCATTAAGATGGATTTAACCGTCATTGGCCTGCCTCTCGCAAAGCCTCGAACATAGGTCACAGATTTGAGGTACGTCAATACACGTAATCGCCATCTGGATCTACATTGCCACCATGGGCTGTGCATTTTTTGGTCAAACGCCAAGCCGACTATTTTGCCTGCCCACGAGCTAAAAGAGAGCCACTTGCAGTCAATGGCCGAAAACGCAATGGAGAGTCAAGCTATGGGTATGAAACTAACGCGCTCACCTATCACGGGTGCCCTGATTATCGGAGCGCTATCGACATTGGTCGGCTGCAACAGCAGCGACAATGATGCGTCACTGGGCGCGCCTGAGGGTGAGGCCATCATTGAGGCGTTTCTGAGCGAAAAAGCGATCCAGATCGGCGGCGCTACAACAGCGGTCGCCCGGGCCGAAATGGGCGATTCTGACTGGGCCGTTTACAACATGGCCAACCGTCTGGCGATGACACCGGTTCAGACCACCGCCGGTGCGGTGAATGAAATCGAACTGGACAACTTCATACAAGATATTCTCGTGGTGGCCTATGAGGGCCGCACCTATGCATTGGCGGCGGTTCGCGAGTCCGGTATTGCGGTAGTGGATATTACCGATCCGGCGGCCATGCAGGTGTTGCACACTACGCCGGTGAATTATTACCAAGACGGCATCATCTTCGCCGAGGGTGGTGGTGATCTGGTGCCAGACGTTGTCATCGAGGGCCACGGATTCATCAAGTCGCTGGAAACCGACGGCACCGACCTGTGGATCGCCGACGAGAGTTACGGCATCCATCGGACGGCACTTGCCAATGTTATCACCGCCACGCCTGCTACCGAGGATGATGGCACCCTGCTGATCGATGCCGAAGTCTTCACCCTGCAGTACTCCGGAGAGCACCCCTGGGGCGCTCCCGCAGACCTCCAGCTCCACGACGATGGCAAACTGTACGCCGCAATCGGCTTCCTCGGCCTGGGAGTATACGATCCAGCAACCCTCGATCGGGTCGGATACTACAATCTGTACACGGATACAGGCGTCACGGAAGACTGGTTCCTCGACATGGACGTAGCCACCGAGGTTCTTGATCCGGTTACCCACATAGACCCAGACACCGGCATGCCGAACTACAACCAGGCATCCTTCGAAATCCAGGAGGTGTGGCACGGTGGTGTAGACGCGCCAACTCCCTGGGCGGATTTCGATCGCTACGGCAAGTACTACTACAAGGCCAACAAGCTGGACGTTGAAACCTACGACGGGGGTGGCAGTGACCAGACCATTGTCTACCTGGCCTACGGCCTTGCAGGAATGGTAGCCGTAGATGCCACTGATCCCGCGAATATCACTTATGAAGGGTATGCGCCGGCCGTACCCGCCCATGGTCCGGACGAGCCGACCGGCGAACAGTCCCGGAGCCTCTTCCCCTACTTTGGCGTGGGCATGTTGAAGGAAGCCGGTGTCATTGATATTGAAGTGGACACCGCAAATGATCGCGTCTTTTACGCAGACCATTTCGCGGGCCTCGTCGCCATTGACGGTGCTCAGACACCCGGCAACTGGCAACAGCAGGGCGCGCCTTTCGATAATGACGACAACCCGCTTCTGCATTGGCCCGACTACGAGTTCGTGACCTCCTACGACATGGGTGCCTGGGATCCGGATGACAACGAGTCCCTGCCTATCTGGATGTACGAGGCTCCAAGCCTCCTGGTGACCGGCGAAGTCAGTGGCCATGGCAATGCTCTGTTCCTGATGCCCACAGTCAGCGACACAACAGGCGCCGTTGATGTGGTCCAGGCGACCGGCGCCGGTGGTCTCAACTTCATGGATCTGGGCGACCTGACCACCGGTGAGGCGGACATGAGCACCAAGTTTACCGTCCCGGCCTATTTCGCCAGCACGAATGAAACCTATGCTGATGCCGATGGAGCACCAACCTCTCCCTTGGCGGTTGGCCATACCCAGGGTGTCGCTGCGACACAACAATACCTTTATATGGCCGATGGTCCTCATGGCATGAGCGTGTGGCAGATTGCCGACGCCGATGGCAATGCCCTCGACGAGCCGCACGTGGTGGCCAACACGGTTGTCGATGAATATGAAGTGGACAACCCCGATGGTTCGACCGTCTATCCGACACCCCACGCCTATAACGTGATCCTGGGTGGCGAAGAAAGCATGGCCTATGTCATGTCCCAGAGCCTCGGTTTGCGGCGCGTGGATGTCAGTGGCGCCGAGTCAGGTCAGGGTTTGCCAGGAACACCGTTGCTGCTGACACCGCAACCTTCTGATTTTTACGAGCATAACCTGGCAAGCGGTTCCTACGGCGACATCAGTCGGCAAGACCACGCCTATGACGTGGACTTCCATAACAACTACGCTGTGGTTGCTGATGGCAGCAATGGACTGACCGTCTACGACATGACCATGAACCCGGACGATGGTACTGGCGATCATGTCATCGCCAACCTGGGCTCAGCGACCGGCAAACCGTTGTTGGGTCGAACCTCGGGTGTAGAACTCTGGACCAATCCCGAAGACGACAAGATCTATGCTTTCGTGGCCGCCGGCCATTCAGGCATCGCGGTTGTCGATATGACGGATCTACTGGTAAACGGCATTGCCCCGGGCATGGAATTGGTCAAGATCTTCCAGCCCATCAAGATTGAGGAGGAGCTGGACGGCACAGTGCACATCGGCAAGGCGGACAGCCGCAGCGTAGACGTGGACGTGATCGGCGACCACGCCTACTTCAGCTATGGCGGCTTCGGACTGCTGGCTTACAGCATTGGCGATCTGCTTGCACCCCTGCCCGACGGTGTCGAGCCAGACAGAGTATTCGCACCGGGAGGCGGTGGTGCGGACTACCGTCCTGAGGCTGTAGCCCAGTATCGGCTGCAGGCCGAGCCAGGTTTGGAGGACTCCGATCCAGAGGCACTGTATATGACGCCGCAGTACTTCTCTGCTGATAAGCTTCTGATCGACGGCGACGGTCATTGGTACACACTGGACGAGCCAAGATTGCTGTTCTACGTGGCTTACGGAGAAGCAGGTGTTGCCAAACTTGACTGGAGTGACCCCGCCAATCCGGTTTTGATGGAACATCAGCAGACAGTCGGCGAAGCAACGGGAACTGCGATCGCCAATGGTCGGGTCTATGTTGCGGACGGCGGCGGAGGTCTTGTGATTTTCCGTCAATAAATCTTCAGCAACAGAATGAAGAAAGCCGGGAATTCCCGGCTTTCTTCGCTTCAGCTTCTGTATATCGGATTCAGAACCGATAGCCCACGCCCAATGTGAACACTACCGGATTGATCTCCATTTCGACCGTTTCGTCAATGGCTCCGGAGAACTGGGCGTCCGTTTCCAGCAGGGTATAGCGAACATCGAAATTGACCATTACCGGCACCCCAAAATCCAGCTCAACACCCGCCAGAAATGTCGGAGTAAAGGTGCTCTCCAGATTAACGTCCAGGCCAGCGGGCGTGGCGCTCTCATCATAAAACTTGTTGAAAGCAACACCGGCACCAAGGTAAGGCGTGACAGCAGATGTATCGTCAATAAACAGGTTCACTGTGAGATAGGTCGGGGCATACTTGACGTCACCTATATTTCCGAGGCCCAGGTCCTTCAACCGTTGATTGCCTTCGATGTCCGGCGAATACGGCAACGAGGAACTGATTTCCAGGGCTACAGAGTCGGTGACAAACCAACCAAGCGCACCCCCGAGGGTGACATCGCTCTCCAGCCTCACACCGCTTCGGGGTATCGCTGAAAAGCTCTCACTTCCGGTATCCGGATCCATTGCACTTACGCCAGCCCGGACATAAAAATCACCGGCTTCAGCGAGAACTGGCGCAGCCAGAGACATTCCCAACAATGACAAAATCGCTGTGCTCGCCACACTTGGAAAAGAAAATCCCTTCATGATGCTTCCCTCCCCGGAACGTATTCTGATGGGATGATTCAATGCTCTTGTTTATATTCTGAGCTTTTTAAGCGTAGCTACGATTTTCTCCAGCGGTATTGACCGATATCATTAACGTTGAACTTCTCGGGCGTATGCAGGTTGCCTACCAATCCTCATTCAGTGAGGTGCTCAGAAAGCTTCGCCCTGATCTCATCAGGAATCGGCAGTGCCTTCTCGGTTTCGTAATCGAAATGAATCAACACTGCGACACCCCGGGCAATCTGCTTGTCGCCCTGCCAGGCTTCCTGAACCACATGAAATGAGGAATTGCCGATCTTACCGATGCCCGTTTTGATCTTGACCGGAATATGCCAGTAGCTCTGTGCCATCAGATCAATCTCCAGTCGTGCAATGATCAGCGGCCAGGTCTCGGCTTCAAGGGTCGGGTGAAAAATACGGAAAACCGGCGTCCTGGCCTGCTCGAACCAGACCGGCAAAGTGGTGTTACTGATGTGCCCGAGGGCATCGGTATCGCTGAAACGTGGTTCCAGTTCCAGATGAAACATAGCGGCTTCCCTCTTTCTGAAAACCGCCTACTATACACCGGCCGGGCCTAAAGACCCCAGAGCTGAGACTAAGGCAGGATACGCAGAATCCGTCCATCCGCACTGTCAGTTAGCAGATACACCGCGCCATCAGGCCCGGTAGCCACGTCCCGGATCCGTTCGCCAATTGCTTCGAACAAACTCTCCACGTCGCTTGCTTGGCCAGCTTCCAGCGTGACGCGGTGAACGCTTTTATCAGCAAGGGCGCCGACCAGGAGGTGTCCCTGCCAGTCCGGAAACAGGTCACCCCGATAGCGGGTTATGCCTGAAGGGGCAATTGAGGGCGTCCAGTGCAACAACGGTTGCTCCATACCTTCCCGCTCAACAAACGGCGTGATCATCGCGCCGGTGTAATCGATGCCGTGCGTGATCACCGGCCAGCCATAGTTGTGCCCCGGCTCAATATTGTTGATCTCATCCCCGCCACGCGGGCCGTGTTCATGGGCAATCAGCAGGCCCTCAACGGAATCGTAGACCAGCCCCTGAACATTGCGGTGCCCGTAACTGTAGATTTCCGGGAGAGCGTCTTCCCTGCCAACGAAGGGGTTGTCTGCGGGTGCAGTGCCATCCGGATTCAGCCGGACAATCTTGCCAAGGTGACTGGACAAGTCCTGCGCCTGCTCACGGTAGTCGAACCCGTCCCCCAGGGTCACAATCAGCGTACCATCAGGAAGCCAGGCCATTCGGCCACCGAAGTGGGCACTACCCTGCTTCGCGGGTTTAGCCCGGAATATCTCGACAACGTCCCTCAAGGCCATTCCCTGTAACTGACCACGGGCAACGCAAAGATGATTGGCAGAGGCGGTGCCGCAGGCGTATGCCAGAAAGATCTCTTGATTGGCCCCAAACTCTGGCGACAGCAGGACATCAAAAAGGCCTGCCTGGGCATCATTGAAAACCGGCGGCACACCGGTAATCGGCTCCTGGCTCAACTCCCAGTCCACCAAGATGCGCCGAAGTCGCCCTGCCCGCTCGGTTACCAGGGCGCCACCGTCTGGGAGAAACGCCAAAGACCAGGGATGCTCCAGCCCGGAGACCATGGTCTCGACAGTGTAATCGCTGGAAGGTTGAGCCTGAATCGGCCCTGGCAGCCACCCAAGGCCGGCAGTCAAGCAACAGGTCAACAAGGCCGCCGAGGCACGGACACTACCACCCTTCTGAG
This sequence comes from Marinobacter sp. BW6, assembly GCF_008107725.1. Lineage (GTDB taxonomy): Bacteria > Pseudomonadota > Gammaproteobacteria > Pseudomonadales > Oleiphilaceae > Marinobacter. The sequence continues at coordinate 551,902 of NZ_VIRN01000037.1, forward strand.
GTTTCGCCGTCAACCGTCCAAACAGCCCACCAGCAAACGCCGCCGTCAGCACCATGGCAATCAACCCACCATCGGAGCGGGTTGCCGCAATCAAAGTAGGCATGGGAGCCAGCGCATTGGCAACCAGGAGCGCAAACCACAACCCGATTCCGCCCGCCAGGGCGAACAGGGGTACCCGCAGACCAAGTCCCACCAAACGAGATACAGCGCTAGCAACGGTCTGGGACACCAGGAAACTGACACCGAAGAGAATCCCGTACAGGGGTGCAAAGGAGACCAAATCATGAACCGTGGCGGACACGCGGGCATCAATTCCAACCGCCACACCCATAGCCTGAAGGGCCAACAGGTTGAACTGGGTCTGAACCAAGGTGCCAAGAACCACCCCGGCCACCAACGCAACCACGAAACTTATGACGCTTTTCATCTTTCCCTGCCTGCCAGCCATTGAGTCCGCCTCCAAAACCGTTTGCCGTTTATACGAGCCATTCTGTCCGATACAAACACAAAAAAGCCGGAGCATCACGCTCCGGCTTTTCTTGAGACGGGATCAGCCTGCAAATTCACTGTTCCACAAAGGCCCGCTCAATCACATAATGGCCCATGTCGCCACCGCGGGCTTCCTTGAATCCCATATTGTTCAGGATGGCGCAGGTGTCCTTGAGCATGCTTGGGCTCCCGCAGATCATGAATCGGTCATTCTCGGGGTCAAAATCCGGCAGGTCCAGATCACGGGTGATCTTTCCGGTTTCCATGGCATCGGTCAGCCGGCCCTGGTTGCGGAACTCTTCCCGAGTAACGGTGGGATAGTAGACCAGCTTGCCCTGCACCATTTCGCCGAAATATTCGTTCTCTGGCAGCTCCTCGATTTCCTTCTGGTAGGCCAGTTCTGAGATGTAACGAACACCATGGGTCAGGATGACTTTGTCGAACGCCTCGTAGACCTCAGGGTCCTTGATAATGCTCATGAACGGTGCGAGCCCGGTGCCGGTGCTAATCAGCCACAAGTTCTTGCCCGGCAGAAGATTGTCCAGAATCAGGGTACCCGTCGGTTTGCGGCTCACCAGAATTTCGTCACCCACCTGGATCTTCTGCAGGCGGGATGTCAGTGGGCCGTCCTGCACCTTGATCGAGAAGAACTCAAGCTCTTCCTCGTAGTTGGCACTGGCAATACTGTAGGCGCGCATCAGAGGCTTGCCTTCGGTTTCCAGACCGATCATGACAAAATGACCGTTCTTGAAACGAAAGCCCGGATCCCGGCTTGTGGTAAAGCTGAACAGGGTATCGTTCCAGTGATGGACGCTGGTAACTTTCTCTTTGATCAGGTTGCTCATGTAAACCTCTTGCCTGTTCGATACGCTGTTTTACGGCGAATGATTTAACTTTGGATTGCGCTAAGTCTAACCCGGCACTAACCTATCGGGAAAATGGGATATTCTCATAACCTTATTCGAGTGAGCCGATTAAGAGCGAAAAGTTATGAAATACAGTTTCCGACAGCTGGAAGTTTTCCTTGCAGCGGCGCACTTCCAGAACATTACCCGCGCTGCCGAATCGTTGGCCATGTCCCAGTCCGCAGCCAGCAGTGCGCTGAAAGAACTGGAAAACCAGTTCGATATCCAGCTGTTCGACCGCGTTGGGAAACGGCTCCAGTTAAACGAACTCGGGCGACTGTACCGTCCCAAGGTCGAAGCCGTCCTGGCACAGGCCAATGAGCTGGAACAGGCGTTGAGCAAGCACACGGAAGTGGGCGCCCTGAAAGTCGGGGCCACGCTTACTATCGGAAACTATCTGGCCGTGGGCGTCATGGCCCAATACATGAATACCCCTACCCATCCCAGAGTTTCCCTGGAAGTGGCCAACACCAGCACCATTGCCAGACGCGTCAAGGACTTCGAGCTGGACATTGGTCTGATCGAGGGCGAACTTCAGTCGTCCGAGCTGGATGTGCTGCCCTGGCGAGGTGATGAACTGGTGGTGTTTTGCTCTCCCAGCCACCCACTGGCGAGCCGGGATTCGCTATCGGATGAGGACCTGCGCAACGCCACCTGGATCATGCGCGAGCAAGGCTCAGGCACCCGCCAGAGCTTTGAGCGGGGTATGCATGGCCTGCTGCCTGATCTGAACGTACTGCTGGAACTGGAACACACGGAAGCCATCAAGCGGGCGGTAGAGGCAGACCTCGGCATTGGCTGCCTGTCGGAGGTAGTCCTGGCCGACGCGTTCAAGCGAGGCAGCCTGGTTCCTCTCACGGTCCCTGCTCACCGACGATTTGATCGACAGTTCTACTTCATCCTGCACAAGCAGAAATACCGCAGCGCCGGCATTGATGCCTGGATAGAGCTCTGTCGGCAGCTACGCTGAAACCGGCCCACTGTGGAAACGGAACTCAGTATCCGGATCCTCGATCAAGCCCCTCTCAAGCGACAGAAAACCGTCCACGCGCGCCTCGATCGGCCCTCCCGCGGCTTGCTCAGCCAGTGACAGATAATCCTGGTAATGCCGGGCTTCGGATTTCAGCAAACTGGTGTAGAAATCCGCCAGCTTCTCATCCAGGAACGGAGCCAGGGCGGCAAAACGCTCACAGGAACGCGCTTCGATAATGGCGCCCACAATCAACACATCCACCAGACGCCCGGGATCTTCTGCGCGGACTTCCTGTCTCAATCCTGCGGCGTAACGAGCCGGTGTCAGGTGACAATAGTCCACGCCGCGCTTGTTCATGATCGCGAGCACCTGCTCGAAATGCCGGAGCTCCTCCCGTGCCAGGCGGGACATCTTGTTCAGCAGGTCGGTATTGTCGACATATCGATACATCAGGCTGAGCGCGGTGGAGGCGGCCTTTTTCTCGCAATGGGCGTGATCGATCAGCATCAGGTCCTGGTTCGCCAGGGCATTGTCGATCCATTGTTGCGGGGTCCGGCACGGCAGGAAGTTGTGAATCTCTTGCAGGGCGTCGTTCATGGTCGAATACAGTTGTTGGTTTGCGGCCGGCGAGTATAGCGCACTTAACAGATCTCTCCGACCTCTGTCCAACTTAACTTTATAAGGGGTTTCCTATAGAATGCAGCGCCAGAATAAGGAGTCTCTGAATAAACCCTGAAACCCCATCGGTGATTTGAGGCATTATTCAGAGGCTCCTGCGGCCTTTCCGCCAAAAACCTCCCGCCAGGCATGAAGCCGGCGCGGGACATTCCAACTGATGAGGGTCCATATCGTGTTAGAAGCCTATCGTGAACACGTTGCTGAACGTGAAGCCCTGGGTATTCCTCCCAAGCCCCTGAACGCCGAGCAGACCGCTGCTCTGGTCGATCTGCTGAAGAATCCGCCGGCCGGTGAGGAAGATACCCTGGTGTATCTCCTGGAAAACCGCATTCCGCCGGGCGTCGACGAAGCCGCCTACGTGAAAGCAGCTTTCCTGACCGCCATTGTTAAAGGCGAAGCTTCCTCTCCCCTTCTGAACAAGCAGAAAGCGGTTCAGCTGCTGGGCATGATGCAGGGTGGCTACAACATCGCGACCCTGGTTGACCTTCTTGACGATTCCGAACTGGCAGAGCTTGCCGGCGAGCAGCTCAAGCGCACCCTGCTGATGTTCGACGCCTTCAACGATGTGAAGGAAAAGATGGACGCAGGCAACGCGGTGGCCAAGGCCGTTGTTGAATCCTGGGCCAATGCCGAGTGGTTCACCAACAAGAAGAAGGTTCCCGAGAGCACCAAGATGGTGGTGTTCAAGGTAACCGGCGAAACCAATACCGATGACCTGTCTCCCGCTCCGGATGCCTGGTCCCGTCCGGATATCCCGCTGCACGCCCGCGCTGCCTACAAAATGGAACGCGACGGCCTGAAGCCGGAAGAGCCGGGTGTTACCGGCCCGATGAGCCAGATCGACGAAATCAAGGCCAAGGGCCTGCCGGTTGCCTTCGTTGGTGATGTGGTCGGTACCGGCTCCTCACGTAAATCTGCCACTAACTCCGTTCTGTGGTTCTTCGGTGAAGACGTTCCGGGCGTACCGAACAAGCGCGCCGGCGGTGTCTGCATCGGTAACAAGGTTGCTCCGATCTTCTTCAACACCATGGAAGACGCTGGCGCCCTGGTATTTGAAGCACCGGTTGACGATCTGAACATGGGCGACGTCATCGACATCCGCCCGTACGAAGGCAAGATCCTGAACGAAGCTGGCGAAACCATCTCCGAGTTCGGCTTCAAGTCCGACGTGATCCTGGATGAAGTTCAGGCCGGTGGCCGTATTCCGCTGATCATCGGCCGTGGCCTGACCGCCAAGGCCCGCGCAGCACTCGGCCTGGGCGCCACTGACATCTTCCGCCTGCCGAAGGATCCGGAAGCCGGCACCAAAGGCTTCACCCTGGGCCAGAAGATGGTCGGCAAGGCCTGCGGCCTGGAAGAAGGCAAAGGCGTTCGTCCGAACACCTACTGCGAACCGCACATGACCACCGTCGGTTCCCAGGACACCACTGGCCCGATGACCCGTGACGAGCTGAAAGATCTGGCGTGTCTGGGCTTCCAGGCTGACCTGGTGATGCAGTCCTTCTGTCACACCGCCGCGTATCCGAAGCCGGTTGACGTGGAAATGCAGCACACTATGCCGGACTTTATCCAGACCCGTGGCGGCGTTGCGCTGCGTCCGGGTGACGGCATCATCCACTCCTGGTTGAACCGCATGCTGCTGCCGGACACCGTTGGTACCGGTGGTGACTCCCACACCCGTTTCCCGATGGGCATCTCCTTCCCGGCCGGTTCCGGTCTGGTGGCGTTTGCCGCTGCAACCGGCGTTATGCCGCTGGATATGCCGGAATCTGTTCTGGTTCGCTTCAAGGGCGAAATGCAGCCGGGTATCACCCTTCGTGACCTCGTACATGCCATTCCGCTGTACGGCATCAAGCAAGGCATTCTGACCGTTGAGAAGAAAGGCAAGATCAACGAATTCTCCGGTCGCATCCTTGAGATCGAAGGTCTTGAGCACCTGACCGTTGAGCAGGCATTCGAGTTGTCCGACGCTTCTGCCGAGCGCTCAGCAGCCGGTTGTACCATCAACCTGTCTGAGGAGTCTGTGGCCGAGTACCTGCGTTCCAACATCACTATGCTGCGCTGGATGATCGCCGAAGGTTACGGCGACCCGCGCACCCTGGAGCGTCGCGCCCAGCAGATGGAAGAGTGGCTGGCCGATCCGAAACTCATGCGTGCCGACAAGGACGCAGAGTATGCCCACGTGGTGGAAATCGACCTGGCCGAAATCAAAGAGCCGATCGTTTGCTGCCCGAACGACCCGGACGACGCCCGGACTCTGTCCGAAGTGGCCGGCGACAAAGTAGACGAAGTATTCATCGGCTCCTGCATGACCAACATCGGTCACTTCCGCGCGGCTGGTAAACTGCTGGCGCAGAACAAGGAGCCCCTGAAAACCCGTCTGTGGATGTCACCTCCCACCAAGATGGACCAGGCCCAGCTGATGGAAGAAGGTTACTTCAACATCTACGGCACTGCCGGTGTTCGCACCGAGATGCCGGGCTGCTCCCTCTGCATGGGCAACCAGGCCCGTGTGGCAGCCAAAAGCACCGTGCTGTCCACCTCCACCCGTAACTTCCCGAACCGTCTGGGCGATGGTGCCAACGTGTACCTGACCTCTGCGGAACTGGCAGCGGTTGGCGCGGTACTGGGCAAACTCCCCTCCGCCGAGGAATACATGGAGTACGCCAAGGACCTGAACAGCATGTCGAAAGAGATCTACAAGTATCTCAACTTCGACCAGATGGAGAACTACACCAAGAAGGCCTCTGAGGCGAATGTTGCCTGAGCAGTGACCTTTTCGGTTTAGCGCCATAAAAACGCCAGCCTGCGGGCTGGCGTTTTTTTATGCGTCTTGGCCTAACAAAGACTGTTCCGCACTCGACCTGTCGGCGATCAGTAAAGTATCAGCCTCACCAATATCGCCGCCACCATCACCAGGGTAATTACTTTGATCCAGCGGGCTCCTCGCTTGCTCATGTTCACTCTGGTCGCAATGAAAGCACCGGAGATATTACCCACTGCCAGCGTCAGACCCACACCCCACCGAACCTGATCGTTGAGCGCGAACACCACGAGGGCGGCAAACGTAAAAGGCAACACGATCGATACCTTAAGGACGTTCACCTGACGCAGGTCGATCTTGAGCATGTGGTAAAGCACCACAATGAACAGCACACCCACACCTACCTGAATGAATCCGCCATACATGCCAACGACGAACATCACCATATAGATGGCCGGACTCAGGCGCTCGGGGGTCAACGGACGGGTATTCAAAATGGGTTGTGGCAACAACATAAACACCGAAGCGCCGATCATGGCGGACACCAACACCCATTCGAACACAGCGTCAGGCACCCAGGTTGCAATCCAGGCGCCCAGCAGCGAGCCAAGAACCGCCGGTAAGGCCAAATGCAAACTGACAATCAGGTTGCCATGCCCCATCCGGTAGAAACTGCCGACTGCCGTAATGCTCTGCAGGGTTATAGCCACCCTATTGGTGCCGTTGGCCACTTGTGGCGGCAAACCCAGAAACATCAACAACGGCAGAGTCAGCATGGAGCCGCCAGCTGAGAGGACGTTAATAAACCCGGCAAGGCCGCCGATCGACAATAAAGCCAGGACTTCCAGAACAGTCACTCATTGCGCTCCGTTGCGGATTGAGACGTCGTCATGAAAGAGACAACCGATTCAGCGTCATTATGACCAAAAAAAGGACTCCCGAAGGAGCCCTTTTACTTCATGAAACACAGTTTGCGTGGTTTTCGTTAGCGCTCGATATGCTGATACTCGCCAGCATCGGCAGTAACACTGCTAACTACCAGTATCGCGATCATGGAAGCGATGAAGCCTGGAATGATCTCATAGACACCCGGGCCACCCATGAACTCGCCGTTCCAGCCCAGTGAAATCCAGATCATAACCGTGGCCGCACCAACCACCATGCCCGCGATGGCCCCGGCACCATTGGTACGCGACCACATGAGCGAGAGGATAATCAGCGGACCAAATGCGGCACCAAAGCCTGCCCAGGCATTTGCGACCAGCGCCAGAACCTGAGAATTCGGATCGGAGGCAATCACAGCTGCCACCAGACCGACAAGGACAACACACACCCGGCCAATATTGACGCATTCCTTGTCGCTTGCTTCCTTACGCAGGAACAGACGATAGAAGTCCTCTGTCAGCGAAGACGAAGACACCAGAAGCTGACTGGAAATGGTACTCATCACCGCAGCCAGAAGTGCCGCGTATAGGAAACCGGTGATCAGCGGATGGAACAGAAGATCTGACAGGATGATAAAGATGGTTTCCGGATCCTGGACATCCATCCCATTGCGGATGGCGTAAGCGCGGCCAAATACGCCCAGAGAGATAGCCCCGATCAGGGAAATCAGCATCCAGCTCATGCCGATATTTCTGGCAATGGGCACGTCCTTCAGAGTGCGAATTGCCATGAAGCGCACAATGATGTGTGGCTGACCAAAATAGCCCAGCCCCCAGGTAACCGCCGACAACCAGCCAATGAACGTCAACCCTTCCGTCCAGGACAGCAGCGTGGGATCCACTTCATTCAGGGTTTGGGAAGCCTGGGCGAAACCGCCACCGCCTTCACCAAAGAGCACAACCGCCGGCATGATCACCAGCGCCAGCATCATGATGCAGCCCTGCACAAAGTCCGTCATGCTCACAGCCAGGAACCCGCCCACTACGGTGTAAGCCAGAACCACACCCAGGGTAATCACGATACCTGCTGCGTAATCACTCATACCACCGAAATTGAAGATGCCGGCGAACGCGCTTTCAAACAGCTTGCCGCCTGCAACCAGGCCTGAAGCTGTATAAACCGCGAAGAAGATCACAATAACGATGGCCGAGACCGTACGCAGGGACAGTGCCTGAGTCGGGAAGCGGTTCGCCAGGAAGGAAGGGATAGTGATGGCATTGCCGTAGTGAACCGTCTGTTCACGAAGACGTGGCGCCACCAGGGTCCAGTTAAAGAATGCCCCCACGAGCAGGCCAATACCGATCCAGGCCGACCCCAGACCGGAAGCAAACAATGCCCCGGGCAGCCCCAGAAGCAACCAGCCACTCATGTCAGAAGCACCAGCTGAAAGCGCTGCAACCTTTGGGCTGAGAGCTCGCCCACCCAACATGTAATCCTCGGATGAAGACGTCGCTCTGCGCATAGCATAAACGCCGATGGCGATCATGAGCGCAAAGTAAGCAAATAGACTGATCCAAACACCAATAGCCATAGGGGCTCCTCCGGTTTAATGAGTCGGAATAGATCCGCTCGCAAAGCACATGGCTGACATCACGCCAACTCGCTGTACTGTTCTTCTTTTGTTCCCGAATTCCATCTCAGTTGAAGCAGGGATTTTTCCTTGTGATCACTCCCTGAACCTGAGTGCGCAAAGACCCTTTGCGACTCTCGCCCCGCACGCACGCGTGAGACCGGGCTCCAGTCGCTATAACTTAGTATTAGTACGGATCTCAGGCTTACGAAATCCTACGATTCTTTTGCACAATCCTACGGGACTACGGAACTGGCAGGCCAAATCAGGCCACGCTCTCGCCAACCTGTAATCTTGATGGCGTAGTCCCCTTGTATTTACGCAAGGCATTTGTCAGCGCGCTTTGAGATGAGAAACCGGTTCGGTAGCTGATTTCGGACACCGTAAGGGCCGTTGTTGCGAGGAGGTTGGAGGCCTGGTCGAGGCGTGTCTGCAACAGGAACTGGTGAGGCGTTATACCTGCCACCGCCCTGAAAACCTCATGGAAACGGCTGACACTCAGGCAGGCCTCTCCTGCCATGTCTTCGACGGTGATCTTCTTGTGGAGATTTCTGAGAATGTAGCGTCGGACTGCATCAGGGCTGATGGAATTCCGGTTTGAAGTGAAAGACCGGCCATCTGTGATCCGGTCAGCCATGCAGTATAGAATGCTTGAGGCCAGGTGCTGCTGGAGAGTTACATGATCGGGTGCGCGGTCAAACTCACCAGCGGCGAACTGGACGAGCCCATGTAAACGACTGTCCATCTGCAAGGTGCGTGGCTTTTCGAAAACCCGCATCATGCGCTCATAATCGGCATGGGCCGGAGAATTGACAGCGGGCATATGCGGATCGAGATTGATGACCAGAACATGATTGTTATCATTACCACGATAATCGTGACGGGCTTCCGTGGGCACCAGGCATGCCCTCCAGGTGTCCAGATGAGCTCCTGCCCCATCGACGCTCAACTCTGCTTCGCCCCGCACCCCTATGACAATCTGGTGGTGTTCATGCCGGTGCTGATGCGCGGCCATGGGAAGCTTTAGAAGTTTCGCGTTAACCATTAAGACTGCCAGCGTTTAACTGAGAATGTTCCTCAATTAAAGCAGAACATTACAGAAAGTGCACGAATGGACCATAACCACCGGGGAACTCAGAGCCTTCAGTAAAGCCCTGAACGGCCCACCCAGTGGTTCAACAGCCCCGATACCTGTTCGGAAACCTGAGCCAGTGGGCGTGCGGCATCGATTACGTGATACCTGGAGGGCTGGGCCATAGCCCGCGCAAGATAGGCATCTCTGATCCGCTGAAAGAAATCCAGATCTTCCTGCTCAAAACGATCAAGTTCACCCCGCCTGCGGGCTCTGGCCATCCCCGTATCCACGGGGGCATCCAGAACAATAATGTGGTCCGGACGAATGTCACCCTGGACAAGGGTTTCCAGCAGGGCGATTCGTTCCTCCGGGACACCACGACCGCCACCCTGATAGGCAAACGTCGCATCGGTAAAGCGGTCGCACAAAACCCACTGGCCTCGCTCAAGCGCCGGCAAAATTCGCGTATGCAGGTGCTGGGCCCTGGCAGCGAACATCAGCAACAGTTCCGTGATTTCATTCACCGGCTCATCGCGGGGTGCCAACAGGAGTTCGCGGATGGCTTCAGCGATTGGTGTGCCTCCAGGCTCCCGCGTGACAATATAATCGACACCCATTTGATCAAGCGTGCTGGCAGCGTTAGTCAACTGTGTCGATTTGCCAACACCCTCGGTGCCCTCGAACGTAATGAACTGCCCCCGCGCCGTCATCCTGAATCCTCATCGGAATCGCTGCCTTGCGGCGCCGGCGAAGAACGGTAGTCTTCACGTCTGTTCAACTGGAACTCACGTACTGCTTTCTGGTGCTCCGACAGGGTTCGAGAAAACTTGTGGGTACCATCACCCCGGGCAACGAAATAGAGCGCCTCGCCGTCACCCGGGTGCAGGGCCGCATGAATGGATTCACGGCCTGGCAGGGCAATGGGCGTAGGAGGCAGGCCATTGATTCTGTAAGTGTTGTAGGGTGTGAAGGTACGCAGGTCCTTGCGGCCAATGCGCCCCTGATAACTGTCGCCCATACCGTATATTACGGTTGGATCGGTTTGAAGCCGCATCCCCTTCTGCAGGCGACGGACAAAGACTCCCGCAACCTGGTCCCGCTCATGGGGCGCGCCGGTTTCGCGCTCCACAATCGATGCCATAATCAGTGCTTCATAGGGGTTATCGTAGGGAAGTCCTTCTTCCCTCGCTGCCCACTCCTCTGCCAGCACGGTTTCCATCCGACTGAAGGCTCGTTTCAACAGATCAAGGTCGGATTCGCTACTGGTGAAGGCATAGGTGTCCGGGAAAAATCGCCCCTCGGGATGCTCCCCTTCGGCCCCAACAGCCGCCATGATCTGCTCAGTGGTCCACTGGCCGGTCACCTTCTGTAGCCGTTCAGCCTTGGCCAGGGCCGCTCTCATGTCCTTGAAGGTCCAGCCCTCGATGAACTGCACATACCAGTGCTTGGTGTCCCCCGATACCATGATACCGATCATGTCCCTGGGGCTCATGCCATCGAGAAACTCGTATTGGCCAGCCTTGATCCGGGTCTGCTCAGGCTCGAGTCGACCGTATAGCCTGAGCCACAGCCGATCTGAAACCAGACCTTCAGCCTCAAGTCGGCCAACCACTTCGATGAAAGAGCTGCCCTGGGGAACGTTAAAAAGCAGCGGCTCTTCCAGCATCACCGACTTTTTCAGGCCCTGCAGACCCTGCCACACCCAGAGGCCTGTTCCTGCCGAGGCGAGAACGGCGATACAAACGCACGCAAGCAATAACTTCTTGAACAAACGATTTATTCCAGAGTTTCGAGAGGATTGAAGATTGTCGCAAGTCCGTTATCCACAGGCAAATCATGACCGGCAATAGTGCGAACCGGAACAATGCCCAGGACACTATTGAGCAGAAACATGCCCTGGCAATTCGGGCCCAGCACATCATTTACGGTGACCGGACGCTCTGTCACCGGCTCGCCATTCTGCCTCAGTCGCTCCAGCAGCCACTGCCTGAGAACACCGGCAACCGCCAGACAGGACGCCGGCGGCGTCACCCAACAACCAGCCTGCCGAAGCAGAAGATTGGTACGGGTGCCTTCAACCAGATTACCGTCGCGATCAGCCATGATCACCTCAAACAACGACGGCCCGAGCTCAGCGGCCGCCAGGACCTGCTCGAGCCGGTTCAGAGACTTGATTCCGGCGAGTAACGGATTAACGGCCAGGGGCACTTTGGAGAAATCAATCGCCACACCAGCAGGATCCGGCGCCGGCGGCAACGGTGCGGCGGAAACCAGCAGGTTAGGCTCCATTCCGGGATCGGGGCGATACCCTCGCCCACCGGTTCCGCGGGTCAGTGTCAGCTTCAGAATCCAGCCGTCTGACTTGAAACGATCAGCGAAACATTGCGCCGCCTCGACGCAAACGTTGGCAAGCTCCCTCCGGGAGACTTCGATACCGAGTCGCCCGGCGTCACGCACCATGCGCTCCAGGTGGCGCGATAACAGAACCCCTTTATGCCCGGACATCCGGATGGTTTCGAACAACCCGTCACCATAGGCCAGCCCCCGGTCATTGGCAGGCAGGCCACCCTCATCGGCCCAAAAGAGACGAAACACGTGGAGGATCAGCCTTCGTAGCGACGGAAAATCAGGGTCCCGTTGGTACCACCGAATCCGAACGAGTTGGAAAGCGCCACCCGGACATCGGCCTGCCGACTCTTGTGCGCAACGAGATCCAGATCGCATCCTTCATCGGGGTTGTCCAGATTGATCGTTGGCGGCAGCACGCCATCGCGGATGGCCAGGACCGAGAAGATCGCTTCCACGGCACCGGCGGCGCCAAGCAGGTGCCCGGTCATTGATTTGGTGCTGCTCATGGCCAGCTTTTCGGCATGCCCGCCGAAGACCCGCCGCACCGCGGCCACTTCCGCGACATCACCGACCTGGGTGGAAGTCCCGTGGGCATTGATATAGTCAATTTCTTCCGGATCAAGGCCAGCGTCACGTACTGCGTTAACCATGGAACGAGCCGCGCCCTCACCGTCCGCCGGTGGCGCAGTAATGTGATGGGCATCGTCACTCATACCGAAACCAACCACTTCGCCGTATATCCTGGCGCCCCGCTGTTTCGCGTGTTCGAGTTCCTCAAGAACCACCACACCCGCACCATCGCTGAGTACAAAGCCGTCCCGATCTTTATCCCACGGTCGACTGGCCTTTTCCGGTTCGTCATTGCGGGTAGACAGTGCCCGGGCGGCGGAAAAGGCAGCCATGCCGGTCCGCGTGGTCGCCATTTCCGATCCCCCCGCCAGCATTACCTCGGCATCGCCGTAAGCAATCGTACGGGCCGCGTAGCCAATGTTGTGGGTACCTGTGGTGCAGGCGGTCACTATCGCAATGTTCGGGCCGCGATAGCCAAAACGGATAGCGGCATTACCCGAGATCATGTTGATGACAGAGGCGGGCACAAAAAACGGCGAAACCTTTCGTGGCCCGGACTTGTCCATGGTGAGCACGCTTTTCTCAATGTACTCAAGGCCGCCGATGCCGGAGCCAATCGCAATACCTACGCGCTCTCGATCAAGTCTGTCAAAGGACTCAAGGTCACTGTCGTCCACCGCCTGCTGTGCTGCAATCAGACCATAATGAATAAACGCATCGAGCTTTCGGGCGTCCTTGGGGGAGAGGTAGGGCTCCATATCCAAATCCCGAATTGCCCCTCCAATCCTTGTGTTATAGGCAGACGCGTCAAAGCGGTCGATCATACCAATCCCGCTCCGTCCGGCCTGAATCGCTTCCCAGGACGACTCCACGCTATTGCCGACTGGAGACAGCATGCCCATACCTGTAATGACAACTCGCCGCTTAGCCATAACCTGTTGCACCTGATCTTGTCCGAATGAATCTGAACGCAGATTGAACCTGATTTTCAGCCAATAAAAAAGCCGTCCCTCGCTGTTTCACAAGGACGGCTTTTGCCTGGCTTTCTTAAATGCAGAGTATCAGGTATGCGCGACGATGTAGTCGATCGCGTCCTGAACACTTGTCAGCTTCTCGGCTTCCTCATCGGGAATCTCGGTTTCGAATTCCTCTTCCAGTGCCATTACCAGCTCAACGGTGTCCAGTGAGTCAGCGCCAAGATCCTCTACAAAAGAAGATGAGTTCTGAACTTCGGACTCTTTAACGCCCAACTGTTCACAAACGATCTTCTTCACGCGCTCTTCAACTGTACTCATAATGTCCTCACTTTGTGTGTCAACCAAGCAACTCTAGTGCTGCCAGTTTAGTTTAAACCCTACCTGCAAACAAGCAGGGATTCTGATAAACATGTTGTGCGACAAGGAGTTGCGCACAAACCCCGACCGGGGCTTATCCCATGTACATTCCGCCGTTCACGTTGATGGTTTCACCCGTTACGTAACCGGCTGCATCTGATGCCAGGAAGGCAACCACAGCTGCCACTTCTTCCGGCGCGCCCAGACGACCTGCGGGTATGATTTCCAGCATAGCCTCACGCTGCTTGTCGTCCAGTTTTTTTGTCATATCTGTGTCAATAAATCCGGGAGCCACGCAATTTGAAGTGATACCCCGGTTCGACATTTCTTTGGCAAGGCTTCGGGTAAACCCCTCAACCCCGGCCTTGGCAGCGCAATAGTTGCCCTGCCCCGGATTGCCCATACCGGCAACCACGGAACTGATATTGATAATCCGGCCCCACTTCGCCTTCGCCATACCGCGAAGCACCGCCTTGCTGGTGCGGTAAACACTGGACAGATTGGTTTCCAGAACTGACGCCCAGTCCTCGTCCTTCAAACGCATCAGCAGGTTATCACGGGTAATGCCGGCATTGTTGACCAGAATCAGAGGTGCACCGGATTTTTCCGTCAGCTCCTTCAGGCCTGCTTCAATGCTGGCGGGATCTGCGACGTTCATGACCATGCCATAGCCTTTGTAACCGGCCGACTGGAGGTCTTTGGTGATGGTCTCGGCACCAGCCTCACTGGTCGCCGTACCGACGACTTCAGCACCCTGCGCAGCCAGTGCACGGGCAATCGCCTGACCAATACCGCGGGTAGCACCGGTTACCAGTGCGGTTTTACCTTCCAGAGACATGAATAACTCCCTTTCGTTTCAGGACTGACCGAAGGCGTCCAGCGCCTTCGCCAGCGAATCCGGGTCTTCGATACTGTGAACTGCCAAAGCCCGGTCGATACGTTTGGCAAGCCCTGCCAGGACTTTGCCGGTGCCACACTCAACAGCGACTTCGACATCGTTGGCAACGAGAGTACGCACGGAATCCGTCCAGAGGACCGGTGAATAAAGCTGCCTGAGCAAGTTGGCCTTCAGTGTAGCGGATTCGGTCTCGGCCGCGGCGTTAACATTTTGTATAACCGGGATGACAGCATCATTAAAACGCACATCTTCCAAAGCCTTTGCCAATTCCTCGGCAGCACCCTTCATCAAGGCACAATGGGAAGGCACGCTGACCGGCAATGGCATGGCCTTGCGGGCGCCTTTTTCCTTGCAGGCGTCAATGGCGCGCTCAACCGCAGCTGCCGAGCCAGCAATGACAACCTGGCCGGGAGCATTAAAGTTAACCGCAGAAACCACATCACCCTGTGCCGCTGCTTCACAGGCTGCAACAACATCGTCGTCCTCAAGGCCCAGGATGGCCGCCATTTTGCCTTCCCCGGCCGGCACGGCTTCCTGCATGAGCTCACCGCGCAGGCGAACCAGCTTTACCGCTTCCACGAAGTCGAGGCTCTCGGCGGCGACCAGGGCGCTATATTCGCCCAGACTGTGACCTGCAAGGAAATCCGGCGCACGACCACCCGCCACAAACCACTGCCGCCACAGAGCAACACTGGCAGTCAGCAGCGCAGGCTGGGTAACCATGGTTTTATTGAGCTCCTCGGCCGGGCCATTCTGGCAGAGCGCCCAGAGGTCGTAGCCAAGCACGTTGGAGGCTTCGGCGAAGGTTCTGTTGATAATGGGCCAAGCTTCAGCGGCTGCCGAAAGCATGCCCACTGATTGCGACCCTTGTCCTGGAAAAATAAAGGCTGATTTCATAAGCGGGATCTTATCGTCATTGGGTGGTTACGTGAGATTAGCCAATAGTACAAGTTAGGCCAATTATCCGCGAACGCGTGGCCAAACCGGGGCAGACTTTAGTCTCAGGCACTCAAAGCATGAGATCGTCGAGACGCTCATTGATACGGCGGGGAACTTCCAGCTCAACTTCCCTGACAGCCTGGCGAATGGCCGACAGCATAGCGCGTTCGTTGGCGTTGCCATGACTTTTGATCACCACACCCTGAAGGCCGAGCAGACTGGCACCGTTGTGGCGGGAAGGGTCCATCAATTGCAGAAGCCGACCGATAATCGGCCGGGCAAGCAGGCCAACCAGACGGCCGTAGAGATTTCGGGTAAACGCCTGTTCCATCAGCTCTATCAACAGGCCGGCAACCCCCTCGCCGGTTTTCAGGGCAATGTTGCCAACAAAGCCGTCACAGACAACGACATCGGCCACATCTCGGAACAGATCACTGCCTTCCACATAACCGATATAATTGATGGTGTCGCACTGGGCCAGCATGTGAGAGGCCAGGCGGACCTGTTCATTTCCCTTGATCTCCTCCTCACCAACGTTCAACAAGGCAACCCGCGGCTCCGCCTGGCTACAGATAGCTGACGCCATGAGTGAGCCCATCAGCGCGTACTGGTATAGGTTCTCGGCGGTGGAGTCGACATTGGCACCCAGATCAAGAACGTGACAGCGACCCCGCAGCGAAGGAATCAGCTTGGCAATGGCCGGACGCTCGATGCCAGGATACATCCGGATAATGCTGCGGCCGAACGCCATCAAAGCGCCCGTGTTACCGGCACTGACACAGCCCTGGGCTTCGCCATCCCGGACAAGACCCAACGCGATGGCCATGGAGGAGTTCTTTTTGTGGCGTAGGGCGTGGGAGGGACGCTCGTTCATCCTGACCACATCTGCCGCTTCAACGATGCGGATTCGGGCATGCCCTTCACGCAACAAAGCCTCAAGCTCGCTCCGGATTCCCACCAGAACGATGCTCAAGGCTTCGTTTTCACGCACTGCCTGCAATGAAGCGGCAACCACAACGGCTGCGCCGCGGTCGCCACTCATGGCGTCAATCGCGATGGTGACCGGTTTCACCGTTCTGCCATCCGATTCCTGGCGATGCATAGCGGCAACGAGATTACTCGTCGCGAGCTTCGATTACCTGCTTGCCACGGTAAAAGCCGTCCGGAGACACGTGGTGACGACGATGAACTTCACCGGTGGTCGCATCAGTGCTCAGAGCAGCGGCGCTCAGGGCGTCGTGTGAACGGCGCATGCCACGCTTGGAACGGGTCTTACGGTTTTGCTGTACAGCCATGATTATGCTCCTGACCTGTTAACGTAAACTTTGTCTTGCTGAATAAGTAACGTCTGTTCGTTAAATGTGCGCCGGCTTCCCGAGGGACACCCGCGCCCGGTTAATGCTTTGTCTTCTTGAGATCCGCCAGGACACTGAACGGATTCTCGCCCGACTTTCTTACCGGCTCTGCCCCGGAGCCGTCAGGCTCGTAAGCTTCCAGATCTTCCCGGGCCGGACACTCGTCCCGTTCGTGAAGCGGGAACGGTGGCAACACCAACAAAAGCTCGTCTTCCACCATTGACCAGAGATCCGCTGTGAAATCATTGGTCAGAAACGGCTCGAGCTCTTTCGGTAGCTGTTGCGCCTGCTCGTCACTGGTGACCAGCCCCAGCTTGAATTCGGAGACCAGAGTAACGCTCATGGCGCCCATGCACCGCTGACACTCCAGATCCACTGGAGCGGCCAGCTCACCCGAAACAACGCGACGCCGCTCGCCATCCATAAAGAAAGACAGCTTCACCCGGCACGCCGCATCTTCCGAGAACCCGAAAACCGCTTCTCGAAAACGGCCAAGCCCGCTGATGGGAATCTCTCCCTCCAGTGTGCTGTTCTGTTCCGCTAACCGGTAAGGATCAACAGATTTGGGCAACTCGGCGTTGGACGCGTTTGACATAGGCGCGCAATTTTAGGGGCGCAGCCCGCTGCTGTCAAAGACTTCGTTGCTTTTTCACAAGGGTTTCCGTGCAGATAGGTGTAATTTACGATAACGGCACACCAGATATGCTGGCCAGGCACTCACAGGATACTACCCATGACCCGAAAACCGCTTTTACTGGCATCTTCATCACCTTACAGAAAGGCTCTACTCGACCGGCTGGGCCTACCCTTCACCTGCGCCAGCCCCGACATCGACGAATCGCCAGAACCAGGAGAATCCGGAGAGTCGCTGGCCACGCGACTGGCCGAGAACAAGGCCCGGGCACTGGTAGATCGCTTCCCCGGCCACTGGATCATCGGCTCCGACCAGGTGGCCTGCCTCCCGGATGGCTCAGTACTGAGCAAGCCCGGCAATCATGAGCAGGCAACAAACCAGCTTCGCCAGAGCAGCGGTCACAGGGTGCTATTTCTTACCGGCCTGGCGCTGCTTGACGCCGATTCCGGGAAATTTGAAAGCCTTTGTGAGCCCTACAACGTCCGGTTCCGGGAACTGAATAACGAGGAGATAGAAGCCTACCTGCTCCGCGAGAAGCCCTACGACTGCGCCGGCAGCTTCAAGATGGAAGGCCTTGGTATCACACTGTTCGATGCCCTGGAAGGCCGAGACCCGAACAGCCTGGTGGGACTACCCCTGATTGCCCTGAACGACATGCTGCGGCGATGGGGCCGGAATCCTTTAATGGAAAACCGGCCTGACCCCATTAAGACCTAACGAAGTTCGAGGCGGGACTCCACGAGCTGACTGGCAAAACCCTCGCCAAAAGAGACACCAAGCTGATCAACAATATCCTGGAACGGCGACTTGCGACGGCTGTAGTCCACCAGCTCTTCCTGCCCGATGATCTGCCGGGCCACGTGTGATGCACTGCCAAGCCCATCGGCCAGCCCCAGCTCAACGGCCTGTTCGCCACTCCAGACCAACCCGCTAAACAGGCGCTCGTCATCCGCGAGGCGATCACCGCGCCCCCGCTTGACCGCTTCGATAAACTGCTGGTGCGTGCTTTCCAGCACGCTCTGCCAGAACACCACCTCTTCCTCTTGCTCCGGAGAGAATGGATCCAGGAACGCTTTATTCTCACCAGCGGTGTAGAGACGACGATCGACTCCAATCTTGTCCATAACCTCAGTAAACCCGAAACCACCGGCGACAACACCAATAGAGCCGACAAGACTGGCACGGTTGGCATAGATTTCATCCGCCGCCGCAGCAATGTAATAGGCTCCGGAGGCGCCAATATCTGAGATAACGGCATATACCTTTTTCTCCGGATACTCCTCACGCAAGCGCTTGATCTCGTCGTAGACATAGCCCGACTGGACCGGACTGCCACCCGGACTGTTGATCCGCAGAATCACCGCCACCGAGTTTGGTTCTTCGAAGGCTGTTCTGAGTGAACCAACAATATTGTCCGCACTAGCGAGCTCATCCGCAGCAATCGGTCCATTTATCTCCACCAGAGCAGTATGCTTTCCTGACGCACTTTCAAGAGAGTCACCCAGCGGCAACTTGAACATGAACAGCAAAGCAATCAGGTAGCCAAACGTCAGGAACTTGAAAAAGATACCCCAGCGTCGACTTCTGCGCTGCTCAGCCTGCAACGACATAACCAGCTTTTCGATAAGTTTCCAGTCACGCCCGGATTCGGGCGGAAGTTTCGGAGCCTTGCGTCCGAAAAACGGCTTACTCTCCTTTTCCGGCTCCGCCGGCTTGTCACCCCAATCGGCAGATTTGTCAGATTCCCAGTCACTCATGCACACATCCTGTCAGCAACTTCAATGAATTCGGTCTGTTTACAACCCCAGCACCCGTCGAAGATCAGGCACGGAATCAACGATGGCGTGCGGGGAATAATCACCGAGCACGTCCCGCTTATGCACACCCCACTCTACCCCGATGGAAGGCATGCCAATACGCTGCGCCATTTCCAGGTCGTAGCGGGTATCGCCAATCATCACAGCATCCTCCGGCTCGATGCGATAGAAACGAAGAATCTCTTCAAGCATCGCTGGATCGGGCTTCGAGCGGGTCTCATCTGCGCATCGGGTAATTTCGAAGTGGTCACCAAGACCACTGGAGACCAGGGCAAAATCCAGCCCGCGCCGACTCTTACCAGTGGCAACGGAACAGCTGCGCCCAGATCCACGCAGATCCGAAACCACATCAGCCATCCCCTCAAACACGTTCTGGGGCGTTGTGACCTTGCTGAAGAAATAGCGAGCGTAACCATCCCGGATACCATTCATCTCTTCCCGACTGATGCCCGGATAAAGCTTCTCAAGCGCCTCGACCATGCCAAGACCGATAATATCCCGATAGGCCTCACGCTCCAGGGCGGGGTAGCCCAGCTCGGTTGCAGCCTGATGCAGACTCTCAGCAATGTGCTCAACCGAGTCCACCAGGGTCCCGTCCCAGTCAAAAATAACCACTCTGACGTTCATTGATCGGATCCTTTGAGACGTCCAGAAAGCTTTCTGAGTACGTCGTTAAATGCATCGTCGTAGGGCGCCTCCAGGCGCATGGCCTCACCGGAGACCGGCAAGGTAAACTCCAGTGCCCAGGCATGCAGCATCAGCCGCTGCCCACCAATAGACCGGAACGCTTTGAGGCTGACATCATCCATATACTTGTCATCACCCGCAATCGGATGACCGGCCCAGGCACTGTGCACCCGGATCTGGTGCGTCCGCCCGGTGATCGGCGACGCCTCCACAAGACTGTATCCGGCATAACGCTCCAGACAGCGGAACGTGGTCAGGGACGCCTTACCTGCGTCATCAACCTTTACTCTGCGCTCACCATTGGGCATCTCATAGCGCAGCAGAGGTACATCAACACGGTCGACACCCGCCGACCAGTCACCGGCAACCAGCGCATGATAGTGCTTGCGGATACGTTTCTGGCGCAGCTCATCCTGCAGATAACGCAATGCCGATCGTTTCTTGGCCACCATGACCAGGCCCGATGTATCGCGATCCAGACGGTGAACAAGCTCCAGAAACTTTGCCGATGGTCGAGCCGAACGAAGCACCTCGATTAAGCCGAAACTCAGCCCACTGCCCCCGTGAACCGCGATACCTGAGGGCTTGTTGACCACCAGCATCTGGTCGTTCTCGAAGACAATGGCCGACTCCATCACCCCCTGGACTCTGGAACCAGGGGCCACCTGCTCGGGCTTTTCCTTGCGGGTTACAGGCGGTATGCGCACCTGATCCCCGGCATTCACACGTGTATCCGGCTTCACCCGCCCCTTGTTAATCCGCACCTCGCCCTTCCGGATCACCCGATAAATAATACTCTTGGGCACGCCCCGGAGCTGGGCAAGAAGGAAATTATCCACCCGCTGGCCATCGTTATCCTCATCCACAGTGACCCACTGCACACCCTGGCGAACTTCTCCACGGACAACCGCGCTTCCGCTGCTTGCCTTACTCGTCTTAACTGGCCTTTCGGGCCTGGATCGGGCTGGCTTTTTGCTGGCAGACTTTCGGGACATGAAGTTCCTTGGATGATGGAATGGCTGCAGGATTGAACGGCTGCATGAATACTGTTATATTCCGGCGTGCTTTGCCGTTTGTCTACGGCCTGACCAACTCAAGTCAGAAGCCGGAGCGGCAGAAGTATACCGACACTATTCGAGAGTTTGAACGCCGTGCACCCAATCACTACCGGGAACGGCGAGAGAAATGCTCCCGGAGGACCAGGACAGATCTTCAAAAGGCTGCATCCTGTACCCGGGAGAAAGAAAAACCGCGCGGAAAACCGCGGGCGACATCGCGAAGAATCACTGCCACCCAGGGCCGGGCCGTCCAGCATACGAATACGACGTGAGACCCAGGCACCTGAGTGAACCTGAAAACGGATAACATGCGTCAACAGACACGAACCTTACACGACCTCTCCCTGCTTTCAGGCAGCCGGATCGTCGGCGTTGGTCTCAGACCGAAAGGATCAAACCCCGGAAGGGTCTGATTCGTCTGGCCGCCGGCCCGCCCTTGATGTAACAGGGCCCGCGGCACGCACATCCTGCTTCGCTGATGCGAACCCCTCCGGTTTTCTGTCAAATTAAACGACAGGAACTCTTTCTTTCCATGAAAAGAATGCTTATCAATGCAACTCATCCTGAAGAGTTGCGCGTCGCACTGGTTGACGGCCAGCGTCTGTTTGATCTTGATATCGAATCCAGCTCCCGCGAGCAGAAAAAAGCCAACATCTACAAAGGCCGCATTACCCGCGTTGAGCCCAGCCTTGAGGCTGCCTTTGTGGATTTCGGCGCCGAGCGCCATGGCTTTCTGCCGCTGAAGGAAATCTCCAAGGAGTACTTCAAGAAGTCTCCTGGCCAGATTGAAGGCAAGATCAACATAAAGGACGTCGTGTCCGAAGGCCAGGAAGTTATCGTTCAGGTCGACAAGGAAGAGCGTGGCAACAAGGGCGCAGCCCTCACCACCTTTATTTCCCTGGCAGGGCGCTATCTGGTACTGATGCCCAACAACCCCCGTGCCGGCGGCATTTCCCGCCGAATTGAGGGCGATGAGCGGGCGCAGCTAAAAGAAGCCATGAACGATGTTCAGGTGCCGAAATCCATGGGCATCATCGTTCGCACCGCCGGTATAGGCCGTAGTACCGAAGAACTGCAGTGGGATCTGGATTATCTGGTGCAGTTCTGGGAAGCCATCACTCAGGCCGCTGGCGAGCGAAAGGCCCCCTTCCTGATTCATCAGGAAAGCAACGTTATCATTCGCGCGGTTCGCGACTACCTTCGCCAGGACATTGGCGAAGTCCTGATTGACGCCAATAGCGTCTATGAAGACGTTCTGAATTTCGTTCGTGCGGTCATGCCCACCTTCGAAAACAAGATCAAGCTGTACAAGGATGAAATTCCCCTGTTCAGCCGCTATCAGATTGAAGGCCAGATCGAGACAGCATTCCAGCGGGAAGTGAAACTGCCCTCCGGCGGCTCCATCGTGATTGACCCGACTGAGGCTCTGGTTTCCATCGACATCAACTCCTCCCGGGCCACCAAAGGCCAGGATATCGAGGAAACCGCTCTCCAGACCAATCTGGAAGCGGCCGAGGAAATTGCACGCCAGTTACGCCTGCGTGACATGGGCGGCCTGATTGTCATCGACTTCATCGACATGACGCCGGCCAAGCACCAGCGGGAAGTAGAGCAGAAGATGCGCGAGGCCCTGGAAATCGACCGGGCCCGGGTTCAGGTAGGCAAGATCTCCCGATTTGGCCTGCTGGAGATGTCCCGACAGCGCTTGCGCCCCTCCCTAGGGGAGACCCGCAGCGAAGTCTGTCCCCGATGTGAAGGCCAGGGCACGATTCGCGGCATCGAATCCCTCGCCCTGAGCATCATGCGCCTGATCTACGAGGAGTCCTCGAAAGACAAGACTGGCGAAGTGCGAGCCGTCGTGCCTGTTTCTGTTGCCACTTTCCTGCTCAACGAGAAGCGCAAGCAGTTGGCCGACATTGAAGCACGGCAGGAAGTGAGCGTAGTAGTGGTTCCAGTTCCGCACATGGAAACACCCCACTTCGAAATCATCCGCATGCGTCAGGATGAAACCACGCCCGAGCATATCTCCAGCCACCAGGTGGCACAGGAATACAGCGAGCGTGAAGAGGAAATCTTTGAGGCCCCGGCCCCTGAGAAGCCGGTTCGCGAGCAGGCCGCTGTGAAGGCCATCCGACCCAGCGCCCCCGTGCCCACTCCGGCAGAACCGAAGGCCGCCGAAGCGGCCGAAGTGGCCGTGCAGGAAGAAGGCCTGTTCCGCCAGCTCGGCCGGAAGATCGCCGCTTTCTTCAGTGGCGAGGAAGAGCAAAAGACGCAAAATCGCGACGAGGGTAAAAGCCAGCGCGAGGATCTCCGAAACCAGGGCCGTCAGGATCGTCGCAAATCCCGGGTAGCCCGCGGCGACGACCAGCGTTCCGGCGGCAACCGCAGTGGTAATGACCGTCGCCAGGGCGGCCAGCAGAACCGGGGCGATGACAACCGCGGACGCGGACGTAACCGCAGTGACGATCAGGGCCGCGGCAATCAGAATCGCCAAGCTTCAGACAGTAAAGCCGCTGACAACAAGAGCGGCGACGGCAAGAGCGGAGACAATAAAGGCTCTGACAACCGCCGTGACAACCGTCGCGACAACCAGGGTCGTGGCCGCAACAGACCCCAGCGGGACCAGAAAGACAGCCGCGATCAGAAGGATCCGAAGGATCAGAAGGATCAGATCCCGCAGGATAATGCAGCCAAATCCGGTCCTGCTGACAAGTCCGGCACTGACGAAAAGCGTCGCAAGCCACGTCGCCAGCGCAATCGTGACGGCTCCCCCTCTGAAACTCCGGCTTCGTCACCGGCGGATCGCAAAGCCGCCCGCAGCGAGAAGCACCAGAAGGATACCCAGCCGGAAAAAGGTCGTGACGACGCCAAGGTGGAAGTAAAGGCCGAGCAAACGCAGGAAACCGCGAGTAAGGCGGTGGCGCCCGAAAAGTCCGAGAAAGCTGAAACCCGGACCGAGGCAGCACCCGCTGCCAAGGAAGCGCCGAAAACAGCGGCAGTCCAGCAAGAGCCTGAAAAGGAGCAGAAGCCTGAGCAGGCATCTGCAGACAAGGCGGCTTCAGACAGCAAGCCCAAGGCTCAGCCGGAAGAGGCTGAAAAAGTCGTCGACCAGCCAGCTGAAAAACCAGCTGAAAAGCCTGAAGATGATAAAACGACGCCTGAGAAGCCTGAAAAAGCCGATCCGGTCAAGGCCGAAAAGAGCTCCGAACCTCGGCAGAAGTCTGAGAATAAGGGCGAAAAAGTTGCCGCAAAGGCTCAAAAACCAGCCACGGACAAAGCGTCTGCCAGAAGCAGCGCCGTTGCTGATGAGCAAAAACCGGTGACCGACCAGGCTCCGAAGAAAGAAACAGCCGCCAAGCCAGAGTCGGAAGCCAAGGCAGTGCCTGAAGGCGAACAAGCGCCCAAGGCCAAAGAGCAGCCAACGGAATCAAAAGAGACGCCCGCGCCGAAGGCCAAACCTGAGGCGGTGGCAGAACCTGAGAAGGCTGAAAAGCCAGCGGAGAAGAAGGCAACAACCGAAAGCCCGGCTCCGAAGGCCCAACCTGAACCGAAGCAGCCGACACCTGCCAAGGCCGAGACTGATAAGATCGAGCCTGAAAAGGCAGAGTCTGAAGAGGCTGAGCCGGAGAAGGTCGAGAAGCCTTCAGCTCCCGAAACGGCGATGCAGGACACGCCTGCCGAAGCTCCGGTTGTTGACGCTCCAGTCACGCCGGGCCGCGCCTACAATGATCCAAGAGAAGTCCGTAAGCGCCAGAAGGCTGCGGAAGAGGCCAAAAAGGCTGGGAGTAACTAACTGATGCTATCGAACTCCGACATTGAAGCGCTGGAAGACATCCTCTTTGCCGAGCCCTGGGGCGATGATGCCTTGGATTTCTTCGGTTTCCACGGGGTGGTCTGTGCCAGCGTCGTCGGCCCGGCTGAACTGAGCGCGGAAGAAATCTTCCGCCTCGCCACGGGCGCCGATCAGGTTCCCGACACCGGGATTCCCGAGGTGTTCAGCCGCTGCTCCACCCAGTTGGCAAATGACATGGCCCATTCCCTGGATATGGGGCAGGCCCTGGAATTGCCGGAGCCAGAGGACGGTGACCCGATGAATGCCCTCGAAAACTGGTGTGCCGGGTTCGTGGACACGTTCCTTGAGCACGAAGAGCAGTGGCTCGAAGCGGCCAGCGAGGAAGAAACCGCCGATCTGATGGTGCCTATGCTGACCCTGTCGGGACTTTTCGATGACGAGGACTTTCAGAAGGTTCGCAACAGTGACAAGTTGTCCCGGCAGATGGCCGATGCCATTCCGGACTCACTGACGGATCTGTACCTGCTGTTCCACGCGCCGGATTAAGCCAGCGCAGGGCTCCGAACAGGTTGTTTGAATGAATGCCAGACTGGCTCAAGCCCGTCTGGC
This sequence comes from Marinobacter sp. BW6, assembly GCF_008107725.1. Taxonomy (GTDB): domain Bacteria; phylum Pseudomonadota; class Gammaproteobacteria; order Pseudomonadales; family Oleiphilaceae; genus Marinobacter. Next base: position 577,344 of record NZ_VIRN01000037.1, read on the forward strand.
ATTTTCATGATACGGCCAAGTTCACACCAGGGAGCGCCGGGAAAATGAAAATCACTCCCCTGGGACGCCAACAACTGCTCTTTCCGGCATAGCTCTGCCAGAAAGCCCAGATCGCCGCTGGACTGCCCTGAGGTAGACACCTCAATTGCTTGCCCCCCTGCCCTTCGGAAATCCGCTGTCAGCTCCCGGAGCTTGGTTGCCGTAAGCTGATATTTTCGGGGATGGGCAAGAACCGCAACGCCTCCCGCCTCGGTGATCCAGCGAACGACCTCTGGAAGCTCCGGCCAAAAAGCCTTCACATCACCAGCCTTACCGTTGCCCAGATGTCGCTTGAAGGCCTGGGCAGCATTACGGACCACACCAGCCTCTGTCAGAACCTGGGCAAAGTGCGGGCGTCCCGGGACATCACCGCCGGCAGCCTCGGAGGCCCTGCCCAGAAGATCATCAACACCAAGCTTACCCAGGCGCTCAGCGATCATTCGCGCACGAGCCCAGCGATTGTCGTTCTGCTGCTTCAGGGCCTGCCGGAAACCGGCTACCTCAGGATCAAAATCGAGGCCGACGATGTGAATGGTGCGGCTTTTCCAGAGACAGGAGAGCTCAACCCCCGGAATCAGCACTATACCCCGCGCCTGCGCAGCCGTTTTTGCTTCGGCAAGTCCCGCGATGGTGTCGTGGTCAGTCAGGGAAAGATGGGTAACGCCCCGATCGGCAGCACGCTCAACTAGCGCCGCCGGTGGTAGCGCGCCATCAGAAGCCGTGCTGTGGCAATGCAGATCAATGCACAAATGCGGGTCTTGCGGTATAGTCACAAAATATCCTGAATCATCAGATAACTGGCGGCATGCCATGGTTATACAGTGTATCAGCCAACCCTTGCGCGACACGACCGCTGATTATCTGCCCAAATAGCCTGTTAAAGAAAGTCATTGCGGAGAGCTGAATGTATTACGCGATTATCAGTGAAGACGTCGAGAACAGCCTGCCGTTGCGCCAGTCCGCCCGCCCTGCTCATATCGAGCGGCTGCAGGCTTTGAAAGCCGAAGGCCGGTTGCTTGTTGCCGGCCCTCACCCGGCACTTGATACACCGGAGCCTGGCGATGCCGGCTTCACCGGCAGCCTGGTGATCGCGGAATTCGACTCTCTTGAAGCAGCACAAGCCTGGGCGGATGCCGATCCCTACGTTGATGCAGGCGTTTACCAGAACGTTGTGGTAAAGCCTTTCAAGGCTGTTCTGCCGTAACCAAAGGCCCAGGGCTGCATGAGTTTATTGTAATGATGGCTCGCTTGCACGGCGGGGCATCTGTGACAAAATTGCGCTTTTAATCACGCTCAGATTTCAACCGGAAAATTTCAGGGAACCTAACCAGTGACGCTTTTTCGTCTCGCCATCAGTGTATTGTTCGCAGTGTCGTCCATTGCCGTTGCCCAGGCCAAAACTGTCTGGGTAGACGACCAGTTGTACCTTCCGGTGAGGTCCGGCGCGGGTTCCCAGTTCCGGATCATCGAAAACGCGGTTCCGAGTGGAACCCCGCTGGAAGTGATCGAGGCGTCCGATTCCGGGTATACCCTGGTTCGGACCCCTAAGGGCAACGAAGGCTGGGTTTCCAGCCAGTACCTGAGCGAGACACCCATTGCCGCAGACCGGCTCCGGACAGCCAACCGCCAACTGGAAGAGACCCGCGCGGAGCTGGCCAGGGTAAAAGAGCAGTTGTCCAACGTTGTCAGCGAGCGGGACACCCTGGAAAGCTCGGAATCTTCCCTCTCAGACCGGTCACAAGAGCTCCAGGAGGAACTACAGCGGATCAAGAGTATCGCAGCCGACTCCATCAACCTGGAACGTCGTAATCGTGAACTTCGTGAAGAAAACCAGAAGCTTCGCAACGACCTTGAAGTACTCACGGCCGAGAACGAACGCCTTGAAGCCAGCAAGGAATACGATTTCATGTTACTGGGCGCCGGCCTGGTTCTCGGTGGCGTGTTGCTGGCCTTGTTAATTCCGATGCTCAAACCGACAAGAAAAACCGACAACTGGGCCTGATGCCATGAAGGATTATTCGGAAAAACGCGATTTTCACCGTATGCAGGTGAACTCGGAAATTGAAATCAGCGACAGCAAGGGCAACCACTTTAAGGGGGTTTGCCGTGATCTGAGCGCGACCGGCATGCAACTTTACGTTGAGCAGCCAGTAGACGTTGGCGAGGAACTTCTCACGGTTCTTCACTCCAGCAGTGATCAATTCCCGCCACTGGAGACCGTTTGCGAGGTTATTCGCTGCGAACCAGAAGGAGACGGATTCCTGCTGGGAACAAACATCAGCGAAGTGACTCGCTGAACGAAAAACGGCGGCCAATGGCCGCCGTTTTTATCTGTGTCGATGAAAGCCTCAAACCAGAGGCTTCTCCGAGACGATGATGCCGTTGTTATCGGCATACACATAATGCCCGGGGTGGAAGGTAACACCGTGAAAGGTGACCGAAACGTTCAGGTCACCAAGGCCACGCTTCTCACTCTTTCTGGGGTGGGTACCCAGGGCCTGGACACCCAGGGCGGTATTGCCAATCTCATCCACGTCACGCACGCAGCCATAGATGATAAGCCCGGCCCAGCCATTGTTTGCCGCCTTCTCTGCCAGCATGTCACCCAGCAGCGCGTGACGCTTCGAGGCACCACCGTCCACGACCATCACACGACCATTTCCCGGTTGGCCAACCTGCTCTTTCACCACGGAATTATCTTCAAAGCACTTCACGGTCACAATCTCACCGCCAAAGGCCTTGTTGCCGCCATAGTTATTGAAGCCAGGCTCCACAACCATCACTTCCGGAAACTCGTCACACAGGTCCGGGGTAATTATCGTCGTCACGTTGTTGCTCTCCTTATCCTGGAATTGAACTCAGTCGATTTTTTCGTCGGCCAGGAAGAACCAGGTATCAAGCACCGAATCCGGGTTCAGTGACACCGTATCAATGCCCTGATCCATCAGCCACTTGGCAAGATCCGGGTGATCCGATGGGCCCTGCCCGCAGATCCCGATGTACTTGCCGGCCTTCTTGCAGGCCTGGATGGCATTGGACAGTAGAGCCTTGACCGCGTCGTTACGCTCATCGAAGAGGTGAGCGATGATGCCAGAGTCCCGGTCCAGCCCCAGCGTCAGCTGGGTCAGATCGTTGGAGCCGATGGAGAAACCGTCAAAGTGCTCCAGGAACTGCTCCGCCAATAGCGCATTGGCCGGCAGCTCGCACATCATGATCACCCGCAGACCGTTGTCACCACGCTTGAGTCCGTTCTCCGCCAGCAGATTCACTACCTGTTCCGCCTCACCCACAGTGCGCACAAACGGGACCATGACTTCCACATTGGTCAGGCCCATTTCATTACGTACTTTTTTCAGGGCGCGGCATTCCAGCTCGAAGCAGTCTCGGAACGTGTCAGAGATGTAGCGGGAGGCGCCCCGGAAACCGAGCATCGGGTTCTCTTCGTCCGGCTCGTACAGGGTGCCGCCGATCAGGTTGGCGTACTCGTTTGATTTGAAATCCGATAACCGCACAATCACCTTTTTGGGCGCGAACGCAGCCGCCAGTGTAGAGATGCCCTCCACCAGCTTGTCGACGTAAAAATCCACCGGGGAACTGTAGCCGGAGATGCGCTTTTCGACGGTCTGCTTGATATCACGGGGCAGCCCGTCAAAGTTCAGCAGTGCCTTGGGGTGAACACCGATCATCCGGTTGATGATGAACTCCAGCCGCGCCAGCCCCACGCCCTCGTTGGGCAGCGCCTGAAAATCGAAGGCGCGGTCAGGGTTGCCCACGTTCATCATGATCTTGAACGGGATGTTGGGCATCGAGTCCACGGTGTTCTCCCGTAGCTCGAAGTCCAGGGCACCCTCATAGATCATACCGGTATCACCCTCGGCGCAAGACACGGTCACTTGCTGGCCGTCGGTCAGCAACTCGGTGGCATCGCCGCAACCAACCACGGCCGGAATGCCCAACTCGCGGGCAATGATTGCAGCGTGGCAGGTACGGCCACCACGATCGGTAACAATAGCGGAAGCCCGTTTCATCACTGGCTCCCAGTCCGGATCGGTCATATCCGTTACCAGCACATCGCCGGCCTGAACACGGTCCATTTCCTTGATACTGGTGATGATCTTCACCGGGCCGCTACCAATCTTGTGGCCGATACTCCTGCCTTCGACCAGTACTTTACCGGTTTCATTCAGCAGGTACCGCTCCATGACATTAGCGGATGCGCGGCTTTTAACGGTTTCAGGGCGGGCCTGAACGATATAGATCTTGCCGTCATCACCATCCTTCGCCCATTCAATATCCATGGGGCGCTGGTAGTGCTTCTCGATAATCATGGCCTGGCGGGCCAGGTCTTCCACCTCGGCGTCGGTGATGCAGAAGCGGTTGCGGTCTTCCTGCTCAACCTTGACCGTTTCCACGAACTCGCCTTCACCTGGCTTGGTGTGATAGACCATTTTGATGGCCTTGCTGCCCAGATTGCGCCGCAGGACGGCTGGACGATTGGCTTCCAGAGTAGGCTTGTGTACGTAGAATTCATCAGGGTTTACAGCACCCTGAACGACGGTCTCACCCAGACCGTAAGAGGCAGTAACAAATACTACGTCCCGGAAACCGGACTCGGTATCCAGCGTGAACATCACGCCACTGGCCGCCGTTTCGCTACGCACCATCTTCTGGATGCCAGCTGAGAGCGCGACCATCTTGTGGTCAAAACCATGGTGCACGCGGTATGAAATAGCGCGGTCATTGAACAGCGACGCAAACACTTCCTTTACAGAGGTGCGTACCTGCTCGAGGCCCACCACGTTCAGGAAGGTTTCCTGCTGGCCAGCGAATGAGGCGTCCGGCAGATCTTCCGCCGTTGCGGAGGATCGAACAGCAACGGCCATATGCTCGTTACCATCCTGCAGCGCTGCAAAGGACTCTTTCAGCGCATTTTCCAGAACGTCCGGAAATGGCGTCTCAATAATCCACTGGCGAATCTTCGCCCCAACCCGGGCGAGTTCGTTGACATCGTTGATGTCCAGGGCATCCAGAGCCTCGTCGATCCGGCCTTTCAGGCCGTCGGTAGCCAGGAATTCACGATAGGCGTGCGCTGTGGTGGCGAAGCCACCCGGAACGGTAACACCTGCGTTGGCGAGATTACTGATCATTTCGCCGAGTGAGGCGTTCTTCCCGCCTACCCGATCGACATCGGACATTCCCAGGTGATCAAACCAGATAATGTAATCTTCCAAAGCATGTCTCCCTTGAGTCTGTAAAGCTAAGAGCAAAATCGGGCCAGCGGTATCAAGCAGTAAAAGCAGACAATATCCACTGCGGAGTCTCGAACTTGGCGTGTATGATACTGTAACCTGCGGAAATTACCTAGGCCACCAGGCCAGGAATAAAGGAACCAAGGAACCGGACGATACAGCATGAAACGCACTGCTTTTTTCATTTCTGATGGCACCGGCCTGACAGCCGAAGCACTGGGGCACAGTCTTCTGGCCCAGTTCGAAAAGATCGAATTTGAACGGGTCACCGTTCCCTATATTGCGGACGAAGAAAAAGCCCGGGAAATGGTCAAACGGATCAACAAGGCGGCCGAGACAGATGGCGCACGCCCGCTGGTGTTCGACACCATTGTAAACAGCGATATCCGGGAAATCATCGCCACCGCCGAAGGCTTCATGGTGGATATTTTCGGGACCTTTCTCAAACCCCTGGAGCAAGAGCTGCAGTCTTCGTCTTCTTATACCGTGGGTAAGTCCCATTCCATCAATAACGAAGGGAGTTATGAGCGCAGGATCAATGCGGTCAACTTTGCGTTGGATAACGACGATGGCGCGCGCACACGGCATTACGATGAAGCCGATCTGATCCTGGTGGGTGCCTCCCGAAGCGGAAAAACGCCCACCTGCCTCTATCTGGCGCTGCAATACGGCGTAAAAGCGGCGAACTATCCGATTACGGAAGAAGATCTGGCGGACCAACAGATACCCAAAGCCCTCAAACCTCACAAAGAGAAAATTTTCGGCCTGACCATCGATCCGGAGCGCCTTGCGACCATCCGGAACGAGCGCCGGCCTAACTCTCGCTACTCCTCCATCAAGCAGTGCATGCATGAGATTGAGGAGATCGAGTTGATGTACCGGCGAGAACGGATCCCGTACCTCAACACCACGGCCTATTCCGTGGAGGAAATCTCCACCCGAATTATGGTGACAACCGGGTTGAAGAGACAGCGTTAAGGGGGCCAAAGCCCCAGGAAAGCGATCGGGCTCTGTCTAGTCCTGAAATAGGTTTACACCTACTTCTATCGAAACGCCCGGTGCACCGCATCGGGCGTTTTGTATTTGAGGGCCAGATGTGGCCGTCTTGTGTTATAGGTCTGCACGGACTGATCAACCA
>NZ_VIRN01000084.1 GCF_008107725.1 Marinobacter sp. BW6
GAGGTGATACAGGCCGGCATATTTCATCACGTCATAGCCCTGTGCGTTGGGCAGTGCGTAGTCGTCTTCGCCCAGGTGCCATTTGCCGGTGAAGTAGGTGTCGTAGCCTCCGGTCTTCAAGACCGAGGCCAGGGTCCATTCGGCAGCCGGCAGTCCGCCACCCTGCCCCTGGAAGGCTACGGTGGTCATGCCGGAGCGGTTGGGAATGCGACCGGTCTGCATCGCGGCGCGGCCCGGCGTGCAGCTCGGTTGGGCATAGAAATGCGTAAACATCATGCCTTCGTCGGCCAGCTTGTCGATGTTCGGCGTGGGCATGCCACGCGCATCGCCACCCAGATAGGGCCCTGTATCCCCGTAGCCCGTGTCATCGGAGACAATAAATAGAATGTTCGGTTTCTGAGCGTCCTGCGCCAGAGTTATCGTCGGCAGGGCAGTACAGGCC
>NZ_VIRN01000090.1 GCF_008107725.1 Marinobacter sp. BW6
GTCTGAATCTGAATCACTGTCTGAGTCTGAGTCGCTGTCTGAGTCTGAGTCGCTGTCTGAGTCACTATCTGAGTCTGAATCGCTGTCTGATGTATCTTCTTCGAAGTATCCGTTATCAAGTGTGAAATCATCATGATCCGTAATTGTTACGTCAACTTCGCCACCATCTGCATCTTTATCATCTTCAGTTGTATTTGTAACTGTTTGTGTTAAGCCAGCAGGCTTTTCAAAAATAACTTTGTATTTACCGCTATCTAAATTATCAAAGCAGTATTTACCATTTTCATCTGTTTTAGTTGTTCCAATTACTTCGCCTTTTTCATTTAATAAAGTAACTTTAACATCTTTGATACCTTTTTCAG
>NZ_VIRN01000088.1 GCF_008107725.1 Marinobacter sp. BW6
CGATCCGCCGAATCATATCCGATGAGGACTCCCAGGGGGCCGACGCGGGAGACGACAGCGCGGATGAGACAGTAGCAACACCAGCAGAAGAAGAGGCGGCGGACGATATGGGCGATGCCTCCGAAATGTCCCAGGACGATCTCGACAAACTGTTCGACATGGACAGCGACGACGATGATATTGCGGCGGAAGAAGACGACAGCGCGGATGACATGGCCGCGGCCATGTCATCCGCGCTGTCGTCTTCTTCCGCCGCAATATCATCGTCGTCGCTGTCCATGTCGAACAGTTTGTCGAGATCGTCCTGGGACATTTCGGAGGCATCGCCCATATCGTCCGCCGCCTCTTCTTCTGCTGGTGTTGCTACTGTCTCATCCGCGCTGTCGTCTCCCGCGTCGGCCCCCTGGGAGTCCTCATCGGATATGATTCGGCGGATCG
>NZ_VIRN01000091.1 GCF_008107725.1 Marinobacter sp. BW6
GCGCGCCTTCGAGCTGTCGCAGGAGGAAGCGGAAGAATGGTATCGCGGGCGCGACGTCTATCCGCAAACCGCGCCTGGGCAGGATGAAACCATTGTGACCTTCCAGGGCGTCCCGCTGGGCCTGGCGAAGCGCGTCGGCTCCCGACTGAAGAACAGCTATCCGCGCGAACTGGTGCGCGATGGAAAACTTTTTGCCGGCAAGGTGTGAGGCCGCGCAAAAAATGCGCACTTTTTGACTGGCGCTTTTCGCCCCATTGACTACGCTGAAAAATAACGGCCATAACTGGTCGTACCACAACTCAGCTGAAAAATGGGGTGAAGCGATGAGTAAAACCAATGTCCGCATCGGCGCGTTCGAAATAGACGATGCCGAACTGCACGGTGAGCATCAGGGTGAGCGAACGTTAAGCATACCCTGCAAATCCGATCCAGACT
>NZ_VIRN01000089.1 GCF_008107725.1 Marinobacter sp. BW6
TTCCAAAACGGTGCGTGAACAGGCGAAAGACATCCGGGTGACCGAGAACCGTCTCGTCGGCAAGCGCGATCAGTCGGCTTCTGAGATCACCGATTGCCGGCATGTTGAAGGCCAGCCGCAAACCCTGCGAACTACCGCCGCTGTCGAACGGTGTCACGAGATGGATGGAATTGTGCGTGTAGCGCTTAAGCTGCTGTGCAATGCCGTTGAGCGCTGTACCGCCACTGAAGAACAGCAGACGGGGACCCAGTTTCGGATTGGACAGGAACCGCTCGATCCGGAACGGGTCCGGCATGCGCACGGCGCGGGTAATGGTGAGTTCAGTCACGTCCAGACCTCAACTTTGCGAACCGGGCCGTCACGGAAAACGGCGTTCGCTCCTTGCCTAGGGTACGGACCCATGCCATTTCGTCTTCATTTATGGGTCCGTGCCC
>NZ_VIRN01000047.1 GCF_008107725.1 Marinobacter sp. BW6
GTCTAACATTAGATGAAATGTTAAATCCAATTACAGGAACATCTTATGCAGCGTTTGAACCAACTTTAGACTATGTGATTTCAAAAATACCAAGATTTCCTTTTGATAAATTTGAAAAAGGAGAACGAGAGCTTGGCACACAAATGAAAGCAACAGGTGAAGTTATGGCCATTGGTCGAACTTACGAAGAATCATTGTTAAAAGCAATTCGATCACTTGAGTATGGTGTGCATCACTTAGGATTACCAAATGGTGAAAGCTTCGATCTTGATTATATTAAAGAACGTATTTCACACCAAGATGATGAACGATTATTTTTCATCGGCGAAGCAATTAGAAGAGGCACAACATTAGAAGAAATTCATAATATGACTCAGATTGATTACTTCTTCTTACACAAGTTCCAAAACATTATTGATATTGAGCATCAATT
>NZ_VIRN01000092.1 GCF_008107725.1 Marinobacter sp. BW6
GGGTAGGCGAGGGCGTGCACTGCAGCGACCGGCGAATTGGCGAAGGCCATGCCGGCCAGCATGGAGCCGAGCAGCATGGCGCCTCTGGCGTCTTCGTCCCTTGGCGTCAGGACGGCCTTTTCGATGTTGCCACCCAGCAACCGGAGAGCCTCGACCGCCAGTGTTCTGGAAACCGGATTGTTGTTGGCCGATTTCGAGGCATAGCCTTCAATGGCATGCACCATCGCATCGATGCCGGTCGCGGCCGTCACGGGGCCGGGAAGGCCGAGTGTCAGCAACGGGTCGAGAACGGCCAGGTCCGGCAACAGGAAAGGGGAGACGACCCCCCTTTTTTCTTCTTCGCCCACCGTGATGATCGAAATCGGGGTGACTTCCGAGCCTGTTCCGGCTGTCGTCGGTACCAGGATGAGCGGAAGACGTGGTCCCTTGGCA
>NZ_VIRN01000056.1 GCF_008107725.1 Marinobacter sp. BW6
GGACATTGTCTGTTTCGTTTCGCCCGGGCTTGCCATGCTCTACGGCCTGCATCCGCTGGTCGCCCATGTGGAAGAGATGTTCCTGGAACATTAACCGCAGCAGGAAATGGTCGGCCGGTTTCTGGAGGAGCGCGACGCCTATCACTGGCGCCTGGCGGCCTATTGCCTGTTTCGCCACGAGACCCTGAGCCAGACCAATGCGCCCGCCGCGCGGGCCTATGGACGTGCCCTGGAAGAGGAAGTTGATCTGCTGCTCAGCCTGCGGCAACGATAAGAAACGACAACCCTGACGGTGTAATGAGACTGTCACAGGAGGGCGATAACGGAAGGCATGTCCATCCGGCTTTCCTCCGTCACCAAATACTTCGGTTCGCACAAGGCCCTCAACGGCGTCAGCCTGTCGATCGAGGCCGGCAGCTTCTTCGTCGTTC
>NZ_VIRN01000063.1 GCF_008107725.1 Marinobacter sp. BW6
AGCACAAGTTGAACAATTGACACAAGCTGTTAACCAAGCTAAAGATAACCTACACGGTGATCAAAAACTTGCAGACGATAAACAACATGCGGTTACTGATTTAAATCAATTAAATGGTTTGAATAATCCGCAACGTCAAGCACTTGAAAGCCAAATAAACAACGCAGCAACTCGTGGCGAAGTAGCACAAAAATTAGCTGAAGCAAAAGCGCTTGATCAAGCAATGCAAGCATTACGTAATAGTATTCAAGATCAACAACAAACAGAATCTGGTAGCAAGTTTATCAATGAAGATAAACCGCAAAAAGATGCTTACCAAGCAGCAGTTCAAAATGCAAAAGATTTAATTAACCAAACAGGTAATCCAACACTCGACAAATCACAAGTAGAACAATTGACACAAGCAGTAACAACTGCAAAAGATAATCTAC
>NZ_VIRN01000093.1 GCF_008107725.1 Marinobacter sp. BW6
CCGCCCGGCGCTGGCGACGCGCGTGGCGCGGGCGCTGGCATGCACGCCGCTCCAGCCGCCGATGCCGCTCTCGAAGTCGTAGGCGATGCGTTTCGGCGCCGGCGGTACGCTCGGCGGCGCGGCCTGGGCTTCCTGCAGGTTCATCTCGTCGACCAGCAGGCTGGCGCCGCTGTCGCTCCAGACCGCCACGTAGAGGTTGCGCTGGTCGGCGGCGGGACGGTAGTCGAAGGTCTTCTCCAGGCGACTGAACTCGTTGCCGCTGACCGACAGTTCGACGCTCTGCGCCGGGTTGTAGGCCAGGGCGCCATCGGCGCGTTCGCTGAGCAGCGCCATGCGCACGGTTTCACGGGTATTGGCGGCCTTGAGCATGACCTTGCCGCTCAGCCGGTAGCCGCTGCCGGCGCGCAGGGGGGCAATGGGGCGGACCAGC
>NZ_VIRN01000068.1 GCF_008107725.1 Marinobacter sp. BW6
GTTGATCAGTCCGTGCAGACCTATAACACAAGACGGCCACATCTGGCCCTCAAATACAAAACGCCCGATGCGGTGCACCGGGCGTTTCGATAGAAGTAGGTGTAAACCTATTTCAGGACTAGACACTTAAGAGGCTAGTGATCAGTCACCGCTCCAGTTGGCTTTCGGGTCCGGTGTCATCCGCAAATAGGATTTCACGGCCTTGTAGCCTTTGGGGAAGCGCTGCTTGATTTCTTCCTCGTCTTGCAGGGACGGAACGATGACCACGTCGCCACCACGCTCCCAGTTGCCCGGAGTTGCGACCTTGTGTTCATCGGTCAGCTGCAGCGAATCGATCACCCGCAGCACTTCGTTAAAGTTACGACCGGTGCTAGCCGGGTAGGTGATCATCAGCCGTACTTTCTTGTTCGGATCAATCACGAACAAGGAACGCACGGTAAGGCTGCTGTCGGCGTTAGGGTGAATCATGTCGTACAGCTCGGATACCTTCCGGTCGTGATCTGCAATGATCGGGAAGTTTACCGAGCAACCCTGGGTTTCGTTGATGTCCTTGATCCACTCCTTGTGGGAGTCGACCGGGTCGACACTCAGGGCAATGGCTTTTACGCCACGCTTGGCGAACTCATCCTTCAGCTTGGCGGTCAGGCCCAGCTCTGTGGTACAGACCGGGGTGAAATCCGCCGGGTGTGAAAACAATACCCCCCAGCTGTCACCCAGCCAGTCGTAAAACGAAATTTTCCCTTCACTGGACTCCTGCTCAAAATCGGGTGCGGTATCTCCGAGACGTAAAGTCATGTGTACTCTCCTTCGATCATGGTAGTGACAATTTCGTTTGTTATCCCGGCCCGAAAACTGCCGGATTTTGTTCTGAGTGTATATCACAAATCTTGGTGCCAGAGGAGGCAATTACAAGGGGCTCAAACCCCCAATGCCTTCTCTTTCTCAAAGTGCTCCCGGGTAAGCTTGAACACAACCGGGCTGAGCATCAGCAGGGCAATCAGGTTTGGTAGCGCCATCATGGCATTCAGGGTGTCTGCCACCAGCCAGACGAAACCCAGGTTCAGGGTTGCACCCACCGGGATGGCCAGAATCCATGCAACGCGGTACGGCACTATGGCCTTTACGCCGAACAGGAACTCGACGCAGCGTTCCCCATAGAATGACCAGCCGAGGATGGTTGTGAATGCAAATACTGCCAGGGCAATAGCTACAAGATAGTTGCCAACGCCGGGTAGCGCCTCCTGAAACGCCATTGAAGTCAGTGCGGCGCCGGATTCACCAGAGGTCCAGGTTCCGGAGGTGATAATCACCAGGCCGGTGATGGTGCAGATAATAATGGTATCAATGAAGGTGCCGAGCATGGCCACCATGCCCTGATTGATCGGGTTCCGGGTTTGCGCTGCGGCATGGGCAATGGGCGCGGAGCCCAGGCCAGCTTCATTGGAAAAGATGCCCCTAGCCACCCCGAAGCGGATCGCGGCCCAGACTGCCGCACCGGCAAATCCACCCTCGGCGGCGATGGGGCTGAAAGCATGCTGGATCACCAGGGAAAAGGCGGCGGGAATGTCGGCGGCGTTAATGGCCAGTACCACAAGCCCGGCGACCAGGTAGGAAACCGCCATCAACGGCACCAGGGCACTGGCAACATGGCCAATCCTGCGGATGCCACCAATCAGGACCATGCCTACCAGAACCATGAGAACCAGGCCGGTCAGCCAGTGTGGCAACCCGAAGTTGGTCTCCATGACATCGGCCACCGAGTTGGCCTGCACGGTGTTGCCGATGCCAAAACCGGCAATGGCGGCAAAAACGGCAAACAGGACGCCAAGCCAGGCCCATTTGCGGCCAAGCCCGTTGCGGATGTAGTACATAGGGCCGCCAACATGAGCGCCTCGCTCGTCCACTTCCCGGTAACGCACTGCCAGCACTGCCTCGGAATACTTGGTAGCCATCCCCACCAGGGCCGTCAGCCACATCCAGAACAGCGCACCGGGGCCCCCCAGGAACACAGCAGTGGCAACCCCGGCGATGTTGCCGGTGCCAACGGTGGCTGAGAGCGCTGTCATCAATGCCTGGAACGGCGGGATTTCACCCTCGGATTCGGCACCGGCGGCGGTGCGGCCTTTCCACATCAGCCGGAAGCCGGCGCCCAGCTTCAGCACCGGCATCAGCTTCAGGCCCAGGCTAAGGAACAGCCCGACCCCCAGTATCAGAACCAGCATGGGTGGGCCCCAGACCAGTCCGTTTATCTGCCCAACGAATTCAGAAATAGCTTCCATGGGATCTCCCTCTGTATGCCATGGATTGGTTTGGATTTTTGACCCGGGTTGGGTATAACCGGCTGAGTTTAGTCAGATATTTTTCCATGTAAACCGATGGCCCGGGAAAAGTGGTGGATTCGGATGTGATTGCCTATGCTCATATCAATAGCGATCACACACCAGGGGGAGGAATTCTGCCCATGCGTTCACTGAAAGTTTCAGATGTCATGTGGAACCACATCGAGCCGATCCGTTGTGGCACGCAGCTCACCAAAGTGGTGAAGACGCTGCTCCACAACCACGTGACCGGCCTGCCGGTTGTTGATGACCAACGTCATGTAATCGGTTTTATCTCCGAGCAGGACTGCATCCATGCCCTGCTGGTCAGCGGCTATCACCGCGAGGGCGACCCGCTCGTTGACGATGTTATGTTCCGGAAACCGGTGACGATTTCGGCAGAGATGTCTGTCGTGGATCTCGCTCAGAACCTCGGTGCGGGCAAGCCAAAGGTGTACCCTGTTGTGGATCACGGCAAACTGATTGGTATTGTCACGCGTACTGCTATCCTGGCCGAGCTGGCACGCACCGGGTTTGGTCTTGAGCCGCCAAAGCACGCCAGTGCCGAATACTGAAACACACTTTTCCCAAAACTGAGGACACTATGGAACTCCTATCCACGAACGTCTGTTTCGAAGGCGAGCACCGCCGTTACCGGCATACCTCCGCTACCCTCGAATGCGACATGGAGTTTGCGGTGTATCTGCCGCCCGTGGCTGTGGGCTCCAGGCCGGGTAAAGTGCCGGTCCTCTACTGGCTGTCAGGGCTGACCTGCACCGACCAGAATTTCATGCAGAAAGCCGGCGCCCTGAAGCGCGCTTCGCAACTGGGTATGGCGATTGTCTGTCCGGACACCAGCCCCCGTGGGGTGAACCTGCCGGGCGAGGACGACAGCTACGACTTTGGCTCCGGAGCCGGTTTCTACATCAACGCTACCGAGCAACCCTGGGCACCCCATTACCGGATGTATGACTATGTCGTGAAGGAATTGCCGCAGTTGATTGAAAACGAATTGCCGGCCACGGACAAACGTTCAATCAGCGGTCACTCCATGGGTGGCCATGGTGCCTTGATCTGCGCCCTTAAAAACCCTGGCCGCTATGCCTCGGTATCGGCGTTCGCGCCCATCGCGAACCCCACTGAATGTCCCTGGGGCCAGAAAGCTTTCACGGGGTACCTCGGAGACAACCCCCGCAGTTGGGAAGAATGGGATGCCACTCTGCTGATTCCGACCGCTCGGGAGCGCTTGCCTCTATTGGTGGATCAGGGCACGGCCGACGAGTTTCTGGACAGCCAGCTCAACCCGGATGCTCTGGCAGATGCCTGTGAGAAGTTCCACCATCACATCGATCTGCGCATGCATCGGGGCTATGACCACAGCTATTTTTTCATTGCCTCGTTCATTGATGATCACCTGGATCATCACGCCAAGGCGCTGGGTCTATGAGGGTGTGACGACGGTGGTCAGGAGCGGAAGCCCCAGACCAGACTGAAGTCCATGGAGGGCATGATTTCAGGCTCTTCGAGAGACTGAATACCGAAATCTGGCTCGCTGGTGTCCCGCTCGAAAGTGCCGGTGTAGCGATTGCCCCGGGGGCCGAAGATGGCTTTCACGAAGGGCCCCCGGGCCCGGACTGGCCGGCGGGTAACTACTCCCACTTCGTTGTTTTCAAGGCGTACCAGAATGCCGGGTGGGTGCTCGCCCAGCACCTGCAGCAGGGCCTTTGGGATCGCCGGTCGGAACTTGCCATCGGCCAGGTTGGCAATCAGCTTCCGGGCGTCGGTCACATTCATGCGCTGCCGGTAGGCGCGCTTGGTGATCATGGCGATGTAACGCTCTGCCAGCGCCAGAATTTCCGCTTCCGGCCGTATTTCGGTGCCACTCAGGCCCCTTGGATAGCCGCTGCCGTCAGCTTGTTCATGGTGCTGGGCAATGATGGTCAGTAGCAGCTTGTTGTCGATGCCTGCCGCCTTGAGTGCCTGAATGCTGCGTTGGGGGTGTTTGCGAATCACCCCCCGTTGCTCATCGTTCAGCACCGTATTGGACGCATTGAGTTTGTCGGCGATGGGCACGAGAGCAAGGTTCGCCGTAAGGGCGGCTGTAGTGAGTACAGAGACTCTTTGCTCTTCCAGGCCGAACTTCTTGCCGATGAACTGACAAAGGATGGCGTAAAACAGAATCTGCTCGTATATCACTGGCCCGATCGAGTAGAGGTGAACCAGTGCCAGGGTGGCGTCGGGTGATTCTGCACATGTGCGTTCGATCATTCGGGCGAGGCCGAGCAAGCGTTTGTTAGCCGAGGGATCAGAATCGGTAATAGCTTTCAGGGTTGCTTCGAGGGAGTGAAGCAGATCCGGGTAATCGGCAAATGGGTTGCGATCTCGTGTATCCTCGAAAACCTCCTCCTGAGGCCGCTCGATCTTGCGAGGCTTGAATCTTCCGCGCTCGAACAGTTGTTCCAACTGGGAATCCGTCTGAATGACATAGCCCTGGCGCAGAAGCACATTGCCGTCAGCATCATAGACGTTCCAGGGCAGGGGCCGGCCGATTGTCAGGGCGCCGGGTGCGATTCGGACGAGTTCGGTCAAAACAAAGCTTCCTGAATACTGCTTATCGAGGCGACAGTCTACCTCTGAATCCGGATTCAACTCCAGTTGAAGCAGCGGTTTACGTGATCGCTTTCATCAAGTCTGCATGGCCGCGTGATATTGAAACGCCTGCTGAATCTGCTCACGAATCTGCTTGTCGTCCCAGGGCTTGGTCAGGAACTTATAGATTGCCCCTTCGTTGATGGCATCGGTTACAGACTTCAGGTCGGTATAGCCGGAGAGAACAATCCTGACCGTTTCCGGATGGATGGCCTTAACCTGACTGAAAAACTCGGTTCCAGACATCTCGGGCATTCGCTGGTCCGAAATGATGACCTGGACGTCGTTTTCGGCAAGTAGTCTGAAGGCTTCGCTGATACTGGTAGTCGAAAGTATCCGATAGCCATCCCGCCGGAAAACTCTTTTAAGCGCTTTGAGTATGTTTTCCTCATCGTCCAGCAGAAGCAGCGTTTTCTGGTTTGTCAGTTCGGCACTATGGACGTTGGCTGTCCCGGCTCCATGGGTATTCATGTAAGTTTTAAGGTCTGCAAAAGGCATCGGCCTGGCGAATACGAAGCCCTGTAGTAGATCACACTGATGCTTTCTCAGGAAGACGGCATGGCCCTCCGTTTCAACACCTTCTGCAACCACTTCCAGCCCGAGATGATGCGCCATGGAGATAACGCCCTGGGTAATGGCGGCATCACTTCGACTCTGGATAACATCCTTTATAAACGACTGGTCAATCTTGATCTTGTTGGCAGGCATCAGTTTGATATAGCTGAGGCTGGAGAAGCCTGTGCCGAAATCATCAATGGCGATGCGCACGCCCAGCTCTCGTAACTCGTTCAATGTCTGGATTACCCGGTCTGTATCGTACAGTACTGACGACTCGACCACCTCAAGCTCCAGGGCTTCCGGAGACAGGCCTGAGCGGGTGAGGGCTTCCTGGACGGTTTCACGGAATCCCTCTTTACGAATCTGTATTGGGGAAACATTTACCGCTACTTTGCAATCCCTGAAGCCAGCAGACTGGAGTTCAACCATGTCACGGCAGGCTTTGTACAAAACCTGTTTGCCAAGGGCAACGATCTGGCCGGTTTCCTCTGCCAGTGGTATGAAGTCCCCCGGTGATACCAGGCCCCGGGTTGAGTGCTCCCAGCGCACGAGGGCCTCGACCGAGCGGGCATGACCGGTTCGGGAATCGACAATCGGCTGGTAATAAACGCTCAGGTTGTCGTTTTCGATGGCATCCTGGAGTTCATTTCTCAGTTTTACCCGGTAGCTCGCGGACGTGTTCAGTTCTTCAGAAAACCACTGATAAGTGTTTCGCCCGAGCTGTTTGGCGCTGTACATGGCAAGGTCAGCCTGCTGTATCAGCTCCATTGGGTTTGCGATACCGCCGTCCGTGACGGATATGCCGATACTGGCAGTCAGATGCAGGTTTTCATCGCCGAGTTGGTAAGGCTGGGAAAGCTCCATAATGGCATTTTCAACCACCAGAATAATATCGTTGGTGTGGGCCAGGTCAGGCAATACCACAACGAACTCGTCGCCGCTCATCCGAGCGATAGTGTCGCCTGAGCGCACCATAGCCTCAAGCCGGCGGGCTACTTCCACAAGTATCTGATCACCGACACGGTGGCCAAGGGAGTCATTCAAAAGCTTGAAGCCGTCCAGATCAATGAACAGAAGGCCGACTGTCCTTCTGTAACGATGAGCGAACTGGCAGGCTTGAGTCAGACGGTCCTCCAGCAGGGCCCGATTGGGCAAGCGGGTAAGCACGTCGTGGCTGGTATTGTATGCAAGCTCGCTTTCAACGGATTTACGCTCTGAAATATCGTTCTGTATGCCGACAAAATGGGTAATCCGGCCTTCCTGGTTTCTGATCGGGGACAGATACAGGTCATTCCAGAAGGGCGTCCCGTCCTTGCGGTAATTGCGTAAAACCGCCGATACATCCTTGCCCTGTCTGAGTGCGGCCCTGATTTCGGCCAGTGGTTGCGCATTGTCGGGATCGGATTCATCACCCTGCAGGAAACGACAGTTCTGGCCCAACGCTTCTTCTTTGGAGTACCCGGTGACACGCTCAAAGGTCGGATTGACGTATACCAACGGCAAATCCGGAGCATGAGCGTCGCAGATAACAATGCCGTTGGAGCTCGACTCGATGCATCGTTGCATCAGCCGAAGCTTGCGGTTGCCTGCAATCTGGGCGGTCATGTCTGTCAACATCTGGAGAATGAGGTTGTGATGGTTGATCACAATCTCTTCGGACACGACTTCAACAAACAGGTCCTCGCCGTTCCGGTTCCGATGATGCTCGAGTTTTCCGTCCTGCCTGAGGATCAATCCCTCTGTGGAGACATCGGCGTCGTTCTCAGATTCTCTGAGAACGCTCCAGTGACTGCCTTCGAGCTCCTCCGCTGAGTATCCGTACAGGAGTTGAGCTGCTTGGTTAACAGACTGTATGGCACCGCTTTCTGGGTCAATAAGACACATGGGCGCCGGATTGTTCTCGAACAGCAGCCTGTAGTGTGCCTCGCTGCTGGCCAGGTGTTCGTTGGCCATGGCCCGATCGATGGCGTAGCGGATGCTTCGAATCAGTGTATGACTGTCGATGTCGCCCTTGGTGAGGTAGTCCGCCGCCCCAAGTTCTACCGCCCGGGCATCGAGCTCAGCATCGCCCTGGCCGGTCAGTAGAATGAAGGGCGTGGTGATGCCTTCTTCCCGGGCCTGCTTGATCAAGTCCAGACCTGAATCCGGCCCCAGTCTGAGGTCGATCAGCGCGACATCAATTTTAAGTGTGTGAAGCGCTTCCAAACCGGTGCTGAAACTGTCCTGCCAGTTTAATTCTGTGGTTACCGGACTGGCTTCACTGAGCAAGTCGCGGGTAATCAGATAGTCGTCTTCATCATCCTCGATGAGCAGAATTCGCAGGGTCGGGTCGCTGTTACTCATAATCATCCGGTTTTAATGTTTGCCCGCGTTTCTCGAAAAATACGGCTGTAAAGACTCGACAGCGTCCAATAGCTTGGTGTAGCTGGAGGGTTTGACAAGGTAATCGTTGGCCCCGTTCGCAAGACAGAACTGTTTGTCCTCATCGCTTTCCGAGGTGGTCATGACAACCGTCGGGATTTGCTTAAACAACGCGTTATTTCGCAATTCAATGAGCGATTCCCGGCCATCCTTGAGCGGCATGTTCAGGTCAAGCAGGAGCATATCCGGCAGCACCGAAGGCGATAGGTTTTCCGCGTCTGAGAGACTTTTCCCGATAAAAGCCATGAGCTCCTCACCATCCTGGACAAAATGCAGCCTGCAGTTCGGACATCTTTCCTCAAAAGCTTCGCGAATCAACATGCGATCGTCCGGATCGTCTTCGGCGATAAGAACCAGGGGGGTCGCTTGTATGTTATCCATGGTTGGCCCCTTCTACCGTTTCGTGACGCCCGAAACGGATGCGGAAAGTGGTTCCCTCGCCGGGAACACTCTGGACTAGGACACTGGCACCGTGCCGATCAAGAATTTTTTTCACAATGGCCATGCCAATCCCGGTTCCGCTGTAGGCGTCACGCTTGTGCAGGCGCTGGAACGGATGGAAGATTTTCTCCGCGTACTTCTCATCGAAGCCTATGCCGTTATCGGAAACCACCAGTGTCCAGCAATCCTGCCCGATTGCCTCAGGGTAGATCATTATTTCAGGCACTTTGCCGGGTTCATGAAATTTAATGGAGTTACTGATCAGGTTCTGGAATACCTGCCTCAACTGGGTGGCATCCCCGAAAATGGAAGGTAGCGGTGAGACCTGGATACTCGCCTGTTCCGCCGAAATGGCGGTTTCCATGTCCTGCAGCACGCCTCTCAGTATTGCCTCGGTATCGCAGGTTTCGAAAGGCTTGGCGCGGGTTGTTATCCGGGAATAGGACAGCAGATCCATGATCAGCGATTGCATACGCGCTGCTGCAGATTGCATACGTTCAAGGTAGTCCCGCTCGTCCGGACCCAGCTTGTCGGATTTCACCAGAAGCCGGTCAGAAAAGGCCCTTATCTTTCTGAGAGGCTCTTGAAGGTCGTGAGAAGCTACGAATGCGAAATCCTGGAGCTCCCGGTTGCTCCGTTCCAGTTCTTTGAGCGTTTCTTCAAGCTTCCACTGGGCCTCCTTTCGTTCGCGAATGCTTCGATAATATACTGCAAGCCCTTCCTCGGACGGGTAAGCGCTGATTTCAAGCCAGTTATCCAGGGGGGCATAGTAACCTTCGAAAGAGACTGACTCGCCGGTCTCCATGGCACGGGTATACATCTCGTCGAACTCGGTGCCGATAGCCGCCGGGAAAATTTCCCAAAGGCTATGGCCCAGCAATTCCTCGCGTGGTTTGTGGATGAGTTCCTCGGAGCGACGGTTCACATAGGTGAATCGCCAATCCCTGTCGACGGTGAAAAAAGCATCGGTAATGCTCTCGAAGATGGTTGCCTGTCTTTCAGCGTAGCGTCTGATCTGGTCCATGGCCTGGCGTGAGGCTGTAATGTCCTGGAAGCCGCCTTGCAATCGCACGACCTCTCCTTTCTCGTTCTTGACGGCATGGCCAATGACACGCCCCCAGCGGAGCCGCCCACTGGCGGTGAGGAACTGCACCTCCTCGTCAAACGGGATGCCGGTTCTGGAACAAAGGTCGATCGCCGCGGAGAGGGTTTCCCGGGAATCGTCGGTGTAGAAGCTTAAGCCTGTCTCCAGATCCGGTTCCTCACCTGGCGGGACCTCGAATATGTCGAACATGACCGGCGTCCAGGTGATTTTCCCGGGTGGGATCTCAACGGTCCATCCGCCAATCATGGCGGTTTTTTCGGCGATGCTGAGCAGGGCCTCGCTTCTTCTGAGTCGCTCCTGGGTTTCCAGTGATTCGGTGATATCTCGGGCGACGACGTAGATCAGATCGTCGCCACTGAGAATGGCATTGATCTGCAGCCAGTGTTCGCTATGGGCGGTGTCGATAGCCCGGATGAACAGGTTGTGAACATCCTCTCCTTCGGTCAGGGACTGGACGGCTTCATTCACTTTCTGGTGGTCATCTGTGTGAACAATGTCCAGATAGGAGGTGCCAAGCAACTGTTCCCGGGTATAGCCGAGGGTTTGCACGAAGGTGTTATTCATCTCGAAGAAATGGCTGTTCAGGTCGACAATACAGAACATGTCTGGTGACAGTGAAAAGAACTGGTCACGCTCCCGGCTGAGCGTCTCGGCGACCAACTCGTCACTGATATCCCGGCCAACGCAGAACAGTGCGTTATCCTCCTTTGACCATTCGGCAGTCCAGGAAACGGTAACCGTATGGCCGTCCCTGTGACGGAGCCGGGTTCGGAATCCTGAAGCCCTGTTGCTCTGGCCTGAGGCGAGTTTCCTGACTTCCTCAACGGTTGAATCCCTGTCTTCGGGGAGAAGCAGCAGATCGTAGTGTTGGCCTTTAAGGTCTCCCGGAGCGTAGCCGAGCACGGCCTCACTGGCCGGGCTGACCGTCAGGAAGTTGCCTGCAGGGCTGATGGAACAAAGCAAATCCCGGGAAAACTCCATAATTTTTTCATTGGTCTGGCGAAGACTACGTTCCTCCTCCAGGTGGTAGTTGAGCGTGTCGTTAAGTTCAGTCAGCACGACGGATCGACGTTCGGATTCCCGCCAGAACAGGTGTATCAGCATCACGAGAAAACTCATGCCCAAACCGCCGAACAGGATTAGCGGGGGCAGGTAGAGTTCGTCCGTTGGTAATGAACCCCGGCCTATGTAGGCATCAATCCGCCAGACGTTGTCATGATGGGCCTCCACAACAGCTGAGGCGAGGTGTAGTTGCTCAGATTTTGGAATGTTTGGAGAGGTGTCATAAACCAGTTGTTCCTCATAGAACACCGCCAGATTAAGAGTGGTGTTTTGCTGCTGGGTAAGCCCCCGGTAAACGTGATGCAGGTCGACAACCGCAACAACGGGCCAGGGATTACCCGGCATAGGGGCTCCCGAGACGGAGATCACTGCATGTGCCCTGCCTTTTCTGTCGGGCATGGGCCAGCTCAGGTGAGGCGCCTTGGATTCGACCACATGCTCAAACCATTTCCTCGTTCCATTCTGGCCAAGAAAAGTATCCAGCCAGGTGCGATAATCAAGGGTTCGGGACGCCACGCGAATGAAGTTCAGGTCCCGGTCCAGCAGAGCAATCAGCCGAATCTCGGGGAAGTCCCTCAGATAGCTGCTTACTTCCTGCTGCCAGAACTGTTCCGACGGCGCCCCGTCAAGAATTTCCCACCGTTCAGCAAGCCGTCTTACCAGCGCGAGTTTTACATGGAAGGCGGACGCGGTGGCAGCGGCCAGTTGGCTGACCTGAGTTTGCGCCCGTTCCTTGAGATTCTCGCTGTATTGCAACCTCATGGTGTGCCAGGTAACCGTCGTTATCAGAATGCCGAAGATGCCTACCAGGATGAGTCCCCTGGAATAGACCGGGATTTCCCGGTGGTATATCCGGTAAAGGAAAGGCAGGGTCAGGCCAACAAGCACGAGCAGGGGACTGACCACCAGAGTGGACTCGGCAATGGTGCCGACGCCGGCAGCTGCCATTGACGGGTACCAGCGGGACAGGAGTGAAATGAAGCCGATGGCAAGCACAATGGGGGCTGAAACCAGCCCGACTTTCCATCCCCTGGGGACATGGATGGCCCCCAGGGCGCTCAGAAAAACAAGCCCGATCGCGATCAGTAGTAGTGGGCTGATCTTCATGAATCGGAGGCCGGGTCCGAAAGGCAGTGCCGGCAGTACGCTGAAGGTGATAGTGGCCAGCAGGCCCAGAACACCGAAGGCGGTAGCTAGTCTGGGCAACTGGAAAAGCAGCGTTAGCAGCGTGGCACTGATAATGATGGCAAGAACCCCTCCTCCCGGATGCAGAGAGATTCTCCCGGGGGTGTCCGAGCCCCCCACGAAAAAGTCCCAGAGAATCACGCCACCCACCGAAGCCAGCGAGATTGCCAGTGCCAGTGCAAGGCAAAACCAGAAAATTTCCCGACTGCGATTACTAACCATTCAACACCTGTGGCCCCAGGAGTCGTAGCACTTCGTCCGGCGTTGTCAGACCGGCCCGCAGTTTCTCCAGTGCATCATCGAGAAGTACCTTCATGCCCTGCTCCCTGGCGATGGTCTCGATCTGCATGGCGCTCGCGCCTTCGGTAATCGCAATCCTCAGGTCCTCGTTCATGGTCAGGACCTCGTGAATCGCTACCCGTCCTTTATAGCCCTTATGACACTTGTTGCAGCCTTCGCCACGATAGAACACCAGCTCTGCGCTCTGAAACTCGGGACCCAGTTGAGCGAGAACCTCAGACGGTGGCGGGGTTTCTTTCCGGCAGTGAGTGCAAATTTTGCGAACCAGCCGCTGGGCAATAATCGCCTCCAGGGCGGAAGCCAGTACAAAGGGTTTCAGGCCCAGATCAAGCAGGCGGGCCACGGTTGCCGCAGCCGAACTCGTGTGTAGGGTCGAGTAAACCAGATGGCCGGTCATGGCGGCATGGAAAGCCACATCGGCGGTTTCCTCATCCCGGATCTCACCCAGCAGGATGACATCGGGATCCTGTCGGAGAATCGCCCGTAGCACGCTGGCGAAGTTCAGGCCGATCCTCTCTTTTACCGGAACCTGGCCGGCCATATCGACGTGAAATTCCACGGGGTCCTCAATGGTGACGTAGTTACGTTCCGGCGAGGCGTTGTGTTGCAGCAGGGCATACAGCGTTGTGGTCTTGCCGCTGCCGGTGGGTCCCGTAGCGAGGATGATGCCCTGGGGCTTGGCGATCACGTGCATGAGCCGTTTCAGGTTGTGCTCCGAGAGGCCGAGATCCTCCAGAGACTGGGCGGAGGACTGACGCTCCAGTACCCGCATCACGACCTTTTCGCCGTTAATGGTCGGCAGGGTGGAGATCCGCAGATCCACAATACGCATCGGTGTCTTGACCGTGATTCGTCCATCCTGGGGCTTGCGGCGTTCGGTAATATCCAGTTCCGCCATGACCTTGATCCGGGAGACAACGGACATCAGCAGATTGGTGGGGATGTGTATTTTGTCCTGCAGCACCCCATCAATCCGATAGCGCACGACCAGCGATTTGGTGCGGGGGTGTACGTGGATATCGCTGGCGCCAAGCCTCAGAGCCTCCAGAATGATGGCGTTGACCAGCCGGATGGCGGGTGGTTCCTCGGAGCTACCCAGCAGCTGTTCAAGGGATTCCTGGTCTGCATCCTCGTCGAGAACAATCTCGATACCTTCGTACGGATCATCGGTACCAACCCGGGTGGTTATGTCATCCAGCTCGGTCGCTTCTCCAAACACCTCCGCCAGCTTTGCCTGCATCTGTGAGGTTTCGCAGAGCAGAGGGTGGATGGTGTAGCCGGTCATGAAACCGAGCTCGTCAATCAGGTTGATGTCCATGGGATCAACCATGGCAAGTCGAAGACGCTGCCCACTGGTGCGTAACGGCAAGACCAGCTGACGTGTGCAGATCTTCTGGGGCACCAGTGATAGCAAGCTCGGATCGGGCTGGAACTCCCGCAGGTCGATTTCCTCGAATAACATTTCGTCCCGCAAGAGTTCGAAAACTTTCCGGAAGTCCACCCATTCGTGCTTGAGCAACTGCCGGACCACCGGCGTTTTCTGGCTCTGCATTTCCCGATGCAGTTGCTGAATCTGTTGCGGGTTCAGCCAACCCTTCTTGTGCAGCAGGATGGCCAGCTGGCTACGGTTGGTAGCGGTCAGCTTGCTGATGGTCTCCAGGTCCCGGCTCTGTTTTTTGGTTTGCTGTTCCAGTGCGCGAGTGCGCTGAATCAGCTCATACTGTTCCAGTGCCAGGGCGATGGTTAGCCGGATGTCATCGTCATTCCACGGTTTCAGGATGAACCGGTAAACCGCCCCGTCCTTGATGGAGCCCATCACGGCGTCTGTGTTGGCATGGCCGGTCAGCATGATGCGAATGGTTTGGGGCCAGCGTTCCCGGACCTCCCGAAGCAGTTCACTACCATTCATTCCGGGCATCATGAAATCGGTCATGATCAGTTCTGCTGGCTGTTTTTCCATAATACGCAAGGCTTCTTCGCCATTGCGGGCGAAAAGAAGTTCGTAATTCTCACGCTGGAAGACGCGGCGCAGTGAGGCCAGGATGTTGGGCTCGTCATCCACCAGCAGGAGTCTGTATGGGGCCTTTTTGGCCTCCGGGGCGTTATGGTGGAGGTTTTCAGATTCCTCGCTCTGAAAAAGCGATGCGTAACGTTTTGCCATTTAAGGTTCCTGGCCACCGTGCATGGGCAGAGTCAGTGTTACTCGTGTGCCGGTACCGGGGCGGCTTTCGATTTCCAGGTTGCCCTGGTGGGCCCGAACGGTATCGCGAGCCACTGTCAGCCCAAGACCGGTGCCGGAACCCACCGGTCGCGTGGTGAAGAAGGCATCAAAAATGCGGGCTTGATCCGCCTCCGCAATCCCGCAACCGTTATCCTGAATGATGACTTGAATGCGGGCACCGTCAATGCGCGATTGAACCAGAATACGGCCGTTGGCCGGGTCCCGGTCTGAATCCCTGAGGGCCTGGGCGGCGTTGTCCAGCAGGTTGAAAAAGGTCTGGGATAGCCGGGAAGGGTGTCCCGTTACCGGAGGCAGTTCGTCGAGGCGTTCGGTGATTTTCAGGTTGTGATGGTATTCCGTTTGCACCAGGTGAACGGCACTTTGCAGCAACTCATTGATGTTGCATATAGAATAGTCAGCCTGGTCTATGCTTGAAAAGGTTTTCAGATCCGAAACAATGCCGGCCACCCGAGTGGTGCCGTCCATGGATTCGGTGAGCAGATCCTCGAAGTCGTCGAGCAACTCCTGATTGGTTGGCGAGGCCGGAACCATCTCGCGGAGGTCTTCGAGGTAATCCCGCGCCACCCTCAGATTACTGCTGATAAATCCGATCGGGTTGTTGATCTCATGGGCTACGCCCGCCGCCAGCTGACCGACCGATCGCAGCCGCGCGCTTTCGTAAAGCTCCTGCTGGCTTTTTTGTATGACCCTGACCTGCTCGTCCACTTTGTCTTGAAGCTGCTCCGACAGCTCCCGGTATCGGGCTTCCGAGGCTTTCAATGCCTCGTTCTGACGCTGCAGTTCCGCGTAGCTGGCTTCGGTGGTGTCATGATGAAGGTTGGCCGCCAATCGGTACTTGGCGACGAACATCATGATAAATCCGATCAGGTTTGCCGCGGCCTGCCGTTCCTCCCTCGATCCGCCGGTTAGCCAGCCGATGGTCTCCAGGTTGAACTCCACCGGAACGGAGCCTTCCGATCTCTGCGCACTTAGACGGACGGGTTCAGTGCACAGGTCGCTCAGCAGCCGATCGAGACGCTCTTTTTGCTCTGGACTGAGCAAATCTTCAAGGGCCGGATCGTCTTCAAAGGTGCGCATAGCGTTCCCCGTGGCTGGCACTGAGGCCTTCAATAAACGTTTGTCGGTTGATGCCGTGCTGCCGCTCCAGATGGTATTCACCATTAATGATCGTATACAGACGGTCCAGCAGCAGCTTGAACGTATCGATAACACCTTTGCCCTGAAGCGCCGAGGCCATGATCAGCGGTGCCCATGGGGTTGAGGCCCAACGCGTCTGCAGGTCCTGTTCGTCCGCCACTCCGGGTATATCCCGCTTGTTGAACTGAACCACCATGGGCAGGGTGTCAATATCCAGCCCGACCTTTTCCAGGTTTTCCTCCAGGTTTCCGAAAGCGGTTGCGTTGTTATCCTGTTGGGAGAGCTGTGAATCAGCAACGAACACAACGCCATCCGCCCTTGAAAGCACGGCCTTTCGGGTGCTGTCGTGCTGTACCTGTCCCGGCACGGTATAGAGTTTCAGGCGCAGGTCCAGCCCCGAATCGCCACGCAGCCCGATAGGCAACATGTCGAAAAACAAGGTGCGGTCGTCACGGGTTTCGAGCACCATCAGCTCTCCCTTGCGCTGCGGATTCAGCAGGGAATGGAGTTGCATCAGGTTAGTGGTCTTGCCGCTGAGCGCTGGTCCGTAAAACACCACCTTGAGCGTCAGCTTGTTGTCGTCCGCATCGAAATCAGGCATGGGCGATATCGTTATCCGTCATGGTCACCGATCAGAACCGAGCCGTCTGTATCACGGTGTACCCGCGTTATGCCGGGGTTCTCGGTTTCCAGTCTCAATAGTTCCTCCTCCCTTGCACGGAGCATCGCCTTCTGGGTATCCACTTCCTCGCGCAACTGACGGTTCTCCAGTTTCAACCGGTACAGGTCGATTGCCGACTGAATGGATGCCACCACCTCGTAATCATCCCAGGGCTTGGACAGGAAACGGTAAACTTCCGCCTGATTGATGGCCTTTATCATCGAGCTTCGATCGCCGTGGGCACTCAGAACCAGCCGCATGGCATCGGGCTGCCGTTGCTTGGCAAACTGCAGGTAAGTCACGCCGTCTGCGGTGGGCATCTGGTAGTCCGAAACAATCACGGCATAATCGTGTTCGAGCAGACCGCCCAGGGCGGATTCCACCGTGTTGTAGGTGTGCACTTCCCAGCCCTGGGGCTTTAGCAGCCGGCGCAGGGCGCTCAGAATGTTGGGCTCGTCGTCCACGAGCTGGATCTTGGTCATGGGGTGGTCTCCGTATCTTCTTCCGGACGATGCACATACAAAGTGTAGCGGTGGCCGTCCGGTTCGCCTTTCTCAAAGGTCGCAAGCTTGTCGATCAGAATGGATGTCAGCACCTTGCCTTCATTCAACAGCAACATACCTGAGGCTGCGTAAAGGTTTCGCGCCAGCACCATTCCCGGCTTCAATCGCAGTGTGTCCAGCACCAGAACGTTCGGGTCTTCGTGCTCAATGTCCGGGGCAAACTCGATCACCATTTCCAGAAACTGATTGGCCACTTCTGGATCGTAGAGCCGGTCGCGGTAGCGCTTGATCAGTTTGATGGCGTTATCCCTTGGCACCCGGCGCTCAAGGATCAGCCCGTACTGAAGTTCGATGAAATCGACTGCCAGACGGAGAATTCGTGACCCGAGCGGAATATCCTTTCCTTCCAGACGGTCCGGCACGCCATAACCATTCCACTTTTCCTGGTGGTGGCGAATGATTTTGGCGGCGTCCCGCAGAGGTTCCAGGGCCATCAGTAGCTGCTCACCGGCCACCGGATACTTCATGTATTCCAATCGCTGGTCTTTGCTGAGCAGGTCCGATGGCGCCGTGAACAGCTCATCTGGCCAGCTGAGCTTGCCCAGGTTGTAGAGGGCCGCTGCCATGGCGAGGTTCCGGCTCAATTCTTCATCGAGCTTGTGGTGCTCGGCAAAGGCCTTGACCAGGGCAATAACTTTGGCGTTGGGCTGGCGGTTGGCGGGCAGGCGTTTATCGATCAGGGAAGAGAAGACTTCCGTGGTTGTTACATAGCTCTGGCGAAGTTCCTGGTAGGCCAGATCCAACATGTCGGCGGTTTCTTTGAGCTCCGCGGTGCGGTCGCGAACCTTTTCCTCAAGGGTGCCATTAAGCTCCTTAAGCTCACGGTTCTGTTTGCGCGTCAGTTTCTCCAGAGCCAGTCGCCGACGCTCGGACTGCTGGAATGCCAGAGCCTGGCGAAGAATCAACCGAAGCTCGTCGTCATCCCAGGGTTTGCTGATGTAGCGGTATATCTGGCCTTCATTGATAGCTGAAACGGTCGAATTGATGTCAGCGTATCCGGTTAACAGAATCCGTATGCACCAGGGGAACCGCTTTCTGATGTTGGCCAACAGGGTCGGGCCGTCCATCCCCGGCATCCGAGCGTCGGAAATCACCAGATCAAAGCGCTGGTCTTCCATCAGCGTTAATGCTTCGTCACCCGACGCGGCGGTGACAAGCTCGTAGGGCTCCTTGCGCAGCACCCGTTTCAGACTGCGAAGAATATTATCCTCATCGTCAACCAGCAGCAGTTTCGCACTGGTCGTTCGGGATTCGCTGGCCTCATTGGACCGGATGGCCGATTCGTTCATGATCATTCGGCTTCAGGCGTCAGTGGTTGGTTGATCGGGAGAGTGATTCGGAAACAGGTACCCTCACCGGGGCGGCTGTCCACGTCGATGAGGCCGTTGTGCTTTTCAATGATATTGAACGACAGTGAAAGACCCAGGCCAGTGCCCTTGCCAATAGGCTTGGTTGTGAAAAATGGCTCGAAAATACGGTTCAGGTTTTCCTCGGAAATGCCTTGACCCGTGTCCTCGATTTCTATGATGACATTGTCCCCGCTCGCCCGGGTGCGGATATGGATCTGCCCGAAATCTTCGATGGCGTGGGCGGCGTTGACCAGCAGATTCATGATCACCTGATTGATTTGGGAGATGATGCATTCCACGTTCGGAAGATCATCAAAATCACGCACCACCTCCGCCTTGTATTTCAATTCGTTGTTAACCACATTAAGAGTGGTTTCAATGCCCTTGTGAATGTCTGCCGGCTTGAAGTCCTCTTCCTCAATGTAGGAAAAATCTTTCATCGCGGCGATGATGGTTTTTACTCGCTCAATTCCTTCTCTGGACTCCGAAATTAGGTCTTTCAGATCTTCCCGAAGATAGTCGTAATCCAGGTTCTTTTTGATCAGTTGCAGGTCGTCCAGTGATTCGGCTGAATCCACCGCATTCGTCAACCGGAAGAGGTCAGTCAGGTAGCCTTCAAGGGTCTGAAGGTTGGAATAGACGTAGCCCACCGGATTGTTGATTTCATGCGCGACTCCAGCAGCCAATTGTCCAATGGCCGCGAGCTTCTCGGACTGCATCAACTGCCTTTTGGCCTCTTCCAGTCGTTTGTTCAGTAGTGCTGGATCAGCTTGCTGATGGGACAGGCTGGTCATCGTTAAGACTCGCTCTGGAAAATTTGGTTGGTTAGCTGCAAGTGTGCTCCCGGGCATCTGCTGAGTGCATCATCAATCATATAAGATGCATTTGAAACGCTTGCTTTGTAATTCATGGTTTCAAATTCCATGGTTATTGTAATTTGCGTAGACAATCAGCCAGTCCAGTCCCCAAAATTCGGTTTTTATATAAATTGGCTAGCTCTTCAAGCGTGTTTCTTGTGATTTCCATCAGGCTTTTAGAGTCACTTTTTCGAGCAAATCTGTTCAGTGCAACCGGGTTCTATGTCTATTTCAAATACACTACGTGCCGGTTAATGTGATTTTTGTCGAACTGACCACCGGTCTGCTATAGGGATGCGTCCCTATAGGTCGGTTTGGGGCTGATATTTAAGATACTAAGACGGATGGAATTTGAGAGCGAAAATGCCTTAGTCGGTTTTTACCAGGGTGGTCCAATTCACGATAAGCTCAGCAACGGATGCCGTTCCCATTTTGTCCATGACCCGGGAGCGGTGAATGTCGACGGTTTTTTTGCTCAGGCCCAGCTGTTTGGCAATCTCGGCGCTGGATAAGTTTGAAAGAAGCAGGTTAAATACGTCATATTCTCTTCTCGAGAGGCTCGACATCCTCGCTGTGAAGTCATCAGTCAATGCCCTCTTTGCAAAAATACGTCGCGCATTCTGAGTCATCTTGTGCACGGCTTCGAGCAACCTGGCGTTATCGAATGGCTTCTCGATGACGTCAACGACACCGGCCTTGGTCAGGAACACCGCTGACCTTATCGAGGCATGCGCCGTAACAACAAGGACCACAAGATTCATATTCTCTTGAAGAATGTGCGAAACCAGCAGTTCCCCTCCCATGCCTGGCATTTTGAGATCCAGTATCAAGCAGGCAGGGCTTCCATCGTATTCGTGCAGAAATTCAGAGGCTGAATGGTGCAGGTGTGTCTGGTAACCGGCCCTGCCGAGCAGCCGGCGGATACTTCGTAGGATGTTTGGCTCGTCATCAACTATGTGGATGGCAAATTCGTCGTTGAGGCGACGCGCTTCTTCGGTGAGATTGGGCAACATTGGATCCTGTATCATTGCGTTTTGAGCAAATTATGATCGCTTTGTAGGGCAACAACAATGATGCCTATCCCTCGTTTCGTTTCACTTCAAATTATTGTTTTGATGGTTATTGTGCTGAACACTTAGTGTGGGTTTACGGGAACGGTCTTTTCGGAAATGAACGTTCTATGGGAGCCACCCCTGAACCAGCTTTTGGGATAAAATTGTAAAGAAAAGTGTTTTTTAGCGACCGTTCAAAAGTCTTCCGCTATTCTTGAACTCAGAATCACATCTTTGTCGGACCAGAACGATAAATGCTCCATCGCCTTAAGACCGATTTCAGGTTGTCGATCATTACTTTGTTGGGTGCCAGCGCGATATTGGGTATTACGCCTTTCGCTGCGATGCGCTTTATGCAGGGTAATGCGCTTGCGGGTTTTGTCGACACGGCTATTCTTATTGGCATTCTTATCACGCTCATTTACGCGTGGGCCAGTGGGGATACCCGAAGAAGCGGTCTGGTGCTTGCGATTATTGCTTGCAGCGGCGCGGTAACGGTTGGTGCCGTGGTGGGCGAACCCGGGCTTTTCTGGCTCTATCCCTGTCTTGTAACTACTTTCTTCCTCGCCAATCCCCGTATCGCGGTGTTTTTGAACGTCGCTTCCGTCGTAGCCCTGATGGTTCATGGCGGTGCCTTCCGCTCTGACGTCCAGATGTGGTCGTTTGCCTCAACTGCCTTTGTGGTCAGTGCCTGCGCCTATGTATTTGCCCACAGGAATCACGATCAGCGGGAACGTCTGGAACACCTGGCAACGATTGATCCGCTCACCGGCATCAAGAACCGGCGTTCAATGGATCAGGAACTGGATCTGGCCGCAGCCAATGCCGAGCGCACCGGGCTGCCCTATGCCCTGGTTTTGCTGGACATCGATCATTTCAAGAAGATCAACGACGAGCATGGCCATGGTGTCGGCGATGATGTGCTTACAGATCTGGTTGCCCTGCTGAAACAGAACACGCGCAAGTCAGACCAGCTGTTCCGGTATGGCGGTGAAGAATTTGTATTGCTTCTTCCGGGCGTGGATGGCATTGGCCTCAAGGCGGTGATGAATAACCTGCAGCAGGTTATGCGCAAATACATGAAACACCCGGGCGGTTCGGTCACGGCCTCGTTTGGCGTGGCGCTGCTCCGCCATGGCGAGAGTGTTGATGGCTGGCTGGCCCGGGCCGATGCTGCGCTTTACGAAGCCAAGGAAACCGGGCGGGACCGAATCGTCTTCGCGGATCCTCAAGGGGCGCCGCAACCAGCGGTAGGAACCGCCTGACCGCCGTTTGGGGCATAGCGGAACAGTCTCCATCCCAACAGAATGCTGGCAGATGCCAGCCCGCCAGTCAGGCCTACCCAGAAGCCGGCGGCTCCCATGGCCGGCACCAGCCAGTCCGTGAAGGTCAGCAGATACCCCAGGGGCAGACCCACACCCCAGAAGGAAAACAGCATGATGAACATCGGAATGCGGGTGTCTTTATAGCCCCGCAACGCGCTGATGCAGGTTACCTGGATAACATCGGCAATCTGGAATAGAGCCGCGAATATAAGGAGCCTGATGGTGACCGACTGAACCTCGGTATCACTGGTGTAGAGAGCCGCGATCTCCCGGGAGAAGACGAACAGCAATATGGCAAAGACCAGCGCCGTAGCCGCGGCGAGAATCAGCGAGCTGCGGGAAATCAGCCTTGCGGTGGCTGGCGCCCGGGCGCCCATCAGGAAGCTGACCCGCAGCGTCAGCGCCATGCCGATACTCAATGGCAGCATGAACAGTAAAGAAACCACGTTCAGGGCAATCTGGTGGCCGGCGACCACCACCGGGCCAAGCGGCGCCAGAAACAGGGCGATCACCGAGAACAGGCTGGCCTCAACGAAGATGGTAAAGCCGATAGGCACGCCGATGCCCAGGATGTAGCGAATGCCTGCCGGATCCGGCTTCACCCAATCGGAGATCAGGTGGAACTGACGGTAAACACGGCTGCGATTCAGGTACACCAGCAATGCCATCGCCGCAACGCCGTTGGAAATGGACGTTGCCCAGCCACAGCCAACCCCGCCCATCGCCGGCAGACCCAGCTTGCCGTAGATGAAGATGTAGTTCATGGGCAGGTTGATCAGTGTGCTGACAACAGAGAACACCATGATCACGCGGGTGTGCCCGAGGCCATCAGTCAGGCCCCTGAGCGCTGTGAGTAGAAGTAGGGCCGGTACGCCCCAGGCAAAGGCGTCCAGATAGCCTTGGGTAATGCGCGCGGTGTTGGCTTCCAGGTTCAGAAGCGCCAGGACTGGGTGCACATGGGTAAGCAGCAGGATCATGACGACGGCCCCGGCGGCGGCAAGATACAGGCCCTGCCAGGTGGCAGGCATGATTTTCCCAACCTCCCGGGCACCGTTGTAACCGGAAATAATGGGTTGCAGAGCACCCAGCATGCCCATGAAGAACAGGAACAGGGGCATCCACAGGCTGCTGCCAATACCCACTGCCGCCAGATCCTCAGCACTGGCGTGACCGGCCATGATGGTATCGATCACGCCGTTGGCCATCTGGGCGACCTGGGCGATCAGGATCGGCCCGCCCAGAATGGCGAGGGTTCGCCACTCGGTGAGCGTTCTGGCGACCAGCGGCTGTCGGGGTTCCGGAAGTGGCTGGTGGATTTCATCCATAGGGTGCTATCCCGTGTTTCTGCACTGCAAGTTTCTCCCAAAACCGTTAAAGTACGCGCCTTGATCACAACAGATGGCAGTGGCGATGGGACTTCTGGTTTTTGTAACGGTTCTGTGGGCGTTTTCATTCAGTCTGATCGGCGAATTTCTGGCCGGCCAGGTGGACAGCGATTTTGCGGTGCTCAGCCGTGTTCTGCTCGGTGCTCTGGTGTTTCTGCCGTTCACCCGCTGGCGTGGCGTGCCATCCGGACAGAAACTGGGCATCCTGGTAACCGGCATGTTGCAGTTCGGTATTACCTATCTATGTCTTTACCGGTCCTTCAGCTACCTGACCGTCCCGGAAGTACTGCTGTTCACGATTTTCACCCCGCTGTATGTGACCCTGCTGGATGACGCCCTGTTTCGCCGGTTCTCCCCGGTGGCGCTTCTGGCCGCAGCCATCGCAACGGTCGGGGCGGGTATCATACGCTACGACGGGCTCAGTGAGGACTTCATCACCGGCTTTCTGTTGCTGCAGGTCGCGAACTTTACCTTTGCGGCCGGTCAGGTGGGTTACAAGCATGTGATGCAGCATTACTCGACCGGCATGCCGGGCTACCGCACCTTCGGCTATTTCTTCTTGGGTGCCCTGATCATTGCCCTGCCATCCTTCATGATTTTCGGCAACGCCGACAAACTGCCGACCACACCGGTGCAGTGGGGCATTCTGGCGTGGCTGGGGCTTGCTGCCTCTGGCCTGGGTCTGTTCCTGTGGAATCGCGGTGCCTGTGTGGTTGATGCCGGCACCCTTGCCATCATGAACAATGCACTGGTGCCTGCGGGCCTGATTGTGAACCTGCTAATCTGGAACCGTGATGCCGATCTGCTCAGGCTGGCGATCGGGGGCGGCGTGATCGCGTTCTCGCTCTGGGTAAACGCACGCTTCCATCCCCGGGCCCGGCTGGCGGTTTCGACATAAGTATCTGCACGCACTAAGGTTCCGGAAACCCCTGCCGTTACACTCCCATACGCAGAGTAACCTTTGATGAATATCAATGATGTTCATCAGAGGCTACCCTCGTGCGCCTGTTTTTATTCCCGTGGTCAGCTCCGAGTCAGAAGGTCTGTTTATGCGTAAGAATCTCCCGGTCACCCAGCGTGAAATCAAAATGCATAAAGGCGGGCGTTTGATTACCACCACGGATATGAAAGGGGTGATCACTTACTGTAACGAAGAGTTTGTGGAAATCAGCGGCTTTTCCCGGGAAGAACTGGTTGGACAGGCCCACAACATTATCCGCCATCCGGACATGCCCCAGGCCGTGTTCAAGGATATGTGGGATTACCTGAAGGCCGGGAAGGCCTGGATGGGTGTGGTCAAGAACCGCGCGAAGAGCGGCGACCATTACTGGGTAAGCGCCTACGTCACACCGATTCGTGAGAACGGCCAGATGGTGGGCTACGAATCGGTGCGGGTCGAGCCAACCCGCGAGCAGATTGCCCGGGCTGAGCGGCTTTATGGCAAGATTTCTGCCGGCAAAATGACCTCATCTTTCAGTAACCGAGCGTTGTCGATGCTTCGTTCCGGCTGGCCGTTCCTGGTCTCTCTGGTGTTGAGTCTGGGGGCTCTTCAACTCAACCAGCCCTGGCTGGCGACGGGCTTGATTGTGATCGGTCACGCCTTGGGGTTCGGCCTGGTGTTCAGTTCCCTGGCGGCCCGCTTGCGCAGGCTGCTGGATCTGCGACCCGATGCCTTCCGCGATCCCATCGTTGCCCGTACCTACAGTGATGAGCGAGGACTGTTCTCGCAGCTGTCGCTGTTGCTGGTGAGTGAAGAGGCCCGGGTTCGCACCGCTCTGGCGCGGATTGATGACCAGGCGGAACTGCTCTATGAGCAGGCACGAGCTTCCCACGGTTATATCAGTGATGGTGCATCGGCCATTGCCCGACAACGGGCGGAAACGGACCAGACGGCCTCGGCCATCAATGAAATGACCGCCTCGATTCAGGAGGTGGCCGAGTCGGTTACCAGCAATGCCCGGGAAGCCGAGGAAGCCAATCGTCTGGCTGGTGTTGGCAGCGACCGGAGCGCTGAAGCGCTGGTGGCTATTGAGGCGCTGGTAACCCGGGTAAACGGGATTGGCGCAACGATCAGCAAGCTGGGTGAGTCCACCAACAGTATTGGCGAAGCAGCCAACCTGATTTCCGAGATTGCCGAGCAGACCAACTTGCTGGCTCTGAACGCGGCCATTGAGGCGGCGCGCGCGGGTGAACAGGGTCGTGGTTTTGCGGTTGTAGCGGATGAAGTGCGATCTCTTGCCCGTCGGACGCGGGATTCCACCGTGCGGATTCAGAACGTCATCGACGATTTTCGGCAGCAGGTGGACTCGGCGGTTCAGGCAACCCGGGACGGCGAGGCCGTGGCCGGCCAGGGTCTTGAAAAGGTGCGGGGAGCCGAAAATTCCCTGCGGGACATCGTGACATCGATCCAGACCATTTCCGACAGCTTTATCAGCATGTCGGCGGCCTTTGAGGAGCAGGGACAGGTATCCGACGAGATCAATCGTCAGATTACCAACATTGCCGAGCTGGCGGACCACAGCGACGCCCAGGCGGACTCTGCCAAGCAGAGCAGTGACCGGCTCAGCGCCATGTCCCGTGGCCTGAAAGACCTGATCGCCAGGTTTATCAGCAAAAACGGCTAGTTAGCTTTCCCTTACTTTTCCCCCCACCGGATCAACCCGGCTCGGGAGGGCGCCAGCACTGGCATCGACGCGTCAGTGCTGGCAGAATCCCGCCCCAATTGCCCCGGCAACGCCGTGGCTATCCCTTTTTAAGACATTCCTCAGCCAAAAGCACAGGAACACAACATGACTCAGTCCAACTCGGTTTCGGGCAACGGTTCAGGGGCCGCCCGTGGTCTCTGGTCTTCCCGGTTGGCGTTTATTCTGGCGGCAACCGGTTCGGCCGTCGGTCTCGGTAATATCTGGAAGTTCCCCTACGTTACCGGCGAGAACGGTGGTGGCGCCTTCGTGCTGGTTTACCTGCTGTGTATCGCAGTGATCGGTATTCCCATCATGATGGCGGAAGTGTTTATCGGGCGGAATGGTCGCCATAACCCGATTACCAGCATGCGTCTGGTAGCGGAGCGCAATCTCAGCGCCCCGGGCTGGCGGATATCTGCGATCATCGGGATGATCGCGGCGTTCGTGATCCTCTCGTTCTATTCGGTGATTGGTGGCTGGGCGGCGTCCTACGTAGGACATGCCGCCATGGGTGACTTTACCGGCGGCACCGCAGATTCCATCGGCGAGCTGTTTGGCAGCCTGCTGGCCAGCCCCGGTCAGCTGCTGCTCTGGCACACCCTCTTTATGGCGCTTGTGATCCTGGTGGTTTCCCAGGGACTGAAAGGCGGTCTGGAGCGGGCGGTCACCATCCTGATGCCGGCCCTGTTCATCCTGCTGTTGTTGGCGGTTGGCTATGCCACCACGACGGGCCATTTTGGTGAGGCCGTCAGCTTCCTGTTCACGCCGGATTTTGGGGCTTTGACCATCAACGGGGTTCTGATTGCCCTTGGCCACGCCTTCTTCACCCTTAGCCTGGGCATGGCCATCATGATGGCCTACGGTTCCTATCTGGGCCGGGATGTTTCCATTGGCCGCACGGCGGTCAGCGTTGCAATCATGGATACCGTTGTCGCGCTCCTGGCCGGCCTCGCCATCTTCCCGGTGGTCTTTGCCAATGGCCTGGAAGCCGGTGCCGGCCCCGGGCTGATTTTCCAGACCTTGCCGCTGGCCTTTGGCAATATGCCCATGGGCGGACTGTTTGGCACCCTGTTCTTTATCCTGCTGTTGTTCGCCGCCTGGACTTCCGGTATTTCCCTGCTGGAGCCGGTGGTTGAGTGGGTTGAGGAAAAGACCAGCCTGGCCCGCACAGGCAGCGCCATTCTGGTGGGTGTGTTGTGCTGGGGACTGGGTATTGCCTCGATTCTATCGCTCAACGTCTGGGCAGATGTTGCGCCGCTTGCCATGTTCGAGCGGTTTGAAGGCAAGACCATCTTTGACCTGCTGGACTTCTTTACCGCCAACGTGCTGCTGCCACTCTCCGGTCTGCTGACGGCGGTGTTTGTCGGCTGGTTCGTCGCCAGGGAGTCGCTGAAAACCGATCTGGCCCTTCAGGGTGGTGCTTTCACCCTGTGGTACAACCTGATCCGGTTTGTCACACCCATCGCGGTTGCCATCGTGTTTGTTTACAACCTGATGTCGTGATGATTGCCTGAGCGGCCTGATGGCCGTTGTGCAAATAAAAAGCCCGGCGGGTTAGACCGCCGGGCTTTTGTTTTCCCGGTACCCGGAATGTCAGTAGTTTCCCGCTTCCCTCAGGGCTTCAACGTGGGGGCGCACCGCTTCCACATCAGCGGGCGGCGCATTGC
The DNA here is from genome assembly GCF_008107725.1 of Marinobacter sp. BW6. Classification (GTDB taxonomy): domain Bacteria; phylum Pseudomonadota; class Gammaproteobacteria; order Pseudomonadales; family Oleiphilaceae; genus Marinobacter. Next base: position 26,962 of record NZ_VIRN01000068.1, read on the forward strand.
TGGCAGTCTCCATCGCCCCCATGGCGCTTTGCATCATCGCCCGCATCTGCGCTTTTTGCTCGGCTGTCATGTGTGGGCTGTTCTCTATTTCTGCCATGGCCGCGTTCATCTCCTGACGGGCGGCGGGATTCTGTTGCTCCATCTCAATGGCCATCCAGGCCTGGATGATGCGGTCGCCAGTCGAAGCCCACTCTTCAAGGTTGCTGAAACCGTGATCCTGAACCAGATCCTCAAGTTGGCCATAGGCCTGATGACCTTCCAGTTCGCTTAGTGAGTCGGAAAGCATGCTGGAAAAGTCAGGCATTGAGCCATCGTTTGGTGAGTCCATTTCATCACCAAGATCCTCAAACTCAGAACCCAGTCGCTCTGCGGCCTTCAGGCTATCGATAAACGACGAGATGGTTTGATCTGACAAGCTCTGGGCCTGGGTGCCCGCGGAGAACAATGCGAGCAGGGTAAGCAGTGTGATAATTAAAGGTGTACGGATGCAAGCAGGTAATTGGCCGGACATAGTCTCTCTCCTTGTGTTGGCGCCCCGGACTCCTTGTGCCGGGGGCTCTAAGAGATTAGCGCTTACCTGCATTGGCTGGCAACTTTGGCTTTGTTACCTGGTTCAGAAGAAAAGATCCGGCAGCCAGGTGGCAATTTCCGGGAAGATCATGATCAGGATGATGCCGATGATCTCCACAATCACGAAGGGAATGATCGACTTGTAGATATCCTTCATGGTGATCGACGGCGGCACGATGCCCTTCAGGTAGAACAGGTTGAAGCCGAAGGGTGGCGTCATGTAGCCGATTTCCATATTGATCACGAACAGGATGCCGAACCAGATCGGATCGAAACCCAGGGATTCCACGATCGGCATGAACACCGGCAGGGTGATCAGCATGATGCCCACCGGGTCGAGCACCATGGCCAGCAGGAACACGATCACCATCATGGCGATGATGATGCCCCAGGGGCCGCCGGGCACCATGTTCATCAGGCCCTCGATCAGCTCCTGGGCACCCATGCTCTGGTACGCAGCGCTGAACGCGTGGGCGGCGAACAGGATCCACATGATCATGCCGGTGAGCTTGAAGGTGCGGATGGCGGCTTCTTTCAGAATGCTCCATTTGAACTGCCTGTAAACAGCCGCCGAGATCAGGGCACCGAGAACGCCCATGGCAGCGGCTTCGGTCGGGGTGGTAATGCCGCCGATAATGGAGCCCAGCACCATCACGACAACACCGATCGGAAGCAGAACCGCCCGCAATGCCCTGAACTTCTCCGGCCAGGTGCCACGCTCTTCTTTCGGCAGCGCGGGTGCCAGTTCCGGTTGCAGGTGGCAGCGCACGATAATGTAGATGGCGGTCAGTACCATCAGCAGGATTCCGGGCATGATGCCGGCGGCGAACATCTTGCCGACGGAAACACCGGTGATCAGCGCGTAGAGGATCATCAGAATGCTAGGCGGAATCAGGATGCCCCAGCCACCGCCGGTGTTGATCACGCCCAGGGCCATGCTCTTGTCATAGCCCCGCTCAAGCATGGACGGCAGGGCGATGGTGCCCATGGCCACCACCGCCGCACCGCTAATACCCACCATGGCGGCAAACACCGCACAGATACCAAGGGTGCCCAGGGCAAGGCCACCTCGCAGGCCGCCGCACCAAAGGTGCATCATCCGGTAGAGGTCCTTGGCCACACCGGTGCGCTCCAGAATCATGGCCATGAACACGAACAGAGGAATGGCGACCAAGGTAAAGCTTTCCATGGTGCCCCAGATCTGAGAGGCCACCATGTAGAAGGAATCAAAGCCCCAGGTGAAATACAGGAACACCACAGAGACACCGCCGAGCACGAACGCCAGTGGCAGGCCCAGCAGCAGGAAAAACAGCAGGGCGCCGAAAAACAGGAGAGTCAGGGCTTCGATGCTCACAGCTGATCTCCTTCAGATTCGGTTTCTTGGGGGGTGTAGTAATCAAGATTGAAGGCCACGGCGATGTCTTCGAGCAGCTTCACCAGGCCTTGCAGTACCAGCAGCCCGGTGCCGATTGGAATGGCCAGCTTCACCGGCCATATTGGGGGATTCCAGGCCGAATAGGAGGTCTCCCAACTCGACATGGACTCCTGGGCCATGTCGATGCCGAACCACAACAGGGCGAGCGTGAAAATGAAGAAAACGAGGGAAGTCACGATATCCAGTGCCGCCCGTTTCCTGGGTTTAAGGTGAGAGTGCAGCAGATCCACGTTGACATGGCCCCTATGGGCCATGATGTAACCGCCCGACATGACTGCATAAATACCAAACAGCATTTGGGTCAGTTCATTGGTCCAGACCGTGGGGGAATTGAACAGATAGCGGAACCCGACCTCAAGCAGCAGGAACGCGAACATCGCGAAAATCAGAAGGGCCACCCACCGGCCGATAAAATCATTGAGACGGGTAACCCCTCTCATGAATGCGGCGATCATCACACTCACGGCAATCTCCCAAGGGATGCTGGTTTGGTTCCGGGACAGAAAGGCCGGGGTCAAGAACCCCGGCCTTGGTCAGATCAATGGCTGATCAGAGGTAGCCGAGGTCGGCCAGGTAGCCTTTCAGCATCTCAAGCGCCTTCTTGGCATTCTCGCTGCGCTTGCCTTCTTCATCCCACATGGACTGGGCGGTGGCTACCAGCTTGTCCTGAACCTCGTCGGGGAGGACATTGAGTTGCACGCCCTGCTCTTCGATAGCCTTGGCCAGAGTGATGCGCTCCTTGTACTGGTACTCGTTAGTCCGGATCCAGAACTGCTCATTGAGGGCGTCCTTGACGATGTCCTGCATGTCTTCCGGCAGCTTATCAAGGGCTTTCTGGCTGACAATGATGACGTCGGTGCCGGCAATGTTCAGGGCAGGCTGCACGTGGTACTTGGCAACTTCATAAAGGCCCATGCTGTAAGCGCCCTGGGCAGCACCCCAGTGGGCACCGTCGACAATGCCGGAATCCAGCGCAGAGTAGAGTTCGCTGCCCGGAATGTAGGAAGCAGCCGCGCCGGCCTCAGTCAGGAAAGTTTGCAGGGCGCCGGAGGAACGGATCTTCAGGCTGGTGAAGTCGTCCCAGCTTTCGATCGGCTCTTTTACGACCATTTCGGTCGGGTAAACCTTGTCTGTGGCCCAGTAGACACCGTGCTCTGCAGCTTCGTCACGGAGCATCTGTTCGAAACCCATGTTCTGGTGGAAGTAGGCGGCTTCCCAGACGTTGCGGAAGGCAAACGGCAGACCTGAGGCGATACCCGCCAGAGAAACCTTGTCCTGGGCATAAGACGGGGAGATCGTGCCCATCTCCAGGATGCCGCGGCTCACGGCGTTGAATGTATCCTTGGCCTTGAACAGGGCGCCGGCCTCGTAAAGTTGCAGCTTAAGACGGCCATCAGTGCGCTCTTCCAGAACGCGTTTGATGCGGCCAAGGCTGTCTGTGTAGGAGCTGCTGGAGCCGGGCCAATGGGACTGGACCTTCCAGGTGAAACTGTCCTGGGCAGCGGCGGGCGCTGCGGAAAGTGCAGCGGTAATACCGAGGGTAAGGGCTGACGCATACACCGTCAGAGTCTTGCGAGCAGTAGCAAAGAGTTTCATGAGTGTGCCTCGTTCATTGTTGTAGTGGCTTTGCTTTTTGTTTCACTGTGCAGAACTCATAACTGCAGGGTGAATTTTATTCTCTGAATCTATCACAACATCGTGGCTTTGCAACAGGTTGTTTGCCGTTCCGGTTTCGAATCAGGCCTACGGCAAGCGTAGACCATTGAACGTGTTTCCGTCGGCCCTTTGAAATAGCCATTCCAGAGCCCGAAAGCGGCTCAGTGGATTCCTCGTTTCGCTTCTACCTGAGAGAAGTTCTGCCTGCTACTCATTGTCCTTTTCATTTTTCTGCATTCTTGATCAATAGAGTTTTACTAGATGAAACCAGCTTTCAAATATATTGACTCAAAACCGTAAGGCGTGACAAATTACGAAGACAACAGGATCACAAATACAACACATGGCCCTCCTGGCCAGCCTGGAATGAGTATTCGATGAGTGAGGAAAACCGCCACATTGCAGATGGGCAGGATCTGCCCGGCTTCCACAGCCTGCTTGGCTACCGGCAGGCGTTCTGGGAAGAAAACGAAGCAGTCATCGAACTTGAGCTCCGGCCAGGTCATCTGAATCTTGGCGGTGTCATCCATGGCGGCGTACTGACTTCTCTGCTGGACATTGCCATGGCTCAAGCGGGCACTTACTGCCCGTATCCGGGCAGGATGCGCAAAGCCATTACCCTGTCGCTTACCACCACGTTTACTGGCCAATGCTCCGAAGGTGTGATCCGGGTAACCGGACGTAAGCGCGCGGGGGGAAGCCGGATCTTCAATAGCACCGGCGAGGTACATGACGATCAGGGCAACCTTCTGGCGATTGGGGAGGCCACGTTCCGGATTCGCTCCGGCAGTGAGAAGCCGGAGGGCGTGCCGGTCTGACGGCCGAAATCTGCACAGGTGATTGCCGGGGGCTGTGGCAGTCACTACCGAAAACAACAAGAGGAAACGGCAATGTTCGAGCTGTCTGACAGGGCGAAACAGCTGCAGTCTGAGTTAAACGACTTCATGGCTGCCCACATTTATCCGAACGAAGAGAAGCATCATCGGCAGATCGAAGACGCGGAAGATCGCTGGGCGCCGGTGCCCATTATTGAGGAACTGAAGCAGAAGGCCAGAGCCGCCGGGCTCTGGAACCTGTTCCTGCCTGACAGCACATTCGGCGCGGGGCTCAGCAACTTCGAATACGCTCATCTTTGCGAAATCATGGGTCGTTCCGCCATGGCGCCGGAAGTGTTCAACTGCTCGGCGCCGGATACCGGTAATATGGAAACCATCGCCCGCTACGGCAATGCGGAACAGCAGGAGCAATGGCTCAAGCCGCTTCTGGATGGTGAGATCCGCTCCTGCTTCTCCATGACCGAGCCGGACGTGGCCTCATCCGACGCCACCAACATCGCCTGCGAGATTCGCCGGGAGGGTGATGAGTACGTGGTTAACGGTCGCAAGTGGTGGTCCTCCGGCGCCATGACCCGGAATTCGAAAATCGCCATTGTCATGGGCAAGACCGATCCAAATGCCGAGAAACACAAGCAGCAGTCCATGATCCTGGTCCCCCTGGATGCGCCTGGTGTGAAGATGATCCGCCCGCTGCATGTGTTCGGCTACGACCATGCCCCCCACGGCCACGCCGAAATCCACTACGACAACGTGCGGGTACCGGCCAGCAATATGCTGCTGGGTGAAGGCCGAGGTTTCGAGATCGCCCAGGGTCGATTGGGGCCAGGCCGAATTCACCATTGCATGCGCACTATCGGTGTGGCCGAACGGGCACTGGAACTCATGTGCAAGCGCGCCAACGCCCGGGAGGCCTTTGGCCGGAAGCTGTCGGAGTTCGACTCTATCCGCAAGGACATCGCCCGTAGCCGTATGGAGATCGAGCAGGCCCGCCTGATGACCCTGAAAGCCGCGTACATGATGGACACCGTCGGCAACAAGGTGGCCCGTCAGGAAATCGCCATGATCAAGGTCATTGCACCGAACATGGCCTTGAAGGTGATTGATCGGGCCATCCAGGTGCACGGCGGTGCGGGTGTTTCCCAGGACACCTTCCTGGCCGAAGCATGGGCCAAGGTGCGGACGCTGCGCCTGGCGGACGGGCCAGATGAGGTGCACATGGATTCGATCGCCAAGATGGAGCTTCGGCAGTATCGCTGAATCCAGAACCACTGAGCCTGCCCACGAGGATCTGACGATGAAGAATTCACTGTTTGATATGACCGGCAAAGTCGCGGTGATTACCGGCTCCACCAAAGGCATCGGCCGCTCGATCGCCGAAGAAATGGCCAGGTGTGGCGCGAAAGTCGTGATCTCCAGCCGCAAGGCCGACGCCTGTGAACTGGTTGCCGGCGAACTGAGGGCGCAGGGTTTCGAGGCTATGGCCATCGCCTGCCATGTGGGCAGAAAAGAAGACCTGCAGAATCTTGTCGACAAGACCAACGAAGCCTGGGGCAGCATCGACGTGCTGGTGTGCAACGCTGCCACCAACCCGGTCTATGGAACCACGGCGGAGATGACCGACGACGCCTGGGACAAGATCATGGACACCAACGTTAAAAGCACCTTCTGGCTCACCAACATGGTGCTACCCCAGATGGCAGAAAAAGGCGAGGGTGCTGTGGTGCTGCTCTCCAGCATTGCCGGCCTTCGAGGCAACACGGTGATCGGCACCTACGGTGTATCCAAAGCCGCCGAAGCCGCCCTGGCCCGAAACCTGGCCGTTGAATGGGGCCCCAAAGGCATCCGGATCAACAGCATCGCGCCAGGCCTGATCAAAACCGACTTCGCCAGAGCACTCTGGGAAGACCCGGTGCGGGCGAAACAGGCGGAAGACAGAACCCCGCTGCGCAGAATTGGTGATCCGGTGGATATCGCCGGTTTGGCCGTGTTTCTGTCCACGAAAGCCAGCGCCTACATAACCGGCCAAGTCATCGTCGCCGACGGCGGCGAAACCATCAGTTAACGAAACACCTGCCGATGCCCCAGAAATGAAGGCTACTGAAATATGACAACAAGCCCCGAACTGGTAGACGTCCTCCCAGCCCACAAGTTCGACGAAAACCGACTCCTGGAATGGCTTCAGAAAGCCCTTCCGGAGTTTGGCAACCGCCTGGAGGTAAAACAGTTTCAGGGTGGACAGTCCAACCCCACGTTCCTGCTGGAAACCGACAGCGGGCGCTACGTGCTGCGCAAGAAGCCCCCCGGAAAGACTCTGCCCTCAGCCCATATGGTAGAGCGTGAATACAAGGTCATGCGGGCCCTGTCTGAACACACGAGTGTACCGGTGCCGAATGTCCGGGCATTGTGGGAGGACGCCACCGTAATCGGTACGCCCTTTTACGTGATGGATTTTCTGGAGGGGCGGATCATCACCCACTCGGCGCTGCGGGACCTTGATCGCGAGAACCGCCTGCCGGCCTACCATTCGGCCATCGATACTCTGGCAGCGCTGCATTCCGTGGACGTGAACGCCGTTGGCCTGGGCGACTATGGACGGCCGGAAGGCTACGTGGCGCGCCAGGTCGCGCGCTGGAGCAAACAGTACCTGGCCTCAAAAACCGATGACCTGCCGGCCATGGACAAACTGATGGCCTGGTTACCGGAGCATCTGCCAGCGAGGGATGAAACCGCGATTGCCCACGGTGACTACCGCTTCGGCAACCTGATGCTGGCGCCGGACCGACCGGAGGTGATCGCCATTCTGGATTGGGAACTGTCCACTCTGGGTCATCCCCTGGCAGACCTGGCCTATTTTTGTCTGCCCTTCTACCTGCCCGCCGATATGGAGGGTATGCGCGGATTACAGGGTGAAAACCTAGAGGCGTTGGGTCTTCCCGACGAACAGGCCATTATCCGCCGCTACTGCGACAGAACGGGTCGGAAAGGCATTGAAGACTGGCATGTGTTCCTGGCGTTCTCGTTGTTCCGCCTCGCGGCCATCCTGCAGGGCGTCTACAAGCGGGCCCTGGATGGCAATGCCGCGAACGCCAATGCCCTGGAAGTCGGCAAGCGGGCTAGCCTGCTGGCGGAGACCGGCTGGAAGATTGCCTGCGAAGGTGCGAATTCCTGAGTTATCAGATTCACCGTGGAGAATAACAAGATGTTTGATCGTCACTACAAGGTCTGGCCGAAAGAGCTGCCGAAGACCATGACCCTGCCGAAAACCAGTGTCTATACCAACCTGGAAATCTCGGCACGGCGCTACCCGGACCACACTGCCATTATCTTCTACGACGCGCCCATTACCTACCGGCGCCTCAATGAAGAGGTGGAAACGATGGCGGGCTACCTGCAGGCACAAGGCGTGAAGAAGGGCGATCGGGTGCTGCTGTATATGCAGAATTCACCCCAGTACGTGATCTCCTATTACGCCATCCTGCGGGCCGATGCGGTGGTGATTCCGGTTAATCCGATGAACCGGTCAGCGGAGCTGGAGCATTTCATTGCCGATACCTGCGCCTCGGTTTGCCTGGCCGGCCAGGAACTGGCGGGCTTTATTGCACCCATGATGGGCGACAGCAATCTTGAACAGGTGGTGGTGGCCTCTTACAGCACCTACATCGATCCCGAGACGGATCTGGATCTTCCCGCTGAAGTGGCGGCACCGGTCTGGTCACAGGAAATGCCGGGGGTGGTCACCTGGGAGGCGGCCATGGCGGCCGGACATAAACCAACACCTCACACGGCCACCCCGGACGACCTGGCGGTAATTCCATACAGTTCAGGCACCACCGGTGCACCGAAGGGCTGCATGCACACCCATCGGTCGGTGATGGCCACGGCCATCCACCGGATATTCTGGAACCTGACCACGCCAGACAGCGTGCAGCTCTCGACACTGCCGTTCTTCCATGTAACCGGCATGACCGGTTCCATGAATGGCCCCATTGCGGCAGGCGCAGCCTCAGTGATCATGACTCGCTGGGATCGGACCACCGCCTCAAGACTGATTGAGCGCTACAAAGTCACTGGCTGGACCAATATCGTCACCATGGCGGTGGATTTCCTCTCCAACCCCGATATTGGCAAGTACGACCTGAGCAGCCTCAACATGATTGGCGGCGGCGGTGCGACCATGCCCTCTGCCGTGGCTGAAAAGCTCAAGCGGATGACCGGGCTGGACTACATCGAGGGCTACGGCCTTTCGGAAACCATGGCGGCCACTCACATCAATCCCAATGGCCATCCCAAATCCCAGTGCCTGGGCATCCCGGTGTTCGATGTGGACAGCCGGATCATTGATGTCGATACGCTGGAGGAGAAAGGTCCGGGCGAGACCGGGGAAATTGTTTCCTGCGGGCCCCAGGTTACCCAGGGGTACTGGAATCGACCGGCGGAAACCGAAGCGGCGTTTGTGGAAATCGACGGCAAACGATTCTTCCGGACCGGGGATCTGGGCTATTACGACGAAGACGGCTATTTCTTCATGGTCGATCGGGTCAAACGGATGATCAACGCCTCGGGCTACAAGGTCTGGCCGTCAGAAGTCGAGGGACTGATGTACCGACACCCGGCGATACACGAGGTCTGTATTATCTCTGCTCCGGACCCCAAGCGGGGTGAGACGGTCAAGGCCTGTATTGTTCTGACACCGGAGGCTGAGGGCCAGACCACGGTCGAAGACATCATCGCCTGGTGCAAGGAAAATATGGCTACCTACAAGGTGCCGACCATTGTTGAGTTCGTGGACCAGCTGCCGAAGTCGCCTACTGGCAAACTGATGTGGCGAGCGCTGCAGGAAGAGGAGTGGAAGAAAGCAAAACCGACGGGCTGAGGGGCCATGAAGCACCGGCCCCGTCTGATCGGGGCCGGTGACTTGATCAGCAGGCTAGCTTGCCTGCAACAGCGATGCGTAATGCTCCAGATGGAAGTCATCATCGCCGAGCTGATGATTGATCATCACGAGACGCTTGGCGTAGTGGGCAAAGTTGTATTCCCAGGTCATCCCGATACCGCCGTGGGACTGGATACCCTGCTCGGAAATGAACTGGCCACTGCGGCCGATGACATTCTTGGCGGCAGCCAGAATTCGCCGGCGCTCGTCGCTCTGGGGCTCGTCGGCAACGCTCGCCGCCAGGATGGCCATGGACCGGGCCTGTTCGAGCTCAGACATCATGTCCACCATCCGGTGCTGTAGCACCTGGAACTTGCCGATGGGCACGCCGAACTGCTTGCGCTGCTTCAGGTATTCCAGAGTCAGGTCACAGGCCACCTCCATGGCGCCCACGGCTTCACCACACAGTGCGGAAATGGCGCGCCCGGTCTGGTACTCGATGACGTCTGCAGCCTTTCCTTCCTCGCCGAGCAGGGCGTCGGGGCCCAGTTTGACGTTGTTCAGAAACAGGTCGCAGCCTTTGGAGCCGTCGATGGTCGGGTAGGTCCGGCGCTCCAGGCCTTCGTCGTCCGAGCTGACCAGGAACAGGCTGATGCCATCGGCATCGCGGCTGTCGCCAGAGGTCCGGGCGGACACCACCAGAACATCGGCGCAATGGCCGCCAATTACGACCGCCTTGCGGCCGTTTAGGGTATAGCCGTCACCGGTTTTCTCGGCCCGGGTCTCTACATCGTTCAGGTTATAGAAGCTCTGGGGCTCCTGAAGCCCAACAGCCGCCCGCACCTCTCCGCTGGCGATACCGCCCAGCCACTGTTCCTGCTGTTCGCTGTTGCCGGCCTGACTGATCAGCCCACCACCCAGAACAACGGATTGCAGGTAGGGCTCAATGCACAGGCCACGACCCAGTTCGGTCATCACGCTCTGCACCTCAACGCCGCTGCCGCCAAAACCACCCAGTTCTTCCGGGAAGGGCACGGCGGTGAGGCCCAGCTCACCCAGCTGTTTCCAGAAATCGGCGCTGAAACCCAGCTCCGATTCGCTGTATTCCAGGCGTTTCTCAAAACTGTATTCACCGCGCACCAGGCGGGCCACGGTGTCCTGCAGCATCTGCTGCTCTTCGTTCAGTCGGAAATCCATGGTCGCCTCCTTAAAGCCCGAGAATCATTTTCGACACGATGTTTTTCTGGATCTCGTTGGATCCGCCGAAAATCGACAGCTTGCGGTTATTGAAGTACTGGGGAGTCACCGGTGCGGCGTTCTCGTCAGAAAGGAAGTCGCCGTCGTAATCCAGGTCCATTTCCTCTTCCACAAAGGGAATGGCATAGGGACCAATGGCCCGGCGAGCCAGGTCGTTGATGGTCTGGCGGATCTCGGTGCCCCGGACTTTCAGCATGGAGCTTTCCGCTCCCGGCATGCCGCCGCCTTCCACGGACGCGATAATGCGCAGGTTGCTGATTGCCGCAGCCATCAGGTCAATTTCAACCTGGGCGATACGCTGGCTGAACGAGGCATCCTCAATCAGCGGGCGACCGTTCTTGATCCGGCGGGTTGCCAGTTCCTTCAGATGCTGCAATGCGGCCTTGGAAATGCCTATGCCGGCCAGACCGGTGCGTTCGTAGGTCAGCAGGTACTTGGCGTAGGTCCAGCCCTTGTCTTCCTCGCCCACGAGGTTCTCAACCGGGACTTTCACATCCTCGAAGAACACTTCGTTGACCTCATGCTCGCCATCCAGGGTGATGATGGGGCGCACGGTAATGCCCGGTGTGTCCATGTCGATCAGCAGGAAGGAAATGCCCTCCTGGGCTTTCACTTCGGTATTGGTGCGCACCAGGCAGAAAATCATGTTGGCGTGCTGGCCCAGGGTGGTCCAGGTTTTCTGGCCATTCACGATGTAATGGTCGCCGTCACGAACCGCCCGGGTCTTTAGAGAGGCCAGGTCGGAACCGGCACCGGGCTCGGAGTAGCCCTGGCACCACCAGTCCTCGCCGCTGACAATGCGTGGCAGGTATCTCTGCTTCTGCTCTTCGGTGCCAAACTTGATGATGACCGGCGCCACCATGTTCACGCCGAACGGAACGGAGCGCGGTGCTCCGTAGCGGGAGGACTCTTCATCCCAGATGTGCTTCTGAACCGGGGTCCAGTTCACACCGCCATATTCTTCCGGCCAGTGAGTGGCGTACCAGCCCTGTTCACTGAGGATTTTCTGCCAGCGCTGGTGGTCCTCTTTGGACAGCCGGCGGAACCCTTTCACCTTGGCGGCGATATCCGCCGGCAACTTCTCATCCAGGAACGCGCGGACTTCGTCACGGAAGGCGAGTTCCTCGGCGGTGTAGTTCAAGTTCATGGGAAAACCTCGTTCGCGTTGATCTGAAAGTCAGCTGAAAGCCGGAATACCGGTCTGGCCCCGCCCCAGAATCAGGGCGTGGACATCGTGCGTACCCTCATAGGTGTTCACGGCTTCCAGGTTCATCACGTGGCGGATTACGTGGTACTCGTCGGAAATGCCGTTACCGCCATGCATGTCCCGGGCAACCCGGGCGATGTCCAGGGCTTTGCCGCAGTTATTGCGCTTGAGCAACGAAATGGCATCCGGCGTCACGGTGCCGGCATCCATCATGCGGCCCAGTTGCAAAGCGGCCTGCAGGCCAATGGTGATCTCGGTCTGCATGTCCACCAGCTTTTTCTGGATCAGCTGGTTGGCAGCCAACGGCTTGCCGAACTGCTTGCGCTCGAGGGTGTAGTTGCGGGCCGCGTGCCAGCAGAATTCAGCGGCGCCCAGTGAGCCCCAGCTAATGCCGAAGCGGGCCTTGTTGAGGCAACTGAAGGGACCTTTCAGGCCTTCCACCTCAAGGTGGTTCTCTTCCGGAACGAAAACCTCATCCATGAAGATGGAGCCGGTTTCCGATGCCCTTAGAGAGAACTTGCCGTCAATCTTCGGGGTGTCCAGGCCTTTGGCCCCTTCACGCTCGATAACGAAGCCGTTCACCTTGCCATCCAGTTTGGCCCAGACCACACAGACGTCGGCAATGGGGGAGTTGGTGATCCAGGTTTTGGAACCGCTCAGCAGATAGCCGCCGTCGACCTTTTTCGCGCGGGTTTCCATGCCGCCGGGATCAGAACCGTGGTTGGGTTCGGTCAGGCCGAAGCAGCCAACGTATTCACCGGAGGCCAGCTTTGGCAGGATGCGCTTTTTCATCGCTTCCTTGCCATAGGAGTAGATTGGGTACATAACCAGGGAAGACTGAACGCTGAGGGCCGAGCGGTAGGCCGAATCCACTCGTTCCACTTCCCGGGCGATAAGCCCGTAGCAGACATGGTTCAGCCCGGGGCCACCGTATTCCTCTGGCAGAGTTGCGCCCAGCATGCCGAGTTCGCCCATCTGGTTGAAGATGGTGCGATCGAACTTTTCGTGCCGGTTGGCCTCAGTGATGCCGGGCATCAATTGCTCATCACAGAAGCTGCGGATGCTGTCACGGACCTGACGCTCGGTTTCGTCCAGTTGGGCATCGAAACCCAGCAGATCATTCCAGGGTGCGGAAGCCATTTTATGTTCTCCTGAAAGCGAATATCGGAAGCCCGGTTATAGGGCTGCCGGACCAATCTGTGCTATCTTTGTGTTACTGATGTTTCATTAAGCGAAACACAGTTTTGTAATTCGTTGTTGAAAGACTAATCCGGGTGTTGTGGAAATGCAAGCAGTGTTCAAACCTGACCAGGTGCCCCTATCGTGAGCGCTATGCTGCAGTGGCTGGTCTCTCTGGCGGTGGTGACAGAGCTGGTGGCTATCTGCCTCGGGCACCGCGAACTGAGTGCCCTGGCGGGCGTGATGTTTGTCTGCGCCTTTCTGGCGGGAGCCGGACGCCTGCAGGTTTATGCCAGGATGCTGTTGGTCATTGCCCTGATTGTTCTGGCGGGCCTCGCCTGGCGTGGGTCTCTGGATGCCGGGCAGCTGCTTAAGGCAGCGTCTGACGCGGCCTTCTATTCCGCGTTTCTGGGTAGCCTGGGCATGATGCAGTGCCTGGTGCGCCGGTTCGAAGTGTTGCGCCGGATTCACGACGTGCTGCTGGGCGGCAAGCCAATCCTGCTCTACCCCAAGTACGCCCTGGTGAGTTGCGGCGTAGCGACGGTTCTGAGTTTCGGGATGATGAATTTGTTGTGCGGAACGCTTTCGGAAACCCTGCGCGAGCGCGGAATCACCGGTGACTCCCGCCTGCAGTGGTTGCGCAGCGTCCTGATAAGCGCCCTGAGAGGGTTTGCCCTGGTGCCTCTGGTTGCGCCAACCAGCGTCGCTGTCGCCATTCTTACCCGCGAACTCCCCCAGTTGAGCTGGTCGCAGCTGCTGCCATTCGGGCTGGTTGCGGCGCTTCTGATGGTGCTGATTGGCTGGGTGCTGGAACAGCGCCGGTTCCGCAGGGTCAGCAGTGAGCGCATCGCCGTCGAAGGCTGGCTCCCGGGCACGGGACGTCTTCTGTTTCTTATTCTCCTGGTATTCACGGTGATGGCGGGGCTGGTAGCGACGACCGGATTCAAGGTGTCGGTGGCGGCCATGCTGTCCGTGCCCACCGTAACGCTGATTTACATGTTCTGGCAGGAGCGGGGGTTGATGCCGGTTCTGCGGGAAGGCGCCGGCCAGATATGGACCATGCAGAATGAAATGGCCATTTTCGCCGCTTCTGCGATCCTCGGTGTGGCCCTGTCCGCGGTTATTCCAGCCGATGCGCTGGCGGGTCTGGTCGCCACCGGCAGTGGTGTTTTCCTTGTCGCGGTCGTGGGCATGCTGATGATGCCCATGTTCTCCATGATCGGGGTCATTCCCATCACGGTACTGAGTGTTCAGGCCGGATTACTGCCCCAACTGGTGGCCGAGGGAATGGACTTGCTGCCCGTTGCCGTGGCTCTGGTGATTGGCTTTTCCCTGGCCATGATGCTGTCGCCCTTCGGCCCCTCTGTCATGCTGTTGTCGCGGTTCGGGCAGATACCCCGTTGGGTCGTGGCGTTTCGATGGAATGGCCTGTTTGCGCTGATAGCACTGCCAGTACTGCTGGTTCTGACGGCGCTGGTGGCCTGGCTTGCACCGGCACTGGGCTGACCGGTGCTGCAGTCTTTTGGCGGTCAGTAGCCCCGGTCGGTATCCACGACCCCGGAAATTGCGCGACCGGCGGCATGATCTCGGATCTTGCCTGTGATCTGCTCAATGGTGGCATCCCGCAGGGTCCGGGCCGAGATGTGTGGGGTGATGGTGATCTCCTTCCGTTCCCAGAAGGGATGCCCCTCGGGCAAGGGCTCCTTGCGGAACACGTCGAGCGAGGCACGCAGCAGTTTGCCCTCGTCCAGCGCCCGGAGCAGGTCATCCTCCACCAGATGCTCACCCCGGCCAACGTTGATTAGCACGGCACCCGGCTGGAGCTGGCTCAGCATCTCATAGTTGATGATATCCCGGGTTTCGCTGGTCAGCGGCAGCGTGTTGACCAGCACCCGGGTGGATTTCAGAAAGTCGCCGAGCTGACCTTGGCCGGCGTAGGTGCTGACACCTTCCACGCTGTGCTCCCCACGGGCCCAGCCACTGACCTGATAATCCAGATCGGCCAGTGTGCGGGCAACCCGTTTGCCAATATGGCCCAGCCCCATGACACCCACCGGCCATTCGCTGCGCTTGATCGGGCGATGGATCTTCCAGATGCCCTGTCTCTGCTGCTCCCGGTAGGTTTCCATCTCGCGGCTGGCTTCCAGCAGCTGGTGCAGCACGTACTCCGCCATTTGCACCGACATTCCGGCATCTTCCAGGCGCACGACTGTTAGCTCTTCCGGCAGGTTGGCAACCCTGAGCAGGCCGTCAATACCGGCCCCCAGGTTGAACACCGCTTGCAGATGCTTTTCCCGCTCGAACAGCGCTTCGGGTGGTTGCCACACGATGGCGTAATCCGCATCAACGGCGGGCCCTTCCGGATCCCAAACGAAAATCTCTGCATCCGGTAGGCGCTCCTGGATAGGCACTGTCCAGCGTTCCGGTTTCGGGTCGCCTGCCACAAAAAGTATCTTCATTTTGCCTCCCGGGGGTCGCCACAGAGTTCGTTGGCTGTTAAGTTGTTTTGCAATGCAGAATAAGATATCGGATAACTTGATTAAAGCCGGCACCAGATACCGCCATGCGATTTCGGATTTGAAACATAAGTAATAAGTGTTTCATATTTGGTACGAATTTTGAAAAGACTTTCTGGTACTTGATTTCTGCAGCGATTAAAATGATGAATCCTTGATTATTCACCATATTAATACACCGGTTACCGGAGCGGGCGACGCGGTTGGAGGGCGTCCCATTATGGCAGGAAAGAAGCAGATTTCACCGGAACTGACAGTGGCATCCAGTGACGGTGAGCCCGTGAAGCCGGAAAAGGACCGCAAGTTTGTCGAGGCCCTGTCCCGCGGCCTGGACGTGCTCCGCGCCTTCAGCCAGGGTCCTGTCATCCTCGGCAACCAGGACATCGCCCGCATTACCGGACTGCCCAAGCCGACAGTATCGCGGATGACCTACACCCTCACCAAGCTGGGATACCTTAGCTACAACACCCAGCTGGAGAAGTACCAGCTCAGTTCCGGCGTGCTGGCACTGGGTTATGCCTACGTATCCAACCTCAAGGTACGCCAGCTGGCCAAACCCTACATGGACGAGTTCGCCCGCCAGACCAACATGTCGGTCGGCCTGACTTGCCGGGACCGGTTGCACATGATCTACGTGGAAAACCGGCTGCCACCGGAAGCGTCCCTGTTGCGCATGGATATCGGCCTGAAACTGCCCATGGCGACCACCTCCGCCGGACGCGCCTACTATTGCGCCATCAGCGACAAGGCCCGCCAGGTCATTGATGACGCCATGTCCGCCAAATACGGTGACGACTGGCCCGAGAAAAAGGCCGGCCTGGACCAGGCCATGAAGGATTACAAGGAACACGGATTCTGCCTGTCCGTTGGCGAGTGGGACAGGAACATTAACTCCGCCGGCGTGCCCATCCACCTGCAGGACGGCACTATTATGGCTCTGACCTGTGCTGCGCCTTCCTATTTGGTGCCCGCCGAAAAACTCCGAGGCTCCATTGCCCACCAGTTGGCGATGCTGGCGGGGGATATCGAATCGTTGGGGGTTTAGGCTTAACTACCAAAGCTGGGAGAACCTTTCTCGCAGCTTCCGATCAGAAAAACCGCAGCCTGACCCCTGCGGTTTTTTTGTGCCTGTAGTTTAATGGGTGGTTGAAACCGTCACGGAACTTGTATTAAATCGTACGCATGTTTCGCTAGTTAAAACCATATTTCAGAAAGAAAGCGAGGAGAAATTATGTCTGAGGTCGTTAGCTATAACCGGGTAGGCAACATCGGCGTTATTACCGTGAACTACCCGCCGGTAAACGCCCTCGGCCAGGCTGTTCGTTCCGGTCTGCTCGCAGCCCTGGAGCAGGGCCAGAAGGATGCCGAGGCCAGGGCGCTCCTGCTCGTTTGTGAAGGGCGCACCTTTATCGCCGGTGCCGACATCCGGGAGTTCGGCAAGCCCATGCAGGAGCCAACCCTGCCGACACTGGTGAACACCTTTGAAAACAGTGATAAGCCACTGGTTGCCGCGATCCATGGCACGGCCCTGGGCGGTGGTCTGGAAACCGCACTGAGCTGCCACTACCGGGTTGCGGTCAGCAGCGCCAAGGTCGGTCTGCCGGAAGTGAAACTGGGCCTTCTGCCCGGTGCCGGGGGCACTCAGCGTCTGCCGCGCCTGACCGGCGCCCAGAAAGCGCTGGAAATGATCACCACCGGTGAGTTCGTCGGTGCCAAAGATGCCCTGGCCCTTGGCATTCTCGATGCCGTGGAAGAAGGCGACGATATCCGCGCGGTGGGCATGGCCTATGCGCAGAAAGTGGTCGACGAAGGCAAGCCGGTGCGCCGTGTTCGCGATATCACCGACAAGATTGAGGCGGACAAGGGCAGCGATGTCTTTAACCAGTTCCGTGAAGAACTGAAGAAACGGGCCCGGGGCCTGTTCTCCCCGTTCAAGTGTGTCGATGCCGTGGAAGCGGCCTTCAACCTGCCTTTCGATGAGGGCATGAAACGTGAGCGCGAACTGTTCATGGAATGCATGGAATCGCCCCAGCGCGCCGGACTGATTCATTCTTTCTTCGGCGAGCGTGAGGTCTCCAAGGTCAAAGGGCTGCCGAAAGATACGCCGGTTCGTGATGTGAGGAGTGTCGGCATCATTGGCGCGGGCACCATGGGCGGTGGTATCGCCATGAACTTCGTTAACGTGGGGATTCCGGTCACCATGGTCGAGGTCAAGCAGGAAGCCCTGGACAAGGGCCTGGCGATCATCCGCCGCAACTACGAGAACTCCGCGAAGAAAGGCAAGCTGACCCAGGAGCAGGTGGAACAGCGGATGTCGCTGATCACTCCGAGCCTGACCTATGACGATTTCCGGGATGCTGATCTGGTGATCGAGGCGGTATTCGAGAATATGGCGATCAAAAAAGAAATCTTCGCCAAGCTTGATGAGGTCTGCAAGCCGGGTGCGATTCTGGCGTCAAATACTTCCACCCTTGATATCGACGAAATTGCGTCTGCCACCAAGCGCCCGGAAGACGTGGTGGGTATGCACTTCTTCAGCCCGGCTAACGTGATGAAGCTGCTGGAGAACGTGCGGGGCAGCAAGACCTCCGACGAAGTGAAAGCCACCGTGATGGCGGTCGCCAAGAAGATCAAGAAAGTCGGTGTCATGGTGGGCAACTGCTATGGCTTTGTCGGTAACCGGATGCTCCACAAGCGCGGCACCGAAGCCATGTCGCTTGTAGACGAGGGCGCCACCCCGCAGCAGGTCGACAAGGTGCTGACCGATCTCGGCTTCCCCATGGGGCAGTTTGCGATGTCCGATCTGGCCGGAATCGATGTGGGGTATCGCATCCGCGAAGAGCGTCGCAAGTCCGGTGAGGATATTCCCGCAAGCTGGATGGACAAGCTCGCCGAACAGGGCCGCCTTGGTCAGAAGACCCAGACGGGTGTATACAAGTATGAGGAAGGCAGCCGCAAACCGATTCCGGATCCGGAAGTGGAGCAGCTGATCGAGCAGTTCCGCAAGGAACAGGGGATTACGCCCCGGGAGATTACTGACCAGGAAATCCTCGAACGTTGCGTGTACGTGATGATCAACGAGGGCGCGAAGATCCTGGAGGAAGGCATTGCCGATCGTCCGCTGGATATCGACATTGTCTGGATCTACGGCTATGGCTTCCCGGCCTATCGCGGCGGCCCCATGTTCTGGGCCGATCAGGAAGGTCTGGACACGATTCTTTCAGCGGTGAAGAAGTATCAGAGCACCGTTGGTGGTGAGCAGTGGGAGCCGTCGGCTTTGCTTGAGAAGCTGGTTGCTGAAGGCCGTAAATTCGCTGACTTGTAACATCTGACATAGGGGCTGGTCTGGGAGCGGGGTATCTTTTCCGCCCCACGACCGAATCAGTAAGTACTTTGGACCTGTAGGTCGGATTAGGCGAAGCCGTAATCCGACAACCAGAGGTAAACGGTCAATTCGATGTCGGGTTACGGCTTTGCCTAACCCGACCTACATGTTTCGAAAAATGAGGACATTGTTATGTCTGATGCAGTCATCGTTTCAACCGCTCGCACCGGCCTTGCGAAGTCTTACCGGGGCTCTTTGAACAATACCCACAGTGTGGATATGGCAGGTCACGTCATCAAGCATGCTGTTGAGCGTGCGGGCATTGATCCGTCTATTGTTGAGGACGTGATCATGGGCGCGGCCTACCAGGAGGGCGCCCAGGGTCGGAATATTGCCCGTCTGGCGGCTATCCGCGCGGGGCTTCCGGTAACCACCGCCGGGTTTTCCATCAACCGGTTCTGCAGCTCGGGTCTGCAGTCCATCGCCTTGGCTGCCCAGCGGGTTGTTTCCGAGAAGGTGCCGGCGATGGTGGCCGGTGGTGTTGAGTCTATTTCTCTGGTGCAGAACGAGAAGATCAACAGCTTTCACGCCACCAACGAGTGGCTGATGAAGCACAAGCCTGAACTGTATCTTTCGATGATCGAGACGGCGGATGTCGTGGCCAAGCGCTACAACGTCAGCCGTGAGGCCCAGGATGAGTATTCCCTGATTTCCCAGCAGCGTACTGCAGCGGCTCAGCAGGCGGGCAAGTTTGACGATGAGATTGTGCCGTTCGACGCCACCATGCTTGTGAAGGACAAGGAAACCGGTGAGGTCAGTGAAAAGCAGGTGACCCTGACCGGTGACGAATGTAACCGCCCGAACACCACCCTCGAGGGTCTGGCTGGTCTGGAGCCGGTGCGTGGGCCGGGCCAGTTCATTACCGCAGGCAATGCCAGCCAGCTGTCGGACGGTGCCTCCGTGTGCACGGTGATGAACAGCACCTATGCCGAGAAGCACAACATCGAACCTATGGGGGTTTTCCGTGGCTTCGCCGTGGCGGGTTGTGAGCCAGATGAGATGGGCATCGGTCCGGTGTTTGCGATTCCTCGCCTGCTTGAGCGCAACGGCCTGACCATGGACGACATTGATCTGTGGGAGCTGAACGAAGCCTTCGCGTCCCAGGTGATTTACTGCCGTGACCGCCTCGGCATTCCCATGGAGAAGCTGAACGTAAACGGTGGCTCCATTTCCATCGGTCACCCCTTTGGTGTGACCGGCGCCCGCCAAACAGGCCACGCCCTGATCGAGGGCAAGCGCCGGGGCGCGAAATACGTGGTGATTACCATGTGTATCGGTGGCGGCCAGGGCGCTGCGGGCCTGTTTGAAGTGTTGTGAAGTCGGCATGAACCCGGGGGCAGACGAATGCGTTTTTCTGCCCCCTACTTAATCGACAGGGGGAAACATGGACAGACAAGCCAAAGCAGTCGTCTGCCGGGAATGGGGTCAGCCCGTTCAGGTGGAAACCATCACGGTGGAAGGCCCCAAGCGGGGTGAAATTACCATCAAGATCGCGGCCTGCGGCGTTTGCCACAGCGATCTCTCCGCCACCACGGGCAAGATTCCCTATCCGCCTCCCCTGGTCCTGGGACACGAAGCCGCCGGGGTTGTGGTGGAAGTCGGTGAAGGTGTAACGGCCTTCAAGGAAGGCGACCATGTGGTGAGCACCTTCATATCCATGTGCGGCAAATGCAGCCAGTGTGTCCGTGGCCGACCGGTTCTCTGCGAGAACGCCCGCAAGGCCATGTTTAACCTGCCGGATGGCACTGTGAGAACCAAGGGTGCCGACGGCGAGCCCCTGAACGTTTTTGGTGCCTGCGGTGTGATGGCCGAGTTTGCCACCATGCATGTGGATAACTGCGTCAAGGTGGATGAAGCCGTGCCGATGCAGAACGCAGCTCTGGTTGGCTGCGCCGTGATGACCGGTGTGGGCGCCGTGTTCAACACCGCCAAGCTGGAGCCCGGCTCTCGCGCCGCCGTGTTTGGTATCGGCGGAGTCGGCCTCAACGCCATTCAGGGCTGTGTCACCGCCGGCGCCGAGATGATCGTAGCGGTGGACAGCAATCTGAAGAAGCTGGAGATGGCGAAAGAATTCGGCGCCACCCACACCGTGAATATCAACGAAGTGGAAGACGCGGCCAAAGCCGTGAAGAAGCTGACCGGCGGTGTCGACTACGCCTTCGAATGCGTAGGCGCCGGGCCAGTTGTCGAACAGGCTTATAAGAGCCTGGGCCGCGGTGGTACCGCAGTCGTGGTGGGTGTGGCGGATCCGAAGGACAAGACCTCGCTGACCACACTGACCTTGCCAGCGGATGAGCGAACGCTTAAAGGCAGCTGGCTGGGTTCCGCCCGGCCGCAGCACGATTTCCCCAGAATCCTGGGTCTTTACAAGGCTGGTAAACTCAAGCTGGATGAACTGGTTACCCGGACCTACCCCATAGAAGAGGCCGCACAGGCTTTCGATGATATGGTGGCAGGCAAGAACGCCCGTGGCGTTATCGTATTTGAATGAAGGGGGAAGCATGAACGAGCTGAACAGGAACTACATCAACGGCCAATGGGTTAGCTGGGCTGGTGACATGATCGACGTTCACGAAGCTGGCACCGGTGACGTTATTGCCCGGGTGCCCGCCTCCGGCGCGGATGAGATGGAACAGGCAATTGCCGCCGCCGCCGCCGCTTTTGAAAGCTGGTCAGAAAGCACTCTGGAAGAGCGGATCAAGGTGCTGGAACAGCTGCATGCGGGGCTGAAAGAGCGGGGCCCGGAAATCGCCGAGACCGTCTGCCGGGAAGTGGGCATGCCCATCAAACTGGCCACGCCGATCCAGGCCGGTATGCCGGCTGCGGTGACCAAGAGCTATCTGAAGCTGTTGCCGGACTTCGAGTTTACCGAGCAGTCCGGAAACTCCGAGGTGCAATACGCCCCAGTGGGTGTGGTTGGCTGTATTACCCCCTGGAACTACCCGCTGCATCAGGTGATCCTGAAAATCGTCCCGGCGATTGCGGCCGGTTGCACCGTGGTACTCAAGCCCTCGGAAATTGCGCCCCAGACAGCGTTTATCCTTGCCGAGATCCTGGATGATACTGATCTGCCCAAGGGCGTGTTCAATATGGTTTGTGGCCTTGGCCAGACTGTCGGCGACACCCTGATCAAGCATCCGGATGTGCGCATGGTGTCGTTCACCGGTTCTACCCGCACCGGCAACCTGATTGCCCATGCGGCCGCGGATGATTTCAAACGCATCGCCCTGGAGATGGGTGGTAAATCTGCCTCCGTCATCCTTCCGGACGCCGACCTGGCTGCGGCCGTCAAAGGCACGATTAACAACTGCCTTCTGAACTCAGGCCAGACCTGCACGGCACTCACGCGCATGCTTGTTCCCGCAGACAAGCACGACGAGGCCTGCGAACTGGCTGCCGCGGCTGTGGCAAAAATGACCCCCGGCAACCCGCTGGAAGAAACCACCCGTCTTGGCCCGCTCTCGTCTGCCCAGCAGCGTGACAAGGTCATCGACTACATCAAACTGGGTATCGAGGAAGGTGCCAAGCTTATTGCTGGTGGCCCGGAAGCACCCGAGGGTTGCGACAAGGGTTACTTCGTCAAGGCCACCGTTTTCGGCAACGTCAAGCCGGACAGCCGTATTGCCCAGGAAGAAATCTTCGGGCCGGTTCTTTGCGTGATCCCATACAACGACGAAGCCGAGGCCGTGAAAATCGCCAATGGCACCCAGTACGGTCTTTCTGGTGCCGTCTGGTCCGGCGACGATGCCAAGGCGAAGAAAATTGCCGGCAAGCTGCGCACCGGTCAGGTATTCGTCAACGGTGGTGCGTTCAACCCGATGGCGCCGTTCGGCGGTTTTGGCCACTCCGGTATCGGCCGTGAGTTCGGCAAATGGGGAATGGAGGAGTTTCTGGAAGTGCGTTCGTTGCAGTTGTAACGGCTGGGGCCTGGTGTCGGGTTACGCCTTTGGCTAACCCGACCTACTGTGATGTTGAGCATGCAATATGTAGGTCGGATTAGGCGAAGCCGTAATCCGACAGATGCCCGAATGTCAGGTCGGTCACGGGGCGGGGCCTAAAACACCCCAATGCGGGACCAGCCCTCAGGCCTTCCCTCCAAGAAGAATCCGAACCGCCGTGCAGGCATCCTCCAATTCTGCCTCCCTTGGCTCCCGCCCGGCAATAATGTCGCTGTACAGGCAGGACTCTGCCAGTCGGATCATGAAGTAAGACAGGCTGAAGATGTTCATTGGTGGCTTGATATGCCCGGCCGCAACCTGGTCTTTCAGCATCCGCGTGTTGGTTTCCACCGTGCGGGTGTGAAGAATCGATTGCGACGAGGTGAGGATTTTCAGGGCGTATTCCGGATCCTGGTTGATGAACCGCCGCAGCGGCTCGAAGTGCAGGATGGCGGAGTTGGTGCGTCGGTACACACCGACGATATAGTCCACGCCCACGCCGGGGGTGTCCGCCATGGCCTGACGCCAAAGGGGTTCATACAGGGCCCAGAGAATCTCCCCGATCAGCAGATCCTTGTTGCCCACCCAGCGAAACAGGGTTGCCCGGCCAATTCCGAGTTCATCAGCCAGGGGCGCCAGGTGAATGCGCTCACCCTTGAGCCACATGCGACGCGCTCGTTTGAAGGCGTCGGCGGGTGTTGCCCTGGTTACGGTTTTGTCTGCCACTTAAACCTCGTGCCGGAATTTGGATTCATTTTAACGGCTAAACCCAGGGGCCGCTATGTGTGCAGGTTTAGTCGGCCTGTGATGGTTTTGTGAACTTTTAGGCATACACTCTTTAACTGTCCGTGACTCTCCCGTAAACGCCACCGTGCAGTCTTGTTGTGAGGCTGGAGCCGATACCAGCTTTTAACAACCTACGGAGAGATCACCATGAAAAACCTGAGCCGAATGTTTGCGATTGCCATGCTGGGAACGCTGGCAACTTTCGCCATAGCTGACGATATGAAGTCATCGAGCGGTGGCATGAAGGACGACGCCATGATGAAAGATGACATGGCCGATAAGGGTATGTCGGATCACGGTATGGAAAAGGATGACATGCCCAAAGACATGGGGCACGGTATGAAAGAAGATGGTATGGCGCAGGATGCCATGAAAAACGATGGCATGGACGACATGAAGAAGGACGGGATGTCGATGAAAGACAGCGCCATGGACGACAAGGACAAGATGTAGCCAGATCTGAACGGAGCCCTGTACGCATGACGCGAACGGTACTGATTATCGAAGACAACCCCGGCATTGGTGAGCTGGTGCGCATGCAGGTGTCGGATCTGGGTATGAAGGCTGTTCTGTTGGACCGGGGTGATACCGGTCTGGAGCGGTTCCGTGAGGGTGGCATCGATCTGGTCATTCTGGATCTGATGCTGCCCGGTCTTGATGGTCTGGCGGTGTGCCGGGAGATACGGTCCTGCCCGGGCTATGTGCCGGTTCTGATGCTGACGGCGAAGAGCACAGAGCTTGATCGGGTTCTGGGCCTGGAAATGGGGGCGGACGACTACCTGACGAAACCGTTCAGCGTGGCGGAGCTCGCGGCCCGCATCAAGGCCCTTTTCCGGCGAGTGGACGCCCTCTCTCAACGTGCGCCCGCGAGCGAGGAAGCTGATGAGATCGAGGTGGACGGGCTGCGAATTGATCCGGTTCGCCGGCGGGTATTCGTCAACGATCGCGAGGTGGATCTCACCGCCCGTGAGTTTGATCTGCTCTGGCACTTTGCCTCCCATCGGGGCCGGGTGTTCAGCCGGGCGCAGTTGCTCGATTCGGTGTGGGGCTACAACCATGAGGGTTATGAGCATACCGTGAACACCCACATCAACCGCCTGCGAAACAAGATTGAAGCGGACCCGGCCGACCCAAGATACGTTCAGACGGTCTGGGGTGTTGGCTATCGGTTCATGGATTAATCATGGCTCTGTCTGTCTTCCGAACCCTCTATGCCCGGCTGGCGATCGGTCTGTTCCTGCTGCTGCTCGTGGTGGGTGGGCTCTTTACCTTTTTAAGTCTGGCTTCGGTGAGGGAATACTCGGCCGCGGTCAACCAGCAACTGAACCGGGATCTTGCCCGCAACCTGGTGTCTGACCGCAACCTGGTAACCGACGGCAAACTCAACCGCGACGCCCTGAAACAGCTCTTTGAGCTGTACATGACGATCAATCCCAGCATTGAAATCTACCTTCTGGATACGGACGGGAACATCCTGTCGTACTCTGCGGACCCGAACAAGATCAAGCGCAACCGGGTGTCCCTGGAGCCGATCAGTACCTTGCTCGAAAACCCCGAAGCCTATCCGCTACCCGGCGATGACCCGCGCAGCCATGACCGGCGGAAAGTTTTCTCGGTAACGCCGGTGCCCTCAGCGGACGAACCAACGGGCTACCTGTACGTGGTTCTGCGTGGCGAGGAATACGATCTGGCAGAGAGCATGGTACACAGTAACCGGCTTTTGCAGATGGGAGCAGGCGCACTGGCGGTGAGCCTGTTTGTCGGTCTGCTGGCGGGGCTGGTGTTTTTCCGATTATTGACGCGGCGGCTGTCACGGCTGACCGAGCGGGTGGAATCCTTCGAGCGCGGAATGTCCCCGGAGACGACAGCGGGGATTGCCGGTAAAGGTGATGATATCGACTACCTGGCTGCCCGGTTTGATCAGATGGCGCAGCGGATTGTTGCCCAGCTGGATCTTCTGAAACACAAGGATGCCCAACGCCGCCAACTGGTAGCCCAGGTCTCCCACGATCTGAGAACACCCCTGGCCTCCATTCAGGGATACATTGAAGCGTTGCGCCTGAAACAGGACACGCTTGGTGCCGAGGAGCGCGCACGGTTTCTGGATGTGGCGCTCGCCGAGAGTCACCGGCTCGGTCGCCTGGTGGAAGAACTGTTTGAGCTGGCGGCACTGGATGCCCGGGAAAAGCAGCCGAAGGCGGAACCGTTTGTCGTCGCAGAACTGCTGCACGATGTGGTACAGAAGCACCAGCCCGAGGCCGAGCGCTCTGGCGTTGCCCTGTCGATTGTCTCTGTGGCTCCGGTCAGGGTGCTGGCGGACATCGCCATGACCGAGCGAGTGCTGGACAACCTGATCAGCAACGCCATTAGCCATTCCCCAACCGCTACGGAGGTAACGCTGAGTGTTGCCCATCGGGAAGGCGGTGCCGAGATTACCGTGGCGGATGCCGGCCCCGGTATTCACGATAAGGACCTGGAACACGTCTTTGAACCCTTCTATCAAGCCGCAGACGCTTCTCGCCCCGGGCATGTAGGGCTTGGCCTGGCCATTGCCCAGAGAATGGTCTCGCTACAACAGGGACAACTCTCTGTCCGCAATGCCAACGGTGCCATTTTCACTGTCTGGCTTCCTCTGGCCGGCGATAGTTCGGCGTCGGGTGGCAAAAAATCCACAGCGTTATGAATTCGTAATACCTGGTGAACGTTTTCGTGAATCCGCGACGCTACGCTGTTGCTATGGAATCACGTGAAGGAGAAGTCTGATGAAACGCAAGATTTTAGGTCTATTTTCCGCATTGGCACTGGTCTCTGCAGCGGGTCTGTTTACGGCTCATGCGGCAGAGAAACAGGAACGCGAAAACAGTCAGTTCGCACCAGACAACCCGGACCTGGCGGTGGCCACCTTCGCCGGTGGCTGTTTCTGGTGTGTCGAGGCCGGGTACGAGAAGCGGGTGCCGGGCGTGGTGGAAGTCGTCTCGGGCTATTCTGGTGGGAAAGAGGCAAGCCCCTCCTATAAGCAGGTTGCCTCGGGGCAGACTGGCCATACCGAAGCGGTACAGGTCTATTACGACCCGAACGAAATGACATACGAGGGCTTGTTGCAGGCGCTCTGGCGGATGATGGATCCGACCGATAATCAGGGTCAGTTTGTGGATCGTGGCCAGCAGTATCGGCCGGCTATTTTCTACCATAACGCTGAGCAGAAGCGCCTGGCCGAAGCGGCCGTGGCAGAGTTGGAGGCTTCCGGAGTCTACGAGAAACCTGTGGTGATCGAAATCGTGCCATTTGAGAAATTCTACCCGGCCGAGGAATATCATCAGGATTACTACGACAAGAACCCGGTGCGCTACAACTTCTACACCTTCAACTCTGGCCGCTATCAGTTTATCGAGAAGGTGTATGGTGAAGATTACGAGCTCGATTACACCCGGTTTCAGGAGAATGCCTCGGTGGATGCCAGTGACGACCTGGTGGGCAATGAGAGCGCCAGCACAGAGCCAGGTCAGATGGGCAGTGGCTTTAATCCCGGAAGCTTTGAAAAGCCGGATCAGGATGTCCTCAAACAGCGCCTGACCAACATGCAGTACGAGGTGACCCAGGAAGATGGTACTGAGCCGGCATACAACAACAAGTACTGGGATAACAAGAAGCCCGGCCTTTACGTCGATATCGTCTCGGGCGAGCCGCTGTTTTCCTCACGAGACAAGTACAAATCCGGCACCGGCTGGCCCAGCTTCACCCGGCCCATCACGTCAGACGCCGTAGTGGAGCATGAGGACAACTCGTTCTTCATGAACCGGACGGAAATCCGCAGTGTCCACGCGGACTCCCATCTTGGCCATGTATTCAACGATGGTCCCGCGCCGACCGGCCTGCGCTACTGCATGAACTCCGCGGCGATGGACTTTATCCCCCTTGAAGACATGGAGGCGGCAGGTTATGGCAAGTGGATCGAGGAGGTGAAACCGTAGCCCGACATCAGAATCACAGCCAGAGATCCGCTACTCGGGTCTCTCGGCTAAAATGATGTAACACCTGCGCCTGAAGAAGTTCGGCAGTGGCAACGGCATCAATCAGAGCGTTATGGGCCGCGTAGTGGGGAAGTCCATAGCGCAGCCGACTGTCGGCCAGGCGAATGGAAACGGGCTTTTTTCCCATCAGTTTTTGCCATCGCGATGGGTTTCGATCCGGATGAAGGTGGGCTTCAATAGCCATGGTGTCGATGACGGGAAACCGGATGCCCTCCCCCAGGCGCCATTGCAGGGCGACGTCGAAGAACGTCCTTTCAATATTGCGGTAGTGGACGACAGGAACCCGGCCGTTCAGGCAGGCAAACAAATCCTTCAGGATATCTTTCATATCCGGCGCGTTGTCGATGTCGCTGTGGGTAATGCCGTGGATAGTAATGGAGGTTTGGTGCAGAGGGAGTTTCGGGCGCACGATCCAGTGTCGGGCTTTGCCCAGCTCGATGCCGTCCAGGGTGAAGGGCACCAGACCAATACTGACAATGGAATGCCGGGTTGCATCAAGCCCGGTGGTCTCGAAATCCAGCGCGACCAGGGGAACCTCAGACAAAGGCGTGTCCGGAGACACGCACCCGCTCTCGTAAAAGGCTCTCAGAATCGGGGACTTGCTTTGCTCAGCCAGAGCTCCAAACTGCTCGGGCCACGGCAGGCTGGTTACAGGGTTCTCGGCCGTCTCTTCATTAGACATTACGGGCCACCCCGGCGTTGTACCGGAATTTCAAAAACTTCTGGGCACCGCTGACCACCTGAAATGCGTCCTTGAGGTGGCTGCGCTCAAACGGCGAGAGATCCTCGGGCCGAACATTGTTGTCCGGCTGCCGATCAGCCTCAATGGCCAGCGCCTGGTGCCGAATACGGACGATGGAGATGAACTCCAGAGCATCCCTGAGATTGCCCAGATCGTCGTCCAGCAGGAGCTTGGTGTTGCCAATGGCTTTCAGCCGTTCAAACGAGTTCTGTGCACGGGAGCCGCAGGCCAGGGCGTGAACCCGAATCAGATCCGACAGGGGCGCCGTTCCCCGACGTTTCAGGTTGAAGGTCTTCTGGTGCTTGCCATCTTCTTCCAACACGAATGTTCGGAAGAAGCCAATCGGGGGAGTGCGGTTCAGGGCATTGCGGGCCAGCATTGCCAGGAACCGCTGGCTGTTGCTGGCCTTGTCGGCCACCAGTGTCTTCAGCTGTTCGGCAAATTCGGTCTCCCCGTAGATGCCGTCCAGGTCAAAGAAAATATTGCTGTTTAACAGGGCTTCAGCTTTCGGATTATCAATCCAGTCGGTGAAGTAATCCTTCCAGACCCGCAATGGCTGCCGCCATTTTTTGTTGGTGGCCATGATGTCGCCGGTGCAATAGGTGTAACCGCAATCAGCGAGCCCATCGCTGACAAATTTTGCCAGCGCCATAAAATACTCATCGTGCTCTTCCGGCACGAAACTGTCGTCCAGGATCATGGCGTTGTCCTGGTCGGTAACCACCAGCTGCTCGTCGCGCGCCATGGAGCCAAGCGCCATAAAGCAGTAGGGAACGGGGGGCGGGCCCAGTTTCTCTTCACCCAATTCCAGCAGGCGCTGGGTAAAGCTGCGCCCGATGCCGGCCATGGCACTGCCGATCATATGGGAGTTGGCATCCTCGTTAACCATACGAACGAAGCTGTCGCGCACATCCTCGCTGATTTTCTTCAGGCCTTTGACATCATGCTGATGGTAAATGTTGCTGACCAGGTACAGGCTGCTCTGGCTCTCGTATTTCACGATGTCGGACAGTGCGATTACGCCCCGAACTTCATCCCGATCCATCACCGGAAGATGATGCACGTTGTTGTGCAGCATTGTGAGCATGGCCTCGAATATGAACATACTCGAGCGGATGGAAATCGGGTTTTTCGACATGATGTCGCTGATGGGGGTTTCCGATGCCAAGGCCTCGCTGAGAGCACGGGTGCGCAGATCCCGATCAGTAATGATGCCCTTGAGCAAGGGCTTATCGCCTTCCTCGTCCATCAACAACAGGGCAGAGACGCCCTGTTCGGTCATTATCCGGGCGGCTTCCTGGAGACGAACGGTACAGGGCGCCGAAACAGGCTCGCGGGAAATCAGCCGGGTGACCTTGGACGTCATCAGCTGGTTGGATTTTTCCCGTCTGGATAACGCGGATCTCAGGCGGCTTCGGTCTTCCACCTCGACGAAATCTGCAAAGCCATCGTCGTTTTCCCAGAGGTACTGAAAAGTTTCGTAAGGGATCTTGTAGAGTAAAGAGTCTTCCAGGGCCTTGGCTGGGAAGCGCACCTTCCTGTTCATCAGCAGGCCGAACTGGCCAAAAACTTCACCTTCGCTGATCCGGTTATACAGTTCTCCCGATCGTCGATAGATCTCGACAGCGCCGCTGCGAACATAAAAAAGCCAGCTACTGGGGTCGCCGAACTCCAGGATTTGGCTTCCGGCCTTGAAATACACAACCTCGATGTCGCCAACCACTCGGTCGAGCATCTCCTCGGCCATCTCGTCAAACGGCGGGTATTGTGCCAGGTGATTGCGGATGTCGATGAGCTCGGCCTGCATAAAACTCCCTGTTCTGGCGAAGAAAAATGATTGTTAGCCATGGAATATAGCAGTGGCAGAGGCCTGCGGCCATGTCGACCTTTGATGGATTTCATTGACCACTTACCCCGGTGTTGCTAGCCTTGCCACACTTTTTTCAGGTGTCCGTCGCAAAGCGCGACGGGTGAAACGGGAAATCGGTGAGCCTGGTTACGCCAGCGCAAGTCCGATGCTGCCCCCGCAACGGTAAGCAGGACAACGGCAATCTGTGCGCCACTGTGTCGCCACGACATGGGAAGGTGATTGCCCGGGAACCTCAGGTTCCGCCTGCCAGCCCGGAGACCGGCCTGGAAAAACACCCGATGTTGCGGTGGGCGACCTGGGTGGGTGATATGCCGGTTCCGCTTTCCTGACACCAGTCTACCGCCTGCCCCCATTCCCTGTTCCGCAACAAAACCCAGATTCCCGTGCGGGTGCGCGCGGAGTGCGGAGCAAGCTTCATGTTCAGAATTCAAAGCCCTGTTGTACTGGCCGGCGTTGCCATGGCCGCCCTGCCTCTGGCCGTTTCGGCCCAGTCTGCCTCAGAGAACGACGCCCTGGATCCGATCGTGGTTACCGCGACACTGGGGCCGAAGACGGTTGGTGAGAGTCTGTCTTCGGTTACGGTAATCGAGAAGGAGGATATCGATCGGCAACAGCCCGCGGAATTCCGCGACCTGCTGCGCGCGCAGCCGGGAATCAACGTGGTGTCGGACGGCAGTTACGGCAAAACCACCAGCGTATTCCTGCGTGGCGCGGGAAGCTCAGGTACAGTGCTTCTTCTCGATGGTATCCGACTGCGCTCTGCCTCTGCGGGCATCCCGCCCTGGCAGTTTTTGCCTCCGGAATTGATGGAGCGGGTTGAACTGGTTCGGGGCGCGAAGAGCTCCCTCTACGGTGCCGATGCGGTCGGTGGTGTCATCCAGGCGTTCACGCTGGAGCCTGAGGCCGGGCGCCAGGGTTGGGGCGAACTAAAGGGTGGCTCCCATGAAACCCGTGAGGTGACTGCCGGATTAGCTGGCCGGGAGGGCCGTTCCTCGTTCCTGGCCAGTGGCGTCTATTCGGACACCGATGGCACCAATCTGAGAGATGGCGGTGAAGACAAGGGTTTTCAAAACACCGGTGGCCTGGCGAAGCTGAGCCACAGTTTTGACCAGGGCGGCGGCGCAGGGCTGACGGTGTTCCAGTCTGAAGGCAACACCGAGTTTGAAGGCGGTGATACCGATTTCCTGATCCGTGCCATGGGTCTGCATCTGGAGGCTGTTGCCAGTGACTACTGGCGCACGCGGATCCAGTTCTCGGAAGCCCGCGACGAACAGGATACCTTTGGAGCCAATCCCAGCACTTTCGACACACTGTCTCGTTCCGCTCGCTGGGAAAACACCCTGACCGCCGGTGTTCATGAGCTGGTTCTGGGTACCGAGGTCATGATTGATGAAGTGGACGGCACCAGCGATTTCACGGAAGACAGCAGGACCAACAGTGCGGTCTTTGGCCAGGGTCGTCTGAACTTTGATGCTACCGATCTGATGTTCAGTCTGCGTCTTGATGACAACGAGGCATACGGCAAAGAGGAGACTGGCGGCGTGGCCTTCGGTCACCAGCTGGATCGCGCCCATCGTTTTCGTCTCAGCTATGCCACGTCATTCCGGGCGCCAACCTTTAATGATCTCTATCTGACAGTACCCTTCTACACTGGCAATCCCGACCTCGATGCGGAAGAGGGGCAGATGGTCGAGGCGGGCTTCTCGGGACGATATGACGTCTGGTTCTGGGACATTGCGCTCTATCATAACGATGTGAAAGACCTGATTACCTACGTCTCTGACCCGGTGACGTTTGAGGGCACCATGGAAAACGTTGAGACGGCCAGAATTCGTGGCGTTGAGGTTTCTTCCGGTATTGAGACTGCTGACTGGAACCTGTCGGCAGCGGTAACCTACGCGGATACCGAGAACCGCGATACCGGCGCACGTTTACCGCGCCGCGCGGAAAAGAATGTGCGTTTGGATGTTGATCGCCTGTTTTCTCAGTGGTCTGTGGGAGCCAGCTTTATCGCCGAGAGTGACCGCTATAACGATGCCGCGAATACCAGTCTGCTGCCAGGCTATGGCACTGTGGACTTGAGGGCTGCCTGGACCTTTCAGCCTGGCTGGTCGGCCTCGTTCAAGGTGGATAACGTATTGGACCGTCGCTATGCCACCAGCATCGGATATGACAGTGCGACCTTCGCGCCTTTCGACTATCTGGCCGCCGGCCGCACCTTCATGGCCTCGGTGCGCTATGATTTCCAGCAGTAAATTCACCGATCTGAGAGGCTCCCGCCGTCCATGAGGCACCTCGGGTTCGCTGTGCTGTGTGTACTGTCTCTGCTTGCGCCCTCGTTGGCGCAGGCACAGGGACCCTGTGCACACGACGCGTTGAACCAGAAGGTATGCGTGGCTGATCCCGCCCAACGTGTTGTCTCCCTGTCACCCGGCGCTACGGAGCTGCTGTTCTCCGCAGGCGCCAGTGCCAAGGTAGTGGCGGTGAGCGCCTGGAGCGACTATCCGGCAGAGGCTGCGGATTTGCCGCAAGTGGGCGACAGCAATCGCCTGGATCTGGAAGCCATTGTTTCGCTGGCACCGGACCTGGTGGTGGCCTGGGTGGATGGCAATTCCCGTAGCCAACTGGAACGGCTGTCAGACCTTGGCATTCCCGTTTTCTGGCTTGCTCCGCGGACGTTTGACGACATTGCCATGGCGGTGTCGGATCTGGCGTTGCTGACGGGGTCACCGGATCTCGGCAATGAACGGGCCGAAGCGTTTCGTGCAGAAATGGCCACGCTGAAAGCTCAGTATGCCGATGCCAGACCGGTTAAGGTGTTCTACCAGATATGGGACCAGCCGTTAATGACCGTGAACCGGGAAGAGCTGATCAGCAAGGCCATAACCCTGTGCGGCGGCGTGAATGTGTTCGGCGAGCTGCCGCGGCTGGTGCCCCGGATCAGTCGGGAGGCGGTTCTGGAAGCCAACCCCGAAGCCATTATTACTGCCGGATCGTCGGATGACAGGCAGTGGCTGGAAGCCTGGCGTGAGTTTCCGAGCCTGGCAGCGATAGCCGCCGGCAACCTCTTCCTCGAACCGCCTGACCTGCTGGCGCGCCCTACGCTTCGCATGGCAGACGGCGCCAGACACCTGTGCCAGACCCTGGAGCAGGCCCGTGCCAATCTCTAGCCCTTACAAACCACTCCTGATGCTGCTGATCGCAGGGTTTCTGGCGGCTCTGCTCTCCGTCAGTATTGGCAGCACGGCCATCGGTTTTGAAGACACTCTGCGGGTGATAACCGGCAGTGGCACTGATCTGCAGCAAACGCTGATTCTGGAGCTCCGGCTGCCCCGCACCCTGAGCGCGTTCGCGACCGGTGGTTTGCTGGCCGTGGCCGGGGCTTTGATGCAGGTTCTGTTGCGAAACCCTCTGGCTGATCCTTATGTGTTGGGGCTCTCTGGTGGCGCGGCAGTGGGCGCGTTACTGGCCATGCTGGCCGGCGCTGCCGGTTTTCTGGTATCCGGCTCCGCCTTTGCCGGCGCCATGCTGGCCACCCTGATGGTGTTTGGTCTGGCCCACGGCAGCGGCAGTTGGACCCCATCGCGGCTGTTACTCACCGGTGTGGTAGTCGCCGCCGGCTGGGGCGCCATCATTACCCTGATCCTTTCGATGACCCCGGCCAGCCGGTTGCCGGGTATGTTGTACTGGCTGATGGGCGATCTTTCCCACGCGGCCACTCCGTGGCCGGGAATGATCATTCTTGTGCTGGTATGCCTGATGGTGTTTCCGCTGGGCCGGGCCCTGAACGTGCTGGCACGGGGCTCCCTGCAGGCGGCGGCCTTGGGCGTGTCGGTGCGGCCGCTGGAATGGTCGATCTACCTGATGGCCAGCCTGCTGACCGCAACCGCCGTCACCATGGCCGGTTCGGTTGGCTTTGTTGGCCTGGTGGTGCCGCACATGTTGAGGTTGGTGCTGGGTAACGACCAGCGGCTGATTCTGCCGGCCTGCGCATTGGCTGGCGGCACGCTGCTGGTGCTGGCGGACACCCTGGCGCGGGTGGTCATCGCACCGGAACAGTTGCCGGTTGGCGTGATCACCGCGCTGATCGGCGTCCCGACCTTCCTGTATCTGCTGTATAGGAGCCGATGATGACACGCCTGACCACCGAAGCGCTGATCATCGACATTCCGGGGCGCGCCTCCGGCGTACCCCTGAATCTGGCCATCGAACCGGGACAGGTCTGGGGTGTACTTGGCCCTAACGGCGTCGGCAAAACCACCTTGTTGCATACCCTGGCGGGATTGCGGGAGCCCAGAAGCGGACAAATGCTGCTCAACGGAACTCCACTGGTGGATATTCGCCGCAAAACCGTCTCGCAACGGATGGGGCTCGTATTTCAGGACCGGCAGGATGGTTTCCCGGCGACCGTGCTGGAAACCGCCCTGATCGGCCGCCATCCCTGGTTGTCACCCTGGCAGATGGAGAGTGGTGAGGATCTCGCCATTGCGGAACGGGCTCTGGAAACGCTGGATGTGATCCACCTGAAAGATCGCCTGGTGAACACACTATCCGGCGGCGAACGCCAGCGGGTAGCCATTGCCACCCTGATGACCCAAAGCCCGGAAATCTGGCTTCTGGACGAGCCGACCAATCACCTAGATTTACAGCACCAGACCGCCGTTATGAAGCTGCTGCGCCAGCAGGCGGCCTGCGACCGGGCTGTCTTCATGTGCCTCCACGACCTGAACCTGGCCGCCCGATGGTGCGACCAGATCCTCCTGCTGTACCCCGACGGCCAGGCCTGCTGGGGCCCGGCCCGCGACATGCTGGTGACCTCAGCACTCGAAAGCCTTTTTGGCCAGCGCCTGCTGTCGGCCGAACTGGATGGTTTTCCGGTGTTTGTGCCGGGCTAACCATGCAGCAGACTCGGCGGCACCCATAGCAACGCCTTTTAGTTTTGTATGCTTCTGTTGTCTCGCAGTTTTTTGGTTCGCCAGCTGGAAGTTATTCACTCTATGGGGCCTTTTGCCCGTGCCCTCATGCCTCTTTTTGCGCCTGAATGGTCAAGACTGGCATGGTGAATTCAACAGCTCCGCTATCGGTCACGAAGCTGCGGAACGCCACTTCAGCCTCGCTGGCCAGTCTTTCAAACTGCGCATCATTTAGTAGGCCCCCGAGGGTAAAAACACAGGCGCGTTCAGTCGAGATCATGTCGCCGATGGTGTCGAATCTCACTGTGCCCAGCTGTTGTTTGATTCGGGCATCGGGGATACCCGCCTGCTGTGAAAGTTCGCACAGTTGGTCCGGGTTACCGGCACTGAACGGGGCTCTGAAATGCTCGGCGATGTCGGTACCAAACAAGCTGTTCAATACCTCGGCAAACACCGCATAGCCCGGCGAACGGTGCACTCCATCGCATACGGCAACCAGGAGTGTTCCTCCCGGCTTGAGCACGCGCCACATTTCTGCCAGCCCTTTTGCGCGGGCGTCAAAAAACATCAGGGCAAACTGGCTCACAACGGTGTCAAAGCTGGCATCGGCAAACGGCAGCTTTTCGGCCGGAGCCTGGCGCCAGGCTATTCTCGGGCGCTGTTGCCGGGCCACTGTTAGCATTTCCGGGTTGATATCCACCCCAGTGACGCATTCATCACCAACGATATCAGCGGCGGCTGAAGCCAACACGCCGGTGCCGCAGCCTACATCAAGCACGGCTGTGCTTCTGCGCAGGTTGGCCTGTACCGCCAGTCTTGGGCCCCATTGGCCAAATAATGCAGGTACAAACTGTTGGTGATAGATTGAAGCAGGGCTTGGAGGGTTGATTTCCACGTTGCTTAGTGAGGACATGACAGTCTCCTTTTTCCATCTTCGGATCTCAATGGTGATCCGCTTCCCTTACATCAGATGCTAGGGAATACCATGAAAAGGAACCATAACCCGTCGTCCGATTCACTTGCCCAAACGTCCGGGACGGCAGAGGTTGTGGATGCGCTCATCTCCAATGTGCTTGAGAACATCCGCCTGCAGGGAGCCGTGTTTTTTGCCTGGCAACCCAGCTGGCCTTTTGCTACCGGGGTCCCCAGCGAGTGCCATTTTCGGGATCTGATTCTGCCGTCGTCTGATCAGGTGATCTCATACCATATCGTGGTGGAAGGGCCCTGCTGGGCGACGGTGGAGGGTGAAAAGCCGGTCAGGCTGGAAGGTGGCGACATTCTTCTGGTGCCGCACGGCGATGCCTACGCCATTTCGGATCAACCCCGGGGGCCTTCTGACCAGGATATAGAACCCGCCCAGCAGTTTTTTGCGATGATGGCGGCCGGTGAGTTGCCCCTGGTGATCCAAGACGGCGGTGGCGGGCCCGGACAAAGCCAACTGGTCTGCGGCTTTCTGGGCTGCGATCGTCATCCCTGGAATCCACTGCTTGAAGGATTGCCCCGCTTCATCGTGCTTTCACGCTCGGCCCTGCATGGCCCGATCAATGATCTGATTGATATTGTGCTCCGGGAATGCGGCCACCCCGGGGCCGGCAGCCGATCCATGATGCGGCGGCTGGGAGAGTTGTTATTCATTGAAGTCATCCGGCAGTTTTTGCAACACCAGGGCCTGGCCAACAACCCCTGGATGCGGGGGCTTGCGGACCCACTGGTAGGAAAAAGCCTGTCGTTGCTCCATGGCCGAATCGCGGAAACCTGGACACTTGAAAAACTGGCCAGCGAAGTGAATTGTTCCCGGTCCGTTCTCGCCGAGCGATTTAGCCGGGTAATTGGGGTGCCGCCCATGAAGTATCTGAGCCAATGGCGATTGCAGGTGGCGGCCCGCCTGTTGCGGGGCCGGCAGGATAAAATATTGTCGATTGCCCTGAGTGTGGGCTACGAGTCAGAGACGTCTTTCAGTCGCGCCTTCAAGCGCTCCCTGGGAACGAGCCCCAGCGCGTTCCGCCGGTCTGTTACCAGTGATGGAGGGCATTTAGCGGAAAATATAAACTTCAACGAATAATTACAGGGATAAAGTAATGAGCTCACCAACAATAATTACATTAGTCGGTTTCATAGCATGGAGTATGTTTTTGCTCGTGCTTATGGAGTCTATTCGATCGAAGATGGTCCTTGCCGGGGAGGTAGCTCCGAACGGGTTTAACCCCGAGAACTCCAATCTATCACCGTTTATGCAAAGGTTGACTCGCGCATATGCCAACTGCATCGAAGGGCTTCCGATATTTGGTGGTCTCATGGCTGCGGCAGTTGTTACTTCAAATGCCCATGTGACCGATCAGCTAGCCTATGTTTTCCTGGGTGCGAGATTAGTTCAGTCGTTAATTCACCTTGCATCATTAAGTCCGGTTGCAGTCACAATGCGGTTCAGTGCCTTTGCTGTGCAAATGGGTATTGGTGTGTATTGGTGCTACAAATTGCTAGCGGTGTTGGTTTCATGACCATGCAGATTAACCCGTCAAAGCTCGGGGAAAAGGTCTGAGGGCTTCGCCCTCTGACCCTACCCCTAGAATTGTTTTGGCTATTATTTAGTAGGCGCCCTCGCTGTATATCAACTCATAGCTGTGGCTGTAGATCTCTAAGATGTTACCAAACGGGTCTTCCATATAAATCATGCGGTAGGGCTTCTCGCCCGGGTAATAGTATCGCGGTTTCTCCATACGCTTTTTACCACCAGCTGCCACAATTCGTTCTGCCAGTTCCTCGACGTTAGGGTCTTGAACGCAGAAGTGAAAAACGCCGGTTTTCCAATACTCGAAATTGTCATCCGGGTTGGTCTGGTTTTTAAATTGAAAAAGCTCCACGCCAATTCGATCGCCCGTGGATAAGTGAGCGATACGAAAGCTTCCCCATCCAGCACCGAATACATCTGTGCACATCTCTCCGATGGCGCTATCGTCCTCTTCGATCTCGGTTGGTTCCATAATCAAATACCAACCCATGACCTCTGTGTAGAACTTCACGGCTTGCTCAAGGTCTGGCACGGATAT
This sequence comes from Marinobacter sp. BW6, assembly GCF_008107725.1. Classification (GTDB taxonomy): domain Bacteria; phylum Pseudomonadota; class Gammaproteobacteria; order Pseudomonadales; family Oleiphilaceae; genus Marinobacter. Next base: position 65,203 of record NZ_VIRN01000068.1, read on the forward strand.
GCCGATGTGTGAAAAATTTCTTGGATACACGTTGCTCATTGCCTGTCCTCCATTAGTAAAACTGAGAACAGGTTACATGCCGTCATATATTAGGTAAAATTATCATAATTTCTTTAAAAGATTACGTTTTGTAATGATAAATACGTCCTGGTTACGCACCTTCTGCACACTGGTTGAAGTTGGTCATTTCACCCGCACGGCTGAACGCCTCCACATGACACAGTCGGGCGTGAGTCAACATGTGCGCAAGCTTGAGGAGCAGCTTGGTGCGGAGTTACTTGTTAGACAGGGGAAACAATTCTCGCTCTCGGGTGCCGGCGAGAGGCTGTATACCGAGGCTCAGGGCATCCTGTTGGGGTTGTCGAATCTTGAACAGAAAGTTGCAGAGGATCCGCCTTTTGAAGGAAGTGTGCGGATCATGTCTCCGGGAAGTGTCGGGCTGAAGCTTTATCCGCAATTATTGGCGCTACAGAGCAAGCACCCGAAGCTGATTATCGATTACCGGTTTGCGCCAAATCCGGATGTGGAAAACGCGATTGTAGAGTCGACTGTTGATCTCGGATTCATGACGTCAAAGCCTACCCTGGCCGACGTGAGTTGTAGGCCAGTCGCGCAAGAATCGCTGCTGTTGGTAACACCTGCCTCCATCGAAGAACCTGATTGGGGCACTCTGATGGCCCTGGGGTTCATCGACCACCCTGATGGAAGTCATCACGCAAGCTTGCTTCTTGGTGCCAATTACCCCGAGTTTCAGCACAGTAACCTGTTTCCCAGAAAGGGGTTCTCAAACCAGATCGGTTTGATTCTAGAGCCGGTCAGCATGGGTTTGGGTTTTACCGTTTTACCTGCACACGCAGTTGAAGCCTTTGAGAAGCCGGAGCACATCAAAGTTCATCGTCTCGCTAACCCCGTCAGCGAAACGCTATATCTTTGCGCTCCTCGGCATCGGGCACTTCAGAAGAGAATGAAAACGGTAATAGCTGAAGCCAAGCGATGGCTTTAGTCTGACCCGGAATTTAACAAGTCGCGTCATTAGGGCGCTGTTTCATGGGCGGCTTTATCGTCGCCACCGTTACTGGTTAACTAGTTACTCCAATCACCAAGAAGGCCATTACCATGACCATTGAGCGTATTTCCACCAACAGCCGAATGAGCAAGATCGTAAAACACAACGGCACCGTTTACCTTTGCGGTCAGGTTGCCAAGGACCGTAACGGCGACATTCATACCCAGGTAACCGGGATGCTGGAGAAAGTGGACGAGCTGCTCGAGACCGCCGGTTCAAGCCGCGACAGAATACTGTCGGCAACGATCTACCTGGCGGATATGGCTGATTTCAAGGCTCTGAACGAGGTGTGGGACAACTGGGTGCCCGAAGGTGGGGCGCCGGCCAGGGCCTGCGTTCAGGCTCAGATGGCGTCTCCGGAGTTGCTGGTGGAAATCTCGGTGATCGCCGCTACTTCCTGAGGGCCGTCGGGAAGATCTGGCGATTCGGCGGGCTGCGCAGTCGTCCGTTTATTTCTGGTATGGACAGGAGCACACCATGGCGTCACCACTCGTAACCACCGACTGGCTGCAGGAAAACCTCGATAACGAACGGTTGGTTCTGATCGACGCGAGTATGGCCACGGTTATTGGTAAGGAGCCGATCGTTTACGACCAGCCGGTGTGGATACCGGGGAGTTACCAGATCGATCTGGAGGGAACGCTCTGCGATACCGAATCCTCCCAGCTCCATGCGTTTCCCACCGAGGAACAGTTCACGCAGGAAATTCGCAGGCTGGGCATAACGCCTGACAGCCTGGTGGTGCTTTACGACAACCAGGGAATCTACTCAGCCCCCCGGGCCTGGTGGATTCTGCGGTCGATGGGTCTTGAACGGGTTTTCGTGCTGGATGGTGGCCTGCCGCAGTGGTTAGCGGAGGGGCGTGAAACGGTTTCGGCTCCGGTTCAGGGCGCGACTGCCGTCGGCAGCATGGCGGGCCGTCTGGAGGGCGAACGGGTCCGGGATTCCGCCTTCGTTTTACAGCATCTGGACGACGAGCAAGTTAGGGTGATTGATGCGAGGTCCCGGGCGCGGTTCCTGGCTCAGGCCCCGGAGCCTCGTCCGGGTGTGCGTGGTGGCCATATCCCGAACTCTCTCAACCTTCCGTTTACCGAGGTACTGGACGGTTACCGGTTCAAGCCGGCCAGTGATCTGGAGGCAACGTTCAAACGGCTCGCTCCGAACCTTCAAACCGGAAACGGGCAGAAACTGGTGTTTTCCTGCGGTTCCGGCATCACCGCCTGCATCATTCTGCTGGCTGCCGAGCTGGCCGGGTATGACCAGCTGTCTCTCTACGATGGTTCCTGGGCGGACTGGGGCAGCGACGAATCGCTGCCGGTGGCTTGAGCCCGAGGGGTTTGTGTATTCCGGGCTGTCAGGCCATGCGCTTCATGATCCGGTCTCCAAGCAGGTACTGATGCGCCAGGGCAGCCGCCACGTGTACGCCAATCATTACCCACAACACGTTGGCCAGTATTTCGTGGACGTCTTCGCCGCTCTCTTCCAGCCACTCCACTTCCGGGCCGTAGCCAAAGACTGTCCAGCCGAAAAAGGTAACAGGATCGCCCTCGCCGAGAGACGTCGCCAGCCCTGACAGCGGCATCAGAATCATCAGGGCGTAAAGCGCGATGTGTCCCAGTTTCGCCATGGTGGCCCAATGCGCCGGTGGTGACAGACGCGAGCGGTTCAACCCTCGCCAGAGGCCGCGAAAGATCACCAGGCCAAAAATGCTCAGTCCCAGGCTCTGGTGCCAGGCCATAAGGGAGGCATCCGAGAAGGTGTGTTCCAGACCTTCAAACCAGACTTCGCTGGCGAGCATTACCAGCAGCAGAATTGCCATTATCCAGTGCACAGCCCGGGAAACGGCACCATAGCGGTTGTCAGCGTCCATCAATGTCATCGCGATTCTCCTTGATCAAATGGTGGCGGGGGACCTGAACAGACCCCCGCGCTGGCTGCTGGCAATCAGTCCCGGCGGCCGCCGCGAACCGGGGCACCGTACTGGTTGAATTCCTGCTTCCGGATCAGGTTCTGCTCGGCATCCCGCAGCTGTACCCGGTAGGTGCCATCCGGGGTTTCGTCAACGGACACCTTCACGCCCGGGCCAAAGCGCCTGAGTGCCTGGCCATAGGCCATGATGCGCATCTCATCGGTGCTGTACTGCTTGAGGCTGGCGTCCATGTGCTTGCCGTCACGGCGATTCTCATAGCGATCCTCGTAGCGATCGTCGTCCCAGTAATCGTCATCGGCTGATACCAGCAGGGGCGTGGCGCTGAGCAAAGCGGCGACGGAGAGGGCTGCAATGGTGGTGGTTTTTTTCATGGTTGAACTCCTTGGTTGGTAAAACCCATGACGGAATGTCATTGTCGGTCGGGAGTTATTCCACCAAGGAAACGTCGCAGAATTGTCTCGGTGACACGCCAAGTTTGTCGCAACTTGTCGCAAGGCCCGGAATTACGACGGTTTTTGACAAGATCGTGCCCAAGCGGGAAGTCGACTCCCCTATAATCAGGGCAGATGGTAATTCAACGGAGTAACGAGTGAGCGACTCTCCCACAATCCTGGTGGTCGATGACCACCGAGACATCCGCGATCTGGTCGGCCGCTATTTGCAGGAGCATGGCCTGCGCGTGCTGCTGGCGGATGGCGGCGATGCCTTGAAGCGCCAGTTGCGACAGCACTCTGTCGACCTGGTTGTTCTGGACATCATGATGCCTGGCGATGATGGCCTCACGCTCTGCCGTTACCTTCGTGAACACACCGAGTTGCCCGTTATTCTGCTGACAGCCATGAGCGAGGAAACCGATCGCATTGTCGGCCTCGAAATGGGCGCCGACGACTACCTCACCAAACCCTTTAACCCCCGGGAGTTGTTGGCCCGCATAAAAGCAGTTCTGCGCCGGACCACAGCGCTGCCTCCGCAACGCAGCCCCATGGCCGGCCAGTCCCTGACGTTCGAGGGCTGGACGCTGGACGTCGACCGCCATCAACTCATCGATCCGGAAGGTGTCGAGGTGTCGTTGAGTACCGCCGAGTACAAGCTGCTGCTCGCCTTCCTGGAGCACGCCGGCCGGGTGTTGTCCCGTGATCAGCTGATGGACCTGACCCTCGGCAGAGAGGCGGATGCCTTCGATCGAAGCATTGATAATCATGTCAGCCGCCTGCGCCGCAAGATCGATCCTGATGCCCGCAGCCCCAGGCTGATAAAGACGATCTGGGGCGGTGGCTACCAGTGGATTGCTGCGGTCGAAGGGGCTGAACAATGAGACTGTGGCCACGGCGCGCCGGTGGGCAGCTGGCGCTGTTGCTGATTCTGGTGCTGCTGGTGGCCCAGATTATCACCATCGTTATTCTGGCTGGCGAGCGTCAGGGTGCGTTGCGCAGTGCCAGTCTGGAACACGTTCTCCAGCGGGTGGCTGATGGCTACACCCTGGCCGATACCACGGACCCGGAACTGCAGGAGCGTATCCTGCGGGCACTTTCCAGCCCGACCCTGCGGCTTTCCATCGATTCTGCGCCCTATCTGACCGAAGATCGGGCCTCCGGCATGACGCGCCGGCTGGCCGAGGAACTGGGTCTGTCCGTAGAGCAGGTTCGAACGGCCATGGAGGCTGACGAAGACGACTGCCTGCCAGATAGCGATGATCATCGGGACCGTGAGCGACACGACGATGAGGATGATGAGCATCACGAGGATGAAGAGCACCGTGACGATGATGACCATCACGATGACCGGCACGAATGCCCTCCGGTTCTGGGTGTCTCCCTGGCTTTGTCTTCCGGTCAATGGTTCAACGCCCGGGCCCGGCCACCAGCGCCATCCTGGCTGTGGTTGAAGGCGACGCTCACCAGCGTTGGGATTACCGCTGTGCTGCTCACACTGACCTTGTTGCTGGCGGTCCGTCGAATCCTGCAGCCAATGAACGAGTTGAGTCTGGCAGCTCATGCTTTCGGGCGGGGAGAGAAAGTCCGGGTTCCTGAAAAGGGGCCGGAGGATGTTCGTGAGGTTACCCGCGCCTTCAACCAGATGCAGGACCAGGTTGGTCGGGCACAGGAAGACCGGGCAAGGCTGCTGGCGGCCCTGGCTCATGACCTCAGGACACCCATCACCTCCATGCGGCTGCGGGTGGAAATGCTGCCGGAAGGCGAGGACAGGGATCGTCTTCTCGATTCCCTCAGGGAGATGCAGCACCTGGCCGAAGCCACCCTCGATTTCATACGGGGCACCACCACCGAGCAGCACCGTCGTTATGATCTGGCGACCCTGCTGGACAGCCTTTGTGGTGATCTCCAGGAAATGGGGCTGGCGGTACATTGTGATGACAGTCCGAGATGTGTGCTCCAGGGGCAGCCCGAAGCCGTCAAACGTGCCCTGCGTAATCTGATTGAGAACGCGGTTAATTATGGCGAGCAGGCGGAAGTAACACTGGCAACCACAGACACAGAAGCGGTTGTCACGATTGTTGACCAGGGTCCGGGTATTCCCGAGGCGGAACGCGAACGGGTTTTCGAGCCCTTCTACCGGCTCGAACAGTCCCGTAGTCGTGAAACGGGTGGCGCAGGCCTGGGCCTGGCTATCGCCCGCACGCTGATTCGGGGTATGGGTGGCGACGTCCGGCTGGGTGCAGGCCTGGGAGGTCAGGGCCTGCAGGTTTCGGTGACCCTGCCCAAAACCAGGTAGGGCCTGTCAGAACAGCACTTCGGCACGGGCAAATCCCAGGGCGTCGAGTGCCTCGACGGTCGCATCCAGGTTTGCGTAGCTGCAGACATGATCGTCGTCGGAAATCAGGAAAAAGGTTTTTCCTTCAATATCTTTAAAAAGTATGACCCATTCGTGCGCATTAGAGGGGGATCGTACGATTTTCACGGAATCAACGCGGTTTTCTTCCCGACGGGCTCTAATTTCACGCTCTTTCATCGTTTATTCTTCTCTTAATGCCTTGCCAGCTTAATCTTGCCAACTGCCGGGCTCAGGCGTGGTAAACCACCTGCCCTTGTCTGGTGGTGTGCAGCTGGGGTTCATTTGTTCATCAGTCAACAAAAGGTAGTTGTCCCGGTGGGCTGTACCCAAGTGAACAGCACCTTCTTGGGTGAAACAGGATAACTCAATCTGATCGGCGACGAGGAGATAGCTGTTGGCGGTTTCGTTCATCCACAGCCAGGCATTCCGGTTTTCCTGTTCCCGACCCGTGAAGAAGCTGAAATGGGTAAAATCGCGCTTTGAAAACAGCAGGAACTGTTCCCGGAAATCAATCATGCCAAGCTGACCCCCGGGCGGAATATGCTGCTCTGCGGCGGACAGAACGTTGCGAGGGGTTCGAAGCGGCTCAAGAATTCGATAGCCCCAGGTGCCCAGCAGCAGCCAGGTGATCATCATGGCCAGGAACAGACGCCCCAGCGCACGGGAGCGCCAGAACCCGAACAGACTGATCAGCCAGGCCAGCCCTATGACGAAGACAAATGTCCCCGCCTCATGCAGTTTGGCCGGATCGGTGCTGTAGTCGGCCACTTTTTCAACCAGCCTGGGGTGGTCGTTCCAGGCCAGGATGCCAACCACCATCAACGCGATACCGAGCAGGAACTGCAAACCTGTCAGGAGCGGCGGAAACCAGCCGGCCGGCTTCTGGCTGCTGAGCAGCGGGGCGAGAATCAGGGCCAGCATGGGCAATGCTGGCAAAAGGTAAACACCGCGCTTGCCGGGGCTGAGGCTGAAAAACACGATGACCAGGGCAATCCAGCCCAGAAGCACCGGAATAATCGGGCGGTACCGGGCGGTTTCAGACAGGGGCCGGATCAAGGCCAGCAGCAATAGTGGAAGAGGAAACCAGAGCGAGGGGATTACGCTGGTGAGGTAATAGTACCAGGGCTGGATATGGCCCCATGAGTCGGCATAGCGCTCGCCGGTCTGCTTGAACAGGATATTGTTCCGGTAGGCCAGGGCTTCTTCGGTGCCGAGATTGTTCACGTATAGCACCATGGGAATCAGCCAGGCGGCAACCACTGCCAGCATGGCCAGCGGGCCTAGTGCGCAGCGCCATGTGAGCGCGCCACGGAACAGTGCGCGATCGCGAAGCTTCATGAGCACAATCGGAATGAGCATCAGCGCCGGGAGGAAGCCGACCCCTTTGGTGATGATTCCGAGCCCCATAAACGCCCAGCCGACAAAGTACCAGCCCCAGGCGGGCCCGGTGAAAAAGTGCCGGATCAGGCCGTAGCAGGCAACCGCAATCCAGCAGGCGACCATGGCATCGATCTGGGCTTTCTGGGCCTGGATCACGAACTGTGGTGCAAGCAGCAGCAACATGACCGCAATGGCACCGGTACGCTGATTCCACAGTCGGGTGCCCAGATCAAAGACGAGTCCCAGTGTCAGCAAACTGCAAAGCGCATTGGGCAGCAGGAATGCAATCTTCAGGTTGCCAGTCAGCCAGTAGAAGAAGGCAATACTCCACATAAACACCGGTGGCTTGTCCGGGTAGAACTCGCCACCCCGCATAGGGATCAACCACTGACCGGAGGCGACCATTTCGCGGGCCACTTCCGCGAACCGCGGTTCGTCGGCAGGCCAGGGGGAACGCAATCCGATCCCGGTAAAAATCACGACCGCGGCAAAGGTCAGCAGTAACAGCAGGAGTTGATTGCGGGACAGGTTGAACACGGTGTCCGGCAGGTGGTGAACGAAGGGTGATGCAGGCATGGTTCGGTCTCAGAGAGAGTCGGAAACGGAATCGGCCAGCGTCCTGGCCCTCTGGTTGTGATAGAGAAAGGCACCAATCAGCGAGGCGAGAATGAAAAAGCCGATGCTTACGGCAAGCTGATAGGCGTTGGCATTGCCGATACCGGCACCGGCCAGGGCAAACACCAGCATCTGGGGCAGGTAGCCCAGGGTGCTGCCGAACAGGAATGGAGAGAAGCGGATCCCGGAGCAGCCTGCGACAAGGTTGGTCACCAGGTTACTGCCCACTGGCAGCAAGCGGACCATGAGGACTTTCAACAGCGTCTGCTCCCGGAACAGGCGATCAAACTGCTGCATCCGGCGGCTGAACCGCCGGCTCAACGGGGTACGCAGCAGCCAGCGGGCGGTCAGGAAGCAGCCGGTGGCGCCAATGGCGGCCGCCAGGGTCGACAGCAGCGTTCCGTTGAGCCCACCAAGGGCAAAGCCCAGCACGAAGGCGAGCAACTGGCGTGGAGCACCAAGGCCGGTAAACAATGCACCGGCGAGGGTAATCACCACCAATCCGCCGAAACCATGGCTGTGAAGGTAGTTTGCCACCTCGGTCTGGTTGGCAATGAAGTCGAGCCAGCCATTATGGATGGTCAGATAGCCAACCAGAACCAGCGCGGCGAAGGCCAGCCAGCGGGAACCGTTGATCATCTCAGTAGCGCTCCGCCACTGACGCCTTTGGATCGGCCTGACCAGCACTGCTGATAACAGGAACCCGGGTGCGGTGCAGCAACCAGAGCACGCCGAGCAGGTCCAGGATGCCGGCCCAGGTCCGGTTCCAGGCGTTGTATTTGGAAATGCCGGCGATGCGTGGGCGGTGGTTTACCTCCACAATCGCGATGTCACCGCCGATTCCTCGTACCAGCGCCGGGATGAAACGGTGTCCGTGGTCGAACCAGGGCAGTTTGAGAAAGGTTTCCCGGGGAAACAGCTTCAGGCCGCAGCCGGTATCGGGCACGCCATCATGCAGCAGCGCATCCCGCACGCGATTGGCCAGACGTGACTGGAAGCGTTTCCAGGTGGTGTCCTTGCGATTCTTGCGATAGCCGGCAATACAGAAATCCGGGTTCCGCATGGTATTGGTTTTCTGCAGCATGGCGGGAATGTCGGCCGGGTCGTTCTGACCATCGCCATCCATGGTAACGATCAGCCTGCTCCGGGCCTGGCGGATACCCGATGCAAGGGCACCGCTCTGGCCGATGCTGCGTTCGTGGCGAATGGTCAACAACCGGCCGCCGAGGGCCCGTGCTGTACGCACCGCGGTATCCAGCGTCTTGTCGGTGCTGCCATCATCCACCAGCACCACCTCAAAACCGTGGTAGTCCCGCATTACCCCGTAAGCCTCGGTCAGCAGGGTGGCGATGTTGGCTTCTTCATCCTTGGCCGGGATAACCAGCGACAGCGTTCTTTCCTGACCCATGTAACGACATCCTCGAAAACGGAATATCCACAGGGCCGTCTGACGGCCCTGTTCAATTGGGTCGGAGTATCCTCCCGAAACCTTAAAACAACCTTAAACCTGCCTGCGTCCGGAAGTCGCACGGGCCGGCAGCCAGATACTGACGCACAGGCCCGAGTTACCATCCGATCGGTCCCCAAGGGTAAGCTGCCCACCATGGAGTTCCGCGATGCGCCGGGCGATCGCAAGTCCGAGACCGGCGCCGCCGCCGAGGCGCTGATCCAGGCGGACAAAACGGCTCAAAGCCCGCTCGCGCGCCTCGGCGGGTATGCCCGGGCCCTGGTCGCACACGGTGATGAGGTATCCCTCGCCGGAAGGCGTCAGATGCGTCTCGATGATTGTGTGCTCGGGGCTGTACTGGATGGCGTTCGCCAGCAGGGAGCGCATGAGGGTGTTGATCAGGGCGCTGTGGCAGGAGACCAGGGCCTGACCGGCATCGTCCTGCAGCACGGGGTCGATGTCCTTTTTCAGGGCCAGCGGTGCCACATCGGCAATGCTCTGCTCCACGATGGCAGACAGGTTGTGGTATTCCGGGGTGAAATCGGCACCGGAGTCGACGCGGTTGAGCAGCAGCATCTGCTCAACCAGGTGCACCATGCGGTCCACGGACTGGATCAGGTCGCCGTACTGCTCCGGGTCGTTCTCGTAGACTTTTTCCAGGTTCAGCCGCAGGGCCGTCAACGGTGTCCGTAGCTCATGGGCGGCATCGGCAGAGAAACGGCGTTCCCGTTCCAGAGCCTGGTTAAGACGCCTGAGCAGGCCATTCACCGCCTGCACCAGACCGGCGACTTCCTTGGGCGCTTGCCGGTCATCCAGAGGGTGAATGTTTTCCGGGGCCATGTTACGGATTGGGCGCTCCAGCTTCCTCAGTGGCTGGAAGCCCACCTGAATGGACACGAGCACCGCCAGAGCGAGCACGGGAAGAACGAGCAGGAAAGGCAGTACGTTGCCGAGAGCGATTTCCTGGCTGAGTTCGTCCCTGACATCCTCACGCTGGGCTGTGCGGATCCAGAAGCCGGTTGCCGGATCTTCAAGGGTAAAGGTTCGCCATTGATATCCGGCCACTTCCTGCCAGCCGAAGCCACGCTCCAGGCCCTGCGAATCGTTGGCACGCAGGGTATCCAGAATCGGCTCCCGGTTTGGCGACCAGACCTCAAAGGCAAGCTTCCGTTCGTATTTGTGGCCCGCGCCATCGGGCAGGATTTCATTTTCCTCCTCGTCTCCCTGGTAGACGCTGTCTGGCAGTTGGAGGGTCTTTTCCAGGGTGTGGGTGATCTGTTCCATCGATTGTGTGGAAGAGAGATGCTCCACCAGGCCCTGGACGATGCGGGTGCTCTGGGCCAGCTCTGCATCGAAAAGCTCCTCCAGTTGATGGTCGCTGACGTAGAATCCCCACCCGGCGGCAATCAGGGTGATGAAGAACACCGTGCTGGTGATCAGAAGTATCAGTTTCCGGGTCAGGCTCATTCCGGCGAAACCTCCGCAGCGGCCTTGCTGTCCAGCATGTAGCCAACGCCACGGACGGTGCGGATGGTCTGTTTGCCAACGCGCCGGCGCAGATGATGGACATGTACCTCAAGGGCATTGCTTTCTGCGCCCTGCTCCCAGCCATACAGCTGTTCTTCCAGCCGACGGCGTGTCGCAACCTGGTCCGGGTGGCGCATCAGGTAGTGCAGAATCTGGAATTCGCTGCGTGGCAGGGTTGCGGTTTCATTGCTGACCTGAAGCTGACCCGAGTCAGGGTCCAGGGTCAGCTTGCCCACTTGCAGGCCGCCGGTTCGGACACCGGCGCCGCGGCGGGTGACGGCACGTATCCGGGCTTTCAGTTCTGCCATTGCAAACGGTTTGGTGAGATAGTCGTCTGCTCCTGCATTCAGTCCCTGAAGCTTCTCATTCAGATCATCGCGGGCGGTGAGAATGATGACCGGCGTGTCGATACCTTCATTACGGACTTTCTTGACGATATCGAGACCGTCCACCCGCGGCAGGGTCAGGTCCAGAATTGCCAGATCGAAACTGTTATTGAGGAGCGCGTTGAGGGCCTGTTGGCCGTCATCCAGCCAGTCAACGGTATTCTGCTCGTCGCGCAGCATGCCGAGCATGGTGTTGGCCAATAGATGATCGTCTTCAATCAGCAATATTCGCATGTAGCAGGAATCCGGTTGGTTTTCAGCTTAGCGGGTGATCGTTGGATGCATTGTAATCGATACCGCTGGTTTTGCTTTGCCCATGAGAGCTGTTTGCCGTCTCTCCAGAGGAGGGTTCCAGCAGGAAGAGGCGAAAGCGTCGGTTCTCTTTGATAGGTCTGGTGACGCCCTCAAGGCGCTTAAGCATCGCTGCGTTGCCTTTCTCTACTGCCAGCGCCATGGGTTTCGGCAGGTTGCCCGATTCAAGCCGATCGATAACAACGTCCTGCTCAATGGCATGGGCCTCGCCACGACTGTAGAAGCGTGCCGAGAAGGGAGCCTTGCCCAGGTAAAACAGATTGTCTGCGCTCATGCCGGGGAGTTGATCGACTTTGGCCACCAGATTCCGCTCGGTTTTCAGATGCTCCGGATTCACGGTAAGCCAGCCTGCGGCGGCGATCCCCATCAACGGGATCGTCAGAACGGCAGCCAGGCTCGAGGCCGTCATTGGGCGGGTAAGTTCCTTCGGCCAGAGGCTCGAAACCAGCACGGCAAGAAACGGCAAACCCGGAAGTACATAGGTCCAGAGAATGTTGCCGGACAGGGTGAAAAAGATGGCCGGGCTCAGTGCAGACGCCAGCACCAGCCCGCCCAAGCCTTTTTCAAGAGGCTGCCACTGATGTTGTGCCGGTTGGTGGCGCCAGCGGCTTACTCCAAAGACAACAATCGCGATCAGGCCCCAGGGGAAACTGGCGGCCACCAGGTACAGCCAGATGGTGCCCCGGGTAAACTCGTGTGCGTTGCCATACAGGTCACCCTGCCAGCTGCTGACCAGGAATCGTTTGATGTGCTCTCCCACGATGAAGTAATCGAGAAAACCGGGTGTCTTGAGCTCGGCGAGGACATACCAGGGGGCGGCAATTGCCATCATCAAAAGTGAACCGCGGAGCCAGGGCAGGCGCTGCCACAGGTCCTGCCAGCCTCGGGTAGTCGCAACCCAGAGAAAAACCGGCAGACCGGTGATCACCAGAATCAGCGGGCCCTTGGCGAGCAGGCCGGTGGCAAGCCCGATGAAGAACAGCCAGCCCCACACCATCGGGCCGCCCTGAAGACGAACCAAAAGACTGGTCAGCACCAGCGTTGAACCAAGGGCAAGGAACGAATCGGTCATCACCGTGCCGGCCGTCAGAAAACCCAGGGCCGTTGTGGCGTAGATCAGGGCCGCCCAGAGACCGGCCAACGTCGCCGCTTCGCTGTTGCGTTCAGGGTGCAGGTAACGACGCAGGGTGAAGACAAGGTAGACGATAACGGCATTGGCCAGCCAGGAGGGCAGTCTGCCCGCGAATTCAGACACCCCCAGTAATTTGAACGACAGTGCCTGCGCCCAGAAAGACAGTGGTGGCTTGCCCCAGAACGGTACTCCGTAGTCGAACCAGGGGGTTATCCAGTCGCCGGTCTCCGCCATTATCCGGGCAATCTCTGCATAGCGTGGTTCCGTGGTGTCTGCCAGCGGCAGTATCGCCGCCAGTCCAAGCCGGGCGGCCAGCACGGCAAACAATAGCCACAGCAGGGTGTTAATGTTTCTGGTCATTTCCGGCTACTCGCAGTTGGGTTAGAAGCGGCTGGGCAATATCGTCGCTGTCTTCGGCAACAATAAAGACCGGGCGCTGTTTGGTCTCCATATAGATGCGGCCGACATACTCACCCAGCAGGCCAACACACAGCAGCTGGACCCCGGAGAGGAACGTGATCACGGCAATCATGGAGGCGTAACCCGGTGTGGATATGCCGAAAGCCAGTGCCCGGATAACTTCCCAGGTGCCGAAAAGGCCCCCGACGCCAGCCGCAAGCAGACCGAGGATCAGGGCAATACGCAGGGGACGCGTGGAGAAAGAGGTGATTCCCTCCATCGCCAGGTGTATTAGTTTCAAATAATTCCACTTGGTTTTGCCTGCCAGGCGTGGGTCACGATCAAATTCGAGAGTCACCGTTGGCATCCCGACCCAGGCGAACATGCCTTTCAGGTAGCGGTTGCGCTCGGGTAAACGGTTGAGGGCATCAACGGTGCGCCGGCTCATCAGTCGGAAATCTCCGGTGTCGACTGGTATCGAGGCATCACTGATGTGGTTGATCAGGCGATAGAAAATGCTGGCAGTGGTGCGCTTCAGCCAGCTTTCACCGGCCCGGGATCGCCGCTTCATCAGCACGACGTCTGCGCCCTTTTGCCATGCCCTGACCATTCTCGGGATCAACTCCGGCGGATCCTGAAGATCGGCGTCCATCAGTACCACGGCATCGCCGCGTGCATTCTCGAGGCCCGCGGTAACGGCAGCTTCTTTACCAAAGTTCCGGGAGAGCTCAAGGACTCTGATTCCGGAGTAACGGTCCCTGGCCCGAAGCAGCTGGGCAACAGAGTTATCCCGGCTGCCATCATCCACGAACAACAGCTCCACCTGGCCCGGCAGTTGTCGGCACGCCAGATCCAGCCGTTTCAGCAGAGTGGGAATGACATCGGCCTCGTTATGAACCGGGATAATGATGCTCAGCACCGGGTTACTGAACGTTGATTGTCTGTTCTTCATGGAACACAAACCTCTGTGCGAAGAGATAGTTGGCAAAGGCAACCAGACCGGTCGTGATAATTTGGGAGAGGGCAACGTTGCCCCCCGCAACCATAAGCAATGAAAAACCCATCAGATTAAGGGCCCAGCCCAATGCAGCCGCAGTGAAATATCGCGGGAATGCGATTCTGTGGGGCAGGTCGGAGCAAAACGCGTAGCGATGCTGGGCAAAGTAATTTGCCAGCAGGCCAGCAGTGGCGCCTGCACCGGTTGAGAGAACGGCGTTCAGGCCAGCTCTGATCAAGACCAGCATGGTCAACCAATGGAGCAGTGTGGCGATGCCACCGGAAAGCAGGAATCGTGGCAATCTGCCCCAGTCAGCCGACCGCAATAACGGGAATCTCATACAGCCTCACTTCAGAACCCCGGTGTTATCAGAACAATCCGGATAATGGCCGCACCTTACGCGGGCATTCTTAAGCAAGCCTTAACCGTTCCCTCTGAAAAACCTTAAGTCGGCCTTAAGGTTTCTCCTGGCCCTCCTTAAGGCTGGTTTAAGACTTGGCTCCTAATCTGGTAGCCGTGATCAAAGCGCCCACAGGGAGCGAAACTGGAGAGCCCATATGACAGACCCGCTGATGATGTCCACATGTTGTCCTCCGGATTCCGGGGAGGTGGTTCCGGTCATCCGTTGTGCCGGTCGCTGGTTTAACAAGATCCGTCCTGAGACGGCAATGGCCGATACGGTTGCGGATTTTATTCGTCGCCGTTTCCTGCATGCATACGGCGCCGAGCCTTCTCTGCGCATACCGGCGCTCCTGGCCCTGACTACGGCTCAGGGCAGCCTTCTGGCAGCGGTGGGTGTTCGGAACGCCGCGCTGGAGAAGCTGTTTCTGGAGGACTACTTGTCGGTGCCGGTGGAATCGGTGATGCCGGTTGCGGGTGTCGAGCGTCACCGGATTGCGGAAATCGCACACCTGGCCGGCGTTGAAGCCGGCGTTAGCCGCTTTCTGTTTGCCTCCCTGTCGGTGTGGCTGGATGGGGCCGGCTATGACTGGGTTGTCTGTACCGGCACGGATCAGCTCCGCAACAGTTTTCATCGCCTGGGTATTGCCACCGAGGTTCTGGCCATGGCTGACCCTTCCCGGTTGCCCGATGGCGGCGCCGGCTGGGGACGCTACTACGATCATCATCCGGTGGTGATGGCCATTCGTGTCGCCGACGGCATGTCGGCCCTCCGGAGCGCGGGTCTGCTCAGGCTGGTTCAGTCCGTTGAGGCCGAAGCCCCTGAGGGAGAAGCGATGGCAGGAGGCTCCTATGGCCACATTGCCTGAACTCCTGGCGCGCCAGGCGAGCAGCCATCCTTCCCGTACGGCTCTTCAGGGACCAGAGTCTGCTTTCAGCTATGCGCAGATGATGCAGGCGGCAAGCGCCCTGGCCGACCAGCTGACTCGGCTGGGTGTCCGCCGGGTTGGTTTGTGCGGAGACAATTCCGCGGCCTGGATTCTTGCGGATCTGGCCTGTTTGATGGCCGATGTGGTGTGTGTGCCCGTGCCTGTGTTTTTCTCACGGTCCCAGACGGAACACCTGACTGAGCGGGCAGGCCTGGATTGTCTGCTGGCAGCGGCCTCAACCGACGGCGGTGAGCACATTGGCCATGGCCTCTGGTTAAAGCATCTGCCGGTATCTGCTGCAGAAGTGTCGATGCCGGAACAGACCGCGAAAATCACCTTCACTTCTGGCAGCACCGGCAACCCCAAGGGCGTTTGCCTGTCGGTGGCGCAGATGACGGCCACCACGTTGGCATTGAAGGAGCGGCTGGAGGGCGTCGAGCTTGAACGGCACCTCTGCATCCTGCCGCTGGCAACACTGCTGGAGAACATTGCCGGGGTCTATTTGCCCTTGCTTATGGGCAGTACGGTGATGGTTGCCCCCTTACACAATCTGGGCATGACCGGCAGCAGTGGTCTCGATATCGGGCGACTGGTGCAGGGCATCAATGAACACCAGCCGCAATCTCTGATTCTTGTGCCGGAATTGGCCATGGCTCTGGTGGCTGCGGTCGAACAGCAACATTTGAAGAGTGATTCCTTTCGGTTTCTGGCCGTTGGCGGCGGCCGCGTTTCCTCCGACCTTATCGCCCGGGGCCGCGTTGCCGGCCTGCCGTTGTACGAGGGCTATGGCCTTTCCGAGTGCAGTTCGGTGGTTGCACTGAACGTACCCGGCGCCGAACGCGAAGGGTCGGTCGGAAAACCACTTTCCCATGTTCGGGTTCGGGTGGACGAGCGTGGCCACATTCTGGTGGGTGGTAACACCCACCTTGGCTATCTTGGCTATCCCGGCGATGGACCGGCAGGCGATGAGTGGCTGGATACCGGTGACCTGGGTGCCCGGGATTCGGAGGGTTTCCTGTCAGTGAATGGCCGGGCCAAGAACCTCCTGATTACCAGCTTTGGTCGCAACATCAGCCCGGAGTGGCTGGAGAGTGAACTGATTCAGGCGCTCGGTGCGAGCCAGGCGGTGGTGTTTGGCGATAGTGATCCCCGCCCCTCGGCCCTGCTGGTTGTCCAGGATGGCCGCTCACCTGACGCGTTGCGCGCACAGCTTTCGTCATTGAATGAAAGCTTGCCGGACTATGCCCGGCTTTCGGGGGTGTATATCCGCCGCCAGCCATTGAGCCAGGCCGGAGGCTACGTAACCGCAAATGGGCGGCCTGTGCGCCAGCAGATTCAGGCTGACCTGCCGACGTTGCTCGCAGGCGCCTTCCCGATTTTCATGAATCTTTCCGTTTCGAATTCCGATTTTTCAAACCCGCCTGGAGGATCTTTCATGGCATTTTTCGACCGACTGCAGTCCGAGACTGCTCAAGCCCGCGCCCACGTTACCGGCGCGCCTGTGATTGAGGCCATCCGTGAGGGCCGTTTCGATCTGACCGGCTACACCTGGTTCCTGACCCAGGCTTTCCATCACGTGAAACACACAGTTCCCCTGATGATGGCCTGTGGTGGCCGCTTGCCAGAGCGTCTGGAATTCGTTCGTAAGGCGCTGGTTGAGTACATCGAAGAGGAGTACGGACACCACGAATGGATTCTCAACGATCTGGAAGCCTGCGGGGAAGACAAAGAAGCCATTCGCCATGGCGACCCGGATATCTCGATCGAACTGATGGTCGCCTTCCTTTATGACCGGATTAATCGAGGCAACCCGGCGGCGTTTTTCGGCATGGTCCAGGTCCTTGAAGGCACATCCATTGAACTGGCGACTCCCCTTGGAGAGGCGATCCAGACGCGGCTCGGTCTGCCGGATGAGGCCTTCAGTTACCTGTACTCCCATGGCGCTCTGGATCAGGAGCATTTCGAATTCTTCCGCAACCTGATGAACGAGATCACCGACTCAGACGACCAGCAGGCAATCATTGAGGCCGCACGTATGGTCTATCGGCTCTATGGCGACATGTTGCACAGCATTCCCCTGCCGGAAAGCAGCAAGGAGCGGCGCCATGAGGCTGCATGACCGGATGTTCCTGCTGCTGGGCGGCACCGGCGGTATCGGTAAGGCGTTGGTGGAACCCCTCGTAAGGGCGGGTGCCCGTGTGATTGTCGCCTCAAGGCACCCGGAAAAGCTGGAGCATCGGGAGGGCGTGTCGCCCGTGCATCTGGACCTGGCTGCGCCGGATCTTGATCAGCAACTGGTGCGTCTCAACGATGCTTATCCGGACATCGACGGGGTCATTCACTGTGCCGGCCAGAACCGGTTTGCCAGCCTCGGCAATATGGCTGTGAGTGAACTGGATGCCCAAATCGCCGTCAATCTCCGTTCTGCCATGCTGGTGGCCCGGCATTTTGCACCACGGTTTGAGAAAGCCGGCCAGGGTGCCCTGGTTTTCGTGGGCTCCACCTTTGGCAGCATCGGTTTCCCCGGGTACACCGCCTATTGCGCCAGCAAGTTTGGCCTGCGCGGCTTCACCGAGGCGCTGCGCCGGGAACTGGCGGATACCGCCGTTCAGGTGGTCTACGTGGCCCCTCGTGCTACCGCCACGGCCATGAATCCGGAATCGGTAAACGAGCTGAACCGGGCACTCGGCAATACCATGGACGCGCCGGAAGCCGTGGCGTCGCAGATCCTTGCGGCCATGGAAAACGACGATCGCCGGCGTTTCCTGGGCTGGCCAGAGAAGCTGTTTGTGGTGATCAACGGCATCCTGCCGAGAATTGTCGATAAGGCGATGCTGAAGCAATTGCCGGTCATCCGGCGGTTTCTGAAATCGGGAGTATTGTCATGAAACGAGTACTATTGATGATTCTGTGCCTCGTCGCTCAGCCCCTCTGGGCGGCGGCCCTGGAGACCGACCTGGTAGATATCCAGCATCGCTGGGCCGAAATCCAGTATCAGATGCCGGAGGATGAGAAAGAGAAAGCCTTTGAGGGTCTGGCCAGCGAGGCAGAACAGTTCGTCACCCATTATCCGGGCCGGGCAGAGCCGCTGATCTGGCAGGGTATTGTGCTGAGCACCTACGCCGGTGCCAAGGGCGGTCTGGGAGCATTGGGGTTGGTCAAGGATGCCCGGAAATCACTGGAGGCGGCATTGGAGATCGATGCCAATGCTCTGGATGGCTCGGCCTACACGTCGCTGGGCAGCCTCTATTACCAGGTCCCCGGCTGGCCATTGGGCTTCGGCGATGACGACAAGGCCCGGCAATATCTGCAGAAGGCACTGGCCATCAATCCCGATGGCATGGATGCCAACTTTTTCTTCGGCGACTTTTTGCTGGATCAGGGCGAACCGGAAAGGGCACGTACCTACCTCCAGAAAGCGCTGGAAGCGCCCGGCAGGCCAGGACGGACCATCGCAGACACCGGTCGACGGGATGAAGCCAGGAGTCGTCTGGACTCACTCTGATCCACCGTTTCCAGAAGGGGGCTTGTTTCCTGTCGGCGTGAACTACACTCTGTTATGAACAGGTGTGAATCGTCCGTCGGGAGGACGTTGTGTCCAAGGGGTCAAGGTCCGGTAATGGGCAGCAAACTGCTCTGTCTGCCCACTTTTTTCAGAAGCTGGCCTCAGGTGTTTCAGGAGTCCTGTTCATCTATTGGCTGAGCGCGGACGGAGAGTCCCATCGCTGCCCCTTCATAAGCGAGCAAGTGCTGGCGCTCTTTGGCATCAATCCCCCGGATCTGAATGAGAACGCGGATCCGATTTTTTCCATGATCCACCCTGCCGACGCCGAGGCCGTCATGGCGAGTATCCGTGCTTCTGCGGATACTCTGGGTCCGTGGCGCTACAGGGCGCGGCTCAGGCTACAGAATGGTGATTACGAGTGGTTCGAAGTTAACGCGGAGCCGGAACGCCAGTCTGATGGCAGCACCTACTGGTACGGCCAGTTCCACAACATCCAGCATTACAAGAACCTGGAGCAGAGCCTGCGGGAGAGCGAGGCTGAGTTCTCCTTCCAGGCCGGTTTCCAGCGTTTGATTGCCCGCCTTTCCACCGAATTCATCAACCTTGGCTTTGGCACCATTGATCAATGCATCGATGAACTGCTGAGATCCATCGGACTGTTTTTCCAGGTAGACCGTGCTTATCTGTATGGCTTCTCCGAAGGCTACGCCGTGATGACCAATACTCATGAGTGGTGCAGGGGCGGTGTGCCCGCCCTGATCGAGAGCCAACAGCAGGTGTCGATTGAAGATTTTCACTGGTGGCAGGAACAAATCGAGGGCATGGTCAGTGGCAGTCGGGTGGTGTTCATTGAAGATGTTGACCGGCTGCCTCGTGAGGCTGCACCCGAGCGGGCGCTGCTTCAGGAACAGGGGGTGTCTTCCATGTTCTGCGTGCCTATCCGGGTACGCGGACGGGTGACGGGATTTTTTGGCGTCGACTCTTTGCGCCAAAGAACCTGGCGTCTGGATCAGGCCGATCTGTTGATTATTGTCTCCGGACTTCTTTCGGGTGCCCTCGAGCGCAACCGCCTGG
Source organism: Marinobacter sp. BW6 (assembly GCF_008107725.1). Classification (GTDB taxonomy): domain Bacteria; phylum Pseudomonadota; class Gammaproteobacteria; order Pseudomonadales; family Oleiphilaceae; genus Marinobacter. Next base: position 85,091 of record NZ_VIRN01000068.1, read on the forward strand.
AGGAAGAACTGCTGAACCAGTCGATTCGCGATCCACTGACCGGTCTGCACAATCGCCGTTATCTGATGCCAAGGCTGGATGAGATGCTGGGCCGGAGTAATCGTCGTGGGGAACGTTTCGCGCTCGCTATGTTCGACATTGATCACTTCAAGAAGATTAACGATTCCATCGGACACCTCGGGGGCGATTATGTTCTGCAGCGCTTTGCTGACATCCTCGTTCGCCAGACCCGCTCCATGGACGTTGTTGTCCGTTTCGGAGGCGAAGAGTTTATTGTTGTGTTCAGTGCCGTGGAGCACGGCGATGTGCGTCAGCTTGTGCAGCGAATTCTGGAGTCGGTGCATGACGAGGCGTTTGTTTTTGATGACGGGAAGATATCGGTCACGGTCAGCGCCGGTGTCGCCGGCATCGAGGAGTTTGTTGACCGCCCCGCATCCCCGGATGCCCTCATTGCCGGGGCGGATCACCGACTTTATCTGGCCAAGCAGGCAGGGCGGGACTGTCTTGTTGATGTATCAGGAACATTGCGCATATAAAAAAAGATCATTTCACCTCATATTACCAAATAGTATATCCTTAGATTAAAATTGATATTTGGATCATTCAGAGGTGACCGGCATGAGTAACCCGATCGTTCAGCATTTTTTTGATGAACCCACAAACACGTTCAGCTACGTGGTGCGTGACCCGGACAGCCAGGCCTGCGCCATCCTCGATTCGGTCCTGGATTTTGATTACGCTGCGGGAACCACTGATGTCCGCTCTGCCGATGAGATTATCGAGTACATCCGCAGCAACGACCTGAAGGTCGAGTGGATCCTCGAAACCCACGTACACGCGGATCACCTTTCTGCGGCGCCATATCTGCATGAGCAATTGGGAGGAAAGACCGGAATTGGTGCTCACATCCGCGATGTTCAGGAAATTTTTGGCAAGGCGTTCAACGCCGGCACCGAATTCCAGCGCGACGGCAGCCAGTTCGATCAGCTGTTCAGGGAGGGCGACACTTTCGCCATTGGTGGCCTTGAAGGGCGTGTATTGCATACCCCCGGCCATACTCCTGCCTGCCTGACCTATGTGGTTGGCGACGCCGCCTTCGTTGGTGACACGCTGTTTATGCCGGACTTTGGCACCGCTCGCTGTGATTTCCCGGGTGGCGATGCCCGCATCCTGTACCAGTCCATCCAGAAGGTGCTTTCGCTGCCTGCGGAAACCCGGATCTTACTGTGCCACGATTACAAGGCGCCTGGCCGTGATGAATATCAGCATATGACAACGGTGGCAGAGCAGCGGGAAGCGAACATTCATGTCCATGAAGGCGTTTCCGAGGAAGAGTTCGTGAAAATGCGGACCGAACGGGATGCGACCCTGGATATGCCGCGGCTGATTCTGCCGTCGGTCCAGGTCAATATGCGGGCAGGTCATATGCCCCCGGCCGAAGACAACGGTCAGGTGTACCTGAAAGTGCCGGTTAATCTGTTCTGAGATTCCCGATGAATCTTAAACGCTATCTGCCCATCCTTCAGTGGGCGCCACAATACGGCCGGGGTCAGGCCACCAGCGATCTGGTGGCGGCGGTCATCGTTACCGTCATGCTCATTCCCCAGTCACTGGCCTATGCCCTGTTGGCCGGGTTGCCTGCCCAGGTCGGTCTGTACGCCAGTATTTTGCCCCTGGTGATCTACGCGGTGTTCGGTACCAGCCGGACTCTGTCTGTGGGGCCGGTCGCTGTAGCCTCGCTGATGACAGCCGCGGCCCTGGCGCCACTGGCGGAGGCTGGCACCCCTGAGTATGTGGCCGGTGCTGTTCTGTTGGCGGTTATGTCAGGCCTCATGCTCACACTGATGGGTGTGCTCAGGCTGGGTTTCCTGGCCAACTTTCTCAGCCATCCGGTTATTTCGGGCTTCATCACAGCTTCCGGCATTGTCATTGCCGCGAGCCAGCTCAAACATATTTTCGGGATCGAGGCCTCCGGCCATAACCTGCTGGAAATTGGCCAGTCACTGTTGGCGTCGATCGGCGATACCAACCTGGCGACACTGGGCGTTGGTGCCGGGGCCCTGATTTTCCTTCTGCTCGCCCGAAAACGTCTGAAGCCGCTTCTTATGGGTATGGGCCTGGCCCCGAGAATGGCGGATATTCTGACCAAAACCGCGCCGATTCTGGCGGTTCTGTTGACCACCCTGGTGGCCTGGAAGTTCCAGCTTGATGGCCAGGGTGTGCGTCTGGTTGGAGATGTGCCCCGGGGACTGCCTGATTTCACCATGCCGAGCCTGGACATGGGCTTGTGGCAGCAGCTGGCGGTCAGCGCTTTGCTGATCAGTGTTGTGGGTTTCGTGGAGTCGGTGTCCGTAGGCCAGACGTTGGCCGCCAAGCGGCGCCAGCGTATCGATCCGGACCAGGAGCTGATTGGTCTGGGAACCGCCAATCTGGGCGCGGGCTTTTCCGGCGGTATGCCGGTTACCGGTGGCTTTTCCCGTTCTGTCGTCAACTTCGACGCCGGTGCCGAGACCCCGGCCGCCGGCGCCTATGCGGCGGTTGGTATCGCTATGGCAACGCTGTTTCTGACGCCTGCAATAGCGTATCTGCCGCAGGCAACACTCGCAGCAACCATTATTGTGGCAGTAGCCACTCTGATCGATCTCCCGGCCCTGGGCCGCACCTGGCGCTATTCACGTACCGACTTCGGGGCCATGCTCGCGACCATCGTGCTGACCCTGGTACACAGTGTCGAGGCGGGCATTATCGCCGGGGTGGCGCTTTCCATCGGTCTGTTCCTGTATCGCACCAGCCGCCCCCACAGTGCGGTGGTCGGCCGGGTGCCAGGTACCGAGCACTTTCGCAACGTGCTTCGCCACGATGTGGAACTTTGCCCGAAGGTGACCTTCCTGCGTGTGGACGAGAGCCTTTACTTCGCTAATGCCCGGTTCCTCGAGGAAACGGTCATGGACCTGATCATTCGGGAGCCGGAGTTAAAAGACCTTGTGCTGGTGTGTCCGGCGGTGAACCTTGTGGATGCCTCGGCTCTTGAAAGTCTGGAGGCGATCAACGAGCGTATGAAGGATGCAGGGGTCAGGTTGCATCTGGCGGAAGTGAAAGGCCCGGTCATGGATAAGTTGAAGGGGACAGAGCTGCTTTCCCATCTGGGTGGCGAGGTTTTCCTGAGTACCTTTGAGGCCTGGCAGCGCCTGACCGACCTTGGCAAACTCGAGAAACAGGTCGCCTGATTAATCTGGGCTTGCTTGCACCGGGGGTGGGGCGGGCCATTAAGATGTCATTCCCGACCCCGTTGCTGCGGTACGTTCACTATGGGCATGACTGAAAACCTGCTATCCACCAGTCAGTGGATCATTACGCTCCTGCTCTTTCTGGTGATTCTTGTCCGTGCACTGCGCTCAATCGATTGGCAGGCGTTTCGCAAGGACAACGCGCTCCAGCACTCGTTTTTCGGTGCCGCCGTGGTTCTGGGTTTTGTCTGGCAGCTACGGGCGGGCATTTCTCCGGGCCTGGCCATCCACATTTTCGGTATTACGGTAATAACCCTGATGTTGGGGTGGGCGCTGGCGGTGTTGGCAGGCCTGCTGGCGCTGGTGATCACGGTGATCACCGGCCGCGAGCCACTGATGATGTTCGCCGCCAACGGGCTGATCACGGTGATGGTGCCGGCCATTGTCAGCCACGGCATCATGCTCTGGGAGCGCCGACGGGATTTCCGGAACTTCTTCGCCTATATCTTCTTCTGCGGGTTCTTTGGCGCGGGCATTTCCGTGGCGGCCGCCGGTGTTGTCATGTGCCTGATGCTATGGACCAGCGGCGTCTATACGTTCGACGAGCTGGTGCATGAATACATCCGCTACCTGCCGTTATTCATGATTCCGGAGGGATTTGTGAACGGCACCTTCGTAACCGGACTCATGGTGTTTCATCCGGACCGGCTGACGACACTGGATCAGAGAAGGTACCGATAGAGCTGATCCGGCTCAGATGCCCTCGCCACTGGCAACGGCCGGATTGAGCATGTCACCGGACGTTCCGGATCGGGCTTTTGCCTGCCAGTTCTTTGCCCAGCCCAGCACTTCGGTTGCTGGCATCGGACGGGCGATGCCGTAACCCTGCACGAAATTGCAGCCCATCTGCCGCAGTGCCCGGGCATGCTCCATGGTTTCCACACCCTCGGCCAGCACCGGGTGCGAGAACCGCTGGGCCAGGAAGATCACACTCTCCACGATGGCGTGGTCGCTGGCATCCTCGAGCATATTGCGAACAAAACTCTGGTCGATCTTGATGATGTCGACCGGGAGGGTGCGCAGGTAAGTCAGCGATGAAAAGCCGGTGCCGAAATCGTCCAGCGCCACCTGCAGGCCCAGGCTCTGGCAACGCGCCAGAACATTGCTGGCCCGGTGGGTATCCTCAAGGGCTGTTGATTCCAGAACCTCCAGGGTGATCTGCCCCGGCGAAACGTCCGGATGGCTGTGCAGATAGCTTTCCAGATAATCCGCAAAGCTGCGGTCCATCAGGTGCGGGGCGCTGATGTTGATGCTGACCGCCAGATCCTCTCCGGCTTCCTTCCAGGCGTTCATCTGGTAAATCGCTTCTTTCAGTACCCACTGGCCCAGCGGCACCTCCAGGTGGCTGTTCTCGACAATGGGCAGGAACTCGCCGGGCGAGACCAGCCCCTTCTGCGGGTGATTCCACCGGATTAGCGCCTCGAAGCCGATAATCTCGCTATCGGTAACCCGTACCTGGGGCTGGAAAAACAGTTCAAACTCTTCGTTTTCGAGGGCTCGGCTGATTTCCATCAACTGGTTGCGCCGGTTCCGGCGATGCTCGTCCAGGCCGGGATCGAAAAAGTGGCACTGGTTGCGGCCTTTTTCTTTGGCGGAATACATGGCCTGATCGGCATGGCGAATCAGCCCTTCGGCGTCAGCCCCGTCTTCCGGGTAGCGGGTAATACCCAGGCTTGCGGTCAGGGTGACATTTTGGTCACCCACGGATACTGGCTCGCCTACGGTAGCCAGTACACGCTGGTAAACCGCCTCGTGGTCATCATCACCCTGCAGCAGGAGCACGAATTCGTCGCCACCAATCCGGGCCACGGTATCGCCGCTGCGAAGTGCGCGGGTCAGCCGTTCCGCCAGGGTTCGCAGGGTCTGGTCGCCTGATACATGCCCCCACCTGTCGTTAATGGCCTTGAACCCGTCCAGGTCGAGATAGCACACCGACACGCTGCGATGCTGCCGGTCGGCGTGATTCCGGGCGGTGCGCAGTCGCTCTTCCAGCAACTGGCGGTTGGGCAGGCCGGTCAGGTCGTCGTAGTTGGCGGCCCGGTCCAGTTCTTTGGCGTGGTTCTTGAGCGCGGTAATATCGGAGAAGGCTGCCACATGGTAATGCTGCCCGGGTTCCTCCAGGTGCACGCGGCTGATCGAGAGCAGTTCCACGTACTCTTCACCGTTTTTCCGGCGGTTCCAGATCTCGCCCCGCCAGTGGTCGGTTTTCTCGATGGTCCGCCACATGGAACGGTAGTATTCCCCGGAGTGACGGCCCGAGCTGAGGATGGCCGGGTTCAGACCCAGCACTTCCTGGCGGTTGTAGCCGGTAATCCGCGAAAATGCTGGATTTACATCCAGGATCCGGTTGGACTGATCGGTAATCAGAATGGCCTCGTGGCTGCGGTCGAACACGCTGGCCGCTATGCGCAGGCCTCGCTCGCTGTTTTTCCGGTCCGAGATGTTGTTCTGAATGGCGATAAAGCCGGGCGCAGGGCCCTTTTCGGTGCCGATTGGAACGCAATAGGTATGCACCCAGTAGGGCTCACCGGCTTTGGTGTAATGAAGAATATCCTCTTCAATAACTTCAGCCCGGTGCAGCTTCTGGTTAATGCGCTTGATGGTTTCGGGATCAGTGTCCGGCCCGTAGAGCACTTCTTTTGGAAGGCATCCGCGCACCTCCTCAAGCTGATACCCCGTGTGTTCCTCAAAGCTGGGGTTTACCCATTCGATGCGGCCGGCATCGTCCAGCATCACCAGAAAATTGGGCGTAACCGCCGCAATCATGGCCAGGCGATGAGGATCAATGTCTGAGGGGGGTGTAATCGTCGTGGAGGATCTGGGCATGAGAGTCAGTAATTCGAGTTTCCGGTCTGTAAATTAATGAACTCTCCTCCGTGTGAGACTTCTGCGACTATATCAGCGGGACCGGGGTTCATGGCCGTCCGTAATTGTCGCGACGGCCTGGAATCTGTCGGGCTTTCCAGGCATTTGAGATCGGGGCTGATGGCGGAGCATGCTACCGGAATACCCTCGAAAAAACATGGGTAAATGGTAGAACCTGATTGATGGGTGTCAGTTTTTTGCCAGTTCGCCGGCGTCTGTTAGCGCCAGCGCGAGTGTTTCTGGAGCTTCCGTTGCAGGGTACGGCGATGCATGTTCAGGGCCCGGGCGGTGGCAGAGACGTTGCCTTCATTCTCGTTGAGAACCCGCTGGATGTGCTCCCACTCCATCTCCTCGACGGACGGCGGCTCAGCCCGGAGATCCGGCGGGGCATCAATCGGCTCGAACCCGGCCAGTAGCTGACTGACGGTCACCGGTTTGCAGAGGTAGTTCACAGCCCCCCGGCGCATGGCTTCGACCGCTGTGGCGATACTTCCGTAGCCGGTGAGTACCAATACTTCCAGGTCCGGACGCATGTCCAGTAACTCCGGCAGCAATTGCAGGCCGCTCTCGCCGGCCAGATTCAGATCCAGCACGCATCGGTGAACGTGTCCTTCCGACAGGGCCGCTTTCGCCTCCTGTTGCCCGTGGGCAAGCCGGGCTTCAATGCCCTGACGACTGAGTGAACGCTGAAGCACCTGCAGAAAGGCGTCATCGTCATCAATAAGCAGCCAGGCCCGCTGTTCGCTCATGCTTGGTCTCCCATTAGGCTGTTGGTCTCCGCCGTGATCGGCAGATCAATGATGATGGTGGTGCCCTCCGAGCTGCCCCGGGCTTTCAGTGTGCCGCCAAGGCGTTGGATGGTGGCGTTGGACAGGAACAGCCCAACGCCGAGACCATTTTCCGAACTGACCACCTGGTCGCCAAGCGTACCCTCGGGGGTGGATTCCAGACCATCACCATGGTCTTCCACAACCAATTCCATCCGGCCTTCGCCACCCTCTCGGGCAGCAACAGCCACCCAGGAAGGACTGGCGGTGACCGCGTTGGCCAGAACATTCAGCACAGCCTGATCCAGGGTGGCATCCACGGCCAGGGGGCAGTCCGGTACCGGCTTCTGCCATTCAATGGCGGCAGCCGGCCAGAGCAGGGTGGCGGATTCCCTGAGTCGTGCGACCCAGTCCCGGGCGGTCAAGATTTCCAGTTGTGCGGTTTTTGCCTGTATCGCTGCAGTGGAGAGTTGTTGAAGGTGGCCACTGCAAAGGCCCAGTTGCGTTTCCATCAGTGCAAGGTCGTCTGCCATGGGATCGCCGCCGGAGAGCGCAGATTTCATTTCCTCCACCAGCAGGGTCATGGTGTTCAGCGGCGTGCCCAGGCGATGGGCTACAGCGGCTGCGGAAAGCCCCAGGGCGATGATTTGTTCATCCCGCAGCCGGGTCTCCCGTATCTGGGCAAGCTGCGATTGTTGCTGGCGCAGACGACGGGCCAGGGCGCCGACAACCAGGAGGAGGATGGCGGCGGTTGTGGCGAAGGTGACCCACATGCCGACAAGGTGCAGCTGGGCCAGATTGGCGCTGTGATGCTCATGGGTTACCGGGGTATGCCAGATCACCAGGGAGGTATAGACCGCCACTCCGGCAACGGTTACGGCAATGCTCTGGCCCAGCGGTACCAGCACAATGGCCACGGCAATGGGCAGCAGCAACAGGGAAACCAGGGGGTTGGTATAGCCACCGGTCAGATAAAGCCAGGCTCCGATCATGAGCAGGTCGACAATCAGCACCAGGCTGACGACCTGTGTCGAGCGAGGCGGTCGCCGGGTAAACCAGAGCCAGGCCAGGGTCGCCAGAACGCCGTACGCCAGTGGCAGGATGACCGATTCCGCGCGATGGGCCAGGGTCACCATGGTTTCCGCCACGGCGATCGAAATCAGCTGCAGCGCAACAATTGTCAAACGCATGCCCAGCAGATAGCGGGCAGTCTGTTGAAATCCGGTCTGTGAGTGGGTCAACCATTCCATAACGCGCATTCTAGCGGTTTTTTCGTTCTGGATACTCGGTAATACCTCCGAGGGGATGCGGCATTTGGTCTCAGGCGCAGGCGCCCGCCGATCTTTATGATTGGCGCCAGATATCAGAGCTGGTCAGGATAAGGTTGTATGGCGACAGTAGTTGGAGTGCGCTTCATTGGATTTTTCGCTGCGGGATTGGCTTCGCTTCCTGCCGGAGTGCTGGCACAGGAGAGTTCTCAGGAGCTGACTGTGATTCGTGTGACCGAGGGGCAGAGCGTTGAAGAAGCCTCCGCCAAGCTGGCGTCAGAGCCGGTTGAACGATTGGCCGCTGACCCGTCGGTCTCGCTCTCCCGGATGGGCGGTCGGGGACTGGAGCCGGTGATACGGGGACAGAGCCAGGAACGGGTGGATGTCCTTCTGGACGGTATTCGCGTAGAGGGAGCATGCCCGAATCGCATGGACCCGCCCACCAGTCGTCTGAGCTCAGCCCTGGCTCCCTTGCTGGAAGTGCGTACCAGCAACCAGACTCTGCGTTGGGGCCCGATTGCCGGTGGCCAGGTGGTCGCCACCACCGCGGCGCCGGTTTTCAATGATTCAGGCACCACGGGCCACCTCACGGTTGGCGGCGCTGACAACGGCAATGGCAAGCTGATCAATGGCAGTGCCGCCGTCGGCAGCGAGACTGCGTGGCTCCGGCTGGCGGGGGGATATGACGAGGCGGATGACTACGAGGATGGCGACGGTAACGAGGTCCGCAGCGCCTACAAGAACTCCGAGGCTCGCCTGGATGCAGCGTGGAAGGCGGATAACGGATTCTATATCAAGGGGCTGGTAAGCCGGCAGGAAGAGCGGGACGTGAAATACGCCGGCTCCGGCATGGATGCACCGAAAACCGATACCGACATCATGCGCCTGGAACTGGGTTCGCCGGTGGCTAACGGAAACTGGAACCTGCTGGCCTGGCAGGCCGACGTTGATCACATCATGGATAACTTCAGTCTTCGCGAATCCATGATGAAAATGCTGACGGATTCCGAGACCGAAACCCGGGGACTTCGACTGACCCTGGACCAGAGTCCGGATGGCAGAACCGACTGGGCCATTGGTGCCGATGTTGAGACCAATAACTGGCACGCCGAACGGTTTGGCGGAGCGAATCTTGATGTCCTTACTTCCGTACTCTGGCCCGACGTGGATCGCGACCGTTTTGGCCTTTTCGCTGAACGCTTCTACCGGGTAACGCCCGAGTTAAAGCTCGGCGGTGGTGTGCGCTACGACCGCGTAGAAATGTCCGCTGCGGCAGCCGACAAGGTGTTTGGCAGTGGCATGATGGCCATGTCGGCTGCAGATGCCTACCAGACAATCTATGGCACCACCAATACCGATGTTGCCGATGATAATTTCAGTGGCTTTGTCAGCAGCGACTGGCGGTTCTCCCCGATCCAGTCGCTGGTGGTTACAGCCAGCCACAGTGTCCGAAGCCCCAGTGTGACTGAGCGTTACATTGCCAGCTGGAACAACATGGACCCCGCAAGGCGCTGGGTGGGCAATCCTGCTCTGGACCCGGAGACGCACCGCAAGCTGGAACTGGCGATGCCCGGCCAGAACAATGGCTGGCACTGGCGTCCGGCTATATGGGTGGATCAGGTGGATGATTTCGTGCTGCGCACCCGGAACGCGGATCAGGTCAGCGTCTACCGCAATATCGATGCGCGGCTGATGGGCGTTGAAGGGCAGCTTGGATGGAGCAACGGCACCTGGAGCACCAATAGCAGCCTGGCCTCGGTGCGGGGTGAGAACCGGGACGAGAATAAGCCCTTGCCGCAAATTCCCCCGGTGCAGTTTATTCAGACCCTTGGCTGGCAGCATATGGGGCATGCCCTGGAACTGGAGTGGGTGCTGGCCCGCCGCCAGGACCGCGTGGATCTGGAATCCGGCCAGGATCCTGGCACTTCACCGGGCTATGGTGTGCTGAACCTGTCCGGGAGCCACCCGCTCGCAGACTATCTGAGCGTTAGCTGGGCAGTGGATAACCTGTTCGATAATACCTGGGCGCCCCACGTTAGCCGGGCCAATACTGATCCATTCAACCCCGAAGCCGTAAGAGTTAATGAGCCTGGCCGGACGCTGCGTGCCGCACTGACAGCCAGGTGGTAAGACCTTGCATGGCGGTTACCCGCTTCTCATAGCCGGCGGGTGACATTCTTGCCCCGAGTGGAACCAACTCCTCCACCCGGGGCTTTTTTATGGCTGATTAAAAATTGCTCTATCTCAACTTCTGATCCCACTTCATGAACTATGCTCTAGCCATGCAGATCTGAGCCAGTGGTGCGCAACCACTGAGGAAGTGTTCAGCCCCTGAGGTTCCCGGAAAGAACCTGTCTGCACCATGCGATTCAGGAAAGGAGACGCATCGTGACTGAAGACGAAAAACTGCCAGAAAATCCCGAAACCGACCTTGCTTCCCGATTCCCTACTGCCTACACCATTCTCTTTGGCCTGATTATTCTGGTGGCCGCGCTGACCTGGATTATCCCGGCCGGGCAGTATGAGCGCGCCATGAATGAAGAGGTTGGTCGGGAAGTGGCGGTTCCGGGCACATACCAGACCGTCGATCCGAACCCGCAGGGCTTCGTTGATGTGATGTTGGCACCGACAGCCGGGTTCTATGATCCGGACAGTTATGTCGCCAATGCCATCGATGTTGCGCTATTCGTATTGTTTCTGGGTGGTTTTCTGGGCGTGATGAATGCCACGGGCGCCATAGATACCGGTATCCGCAGCGCGATGCGGCATCTGAAAGGCCACGAGATCTGGATGATACCGATACTGATGGTGCTCTTCGCGATCGGCGGCACGACCTACGGTATGGCAGAGGAGACCCTGGCCTTTTACGCCATTCTGATCCCCGTGATACTTGCTGCCGGATACGACGCTGTGACGGGCGTTGCCATCATTTTGATCGGCGCCGGCATTGGCGTGCTGGGTTCCACGATTAACCCCTTTGCCACGGTAATTGCAGCCAATGCGGCGGGTATCCCTTTCACTGACGGTATCGTGCTGCGTTTTGTTCTGTTGATCGGCGGCCTGTTGATCTGTATCGGCTACGTGATGCGCTATGCCCGCCGGGTAAAAACCGATCCGTCGAGATCGGTGGTCGCCAAGCAATGGGCGGCGCACAAGAAGCTGTTTCTGCAGGGCGATGATCAGGAGATTCACAGCGCCACCCTGACGACAACCCAGATTATTGCCCTGATTATCTTTGCCCTGACCTTTGCCGTGATGATCTGGGGTGTGTCATCCCAGGGCTGGTGGATGGCCCGGATGGGCTCCCTGTTCTTTGGTGCAGCCATTGTCATTGGCATCATTGCACGGCTGGGAGAAAAGAAACTCACCGGCAGTTTTGTCGATGGAGCACGGGATCTTCTGGGCGTTGCCCTGGTGGTCGGCCTTGCTCGCGGCATTGTGGTGATCATGGAACAGGGCATGATCGCCGATACCATCCTGCACAGCGCCGAAACCTCGCTGGGTGGCCTGCCGGAACTGGCTTTTATCAACCTGATGTTCTGGATCGAGGTGGGCATGAGTTTCTTCGTGCCGTCGTCCTCCGGCCTGGCCGTCCTGTCCATGCCGATCCTCGCGCCGCTGGCGGATTTTGCCAACGTAGGGCGGGATCTGGTGGTGACTGCCTACCAGTCTGCCAACGGTCTGGTGAACCTGATCAATCCCACCTTTGCGGTCGTGGTTGGCGGGCTTGCCATCGGGCGGGTGTCCTACGATCGGTGGCTCGCATTTATCTGGCCTCTGCTGCTTATTCTGACCGTGTTTATCACAGTGGTCATCAGCGTCGGCACACTCTTGTGAATCCCGCTGTGAATTTGCGACAAAAGGAGTCTTGTCATGTCTGAACAAACACTTGGCGTGCACTCAGAAACCGGGACCCTGCGCCAGGTCATCATCTGCCGGCCGGGGCTGGCTCACCGTCGGTTGACGCCGTCCAACTGCGATGCCCTGTTGTTCGATGATGTCTTCTGGGTGAAGCAGGCCCAGAAAGATCATGACGTGTTTGCCAGCGTGATGCGTGGTCGGGGCGTGGAGGTTCTGGACGTCAACGAGTTGCTGGCGGAAACGCTGGCGATTCCTGAGGGCCGGGCCTGGATTCTCGACCACCGGATCAACTGGAACCACATCGGCGTGGGCATGGTGTCGGATCTGCGGGCCTGGATGGATGAGTTGCCCGAGAAGGCACTCGCCGAATTTCTGATCGGCGGCCTGGAGGTGGCCGATCTGCCATTCGATCCGGTCGGCCTGTTCGGCAACCATCTGGGGCGTTTCGGGTTCGTATTGCCGCCGCTGCCCAACTTCCTGTTCACCCGGGACAACAGCGCCTGGGTGTATGGCGGGGTCACCCTGAACCCCATGTACTGGGCTGCCCGTAAGCCGGAAACCCTGCTGATGGCTGCCATCTACAGATTCCACCCAAAATTTGCCGGCAAGGTGAACGTGCACTGGGGCGATCCTCTGGAAGACCACGGCCTGGCCACCCTGGAGGGTGGGGATATCATGCCGCTGGGGAACAGAACGGTTCTGGTGGGCATGGGCGAGCGATCCTCTCCCCAGGCGATCGGGCAACTATCAAAAGCTCTCTTTGATGGCGGGATGGTGGATCGGGTGATTGCCTGCCAGCTGCCCAAAACCCGGTCGGCCATGCACCTGGATACGGTGTTTACCTTCTGTGGCGGCAACGTGGTCACCGCCTTCAAGGAAGTGGCCGATGCCGTTATCTGCTACGACCTGCGCCCCGGTGAGGGCGCCAAAACACTGGCCTTCAGTCAGGATTCCCGACACCTGTTTGAGGTGGTTGCGGAGATTCTCGGCTATCCGGCCCTGGAGGTCGTGGCAACGGGGGGCGACACGCCGGAAGAGCGTGAGCGGGAACAGTGGAACGACGGCAACAACGTGCTGGCCCTGAGCCCCGGTGTGGTTGTCGGTTACGACCGTAATGACGATACCAATGCGGCGCTGGCCGCTGCGGGCATCGAGGTTCTGGCAATACCCGGTGCCGAGCTGGGCCGTGGCCGGGGCGGCGGTCGGTGCATGAGTTGCCCGACCATCCGGGATGCTATCTGACAGCCAGGGAGATACGTTATGGCATTCAATCTCAAGAACCGGCACTTTCTGACCCTCCGGGATTTTACCCCCAGGGAAATTGCCTTTTTGTTGAAGCTGTCCGCAGACCTGAAGACGGCCAAGTACGCTGGCACCGAAGTGCCCAAGCTCGAAGGCAAGGACATCGCACTGATCTTCGAGAAGAATTCGACGCGAACCCGGGTCGGGTTCGAAGTCGCCGCCTTCGACCAGGGGGCGCGAGTAACCTACCTGGGGCCGACCGGAACCCATATCGGCCACAAGGAATCGGTGAAAGATACGGCGCGGGTCCTCGGCCGGGTCTACGATGCCATCGAGTACCGGGGGTTTGGACAATCCGTTGTGGAAGAACTGGCCCAGTACGCAGGCGTCCCGGTCTACAACGGGCTCACCAACGAGTTTCATCCCACTCAGATACTGGCGGATTTCCTGACCATGCAGGAGCATGTGGAAAAGCCGCTGCGGGATGTGGCCTACGTGTTCATCGGCGATGCCGCCAACAACATGGGCGACAGCCTGCTGATCGGCGGCGCCAAGATGGGTATGGACGTGCGTTTGTGCGCACCGAAAGCCTGCTGGCCCGATCAGACCGTGCAGGACGAGGCCCGGGCGCTGGCGGCTGAAACCGGCGCTCGTATCACCATTACCGATGATGTTGATAGTGCCGTTGCCGGTGTCGATTTCGTCTATACCGATGTCTGGGTGTCGATGGGCGAGCCAAAGGAAAAATGGGCCGAACGCATCAAACTGCTGATGCCTTACCAGGTGAACGCAGCCCTGATGGCAAAAACCGGCAATCCCCGGGCTCGATTTATGCACTGTCTGCCAGCCTTTCACAACACCGAGACCGTGGTGGGGAAGGAGATTCAGGAGACCTATGGCATTGACGCCATGGAGGTGACGGAAGAAGTGTTTGAGAGCCCTGCGTCCATCGTTTTTGATCAGGCCGAGAACCGCATGCACACCATCAAGGCCGTCCTCGTGGCGACGCTGGGAGGCTGACATGCTGGTTGTAGCAGCTTTGGGTGGCAACGCCCTTCTGAAACGCGGGGAGCCGCTTACTGCAGAGGTCCAGCGCAACAACGTGCAAATTGCGGCCCGATCGCTGGCCGCGGTTGTCCGGGCCGGCCACGATCTGGTGGTCACCCATGGGAATGGGCCACAGGTCGGGCTGCTGGCTTTACAGGGCGCCTCCTACAAACCGGATGAGGCCTACCCGCTGGATGTCCTGGGAGCGGAAACGGAGGGCATGATCGGCTACATGATCGAACAGGAGCTGGAGAACGCCCTGGAACATGACCGGCCGGTCGCAACCCTGCTGACTCAGGTCGTGGTGGATCCCAAAGACCCGGCTTTTGAAAAGCCGACCAAGTTTGTAGGGCCGGTCTATGACCGTGAAGAGGCCGAGCGCCGGGCAGCCGGTGCAGGCTGGAGCATTGCGCCGGACGGTGACAAATGGCGCCGGGTGGTGCCGTCGCCGAAACCTCTGGAAATACCGGACATGCGCGTACTGAAGTTACTGCTCGATCGGGGCGTGGTCGTGGTGTGTGCCGGCGGTGGCGGAATACCGGTGCTGCGTCGGGACGATGGCAGCATGGTCGGCATTGAGGCGGTCATCGACAAGGACGCCGCCAGTGCGTTGCTGGCCAGCCAACTCGGAGCGGACGCGTTGCTCCTGTTAACCGATGTGGATGCTGTTTACCGGGATTTCGGAACCGACCAGTCGACGGCGCTCTCGGAACTGACAGTGTCAGAGGCGCGGGCGCTGGATATGCCTGCCGGCTCCATGGGCCCGAAACTGCAGGCCGCCTGCGATTTTGCCCAGGCTGGCGGGATCAGCGGCATTGGCCGGCTGCAGGACGCCGTGGCCATACTGGAAGGATCGGCGGGCACTCGCGTGTCTGCCGGGTAACGGCCCTGCTATGAGCCAGAACGAGCCCCGGGACGCTCCCAAGGATGATGGCACAGGGACTGTCGTAGCCATTCGTGGCGGCGTGGTGAGTGTGCGGTTTCCGGAGCCGGTGCCCCACATTCGCGAGCTGCTGTTCGCCGGCAAGATTGCTCTTGAGGTGGCCGCCCTGGAGGACAGAGGCGTGGTCCGATGTATAGCACTGGCTCCGGTGAAAGGGCTGGGGTTGGGCACGCTGGTCCGGGCAACCGGATCATCAATTACTGTACCGGTGGGTGATACCACTCTGGGCCGAATGCTGAACGTATTTGGGGCGCCCGTGGATAACCAGCCTGCGCCGGCTACCAGTGAGCGCCGCGCTATCCATCAGCTCCCGCCCCTGCTGGAAGATCGTGTGGTTCGTAGCCAGATCCTGGAAACCGGCATCAAGGCCATTGATCTGTTATCGCCCATCGAGCGGGGTGGAAAAACCGGTCTGTTTGGCGGTGCCGGTGTCGGCAAGACGGTGCTGATTACCGAACTGATCAACAACACCGTGCAGCAGCACAAGGGCGTCAGCCTGTTTTGCGGTATTGGCGAGCGCTCCCGGGAAGCGGAAGAGCTCTATCGGGAAATGGGTGAGGCCGGCGTGCTCGAAAACACGGTCATGCTGTTCGGGCAGATGAATGAAGTTCCCGGGGTCCGGTTCCTGATCGGCAAGACGGCGCTGACCATGGCGGAGTATTTCCGCGACGAACAGCGTCGGGATGTGTTGTTGCTGATCGACAATATTTTCCGCTTTGTCCAGGCCGGTTCGGAAGTCTCCGGATTGCTGGGGCGTATGCCCTCCCGGGTGGGCTATCAGCCGACACTGGCCACTGAACTGGCCGAGCTGGAGGAGCGAATCACTTCGACCCGCAGTGCCGCCATTACCTCGGTTCAGGCGGTTTATGTGCCTGCCGACGACTTCACCGATCCCGCCGCTGCCCATATTTTTTCCCACCTTTCCGGTTCGGTGGTGCTGTCACGGAAGCGGGCGAGCGAAGGTCTGTATCCGGCCATTGATCCCCTGGCGTCCTCATCGGTCATGCTCACACCATCGGTGGTCGGGCAGAGGCATTACGACATTGCCCGGGCGGTTCGCAGAACCCTGGCCGAATACGAGGAGCTACGCGACATCATCGCCATGCTCGGCATTGAAGAGCTCTCGGCGGGTGATCGAACCACCGTGGCCCGTGCCCGCAGGCTGGAACGCTTCCTGACCCAGCCGTTTTTTACCACCGCAGCCTTTACCGGTGCCGAGGGCAAGCGTGTGACCATCGCCGAGACGCTCAATGGTTGTGAGGCGATTCTTGAGCAGACTGAATTCGATCAGAATGAGAGTGAGTACTACATGATTGGCGCATTGCCAGAGGCGGTCGCATGACGCTCGCTGAGGAAATGGACGTCTTTCTCCGGCTCCCGACCCGGATGCTCTTCCAGGGCAAGGCCCGCAAGCTGTTCGCCGTTGCCGAAAACGGAGCTTTCGGGATGCTGCCCAATCACATCGATTTTGTCACCTCGCTGGTGCCGTCGGTGCTGATTCTGACTCTGGAAGATGGCCGTGAGCAGATCTTCGGTATCGACGAGGGCATCCTCGTGAAACAAGGGTACAAAGTGGACATTGCGATCCGCCGCGGTGCTCCGGGCAAGGATCTGGATACCCTGCAGGAGAGTGTCCGCAAGAACTTTATTGAGGTGGACGAAGACGAACGAGTGGCACGGTCCGCCTTGTCCAGGCTGGAGGCTGGCATGGTGCGCCGGTTTGCAGACCTGCAGCGGCCCAAACCATGAATCCACAGCGTGGCACGCCGGAAGACGACATTGGGCGTCGGGCCCGGCGCCTGAAAAAGGCCCGGGACAATCCGGGTGTCAGCCCGCTGCGTGGTCTGGGTGCCTTCGGGATGATTGGCTGGTCCATTGCAGTGCCGACCGTTGGTGGTGCCTTTCTCGGGCTCTGGCTGGAGCGCACCGTGCCGCAGGATTTCCCCTGGGTGCTCGCCCTGATTCTGGGGGGCGTGACTCTGGGTGGCTTCATTGCCTGGGCGTGGATTGGTAGGGAAAGCAAGGAAGAGGAGGAGCAGGACCATGATGATCATTGACTGGCCGGACATGCTTTGGGGCTTTGGTGTCGGCGTGGCTGTGAGCATTCTCTATTTCGCGGGTCTGGCAGCGAGTGTACGTTTTGCTCTGGACTCTTCCAGACCATCCGCGGTACTTCTGCCCAGTGCCGTGGTGCGCATCGGATTGCTGCTGGCGGTGGGTTGGCTGGTGACAGGGGGCGCGACCCTGATTTGGGCTTTCGCGGGCTACGGGGCGGCGTTTTTTCTGGTGCGCTACCTGGCGATGTTACTGGCACGAATACCGCACCCGGAGGAAGTCTGATGGAGCTGACGCCCGATGAAACAACGCTATTCACGGTCTGGGGCCTGGATATCAGTGAGACAGTGGGCTTCACCTGGGGCGTCATGATCCTGCTGACCCTCACTTCCATCCTTGTTACCCGAAACTTACGTCCGGATGTGCCACCGAACCGCTGGCGCACCACCCTGGAAGTGATTGTGACGGCGATCCAGAGCCAGATCGAGGAAATCTCGCCGCGAGCCTCTCGCCATGTGCTCTATTTTTCCGGAACGCTGTTCCTGTTTATTGCATTTTCGAACCTCTTGCTGGTTGTGCCAGGATTCACGCCGCCGACGGCCTCGCTTTCCACCACGGCGGCTCTGGCTCTATCGGTCCTGATCGCCGTGCCCCTGTTCGGTATTACCCGACAGGGCATCGGCGGTTATCTGAAAACCTACGTGCAGCCCTCTGTGGTGATGCTGCCGTTCAATATCATCAGCGAATTCTCGCGCGGTATATCCCTGGCCATCCGACTGTATGGCAACGTCATGAGTGGTGCGGTGATCGCAGGCATCCTGTTGGGCGTTGCGCCGTTCTTTTTTCCTGTGGTCATGGATGTCCTCGGATTGCTCACAGGTCTGATTCAGGCCTACATATTCGCCATCCTGGCGACGGTTTACATCTCATCGGCGACAGCCACCGCTGGAAAGCCTTTGCCCAAGGAGAAAGACAAATGAGTGACTTTGCTCTGATTGCTGCGGTCTCTATTCTGACCGCTGGCCTGTCCGTGGCTTTTGGTGCAATCGGCCCGGCGCTCGGGGAGGGCCGGGCTGCCGCCGCGGCGCTTGCTGCCATTGCCCAGCAGCCGGATTCCGCCTCTACCTTGTCGCGGACCCTGTTCGTCAGCCTGGCCATGATCGAGTCCACGGCCATCTACTGTTTTGTCGTGGCGATGATTGTCCTGTTTGCCAATCCGTTCTGGGATCAGGCGCTGCAGGCCGCTCAGTCGGCGGCAGGTTGAATCATGTCCGTTGACTGGATCACGGTGCTTGCCCAGATCGGTAATTTTCTGGTGCTGGTCTGGCTGCTCAAGCGTTTTCTGTACAAGCCCATCCTGAATGGAATCGATGCCCGTGAGTCCGAGATCGCAGCACGAATGGGGGAAGCTGAGATAGCGCAGAAGCAGGCCTCAGTAGCTGAAGCTGCGTTTCTGGAGCAGAAGCGGGCATTGCTGGTCGACAACTCCGAACAGGTGGAGCGTTTTCGTCAGCAGACGGAAAAAGAGAAAGACACTTTGCTCGCCGTCACGCGGGAGAGCCTGGAACGGGAAAAACAGGAATGGCAGGCACATCTGAATTCAGAGCGGGACCGATTTATCAGTGAGTTGCAGCTGGCCAGCGCCGAAACACTTTACCAACTGGTGCGGCGGGCCCTGCGTGATCTGGCGGATGAGGACCTCGAGGAGCGTATTGGGCTGCATGTGATCGGAAAGCTGAAGTCCATGAAGCCGGAGCTGGTCTCCGCCGCTGGCAACGCGGAACAGGCTGTTGCGACCACTCATAAGCCGCTCCCGGACAGAACACAGGAAAAGATTCGAACGGCGTTGGCAGGCCTGGCCCCGGACCTCGAGTTGGGTTTCACGACGGATCCCGGTCAGGCTCCGGGGCTGATCCTGCGTGTTGGCAGCGTTCAGGTGGCCTGGACGGTCGACAGTTATACCGATGAGCTGACCGGAATGTTATCCGAACGCTTGGCGTCGGGTGGGACCGGATGGATGCAAAATCATGGCTGAGAAACCGTCCTTTACTCCGGCCAGGAACTTTTTGGGTGCCTTACTGGACGGCCCGACGCCTGCCCCTGCGCTGACCGAAGTGGGCACGGTTGCCGAGGTTGGTGACGGTATTGCTGTTGTCTCTGGCCTTGCCCGGGCCCTTGCTGACGAGTTGCTGGTGTTCGCTTCGGGCGTCCGGGGTGTGGTGCTGGATCTGGAGCCGGATCGACTGGGCGTGATTTTGCTCGGGCCTTCTGATCGGGTCACCTCGGGAGAGGATGTCTGGCGAACCCATAAAGTATTCAGTGTACCGGTGGGCACGAGCCTTATCGGCCGCATACTTGATGCCACCGGAAGCCCGCGTGACGGCAAGGGAGCTGTAGTGTCGACCGCTGAGCGACCGGTGGAGGCGAGCGCGCCCGGCATACTGAGCCGGGCTCCGGTGAACCGACCGCTGGCCACCGGTATCAAGGTCATTGATGGTGCGGTCCCGATCGGTCTGGGCCAGAGGGAGCTCATCATTGGGGACCGACAGACCGGAAAAACGTCCATTGCTATCGATACGATTCTCAACCAGGCCCGCTCAGACGTACTGAGCATTTACTGTGCAATCGGCCAGCGCGGAGACGCGGTTGCCCGAGTTATTGAAACCCTGCGGAAAGCCGGCCGGCTGGCGAGCGCCATTGTTGTTGCGGCCGGGGATGAGGACGCGCCCGGGCTGGCCTATGTCGCACCCTATGCAGCGATGACGATGGCGGAATACTTTTCCGACCAGGGGCGGGATGTACTGGTGATTTTCGACGATCTTACCCACCATGCCCGCTCCTATAGGGAACTGTCTCTGCTACTGCGCCGCCCGCCCGGCCGGGAAGCTTTCCCCGGGGATATCTTCTATGTGCATGCCAGATTGCTGGAGCGAGCCGGTCAATTCACCGCAGACGCCGGGGGTGGTTCCATTACCGCACTGCCCGTTGTCGAAACGCAGGCTGAGAATCTGTCCGCCTACATTCCGACAAATCTAATCTCCATAACCGATGGGCAGATCTACCTCTCGCCGAGGCTGGTGAGGAAAAACCAGTTTCCTGCGGTGGATATCGGGCTATCGGTATCGCGGGTCGGGGGAAAGGCCCAGCACCGCGCCTTTCGGGAAGTGGCTGGCAATCTGCGTGTCACCCTGTCCCAGTTCGAGGAGCTGGAGGATTTTGCCCGATTCGGAACCCGGCTGGACGACAACACCAAGGCCCGCTTGAACCGCGGGGCTGCAGTGCGCACTGCGCTGCGACAGCCCGAGCGGGATCCAATGCCAGCCGTCGAGCAGCTTCTGGTATTGATGGCGGCCCTGGAAGGGCTGCTTGATGGCCTGCCGGAGAAAGGCGTTGCCGAGGTCATGGTCAGGATGCGGAACAGTATTGGCGACTCTCTGAAAGATGTCGCCGAGAGCATCCGGCAGAATCGTTCGCTGGAGGAAGAGGAAAAGAGAAGCCTTTTGATGGTGGCCCAGGTTGCACTGGGAATGCCGGGAGACGATCGTCATGGCCCAGACACTTGAAACCCTGTCCAGACGGACCGAAACCCTGAGCAGTATTCGCAGCATTGTTCACACCATGAAAACCATGTCTGCGATTAACGCCGTGCCCTACGAGCACGCTGCCCGGTCCATTGAGTCCTATCATCAGACAGTGCTGAGAGGCATTCGGGCGTTCGTTGCCAAAACCGGGCCTATTTCGGTACCGGCAGTTACCCAGGCCGAGCGGCTGTTAGTGGTGTTCGGTTCTGATCATGGTCTGTGTGGCAACTACAACGAGGTGCTTGCTGAAAGCGCACGGTCAGAAGCATTGACGATGGGCGGCCATGCCCGGGTACTGTGTGTGGGTGCCCGCATGAGTGATGCCCTGACCGATCAGGGGGTCAGGCCGGAGTCTACCTTTCTGCCGCCGGCGTCGGCTGATGGTATCGGGCGTCTGGCGAGCGACATCGTGACGCGACTGGACGAAATCGGAGGCGGCGATGTGCATAACAGGATCGCCGTTACCCTTGTGTTCACCCGACGGGCCGAAAAGGGGCAGCGTGAATCGGAAGTGAGCCAAATGCTGCCGCTGGCCTCCACGTTGCTTTCTGATCCCGCGAAGTCTGGATGGCAATCCCGCTCCCTACCTGACTATACGATGCAGCCAACACCCCTGCTCGCAGCGCTGCTGCGCAACCATATTTTCGCCAGTGTTTTTCGCGCTTCGGCGGAAGCGATGGTTACTGAGAACGCGGCAAGGCT
Organism: Marinobacter sp. BW6; assembly: GCF_008107725.1. GTDB lineage: Bacteria > Pseudomonadota > Gammaproteobacteria > Pseudomonadales > Oleiphilaceae > Marinobacter. The sequence continues at coordinate 106,709 of NZ_VIRN01000068.1, forward strand.
GGCATTGATGCAGCAGGCAGAGCAGGCGGTTGATGATCGGCTGGAGGAGGTTGGCGGCCAGTTCCGTCTGGTGCGTCAGGATGAAATAACCAACGAGCTTATGGACATTATTATCGGATTTGAGGCTCTGAAAAAGAAACCTTCCTCCCATTTTGCCAGCGCCTGAACTGTTCCCGGAGCTTATTTTTGATAACCTTGTGTTCTTACCTCATAACCATAATCGGAGATGCCCGATGGAACGGATAGCCGCTGCGTGCATTGTCGTGGTCTTGATGATGCAGGCCTCCATTGCGCTGGGCCAGAGCAGTGGCCCGGAGTTGGTGGCAGCCATTGCCGAGCGCAGCGAGTTGCACGAGACCGTGCACCTCGATGGCGTCATCGAAGCCGTGCAGCAGAGCACCGTCTCTGCGCAGACCAGTGGCACCGTCCAGAACCTGCCCTACGATGTTGACGATTCCGTTGCCGCCGGCGACCTGATTGTCCAGCTGGAGGATAGTGAACAGCGGTCCCGTCTGCGCCAGGCCGAGGCCGGGCTAGAGGAGGCCGAGGCGGCACTGGCGGATGCAAGCCAGCGCTTTGAGCGTATCGAAGCGGTACACGAGCGGGGCCTGGTGTCCCGGCAAGAATTCGACCAGGCCCGCAACAACCTTGCTGCCGCCCGTGCCCGGGTCGAGCGCGCCCGGGCTTCGGTTTCCGAAGCGCAGGAGCAGCTCTCCTACACCCGTGTGCTGGCACCTTATGGTGGCATTCTCACCGAACGTCATGTCGAAGTTGGGGAATCGGTCAATCCCGGCCAGCCGCTACTCAGTGGCTTGTCCCTGGAGCAACTTCGGGTTGTGGTTGATCTTCCCCAGAAATATGCCGATCTGGCCCGCACGGAGCGCCAGGCTCAGGTCACGCTGGCCGATGGCCGGGTGCTGGAAACCGGTGAGATGACCTTCTACCCCTATGCAGATCCGCAAACTCACACCTTCCGCCTGCGGATGCGGCTGAGTGAACCCAATGGTTCCCTGTTTCCCGGCATGCTGGTGAAAGTCAGTGTGCCGGTTGCCAGCCGCAAGGCCCTGTGGGTTCCGGCCAGCAGCCTGATTCAACGCAGCGAGCTCCGGGCGGTATTTGTGCTCGATGATCAGGATCAGCCCAGGCTGAGGCAGGTTCGCACCGGGGTGCGGGACAATGGCCGTCTGGAGATTCTTGCGGGCCTGAGCGAGGGCGAGCGGGTAGTCACAAACCCGTCGTCGCTGGTGGGCAGCGAGCGCCTGAATCCGCTTGAAAGAACGGGCGAGGAGTCGAATCCGTGAGCCGTGATTTGCCGCCTGTTGGCCTTTCTGGCGCTATTGCCCGGGTTTTCCAGGACAACCACCTGACACCGCTGCTGGCCATTTTGGCGATCATTCTTGGCGTACTCGCCGTGGTGGTCACGCCCAAAGAGGAAGAGCCCCAGATCGATGTCACCATGGCCGATATCATGGTGGCGTTTCCCGGCGCCAGCACCCGGGAGGTGGAAAGCGCGATCGCCACGCCTGCTGAACAGGTGATGAGCGAGATCAAGGGCGTGGAGCACGTCTATTCCGTGTCCCGCCAGGGCCAGGCGGTCATCACGGTGCAGTTCGAGGTGGGCATTCCGCGGCAGGAAGCCCTGGTCAGGCTCTACAATCAGGTGTATTCCAACCAGGACTGGTTGCCGCCCAACCTGGGCGCGACCCAGCCGGTGGTCAAGCCCAAGGGTATCGATGATGTCCCGGTGATGACACTCACCCTCTACGATCCCGTCAACGGGCATACGGGGGAGGAACTGACCCGCCTGGCGCACATGCTGGAAGTTGCCCTGAAACGGGTTCCCGGCACCCGGGACGTTTATACCACCGGCGGGATTCCGGATCGCGTGGATATCCGGTTCGATCCGGCGTTGCTGTCCGGCTTCAATCTCACCATCGACGACATCCGGAACGCCCTGGCGGCGGCCAACACGAGCAGCCAGGAGGCACGGATTACCCGGGACAATCTGTCGATACCGGTTCAGGCCGGAACGTTGCTGGAAACCGTGGAGGATGTCCGGCGCCTTGTTGTGGGCATGCACAATGGTGCCGCGGTGTACCTGCAGGACGTGGCAGAGGTCGGCAGGGGTGGCACCGTCGCGGACCAGAGTGTGATGACCGGATTCGGACCGGCCCGGGAAGCCGGCGTGGCTGGTCAGCCTGGCGAGGTTTACCCGGCGGTTACCCTGGCCATTGCCAAGAAGCCGGGCGAGAACGCCATTAATATCACCACGGCCATTGAAGACCGCCTGGACCAGCTGCGAAACCGGGCCCTGCCGGAATCCGTGGAAGTGCTGGTGACCCGGGACTATGGCGTAACCGCCTCCCAGAAAGCCCGCAAACTGATTACCGATCTGATCTCCGCCACTTTGTGCGTTGTGCTGCTGGTGCTGGCGGCCATGGGCTGGCGCCAGGCCCTGATCGTCGGCGTTGCGGTTCTGATTACCCTGCTGCTGACGCTGGTATTTTCATGGGCCTGGGGTTTCACCCTGAACCGGGTGTCCCTGTTCGCGCTGATTTTCTCCATCGGCATCCTGGTGGACGACGGCATCGTCATCACCGAGAACATCAATCGCCGGATCCAGAACTCCCGTCGGGCGGTGAAGGACATCATCCCGGTAGCCGTGGATGAGGTTGGCACGCCCACCATCATGGCCAGTCTCACCATTATGGCGGCGCTGATTCCGATGGCGTTTGTCAGCGGCCTGATGGGACCGTATATGAGTCCGATTCCGATCAATGCCTCAGCCGGTATGGTGTTGTCCCAGGTTGTGGCCTTTGTGGTGGCGCCCTGGCTGGCCTTCAGGCTTCTAAAACACAAAAAGGGGGAACAGGCCGCCGAGGCCGAGGAGGCGTCCAGCTCCGCGGATGGTGTCAGTCCTTTGTCCCTGCGAATTTTCCGGACCGTGCTTGGGCCATTTCTGGGCGATCATCCCTGGCGTCGCCGTTTGCTGGCACTGGGGGTGGTGGGTCTGACACTCGCGGCTTCGTCATTGCCGGTGTTCCAGGCGGTGATCCTGAAGATGCTGCCGTTCGACAACAAGTCGGAATTGCAGGTTGTGGTCGATATGCCCGAGCGCACCCCCATGGAGCAGACCCAGCGGGTGTTGTTGGACATGGGCAGCTACCTGGAAACAGTGGACGAAGTGGCCAGCTGGCAAACCTACGCCGGCACCGCCTCGCCCATCAATTTCAACGGCCTGGTGCGGCAGTATTACCTGCGTGGCGATCCCTACCATGGCGATATCCAGATCAATCTCATGGATGAGGAGAATCGTGACCGGTCGTCCCATGTGATTGCCCAATCTCTCCGGGATCCGCTGACCGACATTGGTGACCGGTACGGAGCCAGCGTGAAGATTGTCGAGGTGCCGCCTGGACCGCCGGTACTCTCACCCGTGGTGGCCGAGATCTACGCGGTGGGTGAAATCCGCCGGGCAGAGCTGGCACGGCAAGTGGCCGAAGGCATGACCAGAGTCGACGGCCTGGTGGATATCGACACCACCCTGGAGGCACCCACACGGCAGTGGGAAGTCGTCGTGGATCGGGACCGTGCGGCACGGCTTGGTGTTTCCCAGGCCCAGGTCGTTGGTGCCCTGCAGACGGCGCTTGGCGGAACCGGAGTCAGCTTCCTGCACGATGATCATGCCAAATACCCGGTTCCGATCCGGGTGATTCTGGGCGAAGGCGACAAGGCCCAGCCATCGGTGCTGTTATCGCTGAAGGTGCGCAGCCGCAGTGGCACGCTGGTTCCCCTGGCAAGCATTGCGGACGTTCGCGAAGCCGACTGGATGGGGGCGATCTACCACAAGGATCTGCTACCAGTGACCTACGTGACGGCAGATATGGCGGGGGATATCGATTCGCCACTGTACGGCATGTTTGCCATGGTGGAACTTCTGGAGCAACAGGAGGGGGCGCCGGAGCAGTATTTCATTGATCAGCCCCCCTTGCCGGAAAAGGGCACCCTGAAATGGGACGGCGAATGGCAGATCACTTACGAAACCTTCCGGGATATGGGCGCCGCATACAGCGTGGGGGTGTTCATGATTTTTGTTCTGCTGGTGGCCCAGTTCCGCTCCTACATCCTGCCGCTGGTGATCATGGCGCCCATCCCGCTGACCCTGATCGGCATCATGCCTGGCCATGCGCTGCTGGGTCGCGAGTTCACGGCCACCAGCATGATCGGCATGATTGCCCTGGCCGGCATCATTGTGCGCAACTCGATCCTGCTCGTGGTATTTATCCAACAGCTGATCGAGGAGGGTGTCGAGCTTGATGAAGCGGTGGTTCTGGCCGGCGCGGTGCGGATCAAGCCGATTGCCCTGACGGCTATTTCGGCGATGGTGGGTGCTTACTTCATCCTGAACGATCCGATCTTTAACGGTCTGGCCATATCGCTGGTGTTTGGCCTGGCCATGTCGACACTCCTGACCGTTCTGGTTGTGCCTTTGCTTTATTACACGCTGGCGCGCTGCAAGTGGGTGTGAAAACAGAGGATTACGCCTGGCAGGGAGCCAGAGCGCTGTCGGATCTGATGATCCGGTTACGCCCCGAATCCTTGGCGTGATAGAGGTACTGGTCGGCCCGGCCGATCAGGCTGCGCAGATCGGCGCCGTCCGGCCCAAACTGGGCGATGCCGCCGCTGATGGTTAGCCGGATGGATTGGTCCTGGTAGGGCACAGGGTTGGCTTCAATGGCATGGCGGATCTTGTCAGCTACCCGGTATGCCTGGTCTGCAGTAGTGTTGGTAAGCAGCACCGAGAATTCCTCGCCACCCAGCCGGGTTGCGAGGTCGGTCGCTCTCAGTGAAGCGCGCAGGGTACTGGCAACGTGCCTGAGAGCAAGGTCGCCGGCCTCATGCCCGTGCTGGTCATTGACCTGTTTGAAGTGGTCGAGGTCCAGCACGACCATAGAAAGCGGGGTTCCGTTGCGGAGGCTACGTTTGCGCTCCTGTTCGAAAACGTCGCTCAGGCGTGCACGGTTGGCAAGGCCGGTGAGGGCATCGGTCTGGGCCATTTTCAAGAGACGGGATTCGGATTGTTCCCGGGTGATCTCATAAATGTGCGAGAAGGCGAGAATGGTCAGTGCCATCAGCCCCATATTGGCAATCGGCAGGGGCTGCATCATTTCCGGCGCATCGTGATATTTGAAAAAGAAAATCACGGCTGCCGTGCCCATGAACACGGCAGATATCAGCAGGCCCAGGCGCCGGCCCGTCAGGAGGTGGGAAAGGATGGGAATCAACAGGACCCAGGCGAAGACGGTTGTGGTTGCCAGGGGTGATATGAGTGCGAACATCATGGTGATGCAGAAAGGCAGGATAAAGGCGAGGATCCAGCGTTCCAGGTGCCGTGTGTTGCCGATCGCCCACAAAATAAAAACCGAATAGCACGCCATGCCAAGCTCGGCAAAGGCCAGGGGGTAGTTCTGTCTCTGGACATTGAGGGTAAAAAACAGCAGGCCGCTGATGGCGGTAAAGATCAGCAACGTCTTCAGTACCGCTTTCCGGTAAGGACGGGCAAGGTGCTTCTGTGATTCCCTATAACTTTCCATGGGGCGGGTCTGGGTATCCGGAGCGCTGGGGCGATATGTACAAAGATAGTGCACATGCCGCAAGATCCGGGTATTAGATCAGAATTCGTGCGAAGTAGCCGTCGATTTTCGACTAAAGTCTAGCGGGTGGGCCAGTAGCGCTGCATTTCCACGAACAGGAAGGAGGCACTCCAGGTGATCAGAACCAGCCCGGACAGTGCTTCTATGCCGGTGAGGAAACGCAGGATTCCAAAGGGTTCGACATCTCCATAGCCGACGGTGGTAAATGTGGTGAAGGAGAAGTAGACGCAGTCCAGGATGCTGCCGCTGAAATTGCCGCCCAGTTCGCCCCAGCCTTCGGCATGGTGCATAACATAAAAAGCACCGGCAAAGATCCAGACTTGCAGGGTGTGGGCTGCGAGGACGCCGAATACGGCGGCAATCAGCCGGAAGCGATGACTCTGCCGCATTTTTGACAGGAGTCCGCTCAAATTAATAAGCACTTCGTGGTGGATCAGTACCACGACGGCAACGATCAACCCGTTAATCAGCGTTGCGTTGAGGAGATTGACATGATGTTCTACTGCCAAGATGGATGCTCTCCGTTGCCATGAATGGACGATGCGCCGCGTAAAATTGACGCAGGGCTCAGGCTTGTCCGATCCGAAAACGAGCCTTGATTGTATAGTAGTCTGAACCTAACAGCCCGAAGGGCTTTTTTTACCTTAGCTGGCCAGCAAGTAATGTCCAAACGACTTATTCCCGTATTGATCCTCGCCGTCGGTATCGCCGGCTTCATGATTCTCAAAATGACCCGCCCGGAGCCGGCAGAAGTCAGTGCCACCGAGCGGAGTTGGCGTGTTCAGGTTCAGCAGATTGAGCCGGGCATCCACACGCCGGTTTTGCCCCTGTACGGAGAGGTTCTTGCGCCTGAGCAGCTGACCGTAACCGCTACCCTGGCCGGTCGTATCGGTGCCAGGCCGGTGATGGAAGGGCAGCGTGTCAGTGAGGGAGAGCTTCTGGTGGCTCTGGATGAGGCTGATATCCAACCCGCCCTGGCTCAGGCCGAGGCTCAGGTAAATGATCTGAAAGCCCAGATTCGATCGGAGCAGGTGCGCTACCGGAATGACCAGGCAGCGCTGGCCAGCGAGCAGGCGATTCTCGAGAACGCCCGCCGACAGCTGGAGCGTACCCGATCGCTGTTGAACCGCAACCTTGCCTCCCGAGAGGCACTCGAAGCGGCTACGGATGCCGCTGCCAGAGCGGAGCTGACAGTGAATACCCGGCAGCGCGCGATTGAAGAACATCCGGCTCGGCTGCAGAGCCTGGAAGCGAAACTGGCTCAGGCGGAGGCAAATCTGATCAGCACGCGACGGGATGCCGACCGGGCCCGTATGGTTGCGCCTTTCGACGGCATGGTGACAGACATCCGGGTTGCCGAGGGAGACCAGGTCAGCCGTAACGAATCGCTGCTGTCGCTGTATCCCCTGGATGGTCTTGAACTCAGAGCCAGGGTTCCGGAGATGTTCCGTGCCGAGCTTCTGGATGCGCTGGCGCGCGGGGAAACCCTGACGGCCACCAGCGAGGGTGATCAGCATCGGTTCCGGCTCACCCGTTTCGCCGGCACCAGCGATGCCTCCGGTACCGAGGCCATTCTTGAGCTCGAAGGCGAGGCCAGGGGAATACGGCCCGGGGGCCTCTTGCCCGTGACCCTGGAGCGGGCGGCTCGCAGCAATACCGTGTCGATTCCGTTCAGCGCCCTCTATGGTGCCGACAGTGTTTACCTGATGTCGTCCGACGGCCGGATGGAGCGCGCCCGAATCGAGCGCATTGGCGAGGCCAGAGGCAGCAATGGTGAGCGTCGTCTTCTGGTATCTGGCGAAGCCCTGGTGTCTGGCGCGCAACTGATCACCACGCACCTGCCCAATGCGGTGACCGGCCTGAAGGTGGACGCCGCTGATTCCGGAGCAGCGGAGCAATGAGGCGGAAGAAGGGCGTCATCGGTTTTTTTGTCCACCACCGGGTAGCTGCCAATCTGGTGATGCTGGTCATGCTGCTGGGTGGCGTGCTGGCCCTGACCCGGATGAACATCCAGTTTTTCCCCACCTTTGCCCTGGATGTGGTCAGTGTCCGGGTGGTCTGGAGCGGTGCTTCCGCCGAAGATGTCGAACAGGGCATCACTAACCCACTGGAACAGCGATTACGCAGCGTGGACGGTCTGAAAAAAATGACCTCCACATCGGCCCAGAGTGTGTCTTCAATAACCCTTGAATTCGAGGAAGGCACCAATCCGATTCAGGCCCTGGACGACGTGCGCCAGCAGGTGGATGAATTCACCAATTTCCCCGCCGAGGCGGAAGAACCCCAGGTAACCCGCATTGAACGCTACGAGCCTGTCGCCCGCTTGTTGATGTTTGGCGATGTTGATCGAAGCGAACTGCGGCAGATGGCCTACCGGTTTGAAGATGAATTGCTCCAGCGCGGCATTGACCGCGTGTCGATCCGCGGCCTGCCGGAGCAGCAGATCAGCATTGATGTGCCGGTGGAACGGCTCGAGACATTGGGACTATCACTGGAACAGATTGCCGAACGGGTGGCAGCCATTTCCCGCGACCTGCCCGCCGGCATGATGGCGCAGCAGGACGCCACCCGGGAACTGAGGGCCGTGGAGCAGCGCCGAAGCCCCCAGGAGTTTGAAAACATTCCGGTGCTCAGTGGTGAACGGATCCAGCTTAACCTGGGCGATGTGGCGATCATCCGGCAGGAGGCCCGCGAGAGTCAGGTAACGCTGGAAAAGGACGGCAAGCCGGCGGTTGAGCTGCAGCTGCAGCGATCGGAAAACGGCAATTCGCTGGAAGCGGCCAAGGTGCTGGAAAACTGGTTGGCGGACACCCGGCCGGTGCTGCCACCGACGGTGGAGCTGGAGGTATATGACGAGACCTGGCAGCTGCTGGATGATCGTATTTCTCTCCTGGTGAAGAACGGCCTGGGTGGTCTGGTACTGGTGGTGTGCCTGCTGTACCTGTTTTTGCCGGGCCGGGTCGCCATGTGGGTGGCAATCGGCATTCCGACAGCGTTTCTGGCGGCCATGGCCGTGCTCTGGCTGATCGGTGGCTCCATCAACATGATTTCCCTGTTTGCGCTGATCATGGCACTGGGGGTGATTGTCGACGATGCCATTGTGGTGGGCGAGGATGCCGATGCCCATGCCCGGATGGGGGAGGAGTCAATTTATGCCTCGGAAGGTGCAGCCAAGCGCATGGTCTGGCCGGTGTTGGCCTCTTCTCTAACCACCGTTGCGGCCTTTATGCCCCTGCTGGTGGTGGGTGGTGTCATCGGCAATATCCTGGGCGATATTCCACTGGTGATGATCTGCGTTCTGGTTGCTTCCCTACTTGAGTGTTTCATTGTACTGCCGGCGCATCTGCGCCATGCCTTTGTGCCACGCCGAAAGAAAAAAGCGGAGGCGCCGGAGCCCAAAAAACCGGGCCCGGTGGAACGTTTCCGGCAGGGCTTCGAGCAACGTTTCGACCGGTTCCGGGAAGGCAGGTTCCGGCGTTTTTCCCGGTACAGTCTGCAGCACCGGGGCGCCACGGTAGCCAGCGCATTGACCCTGGCCATCGTTACCGTTGGTTTGCTGGCCGGTGGCCGTCTCGGTTTCAACTTTTTCCCGACCCCGGAGCCCTCTGTCTTCTATGCCAACGCCAGTTTTGTGGCCGGCACCGATCGGGGCACGGTGGATGGTTTCCTGACGCAGATGCAGCGAACGCTCAATGAGACCGAAGAGGCCCTCGGCGGGGACTTTATCCTCCACGCCGTGACCACCCGGGGTGCAACCCAGGGTGCCGAGGGCAGCTCGCGAAGTGGTGACGAACTGGGCTCAATGATGATCGAGCTGGTTCCGTCCGACCGTCGCTCGGTGCGCAATCCGCAATTCATTACCGAGTGGCGTAGTCGGCTGGAGACGCCGGCCGGGCTCGACAATCTGACGATTTCCGAGCGCCAGGCCGGGCCGCCGGGTCGGGATGTAAATGTGCGGCTGACCGGTGAGGACGCCGAACGACTCAAACAGGCCGCCGATGAACTCGGACAGGCGCTGTCGACGCTGCCCGGTGTGCTCGATGTGGAAGACGACATGCCGTGGGGCCGTGAGCAGCTGATTTACCAGGTCAGTGCGTACGGTGAGGCGCTGGGACTGACCACCTCGGATCTCGGGCGCCAGCTTAGGGCGGCCTTTGACGGCCGGATTGCCCAGATCTATCAGGATGGCCGTGATGAAGTGGAGGTTCGCGTCCAGTTGCCTCAGGATCAGCGGGAGCGACTGTCGACGCTTTCCCGTATCACAGTTCGGATCCCTGACGGACGGTTCGTTCCGCTGACCCAGGTTATGAACCTGGATCACCGCCAGGGCTTTCAGGCCTTGCGGCACGCGGAAGGACGACTGGCCGTGGAGGTTACTTCCGGGCTGAACACCCGGGTTAGCACCACGGACCAGATTCTGACCAGTCTCGAGGCAGAAGCCCTGCCGGAGATTGCCAGTCGCTACAACGTGCGTTACAGCTTCGAGGGCCGTGCCGCCGATCAGCGGGAAACTCTGGGTGACATGCAAACCGGCCTGGTTATCGGTCTGGCGCTCATGTACGTGGTGCTGGCCTGGGTCTTTGCCTCCTGGAGCCTGCCACTGATCGTCATGGCCATTATTCCCTTTGCCCTGGTGGGCGCGCTGTTGGGTCACTGGCTGATGGGGCTGCAGCTGACGATCCTCTCCCTGTTTGGCCTGTTCGGTCTGTCCGGTATTGTGGTCAATAACGCCATTATCCTCGTAGCCTTCTATAACCAGCAGCGGAAAAAAGGGCTGGGCATCACCGACGCGCTCAACGAAGCCGCGGTGCAGCGGGTTCGGGCGGTGATGCTGACATCACTGACAACCATCGGCGGTCTGTTGCCCCTGTTGTTCGAGACCTCCCTGCAGGCCCAGTTCCTGATTCCCATGGCCACCTCCATCGCGTTTGGCCTGGGGCTTTCGACCTTGCTGGTGCTGCTGGTGATTCCGGCCTTGCTGTCATGGCTGGAGCAGTTCCGGGAATGGCGCGCACGGCGGCATGGCGACATGGCAGAGCCGATCGGGGCGCCCGACTGACAGGAAAACCATGGTGGATTCTTTGCTATCGGCCCGAGGCCTGAACAAGCAGTTTCGCAGCGGCGATGAACCGGTGCCGGTGCTTACCGATCTTTCGTTGCAACTGGAGGCGGGTGAATCGCTGGCGCTGACAGGCCGTTCGGGCTCTGGTAAAAGCACCCTGTTGAACATCCTGTGCGGCCTGGAAAAGCCCGACTCAGGCACTGTTCAGGTGCTCGGAGAGACATTTGATACCCGGTCAACGGAGGCCGGAAGCAAGGCTGACGCGCGCTGGGGCGACCTTCGCCGACAGCAGATCGGTGTGGTTTTCCAGGAAGCCAATCTGATGCCTGCTCTGTCGCTGCTGGACAATGTGCGTTTTCGGGCAAAGCTTGCCGGTCAACCCGAGGATGATTGCCGGGACTGGCTGGAGCGCCTGGGCATTGGCGAGCTTGCCGACCGCTTTCCGGATCAGGTGTCCGGCGGGCAGCGCCAGCGTGCGTCTCTCGCCATGGTCTTTGCCATGAAGCCGGCCCTGATTCTTGCCGACGAACCGACCGGCAGTCTGGACCGGCATACCGCCGAGGCAGTGATCGGGCAGTTATTCGAGTTGCAGGCGCGGCACGGTTGCGGCCTCATCCTCGCCACCCACGATCCCGAACTGGCCACCCGCTGCAGCCAGCACCTGGATCTTGGCCATCTGCCGGAAACCTGAGCCCGCGATGACTCTTCCGGGCGCCCTGTTCAGCCATTACCGTCGACACCCGCTTCAGTTGCTGGCCCTGGCTGCCATGATTGTGCTGGCCACCATGCTCTGGACGGGCGTCCACCAGCTCACCAGCCAGGCCCGGGCCAGTCTTGATCAGAGCGAATCGGCCGTGGCCGAGCGCCAGCAGGTAGAGCGCCAAGACGGCAAACGGGTGGCCGTGGAAGACTTTGTCGAACTTCGCCGAGCAGGACTCTGCGTGATGCCATGGCTGGAGGTGTCTTCGTCGGGGGGTGGACGCGTGGTCGGTGTCGACCCGCTGGCGGCAGGATGCTTTCAGGATTCTGCCGGGGAAGAAGCGCCCTGGGGCGGTGAACTCGATGGCAGGCCTTTTGTGGATATCAGTGAAGCGGCAGAATTGGCCCGCGAGCGACGAGGCGAGTTGTCCTTGCTGGTATCGGATGATCACAGCGCCGGGGATCTGCCGCCCCCCTACAAGCTGGTACCGTTCAGGGTAGGCCCGGATACCGGTGAGCTTGGCGACAGTTTCCTGCTGAATCTGGACGCCCTCGGTGTGCTGGTTCTGCTGATTACCGCCCTGCTGGTGCGCAGCGTGTATCTGCTGGGTATGGCCCAGCGCCGGGACAGTTTTGCACTGCTGAATCGGTTTGGTGTCCCTCAAGGTAGAATCAATCGTTTGCTAGTGGTTGAAATCATGCTGCTGGCCCTGGTGTGTGTTGTGCCCGGAATCTGGCTCGGCCGCTGGCTGGCCACCGGTTTGGGCAGTGGCTTTGGGCGTGCGCTTGAAGGGTTGTTTGATCAGCCGTTGTACGCGGGCCGGGGCGGCAGTTGGCTGATGCCGTTTGCCACCATGCTCGCAGTGGTTCTGGCGGCTTGCCTGGCAGATTTCCTCCGGCCAATGGCCCGGGGGCTTGTGGGAGGCAACCGCCGATACGGCGGCCTGGTGTTGTTGGTGCTGATGGCAGGCCTTGCTTTATCGGTTTGGGTCACAGATCTGCTCTGGCTTTTCATTGCCGTGGCCATGGTGTTCGTGGCTGCGGGACTTCTCGCGCCCAGGTTGATTGCCTCGCTTGCAGACTGGCGGTCCGGCCACGACACGGATCTGCAGGCACGTTGGCGCCATCGGGAGCTTGCCGTGCTGGCTCGCCGCCTGGCCTTGCCATTGGTAGCCCTGCAGTTCGCCATGGCGATGGTTCTGGCGGTGCAGGCACTGGTGACGACTTTTGAGAGCACCTTTGACCGGTGGCTGGCGCAGAGACTGGAAGCGGACTATTACGTTGAAGTCCCGGAATCAGCAGATGCGGCCCTGGCACTCGACTGGCTCGCTGAACAGCCGGGGCTCTCTGCTTCCGGGCTGTGGCACCGGGTCATTCGCGGTCGGGCAACTCTGCCGGGCGGCGAGGATGAGGAAGAAACCAGGGTAGACGTCTTTGCCATAGGTCCCGTTGGCCCACTGGTGACAGGTTGGGAGTTGTTTGAATCAGCGCCGCAGCCCTGGCAGCGACTGCAACAGGGCCAGGGCGTGATGGTGAATGAACAGCTGGCGCGCCGGCAGGATATAGCGGTCGGACAGACATTGACGGTACTTTTCGGAAGTCAGTCCTTCGAACTTCCGGTACTGGCCATTTACCCGGACTACGGCCGTCCAGCCGGCGAGATCCTGATTCATCCGTCGGTTCTTCCAGCGGAGTTCGAAACCGGCTTCCAGAGCCTGTCAGTTTCGCCGGGCAATCTCTCCATTGAGGCAGTGACCGATGGATTAAAAGGGGTATGGCAGGTCGAGGCGTTGACGGTCCGGGACAACCGGGCGATTGAAGAGCTCGCCTCTGCCATTTTCGACCAGACCTTTCTGCTGACTCGGGCCATGACCACCCTGACCCTGATACTGGCGGCTATCGCCCTTCTGATGATGGGCTGGGTCTTCTTCTCGACCCGTGCCTGGTATTTCCGGCTGCTTGTGGTGTGGGGGCTGTCACGAAGGCAGGCCTCGGCTCAGCTGGTCCGGTTGTCAGTGTCGTTGACCGGTGCCATTGCCCTGCTGGCCCTGCCATTGGGTGTCTGGCTGACCTGGGTGCTGGTGCATCGGATCAATCCCATCGCGTTTGGCTGGTCCCTGCCCATGGCCGTCTATCCGGGGTTCTGGCTGGAGCTTGGTGTGCTCAGCGTGCTGATCGGTCTCAGCATCGCCTTACTGATGAGCCGCCAGTTGAAATCGCCGACGGTTGCACCCGTAAACGCCAATGCCCTGGCAGGAGGTGAGCGATGAGGCGCTGGATCTTCATCTGGTTCGCCGTGGTTCTGGCCGGCTGTTCGGAGCCACAGCAAGAGTCAGGCTTTGCCGGACTGGCCGGCATCGCGGATAACGAATCCGGTGTGCCCTTTCTGCAGCCCGGGCCGGGAGACCGGCTGACATTTCCCGAGGATTATGGCCCCCACCCGCAGCACCGGATCGAATGGTGGTACCTGACCGCCAATTTGAAGACGGAGGATGGCGAGCCCCTTGGCCTGCAATGGACCCAGTTCCGCCAGGCAATCAAGCCGAGGCCGGCAGACGCTGAGCCCCCGGACGCAAACAACTGGCCCCTGGAAGCGGCCTGGATGGCACATGCCGCAGTAAGCTTTGATACCCGGCACTACTTCGCAGAGAAGCTGGCCCGGGGCGCCGTTGGCCACGCAGGAGCCCGGGCAGAGCCGATCGCCGTGTGGCTGGACGACTGGGAGCTTGAGACTGAACCCGGGCATGGTTCATGGCGGCTGCAGGTCGCGGCGGATGGCTGGTCCTACGATTTGACCCTGAACATCACCGGAAAGCCCGTAGCTCACGGCGATCAGGGTTTCAGCGCCAAATCCGCCGATGGCGAGGGTTCCATGTATTTCAGTCTGGTGGACCTTCAGATCGACGGCACGGTCACCCTGGTTGATCAGACGTTGGAAGTCAGTGGGAAGGGTTGGTTTGACCGGGAGTGGAGCAGCCAGTTTCTGAAATCCGGCCAGCAGGGCTGGGACTGGTTTGCGCTGCATCTGGATTCGGGCGACAAACTGATGGCTTTCCAGCTCAGGGAAGAAGACGGTGGCTTTCGTGCCGGAACCTGGATTCCTGCTGATGGTGAGCCGACCGTCCTTGGCGCCGATCAGGTTAGCCTTACGCCATTGACCGAGAGCGACGGTTATCCCCGTGCCTGGCAACTGTCGGTGCCGGACTTCGGGGTGAATCTGGAGATAGCTGCGCCGGCAGGGGATTACCGGAATACGGGGCTCTACCCGTACTGGGAGAGCCCGGTTTCGGTATCCGGCAGCCATGGCGGCGTGGGCTACATGGAACTGACCGGATATGCTGAGTGAACCTCGGGGTAACCGGGTGTCACTCGACGGCGGTAGCACCAATCCGGTGAATGCTCAGGTCGGCCCCGTTGAACTCTTCTTCTTCGGTCAGGCGCAGGCCCGAGATGGCGTTGATTGCGCCATAGACAATCAGGCCGCCAATAAAGGCCACGACAACGCCGGCAACCGAGCCGACGATCTGCGACATCAGGCTGACGCCGCCCAGGCCGCCGAGCGCTTCCTGGCCGAAGATGCCACAGGCAATCGCACCCCAGACACCACAGACACCATGCAGCGGCCAGACACCCAGCACGTCGTCCAGTCGTTCAATCTTGGCCTGGGCCCATTCGAACAGGTACACAAAGATGGCGCCGGCCACAGCACCGGTCACCAGGGCGCCAACCGGATGCATCAGGTCAGAGCCGGCACAGACAGCCACGAGGCCCGCCAACGGGCCGTTGTGGATAAAGCCGGGGTCTTTGCGGCCAAGCAGCATGGAGACCAGAATGCCGCCGACCATCGCCATCAGGCTGTTCACGGCGACCAGGCCGCTGATGCCATCCAGGGTCTGGGCCGACATGACGTTGAAGCCGAACCAGCCAACGGTCAGAATCCATGCGCCCAGGGCGAGGAAGGGGATGTTGGAGGGGGCAAAGGCCACCACCTTGCCGTTGCGGTAGCGCCCATTGCGTGCACCCAGAACGAGTACCGCCGCCAAAGCGATCCAGCCGCCCACCGCGTGCACTACAACGGAGCCGGCAAAGTCGTGGAAAGATGCACCAAACTGGTTCTCCAGCCAGCTCTGGAAACCATAGTTGCCGTTCCAGATAAGCCCCTCAAAGAAGGGGTAGATAAAGGCGACAATCAGGCCAGAGGCAATCAGCATCGGATAGAACTTTGCCCGTTCGGCGATACCGCCGGACACGATGGCGGGAATGGCCGCGGCGAAAGTCATCAGGAAGAAAAACTTCACCAGATCATAGCCGTTGGCAGCAGTGAGCTCGGCGGCACCGCTCATGAAATGACTACCGTAGGCAATGTAATAGCCGATAAAGAAGTAGGCCACGGCGGAGATGCCGAAGTCGGTCATGATCTTCACCAGGGCATTGACCTGGTTCTTGTGGCGGACCGTGCCCACTTCCAGGAAGGCAAAGCCGGCATGCATGGCCAGCACCATAATGGCGCCGATGAGGATGAACAGCGTGTTGGCGCTTTCAGTCAGGGTGTGTACTGCACTCGTGATGTCCACGGGTTTTCGCTCCTGATGTTGTGTGTACGGCCTCTATTGGGCCGTTTAACATTGGGTTGTGCATTGATGAGGTGCAGCTGAAGCAAGAGCTGTTCCAAAACAATGCATATCGAGCGATGAGAGACAGTTAAGGAATTGCAGGAAGGCGTCAGAGAGCGGTTTTAGCTCTGGCGCGCACTATGGTTGTGCGTTTTAGGGTTGTGTGCACCAAAATTGAGTTCGGTTACCAGCTGATTTCGTTTGATGTCGAACTGTCGGATTCGATACCGAGGATTGATTCTGCATCGTCCGATTCGGACTGAATCAGCTCCCGGAGTCGCACTTCCTGTTCCTGCATAGGGCCGGAAAGATCGATAATGATTTCCACGCGCCGGTTCTTGGCGCGGTTCTCTGCTGAGGTGTTGGCGACTCTGGGCTCGGTATCCGCCAGACCGGTGACGGACAGGCGGGTCGGTTCGACCTGGTCCCTGGCTACCAGGACGTTGGCCACGGCGGCAGACCGGGCAGCCGAGAGATCCCAGTTGCTGTAGAAACGATCGGTTCGGATGGGTACGTTGTCGGTGTGCCCCTCGATGGTCAGATCACCGGGGATGCCTTCAATAACCTCCGCCATGTCCAGCAGCAGGCCTTCAAACTCCCAGGTCAGCTGGGCCGAACCGGAGGGGAAGGAACCTTTTTCTTCCACTCGGATCACTATTCGCCGCTGATCTTCACTTACATTGATGCGCCCATCGGCGATTGCAGGTTCCAGAACCTGGAGGATCTGGTCCATGGTTTCCTGCAGCTGTTCCTCCATCGCGGCTTCAACGGCCATGTCGGTGGGACTTTTCAGGGTCTGGAGTTCCGGGTCTTCTTCCGTCGTGGTCTGTTTGACTTCGTTGACCACGGTGGGCTCCGGCGGGGCGGGCGAAAACTTGTCAAAAATGGGGCTGGTACCCTTGGGGATTTCCAGGGCGGGCACGTCCCGCTGAACGCCGAAGGCCTTGGAGAGTTCACCGGCGATTTGCTTGAACTTCTGGGCGTCGATTTCCGAGAAGGACAGCAACAGTACGAAGAAGCACATCAGCAGGGACATCAGATCGGCGAAGGTAACAACCCACGCCGGAATCCCCGGTTTTTCCTCTTCAGGCAATTCGTCCATTGTCAGGCGCCTTCAGCTGCAGCCGCTTTCTCACGTTCCTTGGGGGGCAGGTAGCTAGACAGCATCTGCTCGATGATGCGTGGGTTGGTGCCCTCCTGGATGGCGACCAGGGCATCAATGTACAGCGACTGCATGCGCGCTTCCTCGGTCATTCGCAGAGAGAGCTTGTCGGCAATCGGGGTGGCAATCATGGTGGCGATCATGGCGCCGTAAAGTGTGGTCAGCAGGGCGACCGCCATAGCAGGGCCGATGGATTTCGGGTCTTCCATGTTCGACAACATCTGAACCAGACCAATCAGCGTGCCGATCATGCCCATCGCCGGCGCGACATCCGCCATGGCCGTGAAGACTTTGGCGCCGGAGCGGTTGTGGTCAAGCGTCATCAACCGCTCCTTGTTAAGAAGCTCTTTGATGGTCTTGCCATCTTGTCCATCCACCAGCATCTGTATGCCCTGCGCCAGAAACGGGCTGCTGATCTCTCTGTCTTCCAGGCCGAGAACACCCTCTTTACGGGCAACGTTGGCAATATCCACCAGTTCTTCGATGCTGGCCTGGGTTTCCGGCAGTTTGAACTTGAAGGCGCGGGCGGCCGCTTTGAAGGCGCCGAGGAACTGGGCAACACTGAATTTGGCCAGCACCACAAACATGGTGCCGCCAACAACGATCAACAGTGAGGCGGGGTTGATAAAGACAGCTGGCGAAACACCAAGAATAACGGCAGACGCAATGAGTAGAATAGCGCCTGCAAGACCGATGAGAGTGGCTAAATCCACGGTAACTCCAGATTTGATTCAGGTGTTGCAACAGCAGGGGCGGGAGAATACCGTCAGTTCAGAAATTAATCAATTGGCACTGGCCCGGTTGTCAGGTTCTTCCTGTTGTTCTTTCCACGCAGCGTAGCGAAGCAAGTCGGATTCTACCAGTTTAAGGCATAGCGCGACGACGCCGGCATCGTCGATAAGACCGAAGCCGAATATCAGGTCCGGTATGACATCCAGCGGGTTTAGAACGTACAAGAGCGCACCGGCCACCGCAGCGATGGTTTTCCAGGGTACGCTGCGATAATTGCCATGCCAATAATCGCGGATCATTGAAAACATCAGCTTGATGTCAGAACTGAAACGCGCCAGTTTGCCGCTGTCTTTCACTTTATCTTCAATACTTCGCTGGCGGTCCAGCAGTGTCTCCAGATCCGCCCGATGAACCTTGCTGGCCTCGGCGTCCAGCTGTTTCCGGGCGTCTTTCTGGTTGAACATTGCCATCGAGAAGGTTCCTCACTTGCTTGATGTCTGAGTGCTCATGATGGCGTAGCTTCGCCGTCAATGCCAATGACGAGGCGTTTATCGGTGCTTGTACTGGGTCGGGCAATAGCCACGGTTTACACCTTCAGGCCGTAGCTGGCGATGTTTAGTATTGCGTCCGGTTACCCGTTTGCGCCAGAGCCGGAAGCTGCCGGGTTTGAGCTCATGACGCATCAGGCGAATGACGTCCTTCTCCGGTAATCCGTAAAGCTCCTCAATGGCCTCGAAAGGCGTACGATCTTCCCAGGCCATTTCAATGATGCGGGAGAGATCTGCGGGGTCAAATTGCGCGGACATAGGCTACCCTCGGTTTCGATCAGCTTTGCGAACACTACGTCCGAACCGACCGCTCGTCTCACCCTGCCCGATTTATCGATAGTGCTTGTGCAGCCGGGTCGGGATCTGGGCCATCTGTTTGTCCACCAGAGTCTCCATTGCTCTCGAAATTGGCTGGGTATCGAGCTCTGGCTCGACCACGCTTAGCAGATAGGCAACGGCCTCTGCAGTGGCCAGCTGATGTTCCCCCGGTGCCTTGCGAATGGCGTAGGCTGACGCGGGAGGGTTGGCGAAATGGAAGCGGGG
Source organism: Marinobacter sp. BW6 (assembly GCF_008107725.1). Classification (GTDB taxonomy): domain Bacteria; phylum Pseudomonadota; class Gammaproteobacteria; order Pseudomonadales; family Oleiphilaceae; genus Marinobacter. Next base: position 125,722 of record NZ_VIRN01000068.1, read on the forward strand.
CAGAGCCGCCAGTGCCGGGTTTTGGTGGAGGATCCGGGCGGCCTTACGCCAGGTGCCGTCCAGAACGATCCAGTGATGGATGTGGCTGAGGTCTGAGGATTCGAGGGTGTCGCTGCCGGGTCCCGGAAACAGCAGCGCGGAATTCCGGGTATCGGTTTGGGGATAGAATCCGGCCTGACGGAGATCCTCCGGCGTCTCGCCGCGGAACAGGTCCAGTCTGGTAAGACACTGGGCCAGTATGCGGACGGTGCCCTTGGCGTGGCCAACCTCAGTTGGATGCTGGAGCACTGACACACCGGTGCGGTTGGGAACCAGGGCGCAGGCCTCGCAGGCACAGATATTCAGGTGCACGCCGCACTTGGAACAAATCGGTCTGCGCAACCCCTGTCACCCCACGAAAATACGTTTCGCCAACCCGGCGCCGCGCCAGCCCTGAATGGCGAGGGTGCTGACCAGTCCACCGATCATGGCACCCACCACACCGCAGGTGAGGATGTCCTGGCCGGTGAGATACAGTCCTGGAATGTCGGTTTTCGGTTTCAGCCAGTCCTGTTCAAATCGCTCGGGATTGTGGTTCAGCCCGTAGAGCTCACCCCGGCCATAGCGGCAGAACCAGGCCGTGGAGAGCGGCGTGGAGGTTTCGACGTAATCCACTTTACCCCGGAGCTGGGGCAGCTTCTCGTACATCACTTCCAGCAACTGATCGGTGATTTTCTGCTTCAGGGCTTCGTAGTCGTCGCCCCGCTTGCCCCAGATGGTGTCCTGCCAGGGCTCGAACATCTCCCAGGTGGTAGGGGCAACAATTTCGATGGTGGAGGTGCCCGGCCAGCGGTTCTGGTAATCCGGATCCTTGGCGGCCGGAAAAGAAATATACACTACCGGAAACTCCGTGTGCTCAGGGTCATCCAGGAACTGTTGTACGTTGCCGTCGTGATCGGCGCTGGGATAGATCCAGAAATTGGTCCGCGGCAGCCCGAGTTCCTCCGGTGTTCCCTTCAGGCCGATGTAAAGACCGATGTGGGGCATGGAGGGAACAATGTGCCGGCGTTTGCTCTTATAGCCGACCTTTTCAGCGGCCTCGGCTGGCAGCAGCTTTTCAAAGGTGTTGATGACGCCGGCGTTGCTGATTACCAGCGGTGCCCGGATTTCCTCGCCATCGGCCATGCGTACCCCGGTTGCCTTGCCTTTCTCAACCAGAATGTCGGTCACGTCGGCGTAGGTGAATACCTCTCCGCCGGGTTTCTGAATGACCGGGATAATGGTTTTCGCGATCTCCGAAGCGCCGCCAACAGGATAGAAGCCGCCATAGAGGTAATGTTTGGCGATCAGCGCATGGACCATAAAACTGGATTGTTTCGGGGTAACCCCGCAATCGCCCCATTGGCCGGTGATGGCACCGATCAGTTCCTGATTGTCGGTCAGCTCGTTGAGTACTTCCCAGGTGGTCTTGTTGAAGCAGTCGGGCAAGGCGACATCAAGCCCCTTGTTGATGACCGGGCTCAGGAGGCCGGGCGTGAGCTTCGAGAGCGTGTACCACTGCATACCATCGGCCACTTTGCCGAGCAGTTTTACATACTGGTCGATGGCGTCCTGCTCATCGGGAAAGGCCTGGAGCAGGGAGTGGCGTAGACCTTCCTTGCCGGCACGCAGGTTCACCACATTGTCGCCCAGGAAGAACCGGTCGTAGTTCTCATCCATGGGGGCCCATTCCAGCTTGCCGTCGGTGATGTAATCGAACAGCCTGCGGCCCAGCGTGTGGGATGAGCCCATATCGCCGATGTAGTGGACACCCACGTCCCACTCGTAACCGTTGCGGGCGTAGCTGTGGGTATAGCCTCCGGCGGTGTAATGCTGTTCAAGCACCAGCACTTTTTTGCCGGCCTTGGCCAGACAGGCCGCGGTGGTCAGGCCGCCAATGCCGGAACCGATTACGATGGCATCGTAGGGGCCTTTCAGACGGTTAGCCCGATATCGGGTACCGATCCGGATTGTGCTCGGTTTGAGCTTTTTAGACGAAGGAGTGTTCACAGCCTCGCTTGTCACCACCATGCTTTGCCCCACATTTCCGGATTGGCCCAGTTCTCTGGATTGTTCCAGGCCCGCTTGTGATTGTAAGTATCCAGATTGTAGGTATACAGCGTGAGTGCGCCGTTATCATTTTCCAATTCGGCATGGCGGCGGAAGCCGAGTCCGATAAAATCAGTAAAGGCCCAGTCCGGGGTTTCGCCAACCAGAACGGCAATCTGGTGGGTGCCGTAGTTTCTCAACTGGCCCAGCAGAAGGGCGCCTTCGTCATGGGGAAGATGCTCCAGGGTTCCGGTAACCAGCGCCAGATCTGCGACACGATCCAGGTGCAGCCTGGCGTTGGGATCGGTTGTGTCCAGAGTACGCAACTCCACACCCTTCTGGTGTTTCTGCCAGATCTGCGACACCTCCGTGGCCAGATTGCCGCAGCTCAGCAGGGTGGCAGGCGAACTGGTGTCGATGATTCGGGCCAGGATTTCCCGGGCTGTGCTGCTGTTTCTGTTGTCCGTTATATCCGTCATGGCTATTTGCCTTTTACTACAGGGGCCAGTCTGCCGCATCCACTGTGTGTAAACCTACGGGCTGTTCCGCGTCTCCGCCCCAGCGGTCGATAAAGGTGCCGGTGGGATCGTACTGTTGCGTCTGCTTCTCGAGGTTGAATTGCCGCAGGCCTCTGGGGTCTGCCCCTACGCCAGCCAGGTATTGCCAGTTGCCGTAGTTGCTTCCTACATCATAGTCGATCAACTGCTCCTCAAACCATGCCGCTCCATACCGCCAGTCCAGGCCCAGTTCATTGATGAAGCAGCTTGCCACCAGTTGCCGGGCCCGGTTGCTCACGTAACCGGTTTCCCTCAGCTGATTCATGGCCGCATTCACGATCGGATATTCAGTGTTGCCTTGGCGCCATGCCATGAAGCGGTGGCCGTAAAACGTGGCGTGTCGACGCTTGCGCTGAACGCCATCCCGGCGGAAAAGGTTGGCGCCATGTCTGAGAGCGTACCAGTAGAAATACTCGCGCCAGAGCAGTTCAAACCAGAGCCAATAGGTAGATTCGTTTTTAGTCTCGCTGTCTTCATATTCGGTGATGGTTTCCGCCACTTCCCGAACGGACAGACAACCGTTGGCCAGCCAGGGCGAGAACTTGGAGGAGGCATCCCAGCTGTCCAGGGCGTTACGGGTCTCTTTATAGCGGTCGATGCTGTGATTGTCGTAGAGGAATTCCTGTAACCGCTCGAGTCCTGCCGATTCTCCGCCCATGAACTGCAAGGGGTGCACAGGCTCTGGTATTGGTGGACAGTCGCCCCGGTTGTCTTCCGGGAAGCCCGGCGGTGGGGGCAGGGCCGTCAGCGTACGAATCCTCAAACGTTCGGAACAGCGTTCTCCGGTTTTCTCCACCTGCTTTCGGAACTGGGAAAAAGTATCCGGCAAATCGTCGAGGACCATGGGCAAGGAGCCTTCGGTAAACAGGCTCAGTGTCTCGAATTGCTGGAACAGAGTCTTGGGCAGTTTGTCCTTGATGGTTCGCCATTGGCTGGCTTCCTGAGTGCCCGGAAGACGGGAGCGAACGATGCGCTCAATGTGATGGGCGTGCGCAAGTTCCGGGATCACCGTTTCCGGCTCGCCATAGGCAATGTGCAGACGCTGTCCCAGTGACCGAAGGCTTCGCTCCAGCGTCATCAGGCTCTGCCAGAGAAAACGCCAGCGATGATCACCCATGGCCTTGCTCTGCAGGGGGCCGGGTGCAAACCAGCGCGGATCCACCACGTAGACGCACAGCAGCATGTCGGACTTCGACGCGGCCAATAACGCGGCGTTGTCGTGCAGGCGAAGGTCCCGGGTAAACCAGTAAAGCGTATGCAACGTAAGAGCTCCTCAACCTATTGATTCTGCTTTTTAGATACGCTCCAGATCCAGAAAAGATTTGGGAGCCTCTGATAAGCAACATGGCCATCGCCAAGTCGGCTAGAATGAGTCAAACAGTCACGGCTGAGAGGTCGTAATCAAATACCAGCGCCATAGCAATCAAGGAGCCGAAAGTGATCAAATCCCGTGCCGCGGTGGCCTTTGAAGCCAACAAACCGCTCGAAATCGTTGAAGTCGACGTTGCACCACCCCAGGAGGGTGAAGTTCTGGTTCGCATCGTCGCCACCGGCGTTTGCCATACCGATGCCTATACACTCTCAGGCGCCGATCCTGAGGGTCTGTTCCCGACCATTCTGGGCCACGAAGGCGGTGGCATTGTGGAAGCGGTTGGTCCCGGCGTGAAAAACCTGGAAGTGGGCGACCATGTCATTCCGTTGTATACCGCTGAGTGCGGTGAGTGCAAGTTTTGCACCTCTGGCAAAACCAACCTCTGTGGTGCGGTGCGTGCTACCCAGGGTAAGGGTGTGATGCCCGATGGTACCTCGCGTTTCTCCTACAACGGCCAGCCGCTTTATCACTACATGGGCTGCTCCACGTTCTCCGAATACACGGTGCTGCCGGAAATCTCCCTGGCCAAGATCCCCAAGGAAGCACCCCTGGACAAGGTTTGCCTGCTTGGATGCGGCGTCACCACCGGTATCGGCGCGGTACTGAACACTGCCAAGGTTGAGGAAGGCGCCACTGTGGCCATCTTCGGTCTGGGTGGCATCGGCCTGGCGGCGATTATCGGAGCCAAGATGGCCAAAGCGGGCCGGATTATCGGCGTCGACATCAATCCGGGCAAATTCGACATCGCCAAACAGCTGGGTGCCACCGATGTGGTGAATCCCAACGACTATGACAAGCCGATTCAGGAAGTGATTGTCGACATGACCGATGGTGGCGCCGACTACACCTTCGAATGCGTGGGTAATGTGAAGCTGATGCGTGCGGCATTGGAGTCCTGTCACAAAGGCTGGGGTGAATCCACGATCATTGGTGTTGCCGGCGCCGGCGAGGAAATCAGCACCCGTCCGTTCCAGTTGGTGACCGGCCGGGTCTGGCGTGGTTCAGCCTTTGGCGGTGTTAAAGGTCGTACCGAGCTGCCGGGCTATGTGGAAAAAGCCGAAAAGGGCGAGATTCCGCTGGATGTCTTCATTACCCATGAAATGCCGTTGGAAGACATCAACAAGGCGTTTGATTTGATGCATGAGGGTAAGAGTATTCGGACAGTGATTCATTTCTGACCGATATACGGATAGGGGTGGCAGGCCACCTGCCACCCCTCCCATCAGCGATCGGTAAGTTTTAATTCAATTCGCCGGTTTCTCTGCAGCGCCTCCGGTGAGGTGCCCTCTGCCACTGGGAAAAACTCGCCAAACCCGGCAGCTGCCATGCGCCGTTCCGGTACACCCTGGGCGGCGAGATAGCGAACGACTGCAACTGCCCGGGCGGTGGACAGCTCCCAGTTGGACGGGAATCTCTCGGTATTGATGGGCAGGACGTCAGTGTGGCCATCAATCCTCAGGATCCAGTCGACGTCTTCGGGAATCTTTGCGGATACATCCAGCAGCAGCTCGGCGAGCTTGTCCAGTTCCTCTTGACCCTCCTTGCCCAGTTCCGCTGAGGCTGACGCAAACAGCAGTTCAGATGGCAGCAAGAAGCGGTCGCCGACAATCCGGACGTTCTCGTTACCTGCAAGAATATCCCGCAGTCGGGCGAAGAATTCAGACTGGTACTGCTGAAGCTGGTTGACCCTTTCGGCCAGCAGGGTGTTCAACCGTCGGCTGACCTGTTCCAGTTCCTGTTCCTTGTCGGCGGTCATCTCCTCCTGGAGTTCCAGCGCCGAGGCAATCTGGCGGAGCTGCTCCCGCAGTGACGCAATCTGGTTGGACAGCCTGAGGATCATCGCCTGCTGGCTGGCCGATATCTCGTCTTTATCATCAATTGACTCCTCCATGCTGGCCAGCCGCTCTGACTGAGCATCGGCCATGGCCGTTTGCTGCATCAGCTGTTCACGGGTGGACTCAAGCTGACCGACCAGGCTGTTGTTCCGGTCCTGAACGCTGGTCAACTGATTTTCCAGAGCCTCGCTTCTATTCTCTTCCAGGCCCAGCAGCTCCGAGATTTCGTTCAACTGGGCATTCAGGCGGGCAAGCTGGGTATCCCGATCGGACAGGGTCTGGGAGAGATAGAGCTGGCTGACGACATACACCAGCAGCATGAATATCACCAGCATCAACAGTGCCGAAAGGGCATCCACATACCCTGGCCAGACGTTGGTGGTGCTTCGGCTTCGGCGCCTGGAACCGATCATGACAGGTCTTTCTCGTCGTCAATTCGGTCTACGAGGTTGGTCACACCGGTCAGCCACTCCTCAAGGCCGTCGTAGAAACGGTTCTGGGCGTGGCCGGCCTGAATGTCCAGGAAACCGAGAATCAGCGAGCCACCAAGGCCAAGTAGCGAGGAACTGAACGCCGTGCCCATGCCTTCCAGGGGCGTAAGCAGACCTTCCTGAAGCTCCGCGAACACTTTGCCGAAGTCTTCCTGACTCATGTCCAGGCCAGTGATGACCTGGCCGACCGAGTTGATGGTGCCCAACAGGCCCCAGAAAGTACCCAGCAGGCCGAGGAAGACCAGCAGGCTGATGAAATACCGGGTGATTTCCCGCTGTTCATCCATCCGGGAGTGAATGCCATCGAGCACGGTTCTCAGGGACAGGGTGGATAGCGTGAACCGGTCCTTTGTGGCGTCCTCGCCGAGCTGTCTTGCCAGCGGCTTCAACAATTTGGGTTCCTGAACCACGGAAAGTCCGGCATGACCGGTTCTGAACTGGGCGATCCACTTCAATTCCGGAAACAGCACGAAAACTTGCCGGTAAGTGAGGGCAATGCCGATGATCAGAACCCCGAGAATCAGCAGATTGAAAACCCAGTTCGCCATAAAGGCCGAGATCAGGGGCTTGTGGATCAGGGCACCGACAATAACGACCACGCCGAGAAACAGCGTCATCCAGAAAAGGGTGTGTTTGGGGTTGCTCATAGCGTTGGCCAGCTTTTTTGAGATATTCCTCAAAACGTTAGCACAGATATGAGAAGCTGTTGGGATCGGTAAAGGAAGTTTAATCGGAGAATTTCATGGCTGATGCGTCGCCGTTTCGTTTCCGTTTTCGCGTTCGCTACGGTGAATGCGATGCTCAGGGGGTGGTCTTCAATGCCCGTTATGCGGATTTCGTTGATATTTCAATGAACGAATACATCCGCACGCTGTTTGGCGATTACCAGCATCTGCTCGATCAGGACCTGGATATCCAGGTGGTCAGTCTCACCGTGAACTGGAAAGCACCGGCAAAGTTCGATGATGTGTTGGAGGCCCGTATCCACGCCGGCCGTATTGGCAACACCTCGTTCACACTGCATCTGGAGTTCTTCCGGTACGGGGATGGGGCGTTTATCGCCGATGCCGACGTTACCTACGTGCTCATTCAGCCTTCAGTGTTGGGGAAGGTGACGATACCGGATCATATTCGTGAATTGCTGGAAAAAGGTGCACCCGGGGAATTGATCAGTCATGCGGGCGAGCCTGCGTAAAAGTGAGGGCAGATGAAAATTCCATCTGCCCACGGGTCTATATCACTCTGTTGCTAACGGATCAGGCTTCTTGCAGTGCCTGCACGACGGCCTTCGCAGCACCCTCGGAAGATGCCGGGTTCTGCCCGGTAATCAGTTTGCCGTCCACCACGATGTGCGGTGCCCAGTCGTCGCCGCGGGTGTAGGTGGCGGTGTTTCCCTTAAGCATATCTTCCAGCAGGAAAGGCACCACACCGGTGAGACCTACCGCTTCTTCCTCGCTGTTGGTGAAGCCTGTGACTTCGCGGCCGCCAACGATGTTCTGGCCCGGTTTCACTTCCACGTTCTTGAACACGGCGGGTGCATGGCAGACTGCACCAATCACCTTGTCCTGCTCGTATGCCGTCTTGATCAGGGCAATGGACTTGTCGTCGTTGACCAGATCCCAAAGCGGACCGTGACCACCCGGATAGAAAATCGCGTCGTACTCATTCATGTCCACATCGCCCAGCTTTTTGGTGCTGGCAAGGGATTCCTTGGCGTGGGCATCCTGCTGGAAGCGACGGGTGGTTTCAGTAAGTGCCTCTTCCGCCTCGCTGTTGGGGTCCACGGGCGGCTGGCCGCCTTTCGGAGAGGCAATTGTGATATCTGCACCGGCATCCCGGAAAACATAGTAGGGCGCGGTGAACTCTTCGAGCCAGAAGCCGGTCTTATGGCCGGTGTCGCCCATCTGGTCATGGGAGGTGAGAACCATCAGAATCTTCATGGTGTCCGTCCTTTTTCGTTGACGAATGAATGGCACTTTTTACCTGGTTTCGTTAATGACTTTTTAACGGGTTTGATTAACGACTTCTTGACTGGTCTGGTAACTGACCTTGTGCCTGGGGTGGCTGAATTCAACCGTCATTACGTATATCCGACCATTCCGGATCTTGAACCGTCTATACTGGAGACAGATGACCAGACTGTATAACAACCTGAAAAGCTCACAGGCAAGGACGACAGGAATGCGAGTGTTTACCGCCGCCCTTCTGATGGCGTTGGTGTTTCCGGTATCGGCTCAGCAGGGCACAGAAACCGTGGAAGCGCTGACCGTCATCGTGGGTGCCAACCATGCGCCACCGTACCGAATCATTCAGGGTAGCGAGCGAACCGGCCTCTACGTGGATATCTTCGAGGAAATTGTTGATCGGCTGGGCTGGAAAGTTCATTACCGTGAGGCGCCTTTCCGGCGGGTCCTCAGGATGATTCAGCAGGGTGAAGTGGATGTGATGCTTGGCCCTCTTGAGACCGAGGAGCGGGCCGAGCTGATGGAGTTTGTGGCGCCTGCATTTCCACCGGAGCGGCGATTGTTCTTTTATTTGAATAAAGAACACAGCATTGAGCGCTACGACGATCTTTATGGCAGGGCCATCGGCGTGCTGGAAGGGGCCTCGTATTTTTCCCGTTTTGATAATGATGAGAAACTGCTCAAAGAGTCTGCGCCCCGTTATGAAAACCTGATGCTAATGATGCAGAAGGGCCGCGTAGACGTTGTCATTGCGCCAGAACTCGTCGGTTTGTACACGGTTGAGAAACTGGGGCTGGATGTTGAGGTTTCACCATTCTTTGTGCCCGGAGAGCGCTCCTACATCGCCGTTGCGAAAAACTCGCCTGTGCTGAAGTACGCGGACGATATCCGGGCGGCACTGAAAGTGATTGAAATGGAAGGAATACACGAGGACCTGGTATTGGAATACATGGGGCGAGCCGCCGAATGATTCCCGAGCCGTCCGATCTCTGGTTTTTACCGCTGGGTGGCACCGGCGAAATTGGCATGAACCTCAATCTCTACGGTCATGACGGCGCCTGGCTGATGGTGGATTGCGGGGTCACGTTTCCGAAGCCTGGCCGCATTGCTGCTGATGGCACCGTGCATCATCGGGGGGAACCGCCGGTTCAAATGGCAGATCCGGCCTTCATTGCAGACCGCCGCGACCGGCTGGCGGGCCTGGTTATTACCCATGCTCATGAAGATCACGTCGGGGCTGTGCCTTATCTCTGGCCACTTCTTCAATGCCCGATATATACCAGCCGGTTCACCGCAGAAATTCTGCGTCGCAAGCTGGCAGAGTTCGACCTGTTGCATCGGGTTCCAATCATCGAAGTGGAGACCGGCCAGAGCAAACAGATAGGACCGTTCAGTGTGCAATGGCTGGCGCTGACTCACTCCATTCCGGATCCGAATGCTCTGATGATCCGCACCGCGGCAGGTAATGTCTTCCACAGCGGTGATTGGAAACTGGATGAGCAGCCGCTGGTGGGCCATGGTTATTCGGCGAAAACCTTTACCGACCTGGCAGACGAAGGCGTGCAAGCCATGGTTTGCGATTCCACCAATGCCACCGTGTCGGGTCATTCAGTGTCTGAGGGTGCACTGCGTGCCGGATTGCTGCAAGCCATCCATTCCGCTGAGGGGCGCGTGGTAGTGACCTGCTTTGGCAGCAATATTGCCCGGTTGCACACACTGGCCTCAATTTCCAGGGAAACCGGCCGTTATATAGGGCTTATGGGTCGCTCTCTGATCAACATGAGCGGCGCAGCCAAGGCTGCCGGGCTCTGGGATTCGGCAGATCAACTGATCAATTCCTCGCACCTGGGCTACCTGCCGCGGGATGAAGTCCTGGCGGTGGCCACCGGCAGCCAGGGAGAACCCAGGACGGCACTGCGCAGGCTGGCGGCAGGGACTCACCCGGACTTCGAGCTGGAAGCCGGCGACACCGTGATCTTCAGCGCCCGTGCCATTCCCGGCAACGAGGAAACCATCGACGCATTGGTGAAAAGGCTGAAAGAAATGGGGGTCAGGGTAATCACCGCCGAGGATGCCGATTTGCCGATTCATGCTTCAGGTCATCCCGCGCAGGAAGAATTGGAGTTGATGTACAAATGGGTCAGGCCTTCCATTGCCATTCCGGTGCATGGTGAGGCTGAACACATGGAAACGCACGCTGACATAGCCAAAGCAACTGGTGTACCCCGAGCCATGGTGGGCCGAAACGGCGATCTTTTCATGATCCGGCCAGTGCCGGGAATACGTCGCCAGGTTGTTGAAACCGGCCGCTTGGGCTGGCACAAAGAAGGTCTTGTCAGAGTTGAATAAATTATGTTCGTCTGTCGCCGGTAAGTTACTTGTCTTTTTGGTGGCCGTTCCGTTTCTGATGCCTGCCTACGCCTTGCAGGATCCTCCGTGCAATACACTCACCGTCAGTGGTAATCCGGAATATCCCCCTCTGCTCTTCCGTGATGAAAAACGCCCGGGGTATCTGATTGGCGCGGTGCCTGCTCTGCTCAAGGAAATTACGGAGCCATTGGGCGTGAATGTGGAGGTGATAGACATCGGCTCCTGGGCTCGGGTCCAGCGCATGGCGCGCCAGGGTGATCTCGACATGGTGGCGGGTGCGTTCATCACTTCGGATCGCATTGGCTATATGGATTATCTACTGCCCCCGATTACGCACCTGCCGACCGCTGTCTGGGTACTCAAGGAGCGGGAGTTTGCCTACCGACACTGGCCGGACCTGGTGGGCAAGCGTGGCAGTACATTGATCAACAACAGCTTTGGCCAGAATTTCGACAGGTATGCGGAACAGAACCTCAGAATCGAGGGCGTAAGGTCGATTGAACAATCCTTCCAGATGGCGCTGGTTGACCGGGTGGATTATGTTCTCTACGAAGTTTTGCAGGGGGAGGTGAAACTTGAGTCTTTGGGCATTGCCGATCAATTCGTCCCCCTCCCGACCCCGGTGAGTCGTGAGGGTCTTTTTTTTACCTTTTCCAAGGCCGCGCCGTGTAACTCCTACGAACTTCGGGAGCGACTTGCCGACCGCCTCTATGAGTTTGTGAATTCGGGCCGGGTAGATGAGTTAATCCGGCGGTACAAAGCCCTTTACACGGGAGCAGGTTAAGCGGAGGTCTTTGTCGTGTGGGCGTGAACTTTAATGACGCGCTCGTCGTACACTGTTCAAGACACTCCGAGCAGGTGAAAAAAATAAACAGGAAATATTGCTGGGAAGGAGTCCGTAGCAATGGTGAAGGCAGTTACCCTGGATCAACGTGAGTTTGTTTACAGGTTGTCCCTTAGCCTGGCCAGATCGAAGATTGACGAGCTGGATGGCAGTATCCACGGCCTTATTGCTGAGCTTGGAGACAGGCTCGGGGCAGATCGGGCCTACCTGATCATGTTCGAAGAAGCCTCTCAGACCATTTCCATAACGCATGAAGCCTGCAGAAAAGGAGCCCCGCCCCAGCAAGAGGCAATCCAGAACGTCCCTATGGCCCGTTTCCCATGGCTCATGGATCAGCTTCAGATCCTCTCGATTCTGGTTATACCCGAAGTCGAGGAGCTTCCTTCTGATGCGGAAGAAGAAAAACTGGAGTTTCGCCGGGAGAGTATCCGAAGTCTGGTTCTTGTCGGTTTGAAGCTGGAAGGTCAAGTCAGCGGAATCCTGGGTTTTGATTTCCTTGACCAATCTTGCGTGTTGGATCGAGAGACAGAAGAATTCCTGCTGCAGGTTGGCGAGGTTCTGGGAGCTTCGGTGCACCGCCAGATCCTGGCCAGTCGTAACGTGCGGTTTGAGAACAGCCTTTACCGCTATTCAGACCAGTTCCCTGGCGTTATTTTCCAGTTCAGGATGTATCCCGACGGGCAGACAACGTTTCCTTTCATCAGCAACAGAGTCGAAGATATGTTCGGACTGGCGGCTGATGTGCTCAGTAAAGACGCCAGGCCTTTACTTGATCTTATTGAGGATACAGACAAGGCATCCTTTTTCAAGAAAGTCGATGAGTCTCGGCGACGCATGACGCCGTTTGAAACCGACTTTCGGGCCCGCAAATGCGATGGAGCCAGAGCGTGGATTGAAGCCAGATCGGTGCCCGCTCGATTGGCCGATGAGAGCATGACATGGCACGGCTATTTTTTCGATGTGACGGATCGCAAACAATCGGAATCTGAGATCGAGAAGCTGGCGTTCTATGACCCCCTGACCGGCTTGCCGAACCGCCGTTTGCTCAGAGACAGGCTGGCGCAAGCGCTTACTGGCAGTACCCGGGACCACGATCATGGTGCCCTGGTGTTTATCGATCTGGATCACTTCAAGAACATCAATGACTCAGCGGGTCACCTGACCGGCGATGAGTTGCTGATTCAAGTAGGGGAAAGGCTTCGACAGACGGTCCGCGCATGGGATACCGTCGCCAGGCTGGGGGGCGACGAGTTTGTTCTCATTCTGAAGGGATTTCCGACCGACACTGCCAATGCGGCTGCCAGAGTGGAAAAGGTCTGCGAAAAAGTCCGCGATGCCCTGAATGAACCTTATGATCTCAATGGCATTGAATACGCGGGTACACCCAGCATTGGCGTCACCCTTTTCTATGACCACACCACCACGCTTGAAGAACTATTGAGCCAGGCTGACATGGCCATGTTTCGAGCGAAGGAAGATGGTCGTAACTGCATCCGTTTTTATGACTCCATGATGCAGAAAAAGGTGTCTGAGCGGCTGGCCATGGAGTCCGACCTTCGGTCGGCGATACGCAAGGATCAGTTGGCGGTCCACTACCAGGTTCTGGTTGACGAGAAGGGTAACCCGGTGGGAGCCGAGGCTTTGCTTCGGTGGCAATGCCCGGGCCGTGGCATGGTGTCACCTGCCGAATTCATTCCGTTGGCGGAGGAGACCGGACTCATTGAGTCGATTGGCTATTGGGTGCTGGAGAAAGTTCTCTCCCGGATCGCCAGCTGGAAAAATCGAGGCGATGCCTTGTCAGAGCTTCAGGTCTCGGTAAACGTCAGTGCAAGACAGTTCCACCTGCCGTCGTTCTGCTCCACGGTGATGGCACTGCTGAGAAAAACCGGGGCATCCCCGAGAAACCTGAAGGTGGAAATTACCGAAAGCGCGCTTGCCTACGACCTTGAGCTGGTTGAAGAAACCTTGCGGACCCTGAGAAGCATGGGTATCCGGATCTCGCTAGACGATTTTGGCACCGGCTATTCATCCCTGGGTTACCTGAAGAGGTTGTCTCTGGATGAACTGAAAATTGATCAGGGGTTTGTGCGGGATATCCTGGATGATCCCAATGACGCTGCCATCGCCGAAACTATCCTGGCCCTTGCCTCCGCCCTCAAATTATCAGCAGTGGCGGAAGGTGTGGAAACGAAGGGTCAGCTGGAACGTCTCGTAAGCATGGGGTGCACCCGTTTCCAAGGCTACTATTTCAGCCGGCCGCTGCCAGCGCTGGAGTTTGAAAAGTTGATTGAAAAAGCCAGCGGTGAACGAAAGAGAAGGGCTTGGTAGTTCGTTTCCTATCTGTATAAACTGGTGGCTTGCTTCTTTTTTCATTTCAAACAACATCGAGAGCAGTTCCCTATGGCAATCTGGACCAGCACCCCGAACCTTGAACACCTTGCCAAAGCCAGCGAAAACACGGCGGTCAGCTATATGGGCATCGAGTACCTTGAGATTGGTGACGACTATGTCAGAGGCCGCATGCCAGTCGATGAGCGCACGGTACAGCCTTTTGGCATTCTGCATGGAGGCGCATCCGTTCTGCTGGCGGAAACCCTGGGTAGCATGGCAGCCAACTGCTGCCTGAAAGACCCCGAAACGGTGGCCGTTGGGCTTGATATCAACGCCAATCATATCCGGCCGATTACCAAGGGTTGGGTGTATGGCACCGCAAAACCCATCCACATTGGTGGTGCGACTCAGGTCTGGGAAATTCGGCTGGAGAACGAAGAAGGTAAGACCACCTGCATTTCCCGGTTGACCATGGCTGTGACAAAACGGCCCGGGTGAGTGAATCCGGTCAGGATTCAGGGCTGTTGGAGGAAGTGTTTGATGCGGTTACGATCAGCCCCTGATCCACAAACTCCTGAAGTACGATGTCGTAGGTTCCGTCCGGGACCTCTCGGGCAATGCGATAGATATTACCCGCGCCGTCTTCAGGGCTGACCTTCAGGTCGATCGTCCGATAAGGAGTCATCAGGCTTTTATCGGCCTCTCTGACCAGTAGAACGCAGGGTTTCAGTTTGTGCTCCGGCCGGCTTTCCACAACAATGCCGACCTGTCCATTGACCATTTCAACGATGGAGCCCGGCGGGTATACCCCGATCATCTGGATAAAAGCGCCCGCCAGTTCCTCATCGAACTGCGTGCCGCGGTGCTTGTGGATGATCTCCAGCGCCTGCATAGACGCTCGTCCTTTGTCGTAGATCCGGTTACTGGTGATGGCGTCGTAGGTATCCACCAGCCCGATGATCTTGGCGAAGTAGGGGATCTGTTGGGCTTGAAGGCCCCGGGGATAGCCTGAGCCATCCATCCGTTCATGGTGGCTGAACGCTACATCCACGGCGGTGTTCAGGGAATTGCTTGTTCCCATGAGGATCGAGCGACCGTGGGTGGTGTGGTGACGCATCACGTCGAATTCTTTTGGTGTCAGCGCGCCCGGCTTGTTGAGAATCTCATCGGGAATCCGGGTCTTGCCGACATCATGGAGCAAGCCACACAGGGCCAGATTGCGGATTTCTCCTTCGAGCAAGCCCAGATGCTTGCCAAAGGCCGCCGCCAGAATGGATACGTTGATACAGTGCTCTGCGGTGTACTCATCCTGGTGCTTGATCTTTGTGAGCAACAACAGCGCGTTTTCATTGCGCAGGACACTTTCTACGCAGTGGTTCACCACTGTGCGGGCATTGTTCAGGTCCAGCGTGCGGCCCACCCTCAGTCCAGACATGATGGACTTGGCGGTCTTCTGCGCTTCCTCGAAGCGTATGATCGCCGTTCCCATCTCCTGGGCGGCGTCGATCTTGTTGATGTACCTGACGCGCTTGCGGGCCGGTACAGGTCGATGGGTATTCTGTACGGGTTCGGTGACCTGTTTTTTGCGGAAAAGCCCCATCAGGCCTGAAGATTTCCGACCGTTGCCGTTCTTCCCGTACTCTGGGATCGGTGCCCCATCGATACGCCCTTCAATGAAGACGAACTCGCACTGTTCCCTTAGCGCATCGATCTCTGCCTGATCTCGAATAACAAACCCCTGAATCAGGAAATCCGTATCTTCCCAGGGGCGGTCCAGGCGGATGACGTGCATGCCGATGGCTAGTTCTGACACGTCGACCTGGCTTTCAACAATTTCCTGATGCGGTGCACTCATACACTGATCCTGAATCCCTGGAACGCTATTTTGAGGCAAAAAACCTCTGACAGGATGGACCGGATTGCAAAATCTGGTCAAATAATGTTCATTCAATAGGTTGGCGGCCGGTTTCGACGGTGTTGTGTTCCCGGGCTCGGCGTCGCTCAGAGGGGCTCTTCCAATGACTGACCATCGTTCCTTTCATCTCTGGTGGCTTGCACTGGCTGCGGCTCTTATCCCGCTGTTAACCATCCATGTCACGTTTACAGTTTCGGTGCTGGAAGGGCATGTCGAGCTATGCAACCCCTACTGGGACAGCTGCACCAGCATCAGCCGGACTGGTCGTCACGGCACCTCCTACTTTATTTTCAAAGGTACCATGCTGCCGGCGGCTCTGCTGGGCATTCTGTTCTGGTGGCTTAACGGTCGGTGGCTGCGCCAGCTCGGGGTTCATTCCAGCGGTGTTGCCTGGGTCCCCTGGCTGGGCCTGGTGGCCAGTGTCTCGCTGGCGGCCTATGCCCTGGCTCTGGGCCATGCCGGTGACGGTTTCAATCTGATTCGCCGTATTGGCGTGGTTCTGTATTTTTCACTCACCTTCATCTGTGAGCTGCTGGTCAGTTCCGGATTGCGCAGCCATCCATTGTGGAAGCACACGGGCATGAGACTGCTGAATCTTTGCCAGCTGATTCTTGCCATCGGGATTCTTTCAGTGGTGCTGAATGGTGTGGCGCCGGAGTTTTACAGCCGCAAGGACGATGCATTCGAGTGGCTTCTGGCGTTCCTGATCAATGCTCACGCGCTCTGGCTGGCTTTGCTGTGGAAGAAAAACCGGTTCCGCGTGCGACTCTGGGCCGATTCCTAGAGTGAGAGCAGCCCGCGAATCAGGGCCGCTGTTCCGGCGATGGCCGCGATACCGAGAATCACCGGGCGAAGCCCTTCGAAGGGCATACGGTGGACCAGCTTGCCTGACAGCCAGAAGCCCAGGAATACTCCCGGGAAAGTAACTGCGAACAGAAAAAGCTCTCGGGTTCCCAGGTAGCCAGAGGCGAGCAGGCCTGACAGGCTCAGCACGCTGGCAGCCAGGAAGAAGGCAGACATGTTGGCCCTGACCAACGGCCCCTTTTCATTCTGGTAAATCAGCGCAATTGGCGGTCCACCCACGGCGGTAATCGTGCCCATATAGGTGGAAGCGGCTCCGGCCAGCACGCTGTTCCGTGCATTGAGTGCCGGTTTGAGACCGCCAACACTGAGCGCTACGCCGGCAAGGATAAGAATGCCGAAGGTCAGTTCGAAGCCTTTGGTCGAGATTACCAGCAACGTCAGTGCTGCCAGGACTGCTCCGGCAACGCCGCCACCGATGGCAAAGCGCACTTCCCTGACCTGCAATGCGCCGCGATTGCGGATTAGCATAAAGACAGTGAGGAGGGTGGCATTCAGAATCAGGGGGCCGGGCACTAACACCGGGCTGATCAGAAACAGCAACGGCGCGGCCAGTGTGCCAATGCCATAGCCGGCCACGCCTTGCAGACAGGCTCCGGCAAGAATGGCAAGGTTGGCCAGAAGAATCTGTAACAGCGATACATCCGTCAAAGGGAATCACCAAAAGTCGGTAGAGAAGGCCGGAGCAACACCGGTTTGATATTGATACACTGCCGGTCAACGAGCATAGTCGAAAAGATTGTCCCGCGATGACTCAACAGCCTGAAAATCGAAGCTGTCCTTGTGGCAGCAATAAATCCTACCCTGAGTGCTGCCAGCCGTTCCATCAGGGTGAACCGGCGCCATCTCCTGAGACGCTGATGCGGTCCCGTTACGCGGCGTTCGTTCTAAATCTTCCGGACTACCTGCGAGCCACCTGGCATCAGAGCACGCGGCCGGAGACGCTCACTCTGGCAGACTCGCCAAACTGGACCTCTCTGCAGATCCTCAACTCTCGTGCGTCAGGCGATAGCGGTACCGTCCATTTTCGGGCGGTCTACCGCCTGGGTAAGGGTTGGGGATTTCTCGAAGAAAACTCCGATTTCGTTCGGGAGGAGGGTTGTTGGTATTACCTTCGGGGCGATACCAGCGAGGGCCAGTGGAAGCCCGGTCGTAACGACCCTTGCCCCTGTGGCAGCGGCAGAAAGTACAAGGCCTGCTGCCTGTAGATTGCCATTACTCGAACGATGGCAGTTCCGGCTTGGCCACCGGTTTGTTCGCTTCCTGCCAGGCATCAAATCCACCGGCGATGGACTGAACATGCATGTAGCCCATTTCCTTCAGGGCTTTGGCACTCAATGCGGCTCTCCCGGATGTCTTGCAGTAACACACGATGTTCATATCGCGGCTCTCAAACGCCGGATCATTGGTAAACTTGAACTCCAGCAGACCACGGGAAATGTTTACGGCCCCCGGTATATGACCGGCCCGGTATTCATCCGCATCACGCACATCCAGCAGCAAATCCGCGTTCTTGATCGCATCGTCCGACTGATCAAGGGGCACTTCCTGAATTTCTTTCTTGGCGGCTTCTACGAGGTCATGGGCAGTTTTCATGGGTGAGCTCCTGAAACTGATGGAATAAGGCACGATCTCAGGATAAGGGATGGGGCTGCCGCTCGTCACCCGTCACCCGCGATATGTGAATCTGTTGTGGGAGATTCCCGAAACCTTGGGCTTTGTTAGGGAGGTAATTATTTGCCTGCTTGGAATGCAAAACTCTGTAAAAACTCCCTCGTTACCACCTCCCGATGTTCTTCCTCCCGTGTAGTATCCCGCACGCAAGTAAAAATTAGTCACCAATACAAGGAAAAACAGGATGTTGAAGGCAGGAAAAGCGTTATTTTTGGTGTTTCTAGGCAGCTCCATCTTTGCCTATGCCGGCACGGCCGCTGCACAGGGAGGTTATGCAGGGATCTCAGCGGGACAGGTTGAGGTGAGCGATTTTTGCGATGACGTGATTATTGAGTGCGATGACTCAGCCCTCACAGGTCGTATTTACGCCGGGGGGTTCTTCGACAAGTATCTTGCGTTCGAAGGTGGTTATCGCTTCGTAGACGATACAACGATTGAGGACAATACCGGTTCGATCAACGTCGGCTACCATATGTTCGACGGATCTCTCCTCGTATTCACACCTGAGCTGGGCCCGGTTCGGTTGTTCGCCAAGTTGGGTGCACAGTTCTGGCGTCAGGATCTCAGTGTTTCGATCAATGGCCTTGGAAG
The DNA here is from genome assembly GCF_008107725.1 of Marinobacter sp. BW6. Lineage (GTDB taxonomy): Bacteria > Pseudomonadota > Gammaproteobacteria > Pseudomonadales > Oleiphilaceae > Marinobacter. The sequence continues at coordinate 144,594 of NZ_VIRN01000068.1, forward strand.
TGCCAGTGAAGAAGAAAGCGGCGTTTCTTTGCGCACTGGAGCAGGCGCTACGATTGATATCACCGACTCTTTCGGGCTTCGTCTGGAGTGGGACTACCTGCAGGATATCGGTGACGACAGTTCAGGCATCCAAAACCTTAAATCTGATGTGCACGTTTTCTCTGCAGGCCCCGAGTTCCGGTTCTAGACTGGGTGGCATGAAACAACCCATCACCGGCTACCACAAGGACGAAGAGAACCACTGGGTTGCCCAGTTAGCGTGTGGGCACAATCAGCATGTGCGCCACACGCCTCCATGGGTCAATCGCCCATGGGTAGTGACGGAAGAGGGGCGGGAATCGATGCTTGGGTTTGAGCTTGATTGCCGGAAATGTGAGGAAGGTGCCCCGCCGGATGACCGACCCTGAGCTATAATGTGGTTAAAATCTGATCACATTTTTGGCAAAGGAGTCTGCCATGGTGAAGCGCCTCGTTGTGTGTGCTGACGGTACATGGAATCGTCCCGAAGAAGACTTGCAGAAAGATGTTCCCACTAATGTTCTGAGGGTCGCCAGGGCCATTCGTCCCATCGCGGCTGATGGCCGGCCCCAGCATGTGTTTTATGACTGGGGTATTGGCTCCTACCATAATGCGGTGGTCGGCGGCGTGACCGGACAAGGAATCCACAAGAACATCATGGATGCCTACCGCTATATTGTTCAGAACTTCACACCTAATACCGACATCTACCTGTTTGGTTTTAGCCGTGGCGCCTACACCGTGCGCTCACTGTGTGGGTTGATCAACAACTGCGGGATTCTCAAACGGCCCGATGCCCGGCTGATCCAGCAGGCATTTGACCACTACAAGAAAACCGGTGCCGCCTGGGCGCCCTCAGGCTCAAAATCGCTGGAGTTCCGTAGGGAGCACAGTCAGGAGTCCCGGCAGATCCGGTTTGTGGGAGCCTGGGATACAGTAGGCTCACTGGGTGTGCCTTTTTCGCTGATGGGGCTGTTTGATCGCAAGGATGAGTTCTACGATACCAAGCTTGGCAGTAATGTTCGTATTGCCCGCCATGCCCTGGCCATAGACGAACGTCGGGAAGATTTCGAGCCTACCTTGTGGGAGCCGAGGGCAGGGCTTGATCTGGAACAGGTGTGGTTTGCCGGTTCCCATAGTGATATTGGCGGTGGTTATCCGGCGGACGATCAGGGGCTGCTCGCGTCGGATATCGCACTTGACTGGATGGTGGGCCAGGCCAGGGACGCCGGGCTTGATCTGGAAGAGCACCTGCCAGCGGGGATCAGTTTGAGTGCGCGGGCCAAGCTGCACAACTCACGCCGACATATTTTCCGGTTCTCGAAACCGCTGGTCCGAACTCTGAAACCGAAAAACATCAAAACAACGATTCACGCCTCTGTGGCAGAGCGCTGGCGTCTTGATGCCGACTACCGCCCACCCAATCTGGAACACATTGGTTTTACCGGCTAGGCCGCCTTGTTATTGCCAATGGCACAGGCGTACTTCCGCTCATACCGGTTGTCTGCCCATTTCCCGTAGATACGCGAGGCGATCTGGAAGATCCCGGGCCACAGCAGGGGTTTGAATAGAAAGCCATAGGGAGTGTGGGACCAGGCGCGAACGTTCGCGGGCAAGCCGATGACCCACTCGCCAGTCCAGGTCATCAGGTGCAGGCGTCGGAGCAGGGCTTCATGGCTTGGCAGGGTGGTGCTGCCGTCACGCTGTTCGTGAATGTCTGCAAAGATCAGATTGCCACGCTGGAGTTTGCGCAAGGTGCGGATCTCCTTGGTGCACAGTGGGCATTGTCCGTCGTAAAACAGGGTGTCATAACGGGGCTCCATTGAGTCCTCCAAGGGTCAAAATCTGTTTCCGGGCGTCCGCTTTGCGCTCTTCCAGGGTTCCCAGGATGCCGTCGAGGGCGGCGGGTAGAACCTCCGGAGCTGCCCTGCGGAACTGGTCAAGCAGCTCGATCTGAACATGAAGATCCTGGAAGCGGCCATACAGCTTCTGGCGTGCTTTCAGCGTTTTCAGCACAGGCTTCCAGGTTTTCGAGTCCAGCTCCATCAGGTAGCGGATTCGTTTGAGTTGCTTGCGAAGCCGATGAATATCCTCATCCGGGGAGGTGTGCATCAGCTCGGCGGTCAGTTTGTTGAACTCCTTGATACGACGTCCCACTGCCTTTCGGATGTCTTTTGCCCTCAGCGTTCCGGCCAACTTGTGGAATTTCCGGGATTCGATGAGATTGAGCCAGTGCTCCATGCTGTCGTGATAACGCTTGCTCTGCAGGCGCTTTACCAGTTTTTTGTGGCGGTTGGCGGCTTCCCGCTCGAACCAGATCTGCAGGGCTGCCCGGATTTCCGAGTTGTCGCCACACAGTCCGGGTAGGTCCTGGAGAAACACGTGCAAATCACGTAACGGTCCTGTCGCCCGGGCATGCCGTTTCAGGGTTTGAACCGCCTTTGCCAGTGCCTTGTCACCGGTGACTTCCTGGACCGATTCAGCAATGGCCCGACTGCGGCGAATGGCAATCCGATACTGGTGAAGGAATTCGTCATCGAGGCCAAGGATCACGCCCCGCTCAAGCTGCCTTAGGCGATCCAGTTGATGGCTAAGGGCCTTGGGAATATCCTTTGCCGGATCGTCACCCCCGGTTCGGGCTTTCTTTTTCAGCTTCCGTTCAAAATGGGCGTAACTGTAATCCTGCGGCGTCAGCAGAGCCACGAGTTTTCCTTTGCTGTGACCTAGCTGGCGCCAGTGTTTCACATCAAACCGGATGTGAATGAAACTGGCGGTGGGTAACTGTACCGGTGGTTGTTTCAGTAGGCGTTGGGCCAGTTCCAGCAAGGCGGGATTGTGTCCTATAACCATGATCCGGGAACCGTCACCCTGTTGTTCCAGCCAGGCAAGCAGGCGTCGATAGTCAAAGGTATATAGCTCACTTCGGGTGTGGCGGCGTTCGGGAGCAAAAGTGTCGGGAAGGATGCCCTCAAGTGTGGTCAGGGCACGTGTCGCGTCGCTGCTGTATATCTCGCCCTCGAAGGCACCGGCCCATGTCAGGGCATGGCCCAAGGGCGCCAGTTGGCTTTCGCCCCGGGCGTTGAGCGGGCGCTCTCGATCACAGAGTGATTCATCAGCCCAGCTGGATTTGGCATGGCGTACCAGAAACAGATGCTTCATTGGCCTACCTTCGTAGTGGTTCTTTAGTCTAAAGCCTGCTCAAGACATTTACGTTACTGCCGTTACTCTACTTGTCTGAAAACGTTGGCGGAAGATCAGTCTGGATATGGAGCGGCAGGCGGACGAAGCGTCTGCTGGCATCTTTATTAACAAACTGGAACAGATCACCTCGCGTGGTCTGTGGATAATTCTCACCAACAAACATTCCGGGGGAGTTCGGTAGGATGAATGTACTGAGTCGATTGAAAATAAGAACGCGCCTACTCGTGGCCGTAATGGTGCCGGTTCTTCTTACGGCGGCGACTCTCGCCTGGATTACTGCCAGTCAGATTCAGGCCAATGGTGAAGCCGAGCTCAAGCGCCTGGAGAGCAGTCTTCTGGAAGCGCGGAAGGCGGGCCTCCAAAACCTGATTGATGCGGCTAAAGCCGTGGTTCTGGAGGCCAAGAATGACCCGTCGATGAGTGAGGAAGAAGCCAAGGAGGCGGCGGCTGCACGTCTGCGTTCAATCCGGTTCGACAAATCCAATTACGTATTCGCTTACACCCGGGACGTGTACAACGTGGCCTATGCCCCGGATCCCTCCAAAGAGGGGCCTACCAATAACCCGACTCTGAAGCGCCTGGTGGGCGATCTTTTTGCTGCTGCTGAAGAAGGTGGCTTTTACGGTTACGACTGGATGAACCCGGCTTCCGGCAACGAAGAGCCCAAGATGTCCTATTCCACCATCATTCCCGACTGGGACTGGATGATCGGTGCCGGTGTCTACATCACTGATATCGACCGGCAAGTGGCGGCTGCCCGTGAGAAGATTGAAGCCGGTATGGCTGAAACCCTGGGCTTCATCCTGTTGGTGACGGTCGTTGTTGTCGTGATTGCCCTGGTGATCGGTATCTTCGTTGGTCGTAGCGTCACCCGACCGTTGAAGAGCGTCAGCAACATGATGCAGGAAATTGCCGACGGCGAAGGCGATCTGCGCCAGCGCCTGCCGGACGAAGGCAATGACGAGCTGGCCGAGCTCGGCCGGCGCTTCAACGCCTTCGTGATCAAGATCCAGGACACTATGCGTGAAGTTGGCGCGACTACGGATCAGGTGGCTTCCGCAGCCGAGGAGCTGAGCCGGGTTGCCAATGAAACCAGAGCCTCGGTCCAGGAGCAGGGTTCCGAGACCGATCAGATTGCCTCTGCAATTAATGAAATGGCCGCGACCATCCAGCAGATTTCCGGCAACGCCAATGAGGTTGAAAGTGCGGCTTCGGACGCTGACCGCATGGCCCGAGAGGGTGGCGAAACCATCAGTAGCGCCCAGGGCGCGGTGAATCAGCTTTCCGAGGAAATCCAGGATACCGCGAAGAGTATTGATGCCCTCGCCGAGAAATCCGACGATATCCAGCAGGTACTGGATGTCATTCATGCGGTGACGGAGCAGACCAATCTGCTGGCCCTGAATGCCGCCATCGAGGCCGCCCGGGCCGGTGAGCATGGCCGTGGCTTCTCCGTGGTTGCCGATGAGGTGCGCCAGTTGGCCAAGCGCAGCGCCGAATCCGCCGACCAGATCCGGGAAATGATCGATGGCTTCGTGACGGAATCGAAGGCGTCGGTTGAGCGGATGAACAAGTCCCGCAAACGTTCAGGCGAAACTGTGGAAAGAATTAATCACGCCACTGATGCCTTGAAAACCATCGAGACTTCGGTGGGTCAGATTCACGATCAGGTTACCCAGATCGCGACCGCCGCCGAGCAGCAGAGCCAGGTCGCGGAAGAGATCAATCAGAACGTGGTTCGGATTGTCGATGCTGCCCAGCGCAGTGATACCGGCGTAACCCAGACCAACGAAGCCAGCCATGAACTGGCGCGGCTGGGTGAAAGCCTTCGGGATCTGGTCGGTCAGTTCAAGGTCTGATACCGGACCATGGTGTTCTGCCGATTGGCGGAACACCATGAGGAAGTTATGATGGTTGCGCGACAGAAATACCTGTTTTCATACCAACAATAATGGAAGCCAACACAATGACAATCCGGAAAACACTGCTTGCGGCCGTTGCCGCTGCAGCCGCTACATTCAGCGCCTCCTCGGTTGCCGAGGAGAACTTCACACTGCGCCTCGCGCAAACTTGGGGCCCTAACTCTCCCGTTCTTGGAGAGACCGTTCAGCATATGGCGGATATGGCAGAGACCATGTCCGATGGCCGTTTGCAGATTCGCATTGATCCGTCCAACAAGCATAAGGCGCCCTTCGGCATCTTTGATCTGGTGCGCAACGGCCAGTACGACATGGGTCACACCGCGTCCTATTACTACAAGGGCACCATCCCCAATGCGATGTACTTCACGACCATCCCGTTTGGCCTGATCGCACCTGAAATGTACGCCTGGTTCTACCACGGCGAAGGCATGGAACTGATGCAGAAGGTGTATGAGCCTTACGGCATGCTGTCCTTCCCGGGTGGAAATACCGGTAACCAGATGGGTGGCTGGTTCCGCAAGGAAATTAACTCCCTTGAGGATCTTCAGGGCCTGAAGATGCGTACGCCCGGGTTTGCCGGCGAGGTCATGTCCGAGCTTGGTGTTGCGGTGACCAACCTGCCGCCGGGCGAGCTGTATACCGCTCTTGAGCGTGGCACCGTGGATGCCGTTGAATGGGTCGGACCTGCCCTGGACTTCCAGATGGGTTTCCACCAGATCGCCAAGTATTACTATTCGGGTTGGCAGGAGCCAGGAGCGGAAGTTCAGTTCCTGATCAACAAGAAGACCTGGGAAGAGTTGCCAAAGGATCTTCAGGAGATTCTGCGGGTCGCCATGCGCACCGCAGCCTATGACATGTACATCCAGAGCACTCACCAGAGTGGTGTGGCCTGGGACCGCATGAAGGAAGACTATCCGGATGTCACCCACAAGGTGTTTCCGCCGGAAGTGATCGATGCCCTGCGCAGCACCACCAACCGGTTGCTGGCCGAGGCCGCAGAAAAGGATCCGCTCGCCAGGGAAATCATCGAGTCCCAGCGTGATTACCTCAAGCAGGTGCGTCAGTGGACCAACATTTCAGACAAGGCCTACCTGAACAGTGTGTCTGAAGACTGAAGCCTGACAATACCTTCCAGTCTCTTGAAGGCTTGAAGGTGACGTCAGACGGAGGGGCGCCGGGGGCTGTATTACCCCGGCGCCCCTTTTTGTTTGCGTCGGTTTCTGGAAAAATAGGCCGCTCATTCTTTGGGCAGCGCCGATGAAACAGACACTGCTATCCCTGAGCAATCTCTCCAAGCAATTCAGTGGCAAAACGGTGCTCGATGGTCTGGATCTTGAAATCTACGACGGCGAGTTCATTACCCTTCTGGGGCCCTCGGGTTGCGGTAAAACCACCCTGCTGCGCCTGATGGCTGGTTTCGAGCACCCGGACGACGGCACCATTACCCTGGCGGGAGAAGATCTCACCCACACCGCCCCGGAAAACCGCCCGTTAAATACCGTGTTCCAGCATTACGCGCTGTTTCCCCATATGTCGGTGTTCGACAACGTGGCCTATGGCCTGAAAATGGAGAAACGTCCGAAAGACGAGATTCGCCAGCGCGTCGATGAAGCGCTGGCCATGGTCCAGTTGCAGGATTTTGCCCGTCGTAAGCCCCATCAGTTGTCCGGCGGCCAGCAGCAGCGGGTTGCCATTGCCCGGGCGGTGGTCAAACGGCCGCGGCTGCTACTGCTGGATGAACCGCTTTCGGCCCTCGACTACAAGCTGCGCCGTACCATGCAGGTGGAGCTGAAGCGCCTGCAACGGGAGCTTGGCATCACCTTTGTCTTCGTGACCCATGATCAGGAAGAGGCGCTATCGATGTCGGATCGGGTGGTGGTGCTCAAGGATGGCCTGGTTCAGCAACTGGGAACGCCTCGGGAAGTCTACGAGCGACCGGCCAATCTCTTCACGGCCCGGTTTGTAGGCGAGACCAACTTTTTTCCGGGCACGGTGGATTCGGTTCAGGACGGTTCCATCACGGTGGATGTCTTCGGCCTCAAGCGAACACTGCGTCGTCCGGATTTTCCGGTGCAGGCTGAGCAATCCCTGCATGTCCTGCTGCGACCGGAAGATATCCGGGTTCTCGAACCTGACGACGAGAACGGCGTTGCAGGCAAGATTGTCGAGCGCAATTACAAGGGCAGCACGCTGGATTCGGTAATCCATCTCGCCGACGGCACTGAAGTTCTGGCCAGCGAATTCTTTGATGAGGATGACCCGGCGTTTGATTACCGGCTTGGAGAGCCGGTAAAGGTCAGCTGGGTTGATGGCTGGGAATGGCTGCTTCCCGAGGAAGCTGGCCAGAGGAACGAAGAGGAAATGCCGGCCGATGCATAGCGTTATGCAGCAGCCGTTCAAAACCGCTGTCCTGATTCTGGTCTGGGGCTGGCTCCTGTTCCTGGTGCTGGCGCCGAATCTGCTGGTGGTAGGCGCCAGTGTCATGACCCGGGACCCGGTCTCGTTCCTGTCTCTGCCCCTGAATCTGGATGCCTATCGCCAGCTGTTTGACCCGCTGTATCTGGAGGTTTTCCTGCACTCCCTGTACATGGCGGCGATGACCACGCTGGTGTGCCTGCTGATTGGCTATCCGTTTGCCTGGGCGCTCTCCAAGGTTGGTAAACAGAGACAGCTGATACTGATCTTCCTGCTGATCGTGCCTTTCTGGACCAACTCACTGGTGCGCACCTACGCCCTGAAGCTGATCCTGGCGACCAACGGTCTGCTGAACAGCGCCCTGATGTCGATAGGACTGATCGATGAGCCGCTGCAGTTGCTCTATACCGAGGGCGCGGTGATCATTGGTCTGGTGTATCTGCTGCTGCCGTTCATGATCCTGCCGCTGTATTCGGTGTTTGAGGATCTGAAGCAGGAATTGCTGCTGGCGTCCCACGACCTGGGTGCGGGTCGGTTTTCCACCTTTGTCCATGTGATTGTCCCGCTCACCCTGCCGGGGGTTCTGGCCGGTGTGATGCTGGTCTTACTGCCAGCCATGGGCCTGTTCTTCGTTCCGGATATCCTGGGTGGTTCGAGAAACCTGCTGGTAGGCAACGTGATCAAGAACCAGTTCCTCGATGCCCGCAACTGGCCTTTCGGGGCCGCCGCCAGCATCGTGCTTACCGTGACCATGGCGTTTCTCATGTTTGCGCACCGGTTGAGTAAACGGCGAATCGGTGAGGAGGGCGCGTGATGACACGGTGGCTGCCCCGAACCTATCTCACGCTGGTCTATCTCCTGCTCTATGTCCCCATCGTGGTGCTGGTGGTGTTCTCGTTCAACGACTCCCGCACCGGCTATGCCTGGGGTGGTCTCAGTTTGCGCTGGTACGAGTCGCTGTTTAACAACCGGGCCATGGTCAATGCCATGTGGAATTCCCTCTGGCTGGCGCTGTCTGCGGCCACCGTGTCCACGGTGATAGGTGCCCTGACCGCCCTGGCCCTGCACCGATACCGGTTCCGGGGCAAGAAGCTGCTGAACGGCATGCTGTTTGTGGTGATGATGTCGCCGGAGATTGTCCTGGCTATCTCTCTGCTGGCCCTGTTCCTGCTGGTAGGGCTGCAGCTGGGTTACGTTTCCCTATTATTGGCCCATGTGACCTTCTGTCTGCCGTTCGTGGTGATCACGGTGATGGCCCGGTTGAGCGGTTTCGATGAGAGCTTGCCGGAAGCTGCACGGGACCTTGGCGCTTCTGATTTCACCATGACCCGGACCGTGCTGATCCCAGTGATCATGCCGGCGCTACTGGCAGGCTGGCTGCTAGGGTTTACACTGTCTCTCGATGATGTCGTGGTCAGCACTTTTGTGAGTGGCCCGAGCTATGAAATTCTGCCTCTGCGCATCTACTCCATGGTGCGTGTGGGCCTGAAACCCGAGGTGAATGCCCTGGGCACACTGTTGCTGGTGTTTTCACTGATTATGCTGATGTTGTCTCAATGGATTCTGATAAGGAGCAAACGATGAAGAAACTGGCGCTGGCCGGCATGCTGGCAGTTGGATTAACGGGGTGTAGTTCCGAGGAGCCCCAGGTTCTCAACCTCTATAACTGGTCCGAATACATGCCTCAGGAAGTGCTTGACCGCTTCACCGAGGAAACCGGCATTCAGGTGGTCTACACCACCTACGACAGTAACGAGGCCATGTATGCCCGTTTGAAACTGCTGGATGACAGTGCGGCTTATGACCTCGCCGTGCCGTCGACGTACTACGTCAGCAAGATGCGCCAGGAAGACCTGCTGCTGCCGATCGATCGCAGCAAGATTGAGGGCTTTGATAACCTGGATCCGGAGCTGGTGAACCTGGATATCGATCCGGAGAACAAATTCTCCGTGCCCTATCTCTGGGGCACCACGGGTCTGGCCGTGGATACCGCAGATATTGAAGGCGAGCCGGTCACCGCCTGGGAAGACCTCTGGGAAGACCGCTTCGATGGTAGGGTGATGCTCACCAACGACATGCGGGAAGTCTTCCACGTTGGCCTGCGGGTACTGGGGTACTCCGGCAACAGCACCAATCCGGATGAAATTGAGGCGGCCTATGAAAAGCTCTCCGAGCTCATGCCTTCGGTTCGCACCTTCAACTCCGATGCGCCCCGCATGCCATACCTGGAAGGTGAGACCGATGTCGGCATGATCTGGAACGGCGAGGCCGTGATGGGCAAGGACACCATGGAGTCGCTCGAGTACGTCTATCCCGAAGAGGGCATCATTGCCTGGCTCGACAGCTTTGTGATTCCGAAGAACGCCAAGAATCCTGAAGCGGCCCACCAGTTCATCAGTTTCGTACTGCAGCCTGAAATCTCCGCGCTGATCAGCGAGGAGATCGGTTATGCCACACCGAACCTGGCGTCGCGGGACCTGCTGCCGGACGAAGTCGCCAATAACCGGGCAAGCTATCCGAACGCCACCGACATGATCAATGCCGAGTTCCAGACCGACATCGGTGACGATGCCCTGCAGGTCTATGCCAAATACTGGGAAATGTTGAAGTCCGGGCGTTAAGCAGGCCGATACGTTATGGAACCACAAAAAAACGGAGGCTTCGGCCTCCGTTTTTTTGTATCGGGTTTCACAAAACTGCAATACATGGTCTATAACTTCCTGATAACAAATGGTTAGCAAACTTCTGAACTTGCCATAAGTAAGGACACGTTATGATCATGCCCTCTCGTTCGACACGGAACCGTGCTTTTTTGCTGTCTGCAGCCCTGACTACCGTAAGTTTCTCCGGCAGTGCCTCGGCCGAAGAGCTGCGCCTGATAACCTGGGGCGGCTACGCTCCGGATGATGTGGTCGCCCAGTTTGAGGAGGAGACTGGCATTGATGTGAAAGTGACCCTCTCCAACAACGAAGACATGATTTCCAAGCTTCGTGCGACGGGTGGGGCGGGGTTTGATTTGGCCCAACCGAGCCAGGACCGCATTGTCGGCGTCCAGCGCCAGTTCAACATTTACAAGCCCATCGATTTCAGCCGGGTGAATACCGATCAGTTGCAGCCGTCGATGGTCAAGGCTACTCAGGATTCCACTGAGCTGGATGGCAAGTTTTATGGGGTGCCTTCGGTTTGGGGTACCAGTGGTTTGATCGTCCACAGCTCTGTGGCGGATACCGTTACCGATTACACCGATCTGTGTGACTCCGGTGTTGAGGGCCAGGTCAGCTACCGGCTCAAACGACCCACACTGATCGGTTTTGCCTTTGCCATGGGGATGGACCCGTTTTCGGCCTATGCCGATCGCGATGAATACGAAGCGATCATGACAAAGGTTGAGGACAAGCTGATTGACTGCAAGAGCAATGTCAAAACCTACTGGACCGGTGGCGATCAGTTGCTGGCTCTGCTGCGTACCGGTGAAGTGAAAGCGGCCATGGCCTGGGATGCCGGCGGCTGGAAGCTCAATGCCGAAAACCCGGAAATCCGGTTTGTTGCCCCCGAATCCGGCGCCCTGGGCTGGATTGATACCTTCGCGATTCCTCGCCGCAGCGAGAACGAAGAAGCCGCCTACAAGTGGATCAATTTCGTGATGCAGCCGAAAATTGCAGCCCGTATCACCAACGCCTCGGGCAACTTTACCGCTTCAAAAGGTGCGGATGAGTTTGTGAAGGCCGACCTTCGGGACGCATATCGCGAAAGCTTCGACGAAACCGCCATCAACAATATCAAGTGGTATCCGCCGGTGCCCCCGGGGCTGGAAACCATGGAAGGTCAGGTGCTGGATCGCGTTCAGGCCGCGAACTGATCCACATGGGCATGGATTCGGACCTGTTCTGTGAGGGACTGGTCCGCCGATTTGGCAGCAATGCCGCGGTGGATCATGTTTCCCTGGACGTGCCTGCGGGCACGTTTTTCTCCATTCTTGGCCCCTCCGGTTGTGGCAAGACCACCCTGTTGCGACTCCTGGCCGGATTCGACAAACCCGATGAAGGTGATATTCACATCCGTGGCCAGCGCATGAACGATGTGCCGCCGAACCGTCGGCCGGTCAACATGGTGTTCCAGCATCTGGCCCTGTTCCCCACCATGTCGGTGGGCGACAACATCGGCTATGGGCTCAAGCGCCGGAAAATGCCACTGGCAGAGCGGCGAAAGCGCATTGCCCGGGTGCTGGAGCAGGTAGGCCTGCCCGATCTTGAGCACCGCAACCCACAGGAGCTGTCTGGTGGCCAGCGACAGCGGGTTGCGCTGGCGCGCTGCCTGGTACTGGAGCCCACGCTCCTGCTGCTGGACGAACCCCTCGGCGCCCTCGACCTGAAACTCCGTGAGCAGATGAAGGTGGAGCTCAAACACCTCCAGAAGCAGTTCGGCACCACCTTCGTGTACATCACACACGACCAGTCGGAGGCCATGGTGATGTCGGACCAGGTGGCCGTTATGCGGGACGGCCGATTTGATCAGGTAGCCCCTCCGGAAGAGCTTTACCGGGAGCCGGCCACACCATTCGTAGCCGGGTTCGTCGGCGATAACAATCGCCTGTCCGGAGAGCTGGTGTCTGTGCGGGATAATCTGGCCGAACTCCGTCTGGATGATGGTGTCCTGGTCCAGGGCAGAGTGGCATCGGATAACCTTCAGGCCGGCCATCGTGCCGAACTGTATATCCGACCCGAATCCCTGGTGCTCTCGGGAGATGCGCTCAGTGCCGGCTACTCGTCGATGCAGGCGAAAGTGCGTACCACCTTGTTCGATGGCGCCAACAGCCGGGTCGAGGCTGAGACGTGTGGGCAGCCGGTGTATGCTCGCTTGCCTCAGGATGGCTCGGCACCAAGGCTGTCTGCCGATAGCTCAATCCGGCTGGCCTGGAATCCGGCCCTGGCCAGGGTCTTTGGAGCAGACAGTCTGTGAAGCCCTCGGTCAGTCGCTTATCCCTCTGGTTACTGCTCACACCGTTCCTGCTTTGGATAATCTTGCTGGTGCTGTTGCCTCATCTTCAGATGCTCCGGGTGTCGTTCCAGGTCCGTGAAAGCTGGGACACCATTGCCTGGGGAGTCGAGCAGTACCAGAATTTCTTTACCGAGTCCTATTACTGGCGGACTTTTGTGCGTACCGGGGTGATGTCACTGTTCACCACCTTTCTGACCCTGATAATCGCCTTCCCCATTGCCTGGTACATTGCCCGTCTTGCCCGGGGGCGCTCCAAGGGTATCCTGTTCCTGGCCTGTCTGATTCCGTTCTGGGCCAGTGAGTTGGTGCGTACGTACGGCTGGATGATTCTGTTGCGGGAAAGTGGCCTGTTCAGTTCCTGGCTGCAAGCACTGGGCTGGGTGGATGGCCCGGTGGAAATGCTCTACAACGATGTCGCAGTGATTATCGGGCTGGTCTATAACGGCCTTCTGTTCATGGTGGTGCCGCTGGTAACAACCCTCGATGGCATGGATGAGAACCTGGTGGAAGCCGGCTACGATCTCGGCGGCGGTCACGGCACCGTGTTGCGCGAAATCGTTGTGCCCTGGGCTATGCCCGGCATTGTTTCCGGTTGCATCGTTGTGTTTATGCTCACCCTTGGCAGCTATCTGACCCCGGTACTCATGGGCGGAAAGGACAGCGCCTGGTTTACCGAGCAGATCTTCACCCAGTTCATCACCCGCTTTAACTGGGAGCAGGGTGCCGCGCTTGGTGTTCTTCTGCTGGTGCTGTCGTCGGTCATCGTCTGGCTCGGGTTGAAGATCTCCGGTCAATCATTGCGCAAGGTGATGGGGTGAGGCCATGATTCGTTCGGTTCCCCGGTCCCGTTTGTTTGATAGCCTCTACCTGGCTTATCTGGTGGCATTTTTCGTGTACCTGGCCTTGCCCCTGCTGGTTACAGCCGTGTTTGCTTTCAACGATGCGCCTTTCCCGTCGCTGCCATGGCAAGGCTTTACTCTGGACTGGTATTTCGCGGATGGCAGTGAAGGCCGCATCGGGCTCTTCCACGATGATGGACTGCTTACGGCCCTTTGGGTCAGCGCCAAGATTGCTTTCTGGGTGACTCTGGTGAGCGTCACGCTTGGATGTGTTAACGCCGTTTTGTTTGAGCGGGTGCAGTTCAGGGGCAAGGAGTTCCTGTACCTGCTTATGCTGCTGCCGTTGGTGATTCCCGGTGTCATTCTGGGGGTGTCCATATTGGTGTTTTACAGCGGTATGGCTAATGATATTTCGGCGGCCTGGGGAATTGAGCTGGATCTGTTCAGGCCCGGTATGACCCTGGTGGTGATGGGGCAGGTGACCTTCATCGCGACTCTGAGCACGCTGGTGATCGCCGCCCGCCTGCGCAAGTTTGATCCCCAGTTGGAGGAAGCCGCCCTGAATCTGGGCGCCACGCCACTGGTGGCCTGGTTTACCGTGACTCTGCCCTGGCTATTGCCGTCTATTTTCGGAGCTGCCGCCATGGCGTTCCTGATGTCATTTGAAAACTTCAATACCACCGTTATGCTGACAGGTAGCGATACGCCGTTGACGGTGGCGCTATTCAACCGTCTTCGCGAAGGGTCGACGCCCGTGCTCAATGCGGTGGCACTGCTGTTGATGGTGGGTTCTGCTCTGTTGGCGTTGCTGGTGATGGGGCGTTCTTCACGCTGACAGGATCCGCCGCACCCACGGGGAGCGAGCGAGGACCCAACAGGCAGCCGTCAGGAGGTCTCATGAAGTTCATTTTCGAAGTGCATATCCGGGAGGGACACACCGCCGAGGAATACGCGGATGCCTGGGTAAGAGCAAGCGAAATCATCCAGCAGGCGCCCGGGGCCCGGGGTACCGAGCTGCACCGAAAGATTGGCGACCCCAATACCTTGATTGCAATCGCCTCCTGGGAGAGCAAGGAGCAGCGGGACGCCATGGAAGGACAGCACAATCCCGAGGTGGCTGAGATCATTCGCAGTGCTGCGCCGTTTGTCGACATCAAACCCATTGGTGAGTTTGCAGACCCTGAATGGGTGGTGGAGCCGCAATGACATCAGCTCTCTGGATTTCGCAGGGACTGGGCTATAATCAGGGCTGATCGTTACAAGACGCAGGTTTGCCCTCCTGATGACACCGATTAGCCTGCTACGCCTGATTACCGCGCTGTTCCTGGCCCTCTTGATGCCCGTTTTGGCCCATGCAGCATCGCAGCCGGTCACTCAGGATTGGGAATACCGCTGGGGTGACTCACCTTTCACTGAAGATGGTATTCCGGAGTGGGTGTTGCAGGATGCGCCCGAAAAATGGAATAGCATTGGTTTCCCTTCCAATCCACCCGGTCGTGAAGGACGTGAAAACGTCTGGTTCCGGGTCACCCTGCCAACCGGCGAGTGGCAGGAGCCCGTCCTCTACATCTTCAGTGTCGATCTGATTGTACAGGTCTGGGTTGAGGGTGAAAAAATCTACCAATATGGCGAGTTTGATGAACAGGGCCGAGGCAGGTTTGAAGGCTGGCCCTGGCATGAAATTGTCCTGCCCGAAAACTATGAAGGCAAGCCGGTGTATTTCCGGATCTTCTCAAACTACACGGATATCGGTCTGTGGGGTGAGGTCTCCATCATGGACCACCCGGACCTGGTGTTGTACATACTCAAGAATTCTCTGGAAGCCCTGGTGATCGCAGGCTTTGCCACGTTGATCGCCTTGCTGGCCATCATTTTCGCGCTGCTGCAGACAGAAAAGAAAACCTTTGCAAGTATCTCCCTGTTCACCCTCGCTTCCGCCCTCATGCTGGTCTCCGAAAGCCAGGCCAGTCTGCTGATCGCCTACCAGCCCCTGATGTGGGATTACCTGGCCGCTGGTTCCTATTACATGCTGCCGGTGGCCATGGCCCTGCTGCTTGAGCAATGGCTGACCAACCATCGCCCCTGGGTGATCAACCTGATCTGGAAGGTTCATCTTTTGTACTTTGTGGGGGCAATGCTCGGTCCTATGGCGGGTATGTTTGACCTCTCGTCGACATTCCCGCCATTCGATGCGCTGTTTCTTGCTTCTCTGGTTATCATATTTGCCGTGGTCCTGCGTCGTATCCGACGGATGCTGCGGGAACAACAGATCCTGCTCCTGGCATTCGGCTTTTTCTGTGCGCTGCTGATTGTGGATATGGCGGTCGCTCACGGGGTTTTGCCCTGGGTGCGGGTTCCGGTCAGTTGGGGCATGCTCCTGTTCTCACTGGCCGTGGTAGTTATCTCACTGTGGCACTATGCGGGAACCCAGGAGGCGCTCAAGCGGCTGAACGTGTCATTGGAAGAAAAGGTTGCCGAACGTACTGCCAAAGCAGAGGCTCTGGCCCGCCGTGAGCAGGCCCGGGTGCGGATGTTAACGTTTGAAAACGAGAAGAACCGGATCCTGGGGGACGTGATTGCCGAACTCCAGGACTGTCTGGGCCTGAAGCAGGCGTTCGGTCTGCTTGTTCGCGCGTTCCCATCCATATGCAGCCCGCTGAAAGGCGCCTTTTATCAACGAGGCTCTGGCGACCGATACGATCGGGTGGCTGTCTGGGGGCTCAGTCGCCCGGTTCCCCTGCCAGTTCTGCTGGACGCCCGCAAAGGTCTCCCGAAACCTTCAAAGCTGCCGGAACTGAGGCAGTGGGAGGGTCCTGAAGCCGTGGATACTGCAATCGAAAGCGCCACCCTGTGCTTCTGGTTGAACGTGGAGTCGGCCAGTGCGGGCAACGTCACCGAGGGTGTTCTCCTGCTGGAAGGGGATGGCGTTTTCGGAAAAGCAGAGAGTGAGTATGGTTCGGCCCGACTGTTTGCGGCGCTGGACCAGGCGATTCAGAGAATCAGTATCACGCTTTCCAGTATTGCCCTGCGGGAAGAGTTACAGAAATTTTCCTACGAGGATGCACTCACTGGCCTGAAAAACCGTCGCTACTTTGATGAGCTTTTCGAACATGAAAGCGCGGTCGCGCAGCGCAACGAACTACCGCTATCCCTGCTGATCGTCGATATCGATCATTTCAAGCAGTTCAACGATACCCACGGGCATGAAGCCGGGGACGATGCCCTGAAGGTAGTCGCGGGTATTCTGCAAAAGCAGTTTCGGGAGAGTGACGTCGTATGCCGGTATGGCGGTGAGGAATTTGTTGTGGTCATGCCGGGGGCGACATCCGAAGCTGCCAGAGACAAAGCGAACCAGATTTGTGAGGCAGTCCGGGAGGTGTCAATCGTCCATCGGGAGAGGGATATTGGGGGACTGACGGTCTCGGTGGGTGTTGCCAACTGGCCAGCCAGTGGCGAGAAGCCGCTACAGATTCTGACCCTGGCCGACAAGGCGCTTTATAGCGCCAAGGAAGCCGGCCGCAATCGGGTCGAAATCTCTGGTTAAGCGGTCACACGACCAACACCGGACATTCTGCGTGAGACGCTACCCGGTGTGAAACACTGCCCAGAAACAGGCCGTCCTTGTCACTGTGTGTGCCCTTCGTGCCGATCACAATCAGATCTGCGCTCTTTTCTTTGGCAAACTCCACGATGACCTTTGACGGTTTGCCTGCTTTCACGAAACCCCGGACGTTTTTGCCACCACGGTCCGCCGCAAGTTGTTTTGCGTGATTCACCACATCCTTGGCATATTCCGAAAGCACTTTATCGGGGATGTCCATTTCTGCAGGCCGTCCGATCGACAGAGATGCCTCAAACAGGCTGTGATGCTTGTAGACGCAAAGCAGGTAGATTTCGGCATCCGTCAGTTCTTGGAGCTCAATGGCCTTGCTCAAGGCATCGAAAGAGGTCATTGAACCGTCTACTGCCACCAGAATCCGTTTGAACATGTCGCTCTCCTTTGTGTTCACCCTTCAGGGTGGTCAGATCACCTGAAGGCCAGGTCGCGCAGGAACAAGGCAATTTGCGGGAACGCAATCAGTAGTCCGGCAGCGGCTATCAGCATGAACACGAACGGTGGCGTGCCGCGAATAACCTCCAGATAAGGGCGCTTGAATATCGCGATGGCGGTGAAAATGTCACAGCCAAACGGTGGCGTTGCAGAGCCGATGGCTACCTGCAAGGTGATCAGAACACCGACCAGTACCGGGTCGATGCCTGAGGCCGCGATGGCTGGTGCGAAGATAGGCGTCAGCACCAGAATCACCACGATCGGGTCAACGAACATGCAGGCAATGAAGAAGGCGATACAGATGGTAATCATCACGCCAACCGGGCCCATGTCACTGATTCCGACCGAATCCAGGATGGCCTGGGGAATCTGGGCAAAGGAAATGATCCAGGAGAAGCCTGTGCCCACCGCCACCAGGATGAACACGACCGCGGTGATCAGACCGGTAGACTTGGCGATCCGATAGATGTCCGGAAGCTTGAGTGACCGGAATACCACAAATTCCAACAGGAAGGCGTAGAGAACACAGACAGCCGCGGCTTCGGTGGGGCTGAAGATGCCGCCATAGATACCACCGACGATAATGACCGGGAAAAACAGGGGCCACAATGCCTCGCGCATGGCTATGCCGCGTTGGCGCCAGGTGGATTTTTCTTCGGTGGGCAGCTTGTTGATGTGCGCGTAGATCAGGCAATAGATAGAGAACATCAACAGAATCATCAAGCCTGGTCCAATGCCGGCAATGAACAGCTCAGCAATGGATGTCTCGGAGATAACCCCGTAAATAATGAAACCGATACTGGGCGGGATCAAAAAGGCAATGTCACTGGAGTTAATAATCAGCGCGAGTGAAAAAGAATCCGAATAACCGGCTTTGAGCAGTTTTGGCCGAAGGGGCGAGCCAACGGCAACCACTGTTGCCTGGGTAGAGCCGGAAACCGCACCGAACAGGGTGCAGGAGGTGGCGGTACTGATTGCCAGGCCGCCTTTTACGTGGCCAATGAACGCCATGACCATGTTAATCAGCCGGTCCGCGGATTGACCGCGCGTCATGATATCCGCCGCCAGGATAAACATTGGGACTGCAATCAGTGAGGCAGGCCGGATACCGCCCATCATCTGCTGGACGAAAGTACCCATCTGGCTGAAGCCATCAAACATCATTACAAAGCCGACCACCGCACCTGTGATCAGTGGAACCATCATCGGGAAGCCCAGCAGCAGCAACCCGATCATGATCAACATCATTATAGTTGCCATGATTTCCTATCCTTTCTTAACGTCAGCTGCAGGGTTCATACTTCCGATTCTGTGTCTGCATAGCCGTCGACTACCCCAGTGGATAGGTATACATCCTTGCTGGTGAAGTTTTTGATGGCTGTAAGAAGATACTGAATACCCGTGATGGCAAAACCGACAGGGACCCAGATGTAAATCCACCAGATCTCAAAGCCCAGGGCGGGCAGAATACGCCCACGGCTGTACAGGGTTTCGATGTAGCCAAAAGAGTGATAGCAGAGGAAGAACATCACCAGAGAGGTGAACAGTGCGA
This sequence comes from Marinobacter sp. BW6, assembly GCF_008107725.1. Taxonomy (GTDB): domain Bacteria; phylum Pseudomonadota; class Gammaproteobacteria; order Pseudomonadales; family Oleiphilaceae; genus Marinobacter. Next base: position 163,590 of record NZ_VIRN01000068.1, read on the forward strand.
TGACGATCATCAAAACCTTGCGGCCCTTGACTGGCAATGCATCGTAGATTGCGGACATCCGAATGTGCCTGCCGTGGCGGGCTGCGTAGCCGATGCCGGCAAAGGTAATCAGAATAATCAGTATCCGGTTGATCTCACCTGAGAAAAAAAGGCCTTCGCCGAACACATACCGCGCAATCACGTTCACGCAGGTGTTGATTGCCATGAGGATTACGCCAACCGCCAGCATGAAGGCCTCGGTCTTGGCAATGACTTCATCGATGGTTCCCAGAAATCCGGGCAGGCCGGACTCGTAGGTGCCGGTGTCGTCTTCAAGATCCGGGGAATTCTCGGACATGGGGTCTGCTCCAGAGCATGTCGCTCCCGGCCGGTAGGAAGTCCCCGGCGGGGCGGGGTTAGCATAGCCTCCCGCCGGCAGGAGCCGGCGGGAGTAGTTCCTTCAGTTTCAGTTGTTCTGAACTTCTTCCAGGTCTGCTTTGAACTGGTTCAGCAGTTCCTTGCCGCTCTCGCCGGTCATCTCGATGAACTTCTCTTCCACCTGAGGCGCGCGGGCCTTGAAGGCTTCGATCTGTTCGTCGTTCAGGCGGGTAACGGTAACTTCGTCGCTGGCCTTCTGGATCTTGGCAAGCGCTTCGTCGGCCAGACCGTCGATGTGCACGATGATCTCTTCAAAGGCAAAGTCAGCGGCGTCCTGAACCAGCTTCTTGTCGGCGTCAGACAGGCCTTCGTAGAAATCCTGGTTCGCCATCATGGCAGTGGTGAACCAGCCGTGCTTGGTGAAGACCAGGTTCGGGGACACTTCATACAGACCACCGGACTCGATCCAGAAGATCGGGTTTTCCTGACCCTGAATCATGTTAGTCTGAAGGGCACCGTACACTTCACCCCAGGGCAGCGGGGTCGGGGTTGCACCAAAGGCTGAGTAGGTCTCAGACAGAAGCGGGTTGGTCATGACCCGGATCTTCTTGTTGTTGAAGTCCTCTGGCTTGGTGACCTTCTCGTCGACGGTCACGACCATTTCTCCCTCCGGGTACATTTTGAGCAGTTCGAGGCCTTTTTCCGCGTAGAGCTCCGGGAAGTCCTCGTTAATGGCATCACTGGTCCGGAAGAATTCGATGACCGTGTCCATGTCGGTGGGCATCAGATAAGGAATAAAGAAGATCTGGGCTTCGGGAATCAGGGAGCCGGTAAAGCCGGGAGACTGGTTAACGAAATTCAGGATACCAGCCTGGGTTTGCTCCATGATGTCGTCGGACTCACCCAGCTCGCCAAAGCGATAAACCTGCAGGGTGTGGTCGGAATTATCCTCGATGTATTCCTTGAACTTGTATGCAAATACATCCTGGACGTCGCCTTCGTATTCTTCGTGTGCATAGCGCCAGTTCGCGGCGTTTACAGAGTTCGCCATTGTCATTGCAGCGAACGCGAACGCTGAAATTCCGGCCAGTTTCTTGAACTTGCTCATGCTGCTCATCGGGTTTTCTCCGTTCGTTTTTTTACCGTAATGTATTGTTACATTAATAAAGACTGGCAAAACAAAGTGGTTTTCGCAAGAAAATGGCCAAAACAATCCTTTTGGTGGAGATGGTTTTCCCCGTTCTGCAAGTTCATGAAATCACGGTCGATTCATATCTGAAAGGCAGGTTTGGATAAAATCGCTGAACTCACTGACAACGCGCTCAACACTTTTTTCCAACCGGTGACCGTCAGGAAGCACCAATATCGGAAGCCCCTGTTTACGTGCCAGATCCAGCACCGGTGCAACCGGAACAACGTCGTCATCCCAGCCGTGAATAATCTGTTTGTGGCGTGCCTGGATGGTTGGACTGGATTGGGGATACCTCTCCATGGCCAGCGCTGGCGCCAGAAGAAAACAGCCGAGAACGGGCGTTTCCGAGCTGGTCTGGGCACACACCCAGCCGCCCATGCTGGAACCGGCCAGAATGGTATGTTCCGGGTTGGCGCCGCATTGCGCCATCGCCTCGCGCATCTGCTCCAGGCGGGTGGCGGGGTCCTTGCTGCTTCGGTGGTCGACGGCATGGGCCTTAATATTGGGGAAGGTTTCGGCCTCAGCTTTCATGGCCTGGATTTTGGTGCTGCCAGGACCGCTTTCCAGGCCGTGGGAAAGAAAGACGTGGATGGGAGTGTCGGTCATGATAAAGCTGGCTCCGGTTCTGAACGCGTTTGTGCAGGAATGATGGGCAGCCGGACCGGTTCTGTCTACCCCGATGGCTGAGCCAACTGTCCGGTCGGGGCGTATGACATGGGGTGAGCCGAAGAGGGAAATCGTATCCATGAAAAACTTGAAACAGATTCTGGTGATTCCGGCATTGGTTGCCGGCCTGGTGGGTGGACAGGCGGCGTCTGCGGACAGCTGTCCGGCGTTTCTGGATCATGAGCAGCGCAAACTGCACTCTACCGATACCGTGAATCTTTGTGACCTGGCTGCTGGCAAGCCGATGCTCGTTGTCAATACCGCGAGCCGCTGTGGTTACACGGGCCAGTTCGAGGGGCTGGAAGCCCTGCACAAGCAATACTCGAAGAGTGGGTTGGTTGTGGTCGGCTTTGCCAGCGACGATTTCCGTCAGGAGGCAGATTCGGAAGCCGAAGCAGCTACGGTCTGTTTCAAGAACTTCGGCGTGACTTTCACCATGATCGCCCCGGGTGCGGTGACCGGGGCTGAGGCAAATCCGGTATTCCAGGCCATCAACGGGCAGAGCCAGCCACCGCGCTGGAATTTCACCAAGTACGTGATCGATCGTTCCGGCACGGTTGTGAAGTCATTCCCAAGTAGGGTTCGCCCTCAGGATCCCGAGCTGATCGATGCGGTGGAATCGGTGCTCTAAGGTAGCGCCTGCCCCGCCTTTCGGGTTAGTGCAAGGATGTCGAGGGCATGCCTTCGTTTCTCGGGATCATAGATATCCACGGTGAACATCAGTTCGTCAACCTCTATGCCCGAAAGAATCTGCTCAAGCTGCCGTCGGATGGCTTCGGCATCGCCCAGTAGCTGCAGCCCGAGAAAATCCTTCACGCTGGCTTTTTCGCCGGCGTTCCACAGCCCGTCCATCGTCTCCACGGGAGGCTTCATCCAGAGCGGTTGGCCCCGGAACAACGCCAGAATACGTTGATAACTGGTGGTGGCCAGGTGCTCTGCTTCCCGAGCCGAGTCGGCAGGAACGGCTGGCAGGGCGAGCATCGAATAGGGTTTTTCCAGCTGCTCCGAAGGCTGGAAATTGTCACGGTAGACTCTCAGGGCTTCCCGATACAGTCTTGGTGCGAAATGCCCGGCAAAGGCGTAGGGCAGGCCTCGCATGGCTGCTAGCTGGGCGCTATAGAGACTTGAGCCAAGCAGCCAGAGCGGCACGTTGGTGCCGGCGCCTGGTATTGCCTTTACGGGCTGGCCGGGCTGGAGTGGGCCCAGCAGGGACTGCAAGCGGGCGACGTCCTCCGGAAACTGTTCCGCGCCCAGACCGTCCCGTCTCAGCGCCCTGGCGGTTATCGGGTCAGTGCCGGGTGCCCGGCCCAGCCCGAGATCAATCCGTCCGGGGTAAAGGCTTTCCAGGGTTCCGAACTGCTCGGCAATGACTAATGGAGGGTGGTTCGGCAGCATGACACCGCCGGAACCGACCCGGATGGCTTCTGTCTTGCCCGCGATATGCCCGATCAGGACCGAGGTGGCGGAGCTGCTGATGCCTTCCATGTTGTGATGCTCGGCGAGCCAGAATCGCTTGAAGCCAAGCTTTTCCGCCCGTTGGGCATAAGCCACGCTGTTCGCAAGCGTGGTGCCCACAGAGTCGCCTTCGCGGACGGAGGCCAGTTCGAGCAGCGAGTATTCAGGACAGTCAGGCATGGAGCTCCCGGGACAGAAATGAAACAAAGAGATAGCAAACATGGCGTCGGCTGGCGCCTGTTTCAAGATTAGCCGGAAATACCGCTAAAGATCGATGATGATCGGTGGATTACGAGGCTGGAAGCGACCGTTGCAGGTGCTCGCATTCACATACCGGCAATCGCCAATCTGTTCCTGGCCATGATCCTCGTGGATGTGGCCGAAAATGTGCAGTTTCGGTGCCAGCCTGCCCACCCGCTCGGCCAGGGCCTCGCAACCGGGGCGGATTGTGCCCTCTGGTGGGTCGACGCGGTCCAGAATCCCCGCCGGAGGCCCGTGGGTGATTAAGACATCGACGTCGTCTGGGATACTGGCCCAGCGCTCGGCGATGGCATCGCCCCGCTCAAGATTGAATGCCCAGTTGAAGAATACCGGCGTCCACGGGCTGCCCCAGAACTTCAGCCCGCCCAGCTCCAGCGGACTGTCCTGCAGGTAATGGGCGTGGCGGACCAGCTCCCGGGCTTCTGCCGGTTCGTCCTGAAAGCACCAGTCGTGGTTGCCGGCAATCAGTATCTTGTTGGCATGTGGCAGCTCCGCGAACCACTGGTCCAGATCCTCAAGTTCGTCGAGGGTGCCAACACCCAGCGAGTCACCGGCGTGAATCAGTAGGTCACCGTCAGGAACGTGGATCTGGCGATGCATGCTGTGGGTGTCGGAGATGCAGACAATTCTCATGGTGTTGGCGTTTCCGGTCAGTGACATTCGCGCATTTTTGTTTTGTCTACGATAGCATTTACCGCCCGTTCAGCCTTCATGCTTTTCGAGTAATGCCATGCGATTGATCCTCAGCCGAAAAGGATTCGATTCTTCTGCCGGCGGTTGCCCCAGCCCGGTCCTGCCGGATGGCTCCCTGTGCGTTTTGCCTATTCCTGATACTCGGTCCCGAATCCGCTATGACGATGTGGTTTTCGACAAACGCAGGCTCGGCAAGATTGCCCGGGATCTCACCGGTGGCCGAATCCGGGGTAGTCACGGTGCCCACCTGGATCCGGATCTGATAGCGGGTGCCTACCCCCGTGGAGAAGGCTGGCGACCTGTGCTGGGTCAGACTGGATCAGCCCAGGGACACCTTCGCAATCAGGGTGTTGAGGCGGGAGATCTTTTTCTGTTCTTCGGCGTTTTCCGCCACGCCGAAATACATCACCGGCGCTGGCGCTTTGTGCCCGGAACCCGGCCGTTCCATGCCCTCTGGGGGTGGCTCCATATTGACCAGGTTCATACTGTTGACGAACTGGGTCCGGATGCCCTGCCATGGGCCCGGTATCATCCGCATCTCCACGGAGAGCCGGATCCCGGCAATACGCTCTACACGTCCTCACTGTCGTTTCGATTGGCAGACGGCGCAGAGGTTTGGTCCGGCAGTGGCGTGTTTCCGAAGCTTCGCGAGGAGCTGGTCCTGACCGACCCCCAGAGCCGTCTGCCCACGCGGTGGCGCCTGCCCGCCGGGTTTTATCCCGGCGATAAACGGCCTCCCCTGAGCTATCACACCAGGCCGGACCGGTGGTGCCTGGAGCCGCCCTGGTGCTATCTGTCGTGTGCTGCCAGGGGGCAGGAATTCGTGCTCGATCTCGACGCTTATCCCGAGCTGACGGACTGGCTCACGGGATTGCTCAGAACTGGCCGTGCCGGCCAGCACCCTCTTTGAATTTTCTGGCCCCGGCAATGGCCTCCTCAAAGACCACCGGATAGCCTCCGGCGCCTTCGGCTTCGAGGGCTTCCGGAGTCTCCAGGTCCCATTGATGTATAGCAGAGGCACGGTCTGCCCTAAGGCAGTGTTGGGGGAATCCGGCCAGGGTCATCGCAAGTTCCTGCGCGGCTTGCAGTGCAGAGCCGTCCGCCACTACCCGGTTTGCCAGGCCCATCTCCAACGCTTCCTCTGCCGCGACGGGGCGCCCGGTGAGAATCATATCCATGGCCCGGCCGTGGCCCACGATTCGGGGCAACCGCACGGTTCCGCCATCAATCAGCGGAACGCCCCATCGCCGGCAGAAAACGCCGAAAACCGCGGACACTTCCACTACCCGCAAGTCGCACATGAGCGCCAGCTCCAGGCCACCCGCCACCGCGTAGCCGGAAACCGCAGCAATCACCGGCTTTGAGAAGTGCATTCGGGTGGGCCCCATTGGGCCATGCCCCGTGCCGTGAGGATCAATCCGGTTTCGCTTCTGTTCATCCCCGATCGCTTCCAGATCGGCGCCGGCGCAGAAATTGCCTCCGGCGCCGCAGAGTATCGCCACCTTCAGGGCATCGTTCTCCTCAAATTCGGTGAACGCCCTGCGCAGAGCGTCGGCGGTCGGTCCGTCCACGGCATTGCGCCTGGCTGGCCGGTTTAGGGTGATGGTGAAAACGCCATCGTTGGCGCTGGTCAGAACTGCGTCATTGCTCATTGCTTTATCCTGCTCATTGATCTGTCCGGGTGATATTCACCTAAGATAGTAGAAGAGCGAATTTCAGGGAGAAGGGAATGTATCGGTACAGTCTGGGAAACCGGCGCTGGCAGTTTGCAACGCTGGCCGAGTTAATGGCGAAGGCAACGCCCGCGCGCTCCGGTGACCGGCTGGCCGGCGTCATCGCCCATACCGCCGAGGAAAGGGTGGTGGCCCAGATGGCTCTGGCCGAGTTGCCCCTGAAGACCTTTCTTACTGAAGCCCTCGTCCCCTACGAGCAGGATGAGGTTACCCGGTTGATTCTCGACGACCACGATGTCGGGGCCTTTGAGCCGGTTTCCCACCTTACCGTGGGCGACTTCCGGAACTGGTTGCTGAGCGATCTGGCCACGCCCGAGATGCTGGTGCGCATCCGCGCTGGGATAACTCCGGAGATGGCGGCAGCTGTGTGCAAGATCATGCGCAACCAGGACCTGATCCTGGTCGCGCAGAAATGCCGGGTGCAAACCGCTTTCCGAAGCACCGTCGGCCTGCCGGGGCGGATGTCGACGCGGCTCCAGCCCAATCATCCCACGGATGACATAACAGGCATTGCCGCCAGCATCCTGGACGGATTGCTTTATGGCAGCGGCGATGCGGTGATCGGAATCAATCCTGCCACGGACAACGTGGCCCAGAGTGTCCGGCTGCTACAGTTGATGGATGAGGTGATCCGCAAGTACGAGATTCCCACCCAGTCCTGCGTACTGACCCATGTAACCAATACCCTGGAAGCCATCGAGAACAGGGCTCCGGTGGATCTGGTGTTCCAGTCCATTGGCGGCACCGAAGCCACGAACAGGAGTTTCGGGTTTGATCTGGCCACCCTGGCCGAGGCCCGGGACGCAGCGCTGTCTCTTAACCGCGGCACGGTGGGTAACAACGTGATGTATTTCGAAACCGGTCAGGGCAGCTCGCTGTCGGCCGATGCCCATCACGGTGTCGATCAGCAAACCTGCGAGGCCAGGGCGTACGCCGTGGCCCGCAAATTCGAGCCGCTTCTGGTGAATACCGTGGTCGGGTTTATCGGGCCGGAATACCTCTATGACGGCAAGGAGATCACGCGGGCCGGGCTGGAGGACCATTTTTGTGGCAAGTTGCTGGGCCTGCCCATGGGGTGTGATATCTGCTACACCAATCATGCCGAGGCCGATCAGAACGACATGGACAACCTGCTGACTTTATTGGGCGTGGCCGGCTGTAACTTCATCATGGGCATACCCGGCTCCGACGACATCATGCTGAACTATCAGACCACCTCGTTTCACGATGCCCTTTATGTTCGCCGGGTGCTCGACAAACGGCCGGCGCCGGAATTCGAACAGTGGCTCACCCGCATGCAGATTTTCCAGGATGGCGAGGGCAAGGTGCCCTCAGACGGATTGCCGGAAGCCTTCCGGAAAAGCCTGGCCAGTTTGCCCGGAGGGGTCGGATCATGACTGGCCAAAAGCCATCAGTAATCGCCAACCCCTGGCGCCGGCTCTCGGCCTGGACCGATGCCCGGATTGGTCTTGGCCGGGCCGGCATCAGCCTGCCCACGCATGAGATGCTGGCGTTTCAGCTCGCCCATGCCCAGGCAAGGGATGCGGTCCATCTGCCACTGAATACCTCGGCGTTGATGAAGGACCTGGCCGAACTGACCGAGCGGAGAAAAGCGTTATTGCCCCATGAGCCGGTTCATTTGCAAAGCCAGGCCAGCGACCGGATAACCTACCTGCAACGCCCGGATCTCGGGCGCAGGCTCAGCCAGAAATCCTGTGAGGCGCTGGACCGCCAGGGCCACACCGGTGATTCACCCATCGACCTGGCTCTCGTGGTCGCAGACGGCTTGTCCTCTTATGGCGTACAGGAAAACGCTGTGGGGTTTCTCGAGGCGCTGCTGGCGAATCTTGAGACCGATGATCAGACCTGGGAACTGGCGCCCCTGATCGTTGTCTCTCAGGGACGGGTTGCGATTGGTGATGATGTCGGTCACCGGCTTAACGCCCGTTGTGTTGTGGTGCTGATTGGTGAGCGCCCCGGCCTGAGTTCTCCGGACAGCCTCGGGCTTTACCTGACCTGGGCACCGGAGCCCGGACTGACTGACGCCAGCCGAAACTGCATATCCAACATCCGCCCGGCGGGGTTGTCGTTCAAAGAGGCGAGCTGGCGGCTCGGGTATTTGCTCAGGGAGGCTCGCCGTCAGGAGGTTTCCGGCGTACCTCTTAAGGATCGCTCGGAAGAGACGGTTATTGATCAGGGTATTGGCAACTTCCTGTTACGCTAGATGAAGCCGTTGAACCATTCAGGGTAGGAGAATTCTCTTGCAGCAAGCCGAGTACTATGAAAACGACACCACACTCGCCCAATACCTGGAATTTCACTTTGGCGAGCGGTGGCACGGAGAGGCCAACTTCCCCAAGGCGCTGGCGGATGCCGCCATGCATGCGATGGATGGCAGGCCCCTGGATCGTGTGCTGGATATTGGTTGTGCCGTGGGCCGCACCAGCCTTGAGTTGGCCCGCCATTTCCGGCACGTGGACGGCATTGATTTTTCCAGGGCGTTCGTCAACAAATGCCAGGAAGTCGCTCGTGACAGAAGGGTGCGTTATGCGCGCCCGGAGGAGGGGGAACTGGTGACCTTTCAGGACCAGTCCCTTGCGTCGCTCGGGCTGGAGGAGGCCGCTGAGCGCGTGTCTTTTCATCAGGGCGACGCCTGCGATCTGCCATCGCAGTTCACCGGGTATGATCTGGTACTCGCAGGCAACCTGATCGACCGGTTGTACCAGCCATCGCTGTTTCTGGAGACCATCCATGAGCGGATTAACGAACTCGGGCTTCTGGTAATTGCCTCACCCTATACTTGGTTGGAGGAGTACACGCCGAAGGAACACTGGGTTGGCGGGTTCAAGAAGAATGGAGAAGATTTCTCGACATTCGACGGCCTCAAGGAGATGTTGGCGCCCCATTTCCGGCTGTTGTTTGAGCCCTGGAGCCTGCCGTTTGTCATCAGGGAAACGAGAAACAAGTTCCAGCACAGCTTCTCCGAGCTGACCGTCTGGGAGAAAGTAAGCCAGTAAGGATGCGGGAATTTTGAGGATGGCCTGAAGGCTGTCATCAAACTGTCACCGGGAAAGCATAGCCTGAAAACTCATCAGGACGACATGCATTGTGTTGTGCATCGTGTGAATGCTTTAACCGGGGACTTCCCCGGTTTTTTTATGCCTGGATTAAGGGATCTGACAGGATGAGGACCATTGCGTTTTACAGTCTGAAGGGCGGTGTTGGCAAAACCGCCGCCGCCGTGAATATCGCCTATCTGGCCAGCCAGGCCGGCTATCCCACACTGCTCTGGGATCTTGACCCCCAGGGCGCCTCCAGCTGGTATCTGGCAGGGGCCGATGAGGTTAAAGGGCACAAGCTCTCGCACTTGCTCAAAGGCAAGACGCCCATCGCCGACTTTATCCATCAGAGTGAATACGAAAACCTCGATTTCATCCCTTCCCACACCAGTTTCCGCAACCTGGATGTAAAGCTGGATCAGGAGGATGGCAGCAACCTGATCAAACAGTGGCTGGCGCCGCTGTCTGAAGAAACCAGTCTCGTGGTACTGGATTGCCCGCCGTCGTTGTCCCGGCTTTCTGAACAGGTGCTGAAAGCGGCAGACGAGGTGTTCGTGCCGGTGATTCCCACCTGGCTGTCCCTGAACAGCTGGAAGCAGTTGCTGGAATTTGCCAAGGACAAGAAGCTGAAGCCCGGCAAGCTGCACCCGTTCTATTCCATGGCGGACCGCCGGAAAGGGCTGCACCGGGAACTGATCGATGCCCAGGATGAGATTCTGCCCAAAGGACTGAAGACGATCATCCCGAACGCCAGCGTGGTGGAAAAGATGGGCGAAGAGGGCACGCCGGTAGAGCTGCTTGCACCCGGCTCGGTGGCAGCCGATGCCTATCGCAGGCTGTGGAAAGAGATCAATCGTCTGCTCTGAGCGCCCAGTGGGCTGTCTCAGCTCCGGGCGAGTTTGTCCCTGCGCAGGGAGCGCTCGAGTCGTCGATGGTTTTCGCTGCGTTCTGAAAGCACCTTCTGCACATAGAGGATGTGCTTGCCGGCCAGTTCCCGGGCCTCGTCGGCCCGCCCTTCCGTGATGGCTTCGTACAACATGCGATGCTGCTCCACCAGCCCCTGGCGGGTTTCCGCTTCCCTCTTGTACATGCCACCAATATTGGTCACCACGTTGCTCTTCAGCATGTTGAAGAGATTCCGGATGGTGTGCAGGAGAATCACGTTGTGGCTGGCCTCGGCGATCGCCAGGTGAAAGCGGGCATCGGCGGCGCCTTCCGCTTCCAGGTCCCGGTCTTTGTCTTTGCTGTAGCAGGCTTGTAGGGCCTCGTAGGCGGTCTTCAGGTGGGCGCGGTCCACTTCGGTGGCCCGCAGCGCTGCGTAATAGGCGCAATCCGCTTCCAGGGTCCGGCGGAACTCAAGAAGGTCCCGCTGCGCTTCTGGCCGGTTTTCCAGCAGAGGAATCAGTGGATCGCTGAAACTGCCACCGAGGGATTCAGTGACATAGTTGCCGCCACCCTGACGGCTGATCAATAAACCTTTGGCGGTCAGCCGCTGGATCGCTTCCCGCAGGGAAGGGCGGGACACGCCGAATTGCTCTGACAGTACCCTTTCTGGCGGCAATCGTTCACCTGGCTGCAGGGTGCCCTCCAGAATCATGGTTTCCAGTTGTTCCACGATGGTGTCCGCAAGTCTGCGAGGCGCGATATGTCCGACGTCCATTAGATGTTCCTGTCTCAAGATCAAATATTGGTATTACCAATAACACAGGGCGGCTGCGAGGCCAAGTGTCGATAAATGGGGGAGGTATAGACCGATGTGTATCTTGGAATTCTTTGACATAGGTTGCGGCTCTCGAATACCTTAGTAAATAGTATCTGTCAATTGGTAATACCAATTAACAGATGAATCTAATCAAGACTGTGTTGAGACGTAACCGATGAGCCAGCTGTTTTACGATGCCGCACCCAACGCCACCCGGGTCGCACCCGAGCGTGAGCCTGAACGGGTTTACCCTGACAAGCCCGAGGCCGTGACGCTTTTCGGCACCTGTGTGGTTGACCTTTTCTTCCCGGAGGCCGGGCTGGACGCCATCCATCTGCTGGAGCGGGAAGGTGTCCGCGTGCATTTCCCTCAGGAGCAGAGTTGTTGCGGGCAGCCTGCGTGGACGTCCGGGTACCGGGACGAAGCCAAAGCCGTGGCACGCGCACAGCTGGATATTCTGGACCGGGCGGGCCTGCCCGTCGTCGTGCCTTCCGGGTCCTGTGCGGGTATGTTCCGGCATCATTATCGGGCGCTGTTTGCTGATGAGCCAGACACGCTCAGGCGGGTGGAAGCGCTGGCCGAGCGCACCTTTGAACTGACCGAGTTTTTACTGAAAGTCTGCAAGGTACAGCTGGCTGACCGGGGCGCGCCCAGCAAGATCGCCCTGCATACCTCTTGCTCCGCGCGTCGCGAAATGAACACCCATCTGCACGCTCGTGAACTGCTTCAGCAACTCGAGAGAGTCGAGCGTATCGATCATGACCATGAGAGTGAGTGCTGCGGGTTCGGCGGGACCTTCTCAGTGCGAATGCCGGAGGTCTCAGGGGCCATGGTCAAAGACAAGACCCGTTCGCTGATGGACTCCGGCGCGGTTGAAATGGTGACCGCCGACGGTGGCTGCCTGATGAACATCAACGGTTCCCTGGAGAAACAGAAAGAGAGCTTCCGGGGCCGGCACCTGGCCAGTTTCCTCTGGGAGCGAATCAATGGCACCAGCGAAGGGGAGGCTGCATGAGCCAGCGTATTCCGGTCACCGAACTGCCCTCCGACTTCCGGGGCCGTGCCGAAGGGGCGCTCGCAGACGGACAGCTGCGCAACAATTTCCGCGTGGCAATGGACTCGCTGATGTCCAAGCGGGCCAATGCCTTTCCAGATGCCGATGAGCGCGAAGGCCTGAGGGAGCTGGGAAACCGAATCAAGGCTGGGGCGTTGTCCCGTCTGCCGGACCTGTTGGAACAGCTCGAGCAAAAACTGACCGAGAATGGCGTCAAGGTGCACTGGGCGGAGACAATTGAGGAAGCCAATACCCTGGTGCACGACATCATTGAGGCCCGTAAAGGCAATCAGGTGGTGAAGGGCAAGTCCATGGTCAGCGAAGAGATGGAGATGAACGACTACCTGGCGGAGCGGGGCATTGAATGCCTGGAATCCGACATGGGTGAGTACATTGTCCAACTCGATAACGAGAAGCCCTCCCACATCATCATGCCGGCGATTCACAAGAACGCCAGGCAAGTATCAAAGCTGTTCCATGACAAGCTGGGCGAGCCGGAAACAGAAGACGTCAATCAGCTGATCCAGATTGGCCGTCGGACCCTGCGTCAGAAATTCATGGAAGCCGATGTGGGTGTCTCTGGTGTGAACTTTGCCATCGCCGAAACCGGCACCTTATTGCTGGTTGAGAATGAGGGCAACGGTCGCATGAGCACCACGGTTCCGCCAGTACACATTGCGGTGACGGGCATCGAAAAGGTGGTGCCCAACCTGAGAGACGTGGTGCCGCTGGTATCCTTGCTCACCCGTTCGGCCCTTGGTCAGCCGATCACCACCTATGTGAACCTGATTTCCGGCCCGCGCAAGCCAGACGAGCTGGATGGTCCGGAGGAAGTGCACCTGGTGCTGCTGGATAATGGACGCAGTGGGGCCTTTGCCGATGCCCAGATGCGCCAGACACTCAACTGTATCCGCTGTGGCGCCTGTATGAACCACTGTCCTGTATACACGCGGGTGGGTGGCCACACGTATGGCGAGGTTTATCCCGGACCTATAGGCAAGATCATCACGCCGCACATGGCGGGTTTGGATAATGTGCCCGATCATCCCAGCGCCTCATCTCTCTGTGGCGCCTGTGGTGAGGTGTGCCCGGTCAAAATCCCGATCCCCGAATTGCTGCAGCGTTTGCGCCAGGAAAATGTGAAGGCTCCCGAGCAGCCGCAACAGGTAAAAGGTGGCGGCGCCAAGTTCTCCCGAAGAGAGCGGTGGATCTGGCGCGGCTGGCAAATGCTCAATACCCGTCCGGTGCTGTATCGCAGTTTCCTGTGGGCGGCTACCCGCTTCCGGGCGTTGTCTCCGAAGAAGGCCGGCCCCTGGACCGAGAATCACAGTGCGCCGGTGCCCGCCCGCCGGTCCCTTCACGATCTGGCGGCCCAGCATCTCGATCAGAACGGAGGCCGGCCATCATGAGCGCCCGCGCGAACATCCTTGGCAAATTGAGAAACAGCCTCGCCGGCACGACGCCCCGCCCCGACGAGTTTGATGAGCGGCTGGTTACGGCCCCCTGGCGGTACGCGCCGGAAGACCGGATCGACCGGTTGCGTAGCCTGATGGAAGCGGTCCACACTGAAGTGCATCCGTGCCGGTCTGACAACTGGCCGGAATTGGTGGCCGAACTTCTGAACAAACGCAACCTCACCAACCTGTTGTGCGCCCCGTCGAAAGAACATGGCCGAGCGCTGCAGGCTTACTTCGAGGCCACGGAGCAGAAGGTCGAGTTATTGGCCTACGATCAGCCGGTGGAAGCCTGGAAAGAAGAACTGTTCTGGAACGTGGAGGCCAGCCTGACCGGCACCCTTGGCGGTATTGCCGCCACCGGCACGCTCGTGCTCTGGCCGGACCGCAATGAACCGCGGCTGATGAGCCTGGTGCCGCCGGTACATATTGCCCTGCTCAAGGCCAGCGAGATTCACGACAATCTGTATGACATGATGGTGGCTCAGGACTGGGCGGCCGGGCTGCCCACAAATGTTCTGCTGGTGTCTGGCCCGTCCAAGACCGCGGACATCGAACAGGTGCTGGCCTATGGCGCCCACGGCCCCCGTGAGCTCATTGTGCTGGTTCTGGAGGACGCATGACTTTTACCCCGGAAGTGTTGGCCGATATCCGGCAACGGATTCCCGAAAACCGGGTCTTTAACGATCCGGTGTCCACCCTTGCGTTCGGAACCGACGCCAGTTTCTACCGCCTGATCCCAAAGGTAGTGGTGCGGGTTCAGGATGAAGCAGAGGTTGTCGATCTGCTGGCCATCGCCCGCCGCCACAAGGTGCCGGTGACCTTCCGGGCCGCCGGTACCAGCCTTTCCGGACAGGCGATCAGTGATTCGATCCTGATTGTTCTGGGCGATCAGTGGAACGGCCACGACATCCGGGAAGAAGGCCGCCAGATTCGTCTGCAACCGGGTGTGATCGGCGCTCAGGCGAATGCCTGGTTAGCACCCAAGGGCTTCAAGATCGGACCGGATCCGGCGTCCATCAACGCCTGCAAGATTGGCGGCATTGTTGCGAACAATGCCAGCGGCATGTGCTGCGGTACTGCCCAGAACAGCTACCACACCCTGGCCGGCATGCGTCTGGTGCTGGCGGACGGCGCGGTGTTGGACACCGAGGACCCGGCGAGCGTCTCGGCGTTTCGTAACAGCCACGGTGATTTGTTGGCGGCCCTGAAAAAGCTGGCCATCAATACCCGGGAGAATCCGGAGCTGGCGGAGCGGATTCGCCACAAATACCGCCTGAAAAACACCACCGGCCTGTCCCTGAACGCTCTGGTGGATTTTACTTGTCCTATCGAGATTCTCACGCACCTGATGGTGGGCTCCGAAGGCACCCTGGGTTTCGTCAGCGCGGTAACCTATAACACCGTGCCCGAGTATCCGGACAAAGCCACTGCCCTGCTGGTGTTCCGGGATGCGGAGAGCTGCTGCCGTGCAGCGTCGGTGCTGCGCTCTCAGCCTGTGGCGGCGGTGGAACTGCTGGACCGCCGCAGCCTTCGCTCGGTTCAGGACAAGCCGGGCTTGCCGGCCTGGATTCATGATTTATCGGAAAACGCCTGTGCGCTGCTGGTGGAGACCCGGGCCTCGTCATCGGAGATTCTGGATGAACAGCTGGTCCGAATTCGGCAGGCCCTAGCCGGGTTCCCATTGGAACAGCAAGTGGGCTTCACCCGCGATGCGAAAGTTTCCGACCAGCTCTGGGCCATTCGTAAGGGCACTTTTCCGGCCGTGGGGGCTGTTCGTCCGAATGGCACCACCGTGATTATTGAGGATGTGACCTTCCCCATTGACCAGCTGTCTGAGGGGGTCACCCGCCTTCAGGCGCTGTTCGTGAAGCATGGCTATGACGATGCAATCATCTTCGGACATGCCCTGGAAGGCAATCTGCATTTCGTGTTTCCCCAGGGATTTGACGATCCTTCGGAAGTCGCCCGTTATGAAGCCTTCATGCAGGATGTGGCGCAGCTGGTGGCGGTGGAGTTCGGAGGTTCGCTGAAAGCCGAACATGGCACTGGTCGCAATATGGCCCCGTTCGTGGAGCTGGAATGGGGGCATGATGCCTGGCAGCTGATGTGGCAGATCAAGCGGCTGTTGGACCCGGAGAACCTGCTCAATCCGGACGTGGTGCTCTCGGAAGATCCACAGATCCATCTCAAGAACCTGAAGCCAATGCCCGAGGCCGATCCACTCGTGGACAAGTGCATCGAATGTGGCTTCTGCGAGCCGGTGTGCCCCTCGGAAGGGCTTACTCTGTCGCCGCGTCAGCGCATCGTAATCTGGCGGGACATCCAGGCCCGCCGCCGTGCCGGTGAAGACACTGCCGAACTGGAAAAGGCGTATCAGTACCATGGCCTGGATACCTGTGCCGCGACCGGTCTCTGTGCCCAACGATGTCCGGTGGGTATCAATACCGGCGATCTGGTACGCAAGCTGCGCAGCGAAAAGGCCACCGGCCAGTCCGTGGCCAATCAGCTGGCGAAGCATTTTGCCGGCGCTTTGAAAGCGACCCGTTTTGTGCTGGCCAGCGCCTCCGCGGCTGAGAGACTGCTGGGCGCGCCACTGCTGACCCGTCTCAGTGGCGGCGTTCGCAAGGTGTCTGGTGGTCGGGTCGCCCAGTGGGATCCGAGCCTGCCCCAGCCGGTGCGTTTTGTTTCACCCGCTGCGCAGGATCCGTCCGATGGCCGGCCACGGGTGGTTTATCTGGCGGCCTGTGTGTCCCGGACCATGGGCCCGGCCCGCGGGGACAAGCAACAGGAGCCGTTGATTGAGGTAACTCGACGACTGCTGGAGAAGGGCGGTTACCAGGTGGTCTACCCGGAGGGACTGGACAGCCTGTGTTGTGGTCAGCCGTTTGCCTCCAAGGGCTACCCGGACCAGGCGGCGACCAAAAAAGATGAGCTGATTTCGGCGCTGTTGCGGGCCAGTCGCAATGGTTTGGATCCGGTCTATTGCGACACCAGTCCCTGCACGCTGCAGATTCGGGAGGCCGCCGAAGAAGCCGGGCTAACACTATTTGATCCGGTCCGGTTCATTCGTGATCATCTTTACGAGCGCCTGGATTTCGAGCCGGAGCGGACCCCGCTGGCGGTGCACGTTACCTGCAGCACCCAGCATCTGGGGGAGTCGCAGGGATTGATCGATATCGCCAGGCGGTGCAGCACCCAGGTGGTGGTGCCAGAGGGTATTCACTGCTGCGGCTTTGCCGGCGACAAAGGCTTCAATGTGCCGGAGCTGAACGCCCATTCTCTGAAAACGCTGGCAGAGCAGACGGCCGGCTGTGAGGAAGGTATATCCACCAGCCGTACCTGCGAGATCGGACTCAGCCGGCATAGCGGTATCGACTACCACGGCCTGGTGAATCTGGTGGATCGGGTCACCAGGCCGAAGGCTATCGCCTAGTGCCCCGGCCGGCGGTCACTTCATCTCGAAGCCGCATTTGCGCAGGAAGTCGCGCATGTGCGGTCGCAGCTTTGAGGTGAACAACGGTTTTAGCTGATCGGACCAGGTGGTGTCCTTGGTGCCTCCAGTCCGTTCCCGGTAGTACTCGTTCATGGTGCGGTCGAAGCCGGCAACCAGCTCCTCGTCGCGGGCATCGGAGTAGTAGTCCTCCCTGAGAATGGCCTCCACCGGCAGCCGGGGCTTCACTTCCGGATTCTGGTCCGGGTAGCCCAGGCACATACCGAATACCGGGTAGACATGCTCCGGCAGCCTGAGAATCTCGCTGATTTCCGCCGGGTTGTTGCGTATGCCACCGATATAACATAGCCCAAGCCCCTCGGATTCTGCCGCAATGGCCACGTTCTGGGCCATCAGGCTGGTGTCGATGGTGGCTACCAGTAACTGTTCCGTCATTCCTCGCACGACTTGGGCCCCGGCTCGCCCCGCGGCATCGGTTGAGCGCCGCATGTCGGCACAGAACACCAGGAAGTCCGAGCAGTCGGCAATGTAGCTCTGGCCACCGGCCAGCTCCGCGATTTTCTGTCGGTTGTCCGGATCGACCACATGAATGATCGAGTAAGCTTGCACGTGGTTCGAGGTGGCAGCGCACTGGCCGGCCCGAATCAGCTCCCTGAGCAAGTCGTGAGGAATTTGTTCACCGGTGAACTTGCGGATGGAGCGGTGGGATTTCAGAACTTCTATGGTTGGATTCATGGGGTCTCGCAGTGAGTTCATGGATGTCGCACCAAAGCGTGACAATTATCATACCAAACGATACACAGCTAGGGCGCAGTCGCAGAAGTTAAGCTGGTACGCTGAAAAATACACTTGTGAATCATGGAAAGCCCTGCCTTTATGGACCTGAACATGCACCTGCCAACGCTGCTGGTCACTTCGGTTATGGTTAACATCCTGATCGGGGGCATGCTCTGGGCGATTTACCATCTTCGACAGCGCGAACAGTGTTTCCTGCTTTGGGCACTAGCATGCCTGACATTTGTGATGGGGACAGGTCTGGCAGTAGCCCGTGAGCTGGCAGAGGTCCCGGGGGCCATGGTATTTACCGCCCATCTGGTGCTCGGCCTTTCCCCTTTGTTGCTGCTCGCCGGGATACACGCACTGGCGGGATTGCCAGTGGCAGGTACCAGGCGATCGGCCAGGATTCTGTATGGAGCCTCTCTGCTTTATTTGCTTGGCCTGGCTGTTGGTACCGGGTGGGATCCGATCATCGCACGATTCCTGACTGCGTTATTTTCGGCACTGGTCTTCAGCCTGGCGATTTATCGTTTGGGCTCGCTTGAACGCAAACCCCGACTGCCATCAAGAATTCTGCAAACCCTCTTTGCTGTTCACGGAATCCTGATGATGACCCAGGTGCTGATAATCGCCTTATCCGTGAGCGGCGGTTCCGATCTCGATCTTCCCGGGTTGTTGAAACTGATCCTGATTAACCACTTGCTACTGGTGAATGCCACCGCCATGGCGTTGCCATTACTGGTGTTTACCCGAACCGAGCAGAATCTGCTTGCCCTTGCGGAGCGCGATGACCTCACTCAGTTGTTTAACCGTCGCACGTTTTACCGGGAGGGTGAGCGGGCTCTTGAGAAGGCCAGGGAAGAGGGAAGCCTTCTTACTGTCCTGATGATCGACCTGGATCATTTCAAACAGATTAACGACCGCCACGGCCATGCCGTCGGTGATGAGGTTCTCGGGATCGTAGCGAGTCTGATGACGGCTGAGCTAAGGGATGAAGACATCATCGGGCGTGTTGGCGGTGAGGAATTTGCCGCCGTACTGCGTAACAACAACCGTGAAGCTGTTGAAGCGGTAACTGGTCGTTTGCTGAATTCCATCGTTGAGGGTGGTCGCAATATCAATGACCTGCCTTTGCATCTTTCTGCCAGTATCGGGGGTGTGACCCTCGCCCCGGACCTCGGCAGCTTCAAGGACATCATGGTGGCGGCGGATAAGGCACTCTACCAGGCCAAACGTAATGGCCGGAACCGAGCCGAGTTCGTTCCCGCTTCAGCGTCCTCGGAACTCTGACGGACGTTTAGCCAAAAACGCTGATACCCCTTCCGCAAAGTCCTCTGTGCGAGTCATTTCAAGAAACGCCGCGCGCTCTGCTTCCAGATGGTCGGCCAGTTGGTTTCCGTTGGCCCGATCAATCAGTTGGCGATAGGCGCCATAGGCGCGGGTTGGGCCCTTGGCGATTTTTTCGATGATGCGGTTTAGCAGGCTCTCGTAATCGCTGTCCGTGGCGACAACGTTGACGATGCCCCAGTCCCTGGCTTCCGCGGCACTGAGAGTGCGCCCCAACAGCATCAATTCTGCTGCCCGGCCAGCGCCGAGTTTGTGCGCCAGGGCCCAACTGCCGCCACAATCCGGAACCGCGCCAATACCGTTGTAGGCGACCAGGAATTTGCTGTCGTCATGGGCGACCACCAGGTCGGCCATCAGTGTGAGGCTCAGTCCTGCGCCGGCGGCTACGCCCCTGACCGCGGCGATCACCGGGGCATTTATGCTGCGCAGGAGCAGTATGGCGGGATTGACGGCGTCCAGTATCGCGCTGATGGCTGCCCCTGCCTGCTCGGACGTGCCGGCCATGCTGGATACGTCACCACCTGCCATGAAGGCTCGCCCCGCGCCTGTCAGGACGATACAACGAACGCCGGAAAGATCATTGATTTCCTGAACTGCCGCGAGGAATGCTTCTGCCAGGGGTACATTGATGGCGTTCAGGGCCTCAGGGCGATTGAAGGTTACTCTGGCTACCCCTGTTTCGGTATCAAATGCGGTGGTTACCAGTGTGTCTGTCATGGTGAATTGCCCTCCCGATACGGCAGGTCTGAAGATCAGAAACCTGCGTACAGATTGTTGTTGTCTGTTCGGGTAACAGGATAGAGCGGTTTGCCTAATGTTGCCTGAATGGACTACTTTAAATCTGGATCGGGGCTAACCCCGACCACAAGAAAAAACAAAAATTACAATCATCTTCGGGCGTGAGATGGGTATCTGCAGGGCGTGTTCACGTGCTTGTTTACCCGGCGCCAGGGGTGCCGGGAGGTAGTGTGAGCATCCTTGAAATCAGCAACCTTTCTCTGTCGTTTGGTGGTGTGAAAGCGCTGCAGGACGTCAGTTTCCGGGTGCCTGAGAACACCGTAACCACGATTATCGGACCGAACGGCGCCGGCAAGACCTCGCTCTTCAACTGCATCTCCGGTTTTTACAAGCCTCAGCAGGGCACCATCCGGTATCAGGGGGAGGCCCTTGCGGGCAATATCAAGCCGCCGAAGCGTGCCGCACTTGGCCTGGCCCGAACCTTCCAGAATATTGCCCTGTTCCGGGGTATGACCGTCCTCGATAACATCAAGCTGGGCGCTCATGTGCACATGAAGAGCGGTCTGCTCAGTGCCCTGGCCTATTTCGGCCCGGCCCGGCGTGAGGAAATGGCCGTCCGCAAAGAGGTGGAAGAGCGGATTATCGATTTCCTGGAAATAGACCACATCCGCCGGCAGCCGGTGGCGAGCCTGTCCTACGGACTGCAAAAACGGGTTGAACTGGCCCGCGCGCTCGCCATGCAGCCAAAAGTGTTGATGCTGGATGAGCCGGTGGCGGGTATGAATCGGGAAGAAAAGGAGGATATGGCCCGGTTTATTCTCGACATTCGGGAAGAGTGGGGCGTCACCGTGCTGATGGTGGAACACGATATGGGCATGGTGATGGATATTTCAGACCACATTGCCGTTCTGAACTTTGGCCAGGTGATCACCGAGGGATTGCCATCGGACGTTCAGAATAACCCCGAGGTCATCAAGGCGTACCTTGGCAACAGCGATATCGAGAGCCTGCGCAAGAAACTCAATGCCGAGGGGGAGGCCGCCTGATGGATTGGTTGTTCTTCGGCGAAATCAGCCTGGCAGGGCTGGCCATGGGTGGCTTGTATGCGCTGATTGCCCTGGGCTTTGTGATCATCTACAAGGCGACCAGAGTGATCAATTTCGCCATTGGCGAGATCATGATGTTCGCGGCCTACCTGTTTCTGGCGTTTGCCGGTGGCATGGAAATGTCGCCCTGGATTGCCCTCCCGCTGGCCGTTATCGGCGGCAGCATTCTCGGTGGTGTGATTGAGAAGACCATGATCCGGCCGATGTTGGGTGAGTCGCCCATTTCCGTGGTTATGGTGACCATCGGGATCGCCAGCATCCTGGTGGGCCTGGTGGAGTTTATCTGGACGGCGGATCCGCAGTTGTTGCCCAACTTCCTGCCCCGGGAGCCGGTGTTCATTGGTGAACTGTATCTGGCGCCCAAAATCGCCTATGGCTTTCTCATTGGTTCCGTCCTGCTGGTCATCTACCTGCTTTATTTCCGGTTCTCCCGGGGCGGCGTTGCCCTCAGGGCAACCGCCTCGGATCAGGCGGCGGCTTACTCCATGGGTATCAATGTGCGCCGGGTCTTCAACATGGCGTGGGTGTTTGGTTCCCTTGCCGCATCATTGGCCGGTGTTCTGGTTGCAGCTACCGGCGGGCTGAGCCCGCAATTCGGAATCATCGGCCTCAGTGTGCTGGTGGTCGTGATCGTAGGCGGTCTGGATAGCATTCTCGGAGCGCTGGTGGCCGGGGTGTTTATCGGCTGGCTGGAAACCGTGGCGGGCGCCTATCTGGGCGGCGAATACCGGATGCCGGCAACCTTCCTGGTGCTGGCAGTAATCCTGGTGATCCGCCCCTACGGCCTGTTCGGCACCCACGAAATAGAGCGAGTTTAAGATGCGCATCGGTGACGCAAAACAGAGTTACGAGGCCGATGAGGCAATCTGGACCAGCCAGACCCAGAAACTGTGGCTGGGGCTGTTCCTGCTGATTTTGCTGGTCTTCCCTTTTGTTGTGGACTCCTATCTGCTGTACCTGGGGTGCCTGGTCGGCATTGCGGTCATCAGTACCACCGGCCTGAACATCCTGACCGGCTTTACCGGCCTGATTTCCCTGGGGCAGGCCGGATTTATGGGGGTCGGTGCCTACACCGTTGCCTGGCTGTCGATAAATACGGCACTGCCATTCCCGGTGACTCTGGTGCTGGCCGGCCTTATGGCCGCCGCCGTCGGGATCCTGGTAGGCCTGCCCTCGCTTCGCGTCAAAGGCCTGTATCTGGCCATTGCTACCCTGGCGGCGAGCGTGTTCCTGCACTTTATCTTCGCCGAGTGGGAATCGGTTACGGGTGGTATGGGCGGCCTGAGTCTGGAACCGGCGCACCTGTTCGGGCTGGCCTTTCAAAGCGACTTCATGATGTATTTCATCATTGTGCCGCTGGCGGTTCTGATGGTGATGGCGGCCAGGAATGTGTTCCGGACGAGAATTGGCCGGGCTTTTATCGCCATCCGTGACCGGGATATTTCCGCGGAGATTCTGGGCATTAACCTGCTGCGCTACAAACTCATGTCGTTTGCGCTCAGTTCTTTCTATGCCGGGGTTGCAGGCGGCCTGTTTGCCTATTTCTATCGGGTGGTGACGCCAGAGAGTTTTCCGCTTTCCATGTCCATTTTCTATCTGGCGGCCGTGATTGTCGGCGGCATGGGGAACCTGCTGGGTGGCATTCTCGGTGCTGCCTTCATGACCCTGGTACCGGAAGCCCTGAAGCTGCTGACCGCTGCGCTGACCCCGTTCTATCCAAATGCCCCGGTGTTCATGTCACCGATGCTGGAAATCATTTTTGGCGCCCTGATCGTGGGCTTTCTGATTTTTGAGCCTCATGGACTGGCGGAGATCTGGCACCGCATCCGCCGTTTTTTCCGCCTTTGGCCGTTCCGAAATTAATCGTGTTTCAACGGGCCTGGTATGAAGAGCCCATGCAGCACCAACAACAAGAAGCAGCAAGGAGAAGAAACATGTTCAGAAACATCCTCAAGAAAGGTCGCCGGCTTGCCGGACTGGGTAGCCTGGTCGCTGCACTGACCGTTGCAGCGCCGACCATGGCTCAGGATAAAGAACCTATCGTCTTTGGCGGCTCCATTCCGCTTTCCGGTGTCTTTGCTTTCGCCGGTATTCACATCCATGCGGGGCTGACCGACTACACAAGCTGGATCAACAGCCAGGGCGGCATTAATGGCCACCCGGTGGAATATGTCATGGAAGACACCGCCTATGAGGTAGACCGTTCTGTCGCGGCCTTCAAGAAGATTTCCGGTAGCAGTTCCCCAGCCACCTATTACGGCGACAGCACGGGATTCATGAAGGCCATAGCCTCGGAGCTCAACAGCCAGGGCAACACACTGATGAGCGGTGCCTCTTTCGCCACCGCGCTGACGGACAATGAAGCTTATCCGTATCAGTTCATTCCGGGGCCCAACTACAGCCAGATGTTCGGGATCATCCTGGAGTACATCGCCTCCCAGGGGAAGGACGGAGACATGCCGAACGTGGCATTCGTCTATAGCGATACCGAGTTTGGCAAGGACCCGATCGAAAATGGCAAAGCCCGTGCCGCCGAGCTGGGTATCGAAGTGGTGGAAGAGATTGTTACCAAGCCCGGTAGCGTGGACGTTTCTGCCGAGGTGCTGAAGCTGCGTCGGGTGCGCCCGGATTACGTGGTGTTCCACGGCTACGTGCTGTCACCGATCAACGAGTTCATGGTGCAAATGCGCCAGATGGGTCTGGATACTCAGTTCATGGGAACCTTCTGGTCCTCCGACAAGCTCATCATCGACAAGATGGGGGCGGATGCCGACGGCTACATGGGTGTGATGCCCTACAACTACTACGACAGCGAGGAAGGCGGACCGATGCTGGATGCCCTCCGGGCCCAGGCCGAGAAGAGCGACCCGGAAGCGGGCTACCGTCCCACTGGCTACATGCAGGCCTGGTTCAATGCGATGGTCTGGACCGAAGTGGTCGAGCGCACCCTGGATGCCGGTAAAGAGCTGAACGGGGATAACATGGCGGAAGCCCTGGCTTCCATTGAGGACTGGGACACCGGCGGGATTATCGGTATTCCGGTTACCGTGCGGGATATGTCTTTCCCGGTAGGCCGTATCTGGCGGGTAAATGCGGAAGAAGGCCGCTATGAGCCGGTATCGGACTGGATTCACCTCGACTGAGGGGCGGTATGGAAGCCTTACTGGAAATCGATAATATCGAGGTGGTCTATAACAAGTCAGTGCAGGTCCTTCGGGGCCTGTCACTGCGGGTGCCGGAGGGCGCCATCGTGGCCCTCCTGGGTTCCAACGGCGCCGGAAAATCCACCACCCTGAAAAGTGTCTCCGGACTGCTGACCCTGGAAGACGGCGAGGTTACCGCCGGCGAAGTTCGTTTCCGGGGCCAGGATGTAAAGGGTACACCCCCTGAAAAACTGGTGCGCAACGGGCTCTTCCATGTCATGGAGGGTCGGCGGGTGTTCGAAGACCTGACGGTGGAAGAAAACCTGATTGCGGCTACCTATGCCCTCAGCGGCAACAAGCCGTCCCTGAGTGACAGCTACGAGCTGGTCTATAACTACTTTCCTCGCCTGAAGGAACGACGTAAACAGCTGGCTGGCTACCTGTCCGGCGGCGAGCAGCAGATGCTCGCATTGGGGCGGGCGCTGATAGCCCAGCCGGACCTGATTATGCTGGATGAGCCGTCCCTGGGCCTGGCCCCGCTGTTGGTGGAGGAGATCTTTACCATTGTGGCCAGGATCAACAGGGAGCAGGGCACCGCTATTCTCCTGGTGGAACAGAATGCGGCGGTGTCTCTGGCGATCGCGTCCTACGGCTACATCATGGAGAACGGCAAGATTGTGATCGACGGTCCGGCGGACAAGCTTACCTCCAATGAAGATGTGCAGGAATTCTATCTGGGTGTGGGCGGCAAGGAAGGTGAAGCTCGCAGTTACCGCGACATTAAGCACTACAAACGCCGTAAACGGTGGCTGTCATGACAACCCCTTCCATACCTGAGCTGACTCTCACCCAAATGTTGCGTGCCCACGCCCGAGAGCGGCCGGACGCCCTTGCCCTTCGCCAGAAAGACTTCGGTATCTGGCAGGCCTATTCCTGGCAGGATTACTACCAGCGGGCCCGGCATTTCGGGCTGGGACTTCGGGCCATGGGGCTTGAGCCAGGCGGCCATATGGCCATCATCTCGGAAAACCGGGTGGAATGGGTGATTGGCCAGATGGGCATCGGCCTGGTGCGGGGCATCTGTGTCGGCGTCTATCCCACCAGTCCCTGGAACGAAGTGGCCTACGTGCTGGAGCACAGCGATGCTGAGTTTGTAATCTGCGAAGATCAGGAACAGACCGACAAGGTGCTGGAAGCCTGGCCCGACCTGCCAAAACTGAAGCACTGCATCGCCATCGATATGAAGGGCCTGCGTTATTACCCGGAGCCGCCATCGGCGTTCGAGGACATCGAGGCCCGCGGCAGAGAATTTGAAAAGCAGCACCCCGATCTGGTGGATGAATTGCTGGATGCCCAGCAGATGGATGACACCGCCCTGATGATCTATACCTCCGGCTCTACCGGTCGACCCAAGGGCGCCATGATCAGCTGGCAGAACCTGCATGCGGCGGCGCCGGGACTGATTGAACTTTTGCAGGCAGACGAACACGGATCCAGCTTGTCTTACCTGCCGCTTTGCCATGTAGCAGAACAGGCTTTTACCAATATTGCGCCGGTATATGTGGGTAGCACGGTCAGCTTTGGTGAGAGTCTGCGGACGATCCAGGAGGATTTGCGGGAAATTGCGCCGACCTTTTTCCTGGGTGTGCCGAGGATCTGGGAGAAGCTGCACTCTTCGATTTATATCAAGATTCAGGAGACGGGGCGGTTGCGGCAGGGCCTGTTCAACTGGGCGATCCGCGTGTGTTCGCCAATGGCCACAAAGCCACGTTCAGACTGGAATCTGAAGGAAAAATGCCTCTACAGCCTCAGCTACTGGCTGGTGTTGCGTGCATTGCAGAACTTTATCGGCCTGCGCCGATGCACCATTGCACTCACCGGTGCGGCCCCGATATCCACCGGCATTCTCGAGTTCTTCCGGACCATCGGTATTCCGCTGGTGGAAGTCTATGGCCAGACGGAAAGCACTGGCGTTGCCACGGCGCAACCGGTTGATGACGTGCGGCTGGGGACGGTGGGTGTGGCTGTGTCCGGGGTTGAGGTAACGCTTGGGGGGCACAACGAGATCATCATGCGTGGTGGCAGCATGTTCAAGGGGTATTACAAGAACGACGAGGCCACGACGTCAACCCTGAAAGACGGTTGGCTGCATACTGGCGACGTGGGCGAATGGCGGGATGGTCAGCTCAAGATTGTCGATCGGCTGAAAGACATCATGATCACTGCCGGCGGCAAGAACCTGTCACCGACGGAAATCGAGAACACCATCAAGGCCAGTCCCTATATCAAGGAGTGCATTGTAATTGGTGAGGCCAGAAAGTACGTGTCTGCGCTGATCCAGATCGACTTCGACACGGTGGCCAAATGGGCTGAGCAGGAGCGGATTGCTTACACCACCTTCCGTAGCCTGACCGAGCAGGGGCGGGTGAACGAACTGATCCAGGCAGAGGTGAACAAGGGCAATGAGCAGTTACCGCAGGTGGCCCAGATCAAACGCTTCCATCTGCTTACCAAGGAGCTGGACCACGACGACGACGAAGTAACGGCGACCATGAAAGTGCGCCGGAGCAACATTTATGAGAAATACACCGACGTGATTGAATCGCTTTACGCCTGACAGTGAGGCGCCTAGAAACGGGCGCCTTCTTCCACCCGGATTCGTTCCATGTACTGGGTCAGGGCGGCGTTAATGAGTGCCAGAATCAGGAACAGCAGGATACCCTTGGGCACCAGAGCGTGGATTTCCGGGTTGGGCGCGGTGCTGGCGGTTACCAGGATCAGGCCCAGAATGTTGCGGGCCAGGCGCATGGTGAGCATGGCGCACAGATACCCGGACTGGAAAGCCGATTCTGCACCCTTGAGCAGGCGGCCGAAGGCCGGCATCAGGTGCACGGTGTTAAACAACAGGACAGAAAAAATAATTAATTGAAGAACACTGTAAATGGTCATGACCAGAGACTACCCAACGACAACAGTACTGGTTGAAAAACGGTCGAAATTATCCCTGATTGGACAGATTTAATCCAGTTCAGGCCGGTATTTGGCTAATAACTGCTGTTCAGAAGGTCGTGGTAGTCACTCCGAAACCTCTGGAAACTCAGGTAGTTATTCCGGTGGTCTACCAGACTTGCCGAATTGAATGCTTCCACAAAGGCCCGGGATTCTCCGGTGCTGATCTCGCCATAGAACCCGCCGTCCCAGTCCAGCAGTTGCGCCATTTCCAGCAATACCGTCATCGCAAGGGCGCCATTGGCCTTTTCCAGGTAGCGGTAGGCCAGCCCGTAGTGCTCGAATCGGTACGGAGTGCGTGCAGCGTCATCGGTAGTGACGTCCCGGAGAGGGTCGTAGTCAAAGTGCTGATAGGCCGGGGCAATTGGCTCGCCCGCCACAACAACGGCCTGACCCTCGGCGAACCAGTAGGGCAGCAAGGTGTAACTGCTGTCATACCGGGACAGGTTTTCCTGGACGAAATGGGCCAGTTCGTGGCTAACGATCTGACTGGTCTCATACGGCCACTGCCCGTAATACGGGTTGAACGCCACAGCCGTCATTGAGGCTGATACAAACTCACTGCTCGGCACGTTTGGGCTGAGACAACCGATTACCTGCCGTGGATAGGGCGCTGCCGCGCTGCGGTCCTCGACAAAATCGGGCCAGCGCAGTTGAAACCGACTCAGGACTCCGTCGATTCGACGTTCAAGCTCCGAGGCTGCAGCCCGGAATGAAGTCTCGCTGTAGGCTGGTGAACCATAGACCCTCACCCGGCTGCTGTCAGTTTCGAAATACAGAGACTCGTTCCGGCATGCTTCGGTAGCACTGGTTAACGACCAGGAACTCGTGGGGAAGTGTCGACCGGTATCCCGGGCGTCGAAAAACAGGCCGGAAATGAAATCATCGGAGTCCGGGTGATGGTAACTGTCTGTGGCGGTGACCTTGCAACCTGTCAGTGCCATCGCGAAAACACTGAGTATCAGCATGGCTTTACTGTTTGCCATAAACGACTCCTGAATCGGATTCTGTTGCCCGCAATGATCGCAGGGTTTTCGGGCGGGCTCCGTCAACGGGGTGTAAAAATCAGGTAAAGCGAGCTAGCGTAATGAGTGATATGGATGAAGGAGAATGGACAGATGGATTACATCGCTCCTGTCAGCAGCGCCATCATGGCAATTGTCTGGATTGTTTATTTCCAGCTGTTTTTCCTGCAGTACAAACGGAATAACCGGCCCTACCTTGTGATTCACCACGCCCAGAATGAAAACCCGGACGCGCTGTGTCTGCTGGTGAACATGGGCAAGGAAACGGTGCACGTGCAGTGTGTGCAGGTGGTTCTGTACACCCGTGCGGGCGAAGAGAAAATCATGACGGTGACAGAGTACCGCCGGGTCGGGGCGGACGACGCCAACGTGCACCAGGTGTTGCGGCAGGGGCCGTTGCAGCCGGGTGGGTATCTGGTACTGGGCTCGTTCAGGAGCATTATCCTCGGTCGCCGCAGTGAAGATAGTGAAAGCGATTACCTGTTCGAGGACATCACCGGCGTTGAAATCCGGGCCGCGGTGATTCACGGGCCCACAAAGTATCCGGTGGGTGTACGGCGGAGCTTTTCTCTGAGTCATGAAGGAAGGCCCGAGATCTTTCCCCGGAACATTCACAGCGAGCAGTTGGTTCGCCGGAAGGATCGACACCAGGTGCGACGCTGGGTTGAAGAGGAGTTGCAGCCCGAGTGCAAGGGCAGCTCTGAGTCCGACAGCTCGGATCAATCGTCACAATCGGACTGAGGCAGCTATTCAGTCGGGCCCGGGTTGCGTTTCCATTTTTATTTCTTGAGGATGGGGCAATCACTCGCTAATCGAGCAACGGAGGCATTTATGTCACTGAAAGACGAACTGATCAAAAAGGCCGAAACCCAACTGGAAGAATGGGAAAAGCAAGCCGATTCCCTGAAAGCCAAGGCCGAAGCCAAAGAAGCCGAAGCCGAGAACGAGAAGGCGAGCGCAGATATTCAGCAGAGCACGTCCGATGCATTGCGTTCGGTTGAGAATAAAATTTCTGATGGCCGAAGAAAACTGGACGAACTCAAGCAGAGCGGTGAAGACAACATCGACAGCCTGCGCGAGCGGCTTTCCGACCTGATTGGCCCTGACAACAAGCGGTAGGCCGCTTAGCTCAGGAACGGCAGGCTACGTCTACTGAAACTGGGTGTAGCAGCGCTGTCGTTTGGTTTGCCAGCCCCGCCATTGGGGCTCGCGGTGATGGAGCCGGTAACGCTCCATCACCGCCATGAACCTGCCCATGTAATCGCATTGACCCGAAGTCGGCAACCACTCATCGGGGCCACTTCCATCACGCAGTATCCTGTCGGTCTGACTCATTCTGATCTGGTTCTCCGGGTCTTCCAGAAACCGCTCCTTCATCGAGATTGGCCGAGGCGATTCTGACCTTGGTTCAGCGCACCTATCGGTTAAAGGGCATCACCAATCCGTCCGACCGTGCAGAGCGGCTCAAACGGGAGGGGTGGACGTTCGGGCAGCGCCGGCACATGGTGTTTAACCGCGATGGCGAACGCTGTCACGATTGCGCGTCGCCTCTTGTTAAAACCATGATGGCCAGCCATTGGCTTTCCCGGGGCCGAAGCTCAATCACGATCCGATCGACGTTCGCCTTGTCCATCGAGTGCATTGCGGTGTAAAGCATGCGAGCGTACTCGTTCGGATCGGCGCTGAGCATAATGGACTCGGATGCCAGCTCGCCCAGGTTGCCGCCGTCAATCCGTCGCTTCAGTTCCGTTTCCGCTGCCCTCCAGTCTCATTCCGGCCGAGTCCCCTGATCCTCGGGCGTTTGGGTGGTGCTGCCCGGGAATGACGCCGTCGCGGTGCGGATGTGAATGTCCCGTTGCGGGAAGGGAATCTCGATCCCGGCTTCACGCAGCGACCGGGTAATGGTGGCGTGCAATTCGTGGGACAGGGGCATGATGTCACCGATTTCGCGCACGAACACCCGGATCTCGAAGTTCACGCTGCTGTCGTCCAGGCCAACACAGAACACCGCCGGTGCCGGATCGTTCACGACTCGCTCGTTGTCGGTGGCAATCTGGAACAGCAGTTCCTGGACCTTGTCCACATCGGAACCGTAGGCCACGCCCACCCGGACGATGACCCGGGTAATGGCGTCGGTAAGGGTCCAGTTGGTCAGATCCTGTGTAACAAAGGTCTTGTTAGGTATGATCTGTTCCTTGCGGTCCCAGTCCACCAGGGTGGTAGCGCGGATACGGATCCGGGAAACGGTGCCGGTGATGCCGCCAATGGAGACGGTGTCGCCGACCCGGATTGGTCGCTCGAACAGCAGTATCAGACCGGAGACGAAGTTGGCCACAATCTCCTGCAGGCCGAAGCCCAGCCCCACACCGAGGGCCGCCACCAGCCATTGAAGTTTCGACCACTGCAGTCCCAGCACCCCGAGCAGGGCGATGATGCCGATAAAGACAATGATGTAGGTGGCCATGGTGGTGATGGCGTAACCGACTCCCGGTTCCAGGCGTAGCCTGCTCAGGAACATCACCTCCAGAGCCCCCGGAAGGTTGCGCGCCGCCAGTACGGTGCCTGCTCCGACTGCGAGCGCCAGCATCAGGTCACCCAGGTTGATGGGCATCGGAGCTTCCCCTTCCACGCCGGTATCGATACTCCAGAGCGTGATGGCATCAAAGATGCCCAGGGCCGGGAATACGTCGTCCCACAGCATCCAGAGGCCGATGCCGGCCACGACCAGGGACAGGGTGCGAAGCAGGGTTTCGCTCTGCTGGCTGATGTCACTCATATCCTGCCGGGGCGATTCGTAGCTTGCCGGCATGGCCTCACCCGTGGACTCCACAGCTTCACGGGCTTCAGCCAGCTTGCGCTCGGCCTCGCGCTCTTCGAGCCGCCGTATCAGGGCCATGCGCCGTTCCCGGACGGTCAGCCCCCGCAACCCGAGATAATGCAACAGGATGACAAAGGCAAGCCAGCAGATGCTCATGAACAGCAGGCCTTCAAGGCGAACGGCACTGTAGTGGTAGCCCCAGGCCGACAGGACCGCCAGCATGGGAGGTACCGCAACGGCGACGACATGCAGTACCTTTAGTGCCCTTCGACTTGGCTGATCCTGGCGCACCGCAGACATGAACTTGTGAGCAAACCAGGCCAGTGCCAGCGACGCGATGGCGAAAAGGGTGCGGCCCAGGCTGTCGCTGTAGGCCGATCCCTCGGGCAATGCCATGGCTGGCATGATGATGACGATGGGCGTCAGGACCCAGAGCAGCAGCGGAATCTGTTTGCGAAGAGCCTGCAGGGTGTTGGGATTCCAATGGAAATGCTGCTCTCCCAAACCACCCGGGTAGGCAATGGTATAGACGCTCCTTAACAGCAACATGGTAAACGCGGCATTGGAGAAGCCTCGGGACAAGGCATGCAGGAATTCGTTGCCTTCATCGAGCAGTAATGAAGCAATACCCAGAGCGATTACCGCGGGAAGGGCTCGCAACAGGCTGAGAAGGCTGGCGTAAAGTGTCAGGTTCCAGTGGTCTTTGCCTACGTTACCCACGTCTTCCCCGGACTCGGCCAATGCCCGGCGGATTGGCCTTCGTCGGGCAGAGAGGAAGATCAGCAGGGCTGCAAGCAGGGTGATTTCAGGCCAGTGTTCATCCAGAGAGGTTTGGACGCCCCCCTGTAACGGGGTCCATTCCAGGCTCGATGCCAGCCAGCTGACGCCCTTGAAAAGCTTCCCGAAGGTAGCCAGATCGATGGCCTCGGTGCTGGGTAACCAGAACAGGCGTTGTTGTAAGAGTTCCTTGTAGGCTTCCAGGCGGTCCTGCAGCTCCGCGACGGTGTTGTAATAGTCGTTCAGCACCTCAATGTGCTCGGTGACTACCCCGTGCAATTCTCGCAGCAGCTGCGAGCGTCTGACTTCCAGCTGGCCCCGGATGTCGTCGCCTGGATTGATCACCGCTTCAAACTCTTCCAGGCGCAGCTGTTCTTCGCGAGCCGCAGAGAGCTGTGCGGTGATGCCCTGGGTAAGTCCGGCGGCAATGGTCTGGCTGCGCAAACGTTCCAGCCGTTGACGCAGCAGATTGGCGTAATCGTCGGTGAGATTCAGTCCGGCCCGCTCCAGCCGGAGCTGGAAACTCTCGTATTCGTTGTCCAGTCGCTTTAGCAGGGATTCTGCAAAGGCCAGTCGCTCCTGGCTGGTACCCAGTGCCTTGCGGCGAGCAGCGAGGGCTTCATCGAGTTTCTCGATATGCTGGCGAATGTCCTCGTGCTCGGGTGTTGGCAGCTGGCTTTCCAGAGGTTCTTCCAGTGCCTCAATCTCCGGCTTTACCGGGGTCGGAGAGGGTTCGGGTTCCTTCTCTTCTTCCGATGCATCCTTGTTGTCGGCTTCTTTCTCGTCTTTTGCTTCGTCCGCAGCCACGGGCGGCTGCTGTTCGGTCTGGGTCTGCACCGGAGGAAGCAGGTCATCCAGTGCAGCAGTAACCTGCTTGGCGGCAACGCCACTGGTCCACATGGGCAGAAAGCAGAGTAATAGGAAAAAACAGCGTATGTTCATGGATGGAAAGAGACCCCGTACGGCTTTCCGATAGTGTAGCCAGAATAAGGTGCGGGGAGGGAGAATAACGGTGTTACGGTCGTGTAAATGGCGGTGCCAGCATACTCGCAGCCTTTCCCGCGGGCTCTCATCCGGGATTTCAGGAAAGCGCTGGAAGCCGCTGAAGCGAGCGATGCAGATGTGCTGGTGCTGGTTCTTTACGGCGATGACCTGGTTCGTGCCCTTCAGGTGGCCTATGAAATGGGCCTGAAAGACAAAGTCCAGATCATTTTGCCAAACATTGCTCTGGGTATCGCGCAGGCGGTCGGTGCCACAATTCTCGAAGGCGTGATATCCACCACGCCCTGGGAGTGGACGATTCCGTATCAGCTCGATTTCTCCTGCGGCCAGGAATTTGTCGAGGCGTTTACGCAAGAGAACGGGGTAAGGCCTGCCTCACCTGCAGACGGTCAATGTGGTGCGTAGTAAGCCACGCAATGAAGTATTGAGCGATGAACTGCGCAGTGACTTCTACACCTATGCCAAACGGATACGATAACGGAGAACGCCTGCCTCTTCTTCCCGAATCCATTCGATCCGGTGCCCCGTTACCTCGCAAAGCGCCTGCATATCCTTACGGCCGCTGGGGTCATCGGCCAGGAATTCGACCTGTGTCCCGCTCGGCAATCCCCGGGTCCGTTTTTTGAAACGCAAAATGGGAAGAGGGCACACCAAACCGACGGCGTCGATTTGATGCACCCCGGATTGATCAGTCAAGGCGCACACTCGTTGCGCTGCTTCCCTGTTCGGCAGCAGACCAACCGAACTGATTCAGCACCATCGGTGCAGCCGCAGCAATCAGTAGAGCTGCGACAAAAGCGGAAATCATGACCTTCACGACGAACCTCCTTTGTCTTGTTTGGCTTCTACCTCAGCGACCCACAGATCGTGGTGCTGACGAGCCCATTCGAGGTCGACCTGGCCGTTACCCATAGCGTCGAACGCGCCTTCCATACCAACCGAACCGATGTAGATATGGGCAATGATCGCCAGCATCATCACAAACGCCACTATCGAGTGCCAGATGTTGGCGTACTGCATCTCTTCGTGGGGAGTAAGATTGGTCGGGAAGCTGGTTCCCAGAACACTGTTCATTACGCCGAAGGTATCGGCAAACATCGGCATCTCGAATGGAAACAACAGCGACAGCCCGGAAAGAGAGACCGAGGCGCCCAACACCATCACGGTCCAGAAAATGATCTTCTGACCAGCGTTGAATTTCTTCGCCGACGGATGCCCCTTGGTAAAGATGCCTCCGCCCGCTTTAAGCCACTGCCAGTCCAGCTTGTTGGGGATGTTGTGCGCAACCCACATTACGAAGGTCATCACCAGTCCCAACATGAAAGACCATGCTATGTTGTTATGGACCCATTTGGAGCCGGCAGCAAGGGTTGCAAAGGCGTCGTGGCCGATCACTGGAATCAGGAAGCTTCGCCCCATGAGCGTCAACAGCCCTGTGATGCCAAGCGCGATAAATGAGCCTGCCAGCAACCAGTGTCCGAATCGCTCGATGGCTTTGAATCGTTGAATAGTTGTGCCCGCAGGGCCGCCATCAATCATGATCTTGCCGCGAACGAAATAGAACACGACCAGCAAGGCAAGGAAGCCGAGGATTGCGCCCCCACCGTAAGTGATGATCGGACCTTCGCGCAGCTGGTACCAGGGCATGCCCTCGTCCTGGATCATAACCTGGTTGGCAGGGCCCGGGGACTGAATTCGTGGATCGATCTCGTTATACCGGATAGAGCGCCAGACGTCGGCATCTGAGCGGCCGCCATTGGTGCCGAGAGGTGCAGTGGTGGGCGCAGCGTTCGCAGGGTTTCCGAGGTTTTCAGACCGAAACGACTCATCCATCTCCAGCTGTTTCTGGCGGCGCATGATGTCGTCGAGGGTTTGAGCTCCCCCGGTTGCTGTGCGATCAACCGTCGGGGCCTCTTGTGCCCAGGCAGGGTTGAACAGCAGTGTCGCCAACGCAAGAATGGCGGCACTAAAAAGTTTTGTTTTCATTAGAGCACTCCAACGGAATGAACAAGAAGAAATTGTTGCCTTGACCGACGTCGGGGCCCCGAAGGGCCCCGCATGAGTCAGGCCAGTTTATGCACCCTTCTTCTCGTAGGCTGTGCCCCATCCCCAGGCGCCGGAACCGAAACCACGGTTCACAACACGCTGGCGATAGATGTCCGCCACCTCGTTGCCGTCACCGGCCAACAGGGCTTTGGTTGAGCACATTTCCGCACAGATCGGCAGTTTGCCCTCAGCGATACGGTTGCGACCGTACTTGGAGAACTCGGCTGTTGAGTTATCTTCTTCCGGACCACCTGCACAGAAGGTGCATTTGTCCATCTTGCCCCGGCTGCCAAAGTTGCCCGCTTGCGGGAACTGGGGCGCACCGAACGGGCAGGCGTAGAAGCAATAGCCACAACCGATACACAGATCCTTGGAGTGCAGCACGACACCGTCTTCCGTCTGGTAGAAGCAGTCCACCGGGCAGACGGCCATACAGGGCGCGTCTGAACAGTGCATGCAAGCTACCGAAATCGAACGCTCTCCTGGCTTGCCATCTTCGATGGTTACCACTCGGCGACGATTGATGCCCCAGGGGACTTCGTGCTCGTTTTTACAGGCCGTTACGCACGCATTGCATTCGATGCAGCGCTCGGCGTCGCAAAGGAATTTTGCTCTTGCTTGTCCTTCAAGTGCCATGGTCTACACCTCTTGTTATGCCGGCATGATCGAACACAGGGTGGCTTTGGTCTCTTGCATCTGCGTGACCGAGTCGTACCCGTATGTTTGAACAGTATTGGTGGATTCACCGAGAACGATGGGGTCAGCGCCCTTCGGATACTTGTCCCGAAGGTCCTTGCCCTGGTAATGACCGCCGAAGTGGAACGGCATGAACGCCACGCCTTCTCCGACACGCTCGGTGACCATGGCCTTGACCTTGATCTTTGCGCCTTCCGGACCGGACACCCAGACGTCATTACCGTCGCGGACATTCAGGTTGTTGGCGTCACGAGGGTTGATCTCGATGAACATATCCTGCTGCAGTTCTGCCAGCCAGGGGTTTGAGCGAGTTTCGTCACCACCACCCTCGTATTCGACCAGGCGGCCGGAGGTGAGAATGATCGGGAACTCCTTGCTGAAGTCATTCTTCTGGATTGACTCGTACAGGGTCGGTACCCGCCAGAAGGTCTTGTCTTCAT
Organism: Marinobacter sp. BW6; assembly: GCF_008107725.1. Classification (GTDB taxonomy): domain Bacteria; phylum Pseudomonadota; class Gammaproteobacteria; order Pseudomonadales; family Oleiphilaceae; genus Marinobacter. The sequence goes on from NZ_VIRN01000068.1 coordinate 199,594, forward strand.
AAGTCGGGTAGTCTGCCACGAGATCACGACGGTTCGTGTACAACGGTTCACGATGCAGCGGTACCGGATCCGGGAAGTTCCAGACAATGGCTCGGGCCTTGGCGTTACCAAATGGCGCACACTCGTGCTTGATAGCCACGCGCTGGATACCACCGGAGAGGTCTGTCTTCCAGTTGGTTGACGGGCCGGCCACTGCTTCAATGCTGGCTCGCTCTTCCGCCGTCAGGTCACCGTCCCAGCCCAGGTCCATCAGCATCTGCATGGTGAACTCGGGATAGCCATCCTTGATTTCCGAGTTCTTGGAGTAAACACCGTCTGCCAGAATGTTCTGGCCGTTGTGTTCAACACCAAAACGGGCGCGGAACGTCAGGCCGCCTTCAGAAACCGGCAGCGACATGTCATACAGATTGGCGGTGCCCGGGTGATTCATCTCCGGCGTGCCCCAGCTCGGCCATGGCAGGCCGTAGAAGTCACCATCGCAAGGTCCACCAACCGCACGCAGGGTGGTCTTGTCGAAGTGGTGCTGATATTTCATGTGCTTCTTGAGGCGCTCCGGCGACTGGCCGGTATAGCCGATGGTCCACATACCGCGGTTGAATTCGCGGGTAATGTCCTCAATCGACGGCTCATCGCCATCAATGGCGATGTTGCGGAACATCTGATCGGTGAATCCGAACTTGTCCGCAAACAGCTTCATGATTTCGTGATCGACCTTGGAGTCGAACAGCGGCTCTACCACTTTTTCACGCCACTGCAGAGAGCGGTTCGAGGCTGTTACCGAACCGTAGGTCTCGAACTGGGTGGTCGTGGGCAGCAGGTAGGCACCTTCCTTCCGATCGTGGAGAACGGCAGAAACGGTCGGGAAGGGATCCACTACGACCAGCAGGTCGAGCTTTTCCATGGCTTCCTTCATTTCCGTCATCCGGGTCTGGGAGTTGGGCGCGTGCCCCCAAAGAACCATGGCCCGGGTGTTGTCCGGCTGCTCAAGGTTTTCCTTGGCCTCCAGAACACCGTCAATCCAGCGGGAAACCGGAATGCCCTTCTCGTTCATCATGGCCCGGGATTTGCCATCTTTATCCCAGACGGCGAAGCGGCCTTTGAGGTAGTCCAGATCCTCTTCCCAGACTCTAGCCCAGTGAGCCCAGGAGCCTGCTGAGAGGCCGTAGTAGCCGGGCAGGGTGTCAGCGAGTACGCCCAGGTCTGTTGCGCCCTGAACATTGTCGTGGCCACGGAAGATGTTGGTGCCACCACCTGCGACGCCCATGTTGCCGAGGGCCAACTGGAGCACGCAGTAGGCGCGGGTGTTGTTGTTACCGTTGGTGTGCTGGGTACCGCCCATACACCAGATAACCGTGCCGGGCCGGTTGTTGGCCAGAGTGCGGGCCACACGCTCAAGCTGTGCTCCGGGTGCGCCGGTTACACGCTCAACTTCCTCGGGATTCCAGCGCTTCACTTCCTCGCGAATGTCTTCCATGCCGTACACACGGGTACGGATGAATTCTTTGTCTTCCCAGCCGTTTTCGAAGATGTGCCAGAGAATACCCCACACCAGGGCAACGTCGGAGCCCGGGCGGAAACGCACAAACTCGTCGGCATGGGCGGCTGTCCGGGTGAAACGCGGGTCGCAGACGATCAGCGGGGCGTTATTCTCTTCCTTCGCCTTTAACACATGCAGCAACGAAACCGGGTGCGCTTCTGCGGGGTTGCCCCCGATAATGAAAATCGCCTTGGACTTGTGGATGTCGTTGTAGGAGTTGGTCATTGCGCCGTAGCCCCAGGTATTGGCTACGCCGGCTACGGTCGTGGAGTGGCAGATACGCGCCTGGTGGTCCACGTTGTTGGTGCCCCAGTAGGCTGCAAACTTACGGAACAGGTAAGCCTGCTCGTTGTTGAACTTTGCGCTGCCCAGCCAGTAGACCGAATCGGGACCGCTTTGCTCACGGATTTCGAGCATCTTGTCGCCGATTTCGTTGATGGCGGTATCCCAGGAAATCTTCTGCCACTGGCCGTTGACCATTTTCATGGGCGACTTGAGACGACGCTCGCCATGGGCATGCTCCCGTACGGAAGCGCCTTTGGCGCAGTGAGCACCCAGATTGAAGGGGCTGTCCCAGCCTGGTTCCTGGCCGGTCCACACGCCGTTCTGAACTTCGGCTTCGACGGTGCAGCCTACCGAACAGTGCGTACAGACCGATTTCTTGACGACCACTTCTCCGCCACCGGTTGCCGGAGCCGCAGCTTCAACCCGTCCCGATGTCAGCGACAGTGCCGCCAGACCACCCACTGCCACGCCAGACGTTGTCAGGAACTGACGACGGTCCAGAGTCTTGGCAGCGAGAGAAGAAAGCAAAGAGCCTGCACGGGAGCCTTTCGCTACCCCGTTGGTCTTCTTCCTTAACATGTCGTTTACCTCTCTCTTTATTATTCTCGTTTTTTCGGAAAGCTGAGTCTCTCAAGGGCCTTTCGCAACCTCGATCAACTCAAATCCCCGTTAAAAGCGAGCCGATTCGAAATACTTACGTGTGTGTTCGGTATCACGTAAACCGCGGCTTTTCGGAACGTCTGTTTTGACGACCTCGGCTGCGGCGTTCGGTGCAACCGTCATTGCAACGGCAGCTGGAGCTGCGGCTGCAGCCATTTGCAAGAAACGGCGACGGCTGTTTTCACGCTTCGGGTTGTCCATTGGACACCTCCCCCTGGGTTTATGGGACCTTGAGATCCCGGTTACTGAATTGCAAAAGCATCGGCTTCCACGGTCATGAAGGCTCGACCGAGCGAACCTACTGGCGCGTAGAAGATGGCGCTTTGCGCTTCTTCCAAATCAGTAAAAAACAAGGCGGCCCACTTTGCCAGATGGGCATCAAAAAACGCTTTTTGCGACGGTAATCCGCTGTCGCAGGGAAATTCGCCGGTAATGATGCCGGCCATGATTTCGCAAAGGGTGCCGATGTGATCTTCCGGCTCCTTTACATCGCTGCGGGATTTGATACCGCGGGACATGAGATCGGTTCGCAGCTCCGCGAGGGGCTTCTCGTTCAGAAAGCCGGTGAGGTAATAACTGGCGTAGGGAAGCAGTTCTCCACGACCGAGGCCAACAAACAGGTTGTTGAACTCTCGCTCGGCGTCATACGGGTTGGTACGTTCGGCGAGGGCTGCAAGGTTTTTGCAGGCTGAACCCAGGGGTGTCTCGTCACCCTGTAGTGACGCCAGCCCCTTCAATAAGTCGCTGGAGGGCGGGTCGACAAGCAGGACGCCCAGCAGCTGATAGATCTGGGCCCTGGCACGATCTTCTTCGGATATCGAACGGGGGCACTGGATTTCCGCAGTATTGCTCAATTCATGTTCCTTCTAATTATTATTTGCGGTCTGTCACACTATTTTAGTACACATCTGGAATAGTGGCCTGACCGACCTTCAATTTGCTAATAGCTGAAACGTATTCTGCTAATAGTCAAAACGCATGCGTGGGCGGAACCTCGGTTCCGGCTCCTCGTCCGGTTGGCTGGCCTGTGTTTGGGCAAGCTGTTGGTCGGGAAGTTCCGTCGGGGTGGCCATGTCCTCCAGCTCGGGACTGTCATCAGGTTCCGGTTCCCCGGCAGTTGTGGAATCAGGCTCTGCCATTGATGAGACTGCCTGCTTTTCCGACTGATCGTCCACGACGTCCGCGGCTTTTTTGGCTTTGTCGACCAGCCCCTCTCCAACCTTGTATAAAGTTGCCACTGTCTGCCCGGCCGTCGAGGCCAGTGTGTAGTCCTCATCGTAATCATTGAGACCGTCCAGAACGGCCAGTACCGGGTTGGATTTCCATAGTCCCCTCAGAGCCTTCCGGCGTAGGAACTCCGGAATTTCCTTGCGCATGAAACCGGTGATGTCCGTACCCAGTTCGATGTTTTCGGGGTCGGGCAGGCCATACTTCTCTAGCAGCTCGTGTTCCGGCAATGCTTCATTGATTGCAAGTTCCTGCTCTTCCGGGGCTGGTTCAGTCTCGATAACTGGAGGAGGGGATGGTTCCGGGCGCTTGGCGGCTTCGGCTTTCTTGCGCGCCCAACGCTGGAGTCGTGATTCGGCCATTACTGAATTCTCGGCTTTTTGATGTTCGCAGGGGCCCGGTAAACGTCGCTTTCCTGGCGAATGCGCGGGTCGCCCTTGGCATCCTCGGCGCCATCAACGCGGACTTCATCGCGGCGACGTTTCTTGAACGGCTCCTCGATGTAGTGCATGTCGATAAATTCCTTGATCCAGGCCGCCATTGATTCTGGAATGGGAACCGCCTCAACAATGCTTTCGCCACTATCAAGAGCGTCCAGTGCTTCATGGGCGCTGGCGGTGATAGTGCTCACGACCCATCCGGAGGGCGACTGGCTCGTTACATCTCTGTCCATGATGATCCATACGGATGGAACGGCCATGTTCAGAGAGACCAGATAGCCTTCGACGTCTGCCCGAAAAAGCTCCATCGTAACGGTGCCCGCGTGGTAATCGACCACATCTTCCTCGCGAACCAGTTCTTTCCAGAATGCATCAGGTGCGCCTGGTATAACGGCAACTGGCTTCCAGATTTCTTTTACCCAGCGAGTGACGCCCGGAGATCGACGAACGACAGCGCCGACCCTCAACTCGCGTTTCCACTGTTCTGTACGACTGCTCATGGTGCTTCTCATTTTTTGTTATAGCGTAAAACTAGCAGGGCACAAATGATTATCCAATTGTCCAAAAGATAATGCCTGTGGCATGCTCGAAAAGCGATACAGATACGTATACGTATAAAAACAACGAAAGAGTCAAACTCCTGATGACGGCATATAAGACCCTACTATTATGCAGCTGCGATAAATCACAGACCTTTGATTCAGAGGCCTTGCGCAAAGCCGCGGCTGCTGAGCAGGTGATTGCAGTTGATCAACTGTGCGGCAAGGAAATGAGTATTGCCGCCGAGCATCTGGGCGCCAGCAATGACGTCCTGATTGCCTGTGGCCAGCAGGCGGCTTTGTTCGAGCGCCTCTCCGAGGACGTTCACGCAGAGACCCAGCACTCCGCGCCGCTCCAATCCATTGATATCCGCGATCGTGCCGGCTGGAGCGCCCCCGATGCCACGCCCGAGCGTCTGCATGCGAAGCAGGCAGCCCTGATTGCCGCAGCCCAATTGCCGCCACCAATGGCCCCGGCAAAAACCATCCAGTCCAGCGGAGTGTGCTGCATTGTCGGTCCCACCGAACAGGCAATCAGGATGGCTGAGCTGGTGCAGGACGAACTGGGCGTCACCTGCATTGTTAATGATGCCGGCCCCATCCAGCTGCCATCCGCCGCTTACGACGTGGCTAAAGGTCAGCTGACGGGAGCCTACGGTGCACTTGGCAATTTCAAGCTGGAATTTGCCCACCTGCAACCCTTGCACCCGGCCGGTCGCGGTGAGCTGGGTTACGAGGCGGCCAAGCCCACCGCCCGCAGCGAATGCGATGTGTTTATCGATCTGCGGGGCGGCGCCCCGGCATTTCCGAGCCACGAGAAGCGCAACGGCTACTTCTGGGCCGATCCGGAAAAGTCCGGCGAGCTGGAGCGCATTGCCCTTACGGCAAGGGAAATGGTGGGTGAATTCGAAAAAACCGTCTATTTCAGGCTCGAAGAGTCTCTGTGCGCGCACTCCCGGGCCAACAAGCCTGGTTGTACACGGTGCCTGGATGTCTGCCCGACAGAGGCTATTTTTTCCTTCGGGGATCACATCCAGATTGATTCGGATATCTGTGCCGGTTGCGGCTCCTGCGCTGCCGTCTGTCCCACCTCTGCAGTGACCATGAATGAGACGCCGTTCGAGGCGATCACCAAGGCTGTGGAAGTGATGGCCAAAGTCTACCGCGAGCATACCCACGAATCGCCCCGCCTGGTCTTCCATACCCTGGAAGCTGGCACAGAGGCCATTGCCAACCTGGCCCGCTACGATAATGGTCTCGCGGATGATCTGATCCCGATGGGGCTGGAGCATGTCGACCGGATCGGCCACGCTGAAATAATGGCGGCGTTTGGTGCCGGCTACGCCGAGGTTCTCATCCTTGCGGACAACGAGCTGGATCGCCGTGCAGTGACCGCAGAAGTGGAGCTGGCCCAGGCCATGCTCAAGGGTACCCACAACTCGCCGAGCCGGATTAGAGTTATTTCCGCCATTGAGCTTTGCGACGCCGGCGATAATGCCGGGCGCGTAAGCGACCCTGTACTGCTGGTGGGCGGTCGCCGGGATATCACTCGCGTGACAGTGGCTGCCATGTCGGAAAAGATCGAAGAGCCGATTCCGTTGCCCAAAGGTGCGCCTTACGGTGCCATCGAAATTGATTCCGATAAATGCACGCTCTGCCTTGCCTGTGTATCACTATGCCCGACGGGCGCGCTTGGTGACCATCCGGATCGACCCGAGGTGCAGTTCACGGAAAACGCCTGTGTCCAGTGTGGTATCTGCGAGAGTACTTGCCCGGAGACCGCCATCACCCTGAAGCCCCAGCTCGATGTGTCCAAGGCGGCGCTCAGTGCCCGGGCGTTGCACGGTGAAGAGCCATTCGAATGCATCAAGTGTGGCACCCCGTTTGGCGTTGCCAGCACGATTAACCGCATCGTCGAGAAACTGGAAAACCAGCACTGGATGTACAAGAACTCTGATAACGTGCAGCTCATCAAGATGTGCGATGACTGTCGGGTCAAGGCCCAGTTCCATGGGAGCACAGCGCCAATGGCCGGTGGCGAGCGCCCGCGGGTCCGCACCAGTGATGATTATCTGGACAGTTAAAAACAACAGGACACACCATGGTTGAGTACACCGAAGTAGGAAAAAAACCGAATCTGATCGGAACTGACGCTCCGAGGCCTCAGGACAAGAACCCGAGGGGCGTGGATCGCATTATTGCCATTGCCTCGGGCAAGGGCGGCGTTGGTAAATCGACCGTGTCGTCCAACCTGGCTGTGGCCCTGGCCTCTAAAGGGCTGAAGGTCGGCTTGCTGGACGCTGACGTCTATGGCCCGAGCCAGCCCCGTATGCTGGGGGTTTCCGGTCGTCCGTCCAGCCCGGATGGAAGCACCATCCTGCCGCTGAGGAATCACGGCGTAACGCTGATGTCCCTGGGCCTGATGGCACCGGAAGACGAAGCTATCGTCTGGCGCGGGCCGATGTTGATGGGCGCCTTGCAGCAGATGATGAACCAGGTTGAATGGGGCCGGCTTGACGTGCTGCTCGTGGATCTTCCGCCGGGCACCGGTGATGTCCAGATGACCCTGAGCCAGAAGTTCTTCGTGGCGGGTGCGGTCATTGTCTCGACACCGCAGGATATCGCCTTGATGGATGCTCGAAAGGGCATTGATATGTTCAAGCGAATGGAAGTTCCGCTGTTCGGGCTGATCGAAAATATGGCTTCGTTTGTCTGCGATGGCTGTGGCAAGGAACACCACCCGTTTGGGCACGGCGGCGCACGAGCCGAGGCGGAGAAGCTGGGCTCGCCCTTCCTCGGAGAGATTCCCCTGGATCTCGATATCCGGTTGGGATCTGACGGCGGTGTCCCGATTGTAGTCTCGAAGCCTGACAGCCCCCAGGCCCAGGCTTTCCAGCGCATCGCCGATGAAATTGTCGCCTCTGACGTCTACGCCCGGGCCATCCAATGATCGAATCACCCCAGTTCCCGCCGCTACTTACGGGAGAAGTGGTACCCAGACACATGGACCCGTTCGATAAAGCCGTCAGCCGCGCCATCGCGGGGGTCGATTCCGGCACGGTGTTCTACTCCGAGCAAAGCGACAGCCTGCGCGCGGCCCTGGTTCTGGCACCGGAAACACCGCTTGAAGAGGCTATTCAGGCAGTCTATGTGGCCCAGATTGGCCTTGCCGAGAGTCTGGGTGCGTTGGCTCCGCCCGAAGTGCCGGTGCATTTTCAGTGGCCCGATCGCATCAAGGTAAACGGTGCGCTCTGTGGCAGTGTCCGTTTCGCATCGGATGTGTCCGATCCCAAGGCCTACCCCAACTGGCTGGTGATTGGAATTGAGGTACCGTTCATTCCGATGACAGACCAGCCGGGAGAAAATCCGGATGAGACCTGCCTGTATGAAGAAGGCTGCATCGAAATTACGCCCATGGCCCTGCTGGAAAGCTGGTCCAAGCACACCCTGCTGTGGCTGACCTACTTTTTGGACAGCGGCTTTGAGCGGGTACACAACGAGTGGCGGCCAAGATGCGATACTCTGGGCAAAATGATTGAACTGCCCAGACCCGGCACCTTCGTTGGCCTGGATGAAAAAGGCCGGATGCTGTTGCGTCAGGATGTCATGACCGAGACATTGAGTTTGATCGAATTCGCGGAGCACGTATGAAACTGGCCCGAACCCTTCAGCTGGATATTTCCGACGAAAACGTATTTGAAAAGCCTGCACCCAGTGGTGAGTGGGCGATCTCCGGTGGCTTCGAGTTTTCCAACTGGACCGAGGCAGACCTGAAAGGCAAAGCCCGTCAGGCGTTCAGTAACGGCTGGTACAGCATTGAATCAGGCGGGCGCGCCAGTTTCGTGGGTGTCTGCAACATTACCGAACCGGAACTGGAGCATGTTCGCCGGACCCTCGCGCAGACCTTTGTTGACCATTTCGGCGCGCCGGATATCGACGCGGCCTATCCGGTTGCCTGTGAGGAAATCGACCAGATGCGCAGCATGTGCGAGGATTTCGAGGACAACACATTGTTGATGGTCAGCCGCACCCTGACCGAACTGGGTGTCGAGGAAACCTACCGTTCCCGGGGGCCTCAGGATGCTTCACTGGAAGCCTTTGCGGTTCACGGCAGCGTCGACTGATTACAGACCGAAGCTGCCGTAAGGAATAAAACGCACGGGAGTGCCCGGCTCGATCTGCTGGGCGCTTTCATCCAGTTCCACCAGCCCCTCGGACCAGGCCAGGCCGGTCACCCGGCCGGAGCCTTCCGAACCGAACACCTCTACCTGCCCATCGCGGACCCGTGCCCGCAACATCTCGCTGCGCCCGGGCTTTTTGTTTTTCGCAAAATTTGCCGGCATCACATAGGCCTGAGGTTCGAACCATTCTCCGCCCGCAAGTAATGCCATTGCCGGGGCGCCAAACCGCAGGGCACAGACCCAGGCGGCGACCGGATTGCCCGGCAGGCCCACTACGGGCGTGCCCTGGAACATGGCGAGGGCCAGCGGGCGGCCTGGTTTGATGGCAATGCGCCAATTGCTGATGTCGCCGTGGGCTTTCAGGGTTTTCGACACGTGATCTTCGTCGCCGGCCGATACGCCGCCGCTGGTGAGGATCAGATCACACTGTTGCGCTCCTGTTTCCAGAGCCGATTTGACCTCTTCAGCCCGATCGAGTGCATGGCCAAGGTCCACCAGCTCGTAGCCCAGTTGCGAGACCAGGGCGCTGAGCATCGGCCGGTTGGCGTCGTAGATCTGCCAATCAGTGACCGGGGCGCCCACCGGCTTTACCTCATCTCCGGTGGACAGAACGCCAACCCGCAGCTTCTGGTAGACGTCGACCGACTCCACCCCAACGCTTGCGAGAACGGAAATCTGCGTGGGCGTCAGACGAGTTCCTGCGACCAGGATCTGATCCTGAGCCTGGATGTCTTCACCGGCTTTGCGGGCATTGGCGCCCGCTTTCAGCGTGCCGTTCAGGTACAGCTGGCCATCCCGGACTTCGCAGTCTTCTTCGAGGACCACTGTGTCTGTCCCGGACGGAATGACTGCGCCGGTGAGAATCCGGATCGCGTGTCCCGCGGGAACCTGGCCTTTGAAAGGCTCGCCGGCGGCACTGCGACCATCGACCAGAGGCAAGGAGCAGGGAACATCCGTTACAGGGCCCGCCAGTGCATAGCCGTCGACTGCCGAGTTGTTGCTTGGTGGATGTGCACGGGGCGCGTAGACGTCGCTTGCCAGGATACGGCCGTTTACCCGGGACAGCGGAACGGCGTGTTCAGTCTCCACCACAGGGTGCAACCGTGAACGCAAACGCTCAAGGGCCTCTTCAACCGGAGTCCAGTTGACGCCAGGGGGCAGGGCAAAGCAGTCGTTGCGAAGCGGTTTCATGGATCTTCGGCTCCCGGTTATGTCGTTCAGGCTTGCTGACGGTTTAGAATAAAATCAGCGATGGCGGAGATGTCGTTTATGTCGAAAACGGGGCCCGAGAATTCGGCTGCGTAGTCCGACGCCACAGCAACAATGCTCGGGTCCTCGGTGAACAGCGGTGACCTCGACCCCTCTCGTCTATGCACCTCGATCTTGGCGTGGGTGTGGGTCTTGAATCCCTCCACCACGACCCAGTCGCAGGGGCTCAGCCGTGCCAACAAGTCATCCAGCGTCGGCTCCGCCGCCCCCCGGAGTTCGTGCATGATGGCGAATCGCTGACCGCCGGCGAGGATGACCTCCCGGGCGCCGGCGTCACGATGTTTGTAGCTGTCTGTTCCGGGTTGGTCCACATCCACCATGTGGTGGGCGTGCTTGATCGAATTGACCGTTAACCCCCGGCTGGACAGCTCACGAATCAGGGCCGAGGCCAGTGTGGTTTTTCCGGAGTTTTTCCAACCTACGATGCCGATAACGTTCACTTCAGATTCTGCTCCGCCCAGGCCAGATCTTCCGGCGTATTGATGTTAAAAAAGTCGCCCTCGTTGAACACCACCAGGGTTTCGCCCTGGGCCTGAGTCCACTGGCGGATCTTGCGAACCCCATCGTTCAAGGCGGCGCGAAGGTCGTGCCGCAGGGATACCTGCCAGCGACCAAACGTTGGTTGCGGAAGCCGGCCGCGCTCAGGATCCGGCGTGGCTGCCAGTACCACCGGGGTATCATGTTCGGCAAGCCTTACGGCCAGATCCCGGGGAAAGGACGGGGTATCGGCTGCGACGCTGATCAGCCAGTCATGGCCCTGCTCGGCGGCCCAGTCCATGCCGGCGAGAACACCAGCCAGTGGGCCGGGAAAACCCTCGATCGAGTCCGCGACCACTGGCAAACCCAGATCGTCAAACCGGTGTATATCGCCGTTGGCATTCAGCACCACCGCATCGACCTGCGGTGTGATCAGCTCAATTACCCGCTGGATCAATGACTGGTCGCCGAGCATAAGCCGGCCCTTGTCGCCGCCGCCCATCCGGTTTGCCTGGCCGCCGGCCAGGATGACTGCGCAATCGGTCACGCCGTGCCTCCGTCAATCATGCTTAGCCCCTTTTCGACGCAGCTTTTTGTCTTCATCGGGTACCTGCGAGAGGTCCTGATCAAACACCAGGCGGTGTTGGCCGCTCAGGCAGGTGAATTTCTTGCCTCGCATCCGTCCGATCAGTGTTAACCCGACTTGCCGGGCAATGTCGACGCCCCAGGCGGTAAAGCCGGAGCGGCTGATGAGTGTGGGAATGCCCATGAGCGATGTCTTGATCACCATTTCCGAGGTGAGTCGCCCCGTGGTGTACAGCACTTTATCGGCTGCAGAAATGTTGTTCAGGTGCATCCAGCCGGCAATCTTGTCGACCGCATTGTGACGCCCGACATCCTCCATGTAGGCCAGGATCTTCCGGCCCTGGCACAGTGCGGTGCCGTGGATGGCGCCGGTCTCCATGTACAGACTGGGTGTGTGGTTGATCTGGTACGAAAGGTCGTAAAAGGTGCTGGTGTGTACCGGCGTGTCTGGCAGAGTCAGCCCGTCCAGACCGGCCATCATGTCGCCGAAGACGGTGCCCACGGCACATCCGGACGTGCGGGTTTTCTTTTCCAGCTTGTCCTCGACATCGGTTACGCCCGCCGTACGCACGACAGCGACTTCCAGCTCTTCGTCAAAGTCGATCCCGGTGACCTGATCGTTCTCTTTAAGCATGCCCTGGTTCAGCAAAAAACCGAGTGCCAGATACTCTGGGTGATCGCCTATGGTCATGGCCGTGACGATTTCCTGGCTGTTCAGATAAATGGTCAGGGGGCGTTCCTCGATCACGCTGATCGATTTGGCCTCGCCATTTTCGTCAACACCCTCCACTGGCCGGGACAGTCGGGGATCTTTGGGATCGGGAAGTATGGGATCAATCGTCATTTTTGTTATAGCCGTTTCAAGGACGCCGAAGAATGGAAGTTGTACGGAGATTGCCAGAGATTAGCCTATTTGGCATTCGGGAAAAACCGCTGTTTTCCGCCCATAAAAAACCCCGGCATGCCGGGGTTTCATCTCATCGGGGTAAAACAGGGCCGGGTCAGTAACCCTCAGCCTGTTCGCCTACTGTGCGTTGGGGAAGAACAGTTGTTGTCCATCCACCTTGAAGTCGGCAATCGCCTGCTGGCCATCTTCGGAGAGTAGCCAGCTGTGCCATTTAGCCGCCATCTCGTGCTTCAGGTGTGGGTGCTTCGCTTCGGACAGCCGCAGGCTGCCGTACTGGTTGAACAGCACTTTGTCGCCTTCGAACAGCAGTTCCAGATTCTGGCGGTTGCCAAAGGCCACCCAAGTGGCGCGATCAGACATCACATAGGCATCCATGGCGGCAGCGGTGTTGAGCGTTGGTCCCATGCCGCTACCGAGTTCACGGTACCAATCGCCATCGGGGTCAACGCCCGCGTTTTTCCAGAGCCGAAGTTCGGCGCGATTGGTGCCGCTGTCATCGCCCCGTGAGGCGAATGTCGCCTCAGCATTGGCAATCGCTGCGAAGGCTTCAGCGGCAGTCTGCGCTTCACTGATATTGGCTGGATCGCTGGCAGGGCCAATGACCACAAAGTCGTTGTACATAACATCGGCTCGCTCACTGGCGAAGCCGTTTTCAACAAACCGTTTTTCGCCGGTAGTATCGTGCACCAGCAGGCTGTCGGCGTCTCCGCGGCGGGCAATCTCAAACGCCTGGCCAGTACCCACGGCCACCACTCGAACTTCGATGCCGGTGGCGTCTTCGAATTTAGGTAGAATTGAGGCGAATAAGCCTGAATTCTCGGTCGATGTGGTTGAGGCCAGGGTGATGTAGTCCTCGGCATAGGCGCCGAACGAGAGGCCCATGCTGGTTACACTCGCGAGTAACAAATTTAGCGTCTTCTTCATCTTGTTTTCTTCCTTATTAGTCAACAGCCGAACTACTCGACCAGTTCTCCTGCGATAAACGCCTGCGCCTCTCGCGAGACGGGCTTGTCAAAAAAGACGTCAGCGGGCGTGTGTTCACGCACTTTCCCTCCCGACAGGAAAAGCACATCCCCGGCGAGTCGCCTTGCCTGGTGCAGATCGTGGGTGGTCATCACGATACGGGTGCCTCGCTGATGAAACTCGCGCACTGCGGCCTCCACGGCTTTAATCGCCGCCGGGTCGAGCGCGGAGGTGGGTTCATCCAGAAAGAGTACCTGGGGCGAAAGTACCCAGGCCCGGGCCAGTGCAAGGCGCTGCTGTTCGCCGCCGGAAAGTACCCGGGCCGGCGTATTACTGCAGGCGTTGAGTCCGAAACGCTCAAGGGCATCGTGAGCCAGCTTCGTGCGTGCTCTGCGCGGCACATTATTCACCGCCAGGGCGTGAATGAGGTTGGCGACGGCCGAGCGTCGCAAAAGCACCGGTTGCTGGAATACCATCGCCTGGCGGGGGCAAAGTTCACCCGACCATGTAACCTGCCCCTGTGTGGGAGGAAGCAGGCCGTGAGCCAGTCGCAGCAGAAGACTCTTGCCGGCTCCATTAGGGCCCATCACCAGAGTGGGGCCGATGCCCTCAAGGGTGAACGTGCAAGGCCCCAGCAGTACCTTGTCTTCATGATTGAAGGTGACACCATCGAAGCAAAGCGCCGGTGGCGGCGACAGGATGGAGGAGGTGAGGTGCGGAACGTGGAACGACGTCATCCTACCCGCCTCCTGGTCAGCTCACCCACCAGATACACGCCGGCGTTAATCAGCATCACGAGCGTGAGCAGTACAATCCCCAGACCCAGTGCCAGGGGCAGGTTGCCCTTGCCGGTTTCCAGCACGATGGATGTGGTCATTACCCGTGTTACACCCTCGATGTTGCCGCCCACCATCATCACTGCACCCACCTCGGCACTGGCGCGGCCAAAGCCGGCAAGCAGAATCGTTAACAAGGCGAAGCGGGCATCCCACAACAGGGTGGGCATCATGCGAGAACGAGACATGCCGAGCGAAACAAACTGCTCCCGGTATTCCCCCAGAAGCTCCTCCACTTTCTGGCGCGAGAGCGCGGCCAGAATCGGCAAAACCAGCACCACCTGGGCAAGTACCATGGCGCCCGGCGTAAACAGCAGCCCCCAATCTCCGAGCGGACCTGCCCGCGAGAGCAGTAAATACACCATCAGCCCGGCCACCACGGGAGGCAGCCCCATCAGGGCGTTGAGCACTACAATCATTCCGCCGCGCCCGGGGAAGCGCCAGAGTGCCACCGCAGCACCGAGGGGAAACCCCAGCACCGCTGCAATCAGTACCGCGAGAAGCGAAACCTGCAGTGAGAGCGCCACGATCTGAAAAAGCGCGGTATCGAAATTTAACAGTAGCGAGAGCGCCACATAAAACGCATTATTTTCCACAGCTGCGTCTCCTTGATATTGAGCATCGTGGCGTTTATGGCTACGCTTTGCACAGCCTTCTGAAAAATATGCAACTAAAAACAGTCATACGCTTTCCCCGCTTTGCAGGAGAGATTGATGCCCCTTCCCGCCTACCTCACCACGGCTGAAGCTGCCGAGTATCTGCGCCTGAAAGAGCGCAAAGTCTACGATCTGGTCAGCCAGGGCGTTATTCCCTGCGTGCGGGTAACGGGAAAACTGTTGTTCCCACGCCAACGTATAGATCTTTGGCTGATGAACCATCTGGAGGGTGACGATGCCGTCAGCTCCCCGATTCCACAGATTCTGGCGGGCAGTCAGGATCCGTTGTTGGAGTGGGCGGTGAAGGAGAGCGGGGCCGAATTGGCTCTGCTGTGTCAGGGCAGCGGTGATGGCGTACAAAGACTGGTTGACGGGCGCGCGATGCTCGCCGGCATGCATATCTGGCATGCCGCGAATCAGTGCTATAACGACCCGGCAACGTTGGGGTTGAGCGGTATGCGCGACCTGGTGCTGATTCGGTGGGCAAAGCGCCAGCAGGGGCTGCTTCTGGCCGCAGATAATCCTCATAACCTTTTGCGGCTTGAGGATGTCGCGCGCCCTGGCATACGTGTCGCGCACCGCCAGCCGGATGCTGGCGTCAGCCATTTGCTGCAGAGTCTGCTGGAAAGCCACCGTATTGATAGCAAGCAGCTGGCTTGGGCTGCTCACCCGTCACTCAGTGAGGACGATCTGGCTTTGGCTATTCGCCAGGGCGAGGCTGATGTCGGTGTGGGTATCGAGGCTGCGGCGCGGCGACAGGGATTGGCATTTATCCCTTTGCAGCTAGAGCACTTTGACCTGGCCATGCGCAGGCGCCATTACTTTGAGCCGGCCATCCAGCGTCTGCTGGCATTTGCCGACAGCGAGCGCTTTGTCCAGCGCGCGGAGGCGCTCGGCGGTTACGATATCAGTGATCTGGGCAAAGTCATCTACAATGCTTGAACAGCGCCAATAAAAACAAACAGGCGAATGAATCATGCCTTCGGCACAAAAACATCTGGTTGGGGACGCCGGTGGAGCGTTAGGTGACCTTGGCACCCTGATTCCCCTGGGGCTGGGGGCCGTCGGACTGGCGGGCCTGGCGCCGATACCGGTTCTGCTGGGCTTCGCCGTGTTCTACATTGCAACGGGGCTGTATTACCGTCTGCCGGTCCCGGTCCAGCCCATGAAAGCGGTTGCTGCCTTATTGCTGACGACTCAGGTGACTTCCCAGAGCCTGGTCGCCAGTGGCGTGCTGATCGGGGCGATCCTGTTGTTACTGGGCCTTACCGGGTGGATTAGCCACGCTGCTCGCCTGATACCTCGTTCAGTATTAAGCGGCCTTCAGTTGGGGTTGGGGTTGATGCTGGCCCACATGAGCCTCGGTTTGATAGCCACGTCCTTGCCCCTGGGCCTGGTTACTCTGGCGATACTGGGCATCACCCTGAAGCTGTTGCCGAAGTGGCCCGCGGCGCTGTTCGGGCTTGCTGGTGCTGTTGCAGTTGGTAAATTGCTTGGGGCTCCGGGGCTCATGCTTCCCCTGGCCGATTCAGTTGTCTTGTCATTCCCGGAGTTTCCGGGCATCGATGATTGGCAGCAAGCAGTGTCCACACTAGTGTTACCCCAGCTTGCCCTTACGTTAACCAACGCCATCGTTCTGACGGCACTGGTGGTTGGAGATTACTTCGGCGAGCAATCGCATCGTGTCACGCCTGCCCGGTTGTCGGTGTCCACGGGTCTGGCCAATCTTTTTCTCGTCCCCCTCGGCGCTTTGCCCATGTGTCACGGGGCGGGTGGTGTCGCCGCCCACCACCGCTTCGGTGCCCGGACGGGGATGGCACCTGTTCTGCTAGGAACAGGCTTGCTCCTGGTCGCTTTCGTTCCCGGCGGCCTTTCAATCATTGCGGCCATTCCGATGGCCGGTCTGGGGGGGCTGCTGTTTGTGGCGGCTGCCGAGCTTGCCTTGTCCAGGCGCCTTTGGACAGCCAAGCCATCCTGCTGGCCTGTGATCGCGATAACCGCTCTGGTGACCGTGTGGGTCGACCCGTTTTTCGGGCTGCTGGCCGGGGTGGCTTCAGAGACTTTTCGGTCTGCCTGGGTGCGTGGCCAGGAATTGCCTAGAGAGAACTGACACCCGTAATGCCAATGTCCTTATCTTTCGGGTCAATGAGAACCCCCGGATTGAGAATACCGTTGGGATCCAGAAATTGTTTGCCCGCAGCCAAAGTCTGGCGAAACAGCGGAGATGTCTGCTGTTCATAGCCAAAACGATGATCCCGACCAACCGCATGGTGGTGCGTAACGGTAGCACCCTGCTCAGCCAGCACTTCCATCGAGATGCGCTTGAGCTGTTTCCACTTTTCCAGGGCTTTGCCGAGATCGCCGGTAGTGTCGCCCACGCAGTAAAACGTGAAATAGGGCGCTGGCCCGTCCGGGTAAACGTGAGTAAAGCGGCAGGAAAATGAAAACGGTCGTTGCGTGATCTCCCGAAGCGCGGTCTCCATGGTTGATTTCACCGCCTTGTAGAGGCTCGGGAACTTGTCCCAGGTGATCGCGGTTTCGAAGGTGTCGGCAATCATGCCCATGGCGGTTAGTCGATTGCGCCAGTAAGGCATGCGGATGAAGGCATTTCTCCAGGATTCGGCTTCGCTGGACCCTTTTTCTGAATGATCCGAGTTATAGGTAATGCCATCTTTTTGCAGAACACCGCCATGTTCTTCGGCAATGGCGACGGCCCGCTCGATTTTATGGTCTTGCGGGTGATCTGCGGATTCGAAACCAAGAACCAGAATGGCGCAGGGCTTGTCAGCGATCCTGTTGATCACAACTTCGGCTTCATCCAGCAGACGGCAATTCGACGGGAATAAACCCGATTGCGCAATCTGTCTGACGGCATCGACCCCCTTCATAAAGCGATCAAAACAGACCGACGCAGTGGCCCGCCACTTGGGTCGATGCTGTAACCGCATGGTGGCTTCGGTAATGATCCCCAGAGTGCCCTCTGAGCCACAGATCATGCGGTCTGCCGATGGACCCGCGCCTGATCCGGGTAACGCGCGGGTCTCGATGATGCCTTTTGGCGTGACCAGCCTGGTTGCTTCCACCATGTCTTCGATGTGCGTGTACACGGTCGCAAAATGGCCGCCAGCGCGGGTTGCCAGCATGCCGCCGAGGCTGACGAATGGAAAGCTCTGCGGGTAATGGCGCAGCGTTAAACCATGTTGCTTCAGTTGCCGCTCGAGATCCGGGCCTTTAATACCTGCCTGGATCCGCGCGCGGCGACTGACAGGATCAATCTCCAGAATCTGGTTCAGGTTCTCCGTATCGACACTGATCGTCGCCTGGTAGGTGTCGCCAACATCGGGCTCTACGCCGCCACAGACGCTGGTGCCGCCACCAAAGGGGATGAGTGCAATGTTGTTTTCGGCCGCATAGCTGAACAGTTGCTGGATGTCGTCTTCGGTTTTGGGAAAGGCAACGGCGTCGGGCGGATTATGCACTTGCCGCATCAGCATCCGGGCCATATCGGCGTAGGACTTTCCGTAGCTGTGTACCAGACGGTCGTAGGGCGTCGTGGAAATAATGTCTGACAGGTGCTCGGGAATCGATGGTAATCGGGATGCGGGAAGCTCGAAGTCTTCAACCGCTGGTGGCTCAATCTCCACCAGACCTTCCGGTACAAACATTTTTGTGACCGTTTCGATCATGGCATGTTCGTCCGGGTGCAGATTCTCGTCTGCATAGCCCCAGCCCCAGAATCGCAAGGGTTTACGGAGTGACTTGGTGCCGGATTCAGACATCTGGTTCTCCATCAGTGAAGGGACTGCCCCGTTACTCTGAACACTTCATCCTTTGAAATGATATCCTCGTACACCACTATCAGGCACGCAAATAAATCCTGAATGCCGCTATCCTTCAGGCCACCTTTAATGAGGAGTTCGAGCCTTACCCATGAAAGTTATTATTCGTTATTTTTTCCGCACCCTGCGTCTGGTACTGACGCCCTTTATGCTACTCAGCGAAAAGCTCAGCACGCCAGAAAGCGTGAACCGAAGCGCTGAAGAGCAGGCCCGTGTCGATGAGGCCAGCAAGGATCTCGCCCTTTACCAGTTCAAGGCTTGCCCGTTCTGTATCAAGGTAAGAAAGGAAATTGCCAGGCTGGGTCTCAACATCGAAACCCGCGACGCCCAGCATGACCCGGAGCATTGTGCGGCGTTGGAAGCCGGTGGTGGTCGTGTCAAAGTGCCCTGCCTGAAGATTCGGCATGAGGATGGCAGTGAACGTTGGTTGTACGAGTCTGGTGAGATCAAGGCATGGTTGCAGGAGCGGTTTGAGCCGGCCTGATTGCCGTTGTTGATCTCTTGGTTGATGGGCAAGTGCATCGGGTCTTGCTCTCCTGGCTGGCGGCATCTGATTGCTAGCGTCAACCATTGCTATGTCTATGGTTTATTTCAGATTTGCGAATTCCAGAATCAGGGAGCGGAATTTACCTGCCGCCGGTGATAGCGGTCTCCCAGAGCGCTGCATCACACCGTAACGTGTCCGCAAAGCTTCAATGCCTTTGACAGGAATGGTCGTCACCTGCCCAATGGCTAGCAAGCCGGCCACTATAGGTCTGGGCGCAATACTGATGGCCTTGCTGCCAGTAACAATGGCCGCGAGCATGGCAATATTGTCGCACTCGATTCTCCGTTTCAGCCCGCCTTGTTGCGCGCTCATGGCCTGGATATTCCGCTCCATATCTTCAGGAACACGGGTCATGGCCAGGGGATAATCGAGCAAATCTCCCCAAACTACCCCCTTTTCCTGGGCCAACGGGTGATCATGACGACAAAACACAACAACCTCGGGCTGCGGCAAATGGGTAATGTCCAGATCCGGATCGCCAGACAACTCGCCGGTATCGGCCACAAAAAGCTCTATCTCATGATCCAGCAGCGCAAGGCGTAAGTCCTGCCAGTTATCTGTTCGTATGTTGAGGCGGATTCCCGGGTATTGATCCACAAACCGGGCACAGACCTTGTCCATCAGGGCCAGCGCCGGGTAGGGGCCAGTTCCGATATTCAATTCGCCTGTCTCAAGCTCGTCGATGGCCTCGACTTCCTGCCTTAAAGACTCTGCCGCGGCCAGAAGGCCCCGGACATGAGGCAGAGCGGCCCGCCCATGCGCGGTTAAAACCACCCCGAAGCGCCCCCGATCGAACAGTCTTGCCCCCAGTTGGCGCTCCAGTTCCTGGATGCTACGACTTAACGCCGGTTGAGACAGGTGCACGACCTCAGAGGCGCGAGCAAAACTGCCGCACTCAACCAACGCCATGAAGTGCCGGATGTGTCGTGTGTCCATGGCACTATATCTATGCGTTTTGCGCATGCTAAGTCAAGAAACATTGCATTGGATGAACGGAACACCTCGCTTCAAACTGCAGTTACGTGGCGCACGATTCAAAACCAACAAAACCCAGGTGCCGCCAAAAAGAGGAGATTCCGCATGCTACCCCTATTCAAGAAGGCCATGCTGGCAGCCTTAAGTGCCGGTTTACTGTTCCCAGCGATCGTTCAGGCTGAAACCTCCAAGCCGGCAGCTGCGGTGACAGCACAGGTTAACCAGGCAGTACTGAACGAGCTGCCGTTTGCTGACACGCGATCATTTGAGGATGCGCGTCGTGGTTTCGTGGGTGCGCTGCCGAATGGCCGGGTACTGGACGAAGAGGGTCATGTGGCCTGGGACATGGAGCCCTACGCCTTCCTCAATGGCGATTCAGCTCCGGATTCCGTCAACCCCAGCCTGTGGCGCATGGCGCAGTTGAATGCGATCCATGGGCTGTTCGAGGTGGTGGATGGCATGTACCAGGTCCGCAACATGGATCTGTCCAATATGACCATCATCGAGGGTGACAGCGGCCTGATCATCATCGATCCCCTGCTGACGCCTGCAACGGCGCGCGCCGGTCTGGAGCTTTATTACCAGCACCGAGGCAAGAAGCCCGTTGTGGCCGTGCTTTATACACACAATCATGCGGATCATTTCGGGGGTGTGAAAGGTGTGGTGAATGAGGAGGATGTCCGGGCTGGGAAGGTGCGGATCTATGCTCCGGAGGGGTTCATGGAGCATGCAATTGCAGAGAACGTGATTGCCGGCAACGCGATGACCCGTCGCGCCACCTACCAGTTTGGCGCCGGCTTGCCTCCAGGCGTTAGAGGCCATGTCGACACCGGGCTTGGCAAGGCATTGGGTAGTGGCGGGCTCAGCCTCATTGCACCCACGGATACGGTACCTGACAACGCCAATCTGACCATTGATGGTATCGAGATTGAGTTCCAGATGGCGCACGGCACCGAAGCCGAATCTGAGATGATGATGTATTTCCCTCAGTTCAGTGTGCTCAACACCGCCGAGATCACCAGCCAGCAACTGCATAACATCTACACCATCCGCGGAGCCGCGATTCGGGACGCCAATTCCTGGTCCAAATTTATCGATAAGGTACTGGTTCGCTTCGCCGATCGCGCGGACATTCTGGTGGCCCAGCATCACTGGCCGATCTGGAACCCGGAAGACATCACGCATTTTCTGGAAGTTCAAAGGGACCTTTACAAGCATATCCATGATCAGACGGTTCGTATGATGAACCGCGGCATGTTGCCCGGGGATATTGCTGAAAACCTGCAGTTGCCTGAAAGCCTGAACCAGGAATGGTCAGCGCGCGGTTATTACGGAACCGTCAGCCACAATGCCCGCGGTGTATATCAGCGCTACATGGGTTGGTATGACGCCAATCCCGCCAACCTAAACCCTTTGCCACCTAGTGAAGAATCCAGACGCACCATTGATTACATGGGCGGTGAGGCGGAAGTGCTCCGAAAGGCCCGCAAAGACTTTGCCGACGGAGACTATCGCTGGGTGGCATCAGTGATGCGACATCTCGTTTATGCCAACCCTGAAAACCGTGAAGCGCGCGAACTGGGGGCGGACGCTCTCGAGCAGCTTGGCTACCAGGCTGAGGCGGGCACCTGGCGTAGTGCCTACCTTGTTGGCGCGCATGAATTGCGCCACGGCGTGATTACGCCGAAACATGTGGGGCTGCAGCCAGACCTGATGCAGGCGCTGGAAACCAGCATGTTTTTTGATGCCATGGGGGTAAGGGTTGACCCGGAAAAAGCGGCTGGAAAGCACCTGGTGATTAACTGGTCCATTACCGACAAGGGCGAGGATTACCGGCTGAACTTACAGAATGCCACGCTGACCCATCGGTCAGGGGAACTGGACGAGCATGCCCACGCCAGCGTGAGTATGTCCCGAGCGGTTCTGGACAATATCCTCCTGCAAAAAACCAGTTTCCCGGAGGCGGTGGAGGCAGGCGATATCAAGGTTGAAGAATCAGTGGACGCCTTCTTTGGCCTGCTGCAAATGCTCGAACAGCCGCCATCAAACTTTGCCATCATTGAACCGGTGGCGATGCAATGATCAACGAGAGCTTTGATTACATCGTCGTCGGTGCCGGCTCTGCCGGCTGTGTACTGGCAGACCGCCTGTCAGCGGACGGCCGATATTCTGTCTGCGTAATAGAGGCCGGGCCCGGCAAAGGCTCGTTCACAATCCGGACACCGGGCGCTTTTGCTGCCCATATGTTCATCAAGACATACAACTGGGCGTTCAACGCCAGGCCCGACCAGCGACTGCGTGGTGGCCAGCCTTTGTTTACCCCTCGTGGCAAAGGGCTGGGGGGGAGTTCGTTAATCAACGGTATGTTGTATGTGCGGGGCCAGAAAGAGGACTACGACGAGTGGGAGGCTCTGGGTAATGAAGGCTGGGGCTATGCCGAGATGTTGCCTTACTTCCTGAAATCGGAACACCACGAGACGCTGGCCGGAACCCCCTATCATGGCAAAGGCGGCAACCTCTATATCAGTGCTCCGGAAACGGCCGAATATCCGATGTCTGGAGTCTTCGTCGATGCGGCCCGACAGGCCGGTTTTCGCTACAGCAGTGATTTTAACGGCGCCGAACAGGAAGGTGTGGGGTATTTCCACCTGAACATCAAAAACGGCCGTCGGTTTGGTGCCGCCGATGCGTACCTCAAGCCCGCGATGAATCGCCAAAACCTGACCGTGCTTACCGAAGCGCGGGTGAAAAAAGTGGTGCTCGAGGGCAAGCGGGCCGTTGCGGTAGCGCTTCGTCACAAGGACAAAGACCTGGTGTTGCAGGCAAATCGGGAAATCATTCTCAGTGGTGGGGCAGTTAATTCACCACAGTTGCTTCAGCTTTCAGGCGTCGGAGACTGCGACGCGCTGGA
The DNA here is from genome assembly GCF_008107725.1 of Marinobacter sp. BW6. Taxonomy (GTDB): domain Bacteria; phylum Pseudomonadota; class Gammaproteobacteria; order Pseudomonadales; family Oleiphilaceae; genus Marinobacter. Next base: position 222,428 of record NZ_VIRN01000068.1, read on the forward strand.
AAGCCTGGGTATTCGGTGCCTGCACGAATTGCCGGGAGTGGGCAAGAACCTCCAGGAGCACGTGGATGCCTGTGTGCTTGTCTCAAGCCGGAAAAACAACGGCTTCACGGCCTCGCTCGGCGGCCTGCTGAAAATGGTCCCGGATACCATCCGATACCTCCTCAGTAAACGGGGCAAGCTCGCTAAATCCATCACCGAGGCTGGCGGTTTTATCAAATCCAGTGACAGCGTTAATCGTCCGGATGTTCAGCTCCACATGCTGCCGCTCCTGTTTGATGATAGCGGTCGGGACCTGAAACTCATGTCCAACCCCGGTTATTCAGTGCATGTCTGTGTGCTGCGGCCGAAGAGCTCCGGCACCGTAACCATAACGTCGGCCGATCCGTTTGCGGCGCCGGAAATCGACTACAACTTCTTTGCCGATCCCGATGACTGCAAAGTCATGGTGGATGGTATCCGCCAGGCCCGCCGGATTCTCGCGGCGAAGGCCTTTGACGATTATCGGGGTGAGGAACTCCACCCGGGCGCAGATCGCCAGTCTGACGAGCAGATCATCGAAAAGGTGAAGGAAAAGGTGGGCCTGGTATACCACCCGGTGGGTACCTGCAAAATGGGAACTGACAGGATGGCGGTAGTGGACCCACAACTCAGGGTGCACGGGCTCGAGGGCCTCCGTGTCGTGGACGCGTCCATCATGCCACGGCTGATTAGCGGCAATACCAACGCGCCTACGATTGCCATTGCCGAAAAGGCTGCTGACATGATCCTCAAGTAGGAGGTGGGTTCCGACATTCGGTCCCTCATTGGTCTCGGCGGGGAGATTCGAGAGAAACGTCAATAAGTCCGTGCTGAAGCTTTTTCAAAAGATGGAGCAAGCTGACGCCGTCATCAAAACTCATCTCCTGCATGGCTTGTCGGTAAAACTCGGCAATGGTGTCCTGCAGTCGATTCCAGAAAGTCCGACCAGATTCGGTCAGCACCACCAGCCGAGCCCGGCGGTCTTGGGGATCCGGTATCCGAACGACGTGCCCATCTCTTTCCATTCGTTTGAGGACGCCATCGAGGTTTTGGCGACTGACGTAAAGGTACTCTTTCAACTGGTTGAATGAGGTGCCGTCTTCGAATCCTTCTCGGGACAAAGCACCCAGTACTGCCCACTGCACAGCACTGATGCCCATCTCATTCTGAACCTGGCGCTGCAGAATGTTTCCAGTCTGGAACAGGCGAAAAAATAGCCGGTTGGGAATGCCTCCGGATTCGTTAACGATCATTTCGTATCCCATTGGTAAAGAATGGTTCGCAAGACGTTTGAGTCTATTCATCAGCGATATCTTCACATAGATCCGGGGTGATCTTCCGCATTTTCTTGCGTCACGCCGAAGGAGTAGGGCACCTGGAATCCGGAGTTCCCTGAGGTCTCGCAGGAAACTCCGTAGTCGCAGTCTTCACTCAGTTATTGATCAGTTTGCACTTGCTCTCGGATAGCGGGCGGAACGCTTCGTCGCCGGGAATAGTTCGAACGATCTTGTACAGATCCCACTCGCCGGTAGATTCTTCCGGTGTTTTCACCTGGGCCAGATACATGTCATGAACCATGCGGCCGTCTTCACGGATACGACCGTTTTTGGCAAACATGTCGTTGATCGGAGTCTCTATCAGATGCTGGCGGACAGTTTGGGAGTCATCCGAGCCAGTAGCTTCCACCGCCTTCAGGTATTGCATCGTGCTGGAGTAGATGCCCGCATGCACCATGGTTGGACGGGTGCCGGTTTCTTCCATGAAACGATCAGACCACTCACGAGTCTCGTCGTTCATGTCCCAGTACCAACCGGTAGTAAGCTGCAGCCCCTGAGCCGCCTGAGGACCGAGAGCGTGTATGTCACTGATAAATACGACAAGCCCGGCAATGGTTTGGCCTGACTGGGTAATACCGAACTCTGCCGCAGTGGTGATCGCATTGGTGGTATCTGCACCGGCGTTTGCCAGAGCAATGACATCGGCGCCAGAAGCCTGGGCCTGCAAAATAAATGAAGAGAAGTCAGGAGTCGGGAATGGGTGGCGGATGCTTCCCAGAATCTCACCACCATTGGCTTCTACAACCCGTGTGACGTCCGCTTCCATGGCATGACCGAAGGCATAGTCTGCGGTCAGTATGTACCAGGATTTGCCGCCTTCCTGAACGATCGCGGTTGGGGTGCCAATGGACAGTGCGTAGGTGTCATAGACGTACTGAATATGATTTGGGGTGCAGTGTTCGTTGGTGATGCTTGAGGCTGCGGACCCGGAGATCATCGCCAGTTTGTTGTTCTCTTCAAGGATCTTGGTGGTGGCGATTGTCACAGAAGAGGCCACCAAACCGCCAACCATGTCGACTCCGTCGTTTTCTACCCAGCGACGCACGGTGCTGGAGGCAACGTCCGGGCTGTTGCGGTCGTCAGCACTGACTACCTCAATGGTGGCATTGTTGACCTTGCCGCCAAAATCAGCAACCGCCATTTCCATCGCCGTCAAACCATTCGGGCCGGCAAGATCACGGTACGTGCCAGACATGTCAGCGAGATATCCCAGCTTAACCGTATCTCCAGATATGGCAGCCTGGGCACTGCCTGCCATAAGAGCTGAGGCAACGACTGAGGGCAGAAGCTTTTTTGTATTTTTCATTGTTCTATCGATCTCCGCTACGAAACTTGTTTTGGTTTGGGTTCTTGTTGCTTTTGTCAGGTTGATTCGTTTGCTTACTTGGGTAGGTATTCCTTCGCAATGATGTTTTTCATGATCTGGGCTGTGCCATCGCCAATCTGAAGACCAAGAACATCTCTCAGGCGCTGGGCAAACGGCAGGTCCTCACCCCAGCCGGTATGGCCGTGGGCCAGCAGGCACTGTTTCACCACATCAAAGGCCAATTTCGGTCCCCACCATTTATTCATGGCGGCTTCGGCGTTATGGGGCAGGTTGTTGTCCTTGAGCCATAGTGCGTGGTAGCACTGCATGCGCGCAGCATGAACATAGGTCTGGTATTCAGCCAGCGGATGAGTCAGACCCTGGAACGCGGACAGGTTCTGGCCGAAGGCGGTTCGCTCGGTCAGCCATTGCCAGGTTTCATCCAGGGATTGTTGCGCGACGGCCAGGCACTGCAGGCCGATCAGGGCGCGGCTGTAATCAAAGCCCTGCATGACCTGTTTGAAGCCTTTTCCCTCGTCGCCCATCATGTTGACGGCGGGCACTTCCACGTTATCGAAGAAGATCGAGCCGCGACCGATAGCACGCTGGCCGTTGTCCTCAAAACGGGTAGTGGTGATGCCTGGACTGTCCATGGGCACCAGGAACGCGCTGATGCCGGAGGCCCGTTGTTCCACCGTGCCGGTACGGGCAAAGACCACTGCCACGTCGGCCTGGTCGGCCATGGAGATTGACGTTTTCTCACCGTTGAGCACGTAAACGTCGCCCTTCTTCTCTGCTTTGAGGCGCAGGTTGGCGGCGTCGGAGCCGCCGTGGGGTTCGGTCAGTGCGATGCAGGCCACTTTTTGGCCGGTGGTCATGCCGTGCAGCCACTCCTTCGCCAGGTCTGGGGCCGCGTGGCTGGCAATGATCTGGCCGTTCAGGGAAGTCAGCAGGGGGATGTAGCCAACGTTGAAATCCCCTGTGGAGATTTCCTCGATGATCAGGCCACTGGTAACACAGTCCATGCCGCTGCCGCCGAACTCTTCGGGCAGTTCGCCACCAAGCAGTCCCATCTCGCCGAGCTGGCGGATGACATCCTTTTCGATGACGCCTTCCTGATCCCGTTTGCGGTAGCCCGGAGCCAGCACCTCGGCGCTGAAGCGGGCCACAACGTCGCGGATCGCGTTCTGTTCTTCATTAAATGCGAAATTCATGGTGTTCTCCGGGAGTGTCTGTGACCCGGTGACGGGTGGCCACCGGGTCGGTCCGCTTACTTGTAGAATTTCCGGAAGTCCGGCTTGCGCTTTTCCTTGAAGGCTTTCACGCCTTCTTTGGACTCGTCGGTGTCGTAATAGAGGCTCAGAGCCTGCATCCCGAGGGCTCCAATACCGGCAATGTTGTCACTATCGGCGTTGAACGAGCGTTTTGCGATGGTGAGAGCGGTGGGGCTCTTCTCCAGGATTTCCTCACACCACTTCTGTACTTCCTCATCCAGCTGTTCCGGTGGCACCACGGCGTTGACCAGGCCCCAATCCAGTGCCTGCTGTGCACTGTACTTGCGGCACAGGTACCAGATTTCCCGGGCGCGCTTCTCACCGACAACCCGCGCCAGGTAAGCGGTGCCGAAGCCGGGATCCACCGAGCCGACTTTCGGGCCGACCTGGCCAAAGACGGCAGTTTCCGAGGCAATGCTCAGATCACAGATCACGTGCAGCACGTGGCCGCCGCCGATAGCGAAGCCGTTGACCCGGGCAATCACCGGCTTGGGCACTTCGCGGATGGTGCGCTGAAGCTCTTCCACGGGCAGGCCAATCAGACCGCGGCCGTCGTACTGGCCTTCGTGGGCGCCCTGGTCGCCGCCGGTGCAGAAGGCTTTTTCACCAGCGCCGGTGAACACGATGACGCCGATGTCCTTGTTCCAGCCGGCGCGGTTGAAGGCGTCCAGCAGCTCCATGCAGGTCTGGCCGCGGAAAGCGTTGTAACGATCCGGCCGATTGATGGTGATGGTGGCGACGCCGTTGTTTTCGTCGTACAGGATGTCTTCGTAATTCATGGTGCGTTCTCCTTGATCGTTTAACTGGTCGCTTACCCGGCCATGGTCAGGCCGCCGGACACGCTGATCACCTGGCCGGTGATGAAGTTGGCATCGTCACTGGCGAGCAGGGCGATGACGCCGGGGTAGTCTTCGGGTTGGGCCAGGCGCTTCATGGGCACCGCGTTGCGGAAGGCTTCCAGTAGCTTCTCCGGATTTGGGGCGGTTTCCGCCACGCCCTTGAGTAGTGCAGTGTCAGTGGGGCCGGGACAGACCACGTTCAGGCACACGTTCTTGGTGGCCAGTTCCCGGGCCACGGTTTTGCTGAAGCCCACCAGGCCGGCCTTGCAGGCGGCGTAGACGGATTCGCCGGAGGAGCCGACCCGGGCCGCGTCGGAGGCAATGTTGATGACCTTGCCGCCACCGGCGGCAATCATCTTTGGCAGTACCACATGATGCATGTTCAGTGCACCGGTGAGGTTCACTGCAATCAGCTGGTCCCAAAGTTTCGGCTCGGTTTTCAGGAACGGCATGAAACGGTCGAAACCGGCGTTGTTCACCAGCACCGTGGGCACGCCCAGATCGTTTTCGATGGCGGCCACGGTGTCAGTAATCGCGGCGTAATCGGTAATGTCGGCGGCGTAAGCTTTTGCCTTGCCTCCGGCTTCGGTAATCAGGTCTGCCGTGGCCTGGGCCGCGCTTTCATCACGGTCCAGTACGGCCACAGCGCTGCCTTCCTCGGCAAAGCGCTGACACACGGCGCGGCCAATGCCGCCCCCGCCACCGGTCACGATGACTGTTTTTCCGTTAAGGCCTCTCATGATGACTTGCTCCTGTAGCTGTTAGATCAATGGGATTAACCGCGCTTGGCCGGCTCCAGGCGAACTTCTTTGGCCTGCTCTCGCAGTTTGAATTTCTGGATCTTGCCGGATGCAGTGCGAGGCATGGCCTCGATCACTTCCAGGTATTCGGGAAGGTAGTTTTTGGACAGTTGCTGTTCGGTCAGATAGGCCTTGACCTGATCCAGGTTCAGATCGGTGGCGTTCTCGTCGAGGGTGACATAGGCGCACAGGCGCTCACCCAGGCGTTCGTCCGGGCAGCCCACCAGGGCGACATCGACAATGCCGGGGAACTTGTAGAGCAGGTTCTCCACCTCCACGACCGGAATGTTCTCACCGCCCCGGATGACCACATCCTTGGTACGGCCGGTGATGCGGATGTAGCGGTCTTTATCTATGCGTGCAAGGTCCCCGGTATTGAACCAACCGCCTTCATCCACGCCATAGAGTTCGGGTCGCTTGAGGTAGCCAACAAACAGGCTGGAGCCCCGAACCAGCAAGCTGCCTTCCTCACCGGCAGGCAGTTCGTTGCCCTGGAAGTCGGTGACTTTTACTTCCATGAAGGGCAGGGCCTTGCCGTCGGATTGGCTGGCCCGCTCGGCGGGATCTTCCGGGCAGGTCATGGTGACAGCGCCGTTTTCGGTCATGCCCCAGGCTGAGACAATCTTTGCCTTCAGCACCTTGCCAGCTTGTTCGACCACGGCACTGGGGATCGGCGCGCCGGCGGAGACGAAGATCCGCAGGGAATCCAGTTCGCCTTCGTGCCTTGGTGCGGTCTTCACCAGGTCGGCCAGGAAGGGTGTTGCCGCCATGGTGAAGGCCGGTTTCTCTGCCGCAATCACCTTGCAGACGTACTCGGCGTCCCAGATGTCCTGAAGGATGGCGGTGGTCCCCAGGTAAACCGGCATCATGATGCCGTACATAAAGCCGGTCTGATGCGCGACCGGAGAGGCCATCAATACCTTGTCATCGGAAGTCAGATGCAGTCGATCAGAATAGGGCCGTACGTTGGAGAGCAGCGTATTCGAGGTGTGCATGACCCCCTTGGGCTCGCCGGTGGTGCCGGAAGTGTAGAGGATCTGGATGGCGTCGTCGGCGGTGAGTTGGCGCTCGGCAAACAGGGCCCTGGTGTCTTGCTTTTCTTCCCAAGGGGTCTCCGTGAGACGTTGTTCAAAGCTGCGCTCGCCCTCTCCCTCGATGACCAGCAGGGTTTCGAGATCCGGCAGCTCCCCCCGAATACCGTCAATCATGGCCTCGTAGTCAAAGCCACGAAAGACCTTTGGAATGACCAGCAGTTTGGCCTCGCCATGCTTGAGCATGAAGCGCAGTTCCCGCTCCCGGAAAATAGGCATGAGCGGATTCAGAATCGCGCCGATGCGCATGCAGGCCAGATGCAGGGCGGTGGTCTGCCACCAGTTCGGTAGCTGGCAGGCCACCACCTCACCTTTGCCGATGCCCAGGGCCACCAGGCCGGCCGCCATGCGGGTGACTTTGTTATTGAGTTGCCGATAAGTGAGGGCGGTGCGGGTGTCGCTGGTGACCTGGTAGCCGACGATGGCTTCCCGGTCTGGAGTGCTGGCGACTGCCTGATCCAGGTAGTCGGTAATGAGTTTGTCGTTCCAGGCGCCGCTTTCCAGCATGGCGTCACGGCGTTCCGGATTGAGAGTGATGCCTGTATCCATCTGATTCACCTGTTGTGTCCGGTTTGTTTTTGTTGGGTGGCCAGCCCGCATAAGCAGGTCGTTGCCTTGTCAGATTCAACATACGCCTTTTCAAAATAATATGTCAACATGTTGCCTTAAAAAATATTCGGGTGTAGCCTCTAGAAATTGGACAAATAAGCTTCCATGGCTTTTATGAAGAAGTAATAAGAAAAAATCTGTTAGCGGAGATGGTTATGGAGTACAGCAACATATTGCTTGAAAAGCACGAGGCTGTGGCCCTGGTCAGACTCAACCGACCAAAGGTCTACAACGCGTTGAACAACGCGCTGATGAACGAACTGACTTCCGCTCTGGAAGTCCTGGAAGCGGATGAGGCCATCCGCGCCGTTGTCATTACCGGCAACGAGAAAACCTTTGCCGCCGGCGCGGATATTGCCGAAGTCCATGCTCTGGACTTTTCCCGGGCCTACCGTGAGCGCTTCATCTCCGCCAATTGGGAAACCGTGACCCGGTGTCGCAAACCGGTGATTGCCGCGGTGGCCGGCCTGGCACTCGGCGGTGGCTGTGAACTGGCGATGATGTGTGACCTCTTGATAGCCGCCGATAACGCCCGCTTCGGCCAGCCGGAAGTGAAGATTGGCACCCTGCCCGGAGCCGGTGGTACCCAGCGGCTGGCCAGGGCTATTGGCAAGGCCAAGACCATGGACCTGTGCCTGACCGGTCGGATGATGGATGCGCAGGAAGCTGAGCGCAGTGGTCTGGTCAGCCGGGTCGTGCCAGCTGAAGATCTGCTTGATACGGCCATGGCGGTAGCAGGGGAAATCGCCGGCTATTCGCAGATGGCCACCATGATCAACAAGGATGCGGTCAATCAGGCGTTCGAGACCCCTTTGAGAGCGGGCGTTGAATACGAACGCCGGCTGCTGTGGTCCAGTTTCTCCAGCGAGGATCGCAACGAGGGTATGACTGCTTTTCTCGAGAAACGTCAGCCCCAGTGGAAGCACCGGTAACCTTTAAAAGCTCAGGAGCGATTATGGATATTCATTTCACCCCCGAAGAGCTGGCTTTCCGCAGTGAGGTGCGAGCGTTTCTGGAACAGAATCTGCCGGCCGGCCTTGCAGAGAAGGTCCGTCTGGGCCGTCGACTTGCCAAAGAGGATCATCAGCGCTGGCAGAAGATTCTTAACCAGAAGGGTTGGTATGCGGTGAACTGGCCGGAAGAGTATGGCGGTACCGGCTGGTCTGTGGTGCAGAAGCACATTTTTGACGAAGAGTGCGCCGCCGCTGGAGCGCCCAGATTGGTGGCGTTCGGCGTCAACATGGTGGCACCGGTAATCATCAAGTTCGGCACCCAGACCCAGAAGGATTACTACCTGCCGCGGATTCTGCGCAGCGAGGACTGGTGGTGCCAGGGCTATTCCGAGCCCGGCGCCGGCTCCGACCTGGCCAGCCTGAAAACCCGCGCCGAGCGGGATGGCGATCATTACCTAGTCAACGGTCAAAAGACCTGGACCACCCTGGGCCAACATGCCAACCGGATCTTCTGCCTGGTTCGCACCGATCCTTCCGCCAAGAAGCAGGAGGGCATCTCCTTCCTGCTGATCGACATGGATACGCCCGGCATTACTGTGCGCCCGATCATAACCCTCGATGGTGAACACGAGGTCAACGAGGTGTTCTTCGACAACGTTCGGGTGCCGGTGGAAAACCTGGTTGGTGAGGAGAACAAGGGCTGGACCTGTGCCAAGTATCTGCTCACCCACGAGCGCACTGGCCAGGCCGGTATCGGCCAGTCAAAAGCGGCGCTGGCACACCTCAAACAGATTGCCAGTGCCGAGACGGTGGCCGGCCAACCAAGGATTGACGATCCCCTGTTTCGCGCCCGGATCGCCGAGTTGGAAATGCGCCTGATGGCGGTGGAGATGAGCACCCTTCGCATTCTGGCCGCCACCCGCGATGGTGGGGTGCCAGGGGCGGAGAGCTCGTTGCTGAAGATCCAGGGTTCGGAGATCCGCCAGGCGATTACAGACCTGATGCGCAAGGCGCTGGGGCCGAACGCGCTGCCGTTCCTGGAACCGGAGCTGGAACCGGACTTCCATGGCGAGCCGTTGTATCAGGATTACAGCGCGTCGCCGGCCAGCCAGTACTTTAATCTGCGCAAGCTGTCTATCTACGGCGGGTCCAACGAAATTCAGAAGAACATCATCGCCAAGCTGGTTCTGGAACTGTAGGAGGGGACTATGAATTTTGAACTGAACGAAGAGCAACAGATGCTGGCGGATACGGTCGAGCGTCTGGTCCGCAATACCTACAGTTTTGAGCAGCGGGAAGTATTTTACCAAAGCCCCCGGGGTTACAGCCCGGAGTTCTGGCGCCAGTTGTCAGAGCTGGGCATTACCTCGGTGCCCATCGCTGCCGAGTACGAAGGCTTTGGCGGCACCGGCGTGGAAAACATGCTGGTGATGAAGGAGCTCGGCCGGGGCCTGTGTCTTGAGCCGTACCTGCATTCCCAGATTTATGCTGCCGGCCTGGTTGAGCAACTGGGTTCCGCCGAACAGCGGCAGTCGATTCTGCCGGCAGTGGCGGCAGGCGAGCGTCTGTTGACGGTGGCCGACGAGGAAGCAGGTAGCCACTACCATCCAGAGGCGATTGAATGCCAGGCGGTGCCCTGTGAACGGGGCTGGCGTCTGAGCGGCCACAAGCGGGTAGTGATCGGCGGCGAGCTTGCCCACATCATTCTGGTCACTGCCCGGATGAGTGATGGTGAAGGCGTAAGCCTGTTTCTGCTGGACCCGGCGGCTGAGGGTGTTTCGCGCACCGGCTACCCCTGCATAGACGGCCCAAGGGCCTGTGATCTTGCACTGGCGGATGTCTATGTTGAGGCGGACAGCCTGCTAGGGCCGGCGGGTAAGGCCGCGCCTGCGCTGGCCTATCAGCGTGGCCGTGCGGTTGCCGCGCAGTGCGCCGAGGCGGTGGGCAGTATGGAGGAGGCCTTCCGGCTGACTCTGGACTATCTGAAAACGCGCCAGCAGTTCGGCTCACCGATTGGCCGCTTTCAGGCGCTCCAGCACCGGATGGCGGAAATGCGCGGCGAACTCGAGCTGGCGCGCTCCATGACCATTCTTGCAGCCTGTGTGGCAGACGACCCGGATTCGGAAAGTCGCAGCCGACGGCTTGCTGCTGCCAAGTTCACCGTGGCCCGGGCGTCGCAGCTGATTGCCGAGCAGTCTGTCCAGTTGCACGGCGGTATTGGTATGACCTGGGAATATTCACTGGCCCACCACGCCAAGCGCCTGGTGATGCTGACTCATCAGTTCGGGGATGACGACTTCCACCTCGGACAGTATTCGGCCCTGCTGGAAGTGCCCCGGCAGGCTTCACAGCAGGTGGCCTGACCACCCGCCCCAAGACAAGATCAACAAACGGAGACAACCAACATGGCCAACCAAGCAAGTTTTAACTGGGAAGACCCGCTGTTGCTGGACCAGCAACTGACCGAAGACGAGCGCATGGTGCGCGAGAGTGCTCGTCAGTTTGCCGAGAGCAAGCTCAGGCCCCGGGTGCTCGAAGCCTTCCGCAACGAACAGACCGACCCGGAGATATTTCGGGAAATGGGCGAGACCGGCCTGCTGGGATGTACCATTCCCGAACAATACGGCGGTAGCGGCCTGAACTACGTGTGCTATGGCCTGATCGCTCGGGAGGTGGAGCGGGTGGACTCCGGTTACCGGTCCATGATGAGTGTGCAGTCATCCCTGGTGATGGTGCCCATCTACGAATTCGGTAATGAGGAAACCCGTCAGAAGTATCTGCCCAAACTCGCTTCCGGAGAATGGATTGGGTGTTTCGGGTTGACCGAACCAGACCATGGCTCTGATCCCGGCAACATGGCGACCCGCGCCCGCAAGGTGGACGGCGGTTACCGCCTGACCGGCAGCAAGATGTGGATCACTAACAGCCCGATCGCTGACGTGTTCGTGGTCTGGGCCAAGGACGACGACGGCGCAATTCGCGGCTTTGTTCTGGAGAAGGGCTGGGAGGGCCTGAGTGCCCCGGCCATTCACGGCAAGGTAGGGTTGCGGGCCTCGATCACTGGTGAAATCGTGATGGACGGCGTCTTTGTGCCGGAAGAAAATGCCTTCCCGGACGTGCGAGGGCTGAAGGGGCCGTTCACCTGCCTGAACTCCGCTCGCTACGGTATTTCCTGGGGTGCTCTGGGTGCCGCTGAAGATTGCTGGCACACGGCTCGCCAGTATGTGCTGGACCGCAAGCAGTTCGGTCGGCCGCTGGCCGCCAACCAGCTGATCCAGAAAAAGCTGGCAGACATGCAGACCGACATCACCCTGGCCCTGCAAGGCTGCCTGCGTCTTGGTCGGATGAAGGATGAGGGCACGGCTGCCGTCGAGATCACTTCCATCATGAAGCGCAATTCCTGCGGCAAGGCTCTGGATGTTGCCCGCCTGGCCAGGGATATGCTCGGGGGTAACGGCATAAGTGATGAATTCGGGGTGGCGCGACACCTGGTGAATCTGGAAGTGGTGAACACCTATGAAGGCACCCACGATGTTCACGCCCTGATTCTGGGTCGAGCCCAGACCGGGATTCAGGCGTTCTTTTGATTATTTGTGCAGGGGCCAATAGAGGTATTGGCCCCTTTCAGTCAGCCCAGATGTTTGAGCAACAGATCGGCAAATAGCGCCGGACACTCGACCGATGGCACGTGGCCAATGCCTTCCAGAATTAGCGGATCCGGGGAATGACTGAATTGCGCCAGGGCTTTCAGTGACTCCGGTGGTGTTGCTGCATCCTCTGAGCCACCAACCAGGAGAGCCGGAACATGGCGGTCCTTCAGCTTTTCCCTGAAATCGGCTTTACCCAGCATTTCACACAGAAGGGCATAACTGTGGTCGTCTCCACGCCCCATGATGACCTTCCATCCATCAAGCAGAGCCGTTTGTTCCTTGCAGGCTGCTGGACCGAACCAGCGTGGCACAATCTCTCCGGCCATGGCGGCAAGGCCCTTATCTCGGACGTTGGAGGCACGCAGATTCCAGGCTTCCACGGTGCCAATGATGGCGCCCGTGTTGGTCAGCGTGGCCGAAATCAGATTGTCGCTGTACTCGGAAACCAGCTGCTGGCCGATCACACCGCCGATGGAGGTCCCGGTGAAGTGGAAGGCCTTGGCACCGGCGATCTGGGCGAGGGTGAGTGCTTCCCGGGCCAGGTCATTGGGGGTGATTTTCCCGGCGTCCTCCGGCCAGGCGCTGCTGGCACCGTGGCCGGGCAGGTCCCAGGTCAGGACCCGGAATTTGCCCAGCAGGGCCGGCAGCATGTCGTCCCAGACGCCCTGGGTCATGCCCAGCGGGTGGGCCAGCACTAGCAGGGGCTTCTCGCTGTCGCCGAGCAGGCGGTAGCAGATGGTGCGACCGTTATGGTTCAGAAATGACATGAAAACTCCTTGGGTCAGACCCGCTCGATAAGTGTAGCAATACCTTGGCCCACACCCACACACATGGTGCACAGGGCGTAACGGCCACCGGTGCGCTGCAGTTGGTGGGCGGCGGTCATCAGCAGGCGGGCGCCAGACATGCCCAGCGGGTGGCCAAGGGCAATGGCGCCGCCGTTCGGGTTCACCCGGGGATCGTCATCAGCAATGCCGAGCTCACGAAGGACCGCCAGGCCCTGGGCGGCAAAGGCTTCGTTAAGTTCGATCACGTCGATGTCGGCGATGCTGATGTTCTGCTTTTCCAACAGTTTTCGGACTGCGGGCACCGGGCCGATGCCCATGATGCGCGGCTCCACGCCGGCTGTGGCCATGCCGAGGATTTTTGCCATGGGCTTGAGGCCCTGCTGCGTCACTGCGGCTTCACTGGCTACCAGCATGGCGGCGGCGCCGTCGTTCACGCCGGAAGCATTGCCTGCAGTCACACTACCGTTGTTATGGAAGGGCGTGGGCAGGGCAGCAAGTTTCTCCAGCGTGCTCTCGCGGGGATGTTCGTCGGTGTCGAATACGAGCGGGTCCTGCTTGCGGCGCGGAATCGACACCGGCACGATCTCTTCGGCAAAGACGCCTTCCTGTTGCGCCCGGGCAGTTTTCTGCTGGGAGCGGAATGCGAACAGATCCTGATCTTCCCGGGAAATGCTGAATTTTTCCGCGACGTTCTCGGCCGTTTCCGGCATGGAGTCGATGCCGTACTGTTGCTTCATCAGCGGGTTCACAAAACGCCAACCGATGGTGGTGTCTTCAATTTTCTGGCTTCTTGAGAAGGCGCTGTCGGCCTTGCCCATCACGTACGGGGCACGGGACATGGACTCCACGCCGCCGGCCAGAACCAGATCCATTTCACCGGCGCGGATGGCGCGAAAGGCCGTGCCTACGGCGTCCATGCCGGAACCACACAGCCGGTTGAGGGTGGTGCCCGGTACGGAGGTGGGTAGACCGGCCAGCAATGCGGACATGCGGGCCACGTTGCGGTTGTCTTCGCCGGCCTGGTTGGCGTTGCCCATGATCACTTCGTCGATGGCGGCCGGGTCCAGTTCTGAAGCCTGCTCAAGCACGGCCTTGAAGATGTGGGCGGCCAGGTCGTCCGGGCGAACGCTGGCCAGGGTGCCGCCGAAGCGGCCGATGGCCGAGCGGCGGGGATGGCAAATAAATACGTCTGTCATATCTTGCCTCACTGTTGGCCGGATTGAGTTGAAGAGTGATGGGCGCTTGTACGTGCTTTCAAATCCCGAAGCACTTCCAGTTCTCTGGTAGTGGGTTCTGGGGTGGTTTCCAGCTGGTCCGCGAAGCGGATCTCCCAGCCGGTGGCCTCGATCACGGCCTCCCGGGTCACGTTCGGGTGCAGGGAGGTGACCACGAGTTCCTTGGTCTCCGGATCCGGCTTGAGGATGCACAGATCGGTAATGACCACAGTGGGGCCGCGGCCGATGTTGGGGACATTGTCCCGGGCTTTGCCGTCACGGCCGAAGCCGACGGTAGTCACGAAGTCCACGTCTTTCACGAAGGTGCGCTTGGAGTGTTTCACGGTAATGAACACTTCTTTCGCGTTGGTGGCAATTTCGGGTGCGCCACCGCCGCCGGGCAGGCGGACTTTCGGTTCGCGGTAGTCACCGATCAGGGTGGTATTCAGGTTGGCGTAACGGTCGATCTGGGCGGTGCCCAGAAAGCCAACACTGATGTGGCCACCCTGTAGCCAGTACCGGAACATCTCGGGTACGGAAACCGTCGTCAGGGCAGACTCGCACAGCTCGCCGTCACCGATGGACAGTGGCAGCACGTCCGGCTTGGTCTGCAGGGTGCCGGATTCATAGATCAGGGTCACATCCGGAGCGTGGGTCAGACGTGCGAGGTTGGCCGCCTCACTGGGCAGGCCGATGCCGACGAAACAGGTCATGTCATTAGTCAGCGCGCGGGCAGCCGTGACGCTCATCATTTCGGAAGAGGTAAATTCAAAGCTCATCACGCAGCTCCTTTTTCGAATACGTTGTCTTGCAGCCAGGCCTGGAAGGTGTCGCGGTCACGGGCAATGCCATCCCAGTCCTTGTAGAAAGCGTTATCCCGGTCGTAATAGCCCAGAGCGTAGGAGGGCGCGGCGCCCTTGGGAGCCTCGGCGATGGCGGTGACGGCCCAGGATGGCAGCACGCACGCGTTCACCGATGCGCCGAGGTCATCGACAATCTCTTCCACGGTCACAATGCTGCGTTTGGCGGCCAGTACCACTTCCTTCTGAATGCCGACTATGCCTTCGATCAGGACATTGCCTTTGCGGTCGGCCCGCTGGGCATGGATCACGGCGACATCCGGGCGAACAGAGGGCACGGCAGCGAGGCGCTCACCGGTGAACGGGCACTCGATGAATTTGATCTGGTCATTAACCTTGGGCAGGTCGCTGCCCACGTAACCGCGCAGCACGGCTAACGGCAGACCGGCAGCACCGGCTTCGTAGGCATTGGCCATGGCGGCGTGGCTGTGTTCAAGGATCTCGATCTGGTGAGGCCAGCCTTTCTCAACGGCATCCCGCAGACGGTGCAGGGAGCCCACGCCCGGATTCCCACCCCATGAGAAAATCAGTTTCTTCGCGCAGCCTGCACCAATCATCTGGTCGTAGATCAGATCCGGGGTCATGCGGATCAGGGTCAGGTCACGTTTCTCCTGCCGGATGATTTCGTGGCCAGCGGCAAACGGAATCAGGTGGGTAAAGCCTTCCATCGCAACGGTGTCGCCGTTGTTGATGTGTTTGCTTACCGCTTCCTGGAGAGAGAGAAATTCAGCCATCGCAGGGTCTCCATCGTGTTTCGGTTGATAAGTTCGATATACGAACATAAGTTTAATATGCGAACATAATGGCGCGATTGGTTTTCGGTCGTCAAGTACAAATTTTCACCAGTTGATAAAAATGCACGGATGTTCGGACTGCGAACTAGCTGATACCATGCGCTGACATCGACTTGCCGAGGCGCTGAAGGAGCCGGAATGGACGAACAGATTCTCAAGCCGGGAGACCGGGATTACGTGGGGGCGCTGGCCTCCGGGCTGGACGTGTTGCAGGCGTTTGATGGTGAGCATCCGCGCATGACGCTCAGTGAAGTGGCCGCCAGGACCGACATGGATCGGGCGAAGGCTCGTCGATTTCTGCTGACCCTGCACGCTCTGGGTTTCGTGAAGCGTACCGGCCGCCAGTTCGAGCTGACGCCTCGGGTGCTGCAGCTGGGCTACGCCTATCAGGCGTCGAACCAGTATCGGGCGGTGATTCAACAATACCTGGAAGACATCACTGCCGAGCTTGGTGAATCCTCTTCCCTGGCGGTGTTGGATGGCGACGACGTGGTTTACGTGGTGCGCTCGGCGGCGCGGCATCGGCTGATGGCGATTACCCTCTCGGTGGGTACCCGCTTGCCTGCGGCCTACACGTCCATGGGGCGGGTGTTGCTGGCACAGCTACCGGAATCGGAGCTGGCTGCGTTTCTGGACCGCATCCGGCTGGAGCGTTTCACCGAGTCATCGGTTATCGACAAAGCTGCGCTGCGCTGCGCCATCGACCAGGCTCGTGAGCAGGGCTACTCCATTGTCGACCAGGAGCTGGATTCGGGGTTGCGCTCTGCAGCGGTGCCGGTGTTTGCCGGCAGTGGTGAACTGCTTGGCGCGATCAATATCAGCACCAATGCCGCGCGGGTGGATATGGAGACTTTGATGAAGGTTTACCTGCCGCGGTTGCAGGAAGCGGCTGAAGCGGTGCGGCAAACAACCCGATGACCTTGTCGGATTACGGCTGCGCCTAATCCGACCTACTGAACTGAATGTGTCCGCGTAGGTCGGATTAGAGCCGTCAGGCTCGTAATCCGACGAGACCGTTACGGATAACGCCCCGTCAGCCGGTTTTCCACCAGCTCTCCCAGAATAGTATTGGCCAGCCGCATAACGGCATTCGGATTCTCTCCGCGCCGGCGTGAGGCGATCACCGGGGTGGTGATGTTGTTGTCCTCCAGTGGCATGTATTCCACGCCCTCACGGTTTAGCTTTCGGACCTGTTCAGGAACCAGCGTAAACCCCATATCCGATGCCACCAGAGACAGCGCTGTCTGAAGGTCGTTGACCTGCTGGCTGACATGAATTTTCAGGCCGCGACGGTGAAACAGACCCTGGGTGATGTCAGCGAAGTTTGGACCGGGACCGGATGGGAAAGTCACCATCGGCCATTCCGAGAGCTCTTTCATGGAGGGCGGGTGACGGGTTAGTTGATGGCCGGCCGGAATGGCCGCGATGATCGGCTCATCAAATAGGTTCTCCTGCTCCACACCAGGGTCTTCGATTCTTAGTCGGCCGAAGCCGATATCGATCTTGCCGGACTTCAGCGCCTCCACCTGCTCGCGGGTTTTCAGCTCATGCAGGACAATCTCCAGGTTTTTGTTCTGGCGCAGCCGGCGCACCATCAGCGGTAATTGCCCGTAGAACACGGATGGGACGAAGCCGATCGAAAAGATGGTTTTCCGGTGCTGGGCAATACGGCGGGTGTCCTCAACGGTGGCGCCCACTTTGTCCAGAATCTGCTGGGCCTGCTCCAGAAAATATTCCCCGCCCGTGGTTAGCTCCAGCCCTCGGGGTTTGCGGATAAACAATTCCACCCCTATCTCTTCTTCCAGCTGTTTGATGGCCCGGGTCAGCGGTGGTTGCGCAATAAACAGTTTTTCTGCCGCCCGGGTCAGGTTGCCTGCCTCTGCCACGGCAACGAAGTACCGCAAGTGTCGCAGCTCCATCCATACCTCCAGGGTATCGGTTATTACTTAATCAATATTGGTTCACATAACTGAAACTTCGTACTGTTCGAATCACAGGTTTTTTTACTTGCGATTCGGAGAGCACATGTCCGCCACCATTCAGTCCATTGAAGCGATCCTGGTCGATATTCCGACCATCCGCCCCCACAAGCTATCCATGACAACCATGGGGGTTCAGAGCATGGTGATCGTTCGGATGAAAGACTCGAACGGTCTTGAGGGACTGGGTGAGGCGACCACAATTGGCGGTCTGGCCTACGGCCCGGAAAGCCCTGAAAGTGTAAAGCTTACCATTGATACCTATTTCAAACCGCAACTGATTGGCCAGCCCGCGGGCAACATCAATACCCTGAGGGTAATGCTAAACCGCTCAACTCGCGGTAACAACCTGGCCAAGTCGGCCATCGAGACCGCACTGCTGGATCTGCAGGGCAAGCGGCTCAAACGTCCGGTATCTGATTTGCTCGGCGGTGCCATTCACCAGCACCTCCCGGTGCTGTGGACCCTGGCCAGTGGGGATACCGACAAGGATATCGAGGAGGCGCTCGGCCTGATCGAAACCCGCCGCCACTGCGATTTCAAACTCAAGATCGGTTCCCGTCCGGTGATGGAAGACGTTCGTCACGTCGCGGCTATCAAGGAAGCCTTAGGTGAGAGCACCAGCGTGCGTGTGGATGTGAACCAGGCCTGGGACGAAGCCACCGCTGCCAAAGGTATGGCGGAGCTGCAGGCGGCTGGTATCGACCTGGTAGAACAGCCGACCCCGATGAAGGATTACGCGGCGCTGGTGCGTCTGTCCGGGAAGTTCCATCTGCCCATCCTGGCCGATGAAGCGGTGGCCGACGCCAAGGATATGTACAACCTCGCAGCCAGCGGATTCGCTGGTGCCGTCGCCATGAAAATTGCCAAGGCCGGTGGGCCTGCACGTGCTCTGGAGCAAGCCGCTGTGGCTCAGGCCGCAGGTATCGGGCTCTACGGCGGCACGTTACTGGAAGGCTCCATTGGCACAGCTGCTGCGCTACACGCCTGGTCCACCCTGGAAACCCTGCAATGGGGCACCGAGATGTTCGGTCCCCTTCTGATGAAAGACGACATTGTCGTCAAGCCACTCAATTTCCACAGCAACGGTGTCGACTTGCCGCAGGGCCCGGGCCTGGGTGTCGAGATTGATGAAGACAAACTCAACCAGTATCGCCGGAAAGCCTGAGGCGCCGGGACATTCCGCAAAACGGAGGAAAGCACATGCTGTTCAAAGTCGAGATGAAGGTGAACATCCCCCACGACATGCCAGCGGAGGTGGCTGCAGACATCAAGGCCCGGGAGAAAGCCTATGCCCAGGGCCTGCAGGAGCAGGGCAAGTGGCGTCACCTTTGGCGGGTGGCCGGCAGCTACGCCAACGTCAGCATTTTCGATGTGAAAGACAACGCCGAGCTGCAGGAGCTGATCAGCAACCTGCCCCTGTTTCCCTACATGGATATCACCGTCGCGCCCCTGTGCCGGCACCCGTCGTCCATTCTCGAAGACGACCGCTAAATCCGAGAACCCTGTTGCCAACTGATGAGATGAATTGAGCAACAAAAACAAGAGCACCGAGGAGATCAACCATGACCGTCAAGACCATGAATACTGCGGAAGTAAAGGACCTGCTGGAGAAAGTTGCCGGCTTCAACCAGGACGTTGGAAATGAGCGGGTGAAGAAGATTGTTCACCGCCTCATGCACGATATTTTCCAGCTCGTTGAAGACTTCGACGTGACACCCGAAGAGTTCTGGCAAGCCGTCTACTATGTGGGTGATCTGGGCGCGAATGGTGAGGCCGCGCTGCTGGCACCGGGCCTGGGTATGGACAAGTACCTCGACATCCGGATGGACGCGGAAGATGAGCAGGCCGGCTTGGATGGCGGAACTCCCAGAACCATTGAGGGCCCGCTTTATGTCGCCGGCGCGCCGCTGAGCGAAGGCTTTGCCCGCATGGACGATGGCTCCGATGAGTCTGCCGAGACCATGATCCTGACCGGCCAGGTCACGGACGAAAAAGGCCAGCCATTGGCCAATGCGGTTGTCGACGTATGGCACGCAGACACCAAGGGTGCCTACTCCTACTTCGACCAGTCACAGAGCGAATACAACCTGCGTCGTCGCATCAAGACTGACGAAAACGGTCGCTACACCGCCCGTTCCATCATCCCGTCCGGTTATGGCTGTCCGCCCGAGGGTTCTACCCAGGCGCTGCTGAACCTGCTGGGTCGCCATGGAAACCGTCCGGCGCATATCCATTTCTTTATTGCCAAGCCGGGTTACAAGCACCTGACCACCCAGATCAACCTGGCCGGTGACGAGTACACCTATGACGACTTTGCCTTCGCGACCCGTGAAGAACTGGTGGTTGAGGCCAATCGCATTGAAGACCCCGCCAAAGCCGAGCAGTTCGGCCTGAACAAGCCGTTCACCGAGGTGGAGTTCAACATCCAGCTGGTGTCTACCGACAAGTCTGAGCTGCAAACCCGCCATGAGCGCAAGCGTGCTCTCGAAGGCGAAGCCGCGTAAGGAGGATTCATCATGACTCGTCAACTCGACAGGCTTGAAAAGCAGATTCGCGGGGCGGTGGAAGCCGACCCGAAAACCGGCCACTACCGCTGTGACCGCGGCATCTTCACCGACGAAGAACTGTTTGAGCTGGAGATGAAACACATCTTCGAAGGCAACTGGATTTTCCTGGCCCACGAGAGCCAGATCGAGAATCCGGGCGACTATTACACCACCACGGTGGGTCGTCAGCCGGTGATCATCACCCGGACCAAGGACGGTGAGCTCAAGGCGATTCTGAACACCTGCACCCACCGGGGTGCCACCCTGTGCCGCAAGAAGCGCGGCAACAAGACGTCCTTTACCTGCCCGTTCCACGGCTGGACCTTCAAGAACGATGGCAAGCTGCTGAAGGCCAAGGACCAGAAGAAGGGCGGTTACCCGGACAGCTTCAATGTCGACGGTTCCCACGACCTGAAACAACTGCCGAAGTTTGAAAACTATCGCGGTTTCCTGTTTGGCAGCCTCAATTCAGATGTTCTGCCGCTGGAGGAGTACCTGGGCGAAACCACCAAGGTGCTCGACGCCATTGTCGACCAGGCGGAAGACGGCTTGGAGATCCTGCGGGGTGCGTCCACCTATACCTACGAGGGTAACTGGAAGCTGACTGCCGAGAACGGCGCCGATGGTTACCACGTCAGCACCGTTCACTGGAACTACCTGTCCACCATGGGCCAGCGCAACTACGAGAAGGGTGGCACCGAAGCGGTTGATGCCAAGAGCTGGTCCAACGAGGGCGGTTTCTACTCCTTCGAGAACGGCCACATGATGCTGTGGACCCGTCTGACCAATCCGGAAGTGCGCCCGGTGTACGCCCAGTTGCCACGCCTGGAGAAGGAGCTGGGTGAAGAGCGCGCTGACTTTATCGTGCGGACCACCAAGAACCTGTGCCTGTACCCGAATGTGTACGTGATGGACCAGTTCTCTACCCAGATACGGGTGTTGCGACCGATCGACGTCAACAAGACCGAGATCACCATTTACTGCTGGGCTCCGAAAGGTGAGCCGGTGGCCGATCGCACCAAACGGATCCGCCAGTACGAAGACTTCTTCAACGTCTCCGGTATGGGTACCCCGGACGATCTGGAAGAGTTCCGTGGCTGCCAGGAAGGCTACTACGCCAAGGGCGTCAAGTGGAACGACATGAGTCGTGGCGCCCAGCACTGGATTGAAGGTGCGGATGACTGGGCCAAGCGCATCAACCTGAAACCGATTCTCAGCGGTGCCAAGCCGGAGGATGAGGGCCTGTACGTGACGCACCACCAGCATTGGGTGGAGGAGATGACCAAGGCTGTCGAAACCGAGCGTGCGCGTTTCATTTCTCTTTCTACCGTTTCGTCAGAGGAGGCCTCCCAATGAGCATGACCTTCGAACAGATTCAGGCCTTTGTCTACCGGGAAGCCCGCCTGCTGGATGACCGGGAATGGGACGAATGGCTCAAGTGCTACCACGAGGACGTCACCTACTGGATGCCGGCCTGGGACGACAACGACGAGTTGACCGAAGATCCGCAGACCGAGATCTCGCTGATCTACTACCCGAACCGCAACGGCCTGGAAGATCGCGTATACCGGCTCAAGACCGAGCGTTCCGGCGCCAGCTCCATTCCGGAGCCGCGCACGGTACACCTGGCCAGTAACCTCGAAATTCTGGAGCGCGACGGCGACACCGTGAAGCTGCGTTTCAACTGGCAGACCAACAGCCACCGCTACCACAAAACCCAGTCGTTCTTCGGTGTGTCTTTCTACACCCTGGATTGCAGTGGCGAGCAACCGCTGATCACCGAGAAGAAGGTGGTTCTGAAAAACGATTACATCAATCAGGTGATTGATATCTACCACCTGTAATTGATGGGGAGAGCATCATCATGAGTTACAACATTGCACTCAATTTTGAAGACGGCGTTACCCGATTCGTGTCCTGCAACGAAGGCGAAACGGTTCTCGATGCCGCTTACCGTGCGCAGATCAATCTGCCCATGGACTGCTCCGATGGCGTATGCGGCACCTGCAAGGGCGCTTGCCGCCAGGGTGAATTCGACATGGGTGACGAGTACATCGACGAGGCACTGTCCGACGAGGAAGCCGAGCAGGGCATGGTTCTGACCTGTCAGATGGTGCCCTCCAGCGACTGTGTGGTGGAGGTGCCGGTTGCGTCCACCATGTGCAAGACCGGAAACGCAGAAGTGACCGGCACTGTCGCCGAGGTAAACCTGATTTCGCCCACCTCGATCGAGCTCAAGATCACGGCGGACGATGACATCGCCTTCCTGCCCGGGCAGTACGTGAACATTCAGGTGCCGGGCACCGACCAGACGCGGGCCTATTCATTCAGCTCAAAACCCGGCAGTCGGGACCTGAGTTTCCTGATCCGCAATGTGCCGGGCGGACTGATGAGTTCCTGGCTGGTGGGTAAGGCCCGCACCGGTGACAAGGTCACCCTGACCGGTCCCATGGGCAGTTTCTACCTCCGCCCGATCGAACGCCCGGTACTCATGTTGGCGGGCGGCACTGGACTCGCGCCTTTTCTGGCCAAGCTCGAGCATATGAAGGCCAACGGTTGTGATCTGCCGACGCACCTCATCTATGGCGTGACCAATGATGAAGATCTGGTGTGCCTCGATATCCTGGATCGTTTTGCCGAGGAGCTGGATAACTTCACCTACATCACCGTGGTGGCTGGCGAGGAAAGCACTCATCCGCGTAAGGGTTATGTGACCCAGCATATGGATGACGCGCCAGTGAACGACGGCGATGTGGATGTCTACCTCTGTGGGCCGCCTCCGATGGTGGACGCCGTGCTGGGCTACTTCCGTGAGCAGGGTATTGAACCGAACTCGTTCCACTACGAGAAGTTCACCCCGAGTGTCCCGGCCGCCGAGGATAAGGTGGCATGAGCCCGCGTTTCGCCAACAAGGTGATGGTGGTCACCGGTGCGGCACAAGGCATTGGCCGGCGGGTGGCTGAACTGGCCGCCGCCGAAGGTGCCCGCCTGGTTCTGGTGGACATTGCTGACTACGTGCAGGGCGTTGCCGCTGAACTGCGCGACCAGGGCATGGAAGCCCTGGCCGTGCAGGCAAACCTGGAAACCTGGGAAGGCGCGGAAACGGTGATGGCCAAGGCCCATAAGCAGTATGGCCGCATCGACATCCTGATCAACAACGTCGGGGGCACCATCTGGGCCCAGCCGTTCGAGCAGTACCAGCCCGAACAGATCCAGAAGGAAATCCAGCGCTCCCTGTTCCCGACTCTGTGGTGTTGCCGCGCAGTGCTGCCTTACATGGTGGAACAGAAGAGCGGCGCCATTGTGAACGTGTCTTCGGTGGCTACTCGGGGCCTGATGCGGGTGCCCTATGGCGCCGCCAAGGGCGGGGTCAACGCCATGACCGTGAACATGGCCTTCGAGTATGCCGAGCTTGGTATTCGGGTGAACGCGACCGCGCCAGGCGGCACCGAAGCGCCGCCCCGGCTGACCCCACGCAACACGGATGAACAGGGCGAGCAGGAGAAGGCCTGGTACCAGACCCTGATCGACCAGACCAATACCAGCAGTTTCATGCACCGTTACGGAACCCTGGATGAGCAGGCGGAGCCGATCCTGTTTCTGGCCTCGGATGCGGCCAGCTACATGACCGGAACCATCCTGCCCGTGGCCGGCGGCGACTGCGGTTAACGCAAAAAAGATTGATCGGAACTCCCGACAACAACAACAGTATTCGGAGAAACAGACCAATGAGAAACATAGACGTCAACGACGTTATCGATAACGCAGCATTCAACAAGTTCCACTGGAAGGTGCTCTTCTGGTGCACCCTGATCATAATTTTCGACGGTTATGACCTGGTGATTTATGGCGTGGTTCTGCCGCTGTTAATGGACCAGTGGAACCTCAATCCGTACGTGGCTGGTTTGCTGGGCAGCAGTGCCCTGTTCGGCATGATGTTTGGTGCCATGGGCTTTGGGATGCTGTCCGACAAGTGGGGCCGCAAGAAAGTTATCCTGATGTGCGTGGTCCTGTTCAGTCTGACCACGGTCATCAACGGCTTTGCCACCAACGCCTGGCAGTTCGGCATCCTCCGGTTTATTGCCGGCCTGGGAATAGGCGGTGTTATGCCCAACGTGGTGTCGCTGATGAGCGAGTATTCGCCTGCCCGCAAACGCAGCACGCTCGTGGCGCTCATGTTCAGCGGCTACGCCGTGGGCGGAATGATGTCGGCAGGCCTGGGTATCTGGATCGTGCCCAATTTCGGATGGGAGATCATGTTCTATCTTGCCATTGTGCCGATGTTGCTTCTGCCCCTGATGATCAAATACCTGCCTGAGTCGGTGGCATTCCTGATGGCCCAGAAGCGGGAGGGCGAGGCGCGGAACATTCTTTGCCAGGTGGCGCCTTTCAAAGCTATTAACGAGCAGGACGTCCTCGTTGTTCCGCCGACCACAGAAAGCAAGGCGCCGGTGCTGGAACTGTTCCGGGGTGGCCGTGCCATGAGCACGCTGATGTTCTGGGTGGCCTTCTTTAACTGCTTGTTGATGGTGTACGCACTTGGCTCCTGGTTGCCGAAACTGATGTCCGCGGCCGGTTACCCGCTCGATTCCAGCCTGATGTTCCTGATGGTGCTGAACATCGGGGCCATTGTCGGCGCGGTTGGCGGTGGCTGGTTGGCCGACCGTTTTTCACTGCGATCTGTTCTGGTGAGCTTTTTCATCCTGGGCTCAGGGTCGCTGATCACCCTGGGCTATGAAAACCCAATGTGGGTTCTCTACACCCTGATGGGAATCGCCGGCGCCACGACCATTGGATCGCAGATCCTGCTGTACGCCTACGTGGCCCAGTACTACCCAACCAGCATAAGGTCTACCGGGTTGGGCTGGGCTTCGGGAATCGGTCGCAACGGCGCCATTGTCGGCCCCATGCTCGGTGGAACCTTGCTGGCTCTGGCCCTGCCGCACCATGTGAACTTCCTGGCGCTGGCCATACCGGGCGCTATTGCCACCGTCGCCATTGCGCTGGTGGGCCGGCGGTTCAGTGAGAAGCCTGTTCAGTCGGAGGCGGAAACGGCACTGGCCCCGACTAATTGATTGTGGAGCGTTGATGCACCCCTGAGGGAGACTGTCAGTCGAACCCCTCGTTTGCCCCGGCGCGTGAGTGTCCGGGGCTTTTTTCCGTTCCCGAAGATCAGATGAGAAGGAATTGAGCATGCCGCAGCTTTTCCGAGACATGTCGTTATCCGCCGTTGCGGCTGGTTTCCTGGCGGTGCTGGTTTCGTACGCCGGGCCGCTGGCCATCTTTTTCCAGGCCGGCGCGGCGGCGGAGATATCAACCCAGATGATGACCTCCTGGGTCTGGGCTATTTCAATGGGCGCGGCGGTTTCGGGAATCCTGCTGTCGCTGTGGCTCAAGGCACCGATTGTGACTGCCTGGTCGGCTCCGGGAACGGCGCTTCTGGTAACCCTGTTCCCGGAGTTGTCATTAAACGAGGCAGTAGGTGCCTATATCACCGCCGCCGTGATTATCTTTGTCATCGGTGTTTCGGGCACGTTCGATGCGTTTGTCAGGGCCATTCCAAAAGGTGTGGCCGCCGGGATGATGGCCGGGATCCTTTTCCAGTTCGGGGTCGGTGCCTTTGCGGCTATCGAATCCACGCCGACGCTGGCGATAGGCATGCTGCTGGCTTACGTGGTGTTCCGCCGGCTGGTGCCGAAATACACGCTGGTCCTGCTTCTGATTGTCGGGATAGTACTGGCGGTGGTGCTTGAGGATGCATCTCTGGCCGGTGTTCGGTTGAGCATGGCTGTCCCCCAGTTCATCACCCCGGAATGGAACCTTGGTTCCACCCTGAGCCTGGCTATACCTTTGGTGCTGGTCAGCCTGACGGGGCAGTTTCTGCCAGGCATGGCGATTCTGCGGGGAGCCGGGTACAGGGTGAAGGCCAAACCGGTGATTGCCGTGTCGAGCCTGGTATCGCTGCCGATGGCATTGTTCGGTGGGATCACGACGGTGGTTGCCGCCATTACCGCTGCGATCTGCACCGGCAAGGATGCTCATGAAGATCCCATGAAACGTTACGTCGCCGGCGTGTTCAATGGCGTGTTCTATCTGGTCGGTGGGCTGTTTGCCGGCACGATCGTGGCGCTCTTCACCTCTTTGCCTGCAGCCTTTGTTGCGGTACTGGCCGGCCTGGCTCTGCTGGGGGCGATTGCAAATAACCTGTTTGCGGCGCTGGAAGACGCAGGCCAACGGGAGGCGTCATTGATTACGTTTATCGTGACCGCTTCCGGGCTGTCGCTGTTCGGATTGTCCTCTGCCTTCTGGGGAGTGGTGATTGGTTTCGGATGCCATGCAATCACACGGGCCGGCCCAGCCAAACCCAGGTAAGCGGGATCCGAACGAAGAATCTGATAAGCATGAATACATGCAAGGAGATGTTATGAATCAAAGTCTGAATGCCATCGTTAATGCGCGATTGCAGGGACAAGAAGGCTTGTTCCGGCTGGTAATTGCCGAAGGCCGATTCAGTGAAATCACGGCTCAGAAGGCGCCGGAAGGAGGTTCAGGCAACCAGCTGGATGCCGGCGGTAACCTGGTTGTTCCGCCGTTCGTTGAGCCACACATCCATCTTGATGCGGCCATGACCGCAGGTCAGCCCCGATGGAACCAAAGCGGTACCCTGTTTGAGGGTATTGAATGCTGGTCCGAGCGCAAAGCCAGCCTGACTCATGATGATGTGATCAGCCGGGCGGAGCAGACGCTGAAGCTGTTCGCTGATAACGGGATTCAGCATGTTCGCACCCATGTGGACGTCACAGACCCCAAGCTGACGGGCCTGAAGGCCATGCTTGAGGTGCGTAAGCGCATGGCTGAAACCGTGGATCTCCAAATCGTGGCATTTCCCCAGGAAGGTCTCTGGTCATTTCCGAAGGGTAAGGAGCTGATGGAGGAAGCCGTGCGCCTCGGCGCCGACGTGGTCGGTGGCATTCCACATTTCGAATTCACCCGGGATTACGGCGTTGAGTCGGTCCAATGGCTGGTGGCGTTGGCCCACAAAAATGACCTTTTGGTGGACGTGCATTGCGACGAGATCGATGACCCCGAGTCCCGCTTCCTGGAAGTGCTCGCTGCCGAGGCGCTCAAGCTTGATTATGGCTCCCGGGTTACTGCCAGCCATACCTGTGCCATGGGCTCCTACAACGATCATTACTGTAGTCGGCTGTTCCGGTTGTTGAAGAAATCCGGTCTGCGTTTTCTTTCGATGCCCACCGAAAGCCTGCACCTGCAGGGACGGTTCGATGGTTATCCGAAACGTCGTGGCCTGACCCGTGTTCCGGAGCTGTTGGATGCGGGACTTAAGGTAGCCTTCGGCCAGGATTCCATTCGTGATCCCTGGTACCCATTGGGGAACGGCAACATGCTTCGGACCCTTGATGTCGGCCTGCACGCCTGCCACATGCTGGGTATGGGCTGGATTGACCGGTCTCTGGAGCTGATCACCGACAACGGTGCCGCGGCGCTGGATCTGAAAGAGTATGGTATTGAGGAGGGTCTTCCGGCTCGTTGTGTTGTGTTGAATGGCCAATCGCCGTACGAGGTTCTGTCGGGGCAGCTGCCTGTGCTGGCGTCGGTACGTGATGGGCGGGTTTTGGTGAAGCGGCTTTAACCCTTCGAGTTCTGGTATCGGCCGCCAGGATAGACTCGAGCTGTGGAGACCGGACTATACTGTAAGCACGTTTCGTAACCCGGTGATGACTCCATGCGCAAGATAGATTCCTTAGCGTATTGGCAGAAGCAAGGCCCAGAGTTTTTTCGGGAGCTTTCCAGCTTTGGTGCCATGCCCGACGCGGTTATAAAAAAGCTCCTGGAAGAGGGGCGCGTGCTTAGCCTTAGTCCCGGCGACTCGCTTTACTCTGTTGGCGACCGAAGCGAGGCATTCTACATTGTGCTCAGCGGCAGAGTTGGTACCTGGATGCCAAGGAAAGATGGCGGCATGACCCTTGCCCGCTCTCACGAGCCGGGTGACGACGTGGGCTTTGTCCCCATGATTGCGTTGGCAGATCGGCCTGCCAGTACCAGAGCCGATGAAGTATCGGTTGTTCTGGAAATCAGCTGTGTCCAGTTCCTTGATTTCCACCAACAAGAACCGGATGCCTTTGGTCTGATGCTCCTGAACCTTGTTCGTGGTATGGCCAGATCCATCATTACCATGGCGAGCGTGTTGGCGGAACAGGATGAGCAATTGCATCGGATGTATTCGGCGCCGTTCTCGTATCGCTCCAGATAAGCTGGCCCGCAATATGAGTAATTTCATGGGATTTTTGAGGACGCGGATATCAGACATTTTGATCGTTTCTTTTCTTCGTAAACTGAGCTAATTTAGCTTCCTAACATTATTTTTGGGGCCACTGAACTTTTAAATGAAAACCGGTGTTCATGTCATTCACTCTCTCTACTCAACGGTAGCACTTCTAGCTGCCGGGCTGCGCCGTATTCGCCATTCCTTTCGCTGAATTCGTCGAAGAATCGTCGAATTCGGCGAGACCCTCTGAACACATCCTTTAACTTATTCTTGGCTTTCAAGCCTCAAGGAATCGGTATGTCTGAACGTCCAGCTATTTATGTGTTGGAACAGGATTTTGATCGTTTATCCGCCATGTTGGAGAAACAGTCACATGGCAATGAAGCTGCCCAGGCGCTTGCGCTCGAGCTTGATAGAGCAACTCTGGTTGATGCCGCGAATCTGCCTACCGGCACCGTCACCATGAACTCCTTGGTCCATTTTAAAAATGAAAGTAACGACGCGGAGTACACGATGAGGCTCGTTTACCCGAGTCAGCGAGAGGCAGACGAGGAATGTGTGTCCGTTCTGGCTCCAGCGGGTGCCGCCCTCCTGGGTCTTAGGGTAGGGGACCGTATTGATTGGCCATTCGCCGGCAAGAAGCAGCTTCGTCTGAAAATCATTGAAGTAACTCAAGCAAACTGAACAAGGAAAACGCATGAATCAAACAGGCACCCTTGGCGAGCTGTACGAGCAGATCGTCCTTAGAAATCCAGCGGAACCTGAGTTTCACCAAGCAGTGTTGGAGGTCCTGGAATCACTATCGCCAGTCATCGAGAAACATCCCGAGTACAAGGAAGCGAAGCTGCTTGAGCGCATTTGTGAACCCGAGCGGCAAATCATTTTCCGGGTGCCGTGGGTGGATGACTCCGGGGCAGTGCAGATCAACCGTGGATTCAGGGTTGAATTTAACTCGGCTCTTGGACCCTACAAAGGGGGCTTGCGATTTCACCCTTCCGTGAATCTGGGCGTGGTGAAGTTTCTCGGTTTCGAGCAGATATTCAAGAATTCCCTGACCGGCATGCCGATTGGCGGAGGCAAAGGTGGTTCGGACTTTGACCCCAAAGGGCGATCTGACAACGAGATCATGCGGTTTTGCCAATCCTTTATGACCGAACTTTATCGGCACATTGGTGAGTATACCGACGTGCCAGCAGGCGATATCGGCGTTGGAGCCAGGGAGCTTGGTTTCCTGTTCGGCCAATACAAACGCCTTACCAATCGGTATGAATCCGGAGTGCTGACCGGGAAGGGGCTTGGATGGGGCGGCGCCCGCGTCCGCAAGGAAGCGACGGGGTACGGGACGGTGTATTTTGTCCGTGAGATGCTGGCGGCTCAGGGTGTAGACCTTGAGGACAAAGACGTGGTGGTCTCCGGTTCCGGAAACGTTGCAATCTACGCGATGGAAAAGGTCCAGCAGTTCGGAGGCAAGGTGGTCGCCTGTTCCGATTCGAGTGGTTACGTTTATGACCCGGCCGGCATCGACGTTGCGCTGGTTCGGCAGATCAAGGAAACCGAACGTGGTCGAATCAGTGATTATGCGGCTCGTCGTCAGAATGGCAGTGATTTTGTTTCCGGAGCATCTATTTGGGAGGTGCCCTGCAAAGTGGCCCTTCCATGCGCAACACAGAACGAACTGACAAACTCAGACGCGAAAGCGTTGATTCGTAATGGCGTCCTGGCCGTCGCCGAGGGTGCCAATATGCCGTGCATGCCCGATGCAGTGAAGTTATTCCGCGAGGCTGGCATCCTGTTTGGTCCTGCAAAAGCCGCCAATGCCGGTGGCGTCGCAACCAGTGCTCTGGAAATGCAACAGAACGCCTCCCGGGATTCCTGGAGTTTTGATTACAGCGAGCAGCGCCTGAAGGACATCATGACCGAAATTCACCGCTCCTGTTTTGAAACCGCGGAAGAATACGGCCGGCCAGGAGACTATGTGTTTGGCGCAAACACAACAGGGTTCTGCCGTGTGGCTGATGCGATGTTGGCGTTTGGGGTGATTTAACACCTGCGCGCCAGCTTCTTAAGTTTTTATACTCATGTGTTCTCGCAGGAGAGAGGGCCCCTGGCCCCGCCGAAGGCGCAAACTCCCATAAACGCTCAGGCAAAGGTACTGCGAGGCACCGTTCAAAGCCGTCTGGAGAGCGACTGCCAACGCAGTCCACCGAAGGGGCAAGCAGAGCCGGGCTCTGTAAACTCTCAGGTATCAGGGACAGGGGGAGAGGCCGCAGAAACTCAGGAGTCCTCTGTGCTCATCTCTATATATATGATTGCCATTACCGCCGAGGCCATGTCGGGCGCACTCGCCGCCGGGCGGAGAAATATGGATCTCTTTGGTGTCGCCGTTATTGCGTTTTTCACTGCCTTGGGTGGCGGAACTGTCCGGGACATTCTCCTGGGTAATTTTCCTGTTACCTGGACCCAGCACCCACGCTATATCTACATGACCATCACGGGCGGACTGGTAACGATCGTGATCGCCCGCTTTATGCGCCACCTTCATCAGCTGTTTCTGGTGCTGGATGCCTTAGGCCTCGCGGCCTTCACGGTTATTGGTTGCAATGTTGCCCTTGAGCTGGGCTATGACACGGTCGTTGTTGTGATGGCCGGCATCACCACCGGCATTTTTGGCGGTATCATCCGCGACATCATGTGCAACCGGACCCCACAGGTATTGCGTCATGAACTATACGCCAGTGTTTCACTGGTGGTCGCTTTTCTGTACCTGACCCTGCTTCGTCAGGGAGTGAATGAGAGCGTGACCCTACTTGCCGCATTCAGCTTGGGTCTCCTGCTCCGTATGGCCGCCATTCGCTGGCGTTTGTCGCTGCCAGTGTTCAGCTATTCCCAGGCCCGCTGGGAGTGATGGGACCTCGGCTTCTTGTGTGCAAAAAATGGAGTAATTAGGTATGGGCGGGCTTGTAATTATCTCTCGCGAAACCCTTGTGTAATGTGCTCGGCCAGAACGTCGCTGGCGTTGTCCCGGCCCGGACGCTTTACCAGCATCACTTGATAATCTGCCAATGGTGGCAGTGATTCATGAGTAAGACGTGTGAAAGGTGGTCGAATCAATCGCTTCGGAAACGCTGTAATGGCGAGGTCCGCCATCATGGCTGCCTCCTGGCTTGCGCAGTGATCGCAGGCGTAGGCGATTCGATAGTCGATTCCAGCATTATTCAGAGCATCCAGAGCGATCTTTCGCCATGTACACCCATGTTTCGCCAGAGTGACTGGTAGTGGTGACCGTAGGACTGCATCGCCATCCTCGCGACCCACCCATACCAGAGGTTCGGTGAGAATCGCCTCACCTCGTGTTGCGGAACCGGGTTCTCCGCCCATCACGAGGGCGAGATCAAGCTCTCCCTTATCAAGTTTTGGGATTAAATCCATGCTATGGCCTACCGCAACGTCGACCTGAACAGCAGGGTATGACCTGGCAAACTGAGCCAAAACATTGGGTAGGATATGTTCTGCTACCGCGTCAGTGATTCCCACGCCTACGCGTCCTTCCAGGGTGGGGGCCAAAAATTTTGAAACGGCTTCGGCGTTGAGCTTGAGGAGGCGTCGACTGTAGCCCAAGAGCATTTCACCCTCCGCATTGAGTCGCACGGATCGCGCCTCGCGAACAAACAGCGCTTGTTCAAGCATGGCCTCCAGGCGTTTGATTTGCATGCTCAATGCCGAGGGCGTGCGGAATAGTTTTTCGGCAGCCCGGGTAAAACTGCCGCATTCAGCGATGGTTACAAAGGTTCGCAACACCTCGCTGTCGAGAAGCGGCAATGCGGCGCGATTCAAGTTCCTGCTCGACTGCCTTTCCATTGGCTCACCTTTCAATAAAAATGAACGGTCAGTCTAAAACTTTTTGTTTGATTGATCCAACTGGAAGTAGCAAGCTAACAAAAGAGGTCGCGACCCTCGCACTGAATGATCACTTGGCACGATTGCTTACTAGTTGCATGGGTAATTTTGCCAAACAGCAAAATGAAAGCGGAGGCATGCGATGAACGAAATAAACCCAATCGAAAAAGCCCTCCAGGCTTGGGAGAAAGCGAGTCAATTGGAACTACCTCCAGAGCCACCGGAGCTGATGTTTTATATGCCGGCGACACCGCCCAATAAGTTATTGAGGGCGTTAGACAGAGGGTGGTGGTTATGCAAGCGTCGATGGTTTTTCCGTCGCCACATACTGCCACTGTTGGCCCACGGCAACAAAGTAGAACGGGTTATCGGCCATAAATGTGAGGATATTCTTTGGGCCAGCCAGCTCCCGCTGACGGTCGATGCCATCGAGGCATTAAAAGCCCGAAAAGAAGCGGTTACGAGCTCATAAGGAAAGGAAAAAAGGGCTTCGAACTGACAAGCTCGAAGCCCTTCACAAGAGAGGTAGTATGAATTCAGTATCGGGGTCTGGTGTCTTTATAGCGTCCGCAGCGTTCTCGGCCATTTTTATGGGAACGATCGGTGCCATTTCGGTCTATGCGGGTGTGGGGGCCGAGGCGGTTACCTTCTATCGGCTCTTCATTGGGGCCGTTTTGGTGGCGGTTTATCTGCTGGCAACCAGGCAACACAGCAAAATCTTTATGTGGCCCGGTACGAAGGTATTGGTAACAGGTGCTTTCCTGGCCGGTTTCGTGATGTTTTACATCCTGGCGATGGATTACACCAATATGGCGAACGCCGTTATGGTGCTTTATCTGGCACCGGTGACGGCGTCCGTGGCGGCTCATTTCTTTCTCGGGGAGCGCCTCACCTCGGCCAGTGTTGGATTGGTGGGATTCGCGCTGCTGGGCTTCGCCATGATGATGGAGTTCAACTTCAACCTGAGTGGGCGGGCAGAGGAAGCTATCGGTTTGGCCTATGCGTTCTGCGCCATGGTCTGTTACTCGGCGTTTATGTTAGCCAATCGCTCCATTGATGACCGTGTTCATGTTTTCAGTCGCAGTGGTTACCAGATGCTCGCGGGTGCTTTGTGCATGTTGCCTCTGATGCTGCTGGAAGGCGAAGCCATTTCAGGGACGCAGTGGGGGTGGTTGATTGCTGCCGGTGTTCTGCCGGGTTTCCTGGCCATCCTGCTGGCCGTGGTTGCCCTGAGGTCCCTGCCCGCGGCCACGTTCGGCACCCTGGCTTATCTGGAACCCATTACCGTTGTTGCGCTTGCCTGGGTACTGTTTGACCAGAGCCTGAATAGCCTCCAGCTGGCCGGTTGCGCCCTCATCATTCTGGCGGGCATTGCGCAGGCGTTGCTGCTGAACCGGCGTCCGGCAGCTGAGACAACATCCGGAAACTGGCTTCCGGAACAGTAAATGATGCCCGCTTGCATTAATGTGGGTTACAGCGATGATGATGCTTCGATGAGCTCAGGAGGACATAGACGATGAGAACTCTGCTTCAGGTGGATTTTCCTTACGACGGCCCGTTTGGCGATGAGATGGCAAGTGCGATGGCTGAGCTTGCCGAGTCTATTGCTAGGGAGCCGGGGTTCCTCTGGAAAATATGGACAGAAAACCGCGACACCCGCGAGGCAGGCGGCGTCTATCTCTTCGAAGATGAAAGCAGTGCAAGGGCGTATCTGGAAAAGCACACGGCCCGGCTGAAGGAATTCGGTGTGCCGAAAGTGAATGGTAAAGTGTTTCAGGTGAACGAGCGGTTGTCTGCGATTGATCACGGTCCGGTTTGAATCAGGCTGGCCGGGGTACGTGGCAAGCTGCTGTGAGATCCGCCAAGGTCTCGCTACGCCTGTTTAGCAAGGCAAATCCTGCATCTGCTATTTGTAGGCAAGCGTTCCATAAAAAAGCCCACACTAGGTGGGCTTTTTAAATAATATGGCGCGCCCGATAGGATTCGAACCTATGACCTTTGCCTCCGGAGGGCAACGCTCTATCCAGCTGAGCTACGGGCGCTTCGAGCTCGACGATGACTCGCCGATTTCGAGTGCGCAATCTTACGTGCGAAGCTCCCTTCTGTCCAGCCCTTCCCGCCGATCTGTCGTTTCCGCTAGTTACGGTTCGTCGACAGCAAAATCTGCAGCCTGAATCAAAGAGGTTTCTTGTTTATGACGATTTGGAAACTGCTAAAAGTGTGTAGTGGATGGTTCCGCATTCTAATATCGATTATGCATAGTTTTCTGCCTTTCTAATTCCTTTCAAAATAACCTCCCCCCTCGAAAGTCAAAAATCTGCCGCAAACACGGCCACTGTTTCTGGCCCATTTTCAAAGTTCATTCCCCTCAAAACATAAGTTTGCGCACCAGTCTGTCTTTTTCAGCTCCAGAGCTACAGCGAAGACATGTCAATGTCGGTTGCTCAAAAAAATTATCCTTTTGTAACAGGAAGTTAAGTTTTTGTTTCTGTACGTTTTTGGGCTGTAGCGCTGCGGTTACACCCGAGTTTAAGCGTGGTTCGGGTGATCTCGGAGCGGGTTCGGATTTCCGGGAATTCCCTGAGATAACCGATTCCAGCGATGTGCTTTTCCAGGCAACACGTTGGAAATGGCGAGCCAAAACAGGCTATCCAGCCTGAAAGCGACGGAAACCAGACGGTGGTCCGGTAAACACGTCAAATACATGAATCGTTGGTGTAACGGAAAGAGGAAAACTGGGATGAGAGTAAGCATATTTGGATTGGGTTACGTTGGCGCTGTCTGTACAGCCAGTCTGGCGCGTCGCGGCCATGAGGTGATCGGGGTGGATGTTTCGCCGGTGAAGATTGACCTGATTAACAGCGGTCGCTCTCCGATCGTTGAGCCGGGCCTGGAGGAACTTCTGGGTGAAGGCGTTCGCGGTCGCCGCATTCGTGGCGTCACGGACGGTTTTGACGCCGTTCAGAACTCCGAACTCTCCATGATTTGTGTCGGTACACCCAGTAAGCCCAATGGCGACCTCGACCTGACCTTCGTTGAGAAGGTAGCTAGCGATATCGGGCTGGCGCTGAAGGATAAGGCCGACTGGCACCTGGTGGTGGTTCGCAGCACCGTTCTGCCAGGCACCGTTCGCGACCTGGTTGTCCCGATTCTGGAAGAAGTGTCCGGGAAGAAAGCAGGAGAGGGATTCGGTGTCTGTGTGAACCCGGAATTTCTGCGCGAAAGTACGGCGATCAAGGACTATGACCAGCCGCCCATGACGGTCATCGGCGAGCTGGACGAGCGTTCCGGTGAATTGCTGGCGGAGCTTTATTCAGACCTGGATGCCCCCTTGATCCGCAAGCCCATCGAAGTGGCGGAAATGATCAAGTACACCTGCAATGTCTGGCACGCCACCAAGGTCAGCTTTGCCAATGAGATCGGCAACATCGCCAAATCCATGGGCGTCGATGGTCGGGACGTCATGGACGTGATGTGCGTGGACAACAAGTTGAACATCTCTCGCTACTACATGCGCCCGGGCTTTGCCTTCGGTGGCTCGTGCCTGCCCAAAGACGTTCGGGCCCTGACTTACCGCGCCAGCCAGATGGATGTTCGCAATCCGTTGCTGAGTTCCATCATGAGCAGCAATGATGAGCAGGTAACCCATGCGTTCAATATCGTGACCGGTTACGGTCGTCGGAAGATCAGCATGCTGGGCCTGAGCTTCAAATCCAACACCGATGACCTGCGCGAAAGTCCGCTGGTGGAGTTGGCCGAGATGCTGATTGGCAAAGGCTACGACCTCAAGATCTTTGATCGCAACGTGGATTACGCCCGCACCCATGGCGCGAACCGCGAATACATCAACCAGAAAATCCCCCATCTTTCCAACCTCATGGACAGTGACCTCCGCGGCGTGGTGGAGCACGGCGATGTTGTCGTCGTTGGCAACAACGATGAGCTGTTCGAAACCGTCATCGCGGACGTGCCCGAGGGCAAGCGCGTGGTGGACCTGGTGGGCTTCATGAAGACCACCACCAATGACGTGCTCGAAGGCATCTGCTGGTAAAGGCACGCTCCGGCCCCGCAGTGGCGGGGTCGGGGAACCGGTTCTAATGAGATGTATGCAGGTATCTGGAGAGCATGAGCATGTCGTGGATGACAGATAACGCCCTGTCGAGGGCAGCAGGCTGGCTGTTTTACTTGGCCATTCTTGGTGCCCTTGCGGTCTCGCTACCGCGGGAGTTTATCGTGCCGGGCGGGGCGCACTTTATTCTGTTGGTAGGTGGCATCGGCCTCTGGCGCTATTCGGTGGGCATCATCCATTTTGTCCGGGGCATGTACTTTCTGCACGTTGCCTACCCCCGAATCCGGGCCCAGGCCCGAAAGCTGGGCGATGAGGCCGCTCCTTCCCACGTCTATCTCATGGTGACCAGTTTCCGGATTGACGCGGAGACGACGGCCAAGGTGTACACCTCCATCATTCAGGAGGCGATCGATTGCGGCTGGCCGACCACGATTGTGGCGTCCATCGTCGAACTTTCAGACGAGATGCTGATGCGGGCGCTTTGGCGTCGCCTGGACCCTCCAGAGCGGGTGAAGCTGCGGCTGGTCCGGATTCCCGGCACCGGTAAACGCGACGGCCTGGCCTACGGGTTTCGGGCGATTTCCCGAGAGGTGCCTGATGACAACGCGGTAGCGGCAGTGGTCGATGGTGATACGGTTCTGAACCCGGGCGTTGTGCGGGCCACTGCTCCCTACTTCCGCCTGATGCCGAATGTCGGCGCGCTTACCACCAATGAGTTCTGCGAGGTTCACGGCAGTTACCTGATGTCGGAGTGGCACAAACTCCGCT
Source organism: Marinobacter sp. BW6 (assembly GCF_008107725.1). Taxonomy (GTDB): domain Bacteria; phylum Pseudomonadota; class Gammaproteobacteria; order Pseudomonadales; family Oleiphilaceae; genus Marinobacter. The sequence continues at coordinate 259,510 of NZ_VIRN01000068.1, forward strand.
TTGCCCAGCGCCACATCAACATGTGTTCGATGGGGCTGGCCCGCCGGGTGCTGACGCTGACCGGCCGGATGTCTGTGTTTCGCGCCAGTGTGATTACCCGGCCGGAGTTCATTGGCGATGTCGAATACGACTCGCTGAAACACTGGCGCCTGGGGCGTTTCCGGTTTCTGACCGGCGATGACAAGTCCAGTTGGTTCAGCATGATGCGTCTGGGCTACGACACCTTCTATGTGCCCGATGCGTCCATCCACACCGTGGAGCATCCGCCCGATCCGAGCTTTATCCGGTCGGCCCGGCAGCTGATGTTCCGGTGGTACGGCAACTCCCTCCGCCAGAACAGCCGGGCCACCAAGCTGGGGCCACGGCGCCTCGGGTGGTTCACCTGGTACGTGCTCTGGGACCAGCGCATCTCCATGTGGACAAGCATCCTGGGCTTGACCGCAGCCATCGTCGCCTCGCTGAAGTATTCGGGCGTGATTCTGGTGGCCTACATCCTGTGGATTGGTCTGACTCGTCTGGTGCTGAGTGCATTGCTGATGGCGACCGGCCATCCGGTGGGGCCGGCCTACCCGGTCATCCTCTATTTCAACCAGATCTTCGGATCCCTGATGAAGATCTACGTGTTTTTCCGGCTCGACCGGCAATCGTGGACGCGCCAGAAAACCAGTTTCAGCACCGATTCGGCGTCGTTCCAGCAACGCCTGAACCGCTGGTCGTCGCGGGTGATGACCTTCTCAGCCGCCAGTGTCTTTCTGGCGACCGTGATGTTCATCGTCTGAGTCGTCATTTATCAGGGCAGAACATTTTACAGAGAACTCACACAAGTAAGGGTTAAGCAATGAATACGGCAGCGATAGCACCGCAGTTTGTCCATGAATCCGAAGCCCAGCGACAGTATGCCCGGGTCCGAATGCCGGCCAAGCTGTTCGTCAAGCTCGATGGCACGATGATGAAGTTTCCGGTAGCAGATGTGTCTGCCGGCGGCGTCAGCATCCATCTCGGCAATGAATCGCTGCGACAGGGCCATGTCTACAACGGGCGACTGGCTTTCAAGATTGATGGATTCGACTTCGCTGTCGATGTCAATTTCGTGCCCAGGAACATGGGTGGGCAGGGCGACCGTTGCGGGTGCGAATTCCAGGACCTGGGTGCCAACGAGGTGTCTGTTCTGCGCTACCTGATCACCTCTTTTCTCAGCGGTGAGCTGGTGTCTGCCGGGGATGTGCTCAATACCCTTTCCCGGGAAAACTTCACCAAATCCCGCAAGGGCAAAGCCAATCAGGCGCTGGGCTTCTTTGCCAGTGCCAGGGCCATGATTGTCAGCCTGGTGGCGATGGGAATCGGCCTCATCGCGGTGGCCTTCGTGGGCTACCAGCTGTGGCAGATCTATTTCGTAACCACCGCAGAATCCGCCATGGTGGCGTCCGAAAACATCCCGGTTCGGGTGCCTAAAGATGCGAAGGTCACCACGCTGGTGGAAGCCGGGGAGCAGGTGGAGGCCGGGCAGGCCATCGCCACGTTTGACGCCCCCATGCTGTCCTATGTCAACGAGCTGGTGGGCAATGGCAACTACACGGTTGAGCAGATTGAGGAACTCCTGGGCCAGAGTGTCCGGGGCACCCTGACCAGTCCCTGTGACTGTAAGGTGCTGAACCTGCTGCCGGCGGAAGACCAGTACATGAGCAAAGGCGAGAAACTGGCCGTGGTCGCCCCGACCGATGCGTCCGCCCACGTGATTGCCCGCTTCAACTTCGCCGACGGCGAGGAGCTCGAGGAAGGGCAGTCGGTCACCCTGCGACTGCCCGGCGGTGACACCCAGCCCGGCCGAATCGAGTCGCTCTTTGTGGATTCCGAGACACCCAACCAGCCGGGCAACTCAATCAACGCCCTGATTCAGGCTGAAAAGCCGCTGCCGATGGAATCGGTCGGTCGGCCCATCGGCGTCACCGTCGATGTCTTCCAACTGGCCGCTGTTAAAGGCCTCGTCGACCGCGTGTCAGGAAATTGAGCGGAGCTGGCGTGATGTCTCGGAAAGCAGGCGTAATCAGCATTCTTATGATCGGTCTTGCCGGCTGCAGTGGCGTGCCAGACATCAAGCGCGCTGAACGGGAAGCCGCGGCTGGCAACATTGAAGCCGCGCGGGCCCAACTGGAAGAGCTGGCGCGCTTCGGTATCGCCGATGCCCAAGTGGAATTGGGCGATCTATACGCAGAGAAAGATTCCGATGTGGCCCGGAAAAAAGCCTTGCATTGGTACGGCGAAGCGTCTGAGCAAGGCAGTGATCGCGCCTGGGTAAGGTTGGGGAAGTTGCTCGCACGGGAAGGTGTAACCCCGGCAGAGCGGGCGCGGGGTGAACTGTACCTGAAGAAGGCGTTTGCTGAGGGCGACGACAGTGCCCTGATGCCGCTGGTGGAACTGTACCTCGAATATCCCAAGGAGTTTCCCGGCGCACAGCCGCGCAAATGGATCGAGCGGGCCCGCGCGGCGGGTGACCCGGCAGGTGACTTGGCGCTGGCCCGGTATTACCTGATGGCGGGGCAGGCGGATGCTCGAGGCGGCGAGATCGCCTCTCTCTGCGAGCCGATTGTGGAAGCCCAGCCCGAGTGTCTGATGATTCTGGGCCAGGTTTACCTCAGCCAGAACCGGACTGATGCCTTCGAGGCGCTGGTTGACCGTGCCAGGTCAGCCTGGGAAGCGGGCCGGATCACCGATCGTGATCTCTATCTTTTTGCCCGCTGGATGTCCGACGACGAGTCGCCGGCCAAACAGGTCACCCTCACCAGCGAGCTCTACCAGATGCTGATCCCGGGTTACGTACCGGCGATGACCGGGCGAGCCCGGCTGATCATGGATAACACCTACCTGGCGGATTCCGAGGAGGTGATCAAGTTGCTGGAAGCCTCGAGGGCGGAAGGAGATCTCAAGGCTTCACTGGTGCTCGCCCGGGTCTATGAGAGGGGGCGGATTGTGCCTCTGGATCCGGAAAAAGCGGTGAAGTATGCCGAGGAAGCCCGGGAAAAGTATGCATCGGCGGATTACCTGCTGGGGCGCATCTACAAGCGGGGTTATCTCGGTGAGTCGGATCCTCACAAGGCCCGGGATTACCTGCTCAGGGCCGCCCGGCGCGGGTTCCCGAAAGCCGACTACGTGCTGGCCGAGATGTTTTGGGAAGGCAAAGGCATAAAGGTCGACAAAACCTACGCCTGGGCTTTCGCGCTGCTTGCGCTGGAAGGTGGCGTCCAGCGGGGCAAGGACCTGCTGCTCGAGATGGTACCCAATATGCCGAAGGTTCTGGAGAACGAAGCCGAGGCCATCGCCAATCGAGAATTGTCCGCACGACGTCAGTTGATGAAGCGGGAAACCGCCAACGCCCGAACGAACACCATCCAAGGGGGGTAAGAACAGAATGGTTTTTTACGAAACAACAGGTTTGCGGCCGCTGCTGATGGCCGTTGGTTGCCTGGCGGCACTGCCGGCGGTGGCCCAGGACGAGTCCGAGGACGTTTCCTACCCGCAACTGCTGGACTTTTCGACCAGCACCAAGGCTAGTGCTATCAGCGAAGGCGACCGTCGTCTGGGGCTGACGGACCGCAGTACCGAGTCCAATGAAGTTGGCCTCGACATCAAACCGGAGTGGGTGTGGCAACTGTCGCCGCACTGGCGTTCGAAACTCAGGCTCCAGGCCTTTGCTGCCACCGGTCAGGTGGATGTCAGTGATGAGATCGGCGGCACCGAGACCGACGGCTTCTTCGCGCTTCGGGAGGCCTGGCTGGACTACAACGGCTTGACCGCCTATCCGGGCGAATCGATCCGCTTCGGGCGGGAGCGCCTGAAAGAGGGCACCGGCACCTGGTGGGACGACGACATCACCCTGGTGCGCTGGATCTTCGATACCACTCTGCTCGATACCACGGTGGGATTTGCCGACAAGATGTCCGAGGCCCGCACCGATGTTAACGAGTTGCCCAAGGAGGAGCAGGATATTGCCCGGTTCTTTGCCTCCACCCGATGGCAGTGGCGGAAAGATCATTACCTCACCTTCCTGACCACCCATGCCGAACGCTATGGCAATCGCGATGATCTGGCACCGGATTCGGAGAGCGGAACGCCAGAGCGGGTTCCCGAGTCACTGACCTGGGTGGGCATTCGGGCTGATCAGGGGTATTTCGATTGGCATTCGCGCAGCCCGGTACAGTACCTGGCGTCGTTTGGCGCGGTCGCCGGCACGGATGCTCTGCTCACTGAGGATCCGGGCGCAACGAACGGTTTTACCCGGGAAGAACGGGACGTTTCCGGCTGGGCGGCCGATCTCGGGTTGCGGGCTCAATTGATGGAGAGCCCCCGCTGGGTCGTCGGCATGCACGGGGCCATAGCCTCGGGTGGTGATCAGCCAGGGGAGTCGGATGCTTTCCGCCAGACCCAGATGGAAAGCAACCGGTCGCGCTTCACCGGTACCCGGTCCCAGGTGGCGCGCTTTGGCGAGGCCGTCCAGCCGGAGTGGAGCAACCTCAAGGTCGCCACCGTCTACACCGCGCTGACCGACCGTGACTGGTGGGCCGCCAACCTGCTGTACCACAAATACTGGTTGAGCGATGTCTCGGGAACGGTGAACTCCGACCTGGTAGAACCCGGATTTACCGGGACCAGTGACGATCTCGGGGAATCCATCGACATGGTACTTGGCTACTACGGCTCCCGTGATACCGGAACCTGGTCCGACATTGATGCCCGGATTCGGGCCGGCGTGTTCTTTCCCGGTGACGCTTACGGCGACGATGCCGATTCGGCCCGGCACCGCGTTGTCCTCGACGTGACCAAGCGTTTCTAGGAGCAGCCATGAAGCACCATTGGGTCCTGACAGTAATAACTGCTGCCGTGAGTGCGGCGTTGCCGTTGGCCGCAGACGCCCGGGCGGCGGAGGAACTCAAGCCTTCGGAGCCGGCGCCCATGTTTGAGGTCGAGGATTACGGAATCGAGTTGACTTCCGGTGAAGCGATCGACCGACCGGAGCCGGAGCTGCCGGATGTTTCGCAATACAATCGCGAAGCGGTCGAAAAGCGTCTGTCCGAACGAGCGAATGAGCGGCCGGATGTGAGCGTTGAACGGATTGCCGATGTCAGCGCCCTCGGGGATTTCGTGGATGAGGGGCGGGCTCGCGAGTGGGTCATTCGCCAGTACTCCCACCCTCAGGCGATTCTGGTCAATAGCGGCAAAGCCACCCTGGACGATGTCTATCGCCAGGTGAACGATGCGCGCTACATGGAACGCAACGAGGATGGCTCCTACATCATCCGCCTGCCCCTGGTGGTTCGCCCCGGTGCGACCCTGGAAATCCGGGAGCAGACACTGCGGCTCTCGGAAGAGCGTGGTGCGTTTATTGCCAACGACAGCTGGCTGTTCGTGATCGACAGCACCATCATTGGCTGGCGGGAAAAGGCGGAGGGTCCGGCGACCTACCAGAAAAAGTCCAATTTCCGGCCCTTCTTTGTCGGTTGGGGTGGCAGCGAGACGTTTGTGCTTGGCTCCGAGTTTGCACACCTGGGCTACAACCAGAGTAAGTCCTACGGCTTCTCCATTGCCCAGTATTCCAAGTACGACAACGCCAAACTCAAACGTTCGGCGCCGCACGCCTGGCTGATCGAGTCGACGTTTCGGGACATCTACTACGGCTTCTACTGCTACGAGGCCGAGGACGTCGCCATCGTCAACAACACCTATCGGGATAACATTGTCTATGGCATCGATCCTCACGATTACTCCAGCAACCTTCTGATTGCTGGCAACCATGTCTTCGACACGATTGAGAAGCACGGGATCATCATTTCGCGTGAGGTGAACGACAGCTGGATAATCAACAACCGTAGCCATGACAACGGCCTGTCCGGCATCGTTCTGGATCGCCAGAGCAGCAATAACGTGGTGGCCAACAATGTAGTGCACGACAACCATGGCGATGGCATCGGGTTGTACGAATCCCCGGACAATCTGCTGTGGGGCAATCGCCTTATCAACAATCTTCGCAACGGCATACGGGTGCGCAACAGCACCAATGTCGGAGTATTCCACAACATCGCGGCACTGAACGGAACCTTCGGGGTTCTGGGTCAGATCAAGGATCTGTCCGCCACCGACCGTAACTTTGTCGAAGACTTTTACCACCAGGCAGTCTCCCTGACGGTGGTTGGCGGCAAGCTGGCCTCCAACGCCAGTGGTCCCATGTCCACGGACAACCCCCAGTACATCGAGCTCTATAACGTCGACATGCGCTTCCCACGCTCGGACGTCGGAATTCACTTCGATGGCGTTCTCGGTGCCTATCAGACCGAAATCTTCGATGCCTTGCTGAACAACCATCGTGCGGTGCGACTGACGCCGGTCGGAGACTGACCATGGTTTTTTCATCCAACATCTTCCTGTTCCTGTTTCTGCCGGCGTTTCTGGGGCTTTACTACCTGACGCCGTTCCGCCACCGCTCACTGGTCATCCTGCTGGGCAGCTATGCCTTTTACGCCTGGTGGCGGGTGGATTTCCTGCTGCTGTTCGTGGCGATTACCTTCTGGAACTACCTGATTGGACTGGGCATCCACCGGGCCGGTATTGGAACGTCGCGGGCCCGAAAGTGGGTCGGCGTTGGTGTCGCGGGCGACCTTGCCACGCTGGGCTACTTCAAGTACGCCAATTTCGGCGTGGACAGCCTCAATGAAATCTTCCTGTCACTGGGGTACCAGCCACTGGAGCTGGCACACATCATCCTGCCGATCGGCATTTCCTTTTACATCTTCCAGGCCATTTCGTACGTGGTGGATGTGTATCGGGGCGATACCGAACCGACCCGGCGATTCGTGGATTTCGCAGCATTCATTGCGCTCTTCCCCCAACTGATCGCCGGGCCGGTGCTCCGTTACAAGGATCTGGCGGACCAGTTCACCTACCGGTCCCACACCCTCGAGAAATTCGGTGAGGGGGCGACTCGTTTCATGCAGGGGTTCGTCAAGAAGGTGTTCATCGCGGATTCCATCGCGCCCCTGGCCGATGGTGCCTTTGCGCTCTCCGATCCTTCCACGGCGGACGCCTGGCTGGGGATCCTGGCGTACACCGCGCAGCTCTACTTTGACTTCTCGGGGTATTCGGACATGGCCATCGGCCTCGGGCTGATGATGGGATTCCGGTTCCCCGAGAACTTCAACCAGCCCTACATCAGCCAGAGCATTACCGAATTCTGGCGACGTTGGCACATCAGCCTGTCGAGTTGGCTGCGCGATTACCTTTACATCCCACTGGGCGGCAATCGCAAGGGCGTGTTCGGAACCTACCGGAACCTGGTGCTGACCATGTTGCTCGGCGGCCTCTGGCACGGGGCCAACTGGACGTTCCTGCTCTGGGGCGCCTGGCATGGTGGAGTTCTGGCCATCGAGCGTGCGCTTGGCGTTGACGCCAGTCCCCAAACGTTCCGGGTCAGCCGCTGGGCGATGACGTTCCTGTTCGTCATGTTGGGCTGGGTTACGTTCCGGGCCGCGAGCATCGGAGATGCCTTCAGCTTCTACGGGGCAATGTTCAGTTTCGACGGCTTCAGTCTGAGTGCGGTCTACCTGCAGGACATCCGCGGCCTGAACCTGGCGATCCTGGCACTGGCGTATCTGGTGGTGCTGGTGATGGGGCTCAGGGAACGGCTGCCCTGGACGCTTGCCCCGGCCTTTGTCGGTCGGATGAGGGCGGCCTTGCCGACCTTGCTCGTGCCGATCTTCCTGCTGGCGGTGCTCAAGCTGTCGGCGGAAAGCTTCTCACCGTTTCTCTACTTCCAGTTCTGAGGAGGCCTTATGACCGCGACATCGAGAAAAATGACGGCCTGTCTGTTCATCGTGATCGTCCTTGGCCTGGGCGTCCTCTCGCTCCGTTCCTTTGGCGACTACGGGGTGCAGGAAGGGCTGGACCCAGTGACCGGCGAACTGGCCCGCGACGTTGAAAGTCACTATGACGACGGATTCCCGGTGCGGGATCTGGGCACCAACCTGTGGGCAGCCATCAACTACACCTTGTTCAAGGAAGGTCGTCCCGGTGTGACCGTCGGGGAGCAGGGCTGGCTGTTCACCGACGAGGAAATCTACCCGGGATCGGAGAGTTCCGTCGTGGTGGAGACCAACCTCTCTCGGGTCGTGGCCGTGGCTGATTATCTGCGAGCCGAAGGCATCCCAGTTGCCGTACTGGTCGTGCCCGCCAAGGCGCGCGTCTACGCCGGGCAATTGGGGGATCACGAGCCGGTTCCGCTCATGCAATCGCTGTACGACCGGTTCCTCGATCGTATGGCGGCAGAACAGATCCTGGCGCCGGAGCTGATGCCGGACATGGCAGACGCCCGTGACCAGGGCAACCAGGTATTCCTGCGCACGGATACGCACTGGACGCCCGAGGGCGCAGATGTGTTTGCCCGCAATGCCGCAGGTGAGATCAAGGCGTCTTTCGACGGGCAATCCTGGGGCGACACCCAGTTTGTCACGGCGCCCGGTGAAACCCTTACCCACGAAGGCGATCTGCTCACGTACCTGCCCCTGGAGCCGCTGTTTCCATCCCTGGGGCCGGACCCGGACAGGCTCACCGAACGGTCAACGGCCGTGGCAGGTGCTGAAGGCGCTTCTGCGCAGAGCCTGTTCGCCGAGACCTCGGCCGACATTGTTCTTGTTGGCACCAGTTACAGCGCCAACCCACTCTGGGATTTCCCGGGTGCTCTCAAACGCCACCTTGGCCGGGACCTGATCAACGTCGCGGACGAGGGGCAGGGGCCCTTCCAACCCATGACTGACTATCTCAAATCCGACGAGTTCCAGGATAACCCTCCAGAACTCGTGGTCTGGGAATTTCCCGAGCGGTACCTCGCCCAGCCTGTGACAACGAAGGACACGCTGACCTGGTTCGATCGCCGGGAAAACCTGCTGGCCCAGGCGAATGATTCGGGCCATCAAACCATCCAATGAGGAGATCTACCATGCAATTAACCATCAAAGCTGTATTTGCTGTTTTGCTCAGCCTGCTGGTCACCCTGTCCGCTCAGGCCGGGGAAGACGCACTTTATGCCGCCGAAGCACCGGATGGCGCCACGTTTATCCGGGTGGTGAATGCCGATGTCAGCGGGACCATTCCCCAGGCCGAGATTGGTGGCAAGGCCATCAAGGACATCGCTCCAATGGCCGCAAGCCCCTACATCTACCTGCCGGCCGGCACCTACAAGCTCAGTGTCGGCGATCAGGCGGAGCCGGTCACCATGGAAAAGAACCGGTTCTACACAGCCGTCGTGCTGGATTCCGGCGAGCTGAAAATCCTGGCGGACAAGACCTTCAAGAATCCCAGGAAGGCCCTGGTTTCCTTCTACAACCTGACGGGCGATGGTGGCGTCAGCCTGAAAACGGCCGACGGCAAGGTATCTGTGATCGACCCGCTTGACCCGATCAGTGTAGGCAATCGGGAAATCAACGCGGTCAAGATCTCGCTGGGTGCATTCTCGGGCGGTGAGCCGGTGGCAAAGACTCCCGCGGTCAACCTGCAGCGAGGCAAGGTTTTCAGCTTTTTCGTGATTGATGCTGGCGGAAGCCCGCAATTGCTGGTTGCTGAAAACCGCGTGGACACCTCGGTCTGATGGAGACGGTTTCAATGGCAGGGTTCAGTGCGGTAATGCACCGCTTCGTCCGACACGCCGGCGGCATGATGGCGCTGCTTGGTATCAGCGCCGCCTCAGTCACGGCGGCAGAACTGCCGGAGTACGAGGTGGATTCACAGATCAGGCTGTGCCCGATGGCGTCGCAATCCTTCGCCTACGACACCGGCTATCTGAAGAACTTCAACGTGCTGGTGCAGGGGCAGGACGACTGGCTCTTCCGCTCGGAGGCGGAACTGCCGGAGCAGTTCGGTCCCAGTCAGGAGGGGTTGCGCCATCTGGAACGTTTTGCCCGCTACCTGAAACAGGCCACGGGAACCGAACTGGTTTTGGTGTTCCAGCCCACCAAGGGGCTGGTGCACCCGAACAAACTGCCGGAGCACTCGTCAGTGAAGTTCTCCTGGCCCTATGCCCGCAGCAATTACCTGGATGCGCTCGCGAAGTTTCGTCAGGCGGGACTGGTGGCTCCGGACCTCGGGCCGTTGCTGGACGAGCCCAGCAAGGACAAAGCTTATTACTTCAAACGTGACCACCACTGGACACCCTACGGTGCCCGTCGCACGGCCCGCATCGTTGCTGACCGGATTCGTCAGATGCCGGCCTATCAGTCATTGCCACAGAAGACCTTTGAGACCCGGCGCATCGGCCTGATCCGCAAGGACGGTTCGCTGCAGGATGCCGCGCGCCGTATCTGTGGCCAGGCCTGGCCATCCCAGTATGTGGATGAGTACCGCACCGAGGTGTCCGGCAATGCTTCCGGGGGCGGCGAAAATGCCCTGTTCGGTGACGAGAGCCTGCCCCCGATCACGCTGGTCGGTACCAGTAACAGTAAGGGTGCGCAGGACTATAACTTCGCCGGTTCGTTGCAGGAATTCCTGGGCGTGGAAGTCCTGAACGTGGCGGTGGCCGGCGGCAGTTACGACGGCTCGATGTTCGAGTACCTGATGTCGGACAGCTTTCGCGAGTCACCACCGGCAATCATGATCTGGGAGATTCCCGCCTACCACAACCTCGACAGTGGCGAGTTCTATCGCCAGGTCGTGCCAATGGTGAGCGATGGTTGTCAGGGGCGCCAGCCGGTGTTGCAGAACACCACGGCGGTGAAGGCCGGCAACAATGAAGTGCTCTACAACGGCGGCGGCCAATTCCTGGAACTGCCCAGCGACGAGTACCTGGTCGAACTCCAGTTCAGTGATCCCGCCGTCAAGGACGTCGATGCCTTCATCTGGTACGTCTTCGGCCGCAAGGACCGGGTGGACCTGGAGTATGGCGCCCGCGTCGAAACCACCGGGCGGTTCATGTTCGAACTGCCCGCCGGTGAAAGCTGGAATGACGAGTTGTTCATGTCGCTGGATCTTGAGCTCGAAGCGGAGCAGGTCAGCGACGGTTTAACGGTGACGGCCAAGGTGTGCCGTCGCCAAGACATATAAAGCAAACCCACCCGTAATTGGGAGTTGGTATGAGGATCGGACAAACAGACATGGTAGGCAATGCGGGACGAATCCTGATGTCCACGGCACTGGTCTCGACCCTTGGCGTAGCCTCGGTCCAGGCCGCGCAATGCTATGAGGAAGGGCTGCGTGCCCCCGTTGGCTATTACCAGATACCGGAAGCCCGTGACGGTGGCTCCTACAACTGTGAAGTGATCGAGCCGTACCGGGGCGACATGAACTTCACCAGCAAATACAAGGGCAGCGACAGCGCCCGCAATGAACTCAACGAGGACGCCTACCAGGCCTATCTGGATGCCACAGGGGCTATCCGAGGCTTCGAGAAAACGGTGATTGCCGGTGCCGACGACTATCAGGTGGATGGCGACGGGCCGGCTGCCCGGGATTGCGTGCTCGACAATCTCGACAACTGGGCCCAGGCGGATGCGCTTCTGCCTGATGAGATCAACCACGTGGGGCAGGCCGTTCGCAAGTGGGCACTGGCCGCCGCTGCCAACGCCTACTTGCGGGTCAAGCTGTCTTCCGCCGATTCCGCGCTGGATCCGGCTCGCCTGAATCGCATTGAAGCGTGGTTCGACCGGGTCGCCAACGGAGTTCGCGGCTACTACACCGACCGTGAACCACGGAAGGTCAATAACCACGATTACTGGGCAGCCTGGGCGGTAATGGCCACCTCGGTGGCCACGGAAGATTGCGGCCACTGGAACTGGTCCATGAGCAAGTTCGAGGAGGCCATGGGTCAGATCAGCAGCGACGGCTACCTGCCCAAGGAACTCAGCCGTCAGGATCGGGCCCTTGAATACCTCAACTACGCTATGCAACCGCTCACCGCAATTGCCGTGTTTGCCGAGGTTAATGGTGTCTCGGTGCACGAGCGGTATGGCGATGCCTTCAAGACGCTGGCCCAGAACGTAGTGACCGGGCTGGACGATGCCTCGGCCATCGAAGCCATCACCGGATACCCGCAGATCTCGGATGGCCTCCACACGGCCTGGGGTCTTGCCTGGATGCGGCCCTGGACCGAAACCTGGGGCGATCTGCCGGGTATGAACGCGTTCATGACGTCGTACGGCCCGGTCAAGAATACCCGGTTGGGCGGCGACATCGAGTTTCTGTATCGGGTGGATCCGCTCTGGCCAACCGGCCGGGAACCCTTTCCGCCCGGCGAAATCCGCATCGATTTTAACTGATCCAGAAAAGGATGGTCGTGCAGGGGCACGTCGGTCCAGCCCCCGGGGAGTTTGTTTCCGGGGAATCAACCAAGCAAGTGAAGGAGCAGGATTATGATACCAGTCATACTGTCAGGCGGTTCCGGTTCGCGGCTCTGGCCGCTTTCCCGTCAGGCCTATCCCAAACAGTTTCTGCCGTTGCTCAATGAGGACAGCATGTTTCAGCAGACCCTCGCCAGACTTCCACAGGAGGACGTGGAAGCGCCGGTGGTGGTCGCCAATGATGAACACCGTTTTCTGGTGAAGGAACAACTGGATGCCATTGGCCAGAAACCGCAGTCCATTTTGCTCGAACCCTTTGGCCGGAACACCGCGCCGGCTGTGGCCCTGGCTGCGATCCAGGTTGCCCGAAAGGACCCCGCCAGCATCATGCTCGTGTTGCCCGCAGACCATGCGATCAGCCAGACCAAACCGTTCCACGAAGCCATAGCGAAGGGATTGAAGGTCGCCAAAGATGGCGCCCTGGTCCTGTTCGGCACCACGCCGGATCGGCCGGAAACCGGCTATGGCTATATTTCCGCCGCCGGTAGCGAGGATGATCCCAGCGGTCCAAGGCCGGTACGGAAGTTTATCGAGAAGCCCGATGAGGCGACGGCGCGTCGATTGCTGGACGAAGGTGGCTATTTCTGGAACAGCGGTATGTTCATGTTCCGGGCCGATGCCTACCTGCGGGAGCTGAAACGGCACAGCCGGGATATCTACGACACGGCCTTGCTGGCTTCCCGGAGTCTGTCGAAAGACATGGGCTTCAGCCGGATTCCGCCGGAGATTTTCGAACACTGTCCGGATGATTCCATCGACTACGCTGTGATGGAAAAGACCACCCGTGCCACGTTGGTTCCGCTGGATGCCGGCTGGAGCGATGTGGGTGCTTGGTCATCCATCTGGGACATCAGCGAAAAGGATGAACAGCAGAACGCCGTGTATGGCGATGCCTGCCTGGCTGACAGCTCCGGCTGCCTGATCCATGCCCCGGAAAAACTGGTGGCCATGGTGGGCGTGGACGATCTGGTTGTTGTTGATACCAAGGATGCCCTGATGATCGCGCCCCGCGAGCGTGTCCAGGAGGTCAAGGGGGTGGTGCAGAAGCTGAAAGCGGAGGGGCGCCCGGAAACCCGCATCCACCGGGAGGTGTTCCGGCCGTGGGGCAGTTACGACAGCATTGACAACGGAAACCGCTTCCAGGTCAAACGCATCACGGTGAAGCCAGGGGAACGGTTGTCGCTGCAGAAGCATCATCACCGGGCCGAGCACTGGATCATTGTGCGTGGAACCGCCGAAGTCTCCCGGGACGACGAAACCTTCCTGCTGTCGGAAAACGAATCCACCTACATCCCGATTGGTTCGGTGCATCGGTTGTTTAATCCCGGAAAGATTCCGCTGGAATTGATCGAGGTCCAGTCCGGTGCCTACCTGGGCGAAGACGACATTGAGCGTCTGGATGACCGGTATGGCCGAACGGAACCGGCACAGGATATTCAGCAGTCGACTCAGGATGCCGAGGAAGAAGAGGAAATCCCGGTGATGGAGGCTCGGGTTGGATAAGTGACGGGCCAATGGACCGGGTGCTGGTCCATTGGCGTGCCCATGTTTTGATTACCGAGAGGAGACATCTCGTGGATTTTAACTGTTTCAAAGCCTACGACATCCGAGGCCGGGTGCCGGATCAACTGAATACCGAATTGGCTGAACGTATTGGCAAGGCCTATGTAGCTGTAACCGGCGCTCGTAAGGTGGCCGTGGGCTACGACATCCGGCTGTCCAGTCCACAGATTGCCGATGCCCTGAACCAGGGGCTGATGGCTGCGGGCGCCGACGTCTACAGCATTGGCCTGTGCGGCACCGAACAGATCTATTTCGCGACCAGCCATTTCGAGCTGGACGGTGGCATCATGGTGACGGCCAGCCACAACCCCAAGGACTACAACGGCATGAAGCTGGTGGGGCCGGGCGCCCGGCCAATCAGCTCCGATAACGGCCTCACGGATATCCGTGACGGTGCCCAGAATGACTTGCCGGACGCGGCAGACCCGGGGACCCTGAATAGTCTGGATGTCACAGGGGCCTACGTGGAACACCTGCTCGGCTATGTTGACCGGAGCAATCTCAAGCCGCTGCGGATCGTAGTGAATGCCGGTAACGGTGGCGCCGGCGAAGTTATCGATGCGCTCGAACCCCACCTGCCGTTCGAATTCTACAAGGTTCATCACAAGCCGGACGGGACCTTCCCGAATGGGGTGCCCAACCCGCTGCTGCAGGAGAACCGTTCGGCCACTGCCATGGCCGTCCTCGCCAGTGACGCCGCCATGGGTATCGCCTGGGACGGTGATTACGACCGATGCTTTTTCTTTGATGAGAAAGGCCGGTTCATAGAGGGCTATTACATTGTCGGTCTGCTGGCGGACCAGTTCCTGCGCAAGACCGACGGCGGCAAGGTGATCCACGATCCCCGACTGGTCTGGAATACGCGAGAACTGGTGTCTGCTGCCAAGGGCGTCGCGGTGGAAAGCAAAACCGGACACGCGTTCATCAAGCAGCGGATGCGGGAGGAGGACGCCGTCTATGGCGGTGAAATGAGCGCCCATCATTATTTTCGGGACTTCGCCTACTGCGACAGCGGCATGATTCCCTGGTTGTTGGTCGCCGAGCGGCTGTGCCAGTCCGGCCAGTCCCTATCGTCGCTGATAGATGCCCGGATCGAGGCATTCCCGGCCAGTGGTGAAATCAATCGGACCGTGAACGATCCTTCGGTCGTTCTTGAGGCTATCGAGGGGATTTACCTGCGCGAGGCGCTAGCGGTGAATCACATTGACGGCCTGAGCATGGAGTTTGCTGATTGGCGTTTCAACCTGCGGATGTCCAACACGGAACCGGTCATCCGTCTGAATGTGGAAAGCCGCGGCGACCCGGTGTTGATGGAGGAGCGAACTGAAGCGTTGCTCAGCCAGATCGAACAACTTTCGAAGCCCATTCCCAGTCACCGGGAAGCGGTGACGCTCTAGTTCTGGCGCGCTTGGAATGGCGTTAGGATAACGGCGCCGGCTCGATCTGGACGTGTTGGGTGTCGTCGGCCACGCCGACGACACCGTCCTGCACCGTGATCTGCAGGGACATGCCGCGCTGGGCCAGGCTGGCCAGTGCCGCGGTTGCCTCCTGGGGCAGGTCGATGACGGTCAGGTTGCCAAAGCGCTCCAGCTTGTGGTGATGCTTTTCCCACCATAGCGGAACGGCACGCCCGCCGTAGGTGTACAGAATGACTTGCCTCGCCCGGTTGCAGGCTTTTCTTAACCGGCCTTCCTCCGGCAGCCCCAGCTCAATCCAGAGTTCAATCTCGTCGCTCAAACTTTTTCGCCATAGCTCGGGTTCGTCGTCAGTGCTAAGGCCCTTGGTAAACTCCAGGTGTTCATCGGCATTCAGGGCAAAGGCCAGCAGGCGGATCATCATGCGCTCGTCCGTTTCCGACGGATGCTGGGCGATGGTGAGATAGTGGTCCGCGTAGTAATGCCGGTCCATGTCGGCAATGCTGAGCGTGGCCTTGAAGATTGTTGCTTTGAGTGCCATGAGCTTTCCGGAATAGTATGGGGCGATAAGTATGCGCTAGTGTAGTGCAATTCTCTCCTGGATGAGCACGATGACATGCCGATGTTGCGCGGTTTTTTGATTCTGGTTCTGTTTTTCCTGTTCGGTGAAGCCCTGCGTCTGGTGTTCCTGCTGCCGGTCAGTGGTGGCGTGCTTGGTATGATCGGGATGACCCTGACCCTGATGGTAAAAGGCAGTGTCAGCGACTCGCTGGCAGCGGCCAGCCAGGGACTGATTTCGGTGTTGGTACTGCTGATTATGCCCGGGGTCGTCGGGGTATTTTTCACTGCAGATCAGTTCAGCGGCCAGTGGTTGGCGGTTGCGGTTGCGTTGCTGGTGGGCACCTTTCTGAGTGTCCTGACGACGCTGCTGCTGATGAAATGCCTGGTTCAGGGCCGCAACCGGAGTCAGACCAATGACTGAGCGACTCGGGTCACTGGTGGAGGTGCTGTCGGCGAGCCCAACTCTGGCAATAGGCCTCACCTTGGGTGCCTTTTTCGCCGGTAACTGGGTTTTCGCCCGTATGGGACGCCCGCTGTGGTTGCCTCCCGTTGTGCTGGCGGCCGTCATGCTGTCGGCAACCATTGCCATACTGTCTCTGGATTACGCTCGATACCAGGACGGTGCCCGGTGGCTGACGGTTTTGCTGGGGCCCGCGACCGTTGCTCTGGGAATTCCGCTGTACCAGCAGATGCACCACATTCGGGCTTTGTGGCGTCCAATCCTGTGCACCCTGCCGGTGGCGGCGACGCTCGCGGCGGTCTATGCCGTCGTAATTGCATGGGCGCTGGGCGCGACGCCTGAGGTCCTGGCCTCGCTGGCGCCCAAGTCGGTAACGGCACCGATTGCCATTGGTATTACCGAGCAGCTGGGTGGCTCGGTGCCCTTGATGATGGGCGGGCTCCTGATCACCGGTGTGGTGGCAACCCTCTTCGTTGACCTGCTCGCGCGGCTCTTGCCTGTAAAAGACGAACGAATTCTTGGCTTCGCCCTGGGCGTGAATGGCCATGCGATTGGAACAGTGAGGGCCTTTGAAATCAGCCACACCGCTGGCGCCTTTGCGTCACTGGGAATGGGGCTGACGGGTGTGTTTACGGCCCTGATACTGCCTCTGGTTTTCCGGCTGTAAAACTGCGCCAAATCAGGTCATTCACCTGGCGTATAGCCCCTTGTCGTAATTTCGATTGCCCTAGGTGTTTTCCGAGACTAGGTTGGTGCCAGGCATTCGGCGCCGTTCTGCGCCGATGTTCCGTGAAAATTCCTAAAACAGCGACGGAAAACGCGATGAAAAAACTGATTGCAGCATTTGTCGGTTCCATGGCCCTGGCATCGGCGCCGGTAGCCCTGTCTGCCGAGGCGACCAAGGAACTCAAGATGGCGTACGACGCCGACCCTGTGACCCTCGACATTCATGAGCAGCTGTCTGGTGGCATCCTCCAGCTGTCTCATATGACGTTTGATCCGCTGTTGCGCTGGACCAAGGATCTTGGTTTCGAGCCGCGCCTGGCAGAGAGCTGGACCCGGATTGACGAAAACACCATGCGCTTCAAGCTCCGTGAAGGCGTGACGTTCCATTCCGGCAACGAGCTGACGACCGCGGATGTGAAGTTTACCTTCGACCGTCTGAAGCAGAGCCAGGACTTCAAGGCCATCTTCAAGCCTTTCAGCGGCATCAACATCATCGATGACTATACCTTTGAGTTGGTGACCAGCGAGCCTTATCCGCTGCTGTTAAATACTGCTACTTATATCTTCCCGTTCGACAGCGAGTTCTACAGCGGTCAGACCGAAGACGGCAAGGACAAGAGTGCCATCCTCAAGCATGGCAACTCCTTCGCATCCGAGAACCTGTCGGGCACCGGTCCTTACACTGTGACCGAACGAAAGCAGGGCGTTCGCGTAGAGTTTGAGCGTTTCGACAACTACTGGGATTCCGAGTCTCCGGGCAACGTCGGCAAGATCGTGCTGACACCGATCAAAGAGAACAACACCCGGGTTTCTGCCCTGCTGTCCGGTGGTGTCGACTTTATCGCCCCGGTTCCGCCCAATGATCTGGAGCGTATTCGCAACGACAAGAACGCCAACCTGGTGACCATGAGCGGCACCCGCATCATCCTGTTCCACATGAACCAGGAGCGTGTGGAAGCCTTCAAGAATCCGAAGGTTCGCCAGGCGATTGCCTACGCCATCAACCAGGAAGGTATCGCTGCCAAGATCATGAAAGGCTTCGCCACCCCAGCGGCCCAGATGTCACCTGAAGGCTATCAGGGCTACAACGAGTCCCTGACACCGCGCTTTGATGTGGCCAAGGCTCAGGAACTGATGAAAGAAGCCGGTTATGAGGATGGTTTCACCATCACCATGATGGCGCCGAACAACCGCTACGTGAACGATGACAAGATCGCTCAGGCGGTGGCTGCCATGCTGGCACGGATCAACATCAAGGTGGATCTGAAAACCCTGCCGAAGGCCCAGTACTGGCCGGAGTATGACAACCGCGCCGCCGACATGATGATGATCGGCTGGCACGCGGATACCGAGGACTCCGCCAACTTCTATGAGTTCCTGACCTTCTGCCCGGACGCCGACAGTGGCGCTGGCCAATACAACGCCGGTAACTACTGCAACCCGGAAATCGACGCCCTGGTACAGAAGGCCAACGTCGAGACCGACCTGGACAAGCGGGCGGCCATGCTGCAGGAAGTGGAGCAGCGTCTGTACGACGATGCCGCCTTTGTTCCGCTGCACTGGCAGGACCTGGCCTGGGCTTCCAAGAAGAACGTGAAGATTGAGCCGGTGCTCAACGTCATGAACTTCCCGTACCTGGGTGACCTGGTTGTTGAGTAATCGCCTCTGATGGCCGGCCGGCGCTGGAGTGATCCGGTGCCGGCCTTTTGTTTGCAAGCCTTATCCGGAAGCTTTCCATGTTAGCGTTTTTGGTTCAGCGGATTTCCCAGGCGTTTCTGGTCATGTTTGTGATCAGCATGATTGCCTTCGCCATTCAGGATGGCCTCGGGGACCCGCTTCAGGAAATGGTGGGCATGTCCGTCTCTGAAGAGGAGCGGGAAGCCATTCGTGAGGAGCTTGGTCTGAACGACCCGATGGTGGTGCAGTACCTGCGTTTTGCGGGCAATGCGCTCCAGGGCGACCTGGGCAACTCTTATTTCTACAGCAAGCCGACCCTGGAAGTGATCGCCGAACATCTGCCGGCGACGCTGGAGCTGGTCATCGGTGCCAGTCTGATTATTGTGTTTCTCTCCGTGCCAATCGGTGTCTATGCCGCTATCCGGCCCCAGGCATGGCTATCCAAATTCTTTATGGGTGTCAGTACCGTGGGTATCTCCATCCCGGTGTTCCTGACGGCCATTGTGTTGATTCAACTGTTCTCCATTGGTGTGACGGTGAACTGGTTTCCATCGGACACCGGCTGGGGCCAGTGGCTGAACGATTTCTTTTCCACCGAGGGCGGGTTGCCTTCCTATGGGCGTGGCGATGAGCTCACGCACCTGTTCGGCACCTGGGAGTCCGGTTTCTTCACCGGTACCGGGCTGATGCATCTGGTACTGCCCTCGGTGTCGCTGGCCTCGATCATGCTGCCGCTGTTTATCCGGCTGATTCGCGCCGAGATGATGGAAGTGCTGCAGAGCGACTACGTTCGTTACGCCCGCGCCAAGGGCCTCAGTGCCGGCCGCATCAACTTCCTGCACGCACTCAAGAACACCATGCTGCCGGTGATTACCGTTGGCGGCGTGCAGATCGGCATTATGGTGGCTTACACCATTCTCACGGAAACCGTGTTCCAGTGGCCGGGCGTGGGTCTGATGTTCCTGGAAGCCATTACCCGTAGCGACATTCCGTTGATCGTGGCGTACCTGATGGTGGTGGGCCTGATTTTCGTGATTACCAACACCCTGGTGGATCTGATCTACGGTCTGGTGAATCCCACCGTCAAACTGACAGGAAAGAAAGCATGACAACGGCAACGGTTTCCCGCTGGGACCGCTTCCGCGAGTCCTTCTTCTGGTACAGCTTCAAGCGCGACAAGGTGGCCATTGTCAGCTTTGCCGTGCTGCTGCTGATGGTGCTGGCGGCGGTGTTTGCGCCCCTGCTGGCGCCCGCTGATCCCTACGATCTTGCGCAGATCAATATCATGAACTCCGAGCTGCCCCCGGTGGGCATGAGCGGTGCTGATCCGGCATTTCCCCTGGGCACCGACGCCCAGGGCCGGGATCTGCTGTCCACCATTCTGTACGGCACCCGGGTGTCCCTGATGATCGGTTTTGGGGCGGTGGTCCTGCAGGCGTTTCTGGGCATTCTGTTCGGTCTGCTGGCCGGCTACCTGGGTGGCAAGGTGGATGCGGTGCTGATGCGCATTGCCGATGTGCAGCTGTCGTTCTCCACCCTGATGGTTGCCATCATTGTGGGTGCGGTGTTCAAGGCCAGCTTCGGTAACCTGATGTTCGGCGAGATCGCGATCTACATGCTGATCTTCATCATCGGTGTTGCCGAGTGGCCCCAGATTGCCCGGACCGTCCGCGCTTCGGTGCTGGCGGAGAAAAAGAAGGAGTACGTCGACGCCGCCAAAGTGATGGGCTTCGGGACCCGACGGATCATGTTCCGGCATATCCTGCCCAACACCCTGTCGCCGATTTTCGTGATTGCCACGGTCCAGATTGCCAACGCCATTATTTCTGAGGCGGCGCTGTCGTTCCTGGGGCTTGGCATGCCGGAAACCCAGCCGTCGCTGGGCTCGCTGATCAAATCCGGCTTTGACTACATCCAGAGCGGTTCCTGGTGGATCACGCTGATCCCGGGCCTGGTGCTGGTGGTGCTCGTACTGGTCATCAATCTGTTGGGTGACTGGTTGCGGGATGTGATGAACCCACGGCTGTACAAGGGGTAACACCATGGCACTGTTGGAAGTAAAAGATCTTGATGTGCGCTTCGCCGTGCGCGGCGGCGACCTGACAGCGCTACGCGGCATTAGTTTCAGCCTGGACAAGGGGGAGCGGCTGGGTCTGGTGGGGGAGTCCGGTGCTGGCAAATCGGTGGCTGCCTTTTCCATCCTCAACCTGATTGCCCAACCCGGTTACATCGCCGGCGGGCAGATCCTGTTCGAGGGCAAGGATCTGGCCGCCATGAGCGAGCGGGAGCTGCGCCGAATCCGTGGTAACCGTATTGCCATGATCTTCCAGGATCCGATGATGACCCTGAACCCGGTGCTCACCATTGGAACCCAGATGGTCGAGGCTATCCTGGCCCACCGGAAAATCAGTAAAAAAGAAGCTCGTGCCATTGCTCTGGACCGGCTGCAGAAGGTGCAGATTCCTTCGCCGGAGAAACGCCTGGACCAATACCCCCATGAGCTGTCCGGAGGCATGCGCCAGCGGGTGATCATTGCCATCGCCCTGCTGCTGGACCCGGAAATCATCATCGCGGATGAGCCCACGACGGCTTTGGATGTCACCATCCAGGCGGAAATCATGGATCTGCTGTTGAACCTGTGCGAACAGGAGAATGTGGCGTTGATGTTGATCACCCACGATCTGGGCGTGGTCTCCCAGGTGACCCAGCGAATGCTGGTCATGTACTCCGGCCGGATCATCGAGCAGGGACCGACCCGGGAAATCATCAACGATGCCCAGCATCCCTACACCCAGGGCCTGATCAACGCGCTGCCCCAGATGGGCGAACCCGGTGAGCGTCTGTTTCAGATTCCCGGCTCCATGCCATCCTTGAAGAACGTGCCCTCGGGCTGTCCGTTCCATCCCCGCTGCAACTTCGCCACCGAGCAGTGCAAGCAGGCAATGCCGGAGTACGTGCGCTCGGGCAATGTGAATGTGGCCTGTTACGAAGTCGCCAACCTGATTGAACAGGAGAAACGCATGCAGGAGGCCGAATCATGACCTCCCCCCTGGTAAGTATCCGCGGTCTCGAGAAACGCTTCGACCTGTCCGGCAGCCTGCTGGAGCAGATCACCTTCGAAGGGGGGCGTTTCCGCCGGAAACAGGAGGCAGTCCATGCCATCAACGGCGTGGACCTGGAAGTGCAGAAGGGCGAGGCCCTGTGCGTGGTGGGCGAATCCGGCTGTGGCAAGTCGACCGTGGCCCGAACCGTCATGGGCTTGCTCTCGCCCAGCGCCGGCGAGATCCACTACGACGGTCAGCGTATCGATAATCTCGAGCGCAAGGATTCTCTGCCTTACCGTCGAAAGATGCAGATGATCTTTCAGAACCCCTATGCCTCCCTGAACCCGCGCATGACCATCCAGCAGACCCTGGAGGAGCCGATCCGGTTCCATCATCCGGATTGGTCCCCGGTCCAGGTTCGGGACAAGATCCATGAGGTGATGCATTCGGTGGGCATCGATCAGGACTGGGGCAACCGCTTCGGCCACGAATTCTCCGGTGGCCAGCGCCAGCGGATCGCCATTGCCCGGGCCCTGGCAGTCGATCCGGAGTTCATCGTGGCGGACGAGCCGATCTCGGCCCTGGACGTGTCGATCCAGGCCCAGGTGCTGAACCTGTTGATGGACGCCCAGGAAAGCCGGGGACTGACCTATCTGTTTATTACCCACGACCTGGCGGTGGTGGAGCATTTCGGCACCCGGGTGGCGGTGATGTACCTGGGGCGGGTCTGCGAGCTGGCGGATACCAAAACGCTGTTTTCAGCGCCCCGTCATCCCTACACCCAGGCGCTGCTCTCTGCGATTCCGAAACTGGAGGACGATCGCCCCAACCACATCCGCCTGAAAGGAGAAGTGCCGACGCCGGTGAACCTGCCGTCGGGGTGCGTATTCCATGGGCGGTGCCCCTATGCCAACGAGCGATGCCGGCAGGAGGTGCCCCAGCTGATCACGACCGATGGCGGAACCCAGGTTGCCTGTCACGCGGTGGAAGAGGGCAGGTTGTAACGGCGCCGCTGCGATAGGCTATGATGCCATCAGCAGAACTCGTATCGATACAACGACATACCCTCAGGGGACTCCATGGAAGTACGCTGGTTGGAAGATTTTCTGGCGCTGGCCCGAACGCGCCATTTCTCACGTGCTGCCGAGTTGCAGCACGTGAGCCAGCCTACGTTCAGTCGCCGGATCAAGCTGCTGGAAGAGGCCATGGGCAGCACCCTGATCAATCGTCAGACGTTGCCACTCTCGCTGACGCCGGCAGGGGAGATGTTCCGGGAGCTGTGCGAGCGGATCACCCGGGATGTGCGGGATACCCGTGATCGCATTGCCGCCCTTGAGGCTGAAGTCTCTGCCAGGATCAGTGTCGGCTCCACCCAGGGGCTGTTTTCGCACTTTTACCAGGGCTGGGCGAGAGATGAGGGTATTGCCGAGCGTCTTCAGCTGAACCTGAACGCCACCAGCTGGGTGGGGGAGCAGTTCCTGGAAGCGCTGGACAGCGGTGAGTGTGATCTGGTGCTGTGTTACTGGCATCCGGATCTGCCCTGGGGCGGCAGGCTGACTGCCGACAGTTACGATTGGCTGGTGCTGGCTCGCGAATCTCTGGTGCCGGTCAGTGTTGCTGATGATCAGGGGCATCCCCGGTTTGCCTTGCCGGGCAGCCCCGAACAACCGGTGCCGCTGATCGCCTATCACAGTCGTGGCTTTCTGCAATCGGCAATCGAGGGCCATCTTGCCCGCAGCAGATTGACGGCCAATCTTTTACCCCTGAACGAGAACACCCAGTCCGCCAGCATCAAGGCGCTGGTGAAGCAAGGTTTCGGCATGGGTTGGTTGCCCCGGCGCATGACGGAAAAAAGCGAACAGTTCGGCAGTCTGGTGCGAGCCGGTGACGAAGGCTGGGATGTCCCCCTGGAAATTCGCCTGATCCGTCTCCGTGACACCCGCTCGGACGATCTTTTAACGCTCTGGAAAACACTGGAAGATGGCTATGCCTGATGATGCGCTGTTGTCGCTGCAGACCGATCACCTGGAAGAACTGCAGGCCCGATATGAATCGGCCCTGGCAGAGCATGGCTACGACAGCCTGCTCATTGCTTCCGGCGCCGCGCCTTACCGTTATGGTGATGATCAGGCCTGGCACTTCCAGGGTTATGGCCCTTTTTTGCACTGGACCGGGCTCGCCGGCCGCGAACACTGCTGGCTCTGGATCCGGGCCGGGCACAGGCCCGTGCTCTGGCTGTTCGAACCGGTCGATTTCTGGCACGCCAATCCGCCCCTGACGGAAGAGCCCTGGCAACAATTTATCGAGGTTCGAAGCAGCGCCTCACCCGAGCCGCCGCTGCTGGATGATCCCGATAGCCTTGCGGTGATCGGGGACCCTGCCCTGGTCGTGAATACCCCGGGTGAGAAAAACCCGGAGGCTCTGCTGAGGGAACTGGACGAGACTCGCGTGCGCAAAACCCAATATGAAATCGAGTGCCTCGCTCAGGCCAACAGACTGGCTCTGGCAGGCCATGCCGCTGCCCGGGAGGCGTTCCTGGCCGGTGAGAGCGAGTTTGGCATCAACCTGGCGTACCAGCAGGCGACTGGTCAGCGGGAAGTCGAGGCGCCTTATCACAGCATTATCGGCCTGAACGAGCACGCCGGCACGTTGCACTACCAGTATTACGATACCCAGCCTCCGGGGCAGCCCCGCAGTTTGCTCATCGATGCCGGGGTCCGCTTTCGTGGCTACTGCTCTGACATCACCCGTACCACGGCAGGCCCGGACGAGTCGCACTTTGCGGCGCTGATTCACGGGCTTGAGCGACTCCAGCTAAGACTCTGTGACATGGTGGCACCCGGTGTGGATTACATCGACATACATCGTAAGGCTCATGGGGGGATTGCGGCTTTGCTGTCAGCGACCGGGCTGGTGTCGGGCCTGGATGACGAGGATATTGTCGAGAAAGGCATCACCCGGGTTTTCTTTCCCCATGGCATCGGTCATTTCCTGGGCGTACAGGTTCATGATGTCGCGGGAAAGCCAACGCCGCCCCCTGAAGACGCGCCCTTCCTTCGCCTGACCCGCAGGCTGGAGCCGGGCATAGTGGTGACCATTGAACCGGGTTTCTATTTTATTCCCTCGTTGCTGGATCCCTTGCTGGAAGGGGAGTTTGGGCAATACCTGAACCGGGAGCTGATCGGCAAGCTGATAGGCTGCGGTGGCATCCGTATTGAGGACAACGTCGTGGTGACAGAGGCCGGCTGCCGAAATCTGACCCGTGAGTCGTGAGCCCGACACATAAAACATTGCACAAAATTAAGCCAAAAGGGTTGCATTCTTGGATGCCAATGACAATAATTATCACTAACTTTTATTGTCATGGGTGAGTCACTGCTATGTACGTTTGCCTTTGCCACGGCGTAACCGATCGGGAAATTCGCGAAGCTGCCGATAACGGCATTTCCTCTATGCGCCAGCTAGGTAAAGAGCTGGGTGTAGGCACCCAATGTGGCCGCTGTGCCTGCACCGCCCGCGAAATTCTGCGTGAGAGCCGTAGGCCCGATTACCTGGCCATGGCCAATATGCTCGCCCAGCCCGCCTGACCGAATCGATTGCCCGGTTCTATTTTTCTCCGGCCTGATAAGCGGCTATCCTAGGAGTCTGATTTATTCGGCCATCAGGGAGCCCGACTATGAAAGGCGATAAAAAGGTCATCCAGCATCTGAACAAGGTCCTCGGCAACGAGCTGACCGCGATCAACCAGTACTTTCTCCATTCCCGCATGTACAAGGATTGGGGCATTACCAAGCTGGCCGCCAAGGAATACGAAGAATCCATCGACGAGATGAAGCATGCAGACCAGCTTATCGAGCGGATCCTGTTTCTCGAAGGCCTGCCTAATCTCCAGGATCTGAACAAATTGCTGATTGGCGAGAACGTCGAGGAAATGATTTCCTGCGATCTCAAACTCGAAGAAATCGCCCACACCGACCTGAAAGAGGCGATCCTCTACTGCGAGGAAGTGCAGGACTTCACCAGTCGTGAACTTTTCCGCAGCATTCTCGATAGCGAAGAAGAGCACATTGACTGGCTGGAAACCCAGCTGGAAATGATTTCCCAGATGGGTATTCAGAACTACATCCAGCTTCAGTCATCCGCCGCGGAGTAACATCAGACAATGGACTTGTCCTGTTTTAAAGCCTACGACTTGCGCGGCCGGGTGCCGGATCAACTGAATCCGGTCCTGGCGGAAAAAATCGGGCGCGCCTATGTGGAAATCACCGGTGCGAAGAAAGTGATCGTTGGCTATGACATCCGTCTGTCCAGCCCCGACATTGCCGAAGCGCTCAGCTCTGGCCTGATGGCTGCTGGTGCGGATGTGTTCGATATCGGCCTGTGCGGCACCGAGCAGGTGTATTTTGCCACCAGCCATTACAAGATGGACGGCGGCATCATGGTGACTGCCAGCCACAACCCCAAAGATCACAACGGCATGAAAATGGTCGGCCCCGAATCTCGGCCGATCAGCTCCGACAACGGTCTGAACGAGATCCGCGACCGGGTGCTGGAGCCTTTTGGTGATGCGCCCGAGCAGGGCCGCTATGAACCGCTAGAGGTGATGAGCGCCTACGTGGACCATCTCTTGGGGTACATCGATGCCGGCTCCCTCAGTCCGCTGACCATTGTCTGCAACGCCGGCAACGGTGGCGCCGGCCTGGTGATCGACGAACTCGAGCAGCACCTGCCCTTTGAATTTGTGAAAGTGCACCACCAGCCGGACGGCCATTTCCCCAACGGCGTACCCAATCCGATCCTCCCGGAAAACCGGGCGGCGACAGCCGACGACGTTATCGCAGAAGGCGCCGCCATGGGCATCGCCTGGGACGGCGACTACGACCGCTGCTTCTTCTTCGACGAGAATGGCCGTTTCATAGAGGGCTATTACATCGTTGGTTTGCTTGCCGACCAGTTCCTGCGCAAAACCGGTGGCGGCAAAGTCATTCACGACCCCCGCCTGACCTGGAACACCCTGGACTTGGTAAAAGCAGCAGGCGGCGAAGCCATCGAAAGTAAAACCGGCCACGCCTTCATCAAACAGAGGATGCGTGACGAAGACGCCGTGTACGGTGGCGAAATGAGCGCCCACCACTACTTCCGGGATTTCGCCTACTGCGACAGCGGCATGATCCCGTGGCTGCTGATCGCCGAGCGCCTCTGCCAGTCAGGCCAGACCCTGTCATCCCTCATCGATGCCCGAATCGAAGCCTACCCGGCCAGCGGCGAAATCAACCGCACCATCGATGATCCCCCCAAGGTCATCGCGGCGATTGAAGCCAAATACAGCGTTGGCGCAAAAAACGTCAGCCACGTGGACGGCGTAAGCATCGAATTCGACGACTGGCGCTTCAACCTGCGGATGTCCAACACCGAGCCGGTTGTGCGTTTGAACGTCGAATCGAGGGCGGATATTCCGTTGATGGAAGAGAAAACTGAAGAATTGCTGGCAGAAATGCAGAGGTTGAACGAGGAGAGGTAACTCCTTTTTTTGGGGCCGAGTGGGACGCTTGTCCTCATGAAACTGTGCGGAGCCAGGGATGGCGGAGCCCAAGCGTCACAGGGATGTGCCGTTAGGAGCGTGTTTCAGGAGGACAAGCGTCCCAGTCGGTCTTGCACCTGAAGTCAGAGCCAGTCGTTCAGCATAATCCCGATACCGAACCGCTGAATCCGGTGGTTGTAGTCGATAAGGCTCTCCCCATACCCGTTGTAGTACTGGAAAAAGCCCTTGACCGTATCTCCCATCGGAAAGCTGTACCCGAACTCCACCGACGTCTTGTTGTCATCCGACCGCAGATTATTCATCAGTCGTAGCGAAAACGTCCGATCTTCGGTCAGCTTGTAAACCGCATAATAGTTGGCATGCCCCAGATAGCGTTCGATATCCGCATTGTCATCGTCGCTGTTTTCCGGAATCCGGTACCAGGGCTGAACGATGAAAAGCCAGCGATCATAGCTGTAGGTTGCGGACCCCATAATGCGGTTCCAGCTCCGTGAACGAGGCTCAGACTGTCCGTTGGACTGGTGGTTGAAGCCCACGGTCACGGCATTAAGCCGGCCGGGGCCGATGTTCCAGTCGGTCTGGTATCGTGCAAATAGCTCAGGTTCGTAATTGGTTTCCCGGAAAGGCGCGGAATCATCCTGGTTATAAACCTGCCAGAAAGAAGTCTGGGTGTAACCAAACCAGAGGGTTGTCCGGTCATCCAGAATCCCCGTCAGCAAAGGCACCTTGAAGCTGATCTGGTATTTGGCCTCTTCCCGTTCCAGTTCGTAGTCATAGCCGACGGAGCCCAGTCTCGGGCTGGATGGTACATAGTTCGGGTCCTTCACCCAGCTGACGGGCAGGATATAGGTGGGGCGATGCCCCACGAAACTGCCGGAGAATGAGAATACGGCTTTTTCAGCCGCCACATAACGGTCTACCAGCGCGGACATGACCCCCGCATCAGAATCGCCTTCCAGGGCATTGCCAGCAACGGCGTCGAGGTCTTCCCCATTCGGGGCCAGTTGCTCCGCACTCTTCTCCGCTTGCTCTTTGGCACTTTCAGAGGCCTGGGACTGACGCTCCGCGGGCTTGTAGAGACTATCAAAGCAGGCCAGTCGCTTAATCCCGTCGTCAATCAGCGCGCATTGTTCGGGTGAGTCGATCGATGATGTCTCACCGGTCTGCGCTATCACCGTGGAGGGCGCCGACAGCAGCAAAGAAATTGTGATGAGGACCGTCGGTGGCACCAACACATGTGTGGATGTCATCAGGTAGTCTCCTAGCTGGCAGTCAGACTGAACCAGGTGTTGGCAATGCCGTAGACCCAGACGCCGATCAGAGTGACGGCCAGTAGTGAGAAAATGACTTTGTGGCGAAACCGGTTACCCCTCTCTGCAGAGGCAACCCAGCGCAGGTACATTAGCCCGATGAAACTGAGAAAGACGCCGAGGCTGGCGAAGGCAGGGATTAGCAACCAGGCGGCACTGATCGTCTGGCCATCAGCGGTCTGGCTGGAAAACCACCCCATGGACGCGAGCAAAACAGCCAGCGCCGTGAATTCGGCAATTAGCAGCGGTTTGCGCAACGAGTGAGGCGAAGTCGGTTCCGTATTGGTCATTGAAACAGGTCCTGAATGGTAAAACGTCGGCGAACACCATGGTAACCGGATTGTTCGCGAAACACCCTCTGACTTACGAAATCGCAATTAAAATGGTTGAAATCAATTTATGATTTTGCTGTTTGGTTTTTTTGCCGGGTTTCAGTCGCTATAATGCGGCAACCGAAGATTATAACGCTCAAATGCGAGGTGCATTGTGAAGATGAAGAGAGTCCTGGCTGCTGTATTGGTCGTTGCAGGCCTGACAGCTAGCGCCGTAATGGCAAGCGTCGAAGATGAAATCCGTGCACGTATCCAGCCGGTTGGCGAAGTGTGCCTGCAGGGTGACGAATGTGGCAGTGCCGCTGCTCCGACCGAGACCGCCAGCTCCGGCCCTCGTTCAGGCAGCGAAGTATACGACGCTGTGTGCATGGCCTGTCATACCACTGGCGCTGCTGGCGCACCTGTAATTGGTGATGCCGATGCCTGGGCTCCTCGCATCGATAAGGGGCTGGACACCCTGGTGAGTCACGCGATCAATGGCTTTAATGCCATGCCGGCCAAGGGCGGTTGTGCAAGCTGTCCGGATGAAGAAATCCAGGCGGCTGTCGAGCACCTGGTGGCAGAAAGCGAGTAAGGCAGTTTTGAGCAAAAGAAAAGCCCCCGACGTTCGGGGGCTTTTTTTCTTATGGCCTCTCGGCCTTCCGGTTTTAGGGGTCAGGGGAGCGGTTTACGCCTCAGCTCGCCGTCAATCGTTGCGGTCTCGCCCGATGCGGTTTGAAGGGTGATCGACCAGCCCTGAAGCTCTTTTCCCTGATGGTGCATGCTTTCCGTTGCTTCCAGGCGTGGGTCCAGCCAGCCAAAACTGGCACTTTGTGACAGTATTGCCCATCTGTCACTCTCCTCGCCGGGCGTTCCCGAGAGCGCAGGGGCGTTTGGCAGGGAACGCCAGCTCGGGCTGTCGGTATTGACCATAACGGTCTTGCCAGTAAACCTCAGAAAAGCCTCGTCTTGGGTTCCCAGCACTGTAATCGGGGTTTCGCCCCGATAGCTCAACAGGATGCCCGGGCGTGGGGCATCCAGGATCATGGCGTTCAAGCCCTGAATATTCGGCTGCACGGTAATGCGGGCCTGTACGATTTCAGAGGGAGCGCCCTCTGCGTCAGGTGCCCCGTGTGCCCCTGCTGGCGCAGAGGCCATCAGGGGCAGCAGGCCGAACAAAGCCAGTGGCAACCGGCCAGTGCTGATTCGTCCGCTTTTCATAACGTGACTCCCGTAGTCTGGTTAAAGAATCTCAAGTGTTGATTCGATAATTCCGTCGGCAGTCGTGGTGTCACCCGCCACCTGTGTTGGCGCCATGCATTCGAGACTCTCATTGATCACGGTGATGGGAGCCGATACAGATGGCACCCTTCCTTCAGCAGTTTCTTTGCTCACGAACAGCATGTATTCGCCGGCGGGGATCACGTTGTGGTTGTCTGGCATCTTCAGGGTCAGCTTGTTGCCATTGCCTCTTTCCATGATCAGTTCAATGGCGCGTTGGTCGCCATCAATCACATGGGTCATGACCGTCCGGCGAATCAGGAGCGCCTTGTCGATCTGGTCTGCCTGGTCAACCTTTATATTGAAGCGATCCCCAATGGTCAGGTTGCGCGGCGCGCTCAGGATTTCCGGGCGGTCGTCACGCATGGCATAGGGTGGTGTGTAGATTTCAAAGCT
Organism: Marinobacter sp. BW6; assembly: GCF_008107725.1. GTDB lineage: Bacteria > Pseudomonadota > Gammaproteobacteria > Pseudomonadales > Oleiphilaceae > Marinobacter. Next base: position 290,164 of record NZ_VIRN01000068.1, read on the forward strand.
GGGATCCCGTCCGTCATACGGCGCCAGACCGAAGTCCTGAAGATCGACGAAGGTCAGGTAGGCGGTGTTGATCGGCGAATGCCCGGCAATCATCACACGACCGTCTTCCATCAGTACGGCAGTGTTGTGATAAGTCCGTGCCCGGTGACCCGTTGCCATTTCAGTCCAGGTGCCAGTTTCCGGATCAAAACGCTCAGCCGTGCGAATAGGCCCTTCAAGGCCGGGCGCGACAACGCCATCGCGGTTGCCGCCGCTGAACACCATGACGCTGCCGTCTGGCATCAGAACATTGGTGCCATACCAGCGTGGCTGGTTAAGCGGACCAGTAAGGCGGGATTCGTAGCCGATGTCATCGCCATTCGTGGTTATTCGGTCTATGCGGCTCTGGTCCGTGGGCAGGTAGCCGCCGGGATTGGTCAGCAGGGCGTAACTGGGCACGCCACCGGCAGTCAAAAGCTCGACGTCGGTGTATTCGCCGTTGGCATTCGGTTTCAGAGGCAGCATGGTTGAAGAGGTGGAGCCGCGCATGCCGCCGGCAATGGCCATTCGGAGGTCTTCTTCTGAAATGCCCAGCTCTGCGCCGCTTTCCAGCAGATCAGACGGAGCTTCGAGGACATCGCCCAGAAGCGAGCCGACCTGGTCCAGGGAAAGATTGGTGATATTCAGTGTGCTGCTGAGTTGACCCAGCCCGACTTCATCCAGTCTCAAGGGCAGTCCGGCATAGCCTATGTCGTTCCAGCGCTGGGTTGCGGGATTGTAGCTGGCGACAATGTTCCATAAGGCCTGGTCATAACCCTGGCCAAATGGATTGAATGCCTGGCCTCCGGCGTTATAGAGCACGTGACCGTTGGGCAGGAGATGCATGCGCGGGTAAAGCGGCAGCGACCTGTCTGCGGTAGAGGGGTTCTCTGTCCACGACCCCGCGCACGGGTTGTAGGTTTCCGTTTGAACCACGTTGCGACCGCTATTCAGCGGTTCATCCGGGTAGACCGGTTTCAGGAGCTTGGTGACGCCACTGGCAACAAAAACGTCGCCATTGCCCAGGGTGACCAGCGACGGGTACCAGCGGCCGTAAGTCATGTCACCGCTCTGGCGCCAGGTGTTGGTCGCCTCATCGAATATCCGGGAATTCTTGATGCCCTCCAATTCCGCGACACCCAGAGGCAGGCCGTCAATGCCGGGCTCCGAGTAATAGTCCGTACCGCCGACGGCCATGACATCGCCGTTTGCGAGGCCGATAACATCCGAGCAGAACAGGGCACCGTCGTTTTTACTGGTGTTATCAGCAGTATCAATCAAGCCGTCGAGTTCGGTGCCGTTGAGCAGGGTCTCGCTGTCATTGCCGTCCGGATTGGCGCCGGCATCCAATGGGGAGGGTTTGAGCCAGGATGGGTTGTCGCTTTCATCCAGCGACAATACCCGGGTCTGATCGTTGACCGAGACTTCGCCGAATTCGGCGACGATTGACAGCTCGACGTTTTCGGTACCCTCGAGCGCATTCAGGTAGAGTAGGCGACCGTCTTTCAGCAGGGCCATAGTACCTGCGGCCGGTTTGCACTCATCCATGCCATCGGCCCGGGTGATGCATTTTTCGTCGGTTTCAACAGCCTGACCGTCAACAATGATGGTCGGCTCCGCAAAAGGTTCGCTGAAGTAGCCTTTTGCCGGGTCTCTGTTCTGGTTCGTCTGCACTGTTGAATCATCGGTAGATGATCCGAGTAGTCCGCCAAGGAGCCCCGCGCTGGCCGAGGTGGCCCCTGCAGTGATGAGAAAGAGTGAACCGGTAAGCTGACACAAGCGATTGGAATTTCTGGACATGAAGTCCTCCTGATCTTGTTGTTGTCGAAGCGGGATGTGGTATCCCGCTTGCAGAAACGGATCAGGGGCTTCAAAAGTTGCAGTGATTGTAAAAAAAATTGAAATTTACAGGCCGAGGTCGCCCAGAAGGGCACTGAGAGTCGCTTTTCCCTTTTTCTGATTGGCTTCCACATCCAGGTCGCCGGTACCTTCCCACTTGAGATCTTCTTCGGGCAGCTCATCAAGAAACCGGCTCGGGATGGTTTCCAGTTTTTCCCCATACTGTTTCCGGGTAGCCGCATAGGTCAGCGTCAGCGTTTCCCGGGCGCGGGTAATGCCCACGTACATCAGTCGCCGCTCTTCCTCGATGTTGCCTTCCTCGATGCTGCTTCGGTGGGGCAGGATTTCTTCCTCAAGCCCCATGATGAATACATGGGGGAATTCCAGGCCCTTGGAAGCGTGCAGGGTGAGCAGCTGAACCTTGTCGCTGTCGTCGTCCTCTTCCCGCTGTTCCATCATGTCCCGAAGGATCAGTTTGGTGATGGCATCCTCGATGCCGAGCTCATCGGCCGTGCCCTTGCCGTCATCAAGCATGCGCTGGATGGATTCCACCAGATACCAGATGTTCTCCATCCTTCGCTCGGCCTGCTTTGGGGTGCCGGAGTGCTGGTGCAGCCACTCCTCGTATTCGATGTCCGTGAACAGTTGCTTGATCACCGGTATCGGATTCTCGCTGTGCAATCGCTCGCAGGTGGCATCTACCCAGTGAGCGAAACGCCGGAGACGGTCCAGGCCCTTCTCGGTCACGTGGGTCTCTGCCCCCATGTCACCCAGGGCCTTGAACAGGCTGATATTTCGAGAGCGAGAATAGTGGCTGAGCTGTTCAAGGGTGCGCGGGCCGATTTCCCGGCGCGGCACGTTCACCACTCGAAGGAAGGCAGCGTTGTCGTCGGGATTGATCAGCAGGCGCAGGTAGGACATGGCGTCCTTGATCTCGTTCTTCGAGAAAAACGACTGGCCGCCGGAGATGCGGTAGGGGATCTGGTAGGCCTGCAGCTTCATTTCCAGCAGTCGTGCCTGGTGGTTACCCCGATAAAGCACGGCAAAGTCCCGGAAATCGAGGCCTTTCTTCAGCTTCTGGTCGAGGATCTCGGTGGCCACCCGGTCGGTTTCCGCGTCTTCGTTGCGGCAACGGACAATCCGGATTTCCTCGCCGATGGTGTGATCACTCCACAGGGCCTTCTCGAACACATGGGGGTTGTTGGCGATCACGGTGTTGGCGCTTCGCAGGATCCTGGCCGTAGAACGGTAATTCTGCTCAAGCTTGACGATTTTCAGGCTAGGGAAGTCTTCCTTCAACTGGGCCAGGTTTTCCGGTCGAGCGCCACGCCAGGCATAGATGGACTGATCATCATCGCCGACCACCGTGAACGCGGCCCGCTCTGCCACCAGCAGTTTAACCAGTTCGTACTGGCACACGTTGGTGTCCTGGTATTCATCCACCAGCATGTAGCGGATCTTGCGGCGCCACTTGGCCAACACGTCCGGGTGCGAGCGGAACAGCATCACCGGCAGCAGGATGAGGTCGTCGAAATCGACCGCGTTGTAGGCCTTCAGGTATTCGTTGTATTTCTTGTAGATGATGGCGATGCGCTGTTCCCGGTCATCCGCCGCCTTGCTCAAGGCCTCGGCCGGCCCCCGCATGGCGTTTTTCCAGGAGGAGATGGTCATCTGGATGTCGTTGAGCTCGTCCCCGGCCTCGGCGCTGGCTTCCCGGAGCATCAGATCTTGTAACAGGGCCTTGGCATCCTCGGCATCGAAGATGGAAAAACCGGGGTGGTAACCGAGATGCGTGTGCTCTTCCCGGATCATATTGAGGCCAAGATTATGAAAAGTGGATACAATCAGGCCCCGGGTCAGCTTTCTGTCGACGATTCGGCCAACCCGCTCCTTCATTTCCCGGGCGGCCTTGTTGGTGAAGGTGACTGCAGCAATATGACGCCCCGGGATTCCGAGCTGCTCGATCAGGTAGGCAATCTTGCGGGTAATCACGCTGGTCTTGCCGCTGCCTGCGCCGGCGAGTACCAGCATTGGGCCATCGGCATAGCGGACTGCTTCGCTTTGTCTCGGGTTGAGCTTGTTCACAAATAAATGGCCAGAATGGAACGAAATGGGGATAACCGACGTGGGATTATTCTACACCAGACAGAGTTACTGTACCTTGAGGATCTATAGACTATGATTATGGGAACGGACTAGGTTGTTCACGCATAAATGGATCCTGCTTGATGACACTGCCACTGGAAACCATGAGGCCCGGACAATTGCGCCTGTTGGTCCTGACACCAGATTACGCTGATTTTCTCTGGCTGAATGCTCTTCTGGCGGGTGACGTCGAAATCAGTGCGGACGCGACCTGGTGCCCGGATCTGATCGATTGTGATGACCTGATCCGAAACGCCAGTTTTGATGTCATCGTCTGGGATTGCGTGTTCCATGGTGGCTCCGAAGCTTCCTTCCTGCAGTACCTGGCTGTCGCCAGCAATGAAAAGCCCGTATTGGCCCTGAGTGCCGAGCTGCCGATGGAGCGCGCACCAGAGCTGCTGGCTGCCGGCGCGGCCGATTACCTTTGTCGTCAAACCCTGGACCACTGGAATTTCCGTCGGGCCGTCAAGTGCCTGTGGTATCGGGATCAGTTGTCCGAGTCCGCCCACGGCCAACTGGGCCGCGAAGTGGCCACCGGATTTATCAACCGGGACCTGTTCTTCGATCGTCTTCAGCAAGCGCTTCTGCGGGCCGAGCGCGCGAGCCATCGGCTGGCCTTGTTGCACCTCAATATCGATGACTTCCGCAGCATTAACGAGTCGTTTGGCTATCAGAAAAGTGACCAGTTGATGATGAAACTGGCAGAGCGGCTTCGTCATTCTCTCAGGCGCGTCGATTCGCTGATGCGTATCGGGGGTGACGAGCTGGCCATTATTGTCGAAAAGGTCGAGGACTCCCTCGATATCACCCAGATTATCCGCAAGGTGGTTAACGCTCTTGATGAGCCGGTTACCATTGATGGCCAGACAGTAGTGGTCAGTGCCAGCCTTGGCGTCGCAACCTACCCGGAAGCCGGCGATAGCGCCGAAAATCTGTTGCGCCGGGCCAACCGTGCCATGTTCGAAGCCAAGCGTGACCCGGGCACCAGCTACCGTTTCTATGACCGCCAGTTGCACATTTCCGCCGGGTACCAGCTTCGCCTGGAGGCGGATCTCCGCAATGCCTTACGTGGTAAGGAGTTGGAGCTTTACTACCAGCCCAGGATTGATCTGGCCACAGAGGAAGTTCGGGGCGTGGAATGCCTACTGCGCTGGAATCATCCAGAGCGGGGGTTGGTAGGGCCCGACGAATTCATCCCGGTAGCTGAACGCAGTGGGCTGATCGTACCTATTGGTTACTGGGTGATTGAGCAGGCCTGCAAACGCCTGCAGGAGTCGGCCGAACTTGGCTTCCCCGGACTGGTGTTTGCCGTCAATCTCTCGTTCCGTCAGTTTCACGATCGAAAGATGACCGAGACCATTTTCCGCATCATCTTCAATGCCAATGTAGACACCAGCCTGCTGGAGCTGGAGCTGACCGAGAGTGCCATGATGCACGACCCCGAGTATGCCCAGCGCTGCCTGCGGGAGTTAAACCAGCTGGGTATCAGCTTCGCGCTGGACGACTTTGGAACCGGCTTTTCCTCACTGAGTAATCTTCAGCATCTGCCGATCTCGCTGGTGAAAATCGACAAGTCGTTCGTTCAGGAGCTGGGCAATTCGGCAGACGCCGAACATATTATCCGGGCCATTATCAGTCTGGCCCACAGCCTTCAGATCAGCGTGGTGGCCGAAGGCGTGGAGACCGAAGGCCAACTGGAGTTTTTGCGCCAGCAGCATTGCGATGAAATTCAGGGCTATTACTATGCCCGTCCCATGCCCTGGGCTGATCTTGTGCAATTCCTGAACAAGCGGGGCCAGGCCGCTTGCCTGCAGCAGTAAGCCGCTGTACCTTTGCTGGTTTATTGGCAAAGCATCAAACAGAGGTTGCATGAACAGTATCTCCAGGCGTATCGCCGAGGAACTCGGTGTCCGCGAGCAACAGGTTAATGCCACCGTTGCCCTGCTCGACGAGGGCGCGACCGTTCCGTTTATTGCCCGTTACCGTAAAGAGATCACAGGCTCACTGGACGACAGCCAGCTGAGGAACCTGGAAGAGCGTCTGCGCTATTTGCGGGAACTGGAAGACCGTCGTGCCACCATCCTCAAGAGTATCGAGGAGCAGGGCAAGCTGACTGACGAACTCAAGTCCACCATCCAGGATGCCGACACCAAGAACCGTCTGGAAGACCTTTACCTGCCCTATAAACCCAAGCGTCGGACCAAGGCCCAGATTGCCCGGGAAGCCGGCCTGGAACCGCTGGCTGATGCGCTTTACGACGATCCGACCCTGGACCCTGAAGCGACTGCCCAGGGTTACCTGAACAAAGAAGCAGGCGTTGAAGATACCAAAGCTGCCCTGGATGGCGCCCGCTACATACTGATGGAGCGCTTTGCCGAGGATGCCGAACTGCTGGGCAGCTTGCGGGACTTCATTTGGCAGGAAGGCCAGTTGAAAGTCACCGTGGTGGAAGGCAAGGAAAACGAAGGCGCCAAGTTCCGGGATTATTTCGACCACGTCGAGCCTCTGAAAAAGGTCCCGTCCCATCGAGCTCTGGCTATCCTTCGGGGCCGGAACGAGGGTGTTCTCGGCTATACCATCGTGGTCGGGGATGCCGATGACGACCGACGTGCGCCCCATCCGGCTGAACAGCGCATCGCTGCCCGCTGGAATATCCGGGACAACGGCCGTGCCGCCGACAAATGGCTCTCGGACGTGGTGCGCTGGACCTGGCGAGTGAAACTTTCCACCCAGATTGAAACCGATCTCATGGCACAGGTCCGCGAAGCGGCGGAAACCGAAGCCATCAACGTGTTCGCCGCCAACCTCAAGGATCTTCTGCTGCTTGCGCCGGCCGGTCCACGTCCGACCCTGGGCCTGGATCCAGGGCTACGCACCGGTGTGAAAGTGGCTGTTATCGATGGCACTGGTCAGGTGGCCGGCCATGGCGCCATCTTTCCCCACGCGCCGCAGAACCAGTGGGACCGTTCCATTGAGCAACTGGCGGCCTGGTGTCGGGAATACAGGATCGAACTGGTGGCCATTGGTAATGGCACCGCTTCCCGGGAGACGGAGAAGCTGGTCGGCGACCTTAGCAAGCGTTACCCCGAGCTGAAGCTGGCCCGGATCGTGGTCAGTGAGTCCGGCGCCTCGATCTATTCAGCATCCGAGTTTGCCTCCAAAGAACTGCCCGATCTGGATGTCACCATCCGTGGCGCGGTATCCATCGCCCGCCGGCTGCAGGATCCGCTGGCGGAGCTGGTAAAGATCGAGCCGAAATCCATCGGGGTAGGGCAGTACCAGCACGATGTCTCGCAGGTGCAGCTGTCCCGAAGCCTGGATGCCGTGGTAGAAGACTGTGTGAACGGCGTGGGCGTGGATCTGAACACGGCCTCAGCGCCATTGCTGGCCAGGGTTTCCGGCCTGAACCACACCATTGCCCAGAACATCATTGAGTTCCGCAACCAGAACGGCATGTTCCGCAACCGGAAACAGCTGCTCAAGGTCACCCGGCTCGGTGACCGCACGTTCGAACAGGCGGCGGGCTTTCTGCGCATCGCCGGCGGCGAGAATCCCCTGGACCGGTCATCTGTGCACCCGGAAGCCTATGGCGTGGTCGAGGCCATCGCCAGGAAAAATAATCGCGAAGTGGGCGATATCGTCGGCGATTCTTCTTTCCTGCGTGGTCTGAATCCCCAGGATTACGTAACAGAACAGTTCGGTTTGCCGACTATCAAAGACATCATTTCGGAACTGGAGAAACCGGGCCGGGATCCGCGCCCGGAGTTCAAGTTTGCCAGCTTCGAGGAGGGCGTTGAGACCCTCAATGATCTCAAGCCCGGGATGGTGCTGGAAGGCTCGGTGACCAACGTCACCAATTTCGGCGCGTTCGTAGATATTGGCGTGCATCAGGACGGCCTCGTGCATATTTCTGCGCTGTCCCACACGTTTGTCAAAGATCCCCGTGAGGTGGTCAAGGCCGGGGATATCGTCAAGGTCAAGGTGATGGATGTGGATATCCCGCGCAAGCGAATTGCCCTGACCATGCGTATGGATGATCAGCCCGGCGAGAAAAATGAGAGCAAGCCGATGGCTGCTAATCGCACCGGGGCCAGCCGCAAGGGCGGTAACCGGAACGCCAGCAGTGGCGGTTCCGGCCAGAAATCCCCCCAGGGCGCGATGGCTGGTGCGCTGGCCCAGGCACTTGCCTCGGCGCGCAAAGACAGCTGACGGGCATACAATCTTTTCATCGGCCGGTTGTGCAAAAGAGCAAACCGGCCGCAGCAGGAGTCGACCATGGCTGAATCCCGCCATTCCGTATTTCGTCAGTTCGCTGCCAGCGACTGGGATGGTTTTCTCAAGGGTGTCGAAAAAGAAGGGCTGCGGGTGGATCGCAACGGCTTTATCGCCCAGACCCCGCATCCCGAAGCCCTGGGTTCGGCACTGACCCACCCGAGAATTACCACGGACTATTCTGAGGCCTTGCTGGAGCTGATCACGCCGGTGTTCAATAGCACCGGGGGCATGCTGAAATCCCTTCGGGATATCCACACCTACGTGCAGCAGAACCTCGGCGACGAAGTCTTCTGGGCGGCGAGCATGCCCTGTGAACTGGATGGCGATCCGAGCATCCCCATCGCCGAATACGGCAGTTCCAACATCGGCCAGCTCAAGCACGTTTACCGGCAGGGTCTGGCGGTACGTTACGGGCGTATGATGCAGAGTATCGCTGGCGCCCACTACAATCTGTCGCTACCTGATAGCTTCTGGCAGAAGTGGCAGGAACTGCTCGGCAATGAGCAAAGCCTGAAAGACTTCAAATCGGACCAGTATTTCTGGCTGATTCGCAATTTCCGCCGCCGTAGCTGGCTGCTGATGTTGCTGTTCGGTGCCTCGCCGGCACTGGATGCCAGTTTTGTTGCCGGTGTCAGCCATGACCTGACCCGATTTGACGAACGCACCTGGCATGGTGAGTACGCCACCTCCCTGCGCATGGGCGATCTGGGCTACCACAACAATGCTCAGGCATCGCTGAACATCTGTTTCAACGAGCTCAGCACCTACACCCAGACGCTGGACCGTGCCATCCACACCACCTGGCCGGCCTATGAAGCCATCGGCACCCGCCGGGGCGACCAGTTCATCCAGATCAATACCAGCGTCCTGCAGATCGAGAACGAGTATTACAGTGCCGTGCGTCCAAAACGCACGACGCAGCGGGAAGAGAAACCTATCCAGGCTCTTGAAGCCCGGGGTGTGGAATATATCGAGGTGCGATGCTTGGATCTTGATCCCTTCTCCCCGGTTGGTGTGAATGAAGCCCAGATCGATTTCCTTGATCTGTTCCTGCTCGATTGCCTGCTGTCGGACTCCCCCCGTATTGGCGATGAAGAATGTGAGCGCCTGGACGACAACTACAAGGATGTGGTGGCCAGCGGGCGTTACCGCGAATTGAAGCTTTGCCGTGGTGGGGAGCGAACTCCGGTGTCAGAAGCCGCATCTGGTATTCTGTCGCAGCTGGAACCGCTGGCCGAGCTGCTCGATAGTTGGCAGGGGGGGGAGACCTACCGTCGAGCCCTGGCCGCTCAACGCGAGGTATTGACCGGTGAATGGACGGTGCCATCTTCCCAGGTTCTAGAAGCCATGCGCGCTTCGGGACAGGGCCACCGGGAATGGGGCATGGACATGGCGCGGCAGCATCAGCAAACCCTGAGGCAGGAGGGCCTCAATGCCGATGTGCGCCAGGCGTTTGATGCCATGACGGCAGAATCCCTGGCCGAGCAGGCGCAGATGGAGCGTGCCGATACCCTGCCGTTCAGCGAGTTTCTGGAACAGTATCTGCGCTCCTGAGCGGTAAGTTGGGCCACTGTCGCAGAAGTCTGCGGACCTGACGCACAGAAACCGAACAAAGAGTTGTCTCCCTCCGGTCCGGCTGTTAATTTTCGTAACATCAGGATCGGGAGAGACGGCTATGGCAAGGGACATCAAACTCGGCTGGGATGTGGAAGCGCTCAACAAGGCTTACCGTCAGGGCTACATGGCTGCCAACATGGGCATGGATAAAGCCCGCTGCCCCTATCGGGGTGAAGTTGTCATTGCCGCCTGGGAAGCCGGTTGGGACGATGCCGATCAGGTAGCCCGGGATGACCGGGGCCAGGCAGACGATCTGTTTTCACGGATCGCCTGATTCCTTGGCCGGGTTCAGCCTTATTTCTGTACCACGAATTCTGTAAACAACACACCGGCGATGCTCTCGCCGGTCTGCTGCTCCTCAAGAACCGCATTTATTCTCTGTTTGGCTTCCTCACGCAACGTCTCCTGCCCTTCCATTGAGGTGAGGCGTCCTGTGTCAGTCTGCTCACCAAAGAGCATCACCAGTTCGTGTCTCAGGCGAGGCATGTGGGCTTCCAGCGCCGGCCGGGTGCTTGTATTCCGGGCCCGCAGTGTCACAGCGGCCTTCAGGTAGGTCGGCTTGTTGCCAGACGTGCCCACGTGAGTCACGAAAGGCGGATCCATACTGATGTAATCGGTAACGCCGCTTTCTTCCTCAGCCACTTCCTCTTCGGTATTTTCCTCATCCTGGGAAACGGCAGGTAAGGGCATCATTGCAAACAACAGAAACAGAAGCGTCAGAACGGATTTTGGCTGGCGTGTCATAGGCTTGAAGTTGATCGTGGTTTAGGGTTAAGTGACGAGAATAGCAGGCCCAGTGGCCGCTTGCAGTTTCAATTCACGATTCGAGGTGTTCTTTTGACCAGCAGATGGGTTTTCGGGCTTATTTTCCTTGTATGTGCCGCGCTTCTGGGTGTGGCGTTTTATATGGAGCATGTGATGGGGCTGGAGCCCTGCCCGCTTTGCTGGTTACAGCGTTTTGGCTTCATGGGAGCCGGTCTGGTGAGCTTCCTGGCCTTCCTCCAGGGGCCCACCGGCTTCGGTGTTCGTGTTTATGGCTTCCTGCTGGTGGTGACCGCAGGAGCAGGGCTGGGCGTTGCCGGACGGCAATTGTGGTTGCAGAGCCTGCCGGCAGATCAGGTGCCTGCGTGCGGGCCCTCGGTTGACTACATGCTGGATGTCTTGCCGTGGTTTGAAGTTCTGTCTACCGCACTCAAGGGAACTGGAGACTGCGCAGAAGTGGTGTGGCGTTTCCTGGGGTTGAGTATCCCCGGCTGGACTGCTGTGTTTTTCTTGTTGCTGGTTGTCACCGGTCTGGTTTTGATGTTTCGCCGGCCAAAAACCCGGGAATGGATTCGGAGCTGAAACGGTTGCGGGCGACCGCAGCCATGGGGTAACTTGATCCAAACCTAATAAAAATCAAAACCGAAACAGAAGTACCGAAGACAAGCGGAGAACAGGCGTCATGTTGGAAAATTGCCGAAATGCCAGGGAGCGCTGGGGCGGCGTCAGCGAATTGATTGATCGCTGGCTCAAGGAGCGTCAGGAGCTACTGGTACATTACTGCGACCTGTCCGGGGAGAACGATTTCTCGCAGACGGAGGCGCTGAGAGAAAAGTTCGTACGCCTGTGTGAAGTGCTGGTGGATTACGTCTCGACTGGCCATTTCGAGATATACGAGCAGTTAGTCCGTGAAGCCAGGGAGTTTAACGATGGCGGGCTGGAACTGGCTGCCAAGGTTTACCCCCGGATTGAGCAGACCACCGAGATTGCCCTTAACTTCAATGACCGTCTGGATGGCCGGGAATTGTCGGAAGAGGATGTCAAAGAGCTGTTCGGCGAATTGTCGAAGCTGGGTGAAACCCTTGAGACCCGGTTCGAGATGGAGGATTTCCTGATCGAGCACCTTCACAATGCCCACGCCGGCAAGGTGGCCTCTGCCTGAGGAGCGCCTGAATCAAAAAAGCCCCAGCCGGTAACGCCGGGCTGGGGCTTTTTTGTGGCCGCGCCAAAACTGGCCGCGGCCTGCCTGATGGCTCAGTCTCCAGAGCCGGGGTTGATCTCGAGCAACTCGACATCAAACACCAGAGTCTCGTTTGGCCCGATCGACCGGTTTCCACCCGGGCCGTAAGCCAGGTCGGACGGAATGTAGAGCTTGTAGCGGGCACCTTCGCTCATCAGCTGAAGGCCCTCGGTCCAGCCGGGAATGACCTGGTTCAGGGCAAATGTCACCGGCTCGCCACGCTCGCGGGAGCTGTCAAACACCTCGCCGGACAGCAACTCACCGGTGTAGTGCACCTGAACGGTGTCGGTTGCTGCCGGTTTTTCGCCGTCACCCTGCTCGAGCACTTCGTACTGGAGGCCGGATTCGGTGGTTTCAACGCCTTCACGCTCGGCATTCTCTGCCAGGAAGGCCTGGCCGGCGTCGAGATTTTTCTGGGCCAGTTCTTCCATCTGCTTGCCCTGTTCTTCCTGCAGCTGCTGCTGGTAGGTCATCAGGGCCTGCTGGATTTCCTCGCGGCTCATACGCTTGGCTTCGTCATCGCCGGCGTGGCCGTGCTGAATGCCCTGGAGGAACTGGTCCATCTGCAGGTTTGGCAGATCGTTACCCATGCGCTCACCCAGAACCAGGCCCATGCCATAGCTGACCTTCTGGTCGGTTGATTCCAGTTTCGGTTGTTCCGGAGCTTCGGGTGGTGTGGAACAGCCAGCAACAAGGCCGGTCACTGCCAGTGCAAGGAGCGTTTTCTTCATTGCATTATCCTTTAACGTCGGTGCTCGGGGCGGGGCCCCGCGTTGTGTTTGTCAGAACGCAGAAGGTAACGGGTTCCGGCGTCAGATGCCACTGAACATGTGTTAAGAAAACGGACGTGTCAGCTCAGCTGCCGTTGGTGCCGGCAGAGGATGGACCCAGAGAGAAGGGTGCGCTGTATGGCGATTGCCAGTCTGTCTCCGGTTCCTGTGACTGAATACGGGGGAAGGCCTTGTCACGACGTTCGATAGCAAGGGTATTCCAGCGTCCCTGTTCCGGGGGCTGGTCAGCATAGTGCCAGTTGCCGTCGGTATCCTGCCATTTGAAGACGATCTCGGGGCCCTCAGTGGGAATCGGTGAGGGCACCAGTCCTTCAAAAGCGGGAATGTCCGGTTGTTCTTCTTCTGCCACTGGTTCGGATACCTGCTCCGGATCGTTCAGGCCGAAGAAAATCAGCAATAACAGCAATCCGAGAGCGGGAAACGAGAGCCGTATTAGCCATTTCATCATCATGGCTGGTGGTCTCCCTTGGGAAAATGGGCCAGGGTATCGGCTAGTGTATTCAGCAGGGGTCTGACACAGTCATCAACAGATGATGTCGGTGCAGCCGCAACCAGATTGGTGATGATCAGCGCTTCGCGTCCCTGCATGTCGGCGTATTCCGGGTTGTTGGTCATTAGCGTTCGCCAGCTCAGCGCCAGTTCGATTTGTTCGGCTTCAAGCTCCAGGCCGGCGATGCCGGTACGAAGCTTTTGACAGTTGTCGGCGTTGCCGGGCAGCGATTTTCTCGCACTGCGCAGCGCAACGGTTACACGGTTGCGCCACTCTGTTACCGTAGCGTCCTCGACCCCGGCGAAGACCCTGCCAGAGAGTGCAAGCCAGGCCGCGCTGAGAATCCGCGTCACGCTCCAGCCCTGATCCTGAAGCGCCAGGCAACTGTTCTGAACGTCCGGACGTTTCCAGATCGCCAATGCAAAACGCCAGAGCGGGTTCTCCGGTTCCAAATCTGCCGGCAATTCCAGCGGCGGTGTCGAAAAATCCGGGATGGTAGCCGAGCCGACCGACATAGGCGCTGTGCCTTCCCTGAACACTTTACGTTGATAAAATGAAAACATGTTAACGATAACCGATCTCAGTTTACAACGGGGCGGCGTCTGGTTGCTAGAAACTGTCAGCCTCACTGTGCAGCCCGGTCAGCGTGTCGCTATCGTCGGTGCCAATGGTGCCGGCAAATCCAGCCTTTTCCAACTCTTGCTGGGCCAGTTGGCACCGGAGCAGGGGGCAGTGTCTCTGCCCGGTGGTTGCCGCATTGCTCATATGGCGCAGGAAGTCGAAGCGACCGACCGTAGTGCCCGGGATTTTGTCCTTGATGGCGATCTCGATCTGCGCCGCCTGGAAGCTGAGCTTGCCAGAGCGGAAACAGCCGGTGATGATCATGCAATTGCCCGCATACATGGCGAGCTCGATGTGCACGAGGCCTGGTCTGCAGCCCGCAGGGCCGAAGCTTTGCTGCGTGGGCTGGGGTTCTCTGACGAAGACGCCGACCGGCCGGTGTCGGCGTTTTCCGGTGGCTGGCGGATCCGGCTGAACCTGGCTCAGGCCCTGATGCGACCGTCCGATCTGCTGCTTCTGGATGAGCCTACCAACCACCTGGATCTGGATGCCTGTCTATGGCTCGAGAACTGGCTGCGTCGCTACCCCGGCACCTTGCTGTTTATCTCTCACGACCGTGATTTCATGGACCGGGTCGCTACTCATGTGGTGCATTTTGACCGGCGAAATCTGGAGCTGTATACGGGTAATTACTCAGCCTTTGAAGGGCAGCGGAGTGAACGTCTGGCACAACAGCAGGCCGGTTTTGAACGCCAACAGGCCAGGATTGCTGAAATCCAGCGCTTCATTGACCGGTTCAAGGCAAAGGCCACCAAGGCCCGGCAGGCCCAAAGCCGGGTCAAGGCGCTGGAGCGTATGGAGCGGATTGCCCCAGCCCATATCGATTCGCCCTTCAGTTTTGAATTTCCCGTGGCTGAAAAGGTCTCCAATCCCCTGTTGTCGATCCGCAATGGCAAGGCCGGCCACGGTAATACCCCGATTCTCGATGGTATTAACCTGACCTTGTTGCCCGGTAGCCGGATTGGTCTGCTGGGTCCCAATGGCGCAGGTAAGTCCACCCTGATGGATGCGCTTCGGGGCGAGGGCACCTTGTTGTCAGGCGATCGTACTTGTGGCGAGCATCTGGCCATCGGTTATTTTGCCCAGCATCAGTTGGAGTCGCTGGATCTGGATGCCAGTCCGTTTCTGCACCTGCAGCGGCTGTCGCCCAAGGCGTCAGAACAGAGTATCCGGAACTTCCTCGGTGGTTTTGATTTTCACGGTGATGAGGCCCTGAGTGCCATCCGCTCATTCTCCGGTGGTGAAAAGGCCCGGGTGGCGCTTGCCGTTATTGCCTGGCAGAAACCGAATCTGCTCTTGCTGGACGAACCGACTAAC
Source organism: Marinobacter sp. BW6 (assembly GCF_008107725.1). Lineage (GTDB taxonomy): Bacteria > Pseudomonadota > Gammaproteobacteria > Pseudomonadales > Oleiphilaceae > Marinobacter. The sequence goes on from NZ_VIRN01000068.1 coordinate 305,279, forward strand.
CATCTGGACCTGGAAATGCGCCAGGCCCTGACCATGGCGCTACAGAACTTTGAAGGCGCCATTGTGGTGGTCTCCCACGACCGGCACTTGTTGAGAAACACGGTGGACGAGTTCTGGCTGGTCAATGACGGCCGGGTGATGGAGTACCAGGGTGATCTGGAGGACTACGAGCGCTGGCTGGCGGACCGCCGGAAAGACGATACGGAAGCACCGAAACGAACGCCTGCCGGTCAGCAGGCGGCCCAAGAGGCTGCTGAGGCGGTGGGCGAGAGCGCCGAGGACCGGAAGGTCCGCAAGCGCGCGGAGGCGGCCCTTCGTCAGAAACTCAGCCCCTATCGCAAGAAGCAGACCGCCCTGGAAAAGGAGATGGATCAGCTTCAGCAGAGGCTGTCGGCTCTGGAAGAACAACTATCCGATCCAGGTCTTTATGACGACAGTGGCAAAGCGCGTTTGAAAGAACTGCTGGGCGAGCAGGCGACTGCGACCGCCCGCCTCGAAGAGGTGGAGGCCCAGTGGCTCGAAGTCAGCGAAGAGGTGGAATCCCTGGAGGCAGAGCTGGCCGGCTGAGCGCGGTCAGCCGGCGTTCAGTTCCAGAACAAAATCCTGTTTGGCGAGATAGTCCCGCTCGTTTTCCAGATCGGCCAGGGTCAGTGGCCTGTCATCCAGCCAGCCTGACGGAAACTCCAGCACCAACTTGTCTTTGTGTGCAGTCAGGGTGAAGGCCGGAGGCGATTCCATGTTGCGTGGGTGTTGAATCAGAACCGCCAGGCGCACCAGCACGCAGAGGTAACGCAGCCTGGCAATGTCTTCCGGGTCCAGGCCCTCGAAGATTGCCGAAGCAAATTTTCGCCGGTGGCCGCGCACCAGGGTGGCCAGGTCACGCTGGAACTGTTGGGTGAAGCCGGGCAGGTCCGAATAGCGCAACAGGTAGGCGCCGTGTTTATGGTACTGGCTGTGGGAAATGGTCAGGCCGATCTCATGCAGCCGGCAGGCCCAGCGCAGCACTTCTTCATCTGCCGGGGTGTTCAGGGCCCAGGCGTCGGCCACCTGCCGCCAGGCGGCCACGGCGGTCTCCTCAACGGCGGCGCCATGTTCCTGGTCAACATGGTAACGCTCCTGAAGCGCGGAAATGGTTCGCTCACGGACATCCTCGTGCTGGATGCGCCCGACAATGTCGTAAAGCAAGCCTTCCCGGAGCGCGCCATCGGCGAACGTCATGTCCTCGATGCCAAGGGACTGGAATGCCCCCATCAGGATGGCAAATCCCGCCGGGAAAATGCTCTGGCGATCCGAGCGTACACCCAGATCTCCCAGTTTTTCGGTTTTACCCATGTCCACCAGGCGCCTGCGAAGCTCCTGCATGCCGGCGAGGGTAATGGTGCCATCGGTGATTTTCAGGGTCGCCAGTACGCTGGCGATGGCCTTGATCGAGCCGGATGAGCCGACCGCGCTCTGCCAGCCCACAGAACGGTAGTGCTGGCGGATGTTGAGCAGTTCCTGTTGGGCATGGGTCACTGCCTTGTCCATCTGCCGCTTGGTTATCTTGCCGTCCGGAAAGTACCGGTTCCGGAACGACACGCAGCCCATGTGCAGGCTCTCAAGCTCCTGGGGCTCAAACCGCTGGCCGATGATGAATTCGGTGCTGCCACCGCCAATATCAATGACCAGTCGACGCCCGATGTCGTCGGACAGGGTATGGGAAACGCCCAAATAGATCAGGCGTGCTTCCTCGCGGCCGGCAATAATCTCTACCGGGTAGCCCAGGACCTCCTCGGCCCGCGCCATGAACTGATGGGCATTGCGGGCCACCCGAAGCGCGTTGGTGCCGACAATCTGCACGGCTTCCGCGGGCATGCCCTTCAGCCGCTGCGCGAACCGGCCCAGGCAGGCCAAAGCGCGCTCCTGGGCATCTTCGGTCAGTCGATTGTGCTGGTCCAACCCGGCACCGAGCTGAACCTTTTCTCCCATCTTCTCGAGAGTCCGGATTTCCCCATGCACTAGTCTGGCAACCACCATGTGGAAGCTGTTCGAGCCCATGTCGATGGCTGCCAGCACCTCGGATGAAGGGGCAGCGTTTTCGGCGGTGGATGCGGCCGTCACGTGGTCGGAATCCTTTTGATATGAACGTGCGGGTTACTATAAGCGAAATCCCTCAGGCCTGTCAGTAACCGGCAATACCCCTATTTGACCGGGGTCAGGCGCGGATAGATCCATGGTAGTGGATCTACCGCTTCACATCCGGCGGATCAATCGCGTAAAGTATGTCTTACCGTGATTTGGGTGAAAGGTTGTCTGCAAACCCGGGCAGCCTTCAGCAACAGTCAACAGCACCTGTGCCCGGTATGTTAATTCCCCAGGGAAATGCCGTTGGGCAGCAGTAGTGCATGAATCAGGAAAAGGTAATGAGCGGAAATATCGTAAATGTAACCGACGCTTCTTTTGAGCAGGATGTACTGCAGTCCGACGTCCCCGTGCTGGTGGACTACTGGGCCGAGTGGTGCGGTCCCTGCAAGATGATTGCGCCGGTGCTTGAAGAGATTGCCGACGAATACGACGGCAAACTGAAAGTCTGCAAGCTCAACATTGACGAAAACGAGCAGACCCCGCCGAAGTTCAACATCCGTGGTATTCCCACCCTGATGCTGTTCAAGAACGGCAATGTGGACGCCACCAAAGTCGGCGCTCTCTCCAAATCTCAACTGGCGGCCTTCCTGGACAGCAATCTCTGATTGCAGTCGGGTCACCAGAAACCGCCCCTGAGTCGAGGCTCACGGGCGGTTTTTTATGGCCAGTTACTTCCAGTCGTCGGAGCGCGCCAGATCAGACTCTTTCTGTTCCACCCAGTGTTCTCCGTCTGAGGTGATTTCCTTCTTCCAGAACGGCGCCGATGTCTTCAGGGCGTCCATGATGAACTCGCAAGCCGCGAACGCGTCCCCACGGTGAGCGCTGCACACCCCCACGAACACAATCTGGTCGCACAACGCCAGCCGCCCCACCCGATGAATCACCCGGGCCTTGCGCACATCCCAGCGTTTCGAGGCGTCATCAATGAGCCCCTGAATCACCTGTTCGGTCATTCCGGGGTAGTGTTCAAGGTAAAGCCCCGTAACACCCTGCAAGTCGCCGCGGTCCCGCACCAGACCGGTAAAGGTTGCTATGGCGCCGGTGCCGGCGCCACTGTCACGCAGGGCCGCGTATTCAGCGGCAACATCAAAGTCTTCAGACTGGACCGAAATCATCTCAACCTCCGGTGACCGGCGGGAAGAAGGCGAGCTCATCGCCGGCTTTCACCTCAGAGCCCGGTTTCGCCATGGCCTGGTTGATCGCAATCATAACCGGCTGGTCGCCCTGCAACTGAACCCAGGGGCCGCCCTGGCTGGCCAGCTCTGCCAGCACATCGCCTGCTGTCAGGCCAGGCCTGGCGTCGATAGCCAGCTGGTCGGTTTTCAGGTCTTCGCGCAGACGGGCGAAGAAGCGCACCGTAATCGTGTTATCACTCATGTTCAGCTCAACAGTTCCGCAAACGAGTAGTAGGTTAGCAGGTCGCCGGGGCTGACCGTGCTGTTTTCAGGCACCACAGCCAGACCGTCGGCCCAACAGGTAGAGCTCAGGATGCCGGAGCTCTGGTTGGGGTATGCGGCCACCACCGGCCCCGATCCCCGGAGTTCCTTTCGGGCCCGGACAAACTCACGGCGTACCGACGGCGAGGCAATGGTAAAGTCTGCCGGTATCCGCTCGCCCGAGAGAGGCTTCAGGTTACGTCCCTGGCGTTTCCGGATATAGGGCATACCCACCATCAGGAAAGTGACCAGCACAGACCCCGGATTTCCGGGCAGTCCCAGCACCGGCGTCCCTCCGATGGCACCAAAAGCCACGGGTTTGCCGGGTTTGATGGCCATTTTCCAGAGCGACAGGCTGCCGGACTCCTCCAGCACCGCGCGCACGTGGTCTTCTTCGCCCACGGACACACCACCGCTGGTGATGATCAGATCGGCGGACTCCGCAGCACGCAGCAGCGTTTCGCGCGTGGCCTCACGTCTGTCTCTCAGGGTCTCGCAAAGCACCACCTCGCAGCCGGCCTCGGTGAGCAGACCCATCAGGGTGAAACGATTGCTGTTATAGATCTGTCCCGGCCCGAGGGGTGTGCCAGGGTCCACCAATTCATCCCCCGTGGATAGAATGGCAACCTTAAGCCGCGCCAGAACGGCAACCCGGGCCACACCCATGGACGCCAGTAATCCCATCTCGTTAGGGCGCACCTGCGTGCCTTTTGACAGTGCAAGGTCGCCCTGGGCCAGATCCTGGCCTCGCCGACGGATATTCTGCCCCTGAGTCACCTTGGCCTGGACCAGGATGCCGGCGTCGGTCACCTCGACCCGTTCCTGCATGACCACTGAGTCTGCACCTTCGGGAATCTCCGAGCCGGTGAAAATCCGGGCGGCGGTACCGGATTTCAGGGCATTCGGCGCTTCACCGGCTGGAATCCGGGCCGAGACTGGTATTGGTTTTTCACCCTGCAGATCCTGCTCACGCACGGCGTATCCGTCCACCGCACTGTTGTCCGCGGGCGGCACGTCCGCCGGAACATAGAGGTTTTCGGCAAGCACCCGGCCCAGCGAGTCGGCCAGGGCGATGGTTTCAATCCGTGTAACCACTGGCGCTTCTGACAACAGATGATCCAGGGCATCTTCCAGGGACGTGAGGTTTGGGTTGGCCATCAAATCTGAACTCCGGTCGGAATGTCTTCTCGCCTCAGCGCTTGGCGCGCTGTCCAATGACTTCGTTGAGTCGCTGCATGGGCTTCTCGGGCTTTCGTAAGACCAGTGCCGAGAAATTGCACGGTGTATGGCGGCTGTCCAACTGGCTCTTGAGAATGCCATTCCAGCCGGTACGACAGGCTCCGGTTGAGCCGGGCAGGCAGAAAATCACCGTATGGTTTGCCATTCCCGCCATCGCCCGTGACTGCACTGTCGAGGATCCTATTTCAGCGGCGGACAGGCGCCGGAATTCTTCCCCAAAACCTTCTATGGTTTTGTCCAGTAGAGGCCTGATTGCCTCCGGTGTGCTGTCCCGTTCAAGCAAGCCGGTGCCACCGGTAATGATGACGACATGGATCTCCGGGTCGGCGATCCAGCTGGACATCAACGCACGCACCAGATAAACGTCGTCCGGCAGGATCCGGCGCGCGACCATGTTATGGCCCGCCTCAATCACGCTGTCTTCAAGAAACTGCCCGGAAGTGTCTTCTTCTGGTCCACGTGAATCGGACACGGTCAGCAGGGCAACGTTCAGGGCTTTCAGTTCGGTACTGGGTACACTGCTCATGGATGGGCTCCAGAATCGTTGAAAAGTTGTTATACGCCAGTATCGCCATCACGGGCTTCCAATGGAAGGGAGTAACCCATCAGGGGGAGGCGCCACAGGCCTGTTGTGGACGGTTTGGCATGAAATTGCTGTTAATTTGTGCAGTGCACTTGACATTCGCCAGTCAGGTGGCCGATGATCGCTCTTGCCCGGCGAACGGTTGTTCCCACTCTCTGGCTTCAGTACCTTAATTCCGGACTCCATCTACACCGGTTGCTCCAACTGGCCAGCATCAAGTTCAGCTTTTTTTACGATCAATACGTTCAGGGGCACCCCTGTCATTCCAACACTCGTTTACTTCCATTCCTGAAAATCCAACAAACTATGAATCTTACTGAACTCAAGCAGAAATCCGTGCCCGAATTGCTCGATATTGCGCAAGAGATGGGCCTCGATAACCTGGCTCGTTCGCGCAAGCAGGATGTGATCTTTACCATTCTGAAGAAGCACGCAAAAAGCGGCGAAGACATCTACGGTGACGGCGTACTGGAAATTCTGCAGGACGGCTTCGGCTTCCTCCGTTCCGCCGATGCCTCCTACCTGGCAGGACCGGACGACATTTACGTCTCTCCCAGTCAGATCCGCCGCTTTAACCTGCGCACGGGCGATACGGTTGCCGGCAAGATCCGCCCGCCCAAAGACGGCGAGCGCTACTTTGCCTTGTTGAAGGTCAGCGAGATCAATTTCGACAAGCCGGATAACGCCAGAAACAAGATTCTCTTCGAGAACCTCACCCCGCTGTTCCCGGATGAGCGTCTCATGCTCGAAGCCGGTAACGGCAGCACCGAGGATCTCTCGTCCCGGGTTCTGGACCTGGTGGCGCCCATCGGGAAAGGCCAGCGCGGTCTTATCGTTTCCCCGCCCAAGGCCGGTAAGACACTGCTGATGCAGAGCATTGCCCAGTCCATCACCCGCAACAATCCAGAGTGCCATGTCATGGTATTGCTGATTGACGAGCGGCCTGAGGAAGTGACCGAGATGCAGCGCACCGTGCGCGGCGAAGTCATCGCCTCCACCTTCGACGAGCCTCCGGCCCGTCACGTTCAGGTGGCCGAGATGGTGATTGAAAAGGCCAAGCGCCTGGTCGAGCACAAGAAGGACGTGGTTATCCTGCTGGATTCCATCACCCGTCTGGCTCGCGCCTATAACACGGTGATTCCGTCTTCAGGCAAGGTCCTGACCGGTGGTGTTGACGCCCACGCCTTGGAAAAGCCCAAGCGTTTCTTCGGTGCTGCCCGTAACGTGGAAGAAGGTGGAAGCCTGACCATCCTTGCCACCGCGCTGGTCAACACCGGCTCCAAGATGGACGAGGTTATCTACGAGGAATTCAAGGGCACCGGCAACATGGAGATCCACCTGGATCGCAAGATTGCCGAGAAGCGGACCTATCCGGCGATCAACATCCGTAGTTCCGGCACGCGCCGCGAGGATCTGCTGATGAGTGAAGCCGATATCCAGCGGGTTTGGATCCTCCGCAAGCTCCTGCACTCCATGGACGACGACACCGCCGCCATCGAGTTCCTGCTGGACAAGCTCAGGGATACCAAGACCAACGACGAGTTCTTCCAGTCCATGAAGCGTCGTTGATCTCTTCCTAGCTAGGACTAGCGCCTCTGGTTTTGGGGGCGGGCAGAGCCGGGGAGAACCTCCCCGGACACGCCGTGAACCCATCCCTGGGGGCTCGGCATTGCCATCCCTGGCAATGCACGGTCCGGGGAGGTTCTCCCCGGCTCCGCCGTTCATGCCAAGTGCGCGCAGCTTTTTCCAACTGCTTTAAAGCAGTCCAGCGACCACCGATCTCCGTAGTACTGGCATATCTGAACGGAGTAACCGATGAAATACAACGACCTGCGAGACTTCATTGACCAGCTGGAGAAGCTGGGTGAGCTGAAACGGATCAGCGTTGAAGTCGACCCTCATCTGGAAATGACCGAAATCTGCGACCGTACATTGCGGGCAGGTGGTCCTGCGTTGTTGTTTGAAAATCCCAAGGGCTATGACATGCCGGTGCTGGCCAACCTGTTCGGGACACCGAAACGGGTGGCGCTGGGTATGGGGCAGGATAACGTCACGGCGCTTCGGGACATTGGTAAGCTACTGGCGTTTCTCAAGGAACCAGATCCCCCCAAGGGCTTCCGGGATGCCATCGAGAAGCTTCCGCTGTTCCGGCAGGTGATGCGCATGAGTCCCAAGGTGCTGCGTTCTGCGCCGTGCCAGGACGTGGTGATCGAGAAGGATCAGGTGGACCTGTACCAGATACCGGTTCAGCACTGCTGGCCCGGCGACGCCGGGCCGCTGGTAACCTGGCCGCTGGTGATTACCCGGGGGCCTCATAAAGAGCGACAGAACCTGGGTATCTACCGGCAGCAGGTTATCGGGCGTAACCGTCTGATCATGCGCTGGCTGAGTCATCGCGGCGGTGCCCTGGATTTCCAGGAGTTCCAGAAGGCCAATCCCGGGCAACCTTACCCGGTGGCCGTGGCCCTCGGCGCCGATCCGGCAACCATTCTCGGGGCGGTAACGCCTGTGCCGGATACGCTGTCGGAATACGCCTTTGCGGGGCTGCTTCGCGGCAGCCGGACCGAGCTGGTCAAGGCGGGCCTGAGTGACCTGCAGGTGCCGGCGAGCGCAGAGATTGTGCTCGAAGGTTTCATCTATCCGGATGACATGGCGCCGGAAGGACCGTTCGGTGATCACACCGGCTATTACAATGAAGTGGACCAATTTCCGGTGTTCACCGTAGAACGGATCACTCATCGCAAGCACCCGATCTATCACAGCACCTACACCGGTCGTCCTCCCGATGAGCCAGCAATTCTCGGAGTGGCTCTGAATGAGGTCTTTATCCCGATTCTGCAAAAGCAGTTTCCGGAGATCGTGGATTTCTACCTGCCGCCGGAGGGCTGTTCCTATCGCCTTGCAGTGGTGACCATGAAGAAACAGTACCCTGGCCATGCCAAACGGGTGATGATGGGGGTATGGTCTTTCCTGCGGCAATTCATGTACACCAAGTTCGTGATTGTCACAGATGACGACGTGAATGCCCGTAACTGGGAAGACGTGATCTGGGCGATCACCACCCGGATGGATCCTGTCCGGGATACCACGCTGGTGGAGAACACGCCCATCGATTATCTGGACTTTGCCTCGCCGGTTTCCGGCCTGGGTTCCAAAATGGGGATGGATGCCACTAACAAGTGGCCGGGTGAGACCACCCGTGAATGGGGTGAGCCGATCGCCATGACCGAAGACGTAAAAAAGCGTGTCGACGAGATGTGGGATACCCTGGGCATTGAAAGTCCGGCATCCCGCCCCGACTGATATGGGCAGTGAACACAGGGCGGTGCGGCTTTGGCCCTCTGGTATCGCCTTCACTGCGGCTTCGCAGTCAGACTTGCTCGGCGCAGCCGCACGGGCTGGCATTGCTGTGCCGGCAGCCTGCCGCAATGGGGTATGTGAAATCTGCGAGGCCCGATTACTGAAGGGCGCCGCGCTTAATACCCGAAACCAACAGACTATAGAGGTCGGTGAGTGCTTGATGATGTGCCGAAGCATCGCGCTCACGGATCTGGAACTGGAGATATCCGCCGTTATGGCAGCTGGAAAACATCAGCCTGGCAAGTTTCAGGCAAAGGTCGTGGACGTACGTTCCATCAGTCACGATGTGTATCGCGTTGAGCTGCAGCTCCCGCGGCGTCGGGAACTGTCATTTCACGCCGGGCAGTATCTGTCGGTCAATCTGCCTGACGCAGACCCCTGTTACTTTTCCATCGCCAGCAGCCCATCGGCCCAGAATATCGAGTTGCATATCCAGGCGACCCCCGAGTGGGTGTCGGCGCAGAAGGTTATTGATGCCCTGACGTCCGGTGGCGAAGTGACCGTGGAGCTGCCCCACGGCAAGGCCTGCCTGGCATCAATGCCGACAAAACCGCTGTTGCTGGTGGCCGCCGGCACCGGCTTTGCCCAGATGAAGAGCCTGGTGGATTACCTCCGCGAAACGTCCTACGACCAACCGGTCAAGCTGTACTGGGGAGTGCGTCGGCACGAGGACATGTATCTTCGTGCCCTGGCACAGCAGTGGCAGGACGAGTGGCCCCATTTCACGTTCCTGCCGGTGGTGGGGGATGATGAGGATAACGACTGGGCCGGCCATCACGACCAGCTGGTTCGCGCGGTTCTTGCTTCGGGTATGGACTGGAACAACGTTGAAGTCCATGCCAGCGGTTCGCCCACCATGGTGTACACCCTGATGGATGCCCTGGTAGATGCGGGCCTGCCCGAAGAGGCGTTCTTTTCTGATGTGCTGGAGTACGCACCGAGGACCTGAATCAGGCCCTCGGCATCGGCAGTTCCGGCAGCCCGTTATCCCTGGCCAGCCCCTGCATTAGTAGTTTGACGCTGGCTTCTTCCTCGCCCATGTGGGCATTCAGGCGGCTCAGCTCTGCCAGGGCCTCCCGGCTACGCTTCAGCCGCAGACTGGTTTCGAAATATTCCCGGGCCTTGCCCCAGAGTTCGTTGCGCAGGCTTAGCCGACCCAGCGCCAGCAGGAGTTCGGGGTTGTTGGGCCGGTCTTTCAGCCATTGTTCGGCCAGTAACAACTGTTCATCCGGTTTCTGGCCCTTCACCCGCCCGTAGAGGTTGATCAGCTCATCGCTCCAGTGGTTGCGCAGCACCTTGCGCAACAGGGTTTCGGTCTGAACCTCGTCGCCAAGGTTGGCAAGCAGGCGGGCGTAGTCCCGGATCGTGTATTCGTCGCGGCGCAGGAAGCCCGGGAGTTCGTCCCAGAGCCTGGTCAGCGGTTCCAGCGACGCCTCAGGGTCCTCTTTCTGCTGACGCCGGCAATCCTCGGCGGCACGCTCCAACAGGTTGTGCCAGACCTGCCGTTCGAGATCGTTGAGTTCCGCTTCCGAAAGCACACTGCGTTTTCGCAGCTCAGGCAATAATCTGGACAATTCGCGCCAGTCTTCCAGGCGCAGGTAGGTGTTTTTCAGCAGTTTCAGAACAAAGGGATGATGGGGCGACTGTTTGCGCAGGCGAATCAGGGTTGCCAAGGCCTGCTCGAGCCGGTTGCCCGCCAGTTGCAGTTGGGCCTGGGTGATACCGACGGCCATGTCGGAACCCGGAGTGCTATCGAAAGCCTTGCGCAGCAGTTCATCCACGGCTTCGTGATCACCAGACTCGAACGACGCCTGGGCAGCGGCAAGATAATTGATCAAGGGCGTGTCCGCATGGCTGGCGGAGGATGTCAGCAGTTTTCGGGCTCTGGGCCAGTTGCCCTCGGCCAGTGCCAGAAGACCCTGGGTGGTCCGCCGCCGGGCGCGGCGTTCATTGCCCCGAGCAATCCAGCCTGCCACCAGACCGGTGCTGGCCCTGAGTCTGCGGATAAAGTTGATGGCCAGCACTGTCAGGATGATCAGGGCAACGATCACACCCAGTCCCACCCAGAAGTTGGTTTCGATCAGGTAATGACCAAGGCTGATTCGAATGTAGCCCAGATCATATTGCAACCCGAGGGACAGGCCGGTGCCAATCAGCAGCGCCAGCAGAACGATCAGTAACAGGCGAATCATGAATCATCGCCTCCATTACCACCGCCGGCGTTATCCTCGCCATTACCGTTATTGGTATTGAGGCGTCCGGCCAGCCGCTCCTTGAGAAGGGCGAGGGACTGACTGATATCCGGCAGTTCCGGGTCGACGTTCTTGCCAGCCAGCTCAGCCAGGGTTTCACTCAGGGCGGTGACCCGGGGATTGCTTGCGTTGTACCAGTCGTCGATGGTGGTTCGGGCCTTGGTAAGGGCGCGCTCATACAGCGGCTGGTTGCCCCGCAATACCGCCATCTCCGCCTCTTCCAGCATCAGCTGGAGGTTGAGTCGGGCATAGGCGCTCTGGTCGGGAGAGAGCAGCGGCTTGACCGGCTCGTCCATGCGGCGCACAACCACCACCTGCATCAGGGTTGCTTTCACCTTGTTCCAGGCCTGTGCCACGGCGCCGGGTTCTTCGCCGGTTCCAGCGCTTTCTCCTTGTGCAGCGTTGACGACAAAGCCGGGCGCGTTCTCGCTGATCAGGGCCTGGTCGGTGAGCTGATGAATGCTGTCGATGGCCGCTTCCAGTTTCAGATAGAGACCGGTCCGGTCGACGCCTGCGAGGCCTTTGAGTGCGAGGATTTCGCGGGCCAATTGCTGGCGAACCGGGTAAACACCGATGTCGTCGGATTCAGTGAGTACTTCGTCTGCCGCTTCCAGGGCCGACATGGCTCCGCGAATGTCTTTTTCGATCATCAACCGCTGATTGGCAATGCGCAGCAGATATTCCGCCTCTGCCAGCAGCCAGTCCGTGCGTGTGCGGTTTCCGGCTTCCAGCAGTTCACGGGCATTGTGGTCGATCTGGCGCTGCTGGGTGGCAATCAGTTCCCGCTGGCTTGCCAGTTTCTCTTCCAGAGACTGCAGGCGCTGGCTCTGTTGGCTGCCACGGTCGCCATAACGATCTTCAAGCTGTGCGGTGTCTTGTTGCAGGGCCTGGAGCGTCTGCATGACGGACTGATGGTTGTTCCACTGTTGCCAGCTCCACAGAGCCAGGGCGAGCGCGATGATCAGGGCGAGAATGGCGACCAGCCATACCGGCCAAAGCTTCTGGCGGGCCGGCGGTTCCTTGGAAACGGTTGCGGGCAGTTGATTCGTTGTCTCTGTCACGGGCGTCCTTACTTGGCTTTTCCGGAGCCACCGTCCCGGCCGGCAAGTTGCGCTGCAACCGTGGCCACGATGTCGTTATCGGCAAGGCTTCCTGGTATACACGGATTTCGGAATCCCGCTGCCCGGGCCTGTTCGGCAACCCGATCTGCGGGAACAATCAATAACCTATCGTATAGATTATGGCCGCTATTCGCACATAGTGCGATGAGATTGTTCAAGGTTTCTCCGGACAGGGCGATGATGGCCTGCGGAGCAAAGGTGTCGAGGGTGGCCCGGATCTGCTCCGGGGAGTGGTCCGGGCGAAAACGTCGATACAGGGCAAGCGGGGTGACTCGGGCGCCCCGGGATTCGAGGGTTTCCCGGATAAGTTCGCGCCCGGATTCGCCGCGGGCGAGCAGAACCCGTTCACCTTGCAGTTTTTGCAGCGACGGTAGTGCCAGGAGCGCTTCACTGGTCCAGCCCTCGGGCGGTCTGCGTGGGCTGAGGTCGTGTTCCGCAAGCACTGCGGCTGTGCCAGCGCCAACACCATACCAGCGGATGCCCATGGGAACCTGGGGCCACCAGGTGTCCACCTCTTTCAGCAAAAGGCGGGCGGCGAACGGGCTGACCGCGATCACGTGGGAAAATTCATCCAGGCTGAGGATGAGTGTGCGGCGCTCGGGCGTTTCCGGCAGAGGTTCCCGGTTAATCAGCGGCAGGATATGTACATCGGCACCGGCTGAACGAAACCGGCTGGCCAGCCGGGAGGCCTCGGGTTCGGGTCGGCAGATCAGGATCCGCCGACCAACCAGATCAGGCTCAGGTTGGTGTATGGCCATAGATTTCAGCCAGCACCTTGTCGGCCCCGAGAGCGAGCAGGTCCTCGGCCAGTTCGCGGCCCAGACGTTCGCCTTCCGCCCTTGGCGCGCGGCCTTCGACCCGGAAAATCTGGGTGCCATCAACCGCGCCTACCAGGCCCCGCAGCCAGATTGTATCGTCGTCCTCAAGAAGCGCGTACGCCGCGATTGGCACCTGACAACCGCCCTCCAGCCGACGGTTCAGAGCTCTTTCGGCGGTGACGCGATCCCAGGTGTCTTTATGTTTCAGGGGTTCAAGCATGGCTAGCAGATCCTGGTCATCGACCCGGCATTCAATGCCCAGGGCGCCCTGGCCGACCGCCGGCAGCGACACCGTGTCGGGCAGGCAGTAGCGGATGCGCTCGTGAAAGCCCAGGCGCTTAAGCCCGGAGCTGGCCAGTACAATGGCTTCGTATTCGCCGGCATCAAGCTTGGCCAGCCGGGTGTTGACGTTGCCGCGCAGCACGCGAATCTCCAGGTCCGGCCGGTAGGCCCGAAGCTGAGCCTCCCGGCGCAGGCTCGCGGTGCCCACTACGGCACCATGGGGCAGGGCGTCAACGTTGTCGTAACGATTGCTGACGAAGGCGTCGGTCGGGTCTTCCCGCTCGCAGATAGCGACCAGCCCAAGCCCTTCCGGAAATTCCATGGGCACGTCCTTCATGGAGTGGACCGCCAGATCGGCCCGACCGTCCAGCATGGCTTCTTCCAGTTCCTTGACGAACAGGCCCTTGCCGCCAATTTTGGCCAGTGGCACGTCCAGGATCTTGTCACCCTGGGTCTTGATCTTGACCAGTTCCACGGTGATGTTGTCGTGCAGCCTTTCCAGCTCGGCCTTGATGAATTCCGCCTGCCACAGCGCCAGTGCGCTGCTGCGGGTTGCAATGCGAAGGGTACGTTTGGACATGACACTCACTGTCGGTTCGAAAAATGTCCGCCAAGGTTACCTTGTGGCGGCATAAAAGTCCCGTGGCTACCACCTTTGGGAGTGCTGCGGAGTCAGCCTGGCTGGTGCTCCTGTAGCCGCTGGCGAACGCTGCTGGCGTGACGGCGGCTGACCGGAAGCTCACCCTCACCATCCTTTAGCACGACCAGGTTTTGGCCATCCGGCGTCCGTTTCAGCCCCTGGATAAAGCGCGCGCCCACCAGAGTGTTCCGATGGATTCTTAGCAGAGTGCTCGGGTAACTGTTTTCCAGCTCCTTCAGGGTATAGTCACACACGGTCTCACCCCGAGCATGATGAATGGTGACGTATTTCTGATCTGCCTCGCAGTAGAGGATTTCCGACAGATCAATCAGCTCGGTGCCCCGGTGGGTGCGCACCGCCAGCTGCTCCTGGCTCTGGCCCGTCTGTCCGCTCAGAGCCTGCAGCTGCACCCGGTTGACCCTGCCGGCCCTCGCAAGGGCATCCGCCAAGGCCTCCTTGCGAACCGGTTTGAGCAGGTAGGCGATGGCCTGAACGTCGAACGCCTGGATGGCGTAATGGTCGTACGCGGTGCAGAAAATCAGGGCGGGTGGATTTGCGAGCTGACTCAGGCGGCTGGCGGCCTCCATGCCATCCATGCCCGGCATGCGGATGTCCAGCAGCAAAATGTCCGGCTCAAGTTCCGCGACCTGTTTCAGAGAGCTGTCGCCGTCTGCAGCGTCGCCACAGACCCTATATCCCGGGAGCGCTTCCACCAGCCGGCGGATGCGCTCCCGGGCCAGGGGTTCGTCGTCGGCGATCAGGACACTGCGGGTATCAGTCATGACTGGCCTCAATTCGCTTGCTCATGGATTCATGCCTTGCGGGCTTTGTGTTCGCTGGCCTTTTGCCGGGGCAGCCTGAGGGTAACGGTATACACATCGTTCTGGTGGCTGTGTTTCAAGACCGCCGGTTCGCCGAAGAGCGCCTGGAGCCGCGCCTGTATGTTGGCCAGCGCCATACGGTTGCCGTCGTGTTGCTGATTATTCTGGTCCGGCTTCGGGTTCTGCACCAGCAGGTAGACAAAGTTGCCTTTGGCCTGGGCCTCAATTCGCACGGTGCCCCCGTCCGGGCGGGGCTGAATGCCGTGGTAGATGGCGTTTTCTACCAGTGGCTGCAGAGTGAGCGGGGGAATTGCCTGTTGCTCGAGGCCGTCCTCAATCTGCCATTCCAGCTTCAGGCGGTCGCCGAGACGCAGTGCTTCGATGGCCAGGTAGCGCTGGCACAATTCCAGTTCCCTGGACAGCGGGATCAACTGATCGCCGGTGCGAAGGCTGGCGCGAAACAGTTCCGACAGGTCCAGCACCGCCTCTTCCGCCCGTTCCGGGTTGACCGCAATCAGGCTGGCAATGGTGTTCATGCTGTTGAACAGGAAGTGGGGCTGTATGCGAGCCTGAAGCGATGCCAGATGCGCCTGCATTTCCGCCTCCCGCTGCTGTTGCCACTGATGTTGCAGGTAAAAATAGCGCAGCACCATGAGCACGATCAGCAAGGCCAGCAGCATTTTCTTGGCCACGCCCTGCCAGACTGCCACGCCAGCCTGGGGGTGCAGTACGCTGTCGGCAAACAGGCTGAACGCCAGCACATCCAGCAGCACAATGGCCACAATGGCGGTTGTGGCGCCGGCGACTGACATCCGGCTGAGCCTGGACCGGAGGAGACAGATTAGGGCAGCACTGGTGAGGGTGGTCCACTGCACGAACAGCGACAGCAGTCCGAAGTAATTCCAGTCGATCCAGCCTCGATCCGCCTGCACAATAGCCAGCACCAGAACCAGCAGTTCACTGGTTACCAGCAACAGGAACACGGCTCTTACCCGGCACAGGTCCGGAACGAAGAACTCGCTCGCTGTCACACCTTTGTCCCCGTTACGGGGTGTCTCCTTTACCCGGGTCAGAATGGTATACTCCCGCCACGTTCAATGTACCCAGTTCCCGCCAGATGATGCCGGGCTGTCAGCAGGAAAGATAGACCATGACGGATCAGAAAAAGTCTGACCAGACCACAAGCTCTGAAAAACCCTGGGGCGGACGCTTCAGTGAACCTACCGATGCTTTTGTTGAGAAATTTACCGCATCTGTGGGATTTGACCAGCGCCTGTACCATCACGACATCACCGGTTCCATCGCCCATGCCACCATGCTGGCCGAAGTTGGTGTGCTCACCACTGAGGAGCGGGATCAGATCATCGAAGGCCTGAAAGGGGTCAAGGCGGACATTGAGGCCGGCAAGTTCCAGTGGTCCGTCAGTCTTGAAGATGTGCACATGAACATCGAGGCGCGTCTGACCGACCGTATCGGCATCACCGGCAAGAAACTGCACACAGGCCGTAGCCGCAACGACCAGGTGGCCACCGATATCCGTTTGTACCTGCGGGACGAGATCGACGTCATTGCCGAGGAACTGAAGCGCCTGCAAGCCGGCCTGTTGGACCTGGCCGAGCGTGAAGCGGATACCATTATGCCTGGCTTCACCCACCTGCAAACCGCCCAGCCGGTAACCTTCGGGCACCACCTGCTGGCCTGGTATGAGATGCTGGTGCGGGACGCCGAGCGTCTGCAGGATTGCCGCAAGCGGGTCAACGTGATGCCCCTGGGTGCGGCGGCACTGGCCGGTACCACCTATCCGATCGATCGGGCAATGACCGCTAGGCTGCTGGGTTTTGACCGGCCCAGCGAGAACAGTCTGGATTCCGTCAGCGACCGGGACTTTGCCATCGAGTTCTGCAGCTTTGGTGCGCTGCTGATGACGCATCTGTCACGGTTCAGCGAGGAGCTGGTGCTCTGGACGTCCGCCCAGTTCGATTTCATTGATCTGCCCGACCGCTTTTGCACCGGCTCGTCCATCATGCCCCAGAAAAAGAATCCGGATGTGCCGGAGCTGGTTCGGGGCAAGACCGGGCGTGTTAACGGCCACCTGATCAGCCTGCTGACCCTGATGAAGAGCCAGCCGCTGGCCTACAACAAGGACAATCAGGAAGACAAGGAGCCCCTGTTTGATACCGTGGATACCCTCAAGGGCTGCCTGAAAGCCTACGCCGACATGATTCCGGCCATTCGCTCCAAGGCCGACAACATGCGGGTTGCGGCCAAGCGCGGTTTCTCAACCGCCACCGATCTGGCGGATTACCTGGTAAAGAAAGGTGTGCCCTTCCGGGATGCCCACGAAATCGTCGGAAAATCAGTGGCTTTTGGTGTGGCCGAGGGACGTGACCTGTCTGATATGACCCTGGAAGAGTTGCAGCAGTTCTCCGATCATATCGGTGCCGACGTCTTTGATGTCCTGACCCTGGAAGGTTCGGTTCAGGCCCGTGACCACCTCGGTGGTACAGCACCCAACCAGGTGCGCGCGGCGGTTGGCCGGGCCCGCACTCAACTGGGCTAAACCAGGTTCCTGCTGGGGGCGGATCGGCTAGCCGCCAATTCGCCCCGTAGTCAGATCCACCGCTGCAGGGGTCAGTTTGTCCAGCGGTTGCGGGCGGAATAGCCGGTAACCCTGGCCGTAATGAATGCCCAGAGTCCGAACCTTTCGCAGAGCGTCGTCGCTTTCGATAAATGTTGCCACCGTAACCTTGCCGGCGGCCTCGGCAATCCGGTGCAGGGCCTCCAGCATCACCTGCTGCACCGGATCCTCTTCCAGATGTTGAACCATTCTCCGATCCAGCTTGATGATGTCCACCGGCAACTTGGCGGCCAGGCTATAGCTTTCCACCGAAGCACCTGCGCCATCCAGGGCAACGCGGAAGCCCGCCCGATGAAGTGCGTCGCAGAGCACGGCCACGTCGTCGGGGTACTGGGTGGCATGGGCTTCGCGAATTTCCAGGCAGAAACAGCTAGGGTCAAACGGTGACTCGCTCAGGACGTCGGCCATAAAGTCGGCGAAGGTGTCGTCCAGCACGCTGGCCAGAGACAGGTTGAATCCGCAGTATTTCAATCGCGGTTCCAGCAACGGTTGGTTGCCGAGCCAGTCCAGGGTTTGCCGGATCACCTGGCGATCCAGACGTTTGGCAAGGTCGAATCGCTCCGCGATGGGCAGGAAGTCCTCGGGCTTCAGCGCCGCCTCGTTATTCGAGGTCGTCGGAATCCGGCAGAGTATTTCAATGTGGTCGCCCCAGGTGGGGCTGGCCACGGGTCTCATTGCCTGGTATTCGAGAAGCAGAGTGTGATTATCCAGCGCTTCGCGGATCTGCTCGACTCGTTTGCTGGCGGTTGAGTCGTCGGCCTGGTGGGCAAGGGCCCTGGCCGCGTGGACCCGATTGCGTCCGGACGTCTTGGCGGTATGGCACAGGTCGGCCGCCTGGCTCAGAAGCTGTTCCGGATCTCCGGGGACCTCTCTGTCCAGGATCAGAAGGCCGCCGGAAGCGGTAGTCTGGAGCTTGTGGCCCTGCCAGTCGAAGACAAAGTCTCCAATCAGATCGAGGGTTTCCTGGGCAATCTTGCGGGCCCGTGCTTCCGGACAGTTCTCAATCAGCAGGGCGAAGGTGTCTCCGGCCAGGCGGGCCAGGGCGTCCCGCTGGCGAACACGCACGCCCAGGTTGCCGGCCAGTTCCCGGAGATAGCGGTCGCAGGTGCCGCTGCCGGCAAGCTCGTTAAAGCGTTCGAATTCATCAAGATCCAGGTAGAGCAGGCTGTCACAGGATTCCCTATGGGTTTTCTGCTCCAGGGTTCTGAGAACCCGGGCGATGAATGCCTTGCGATTCATCAGGCCGGTAACCGGATCGTGACGTATCCGGTATTCCTCGCTTGAGGCGTGGTTCAGCCTCGGTTCGATACGCCTCGCCACGTGCACAGCGCCGGTGATCTCGCCCTGGTCATTGGTCAGGCGCTGGTAGTGGAATTCATGCACTGGTAATTCGCGCGCCTGCTGGGCCATGGGCATCTCAACCACGAAACTGTCTCGTTCGAAGGCCCGGTGCCAAAGCCGCTCCATCAGCCTGCGTTCGTTCGGAAATTCCAGCAGAAGATCGCTCAGGCTATCGCCGGCTTTGGGTTGCCGACCAAAGGTTTCGGAAAACTGCCTGGCCCAGGCGTCATTGAAGTGGAGCAGGTTGAACGAGGCATCGACGGCGACAACCAGATCGGAGGTGGCGCTAGTGGTGGCTGCGAGGATTGCGTTCGCATGCCGGCGAGCCCTGTCGAGTTGCATGTCGGCGGTGCGGTCCACCAGAGTGCCGCCGAGCTTGGGAATCCTGCCGCCCTGCTTCAAGGCCCGACAACTGAGAGTCACCCGCCGCTGGTTCTGTCGTGAGGTGACGATATCGAGCTCGAGAGAAAACGGTTCGCCCGTGCGGAGGCCGCGCCGGAACATCGCCCGGACCCTGGCCTGCCCGGTCTGGCAGTAGAAAAGCGCCTGCTCGGGGGTGATTTCGGCCCCGGGTCTCAGCTCTAGAAGCTGGAACATCCCCTCGGTCCAGGTCATTTCATTGGTTCGGGTGTCCAGTTCCCAGATACCAAAACCGGCACTGCTCTCGGCCCCCCGCAACAGACGCGAATCTCTGGTGGAACTGTCGCACAAGGTTATCGTAGCACTGGCCGCCTTGTCGGAATCCCGCATGTCGAGCCGCAGGCTCAGGCAGGCGGTGTAGAAAAAACCTTCCTTGTGCCGGAAGGTCACCAGAACGTTCTGGCCCTGTTCAATCCGATGGCGATTCGCCGGTGCGAACGGATCATCCTGGCGTGATGCCAGGATCCGGTGTACCGGCTGCCCCTCCAGTTCACTGCTGTCATAACCGAGCACCGTCTCGGCCTGGTGGTCGGCGAACAGTACTTTGCCTTCATCGTCGATGCGTAAAACGGTCTGGCGCTCAGATGCCGGGGACGGTTCCGAGCGATAGCGGCGGATGATGAATTCTTTCACAGCGGGTGAGCCTCGCGTGTTCTCCAGCTTTTATTTTTCTAAAGGTTTTGCCACGATGCCGACATCATACTCATACTGATCCTGAAAAGAACCTCTCTGCGGAGCCGCCTTGACCGCCCACGTTGCCCCGATTTCCCTCGACTTTGAGGAGGGAATAGATCGAAAGACCCTTCGTCGTCTGAGGGACCGGTTTCTATTGGTCAATCAGCAGCGCTGGAACCGTGCCCATTCGGCCTTGTCCTATCGCCAGCAGATGGTGCTGGAAATTCTGCCTCTGGTTTTTCATCTCAACCATCCGGCATTGCCTGGTTACCTGGACAGCGATTGCCCCTATGGCCTGAGTAATTACATTCCGTCACCGGAGACGATCAACGCGGCACGTCGGCTGGCCCGAACTTTCTCACTCAAAGATGAGGGCAAGCGCAAGCCGGATCTGGATGCTATGTTCCTGATGGGCAGTCCCGGAACCCTGGGCCACTCGGTGGCCAGTGATCTTGATGTCTGGCTCTGCCACCGCAGCGATTTGTCAGAGCGGGGAATCCGTTGTCTGGAACGCAAGGCCGGTAAGCTGGCCCGCTGGGCGGAATCCTTTGGTGTGGAGCTTCACGTCTTCGTCTTCTGTGCCTCGGACTGGCGGGCGGGCCGGCAGCGGGCCGAGGTAACCGGCGAGAACTGTGGCAGTGCCCAGCACTTCCTGTTGCTGGATGAGTTCTACCGGACCAGTATCCATCTGGCCGGCGCCTGGCCCATGTGGTGGCTGGTTCCTCCAGAGCACGAGGCCAACTATGACGACTGCATGCGCAAGTTGGTGGATTTCCGGTTTGTGCGTGCGGAGGATTACATCGATTTTGGTCCGGTTCCGGCGATTCCCGAGGCAGAATTCCTCGGTGCCGGTGTCTGGCAGCTCTACAAAGGGATTGATGCGCCCTGGAAGTCCATTCTTAAGCTGCTTCTGATTGAATGTTATGCACGGACCACCGACGAGGCCTTGTTGTCCAGTGAGTTCAAACAGGCTGTGTTCGGGGGGGAGACCGATGCCGACAGTCTCGACCCTTATGTCATGCTTTATGATCGCCTCGAAGGCTGGCTTGTTGGTCCGGAAGTGGCCTCGAGGCTGGATCTGATTCGCCGGAGCCTGTATCTGAAAGCCGGTTTGCCACTGACCCGGTCCGAGGTTTCCGGAGAGCAGTGGCGCGCCCGCCTGCTGCGTCAACTGGTGACACGCTGGGGCTGGTCCGAGAGTACGCTGGCAGAGCTGGACGAGCGCCAGAGCTGGCGTGCAGAGGATGTCACCACCTTGCGTCGAACCATTGTCAACGAACTGACCCATGGTTACCGTTTACTGTCGAAAATGGCCAGGGAGCATGGCCAGCGGGCCGCCATCAGTGCCAACGATATCAACCTGCTGGGCCGCAAGCTCTATGCGGCGTTTCAACGCAAAGCCGGCAAGATTGAACAGATCAACCCGGGACTGGCCCCCTCGCTGGCCGAGGAAAATCTGGCGTTCCATCATCAGTCGGAGCAGGGGGGAGACGCCGACGGCTGGCTGCTCTACCGGGATCTGGAGGATCCGGCCGATGCCTTCTGGCAGCCTGTTATTCGTCGCTCCGGCAATCTCGCGGAACTGATGGTCTGGTGCTACTGCAATGGCCTGCTGACCCGTTCAACACGGCTGAACGTACGTTCCGGAACCAGTATTGCCTCGGTCAGCGAGTTGCGGGAAATGCTGGATGCCCTGTCCGCGTTCCTGCCATTTCCGATTGCGCCGGCCGAGCGGGAGGCATTGTCCCGGGGTGTCCGGCCCCTGAGAAATCTGCTGCTGGTGAATGTGGGTGTCGATCCCCAGGCGCATCTCACGGAAAAGGGGCTTCACAAGCTCAGTTCCCGACATGATTCGCTGGGCTTCAGTGGTGGTCGAGAGAATCTGGTCATCAGTATTGACCAGATTACCTTCAACAGTTGGCACGAGGTGAGCCTTCAGCACTACGCCGCTGGCGATACCCTTATCCAGTGCCTGAAGAATGTCCTCGCCTCGGTGGCAGCAAACCCTGACGAATTGCCCGGCGTTCAGGTGCACTGCCACAACCGGGGCCATGGCTCGGCCATTGCCCGCCGGGTTCAGGAGCTGTTTGCCGATGTGCTTCGACCCTTCTTTGCCGGCGCTACTGGCCCGCATCCGCTGCGCTATGTAATCGAGATGGATCGTCGCTACTTCCTGCTCCAGTTCAACGGTCTGGAGCCGGGGTTTGTTGCCCTGGAGAGCTTCGAGGCGCTGATGGAGCATCTGGCATTGCCGCAGGAACGGTACCTTCCGGTGGTATTCGATCGCTACGCGCTGCAGGAAGAGCCGGCCTTGCGGGCGGTTTGCCTGGCCAGCGAACCGGACAACATCCAGGTGTTCTACCGTATTCTTGGCGACCGGGCCCGACTCTGGGTGGTTGACGAGCTGGGCTCGGTGTTCAGTTGGGAGCAGGCGGTGACCAGCCGCAGGCACTTGCTGGTGCCGGTACTGCGGTTTCTCGATAACCTGATTGAGCGGCGGTTGCTGCGCCATACCGATTCGGCTGGCGTTGTGGCGGACGTTCAGTGTTATGAGATTGTCCGGCGTGACGGGACCTGGCGCGCCGAGTACCGGCCGGAATCGGATTCGGGCGTACCCCTGCCCGGGTTTGAGGTGCAGGCTGTGGGCATTCACGAGGGCGACAGTCGTCTGCGCTTCGACATCTTCTGCGGTGACCAGGAATTCAGCGTCCAGGAGTATGGTGACCAATTGATTCCGGCGGTGGCCCACTACATCCGATCCCTGCGCCAGAGTGACGAGGTGTATCCGGTGTATCTGACCGACGTTCATCTGCCCCACGACCTCGACCCCCGGGTGTATCAGCAGGATATCCAGACCAGCCAGTACCTCTATTACCGGTCTTTGCTGCAGGATTCCCTTAACCGACACCTTGCAAAGACGCGCTGACCTCGCGGCCCGGGGCGGGTGTCAGGTATACTGCGCCCATAGTGAACTCAGGGGTAGGTAGCCGATATGCGAGCGTGGACTCTCCCGATCATGGTGCTGATGCTGGCTCTGTTTGTGAGCGGTTGCGGCCAGAAAGGTCCGTTGTACCGTGACAGTCAGGCCGCTTCGACGACGTCCGGGGCGGATTCGGCCCAGGACCAGTCGGACCGAAAAGACATCCGCGACTAGCGCGCTGGCCTTCAGGCCCCGTTAAACGAATCAGGAAACTCATGGATCATTTCAACTACCGCGACGGCGAACTTTACGCCGAGGAAGTCCCTGTCTCTGCCATCGCCGATCGTTTTGGTACACCCGCCTATGTCTACTCGCGCGCGACGCTTGAGCGGCATTATCGGGCCTATGACGATGCCCTGCGGGATCACCCGCACCTGGTGTGTTATGCCGTGAAAGCCAACAGTAATCTGGCGGTGCTGAACGTGCTGGCCCGCCTCGGTGCCGGCTTCGATATTGTTTCGGCCGGTGAACTGGAGCGGGTATTGCGGGCCGGTGGCGACCCGTCCCGGGTCGTCTTCTCCGGCGTTGGCAAGCAGGAGTGGGAAATGAAGCGGGCGCTTGAGGTGGGCGTGCGCTGCTTCAATGTGGAATCCGATACCGAGCTGGACCGGCTCAATGCGGTGGCGGGCGAGCTCGGCGTGAAGGCGCCCATCTCTCTGCGGGTGAATCCAGATGTTGACGCCGGCACCCATCCCTACATTTCCACGGGGCTGAAAGAGAACAAGTTCGGGATCGATATTGCCGAAGCCCCGGAGGTTTATGCTCGCGCTGCTGGCATGTCGAACCTTGAGGTGAAGGGCGTGGATTGCCACATCGGCTCCCAGCTGACCAGTGTGTCCCCGTTCCTGGACGCCCTGGATCGGGTGCTGGCCTTGATTGACACCCTGGCAGGCGAGGGGATTCACATTCACCACCTGGATATGGGAGGTGGTCTGGGTGTTACCTACAACCAGGAACAGCCGCCGCAGCCGTCGGATTATGTGAAGGCACTGGCCGAACGGCTGGGTGACCGGAAGCTGGAGCTGATCCTTGAACCAGGCCGTTCCATTGCCGCCAATGCCGGGATCCTGGTGACCAGGGTCGAGTTCCTGAAGTGCACCGAGCACCGGAACTTTGCCATCATTGATGCTGCCATGAACGATCTGATCCGTCCGGCCCTGTATAGCGCCTGGCAGGCGATTATTCCGGTCACGCCACACCAGGAAGGCGAGGAAAAATCCTGGGATCTGGTCGGTCCGGTGTGTGAAACCGGCGACTTCCTGGGTAAGGACCGTCATCTTCGCCTGCAGGCTGGCGATTTGCTGGCAGTTCGCTCTGCCGGCGCCTACGGCTTTGTCATGAGTTCTAATTACAACACTCGGAATCGGCCGCCGGAACTGATGGTCGATGGTGACCAGGTGCATGTGGTTCGTCGCCGTGAAACTCTCGAAGACCAGCTCGCACCCGAGAGCTGCCTTCCGGAATGAGCGGGGGCGAGGAGATGACACAGCAACGCCGGAGTCAGGGTCCCATGCTTCGATTTACCAAGATGCACGGGCTGGGTAACGATTTCATGGTGGTGGATGCCATCAGCCAGCCGTTCCGTCTGCGCCCGGACATGATCCGGGACCTGGCCAACCGGAACTTCGGGATTGGCTTCGACCAGCTTCTGGTGGTAGAGCCGCCCGGGCTGCCGGATGTCGATTTCCGCTACCGCATCTTCAATGCGGATGGCTCCGAGGTGGAGCAGTGCGGCAATGGTGCTCGCTGTTTCGCCCGGTTTGTCCGTGACCAGCGTCTGACCAATAAAAAGGTGATCCGGGTTCAAACTGCGAAGGGTGTCATCGAGCTTCGTGTTGGTCGAGAAGGTATGGTCATGGTCAACATGGGCGTGCCCGAGTTCAACCCGCCGGCCATTCCCTTTGCCGCCGACCGCCGCAAGGATGTTTACACAGTGGATGTCGATGGCCAGACAGCGGAGCTGAGCGCTTTGTCCATGGGCAATCCCCATGGTGTGTTACTGGTAGAGGACGTGGACCAGGCGCCTGTGCAAACGCTGGGGCCCAAGCTGGAGCGGCATCCCCGATTCCCGGCCCGGGCCAATATCGGGTTTTTGCAGATCCTGGATCGCACCCATGTTCGTCTCCGGGTGTTTGAGCGGGGCTCCGGCGAGACCCTGGCTTGCGGCAGTGGCGCCTGTGCCGCAGTTGTAGCCGGCTGTTTGCGAGGCCTCTTGGATGCCCGCGTGGAAGTGGAGTTGAGGGGGGGCAAGCTCGTCATCGAATGGCAGGGTGAAGGCACCCCTGTTATGATGGAAGGGCCTGCAACCAGCGTATTTGAGGGGCAGTTAAGGCTGCCGGGTGATTCTGGTGGTCGCCGCCGCAGGAGCGGACGCCCCCATAAACAACGAGCCTGACAGCCAGGAGTAATCCATGACAGAACAAACGGCCCGCCAGAAGGCCGGTGATCTCACCCGGGAAGAGGTGGCGGACTACCTGCGAGCCAACCCCGATTTCTTTGTCGACCAGGACGAACTGCTGCGCAGTCTCACCCTGCCTCACGACAGTGGCCGGGCTATTTCCCTGGTGGAACGCCAGGTACACCTTTTTCGGGAGCAGCGGGACACCCTGCGCAGAGAGCTGGTGGAGCTGGTGTCCATTGCCCGTCACAACGACCGGTTGTTCGAGAAGAGCAAGCGTCTGTTGATGCAGGTGATTGAAGCCCGGACGCTCAACGATATGGCTGCGGCCATTGATGACAGCATCCGTGGTGATTTCGGCCTCGACGCGGCTTCCGTACTCTTGTTTACCGATGTCGAGCTGCCCGAGGCCTCCCAGGGCGCGTTGCATGTGGTGAGTCCATCTATGGCTCGTGAGCGGCTCGGTAGCCTGCTGGAAGGTGAGAGGGCCGTGTGCGGCCAGTTCCGGGAGAGCGAACGTGAGTTTCTATTCCCGGACCGTGAAGAGCCGATTGCCTCTGTGGCTCTGGTGCCGCTAAGGCATGATGAGCTGGTGGGCGTGTTTGCGGTCGGCAGTTGCCAGGCAGGCTATTTTGATCAGAGCATGGGTTCGCTGTTCCTGAGCTACATCAGCGATACCCTCAGCCGCCTGCTGCCGCCCATGGTGCAGCGCCATACTGCAGCTGCTCCGGTCACCGATATGGCAACGGAGTCCCGCTAAGGTGTCAGAGGCTCCGGAGAGTCCGGCGGTGCCCCATGAGCTTTCCGGGCCGCTGACGGATTTTATCCGGCACCTGGCCTCCGAAAAGCGCCATTCTCCAAGAACCTGCGACAGCTACCAGCGCGACTTGCTGCGTCTGGCGGGCTGGTTGAGCCAGGGTGGCTTTACCAGCTGGCAGCGGGCGACCAATCATGACCTTCGCCGCTACGTGGCGACGCTCAGCCGGGAGGGCCTTTCAGGGCGAAGCATTGCCCGGCATCTCTCCGCGACCCGTCGTTTTTATCAGTTCCTGCTCAGGGAAAAGCTGGCCTCCGATAATCCGGCGCTGGATATCCGTGCCCCCAAGAGTGGGCGTCGTCTGCCCCGAGTGGCGGACGTGGATCAGCTGAATCATCTGCTGGATGGCCAGCCGGATGAGCCACTGGAAGTCCGCGATCTGTGCATGTTCGAGCTGATGTACTCCTCCGGACTGCGGTTGGCGGAGTTGGCGAGTCTGGATCTGGATACCGTCGATCTGCGTGGCGGTGAAGTCCGCGTGTTGGGGAAGGGCGGCAAGGAACGGTTGCTGCCGGTAGGCCGAAAAGCGATCGCGGCCATTCAGGCGTGGCTGCCATGCAGGGCGGCGCTGGCCAATGACGGTGAAACGGCGCTGTTTGTCAGCCAGAGGGGCGAGCGACTCAGCCACCGCAGTATCCAGGCCCGCCTCAGCCGCTGGGGAATCAGCCGCGGTGCCGACCAGAAACTCCATCCACACCTGCTGCGTCACTCTTTTGCCAGTCACATGCTTGAATCCAGTGGTGACCTGAGAGCCGTACAAGAGCTACTGGGGCACGCCGACATCGCCACAACCCAGGTCTATACTCATCTTGATTTTCAACATTTGGCACGGGTTTATGATCAGAGTCACCCCAGAGCACGTCGTGATAAGTATCATGGTAAGACCAGTGGCGAGCGTTCCTGAGACCGGCAGCGGGCGGGACGAGCTTTTTCAAACATCAACAGAACAGTAAGGATAGGCGGGAGCGCTTCATGGCATCGGATCAGTCCTGGAAGGAAAAGTACCTTCAGGAACTCGAGTCTGCAGATAACCGGGAAAAGCAGTGGAAGGCGGAACGGAACACCCTCGAGCGTATGCTGGTGCGTACCAGTCTTGCATCCGAAGGCCAGACACCGGAACTGGACCGTCTGCTGGAGCGAATTCGCAAGGACCTGCGGAAAAACCGGGTGGACGTGGACGCCTGGAAGGAATTGCAGGACCAGATTGATCGCCAGGTTGCCCTTCTTGATGAACGCGAGTCCGCCAACGACAAGAAACCTTCCTTTTTCTCTCGAAAATCGCGGGAACCAGAACCCCAGCAACAGCAGCAACAGGCGAGTCCAGAAACTCCGCCCGAGAGCACCGCCCCCCCAGAGTCCGCACCGGGTAATGAGCAGGACATCGAAGACAATGCTCAGCGATTGCGTATTGCTCGCCGGGTTGGGCAGCTGTTAGGCCAGATGCTTGCCCAGGTCTCTCTAGAGCCCGCGGCGGAGGCACGGGCGCGGGCACTGCAGCAATCCCTGCTTGCCAGTAACGACTGGGACGAATTGCGGGAAGGGCTGAACCATGTCGCCGAACTGGTAATAGCCGCGGTAACCCGGAGCAAGCGGGAATTCGAGGCCTTCCTCAAGCGTCTGGATGAACGTCTGGAGCTACTGAGGGAACACTTCTCGGCTCAGTCTTCGGCTCAGTCCGGTCGGCTGGATGCCTCCGAACATCTTGACCGGGAAATCCGTGAGGAGATTGAGCGGGTGGGGCAGCGATTGCAGGAGAGCGATAACCTTCAGGATCTCAAGCAGTCGGTCAGTCGTCACCTTGCGTCCATCGGTCAGGCCGTTGGCCGCTTCCGGAGCCAGGAATCGGAGCGGGAGCGGGCGCTTTCGGAGCAGCTTGAGGCGATGCAGGAGAAAGTGGCGGCCATGGAGACTCATTCCGAGCAGATGCAGGAACAGGTCCGCAAGGAACGGCTTCGGGCCATGACCGATCTGCTCACCGAGTTGCCCAATCGCGAAGCCTGGCAGGAGCGGCTGTCATTCGAGTACAACCGCTGGCAACGTTATAGCCACCCGCTGACCGTTGGTGTGTTGGATATCGATCTGTTCAAACGGATTAACGATAGTTACGGCCACAAGGCGGGGGACAGGGTGCTTCAGCTGGTCGCGAGGGAGTTCCGGGTACGTTTGCGCACCACCGACTTTGTGGCCCGGTTCGGCGGTGAGGAATTTGTGGTGCTGTTTCCGGAGACCCAGCCGGCAGATGCCCGGCAGGTGGTAGATAAATTGCGCGAGCATGTCGGCAAGCTGCCGTTCCACTTCCGCGGGGAGCCGGTCACCGTTACCTTCTCCGCTGGTCTGGCGGGCTTTGTTGCCGGCGACACCGAGGAATCGGTGTTTGACCGCGCCGACCGCGCCCTTTATCAGGCCAAGGACGCGGGCCGCGATCAGGTCATCATCAGCGAAAGCGCCACCGCTCAGTGACGCATCATTGCGTCCAGCTCGTCGATCACCTCTGCCCAGTCGCTGTCCTCCTCCAGGCCTTCTTCCAGGAAGTGGGACTGGCTTTCGGACCAGATGGGAGCATCCTGGATCGCAACCTCGCTTGGCAGGGGCGAGTACCTGGCGACAAAATCCTCAATGCTTTTGGCGTCAGACGCCAGGCCAAGTTGCTCGAACAAAGTATTGAGGGTGTGTTTGCTGGTGTCCATGGGCATTCGTCTCCCGTTGGCCGTTTGCCTGAATGAAATCAAAGGCGTTTGCAGGTATTGTTCCCTGAAATGTAGCGGAACCCTTGAGGATATCCAGTGAAGGTTACCCTTGCCTTTCTACTATGCTGCCTGTTGGCGTTGTTTCAATCCCCTCTGCGGGCAGAACCGCCCCAAGCGTCGCCGGCACCCGTGCTTGGCAAGCAAGAGCTGACCTGGCTGGAAGGTCAGGATCGCTTTCGCATCGGTCTTCGCAGTGATCAGGTCCCGCTGATTTTTGATACCGGTAATGGCGTTCTTGCCGGGACCTACATTGACTACCTCGCCAGGCTCTCAGATAAGCTGGGCGTCACCATGGAGCCCGTTATTCTGGAAACAGGGCAGGAGCGTGGCCCGGTTCAGAACGAGTTGGCAACCGATGCGGTTCTGACCACGCGGACGCCCGGGATGCCAGTGGTTCCCGGCAAACGCTTTACCGACCCCCTGATGTCCCTTACCTATGGCGTTTTCGTCAGCGCCGGGGACGCTGCCATTCGGACCCTTGCCGATCTTGAGGGCAGCCGTATTGCGGTGATTGATGGTGACCCCAACCAATACCCCATGCTGGACCCGGTTGAAAAGTTCACACCGGTTCCGGTGAGCAATGTCAGCGAAGCTGTCGGGCGGATTCTCTCAGGGCAGGCCGATGCCTTTCTGGCGCCGGTTCCGGTGGTTTCCGATTACCTGCAGTCGGCCATGGTGAATGGCATTGGTCTGTCGGTACTGCTCGATAGTAGCCCGGTGGATGTGGTGTTGCGGGTGGATACTGATCATGACCGTCTTTATCAGGTGCTGAACAAGGCCATTGCCGCAATCAGCCACAACGAGCACCGTACCATCCGCCAGTCGTGGCTGCAGGCCGACCAGCCGGCGATGGAGCGAAGTGGGCTGGAGCTGTCTGGATCGGACATCGATTGGCTCAAGCGGCACCCGAATCTGAAGGTTGCCTTTCGCTCCGACTGGCCGCCGTTTGAATACACCCAGGATGGCCGGCCCACCGGCCTTGTTCCGGACCTGCTGACACGGCTTGAAACCGAGCTCAACGTCCGGTTTACCCGCTCCGTGGCCGGGAGCCGAATGGATGCCGAAGAGCAGCTCCGATCGGGCGAGGTGGATATACTCCCGGGGCTGTCCAGGACGCCGCGCACTGAAGAGGCATTTCTGTTCACCCGGGCCTATCTGACCGTGCCCATCGCTCTCGCCATCCGGGATGACGGCCGTTTTATCGGCGATCTCAGAGAACTTCGCAATGAACGGGTGGGTGTGGTGAATCGGCATGCGGCCCATGATTACCTGCTGATCAATCATCCGAACCTGAACCTGTATCCCATGGATACCGTGGAGGAGGGGCTGCTGGCGCTGTCCAACGGCGACCTGGATGTCATGGTTACACACATTCCGGCGGTCAGTTACACCGTGGCCAGGCTGGGACTTTCAAACCTCAGAATTACCAGTATCACCCCGTACCAATACGATCTGAGGCTGGCGGTACGCAAGGACAATCCGGAATTACATCGGGTGCTGAATAAGGCGCTGGGCAGCCTCGAGGCCAGCGAGACAGAGTCCATCTATAATCGCTGGATCCATCTGGATATCGAGCAGGAAACCGATTACACCGTGGTGCGCCGGGTAGTGCTGATCGCCATTCTGGTGGTACTGATCTTCCTGTACTGGAACCGGAAACTGTCCAGGGAAGTGGATGAGCGCATACGTTCCGAGAATGCCCTGCGCCGAAGCGAGGACGAATTGCGTGCCGCCAAGCTGGAAGCCGAACGTCTTGCCCGCGAAGCGGAGGCCGCCAGTCTGGCCAAGAGTGAGTTCCTGGCCAATATGTCGCACGAAATCCGGACGCCTATGAATGCGGTGATCGGCTACAGCGATCTGCTCAGCAAAAGCGTCACCGATCCGCAGCAGCGGAACTATCTGGACGCCATCCGGGCCGGAAGCCGGAGCCTGCTGATGCTGATCAATGACATCTTGGACCTGTCCCGTATCGAGGCAGGAAAGATGAGGTTGGACTATTCCGCGGTATCGGTGCGTCGTCTTCTCGACGATGTTCGCCACATCTTTGATCTTCGGGCCCGGGAGCAGGGAATCACTCTGGAAGTGAGTGTCGACTCACGGATGCCCGGTGCCATGATGCTGGACGAGACCCGCCTCCGGCAGGTCCTGTTTAATCTGGTCGGCAATGCCATCAAATTTACCCATGAAGGTGGTGTGACGGTCAGGGCCACCGCGAAGCCGCTCAAGAACCAGTCTCCGGAAGATGTGCCGAGCCCGGAAGCGCCGGAGCGCCAGTATTACAAGCTGGTCGTGACGGTCAAAGATAGTGGTATCGGGATTCCTCAGGACCAGGTTGAGCGGATCTTTGATGCCTTTGAGCAGCAGGAGGGGCAGAATACCCGGCGCTACGGCGGTACTGGCCTCGGGTTGGCAATCAGCCGGAAGCTGGCCCGGATGATGGGCGGCGAGCTGGAAGTGGAGAGTGAGCCCGGCACCGGTTCGGTCTTTACTGTAACGTTGCCACGGGTCGAAGCCACCGTCGAACAGGCGGAAGACGAGGGGGCGCCGAAGGAATCAGACAGGCTGCTGGCCCAGACTCTCAGTATGCAGGAGCGGGGTTGGCTGAGGGAGCAGTTGGCGACGGACTTCGGTGATGAATGGGAATCGGTGAGAGAGAGTGGCGACCCGGAGCAGATGAAAGACTTTGCCCGCCGGGTGCTGGCCTGGGGCCAGCGGTTCCGCTCCCGGTCCGTGACCCGCTACGGGGAAAAACTGCTGGCGGATGTCGAGGCGTTCAACCTGGATGCAGTCAACACGGCCCTTGAGGCATTTCCGAAACTGCTGGGTCGTGAGGACTGAGTTCTAAAGGCAATCGAACTGCGAGCGGCGGTCGAAAGCGACTGAGACCATGTCGTAACCGGAATCCGACAGCTGGCGGATCAGGTCGTGATCTTTCAGCAGGGTCATGCAGACCTTGTGGACGCTGGCCTGAAGCTGTGCTGATTCCATCTGATTCGAGGCCAGGCGAAAATCCACAATCAGGTACTTGCGGTCGACCGCGGCGCTGGCAGGAATATCCTGTCGTTCAACGCTCTCGTACCCGATATAGGTTGCCTGGGCTTCCGGGAACACCTGACTCATGAGTACGTCGAGGTTTTCTCCACGGGCAAGCTGGGCTGAGAGCAATAGGGCTGCGACAGCGAGGCGAAGCGAATGCTTGATGGTCATTGGAGGCCACTCCCTGGTGACAATCCGGTTGGTCTGTAACCAAGTGTAAAGTTTGGTTACCGTTGATTATTGCAAAGTCTGTCGCATTTTGCGCGATATGTGGCAGTAATTTTTCAATTGTTTGCAGTCTCGATACAGTAACGGGCTGGCTTTCGGGCTCCCGGTGCGCGATACGATCAACTATGATGTGATAAAGACGGACGTTAAGAGGAAGACGCATGTTTCAGCTTGTCTTTAAAGGGGAATGCGTTCCCGGAACGGATACGGAAACGGCGCGCAACAATGCTCGCACGCTGTTCAAGGCGTCTCTTGAGCAGGTTGACCGCATGTTCAGTGGCCAGCCGGTGGTTATTCGCAATAAGCTGGAAGAGGTTCAGGCTGAAAAGTACCGGGCGGTGCTGAAAAAGCACGGTATGGTGGCGTATGTTCAGTCCATGTCCGAGGCCCGGCCCGCTGCGGGTGCAACACCACCACAACCCAGTCCCTCGGCCCCGGCAAGCCAGCCGCGTCAGAAGCCGGCGCCTGCTGCCCCGCCGGCGGAAGGTAAGCGTAGTGGGGTTCCCGAAACCGAGCCGGGTGATCGTCTGGCGGTGGCGGGCGAGAAGGTGGACGCGATTCTCTCCGGCTCCGGTCTGAGCCTGGACCCGGTCGGCGTCACTCTGGCGGAGCAGACCGAAGTGGAACCACCGATGTTCCAGCATCTGGACGAATGGAGTTTGGCTCCGGCCGGCAGTGACCTTGGTGTGGAGCGAGACCTTCCGCCGCCGGTGGTACCCGACGTATCCCACCTGTCCCTTGCGGACGACGATTCCCAGGAACGGAAATGATCCCATTGTGAATTCGGGGAATCGTCAGGCACGATCGGCCATGTGCCTGTTGTTCAGCATAATACTTGTGGTGCCAATGGCCATGGCCGAAGAGCGACCCCGGATTGGTCTGGTCCTCAGTGGCGGGGGCGCAAAGGGTATGGCCCATGTCGGCGTCCTGAGGGTGCTGGAAGAGATGCGGATTCCGGTTGATCTGGTGGTGGGTACCAGTGCGGGCTCTGCAGTTGGTGCACTTTATGCCAGTGGCATGCCGGTCAAGGATATTGAGCAGCGCTTTATTCGCATGGACTGGTTGTCCAGCTTTCGTGACGATCCCGGTCGGGTCTACAAACCTGTGCGCCGAAAACAGGATGACTGGCGTTTTCCTGTGGTTCCCGGGATCGGGGTGCGAGGCGACGGGCTGCATGTTGGCGGCGGGCTCATCGCTGGCCAGAATCTGGGATTCATCCTGAATGAGCTGACCCATAACGCTGCCCTGGTAGAAGACTTTGACCGTCTTCCGATTCCATTCCGGGCCGTTGCCACGGATCTGGAGACCGGTGAGCAGGTGGTGATCGGTGACGGCAACCTGTCCGAGGCTATTCGGGCCAGCATGAGCATTCCCGGCGTGTACGCGCCGGTGGAACGCGATGGCCAGTTACTGGTGGATGGTGGCGTCGCCAATAACCTGCCAATCAGCGTTGCCCGGGAATTGGGCGCCGACGTTATCATCGCCATAGATATTACCGACAGCCTGATGCAGACCGACGAACTGCGAGGTGCGTTTTCGGTGGTCGGTCAGCTCACAACCATCATGACCCGAAGAAACACCGATCAACAACTGGGTCTGCTCGCAGAGAGCGATGTCCTGATACGCCCGGATCTGGAAGGCTACACCTCCGCCGATTTCTATGATGCTCCGGTACTGTTCGAGCTGGGCGCCAGCACGGCCAGGGAGCATGGCGTCGAACTGCGTCCACTCTCGGTGTCCCGGGAGGCGTGGGCGGCCTGGCGGGACCGTGTGGCGGCCCGGGATGCGGGCGCAAACATCATTTCACGTATCGAGGTAGACGACAGTCGTCGGCTGGCCCGCGACTTCCTCAAAGAGCGAATCCGACAGAGAACCGGCGAACCTCTGAATACCGAGCAGCTGGAGGCCGATCTTAAACGAATTTATGGCCTCGGCTACTACGAAATTGTGTCGTATTCGACGGCGTCGTCGCCCGAAGGTACGGTCCTGACCATCCGCGTCCAGGAGAAAAGCTGGGGGCCTAACTACCTGTCTTTCGGGCTCAATTATGAGGACAACTTCGACGGGGAGACCCGTTTCAATCTGGCGTCAGCTCTTCGCATGACCGAGTTAAACGAGCTTGGTGGGGAATGGCAGACCGGTGTTCAGCTTGGCACCGAACCCTGGCTGCGCAGCCAGTGGTATCAGCCTCTGGATTACGGTTATGAGCGATTCCTGGTGCTGGGTGGCGAATATTCTCGGGATACCTTCAGCCAGTTTGATGCCTCGGGCACGCGTATTGCGGAGGTGGACGTGACCTTCCGGAAAGCGGATCTGGCAGTGGGTATGGAAATTGGCGGCAATGCCGAGATCCGCCTGATCTATGCCAGGGGCTATGCCACAGTGGATGAGCAGATTGGCCAGCCGGTGGCCTCTGAGGATTCTGTTCATCAGGGCGGCATAGCCCTCCAACTGGTTCATGACTCGCTGGATGATACCTTTTTCCCCCGCGCGGGTGGTTTTGCCGGCATCCGGGGACGCTTCGAGCGTGAGGGGTTGGGGTCAGACCGGGAGTTTGATTCGGTAACCGGCCTGGCGCTGGGTACTGAGAGCTGGAAAGGTCTGACGTTGACCGGGCTAGTGTATGCCCATGCCGTAACGAAGGGCGCGCCAGGTATTGAAAATGCGGTCCGCCTGGGCGGTTTTCGTCGGTTGTCGGCTTACGCCCCGGGTGAAATTACCGGAGACAACGCCTTGATGGTCTCAGCCTACGCCAGCCAAAGCTTTGGTGGACCACTGCTGCCCTGGTTTGTGGGCGCCGGGTTCGAAGCAGGCAATGCCTGGCCCTCTCTGGATGCGGCGAGCTGGGACAGCTCGGTGAAATCCTCCAGTGTGTTCGCCGGTGTGGATACCTTCCTGGGGCCGGTACAGCTGGCGATGGCCTACAATAACGAGGACAACTGGACCGCCTATCTGAATATTGGTTTCTCGTTTACGCAGCTCTTCTACTGACAGAGATCACGCGCTTTTGCTGCCAGTCTTTTCTATGGCATTCAGAACCTGCTGACACTGTTGCAGGGCATAGCGATGGAGAATGCCGGTCAGCCTATCCTCATCCCGGTCCTTGATCGCACTGATAGACTCCTGCATGTGGGCCAGGTTGTCCTCGATCACCTGATTTCCTCCCTGTTGGAAGGCGACAAAGGCACAGCGCTTGGCTGAAGGCCAGAGGTCCTCGATGGCCGAGACAATGAAATAGTTATCAGCGTAGGCCAGTGACGCCTTGGTGTACTCAATGCCCAGTTCCAGGAAAGCCAGCAGGTCATTTTTCTCGTAGCAGGCCTGCATCTGTTCGTACAGGGTTTCCAGTCGCGTCATATCGTCCGGCTGCCAGTTGCGCACCAGCTTGCGCCCGGTGTGGGTCAGGTACAGTTCGAGGGTTTCGTAGAGGCTGCGCACGAAATACTCGTCCAGCGGCGTTACAAACGCGCCCTTGCGGGGCACGTTGCGGACCAGATGCCGCTTCTCCAGCAGCAACAGCCCTTCGCGGATGGAGCCGTGGCTGACGTCCATCTGCTTCGCCATGGCTCCCTCGTAAATCCGTTCTCCGGAGCGAAGCTGGCCAAAGGCAATCAGGTTCTCGATGTGGCGGGCGACCTGTTCGGTCAGTGTTTCTCTGGGTTTGAAGGCATTCATGTTGATCTGTCGCTAATGCATACTGGCTGAATCGTGTAGGCATAGTCGCACATCGGCTATAACGGAGCCAGTCGCCGGGACGTTCAAAGCAGGGGAGCCAACAGGCGTACCGCACGACAACCCAGGCGGAACAGGATGGAGCGGTCCTGGTAATCGCTTTCGGTCATCAAACGGGAACTGTCCAGATCCTGTTCCAGCATGGATTCGACGCTGCGGATAAAGTGCGGCGCCGTGGTGATGGCGGTGATCTCGAAATTCAGTCGCATGGAGCGGTTGTCCATGTTGGCGGTCCCTACCGCCGCGTACCGGTTATCCACCAGGATCACTTTCTGGTGCATGAAACCCGGTTGGTAACGGTAGATGCCGATTCCGGTCTTGCAGGCCTGCACCAGGTAGGAATAGGCGGCCAATCCGATCAGACGGCTGTCTGACTTTTCCGGAATCAGGATTCTCACGTCCACGCCTCGCAGCGCCGCCAGCTGCAGCGCATTCATGATCTGGAAGTCTGGCACAAAGTAGGGCGAGGCGAGCCAGAGCCGGTTCCGGGCGTTATTGATGCAGTTCAGGAAAAACAGGGTGCAGGTTTCCCAGGTGTCGGCTGGCCCCGTCGGCAGCATCAGTACCTCGTCTTTCCCCGGCTGATTGTTTTGCGGCTCCCAGTCGAGGCTGGGAAAATCATTGCTGGCCCAGTTCCAGTCCTCCAGCCAGGCCAGCTGCAGACCGGTCACTGCTGGCCCTTCAATCCGGCAGTGGGTGTCGCGCCAGGGTTCCTGGTCCATGGCGGTACCCAGATATTCGTCCCCCAGATTGATGCCGCCCACAAAGCCGACTTTACCGTCGCAGACCAACAGCTTCCGGTGGTTTCGGAAATTGATCTGGAACCGCCGCCTGCGGATGTTGCCGTCTCCGAACGAAGCAACCCGGGCGCCAGCTGCGGCAAGCTGCTTCAGGTAGTTCCGTGGCAACCAGACGCTGCCGATGTCGTCATAGAGGAACCAGACTTCCACGCCCTGGGCCAGTTTGCGCTCAAGAATCGACTTGATCCGGCGGCCAACCCGGTCTGAACGCACAATGTAGAATTCCAGCAGGATATAGTGCTCCGCGTCTTCCATGGCTTCAAACAGGGCCTCGAAAGTGGCCTCGCCGTCCCGCAACAGCGTGCATCGGTTGCGGTCGGTAAACGGTTGGCGCCCCAGTCGGCACAGCACCTGGAGCTCGTCCGTGAAGCGGTCGCTGGTGGGGATCGGTATGGAGGTGGTCTGCTGTTCGAACCTATTCAGCAAATTGGTCAGGGACTCGTCTCCCAGGCGCCGGGCTTTTACATAACCACCGAAACGATAACGCCCGAACAGGACGAACATGGGGACCGCGATATAGGGCAGCGCGATCAGGCCTATAACCCAGGCGATGGCGCCCTGGGTGGTACGGTAAGTCAGCAGAATGCGGTAGACACAGGCGAATGCGCCCAGGTAAATGGCCCCCACCGCAATCGCAACCAGAGACAGGTCGTCCATCATCGCTCTCCGTCGCCGCTGGCCGACTTCTGGTTGCCTGACCCCGGCGTCGCCGGATGCCGCGCGCGATACTCGGCCGGCGAGGTTCCAGTCCAGCGTTTGAACGCGCGGCTGAAGGCACTGAGCTCAGAAAAACCCAGCAGGAAGGCAATCTCGCCAAGAGCGTACTGATCCCCGGCTACATATCTCAATGCCTTGTCCTGACGGACCTGCTCCACCAACCCGTGAAAGCTCAGGCCCTCCTTTTTGAGCTTCCGATACAGGGTCTGGCGGCTCATATGGCACTGACGGGCCAGGCTGTCAGCGTCAATCCTTTCGGTTGCCATTTGCTTTGAAATCAGCCGGCGAATCTTACGGCCGAAGGAACGACGGGTCTGCAGTCTTGCCAGTAGTGAGTTGACCTGTTTCAGCACCGCTGAGTAAACATAAGGGTTGCGCCGGGGAATCGGGTGCCCGAGATGCCGGCTATTGAACGCCAGCCTGGTAATACCGCAGTCAAACCGGACTGGGCCACCGAAGAGCTTTTCATACTCGTGCGCGTAGACCGGAGCGGGGTGGGCAATCTCCACCCATTCGGCCCGAATGTCGGGATGGATGAAGTGCCGGGTACGTGTGATAGCCGCAGTCAGGGTCCGGTCCATATCCTGCCGGCAGTAGTGTTCGGCCGTATCCGGCTGCCAGCAAAGGATGGCCTGGTCGGCGGTCTGCTCGAAGCTCAGGAATACCGACTCATTAATCAGCCGGTGCAGGCGCACATACTGGGTGACGGCCTCACCGAGCGTGTCGCAGTTGAAAAACACATGCCCGACCAGCCCCATTCGTTCCGGGTCCACGACCTGTCCGGCATGTAGCCCGACTCCCGGATCGCCAGTGACCAGCTCGGCGTGCTCCCAGAGCCGGTAATGGACATCAGCCGGAACGCGCCTGTCCGGGTCGGTGAGTTCCGATATCGTCAGCCCGGTCAGTTGTTCAACGCGCGGTGCATTGAGCACGCCCTGGCGCTCAAGGTAATGAACCAGTGCCAGCGTGCTGGAGGCAGCGACCAGGGGAGCGCTGATTGGGTCTGGTTGGGCTGATGTCACGTTATACGGCCTGATAGTTAACGACCTGTCATGATGACTGATACAAAATGTCAAGTGTATGCAACCGCCTGTCAACGGTTACCCATGGCTTTAACGATAGCATCAGGGTATCAGGTTGAAGCAATGGAAAGGCAATCAGGAGGTGTTTTATGGAACAGGAAATTTTCGTACCCCATACCGAGCTTGAGCGCAAAAACGTGATTGAGCTCGCCGAGTACCTGAACAGCATCTTCTATTGCTGATTTCTCAGGCGTAACGTCTATGACCTTCATGCCGGGCTCTGCCCGGCTTTTTTTCGTCTCTGGAAAATGACTGCCAATACCGGCGCTTGCTCGCCAGACTGGCAGTGGTAATGTATCCGCTTTGAGAACACAGACCAATCCGGAGACTGATTGCCCATGACTGTTGCGCTGAATCACCGCATTACCGGCGATGGCCCGCCTCTGATCCTGTTACACGGACTGTTCGGATCCCTGGACAATCTGGGTGGCATCGCTCGCCGTCTTGAAGATCAGTGGCAGATCCATGCGCTGGACGAGCGTAACCACGGTAGCTCCCCCCATACCGACACCATGGATTATCCGGCCATGGCGCGGGATGTGGTTGCCTATATGGATACACAGGGCCTGGACAAGGTCAGTCTGCTGGGCCACTCCATGGGCGGCAAGGTGGCAATGCAGGTCGCTCTGCTGGCGCCGGAACGTGTGGAAAAACTGATCGTGGCCGACATTGCGCCGGTCAACTATAAGCCCCGGCACGATGCCATTCTGGATGGGTTGACCGGCATGGATCTGACCGGTGTGCGCTCCCGCCAGGATGCAGACAGGCTGATGGCGGATTTTGTTGAAGAATCGGGTGTGCGGCAGTTTCTTTTGAAGAACCTGGAGCGGATTCCCCGGGAAGAGCAGCAGGAGGGTGGGCCACTGTTTCGCTGGCGTCTGAATCTGCCGGTTATCGAGGCCTGTTATGGGAGTCTGGCAAAGGCACCGGAAGGCGAGGACCCGTTTGATGGCCCAGTGCTGTTTCTCAAGGGTGCGGATTCGGCCTACATCCAGGAGAAACACCGGGAGGACATCCAGCGACTGTTCCCCCAGGCGCAGTTGCGGATCATTCAGGGCACTGGCCACTGGTTGCATGCGGAAAAGGCCGATTCCTTTGCAGCCCTTTGTCGTCGTTTCCTCGGTAACGACTGATTGGTCAGGTTCAGACCCCGGGCATTTTCCTGCCGATGGGCCCGTCTGATATGGTAAGCCAATCGCAAGATATCGAACGGACAAACGTACGGGCGGGCTGAGTGTATGAAATGGATGGTGGGGTTGCTGGCTGTTTTCCTGCTACTTGGCAGCTTCCTGCTGACTCCTTCGCCTGTTGACAGCAAAGCCTGGAACCCACCCTCTCCACCGCCGCTGACAGGGCAGGTGGCCCCGAACGAGCGGCTTAGACTTGCAGATCTGATCGCCAGGGGCCAGGTGTATGGCCCCGAGGACACCGCAATAAGTCAGGAGGGTGTGCTCTACACCGGAACCCAGGACGGTTACATCGTGCGGGTGTTTCCGGATGGCCGGGTCGAAAACTGGCTGTCCACCGATGGCCGGCCCCTGGGCATGGTATTTGACAGTCAGGGCAACCTGATTGTGGCGGACTCCTGGAAAGGCCTGCTCTCCATAAGCCCCGATGGCGAGATTACTGTGCTGGCTCGGGAGGCCGAAGGTACCCTGTTCCGGTTCACCGATGATGTCGACATTGCCGATGACGGGCGGATTTATTTCACCGACGCCAGTTCCAAGTTCCACCAGCCGGAATACATGCTGGATCTTCTGGAAATGCGTCCCCACGGCCGTTTGCTTCGCTACTCCCCGAAAACCGGTAAGGCCGAAGTCCTGTTGGGCAACCTGCACTTTGCCAATGGTGTGGCGGTATCTCCGGAAGGTGACTACGTCCTGGTTAACGAAACCTGGAAATACCGCATCCTCAGATACTGGATTCACGGACCCAGAGCCGGGCAGGCCGAGGTATTCGCCGACAATCTTCCCGGTTTTCCCGATAACCTCGCTGTCGATGACCAGGGGCGCTACTGGGTGGCGTTTCCTACCCTTAGAGATTCGAGGATGGACGCCATGCACCCCTGGCCCTGGCTCAAGGATCTGGTGGCCAAACTCCCGAACAGCCTGAAACCTGCGCCACAAGAATATGGCCTTGTGATCGCCTTTGACCGGGATGGCGAGGTTATTACCAGCCTCCACGACACCCGGGGTACCCATTTGCAAGAAATCACCTCGGTGAATCCTCACGATGGCAACCTGTACTTTGGTTCACTTCACAATGATCGTATTGGTCGGCTACCGTTGCAGGCCATTCCGGGTCTGGGAGAAAGCAACTGATGCAGCATCAAGACATTGCCTGGGATCTGCAGGCGCCCTTTACCATTGATATTACGGTGCGGGACGAAGATACCGACCGGCTGGGGCACGCCAACAACGTTGTCTACGTTCGCTGGCTGGAAGACGTGAGCTGGGCCCACATAGAGAATCTGGGTATGACCTGGTCGCTGCATGAGAAAACCGGGAAGGCAATGGCCATTACCCGCACGGAGATTGATTACCTGGCCTCGGCGAACACCGGCGATCACCTGGTGCTGGGAACCTGGCTGACCGACTACGACGGGCGTTTCCGGTCTGCCCGACAGTTCCAGCTGGTGCGCCCGTCGGATGGCAAAACCCTGGTCAGGGCAGTCTCCACCCACGCCTGTGTTGATATGAAAAGCCAGCGGCCCGCCCGTGCGCCGAAAGAGTTTGCCGAAATTCTCGGTTCCGCCGTTGTGGCTGGAGGCAAGGGGCTCTAGGTCCCCCGAGTTCTTTTGTGCTTTACTTCAGCTAGTCTTGTTCAAAGCCAATCCCGTTTAACCTGTTGTCCGGAGATCTTCATGGAAACGACTGCCGATCAGAACACCGAATCCAAGATGCACCATGTGATCTACGATCGCTTTGGTGAGCGTGATGTCCTGCAGGTGGTCCAGGCAGACGTGCCAGAGCCCGGAGACGATCAGGTGCTGGTCCGGGTGCACGGGGCCGGTCTCAACCCCATTGA
The DNA here is from genome assembly GCF_008107725.1 of Marinobacter sp. BW6. GTDB lineage: Bacteria > Pseudomonadota > Gammaproteobacteria > Pseudomonadales > Oleiphilaceae > Marinobacter. The sequence continues at coordinate 346,593 of NZ_VIRN01000068.1, forward strand.
TTGGAAAACCCGGAAGGGCCTCGGCTTCGCGGCCCGCCAGATCGAGAATTCGTTGCCCTGGACGCCAGGTTACGATGTTGCCGGTGAGGTTGTTGAGGTTGGTGCCAACGTGACCACGTTAGCGCCGGGCGACCGGGTCATGGGCATGGTCGGATTTCCGGCTGGCGGTGGTGGTTATGCGCAATACGCCCTGGCGATGGCTGATGAGCTGGCGATCGTGCCTGAAGAGCTGGACCTGGTATCTGCTGGGGCCTTGCCCCTGGCGGCGCTGACCGCCTGGCAGGCTCTGTTTGAAATGGCGAAACTGGAGTCCGGACAGAAGATCCTGATTCATGCCGGCGCTGGTGGTGTCGGGCACTTTGCGGTTCAGTTTGCACTGGAGCGCGGTGCCCATGTTATTGCCACGGCCTCGGCTGGTAACCGGGATTTTCTGGCGGAACTCGGGGTTCACGAAGTGATTGACTACCGCACCACCGATATCGGCGAAGAATGCTATGGCCTGGACGTGGTGCTGGACCTGGTCGGTGGCGATACTGGCAAGCGCTCGCTGCACACCCTTGGCGAGCAGGGTGTCCTTGTCACCATCCCCACGGTTACCGCCGATGAAATCATCAGCGCGGCCGAGGAGATGGGGTTACGGGCCCACGGCATGACCGTGCGTCCCGACGTGTTTCACCTGGATGAGATCGCCGAGCTGATTGAGGACGGCGACGTCAAGGTGCACATCGAAAAGGCCTTTCCGCTGGCGGATGTCGCGCAGGCCCACGAACAGCTTGAGGGCGGACATGTGCGCGGCAAGCTGGTACTAGATTGTCGATGAAGGGTTTTCGTCGGCTGGCGTATCCTGGCTGGCCGCTGGTTCTCCCTCCTCTTTCTCCTTGCGTTCCTTCCTGGCCTGGGGTGGCACCAGGCTGATCAGGATCCAGTCGTCTTCCGGTTTCAGGTCTTTCAGGCTGCAAACCGGAGCGACATGCTCCTTGCTGTCGAACGTGAACAGCACCAGGGCTTGATTCTGGTATTTGTTCAGGAACTCCTCGTAACCGAATTCCTCGCTCAGCTGAGTGGTCTTCACCGTGTAGCCCTGGCTGACCAGGCTGGCCAGTTTGGCGTAGCTGACGCCGTCGAACAGGCCCCGGGTCATCTGTATTTTTTCGGCAGTCTGGTGTCGGGCCTTCTGGTCCTGATCACCCTCGGCCAGGCTGAACACGCACTTGTCTCCGAACCAGTCCAGGAAGTGGTACGTGGCCAGGGAGTTCATGTGCTTGTATGGGGAAATGACCAGCAACTTGCCGATGCCTGTCAGGTCGAGATGCGTGGACGCATGCTCTGACACCGGGTTGCCGAAATAGACCTGCAGGTTATCCATGCGTGCCTGGCGGACGTTTTCCCAGTTGGTATCGGTTAGGGTCACCGGCACCTCATACTTCTTCAGGGCTTTGCCGATCATCCGTGCCACCGGGTTGGCGCCCAGAATCAGGAAGCCGTATTCCGCCGGTTCCGCGACTTTCAGCAGGCGGGCGACCGGCCGGGCGGTCAGACTTTGTAGGGTAACCGTGGCGATAATCAGCATAAACACCAGGGGTACCAGGGCTCCGGCACTTTCATAACCCAGTTTCTGAAGCTGGAAGGCAAAGAGCGCTGATACCGCCGCGGCGACAATGCCCCTGGGGGCAATCCAGCTCAGAAAGAGCTTTTCGCGCCAGTTCAGGTTGGTGCCGATGGCGGACAAGAAAATGCTTAGCGGACGGGCAACCAGCATCAACAACGCCAGCACCGCCACCAGGCCCCAACCCAATTCGGCGATTGCAGCGAACTCAACCCTTGCCGCCAGGATGATGAACAGGGCGGAAATCAATAGAACACTCAGGGATTCCTTGAACTCCAGTATGCTCTCGATGGGCACCTGCTTCATGTTGGCCATCCAGATCCCCATGACGGTCACGGTCAGCAGGCCAGACTCATGAGCCAGCTCATTGGAGATGGCGTACACGCCGAGCATGAAGGTGAGGGTGCCGGCGTTATGCAGGTATTGGGGAATCCAGTGCTTGCGCAACACGATGCCATTGAGATACCCGGCTACGGCGCCGATCACAAAACCCACGGCAAGAGTCTTGCCGAAGATATACAGGGAATGACCAAACACGTTGCCCTGGCCCCAGGAGACGATCCCCTCGAACACCAGAACCGCCAGCAGTGCCCCGACCGGGTCAATGATGATGCCTTCCCAGCGCAGGATGTTCGCCAGTTTCGAGTCCGGTCGCACGGAGCGCAGCAGCGGCGCGATCACCGTCGGGCCGGTGACTATGGATATAGCGCCGAACAGAAGAGCGACGGCCCAGGAAACGTCCAGAAGCCAGCGGGCTGCGAGGGTACCGATGATGCAGGTGACAATGGAGCCCACAGGAATGAGGTTGCGGACCATCTTGCCGTGGCCGCGGATTTCCTTGTAGCGCAGCGTCAGGCTGCCCTCGAAGAGGATAATGGCAACGGCCAGGGAAATGACTGGAAACAGCAGGTCACCGAACACCACTTCCGGGACGAGGAAGCCCAGGACTGGCCCGGCCGCAATACCGCCGGCGAGCAGGAACAGGATCGCGGGCATGCGCACACGCCAGGCCAGCCACTGACAGAACAGGGATAGAACGCCGATGCTGGCAAGAAGCAGGACAGTACTGACAGGCATAATGTTTCAGGTCCGTTGATCTATTGGTTGGCGCGCCGGGCAATCCGGTTTAGAAGTCGGGAGGCTGCAAAAAGACCAAAACTGGCTGTAACCGGACTGGCGGCGCCAAAGCCGGAGGCGCAATCCAGTCGCACCGGGCCATCGGTGGCCGGTTTTTGCCGGCAGACTTCCCCGTCTCCGGCAGGATACGTCAGCTGCTCGAGGGAGTATACGGCCTCAATACCAAAGCGACGCTTCGGGTTCCGGGAAAATCCATATTCCCGGCGCAACAGGTTGCGTACCTTGGCCAACAGGGGGTCCTGGGTCGTTTTGGAAAGGTCGGCCACCTGAATCTGGGTGGGGTCGATCTGTCCACCAGCGCCGCCGGCGCAGACCAGCGGAGTTTTCCGGCGCTGGCAATGGGCAATCAGGGCCGCTTTTGACTTGACGCTGTCGATGGCGTCGATCACTCCGGTCATGTCTTCGGTAATCAGCTCACTGACGTTCTTGGTGGTCAGGAAGCCGAAGTGAATCCGAATGTCAGCTTCCGGGTTGATTGCCCTTAGTCGGTCCGCCATGGCGTCGGTTTTTGTGCGCCCGTACTGGCCTTCAAGGGCGTGGAGCTGGCGGTTGGTGTTGGACACACAGACATCGTCCATGTCGATCAGGGTAATAGTGCCAACGCCACTTCTGGCGAGGGCTTCAGCAGCCCAGGATCCGACGCCGCCAAGCCCGACCACGGCGATGTTGGCGTGACGAAAGGCTTCCAGGGCCCGACGTCCGTAGAGTCGTTCGATGCCGCCAAAGCGGAAAGCGTAATCGTCGGCGTTCATGGGGTCCCCGTGCTGGTCACTTCAGAAGTCAGGCAGAATCAAAGAGCGCAATTGTAACCCAGTGACTGCATAGACAAAAAAATGGCCATAAAAAAAGCCACGCAGAGCGTGGCTTTCAAAGTGCCCAGTCCGACGGGGAGCTGGGCTGGACTAGTTCAGAGACACTAATCAACGTGATCATTATCAATTTCCAGACCGTCACCCTGAAGGTCACAAGCTGTCATTGTTCGGTCATTTCCGGCCAGAACCGCCAGGCGCTGGCCGGATTCCGGATCACGCGGCCCAGTGGTCGTCTGAGAACGCCATCAGGCTGTCCTTGCCGCTCTGAATGTCGCCCAGCAGCCAGTCGACTTCCGGCAGCAGCTTTTCAAAGAAGAAGCGTGCAGAGACAACTTTGCTCTCCAGCAAGGGCTTGTTGCCTTCGCCGGCGGCAAGCTGCTCGTTGGCAACATTGGCCATGCGGGACCAGAGGTAGCCGATCACCGTCAGTGCCATCAGGCGCAGATACGGCGTAGCGGCAGCGCCCGCCTGCTCAGGATCTTTCGGTGCATTGGTGGCCAGCCACATGGTGGCGGTTTCCAGCGCCTTCATGGCGTTCTTGAGTTCCTCCCGGTGCGGCGCCTCCGGATTGTCTTTGAGGTATCCGCTCAGGGTTCCGAACAGGGTGCGCACCAGCTGGCCGCCTTTAAGGCTCAGTTTGCGGCCCACCAGGTCCATGGCCTGAATGCCGTTGGTACCCTCGTAGATCCGGGCAATCCGGCCGTCCCGAACCAGCTGCTCCAGCGGCCAGTCGGTGGTGAAGCCAGAGCCACCCAGTACCTGCAGCCCGGTGTTGGCGTTGTTGAAGCCTTCGTCCGTCAGGAACGACTTCACCACCGGGGTAAGCAGTTGAACCAGATCGTCCGCGGATTCCCGAACGGTCTCGTCCGGGTGGGCGACAGAGAGATCCAATTGGTGGCCGGCAAACAGCGCCATGGCCCGCATGCCCTCGTTCAGGACCTTCTGGCGCATCAGCATCCGGCGCACATCCGGGTGTACGATGATGGGGTCAGCGGGACCATCGGGGTTTTTCGGGCCGCTCAGTGAACGGCTCTGCAAGCGCTCACGGGCAAAGCCGAGACTTTCCTGGTAGGCCATTTCCGCCAGGCCGAGACCCTGCATGCCAACCATCAGGCGGGCCTCATTCATCATGGTGAACATTGCCCGCATGCCATCATTTGGCTCGCCGACAAGCCAGCCTTTGGCGCCCTCGAAGTTCATGACGCAGGTGGCAGAGCCCTTGATACCCATCTTGTGCTCAAGACCGCCACAGAAGGCAGGGTTGCGCTCACCGGACTCCGGCAGGAACTTGGGAACCACGAACAACGAAATGCCTTTGGTGGTATCCGGCGCGCCAGGCAGCTTGGCCAGGACGAGGTGCACGATGTTGTCCACCAGGTCGTGTTCGCCACCGGTAATCCAGATCTTGGTGCCCTCGATCGCGTAGCTGCCGTCATCGTTCGGAGTGGCGCGGGTGCGAATCAGGCCCAGGTCAGTGCCGCACTGGGGTTCGGTCAGGCACATGGTGCCGGTCCACTCGCCGGAGATCAGCTTTTCCAGATAGATCTTTTTCAGTTCGTCGGAGCCGTGGGCATGCAGGGCGCTGATGGCCCCGTGGGTCAGACCGGGGTACATGCCCAGCGACAGGTTGGTGGAGCAGACCATTTCATCCACCACGAATTTCAGGGTGTGGGGCAGGCCCTGGCCGCCGTATTCCAGTGGTGCGTCCAGCGCGGTCCAGCCGCCCTCAATAAACTTCTTGTAGGCATCCTTGAAGCAGTCAGGTGTTTTTACCGAACGGGTTTCAGGGTCGTAGGTGCAGCCTTCACGGTCGCCCGCCTGGTTGGTGGGCTGGATGACTTCGGCTGCCAGCTTGCCGGCTTCGTCAATAACCGCAGAAATAAGATCCGGGGTGGCATCGGCGTATTTTTCCAACTCATGCAGCCGGTCTGCGCCCAATACATCAAACAACAGAAAGCGAAGGTCATTCGCCGGAGCCTGGTATTGCATGGATACTCTCCTACGTGCGCTGATTAAACTGAGCACTGCCTCGGATAGCAGAAGCCCAAGAAGAAATGTGAACACTGGTTTCATACGCCTGTTTAAATGCGTTGGTTCACCGTTCCTGGCAGTCCGTACGATAGATTTTTCGTATGTCCTCCAGAACCAAGGAGGTCTTCATGAAACGAGTGGTGATAGCCGGGGTTTCCGGCGCAATCGGTGGCGCCCTGGCGACCCGGTTGATTGAACGGGACTCCCAGACCAGTGTGATCGGGTTGTGTCGCGATCCGGAGAAAGCCCCGGAGGGATTGAGGTCCCATGAGCGAAGTGCTGTGCTGCCATGGGATGCGGAGGACAGCGGCTCACCAGCAACAGTTGCGGAGGCACTGGGATCGCTGCTGGCCAGAGAGGAGGGCATCGATGGCTTCATCTATGCCGCCGGCTTGCTCCATGGTCCGGACTTGTTCCCCGAGAAGCGCGTCGAGGATCTGAACGCGGGGAGTATGGCGCGGGCGTTTGCAGTGAATGCAACCGGGTTCGGAGTGCTGACGCAGGCCTTGTTGCCGTGGCTTCGGCATCGGGAATTCAAACGGGTGGTGGCCATTTCCGCAAAAGTCGGCTCGATTACCGATAACGGGTTTGGCGGTTGGTACGCCTACCGAAGTTCCAAGGCGGCGCTGAATATGTTGGTGCGCAACCTCTCCATCGAGTTGCCCCGCCGATGCAAACCGATCGCTTGCGTGTCCCTGCATCCAGGTACCACCGAATCGGCGTTGAGTGAGCCATTCAGTCAATCCCTGGCGAAACTGAAAGTGCATACTGCTGAGGAAACGGCAGCGAACCTGTTGGAAGTGTTCGAAGGTCTTGTGGAGGAGGACAACGGCCGGTTTCTGAGCTGGGATGGCTCGGAGTTGCCCTGGTAAAGGCCATATCGTCGTAGGTGTATGTCTAGTCCTGAAATAGGTTTACACCTACTTCTATCGAAACGCCCGGTGCACCGCATCGGGCGTTTTGTATTTGAGGGCCAGATGTGGCCGTCTTGTGTTATAGGTCTGCACGGACTGATCAACCA
>NZ_VIRN01000094.1 GCF_008107725.1 Marinobacter sp. BW6
GAATCAGATTATTCGCCATGTTTGCTGGGCGAGGGGTGAAAATCCGACCGGGGCCAGAGCTCCGGTCGGTGTCATACTTAATGGGGCAAGGCGTTATGCTGCAGAATTTTCAGGAAATCATGTTTGTCGGAGATTAATGACAGTGCGTTAGCGATCAGCTCATCGCTAAATATCGAGGCAATTTCCTTGAGTACGTCAATATGCTCTTTCTCTTTCGCGATCACGCCGATGGCAATAAACATTACATTGCTCCGATCCCAGATTACGCCATCAGGAAACTGATAGATCTCAATCCCGGTTTTAAGGATGATATCCGTCGCGGATTTCGGCAAATGCGGCAGGGTGATGCCATTGCCTAAAAAGGTCGAGACCTGATGTTCACGCTCCAGCAGAAAGTGGACACATTCCTGATTGACATAGCCTTTGGC
>NZ_VIRN01000096.1 GCF_008107725.1 Marinobacter sp. BW6
CCACCCTGGGCGTGGGTGATGCGATCGACTTTCTGCCGTTCTCCGCACTGATGGCCTGAGGCCTTCTTGATCCCGGTCAAGCGCCGACCGGGAGCGTCTTTCTAGAGTGTGGCGCCTGTGCCCCGGGGTTGCCCACTGCCGCGGAGCGCGTTTTTCGCCAGAGGAGCAACCCCATGCAACTGGTCTGTCCGGCGGGCAGCCTGCCCGCCTTGAAGTCGGCCCTGCGACAGGGCGCCGATGCCATCTACGTCGGTTTCCGCGACGACACCAACGCCCGCCATTTCGCCGGCCTCAACCTTGACGAACGCCAGTTGCAGGAAGGCCTGCGGCGAGTCCACGAGGCCGGGCGGCAGCTCTACGTAGCGGTCAACACCTATTCCAGCGCGCAGGGCTGGGAGCGCTGGCAGCGCGCGGTGGACCAGG
>NZ_VIRN01000098.1 GCF_008107725.1 Marinobacter sp. BW6
GACCTGGAACATCAACCGCTATCTCGATCTGACCAGCACGCTCGGCTACGAGCTGACGACGCGCAAGGAAGGCAGCGACTCGCAGCAATGGCGAGCCGGCGTCGGTCTCAAGCTGAAACGCTAAGAATGTCGGAAAATAAAGCGCCGCGCATCCGTTAGGACACGCGGCGCTTTATCGCATTGAATCTGCAACTTATTTCAGGCCGGCAAGCAGTTCCCTGAAGCCGCCTTCGACGGAGGGGCGGATATCGGCGCGTTCGAGGGCGAAGGCGACGTTCGCCAGGATGAAGCCGTCCTTTGCGCCGCAGTCGTAGGTCGCGCCGCGGAAGTGGTAACCGGCGAAATCCTGTTCCTTCAGCAGCTTCAGCATGCCGTCGGTGAG
>NZ_VIRN01000046.1 GCF_008107725.1 Marinobacter sp. BW6
GTATCAGCGGCTGCGGCGGTAAATCCATGTCACCCTGCCATCCGGCGGCGGAATAACGTACGTAGAGCAGGAAATGGCTGGGTGCGTAATCTTTCGCCTGCTGGATATCAATTGCCGTGCCAACAAACCAGTTGGAAGTAACACGTCGTTCAAGTAATGCCCGCGCCGTGTAGCCGAAGCCCTGACTGCTGCCGCCATCGTTGGATTGCCGCGCAGCTTCTTCCTGCCAGTCGGTCGGGATCAGATTCATCAGCGGATAACGCGGCATGGTTTTGGTGCGTGAATGCGACCACGAGCCAGACGCACCCAGCTCCCACGACCAGTTTTCCGTGCGCTCCCGCCACATCACCGGTATGGCAAACGACAGGTATTCCTGCGGACTGTAGTAACCGCCCTGACCGAGTGAGTAGCCACTCAGATC
>NZ_VIRN01000031.1 GCF_008107725.1 Marinobacter sp. BW6
CGACAGGGATGCCTTCGTCAGCAGCGGCCTGGACAGCCGGGCCGATCGCCTGGGCATCCTGTGCCAGGATGATCAGGGCGGTTGCACCCTGTGCGATCAGGGCTTCCACGTCGGACAGCTGCTTTGCGGACGAGCTCTGTGCGTCGGCGGAGATGTACTGCGCGCCGGCAGCTTCCAGAGCGCCCTTGATGGCGGCTTCATCTGTCTTCCAGCGCTCTTCCTGGAAGTTCGACCAGCTCACGCCGACAACAATGTCTTCAGCATGGGCAAGGTTCACAGCGGTCGCGGACAGCAGGACGCCCGCCAGCAAAGTGGTAATTTTACGCATTGCGATGTTTCCTCCAGTTGGCACAACCCACGTCGATCGGCTGCACCTGAAATACGTCTGTGTCGCAGCGCCTTGTCGGGGCGCTTTCAGAA
>NZ_VIRN01000029.1 GCF_008107725.1 Marinobacter sp. BW6
ACGGTCTGTTCTTCACCGGGTCCAGTCGCACCGGCAACCTGCTGCACAGCCAGTTTGGCGGCCAGCCGCAGAAAATCCTGGCGCTGGAGATGGGCGGCAACAACCCGCTGGTGGTGGAGGAGGTCGCCGACCTCGACGCCGCCGTCTACACCATCATCCAGTCCGCCTTCATCTCCGCAGGCCAGCGTTGCACCTGCGCCCGCCGCCTGCTGGTGCCGCAGGGCGCCTGGGGCGACGCACTGCTGGCGCGCCTGGTGGCGGTCAGCGCTACCCTGCGGGTCGGTCGCTTCGACGAACAGCCGGCGCCGTTCATGGGCGCGGTGATTTCGCTGAGCGCCGCCGAGCACCTGCTCAAGGCCC
>NZ_VIRN01000028.1 GCF_008107725.1 Marinobacter sp. BW6
GTCCATGACCAGAAAGACCCCTTGGGGTTGCTTGACACGGTTCGCAGTTCGCTGAACCAGGACGGTGTGTTCCTGATGCAGGATATCGGCGGTTCCAGGGATCTCGAAAAGAACATCGACAACCCGTTTGCTCCGCTGCTGTTCACGATTTCCAGCATGCATTGCACGCCGATCCCGATCGGGCAGGGCGGGCCCGGACTTGGCGCGATGTGGGGCGTCGAGACCGCGCAGGAATATCTTGCGGCCGCGGGCTTCGCGGAAGTTGAAACCCATCGTCTGCCGCACGACCCGATCAATGCCTACTACGTTGCATATCCCGGTTCCGGGGAGGGTCTCCGATGAGCGATCTTCACGCGATCACCGAGCCGGAGGCGGGCCGCAGGCCGCGCCTCAGCGCTTTGCTGTGCTCGATCTTCCGT
>NZ_VIRN01000030.1 GCF_008107725.1 Marinobacter sp. BW6
CACCGCCCCGGAAGTCTTTCTCGGCTATCTCGGCACAGAGTTCAGCGATCAGTTTTCCCTCGGCGTGATTGCCTACGAGATGTTGACCGGACGTCTGCCCTATGGCGCGGACGTGGCGCGGGCAACCAGCGAACGGGCCCAGGCGAACCTGCGCTATCGCAGTGCGTCGACGATTACCGAACGCGTCCCGGACTGGGTCGACGGCGCGCTTTGCCGCGCTGTGCATCCGGTGCCTGGCAAACGCTACGACGCGCTCAGCGCCTTTCTGGAAGATCTGCGCCGGCCCAACCCGGCCTTTGAACGCGATCATTCCGTCCCGCTGGCCGAACGCGACCCGGTTCGCTTCTGGCAGCTGGTCTCGGCCGTTCTCGCGGTGCTTTGCACCGTTCTGTTTTACCAAGTCTTCGGCAATCCATAGG
>NZ_VIRN01000058.1 GCF_008107725.1 Marinobacter sp. BW6
GTTCGAAGTGGTCCACGGCGAGATGAACGCGCTTGGCTTCAGGATTGGCGGCGCAGCCTATCTTCCAGACGTCTCGGACATCCCGAACGCAAGCTTCAACTATCTGAAAAATCTGGATATTCTCATCCTGGATTGCCTAAGGCGGCGGCCGCATCCAAGTCATTTCTGCTTGGATGACGCTTTGGCCTGGACCCGAAAATTCGCACCGCAAAGAGCGGTTTTCACCAATCTTCACAACGACTTGGACTACCGGACACTCGTCACGGAGTTGCCGGAGCCCGTAGAGCCGGCCTTTGACGGCATGCGCCTCGAACTTACGGAGCCTATCGAACAAGACGCCCGGGCGGTCCATGCGGGATAAGCCTCGCTACAAACCACCGACCGAAGACCGGCTGACACGCTCGGCGCTGCATTACCT
>NZ_VIRN01000027.1 GCF_008107725.1 Marinobacter sp. BW6
GCATACGCCTATCTAAAGGACACTCCGTTGCGCGAACTTGCCACCCGGCAAATCCCGATCAGTCTTTCCAACCGCACCAGCCATATGCATCTGGTCGGCGGATCGGGCCACGGCAAGACCTCATGCATTCAGTATATGGTGGCCAGCGATCTGGAAGAGGATTGCACGGTCATCGTGATCGACAATCAAAGGCAGATGATCCCGAAGCTGGCGAATTTGGATCTGCCGCTTGATGAGGTCACCTATATCTCTCCCCGCAACAACCTTGGTATCAACCTGTTCGATGTCGGATACCAAAAACTCAAGAACAGCGAGGAAGCGGTCAATTCCACCGTCGAGCTGTTGGAATACGTCCTCTCCGCTCTGATGGGGGCTGAACTGACACCGAAACAGCAACTTATCTTTCAGTACGCC
>NZ_VIRN01000035.1 GCF_008107725.1 Marinobacter sp. BW6
TGGTTGATCAGTCCGTGCAGACCTATAACACAAGACGGCCACATCTGGCCCTCAAATACAAAACGCCCGATGCGGTGCACCGGGCGTTTCGATAGAAGTAGGTGTAAACCTATTTCAGGACTAGACATCAACGTTAAATCACCTCAACCACACTTGCTGTCGCCGCAAGAGAGGCAAGTCGCACACCCATCCATCACAATCACCGCCTTGGTGCTGCACTTGCCGCACATGGTGGCGTTGGGCGGGAAGTCGCTGGCCTTGTCGTCGTTCGTGGCCGTGGTGTGGCTGGCTTCGAACTCGGCGCGCTTTTCGGCGAGGATGCGCTTGGTGGTTTCGCTCATTTCCTCGCTTTCCAGCAGGCCGATGGCCTTCAGGTGCTTCTCGATCACGGCGCCGATTTCAGCGACCAGGGAAGGCATGAACACGCCACCTTTCTTGAAGTAGCCGCCGTTGGGGTCATACACGCTGCGCAGCTCTTCCACCAGGAAGGTTACGTCGCCACCCTTGCGGAATACCGCAGAGATAACGCGGGTGAGGGCGATGACCCACTGGAAGTGTTCCATCGACTTGGAGTTGATGAACACTTCATACGGCTGCCGGCTCTCGTGGTCGGTGCCTTCGTTGAGCAGGATGTCGTTGATGGTGATGTACATCGCATGCTCGGCCACCGGCGGCTTGATCTTGTAGGTGGTGCCCAGCAGAAAGTCCGGCCGTTCGATGTATTCGTTCATCTGAACGGGTTTGGTTTCCGCATGCACCGGTGCCTGGTGTTCGGCGGCTGCTTCTGGGTCGGCTTTTTTAACGCGGTAGCCGACGATTTTGTTGCTGATTTTAACTGTCATGTTCGTTGTCCTGTGTCGGTTCCCGGATCAGTATTTGCCGTAGGTGCCTTCTTTAAGCGCGTCAAACAGGTTAGCGGCGTTGTGGATTTCGCCGTCGTACTCTACCTGCTCGTTGCCCTTGAGGGTGACCTTGCTGCCATCGTCCAGGGTGAACTCGTACATTGTGTTCTCGAGGTCTTTTTCCTTAACCAGTACGCCCTGGAAGGCTTCCGGGTTGAAGCGGAAGGTGGTGCAACCCTTCAGGCCCATATCGTAGGCGTACAGGTAAATGTCCTTGAAGTCCTGATAGGCGAAGTCTGTTGGAACGTTCGCGGTTTTGGAAATCGAGGAATCTACCCACTTCTGGGCGGCGGCCTGGATGTCCACGTGCTGCGACGGCGTTACGTCATCTGAGGTGGTGAAGTAGGCTGGCAGTTTCTTGTCTTCCTCTTCAGAGAATGGCATGGCGCCCGGGTTCACCATGTGACGGTATGCGAGCAGCTCGAAGGAGAATACGTCGACCTTCTCTTTTGTCTTCCGGCCTTCGCGGATGATGTTACGCGCGTAGTGGTGCGAGAAGCTCGGCTCAATGCCATTACTGGCGTTGTTGGCCAGTGACAGGCTGATGGTGCCGGTCGGCGCGATGGACGTGTGGTGGGTGAAGCGACCACCTTTCTCGGCCAGTTCTTCCACCAGTTTCGGCTCTACCTTGGCAATTTCCTGCATGTACTTGCTGTACTTGGCGTGCAGGATGCGGCCTTTCAACTTGTCGCCCAGTTTGTAGCCGTCTTCAGACAGCTGCGGGCACTTGGTGAGCATTTTCGGGGTAATCTCGAACTCATCGTCCATGATCGGCGCAACACCTTTTTCCTCGGCCAGGGCGAGGGACTGGCGCCAGCCTTCAACTGCCATCTCACGAACGACTTCTTCGGTGAACTGTACGGATTCTGCGGAACCGTAAGGCATGCGCAGCATGGCGAGGGTGGAACCCAGGCCCAGGATGCCCATACCGTGGCGGCGCTTGTAGGTGATTTCGTGGCGCTGTTCGGCCAGCGGCAGGCCGTTGATCTCAACCACGTTGTCCAGCATGCGGGTGAAGATACCCACCACCTTGCGGTACTTCTCGTAGTTGAAGCTGGCCTTGTCGGTGAACGGGTAGTCCACGAACATGGTCAGGTTCACAGAGCCCAGCAGGCAGCTGCCGTAAGGGGGCAGGGGCTGCTCACCGCAGGGGTTGGTTGCACGGATGTCTTCGCAGAACCAGTTGTTGTTCATCTGGTTGACCTTGTCGATCAGGATAAATCCTGGCTCGGCATAGTCGTAGGTGCTGGTCATGATGGTGTCCCAGATGAACTGGGCTTTCAGGGTGCGGTAGATGCGGCAGGCGACTTTGCCCTCACCGTTTACCACGTAGCCTTTCTGTTCCGGGAAATCACGGTAGACAAACTGGCTTTCGTCGCTCAGGTCCAGCTCCTCGTCTTCCACTTCCTTCTGGGTAACAGGGAAGGAGAGGTGCCAGTCGTCGTCGTTACGCACGGCTTCGATAAAGTCTTCGGTGATCAGCAATGAGAGGTTGAACTGGCGCAGGCGGCCGTCTTCGCGCTTGGCCTGGATGAAGTCGATCACATCCGGATGATGAACATCAAAGGTCGCCATCTGGGCGCCACGGCGGCCACCGGCAGAGGACACGGTGAAGCACATGCGATCGAAGATATCCATGAACGACAGCGGGCCGGAGGTGGTTGCGCCGGCGCCGGCGACGTAAGCGCCTTTCGGACGCAGGGTGGAGAATTCATAACCGATACCACAACCTGCCTTGAGGGTAAGGCCGGCTTCGTGGTTCTTTTCCAGGATGTCGTTCATGGAATCCTGAACGGTGCCGGAAACGGTGCAGTTAATGGTAGAGGTTGCCGGCTTGTGCGCTTCGGCACCGGCATTGGAAGTAATCCGGCCGGCGGGAATAGCGCCGTTCTGCAGGGCCCAGATGAAGTTCTTCATGTGCTGGGTGCGTACGGATTTGTTTTCCACCTCGGCCAGGGCTTTGGCAACACGTTCGTAGGTTGCGTTGATGTCCTTGTCTACGGGATCGCCGGTCTTGGTTTTCAGCTGGTATTTGCTGTGCCAGATGTCGATCGAGGCTTCCTGCATCGGAATTGTCGTTACCACTGCCTGTGCCTTAGCGTTCATTTCCACCCTCTGTCTTCCGGTATGTCTTCTTTTGATGGCACCAGTCCTTGTACCGGCGGCGCCATACCCCTTGAGAATCGTCTGTTTGGCCTTGGGCCTGTTTTCTTTTTAACCACTATATATGGGTTGAATCTGAAACGAGTATAACAGGATATAGTGTTCTGTGAACAAGAACGCAACTATTGATAGACGCTTCGGGGCAAAGAAAATCAATCAAAATTGGCTTGAATCCGGGAAATTTTTTCTAAAACAGCGGTTTGGGGCTAAAGGTTCAAAACCACTACATGTTGTGGTTTAAAAATTGATCAGGCCTAGGCAGTTCAGGTAGTCACATGATTTGTGACCCCTGCACGTACCCGGTTTGAACGTGTCGCTAAAGTATGGACGTGGTGTCGAAAACTGCAGTGGCCCACAGGATGTGAAAAAGACCAAAAACAAGGAAATAACAATGAAAGGCCTGAAACCTACCTTGCTAGCGCTCTGCGTTGCGGGTGTTCCACCTGCAGCCGTAGCCGAGATCCAGATGCTGGATGATTCGGCAATGGGCATGATTACCGGCCAGGCCGGTGTGACCATTGAGCTGGAAACCAAACTGAACATTGATCGCTTCATCTATACCGATGAGGGTTCGCTTGAGATCAACGATATCTCCGTGGGCGGTGCGAATCGGACTGATATGTTCTCAGAGATGAACCTTAACCTTAATGGGCAAGCGACTGACCGGCTGGATAACATTCGGATCAACATTGATATCGCCCAGGATGGTGATGCCATCATCAACCTCCTGCCAATCAGCTTCAACGCAGTGGACCTCCGGGTGCGGACTGGAGCCTGGAACCTGACGGGCACTGGAGGCAGCACGACCATCCTTGATAACTTCAATATGGACATGCTTATTGGCTCCGGCACCATCCGGATTGATACCGCAACCGACAAGCTCAACTTGCTGACGGATATTGCGATAGATGATCTGGATTTTGATGTGCCATTCCTGGCTCTCGGAATTCGTGACCTTCAGCTAACTGGCGCCGATTATGATCTGTCTGCGCCACAACCGTTGAGGGTATTTGCGAATGTGGATATGGATATCTACAAAGCAGCCAATGCGGCTGGCACTGAAGTACTTGCTGTGGATCTGGACACATTTGAAGCTGATATGAGAATCGGCGGTGTACTGATAGGCGGCACGTCTATTGGCTCAGTAGCACTGGATAACCTGGCGATTACCAATACCGCCATGCGTATCTACGGGCATTGAGGGCCTCACGCAAACAAAGAACGGAGCCGATTATGGCCCCGTTCTTTGTTTTGGTGCGCTAGCCCAGCAACAGGCTGTCGTCGTCCACTTCCAACCCGCGCTGTTTTTCAAACAAGCCGAGCAGATCCTTCACTTCCAGGCCTTCGCGGTCCTTGCCTTCGATATCAAATACCACCTGGCCCTGGTGCAGCATTACAGTCCGGCTGCCGACTTCCAGCGCCTGCTTCATGCTGTGGGTCACCATCAGTGCGGTGAGCTTCTGCTCCTCTATGATCTTGGTGGTGAGTTCCAGCACAAACGCAGCGGTTTTCGGGTCCAGTGCGGCGGTGTGTTCGTCCAGCAGCAGGATGCTTGAGGGCGTAAGACTTGCCATCAAAAGACTCACGGCCTGGCGTTGGCCGCCGGACAGCAGGCCCATCTTGTCGCCAAGACGCTTTTCCAGGCCCAGGTTCAGGGACGAAAGGCTGTCCGTGAACTGCTCCATGTACTGCCTTTTAACGGCGCTTGTCAGGCCCCGGCGCTGGCCACGCTTGATGGCCAGGGCGAGGTTTTCCTCAATGCTCAGGCCCTCGCAGGTGCCGGCAAGCGGATCCTGGAATACCCGGGCAACCCGGCCCGCCCGTTTATGGGTGGGCAGTTTGGTGACGTCCAGGTTGTCCACGATGATCTGGCCGCTGTCCACCAGAACCTCGCCGGCCAGGGCGTTCAGAAAGGTGGATTTGCCCGCGCCGTTGCTGCCAATCACGGTAACGAACTCGCCCTGGTTGACGGTCAGGCTCATGCCCCGGAGTGCGGGGTTTTCCAGCGGTGTACCTTTGCCAAAGGTGAGCCGGAGATCGGTTGCACTGATCATGTCGCCTCCTCAGGCCTTATTGCGGGAAAGTTTGGCGGCAATGGATGAGCGCACGCCGGGCAGAACAATGGCGAGTGTGACCAGAACCGCGGTAATCAGGTTGAGATCCTGAGCCTGCAGGCCGAGGAAATCGGCGTTCAGGGCAAAGGCAATGGCCAGCCGGTACATGATGGCGCCCACCACGCAGGCGATCAGGGCGCGCACGACGGAAGAGGGCGTAACCACCGCTTCACCGCCAATAAGTGAGGCGAGGCCAATCACGATCACGCCCACCCCCATAGTAACGTCTGCAGCACCTTGGCTCTGCGCGAAAAGTGCGCCGGCGAGGCCAACCAGGCCGTTGGAAACGGCAACGCCGAGAACAATCATGGCGCCGGTGGCGATGCCCTGGGCCCGGGCCATTCTGGCGTTGGCGCCGGTGGCCCGCATGGCCAGGCCGGTCTCGGATTTCATGAACCGCCACAGCAGGATGAGCGCCACAAAGACGACGATAATAAATAAAAGTACCGGTACCTGGTGGAAGGCCAGATCGAGGTCATACCAGGGGGTCAACACGGTTTCTTCGGTCAGCAGGGCCACGTTCGGGCGTCCCATGATGCGCAGGTTCACCGAATAAAGCGCAATCATGGTCAGTATTGAGGCCAGCAGGTTCAGAATGTTGAGTTTTACATTCAGCAGAGCGGTTACTGCGCCGGCGGCCATGCCAGCCATTACCGCGCAACCGGTTGCCAGCCATGGGTTCCAGCCGTCTATGATCAGTACGGCCGCTACAGCAGCACCGAGGGGAAAGCTGCCGTCTACCGTGAGGTCCGGGAAATCAAGCACCCGGAAAGAGAGATAGATGCCGAAGGCAACCAGGCCGTAGATCAGGCCGGTCTCGATGGCACCATAAAGGGCGATGTTACTCAGCATGGTCGGGTATCACCAATGATAAACGGGCAGCCCCTCGTGAGGGCCGCCCGCGGGGTTCAGGGGGTTACTTGGCGCTGTCGACAACCTGCTCGGCGTCCGCGATTACCTCATCAGACAAGGTGATACCCATTCGCTCTGCGGCAGCCGGGTTCACGAAAAGGTCCAGTTTTTCCATGGTCTCAACAGCCATGTCACCAGGTTGCTCGCCGTTAAGTACCCGGGCAACCATCACGCCGGTCTGGCGGCCATGGTCGTAGTAGTCGAAGCCCAGTGCAGCGACAGCGCCGCGCTCAACGGTGGCGGTGTCCGCAGCAAATACCGGAATGCTGGCACGCTCACCAACAGAGATGACCGCTTCGACGGCGCTGATGACGGTGTTGTCAGTGGTCAGGTAGATGGCATCGGCTTTACCAACCAGGGAGCGGGCGGCACCAAGAACCTCGGAGGTTTTGGTGGCGGCACCTTTTACCAGTTCAAGACCGCGAGCGGCGAGGCGCTCTTCCAGCAGTTCCACCAGGGAGACGGCGTTGGCTTCGCCCGGGTTGTAGACGGTGCCAATGCGCTTGGCATCGGGCATCACGCGCTGAAGCATATCCAGGTGTTTGTCGATGGGCAGCATGTCGCTTACGCCCGTGATGTTGGCGCCGGGTGCTTCGAGATTGCTGACCAGCTTGGCGCCAAGTGGGTCGGTTACAGCCGAAAAGATCACCGGTGTATTGCGGGCTGCGGCAGCGACGGTTTGGGCAGACGGGGTGGCAATCGCCACGATCACGTCGGGGCTCTCGCCAACAAATTTGCGGGCGATCTGTGAAGCGATGGCGGAATTGCCCTGGGCACTTTCGTGCATCACTGTCAGGTTGTCGCCTTCTTTGAAGCCGCGCTCGGCGAGTTCGTCTTTAATGCCCTGGTAGACGGCGTCCAGTGCCGGGTGCTCCACAATCTGTGTGATGGCTACAACGCGGGGTTCCTGTGCTTGAACGAGGGATGCCAGCGCCAGCAGTGTGGCACCGAGCAGGGTGCGCAGGGGTGTCTTGGCCATATGCCCATCTCCGGGTAGGTTAACTGGTATGTTGCAAATCTGAAGGGGCGCAAGTTTACCACAGGCAAGGGGTTTGAGGGGTAGGGGATGTTGCCGGAAGTGGCGCTGTGGTTGCGATAGATGCAATTGGAAATTATTTTGCTTGTGTCACGTTTTGACGGCTCATACTATGTTGAAATACCCTACGAAAGTCTAATAATAAGTCATCCATAACTCGAAGAACGAACTGCAAGGAAGGTCCATGGACACAACAAATAAACTTCCCCTGGATATGGTCTATCACTGGGAGAAGGCCAAGGCGAACTCTGTCTATATGACTCAGCCCATCGGGGGCGGTAAAACGGTGGAGTATACCTGGGGCCGGGCGGTGGATGAGGCAAGGCGCATGGCGTCTTACCTGAAGTCCCTGAACCTCCCCGAAAAGAGCCGCATCGGCCTGATTTCCAAAAACTGCGCCCACTGGATCATGACCGATTGGGCCATCTGGATGGCTGGCCACATTTCCGTTCCGCTGTATCCCACCCTCAACGCCGACACCGTGAAGTACATCCTCAACCATGCCGAGTGTGAAGTGGTGTTTGTCGGCAAGCTGGACGACTGGGACATGATGAAACCGGGCGTGCCGGAATCCGTGCGTTGCATTTCCTTCCCGCTGAGCCCGCCCAATGATTTCGAAACCTGGGACGATATCGTAGCCAAGTATCCGCCTCTGGAAGAAAACGTTCAGCGTGATGCCGACGAACTGGCCACCATCGTTTACACCTCCGGCAGCACCGGTAAACCCAAGGGCGTCATGCTCAGCTTTTACAACATGGCCTATGCGGCCGAGGGGGGCATGGAAGTTCTGGGTGTGGGATCGGAAGAGCGCATGTTGTCGTACTTGCCGCTGGCTCACGTGTTCGAGCGTACCTTTGTTGAGTTGGCATCGCTTTATGCCGGGTTCCATCTATATTTTGCGGAATCTCTGGACACCTTCGTGGAAGATTTGCGGCGGGCCCAGCCAACGCTGTTCCTCTCGGTACCGCGCCTGTGGGTGAAATTCCAGCACGGTGTGCTCCAGAAGCTGCCGAAGAAGAAGCTGGACCGTCTGCTGAAGATCCCGGTGGTCAACAAACTGATCAAGAAGAAAATCCTCAAGGGCCTTGGCCTTGACAAGGTCAAGCTGGCAGGTAGTGGCTCGGCCCCTCTGGCGAGCGACGTTCTGGACTGGTACCGCAACCTTGGCCTTGAGTTGCTGGAAGGCTATGGCATGTCTGAAAACTTTGCCTATTCCCATATGAGCAAGCCAGGGCGATCAAGAACAGGTTACGTCGGTGAGTCTGCGCCGGGGGTTGAAACCCGTATCAGCCCGGAGGGTGAGATTCAGATCAAGAGCCCGGCCACCATGATGGGCTACTACAAGGATGAGGAGAAAACCCGGGAAACCTTTACCGACGATGGCTTCCTGAAGACCGGCGACAAGGGTGAGATTGATGAGATGGGCCGGCTCAAGATCACGGGTCGCATCAAGGAAATCTTCAAGACCAGCAAGGGCAAGTATATTGCGCCTGCGCCCATCGAGAACCGCCTGATGTCCCATGATGCGATCGAGATGGTGTGTGTCTCCGGTGCCAATCAGACCCAGCCCCACGCCCTGGTGATGCTGGCCGAGGAGTCCCGGCCGAAAATGGCAGATGAGGCGTTCCGGAAGGAGATCGAGGAGAGCTTCAAAAAGCTGATTGCCGATGTGAACAAGACCGTGGATCCCCACGAACAGCTGGCATTTATCACGGTGGTGAGCGACGAATGGTCCATCGAGAACAGCTTCCTCACGCCCACGATGAAGCTCAAGCGTAACGTGGTTGAGGACGCTTACCAGGAGAAGGTGGACAACTGGTACGCGCAGCGTCAGAAGGTTATCTGGCAGTAACGCTTTCGATTACAGGTGAAGATGTTCTGGCCCGGCTCTGCCGGGCTTTTTTTGTCGTGGAAAAAAACCGACGTAAGTCGCATAGGGAAAAGGAGGAAGCAAGCCTAAACTGGAAAGATATCAGGAGGATGTTATGAGCCAGTTGTCCCTTTTCCAGAAACGTATCCAGGACGAGATTCCCCTTTCTCGGGCGCTGGGAATTCAATTGCATTCCTGGGATGGCCATTCATTGTTACTTAGTGCACCTCTTGAGCCCAACAGTAACCATCAGGGCACCGGATTCGGGGGCAGTGTCTACTCGGCCGCAGTAACTGCGGCCTGGGGGCTGACTGAATTGGCGCTGTGGGATCTTGGGCTAAAGGGCAGTGTGGTCGTTCAGAGTGGAAATATAGACTATCTTGAGCCCGTCGCCTCTGATTTCTATGTGGTCTGCCGCTTGCCAGGTGACGAAATACCGGAACGTTTTCGCAAAAGCCTGGCAAGGCATGGCAAGGGTCGACTTGATCTGACCGCTGAAGTGTTCTGCGGACAACCGACCGCAATGCCGGAAGGCGACCCTGTGGCCGTGTTCCAGGGCCGATTCGTCGTTCAGGATGTGAAATCCAGGGTAACGTTCTGACCCTGTCAGGCAATTGAGCGGCTGTTCGAGATTGAGCGGCTCATCAGGATGATCGGAATGATGCCTGCCAGGACAATTATCAGGGCGGGCAGGGCGCTGTGGTAAAGGCGCTCGTCAGATGCGAACTGGTACACGTAGGTGGCCAGTGTCTCGAAGTTGAACGGCCTGAGAATGAGCGTGGCCGGCAATTCCTTCATGCAATCCACGAACACGACCAATGCTGCCGTAACCAGGGTGCCCCTCAGCATGGGCAGATGAACCCGAACCAGGGTTTTGCCGGGGCTGTGGCCGAGGGATCGCGAGGCCATATCCATGCTGGGCGTAATCTTCTGCAATGCACTTTCCACACTGCCGGCGGAAACCGCCAGGAATCGCACGGTATAGGCAAATATCAGGGCAAAGGCCGAGCCGCTGAGTAACAGCCCGGTACTGACGCCAAAAATATCCCGCATCAGGCTGTCCAGCCAGTTGTCAAAACCCGCCAACGGCACAATCACGCCAACGGCGAGCACTGCCCCGGGCATGGCATATCCCAGGCTGGAAAGACGCATCAGTACCTGCATTTTGCGAGTGTTGTGCAGGCGGCGGCTGTAGGCGAGCGTGACACCGATCAGCAGAGTGGTGAGGGCTGCCGTGCCAGAGAGGAACAGGCTGTTGAAGGTGTTGCGGACAAAATCCGGGTTCCAGCTTTCACCGAAGTATTCCCACGCGTAGAGCCCAAGGGTCGCCCCGGGAATCACAAAACCGAACAGCACCGGCAAAGCGCAAACAGCTACGCAAATCATCTGGCGCGGGAAAGACATGGTGAAGCGCTGGATCGGCTCACGGTTGTCCCGCGCTGCGAACTGTTGCTGGCGTCTTCGGGAATAGCGTTCCAGGGTAACCAGGATCACCACGAAGATCAGCATTGTGGTGGCTATTTGAGCCGCGCCGCCGAGGTTGCCCAGGTTCATCCAGGTATCAAACAGGCCGGCGGTTAGGGTCTGAACCGCAAAGAAATCCACGGTGCCGAAATCGTTCAGGGTTTCCATCAGTACCAACGAGAGACCGACAGCAACCGCCGGACGGGCGATGGGCAGAACCACCTTGAAGAAGGTGCTCAGCGCCGAGTGGCCGAGACTGCGACTTACGGCGAAGAGTGAAGGGGACTGCTCAAGGAAGGCGGCCCGGGCCAGCAGGTAAACATAAGGATACAAGACCAACCCAATCATCAGCGTGGCGCCCTCAAGGCTGCGGATTTCCGGGAACCAGTAATCGGCGGCACTGCTCCAGCCGAACAGGTCCCTGAGCGCGCCCTGGACCGGCCCTGCGTAGTCCAGGAGGCTGGTGTATACATAGGCAATGACGTACGCGGGCACCGCAAAAGGCAGAAGCATGGCCCATTCAAAGAATTTGCGGCCGGGAAACTCGCACATGGTGACCGCCCACGCCGAGGCAAGCCCGATGACAAGAGTTAGTGCGCCAACGCCAATCATTAGCTGGATGGTTGTTGTCAGATAACGAGGGAGAGTCGTCTCGATCAGATGAGGCCAGATATTCTCTTCCGGAAAAAACGCCAGGAAAATCACTGAGAAAACCGGAAGAACAACAATGGCCGTGGTCAGCAGGGCGCTGATCATCCATCTCGGGGAGGTGCGCTTTGCCAGCAGGGGCTGTGATAGCCCGGGGTTAACGCTGGTTGCCGCCTCGCTCATAGTGTTCCTATGTATGGATGTGGGGTCTTTCCGATTGAAGGTTGGAGATTGTAGTCACCTGGCCTGAAGCCTGCAATGACTGGTGTCATCCATGGTTCGGACACTCGCGTGCCGAGCGAGGGTGAGGGTGGCGATAACCACCCTCACCAATGCTGATTACTCGCCGTCGTAATCGACTCGGTCAACCAGCTTGACTGCGGCATTGCGGTTGTTGGCAATTTCCTGCAGTGAAAGGTCGTCCGGGTTGATCTCTCCCCATTCGGCAACCATCCCGGAAGGCTGTACGTCCGGGTTTGCCGGGTACTCGGTATTTGCCTCGGCATAGATGCGCTGTGCTTCTGGTGAGGACAGGAATTCCATCAGTTTGATGGCGTTCTCGCGGTTGGGCGCGCTCTTGGTCAGGGAAATACCGCTGATGTTCACGTGGGTACCGCGGCCTTCGGCGTTCGGGAATACCAGGCGAACCTGCTCGGCAATCGGGCGCTGGTTCTCGTCCTGAAGCATATTGCCGTAGTAGTAGCTGTTACCGATGGAGATGTCACACACACCTTCAGCGATAGCCTTGATCTGGTCGCGGTCGCCACCTTGCGGCTTGCGAGCCAGGTTGTCCTTCAGGCCTTCCAGCCATTTCTCGGTCTCGGCCTCGCCGTGGTGAGCGATCATGGATGAGAACAGTGCGATGTTGTACGGATGCTTGCCACTGCGGGTGCAGATCCGGTTCTCCCATTTGTCGTCCGCCAGTTGCTCGTAGGTCGTGATTTCACCCTCATCAACACGGTCCTTGGAGACGAAAATCAGTCGGCCGCGTGTGGTCAGTGCGTACCACTTGCCATCCGGATGGCGCAGGTTTTCAGGAATGTTTTCTTCCAGGGTGTCGTTATCCAGGGCCTGAACCAGGTCGCGCTCTACCAGTTCGTTGAGGCGGGAGATATCCACGGTCATGACCACATCCGCCGGGCTGTTGCGACCTTCACGTTCCAGACGTTCAGCCAGACCTTTCTTGGCAAAAACCACATTGCTCTGGATGCCGGTTTCCTGCTCGAATGCATTCAACAATGGCTCAAGCAGGTAGGCCTGACGGTATGAGTAGATGTTGACCTCTCCGTCTGCGGAGGCGGCCATCGGCATGGCAGTAAGGGCGATTGCGGCGGTTGCAGCCAGTTTCATTCGCATAGTCCCATCCTTTCAGTTATTCCCGGTAATGATTTGCCTGCAGTGAGATTTGCAGGCGTTTAAAAACGCCAACCATTCTCATTTCTATTAAATGTTTAGTCAATATCTCCGTTGGCATATTTTTCTGAAAATGGTGTTATGCTTCGGAAACCTATAAAAACTATGCAAAAAGTAGTGGAAACCTCAGATGGCTGGGAACGATCGAAGAGAGCACATGCGCACTGCCATGAGTGCGAAAGTAAAGGTGGTTCACGAGGAGCTGGGAGAATTCGTGTTCTCGACCCGCGATATCTCCGATGGCGGTGTTTTCGTTGTTGTCGACACGGAGCCTTTTGCACCAAACCTTGGCGATAAGGTCACCGTGCAGGTGCAGGGCCTGCCTGTTCCGGCACCTGTGCTTGAAATGGTGGTCGTTCGCAAAACTAATGACGGGTATGGTCTCCAGTTTGATCAAATTGGTGACTGATAGGCGGATTGGCGGCGCCTGCCATGGATAATGGCAGGGTCAACTCAATCGCCGTCAAGGATTCGCCAGCCAGATGATCTTTTCAGCATTATCAAGAACCTACAAGCCACTTATTGCAAGCCTGCTGCTGTTTACGTCAGGTTGTGCCAGCTATTATTCCCATTTTGCGATGTTTCCGGCGGAGAATTCGTCAGGTGAGCCGAGGCACGTGCGTTTGTCCTGGCAGAGCGCTGAATATCCCGGTTGGTGGCTGGCCAGTGATAAAGCAACCTCGGTGAAACTGGAAACCCAATGCAGCGAGCGTGTCTGGCGCCTTCGTGATGACGACGCTGGCGGTGGCTGCGGTGAGGGCATTCGCGCCTGCGGCGAACCGGGCAAGGATATTGATGCACGAACTGGCCAGCCGGCAACCGACACGACCCGCTGCATGTCCATTCATCCGGCGGATCCAGAGGCGCGTATCGCCGCCGTGGACAGCAAGCTGGAGTTGCTGGTTTCCTGCACCCCCGCGGATGTCACAGAGCGGCAGGGTGACGATGCTTTGAATCTGGATTACTTGAGGGCTTCATCGGTGCCCTATACCGTCTATGTGCGCAAGGCGCCACGGGGTTCGATGCGCGCCCGGTTGCCTGAATTTGATGAATCCGTATGTGACGCAGAGTGACACTTTTTGACGTTGATATGTGACTCCCATCACGTTGCTACATTTTGTTTCCCGTTGAAGATTAGCGTTACGCTTTGTCGCGTTTGGGTTACCTGACGATACGATAATGTAATTGTGTCTTCCGGCGGTTCGGTCAGAATGGTAGCTATCGAAAAGTTTGTTTTGTGAGGTGGCCCGTGGGTGTCCAACAGAAAAAAGTCGCAGTACATGATCTGGAAGTGGGCATGTTCGTGTCTGATCTCGACAGGCCATGGCACCAGACCCCGTTCCCAATTCAGGGTTTTCATATCCGTTCTCAGGATGACGTTCGTGCACTGGTTTCCCATTGTAAGTGGGTTATGGTCGATGTGGCGGAAGCCCGGGAATCGGATGAGGTCAAAGGCGGTAGCAAGCCGGTCTTCGGCAAGACGCTGAATAGGCGCGGTGGCGGGCGAGAGAAGCTTCAATTGCCACCACTGAGTATTCGGGAACCGGTAGCCTACGAAACCGTTACAAGCCTCAAAAAAGAAATGAAAACGTCCAAACGCCTGCTTGACGATGTGGAGGTGGCGCTGGACCAGCTTTTCGAGACACTCCGTGCCGACGGCGTGCCCGACCTCAGGCCGATCGCCGCGATCACCAGCAAGATGGTAAGCAGCGTTGTTCGGCAGCCAGATGCGTTATTGTGGCTCAGTCGGACACGGGCTCACGATAATTACCTCTACCGGCATGCCTTGAACACGTCAGTCTGGGCGCTGGTGTGTGGTCGTCACCTGGGTTTGAATGAAGGCCTTCTCAACCACCTTGGATTGGGATGTTTGCTGTCACAGGTTGGCAAGACGACGCTGTCGCCCGAGTTGCTGGCCCGGGAAGGTCAATTGAGCGCCGAGGAGTATCTGACCTACCGTGGTTATGTCAGCCGTGGTGTCTCTATGCTGGAGAACGTGGGGCTGTCACGTGCAGTGCTCAGTGTGGTTCAGGGGCATCGCGAGCGTCATAACGGTTCCGGGTTTCCGGAAGGGGTCCGGGGGGATCGCATTCCTTTGCTCGCCAAAGTTGCGGGCATCGCGGAGTTTTTCGAATCGCTGATTGCGCCACGCTCTCATACCGAGCCCATGACGCCAGCGAAAGCGGTGACGCTGCTCTACGAGATGCGTAACATCGAGTTTCAGGAAGACCTGGTGGAGAATTTCATTCAGGCAATTGGTATCTACCCGACCGGTAGTCTCGTTGAGCTGACCGATGGCCAGCGTGGCATCGTGGTTTCCCATTCTCCTGAGCGCCGGCTGTGGCCCCGGGTCATGGTTATGACCGATGCTGCTTCCAGGCCGTTGAAAACCGCCAAGATCATTGATCTGGCGCGGTACAACGAAGGAAAGGAAGCGGCAGAAATGGTTCGGATTCGAGATTGCCTACCCCATGGCACGGAAGGTCTGGATCCAGCCTATTACGATGTAACCGGTGTGGAGTCCCGCTGGAGTCTGTCCCGCCTGATCAGCGGATAATCACTCGCAGCTGTTTGCGAACCCACCGATAGGTTTCCTCCGGACGGAAACTGAGCAGCAGCTCGGATTCTCCGCCGGAGGGGCCGGCCACAAAATACGCCACTTCTCCGCTCTGCCAATCGGCTGAATTTATCTGGACATCCTGCGGGCGGGTGCTGATTGCTTCCAGCTCCGCCAGGGAGAGTCCGCCCCCGATCTTTCGAACCGCAACCTGCTTCAGAGCTGTATCAGTGGCCGGATGGCTGGCTACATCCTCATCCAGGAAATAACGGTTCGCGACGGTTGTACTGATGGCCTTGAGTTCCCGCGTGAGATAGGTCTGGGCATCTTCCGAGTCGATGTCTTCCATGGTACGCACGGCATTTTCGATCCGGTCCTTTTTGGCCTGCAGGTCTTCACTGTATTCAATATCCGGATCGCGATCTTCGTCATTTTCCGGTCGTGGAGGCGCGTTGTCTATTTGCTCCTGGGTCGGCGGCTCCTCACACAGTTCGTCGTCTTCCGGGTAAAAGCAGATGGCGGCCAGGAGTTGGTTGGCCGGGGATACGGGATCCGTCGAAGCGAACTCCGATTCGCTAGCACTGAAATCAATCGGTGCTGTCAGGTTAGGAAGGGCGGTATTCAGCTGTGCAATAACCCGCTCGCGGATATCGATTCCTTCCCCTTCGGCCACATTCTGGCTCCAGTTCAGAAGCATCAGGAATCGGGACAGGTTCATCAGAGTTGTGTTTTCCAGAATCTGTTGCTCGGTAAGCGTATGGGTGCTCAGGCCTTCATCATCCACCATCGGCGTTTGCAGCCCCGTTCGGGTGGTTTCGAAGAATTCGAGCAGGGTCACGTATTTCCGGGCTGGCACACCGCTGACCAAGGGCAGATTTCCAACACGGAACGTAAGGGTTTCGCCGGGGTAGTAGCGGAACTCTCCCGCAGCATTGGTGGTGCCCGATTGACTGGCGGTCTGGTAGGCGAGGCCTTTAAAGCCGTTGAAGTTGAGCTGGCCGGCGCTGGTGTCGTCGCCGGAACCGCCGTCGTCATCCAGGCAGCCAGAGAGGGCGAGGGCGCCCAGCAGTGTAAACGTCAGTTGGATGCGGTGAACGGATCTCATGATTAGTCGTACATTCCCTTCAATTCAGCGCGCCCGCACCCAGGGTGCGGCAGCCCCTTTTGTAAATTGTTGTAACCGCATTATAGGGGCCGGGTTTGCCTCATATCGGGATTCCTGTCGCAGTTTCCGTTATTGGCTCGGAGACACCTCCGGCCGATAAGGGCCTTGAAATCAGCGGCTTTGTCACAATAAATAGCATTCTAAATTCTGGCTGGCGGCTGGGGCCGTTCATTGCCATTTTTCACCGAATCGGGATGATTTATGACCAATGCACTGGAAATTGAGAGCCTCACCAAAACCTACGGTGACGGGTTTCGGGCTCTCAAGGGGATTGATCTTCACGTCGCCGAGGGGGATTTCTTTGCCTTGCTGGGACCCAACGGGGCCGGTAAATCGACCACCCTGGGTATCGTTTGCTCGCTGGTGAACAAGACAGCAGGGAAAGTGCGGGTGTTTGGATACGATACCGATACCCATCTCTCAGATGCGAAGCTTAACCTCGGCGTGGTGCCGCAGGAGTTCAACTTCAACCAGTTCGAGAAAGTCTTTGATATCGTCACCACCCAGGCCGGCTACTATGGCATTCCGTTGAAGCAGGCCTCGGCGTCGGCCGAAAAATATCTTAAGAAGCTCGGTCTCTGGGACAAGCGCGACACTCCGGCCCGAATGTTGTCCGGCGGCATGAAGCGGCGTTTGATGATCGCCCGCGCCCTGGTCCACGAGCCGAAACTGCTGATTCTGGATGAGCCGACCGCGGGTGTGGATATCGAGCTTCGTCGCTCCATGTGGACCTTCCTGGAGGAGATGAATCGCCAGGGCACCACTATCATCCTGACGACTCATTACCTTGAGGAAGCGGAAGCTCTTTGCCGCAACATTGCCATTATCGACCATGGCAAGATCCTCAAGCACACCAGCAAGAAAGCCTTGCTACAGCAGCTGAGCCTGGAGACTTTTGTGCTGGATACCGAGGAAGCCCTCGATACTGCGCCCGAGTTGAATGGGTTCCCGACTCGCCTGGATGGGGAAGGCGCCCTGGAGGTGGAAGTCCAGAAAGGCCAGGTGCTTAACCAGGTGTTTGTGGAGCTTGAGCGGCTGGGTATCAAGGTGGTCAGCATGAGAACCAAGGCCAACCGGCTGGAGGAGTTGTTCATTCGCATGGTTGAAGAGAACGCCTCGGAATCCGCCAAGGCCGTGGAGGGTGCAGCATGACTCCACAGGCCCTGTTCACAGCCTTCAGTACCATCGTTGTTCGGGAGATACGCCGGTTTACCCGTATCTGGGCGCAGACCCTGCTGCCGCCGGCGGTCACCATGACCCTGTATTTCATTATTTTCGGCAACCTCATCGGCTCCCGCATCGGGGAAATGGGCGGCTTCGACTATATGTCGTTTATTGTTCCTGGGCTGATCATGATGGCGGTAATCACCAGTTCCTACGCTAACGTGGTGTCCTCGTTTTTCTCCATGAAGTTCCAACGCAGTATTGAGGAGCTTCTGGTGTCACCAGTGCCGAACTGGGTGATCCTGGCCGGTTACGTGACCGGTGGCATGGCCCGGGGGCTTGGTATCGGGCTGATTGTCACGCTGCTGTCACTGGCGTTTACCCGGTTGTCGATCCACAACCTGCCTATGATGGTTCTTACGGTATTTCTGACTTCCGCACTGTTTGCACTGGGCGGGTTCATTAACGCCATGCTGGCAACCAAGTTTGATGACATCTCAATCGTGCCCACGTTCGTACTGACACCCCTGACCTATCTGGGCGGGGTGTTCTATAGCATCGATTTGCTGCCAGGGTTTTGGCAGGGCGTATCCATGGCCAACCCCATCCTGTATATGGTCAACGGCTTCCGGTACGGGATTCTGGGTGTGTCAGACGTTAATCCGTTTGTTTCTCTTGGTATGATTCTGGTTTTCATCTCCGTGCTGGCATTCATCGCTCTCAGGATGCTGGAGCGTGGTAAAGGCATTCGCCACTGATTTCAGGAACACCTATGGCACTCAATGACGCGCCGCTTGGCAAGACAAGCGATTACCCGGACAGCTACGACCCAGGCCTGCTGTTCCCCGTGGCGAGAGAGGAGAATCGTCGCCGCCTTGGGCTGGAGGACGGCCGTTGGCCATGGTTTGGTGAAGACCTTTGGCAGGCCTGGGAAATCTCCTGGTTGCGGCCAAATGGTGTGCCGGAGGTGGCCTGGGCGGAGATTGTTTTTCCGGCGGCTTCGCCTTCGATCATCGAGTCCAAATCGCTAAAGCTGTACCTCAACTCGCTGAACCAGGCTGTTTACTCCTCCCGGGAGCAGGTTGTGGGGGCGATTACCCAAGATCTGTCGAGTGCTTGCGGCGGTGCGGTACAGGTCAACCTGTTAAGCGTGGACGAATCTGGGGAAGCGATAGGCCGTCCTGAGGGGTTCGAATTGATTGATGATGAACCGGTAAGCGATGTGGTGTATGAGTACTCCCCCGACGTTCTCAATGTCGGTGGTGAGGTGGTGACTGAGCAGTTATGTTCCCATCTGCTCAAGAGCAACTGCCCGGTGACGGGCCAACCGGACTGGGCCACCCTGTTGGTAAGCTACACTGGCCCGAAAATCGACCGGGCTGGCTTGCTGCGTTATGTGGTGAGCTTCCGGCAGAAACAGGATTTCCACGAGCATTGTGTGGAAACGGTGTTTACCGATCTGATGGGCCGATGCAACCCGGAGTCACTAACAGTGATTGCCCGGTATACACGGCGGGGCGGGCTGGATATCAACCCCTGGCGAAGCACAGAAACCGGTAAGGATGCCGGGCCGCGACTGATCCGTCAGTAATAGGGATCGACATGAGCGCAGGGACGCGCCTCAGGAAACATCCTCTTCCCGTCGCAGACGGTCGGCGGCGTCTTCCAGGGCGGTCAGGATGGCCTGGCGTTCCTTCTCAGTGATCTTGTCTGAATCCAGATACATGGCGAAGCCACTGTGCTCGTGCTCCAGGAAACTGCGGTTGGGGCCCATATCGCGCCGGAAATCTACCACTTCATAGATCGGCACCGGCTTGCCGAAGCCTTTTACGGTAATTTCGCCTTTGTCCCGGCACATGATCTTGTCCTTGATCAGCGAGAAGGTCTCGTAGGAGACCAGGATTTCACCTGGCTCAGCCAGAGATTCGAGCCGGCTGGCGAGATTCACTTCCTTGCCGATAATGGTGTAATCCATCCGGTTCTCAGCGCCAAAGTTGCCGACGGTTGTATAGCCGGTACTGATCCCCATTCGAATTTCAAGCGGGGTCTTGATGCCCTGGCTGCGCCATTTCTGGCGCATGATCTTCATGTGTTTGCGCATTTCGATGGCCATGGAGACGCAGGCAAACGCGTCCTCGCGTTGGCCTCGGCTGGTCGGGTCGCCAAAGAACACCATGATGGAATCGCCGACGAATTTGTCGATGGTGCCGCCATACTTCAGAGCGACTTCCGACATCTCGTTGAAGTAGTGGTTCAGCAACTCGGTCAGGGCCTCGGGTTCCATTTCCTCGGACAGTTCGGTGAAGCCCTTGATGTCCGAGAAGAACACCGCCAGCTTCTTGCGCTGTGTTTCCAGCCGAACGTCCCGCTCGCCCGTAAAGATGGACTGCCAAACCTGGGGCGAGAGGTATTTTGACAGCTTGTGGGACAGTGCGATGGACTGCTCCCGCTGGTTCTGGATCTGGGTTTTTGCCAGCATTAACGCACGTGCCTGTTGGTGGGAATAATAGGCGGTGACGCAAATATATATGCCGGTCGAGAGAATCGACACAATGCTGGTGAGCAGGGGCGAATGTGGCCCGTCTGCTGGGCCAAGGATAGCGACAGAGCCAGCAATGGCGGCGGCCATGAAAACGGTGCCCATAAGCCACTGGCGGATGCCTCCGACAATCAGGCAGCTGAACATCAGCATCAGGGCGACTGCCAGGGAGGGGATGACGATCAGCCCGATGCAGCCAATAAACGCGCCGCCGACAACGCAATCGAAAATCAGCATTTTCTGGCGGATACGTGGAGAATTTCTCAGGAACGTTCGGCGGGTCAGGGCGTGTGCAACGTGTGGCCAGGTGAGGGCGCCAGCCACAAGCCATAATAGCCATTGGGGAAATGCGCCCTGCAGAACACCGGTTACAATAATCGCGGCAGTTGAGGTGTAGGCCAGCAACCGGCCGTTGTAGTCGGGCATTGGCGGAATCGCAATCGGGCTGCCCGCCGCCTCAGACGCCAGGGACCTGCCAGCGGAGCTGCTGGCATTGCGCAGATCTGCCGGGGCACTCATCATTTCAGAAACGGATCCTGCCAACGAGCATGTCGCGGAACATGACCCAGTCGCCCATCAGGCTGTACAGTGGGTACTTGAAGGTGGCGGGGCGGTTTTTCTCAAACTTGAAATGACCCACCCAGGCAAAACCATAGCCGATGACCGGCAAGGCCAGAAGCCAGAAAAGCTTGCCTGAAGTCAGTGCCCACGCAGCTACGACCAGAACCAGCAGGCTGCCGGCAAAGTGCAGGCGGCGACAGGTGACGTCGCTGTGCTCTTCAAGGTAGTAAGGATAGAATTCCGAAAAGTTGTTGAAGGTTTGCTGGTTGCTCATTGTGTTGCCACTCACCGTTGTACGACCGCGTCATTTATAATTGTTGGTAGACCCGACTACGACTAAAGGTTAACAGCATTACGTACAAGCCACAATTCACAGCCAGGAATTGTGCTCGTACCACATCTAGATAGCCATCAGACAGCGAGCAAATATGACAACAGTTACCGATTTCCTCCTCAACCGTTCGTCAGAACCCAGGCTAGAGGCACCCGCGCCCGACCCGGCAGCCCTCGACCGGGCTTTCTCCTGTGCCGCCCGCGCGCCTGATCACGCCCTTCTGAGGCCTTGGCGTTACCTTGTTGTGGAAGGCGAAGGGCTGGAGGCTCTGGGCGAATTGTTTGCCTCCACCTGCGCCAACAACAGCGACGAGAAAGAGATCGAGAAACTCAGGCGTGCCCCTCTTCGCGCGCCAATGGTGATTGTCGGTATTGCGTCGCCGAGAACGCATCCCAAAGTACCTGAAATCGAGCAATTGATGTCGGCCGCAGCCGGCATGAGTTTCGTTGAGCTGGCGCTTCAGGACGCCGGTTACGGCGTGATGTGGAGGACCGGCGCTGTCGCTTATCACTCCTCAGTTCACGCGGGTCTTGGGTTGGAAGAGCATGAGCAGATCGTCGGCTTTCTCTACACCGGAACAGTCTCCGCTTCCAAACCGGCTGTTCCCAGGCCGGAGGTTGATGAGTTCGTGCGTCATTGGCCTTGAGCTCCTGACTGAACGCCCCCGGTCCGCGCCGGGGGAAGCAGCTTGCCGCTTTTTCCTGACCGTTCCTTACTTGCTTTGCCCTCACCATTAATTAATCACCGGCCAGGGCCCGCCAATACTGGCTTTCCTGAGAAAATTACACCTCACCTGAATTCTGGCATCCAGCTTGCTTTAGTCCTGTCAAAGAGCACAGCCGGCAAAACAGGTCGGCATACTGGTGCAGTTTTCGGGAGGCAACATGGCAATTACGTTCGATTCGGCTCTGGGCATTCACCAACACGCGGTTGAAGCGCGGGTTAAGCGTGCCGAAGTTCTGGCAAACAACTTGGCGAACGCTGATACCCCGGGATTCAAAGCCCGCGACCTGGATTTTCAAGCGATGATGCAGAAGGCTCAGGAGCAGGTCAGCGGATTCCAGATGGCGAAGACGCATGATGCGCACATGGATACCTCCCTCTCGGCCTCGGAAAGCGATCTGATGTATCGGGTACCTCACCAGCCGTCGGTTGACGGCAATACCGTGGACGCCCAGCAGGAGCAGACCCGCTTCATGCGCAACGCCATGGATTTCCAGGCCAGTTTCCAGTTTCTGAACAGCAAGTTCAGCGGTTTGACCAAAGCCATTAAAGGCGAGTAAGCCGCAGTCACAGGGTTAGCGAAGGAGAGTTTTCATGTCACTGGGCAGCATTTTTGATATCGCCGGTTCCGGCATGACCGCGCAATCACTGCGGCTGAACACAACCGCGTCCAACATCGCCAATGCGGAGACAGCGAGTTCCAGCACGGGTGAAACCTATCGGGCCAGGAAGCCGGTTTTCTCGGCCATTCAGCAGTCCCTGATGAATCCGGGGCAGAGCGGTTTGCCGATGGCCGCGGATGAAGGCCCGGGTGCCGGTGTCAGGGTTGAAGGTATCGTTGAAAGTGATGCCGAGTTGCAGATGCGTTACGAGCCACATCATCCGGCGGCCAACGAGGACGGTAATGTCTTCTACCCCAATGTAAATGTGGTTGAAGAGATGGCGGACATGATGTCGTCGTCCAGAAGTTTCCAGATGAATGTGGATGTCATGAATACAGCCAAGTCCATGATGCAGCGCATTCTGACTCTTGGTCAGCAGTAACAGGGTGAGGAGCACAACATGACTGCAGTAAATGCAACAGACGCGTCGGATGTTCTGAGCCAGTACCAGCTGAAGCAACAGAATGGCGGCCAGGGCACCAGCGAGCTGGGCCGGAATGAGTTCATGGAACTGATGTTGGCGCAGCTGAAGAACCAGAATCCGCTGGAGCCCCAGGACAACGGTGAATTTATCTCCCAGCTGGCCCAGTTCAGCTCGCTGGAGGAGATGCAGAATCTCTCCGGTACGGTTGAGGATGTGGTTGGTCAGTTCCGCTCCACCCAGGCGCTCCAGGCCTCGGCCATGGTGGGTAAAACCGTGCTCGCTCCCTCACAGATCGGGATCCTGGGTGCCGAAGGTGAAATTACCGGGACCATTGAGGTGCCGGCGTCTACGGGCGGTCTGCGCCTGTCCATCGAGGGACAGAATGGTGAGCGGGTGCGTCAGATTGATATGGGCAGCAGCCAGGCAGGTGTTGTGTCCTTCCGCTGGGACGGCCAGGACGGCAACGGCAATCCCTTGCCGCCGGGTCCCTACCGGATTGTGGCCGAGGCTTCCTATCCGGATGGGCCACAGCAGCTGGGCACCATGGTGAGCGCCAATGTGGATAGCGTATCCCTGGGCCAGGGCGGCTCGATAACCCTGAATCTTGCAGGCATGGGCTCCATTGCCCTGTCTGATGTGAAACAAATTAACTGAGACCGGTGAAACACCAAGGGGTGAACCATGGCATTTAATACAGGTTTGAGCGGCCTTCGTGCGGCATCGGTGGATCTGGACGTCACCGGCAACAACATTGCGAACGCCAGTACCGTTGGCTTCAAGGGCAGCAAAGCCCAGTTTGGCGATCTATACGCCAGCGGTTTCCTGAGCGCAGGCACCAACCCGATTGGTGACGGTGTCCGGGTTCAGGATGTGAAGCAGTCCTTTGGTCAGGGCAACATCAGTTTTACGGACAATGGCCTGGATATGGCCATTGCAGGTGATGGTTTCTTTATACTCAATAATGGTGGAGAGATCCGCTATTCCCGTGCAGGGCAGTTTGGTATCGACAAGGAAGGCTACGTTACCAACAACCAGAACATGCGTGTTCAGGGCTATACCGCCGACGAGGATGGAAATCTTTCCGGGATCCGTGGAGATTTGCAGATTGCAACGGATAACCTTTCTCCCCGGAGGACTACTAATCTCGATACCGACCTAAATCTGGACTCTAGGGAGTCGGTGCTCGAAACCAGGGTGAGAGATATCGGTCCCCTGTCTGTCACCAGTCTGCAGGGTGATAGTTTCTCTGTTCAGTATTCTGATGGTTCGTCAGACGTCAATGTTGCTATTGATCCTGCGGCTACCGCACGTCAGGCCGCAGCGACCATCAACGATGTTCGTGGTTTGAGTGCGTCAGCCACCACTACGGCTACCGCGAGCGGAATCACGGACACCTCTATCGCCAATGCCAACACCACTGGCAGTTTCACGTTCAGCCTGGACATCAACGGCGCGCCTTTAGCGCTGGACACGAACAACATCAATTCATTGCAGGATCTTGTTGATTCGATCAACAATTCCAGCGAAGCGGCAATATCAGCCTCTGTGGTTGACGATGGGACAGGTACAAATGTTCTCCGTGTGATCCATAATCAGGGTGAAACTCTTGATTACTCGTTCGGAGATGGCACAACGACAACAGATCCCGCGCCGGTGCTTGGCGACGTCAATGTGACTGCGGACAGGATCGTCGCGTCTGTCAGCGACCCCTCGGATGGAACCTTTGAGACAGCCTTTAACGCCTCGCCGATTCGAATCACCAACGAGTTCAATCCGCTGGACCAACGTACCTATAACCACGCTACATCCACCACCATCTATGACAGTCTGGGTAACTCTCACGAGCTGACGCAGTTCTTTGTCAAGAATCCCTCTCCGGGCAATGGCGTCGGGGTTAGCGAGTGGTCAGTATACGCACAGATCGATGGTGAGTTCGTGGGTGGCTCGGATGTGACACCTTATACTGCCCGGTTTGATCAGGACGGTGCCCTTCAGTCCATAAACGGCGACCCCAGTGGCGAAATCGTCATTGATGACTGGATACCGAAAGACAGTGCAGGGCAACCTAACGGGGCTGATGGGCCTCCAGCTGCCGGCGAGACGGTGGTGACGCCGATTCCCGAGCCGCCAACAACCTCGGCTTTTGTAATAAATCTGAATGGTACAACCCAGTACGGTGCGGCATTCGGGGTCAATGACCAGCAGCAAAATGGGTATACCACCGGTCGCCTTTCTGGACTCGACGTATCGGATCAGGGGGTATTATTCGCCCGTTACACAAACGGCCAATCCCAGGCATTGGGTCAGGTGGCGCTGGCATCGTTCAACAATACCAACGGATTGTCCCCTGTTGGCGACACCTCCTGGGTGGAAACCTTCGAATCTGGCCAACCAATCATCGGTGCCCCCGATACTGGAACCCTTGGATCGATCAAGGCCAGCTCGGTGGAAGAGTCCAACGTGGACCTGTCCGCGGAACTGGTCAACCTGATCATTGCCCAGCGCAACTATCAGGCCAACGCCAAGACTATTGAAACCTCTGATGCGGTCACCCAGACCATCATCAACCTCCGTTAATATCGCGACCTAGCGAACATGGCATGACTCCTGCAGGAAGACTTGAAACAGTCAAAATTCCGGCAGGAGTTTTCCCATGGACAAAGCCCTTTACATCGGTATGTCTGGCGCCAAGCAGAATATGCTGGCCCAGCAGGCCCATGCCAATAACCTGGCGAACGTCAGCACCACCGGTTTCAAGAAGGATTTCGCCCAGGCCCGCAGTATGCCTGTCTACGGGGAACACCACCCGACCCGCGCCTATGCCATGACAGAAAGGCCTGGCACCGACCTTTCCGCTGGCGCATTGATGGAAACCGGTCGCAAACTGGATGTGGCGGTGGAAGGTGAGGGATGGCTTGCCATCCAGAACGATCAGGGCGAGGAAGTCTTCACCCGCAGCGGCAGCCTCCAGGTGGATGTCAACGGCCTGGTGCGACTGGCCAATGGCGAACTGGTACTCGGCAACGGTGGGCCGGTTGCGCTACCCCCTTTCGATAACGTCCAGATTGGCGCCGATGGCACAGTCTCAATTGTTCCTGTGGGTGGACCGCCGGACCAGCTGGTTGAGGTGGACCGGCTGAAGCTGGTCAATCCGCCACCGGAAGCCCTGGAGAAGGGCCTTGACGGACACATGCGCCGGAAGCCGGATCAGGCCCTGGATGGGCCTGAGCCGCCCGACGCGAACCTCAGGGTAGCTTCGGGGTTTCTGGAGAGCTCCAACGTGAATGCAGTGGAGGAGATGATCTCGAACCTTCAGCTATCCCGGCAATACGAGATGCAGGTGAAGGTCATGACCACCGCCAACGAGAATTCCGAAGCAACGGCACGGCTGTTGCAGAACCTTTAAGTAACGACTGAACACATTGGCCTGGGGGCCTGAAGCGGCAAAAAATGGCCGCCTGACTGCCCCCGGCAAGGAGTAAACAGCATGCATCCAGCACTTTGGGTCAGCAAGACCGGGTTGAGCGCTCAGGACACCAACATGTCCACCATTTCCAACAACCTGGCGAACGTTAACACCACTGGCTTCAAGCGGGACAGGGCCGTGTTTCAGGACCTTCTGTACCAGATCAACCGGCAGCCCGGCGGTCTGACAACCCAGAACTCTGAATTGCCTTCCGGCCTGCAGCTGGGGACCGGTGTGCGGGTAGTGGGCACTGCCAAGCAGTTCTCGCAGGGCAACCTGCAGATTACCGAACAGCCCCTGGATATGGCCATCAATGGCCGTGGCTTCCTGCAGGTGCAGTTGCCGGATGGACAGATCGCCTATACCAGGGATGGCCAGTTCCAGCTAAATGCTGACGGCGATGTGGTCAATCCCGATGGATACCCACTAGAACCGGCCATCAATGTGCCGGAGAACGCCACCAATATCACCATCGGTAAAGATGGCACTGTAACGGCAGTAACGGACGATCAGGCGGCGCCGGTAAATCTGGGCCAGATTACGCTGGTTGATTTCATCAACCCCCAGGGCCTGCAGGCCATCGGTAACAACCTGTTCAAGGCGACCAACGCCAGTGGCGATCCTGCAGAAGGTGAGCCAGGGCTGGCAGGGCTGGGCAGTATTGAACAGGGCTCCGTAGAGTCGTCCAACGTTGAGGTGGTTGAGGAGCTGGTGAATATGATTACCACCCAGCGGGCTTACGAAATGAACTCGAAAGTGGTCTCCACAACCGATCAGATGCTCCAGTTCATCACTCAAAACATTGGCTAACGCGGGCAGAGGTGAGGTCATGAAATTGATGACATCAAACCGGACAACTCGAAGTGCCAGTACATTGGCGGCTGTGGTGGTCCTCATTGTGTTGCAGGGGTGCACGGCCATGAGTCGCCCTCGGGCAATTCCGGATGACCCCGAGTTTGCACCGGTTCGCCCTCAGGCCATGATGCAGCGGGACAGTGCTTCGGGTTCGATTTACCAGGTCTCCCGGAACTACAACTTCTACGGCGATACCGTAGCGTTGAACGTGGGTGACGTGCTCACAGTCATTCTTGAAGAATCTACCCGGGCCAGCAAGAACGCAGAAACCAGCATCACCAAGGACAATGAGGTCACGCTGCCAGAGCCGACCATCTTGGGTAAGAGCAATTTCGGGATTAATACCTCCCTGAATCACGAACGTGATTTCGAGGGCAGCGCTGAAGCAGACCAAAGCAACAGTTTGGCCGGTAGTATCACCGTCACCGTGACAGAAGTGTTGCCAAACGGTGTTTTGAGGATTCGCGGTGAAAAATGGCTTTCGTTGACCAATGGTGATGAATACATCCGCCTGACGGGTCTGGTTCGCCCCCAGGATATCCAGCCTGATAACACGGTCGCATCCAATCGCATTGCTGATGCCCGGTTCGCTTATGGAGGCACTGGTGATTTTGACCAGGCAAACCAGATGGGGTGGCTGGCACGCTTCTTTAATAGCGAGTGGTGGCCACTATGAGCTTACGCCGTTTAATTGTCTGGGTACTTGCCCTGGCTGTTGTTTCGGCCCCGGTAATGGCGGACCGCTTGAAGGACCTGTCCCGAATCAAGGGTGTTCGCAACAACCAGCTGGTGGGTTACGGCCTGGTGGTTGGTCTCGACGGAACCGGTGACAAGGCTCCGTTTACCAATCAGACCTTCCGGAACATGATGAACCAGTTTGGTGTGACCCTTCCGGAAGGCGTCAATCCGAACCTTGCTAACGTTGCCGCAGTAACGGTGAGTGCGACATTGCCGCCTTTCGCAAAAACTGGCCAGGAAATTGATATCACCGTCTCGTCCATTGGCAATGCGGACAGCCTGCGCGGCGGCACCTTGTTGATGACGTCGCTGAAAGGTGCTGATGGTCAGGTGTATGCCATGGCCCAGGGCAGTCTGGTGGTGGGCGGCTTTGGTGCCCAGGGGCAGGACGGCTCCCGAATCACCGTGAACGTTCCCAGTGTTGGCCGGATTCCCAACGGCGCTACTATCGAGCGGGAGGTGGCTTCGCCGTTCAGTCAAGGCGACACCATTACCTTCCATTTGCTGCGCCCGGACTTCACAACGGCTCGCCGCGTAGTCGAGGCTGTTAATGAACGTCTCGGCCCGGATATGGCCTATGCCCACGATGCCACCTCGGTATCCGTGCGCGCGCCGCGGGATCCTTCCCAGCGGGTCAGCTTTCTTTCGATTCTCGAAAATATTGAGGTTGATCCGGCTCAGGATGCCGCGAAGGTGGTCATCAACAGCCGTACCGGCACCATCGTGGTTGGCCAGAATGTTCAGGTCAGCGCCGCTGCCGTTACTCACGGCAATCTGACGGTGACCATTCAGGAAAACCCCAATGTGGAGCAGCCGAATCCCTTTGCCGGTGGAGACACCGCCATTGAGCAGGATTCCCAGATTGCCATTACCGAAGAGCCGGCGCGGATGTTCAAGTTCGGCCCCGCCGTCACTCTGAACGAGATCGTGCAGGCCGTAAACCAGGTGGGTGCGGCTCCGGGCGACGTAATGGCGGTACTCGAAGCCCTGAAACAGGCCGGTGCACTGCGTGCCGAGCTGATTGTTATCTAGGTGGCGTGATGCAGGACTATAAGGTTCAACAGGCCCAGGTTTACACCGACTTCAACGGTCTCAATGCGTTGAAGGCCCAGGCTCGCACTGACAAAGAGTCAGCCCTGCGCGAAGTGGCGCGCCAGTTCGAGAGCCTGTTCCTGTCTGAAATGCTGAAGTCCATGCGCAAGGCCGGTGATGTCTTCGCTGAGGGCAACTACCTGAAGAGCAATCAGTCAGAGCTTTACCGGGATATGTTCGACAGCCAGATGAGTCTGACCATGGCCAGTGGCAAGGGCAGTGGTCTTGCTGATGCACTGGTACGTCAACTCGGCAAACAGATTCCGGGCATGAATGACGAAGGCGGCAGACTTGCGGGCCATAAGGCGAGCCTTGCGGATTATGACCGAAGCTTCCCCGCCCTCAATGCCCAATTACCCGAGCAGGTGCAGAAGGTAACTTCTGTGGCGGAGAAAGCACCTTTGGCAGTGACCGCGACCCCGCAGGATTTGCCGCACCAGTTTGACTCTCCGGA
Organism: Marinobacter sp. BW6; assembly: GCF_008107725.1. GTDB lineage: Bacteria > Pseudomonadota > Gammaproteobacteria > Pseudomonadales > Oleiphilaceae > Marinobacter. Next base: position 29,257 of record NZ_VIRN01000035.1, read on the forward strand.
GCACTTCGTCACCGAGCTGCTGCCGGTGGCCGAGCGGATTGCCCGCGACTCGGGCATTGACCCGAAACTCATGGTGGCCCAGGCCGCCCTGGAAACCGGCTGGGGCCGGCACATGATTCGCGGGGAGCAGGGTGAGCCCAGTTTCAACCTGTTCGGCATAAAGGCGGATAGCCGCTGGCAGGGCGAAGCGGTGTCCATCACCACCACGGAATACCGGGAAGGGCTGCCGATGAAAGAGCAGGCCAGCTTCAGGGCTTACCAGGATTACGAGTCCAGCTTCAGGGACTATGTCTCTTTCCTGGAATCCAACCCCCGTTACCGGGAGGTTTTGTCGGTAGCAGACCAGCCAGAGGTTTTTGCCGAGAAGTTGCAGGAGGCTGGTTATGCAACCGACCCGAACTACGGTGACAAGATCCGCCAGATCATGAACCGTGACTCACTGATGACACTGTCCATGGGCAGTGACGGGATGAAGGAGTAAACCTTATGGCAGGGCTGATAGGCATTGGTCTGACCGGCATCCTAAGTCATCAGGCTGCGCTGAACACAACTGGCAACAATATAACGAACGCCAACACGCCGGGTTACAGTCGCCAGGAAGTGCTGTTTGAAACCCAGGAAGGCCAGCGCACCGGCGCCGGCACCATTGGCAGCGGCGTGAATGTTGCGGACATTCGGCGCCTGGCCAATGAATACCTGGTTCAGCAGGTGCGGGAAGACAGCACGCTGTACGGCGAGCAGCAAGCCCTCAATTCCGAGCTTTCGAGGCTTGATAACCTGCTGGGCGGTGAAACCACAGGCCTCAGCAATGCCTTGAACAACTTCTTTGCCAGCCTTCAGAACGCAGCCGAAGACCCAACGTCTCTGCCACAGCGCCAGCTGGTTCTTAGTGAGGCGCAACAGGTTGTAAACCGATTCCAGGCCCTTAACCAGGAATTCATTCAGCAGCGGGAATCCATCAAGACCCAGATGCAGCAGGGCGTGAAGGATGCCAATACTCTGCTTAAGAGCATTGCGGAGCTGAACCTCGCGATCTCCGAGTCACCCGGTATCGCCCAGGGGCAAATGCCCAACGAGTTACTGGATAAGCGGGACGAAAAACTCCGTCAGCTGTCGGAGCTGATTAGCATAAAAGTCAGTCCGGCGGACGGTAGCCAGGTCAACGTGTCTCTGTCGAACGGTTTGTCCCTGGTGGTTGGCAGTAACGCTTCAACCCTTGGCACCCGGGAAAACACTGAGGATCCGACCCGTCTGGAATTCACGCTGAACAACGGTGGACGCACTCTTAACATCGATGAGCAGATTACTGGCGGCAAGTTGGGCGGTCTTTTGCGATTCGATACTGAAGGTTTGAAACCGGCTTTCGATGAGCTTGGCAGAATTGCCATTGCGTTGTCGGACACCATGAATCATCAGCATGAAATTGGAATGGATCTGGAGGGCGAGCTCGGCGGTCTGTTCTTCACCGATATTAATTCGCTTGAAGCCCAACGAAGCAGGGTTGTCCCTAACGGGAATAATGCGCCCTCCACAACGGGCCAGTTGGCCGTAGAAATAACCGACAGCTCCGCGCTTCCGGCAGGACGTTGGACCCTGCAGTTCAGTGGTGACGGGCGGAGTTACGAGTTGATTGACCAGGCGACGGGAAAAACCGTGAACCAGGGCCGTTTGCCGGATCCTGCTCAATCTGAGATCAGCATGCCCGGTTTCAACATCCGCGTTGAAGGCGGCACCTTCAACGCCGGGGACAAATACCTGATTCAGCCCAGCCGAAATGCCGCTGAAAGTATCGGGTTGGTGGTTAATCGGGAAGAGGATCTGGCCTTTGCCAGCCCGGTCCGTGCGACGACCGGAGATGACAATATCGGAACCGGTAAGATCGATCAGGGCACCATGCTGAACGTTAGGAATCCGTTCACCAATTCCTTGTTGCCGGCGTTTCAGTCGTCCGGGCAGTTGGCGAATGGCCCGATAACCGTGGAATTTGACGACCCGGGTACCGGCCTTGTGTTCACCGTGACGGACGGCAGTGGCAATCCCATAGGCCCGGCTAATCGTCCTTACACGCCTGGTGTTGCTAATGAACTGTTCAGTGACAATCCGGCGGATGGTGCCGAGTATCAGGGCTTTCAGTTCAAGATATCCGGTCAGCCGGCCGACGGCGACACCTTCGAGATCAATTACAACTCCAACGGCGTTTCAGACAATCGAAATGCGGAACTGCTGGCCGCCCTGGGCACTGCCAATACCCTGAACGGCGGTAGCCAGAATTTTTCCGAAGGGTACGCGGGGCTTGTTGAAGATATCGGTGTTAAAACGCGCCAGAGTCAATTGGATGTGGATGCCGGCAAAACCCTTTTGGAGCAGTCAACCAACCAGCGGGAATCGGTATCTGGTGTCAATCTGGATGAGGAAGCCGGCCGCCTGATCCAGTATCAGGCCGCATACAATGCCTCGGCCCAGGTGATGTCGGTGGCCCAGGACCTGTTCAATACCCTGTTACAGAGTTTCCGGTAACGGTTGAGGTGATGTGACATGATCAGAATTTCATCACAGCAGATTTTTTCGGGTGGTATTAATCGGCTGCAAGAGCTGAATACCAGCCTGAACAACACTCAGCAGCAGATCTCCACCGGCCAGCGGGTGAACAAACCGTCCGACGATCCGGTAGCTGCGGCCCGGATTCTGAAACTGGACCAGGAGCTTTCGCGAGTTGAAACTTATCAGCGCAATGTCGATCTGGCGGACAACCGCCTGAAACAGGAAGAGAGTGCGCTGGAAAGCTCAATCGATGTGATTCAGCGAATCCGGGAATTGACGGTTCAGGCCGGTAATGGATCGTTGTCGGCCAACGACCGGCGCTCAATTTCCTCCGAGCTGGAGGAGCGCATTGGGCAGTTGGCGAATATTGCCAATACCCGGGATGCCTCAGGAGAGTATATTTTTAGTGGATTCCAGGGCTCGGTAAAGGCCTTTGAGCAGGACCCTTCAGGTAGCTGGACTTATCAGGGCGACGAAGGCCAACGAGTCCTCGAGATTGATGATGGCGTTACCGTTCCCATCAGCGATAACGGCAAGGACATTTTTGTCCGGGTTCCCGCTGCAATAACCGGCGAACACAGCACTGTGAATACGCCGGCCGCCTCCATTTCCGGGGTCAGTCTGGTTAACGAAGCAGATCTTGCTGCGGAGTATCCCAATTCATTCCCGGACGACATCACGGTTGAGGTTGATGTCGGTGGCAATATCATCGCCACGGACAGTCAGGGTGATGTGCTGACGGTTGATCCAGCCACCTACCAGAGTGGCGAGCCGTTCGTTGTGGCAGGTGTTGAGGTGACTCTGACAGACGCGGTCCCGGGCGCTGGCGATGTGTTTACACTTCAGATCAACGAAAAGCAGTCGGTGTTCGGTACCATCGAGAACCTGATTGCCGGCCTGAACAACATCGACAAGAGCAGTCCGGGCGGGCGGGCCGAGTACGATGACCTGATTGCCAATTCCCTGATTAACCTGGATAACGCCCAGGAGAGCATCATCCTCAAGCAAACCGAACTCGGTGGCCGGATGAACGCGGTGGAGTCCACCAAGACCTTCCTCGAAGATTCTTCCGTTTATACCAATGAAATCCGGTCGCAGTTACAGGACGTGGACTACGCAGAAGCGATCAGTAACCTGAGTTTCCAGAGCTTCGTCCTGCAGGCGGCCCAGCAGTCTTTTGCCCAAGTTTCGCAATTGTCGCTGTTCGACAGATTGTAAATATCTGAACCAGCGGGCAGTTGTGTCCGCTGGCTTATTGCTTTCGCGATTTAGCTCAGTATAATCCCCAACACTCTCCGATGGCGGCGTGGTGAAATTGGTAGACACGACGGATTCAAAATCCGTTGGGGTAAAACCCGTGGCGGTTCGAGTCCGCCCGCCGCTACCATCTTCTTTCCTTCGGCGTCGTTAACAGTCCATTCCATGAATGTCTCCGATTTTCATTTTGACCTGCCGGACGAATTGATCGCCCGCTATCCGCTCAAAGATCGCAGTGCATCCCGGCTACTTTGTCTTGATGGTCTTTCCGGCAAGCTCGACCACCGCATTTTCAGTGAACTTCCTGACCTACTCCAACCCGGCGACCTGCTGGTGTTTAACAACACCCGGGTGATTCCTGCGCGCCTTTTTGGCAAGAAGGAGACCGGTGGCCAGGTTGAGGTGCTGGTTGAGCGGGTGACCGGGGAACATGAAATCATCGCCCATGTTCGTGCATCCAAGGCTTTGAAGGATGGCCAGAAGGTTATCCTGGAAGACGGTACCTGCCTGCGGATGTCGGGCCGGGATGAAGCGCTGTTTCATCTGGTGTGTGAAGCAGAGGAACCAGTGCTCGACGTGCTGGAGCGCATTGGCCATATGCCTCTGCCGCCTTACGTTGATCGCCCGGACGAATCCAGCGACCGGGAACGCTACCAGACCGTTTACGCCCGGGAGGCCGGCGCCGTCGCTGCGCCGACGGCGGGGCTGCATTTTGATGAGAGCCTGCTGGATAAGTTGGCCGCCCGCGGAATCGAAAGCACCTTCGTGACGCTCCATGTGGGTGCCGGCACCTTCCAGCCGGTTCGGGTGGACAAAATTGAAGATCACACCATGCACAGTGAGGTCGTGAACGTTCCCCAAGACGCCGTTGACGCGATCGAGCGAGCTCGTGCGAGGGGAGGGCGTGTGGTTGCCGTGGGCACCACGTCGGTTCGCTCCCTTGAGTCTGCCAGTCGAGGCGGTCGCTTGAGGCCGTTCACTGGTGAGACCGACATCTTTATCTACCCGGGGTACCGTTTCCAGACCGTTGATGCCCTGATAACCAACTTCCACTTGCCGGAATCCACCCTGATCATGCTGGTCAGTGCGTTCGCCGGCTATGACAATGTGATGGCAGCCTATCGGGAGGCGGTGAAGGAACGCTACCGCTTTTTCAGTTACGGCGATGCCATGTTTATTACCGGGCAGGAACCCAGTCGTGGCATGTTGCTGGGGCCAGCCGTGGAATCCAATGAAGCCGGTACCGATAATGCCGGGGAGGCCTTGTGACAAAAACCTGTTTCATGTCGTTTGAAAAACTGGGGGAGGATGGGCGGGCCCGTCGTGGCCGGCTGACGTTCCCTCGGGGTTCCGTCGAAACCCCTGCATTCATGCCTGTCGGCACTTACGGCACGGTGAAGGGTATGTTGCCCCGCGATATCCATGAAATTGGCGCAGAAATCATCCTGGGTAACACGTTTCACCTTATGCTTCGGCCGGGCACCGAAGTGATCAAGGCCCACGGCGACCTTCATGATTTTACCCAATGGCAGGGGCCGATCCTGACCGATTCCGGCGGCTTTCAGGTGTTCAGCCTGGGCGAAATGCGCAAGATTACCGAGGACGGCGTTACCTTTCGCTCACCGGTAGACGGCTCGCCGGTGGAGCTGTCCCCGGAGATTGCTATTCAGGTCCAGCGGGATCTGGGGTCAGACATCGTCATGATTTTTGACGAATGCACGCCTTACCCTGCCACCGAACGCCAGGCAAAGGACTCCATGGAGTTGTCCCTGCGTTGGGCGCAACGGAGCAAGGATGCCCACGAGGGCAATCCCGCGGCATTGTTCGGTATTGTCCAGGGTGGCATGTACGAGAGCCTGCGGGACCGCTCCCTGCAGGGGCTCACAGACATTGGCTTTGATGGCTATGCCATTGGCGGTCTCTCCGTTGGCGAGCCAAAGGAGGACATGATCCGGATTCTGGATCATTTGCCGCCGAAGATGCCGGAGGACAAACCGCGGTATCTGATGGGCGTGGGGCGTCCGGAAGATATTGTTGAGGCAGTCCGGCGTGGTGTGGACATGTTTGACTGCGTCATGCCGACCCGGAATGCCAGGAATGGTTACCTGTTTACCTCAACCGGGATTGTGAAAATCCGCAATGCGCGGCACCGTCATGATACCTCGCCGCTCGACGAGCGTTGCGACTGTTACACCTGTAAGAACTTTTCGAGAAGTTATCTGCATCATCTCGATAAATGTGGAGAAATGCTGGGCTCACAGTTGAATACCATTCACAACCTCCGGTTCTATCAGAACCTGATGGCTGGATTGCGTGGGGCCATTGAAGCAGGTACATTGTCGGACTTTGTAACCGACTTCTATGCCCTGCGCGGAGAGACCGTTCCGCCCCTGGGCAATGTTTGATCTATTTGCTAAACCAACGGAGATATCCAATGAAATCTATTAAAATGCTCGTTGCCGGCCTTTTGGCTCTGATGCCTGCTCTGGCGATGGCACAGGATCCGGGTGCTCAGGGAATGGGTGTTATGGGCCAGGTAATCTTTTTCGCAGGCTTCATCCTGATTTTCTATTTCCTGATCTGGCGTCCGCAGTCCAAGCGTGCGAAAGAGCACAAGGCCCTGATGTCCGGACTTAACAAGGGTGACGAAGTTGTGACTTCCGGTGGTGTTGCCGGCAAGATCACCAAGGTAACCGACGATTTCATCGTTGTGGAAGTTGCCGACAACGTAGAGATCAAGGTCCAGAAAGTAGCCGTTGCTGCGGCTCTGCCGAAGGGCACGCTCAAGGACATCTGAGCGGGGCCATTTAGCCGGCCATCCCTGGTGGCCGGTCTGAATCTTTCTGGCTGAAACACCAAGGCTGGTCGCTAGGCCGGCTACAAGGGATCCCATGCTGAACAAGTATCCGCTTTGGAAAAACCTGGTTATCCTGGTCGCGCTTGTGATCGGGTTTATCTACGCTTTGCCCAACCTCTTCCCCGATGATTACGCCATTCAGATCACTGGCGCCCGCAGTAGCACCGAGGTGAACGCCGGTGTGCTCGACAGGGCTGTCGATGTACTGGAAAGCCGGGGCATCGAGGTGAAGAGCAGTACTCTTCAGGATCGGGATGCTCTGATCCGTCTAACCACCTCTGAAGACCAGTTGCAGGCTCGTCCGCTGGTGCAGGCCGCACTTGGTAATGAATACCTGGTGGCATTGAACATGGCTGCCTCAACCCCGGGTTGGCTGAAGAGCCTTGGCGCCGGCCCCATGAAGCTGGGTCTGGATCTTCGAGGCGGTGTCCACTTCCTGTTGGAAGTCGATATGGAAACCGCAGTCAGCCAGCGCCTGGAGGCCATGTCCGGCCAGATCAAGCGGGAATTGCGCGAAGAACGGATCCGTTACCGAGGCGGGGATGTGCAGGACAATCGGGAGATTGTTCTCAGCTTTCGGGACGAAGAGGCCCGGACCGAAGCGTTCAATATGGTACGTGACCAGTACAACGAATTTCTTCTTGATGAGCAGACAGAGGGCGATGAGTTCCTCCTGGTGTTGACCCTGTCTGAAGCGGAAGTAACGGCGATTCAGGATTATGCCCTTGAGCAGAACCTCACGACTATCCGCAACCGGGTGAATGAGCTGGGCGTGGCCGAGCCGCTGGTTCAACAGCAGGGTGCCGACCGAATTATTGTTGAGCTCCCCGGTGTGCAGGACACTGCGCAGGCAAAGCGTGTACTGGGTGCCACCGCGAACCTTGAATTCCGCATGGAGGCCCGTCAGGACGCGCCGAGCAGCGAAACCGAGGAGTTCAGTTTCCGGGATCAACCCCAGCGCTCCGCCCGCCTTGAGCAAGAGGTGATTGCTACCGGTAACAATGTGGCCAATGCTCAGCAGGCCTTTGATGAAAACGGCCAGCCCCAGGTCAATATCACCATGGATTCGGTTGGTGGTGACCTGATGAACCGCGCTACCCGCAATGCCATTGGTCGCAGGATGGCGGTGCTGTTCATTGAGTATCGCACGGAAACCGAAACCAGAATGGTTGATGGTGAGCCTCAGGAGGTGGAGAACCGCGTTGTGGAGAAAGGCATCATCAGCCTTGCCACCGTCCAATCCGCCCTGGGCAGCAGCTTCCGGATTACCGGGCTTGATTCCATTCCGGAGGCAGCGGAACTGGCATTGCTGCTGCGTGCTGGTGCGCTGGCAGCACCGATGTACTTTGTTCAGGAAAGAACCATCGGTCCAAGTCTTGGGCAGAAGAACATTGATGCCGGCATGATGTCGGTAGCGCTTGGCTTCGGTCTGGTGCTGCTGTACATGCTCGTCTACTACCGTGGGTTCGGCGTGGTTGCGAACATCGCACTGACCCTGAACCTGATGTTGCTGGTGGCGTGTATGTCGATCCTGTCCGCGACACTGACCTTGCCGGGTATTGCCGGTATTGTTCTGACGGTTGGTATGGCGGTGGATGCCAACGTGCTTATCTTTGAGCGGATAAAGGAAGAGCTCAAATCCGGTGCGCCGCCCCAGACGGCGATCAACTCGGGCTATTCCCGAGCGTTCGTGTCCATTTTTGATGCCAATATCACCACCTTGCTGGTTGCCGTGATTCTCTTTGCCATGGGCTCCGGCCCGGTGAAAGGCTTTGCGGTAACGCTGTGCATCGGGATCCTGACGTCGATGTTCTCTGGCCTGATGGTCAGCCGCAGCATCGTTAACATCATTTACGGCGGCCGCAGGGTCGAGAAGCTGTCGATCGGAGGAAAGCTCGCCAATGTCTGAAGATCAGAAGCAACCGTTTGATTTTATGGGGTTGCGGAAGATTGCTTCCGTAATCTCCATCTCACTGATCGTTGTGTCCATTGCTCTGTTGGCCATCCGTGGTCTGAACCTGGGTATGGATTTCACCGGTGGTACCTCCGTTGAATTTGAGTACGCAGAGGCCCCGCAACTCGATGAAATCCGGTCGAGGCTCGATGCCGCCGGCTATGAGCAGTTTTCCGTTCAGAACTTCGGGGCCGACACGACGGTGTTGGTGCGGATGGCCGAGGCTGACAATGATCAGCTGGCACCGGAAGTCACCCGTACCCTGAAAGAGGGTGGCGCGGAGCTTGAGCTTGTGAGCTCTGAGTTTGTTGGTTCCCAGGTTGGTGAAGAGCTTAAGGAAGACAGCGGCCTTGGCTTGCTGATTGCCCTGGCTGTTGTACTGATCTACGTGGGTATGCGCTTCCAGTTCAAATTCGGTATTGCCTCGGTGGTGCCCCTGGCTCACGACGTGATTATCGTTCTGGGCGTTTTCGCGCTGTTCCAGTGGACCTTTGATCTCACCGTCCTGGCCGCTTTGCTTGCGGTTATTGGCTACTCGCTGAACGATACTATTGTCGTTGCGGACCGCATTCGGGAAAATTTCCGGAAGATGCGTGTTGGCGAACCCTGGGACATCATCAACGAGTCGATTCACCAGACCATTGCCCGGACAATCAACACCTCTGGTACGACTTTGATCGTGCTGCTGGCGCTGTACTTTCTGGGTGGTGAGGCAATCAACAACTTCGCGCTTGCTTTGATTATTGGTGTGATTGTCGGTACCTACTCCTCGATTTACGTATCTGCAAACCTTCTGATGGTGATGGGCGTGTCCCGTGACGATTTGATCGTGCCACCGAAAGAGGGTGCAGAAGACGCCGATGAAGAAGAGCAGCCGCCGGAGTGGCTGAACCGGATGTAACGGCATTTCCGCCGATTTCGGGCACGAAAAAAACCGCCACAGGATGCTGGCGGTTTTTTTATGCCCGTTAGAGCCGGAAGCCTCAACGAGGCAGGCGGCCCCGGAACGGATGCAGTACTTTCAGCACTTCGCGGAACAGTTTCGGATTTGCGACCACCAGCTGGCGGGCGTTACCGGTAGACGGGTTGCCGGAGAAGTCGCCGGTCAGAGCGCCGGATTCCATGGCCAGTGTGACGCCAAGATCCAAGTCGGCCGCTTCCGGCCGGAAAATAATCGCCGCGTCCATCAGTCCTGCGGAAACCCGGGCGATATCCAGTACCACGCAGCCGGAGGTGCGGAACATGCCGGAATCCCGTGCCAGCACAGCAGCCATTTCGCCCCAGAGCATCGGATCTTCGCTCTTTCGGGCCTGATCCAGCAGGTTGGTGGCTATGGCGGCTTTTTCTGGCAGTTTGATTTCTGAAGCGCGAACCCGGCGGCTGTTCAAGGCAGCGCCATGGCCACGGCTGGCGGAGTATTCTTCGCCGGTAACGGGATTTACCAGAAGCAGGTTTTCGGTACGATTATTCTTCTTCTGAGACAGCGCCAGAGCAAACTCCGGAATGCCCCGAAGGAAATTCTCACGGCCCAGGACAGGAAAAATGTGCCAGCTCTTCTCGCTGGTTCCGGCATTCGCTTCGTTCAGAGGCGCGATGCTGTGGTCCTTGTAGGCCTTTTCGAGCTGCTCGGCAAAGTTATCGTAGATAGACTGCTCAACCCGTTCCAGCTGGCGACGGCGTTCTGAGTCGTCCTTGCCGGTGGGTTCCTGGCGCTCGAAATGGGCTTTCAGATAGTCAGACCCCTGACGCGCGACGCGCAGGGCCATTTTAATAGCTGGTTGCATCTGAGTGTTCATTATCCGGGTGTGTGAAGGCCGGCTATCATAGCAAAAGATCACCCCGCTTGTATGTTTTTTGACTCAGCAAAAGCACGGATAACCAGAGGTTACGGGTTCTCCGGAGGGGCAGAATGCGGGTGCTTTCTGCTATCATTGCCGGCCTGATCAATAACCTTGGGCCTGCTTACAATGCACAAAAGCGCACTTCCACAGGAAGGGACGGAAACATTTCAGGATCAGATTCGGATCGTTCTGGTTGAGACCTCCCATTCGGGCAATATTGGTGCTGTTGCCCGTGCCATGAAGAATATGGGGCTGGCTAATCTGTGGCTGGTTAATCCCTGTTCTTTTCCGGATGAGGCTTCCTACGCGCGTGCAGCCGGCGCTTCGGATGTGCTTGATAACGCACAGGTGGTTTCTTCGTTGGACGAAGCGCTCGCTGAGTGCGTGCTGGTCATGGGTACAAGCGCACGGGGAAGAAAGGTGCCCTGGCCGGTCTGTGCGCCGCCTGAGGCTGCAGCCGCTGCGGCAGGACACGCTGAAAGCGGCCCGGTTGCCATGGTGTTCGGAAGAGAGAACCATGGTCTGAGCAACGACGAACTGCAGCGCTGCCACTATCACATCCATATTCCGTCCAATCCGGATTATAGCTCCCTTAACCTGGCCATGGCGGTGCAGGTCATGTGCTATGAATTGCGGATGTTTTATCTGCGTAGCCTTGAAGGCGGTGCAGGAAGCCCATACCTAAAGTCGATGACCAGGCCCGGCGACGACGGTTGGGACGTGCCGCCCGCTAAAGTTCATGATGTCGAAGGCTTTTTCGGGCATCTGGAGCAGGTGCTGATTGATGTCGATTTCCATCGACGGGAAAACCCGAGGCAGCTGATGACGCGCTTGCGGCGACTGTTCCAGCGAGCCAGACTGGATCAGATGGAAATCAATATTCTCAGGGGTATTCTCACTGCTGTTCAGAAGGCGGCAGGCTCACGGAACAACAGCAAATCAACCGAGGCCGGCGCTGCGGCGACGGAACAGGATAATGGCCATGTTTGAGCGTTTGCGGGAAGACATTAACAGCGTATTCCACCGGGACCCGGCTGCCAGGAACACCTTTGAAGTTCTGACCAACTACCCGGGTTTGCACGCACTGCTTTTCCATCGGTTTTCCCACTGGTTGTGGAGTCTCGGGCTGAAATGGCTTGCTCGCACTATTTCCACCATTGCCCGATGGCTGACCGGCATCGAGATTCACCCGGGAGCGACTATTGGCCGCCGGTTTTTCATCGACCACGGTATGGGTGTGGTCATTGGCGAGACCACGGTGATCGGCGATGACGTGACTCTTTATCAGGGCGTTACCCTCGGCGGAACCAGTTGGAATAAGGGCAAACGTCACCCTACCATCGGAAATAGTGTGGTTGTGGGAGCTGGCGCAAAAATTCTGGGGCCGTTTGAAGTGGGCGAGGGTGCCAAGATTGGCTCCAATTCAGTGGTTACCAAGGAAGTGCCCGCCGGCGCAACGGTAGTTGGTATTCCGGGTCGTGTCATCATCAAGCGCAAAGGCGAAGATGAGGAGCGCCGAAAGGAGATGGAAGAACGCATGGGGTTCGACGCCTATGGTGTGACGGAGGAAATGCCAGACCCTGTCGCGCGGGCCATGCGCTCGTTGCTTGATCACATGCATGCAGTGGATGACCGCATCGAGAACATGTGCAAGGCACTGCGCAAAGTGAACAGCGATTACCAGAACGGTGAGCTGCCACCGCTACAGGATGAGGACTTTGATTGCGTCCGCGACGACGATGAGGTGCGTCGCTGAATACTTGACTGAAATGGTAGGTCAATTCATACTCTCAGCTGCATATTTGAGATTCAATCCCGTCACGGGGCTGACACTATGAAGTTGACCACCAAAGGCCGCTACGCCGTAACGGCAATGCTTGATCTGGCTCTGCATGGAGACCAGGGGCCGGTGAGTCTCGCCGATATTTCGGCTCGTCAGGAAATCTCACTGTCCTACCTGGAACAGCTTTTTTCTCGTCTCCGCCGCCAGAAACTGGTCGTCAGTATTCGTGGCCCCGGTGGTGGTTACAGGCTTAGTCGTCCGGCGGCTGAGCTTTACATAGCCGAAGTGGTTGATGCCGTCAGCGAATCGCTGGACACCACCCGGTGTGGCAACAAGGGCGATTGCCAGAACGGCGAGAAGTGCCTGACCCACCATCTCTGGTCTGATCTCAGCGATCAGATTCATCAGTTTCTCAGCCAGATCAGTCTGGGAGATCTGATGAGAAAACATGAAATTCGCCAGGTTGCGGACCGGCAGAATCGCCGCCAGTCTGATAACGGCTCTGAAACCATCAACACCGAACGCCTGTCTGATCAGGCGCCGGCCTGACACCAACAAGTTTCCGGAATCCATGAAAAAGCCCGTTTATATGGACTACGCGGCCACCACGCCCGTTGATCCAGCTGTCGCTGATGAAATGATGAAGTACCTCACCCTGGATGGCGTATTCGGCAATCCTGCCTCCCGCACCCACGCCTACGGTTGGCAGGCGGAAGCTGCTGTAGAAGCTGCACGCAAGCAGGTAGCTGGTCTGATTCACGCCGACCCCCGTGAGATCGTCTGGACGTCAGGTGCTACAGAGTCGGACAATCTGGCGATCAAGGGTGCCGTTGGCGACCGCCAGGACGCTCATATTGTCACCTCGAAGATTGAACATAAAGCGGTCGTGGATACCTGCAAGTGGCTGGAGCGCCAGGGCACCGAAGTGACATGGCTGGACCCTGCCGCTGATGGAACGATCAGTTTTGACCAGGTTTTGGATTCGCTCAGGGACAATACCGTTCTGGTTAGCCTGATGCTGGTGAACAATGAGCTGGGGGCCATTACGGATGTCGTCGCCATTGGTGCCGAATTGCGTAAGCGGGGTGTTCTGTTCCACGTTGATGCCGCTCAGGCTGCGGGCAAGATGGTGATTGATGTTACCTCCATGCCGGTGGATCTGTTAGCGCTTTCGGGGCACAAGGTTTACGGGCCGAAAGGCGTAGGTGCGCTCTACGTGAGGCGGTCACCTGACGTTCGCATTGACGCCCAGATTCATGGGGGCGGGCATGAGCGAGGGATGCGTTCCGGAACACTGCCGACTCACCAGATTGTGGGAATGGGAAAGGCGTTTTCGATCGCCCAATCCGGGCTTGAGGAGGAAGTCGTCAAGCTGGAGGCGCTTCGGGAGTCTTTCCTGGTGGGACTCGAATCGCTCGAGGGTGTCAGCCTGAACGGCAGTGAAAGCAGACGCGTCCCCGGTATCGTGAATCTTTCTTTTGACGGTGTTGATGCGGAGTCCCTGATGTTGGGCCTGCGGGATCTCGCTGTTTCCTCCGGCTCGGCCTGCGCTTCAGCCACGGTAGAGCCTTCTTACGTTCTCCGTGGCATTGGTTTAAGTGATGAGCAGGCCCATCGGGCGCTGCGTTTTTCTATCGGCCGTTACACAACGGAGGAGGAAGTGGCTTTTGCCAGTTCGCAAATAGTTGATGTTGTTACCCGCCTACGTGCAGTGCGGTAGGAAGTTTGCCCCGGACTGCGTATAATCGCAGGCCAGAATTTTAACCATCCACAAACTGGAGAAAGACCATGGCAACTGAGCGCACGCTCTCTATTATCAAGCCCGACGCGGTAGCAAAAAACGTGATCGGCGAAATTTACAGCCGCTTTGAGAAAGCTGGCCTGAACATTGTTGCTGCCAAAATGATGCACCTCACTCAGGAACAAGCAGAGGGCTTCTACGCAGAACACAAAGAGCGTCCGTTCTTCAATGACCTGGTTGCATTCATGACCTCCGGCCCGGTGGTTGTTCAGGTTCTGGAAGGCGAGGGTGCCATCCTGAAGAACCGTGATCTGATGGGCGCGACCAACCCGAAGGAAGCCGACGCCGGCACCATCCGTGCAGATTTCGCATCATCCATCGATGCCAACGCCGTTCACGGCTCTGATTCCGCGGCTTCTGCTGAGCGCGAAATCGCTTATTTCTTTAATGACAACGAGATTTGCCCGCGGGGCTGATCGCGTTGATCGGAGGCGATCATTCGGTCGCCTCTGAATTGATTATCTGATCGAGGTTATGAAATGACTGCGGCCGCTGAAAAAACGAATCTTCTTGGGATGCCGAAAGCAAAGCTCGAGGCTTTCTTCGAAACCCTGGGAGAGAAGCGTTTTCGTGCCACACAGGTTTTACAGTGGATCCATCAGCGTGGCGCTGATGACTTCGATCAAATGACCAATATGAGCAAGGCGCTTCGGGAAAAGCTGAAGCAGGTTGCCGAAATCCGTGGTCCGGAAGTGGTTTACGACGAAACGTCCAAAGACGGCACCCGTAAATGGGTGATGCGCATGGACAACGGCAACAGTGTCGAGACTGTGCTGATTCCGGACGGGGAGCGCGGCACGTTGTGTGTTTCCTCCCAGATCGGCTGCAGCCTCGACTGTACCTTCTGCTCCACGGGAAAGCGTGGGTTCAACCGCAATCTCACCGCGGCGGAAGTCATCGGTCAGGTGTGGGTCGCGCGCAAGGCCTTTATGCCTTTTGAGCCAGGTCCGGATCGGCCGATCACCAATGTGGTGATGATGGGTATGGGCGAGCCGCTGCTGAATTTCGACAATGTCGTGGATGCCATGAACCTCATGATGGAGGATCTGGCCTACGGGATCTCCAAGCGTAGGGTTACTCTCAGCACCTCCGGTGTTGTGCCGGCTCTGGACCGCCTGTCGGAAGTTACCGATGTTTCACTGGCCATTTCCCTGCATGCCCCGAATGATGAGCTGCGTAACAAACTGGTTCCGTTGAATAAAAAGTACCCGATTGCCGAATTGCTGGCCGCCACCAAGCGTTACTTCGCCCGGTTGCCGGACAAGCGGAAGGCGACGATCGAGTACACCGTGATTGAGGGGATGAATGATCAACCGGAGCACGCCCGCGAGCTTGCGGTGCTGCTGCGGGATCTGCCGTGCAAGATCAATCTGATACCATTCAACCCCTTCCCGGAAAGCGATTTCCGGAGGCCGAGTATGAATGCGACCCGACGGTTCCAGACGGTTCTGAATGAGGCTGGCTACATCGCTACCATCAGAACGACCCGGGGTGACGATATCGATGCCGCCTGTGGTCAGCTGGTAGGTCGGGTTGAAGACAGGACCCGTCGAAGCCAGAGGTACATTCAGGTTCAGCAGGTGAATGCCTGAACCAGGAACGTCTTGCAGCCCAATCGAGGAAGGGGACACCCGTGATAACAACACCAGCAAGCCGACGTTTTTCCATGTTCGCCGTTATGCTGCTGACTCTGCTGGTTACAGGGTGCGTTACTACCACGGACAGTCGGTTCTCGCGGGAAGCGGATCGTCAGGAAGCCCTCGATAACTATGTGAAACTCGCCACCGCCTACATTGGACAGGGCAATCTTGAGCGGGCTCGCCATCATCTGGACAGGGCGCTCAAGCTGGATTCAGATGACCCCGGCGCCAGGGCCGCCATGGGCCTGGTCTATAACGCGGAAGGTGAGCCTGAGCTGGCCGAGCGTAACTTCAAAAAGGCGATTTCCGAGGATCCGGCCTATACCAGGGCACGAGTGTATTACGGGGCATTCCTGTTCGGGCGGGGTCGGATGGAAGATGCTCGCGATCAGTTCCGCGCTGCCTCCCGGGATACCGGCTATCAGGATCGTGGCTCTGTGTTCTTTAACCTGGGCATGACTCAGGAACGACTCGGCGAGCTGGAGGCTGCAGCGACGTCCTACCTCCGGGCGGTGGAGCTAACACGGGGCGATGCCCGCTCCCTGTTGGCTCTTTCACGGGTTTCCGCCGAGACCGGGAATTACGACGATGCGGCCCGCTACTATTCTCGCCTGATTTCACTGATGCAAAGGAATCAGCGCCTGGTTCACTCGCCAGAGAGCCTTCTTACCGGAATCCGCATTGCTCGCTATTACAGCGATGAAAACCAGGAAGCAAGCCTTGCGCTTCAGCTTAGAAACAAATTTCCGGAGTCAGTCGAATACCAACAATATAAGGTGCTGATTTCTAATGGCAACTGAAGAAAACTCACAGCCAGCGATGAAAGAGCCCATAGGGCAGCAGCTTCAGAAGGCACGGGAAAAAGCCGGTCTGAGTACCTCGGATATCGCCGCGGCGCAGCATTTGCGCCCTTCAGTCATTCAGGCGATAGAGTCGGGAGATTACAGCCAGATTGACAGTGAGCTCTTTCTGAAAGGGTACGTCAGGGCTTACGCAAAACAGGTTGGGTTGGATGCGGATGCGGTGATTGCCGATCTGGATCAGGAGCTGGAGCCGATCCGGCAACAGAGGGAACAGGAGCAGGAAGCCAATCCCCTGATTGATATCGAGCGTCGCAGACGTCGCAAACGGCAGTTGGCAAAGGCCCTGTTTTTCCTGGTTGTTTTGGGCATTGCCGGTTATCTGGCCTACACCTTCCTGGTTCCAGAGCAGGATGGAGCACCCTCCGAGGCGGTAACAGAGCCCGAGGCTGCGCCGGAAGATCAGGGTGAGACTGAGGAATTGGCGACGTTGTCCGAGCCTGAACGCTCCGAGCCTGAAGTGGTGGCGAGTGTTGAAGAGCCGAAGCCTGTGGCCATGGAATCTGAGCCGGTGGCAACAGATACGCGGGAACCGTTGGTGGAGCCCGTTGAACCGGATGCTGGCGAGGCTCAGGCGCCAATTGAGACGGCCGCGGTTGAAGACACCCGGTCGGAGCCTTCCGAGCCGGTAACTGAGCAGATTCCGGCGGTTGTTCAGACTACCGAGCCGGTGCTTGAGAATCCAAACGGAATGTCTGAGGTGGCGGATACCGGTCGGCTTCAGATTCGTTTCAGTGATGATTGTTGGGTTCAGGTCAGTGATGCAGCGGGTAACCGTCTGGTGAATTCGCTTCAGGGGAACGGAGATCAGATTGATGTCGCCGGACCATCCCCGCTAAGGGTTGTGATTGGCGCAGTTGATGCGGTGGCATCCATCCGTTTCCAGGGCGAGCCTGTGGATATTGGTGGCTACCGGGTTGTCAACAATCGGTCAGAATTTACCCTGACAATTTGAAACTTGATCAAATTTTCTATATCGGTCAGTAAGATATGAAACAGGATTCCCCGATTACCAGACGCAAATCCCGCCAGATCATGGTGGGCAATGTTCCTGTAGGTGGCGACGCGCCGATTGCGGTGCAGAGCATGACCAACACCAACACCTGTGATGTGGAGGCCACGGTTGGCCAGATTCAGGCATTGCAGGAAGCGGGCGCGGACATTGTGCGGGTTTCTGTACCGTCCATGGACGCCGCGGAGGCGTTCGGGAAGATTCGGGAGCAGGTGTCTCTGCCATTGGTCGCCGACATCCACTTCGATTACAAGATCGCCCTCAGGGTGGCCGAACTGGGTGTGGACTGTCTTCGAATAAACCCGGGTAACATCGGCCGCGACGACCGCGTCAGCGCGGTCATCAGTGCGGCCCGGGACGGCAACATTCCGATTCGTATCGGTGTTAATGCCGGTTCGTTGGAGAAGTCGCTGCAGCGTAAATACGGAGAGCCCACGGCGGATGCGCTGGTGGAATCGGCCATGCGCCACATTGATATCCTTGACCGTCATGACTTTCAGGACTTCAAAGTCAGCCTGAAAGCCTCCGAAGTATTCATGACGGTGGACGCCTATCGCAAGATCGCCCAGCAGATTGAGCAGCCCCTTCATCTGGGTATCACCGAGGCCGGTGGACTGCGCTCGGGTACGGTCAAGTCTTCGATTGGGCTTGGCATGCTTCTGATGGATGGTATCGGTGACACCATCCGGGTGTCTCTTGCGGCAGACCCGGTGCAGGAAATCAAGGTGGGTTTCGATATTCTCAAGAGCCTTCGGCTGCGGAGCCGAGGCATCAATTTCATCGCCTGTCCCAGCTGTTCCCGCCAGAACTTTGATGTGATCCAGACCATGAACGATCTGGAGGCGCGGCTGGAAGATGTGAACGACTCCCTCGATGTGGCGATTATCGGGTGCATCGTCAATGGCCCGGGTGAAGCCAAAGTTGCCGATCTCGGACTTACCGGTGGCAGCCCCAAGAATCTCTTCTACATGGCGGGCAAACCAAATCAGAAGCTGGACAACGCCACACTGACTGACGATCTGGAGCGCCTGATTCGCGAGGAAGTAGCACGTCGCAAGGAACAGGAAGAATCGATCATTGCCCGCTCAGACAACTGATCGTTTCCATTTCCGGGCACAACCATCCAGACAGAGTTAAGGGTTAACATTGGCAAAGATTCAGGCAATTCGCGGGATGAACGATATCCTGCCGGAGCAGACGCCCGTTTGGCAGTTTGTGGAATCCACGGTTCGCAGGGTGCTGGCCCAGTATGGCTACCAGGAAATCCGCATGCCGATTGTGGAGCAGACCGATCTTTTCAAACGGTCGATTGGTGAGGTTACCGACATTGTCGAAAAGGAAATGTACACCTTTGAAGACCGCAATGGCGACAGCCTGACGCTTCGCCCGGAGGGCACAGCCGGGTGTGTCCGGGCAGCCGAGGAACACGGTTTGCTGTTCAATCAGACCCGCCGGCTCTGGTATACCGGCCCGATGTTCCGGCATGAACGTCCGCAAAAAGGGCGCTATCGTCAGTTCCACCAGATCGGCGTGGAATGTTTTGGTATGACCGGCCCTGATATTGATGCCGAGCTGCTGATACTGACCGCAAGGCTCTGGAAAGAGCTGGGGCTCGCTGAGCATACCCGGCTGGAAATTAATTCGATCGGAACGTCCGAGTCCCGTCGGACTTACCGGTCGGCTCTGGTGGATTACCTCGATCAGTTCAAATCAGATCTGGATGCTGACAGCCAGCGTCGTCTGGAGTCTAATCCCCTGCGCATCCTGGATAGCAAGGATCCCTCCACTCGCAAGATCCTGGAAAACGCGCCCAGCCTTGATGACTATCTTGATGACGAATCCCGTGAGCATTTCGAGCGCCTGAAAGCGCTTCTGGATGCTGCAGGTGTGAACTATTCGGTGAATCCGGCGCTGGTCCGGGGCCTGGATTATTACGGCAAAACGGTCTTTGAATGGATAACCGACAGCCTTGGCGCCCAAGGCACCGTATGCGCTGGTGGCCGGTACGATGGTCTGGTGGAACAGCTGGGTGGCAAACCGACGTTCGCGGTTGGCTTTGCAATGGGGCTCGAGCGCCTTATTTTGCTACTGGAAACGCTTGAATTGGTCCCGGATTACGTGAACAGTGATGCCGATATTTATGTGACGGCTATGGGTGACGTGGCGTTGGCCCCAGCCCTTAAACTGGCTGAAAAGCTGCGTGCAGCCTTGCCGGGGCGGGTGATCGTTTCCCACTGTGGCGGCGGTAGTTTTAAAAGCCAGATGAAGAAAGCTGACCGGAGTGGTGCCAGCTACGCCGTTATTCTGGGTGAGAACGAAGTGGCCAGTGGCACCGCCGGGCTCAAGCCTTTGCGTGCGGATGAGCCACAAAGCGAGATCGCCCAGGATGAGCTGGCCGAGTCTCTGGCAGCAAAACTGGCCAACTGAATCTGATCAAACGTACTGATACAAAAGCAAAAATTCGACTACAGGAGTCCTCATGGCAGAGTTGCGCACCGAAGAAGAACAAGTCCAGGCGATCAAGGACTGGTGGAAAAAGAACGGCAGCTCTCTGCTGATCGGCATTGGTGCGGCCCTGGCCATTGTGTTTGGATGGCAGGCTTGGCAGAACCATCAGGCCCAGCAGCGCACTGAGGCAGCGAACCAGTTCGCCAACCTCCTCAATGCCTTCAGTGATCAAGCTGATGAAACCAGCGGTGAGACCGTTGCTTTCGTGGCGCAGACCCTGAGGGAAGATTACACGGACAGCGCCTACGCGGTTTACGGCAATCTGATCCTCGCACGCCAGCAGTTAATGCAGGAGGGCAATGCCGAAGCGGCAGTTGATTCCCTGAAGTGGGCGCTGGAAAACACCAGTGAGCACGAGGCATTGGCGCTCGTGGTCCGTAATCGTCTGGCCCGCGCACAATTTTCTGCAGGTCAGTACGACGATGCCCTGGCCACCATTGATGGTGCCGGCAATGCCGATGCCTTCGATGCCATGTACTCCGAGCTCCGTGGCGACATACTGTTGGCACAGGGTGACCAAGAGGGCGCCCGTGAGGCCTATCTTGCTGCCCGAGAGGAGAGCCAGCAGGGTCGTAGCGGTATTCTGGAACTGAAACTGGCAGACCTCGGTGTCGGGGAGGATGCCTGATGCCGGTTTTCCGCGACAGGATCTCGAGACGCGGACTGTTTCTGGGGCTGGCGCTGCTGGTCGCACTTTCGGGCTGTAGCACTACGGATACTTTCGAACAACCTGTTCCGGTTCCCGAGATTGAGGCGTCCGCCGAATTCAAGAGAGTCTGGAGCATGTCCGTGGGCGACGGTCATGATGGTGATTTTCTCTACCTGGCACCCCTGAATACCGGTGATCTGATCTACGTCGCATCGGCGGATGGTGAGCTTTACGCAGTGGCCTCGGATTCCGGCAAGGTTGTCTGGGAATCAGAATTTGAGGAGCGCATCTTCTCAGGTCTCGGCGGTGATGGGCAGTATCTCTACCTGACCACCGAGAACGCGGATCTGGTGGCCCTTTCCCGTGAGGACGGCTCCGAGGTCTGGCGTCAGCCTCTGCCGACAGAAGTGCTGTCAGCGCCCCAGTCCAATGGCTCGCTCGTTGTTGCCCAGACCACTGATGGCAAGGTTCTCGGCTTCAGCGCCGCTGATGGCGAGAAGCTATGGCAGTATGACGGAACCGTTCCGGTGCTTTCGATGCGGGCCGCCGCTGCACCCCTGGTCGGTGGTGATGTGGTCATTGCATCCTTTGCCAGTGGCAAACTGATCGCTTTAGCGGCAGCCTCGGGGCAGCCCATGTGGCAATACGAAGTGGGTCAGGCCCAGGGCCGCACAGAGCTCGAACGGCTGGTCGACGTGACGGGGCAGCCCCTGGTTCTTGAAACTGCCGTCATGGTGGTTGGTTATCAGGGCAAGCTTGCCCTTGTTGATATTCGCACTGGCCAGGAAATCTGGAGCCGGAATGCATCCAGCCTCTACTCGCCGATGATTGGCGGTGGCCAAATCTATCTTGCCTCTTCCAATGGCGACATTCTTGCCCTGAGAGGGTCAGACCGTCGTGAAGTCTGGACCCAGGATCGTCTTGCATGGCGACAACTGACCCAGCCAATGGTTTATGAGGATTATCTGGTGGTAGGCGACTTCGAGGGTTACCTGCATGCCATTGACCGCGAGGATGGCAGCCTGGTTGGCCAACTGGAGTTCGACGATGAGGGTATCCGCGTACCCGCCCAACGCCTCGCTAATGGTAACCTGCTGGTTTTTGGCAACAGCGGAAAGATGGCCGTATTCCAGGTTAAGCCGCAGGATTGATCCCCTATTATGACTCCAGTTATTGCCCTTGTCGGACGCCCTAACGTCGGCAAATCGACATTGTTTAATCAGATGACCCGTTCCAGGGATGCCCTGGTTGCGGATTTCCCGGGGCTAACCCGTGACCGCAAATACGGTGAGGGCAGCTACGAGGGGCAGCGCTTCATCGTCATTGATACCGGTGGCCTTACCGGTGACGAGCAGGGTCTGGATCTGGAAATGGCCCGGCAGTCCATGCAGGCGGTAGAAGAAGCCGACATTGTATTGTTCCTGGTAGACGGCCGTGCCGGCCTGACCGCAGGCGATGAACTCATTGCGGACAGTCTTCGTCGTTCCGGCAAGCTGGCTCACCTTGTTGTTAACAAGACCGATGGCCAGGATCCGGATATCGCGGCGTCCGATTTTTACAGCCTTGGCTTTGAGTCCACCTTTCTTGTTGCCGCCTCCCACAACCGCGGAATCCGTTCAATGCTCGAAATCCTGCTGCCCTCCGAAGAGGAGCGGGAGGAAGAGGACCGGGCAGATCGTTACCCTGGCATCCGTATCGGCGTGGTGGGGAGGCCGAACGTAGGTAAGTCTACCCTGGTCAACCGGATGCTCGGCGAGGACCGCGTCGTGGTTTACGACATGCCGGGTACCACCCGGGATAGTGTCTATATCCCGTACGAGCGTCAGGGCAGTCAATACACATTGATTGATACCGCAGGTGTCCGTCGGCGAAAGAATGTTAGCGAAGTGGTGGAAAAGTTTTCCATTATCAAAACGCTGCAGGCCATTGATGACGCTCATGTGGTCATTCTGGTCATTGATGCCCGGGAAGGACTGGTGGATCAGGATCTTCACCTCATCGGGTTTGTCCTCGATGCAGGCCGTTCGCTGGTAATTGCTATCAATAAGTGGGACGGCATGGATCCTGATGACCGGGCCAAGGTAAAAGAGCAGGTGCAGCGTCGTCTCGACTTCCTGGATTACGCCGATAAGCACTATATTTCAGCGCTTCACGGATCTGGTGTCGGCGTTATGTATGAGTCGGTGGAGGCGTGCTACGAGTCTGCCATGGCGAAGTGGCCGACCAATCGCCTGACTGCCATCCTGCAGGATGCCATTGCGCAGCACCAGCCTCCCATGGTGCATGGGCGTCGAATCAAACTGCGTTACGCACACCAGGGCGGGTCCAATCCGCCAGTGATTGTGGTTCACGGTAACCAGGTGGATTCGCTGCCGGGCGCGTACAAGCGATACCTTGAGAATACCTTCCGCAAGGTCCTGAAGGTAACGGGGTCACCGATCCGTTTTGAATTCAAATCAAGCGAAAATCCGTTCGCTGGCAAAGTGGACCGTCTGACGCCGCGTCAGAAGGTCAAGAAGGACAACGACGAGAAACAGGGTCGTCGCCCTAAGAAAAAACGCCAGAAGAGTCTCAAACGCTGATTCCGAGGCCGGGTGAGGGAAGATTGCCTCAGCCCGGCCCGGCATGTTCAACCTGCTTGGCCTGAACGGCGGTCAAGGCAACGGTGAACACAATATCCTCCACCAGTGCCCCCCGGGACAAATCGTTGACCGGCTTGCGCAGACCCTGCAGCATGGGTCCGATACTGACCACATTGGCACTGCGCTGAACTGCCTTGTAGGTGGTGTTGCCGGTATTCAGGTCCGGGAAAACGAATACCGTGGCCTTGCCCGCAACCTTGCTGTCCGGCGCCTTGCTCCTGGCCACGCTCTCGATGGCCGCAGCATCGTACTGAAGTGGTCCGTCTATCAGAAGATCCGGCCTGCGCTCACGAGCTATTTTTGTGGCTTCTCTTACCTTGTCTACATCCTGGCCGCTGCCTGATTCCCCAGTGCTGTAGCTGATCATCGCGACCACTGGCTCGATCCCGAAAGCTTCCGCTGATTCCGCGCTCTGGATAGCAATATCCGCCAGTTCCTCGGCATTCGGGTCCGGATTTATGGCGCAGTCCCCGTAAACCACCACCTGTTGCGGTAGCAACATGAAGAACACGGAAGAGACCACTCTTGCGTGGTCGTGGGTCTTGATCAGCTGAAGGGCGGGGCGCACCGTATTGGCTGTTGTGTGGATGGCCCCCGACACCAGGCCATCGGCCTCATCCAGAGCCACCATCATGGTACCCAGAACGACGTTGTCTTCGAGCATGGCTTCGGCCATGTCCGATGTCAGCCCCTTATGCTTGCGCAACTCTACCATTGGACCGACATAGCGCTGGCGCACCTCTGACGGATCAATAATCTCGATATCCTCAGGCAGCTCAAGATCCTGGGAATCCGCAACCCGCCCTATCTCTGCCGCATTCCCGATCAGGGCACACCGTGCCAGCTTGCGTTGATGACAGATAATAGCCGCCTGCACGGTTCTTGGCTCACTGCCCTCGGGCAGTACGATGCGTTTGTTCGCTGCCCGGGCCCGCTCTGACAGCTGATACCGGAAAGCCGGAGGAGAAAGTCTGTTTTGTCGCGCGACTTTGAGGTGCTGCTGCAGCCAGTCTGTGTCTATGCGAGTGGCAACCGCCTCCATCGCTTTTTCAATACGGTTGGGGTCATCGATTGGAATGGCGGACGAAAGATTCGCCAGCATGTGGGCCGTCTCATAGGTGTTGGCATCGGAGCCCAGTACCGGCAAACCGGTTTCCAGCGCTCGGTGACAGAGCTCGATCACACGCTGGTCCGGCATCAGGCCACCGGTGAGCATCAGGCCGGCCAGTGGGACCCCGTTCAGAGCAGCAACCGCTGTGGTCACCACAATGTCTTCTCGATCCCCCGGGGTTACCAGCAAGGTGCCGGGTCTGAGAGTCTCAGTCATATTGCGGATACTTCGGGCGCACACAGACACCTTCTGGATCCGGCGTGAGTGCATCTGGCCTTCGTTTAGGACCGGTAGTCCCAGCTCTCGGGCAATATCAGAAACCCGAGGTGCGAGCAGCTCCGGCTGCCAGGGAATCTCGGCAATCAGGCGAAAGCGCCCCTCGCTGAATACTTTGCACTGGCTCTGGTAATCAATGGTGGTCGGGGCAGGGTGGTTGCTGTTGGGTCGGGGCTCAAGACCCGCCTGCTCCGGCTCTCCGACCTTGTTCAGTATGACGCCAATGACATCCGGGTCGCTCGGGTTGGCAAACAGGCGCGACGAGAAGTCCAGTTCCTCATCGACTTGCTGGGCATCCAGGTTTTTTGGGGTATTCACGAGGATGACCTCGGAACCGAGGTTGCGGGCGACCTCCACGTTCAGCCTGGCAATGTAGGCTTCGCTACGGTCCGGGACCAGGCCTTCGATGATCACCACGTCCACGTCTCGCGCAACCTTCTGGTATTCGCCGACCACTGTCTCGAGCAGGTAATCGGATTTGCCTCTGTTGAGCAGCTGCTGGGCTTCCTTCAGCGCAATCGGATCTGGTGGATTGAGGTGGCTGCTGGCACGCACGAAAGCGACGGAGGAGTCCTGACCCGCGTTGTGCATGGATTCCGCGTGGTGGACGGACTGACAGAAAGGCTTGTAAAAGCCCACGCTCACGCCCACTCGCTCCAGGGCGCGCAGCAGCCCAAGACAAACCGACGTGAGCCCTGAATCAATGGATGTCGGTGCAAAAAAGAGACTCTTTGCCATGATGGTATTCCTGGTGATGCGTGTGGGTCAGGTCAGAGCTGCAGAGCCGGCAAGCCGGGATGCTTCCCTGGCAATAACCAGTTCCTCGTTGGTGGGGATCACCAACACGGGAAACCTGGAGTCGGGGCTTTCGATCCGGCCGTCGCTGAATTCGCCATGATGGTTGTTGAGGTCCGGGCTGAGGTCAAATCCCATGAGCTTGAGATGGTTGACGGTTTCCGCTCTGATTCGAGCGCTGTTTTCACCGATGCCGCCAGTAAAAACCAGCGCGTCCAGATGGCTCAGGGATGCCATCATGGCGCCAACGTAACGGGCCAGGCGAAAGCAGAACACATCAATGGCAGTTTGTGATGGCTCATGGCCGTGGTCCGCGAGTTCACAGAGAGAACGCATGTCATTGGTCTGGCCGGAAAGGCCGAGTAGGCCACTTTCCTGGTTCAGGATCCGGTGCACCTCTTCGGCAGCGATGCCCTTGCTGCGCAGAAAGTCGAAAAGGCCGGGATCGACATCCCCGCTACGGGTTCCCATCACCAGGCCTTCCAGAGGCGTAAGGCCCATGCTGGTATCAACACTGAGCCCGTCACGGATGGCGGCAATGCTGCAGCCGTTACCGAGGTGGGCTGAGATGATCGAGGTGGTTGCCTGTGTTTTGCACAGCAACCGGGCAGCTTCGGCGGCCATAAAGGCATGACTGGTGCCGTGGAATCCGTAACGGCGAATCCCCCAATCGCGGTACCAGGCCTCAGGCAGCGCATAGAGGAATGCCCGTCTGGGAAGAGTCTGGTGAAAGGCGGTATCGAAAACGGCGGCCTGGGGCACCTCGGGAAACTGTGCCAGGGTTGCGCGAATACCTGATAGATTGACCGGGTTGTGCAGTGGGGCCAGATTCGCGCAGTCCTCAATGGCATCGATGGCATCGGCATCAAGAAGCACGGCCTCGCGGAAAGTCTCGCCGCCATGAACGACCCGGTGGCCAACGGCCGTCGGGTCCGATGCCATCAGTCCCTGGTCCCGGAATGCCATGACCAGAGCGTTCAGCGCCTGATCGTGGCTGGCACCGGGATCCAGTGGAATGGTTCCTTTCCGGCCTTTAACCCGAGCAAACGCATCGCTCTGGTCAAGGCGTTCGGCCAGAGCGGACGCCAGCTTTCGATGCTGACCGTCAAATAACGCGAGTTTCAAGGATGAGCTGCCGCAGTTCACGACAAGTACGGTGTCTTCCATGGGAGTGACGTTCCAACGGTTTTCGATCTATACCCGATGATTGGTGACCAGCCAGGCGTCAAAATCCGGAGCTGGCAGAGGGCGACTGTAGAAGTACCCTTGAGAGAAGTCGCAACCTTCCTTTCTCAGGAAGTGGGTCTGAGCCTCTTCTTCCACACCTTCAGCGATCACCCGCAGGCCAAGGCTGTGGGCCATGTTGATGATGGCCCTTACCAGTGAGGCATCCTCGGGCTCCTTCATGACATCCTGAACAAACGATTTATCGATCTTCAGGGTATCAAACGGGTAGCTCTTCAGGTAGCTGAGGGCGGAATAGCCGGTGCCGAAATCGTCTACAGACAACCGGATGCCCGCTTTGTCGAGCTGTCGAAGGATCTCGGCGGTTTCAATGGAGTTGTCGAGAATCAGTCTTTCGGTGATCTCAAGTTCCAGCTGTTCCGGTGCCAGACCACTGGCCGAGAGGGCGTGCATGACGGCCTCGGTAAAGCCAGGATCGCGGAACTGGCGGGGTGATACATTCACGGAGATGCCGATGTCTTTTCCGATAGCCTGCTTCCATCCCATGGCAGCCCGACAGGCCTCCTCCAGAACCCACTCGCCAATGGGCGTAATCAGTCCGGTTTCCTCGGCCAGGGGAATGAAGCGATCAGGCATCACCATGCCCATGGCCGGATTGTTCCAGCGTAACAGAGCCTCAACCGAGCAAAGGGTACCGGATTCGGTATTCACGATAGGCTGGAAATACAGCTCAAATTCCCTCAGTTCCAGAGCCCTGCGCAGGCTGGACTCCATCTTCAGGCGTTCGTGTGAGACTTCGGTCATTTCCGGCGCGAAATGGGCGAAGGAACTCTTGCCTTTGTGCTTGGCCTGGTACATGGCGGCATCGGCGTGCTGTAGGAGCGTGCCGCTGTTATCAGAGTCTGTCGGGAAGATTGCAATCCCGATACTGGTGGTTACGAATACTTCCTGACCGTTCAGTATATAGGGCGGCGAGAAGGTCTTCAGAATACGCTCTGCCACCTGGGATGAAGCCTCCGGGCCGGTAAGGCCTGGCAAGATTACCAGGAACTCATCACCTCCCAGGCGGGCCACGGTACTGGTACCCCGAAGGCAGCTGGAAATCCTGCGGGCCGCCTCAATCAGCAGGTTGTCACCTGCGTCGTGGCCGAGGGTATCGTTTATGTGCTTGAAGTTATCGAGATCCAGGAACATCACCCCAACAAGGGTGCTTTCCCGACGTGCCTGGGCAAGTGCCAGCTTCAGTCGATCCAGGGCCAGCATTCGGTTCGGCAGACCGGTCAGGATGTCGTAGTTGGCCTGGCGCAACAGCTGCTGCTCATACCGTTTACGGATGCTGATGTCCTCACCGAGAATGAGGTAACCGGTGGTGCCCCCGGAATCGTCCTTGATGGGGGTAACTATCAGCTGCTCCCAGAAGCGTTCGCCGTTACGGCGCACGCTGTTCACTTCCCCCTGCCAGACCCCGACCCGCTGAACCTGCAAGCGGATAGATTGCCAGAGGTGCCGGTTATCACGGTTTTCTATATCGTTGTTCCCGAGTGAGCCCGGGTGTTTACCAATAATCGATCCGGCTTCGTACCCGGTTAACTGGGTGAATTTCTGGTTGGCAAATTCGATGCGCCACTGCCGGTCGCAGATCAGAACGGAAGAGGGACTTTGTTCAATGGCTTTGGAGAATTTGCGGATTTCGGCAGCATCTTTTTGTTGCCTTTCCATATCTGCATTGAGTCGCTCGCGCATCTGATTGATGGCTTCTTTAACCCGGCCGAGCTCGTCGTTGCGGTTTGATGGAGTGTCGGGTCTATCCAGAGTGAGGGGACTGGAGGTGGTTTTCAGGGAGAAGTCCCGTGCGTAATTCGCCATGGTCGTCAGATGGCGTGCAACGAAGTGTTGGAAGATCCAGATAATCAGAATCGAAACAAAGAATGTCTTGAGGAACTGGGTCAGGAGAATGACCCCCACCTTCCGCTTGAGTTCATCGTAGACCCGGTCCAGGTCTGCAGTCACTGTTAGCTCACCCAGTTTGAACATTTCATCGCCTTGATGAATGAGACTGAAGCTGTGGGATGTGGTTTTCGTGTCCCTGGGCAATTCACCGATGACCAGCTCGGAATCCGGTTCGATTCGCAGCCGAAGATGAACCACATCGGGCAGGCTGAGAATACCCTCCATCTGGGTTTGCAGGAGTTTCTGGTCAAGGGCCCATAGACTGCGGGCCAGACTGGAAGCGTAGCCGGCCTCAACCACCTGCATACGGTTGTCGATCTGCGAGAGGTCTTTTCGATAATCGGAGTAGATCTGGAGTGCGGACGCTACGAGTGTAAAAGCGGAGCTAAATAGGAGAATCCAGGCCAGCAGCCTGAAAGACAGGGGCGAGCCCGTTCGAAAACGTTGAAGACGCGTCGACAGTTTTGGCATGTCTTGAACTTCAGCTACCCAGACCGGTTAGAGATCGGACAATTCCCTTGAGTCCGACTATAGCAGTAGTCTCTTTCAAATGCCTTGCAAATGCAGGAAAAATCGAAGGAAACGTGTTGTGGTTCAGTATTTATGCGTACATCGGGCCTGCTAAATACGTTGACCTGGATCAATACCAAGCGGGCGTGCCGGGCGTAACCTGAGTTTCATCAAGTTAATTGCCGGAAGGAGAAGCAAAATGTATATGGATGCCGTTGTGATCGCGGGTATTGCCACCGTATTGCTGATGGTTGGCTTTTTTGTAGGTGTAGGCATCTTCGTGATGAAAGATCAGAAGGAGCACGGACACCAGGGCAGAAAAGAAGATAAGCACGGTCAGAAACCGATCTAAGGGTGCTG
The DNA here is from genome assembly GCF_008107725.1 of Marinobacter sp. BW6. GTDB lineage: Bacteria > Pseudomonadota > Gammaproteobacteria > Pseudomonadales > Oleiphilaceae > Marinobacter. Next base: position 58,789 of record NZ_VIRN01000035.1, read on the forward strand.
TCGGGGAATTCTGGCTTCCCACAACATCAAGGTAGAGAAATTGGCGTCCCCTAGGGGGTTCGAACCCCTGTTGCCGCCGTGAAAGGGCGGAGTCCTAGGCCACTAGACGAAGGGGACGCAACGTTTTCAACACCTTGCCTCGTCGAGGTGGCGCGTATATTAAGAAAGCTTCGGAACACTGTCAACGCCTTTTTTGAAAAAAATCAGCGGCGTTGATCGATGCCTTCCTCGACGCCGGTCGCTAGCAGAAGCCGTTTCACCGGGATGACCCCGGAGCAATGCATTGAGCCAATGCTGGCTCCAGATCGGGATACCGGAATTCAAAATTTTCCCTCGTAAGTTTCTCTGGAATAGCTTTCTGCCCGGTGAGCAGAAGGCGCGCCATTTCTCCCAGGGCGACCTTAAGTACTGGTGCCGGCGCCGGAAAAAGAGTGGGGCGGCGCAAAACCTTTCCCAGACTCCGGGTGAATTCTGCGTTGGTTGCCGGATTAGGACTTACCACATTGAACGGTCCAGAGGCGTCAGGGTTTTCCATCATCCAGATAACAGCGCCGACGACATCGTCGCGGTGGACCCACGGCATGTATTGGGTTCCGCTGCCGAGCCGCCCACCAAGTCCCAGTTTGAAGGGCAGGAGCATCCGTTCAAGGAAGCCACCGCCCGGGCCTGCCACAACCCCCGTTCGGGAGAAGCATACTCTCACGCCATCGTCTGCGAGAGGTTTGGCGGCGTTTTCCCAGTCGCGGCAAAGGCGGTGGGTAAATTCATCATTGGGGCTGGTCTCTTCCGTTACCGTCGCAGCCCCTTGGTCACCGTAGAAGCCTACAGCCGATCCGGAGACCAATACATCCGGCGCTTGTTCCCAGCTGCGGATGACCTCAACAAGCGTTTCGGTTACCCCAATCCGGCTGTCCCGCAGTTCCTGTTTGCGGGCTTCGGACCAACGTTTGTCAGCGATTCCTTCACCGGCAAGATTGATCACTGCATCAAACCCCGGGTGGGAACGGAGCTGTTGGAGATCGCGGATTGCTTCGACCCGACCACAATTGGACTTGACCGTTTCTGCCGGTTGCCGGCTGAAAACCGTAAGCTCGTAATCCCGTGCCAGCAGTTCACGGCACAGAACATGGCCGATAAATCCGGTACCACCGGTAATCAGAATCCTTTTCGACATAATTGTTGCTCCTTTCGCGCTTGTCCCGCCGAATCTTTTTCAAAACGCCGGGCTCAGGCTGGCGTCTCTTCCAGTTGAAGCATAACAACGTCTCGAATTGCCTGTCCGAGCAAAGGATTTTCACCAATCGGAGGCGCCAGCTGAATCGTTGCGCCATGAACTTTTTCCAGCTCTTCGATCATCGCTGGAACATCCTTGCGCAAGTGACGTCCGGCTGCGAGAAACAGGGGTACGATCCTAAACTCGGTTGTGCCTTCCGCAACGCCTTCCTTGATAACGGTATCCATGGATGGTTCGGCGAGTTCCATATAGGCAACCTGAGCGTTGTTGACAGATGCAAGCGTTGGCGCAGCAAGCTGTTCAAAGGTTTCACACCAGCGCTTGTCACTGCTTCCATGTGCCAACAGAATAATGCGGGGGCTTTTCATTGCCGCTCCTGAAGTAGTCAATTTAATAGGGCCTGTCGTAAGTCCGGTGTGCCAGGCGCTGTTCGAGGCCCGGCAATATCTAAAGTAACAGGGTGACGGTGAATGTTCGATTGGAAAGAGATTCTGGATTTCTGGTTTGGCGAATTGGACGAATATGGATTGCCTGACAGCGATCATCGGAACAAGTGGTTCCGGTCCGATCGCAGATTCGACCAGGAAATCCGGCGGCGTTTCCTGTCGATGGTGCTGTTTGCATCCGAACAGGGGCTGGACCACTGGAGAAGTGAGGCCGGCGGGATGCTCGCCGAGATCATCCTGCTCGACCAGTTTTCACGGAACATTTTCCGCGGCAGTGCCATGGCATTTGATCAGGACCGTCAGGCCAGAAAGCTCTGCCGGCAAGCGATGCAGAAAGGGCAGGATATGATGTTGGCCCCGGTCCACAGAGCGTTTCTTTATATGCCCATGCAGCATTCCGAGCTCAAAGACGATCAGGACATGTCCGTGGAGTGTTATGAACAGCTTGCGCGGTCGACCCAGGGGATTCTTGCTGATTTCATGGGCAGCTTTCTACAGTCTGCACGGGATCACCGGGCCATCATTAAGGAGTACGGTCGTTTTCCACACCGCAACAAGGCTCTCGGCAGAACTTCAACGCCAGAGGAGAGGGATTACCTGAAAGGTGGGCGCCGGTTCGGTCAGTAGGGTGATCGCTGTTTCCTTAAAGTTTTGTATAAAAAACGTACATTCTGACGGGGTTAGCAATTTTCCCTGATAAAATGCGCAACACTGACTTCTGACAGGCTGGCGATTCGGCTGTAGGCCTGCAATCATTTTTTCGGGGAATGTAATGCAAAAAACGCGGCGTTTTACGCCCGCTGGCCTGCTTTTGGCTGCGTGTGCTTCGCTACCTTTTTCAACGTTCGGCGCCTCTCTGGATGATCAGCTTCTAGGTCGCCTCAGCGCAGCCGCACCGAAACTTGATACAGCGGTTCTCAAAACAGCGATCAACGCTTCTCGCTGCGCTGTCTCGAGTGGCGTGGAAATGCCCGAGCGGCTCGCGGTTATCGATTTCTCGTTGCCGTCCAGTCAGGAGCGGCTCTGGATTTTTGACCTTGACAAGGGTGAGTTGGTGCTGCGCGACCTGGTCGCCCATGGTAAGAATTCTGGGAATTTTGAATCGACTGCCTTTTCCAACGTCGAGGGCAGCCACCAGTCCAGTATCGGGCTTTTCCAGGCCCGGGAATCCTATTACGGTAAGCACGGGTATTCGCTCAGGCTGGATGGTCTCGAACCGGGAATCAATGATCTTGCCAGGCAGCGCGCCATCGTTATTCATGGCGCCGATTACGTCAATGATGACTGGGTCAGTAAATACGGCCGTATTGGTCGCAGCCACGGGTGCCCAGCCGTGGATAGCCAGATCATCAAACGCGTGGTAGATAATCTGAAAGGGGGGCAACTGGTGTTCAAGTACTACCCCGATCAGGAATGGCTGCACAGTTCCGGTTTCCTGAAATGTGACAACAAGACACTGGCTGGAAAAAACCTGCAAAAAAGTGGTTGACGGCTTCGTCGGGATCCGTAGAATACGCCTCCGTTGTCGGTAACAGCCGATCAGCATTGCGGGAATAGCTCAGTTGGTAGAGCACAACCTTGCCAAGGTTGGGGTCGCGAGTTCGAATCTCGTTTCCCGCTCCAGATTTCGAAAACCCGGTCCTGAAAAGGGCCGGGTTTTTTCGTTTTCGGGCACCTGCAACCTCGGCGCCGGGGTGTGCGGTCAGGTATACTCATCAGCCTGTTTCGAGTCCCGATTCTCTGTGGGAGGCTGCCTCCATGAAGGTCCATTCGCTGTTCGTATACCCCGTCAAATCTCTTTCCGGTATTGAGGTGACCAGTTTTCATACCGACGATTTCGGTCCAGTCGGCGACAGGCGATGGATGATCGTTGATGATGAGCGGCGGTTTGTTACCCAGAGAGAGCATCCCGAACTTGCCCGGGTGGAAACACGGTTGGATGGTGATCAGGTCGTTATCACCATTCCCGGTGAAGGTGAGTTTGGCCTGACGCCCTCCAATGATGAGCTTCGGGTACTGGTGTGGCGGGACTGGGTGAAGGCTCTGGCAGGCTTGCAGGAAGCCAGTGATGCTCTGAGTCGGTTTTGTCGCAAGTCCGTTCGTCTGGTATTCATGCCGGACAGCTCCTTCCGCCGGGTTGATGCGGGCCGGGTCGACGAGTACCGGCGAGTGGGCTTTGCTGATGGTTTTCCTTTCCTCGTTACCAATATCGCCTCGTTGGTAGAGCTCAACACCCGGCTGGAGCTGCCCGTGGAGATGCGGAGGTTCCGGCCCAACATCGTCATTGAGGGCGCGAATGCCTGGGATGAGGACCGCTGGCAGAGCTTGAGCATTGGCAATAACCGTCTGAGTATCGTAAAACCCTGTTCACGCTGCGTAATGACAACCGTCGACCCTTCGACCGGCCTGAAGGATGCTGCCGTACAGCCGCTCAGAACCCTGTCCCGCTATCGCAGGACCGGGGAGGGCGTGATCTTCGGCCAGAACGCGATTCATGAATCACCAGGACTTATCCGGGTCGGTGAACCCGTTACTGTCAATCAAACGGAGTAAAACCAAACGTGCCACTGTTAACGCTGGACTCAGTCTCCCTGGCTTATGGAATGCATCCGCTGCTGGATCAGGCCTCATTGGTTATCGATGCCGGAGAGCGTGTGTGTTTGCTGGGACGAAACGGCGAGGGAAAATCGACCCTGCTGAAAATTGTCAGCGGAGAGGTGACACCCGATGGTGGCGTGGTGCGTCTCGATGATGGCGCGGTTCTGGCGGTGCTGCCACAGAACCTGCCGTCCGAGGACACCCGCACGGCCTATGAAGTCGTCGCCGGAGCCTTTCCGGAAACCGGCAAGTTGCTGGCAGAGTTCCATCAGTTGTCGCAGCAGGGCGACGAGGCGAGCCTGGACCGGTTGATGAAAGTCCAGGAGCGTCTTGAAGCCCTGGACGGTTGGCGACTGGATCAGAAGGTAACCACCATTCTCGGTCAGTATGGCGTTGATCCGGATCAGACCCTCGATACCCTTTCTGGGGGCTGGCAGCGCCGTGTTCTCCTGGCAAAAGCACTGGTTGCCGATCCGGACATACTGTTGCTGGATGAGCCGACAAACCACCTGGACGTACCGGCAATAGCCTGGCTGGAAGAGGCCCTGGGTCAGTTTCGGGGCGCCATGCTCTTTGTCAGCCACGATCGCGCATTTATCCGGCGGATGGCGACCCGGATTGTAGAGCTGGATCGGGGGAAACTGGTGAGCTTTGCTGCCACCTACGACCGCTACCTGGACCTCAAGGAAAAAGCGCTTGAGGAGGAGGAGCGGCAGAACGCGCTGTTCGATAAGCGGCTGAAGCAGGAAGAGGCCTGGATCCGCCAGGGCATCAAGGCTCGCAGAACCCGTAATATGGGGCGAGTTCGTGCCCTGAAGGCTATGCGTGAGGAGCACAGGCAGCGCCGTGTGCGCGGGGGAACCGCGACCTTTGCGGTGGAAGATGCGGCCCGTTCAGGAAAGCTCGTGGTTGAAACCAGGGACGCGGGCTTTGCCTACCCGGATGGCGCACCGGTTATCAGAGACATGAATCTCACCATTCTGCGGGGCGACAAGATCGGGCTTGTTGGGGAAAATGGCACAGGCAAGACCACGCTTGTTCGCCTTCTGTTGGGGGATTTGGAACCAACTGAGGGTTCCATTCGTCTTGGAACCAATCTGCAGGTTGCCTATTTCGATCAGTTGCGCGGAGAGCTCGATCTGACGCGGAACGCATTGGATAACCTTTCCGAGGGCCGGGAGTTCATCGACATCAATGGCCAGAGCAAGCATGTGCTCGGCTATTTGCAGGAGTTCCTGTTTACGCCGGAACGAGCCAGATCTCCGGTCAGCGTTTTTTCGGGTGGCGAGCGCGCTCGATTGCTGCTGGCTAAGCTGTTCAGCAAGCCAGCCAATATCCTGGTGCTCGACGAACCAACCAATGATCTGGATGTGGAAACGCTGGAGTTGCTGGAAGAACAGCTGGCGGAATTTGCCGGCACAGTGATCGTGATCAGTCACGACCGTGAGTTTCTTGATAATGTGATCACCGAAACGGTTTTCCTGGATGGTTCGGGCAAAGTGCGTGAGTACGTTGGCGGCTACACCGACTGGCGTCGTCAGGGCGGTTGCTTCCCGTCAGAAGCGACGGGTAACCGACCGGATAAGCAGGATAAAACCAGCAAGACATCCGGTAGCACCGACAAGGTCGTATCACAGAAACCTGCAGAAAGTGCAAAACCGCGGGCGCAGCCTGAAAAGGCCAAACCCGTGAAGCTGAGTTACAAGCTCAAGCTCGAACTGGAACAGTTGCCAGGACAGATCGAGGGGCTCGAGCAGGAAGTCGCCGGTCTGCAGGAAAAGATTTCCCGGGCTGATTTTTATTCAGGCCCACCGGATGAAGTCTCGGCCACTCTGGAAGCGTTGACGGAAAAGGAAAACCGTCTGGAGAAGGTCATTGAGCGGTGGATGGAGCTGGAAGAACAGGCAAATCAATGAACGTACATTACGATTTCAGATTTCAGGACGGTCGTACCGTCGAATTCAAGGTTACGGACAAGCCGTCCCGGCCTTCGGGCTCGCTTGCGTCATGGACAAAACTGGAGCATTGCCAGTGTAGCAACTGCCCGTTAAAAACGTCGGACTCTCCGTACTGCCCCGCGGCAACGGAAATACTGCCCGTGGTGGATGCCTTCCGGGATGAAGACGCCTATCAGAAGGTTGAGGTGAGGGTAACGGACGACCGTCGCAGCTATGTCAAACAGACGGCACTTGAAGAGGCGCTTCGGTCGTTGCTTGGGCTTAAAATGGCAACCAGCGGTTGCCCGGTTCTTTCAGAGCTCAAGCCGATGGCCGTCCACCATTTGCCGTTTGCAAACACCGATGAATTTATCATGCGCAGTGTTTCTCACTACCTGTTACAGCAATACTTTGCCAAACGGAATCACCAGACTCCGGACTGGGAGCTCAAGGGGCTTGTGGAGCGGAATCAAAGGCTGCAGCTGGTTAATCAGGCCCTGTGGCAGCGTATTCACTCGGTCTGCAAGGGGGACAGCAACCTGAAGGCGCTACTGAACTTCTTTTCGATGGCGTCGAGCGTCAGCTTTTCCCTGGAAAGTCAGCTACGCAAACTGGAGGCGAAAATGAGCGGGGAGGGAGCCTGATAGCTACTTACCCTGAACACAGGCCCGGGCCAATGCCCGGGCCTGTGTTCAGCAACCGCTAATGAATTCGAACGGCCAGCACATCGCATTCGGTCCCGTGCAGAACCCCGTTAGCGGTTGAGCCCAGCAATAGCTGAAAACCCTTTCGCCCGTGACTGCCGACGATCACCAGGTCCACTTCCTGCTCCTTGGCGAGCCTGTGAATTTCCGACTCCGGACGCCCGACCGTTACCACCTGATTGTTCTTTGCCACGCCGTACTGATCGCCGTAGGTTCCCAGCTGTTCGCGGGCCGCTTTGTCGAGCTGGTCCTGCAGTTCGGTCAGATCCATCGGAATATCGCCACCATAGGCATACCCGACAGGCTCAACCACGTGAACCAGCATAAGCTCGGCTCCGTGGGCCTCGCTTAGGGCTTTTGCCTTGTCCAGCACCTGTGGGGCCTCTTCGGTGAGGTCAATTGCAACAAGCATTTTCTTATAGGCAGACATCGTATCGCTCCTTCGCACACGGGGTATTGTTCTGAGGATAGTACCTCAAATCCGGTCGGGAAAGTGTAGCGGGAAACTGACGGGCATCAAAAAGGGTGGCGGAAAAATTCTTTTCTGGCAGGTAATTAGGCCTGCCAGAAAAGTAGGGCAGGTACTTAGGCGTTACCTTTGAGGAGCTCGATGGTTGTGGCCAGTCCTTGCAGGATACCCTTGGAGTACCGATCAATCACAAAGCCTACGTTGTTTTCGTTGTAGTTGATGTAGGAACCACGGATGAACTGCCACTTGGAGGAGATGTCGTTGAGTGCCGCCTTGAGTTCCGGTGTTCCCTGGCCCTTGATAACGGATGCCAGCAGTTGGTCCAGCTCGCGGGCCTGTTCGTCCAGCGGGGTTTCGGTAGAAGATCCCTGGAAGGTCTGGGCGACAGAGGAATTGGTCCTCACGGAGTATTTGGCCATCATCTGGGCCATTTTGACGGCAGCCGAACGGGCGGCTTCAACCCTCGGATTGGTCGCGGTCTGGGAGCTTTCCTGGGCCACCCGATAAAGCTCAGTGGCTTTCTCGTTCATGGTCAGTGCCTGGTTGGCCATGTCCGAGACCAGGCGCAGATCCGGATAACCCTGATTGCGCACGTCGTTGATGTTGTCGCGCATCAGGTTCTTGAATTTGTCGAACTCCTGGTTGAGTCCCTCGACCTGTTCGGCAGACAGCACGCCAGAATCGCTGCCAGCAATGGAGTTCATGGAGTCGTTCGCCGAGTTAATGCCCTGCACAATCTCGTTCAGGGTATTGGTGTCTCCGGTTCCGCTGAAGCGGTAGTAGGCATCCAGAGCCATGTAGTTACTGACCCGGAAATTGTGAAGATCGGAGAGGAATCCGTCGGCGCTGTCCTGGGCGCGAGCCCCCATGGACGTAAATGCAAGGAGAATGAGCGCGGCTACAAGGGAACGTATCCGCAGGTTAGCGTCTTTCATCGGATGGGTCTCCGTAATACGTTTTATTATTGTGGACCAAAGTCGTAGATCGAAGGTAAAGTAACTGCGTCGGCCAATCAAGCAGTTTTGGTGGCGTTGTTGCACGTAAATGTAAACAACTTTGAAATTTGCGTGACGAAGTTCCGATTTTTCCTGAGCAGTGGCTTCCAGTTCACTGAAACATAACAATTCCGCTCCACCTTTTTCCGGTTGCCCTCGGATTTTCGAGGACTTTTGCAGCCCCTCCGAAAGAAACAAATTGACAAATGCGCCGTTTTTTTTCATCGTGTGCCCTCACGATTCAAACGACTGTATGAATTTTTGAATCGGAAGATCGGGCAGTGACCGAAATCTCGCTGCACAAACAGCCGCGCTGGTGAATCAAAAAGTACCGCTCGGTTGGAAGCAGTTCCAAACACAGACTGGAGATCAGTTGATGATTTACGAAGGTAAAGCCATCACGGTTAAAGAGATCGAAGGCGGGATCGCTCAGTTGAACTTCGACTTGCAGGGCGAGTCAGTAAACAAGTTCAACCGTCTTACTATGGAAGAGCTCCGCGCCGCGACTGACGCACTGAAAGCGCAAAAGAACCTGAAGGGTCTGGTAGTCACCAGCTCCAAGGACAGCTTCATTGTTGGTGCCGACATTACCGAATTCACCGAGCTGTTTGCGGGCTCGGAAGAGGATCTGGTAGCCAACAACCTCAAGGCCAACGAAGTCTTCAACGCTGTTGAAGATCTGCCGTTCCCGACCGTTACCGCGATCAACGGAATGGCGCTGGGTGGCGGTTTCGAGATGTGTCTGGCAACCGACTACCGCGTTATGGACAAGAAGGCCAAGGTTGGTCTTCCGGAAGTGAAGCTGGGCATCTTCCCGGGCTTCGGCGGTACCGTGCGTCTGTCCCGTCTGGTGGGTGTCGACAATGCCGTTGAGTGGATCAGCGGTGGTACTGAGAACCGCGCAGATGTGGCTCTCAAAGTTGGCGCCGTGGATGCCGTGCTCGAGTCCGACAAGTTGGTCGATGCTGCCGTTGCCATTATCAACCAGTGCAACGAAGGCAAGCTGGACCATGAAGCCCGTCGTGAAGAGAAGAAGGGCAAGATCAAGCTCAATGCCATGGAAAGCATGATGGCATTCGAGATTTCCAAGGCATTCGTTGCTGGCAAGGCTGGCAAGAACTACCCCGCTCCTGTCGAGGCCATCAAGGTCATGCAGAAGCATGCCGGCATGACCCGTGACAAGGCAATCGAAGTGGAAGCCAAAGGCTTCGCCAAGATGGCCAAGACCAATGTGGCGGCCTGCCTCGTAGGCCTGTTCCTGAACGATCAGGAATTGAAGAAGAAGGCCAAGGCCTGGGAAAAAGAAGCCAATGACGTGAACCTGGCTGCCGTTTTGGGTGCCGGTATCATGGGCGGCGGTGTTGCATTCCAGTCTGCCCTGAAGGGCACGCCGATCATCATGAAGGACATCAACCAGGACGGTATCGCCCTGGGCCTGAAGGAAGCCAAGAAGCTTCTGTCCAAGCGTGTTGAAAAAGGCAAGATGAAGCCGGATCAGATGGCCGATGTGCTCAACAGCATCACGCCGACCCTGAACTATGGCGATTTCAAGAACGTCGATCTGGTGGTTGAGGCGGTTGTTGAAAACCCGAAGGTGAAAGATGCGGTTCTGCGTGAAACCGAAGATGCGGTTCGCGAGGATGCCATCCTGACCTCCAACACCTCGACGATTTCCATCGACCTGCTGGCCAAGAACCTGAAGCGTCCGGAAAACTTCTGCGGCATGCACTTCTTCAACCCGGTGCACATGATGCCGCTGGTTGAGGTAATCCGTGGCGAGAAGACCAGTGATCGCGCCATCGCGACCACCGTGGCCTATGCCAAGGCCATGGGCAAGACTCCGATCGTTGTTAACGATTGCCCGGGGTTCCTGGTAAACCGCGTTCTGTTCCCGTACTTCGGCGGCTTTATCGGCCTGGTACGTGACGGTGCTGACTTCCAGCACGTTGACAAGGTCATGGAAAAGTTCGGCTGGCCCATGGGTCCTGCGTATCTGCTGGACGTTGTCGGCATGGATACCGGCAAACACGCCGGTGAAGTGATGGCAGACGGCTTCCCGGATCGCATGAAGCACGAAGGTACAACAGCCATTGACGTGATGTTCGATAACAACCGTTACGGACAGAAGAACGACAAGGGCTTCTACAAATATGAACTGGACCGCAAGGGCAAGCAGAAGAAGGTTGTCGATGAAGAGACCTACAAGCTGCTCGAGCCGGTTGTTCAGGGTAAGAACGATTTCAGTGACGAAGACATCATCGCCCGTATGATGCTGCCTTTGTGCCTGGAAACCGTTCGCTGCCTGGAAGACGGCATTGTCGAAGATCCGGCAGATGCTGATATGGGCCTGATTTTCGGTATCGGCTTCCCGCCGTTCCGTGGTGGTGCCCTGCGCTATATCGACGATATGGGTGTAGACAAGTTCGTCGAACTGGCAGACAAGTTTGCAGACCTTGGTCCTCTTTATCACCCGACCGAGAAGCTGCGTGAAATGGCCAAGACTGGCGAAAAGTTCTTTGGTTAACCCTGAACGAGATTTCCGAACGGAGAAAGATCTATGAGCCTTAATCCGAGAGACGTTGTCGTCGTCGATTGCGTGCGGACTCCGATGGGTCGTGCCAAAAACGGTTGTTTCCGGAACGTGCGTGCAGAGACCCTGTCCGCCAATCTGATTGAAGCACTGTTTGAGCGCAACCCGAAGCTCGACCCGAAAGAAGTTGAAGATGTTATCTGGGGCTGTGTAAACCAGACCAAGGAGCAGGGCTTCAACGTGGCGCGTCAGATTTCCCTTCTGACCCGCATTCCCCACGAGTCTGCCGCGCAGACCGTGAACCGTCTGTGTGGTTCGGCCATGAGTGCGATTCACACTGCAGCGCAGGCCATCATGACCGGCAACGGTGATGTATTCTTCGTGGGTGGTGTCGAGCACATGGGTCACGTGCCCATGACCGAAGGTTTCGATCACAACCCGGCCGCGTCCAAGTACTCCGCAAAAGCGTCCAACATGATGGGCCTGACCGCGGAAATGCTGGCAAAAATGCACGGGATTACCCGCGAGCAGCAGGATGAGTTTGGTGCCCGCTCTCACCGTCTGGCCCATGAAGCGACCGTAGAAGGCCGTTTCAAGAACGAAATCGTGCCTATTGAAGGTCACGACGAGAATGGCTTCAAGGTGTTGATCGAGCAGGATGAGACCATCCGTCCAGAGACCACCGCCGAGTCACTTGGCCAGCTCAAGCCGGCGTTTGATCCTAAGAACGGTACTGTTACTGCGGGCACCTCCTCGCAGCTGACCGACGGTGCGGCTGCAATGGTGCTGATGTCCGCAGAGCGTGCTGAAGCCCTGGGGCTGAAGCCGATTGCCAAGATCCGCAGCATGGCCGTTGCTGGCTGTGATCCCGCGATCATGGGTTATGGCCCGGTGCCTGCTACCAAGAAAGCCCTCAAGCGTGCAGGCCTGAAAGTCGAAGATATCGATTTCTGGGAACTGAACGAAGCTTTTGCAGGCCAGTCTCTGCCGGTCCTCAAGGACCTGAAGCTGCTGGGCGTTATGGAAGAAAAAGTGAACCTGAACGGCGGCGCGATTGCCCTTGGTCATCCGCTGGGCTGCTCTGGTGCACGTATCTCCACAACCCTGCTGAACGTAATGCAGGCCAAAGGCGGTAAGCTTGGTGTTTCCACCATGTGTATCGGTCTGGGCCAGGGCATTGCAACGGTCTGGGAGCGTCTGTAATCCGTTAACCGGATTGCAGTAAGCGGTTTCAGAAGGCCCGGCAAATGCCGGGCCTTTCTGTTTCAGCGGGCGGCCCCAACAGGGTTCCCGAATGTGAAAAAAAGCAGGATTGAAACCAAAGAATGGGTTGTCTTGCTATTCTTGACCCTGTAAAACAGTGAGCCTATACAAGATGGCGGCGTATGTGTTTTCTAGCCGACTGATTTTACAGCGAGTTTACGGTTTGCTGATTAATTGACCGATTTATCGCCAAGGATACAGAATTCCGATATGGGTAAAAGTCTCGTAATTGTCGAGTCACCAGCGAAAGCGAAGACCATCAACAAGTACCTGGGCTCTGACTTCATCGTCAAATCGAGCGTCGGGCATATTCGTGATCTTCCCGTCAGTGGCAGCGGATCTCAGTCCGATCCCAAGGAGCGTGCAAAGCAGGCTGCTATCACCCGGAAGATGAGTCCTGAAGAAAAAGCGGTGCATAAAAAGCGCAAGTCCCGTGAACAGTTGGTCGCCCGGATGGGTGTCGACCCGGACCAGGACTGGAGTGCCCGTTACGAGATCCTTCCCGGCAAAGAGAAGGTGGTCAGTGAACTCAAGCGTCTGGCCAAATCAGCAGACCATATCTATCTGGCAACGGATTTGGACCGTGAAGGGGAGGCGATCGCCTGGCACCTTCAGCAGACCATTGGTGGCGAACCCGAGAAGTATCGGCGCGTCGTGTTCAACGAGATCACCAAGCGTGCCATTCAGGAAGCCTTCAAGGATCCCGGCAATCTGGACAATAACCGTGTGAATGCCCAGCAGGCCCGTCGCTTCCTCGATCGGGTTGTGGGCTATATGGTGTCACCTCTGCTTTGGGCCAAGATTGCCCGTGGCCTGTCTGCCGGCCGTGTACAATCAGTCGCTGTGCGGCTGATCGTCGAGCGGGAGCGGGAAATCCGGAAGTTTGTTCCGGAGGAGTTCTGGCAGTTGCATGCCGATCTTGCGTCTGCCAAGGCTGACCAGCCGGTCCGTTTTGAGGTGACCCGGCACGATGACAAACCGTACCGACCGGTTAACGAGCAGCAAAGCAGCGAGCATGTCAGCCGTCTCAAAGCCGGCACGTTCAAGGTTGCCAAGCGCGAGGACAAACCGACACGGTCACGTCCGTCGGCTCCCTTTATCACCTCGACGCTGCAGCAGGCCGCGAGCAATCGCATGGGTTTCAGCGTCAAGAAAACCATGATGCTCGCCCAGCGCCTCTATGAGGCAGGCTTTATTACCTATATGCGTACTGACTCCACCAACCTGAGTCAGGATGCGATTTCCAGTTGTCGGACCTTTATCGAAAAGCAGTTCGGTGACAAGTACCTTCCCGAGAAACCTCGCGTTTACGGAAGTAAAGAGGGCGCACAAGAGGCCCACGAGGCCATCCGGCCGACAGAAGTGAGCCGCAGGCCTTCGGACATTAGTGGCCTTGAGAAGGATGCTGAGAAGCTCTATGACCTGATCTGGCGCCAGTTCATAGCCTGTCAGATGGCGGATGCGGAGTTCCTGAGTACCTCTATCGTTGTGGCCAACGGCGATTATGAGTTGCGGACCCGGGGCCGCATCATCAAATTTGATGGCTTCCTGAAGGCGGCGCCCCAGGCTGCCAAGAAAGATGAGGACATCGCTCTGCCAGATATCCAGGTAGATGAAGTTCTGGATCTGAAGAAGCTCGACCCCAGTCAGCACTTCACCAAGCCAGCGCCCAGATACACTGAGGCCAGCCTGGTCAAGGAGCTTGAGAAGCAGGGTATTGGCCGGCCGTCGACCTATGCCTCGATTATTTCGACGATTCAGGATCGGGGTTATGTACGGCTACAGAATCGCCGGTTTTATGCTGAGAAGATGGGCGAGATTGTTACCGAGCGGTTGTCGGAGTCTTTTCCGAACCTGATGGACTTCGACTTTACTGCGAAGATGGAAGATGAGCTCGATGAGATTGCCGAAGGCGATGTCGAGTGGAAAAAAGTTCTGAACGATTTTTATGGCCGTTTCCGGCAGCAACTGGAAACAGCAGAGAGTGGTGAGGATGGTGGGATGCGCGCCAATATGCCCACTGAAACCGATATTCCATGCCCGAGCTGTGGCCGGAACATGCAGATCCGTGTGGCCAGTACCGGCGTGTTCCTGGGCTGTTCCGGCTATTCGTTACCGCCGAAGGAGCGTTGCAAGACCACCATTAACCTGGTCTCCGGTGATGAAGTGGTCAGCGCGGACGATGATGTGGAAGGCGAGGGTGAAACCCGCCTGCTGCGCAAGAAGCGGCGCTGCTCCAAGTGTGGCACCGCCATGGACAGTTACCTGGTTGACGAAACCCGTAAACTGCATGTCTGTGGTAACAATCCTGATTGCTCAGGTTACGAGGTGGAAAAGGGCACCTTCCGAATCAAAGGCTACGATGGGCCGACTCTCGAGTGCGACAAGTGTGGCTCCGAGATGCAGCTTAAAACGGGGCGTTTTGGCAAGTATTTCGGATGTACCAATGCCGAGTGCAAAAATACCCGTAAGTTGCTGAAAAATGGTGAGCCCGCTCCGCCCAAGATGGACCCGGTGCCTATGCCGGAGCTTCAGTGCCAGAAAGTTGATGATACTTACGTTCTGAGGGATGGTGCGTCCGGATTATTCCTGGCTGCCAGTAAATTCCCGAAGAACCGGGAAACGCGGCCGCCCCTGGTGATGGAAATCAAACCGCACCGCAAGGAGATTGATCCGAAGCACGATTACCTGATGGATGCACCTGAGCGTGACCCTGAGGGCAATCCGACGGTGATTCGCTACAGTAGGAAGACTAAGGAGCAGTACGTCATGTCCGAGAAGGACGGCAAGGCGACGGGCTGGTCTGCGTGGTACGTGAACGGCAAGTGGCAGCCGCAGGACAAGAAAAAATAACTCAGATCGAGCTCGGGGTCAGTTAAACGCTTTCCACTGACCCCGAACTCGATAGCTTACCGGAACTTCCTCAGCCTCTGAATCAGGGACGACGTGTCCCAGCGTTTACCGCCCATGGACTGTACATCCGCATAGAACTGATCGACGAGTGCGGTAACCGGCAGAGAGGCGTTCACTTTTCTGGCCTCTTCGAGGCATATCCCGAGATCCTTTCGCATCCAGTCAACCGCGAAACCGTGTTCGAATTCACCGGCAATCATGGTTCCTGAGCGGTTTTCCATCTGCCAGGACTGAGCCGCGCCCTTGGAAATAACGTCCACCACTTTTGCCACGTCCAGTTCAGCCTGCTCGGCAAAGTGCAGGGCCTCTGAGAGCCCCTGTACCAGACCGGCGATGGCAATCTGGTTTACCATCTTTGTTTTCTGACCACTGCCAGCGGGGCCCATCCGATTCAGTGCCCGCGCATAGTGTTCCATCACTGGCTCGGCCTTGGCGTAGTCCTGTTCGGAGCCGCCACACATGATGGTCAGCTTGCCATTCTCAGCGCCTTGCTGGCCGCCGGAAACCGGTGCATCGACAAACCCCATGTTGTTGCTCTTGGCGGCATCGGCCAGATATTCGGCGATGCCGGCGGAGGCGGTGGTGTGGTCGACCAGAACTGCACCCTCGGAGGCATTGGAGAGGATGCCTTCGTCGCCTTCATAAACCGCTTTCAGATCGGTATCGGCGCCAACACAGGTCAGCACGATATCTGCCCCTTTCACCGCTTCAGCAATGGTGGAGCAGCTGGTTCCGGAGTATTCAGTGGTCCACTGCTCGGCTTTGGCGGTGGTCCGGTTCCAGACCCTGACGGTGAGCCCAGCATTGGCAAGGTGGCCGGCCATGGGGTAGCCCATAACGCCAAGACCGATAAATGCTGCTGTAGTCATTGCTTTCTCCTCTGATGTTTTTATCGGATTAACTTAGCACAGAAGAGCAGGGTAGGATGGAATAAAAAAGGCCGCTGAATCAGCGGCCTTTGCATGTCTTACCCGAAGAATCGCGTTTAGTCCTCCGGATAGTCCCGGGAGTCCGAGCCGGTATAGAGCTGACGCGGACGACCGATGCGGTAGTCGCCGCTGACCATTTCGTTCCAGTGCGAGAACCAGCCAATGGTCCGCGACAGGGCGAAGATCACTGTGAACATCGAGGTCGGGATTCCGATTGCCTTGAGAATCAGGCCGGAGTAGAAATCCACGTTCGGGTAGAGCTTGCGCTTGACGAAGTATTCGTCTTCCAGCGCGATTTTCTCGAGGCGTTGGGCGATTTTCAGCAGCGGGTCGTTCTCCAGGCCCAGCTCGGTCAGAACCTCGTGAGCGGTTTCTGCCATCACCTTGGCGCGCGGGTCAAAGTTCTTGTAAACCCGGTGGCCAAAGCCCATCAGGCGGAACGGATCATCTTTATCTTTGGCCTTTGCGATGAATTTCTCGATGTTGGACTCGTCGCCGATCTCGGCGAGCATGTCCAGCACTGCTTCGTTGGCTCCGCCGTGAGCAGGCCCCCACAGAGCGGCAATGCCGGAGGCAATACAGGCGTAGGGGTTAGCGCCGGTAGAGCCGGCCAGGCGCACCGTGGAGGTGGATGCGTTCTGTTCATGGTCCGCGTGCAGGATGAAGATCTTGTCCATGGCCTTGGCCAGGATCGGATTCGGCTTGTACTCCTCGCAGGGAACGCCAAACATCATCTGCAGGAAGTTCTCGGAGTACGAGAGGTCGTTGCGGGGGTAGATGAAAGGCTGGCCGATGGCGTATTTATAGCACCAGGCTGCAATAGTCGGCATTTTTGCGATCAGACGATGCGCAGTGATTTCTCGCTGTTCCTGGCTGGCGACGTCCATTTCACCGTGGTAGAACGCGGAAAGAGCGCCTACAACGCCACACATGATGGCCATTGGGTGTGCGTCACGACGGAAACCCTGGAAGAAGTTCCGCATCTGGTCGTGCAGCATGGTGTGGTTTTTGATGGTGTCGTGAAAGCGCTTGTTTTCTTCGGCGCTGGGAAGCTCGCCGTGAAGCAGGAGGTAGCAGACTTCAAGGTAGTCGGAATGTTCGGCCAGCTGTTCAATCGGGTAGCCGCGGTGCAGGAGAACGCCGTTCGCACCGTCGATGTAGGTGATGGCCGATTCGCAGGCTGCTGTGGATACGAATCCGGGATCGTATGTGAAAACGCCTTCCTGGACTAGGCCTCGTACGTCGATAACGTCAGGGCCGACGGTGCCTGAATAAACCGGTAGCTCAATGGACTTGTCCCCCACCGAGAGCGTGGCTTTCCTGTCGGTCATGGTGCTCTCCTATTTATCAGCTTTGACAGCTTTATCTACAGTTATAGATGCGCTAGAAGGCGCGTATTATCGCAAAACTGGCGGCAAAATATAGGGCGTTGGCTTTTTTTGTCAATGGAATAGTCGGGAAAAGGCAGAATTTGACACTCGCTGTAAATGAGGGATATCCCGAATAACAACGGATTGGCGTAGAAAAAGCGTTTGTCAATAATCCTTATAGATTGCTTAACCCCCTGAATTACGCGGCCTGAGCGACGTTGCGGGTTTGTAATTGGTTAGGGTACTCCTTATAATCCCTAGCCCGGAATCGGGGAGAAACCTTTTCCCGCTGCCTGTAAATAGCGGGTTGCCGGTGAGGGTTCCTCCCTTCTGAGCCAATCGTGTGCCGGTTTCGTATCTGCACGCCGATCCTTACATACCAACCATCCGCACCCGGTCTTCCGGTCCCGCGGAACCAAGAGAGAGTGTGAGAGCGCTGTGAATAGCAAACGACCAGTAAATCTCGATCTCGGCAAGTTTCATTTTCCGCTGCCAGCCATTACGTCCATATTGCACCGTATCAGCGGCATCATCATTTTTGTTGGTGTTGCGTTCATGCTTTACGGACTTCAGCTTTCCCTGTCCGGGGAAGAGGGCTTCAGTCGTGTTAGTGAACTGCTGGACAGCTTCCTTGCCAAGCTGATTATCTGGGGCATCTTGTCTGCTCTGTTGTACCACCTGGTTGCCGGTATCAAGCACCTGTTCATGGATATGGGCATTGGTGAAGAACTCGAGAGCGGTCGCCTCGCCTCGAAGATCACGATTGTGGTTTCCGTTATTCTCATCGTTCTGGCAGGAGTCTGGGTATGGTAAACAGCGTCACGAACCTGGGTCGCAGTGGTGTCTTTGACTGGCTGATCCAGAGGGTAACCGCCTACGTACTTGCTTTGTATACAATTTTCCTGCTCGGTTACATGTTGACTACCGATGTCAACTACGACACCTGGAACGCGCTGTTTGACCAGACCTGGTTCCGTATCTTTACCCTCATGGCACTTCTTTCCATTGGTGCTCACGCCTGGGTAGGGCTCTGGACGGTAACCACGGACTATATCAAGGCTATGGGTCCCAGGTTTATCGTGCAGGCGGCTTGTGGGCTGACCATGTTCGTATATGTGGTTTGGGGCATTCAGATTCTTTGGGGGCTTTAATCGATGGCTAATATCAAGACCATGTCTTTTGACGCAATTGTTATCGGCGGTGGCGGGTCTGGCATGCGTGCCGCTCTTCAGCTGACCGAGTCCGGCGTCAATACCGCGTGCATCACAAAAGTTTTTCCCACGCGGTCTCATACGGTCTCTGCCCAGGGTGGCATCACCTGTGCGATTGCCAGTGCTGATCCGAATGACGACTGGCGTTGGCACATGTATGACACGGTAAAAGGCTCGGACTACATCGCCGACCAGGATGCCGTCGAGTACATGTGTTCCGTGGGTCCTCAGGCGGTATTCGAGCTTGAGCACATGGGTCTTCCGTTCTCTCGTACCGAGCAGGGCCGCATCTATCAGCGTCCTTTCGGTGGCCAGTCCAAGGGGCCGGATAATCCCACCCAGGCAGCACGTACCTGTGCGGCGGCTGACCGTACTGGTCACGCGCTTCTCCACACTCTTTACCAGGCCAACATCAAGGGCGGTACTACCTTCCTGAACGAGTGGTACGCGGTAGACCTCGTCAAGAACAGCAAAGACGAAGTTGTTGGTGTAGTTGCCATTGAAGTAGAGACTGGCGAAGTTGCCTATATCAAATGTAAGGCAACCGTTCTGGCTACCGGTGGTGCGGGTCGTATTTACGCCTCCACGACCAACGCCCTGATCAACACCGGTGACGGTATCGGCATGGCGCTGCGCGCCGGGTTCCCGATGCAGGATATGGAGATGTGGCAGTTCCATCCGACCGGTATTTACGGTGCTGGTACACTGGTTACTGAAGGTTGCCGGGGTGAGGGTGGTTACCTGATCAACGCCGAAGGCGAGCGATTCATGGAGCGTTATGCTCCGAACGCGAAGGATCTGGCGGGTCGGGACGTTGTTGCCCGGGCCATGGTTATTGAGATCCTGGAAGGCCGTGGTTGTGGTCCTGACAAGGATCATGTTCTGCTAAAGCTTGATCATCTGGGTGAAGAAACTCTGAATCTGCGCCTGCCGGGCATCTGTGAGCTGTCCCGTACCTTTGCTCACGTTGATCCGGTTAAAGAGCCGATCCCGGTAGTGCCGACCTGTCACTATATGATGGGCGGTATTCCGACCAACGTTGGCGGCCAGGCTCTGACTCAGGACGAGAATGGAAAGGACAAGCCGATTCCAGGGCTTTTCGCCTGTGGTGAGGCCGCCTGTGTATCTGTACATGGTGCCAACCGTCTGGGTGGGAACTCCCTGCTGGATCTGGTGGTCTTTGGTCGCGCAGCGGGTCTGCACATCGAGGAGCAGCTTCGTGGCGGCTTTGAAGTGGACGGTGCCAGTGAAGACGACATCAAGCGCGCTATGGCGCGGCTTGACCGCCTGAATAATGCGTCCGAGGGTGAAAGCGTCGCAGAGGTTCGGAAGGATCTTCAGAACTGCATGCAGCTTTACTTCGGTGTGTTCCGTGACGGCAAGAGCATGGAAGAGGGCCTGAAGAAGCTGGAAGCGATTGGTGAGCGTGTTCGCAACACCAAGCTGGCTGACACCAGCAACGCCTTCAACACCGCTCGTATTGAAGCGCTCGAGCTGGATAACCTTTACGAGGTTGCCCTGTCCACCGCTATTTCTGCGTTTGAGCGCAAGGAAAGCCGTGGAGCGCACGCACGGAACGACTTCACCGAGCGTGACGACGAAAACTGGCTGAAGCACTCCATCTACTTCCCGCTGGAAAAGCGTGTTGGTAAACGTGACGTGAATTTCTCGCCGAAGACTGTGGACACGTTTGAGCCGAAGGTCCGGACTTACTAAGGGGGACGCTGAAAATGTTAGTAAGCCTTTATCGTTATAACCCGGAGACTGACAACGCGCCCTATATGCAGGACGTGGATGTCGAGATTCCGGAAGGCAAGGATCTCATGGTTCTTGATGTGCTGAACCTGATCAAGGAGCGGGACCCTTCAATGGCGTACCGTCGTTCCTGCCGGGAGGGCGTTTGTGGCTCTGATGGCATGAACATGAACGGCAAGAACGGACTGGCCTGTATCACGCCTGTTTCCCAGGTGGTGAAGGGCGACAAGCTGGTTCTTCGTCCGCTGCCGGGCCTGCCGGTTATTCGTGATCTGGTTGTTGATATGAGCCTTTTCTACAAGCAGTACGAAAAGGTCATGCCGTACCTGATCAACGACAAGCCTGCTCCCGCGATCGAGCGTCTGCAGTCTCCGGAAGACCGCCAGAAGCTGGACGGCCTGTACGAGTGTATTCTCTGTGCCTGCTGTTCCACGTCCTGCCCGTCATTCTGGTGGAACCCGGACAAGTTTATCGGTCCTGCCGGTCTGCTTCAGGCCTACCGTTTCCTGGCCGACAGCCGGGATACGGCTCAGGATGAGCGACTTGCCAACCTTGATGACCCGTTCAGTGTATTCCGCTGCCGGGGCATCATGAACTGTGTCAGTGTCTGCCCGAAAGGTCTGAACCCCACAAGGGCTATCGGCCATATTCGGAATCTTCTGCTGCAAAGGGCTACTTGAGCAGCAGGATTTACGACAGACGCTATACTGTTCTGATCAGGTTAGCACCCGGAAGGCCCCGCAAGTTTGCGGGGCCTTCAACCAAAGGCTTATAGTCAAAGGTCTTACCCGGGTGCACACTACGCAAGCCGTGGCGGGAACTTATAAAGTTTTCTCCCTGTTTTGCTGAGTATAAAAACCACCGGGGAATGGAAAACATCCATGTCGGGTGTGGTGGCCAAAGTCGATCCCGTAAAAACCCGTATTGACTGAGAAATACCCCTGGCCGACCATATCGGGCTCCCCGCACCAGCCCAAGGTGAGCTATTCAAGATGCACGAAAGCATAATGGAGCAGTTATGGCAGACTTCCCACCTTCAGGGTGGAAATCTTGCCTATGTTGAACAGCTTTTTGAAACCTACCTGACAGACCCCAATGCCGTTCCCGAAGAGTGGCGCAGCTATTTCGACAAGCTTCCCAGTGTCGATGGCTACAAGGGCCGTGACATTGTCCACTCTTCCATCCGTGAACAGTTTGAACACATTTCCCGTAACCAGCGTTTTCTTGCCAGCGGCGGCGTACCCGCCAGTGCAACGTCTGATGCGGATAAAAAACAGATTCGTGTTCTTCAGCTGATTAACGCTTACCGCTTCCGCGGTCATCAGGAAGCGAAGCTGGACCCGCTCGGCGTATGGCAGCGCCCCAGGGTCGAAGACCTCGATCCCGAATTCCATGAGTTATCGGACTCTGACCGTGACCTGGAATTCCAGACCGGCTCCCTGAATCTTGGTTCCGAGACCATGAAGCTCGGAGACATCGTCGATGGCTTGCGCCAAACCTATTGCGAAAGCATCGGCGCTGAATACATGCATGTGGTCGATACCCGCATCAAGCGTTGGTTCCAGCAACGCATGGAGCCGGTTCGCTCACGCCCTGCCTACGAACATAGCACCCGTAAGCACATCCTTGAGCGTCTGACGGCTGCCGAAGGTCTTGAAAAGTACCTCGGATCCCGTTATCCGGGCGTTAAACGGTTTGGTCTTGAAGGTGGTGAGACCCTGATCCCCTGCCTGGACGAGCTAATTCAGCGTGCCGGTTCATACGGCGCCAAGGAAATTGTCCTGGGTATGGCTCACCGTGGTCGCCTGAACGTTCTGGTCAACACCCTGGGCAAAAACCCGAGAGAGCTCTTTGACGAGTTTGAAGGCAAGAAACTTGCGGATTCTGGCTCCGGTGACGTGAAATACCACCAGGGTTTCTCATCCAACGTGATGACCCCGGGTGGTGAAGTTCACCTGGCGATGGCGTTTAACCCGTCTCACCTGGAAATCGTTTCTCCGGTAGTTGAGGGTTCCGTGCGGGCTCGGCAAACCCGCCGCAATGATGATGAGGGCACCAAGGTAGTCCCGATTATCATGCACGGTGACGCGGCATTTGCCGGTCAGGGCGTGGTGATGGAAACTTTCCAGATGTCCCAGACCCGTGGTTTTGGGGTTGGCGGTACCATTCACATCGTCATCAATAACCAGGTTGGTTTCACCACCAGCAAGCAGGAAGACGCCCGGTCCACGGAATACTGTACCGACGTCGCCAAGATGATCCAGGCGCCGATTCTGCACGTGAATGCAGACGACCCCGAGGCTGTCATGTTCGTGACGCAGATGGCCATGGATTACCGCAACGAATTCAAGAACGACATCGTGATCGATCTGGTCTGCTATCGTCGTCGTGGCCACAACGAGGCGGACGAGCCGGCCGCAACCCAGCCGGTCATGTACGAGAAGATCCGCAAGCTGAAAACCACTCGGAACCTGTATGTGGATCAGTTGGTGGAAGCCGGTGTGATTACCGAAGAAGAAGCCAAACAGATGGAGAATGACTACCGTGACGCCCTGGACAATGGCGAACACGTGGTCAAATCCCTGGTCAAGGAGCCCAACAAAGAGCTCTATGTTGACTGGACTCCGTACCTCGGTCACGAGTGGACCGCCAAGTGCAAGTCCAGCGTTGCTCTGAAGACGATTCAGAAGCTGGGCAAGAAGCTGACCTCAGTCCCCGAAGGTTTCAGCATTCAGCGCCAGGTCTCCAAAATTGTTACGGACCGGGAGAAGATGACGGCCGGTGCCTTGCCCATCAACTGGGGCTACGGCGAAGTCATGGCCTATGCGACCCTGTTGAATGAAGGTCACCCCATCCGTCTTACCGGCCAGGATATTGGCCGGGGAACCTTCTCCCATCGGCATGCGGTTCTTCACAATCAGAAGGATGGTTCCACCCACATTGCCCTGGCGGAATTGGCCGAGGATCAGCCGAAATTCGAGATCTACGACTCTCTGCTGTCTGAAGAAGCCGTTATGGCCTTCGAATACGGCTATTCCACGACCGCTCCTGACGGTCTTGTGGTCTGGGAAGCCCAGTTTGGTGACTTTGCCAACGGCGCCCAGGTTGTAATCGATCAGTTCCTGACCAGTGGTGAGCACAAGTGGGGGCGTCTCTGCGGTCTGACCCTCCTGCTGCCCCACGGTTACGAAGGGCAGGGGCCTGAGCACAGCTCCGCGCGCCTCGAGCGTTTCCTGCAACTGAGTGCCGAGCACAACATTCAGGTCTGTGTGCCGACCACGCCGTCGCAGGTGTTCCACATGCTTCGTCGGCAGGTCAAGCGCCCGCTGCGTAAGCCGCTGGTAGCGATCACTCCCAAGAGCCTGCTGCGGCACAAGGAAGCGACGTCTGATCTTGATGACCTGACCTCAGGTACCTTCAAGACCGTGCTGCCAGAGAAAGAGCCGTCCGATCCGAAGAAAGTCACCCGCCTGATTCTGTGCTCTGGCAAGGTGTATTTCGATCTGTTGGAGAAGAAGAAATCTGACGAGCGCGATGACGTTGCCATCGTTCGGATCGAGCAGCTGTATCCTTTCCCCGGAGACGACCTTGACGAATTGCTGAGCGAATACACCAAGCTCAAGCACGTTGTCTGGTGTCAGGAAGAACCGATGAACCAGGGTGCCTGGTACTGCAGTCAGCATCATATGCGTAATGCGCTGCATCGCAAGAATCCCAAGCTGTACCTTCAGTATGCCGGTCGTGACGCTTCGGCTGCTCCTGCCTGTGGCCATATGTCTGTCCACATCGAAGAGCAGAAGAAACTGGTTAACGACGCGTTTGAAATTTGACGAGCTACCGAACTAAGGATCTGTAATGTCAACTGAGATTAAAGCCCCCGTTTTCCCGGAGTCGGTCGCAGAGGGTACCGTCGCGACCTGGCACAAGCAGCCGGGTGAAGCCTGTTCACGCGATGAGCTGATTGTCGATATCGAAACCGATAAGGTTGTTCTTGAGGTTGTTGCGCCGGCTGATGGCGTGATCGAGGAAATCCTCAAGAATGAAGGCGATACCGTTGAGAGCGGCGAGGTAGTCGGCAAGTTCAAGGAAGGCGCAAAGGGCGAATCCAAGCCTGCCGAGAGCAAAGAAGAGAGCAAGGAAGAAGCTCCAAAAGACGAAGCCAAGAGCGAAGCCTCCTCCGGCGAGGCGATCCTGAGCCCGGCGGCCCGCAAGCTGGCTGAGGAAAATAACGTTGATCCGAACAGCATCAAGGGTACCGGCAAAGATGGCCGCGTAACCAAAGAAGATGTTCAGAGCCACGTCGACAGTGCCAAGTCCTCCGGCGGTGCTTCTGCGCCTCAGCCGGCAGCCGATATGCCGGAAGTCAACGTCAGCCAGGGTGAGCGTCCAGAGAAGCGTGTACCGATGACCCGCCTGCGTGCGAGCATCGCCAAGCGACTGGTCAATGCCCAGCAGAGCGCAGCCATGCTGACCACCTTTAACGAGGTGAACATGGCGCCGATCATGGAGATGCGCAAACAGTACCAGGACAGCTTTGTGAAGCGTCATGGTATCAAGCTTGGCTTCATGTCCTTCTTTACCAAGGCGGCCACCGAAGCCCTGAAGCGTTTCCCGGCAGTGAACGCGTCCATCGACGGTAACGACATGGTGTACCACGGTTATCAGGATATCGGCGTGGCGGTTTCCACCGATCGCGGCCTGGTTGTTCCAGTCCTGCGTGATTCCGATGCCATGGGCCTGGCAGACATCGAGAAGAAGATCGTCGAGTACGGCACCAAGGCGAAAGAGGGCAAGCTGGCCATTGAAGATATGACCGGCGGTACCTTCACGATTACCAATGGCGGCATCTTCGGCTCGCTGATTTCCACGCCGATCCTGAATCCGCCGCAGACTGCGATCCTGGGCATGCACAAGATCCAGGAGCGTCCGATGGCCGTGAACGGCAAGGTGGAAATTCAGCCGATGATGTACCTGGCGCTTTCTTACGACCACCGGATGATTGATGGCAAAGAGGCAGTGCAGTTCCTGGTTGCCATCAAGGAAATGCTTGAAGACCCGGCACGTATTCTGCTGGACGTCTGAGCCGACATTTAACGAATCGGAAAACGGGATAAAAGTATGTCTGATAAGTACGACGTCATTGTCATTGGCGCAGGCCCCGGGGGCTACGTAGCTGCCATCAAAGCGGCACAGCTGGGTCTCAAGACCGCGTGTGTCGAATCCTGGACCGCTGAAGACGGCAAGGCACAGGTGCTTGGTGGTACGTGCCTCAACGTTGGCTGCATTCCTTCCAAGGCGTTGCTGGAAATCTCTCATAAGTTTGAAGAATCCAGTCACGACTTCGAAATGCAGGGCATCATCGCCAAAGATGTCAAAATGGACATCGGCAAGATGATGGAGCGCAAGAGCGGCATCGTTAAGCAGCTGACCGGTGGTATTGCCGGTCTGTTCAAGTCCAATGGTGTTACCTCCATCCACGGCCACGGCAAACTGCTGGCGAGTCGCAAGGTGGAAGTGACGGACAAGGACGGCAAGTCGACAACCTACGAAGCCGAAAACATCATTCTGGCCACCGGCTCCAAGCCGATTCAGATCCCACCCGCTCCGTTCGATGGCGAATACATCGTCGATTCCGAGGGTGCTCTGGAATTTACCGAAGTGCCCAAGCGTCTTGGCGTTATCGGTGCCGGCGTTATCGGCCTTGAGCTCGGTAGCGTATGGGCTCGTCTTGGCGCTGAAGTGACGGTCCTGGAAGCTCAGGACACGTTCCTGCCGGCCGTTGACCAGCAGGTCGCCAAGGATGCCCTCAAGCAATTCCAGAAGCAGGGTCTGAATATTGTCATGGGTGCACGCATGACCGGCGCGGAAGTGAAGCGCAAGCTGGTTAACGTGAACTATGAAGATTCCAAGGGCAAGCACGAAGCCAAGTTCGACAAGCTCATTGTCGCTGTCGGTCGTCGGCCCTACACCGACAACCTGCTGTCGGAAGACTCCGGCGTCCAGATGGATGAGCGCGGCTTCATCTTTGTCGATGACAACTGTAAAACCGAAGCCCCGGGTGTCTGGGCGATCGGTGACGTAGTTCGTGGACCCATGCTGGCCCACAAGGCCTCTGAAGAAGGCATCATGGTTGCGGAGCGTATCGCCGGGCACAAGCCCCAGGTGAACTACGACTGCATCCCGAACGTTGTATACACCTTCCCGGAAGTTGCCTGGGTTGGCAAAACCGAAGAGCAGATGAAGGCAGAAGGTGAAGAGTACAATGTAGGTACCTTCCCGTTTGCGGCCAATGGTCGTGCAATGGCTGCAAACTCGGCGACCGGTCTGGTCAAGATCATTGCTGACGCAAAAACTGACCGTATTGTCGGTTTCCATGTAGTTGGTCCCCAGGCCTCTGAAATCGTTGCCCAGGGCGTAATCGCCATGGAGTTCGGTTCCAGCGCCGAAGATCTGGCCCTGACCTGCTTTGCACATCCGACTCTGTCAGAGTCCGTGCACGAAGCAGCTCTGGCCGTCGGTGGTGGCGCGATCCATATCGCCAACCGCCGCAAGAAGAAGTAACGCAAACCAGGAATTTTTTAATTCGGGACATTAACTATGAATTTGCATGAATATCAGGGCAAACAGCTTTTCGCTGAATATGGCCTGCCAGTATCCAAGGGCATTGCCTGTGATACTCCGAAGGAAGCTGTAGACGCAGCTGGTGAAATCGGCGGTGATGCCTGGGTTGTAAAAGCCCAGGTTCACGCAGGTGGCCGTGGTAAGGCTGGCGGTGTAAAGCTGGTCAAGAGCAAAGACGAGATCCGTGAGTTTGCCGAGAAGTGGCTGGGTCAGAACCTGGTAACCTATCAGACAGATGAGAATGGCCAGCCGGTCAGCAAGATTCTGGTTGAATCCCTCACCGACATCGACCAGGAGCTTTACCTGGGTGCGGTCGTTGACCGTGGTACCCGTCGTATCGTGTTCATGGCCTCTACCGAAGGCGGTGTTGAGATCGAGAAGGTTGCCGAAGAAACGCCCGAGAAGATCCTGAAAGCGGAAGTCGACCCGCTGGTTGGCGCACAGCCGTACCAGGGCCGCGAACTCGCGTTCAAGCTGGGCCTGGAAGGCAAGCAGATCGGTCAGTTCACCAAGATTTTCGTTGGTCTGGCGAAGCTGTTCGAAGAGTGCGACCTGGCACTGGTCGAGATCAACCCGCTGGTTATTACCCCGGCCGGTGATCTGCACTGCCTGGATGCCAAAGTCGGTGTTGATGGCAACGCGTTGTACCGTCAGAAGAAAATTCACGAAATGCACGATCCCTCCCAGGAAGACTCCCGGGAAGCGGAAGCGGCCAAGTGGGAACTGAACTACGTAGCCCTCGAAGGCAACATCGGTTGCATGGTCAACGGTGCCGGCCTGGCCATGGGTACCATGGACATCATCAAGCTGTCCGGCGGCCAGCCTGCCAACTTCCTGGACGTTGGTGGCGGTGCAACCAAGGAGCGTGTTTCCGAAGCGTTCAAGATCATTCTGTCTGACTCCAACGTCAAGGCGGTTCTGGTCAACATCTTCGGTGGTATCGTTCGCTGCGACATGATTGCAGAGGGCATCATCGGTGCCGTGAAGGAAGTCGGCGTCAAGGTTCCTGTTGTGGTTCGCCTTGAAGGCAACAACGCGGAGAAGGGTACTCAGGTACTCGCCGAGAGCGGTCTGAACATCATTGCCGCTACCAGTCTGTCGAATGCGGCAGAGCAAGTTGTTAAAGCCGCAGGGGGTAAATAATGAGCATCCTGATTAACAAAGACACCAAGGTTATCTGTCAGGGCTTTACCGGCGCACAGGGCACCTTCCACTCAGAGCAGGCGATTGCCTACGGCACCAAGATGGTTGGCGGCGTTAGCCCCGGCAAAGGCGGTACCGAGCATCTGGGCCTGCCGGTGTTCAACACCGTGCGTGACGCCGTTGAAGCAACTGGCGCAGAAGCGACCGTTATCTACGTACCGGCGCCGTTCTGCAAAGACGCCATCATCGAAGCGGCGGATGCCGGCATTCAGCTGATCGTATGTATCACTGAAGGTATCCCGACCATCGATATGCTGTACGCCAAGGAATACGTGGATCGCAAGGGCGTTCGCATGATTGGTCCCAACTGCCCGGGTGTTATCACTCCGGACGAGTGCAAGATCGGCATCATGCCTGGCCACATCCACAAGAAGGGCAAGGTTGGTATCGTGTCCCGTTCAGGCACCCTGACTTACGAAGCGGTCAAGCAGACCACTGACTTCGGCTATGGTCAGTCCACCTGTATCGGTATCGGTGGTGACCCGATCCCGGGCTCCAACTTCATCGACATTCTGGCCCTGCTCGAGAAAGACCCTGAGACAGAAGCCATTGTGATGATCGGCGAGATCGGCGGTACCGCCGAGGAAGAAGCTGCAGCATACATCAAGCAGAACGTTTCCAAGCCGGTGGTTTCCTACATCGCTGGTGTTACTGCGCCTCCGGGCAAGCGTATGGGCCACGCTGGCGCCATCATTTCCGGTGGCAAGGGTACAGCAGACGACAAGTTTGCCGCTCTGGAAGACGCTGGTGTTCGCACTGTACGCAGTCTGGCCGAGATCGGTCAGGCCCTGAAGGAAGTCACTGGCTGGTAAGCTGGCCTTCTTTCAGTAAAAACCCCCGTTTCTGCCCTGCAGAGCGGGGGTTTTTTATTTATAATGCCGGGTCGCCTGAACTATGATGGCGGTTCCAATACCAAATAAGGAGTTCGTGCTTTGAGTTCTGTAGATTCCCAGCAAAGGGTTTTGTCCGGCATGCGTCCGACCGGCAAGCTTCACCTTGGCCACTACCACGGTGTCCTGAAAAACTGGGTTAAACTCCAGCATGAATTCGAATGCTTCTTCTTTGTGGCAGACTGGCACGCGCTGACCACCAATTACGACGATCCCTCCGGCATTGAACAGAGCGTCTGGGATATGGTCATCGATTGGCTCGCGGCCGGCGTGAACCCGGGCTCGTCCACCATGTTCATTCAGTCACAGGTGCCCGAGCATGCCGAACTGCACCTGCTGCTGTCGATGATTACGCCCCTCGGTTGGCTGGAACGTGTGCCTACGTTCAAGGACCAGCAGGAAAAGCTGCGGGAGAAGGATCTGGCGACCTACGGGTTTCTGGGTTACCCGTTGCTGCAGAGTGCGGACATCCTGGTCTACCGGGCAGGGAAAGTGCCAGTGGGTGCCGATCAGGTTTCGCATGTCGAAATCACCCGTGAGATCGCCCGCCGTTTTAATCACATCTACGGTCGTGAGCCGGGATTTGAAGAGCAGGCGGAAGGCGCCATCGTCAAGATGGGCAAGAAGAACGCCAAACTCTATCGAAACCTCAAGAGGCGTTATCAGGAAGAGGGCGATATGGACGCCCTGGAAACGGCCCGTGCTCTGCTGAAAGAGCAGCAGAACATCTCCCTGGGAGATCGTGAGAGGCTGTACGGTTACATTGAAGGCGGCGGCAAGGTGATTTTGCCGGAGCCGCAGCCGCTGCTGACGCCGGAGTCCAAGTTGCCAGGGTTGGATGGCCAGAAAATGTCCAAGTCTTACAACAACTATATCGGCCTGCGGGAAGAACCGGACAGCGTTGCCCAGAAAGTCCGCACCATGCAGACCGATC
Source organism: Marinobacter sp. BW6 (assembly GCF_008107725.1). GTDB lineage: Bacteria > Pseudomonadota > Gammaproteobacteria > Pseudomonadales > Oleiphilaceae > Marinobacter. Next base: position 88,791 of record NZ_VIRN01000035.1, read on the forward strand.
CCCAGCGGGTCCGTCGCACCGATGCCGGTGAGCCGGAAAAATGCCCGGTGTGGGGTATGCACAAGATCTATTCTGACGCCGACACTCAGGAGTGGGTGCAAAACGGTTGTCGAAGCGCCGGAATTGGTTGCCTGGACTGCAAGAAGCCGTTGATTGACGCGATTGTCGAGGAGCAGCGTCCGCTCCACGAACGCGCCCGGGAATATGAAGGCAATCCGGATCTGGTTCACTCCATTCTCCAGGAAGGCCGTGAACACGCGCGCGATGCCGCTCGCGATACCCTTGAGGAAGTCCGGGCAGCCATGGGGCTTCATTACCGCTGAATCCGCAGGAACCGGCGCCGGGCCCTGATAGGCCCCGGCCCCGGTCCGGAGTGAAAGGTTATGTCGGAAGAATCCACCGATCAGGCAACGCCCGAAGCTCAGGACACCGCACCTGAGCAGTCACCGCTGGCGCGGGTTTCCGGCAAGCCGGTGGTGGATCTTCCCAAGGACCTGTACATTCCGCCTGACGCGCTTGCGGTTTTCCTCGAAGCTTTTGAAGGTCCGCTGGATCTCCTGCTGTATCTCATTCGTCGCCAGAATATGAACATTCTGGATATTGATGTCAGCGAGATTACCCGGCAATACATGGATTATATTGGTGCCGTGGAGGCAATGCGCTTCGAACTGGCCGCCGAATACCTGGTGATGGCAGCCACGCTGGCGGAAATCAAATCCAGAATGCTGTTGCCCCGACAGGAGACCGACGACGAGGAAGAAGTCGATCCGCGGGCTGAACTGATTCGCAGGCTTCAGCAGTACGAGCGGTTCAAGCAGGCAGCGGAAGATATCGACGAAATGCCGCGCCTGGAGCGGGATAGTTTCGTCGCCTCCGCGGCACTGCCGAAGATGCCTTCGAGCCAGCCGCATCCGGATGTGGACCTTCGGGAAATGCTGCTGGCCCTGCAGGGTGTGCTGCAGCGGGCGGACCTGTTTACCAGCCACCATGTGGAGCGGGAACGGCTTTCCACCCGTGAGCGCATGTCCGCGATTCTATCGGTGCTTCAGGATGATCATTTCGTGACCTTCGAGAGGCTGTTCACGTTGGAAGAGGGCCGTCTCGGGGTTGTGGTGACCTTCCTGGCGACTCTTGAACTGGTCAAGGAGCAGCTGATCGAGGTTGTCCAGGCGGAAGTTCTCGGGCCGATTCACGTTCGGGCCAGGGCCGCCAGTTAAGGCCTGCGACAGTCCAAAGCACGGAAATACGGGTTAGAGACCATGAACGAAGAGCACTTGTTGAGAATCCAGGCTATTGCCGAAGCAGCCTTGCTGGCAGCGGGAAAACCGCTGTCTCTCGACCAGCTCAGAGAATTGTTCAGTGAGGAGGAGCGACCGGCGCGCCAGGTTATGGAGCACGTCATGGTGCTTCTTGAGACGGCCTGTGAGGGGCGGGGCTTCGAGTTGAAGAAGGTCGCCAGTGGTTATCGCCTTCAGGTGCGCGAGGAATTCGCACCCTGGGTGGGTCGCCTGTTTGAGGAGAAGCCCCAGCGTTATTCCCGGGCTTTGCTGGAAACCCTCGCCTTGATCGCCTACCGGCAGCCCATCACCCGGGGTGAAATCGAGGACATACGGGGTGTTACGGTAAGCAGCAATATCATTCGCACCCTGCTTGAGCGAGAGTGGGTGAGAGTTGTTGGACATCGGGATGTTCCGGGTAGACCGGCCATGTACGCAACCACGAAGCAATTTCTGGACTACTTCAGCCTCACGGGCCTGGACCAGCTGCCGCCCCTGAATGAAGTCCGGGATCTTGAAGAGATCGGCCGGGAAATTGAAAAGAACATGCAGGCGGAGATCGAGTTCGAATCAACGGCTGCCGAAAACGACGACGAATCTTCGAGCCAGACACTTCACTGATGCCATTCGGGTGTCAGTCAGAAATTAAGGATTGATTGCATGGCGGCAGAACGCCCCAAAAAACCAGCCAGGCCAGCCCAGGACAAAGTCAGCCAGGGTGGCCCTGAGCGTATTCAGAAATTGCTCGCCCGGGCGGGTATCGGTTCGCGCCGGGAAATTGAAGGCTGGATGGAAGCCGGGCGCCTGATGGTCAACGGTCAGCCGGTAGCGCCCGGCCAGAAAGCAACCGTGGAAGACCGTTTCGAGCTCGACGGCAAGCGCCTGGAAGTTTCCGGGGCTGCGGAAGTGATGCGCCGTGTGCTGATCTACAACAAGCCAGAGGGTGAAGTCACCACTCGAAAGGACCCCGAGGGCCGACCGACAGTGTTCGATCGCCTACCGAGGCTGAAAGAGCATCGGTGGATTTCCATTGGTCGGCTTGATATCAACACCACCGGTCTGGTCCTCTTTACGACGGATGGTGAGTTGGCCAATCGGCTGATGCATCCCTCCAACCAGATTGACCGGGAATACGCGGTTCGGATCTTCGGGGAAGTGGACGATGCCATGATTGAGCGGTTGCTTCAGGGTGTCCTCCTGGAAGACGGCATGGCGAAGTTTACCGATATTTCCCCGGCCGGCGGTAGCGGCATTAATCGCTGGTTCCACGTTACCCTGCTGGAGGGGCGGAATAGGGAAGTGCGGCGCCTGTGGGAATCCCAGGGTGTTCGTGTGAGTCGGCTCAAGCGCGTGCGCTACGGGCCGGTCTTCCTGCCAAGCAGGCTCACCGTAGGCAAATGGGAAGAGCTGGATCAGAGGGCTGTAGATACCCTGAGCCGGACTGTTGGTCTGGAGGCAGTTGAAATCCCCCAGAAGACGCCGAATGAGAAAGCGGCCCTCGACCGTCAGCGCCGAAAAAGCCCTGGCCGCTCGGGCAAGAAGACACCCGGGAATAAATGGGCGGTCAGTGACACCAGGCCTGCCAAGCCGGCCGGACGCACAACCAAGCCTGAGAGAGCCCGAAGCAAAACGCCCCGAGGTTGATATCGTTACGAAATAGTGGCAAACACCCGGGTGCAGTTCCGGCCCTGGTGTTTCGCGCGGTAGAGCGCCTCGTCAGCCCTGGCTAACCACGCCTGGGGTGATTCTTTTGACAAGAAGGTAGCTACGCCGCAGCTGGTTGTAACCTTGAGTTCCTTTTCCCCGCCATCCACCCGGATGGCCGCGATAGCCTCTCGAACCCTTTCTGCTACGTCTCTGGCATCCTGTTCTGAGGTATGGGGGAGCAGGATGGCAAACTCCTCACCACCAAAGCGATAGACTGAATCAGACGTTCGGATCGACTTCTCTATCTCGGTCGCCGCAATTTGTAGAAGATGGTCGCCCACCACATGACCGTGCGTGTCGTTGACTGTCTTGAAGTGATCCAGATCGCAGAGCACAAGAGAGTAGGGTTCGCCATGACGCTCAGACAGCAGACTTGAACGCTGCAGGGCGTCGTCCAGGGCGCGCTTGTTGGGAATGCCGGTCAGTGCATCTGTCAGGGACGCCTGCTCAATTGCAACATACTGGCAGGCGTTGCGAATCGGGCAGATTGCCGCACTGAGCATCATCTCGACGCCTTCCAGTTCCTGTTCCGAGAATCTCTGGCGGCGTTGCAGGACCAGTGTCCCATAATTGACGCCTTCCAGGCCCAGCCGGTATTCACAACGGTGGGGGCCACCCATGCCACTGGCGTAGACGAAATCCTGTTTGCCGATCCGATGCCGGTAATTGAGCGCAGTGAACGGCACGATAGCCACCAGCTCTTCAGCCAGGATGGCCAGCTGTTGTTCCAGCGACAGGGTGGTGGAAAGCCGGCGGGTCAGCCTGGTGAGCACATCCGGCGTGTTGTTCCAGTCCTGATGTGCCTGACGCAGCGCAGCCAGTTTCTGGGGCTGGGAGGAAGACTGTTGGATCGACGGTATGTTTTTCACTACGGTTCACTCTGTCGCAGAAGTTTACAGTGCTTTCGTTGTGATTAGCAGAAACCGTGCCTAGTCAATAAAATATAATAAAAACAGTTGGTAAGGGACTAAACCTCATCCTTCACTCGAGTCCTTAGCGTTGGTCCACGGGTTGTTGTCAAAAAACCGGCAGTGATTTGCCGCGACTGATCGTGCCCTGCGCAAAATGTCAGACAAGGGGATGGGGCAATAGATTCCCTGTGGTAAACTTCTGCGTTTGAAATTGTGCCGTCTTCAGGAATGAGTGACCAACTTTATGAGGTTTCAGGCCCCGGAAAGTCTGTCTGAACAAATTGCCCAGCACCTGGGGCAAAGGATCATCACGCGAGATCTCAAGCCCGGCGAACGCATTCAGGAACTGAAGGTGTCCGGAGAACTGAACGTCAGTCGCGGGTCGGTGCGGGAAGCACTGCTCATTCTTGAGCGGCGGCATCTGATCGAGATTTTCCCCCGGCGGGGCGCGGTGGTCTCCAGTCTGACGCCAGAAAGTGTCAACAGCCTCTATGACATCTACATTGATCTGCTTTGCATGCTTGGGCGAAAGGTGCTTGAACGCTGGTCCGGCAAGGAGCTTGGTGGTGTCATGGGCCAGGTTCGCGAATTGCAGGCGGTGATTGACGCCCTCAACGCCACCAGCTCGGACGCCGCTGAGCAGGTCATTGACGCCGGTTTCGGGGTGATGCGCTACGCCTACGGTCTGGTTGAAAACCCCTTTCTCGAGGAAACCCTGGAGAATTTCCGACCAGCCATCAGCCGCACCTATTTTGTGGCGCTGGAACACTTCAGGGAAGAAATCGGTGAAACAGCGACCTTCTTTCGCCAACTGGCAGACGCTGCCATCAATGACGACACTGAACGTCTGCAAGCGGTCATCCAGGCCTTTGGGGAGCACCAGCGGCAGCAGGTGTTGACGATTCTCCGGCAGGAAGCGAGCGCCTGATATGCGTCTGAAGTCCATCAAACTGTCCGGCTTCAAATCGTTCGTTGACCCCACCACGGTGCCGTTTCCCTCCAATATGACCGCCGTGGTCGGCCCCAATGGGTGCGGCAAGTCCAACATCATCGACGCGGTTCGGTGGGTGATGGGTGAGAGCTCCGCCAAGTACCTGCGCGGCGAATCCATGACAGACGTTATCTTCAACGGTTCCAGCGCAAGAAAGCCCGTGGGGCAGGCCTCCATCGAACTGGTGTTTGATAACAGCGATGGTTCCGCGCCCGGTGAATTCGTGAAATTCAACGAAATCTCCGTTCGTCGCCGGGTTTCCCGGGAAGGGCAGTCCGAGTATTTCCTGAATGGCTCCAAGTGCCGGCGCCGCGACATTACCGACCTGTTCCTGGGCACCGGTCTGGGCCCGCGGAGCTACGCCATCATCGAGCAGGGCATGATCTCCCGGCTGATTGAGGCAAAGCCGGAGGAACTTCGGATCTACATTGAGGAAGCGGCCGGCATTTCGAAATACAAGGAGCGGCGTCGGGAAACCGAAAATCGTATCCGTCGCACCCAGGAAAACCTGGAGCGGCTGACGGATCTGAGGGAAGAGCTGGGCCGGCAATTGCAACACCTGGAGCGCCAGGCGGCAGCGGCCGAAAAGTACAAGGCGTACAAACAGGAAGAACGCCAGAAAAAAGCCGAACTGACGGTACTTCGCTGGCAATCCCTGGACAATGACCTGCAGACCTGGCGCGGCAAGATCCGGGATACCGAACTTGAGCTCGAAAAATACCTCACCGAGCGTGTCAGCCTGGAGACCTCCCTGGAATCCCTGAGAGACAACCATCAGGAGCGTACCGAGCATTTCAATCGGGCCCAGGCCCGCTATTACGAAGCCGGTGCCGATATCGCCCGAATTGAGCAGAGCCTTGAGCATCAGCGGGAACGAAGCCGGCAAATGGCCTCGGAGCTGGACCAGGCAATGGCCAACCAGCGCGAACTGGCCAGGGAGCTGGAGCAGGACGAGGACAAGCTGGCGGGTATCCAGGAAGAGCTCGACATGATTGAGCCTGAACAGGAAGCGCTGGCAATTCGTTCCGAGGAATCGGGCGAGAAACTGCAGCAGGCTGAAGACGCCATGAGTGAATGGCAGCACCAGTGGGAAGATTTCAGCGCGCGTTCGTCGGACGCACGGCGCCAGGCCGAGCTGGCCCAGTCCAGGATTCGTTCCCTTGAGGATGCCATTGAACAACTGTTGACTCGTCAACGAAAGCTCCAGGATGAGCAGGCATTGCTGGAAGGCCAGATGGATCGTGCGGAGCTGGAGGAGTTGCTGGAACAGCAGGAAACTCTTGAACTGAAGCGCGAAGACGCGGCCGAGCGCATTGCGGCAATTCAGGACGACCTCTACGAAGCCCGACAGAACCAGCGGGATGCCGAGCAGACCGCCTCTGACGAGCGTCAACGGGTGCAGAGCCTTCGCGCGTCCCTTGAGTCTCAGCAGGCGTTGCTGGATGAGCAGATGGGGGCAGGGGATGACGTTCTGCAATCCTGGCTTTCACAGAACGGGTTAAGCGACATGCCCCGGGTAGCCAGTCAGCTTCAGATAGCGGATAGCTGGGAATTTGCGGTTGAGCAGGTTATCGGGCGTTTTACCCAGGGTCTTTGCCTCCCAGAGATTGAACAGCTGTCATCGGCTATGAGAGAGGCACCGAGGGGGCTGGCCCTGGTTGAAGCCGGGGCTGTCGCTGATACTGGTAATACTGGCCTGGCCGCCAAAGTTTCCGGCGTGCCGGGAATAGCCTCGTTGCTTCGTGGCATTGATGCGGTAGAAACTGTCTCTGACGCCATGGGTATGCGATCCGGCCTTCAGGACGGACAGAGCCTGATGACACCGGAAGGTGTCTGGGTATCCCGGGACTGGGTGTTGATGCCCGACTCGGACGCCGGTCAGGTCGGGGTGATTGAGCGACAGAAGAAAGTGACCGAACTGTCCTCGCAGTTGGCAGAAGCCGAGGAGGCGCTGGAGGCTGCCAGCGAGCGACTGGAGGAACTTCAGGAACGCGCCGAGCGCTCCGAATCCGCCCGGGATGACGCGCAGAGCCGTTTGAGCGAGGCAGACCGTGAGCTGAGTACCTTGTCGTCCCGGGTCAGCGGTCTGCGAGCCCGAGCTGAGCAGATCGACGCCCGTTTGCAGCGAATCCGGGACGATATTGCGGATGTCTCTGAAAACCTTGAGGGCCAGAAAGAGAGTCTGCAGGGTGCCAGGGAAGAGTGGCAGCAGGCGCTGGCGTCCACCGAAGACAGCGATGAAGAGAAAGAACGGCTTCTCGAGCAGCGCGACAGCCTGCGCGAGAACCTTGACCGTCTCCGTCAGGAGGCCCGGCACGACCGTGATCACGCACATCAGTTGCAGCTTCAACTTCAGACTCTGCACAGTCAGCGGGAGGGCCTCAGGCAGACCATTGATCGGATGCAGCTTCAGAAGGAGCGCATTGATGAGCGCCTGGAGATTCTGAGGGAATCCCGGGAAAGCGCCGAGGAGCCCATTGAAGATCTGCAGATGCAGCTTGAAGGGCTGCTGGACCGTCGACTGGCCGAAGAGGAAAAGCTCGGCGCAGCCCGGGATTCCCTTGAAGAAATTGATCGGGAGGTCCGGGAAAAAGAGCAGGGCAGAAGCGGCACGGACCATCGCATTCAGGAAGTCCGGTCCCGGCTGGAAAAACTGAAAATGGAATCCCAGGCCCTGGAAATCCGCTCGGGTAACCACATTGATCAGCTCAAGGAGTTGGACGTAAAGCTGCAGGACATTCTGTCACAGCTGCCTGAGGGTGCGAACGAGAAAGACTGGGCGGACGAGCTGGAGCGGATCGGTAATCGCATACAGCGGCTCGGTGCGATCAACCTGGCGGCGATTGAGGAATACCAGGTTCAAAGTGAGCGGAAAACCTACCTGGACTCCCAGCACGAAGATCTGATGGAAGCCCTGGAAACACTGGACAACGCGATACGGAAGATAGACCGCGAAACCCGACAACGCTTCAAGGAAACCTTTGACCAGGTCAACGGTGGTCTCCAGGCGCTCTTTCCAAAGGTGTTCGGGGGCGGCAACGCCTATCTCGAGTTGACCGGCGAGGATCTTCTGGAAACCGGCGTTGCAATCATGGCTCGGCCGCCCGGCAAGAAGAACAGTACCATCCACCTGTTGTCAGGTGGTGAAAAAGCCCTCACGGCCATCGCCCTGGTGTTTTCGATTTTCCAGCTGAACCCGGCACCCTTCTGTATGCTGGATGAGGTGGATGCGCCGCTGGATGATGCCAACGTGGGCCGCTATGCCAATATGGTCAAGGAGATGTCGAAGCAGGTTCAGTTCATCTACATTACCCACAATAAGATTGCCATGGAGATGGCGGATCAGTTGATGGGGGTAACCATGCATGAACCGGGTTGTTCGCGCCTGGTGTCGGTGGACGTGGACGAAGCGGCGGCGCTCGCAGAGGCTTGAGGCTGTTCAGAAAACGGGCAACCATGACAAAAACGCCATCTGGCCCGGGTGTGCGTTGTATTCGTTACGGGCTTTTCTTAGAGTAGCAACGTTACGGGATCTGCAAACAGGACAGCAGCACTATGTCACTTAGGGAATGGTTAATTGCCATCGGTACCCTGGTCATTATCGGCATTGTCATTGATGGTGTGCGCCGGATGCGGCGCGCCCGGAAGGAATCCATGGCGATTTCATCCGGCATGGGCGCCGACGATCTGGAGGATTCGCCACTTGATGACGAATACAACCCCGAGCTGCCCAATGGCGGCGCACGGACCATTTCTCGTGACACTCTTGAAGAACGCGGCTATGTAAAGCGTGAAAAGCCCAGCCGTTTCGGGTCTCCAAAACCCAAGCCAACCCGTCCGGTCAACGCCGCTGCCAAATCCGGAGAGCCGGAGTCGCCAGAACCGGACCTGCAGACGGAAGCGGAGTCAGTTGCCGAACGCCAAGAAGAGCCGGTTGAATCAGATCCCGATTTCGGACTGTCCAGCCATGAGCCCGATGAAACCGAGTTCGAATCAGGCTGGGGTGCCATCGAAGACGAGGTGGAAGCCGTCCCGCCGACGGTCACGACCGAAGTAGAAGAAGACACAGCCCGGCGCGAGACCTCCCGTCCGGTCAGTGGTCAGCCTCTGGCGGGCGCGAATCGCCCTGAGGCTCGGGAAGTTATTGTGATCAACGTCTTGGCGAAGAGTGGCGAGGACTTCAAGGGGCCGGCCCTTAAGAAGTTGTTTGAAGCCTGCGGTCTCGAACATGGAGACATGGATATTTACCATCGCCATGAAGAATCCGACACGACAAGCCCCGTTCAGTTCAGTGTTGCCAACGCCGTGGAGCCCGGCACTTTCAAGCCCGGAGATATGCCGGCTCTGACCACGCCGGGGATCAGCTTTTTCATGAGTATGCCAGGGCCCACCAATGCGCTGCAGGCGTTTGAATTCATGCTCGAGACAGCCCAGGCTGTGGTTCGTAACCTTGGCGGCGAACTGAAAGATGAGCGCCGCAGCGTGATGACCCCTCAAACCATTGAGCATTGCCGCCAGAGAATCCGGGAGTTTGAGCGTAAGCAGCGCTCCCAGAAGGTCTGAATCCAGGTGGTAAAAGACGGCCAGATGCCCGGTTTGTTCCGGGCATTTTTTTGAGAGACGAGAGTGCCAGTCCATGAGCAAAGCCACGCCCGACATTATCCAGCGTGTAGAAGAACTCCGTTCGGTTATTAATGACCACAACTACCGGTACTATGTGCTGGATGACCCCCGTATTCCCGACGCGGAGTACGACAGGCTGTTCCGGGAGTTGCAGACTCTGGAAACCGATTACCCGGAGCTGGCTTATGACAATTCGCCCACCCGGCGGGTCGGCAGTGTCGTGGAAACCAGTTTTGAAGAGGTGGTTCACCGGCTGCCGATGCTGTCGCTGGACAATGCCTTCAGTGAAGACGAACTCCGTGACTTCGACAGGCGGGTAAAGGACCGGCTTGGTATCAGTGAAAGCGTGGAATACGTTTGCGAGCCCAAGCTCGACGGGCTGGCGGTCAGTCTGCACTACGAAAATGGCGCCTTGACCACCGCCGCTACCCGGGGTGATGGCTACTCAGGGGAGGATATTACTGCCAATATCCGGACGATTCCGTCGGTACCACTGAAGCTCCGCGGAGACGATGTGCCGGATCTGGTGGAAGTCCGTGGTGAAGTCTATATGCCCAAGGACGGTTTCGAGCAACTTAACCGCCGATTGGCGGAGCGTGGAGAGAAAACCTTCGTCAATCCCCGCAACGCGGCGGCCGGCAGCCTCAGGCAGAAAAAGTCCACGGTAACGGCCAGACGTCCGCTGGAAATGTGCGCCTACAGTGTTGCGGTCACTGACGAAAGCCTGTTACCCGATACCCAGTGGGACGGCCTCCAGCGGGTTCAAAGCTGGGGTTTTCGGATCAATCCGGAGATGCGCAAGGCGACAGGTGTGGAGGAATGCCTGGAGGCCTACAGCGAGTTAATGGCAAAACGGGACACTCTGCCATACGAGATTGATGGCATCGTGTTCAAGGTGAATCGTCTTGACCAGCAAAATGCCCTGGGTTTTGTCTCCAGGGCGCCACGCTGGGCGATTGCCCACAAGTTCCCGGCACAGGAAGAGCTGACTGTTATAGAGGACGTGGAGTTCCAGGTTGGTCGAACCGGTGCGGTTACGCCGGTGGCCAGATTGAAACCCGTGTTTGTCGGCGGCGTGACCGTCAGCAATGCCACCCTTCACAATATGCACGAAATCCGCCGCCTGGATGTCCATATTGGCGATACCGTGTTTATTCGCCGCGCCGGTGATGTGATACCGCAGGTGGTCAAGGTGGTTCTCGAAAAACGCCCTGCAGACGCCAGAGCAGTGGAATTGCCCTCTCAGTGCCCGGTGTGTGATTCGGATGTCATCCAGATCGAAGGGGAGGCAGTTGCGCGCTGCTCCGGCGGCCTGTTTTGTCCCGCCCAGCGAAAGGAAGCCATCCGCCACTATGCCTCCCGGAAAGCCCTGGATATCGAAGGGCTGGGAGACAAATGGATCGATATCATGGTGGATCAGGGCATGGTGGAAACCGTTGCCGACCTGTATCGCCTGACAACCAATGACCTGGTCAAACTTGAGCGGATGGGGGAAAAGTCGGCCGCCAATCTGGTTTCTGCTATTGATCGGGCCAGAAACCCGGTTCTTTGGCGTTTCCTGTATGCCCTTGGCATTCGCGAGGTCGGGGAGGCCACCGCCAAGTCCCTGGCGGCGTATTTCGGAACTCTGGAGGCCATTGCAGAAGCCGATGAGGAAAAGCTGCAGACAGTTCCGGACGTCGGGCCTATTGTTGCCGGCCACATCCGGAGCTTTTTCGAACAGACCCACAATCGGGAAACTCTGGACGCCCTGCGTGAAGCTGGTGTGGAGTGGCAGGAAGAGGAAATCCAGCAGGGGAGCAAGCCGCTGGAAGGCCAAACCTGGGTGCTGACTGGCACGCTTTCCGGTATGACCCGGGATGAAGCTAAAGAGAAGCTGGAAGCCCTGGGCGCCAAGGTGGCCGGAAGCGTCTCTAAGAAGACCGCCTGTGTGGTTGCCGGCGAGGCCGCCGGTTCCAAGCTGGCCAAGGCCGAACAGTTGGAGGTTCCTGTCCTGGATGAGGCAGGCCTGGTTGCTTTGTTGGAAGAGCATGGCCTGAAGGTGGGCTAACCGAATCTGAGAACTCGCGCAGATCCCCTGCGTATCAAATTGGCTACCATGGCGTTGTTCTGTAACGGTGTGTAAATCGCCCGGAGTTTCTGCTTGAACCGGGCGAGCGCTGCCATAACAACAACGATTGAAACGGATTTTTTCATGGGCGCCGATTTTTACTCCCGCATTCATCCTGTTCGCCATATTGCCGTGCTGGTCCTGTTTTCGCTCGGGCTGTCTGCCTGCAAAACCGAAAAGGATCCCGATCAGCCCACCATTCTTGGCGTACCCCCGGTGTTTGCCTATCTTGGCGTTGAGTACTCTTACAATTTCGGGGCCTACGGTGGCGAGGCTATCCTTGATTACTCACTCACCAACGCGCCGTCCTGGCTGGCGCTTGAGGACACCAGCAACAAGGCCCGCCAGGGCATCATTATGCGCGGCGTTCCCGGCCTCACCGGCGGAGGCAGAGGAGAGGCGGATCTGGGCAAAACCGAGGGCATCAACCTGGTGACTACTGACGGCCGCATGGCCGGCGTCCAGCCGTTCGATATCGATGTGAAATACAACGTTATGTCTCTGGATGCCGAGCCGTTCACGGAGGGGGAGAGCCCTGAAATACCTGCAAGCAACCGTGAGCAGTGCGCCTTGCCGGATCTGGAAACCGAAGGTGAGCACAACTTTACGGTCAACTTGTACAACGATGACGGCTCGGTGTCCGGCACCAAGGATCTGACACTTCCGACGCGCCGCGTTTTCGTCAAGGTTATCCTGGATCAACCGTCGGTAACCCGAGTTGCGGTAGCCTTTGAGCTTCTGTCTGATTACGACGCGTCCAGCTGCGATGTTGGATTCTCACCCCCGCACCAGAATTGCGATCACAGTGCCTCCAACGCCGGTGATGCCATTCTCGGCACGGACATTGTCGGGTTGGGTAGCAACAGTTCTATGCCTCGCGATGAGACGGGGGAAAGCGAGCTGGACTATATCGATTATGAGCTTGATGAACAGGGTTTCTACACGCGGGGCGTCATTACACTCGAACCGGGTATTACCGAGTGTTACCTGCCACTTGAGGTGGTTGAGGACAGTTTTCCCGAGCCCGTGGAATCCCTTCAACTGGCACTGACCGAGGTGCGTTCCGGTCTCGCCGGTCTTGGCAGCGGTAACGGTGGTGTCGTTACCAATTTGTCCATTCAGGACAACGAGCCGGTCCTGTCACTGGAAACTGTAAAAGGTGGCGGCAGGGACACCCTGAACGTTGGTGCTGTGCGTGAATACGTCGCCAGGCTCTCCGGTGACCGTGACCGCGATATTTTCGCCAAGCTCAGCCATACCGAAGACTCCACGGCTCGGCTCGATTCCGAGTTCGTTATCGAGCGGCTGGAAGATGGTAACTGGGTTGAGAATGACGAACTCGTTTTTCCTGAAGGAACCGATGAAGTGCCCTTCCGGATCCGGGTACCCGCGGGCAGCTACGCCAACCCGGCCTTCAGTGACCGATTCATATTGCTGGGCATCAATGAGAACTTCCAGGCCGGCAGAGAGGACTACGCCCGGGCTGAATCTGAAAACCTGATCCGGATCAGCCTCAACGAACTGACATCGCCTCTCGCGTTGAATGACGGTAATGGCTTTGTTGCCACAGATATTGCCATGGGACATGACGGCAGACTGTTTGTTGCCGGCTACGACACTCAGGATAACGACAGGGTGCTGGTCCGGATTTTCGACCAACGTGGTGCCCAGCTGCAGCAAGTCGCCATATCCTCTGCCGGTGATAGTCTGATCGTGCCAGATCCGGTCATCAATGTTGTGCAGCGTAAGGTGACCCAGGGCGGGGCCAGGGTAGACCGATTCGAGTTTGTCGTTGCCTACAGCACCGATCAGTCTGTGGCGGGAACGTCCGGTCTTGGCGGTCTGGATGTAGTGACATCGCTTTACTGGTTTGATTCCGCCACCAACGGTGGTGAGTACGTTCCAACCTGGACCATCCGGACCGGGACGGACGCCGACGATCAGGTGCGCTGGGCCGGAATCAACCGGGACACCGGCTATGTGGTGTTGGCAGGCGAGACCGATGGCGTTTTTGATCAGCAGCAGGCGTCCGGTGGCGTAGACAGCTTCCTTCAACGCATTGATACCGAGCTTGATGGCAATACCCAGAAGCCCGCGGTTGCCTGGGCCCGCCAGGCCGGCTCAGCCGCCGATGACAGTGTCGCCGGTGGCAGTACCGAGTCCATCAGGCCGGCGTTGTTTGGTTCCGCGGCGGGCTCTGTGGAAGGGGCGCCAGTCATAGGCGGCATTGACGCCTTCTTCTTCAATGCGTCCAGCGCAACCAGCGAGCTCAGTGTTAGCCAGGTCGGCACTATCGGTGACGAACCGGTTTCCAATGGGCTGTTTAAGGGCAGCACGCTCTGGCTGATAGGCAGCAGTGATGGCTTGTACTCGGTGCTGGAGCAGGAGGATGAGGATCCCACGCTGGAGCGGGAGACGCTTTCAAGCACCGCAGGGTTTCTTCTGGGATATTCCTCTTCAGGTATCGTGAGCCGGGCCTTCTCCCTCAATGACGAGAACGATCAGGCCGCAGATACTCTTCAGGGGTTGACCGGTTTTGATGGCGACATGGTTGTTGCGGGTACCACGACCGGAGACTTTGCCAGCGGGAGCGTTGTGTCCGGCATGGAGCAGGGCATTATTGCCCGGGTATCGCTGGTTCCTGAGGCGGAGACCGAGGATGAAGAATCAGTCTTCAAAAACAACTGGCGCTATCAGCTAGCCTTGGACAACTCGGAAATTCTTGATCTTGATAATTACCGGGATGACGAGATCCCGGCGTTAACCAGGCTAGGTAGCGACTCGTACGTGCTCCTGTTCAGCCCAGAGGGGCAGCTGCTGACGCCCCTCAACTAGCCAGCGCGGGGATTAGACGGTTCCCTGGTGACGGCCGGCGCTGGCGTATAGCCGCAGGTAGTCTGTGCTGGTCACAATGCCCGCGGCGGCACCCTTGGCGTCTACCACCAGCGCCGCGTTGAGCTGGTGGGCCAGCATCAGCCTTGCAAGTTGGTGGGCATCTGTTTCGGGGGACGCCGTCAGGAAGGCGGGAAGCTCGATGTGCACCAGGCTTTGGCTCATGGCATTGGCCTCGTGCTGGTGAAGCCAGCCGAGCAGCCAGCGTAGATCGACGAGACCGGCCACGTTGTTTTCCGCCATGATCACCAGATGGTGAACCTGATGCTCATCCATCACTGATAAGGCTTCGGAAATGGTTGCAGATGCCGGCACTGTATACAGGGTCGGCGACGAAATGCTGGATACGGGCAGGTAAGGGCGGTCCTCACGGCGCTCTCCGGCTCCGGCTGCGCCGTACTCTTCCAGCGCTTTATACCGACCGGCATTGGCCGCCTGTTGAAACTCGGCGTCCGTTGCCTCACTTCGGCCCGGATTGATCGCCTGGGTTTCTGCCAGCTCAGTAACGTCGCCCACAGGCCTTGCCCGGAATATCTCCGGCAACCGGGTTCCGATCGGGCGGCCGGGTTCGCTGACATAAATTGACATGGGCTTTCTCCGTGACTATGCCACTCTTTGGGAGGTTATCGGCAGTCTGACCGGAAACTTCAGAGGTAGTTTATTACGAAGCCGCCACATCGGTCTGGTACAGGCGTCGGGTTTCCAGACGCCTGGCCAGGTTCGCCGGAAGACAGGCAGGTTGCCCAGTAAGTTGGTCGGCCAGATATTCGGCCAGGAGCGGCGCGTAGGTCAGGCCTTTGCTTCCCAGGCCGGTTAGCAGATAAAGGTCATCCAGATCGGCGTTGTCGCCGTCGAAGACTGGGCCGGCCACGGGCTGGTAGTCGTGGGTGGTGCAGCGAAAGGCTACCCGGCCATCCAGATTCTCGCCACTGGGCTTGCCGACTTCCCGGGCAAAAACGGACGGCAGCATTGAGCTGAGTTCGTGGATGTTCTCGTCATGGCTTTCGGTGGTGGGCAAAGGGTTGTTGTCGCGAAGGTCAAAGGTGGCGCCGGTTACGGCGATATCGCCAAGGACCGGGTTTAGATACCGGTTGCCGCAGATAACGGTCTTCGGGTTGATGACGGCTGGTGCAGGAAGATGGGTGACCTGGCCGCGAATTGCTTTCAGCCGGAAGCGCCCCTTAATCGGAATTAGTCCCGGGCTTAGATGGCCCGAGCAGATGACCACCCGGTCGGTCGCAATGGAGGTGCCTTCGTCCACGGAGATGTGCCATTTTCCGTTGCAGGGCAGCAGTCTTTTCACTTTCACATCATATTCTGTGGATATCAGTGGATGGTCCGCCAGTTCCCGGCAAAGGTTCCCGGGTTCGAGCCAGCCACTGCCGGGAAACCAGAGCCCGCCGGATTGTGTGGGTACGCCTGAGATCGCACTGGCCTGCTCCCGGTTAACGGGCCAAAGGATATCCCGAGGGTATTCATTGCGCTGTAGGAATCTCGCTTGTCGGTCTTCTTCCTGCGGGCTGTGAGCCAGCTGCAGCAGGCCGGTCGGATGCCAGAACTGGTCGCGCCAGGTGCTGTAGAAACGCTGGGCGAAGGTCAGGGATGTAAGGGCCAGTTCTGTCTGGTCGTTGAACTCCACCCCCAGCTTCACATACAGGGCGCCCTGGGCGTTTCCGGAGGCTCCGGTTCCAGGACCACTGGTGTCGATTAATGTGACCGGATAGCCCCGTTCCGCCAGGTTTCTTGCCAGGGTGCAGCCGGCGATGCCCGCCCCAATGATGGCCAGGGTCCCAGGTCGTTCCGGTTGAGCCGGCTTCTCCCCCTCAAGAACACCTTTCAGCATTTCCCGTTTGCGTCCGTATCCGGAGGTTTTTTCCATGCGGAATCCGGCCTCCATCAGGGCGCGACGAATCCGCCCCACCGACGTGAAAGTTGCCAGGGTTGTGCCCGGCTTACTGTGGGCGCGGACCTGGCTGATGGTGTTCTCCAGCCACATGTCCGGGTTGCGGGCGGGGGCAAACCCGTCGAGGAACCAGGCGTCGGCATGAAATTCCAGGGTTCGCCACGCGTCATTGATGTCCCCGAAAAACAGCGTCAATCGAACCCGTCCCCCGTCCAGAACCAGTCTGTGAACTCCGCGCACCAGGGGTGGGTAATGCAGGAGTAGTTCATTGGCCAGCGCCTTTAGTTCCGGCCACAAAGCCAGGGCCCTTGTAAGGTCCTCCCGAGTGAGTGGGAAACGTTCAACGGAAACAAAATGCAGGGTTGCGGTATGCTCTGGACCGAAGGTCTTCCAGGCCTGCCAGGCTGCCAGAAAGTTCAGTCCTGTCCCGAAGCCGTTTTCGGCAATAACGAAGCTGCCGCCCTCCGGAATCCGCGAGAAACGTTCCGGCAGCTGATTATGCTGCAGAAAAACGTGGCGCGTTTCCTCCAGGCCATTGTCACGGCTGAAGTAGACGTCGCCAAACCGCATCGATTCCGGGACACCGTCGTGCCAGGCAAGTTCAGCGGGCTCGATCCCGGGGGGCAGGGGTGGACGGTTCACGTTGTCAGTCTTCGGATTCGACCACGGAGACGGTTTCGATGGTCACAGGTTCAACAGGCACATCGGCCATGCCCTGTTTCCGGGTGGTCTGTTTGCGGGCGATGGCATCGACAACGCCCATGCCCTGGGTAACCTTGCCAAAAACCGCATAGCCAGGACCTCGGACGCCTGCATTCAGGAACCCGTTATCCGAGAGGTTGATAAAAAACTGGGACGTTGCTGAATCCGGCGCACTGGTCCGGGCCATGGCAATGGTTCCACGAAGGTTCGGCAGCGTTTTTGTCGCTTCATTGCGGATGGGGGCCCGAGTCGATTTTCGGGAGAGGTCCTCGGTAAAGCCACCGCCCTGGATCATGAATCCGGGAATGACGCGATGGAAGATGGTGCCGTTGAAAAAGCCGTCTTTGGCATACTGCAGGAAATTGGCAACCGTATCCGGGGCGACATCCGGTCGAAGCTGCAGCTCAATGGCGCCCTCGCTGGTTACCATGCGGACCGTTGGACGAGGATCATTGGCGGGCTCGTCATTGCTCTGGGCCAACGCTCTGGAGGCCGGCATCAGCAAAGTGAGGGCCATAAGCAGTACGGGAGTCACAGTTTTCAGGGGTTTTACCTTGTTTGTCATTTGCAACCGCTCTCTATGTTATTCGCAGGTGTTTTTCCTGAGACAATTCAGCGAATTCTGTTACCAGGTGCCAGATCTTACCAGAAGGTGATGGTAAAACGGGGACTGTATCCACGCACACTTTGGTGTGATCAGCTAATCTCCCAGGTATCGGAAGTCATGGATCACACAAGCCGGGCCGGGTTGTACGGTTTTCACTGTTTAAAAGGAGATATTGGGTGAGAATCCGTCAGGGATTTGAAGAGAAATCACGCCTTGGGCGACTGCTTATCAATCGCGGCTATCTGTCCGAAGGGCAGGTGGATGAGGGGCTGAGACTTCAGCGTGAAACCGGGCAGCGCCTGGGTGAGGTGTTCATCCAGGCCGGATGGATCAGTGAAAAGGAACTCCACCGGGTTCTCAAGCACCAATCCCGTTACCGTAATGCGGCAGCCCTGGTTACGATGGTGACGCTGCCCTTTCAGCCTCTCGTTACCTTTGCGGCGAGCAATTCGGCGGAAGCGTCGCAGTCGGCACTGGAAGCGGGAGAGCTCTATGAGAGAGGGAATCTTGCCCCACTGACTGAAACTGAGCTGGCGGCCATTTCCGGTCAGGGAGACCCGAGCCTGCTTCAGCGTATCGGCATTGTGAGCAGTATGGCGGAGAATCCGACTGGCGACGGATCGGCGGATGTCATCGAGGGCCTGAAGCTTACCACCAACATCTTCGTACCGGTTCTGAACTTTCTCGACTCAGATCTGACTATTTCCGGTGTGCACTACCGTGAGGGGGAGCCGCGTTACCGGGTCAGGGAGGATGGAGCTTTGATGTTGGCGTTCCCGGAGCGTATCGAGGAAATACGGATGGACAATATCCGGGTCAGCGGCAGTCAGGGTGCTTCACTGGGTAACGTGAGTATCCATGACATCCGGTTTCATCCGGACTCCCAGATGACCATCTATACCCGATGAGTCTGCCGGCACCGCTCGCCAGGGCCATCGTCAGGCGCTGGCAAGCACGTTGCTGCTGGATACTGTGGTCTGCTGCCCCTGGGCGCCGTAAAGCTTTTGCTGGCCGGTGGCGCCACGGAAAATGTCGGTAAGTTTCGACAGGCGTTTCTGAAGATGGCTGATCACCCGACCGTTGGTCTGGTTTAGCGTCTGGCAGGCTCGCAGTTTCTGGTCGGCTTCCTGCCAGAGCTGGAAGAGCTCAGAAAAACCGGCGCTGCGGATAAACCGGGAAGGCTCACCGCTTTCGGGGCGGTACCCCATTTGGACCAGTGTCCGGATTTTCTGTTTGGCGCGTTCCCGAACGGCACCCAGAAGCTCGTTCTTCTCTTTGGTCAGAGCTTCAAGCTGGCGGAGGTCGGAACTTGCAAGGCAGGTCTTTTCCCTTTCGAGAATATCAGCCAGTGTTTCCAGCTGGCTGATATCCTGCGAGAGAAGGGTCTTCAGATCATCAATTGCGGCCATGGTTTACTCACCCGAAAATGCTTTCATCCATCTCAAGCATTTTCTGGGCCAGTTTCTCGGCGTCAATCTTGTAAGTGCCATTCTCCAGGGCGGAACGGATCTGCTCAATGCGGTCGTCATCCATTTCCGGATAATCGCCCAGCTTCTGTTCAAGCTGCTTCAGATTCTTGGCCTGGCTGCTCAGGCTGACGTTTTCTCCACGGGCACCCTGGGCCTGTGTCTTCGCCTGTTCGTTGGACGCCGGCTGGGTATTCTGAGTGCCGGAGCTCTTGTCGGCCGTGGTTCTCTGGGTGTTGACCTGGCCGGGGCCAATTCCATTTAAGTCAACTGACATATCTGTACCTGCTTGCCTGTCGCGCCACGAAAATGCGGCGCTTACTCGAGTTTATGTCTTCTTAACGGCGGCGCCGCGAAAACCTTTAGTAATTTTCAGTAGTTTTTTCGTCTATTTTTACGGCCAGGTTTGCGGCAGGGGTTTGCCGCTCCGGCAAGCTCCTGCCGAGCCCGTCTTACATCGGAATTTCGACATGGCCGGGCGCAACAACGCTGGCCCTTATTGTGCGGGACGATCGCAGATTTTCTACAAGAACCTGTTCGCCCACACTTGCACTTGCCAGGGCCTTGCCCCGGGAACGTACTGAAAAACCGCCCGTTTTGGCGGTAATGATAACATGGTCGCCCCGTTCAACCGCATTCGGAGCCGAGAGCATGTCAGGGGTGATCAGCGAGCCGGCGTTCACCGCCCGCCGCACCTGCATGCCAATGGCCTGGTCGGTGGCGGTAATAACGCCGCGTCTGGAGGCATTGAGTTCAACGGACTGCCGGGTCAGCAAGTCTCCGGTAATTCGTTCTCCGCGCGTGAGTGGTCGTGTTGCCACCAGGGCCGGGCCGTGTATAGAAACGGAAGCGGTGACAAACATCCGCCACGGACGTGACGCCTCACAGGCCACCAGCATCGAAGGGCTGGTACTTTTCCAGGGATCACCGCTGAACTCGACACTCAGAGGCTGGTCGCATTCGGCAAGGGCAAGCCGACTGTCGATCGAGCCAGGTTCGAAGGAAACGGTGTAGCCTTTGTCGGCCTGTTCAGACGCGAAGTTATCGAGAAAAGCCAGGGTCGCTTTCTGAATCTGTTCGGCGGTCGTCTCAGCCAGGAGCGGGCCACTCAGGCCAGACATTAGCAGTAGTAGGGCGAAATTGGTGATGCGCATACGTATCAGTTTGTCCTATGCTGTCAACAAAAGGCCAGAAAAGCCCGAATCGGGCTAAGGATTCGGGAAAAGTGGCCGTTAAATTGGCTGATCCGCCGCTGATATGACGGGTTTCCGTCGATCAGGCTATTATTCAGTTAAAAGCAAGATATATGCCGGTGTAATTTCGGCAGGCCAGGAGAATCAAAATGGCAGGGGTATTGGACAGTGTTAACCAGCGCACTCAGATGGTCGGGAAGAACCGTCTTGAGCTCCTTCTTTTTCGCCTGAGGGGACGTCAGATCTACGGCATCAACGTCTTCAAGGTGAAAGAGGTCCTGCAGTGCCCCAAGCTTTCCTCGTTGCCCAATAGTCGGCCGGTCGTTCGCGGTGTTGCTCACAGCCGCGGTGAGACCATCCCCATTATCGATTTGAGTATGGCTATTGGTCTGCCCGGCATTCCCCAGGAAGAGTTAGCGACCAGTTTCGTTATCATCACTGAATACAACCGTAAAACGCAGGGCTTCCTGGTCACCGGTGTTGAGCGGATCATGAACATGAACTGGGAGGAGATCCTGCCGCCCCCGAAAGGGGCAGGCAAGGATGTCTATCTTACCGCTGTTACGAAGATAGATGATAAGCTTATAGAAATCATAGATGTAGAAAAGGTTCTTTCGGAAGTTTCTCCGCTGGGTGAGGACGTAACCGAGGCCGTACTGAGCAAAAGCGCGGAGCGAGTGCCAGGACACCTTCCAGTACTGGTCGTGGACGATTCTTCTGTAGCCCGACGCCAGATACAGCGGTGTCTCACCGCGATTGGCATGGAAGTAGTGCTGAAAAATGACGGCAAGCAGGCATTCGAATATCTGAAAGAAATAACGGGGGACGGTTCCCGGGCCAAAGATCACTTCTCATTGATCATCTCTGATGTCGAGATGCCGGAAATGGATGGTTACACCCTCGTCACCAAAGTAAAAGGTGATCCAGCCCTGTCTGATATGTTTGTTATGCTTCACACCTCACTCAGTGGTGTCTTCAATCAGGCTATGGTGAAGAAGGTCGGGGCCGACGACTTTATGGCAAAGTTCAGTCCGGACGAGCTGGCAGAGCGGGTGATGGAAATCATCGACCAGGGTTGATGGAGCCGCTCAAAGATTCACTTAGAACAGAGATCCAATGAAAGCGGAAATAACGCCACAGGAATATGAAGCCTTCAAATCGTTCCTGCAGGATGCCTGTGGGATTTTACTGGGCGAAAATAAACAATACCTGGTAAAAAGCAGGTTACGCAGGATTCTTGAAGAGAACAGCCTGAACACCCTGGGTGAGCTCCTTGAGCGCCTCAAGCGTCCCGGACGAGGCGGCCTCAAAGAGGTCGTCATCGATGCGATGACAACTAACGAAACTCTGTGGTTCCGTGACAATCACCCTTTCCGGATTCTCCAGGAAAAACTGCTTCCTGAATTCGCTGAGCGAGCTTCGGGGCAGCCACTCCGCATTTGGTCTGCAGCCTGTTCAACCGGCCAGGAACCATACTCGATCGCCATGATAGTGGAGGAGTTTCGGCGGGCAAGACCCGGCAAGCTTCGTGACGTGCGAATCACCGCCACGGATATTTCCAAAAGCGTCCTCGATGTGGCCCGCAAGGGCGAGTACGAAATGCTCGCCATTGGTCGTGGCTTGTCACCGGAGCGGCAGAAGCAGTTTTTCACGCCTTCCCTGAACGGGGGCTGGCAGATCAAGCCGCAAATCAAGAGCATGGTAGAGTTCAAGGAATTGAATCTGCTCGAGCGCTACATGCTTGGTAAATTCGATATTGTGATGTGCCGGAATGTTCTGATCTATTTCTCGGCGGATCTGAAGAAGGATATCCTGACACGGATGCACGCTACCCTGAACCCTGGTGGCTACCTTGTTCTGGGTGCTTCCGAGTCGCTCAACGGTTTGCCCCACCTTTACGAGATGGTTCAGTGCCATCCCGGTATCATCTACAGGAAAAAGTAACCCATGCCCCTCAATGTCTGGGTCCTGGTTGCCGCCCAGGCGCTGGCCATGTGTACAGCGCCTTTTATTGTTTTCATCGGCAGCATTCAGGGCCGAATGCTCGCCTCGGCGCCCGAGTACGCAACGCTCCCTGTTGGCCTGGTGGTGGTCGGTACCGTGCTGGCCATAAAGCCGGCAACCTGGTTGATGGAGCGCATCGGGCGCAAGCGTGTGATGCTGCTGGGCGCGGTTATGGGCGTTGTGGCGGGCCTTCTGGGAGCGCTCGCGTCATGGACCGGTCTGTTTTCGTTGTTGTGTCTGGCGGCTGTGGTGGGTGGCACCGGTCTTGCCGTGGTTCACCAATATCGGTTTGCTGCCATGGAGTCCGTGGCTCCGGGTATGGCTGGCTCTGCCGCTGCACGCGTGTTGTTGGGCGGGTTGGTCGCGGCCTGGCTCGGGCCGGAAGTGGCCGGTCTGGGCAGTGGCGCTGCGGAGCAATACCCGTTTCTGATCAGCTGGATCGGTTTGGCGGTGATTCAGGGCGTAGCCTTGCTGATACTCGGCGCCGGCTACCGGGCTGGGGCTGAGCGGGTACAGGAATCACGCGCGGGGGGCGGGCGTCCGCTGCGGGAAATCCTGGCGAATCCGGTGGTGTGGGCGGCTATCAGTGCTGCGGCCATTGGCTATGCGGTGATGAGTTTTATTATGACGGCAACGCCACTGAGC
The DNA here is from genome assembly GCF_008107725.1 of Marinobacter sp. BW6. Classification (GTDB taxonomy): domain Bacteria; phylum Pseudomonadota; class Gammaproteobacteria; order Pseudomonadales; family Oleiphilaceae; genus Marinobacter. The sequence goes on from NZ_VIRN01000035.1 coordinate 111,822, forward strand.
ATGACCGAGATGGCCGGGCATGACCTTGATGATGCCAAGCGCGTGATCCAGCTTCACATTATGGCCATGTACCTTCCGTCGCTAATCAGCGGTTGGCTCACCCGTGTTATAGGTATTCCCGTGATGATGGCAGCAGGATTACTGGCGTATCTTGGCTGTATTGCCCTGGCGGCCAGTGGCGTGAGTTTTCACCATTATCTTTCCGCCCTACTGTTGCTCGGTGTTGGCTGGAATTTCCTTTTTGTTGGCGGTACAACGCTGTTGCCTCAGGGCTATCGGGATGCGGAACGTTTTCGTGTCCAGGGCCTGAACGACATCATGGTTTTTGGCTCCCAGGCCACCGCCGCGCTCTCTGCTGGTGCCATTCTGAGTTGGTTGGGCTGGGGCGGATTGGTCATGGTCGCCGTGCCGTTCCTCATACTTCACGCTCTGCTGATGATTTTGTGGCTGTTGCGGGAGCGAGCGCCCGAAACTGCAGTTAACGGGAGAGAATAGTGCTTATAGATTTCGAGGGTATGGATCCGAAGGATGCCTACCACATCCTGACCCAGACGGTTATTCCTCGGCCCGTGGCCTGGGTGTTGAGTGAAAACCCCGACGGCGACTTCAACCTGGCGCCGTTCTCGTTTTTTACACCCATCACCAGTAATCCGCCGTTGCTGATGATTTCCGTCGGCAAAAAGCCGGCCGAGGGCGTATCCAAGGATACCCGGGTTAACATTGAGGCGAGGAAGCGTTTTGTCGTTCATATCGCTCATCGGGATCTCGCTGCCGCGGTCACCGAATCCTCCCGAACTCTGCCCCATGGCGAATCCGAACTGAAGAATCTTGACCTGGAACTGGTGGATTTCGAGGGTTTCAGTCTACCGCGCCTCAAGGACTGCCACGTGGCCTTTGCCTGTGAGCTTTACGACATCAAGGAAATTGGTGCTGGGCCACAGTCGCTGGTCTTCGGAAAAGTCACCCGGGTCTGGGTATCGGATGCGGCAGCCCAGTACGATGACAAGAATCGTCTGACCTTTGATGGCGCTGCCATTGATCCGATTGGCCGTCTGGGCGGAAGCGAATATGTCACCTTCGGTGAGATTCTCAAGATCCCGCGGCCATCCTGAATCGGTGGTAGGGCAAGGCAATGGAACAGCTTAATCTACGCCATCTTTACTATTTCTGGGTGATCAGCCGGGAAGGTTCTATTGCCCGCGCCAGCGAGGTTCTCGAACTGGCACCTCAGACCCTCAGCGGCCAATTGGCCACGTTTGAAGCCTCCGTGGGTGGGCGCCTGTTTTCCCGTGAAAGGCGAAAGCTGATTCTAACGGACCTCGGGCGGCTGATCCTCGGCTACGCTGACGACATTTTCGCCCTGACCGGGGAGCTTGCTGAAACCCTTCGGCTTGATCCTTCCGAGCGCCCGCTGACGCTGCGCGCCGGCGTATCCGCTTCCATCCACAAACTGATTGCCTACTACCTGCTGCAGCCGGCCATGGCGGGCGAGCGCTCGATCCAGCTCGAGTGTCAGACGGGCCGTACGGAAGATCTGGTGCTGAGCCTGAAACGCAAGGAGCTGGACCTGGTGCTGACGGACCGCATGCCCAAGTTGCAGGAAGAGGGCAATCTGACGGTACACCCACTGGCGGGATCCAGCATGAGTCTGTTTGCTGCGCCAGAGCTGGCGAAAAAACTGAAAAAGGGTTTTCCGGAATCCCTGAATGGTCAGCCGCTGCTGGCCAACGCCACCGATGCGCCTTATTTCGAGCGACTGATGAACTGGTTTTCCTTGAATGGGGTTCGTATGAAGCTCGTTGCGCGGGTGGACGACAGCGCCCTGATAAAAGTATTTGGCAGCCAGGGCTACGGCGTTTTCGCCGCCCCGACATCAATTCGCGAGGAGGTCTGTCGTCAGTATGAGGTTGAGCAGATTGCCTCAATCGATGATGTAATGGATGAGCTGTTTGCCATTACCCGGGGACGAAAAACCGCCCATGAAGGCGTCCGCTCGATTATTCAAGCTCACGCCGTCAACGAGCAAGCCTGAAAACATCGAAATTACCGATGGTAAAAGCTCACAAAAGCTTATTTTATCGAGCTCTGTTCCTGTCCATTATGGCGTTGTGAAAGGCAGCAACCCAAAGAGGAGCAGCAGCTATGAAAACCATCCACAAATTCCGTCTGGAACCGGGCAAAGAGCCGACCACGCTCACGCTCAAAGAGGGTTACAGGGTGGTGCGCAGCGAATACATTGTGCCCCACAAGGCCGTTTACCTTTGGGTGGAGCAGCCCCTGAACGTCACCACATCAACCCTTGAGCGGCAGTTTCGAGTCGCTTTCTCGGGAGAACCCGTGCCCGACAGCTTCGAGTACCTTGATACGGCATTGGATCCATTTGGCCCTGAGGCGTACCACGTGTTCGCCGTTCCCGCGGAAGAGGAAACATTCTTCGGACCGGTCTCAGAGGGAGCGAGTAACGACGCTTACAGCAGGCACAACTGGCAACACACGGCTACCTCCTAGCCACTTCAGGGCCCTTCGGGGCCCTTTTTTATTGCGATTCGATCGGTAGATGGCCGGTTTTTACCCAGATGACGGTCTCTTTGTCTACGAACGGATGATGTTGGCTCAAATGGGGGCTTCGAATCCAGGTTCCTGCGGGGTAACGGCCATGCTCGTCGCAGAATTCTCCGGACAGGACGAAAATCTCTTCTCCCCCGAAGTGCCGATGGGGCTGAAAAACCTCGCTCGCCGGCCATTTCACCAGGGCCACATGCTCGTGCTCGAATTCGTGCAAAGGCATGACCTCAAGTCCGCCGATACCGGGCAGCCAGGGCGTGTTGAGGGTATCTATGCGCACCGTTGACAGATCGCGTTCGTCGAACTGATGCAGCTTCACCAGCAGAGTGCAGCCTTCCTTGCTGAAAGGGGCGTGTCCACTGCCTGGCGGGTTCCGTAGATAAGTACCGGCCGGGTAGTTGCCGGTCTCGTCGGAAAACACCCCATCCAGAACGAGGATTTCTTCTCCCAGGGGGTGCTCATGTCGGTTGAAGGAGGCGCCAGGCTCGTACCGGACCACACTGGTCGCATGACCACGCTCCGCTTCCTCGCGGGCTAGAGGCTTCCTCAGAACTCCACCGGCAGGGCTGGGCACCCAATCCTGCTCTTCGGTGCGGATGATGACTTTCTTGGAAAAGTCCATGTTGAGCATTGCGAACCTCAAAACCACCTGAAATTGAAGTGACTAGTTACGTGGGCGCCAGCCTTCCGGATGCCTCTATTTGATCAGGGCCTGGATGTTCCGGAACTGCGGGTGCTTGCAATGACGCATCCATTCAAACGCCACCATCTCGAGCGTTACAATTTTGGCCCCGCTCTCATTCAGACGGTCCAGTGCGACATCCCGGTCAAATTCGTTCCTGGACCCTGTCGCATCGGCCACCACCCATACTTTGTAGCCGGCATCAAGCAGACTCAAAGCGGTCTGCATCATACAGACATGGGTCTCGCAACCACCTATTACAATGTGTTGCCGGCCTTCAGGCAACTGGTCGACAAGCCCATCCGGACAGGCATCGAAATGATGCTTGGCCAGAGTCTGATTACACAGCTCTCGGACCGCTTCAACGTTATGCCCCAGCTTGTCAGGCAGCTGCTCGGTAGCCAGCACAGGCACGTCCATAAGCCCCGCAATGGTGGCAAGAACGATGCACCGGTCCACCACTTCATCGCCGTGGCTTATGGCCGGCATCAGCTTCTCTTGAACGTCGATGAGCAGCAGTGTCGATTGCTCGGCTTTCATCAGCATTACCGGTCTCTCCGTAGCTTTGGGGAATGATCTCCATCAACTCGATGGTTGTCATTGGTATTGTACTAACGATAGTCCTTAATCTGTTCGACCGATAAACAGAAAACCGTCCCGGCAGGAATTTTTTTGAGGATTTTCCACCAGGGAGTTGCCAACCGGCCATAAAACCATTAAAGTTTGCGCCCTCAAATGAGCGACGACATCGCTGATTTGAAACAGTTTATTGGAGAGGTGGCCGAGTGGCTGAAGGCGCACGCCTGGAAAGTGTGTAAACGTTAATAGCGTTTCGAGGGTTCGAATCCCTCCCTCTCCGCCAATACAAAACCCCAGCAACGCTGGGGTTTTTTATTGGCCGAAGGGTAGGGTAGAAAGAACCCTCGCGGGTTCGACCTAGGATTTCCTCCAAACCAACAACCGATTATTGGCCGGCATCTCAAAATCCTCTTCAAGCGCCAGCCCCGTTTCCGCACCGAGTGCCTTGATATCCTCAATATCCTGTATCCCCATATGCGGCGCCTGCGTTCGGAGCGACAGGTCAAACCGCGCATTGCTTTCACTGGTATGCTGGCCGCCATAGCTGAAAGGCCCGTACAGACAGAAGATTCCGTCCTTCGGCAGGGCGCCGGCAACACCGTGAAACATCGCCTCCACTTCTTCCCAAGCCATGATGTGAGCTGTGTTGGCAGAAAATGCACCGTGGATCGCCGGCAGATCGGCCCATTTTCCGTCCAGCACGTTCAGGGCAATGGGCGAGTTGATATTGGTGAGATGTGAGTCGTCGATCCACGCCCGAGCCAGTTGAGCATTCTGGGGATGATCGGTGGGCTGCCAAACCACATGGGGTAAGTGGCCGGCAAAGTGAACGGCGTGTTGGCCCGTGCCCGTGCCGATTTCCAGAATGGTGCCCGGCTGTTTGAAAAGTTCTGCAAGTTTTTCCAGAATCGGCGCTTTGTTATTCTCGCAGGCTTGAGAAAACGGCTTGTCTTTTTGCATGCTCCGACCTTTCGACAGGGGGTAGTTTATGGCGCATCGTTTAGCGCACGCTGAAATCGCTGAATTCTCCGGTCGGAGACTCCGGGGCAAGATCGACCGCGTCCACCCTGGCATCCGGTGGGCCGTCCGCGCACCAGGTCTTGAGTTCATTTAACCGGTCTTCGGGCCCTTCGGCAATAATCTCGACCCGGCCATCTGGCAGATTGCGAGCGAAACCCGTCAAGCCCAGGGAAGAGGCCTTCTGCTCCGTTGAGGCGCGATAGTAGACCCCCTGTACCCGGCCGGATATCAGAAGTTGCCAGCGTTTGGTATCCATGGTTTGCTCCCGCTCGTTTTGTCGTGTCAGGCTTTATTTCAATCTACCGGTTCGGGCACGACCACTTCAAGGAGAGAGAACGCCGATGGCCTCCACCCACCTGAAACACAATGCCACTGGTTATGCCGGTGCCCTGGTCTGCGAGGCGGAGGGATTGGAACGCCTTGCCAGCGCTCTTGATGAGGCCGGGGTAAATGACGTCGGTGTACCGCACGTTTATCGGGTGAATGAAACCGAACTCGAAATCACCGCCATCCGGTCTTCAGGTGCCTCAGATCGGGCGCGCGAGGTTCTTGGTGAAGGGCTGGCCAGAATGCACGGATTGCGTCAGAAGGCTTATGGCTGGGGTCGGGACAATTACATTGGTCTGTCGCCGCAACCCAATCGCTGGTGTGACAACTGGGGTGCGTTTTTTGTCCGGGATCGTCTCGGCTATCAGGTCTCCCGCATCCGTGACAGCGCCCAGAGGGAACGTTTTAAGAGGGTTTTGGATGAGCACGGCAGTGTGCTTACGGAATGGCTCAACGCCCACTGTGATCACCCGAGCCTGCTCCACGGTGACCTCTGGAACGGCAATGTGCTCTATGACACTGACGGCCCCTGGCTGATCGATCCGGCCGTCTACTGCGGTGACCGTGAAGCCGATATCGCCATGACGCAAATGTTTGGCGGCTTCGGAGAGGCGTTCTACCGGGCCTACGATGCGCACTACCCGCGGACACCTGTGTACAGCGTCAAGAGGGAGGTCTACAACCTCTACCACTATCTGAACCATTACAACCTGTTCGGCAGTGGTTACCTGGGGGGATGCGAAGCAGGTTTCGCTGCGATCGAGGCCATTGGGCGTGGCGAAGCCTAGATCAATCCGGCGCTGCGAAGAGCGAAGACCCCCAGAGTCACAGTAATGCTCGCCAACAGGGTAGTCAGGGCAATGATATTGGCCGCCAGGCGGTCGTTGCCGCCCAATGCCTTCACCATCACGAAACTGGCCGCTGCGGTGGGGCTGGCAAAGAACAGAAACATCAGGCCCAGTTCGGAACCACGAAAACCTGCGAGCCATGCCGCGCCGGTGCAAAGAGTCGGCAGTATCACCATCTTGAAAAGGCTGGAGCCCAACGCCGTTCTGCTGTCGCTGCGAATGGCGCTCAGGGAGACGGTGGCGCCGATGCACAACAGCGCCAGGGGCAGGGTGAGAGAAGCAAAGTAGTCGCCGCTGGTCATTACCCAGCCGGGTAGCGTGATATCCAGGGCGGCAAAAGGGATGGCCACAAAGACCGCGAGAATGAGCGGGTTCCGGACGATATCGTGAAATATCTTCGTCCAGTCCGTGGTCTGCCCTGGCTGGTAGGCTACCAGCACGATCACCGAAAGAATGTTGTAGGAGATAATCACCAGGCCAAGCAGGATACCGCCCGCTGAGAGGCCAAAATCCCCGTAAAGGTTGGCGGCGAGCGCCAGGCCGACGATACCGCAATTACCCCGAAAGGCGCCCTGTACATAGACGCCCCGATCTTCCCGAACAACGCGCCAGCGGGCCCAGACCCACGTGATCGCGAAACTCGCTAGGGTCGCACCAAGATAAAAGACCAGAAGGCCGGGATTGAACGCGGTATTCAGATCGGCCCGGATGATGCTCAAAAACACCAGGGTCGGCAGGGTAGCTTTGAACACCAGTGCCGACGCGGTATTTACAAAGGCATTGTCGATCCAGCCAATCTTGCGAAGCCCGAGGCCGATAAACACCATGGCAAACACGGGCAGTGTGGTTTCCATGGTTTGCAGGAACAGATCGATCAGGGTCATCTGGCGCGGCCGTTTGAACGAGGAAAGTGAAGGTCTTCAAACGGATTATAAGCGGCCGGAAAGCTAGGATGCTATGGGAATACCACGAAGGTATGGGGCGCAAAGACAGCTTGGCGTAATAAAAACAGGGCCCCGCAGGGCCCTGATCAGTTTTAGCCTTTCAGTTGATCTCCAACAGGCAACCGCCTGATTCGTTTCCCAGTTGCGGCATAGATTGCATTGCACAATGCCGGCGCTACCGGTGGCAGGCCTGGTTCACCGACACCGCCCATGGCTTCGTCCGGGTTGTCGACCAGATGAACTCGGAGCGTTTTTGGCGCATCCGGCATGCGGGGAATCAGGAACTTGTCGAAGTTGCCCTGTTGCGCCACGCCGTCTTTAAAGGTCACCTCGCTCTGCAGCGCGATGCCTATGCCCATGACGATGGCGCCTTCCAGCTGGGAACGAATCCGCTCCGGGTTGGCCTGTGGGCCGCAGTCGAAGGCGATGTCTGCCCGGTGGATGGTGAGCTCACCCTGATCATCCACTTCCACATCAAAGACAATCGCAGTATACGACACGAAGCTGTGGTGGAAGGCGAGGCCCAAACCCCGATTCTTGCCGGTGGATTTACCCCAGTCTGCCTCTTTAGTAACACGCTCAATCACATTGCGCATGCGCCCGATGTCGATAGGGTAGAGATCCGGGTCTTCGCCATAATTCCAGCCATCGCCCACCGTGAGATTGTGGATCTCCCGGTCCGGGCCGAGCAGGTCCAGCACGTAATCGCGATGGTCCTTGCCGGCAGCCACAGCCATCTCATGGGCAAAGCTCTGGATCGCCCAGGCATGGGGCAGGTTGTAGACCGACCGGAACCACCCAATACGCACATGGGCAGGTGCAGGCGGGTTTTCCAGCCTCAGGGCCGGCACCGAGAACGGCATGGTGTTAAAGCCCATGCCCAGTTCAAACTCACCCTTGTGTTTGGGATCGGGGGCAAACAGCGAGCCGATACTGGGTGACAGGGTCCGGTGTAGCCAGCCGGTGGCTTGGCCACTGTCGTCCAGCCCGGCCTCCAGATAATCAACAGACACGGCATGGAAATAAGCGTGGTGAATGTCGTCTTCCCGTGACCACTGCAACCTGATTGGCCGGCCCTTGAAAGCCTCGGCAATACTGGCCGCCTCAATGGCGAAATCCGGTTTGGATTTGCGCCCGAAGCCACCACCCAGCAGGGTAACGTGAACGGTGACGTTCTCCGCATCCATGCCCAATCGCCCGGCGACGGTATCGCGGGTCGCCTGCGGATTCTGCACCGGCGCCCACACTTCGGCCTTGCCGTCCTTGATCTGCACGGTGGCGACCGGAGGCTCCATGGGTGCCTGGGCCATGTGGGGCATGTAGTAGGTGGCAGAGACGCGTTTGTCGGCGCTCTCCAGAGCTGTGTCCAGATCGCCATGCTGACGGACGACCTTGCCGGGTTGCTGCGCTGCTTTCTCCAGGGATTCCCGGTAGGCAGACGAGGTATAGTCGGCGTTGTCTCCGGCAGTCTCCAGATCCCAGTCAATTTTCAGCGCTTTACGGCCTTCCATGGCGGCCCAGGTATTGGAAGCCACCACGGCAATCCCACCTAGTGGGCTAAAGCCCGCCGGTTGGCCCGTACCCTCAACCTTGAGGACTTTCTCTACACCGGGCACCTTGAGGGCTTCGGTATCGTCGAAGTTGGCAACGGTAGCGCCGTAAACGGGAGGACGCGCGATTACGGCATAAAGCAGGTTATCGAAGGGAACATCTGCGCCGTAGATGGCCTTGCCGGTCACGATATCGTCGCCGTCAATTGCTTTCGGGTATGCCGATTTCAGCTCACCGTTGATCAGCCCGGTTTCCTTACCGACAAAACGGAGCTCATCATCGCGCTTCAATACCAGAGCATGGCGTCCCGGAACATCGAGTTCCCGTGCTTTAGCCGCAAGCTCGCCAAAGCTGAGTTCCTTGCCTGAAGACCTATGAACGATGGTGTGAACCCCAGCATGAACTTCACTAACAGGCACGCCCCATTCGTTGGCGGCCGCCTGTTCCAGCATCTGTCTGGCAGCCGCTGCGGCGCGGCGCATGGGCTGGTACCAATGGCGCATGCTACGGGAACCGTCGGTGTTCTGGTTGCCGTATTTGCTGTGGTCGCCTTCGGCCTGTTCGACTCTCACCCTGTCCCAGTCTGCGCCGAGCTCGTCGGCACCGACCATTACCAGGCTGGTCCGTATACCCTGACCCATTTCAGACCGGTTGTTCACGATGGTGACAAGGCCGTCTGCATCGATGTGGATGAATACGTTGGGGTCGTCTACCCAGCCGCCGGGCATTGCTCCGGCGCCAAATTGAGCTTTCTCATTGCCGCCCAGGGCCACATCCCAACGGGCCGCGAGCACCAGGGCAGAGCCACCCGCCAGGCCCATCAGGAAGCGCCGACGGCTCACGTTGGCTATCATCAAGTTGTCATCGGCGCTCATGCTTCACCCTCCTTGTCGGAAGCCCTTTCGATCGCTGCAAGGATTCGGTTGTAGGTGCCACAACGACAGAGGTTGCCTGCCATGGCGTCGACAATCTCCCCGGTTTCAGGGTTTGGCGTCTTTTTTAGCAGGGCTGTGGCGTTCATGATCTGGCCACCCTGGCAGTAACCACACTGGGCTACCCCGAGATCGAGCCAGGCCTGTTGAACCTTGCTGCCAACCGGGTCGTCGGCCATGGCTTCAATGGTGGTGATTTCGCCGCTGGCCGCAGAGACGGGTGTGACGCAGGAGCGGATTGCTGTTCCGTTCAGGTGAACCGTGCAGGCGCCACATTGGGACATACCGCATCCAAACTTGGTTCCTTTGAGGCCTATGACATCGCGGATTACCCAAAGCAGGGGCATGTTGTCGGGAACGTCGAGCTCATAGCGCTCGCCGTTAATCGTGAGGGTAGCCATATCGTCCTCTCGGTTATGGGTTTCGCGTTTCCTTCACTGTAGGCCTACGAAGCCAAAAGGTAAAAAGAGCAATCTGAATGAAAGGTAATAAAATCGCTTGCGCGAACGCCTTGGGCCTGGGCTATAGTAGGCCCCGGAAACACGAGAAGAAGAGGATAAGGATGGACGCCGTTAATCCCACCCCCGAACAGCTTCAAAAAGTCCTGGCGGATACCCCAAAAGACCAGCCAGTGGTCATGCTGAATCTGCTGCGCTTTCGCGATCGGGCAAATTACAAGGAAGAGGCGCCGGAGCGAACCGGTTGGGAAGCCTACTCGTTGTATATGGAAGAGGCTGCTGCTTGCGTAGAATCGGTGGGCGCAGAAGTCATCTGGTCCGGCCGTAGCGTTGGCTCGCTGATCGCGCCCCCCGATGAATCCTGGGATCAGGTGCTGCTGGTGCGCTATCCGTCAATCGACGCCTTCATGGCCATGATTGAAAGCCCGGAATACAAAGGCGTGGTCAAACATCGGACCGCCGCACTGCAGGATTCCCGGCTGGTTGCCAACCTTGAAAGCAGAATGCCTTAAGAGCCGGTTTATAGTCCGGCTTGTTGGATGGCCATGTAGCTGATTGTGCCTGCGGCGATGGAGAGTAGGGCATTTCGCCGCCACAAGTGAATGATGACCACTAGCGCGCCGGGTAGCAGAGCATCAAGCCCAACCCAGGAACCAGACCAGTCCGCAGATCGCTGCAGGAATACCGTTGCCAGCAATGCCATAACCGCCGCGGGAAGGTAGCGGCCAAGATGGCGGACCAGCGGGTGTTCGGTATGCCTTTCGAAAAACAGGAACGGAATCACCCGTGTGGCAAAGGTTGCGATTGCCGCTACGGCAATGAATGCTGCCAGATAGCCGGATTCACCCATGGCCGCTCTCCTTGCCCGGTGCCTGCCCGCGATGCTTCCGGTATTCGAACAGCAGGACGGCAGTGACCAGCGCAATGGCGCCGATCAACTGGTGTGCCGGTGGCAAAATCAGCATGGCGACGCCCGCGGCCGCTGCTCCGAGCCAGATCGGGAAACCCTCTCCCAGGGCTTTGAATTGCTCCAGAGTCAGAACAATGAACAGAGCCACTAGCGCGAACTCAATGCCGGTGCTGTCAAAGGCGACATTGTCGCCAAGCAATGCACCGATTGCGCACCCCGCCACCCAGTAACACTGATTAAAGCCGGTAATTCGGAAATCGACCTCCTGTTCGTGGGCCCGGTCACTTCCCCGTGGGCGACTGGTGAGCAGGGAATAGGTTTCATCGGTCAAACCGAAAATCAGATAGAGTTTCCGCCAGCCCGCGCCCTTGAACTGGCCGAGCAATGAAAGCCCGTAGAACAGATGGCGGGCGTTCAGAACAAACATCGCGATGAATACTTCCAGCAGACCCGCGTTAACGGCCAGAAGGCTGACGGCCAGTATCTGGCCGGCTCCGGCGTAAATCACGATTCCCATCAACGGCGCTGTCCACCAGGCATAGTCGAGCTGGGTTGTGAACAGCACACCGAATGCCATGCCCAGCGGTAGATAGCCGAACAATATGGGTAACGTGAGTCTGAAAACGGACTGGTTCATTAGCATCCAAACGGTCAGAAAGCGGCGATCATAGAGAATCGGTGGAATTTTTTGAAGTGGTTAAGACCATTCTCGACTGCAAGCGATAAAATGCCGGCGCATCCGGTGCAACAAAAGTGTCATAAAATCGGCATACCATCCGCGGCATAGCCCGCTGTTGGAGTTGTCATGTTCGGCACAGTAAAAACCCGCATCCTTTTTTTCGCCTTCCTCTCGGTCTTTGCCGTCGCAGGACTTTCCGCTCTGTCCTGGAGCATCATCCTGAAAGCGGAAGATGCCTCCAAAACCCTGATCCAGACCAACCTCAACGAAGCCTGGTTACTGGCGGATCTGGAACAGGATCATCGGCATCTCCAGGATCTTGCGTACAAGATCAAGGCCCAGCTTCTGCTGTGGGATGAAATCGAGACCGAGTTCAGCCGTTTGGAGACCGCTTTGCCGGCGCATTGGCAGAATCTGGAAACGGATCCGGGGTTGAGCGAGTGGGCGGAGGCACATCGTGAGGATTTCGAGCGGGTACTGACGCTTATCGCCCGGATGAAAGAGGGTATTGCAGAGAAAAGCTATTACCGTGTGGGCCAGGTGGTGGACTTCGACCTTTTCCCGGCCATGGAGCCGATGCTTGAAGCCATTGCTGGGCGCCAGTTTCAAAGCAGGAAGTCCGTATCCGGGGGCGCCGACGAGTTGCTGTCGTTTCTGGCTGGCCAGCAGACCTTTCTGATTGCTGGTTCCGTGTCCTTTCTGCTTATTGTTATCGTCATGACCTGGTGGCTGAGACAGTCGGTGATTCTGCGCTTGCAGGGTATGGAAAATGATCTGGTCGCCATGGAGCGAAACGCTGACCTCACGCGGGTGCCTGTCTTGAGGGGGCGGGACGAGGTTGCCGGAGTTGCAAAGGCGCTGGGTGGTCTGGTCTCCCGATTCGAGCATTTTATTGCAGACATCCGATCGGCTGCCGGTGGTCTGGATGAGCGTTCCGGCGCCCTGGATAACGGTGCCGAATCACTTCAGGCAGCATCCGAGAAAACCCGGAAGCAGATCCATGATGTCAGCCAATCCATGGCCGCCATTGCCGACCAGGCCTCGGCCATTGAGCGAGCCACAGATGAGTCTGCCAACACCGTGAAATCGGCGGTGGCGGCCAACGAAGAAGTCCAGCATCGACTCACCACCAGCGAGGGCGCTGCGGAACATACGGTGGATGTCATTTCCCGCGTTTCCGGCTCCATTCACGCCCTTAACGAATCCACGGGCAAGATAGAGCAGGTCATCGGAGTGATTGCCGATATTGCCGAGCAGACCAATTTGCTGGCTCTGAACGCTGCGATCGAAGCGGCTCGAGCAGGGGAGCACGGTCGTGGATTTGCCGTGGTAGCCGATGAGGTTCGGACCCTGTCCCGTCGCACCTCCGACTCTACCCGGGATATATCCCAGTGGGTGCAGGACCTTGTATCCGGCGTAAGCAGCGTCGATGCACTGTTGGAGGAGATGCGCGATGCCGGCAGCAGCAACCGCGAGCATCTCGCTGCACTCAAGGGACACCTTCAATCCCTGCAGGACCAGTTCGTGGATCTTGAGAACCACAGTGCCGAGATCAGCTCGGCCGTTGCGTTTCAACGGGACGAGATCGGGCGGGTAGGCCGCCGTTCAACAGCACTGGACGAAAGCGCCGATTTCCTCATTGAAACGGTCGAGCAAACCCGGACCATCAGCGATGCCCTCAGGCAGGAATCGGTTTCCATGCGACAACTGATCGCACGCTTCCGAACCGCCGCAGAACCTGCTTGATCTCAAATTGTTTGCCCGGAACCCGTTTCCGGGCTTCTACCTCAGCGCTATTACTCTTACCATGGGGTTTCCGCAGGAGGTAGTATGACTGACAGTACCGAAAACCAGCCAGAGCAAGACCCCAGACAGGAAAAATTCATCGTTGACACCGAGTTGCTGACCGAAGACCAGCTCCAGGGCCTGGTGGAAGAGTACTGCACCCGCTACCACGGACTGAACGATACCGAAAATCCCATGGCCGAGCAGAGCAGGGTAATGTCTGCGGTGCGTCGGGGCGATCTGGTGGTCTGGTTCGACCCGGTGGAGAATGCTGCCGGTCTGGGTGTGCCGGCTTAGACGTAAGGTGTGTCACGGTATTTGTGTTTGCACCTACCCGGGGCTTGAACTAAACGTTACAATCGCGCTGATTTCCCGAAAGCGGTGTGCGAGGTGAATTTTGATCAGGGTACTGGTTGTAGATGACCATGAGCTGGTGAGGTCCGGTATTACCCGGATGCTGGCTGACAACCCGGACATTGAAGTCATCGGGCAGGCGCCATCCGGAGAGGATGCCATCGATTTCGTCCGCCAACAGCGGCCGGACATTGTACTCATGGATATCCGCATGCCGGGCATCGGGGGCCTTGAGGGAACCCGCCGTATACTCCGCATTGATGATTCTATTCGGGTGATCGTGGTGACCGCCTGCGCGGACGATCCCTATCCGACCCGCGTCATGCAAAGTGGCGCCACCGCCTACATCACCAAAGGCGCCGACATCAAAGAGATGGTCCGCGCCATCCGTATGGCCCACACCGGCCAGCGCTACATCAGCCCGGAAATTGCCCAGAAGATGGCCCTGAAACAGCTGGGCGGCGGTGATCGGGATGAAGATGGCGAACTTTCGCTGTTTGACCGGCTTTCCGAGCGGGAAATGCAGATTGCCATGATGGTGGTGGATTGCCAGAAGGTACAGGATATCTCGGACAAGCTCTGCCTGAGCCCGAAGACGGTGAACAGCTACCGCTACCGGATCTTCGAGAAACTGGAAATTTCCAGTGATGTTGAGTTGGCCCTGATGGCAGTGCGGCTCGGGTTGCTTGATGCCGACAAGGTCTGACCCTGAGAGCACCCACATCGGGGAGTTTGACAGCAAGAGCTTCCTGAAACGGTTAACCGAGCGTCCCGGCGTCTACCGAATGTACGACGAGGGTGGCTCGGTTCTTTACGTGGGCAAGGCCCGCAACCTGAAAAAACGGGTTGGCAGTTACTTCCGCAAGACCGGCCTGGCTCCCAAAACCGAAGCCCTGGTCGGCAAGATTGCGTCTATCGAGGTGACGATTACCGGCAGTGAAACCGAGGCGCTGCTGCTCGAACAGAATCTGATCAAATCGTTACGGCCGCCCTATAACATCCTGCTCCGTGACGATAAGTCCTATCCCTATATTTATCTGTCTTCCCACAGCGACTACCCCTCGCTGACGTTTCGTCGTGGGCGCACCAAAAAGGGTGGCGGCACCTGGTTCGGGCCGTTTCCGAGCTCGGGTGCGGTCAAGGAAAGTCTTAATGTATTACAGAAGATTTTCCGCATAAGAAACTGTAGTGAAAGCTTTTTCAGGAATCGTACAAGGCCTTGCCTGCAGTACCAGATCAACCGTTGCACGGCACCCTGTGTTGAATACATTACGCCCGAGGAGTATCAGCAGGACATCCGCCACGCCACCATGTTTCTGGAGGGGAAGAACCCCGCGATCCTCCACGATCTGATGAATGCCATGGAGGCCGCCTCGAAGAACCTGGAGTTCGAGAAAGCGGCGGCCTACCGGGACCAGATTAACCATCTGCGCCATGTTCAGGAACAGCAGTCGGTAGACGGCGAGGGCGGTGATGCGGATGTCATCGCCATTGCCCAGGACGCGGGTATAGTTTGTTTCGTGGTGATCATCGTGCGGGGTGGTCGTGTGCTTGGCACCAAGGACTATTTCCCCCGGTATTCCATCGAGCAGACCGAGGGCGAACTGCTCAGCGCCTTTCTCGGCCAGTATTATTTCGGCGGCAACACCCGTCGGGAGATTCCGCGGGATATCCTGGTGCCGGTTGAGGTGGAAGGCCAGGAATTGTTGGCCCAGGCCCTCACTGAATCGGCAAACCGGGAAACCCGGATCCGTGGCAATGTGCGCGGTGAGCGTCGTCGTTGGCTGGAGCTGGCCATGACCAACGCCCGCCAGACCCTGCTCACGCACCTGGCCAGCAAGGAGACCGTGTACCGGCGCTTGCTGGCCTTGAGGGACCTCCTGGAGCTGGCGGAAACCCCGTCACGAATGGAGTGTTTCGACATCAGCCACAGTCATGGGGAAAATACCGTCGCATCCTGTGTGGTTTTCGATGAGAATGGCCCCCTGAAGAGCGATTATCGCCTGTACAATATTGAGGGCGTGACCGCCGGCGATGATTACGCGGCTATGCGTCAGGTACTCTCCCGTCGCTACAAGCGGATGGTGGCCGGGGAGGGCAAGCGCCCGGATCTGGTCTTCATCGACGGTGGTAAAGGGCAGCTGAACATTGCCCGGGAAGTCTTTGACGAGCTTGAGATTTCCGATATCCCGCTGATCGGTGTCGCCAAGGGCGTGACCCGTCGTGCAGGCATGGAGCAGCTTATCGACGCCATGACCGGTGATGTGTTCCGGGTGCCGGCGGATTCGCCAGCGCTGCACCTGATCCAACACATCCGGGATGAGTCGCATCGATTTGCAATCACCGGGCACCGGGCCCGCCGGGACAAAAAGCGCCGGCAGTCTACACTGGAAGGCATTGAGGGCGTGGGGCCGAAGAAGCGTCGCGACCTGATTCGATACTTTGGCGGAATACAGGAACTCCGCAAGGCCGGGGTTGATGAGATGACCAAGGTGCAGGGCATCAGCAAATCACTGGCCGAAACCATATACGCAGCATTGCACGACGAGTAAGGACAGCATGAATTTACCAAACATCCTCACCCTCTCCCGCATCATTATGATTCCGGTGTTTGTGGTGATCTTTTACCTTCCGGTGGGGTGGAGCTACCTCGTGAGCGCGGCCATTTTCGGCTTGGCAGCGGCCACGGACTGGCTGGATGGTTATCTGGCCCGAAAACTGGACCAGAGCACCCCGTTCGGCGCCTTTCTCGACCCGGTTGCTGACAAGTTGATGGTGGCTGTTGCGCTGGCGGTGTTGATTGAGGAGCACTCGGCGATTCTGCTGACGATCCCGGCCACTGTTATCATCGGCCGTGAAATTGTCATTTCCGCGTTGCGGGAGTGGATGGCGGAAATTGGCAGCCGCGCCAGTGTGGCGGTTTCCTACATCGGCAAGATCAAGACCACCGCGCAGATGTGTGCGATTGTCGGCCTTCTGGCGTTTCCTCCCGGCGTGCTCTGGGCCAATGTCGCTCTGGCGTTGCTCTATTTCGCCGCGATTCTCACGCTCTGGTCCATGGGGCTTTACCTCAAGGCTGCCTGGGCTGATCTGTTCCCTGAGAAGGCATCAGGCCAGGCGGATAATCACACGTCGTAGCCCATTCAATTACCCTGGCGGCCAGGTCGCTGCCAGCGGCTCCGAAGGCCTCAACAATCTGGTCAACTGATGTGCCAGCGGCCGGCTCCACGATCCGGACAGTGCGGGTGCACAGGCTGGACCTGGAACGGTCGTGAATCATCTGCAGGTGCAGCTCAATCACCACCTTTGGTCCGGACTCCGGGGTTTCCGCGTGAAACGCCGAGAGTTCAGTGACCAGGGTCAATTCAGCCTGCGCCGGATTGGTATCCGTAATAACGTTGGTGTACGCGCCACTCTGACGAATGCTGCTAACCAGCGTGTCCCGAACCACTACTGGCGCCGTGTCCCTCCAGCGCGTCCCGGCATAGGCCCGAAACTCCCGGGGTGTGGGTTTGGCCAGAATCAGCGAACCATTCAAAGGCTCTGAGGCGTAAGGTGTATCAACGCGAAGTGATGCCTGAACTGGTTGCTTGGCCTCTGGCACCGCCTGGACCGCGGCCAGGTCCATAACCCTGGGTGGCTCCGGGTTCGGAAACACCGTGCAGCCACTGGCAAAGGTAACGCCGAGGAGAAGTATCAGGTTTCCGATTGACCTCAATGTCACTGTGCCATCTCCTTCATGGTTTCATTGCCGAACAGAGTACCCGTCGGATCCTGCTCCAGGCGGTGCGTGAACTGATTCAGGCTGCGCAGGGTTGCCCGGAGCTCCCGTAACGCGGGCGCCAACTCTCCCATACCCTGCAGCCCGGCATCCATCGCGCCCTGGTTGTTACGGGTCAGCTCATCGATCCGCGCTATGGTGGTGGTGATAACACCGAGTGCTCTATCCATGGATTCCAGAACCCGCTGGCCATCGTTTTTCAGCAGGTCGTTGGCGTTATCCGAAACCCTGGACACCTTTATGGCGGCCTCTTCGGCGCGAGTGGCGGCGGCATCGAATTGTTCGAGCAGGGCGATCAGTTGGTCCCGCTGGTCGAGCAGGGCGTCCGTCGCTTCGCGAGTGTTTTGCAGGATGGCAGACGCGTTCTCAATGTTGTCACCGGATAACAGCTCAGTGGCACTGGTGAGCAGCCGGTCCGCCTTGGTGAGGAGTTGTTCGCCGTTGGCAAGCAGGCTATTGAAGGCCGAGGGCTCGGCAATAATGATCGGTGGATTGTCCCGGTCGCCTTTCAGAGCTTCCTGGTCCGGGCTTCCACCGCTGAATTGAACGCTCATGCTGCCGGTTATGTTGGCGAGCACCAGGCCGGCTTTGGTGTTTTTGCGAATGGGAACCGATTGATCAACTCGAACCAGAACCCGCACGTGGCCGGGGTTGTCCGGATCCAGGTTAAGCTCGACTACATCACCGATCTGAACACCGCTATAGAGCACGGGATTACCCTCGGACAGGCCGCTGACGGCATGATCAAAAACGATTTCATAGTAGCCCCATTCGCGATCGGCGGAGGATTTCGCCAACCACAGAGAAAAGATCAGCGCGGCCGCAAAAGCGAGGATGGTAAACAGGCCAATGATCAGGTGGTGGGCCCTCGGCTCCATGGTTACTACTCCTGATTCCGTTTATTCGAGTGTTTCCTGAATGCATAGCTCGCTGCGCGGCCACGGGGTCCGTTAAAGTAGTCCTGAATCCACGCGTCCTCCGTGCTGGCAACCGCCTCCAGCGTATCAGCTACCAGCACCTTGCGCTGTGACAGTACCGCAACCCTGTCACAGGTTGAATACAGGGTGTCCAGATCATGGGTCACCAGAAACACCGTCAGCCCCAGGGCATCCCGGAGCGTCACGATCAGCCTGTCGAAGGCGGCAGCGCCAATCGGGTCCAGCCCCGCTGTGGGTTCGTCCAGGAACAGTATCTCCGGATCAAGGGCCAGGGCCCGTGCCAGACTTGCGCGTTTCACCATGCCGCCGGAGAGCTCAGACGGATAGCGAACCGCTGCGTCAGGCGGTAAACCGGTCAACGCCAGTTTCATGCGCGCCAGCTGTTCCGCTTCGGGCCTTTTCAGACCCGCGTGTTCGATCAGCGGAACGGCGATATTTTCTTGCAGGTTCAGGGAGGTAAACAGGGCGCCCCCCTGGAACAAAACCCCGAAACGCTGCTCAATCCGGGAGCGGGCGCGTGCCGAGAGCTGAATAAGATCCTCACCAAACACACGGATATGGCCCGAGGCGGGCGTGTTCAGCCCGACGATACTGCGCAGAAGTACCGTTTTGCCGGTTCCTGATCCGCCAACCACGCCCAATATCTCACCCCGAAGCAGATCCAGGTCGAGGTTCTCGTGAACCACGTGATCGCCGAAGCGGTTGAACAAGTCCCGCACCGCAATAACCGGTTTATTTCTGGCTTCAGTACTCGAAGATGCCGCCATTACCGCCATAATCACCAGCCCATTTCCATAAAGAATAGTGCAGCAATGGAATCCAGCAGAATCACCATAAAGATGGACTGAACCACGCTGGAGGTGGTGTGTTCGCCCACTGATTGGGCGCTGCCAGCCACCTTGAATCCTTCGAGGCAGCCAATAACGGCAATCAGGAACGCAAAGATCGGCGCCTTCACAATGCCCACAACGAAATGCTGAAGAGCGATGTCCCGCTCAACGATGGCCATAAATTGGGTTGGCGAGATATCCAGAACCAGGGCGCAGACCATCGCGCCACCAACCATACCCGAGATCATCCCCACAAAGGTCAGGATCGGCAGGCTCACCATCATCGCCATCACTCGAGGTAGCACCAGCAGTTCGATCGGGTTCAGACCCAGAGTCCGGATGGCGTCCAGCTCCTCATTGACCTTCATGGCGCCAATGTGAGCGGTAAAGGCGCTGGCGGTTCTGCCGGCCAGCAGGATTGCGGCCAACAGCACCCCGAATTCCCGCAGGAAGGCAAACGCCACCAGGTTGACCGTGTAAATGGTCGCGCCAAAATCGTCCAGCACTGTCGCACCCAGAAACGCCACCACAGCGCCCACAAGAAAGGTGAGCAATGCCACGATGGGCAAGGCATTCAAGCCAGTGTCGTGAACGGCCGCAACGAAGGGCGTCATTCGCCAGCGCCAGGGTCTCGGGAGGTTCCAGGCCAGAGTGCCGAGCGTCTGGCCGATAAAGCCCACAAGGATCCACAGCAGCCGCAAGATGCTTTCCACCTTCTGGCCCGTACCGGTAACAAAGCTCCAGACCAGAGAGGGTGCGTGCCCATCAGGCCCGGGTTGGTCTTTCATAGCCTCGCAGACGGCGGCAATCAGGGCCGACTTTTCTCGAGGCAACTCTCCGGCAGCCTTGGTGGCTTGGAGCAAACGCTCGGGTCCGAGCAGGGAGGCCAGCTGTGATGCACCGGCGGTGTCAATCCGATCCAGCCCGGAGAGGTCTATCGATAATGCACTCGTATCCCTGGAAGATATCGACGAAACCACGGATGCCAGCGACCGGTAATGGCTCAACAACCAGTCATTCGTCACCCGCAGGGTGCCGGCTTCGACGGTTATGGACCCGGGTTTGGAAGACGGTCGTTGTGTATCGGTCTGCTCGGAAGAATCAGGACTGGGCACGTTCTGTCGAATCCCTGAGTGATTTGGCCTGCAAATTACTAGCTTACCCACAATCTCCAATAAAACAAAAACTTGATAAAAAACTATTGACGCCCGAACGGTAATCCGTAGAATACGCAGCCGTTGACGAGGCAATGCCCCGGAAACAAAGAGCGGGAATAGCTCAGTTGGTAGAGCACAACCTTGCCAAGGTTGGGGTCGCGAGTTCGAATCTCGTTTCCCGCTCCAATTTCAAGTCTCTCAATGCCCACCTGAGAGCACAAAGATCCGATCTCTTCGATCTTTTCCGGCGCGGTGGCAGAGTGGTTATGCAGCGGACTGCAACTCCGTGTACGCCGGTTCGATTCCGACCCGCGCCTCCATTATTTCCATTTAATTACAACTAGTTACCAGTTTCGAGCCGGAGCCGGCGTTTTGATGGCGACATCATGGCGACAAAATGGCGACAACGATTCATGGTTTTTCCGGATCGCGAAGCGATTTCAGTGTCGATTTTGATCGCTCTGGCGGACGAACCAATCGGTAGTGTTTGCGCATTGCCTCGGTCTCATGTCCACCTTTGTTGTTCTCCCCTTGGGACAAAAACTCGTCGGTTAAGCCCTTCTTCCTCAAGTCTCGCAATTGATACTTACCTTTGTATCCGGCCTCTTCACAGGCCTTTGCCCAAGATATTTGCATGAAACGGTGCCGCACCGGTTTTGTGCGACTCCTGAAATCAAAATATCGAGGGTAGACCATCAGATATGGCGAAATAATCTCCTGTTCACGCTTCCAATCCCTGAACCATTCGATCAGTGCTCTCAGGTCTTGGTTCATCTCAATAACAATGGGCACGCCCGTTTTGTGCCGTGCGAAGTGGATTTCTCCAAACTCGCCCTCATCATCCTTGATCTGATCTTCCTTTAGTCCGAAAACGTCGATAGGTTGTTGGCTCATCATGTAAATCATGTCGCAGATTTTTGCGCGCCAGGTTCCGTCCATCTTGCGTCTGTTAATTTTATGGACGCAGAGTCGGGCGGTGATTTCCTTGTAGGCTTCATCCGGAATCAGGACCTCTCGTTTGGGTTCGCTGATCTTTTGAATGTCTCGCATTGGATTTCTATCGATGAGGCCGTCCTGGACTGCCTGGGTGAAAACCCGAGACAAGGTGTTCCTGAGCCCATTGTAGTGCGTGGGCTTCGTCTGCCAGGGGGAGAGGAGGCGTCTGATCCGTCGAAGAAGTTGGGGGTCCGAGAGGAAAAAATTAGAATGCTCATTAGATTCCATTTGCTGAGCATCCGCGGCGTAGTCGGCTCGGGTGCCCATTGCAATCGGATGACCCCGGTTACGGCCACGCTGGCTGAACACCTTGCATTCGCCCCAGCGTATTTTTCCCTTCACAACATCGTGACCAATCAGCTTTGTGCGCCAATAATGCAGGTATTCTCTTAATGTTATCCGAGTGGCTGCATCAACAGATTCGACCATGGAGAGATTGTCTGCCATTTCTCTGGCATCAAAGTCTTTCCGTTCCTGCTCCCACATTTGCTGGAGCATAGCCCAGCGGCGTATTGCCACGTTGCGGTCACTGGTTTGCAGGCTTCCCTGTTTACGCGTGATCGGATGACGAACGTAGAAAGATCCATCACGGTCACGGATGTAAAGGCCGGGGTATTGGGCCAAGTATCGTTGGCCAGGTTTCCTGCGTTGCGGCGCCATCGTTAACGAAGCTGATTAGCCAGGGATTGAAGAAAGCTCGCCTCGTGGAGGGTTTCGGGCAGGCCGCGAATGCGCGCGTCCATCACTTCGAGATAATAATCTAGGTCGATGCGCCAACGTCTTCCGTCACGAAACGCGCCAGGGATCTCGTGAATACGACGACGAATCGTAGATTCGGAAGGTGGGTCCTCGTCGCAGCAGTAAACAATCTCTATAAAGCTTCTTATTGATACTGGTCTCATATTGGACTCCAGCCAGATCGTTTAGGTATCGAGAGCCTCATTGAATTCTGAGTATCCGTTCAAGAGGTTCATGTTTAGATCTTATGTGGCCGGCTCCCCATTTTGTGACGTTAAATGCACTTTTTTGACTACATGGCAGAAACTGTTCCGCGAATTACATAAAATCATCGGAGCTTGTGCCAAAGGTGTTGCCCCCTACATCAAACCCGGTAATACCGTCATCAATCATTGGTAAGCCGGTGGCGGGATTTATATGAGATGGTTCGGAAGACGACATCGGATCGTCAAATAGAGTAGATGAATCGTTGATAACGTCTTGGTGCAAAGTTGGCGTCTCGTAATTGGCCAGGGGCGAGTATGATGCTGCTGGAGGAAAGTCGGGTATCCACCCTAGCGTTGACTTGTTCTCGGTCCCGCAATCTATGTTGCTGAATGTACTCGTTTGTTTGATTGGAGTTGCCAGCGCCAGACCAATATATGCACCCACTATAGCGCCCACTGTGCCAAGTTGTCCGCCGATCGCTGCGCCAATAATCATTATTGTGATCGCTGCCATGCTGTTCGCCTCATTCAGATGTGAATGTCCAGCTTAACGCAATCTGATGCTCTACCAAGTGCGGTCGGTTTTGGTCCTTCTAAATTGCTAATCGAAAAAACACTCGATCTGAACCAGCTAGCTAACTAGCATTCGGATATCGCTCATTTCGCCGGTCAAGCGACTGCAGCTTTATGACTGTGATGGATGCCCCCGACCAGACGCCCCGAACTTCGCTGTTTACCTCTCGCGAAGCCCGTTTATCCGTTCATATCATGTGTTAAGGTAATTTCTGCTGGCACAATCTAAAGATTGCTCCGCCATGTCCAGGGTAAGCCAAGAAAACGTTTAACCGCGCAAGAATGAGCTCATTATACCAGATAATGAACTCACTCCATTAAGTAATAGACTTCACCCACAACGTTGACTAGAGAATTTAAGATTCAGATTCTTTCAGTTCACAAAAGAACATATATAGATCATATGGGTGCATTGGTGGATATGTTGATTGAAATACATTCTCGGCTATAGTCTCCAGATCTCCATAAGGAGTTTTTTTGTCGATACCGAGATCGACAGGCTTACACTCATAATATGCAAGATGAGGGTCTTCTGCGTAGATGCATTTTTCGAAATCCTCTACCGCAAGCTCTAGCGACATTTTAGCGTGTTCCTGAATGTCGTAGATTGCTGAATAAAGTCTTCTGTCGGCTCTAGGCAAGTCCTTTTGCATTATAGCCAGCGTAATTGTGCTCTTTATGTTTTTTAGCACCACATCTAATGTTGTTTGTGTGATATAGGTTCCAAGAAGAATTACGGTATTGTATCCGCTTCGATTTTCGCTCCTCTTGGAAAGCTCTGAATAATCCCCACAAAAAGGCCCTGCGAGTGCTTCCTCTGCAGTCTCCGCACAGAGACAAACGGACATATATATTTCCTTGCTTTTCGGTGAGAGATAGATTCGTTCTTTATCTTCATTTAGTGCAACTAATAATGCATTTTTAACAGCCATAACTACCCCTAGAGCGATTTTTTATACTGCAGGTCCATCACCAGCAATGAGCTGCGAACCTAGTTTGGCTTTGATTAAGAGCGGGCGGGGAGTCTTAAATTGACTTTTTTGGCAACATTGGAGCGATTTCTAGCTGGTTGTAGATTAGAGCGTAGTTATTCTGAAGGTCCACGGAGGGCTTATTTACCCTATCTGTGTCTAAAGTTGCCGCGCCGCCAAAGACTGAAAATCATTCGTGGTGTGAACCCATTAGATGGATATCGCGCGGCAGCGGCACATAGCACAGCAGTGCCGCGAAGCTCCTTGTCAAATGTACGTGGTTAGTTGACCACAACAGAGGGGCTTTGCAATCAAAGGTCGATACTTTTTTTCCGTATCATTAGCTTCTATAGTTTTCTCTTATTTTCAAACAATCAGGCCGCTCGACGCGGTGGTTGTTTATTTCAAGGAGCGAATGCATGTCCGAAACGGCGGTCAGATATCTCACCATGCTCCGTATGGTTCCAAGATTCCCGAAGTCTATTACCACAACGGAACTGGCCGAGCGTTTAAATGAACGGGAAATGCCCGTGACCAAACGCTCGATTCAGAGGGACCTCGAAAAGCTTTCAACGTATTTCCCACTTCTCGTTGATGCCGATGCGCGTCCGTACCGTTGGTCATTTGAACGTGAAGCGACCCTAAACATCATCCCGGCGTTAGATTTACCAGCAGCACTTACGTTCGAGCTTGCCCGGGCTTATCTCAGGCCAATGCTACCTCCTCGAGCACTTTCACATTTGCAGCCGCATTTTGATGAGGCACATCGGGCGCTTTTGCGAGAGAAAAGTCCGCTCGGGAAATGGCCAAATCGTGTCAGGGTGATCAACCGCGGTCTTGGCGGCCAAAGGCCAGATATTGATGCTGACGTGTTAGAGACCGTCACTGAGGCGCTGCTTAGGGAGTTTCAGTGCAAGCTGACCTATCAGGCCCGAAACTGGCCGAAACCTGAAGAAATTCTGGTGCACCCGTTGGGCCTCATATTTCGGGACCCGAATGTTTATTTGATCGGAACCATTGAGGGAAGGGAGGGTGTTCGCCAACTGGTTCTGCACCGGGCATCCGGCGGTGAGCTCGTTGAACAGCCTTTGGAACGCCCGGAGGGCTTCGATTTAGACCTCTACATCTCTTCTGGCGCAATGGGGATTCTTCATTCCCGGGAACCCATATTTCTGCACTTACGCTGCGACAAGCCAGTGCTTAATCACCTGATCGAGTCGCCGCTAGGCTTCGACCAGGTGACAACGGACATCAATGAAAACGTCTTTGAAATAACGGTGACTGTTGGAGATACCCAGGATTTGCGCTGGTGGCTTGCGGCGCAGGCCGTGCACTGCGATATCCTCGAACCGGCCTGGTTACGTCAAGAGATTACCTCGACTTTGGAAAAGGGATTGGCACGTACTCAGAAAGACGGATGATTTTTTACCTGTCTTGAACCCTCTGTCGAATCTGCGACCCTAGTTGTCGCTCCGACTCCCTATTATCAGTAGCTGAAAATTGAGAGCTATGGCTCGCTTTGAAATTTTTTCTCGAAAAAGGATGTCGAAATGAAACTGACTAGAATCGCCCTAATGGTCTCCGTCGCCGCAATGGCTCACGCACCAGCTTATGCTGCCGAGGCACGGCCCGGTTATTTTGGTATTTCTGCCGGCCAAGCGACTGTAGATGATTTCTGTGAAGGATCATCATCATGTGACGACAGCGCGCTGGCCGTTCGGTTTTACGGTGGTACTGAACTGAATAGCTTTGCCAATCTCGAGTTTGGCTACCGCTATATCGATGATGTTGAAGCTTCCGGTGTAATCAACGGTGTTGGGGTGGCAGCTGCGGTAAATGGTCATTTTGTCGATACAACGCTTCAACTCGGCATGCCCGAAACAGGCCCATTCAAGGTTTTCACCAAAGCAGGCCTCATGCTGTGGCGCTTGAATTACGAGGCGGCAGCGAGCAACGGCTTTCAGACTATCTCTGTAAGTGACGACGATACCGGTGTGGCATTCAGGACCGGTCTTGGTATGAGCTATGAAGTCTCGGAAGGAATTCGCTTGCGGGCAGACTGGGATCTGCTGTTGGATGTTGGTGACGAAGACGAATTGGGCGAAACTGACATCAATGTGTTCTCCGTGGGGCCCGAATTTAGGTTCTGATACAGCTTTAGCTATCCAAGAGCCAGTTCATCACTCCCTGAAGCGCTAGGGAAGTGATGAGCTGGGTTAGTTTTTAACACTCCACCCAGCGTCGCACGATTTCCAGTGCTTTCGCTGAGGGGCTTGCATTGCAGTAGCCTCTTACCTCGCCAACGATCCATTCGTTGTTCTTTTTTTCAAGGGAAATAGTCAGTCGTTCCGGTTGAACCATGCGATAGATGAACACATCCCCGTGAGCGACGTGAATGTCATAGCTACCGACACAGTGGTGCATTCGGGCCCCCTCTTCCAGTAGGTCTAACCAAGAGCACAGGGGCTCTATGCCATCAATGGCCGGCACAGGAATTGACGGATAATCCCCGTGCTCTGCTTTCAGCCGCTCGGAGAGAAGTCCGCGATATGCTGCGGGATCTTTTCCGTGATCGCGGTTGAACCGCTCGACAAGTCTATCATGCACCTCCTGTAACGATTGCCTCGAAGCAATTCCCGCAATAGCTCGTTCATTCCCTCTTGCTAAATTCCTTGTATCTAGAATCATTCGGCGCACCCAGTTGATGTCTTGAGCGGAAGAGTGCTCATCAATCAGGTTTAGCATGCATGGTTCAATTGGCTGCCGGAGGCGAAGCACAAAGCGAAGATGGTTCAGATGAAGCCTAGGGTGGTGCCTAAGCACGGCCAGGACTTCCGGATTGCGTAGAGCTTGAGATACATCCTCGAGCTCCCAGGGAAGAAGTGTCGATAGCCTTATGCGTCGGATAATACGTGCAAGGGATCGGCTCCCCGGCAGCCCAATGTGTCTCAGAATATCTGTGCGTTTGAGCGCTAGGATTTGGTTGAGTTTATGAACGGAAAAGGAGTTCTTGCGGGCAAAATCAACCAAAAGAATAAAGAGCAATGGTGCATCCACTGCCAATTGACATGCCTTGTCAGATGCAGCACATGCCTGACACAATTCAAAATCGATTGCGGGCATGAATTTCGCCACTCTCGCGATTTTCAAGGGAATCTGGTCCGAAAGTCCGCCTCCGTCTTCATCCTCCAGAGTAAAGACGGGAAGCCCAGGCGCTTCAAGAAAGCTCCCTCGGGCAATAACGCTTGTTCGATCGTGGCTGAACCAATGGAGAGGTTGCTCAGCTTGCCAGCCATGAACTACCAGATGGATCTGATAACCAAGAATGGCGCTCAAATCAAAGAAAAGTCGACGCTGGTCTGGTTGGCCTATCATTCGAGTATCGGGTTCCAAAGTTAATCCTCACCTAGGTCATATGCTCTTTAGGCTATACCGATCTCTGTTTTGATCGGGGTTGGATGTTTAAACTTACCGATAAACAGCGACAACTCCTGTCGCCCCGGGTTGCTAAAGTAGCACTTTAGAGGCTCGTCAGGAGTGAGGATGATAGGGCAATCGTTGGTATTTTGGGGACTGGAGGAGTTAACGATCAGGCTTCCGTCATTCCCCCAATCTGAGATCCAGAAAAGACCCACCCAGGTCCCTTTTTTGGTTTACAGTCTTAGCTCGTTAGTGAGCGAACTAGCGCCACCTTATGACTTTGACCGATATGCCGACTTCCTTTGTCAGAGCGTTCTTCCCGATATTAAGTGTTTAGTCGCAGATAACGGGCTATTGGTGATTCTTTGTCACGAGCACGAAACAATCCCGATTCCATTGGCAGTGTGGAACGGATTCAGCCAAATGGTGAAACATGGGGTGTTGTTCTGCATTATTTCGGACAAAAGTATGGATGCCCGCCGACCATTCCAAATGTCGACTGTTGCCACCTACCAGACGTCAAATTTCTCAGCAGTTGCATTTGGATCACATGCAACGGAACGACTGGCGAATGCAATAATTAGCTTTGCTAGTAAGTCAACTTGGGGGATTAGCCTGCCACTTCTAACGCGCGAACTTGGAGCATAGTGTTATGGATCAACATCCGGTTGTTACAGCGGACTACCCAGAAAATCTTTTGGGTGGAATTATGATATGTGGCTACAACTTCGGCTTCTCTTCTCAGGATCAGGACGATGAAGAAAAAGGCTTAAAGACTGAGGAATCTGCGCCGTCTTTTTTCTCGGACCCTCAGGTGAATAACACGCTTTTTCGCAATCGTATGCTTTTATGGCTAGACAAATGGGGGCGTCCATTGGAAACCGATGCCGATAGAATTGGTAGCTACGAAAAGTCATTTTTTCAGACCAACTGGCTTGGAACGCAAACGAATACGATTGCTGACGATACGATCACGATCAACAAGCTCGTTGCTGAGTCCGATGGCATTCTGTCTCTCATGGAAGCGCGAAAGCCGCGCCTGGTCATCTTCACAGGAAGTGATCTGATCGAAGCGCTGAACGATATCAGGGTTCGTGAGCGTGTTGAGTCTATACTTGGGCCAAGGCCCGGGAATGCTGAAATTTTTCGGTCAGATGTACCTGTAAAGGGAACAAAATTTAAGCTCCTTAAGCAGGATTTCCCCGTCACAACCGTTGTTTCTTTGCCTCATGCGACCGGAACAATAGGTCTGAGTGATGAGTATATCGAGGGTTTTCGGAACATTATGAATGGCCTATTGATCTGATTGAGCGCTTTTTCTTCCGATGTTTTTTTTGGGCAAGGGTGGGGGCACTTGAGTCCCACCGATACGTAAGTTAATTCGCCACCCCGAACGGAATATGCACCATTGGAACATTTCCACCTTCTGACTCCAGGTGTGACCTTTGGTCATCAAAGAACATGTGTGGCTGAAGGACGCTTAAAATCCGATCTTTTTTCATGCCGCCAAGGAAGAACACTTCGTTTGCATCGACACCCCAATGCTCCAGAGTTGTGATCACGCGTTCGTGAGACGGTGCGTTCCGAGCCGTCACGATGCCCGTTCTCAGTGCCCGCTTGTAATTTTGGTCAGCCTCCAATGCATGATCTTCCAGCTTTTGGAGGTGTGAAAGTTTTCTAAACAAGTCAGCCAAGGGCCCCGGGCTATGTGGTATGTGGGACCGTGAAGTTTCATGCTCTTGGAACTCTTCCAAAGAGCCTGTTTTGTAGACTTTCTCAGAAGCATCGTCCGCAATCACACCATCGAAATCGAAGGCGATTCGAAGTTCAGCATCACCGACATCATCTACTACGTGACTAGGAAGCACCGTGCCGGCAGGGTGGCCATAGTCTATAGCTTGCTGAACGTCTGATTCGTTTGCAGACAAAAACAAAGAAGCATTGAACGCCGGGATGTAAGGATAAGGCGATTTGCCTTCCAAAAATGCAGCCCGGGTGATGTTTAATCCGTGATGATCGATGGAACGAAACACCCGCTTCCCCGTGATTGCTGAGTTCCTTGAGAGCAAGACAACTTCCACTGGGGATTTATCCGGGAACCGATCGTTGATCGCTAAAAACCGTCGAACGAACGGAAACGCCACCCCTTTAGCCAGGGGGGCATCCAGATGTTCTTCCTGGTAGTCACGGTAAGCAATCGCACCTTGTTCCTGGAACACCTTGTCGGATTCGGAGAGGTCAAACAGGGCGCTTGAAGCAACCGCAATTACCAGCTTGTCTTCGATGGGGTAAGGCATTAACGGTCCTTTTCAGGCAATGAACACGGGCGTGGACGTCAATACAAACGGTATTATTTTAAGCGGCGCTTTGCTTCAGCTCGAGCTACTTCCCAACTACTCTTGTCAATCGGCATTCCATTATCACCAAGCGGCGATACCCCCAGTCCCTCTCGGCGGGCGTTCACCTTCGCTGTGTAATCAGCGCTCATAGGATTAATCCCGCGGCGTCGGTCCTTAGCGTCGGAGTTTGAGTCCATCATGTGGTCATACTCCTCTGGAAAGAGTTCGGAGTGAATCTCCTTTGCCAACGCCTCAATTCTACGTTGCTGCTCAAACTCCTGTAGCTCTTCCTGAGATAGGTTTTCGTAGGCTTCGCGCAGTTTCCTGGCTTCTTCCTTCTTTGCTTTGTTCATGAACTTTGCTCCTGCTTTTGGGCTTGCTCAAAAGCATACAAGACCCAGGCGACGTATTCTGTCGCACCCAGCGGCGATGATGATTTAGAAAGAGCGGGAGGATGAACATAATGTCCGGATACACCAAAGATCAAATTTCCCAGGCCCTGTTTAAAGCGGACCCGATGAACACCTGCTGCAAAGAAAATGGCTGTGTCGATGAGTATGACGGAATTGCTGAGGCCATCAGAGCAAGGCTTTTGACAGGCGATAACCTGGAGCAAGCCATGATCGCAGAGATCTCGGAGTGGTTTTTTGATGGTGACCGGTTTGACTCGGACCGCCTAAAACCAGTGCTGGAACTCATTGGGGAGTGGGGATAAATGATCGACAACTTCAAAACAGATCTGGTTTTGCGCGTAGCTGCCATGCCTCGTGAAGAAATCCTTAAGGCTATGGGCTATCCGAGACCGACCTCTGCGAATATGGAACGCCTCCAGTCTGTGCTCAATGATCCCGATTTTGGCCTGACAGAAAGCGGATTCGACTTCAAATACAGCAGCGAAGGCTTCCTTAGAGCGCTTTGCGTCGTCACTGGAATGGATATGGCTCTGGCGGACCACCGCATCAGCCGGATCAAGAAATACCTGGATGAGGAGCGTGAGGCCTTCAAGCCTTACCTTTGGGTGGACACCGGCTTCAAGCGCAGAAGTGAGCCTCTGTTCGCGCTAGCTGTCTGCGAGCATCAGCGCTATCTGGACTTTCCGAAGGGCTTCTGGCGTCTTTCAATCGATCGGCAACTGGGCCGCGCCCAGTGTCGTGTTCGGGAACATGTCTACGAAACGGGCGGGGATCTTGGAATCTGGGGGAAAATCAAGCAGTATTGGTTTTATTACAAAAAAGACGCAGCCTACCTATTGGCCCTTAATGGTGTTGTTACCGGAAAGCATTCGGGGCATGTAGCGAATCTTGTGGTGGATAGCCGCGAAATGGAACTGATTGAAGTGGGCAGCAGAGAGCCCAATCGGTAACCTGAAAGGATGCAGTATTCATGTACGACCTCATCGGTGATATCCACGGCTACGCTACTGAACTGAAATCTCTCCTGGACAAAATGGGCTACCGGGAAGTTAGCGGTGTTTGGCAGCACCCTGAACGCACGGCGTTTTTCCTGGGAGACTTCATCGATAAAGGACCAGAGCAGGTTGAGGTTGTTCAGATTGCAAAAGCAATGGTTCAAAGTGGTAGCGCAAGGGCAGTCATGGGTAACCATGAATTTAATGCCGTCCTTTGGGCTAGCGAAGATCCATTGAATCCTGGTCAATATTTGCGTTCACATACCCAAAAAAACCTCGACCAACATCAAGAATTTCTGGAAGAAGTCGGCGAGGGCAGTAAGCTTCATTCAGAGTTCATCGATTGGTTTAAAAGCCTGCCAATATACTGGGAAAGCGGTGATTTCCGTGTAGTGCACGCCTGTTGGCACCCCCAAAATCTTGAGGTTATCTCTGAGCATACTGATAGTGAGAATTGTCTATTGGAGGCGTCATGGAGAGAAAGTTCCGAAAAAGGGACTCCACTTTTCGAGGCGCTAGAAACGGTCCTAAAAGGCCTTGAAATTAAGTTGCCGGACGGTCTCAACTTTTTAGACAAGTATGGACATCCCCGCTCAAATATTCGTGCCAAATGGTGGCTCTCGGGCTCCCACCATACTGTTGACGATATTGCCTTGGCTCCTCTGCCAGTAATCCAGCAGTTACCGAAGAAATCTATTGATGACAACGCCTTACCTGGCTACGACCGCATGAAACCCGTTTTCGTAGGACATTACTGGTTAACAGGAACACCTGCGCCGATGAGCAAACATGTGGCTTGTCTGGATTTCAGTATTGCTGCGGATCATGACGGAAAGCTTTGCGCCTACAGATGGGACGGCGAGGGGGAGCTCGTAGAGAATAATTTTTGCTATGTCAGTCGCCATAGAAGATAGAAGAAATTCAATAAAAACAGGGAATAAAAATGGATTTTGTCAGTTTGCTTTCGCACCTACTTCCTGACTTTAATGCTTTATCAAACGGCACACCACAAGGTCTAGCAACACTGTTTTGGCTGCTTATGATTGTGATTTTTTTGGTCGCAGTCATTGCAGTTACTCGTCATTTTCTGCGTTTCAAAGGCAGGTTGGGTTCACTCAGAACCCTCATCAGTGATCAAGACAAGAAATCACTCGCGAGCAATCGTCGTGAAGTTCTGCAGAAAGCTCTGGGCTTAAAACAAGAGGATGTTGGTAAGGTTTGGCGGGAATTCGACGAGAGCCTGGTAATCTCTGGCGATCAGAAGGCCCTATTTAACACCCTGGACGCTGATCATTTTTTTAACGCCCGAACGCTTGCGCCAGGCCTTACAGGAAGTCGTTTGCTTGCTGCGACGCCAAGCTTTTTGGTGGCAATCGGTGTGCTCGGTACTTTCGTCGGTTTAACAGTTGGTCTGGACAGCCTGAACTTGAGTTCCCGCTCGGACATCCCGGAACTGCGCGATGGGATCGATCGACTCATACAAGGGGCAACAGTTGCCTTCATGACTTCTGTTTGGGGTGTGGGTCTTAGCTTACTCCTCAATATGATTGAGAAGTTTATGGAGCGCTCGGCGCTATCGAAAATTAAGTCGGTGCAGCAAGAGATTGATTTCCTCTATCCGAGAATACCCGCAGAGCAGTCTTTGGTGCACATCGCCGATAGCAGTCGGGAAAGCAAGGAAGCACTCCAGGAGCTTCATGAGCGAATAGGCGACCGGTTACAGGAAAGTATCAAAGGCGTTTCTGATTCGATGGAGGAGGCTTTTACCACCGCGTTAAACAAGATTATGGCGCCTGCCATCGAGTCTCTAGTCAATAATGCAAGCCAGCAGTCCACTCAGGTTCTCGAGCGGCTGGTGGGCGACTTTGTTGAGGGGGTTAGTGGGGCAGCGAAAAACCAAGGGGCAATGCTGGAGCAGGCGGCCTCGGATGTGAACACAGCAGTCACTGATATGAGCTCCCAGCTTGGAGAGCTTTTCACCAAACTCAACGAACAGCAAGAAAGACAGCTTGAGAGTTCCCGGCAACAAGCTGGTCGATTTGATGAGCAGATAAGTCGGGTTGCGGACTCCGCATCAACCAGCCAAAAAGCCCTGGAGGACAAATTCGTTCAGTTGATGGCCAGCTTCTCAGAAAAGGTCGAAACACAACTGGAGGCTGCCGATCAGAGAGCTGAGCAGGCATCAGAAGGATCTCTGAAACGCGAGCAGCAAATGGAACAAATGTTCGCGGACCTGACAGGCCGGACGATGGAGAGCCTCAGGTCACAGATTGAGGCGGCAGATGAGCGAGAAAGTCTCAGACAAGAACGCTTCCGCGAGCAAAATGAACAAGTCGCTGAGCAGCAGCAACGTCTTCTGAATGAAATCGCGGAATCTGTCAGAACAACGCAGCAACAAAGCCTCCAGTTGGCTGACCAGCATCGAGAAACTCTCGAACAACTCACTAAGGTTACGGGTTCCATTTCCGAGAGCAGCAAACATCTGGACAGCAGTTCGAATCAGCTTGGCCTGCTCAGTTCACAGGTAAAACAAGCCACCGACGTTTTGGGCACTCGTATGTCAGAGGTTTTGTCAGTCATAGAATCGGCTGGTGAGCAAAACACACTACTTTCAGATCGACTGAGCGAACAGTCCAGACTGCTTGAAGGACTTCAACGGTCTATTCAAGAGAGCGTTGAGCAGTACGGCAATGCTGCAAAACTGACTAACGAAGGTTTCGCTGAGCTCAAGCAGCATCAACAGGAGTGGTTGAGATCAATAAAAGCTGAGTTCAGTGGGCTATCTGAGAATCTGGCAGATCAGGTTTCTGGAATCGAAAAACAGGCAGAATCCTGGCTATCGAGTTATTCCACACAGGTGAACCAACAAATCGAAGACCGCATGGAGAAATGGAATAACAGTTCGAGGGCGTATGCAGATTCCATGCTGAGGGTAGTCGAGAATATGAACAGTATTCTCGATGAGCTGGAGGCTCGTTAATGGCTCTGCTGCGAAGCCCAAAAGCGACTTCAGTCGACGACGAAAATCCTTATTGGATGTCGTTTTCTGATGTTATGTCTGGGCTCCTAGTTATTTTCATTTTGGCTTCCGTTATTTTGATTCTGCAACTAATGGAACTGGAGCAGCAAACGGAACAAAAGCAGGAGCGTCTTCAGGAGGAATTGGTCGAGCTAGAAAAAGAAATTGAAGAGTTGAGAAAAGCTGAACAGGTGCGGAGAAATATCCTCACCGAAGCGGCCGAGATCCTCCAAAAGCGGGGTATTCAAGTCGAGGTGAGTGAAAACAGCACCGTTCTCAGGATTCCGAACCAATTACTAGGGTTTGATACTGCCGCTGACCAAATAGGACAGCAATACGAGGACACAGCGCGTGAGATAGGTGAAGTTCTCCACCAACTCATTTCCAAAGAAGACCGGTCGGATTATTTGGATACGGTTTTCGTGGAGGGACATACCGATAGCAGGCCGTTTACCGGACGGCTGTGTGGAGAAAAAGGCAATTGGTGTTTGTCTACATTCAGAGCTATCTCACTATGGCAGTTCTGGGAGCGCTCACTTCAGGAGAATGGCAAGCTGAGTAGCCTGAAAAATGGCGAAGGCAAACCACTTTTCTCCGTGAGTGGTTATGCGGAAACCAGGCCTGTAGTCGAGGATCAGCGGACAGCAGATGATTACAGCAAGAATCGTCGAATTGATATTCGATTTACCATTCGACGGCCCAGTAGCGAGGACTATGAAAAGGTCCGGGCAAAGGTAGATTTAACGAAATGAAACTGCCGCAGCCCCCGCAACTCAAAAACGAATGGCCGGAACACGTTCAGTCTGGTTGGTCTAATCTTGTTGAGCAGGCCGAAAGCTTTGCTCAATCAGCGGGAGGCGGCAGTGCCTTTGATTCGATGTGTCAGAGGATCGCCAAAGCAATTAATCGTAGCGATTTCAGCGACGTCTATGACGCTCTGGAGAAACGCCTCGGCGCACGAGCGCTGACCTGGTTGTGGTGTAACGACGAAAAAATAAGGAAAGCCAGTTGTAGAGGGTCAGTGTTAGGCACTTTGGTTGAACTCCAAACCCCCAGGCTTACCCGAACAACCTTCCTGCAACTATGCCAGCTTTATTTCCAAGAATTTGACCGTTTGGAAACAGCAGAGCCGGGACTTTCCGCTGAATTAGAAGTAGTGCTCCGTGATCAAAGCAAAAAACTGCCTCGTCAGACGCACAAGCAAATGTCGAGGGATCCTGTTGCATCGATCCAGGAAAACATCAACTGGCTGATCAGCATGGAGGGCCCCTCCTATTTTTCTCGACAGGTCCGTGAAAGTGGCCAGGAACTTGAGCAAAAGTTCGCGGCGCTTGGCTTAGTCGGCTATGACCAGGGGCGATATGGAGACCTCTGCCGGGCGCACTATTATATTGAGACTCTCAAAGAAGTAGAGCTCGGCCAGTGGGATCCTATTTTCGATGAACTTCTCAAACCGTCAGTCAATCGCGCTCCTTTCGGTGAAGGCAAAAGGATAGGCCACGCAGCTTTGGAAATCCTCATAGATCGAGCGGGCTCTGAAGTCTCAGAGGTTTGGCAAGATTTTGTCTTGGGCGTTGCCGGAGATCCTCGAATCAACAGTTCGGCTACAAATTACCGGGAGTGGTGGAGGCCTTTGGGCGCCGCCCGTGTAGACAAAGTCAGAGGATGGCTTTCCCGAGAAGATCTCAAGCTCTTTCTCCAAGCCCTGGAACAATACGGAATCGAGAGTGGAAAATCAGACTTGCAGCGTATGTTTCCTGCACGAAAACGTTTCCTTGAGGGCCTCTATAACCAGAAGCTCATTCGCAACACGCGCTTGATGCTGGGTAGATCGGCGGAGGGCATTGTTAAAAGACTGCTCGGAGATGAGATTAAAACCAATTTTGCGAGCTTGGAGGGCGGACTCGCGGATAAAGCTATCATCTACGTTGATTGCGGCGATTTTTACCTTGTAGAGGGCTCCCACAGTTTCAAGATTTGGGTTTATCTCGCTCCGCCGGGAAAGCTTGTTCCATCGTATGATTGTTCGTCATTTACTCACGGTGAGCTGACTCATATCACTCCGTCGCAGTACAGCGCCATGTATGGTTTGCCCTATGAGGCTGTGACTCATAACGGTACATGGCAGTCCAAGGTGATCAATTTCCTTGCTGAGCATGGTGTTGAGCTCGATATAGAATCTCTGCTAAGTCCAGCCGAATACCGGGGGCACCTGGCAATACATGGTTATCCGGTAGTGAAGACTCCAAAGACAAGGATTCCAGAGCCTAAGGATTTGCCAGGACATCTGGATGTTCGGATGCGTCAGAGAGCCCAGAGACGACCGCCACCAAAGTTTCAGGATCTGTTCTCAGACCAACACCAACGCCACCCTAGTGCTGCTGATCGATTCTTGCGTGGAAAACCATCTACAACTGCGCAACAGCGCAGAGATGCCTACGTCGAAAAGCAGCAGAGATTTAAAGAGGACACGTCTCAAAATCTATCTGATCAGCACAAAACGGTTTTGGGTTACTTGGCGCACAATCCCAACGCGAAAGCTCGACATGTCGCTGCTCTTCTTGGTGTTCCCCTTAAGGAGCTCGTTGCCATGTTCGCAGGCCCACTTGAGCCGTTTGTTGTGAGGAAAGACCTGCATACATGGGTGGTAAAGTCCGAATTCATCAATAAGTTTAAATAAACAAAAAGGAATTTTATGGGCCTTTTCGACC
Source organism: Marinobacter sp. BW6 (assembly GCF_008107725.1). Classification (GTDB taxonomy): domain Bacteria; phylum Pseudomonadota; class Gammaproteobacteria; order Pseudomonadales; family Oleiphilaceae; genus Marinobacter. The sequence goes on from NZ_VIRN01000035.1 coordinate 148,543, forward strand.
TACTGCGCTCAATGGTTTCAGATGACAAGGAGAGCGTTTCTGCGCAAGCGGGGTTTGAACTACGCGCGGACTCGTCTGGCGTGTTGTTTTTCGTAGAACCGGCAAAGTTCGCCGAGCTTAAGCGAGGTAAGGGGCAAGCTTTTCAGAAGATGCAGCTCGTTGCTCTCCGAATGCTTGAAGAGCAGGGTTTTGCGGAACCTATGGCCAATGGCTACCACATTGGTGCTGAGAACATTGCTGGCCTCGATGATGAGCAGGCGGATGTTCTTAACCTGCCCTCAAGATTTCCTGGGGAGTTTCGTACTGAAATCAGCGGGCGAACCGGCAATAGCGGCTTCCGGGTGACTGCAACCACTGTGATCAATGGGGAGACCGCTCCTTTTACTAGGAAAGGGCCGTTTCTCTATCTGACATCCACTGAAATCTATCGACTGACTCCTCCAGAGCTTTTTGCACTCCAGGCGCTGGACCATCATCAGCAATTGCGTCCTGATGACAGAGGCGAGGGTGCGAATCTCCGTTTGATGGCCGAGCTTCAGACGGCGCAACGCAATGGCATGAATCTGGACTTGGGGCATTTCCAAAAACTTGATGTCGTTGTACCGGAAGGTATAGGCGTTGTAGCAACCAAAATGCCCGACGGCAGTCTTTTCCTTAGCCCAAGTCTCGGTGATGGATCGACAACGGAAGAGCTTGGCAAAAGATGGGACCAGCTTGATTTTGATACGGACACTGGCGGCGCGCTAAGGATTGGCAAGCGGGTTGTTCTTTTGGAGCCAGAGAAGGTTCAGGCCGTAAAAGAGGTATTTGGCAACCGGCGGATTCCGGCAGATAAAGTTCAGGAGTTTATAGAAACGCCAGGTGCCTTCCTCGATGCCTCGTTGGTCAACCTCGAGCTTGGGTTTTCTGTGCGCGTTGAGGGGGTAGGCAAGCTCCAGCACATGGAGTTTGGCGAAGCTGACGCCAAGAAACAGGATTGGTTTGCACTTGATAAACTTCCAGCGCCTCCCGACTCATTACCCAAGGTAATTCAGTCAGAGGAAGAGTTGTCCCAATTTAAAGAGGCGGTTGAAGCGGCCTGGGGGCAGGGTGCCGATACCTTGTCTTTTAATGGCGAAAACATCGATGTTTCAAATCGTCAGGCGGTTTCAGCGCAGCTTGAACAAATTACCGAAAAGCTTCGAAATCCGCAGGCCTACGAAGAACCTTTGGATGACGAAACTCCTGTTAGCAAGGAAAAACTCAGCCTGGTTCTGAAAGAAGCCGAGGAGTTGCATGCAGAGCTCCAGCAAAAAGCCAAGGAGTCCCCGAGCACACTAGAGCCAGATTGGGAACTGTACGCGCGCCAACCCTTTCCCCACCAAAAGGAAGGTATTTCCTGGATGTTGGGTTTGATTGAACAGGCACGGAATGAAAAAGCGGACAATCTTTACCGCCTCCAGGGAGCGCTGCTCGCTGACGATATGGGGCTCGGCAAAACCTACATGAGCTTGGTGGCCGTGGGTGAATATCTGCGGCGCCAAAAAGAATCAAGTAAACAGCAAAAACCTGTATTGGTTGTCGCTCCACTCAGCCTGCTTGAAAACTGGGAGGATGAAGTTGGGGTCACTTACAACGGCATACCTTTCAAAGATATTGTTGTGCTTCAATCTGGCCGGGATCTCGCCAAATATCGTGTCAAAGGTGAAAAACGGGAAGCGGCGCAGATGGCGGAGATCCTGGATAATGACCAGGTGATAGATGAAGATGCGATTCGCTATGCATTGCATATCGGCCCAGATGCGGGTGCCAAGCGGCTTGATCAGGAGCGCAGACTGGTGCTTGCAACTTACCAGACCCTTCGCGATTACCAGTTCTCTCTATGTCGAATCGACTGGGGAATGGTGATTTTCGATGAAGCGCAGAACATCAAAAACCCCAATACCCTTCAAGCTAGAGCTGCAAAGGGGCTCAAGGCAGATTTCAAATTACTGGCAACAGGTACACCAGTCGAGAACAGTCTGGGTGATTTCTGGTGCCTTTTGGATACCGCCCAGCCTGGCTTGCTGGGGAACTGGACGACTTTTCGGGATACCTGGATAAAGCCGATCTTGGGGGCAGATGAGGAAAACCGCGAATCAGTCAGAGCGGCCCTGGGTCAGAAGCTTCGGGATGCTGTAGGGCCATTCATGCTTCGGCGGGTAAAAGAAGACCAACTCTCCGGCTTGCCAGCGAAGACAATTCGCTGCGGCGTCCCGCAGCCTAACCATGGAAATCTGGTCTATACCCAAGAGCTCACGAGCACGATGGACGGAGCTCAACGCAGAGCTTATGAAGACGCGCTGAAAGGGTACCGTGAACAACAGGCAACCGAGGACATGCGCGGAAAAGCGCTTTCTGTACTACAGCAACTAAGGGAGATTTCACTCCACCCCCGCCTTCGACACGAAGCGGAACTGGTGACCAATGATGCCCAATCCGCGAGAAATGTGATGAAGGAGTCCGCCAAGCTGGCCGTGCTTCTCGGTTCTCTGGATTCCATCAGGAAACGCGGCGAAAAAGTCATTCTATTCATGGTTACCAAACGTCTGCAGCGCCTTCTAAAACTTTGGCTCGACCAAATTTACGGCTTGGACATTGCTGTGATAAATGGTGATACCGCAGCTGTCGCAAAAAAATCCGATGTGCTCAGCCGCAAACAACTGATTACTCAGTTTGAAGCCAAAGACGGATTCAATATTATGATTATGTCCCCTGTGGCAGCAGGGGTCGGCCTGACCGTGGTAGGCGCCAACCACGTCGTCCACTTGGAACGGCATTGGAATCCAGCAAAAGAAGCCCAGGCATCGGACCGGGTTTATCGGATTGGCCAAACAAAGCCAGTCAGCATTCATCTGCCGGCAGTGTTACACCCTGAGTACGATGCCTTCGACGTCCACCTTGACCGGTTGTTGCGAGGCAAGCTTATGTTGAAAGACGCAGTTGTGACGCCTGAGGCAGTATCTGAAAATGAAGTATTGAAATCGATGGGGCTTTGAAATCATGCCGCTATTAATAGGAATCGTTGTATTGTTCTCAATTTTTAAAATCTTGCCAGAGGGGTGGGTTGTACCAGTCGGGCTGATCCTAGGTGTTTTGTATTATTTGGTAAAAGAGATAATGGCAGGGTCGAAGTAGATCTTTAGCGGCGCTCTGCTACTAACGATGAGGGCATGCTGTATCTGGGTTAATGGTTCACTTCCTCAAATACATAAAAAAATCAACCAACTAAGCCGCAAAAATTTACAAATACCCCTTCCACTTTGCACCAATCTGACGCATCATCCTACTCATAACTAAAACGTAACGTCTTATAAGCGACAGTGGATGTCGGCCCCTCTGGTTAGCATCCCTTCTTGGATTAAGAGTCGCTTCAAGATCAGGGATTCGGTATGCAAGCACTTTACGCTCCAGGGGCGCGAGTAGTTATCCGCGATTGCGAATGGATCGTCCGCAGGGCTGACCCCAGCGATGATGGGGGTTACATCCTCACCGTGGATGGCCTGTCAGAACTGGTTAACGGCAAAAGCGCTCGCTTCCTCACCCGGCTTGAAGAGGCGGAAGATGCCATCCGCGTGCTGGACCCCGCAGAAACCAGCTTTGAGCAAGACCTGACCCCGGGTTTTGAAAAAAGCCGCTTGTTTATCGAAACCCAGTTACGCCAGATTACCCCTGCAGACCAGCGTATCCACCTGGGCCACAAGGCCGCCATGGATCCGGTTCCTTACCAGTTGGATCCAGCCTTACAGGCGCTCAAGCAGAATCGTCAGCGTATTTTGATTGCAGATGCCGTAGGTCTGGGTAAAACCCTAGAAGCAGGCATCCTGATGACTGAGCTCATGCGGCGGGGGAGGGGTAAGCGTATTCTGGTGCTTACGCTCAAAAGCATGATGACCCAGTTCCAGAAGGAAATGTGGAACCGCTTTACCATCCCGCTCACGCGGCTCGACTCTGCCGGCCTCCAGCGTGTGCGCAACAACATCCCGGGCAACCACAACCCGTTTTATTATTACGACAAGTCGATCATCTCCATCGACACACTTAAGCAAGACAACGAATACCGTCGCCATCTGGAGCAGGCCTACTGGGACATCATCGTTATCGATGAAGCCCACAACGTGGCCGAACGCGGTAGCAGCTCCCAGCGTGCGAAGCTGGCACAATTGCTGGCGGGCCGTTCAGATACGTTAATCATGCTTTCCGCAACGCCCCATGACGGCAAGGCACGAAGTTTCGCCAGCCTGATGAACATGCTCGATCCCACGGCCATATCTGATCCTGATGACTACGCCAAAGAAGACTTCCGCGACAAAGGCCTGGTCATACGCCGGTTCAAGAAAGATATCCGCGACCAGGTGCAGCAGGAATTCAAAGAGCGGGTCGTGAACGACATCTACCTGGATGCCTCACCGGAAGAAGAGGTCGCTTACCAGGCTTTGCTAGACGTTCCCTTCACCTATCGGGGAGAACACAATGCCGAACGCAACGGCCAACTGGTTCGCATAGGTCTGCAGAAGTCCATCTTCAGCTCGCCGGCAGCGGCGCAGGTTTCTGTTGAGCAGCGCATCAAAAAGCTGAAGAGCAAAGACGAAACCACCGAGGATGAGCAACAGGAAATCGAGGCCCTGCAAAGCCTATTGCTGGCTCTCCGCAACGTCGATGCGGCTCACTTTAATAAATACCAGGAACTGTTGAAGCTGCTGAACAGAAAAGACTTTGGCTGGAAGAAAACCGATACCGAAGACCGGCTGGTCATCTTCAGCGAGCGCATTGAAACCCTTAACTGGCTGCAGGGCCAGATGATGGGCGATCTGAAGCTGAAAGACGACGCCGTACAGATTCTGCACGGCGGCATGAGCGATATCGAGCAGCAGGAAATCGTTGAAGCCTTCGGTAAACAGGAAAGCAAACTGCGCGTGCTGCTGTGCTCTGATGTGGCCAGCGAAGGTATCAACCTGCACTACCTGTCGCACCGGTTGGTGCACTTTGATTTGCCCTGGTCGCTGATGGTGTTTCAACAGCGCAACGGTCGGGTGGATCGTTATGGCCAGACAGAGACGCCAATCATCACCTACCTGATTAACCGTAGCGACAATCCCACGGTGAAGGGTGATCAGCGGATTCTCGAAATTCTGAAAGAGAAGGACGAGCAGGCATACAAGAACATTGGCGATCCCGCCACATTCATGAAAGTCCATGATCCGGAAGCCGAGGAAGGTCTCACGGCAGATGCCATGGCCAGTGGCACCGAAGCTCAAGAATTTGATGAGCAATACCAGCCGGATGACAGCAACGAAGGCGACGATCTTCTGGCCCTGTTCCTCAACCCTGAGGCGGCACAACCCAAGACAGAAGAAGAGGCCGAGCAGCACACCGCGGAACGGTACAGCCTGTTCCCCAGCGATTACGAATTTGCCCGTCAGGCCCTGGAAGCCATCAACCGCGACCGTAAGCAGGTGAACTTCACTGCCAATAACGAGAAGCAAACGCTAACGCTGACCCCGCCGGATGATCTGAACTACCGCTTCCGCTTCCTGCCATCGGAAATCAGCCCTGAAAATGGCAGCCTGGTGCTTACGGCAGATAAAACCCGATTTGAAGAGGAAATCCGTCGTAGTCGGCAGGATGAGAACGCCTGGCCCAAGCTTCACTATCTCTGGCCACAGCATCCGGCCATTCAATGGCTGGAAGACAAACTGCTGGCCCAGGTGGCTCGCCACAGCGCCCCGGTACTGGCATTGCCGGATGCGCCGCAGGTGAGCGGCACCCTTGAGCCGGGTGAGGCTGTGTTTCTTGTAAGCGGGCTCATTCCTAACCGAAAGGCGCATCCGGTCATCTGGCAATGGTTCGCCATCCGTTGCAAGAGCGGTTCAGTGGTTGAGGTGCAGAAGGGCGAGGAATGGCTACAGCAGCTGCAGTTGAACACCAAGCTGCCGAACCGCGCTCAGCCGATTGATCTCTCACAGCTTGAGGCTTTGCGTAGCCCAGTGATTGAGGCTGCAAAGTCTGAAATGTCGCAACACCAGCAGGAATACACGGCGGCGAAACAATCTGAATTGGCGCAGCAGCTCCAGGAACTGGAAGCCCTGAAAGGCCGGCAGGTCAAGCAGTTAGATCTTCAGCTGGAAGGTTCCGCCCAGGCTGAGCATTTCAAGGCCGCCAAAAAAGAAGAGCGCCTGAGCCGAATCGAACGGGTTTTTAACGAATACGAAACCTGGGTGCAGGACACCCTAACCATCGAGCCGGTGCCGTTCATCCAGATCATCGCCGTGTTTACCCGGGAAGACGACTAAAGCCCGGGTAGGGCAAAGGAGTATTACCAGATGGCCGTTCAGGATACCGCCGCCACGTTCATTGGACTGACTAACGAAAACGAATTCTTCAGCGCTCATTACCTGGCTGAAGTCTTCCAGGGTGATTTCGCCGATACCGTTAAAGACTGGGAGGCTCGTGAAGAAGCTTCGAAGGGAGAGGGGCGCGATTACACCACGCCTCATCGTGCCCTGCGGAATCTCAACCAGAGCTACTTTGCCCTGCGCCACAAACTCAAAACCGAGCGCAGTGCAGCCGAGCGAATCCGACTTCAGCGCGACTTCTTCAAAGATCTTACCTCGGTACTGGGTATTCCTTATCAGCCGGACAATCGTGAGGTGGCACCCAACACCGAACTGCCGGTACTTTCGGCCATGGGCGACCAGCTCTGGGTGCTTGGTGCGCTGGATGCAAACAACGAGGGCGAAGACCCGCTCTCTCTGAAACTGCACAGCAACCAGTTCTTCGGCACTGGCCCGCACCACGACAAACTGAAAAACACCGACTGGTACAGTATCCTCAACGAGGCCGTTTTCCGGCAGGACAACCCACCGCGATGGGTGCTACTGCTGTCCGACCGGCAAGGCATTCTGATCGACCGGTATAAATGGTCGCAGAACCGCATGCTGCGCTTTGACTGGGAAGAGATTCTCGGCCGCCGGGACGACAAAACTCTCAAGGCCACTGCCGTTCTATTGCACCGGGAAAGCCTGGCTCCCGAAGAAGGCCAGTGCCGTCTCGACAGCCTGGACGAAAACAGCCACAAGCATGCCTTCGCCGTATCCGACGATCTCAAATATGCCCTGCGGAAAGCCATCGAATTACTAGGCAACGAAGCTGCCGAACAATTGGTAGAACAGGCCCGCGATCGCAAGGAAGGCATCTACAGCGGGCAGAATGCTCTGGACGCGGACCAGCTTTCTAAAGAATGCCTGCGCTACATGTACCGCATACTCTTCCTATTCTACATTGAAGCGCGCCCTGAACTCGGCTATCTGCCTGCTGAAGACGAAACCTGGCGCATGGGGTATAGCCTGGACAGCTTACGTGACCTGGAAAGCGTGCGTCTGACCACTGAAGAAAGCCGCCGAGGCGAGTATTTTCATCAAAGCCTGCAGCGCATGTTCAGCCTTATCTACAAAGGCAATCAGGTCAGCCGGCAGAAAGACGATCTGCACGAAAGCAACGCCAATGCCTTCACCCTGCAGGGCCTGGACAGCCACTTGTTCGACCCGGCCAAAACCCCGATGCTGAACCGCGTCACCTTCAGCAATGAAACCCTGCAGCAGGTTATCCAGAGCATGTCGCTCACCCGGCCCACAAGCGGCAGAAAACGTCGGGGCCGCGTAAGCTACACCCAGCTTGGCATCAACCAGCTCGGCGCCGTATACGAAGCGCTGCTCAGCTACCGCGGCTTCTTCGCCACCGAAGACCTCTACGAAGTGGCCCCCAAAGGCCAGAACATCAACCCGGACGAACTGGACACCGGCTACTTCGTCACCCAGAGCCAACTGGACGAATTCGATGACAAAGAGCGCGTGTACGACAAAGTCCAAGGCAAACTCAGCCTGCGCGTACACCCCAAAGGCAAGTTCATCTACCGCATGGCCGGGCGCGACCGGGAAAAATCCGCCAGTTACTACACCCCGGAAGTCCTCACCAAAAGCCTGGTTAAGTACACGCTTAAAGAACGGTTGACGGAAGACGTAACGGCAGACGACATCCTTAACCTGACCGTGTGCGAACCCGCCATGGGCAGCGCGGCCTTCCTTAACGAAGCCGTGAACCAACTGGCCGAAGCCTATTTAACCCGCAAACAGCAAGAGCAGGGCGAACGCATCCCCCACGAGGACTACCAGCGCGAACTCCAGCGGGTAAAAATGCACATCGCCGACCACAACGTCTACGGGGTAGACCTGAATCCCATCGCCGTGGAACTGGCGGAAGTCTCCCTGTGGTTGAACGCCCTGAGCGGCGGCCACAACGTACCCTGGTTCGGCTACCAGTTGTTCACCGGCAACAGCTTGATCGGCGCCCGCCGCGAGGTGTACCCCAAGATCGCCCTGAAGAAACAGGCCAAAGAAGGCTACTGGTACAACAACGCCCCGCGCAGACTAAACCCGGAAACCTTGCAGAACCCGTCAGGCGAGGGTGGGCGTAGCGAAGGGGAGATCTACCACTTCCTGCTGCCGGACCCCGGCATGGCCGGCTACAACGACAAAGTGGCGAAACAACTGCGGCCGGATGCCTTTAAAAAGATCAAAGACTGGAAAAAAGACTTCTGCGCCCCGCTGGACGAGCAGGAAATCAAAACCCTGCAAAGCCTGAGCGACGCCGTAGACCGCCTGTGGCGCGAACACACCCAGATGCTGGAACAACACCGGCAGCGCACCGAAGACACCTACCCCCTGTGGGGCCAGGAACAGGTGGAAGAACACCACACCACCACTCGGGAAAAAGATAACCTGCGGGCCCACGGCATCTTCAACACCAATGCCCGAATCGCTTCCCCGTACCGCCGTCTGAAACTGGCCATGGACTACTGGTGCGCCCTCTGGTTCTGGCCCCTGGACAAAGTGGATGAACTGCCGGACAGACAGAAATGGTTGTTCGACCTGAACACCATCCTAAACAGCGCTGGAACCTTTGATTTCGCCCCGGAGCAGGAGAGCCTGCTGGAAAGTTCTGCCGCCCCTGAAGAGGAAAATCAGACAGAGCAGGGCGAAGACCTGTTCGCCAAACCGGTAGACGACCTGTTCGCCGCCGACGAACCTCAGCAAACCCTACGCGCCGAAACCCAGGCTGCCCGCGAAGTCAGCAACCAGCGTGGCGAACTCAACCTGGAAAAGCTGTTCAAAAACCCCTTCTTCAACACCCTGGCCATTGCCAACCAGCTGGGCGAACACTTCCGCTTTTTCCACTGGGAACTGGCCTTCGGCGATATCTTCGCCAACCGCGGAGGCTTCGACATCACCCTGGGTAACCCGCCCTGGCGTAAGGTGGAGTGGCAGGAAGGCGGCATCCTCGGCGACCACAACCCGGCCTTTGTGCTGCATAAACTAAGCGCTAAGCAGCTCACTGAGCAGCGAGAAGCCGCGTTCGAGCGGAACGCGGAACTCCGTCATAATTGGTTCTCGGAGCTTGAAGAAGCAGAAGGGGCTCAAGGATTTTTAAACGCCACTCAGAACTATCCTCACTTGGCAGGCCAAAAAGCAAACTTGTACAAATGCTTTTTGCCGCTTGCATGGATGAATTCAAACGAAAGAGGCGTCTCTGGTTTTGTCCACCCAGAGGGCATTTACGATGACCCCAACGGAGGTGCCTTTCGTCGCGAGGTTTATCGCAGGCTTCGCCAGCATTTCCAATACCAGAATGAGTTCGGATTGTTTGAAGGTACAAATGATCATGGTCGGATGCGCTTTGGTACTCATGTCTACGCGGCACCGACTGACACGCCGAAGTTCTACAGCATTAACAACCTTTATCACCCATCGACTGTTGATAGCTGCTTCTCCCATGATGGCTTAGGACAGGTGGGTGGTATAAAGGAAGAAACGATAGAAGCCAATGGTAAAGTTACTACACGCTGGAACACCAACGGCCATCATGACCGAATCATCGAAATCGGCCAGCACGAACTGGCCCTGTTTGCGCAGCTTTATGACGAAGCTGGCACCGATGCCCTGGAAGCGCGCCTTCCGGCCTTGCACGCCCGCCAGTTGATGGCGGTGCTGGATAAATTCGCTGCCCAACCCCGGCGGCTGGGGGACCTGAAAGGGCAGTACTACTCCACACAGCACTGGAACGAAGTCAACGCCCAGCAAGACGGCACCATGAAGCGAGAAACCCGCTTCGCGGAAAACCCGGAACAATGGATACTCTCCGGTCCCCACTTCTTTGTCGGTAACCCGTTTAACAAAACCCCGCGGGCCGAGTGCACCCAGAATAGCCACTACGACATCCTTGACCTGCAAACTCTGCCGGACGACTATCTTCCGCGCACCAACTACATCCCCGCCTGCGATTCCGACACTTACCGCGACCGCACCCCGCGCGTGCACTGGGTGGAAGAGGGTGAGCATCGGGAGCGGTTGGTGACGGAGTATTATCGATTGGCAAACAGAGAAATGATCGGCCCATCTTCCGAGCGAACACTCATTACCACGATCATTCCCAAGGGTGCGGCCCACATCAATACTTGCCTATGTTCGGCGTTCAAGTCCGAGCAAACCATGCTGGATTATTTCAGCATGACGCTATCGGTGGTTCTGGATTACAGAGTGAAAAGCACCGGTATGGGTCACGCGAACACCTCACTGATTAACCAGCTCCCGGTGCTAACGGATAATCGGGTACGCAATGCGCTGCATGTTCGCGCAATGGCATTGGTGAGTATTTCCAATCACTACGCCGACCTCTGGCAATCGAACTGGCAAGATAGCTTCCAGCAACAACATTGGGCCACCCGCGAACCCATCGCCGCGCTGCCCAAGGACTTCTTCGCCAAACTCACCCCCGAGTGGCAACGCCACAACGCCCTGCGCACCGACTACGCCCGCCGCCAGGCTCTGGTCGAAATCGACGTCCTTGTCGCTCAAGCCCTCGGCCTCACGCTGGAAGAACTGCTCACCATCTACCGCGTCCAGTTCCCCGTCATGCGCCAGAACGAAGCCGAAACCTTCTACGACCAAACCGGCCGCATCGTCTTCACCCCCAGCAAAGGCCTGGTAGGCGTAGGCCTGCCCCGCAAGGCCAACAAGAAGGAGCTGACCGAAGGCACCTTCTACTGCATAGACACACCAGAAAGACAAGAAGACGACATCGCCCTCGGCTGGGAAGACATCCAGCACCTGCAGGAAGGCAGCGTCTACAAAACCTACCTGGATGACACCCTGCCGGGTGGGCCAGTGGAGCGAACAGTGGAATACAAAGCCCCGTTCTTCCGGCCGGATCGGGAGGGGGATTATCGGGTGGCTTGGGAGGTGTTTTCTCAATCCGCAGGAGGAGAGTAATGAAACAAGCATGTATTCGAATCATTGCACTTACCATGCTTTGGGGCCTGTCTGCCATGACCTACGGTGCGACTTTCAATGCAGAAGAACCTCGTGATCACGGTGCCTGGTCTTCCGTCAAATTGTCGCTTGGAGATCAACGGTTTTACCGTGCCATTAATATTGATGATTACTCGGATATGCGGGTGATGATCGATTTTGATTCAGAAGAATGCGAGCCGGAACTGGAAGTTCAGATCGACAATAATCGCAGTTTCTCCGAGACCGAGACTATAGGCATCAGGAAGGTTGCGGCTCGGGTTGACCGTAAACCCATCCATGAATCCTTGATTCAATTAGCCACTGTGTCTGGTGATAACACGCTTTATGGCTATGTCTTGGTCGGTGACCTTCCCCGGCTTATCTCGGAGATGCGGCTTGGGCAAATGGTGCGTTTCAAATTTTCTATGGCTGATGAAAGCTCTGACCCCATGTATGCGGAGCTCTCGCTGAATGGCTCCCGAGCGGCCCTGGATAGAGCACGCGCTCTTTGCAGCCAAGACCAGGTCGGGCCAGAGGAGTATTTCGAAGAAGGCGGCACGTCACAGGATGAAAGCGCCGCAGAGTATTTTTAAAGAATTTTCCGAGACCTCGTAGTAGGTCAACTATTGGCAAGGAGAAGTAAATGATTGATTTTGATAACAAAGGTTTTTTCAAGCTAAAGCAGAACGGGGACTACGGAGACAGGGTTCGAGACCTGCTCCTTGATGGTGAGGAGGTGATTGACTCCTACAAATCCATGCGCGATGGCGTGGTGTTCACCAACAAAAGAATTATTTCAATCAATGTTCAGGGTATTACCGGTAGCAAAAAAGATTTTACCTCTTTGCCCTACAAAAACATTGTGGCTTATTCCGTTGAGACTTCGGGCACTTTTGATCTTGATTCCGAGCTGGAAATCTACTTCTCATCCCTGGGCAAAATCCGGTTTGAGTTCACCGGTAATGCGGCCATTGTCGAAATCTCGAAGCACATCTCCCGGCACCTTTTGTAAGGCCGTGGCTTTTCTGAGCAGGTGATTGGATGCGGTTAAAAAATGTCGTAAAGGCTGCGCTGCTAGCCAGCCTTTTGGGAAGTGGGAGTGCTGTCGCTGAGGACTGGTCCCGCGAGGCCATCCTCAAATTTGATACCCGGGAAGTGCTCGGCGCACTCGAAGATGCCCTGGTGGTGCATGATGAAATCCCCACGTTGGAGGAAAGCACTTTTATTGGCCGAGATCAGGGGGATGCGGAAGCGGATCTCGACGAGCTGGTAGAAGATGCGATGTCGTTGTTCGAATCAGAGGCTATCAACGATCTGCGAACGCAATATCGCGAGCTTGAGGAGCGTATCGAAGAGCAGAAAAAGAACCTAAGCGAGTATCGCTCTGAACGCGTGTTGGCGGTAGAGGATGGGCGCAGTTTGCGAACGCAGCTGATGCCCGGAGATACCCTAAAGAGCTATGTCGCGGTGACTAAAGCAGATTACGACATGCTTATCGAAGCCTCTGAAAACAATATTGAGGCTTACGAAGAAGAAAAGGCACGGACCATGACTCAGATGAGTCAGGCTCTGAATGCCATCGGTGTCGATCTCGACTCTGATCAGCTCGAGGCGATGATGTCCTCTGTAGTGGGCGATGACATTGTCAGCATGTCCGTGGTGTTCAATGCCATAAAAGATATGACCACCCAGCTGGCAGAACTGACCCAGAGCTCTGGTGAGGATCTGGCTCATGCCAAGAAATACTACGGCATGGTGGTCGTTCTGCACCGGATTATGGCCCATATGCAGGCCAGCTTCATTGCAGATGTGGACGAAACATACCTCCCGAAACTTACTCAGTATCGCGATAACGCACAGTCAAACATTGAGGAATCAAGGGACCTGATAAGCGAGGGCGGCAACGAGGAAACCCTCGAAAACAACATCGAGTCGAACAAGCTCACCATACGAGTCATTGAACTTTACGCGGACATGCTTGAGGGACAAAGAGACAAGGTTGCCGCAGCTCACGAGGTGACGGTGCGTGAGATGAAGGTGGCTGACAACACCTACCGCACGGTGTCTTTGAGCTCCTCCGTGGTCAGCATGATTCGCGAAGGCGCCAATACCTTTGATCAGCTTATCTCCTTGCAGATGCCCGATATCCGGGAGTTCCAGAATGAAGAGGTTCGTGAGGAATTCCGGAATTTGACAGAGCGGTTGGCGCTTTGAGGTTTGGCAGAGGTTGGCAGCGAAATGCCATCGAAACTGATATCGAAGTTAGTGAACGACAAATGCTTTTTTTTTGCTTTAAAGGAACTGTTGTATGAAGAATGTTTTTGCACTGCTGCTGGTACTCATTACAACGACGGGCTGTGCCGGCTTTCAGTCAAACAATCTCCCCAACCTGTCCGAATCGGACATGGATTTCGTGAAACAGGATAACAAGGTGGTTGTTTTTTCCCGATTCAAGGTCGACAGCACCAGTGTAATCCTTGATCGAGACATAGCAGCGTCGTACCAGAAAAAGAAATTCGATGAGGCGCTGGTTAACTCTGGATGCTGCGAAATTTCTGATGACTCGGCGAATTCAGACCTGGTCTTGTCGGTGAAATCTACTGACCACAGCAATTCCGCTGCTGTAATTCCAGCGATTCTAACTGGAGCCTCTCTATATACGATCCCTTCCTGGGTAACAGAGACCCGCGATTTCGAAGTCCAGGTAGACAACAAGCAGGGAAAGACAGAGACGTATGAGCTCAGAGACTCCTTCGTGCTGGTTCAGTGGTTACCAATGATGTTCGCTTTTCCCTTCCAGGGCGGCCCCATCGCGAATGGTGAGGATCTGACCCAGAACATTGTCAGGAATCTGTTACTGCAAATTGAGCGAGACGATTTTTTGAAAGATTCCCAGACAACGCCTGATATGTCGCTGTCGAAAAACTAAAACGAACAAATGGGGTAAGTGTGTCTGCATCCGACAACGTAATCCAATCTTTGACCACGATTAGCGCGCTCTTCGCAGATCGATGCTTTCGCGTGCCGGACTACCAGCGAGGGTATGCATGGGAGGCACCTCAGGTGGAAGCGCTTCTGGAAGATTTGGAGGTTCTCGCTGAATCTGAAATCGGCCTTAGCCTGCATTACACGGGAACACTGGTTCTCGTACCTTCCGCCAAGTCAGCGGGCGACCAAGAGGTTTTCGATATCGTGGATGGTCAACAGCGATTGACCACGTTGTCGATGCTCCTGAACATTCTCATAAAAAAATGTGCTTGCGATGATGATGACCAGATACCACTAGATGATTTATATCAAAAGTACATCTCAAGAGGCGTTAAGGGCATAAATGAGATTCCGACGCTCAAGCTGAACAGTGATATCGAACCGTTTTTCCGTCGGCTACTGGATGACAAAGCTGAGGGGGAAAACATTGAATTTCTCTCTGAGAAACGACTAAAAGACGCCTACAGGAAAATGAATGCCTGGGCGGAAGAAAATGCGAGCACCACGAGAGACGCTCGTAAGTGGATAGACGTTGTCACTTGCGGCCTGGGGCTGATCGTATATCAGCCTCAAGATGAAAACGAAGCTGGGATGATGTTTGAAGTAATTAACAATCGTGGCAAGCCCCTGACTGAACTTGAGAAGGTTAAGAACTACCTCATCTACTACGCGATTAAAAAAGATGCATCCAAGCTCAAGGATACGATTAACGAAGAGTGGGGACGCATTCTCAAGCACTTGGCGCTCGCCCATCAAATGCGCGATATCGATAATCAGCAGCTGTTGCGCTCTGCCGCGATCGTTTATTTCGGGTTCAGAAAGCAGGAAAGCAACGCTGCCTACAACAAGATCAAGGAGGAGTTTTCCCTCCATGACAATGACCTAAGCCACGCAAAGAAGCTCTCAGATTTTGTTGAATTTTTATCCCGTTGCGCCCGATATTATGAGGCTTTGTTCAACTATAAATCCCGTTTTCGAGATGATGATTTGTTCAAGGGAACAGGCATTGTTGAACAAATTGAGTTGATAAGGGCGCAAACCGCCCATTCGGGGATCCTACCTTTATTTCTCTGCCTGATGTGGCTTTACCACAATCGTGTGATCAACGAGAAAGCTCTCCACGCAAAATTACATTTGATAGAGCGAGTGAATTTTCGAGTGTACATGATACCTGTTGGTGGCGTTCGCTCAGACAGCGGTCATGGGGAGCTGTTTCGGATAGCTCATGATCTTTTTTGCAGACTTGGTGGTGATACCAGTGCCCAGCTACCTGATCACGAAATAGAAAAAGCGTTAGCCGAATGCGAGTTCTGGTTGAAAGAATTCGCTTTTGAATACGGCCATCGGAACCTGGACGAGTTTAAAGAGTGTTTCAGATTAAACCCGTTGGACACTAACCAGGATTTTTATAAGTGGCGCGGGCTCAGATACTTTCTCGTGAACTATGAGCAGTACCTTGATCCCTCACGAAAGATCAACATTGACCTAGTTAAACAGAGACGTGATTCCACGAGTCGGCACAACGACTATTTCTCAATAGAGCATATTTACGCCCAGAGCTGCGAGCTTGCAGGAAAAGAAGAGCTGGAAACTGCGCGTCAAAAACGCCGGCTTGGAAATTTCATGCTTCTGGAATGGGGCGTAAATAGTAGTGTCAGCAATAACCCGATTGAGGAGAAATTGGGGCACCTGGAACTGAACGCCAATAAGGAAAAGGGTACCAAGCTAGCCCAGACGGGAAGACTATTTGATGATTTTGAAACGGTATTTGGCCAAAAGCCTCGGGATTACAGAAAGAAGTTGAAGGATAAAACCCGGTTTAGAAAGTACAAGGAACTCCTTAATCATGCGGAAGCAAGGTTGATTGATTTTGCTGAAAGTCGATGGGCGTTCGATTCGGAAAAAAACTAAGGAACTTTATGCGATTTAAATTGCTATTCACTGGCTTAGTGGCGTCATCGTTAACATTTGCCGGCGCGGAAGTCGAACCTCCGAACTCGGTCTCTGTGCTGAACCTTTCAAACGAACAGGTTGAGCTATGGGTAAATGGCGAATATCGGGAGCTGAACGCCGGTACCGCACTGCTTTATCCCTGCCTGCAAGGTGAAAAAGTAGAGTTACAGCTTGATCTGAAACTGGACTACGTCCGGTGTGGCGAGAAGAGGGAGATTCGCGAGTGAATAGGTTTTTGGCAGTTTTGTCCGCATGCGCGGTGCTTACGGCTTGTGGCGGGGGTGGTGATAACTCGGATGGATCCAAAGCTTCCACCTACAGCTCCTGCACTATTACTCAGTCCGATGCTCTTCTAGCTGAGGACCGGTCTAAAGATATTAGCCAATGCTGGGATGGCGTTGACTATGAGGAGCAGAACCTTGCGCTCAACTGGTGTGCGGAAAAGGTTAGCGCTTATATCGACTCTGAGTATGTTTTTGGGCATTCCGTTGAGTATCAGGTTGCGTCGACGAATTGCTCATAAAGGCTCAGGGCGAGGATAAAAGGAAATTGCTAACAAGTAATTGCTCAAAGACCGAGAAATTATTGGAAAGACACGGAGATCGTAATGTCTGAAATAGGAAATACTTCAAACGGATTGGAGTCGAAGGGATTCTTTTCAAAGCTGGTAAACGGCGACTTTGGATTGGCGAAAACATATTGGCTCTATGGCTTTGTGGTCGGGATAGTGATCAACGTTCTTACACGGATTGTTCCTTCTCTGGGTGCCCTTGCAGTGATTCTCGCCCTGGCAATCCCTTACCAGGTAATGGTTCTCCTTGGGGTATGGCGTGCGGCGGAAAAGTATCAGGGGCGCAAGGCCTGGGCCATTCTGGCAAAGGTCGCCGCCGTACTTGGTTGGTTGGGGGTGTTGGCCAGCCTTGGTGTTTTTATCGAGATACTTGGCTACCTGTAAGGAGTCTTGCATGAAAGGGCTCCTGCTACTGGTTGTGTTGCTTACATGTTCGTCATCGCTTGAGGCGATTGAACCAAATCAAGGGAACCTCTCTGGACTCGCGGAAGCCTATGGCTTTGTGATGGGACAGAATCTGTCGCTGGACAGAATTTCCCGCGAATATCCAGCTCTAGCCCGGGAGGCTCTGCTGGCTAAGCTCGCCTTTGAAAGAACATTTGGGGATATCCATGACCAGCTGAACCCGAAATTCATCGAATTTATGGGAGAGGAGAGATTTCGGGAGTATAGGGCGCAACTTGAAGGCCAGTTAAATGAGATGAACGGGCAGCAAAAGATCACGCGAGCGATTGCTGAGAGCTTTCTCGAGGATGTCCGCAAGCGGGCTGAGGGCGAAATCTATAGCCCCACGCTTGAGTACCTCTTGGCAATAAGGTTTGGTGATAATCCCGTTCAGGAGTATGCCAGAGGTTTTCGCCAGCGATTTCATACCGATGGGTCTGGTAAATCTCTTGGTGTGGTTATGAACCTTCAATTGCCTCAATCCTGGCAGGAGCAGGAGGGAAACCGGCCGCATATCGTCCGCAAATGGAAAAGCGATGCGGGCACAGGCATGGAGCTGATAATGCTGCAGGTTAGAGGTACTGAAGGTGTCTCAATAACCCGTGCAGATGTTGCCGAGATGATGCAACCAGGCGAGATAGAGGGCCTTGTTCCGTATGGTGGCGCTTTGCAGGACTACGGAATGGTGTCGGTTGAGGGGTTGCCGGGTTATTTCATGGATTTTGACTTGCTGATGGAAAGGGCTGGCATGGCGATTTACCAGAAATTACGCCAGTACACGTTTTTCTATCACGACCGTATGGTCGCCGTTCAGTGTTCTGCCGGCGCTCTAGAGCGTGACCATGAGTTAGTCGAGACTCAGTTTGGAAAGATAAAGCCGTTGTGTGCCCAGGTTTTTAACTCTGTGGTATTGCCAGAGAAGTATCTGAAACCAGAGCCTGAAAGGCATGGTGGTGAGGATGTGGTTATGCCCTCTATTTAGCCGTCAAGGGTTCCGCACCCGTTAATCAGCATGTGAGTGAATTGTTGTGCTCAGGAAGAGCAAATGACTTCGAGGGATTTGAAGCTGCGTGGTATCTAACTTCGAAACTATGGAGTCTTTATGTTCTCGGTACCTCTGGAGAACGCAGTAGCCTCAGTTGAGGTTGGTCTTGTCACAGATATTTTTATTGGTCTGTTGCTGTTTGTATTCATACTTGCCTGTATCTGGAAGCGACTGAACAAACACCATTCGTTTACGCAATACGCGCCTACGCTGCTCACTACATTGGGTATTCTGGGTACCTTTTTCGGTATCGTCGCAGGGTTGCTGGCATTCGATGTTCAAAACATTGATGGAAGCATCGAAGGCCTGTTAAGCGGCATGAAGACGGCGTTCATCACCAGTCTGGCCGGGATGTTCCTTTCGATTGTTTACAAAGTTCTTGTGTCAGTGGGGATTCTTTATGTTGCTGATTCTGAGGAAATTGATGAAGACCAGATTGGCGCCGCAGAATTGTACGCCGTCATGCGGGAGCAACGTGATGGTATCAGTGCACTGAACCAGGCGATTGGAAGCGGGGATGAGTCCAGTCTTACCGGCCAGATGAAATTGATGCGATCGGACATCAATGATGCGGACAAGCAGGCTCGCAAAGAATTCTCAGAGTTTCAGGAAAAGCTCTGGATCAAGCTTCAGGACTTCGCAGATATGTTGTCGAAATCTGCGACGGAAACCGTTATCGAGGCGCTCAAACAGGTCATTACTGACTTTAATAACAATCTGACCGAGCAGTTTGGAGAGAACTTCAAGGAATTGAACAAAGCCGTGGAGAAACTGGTCGAGTGGCAAGAGAACTACAAAGTTCAGATTGATGAAATGACCCAGCAGTACGCCCAAGGCGTAACTGCGATCACTGAGACAGAGTCTGCCGTTGCAAAGATTCAGGAGCATACCACGCAGATTCCTGACTCCATGACCAAGCTGGGTGAAGTGATGACAGTGAATCAACATCAGATTGATGAGCTAGGCCGTCACCTTGAGGCATTTAAAGATGTTCGCGATAAGGCTGTTGAGGCGGTTCCGCAGCTAAAAGAGCAAATTGGCCTTACAGTGGAGGGGGTTCAGGACGCCTCCAAACAGTTGGTTGAGGGGATAACGAAAGCTACCGAAAGCTATCAAGAAGTAATCTCCCAAGGCGTTACCGAGTTCACCGATAGCGCACGGCAGGTCAATGAATCCTTGCAGAGCACTTCAGACGCTATGTACAAGAGCTCAGAGCAAACCAGTCAGCTTTTCTCCGACATGGCTGATGACCTCCATAGCAATTTCCGTACGCTAGCTGCTGAGATGAACGACCAAACCAAATCAATTGGTGATTCGCTAAGAGAGTCAGGCAAAGCGGTCGTTGAAGAAGCTGAGCGCAGCCGCGAAGCCTTCGAGTCGGGCTTGGAGGGTATGCGCAATCAATTAAGCAGCAATCTTGAGCAGATGGCAGATCAGCAGGCAGCTCAATTTCAGAGCTTGGTTACAGGTCTCAAGGAAGCGATGGAGCAATCGATTCGAAGGAGCGCCGAATCTGTTGAGGGCAGCATAGAAATTCTGGACCAGGCCCTGCAGGCGGAGATCAACCGTTCAATGGAGCAGATGGGCCACGCCTTGGCAACCATTACCGGCCAATTCACAGAGGACTACCGTGGACTGGTCGATCAAATGAACCAAGTTGTTCGTGCACGCGCCTCATAAGGAACATGTATGGCCCAGTTTTTAAAACCGAAAGCCTCCGAGCAAGAGGAAAACCATTGGCTGTCCGTATCCGATTTGATGGCGGGCTTGATGGTGGTTTTCCTGTTTATTGCAATTGCATTGATGCGTAACGCCTTGCTTGAAAGAGATCGAATCAAAGAGGTAGCTGTTGCCTATCAGGAAACCCAGGTCGATATTTACAACGCCTTGGTCGACGAATTCTCAAAGAATCTACCTCGATGGAACGCCGAAATCGATAAGGATACGCTCACCTTTACCTTCAAGTCGCCGGAAGTTCTGTTTGAACGGGGAGAAATCGACTTGAGCGAGGAATATCGGGCCTTGCTTGGTGACTTCTTTCCTAGATACATGGAGGTTCTCGATGGCTTTAAAGACTCAATCAATGAGGTCCGAATAGAAGGACATACCAGTAGCATCTGGAACCGCTCTACCAGTCCTACGGATGCATACTTTAAGAACATGCAACTGTCGCAGGGTCGGACCAGAAGTGTTCTCGAGTACATATACAGGCTCGGGGACATCCAGCCTTATCAGGACTGGATCAAATCGCATATAGCGGCAGTTGGGTTTTCCTCTGCCAAGCCCATCATTGGCATCGATGGTGAGGAAGACCTAACTAAAAGCCGTCGCGTTACTTTTCGTGTGGTCTCAAATGCAGATATTCGCATCAAGCAGATTCTGGAGATTGATGGATGAAGCTGCACTTCCCCGTTGAGCAACTGTGGGCTCAAGTTCGGAAAATGGGCGCCGCTGAACGCCCCTATACATTGAATATCTCGTTGCCTGATCCCTTGCCCGACATCGTGAATCGGTTCAATGAGGGGGGTGCCGAAATTGAACTGAAAGATGTCGAGACCACGGGCGGGTTGCTAAGCAGTAATGGAGCTCAAATTGTTCTCTATATTCCCGATCAGGGCCAGAATATTGATAGTGTTTTGGAGAATGGCCACGAGGGAAAAAAAGTGCATGTGGCGGATTGTCAAACCCTCGAACAGATGAGGCAGCGTAACCGCTTTCAACGATATCGGGCTGTAGTGAACACATCTGGAGACTTTGAGGTCTTCGGGTACTCGAAGAATACCTTTAGCTCACGGGAGGGTAGTGCTCGCCTGCGAGTGTGTATTAATTGCCTCAAACATCTGAACTACCGCGGCTATGTTTCAACTCCAGCAAGGCAGCGAGAAATTCTGTCTCAATTCGATTTGAAGAATTTCTTTGCGCATTACAGCTCTCTTTTCCGTTATCTTCCGAAATCGTTCATCGAGGATAAAGGCGGTTACGCCGAGAACTGGAAAGAGGTTTCGGCTCGGTATAGAGAAAGCAAAGAGTATATTTGTGAAAGTTGCGGTGTCGATTTAAAACAAGCTAAAGCATTGCTCCACACCCATCACATCGATGGCAACAAGCGGAATAACAATGAAGCGAATCTTCAAGCTCTGTGCGCTGATTGCCATCGTAAGCAGCCGTTGCATGATCACATGTACATCAAACAGCGTGACATGTTGATTATCCAGCAATTTCGAAAAGCTCAGAATATTATTGGTGCCTCGACAAGCTGGGATGAGTTGTTCGGGCTTGTGGATTCTGCATTTGAGGGACTACTCAGGCTGTATCAGCAACAAGGCAGTGCAAAACCCGAAATTGGTTATGAGATAACTGGAGCTGACGGCGCGGTTGTCGCTGAGTCGGAGATTGCTTGGCCTTCTGCGGAGTTTGCTGTTGTAGGAAATGCCACTGAGAAAAATAACCTGGAGTCGATGGGCTGGAGGGCCGTTACGCTTGAGGAGGCTTTGCGAGAATTTAGGGACCGAAAATAGGCTCGTTTGAGAGACACTTTATTTTTAAATAATTAAGGAAATTATGCTCTTGTATCGGAAGTACTCAACTGACTGTCATGAACAGCTCTTCAAGGATTTTGGTGAGTTCCCCCCGAAGCCACTCAGGGCGCCACCCCTGAAGCATACGTTCGACGTCATTTATCTTTCCGGAATTGGGAGCAAGTATTATTCGCTATCTCGAGTATTCGGGCTTTTTAAGGCTGATGAAGATGAGATAGAAGATGAAAACGTAAGGCTCATGCACAAAGAGGTTCAGGATGTGAAGTATGGCTTGGTGACCTCGCTGCAAGACCTAGTTTTTAAGTTTAAAAAGCTTAACTTACTCAATAAGACGTTAAGCCTTTTATTAGTGATTTTAATTTCTCCACTTTTTCTAATATTTTTTGCTTTCTTGCTGATTATATTGATTTATCGTTTATACAGAATTCCGTCATTGGGTTTGAATTCACTCGGATTCTTTTCTCCGATTACACAGCAAAAAAGCGAAATTGTTGTGAAGCCGCGGGACATCAAAAATGCCGGGCTTTCTTTGGATGCCATAGTATCTCATGAACATATTCACCTTCTCCAGTTTCGTAAGTTCCCTGATAGGCAAAATGACCTGTTGGGAACCGACTTCAAAGCTAGTGTCAAAAATGTTCTGAAGGACAGTGCCAAAAGATCAGGGAAGGCCTTCTATTACCTATCAATTAACGAGGTTGAGGCGCGACTTCACGAGGTCGTGCTTTCATATTATCGAGCCTATCAAAGTTTGCCGCATGATTACCGAGGTTTTTTGGTAATGATTTTGTCGTGTGAAGTACTTGGTGGACCTGTTTCCAAGATTCTTTCAAATCACGAAGTGGAATTGCAAGAATATGTTTTTCGAGACTTTAATTTAAGAGAAGTCGCGCCAGCCCAAGATCTGGCGATTATGCTCGGCTATTTCAAGGACTTTTCCTATTCGAAGCGGTTCGTTTGCGAGTCTCTTTCTGTGATGTACGGAAATCTTCTAATGCTCTATGGCGACACACAAAAGGCGATCAATTATCTGAAAACTATAGAGTGTTCAGATTTTTACCTTCAACTTTACGGCGAACCCTCAGTCCCAATGGACAGGGCGGGAGAATAGCGTGAGCTCACAGTGTTATTCAGTAAATCAGTACCTCATCGAAACCATAATGGCTTGGGTAAACTCCGGGGAAATCGCTATTCCAGAAATTCAAAGGCCGTTTGTGTGGGACTCTTCCAAGGTTCGAGATCTGATGGATAGTCTTTATCAGGGTTATCCGGTGGGCTATATCATCGCCTGGCGTAATCCTTCGGTGAAGCTAAAGGACGGTGGGTTCGCTGAGGGCAAAAAGGTGCTGATCGATGGCCAGCAACGAGTGACGGCTCTCAGAGCCGCAATTGCAAGCCAGCAAGTGGTTAATCAAGACTACAAGACAGTTCGGATCCGGATTGCGTTTCATCCAATCGATGAGCGGTTTGAGGTTGCAAACTCGGCTATTGATAAAGATAAATCGTGGCTGCCCGATATTGGGCCTATCATCAGCGGAGAGCTCAAATCTCACAAAGTCGCAAGGGAATATCTTGCAGTGAATCCGGAGACAGATGAGGACCTTTTGCACGAGCGATTGGATAAGTTAACGGACATTCTGAAGAAGCAGATTGGCCTGATTGAGCTTTCCCACGATCTTGATATTGAAACCGTCACCGAGATTTTCATCCGCATCAATTCGAAAGGGGTTGTCTTGAGTCAGGCCGACTTCGCTATGTCTAAAATTGCGGCTAATGAGGAGTTTGGCGGCAACACTCTACGAAAGGCGGTCGATTACTTTTGCCACATGGCGGTTGCTCCTGAATTTTACACGCTGATCGAGCAAAACGATCAGGCTTTCGCGCAAACTGATTATTTCAAGGCCATGCGTTGGCTGCGTCAGGAAAATGAAGATCTTTATGATCCTGGTTATTCGGATCTGCTGAGAGTGGCGTTCACGTCCCGTTTCAATCGGGGCAAGCTGGCTGATCTGGTTGGTTTATTGTCTGGGCGGAACTTCGAAACGCGTACCTATGAAAAAGCCATTGAGGAATCATCTTTCGAATCTTTAAGGCTCGGCGTTCTGGAATTTATTAACGAAACTCATTTCAAGCGTTTCCTGATGATTATTCGATCCTCTGGCTTTGTTGATCGCAGCATGATTCGCTCGCGGAACGCTCTCAACTTTGCCTACATTCTGTACCTGAAACTCAAACGGGATCTGGGTAACGAGCCGCGTATTGAAACTTGGGTACGGCGTTGGTTTGTGCTCTCTATCCTCACTGGCCGTTACTCTTCATCTCCTGAGTCTCAGATGGACAAAGATATAAAGGCCATAAACGACCGGCCCTTTGGGGATTTGCTGGCAGACATCGAGGCAGCGGAACTCTCAGATACCTTCTGGAGTGTAGGGCTGGTGCAGGCCTTGAATACTTCAACGGTTAACTCGCCGGTGTTCAAAGCATTCCTCGCGGCTCAGGCTTATCTCGGGGATAAGGGCTTCCTCTCGAAAGATATCAGTGTGCGAGACATGCTGAATCACCACGGGGATATCCATCATGTCTATCCTCGAAACTTCCTCAAAAAGCAGGGTTTGTCTCGCGGTAAGTACAATCAGGTGGCCAACTTTGTATACGTGCAGCAGGAGGTAAATATCAAGATTGGCGATAAACCTCCAGCTTCCTATATGGAGACGATTTTCGGACAGTGTGAAACCGGCAATCCGATGCTCGGTGCGATTACCGACTTCGCGAAACTGCAGGAAAACCTCAAGGCCAACTGTCTGCCAGCCCATCTAGAGGACTACGCCCCAGAGAGATACGAAGAGTTCTTGTCTCAGCGGCGTGTGGCGATGGCAGAGAAAATCAAAGGATACTATTGGGCACTGTAAATATTCTCAGAGCACAATTTTACAGATGGTACGCATTAAGGAATTTCGTTGAAAAAAGGAATCGCTGTAACCGCTATCTTCGCGGCGATCACTGCATCGCTTTTTATATGGCCGAGTGTTCTGACAGCCAGAGGCACTGGCGGCTGGTCGACAGCTGGAATCGGGTTGTTGATTGTTCCGGTTCTGATCGCGCTGGTTATCTGGAGCTTGGGCTTAATCGTAAAGTTAGTCCGATTGCTGGCGAAACGGCAGCAAGCTGATAAAGAAAGTCGATCATCCCAAATAACGCTGGGGATCGTTATTGGCGCGGTTCTCGGCATTTGGTTGGGAGGGGAGCTTCGAATGTATGGGTTCGAACTCGCGGCAGAGCGTGCCGAGCCAATGATTAAAGCGATAGAAGAGTTCACCCGTGACAATGGCCAGCCGCCCGAAGCACTTTCTGCGCTTGTTCCCAATTATATCGACAGCCTACCGCCGAAGCTTCCGCCATTGGAGATAGTGACGGATCCAAAAAAGCTGGTGGAGTATGGTGATAATCCCTGGGCGCTCACTGCCTTGGTGTCCCGAGGTTTGTTGAATTGGGACCGCTTTATTTATTTTCCGGATCAGGCATACCCTGAGGCAGGTTTTGGTGGCGGTTTGGAGCGTATAGGGGGCTGGGCTTATGTCCACGAATAACAGGTGTTGCGAGTGAGCCGCTTCACTCTTTGCCCGGATAGATGGTACGCGATGGAGCTTTTCGGCCCGGAATTCGATACCGAGGTGAGGCACTATTCACCGATATTAGCGACCTCGCTTTCAGCACCGGGAAAGGGTTCTCGGTGCTTTGACCTGTCATTCTTCCATGCAGCTTATCCTGAAGGTGTGCAAGACAAGGTCTACACCATCCAGACGATTGAGCGCAGCAATCACTTTTTGTTGGGTAAGGTGGTCGGCACGAGCCGGCTGGTTTTGTTGATGGAGCTCTCAGATCAATGGTTGAGCAGGCATTTTGATAAACAAGCTCTGAGTTATCTGCGTTCACTTCAAATAGACTCCGCGCCCGATCCCGTCGACCGTTACACCGCCTGCCTACTTGGTGGAGCCATAGGTGATGCCTTGGGCGGTGCAGTGGAGTTTATTTCGCGATCTGCAATTCTGGATCGCTTTGGACCTGACGGAATTAAAGATTACTCCGATGCATATGGTGGAAAGGGAAAAATAACCGACGATACTCAGATGACTTTATTTACCGCAGAAGGCCTGTTGCGTGGCCGAATGCGGGGCGTCAGTAAAGGTATAACTGCTTACGACCATACGGTTGCCGCCGCCTATCTTCGGTGGCTGGCGACTCAAGGGCATGAAAACCGCCATGTTGAGACGATATTGGATGGCTGGCTGTTTAAACAGCGGGAGCTTCATAGCCAACGCGCTCCGGGAACAACCTGCCTGAGTGCCCTGGCGGACTACGAAGGCGAACCCGGTATTGCCCATAATGACAGTAAAGGTTGTGGTGGGGTGATGCGGGTCGCGCCGGTGGGGCTATTTTGTTGGACTTTCAAAGAGGATTGGGGGATCACTGAGGTGTTCGATTTCGGAGTCATGTGCGCAGCAATCACACACGGACACCCGAGTGGCTATCTCAGCGGCGGCGTTCTGGCCTCTCTGATTTTCTTGATCTTGGATGGCGCTCAAGTTGGTGACGCTCTGAATGAGGCATCTTCAATCTTGGTGAAGTATCCCGGACATGAAGAAACGTTGGACGCTTTGAATCAAGCGAAAAAATTGAGTGATTCTGAGCTTCGCCACCACGAAGCTATTAAGGAGCTTGGAGAGGGATGGGTTGCAGAAGAGGCTTTGGCGATTGCTGTCTATTGTGTCCTGGTTGCAGAGAGTTTTGAGCAGGGCGTTATTCTGGCTGTAAACCATGATGGCGACTCAGACTCCACGGGTGCCATCGCGGGGAACATTCTCGGCGCTTTGCACGGTACCAGAGTCATCCCTGGCCGTTGGCTGGAATCGCTGGAGCTGCGCGAGGTAATCGAGGCAGTTGCGTCTGACCTTTGGAGTTGTCGGAATTGGAGCAGTTATATGGACGACGAGCGGCAGTGGGATCGTTATCCGGGCTATTGATTTCCTATCCGTGCAGTTCCTCTAAAGTATTGTCACCAACTACGAAAATCTGAGCTAACTTAAACACCTTGCACTTGTTCAATTTGGAGAACACATGATCCCCGGTTTGCTGGCCAAGGAAGTATCGGCCGCCCTGCGCGAATTCATTGTTACCGGCTACGAAACAGAAACCGATCCCTTCAAAGGAGAGTTTCGTCGACTGGTAGAAGAACAACAGGACGGGGAGGCTTTTCTCAAAGGACCTTATGTCTCGGTAGGTTTGCCATTCTTGCGGGGGAGCACCGGCCGGGACTTCTTCAAGGGTTTTGAAACCGAGCACCCCCCGTTTGCCCACCAAGAGCAGTCCTGGCAACGATTAGCGTCTGATCGGCGGGCCGCGAATACTTTGGTGGCCACGGGTACCGGTTCGGGTAAAACCGAGTGTTTCATGTATCCGGTTCTGGATCACTGCCACCGAGAGACCGGTGCCGGCATCAAGGCCATTGTGATTTATCCCATGAATGCGCTGGCCACAGACCAGGCGAAGCGTTTTGCCAAAGAAATTCATCGCCAGCCTGCGCTGAAAGGGCTTCGGGTGGGATTGTTCGTTGGCGGAGATGGCCAGGGCACCAAGGCCATGGGCCCGGATCAGGTCATTACCGACAAGGAAACCCTGCGCAACAACCCACCGGATGTGTTGCTCACCAACTATAAAATGCTCGATTACCTGCTCATGCGCCCGCAAGACCAGAAGTTGTGGGCCTACAACGGGCCGGACACCCTGCGGTATCTGGTGGTGGACGAGCTGCATACCTTTGATGGCGCCCAGGGTACGGATCTGTCGCTGCTGATTCGACGGTTGCGGGCCCGGTTTGAGATGACGCCGGAGCAGTTGGTGTGCGTGGGAACCTCTGCCACCCTCGGTGGCGATGACAGTATTAAGGGTTTGCTGAGCTATGCGTCCGACATTTTTTCCAGCCCGTTTCGCCGGGACTCGGTCATTGCCGAGCAGCGGCAGAATGATTCAGAGTTTCTCGATAACCTGGCGTTTCTCGGGCTGAACAAAGAAGTGGGGCCTGAGCATCTTTCGCTTGCCCTGAATGAGGGGCTGCAGGCCTATCTTCTGAAGGCCTACGACCTGTATTTCAGTAAAGAACCGGGAATACCGCTGGATGCCAAAGAAGGACGTATTCAACTGGGCAAGGATCTTAAGCAGCATGGTCAGCTGGCAAACCTGCTGCGTCAGCTCAAACTGGGGCAGGGTACGCCCCGCTTTCGGGAACTGGTGGATAAGCTGGCGTCCCAGATACCACCGAAGTTTCAGCGCCAGCCAGAGCAGGCATTGATTGCGCTGTTAGCGCTGCTTTCCCATGCCCGAGACGAAGTAGGGCGGCCGTTTGTGCAGTTGCGTTTGCAGCTTTGGTCCCGGGAGTTGCGGCGGATTGTAGGCACCTTGCGGGAGCCGCAACCGCAAAACCTTCTGACGGACGAAGCGCCTGAAAACGGGCGCGCAGACGTTTTGCCCCCGCTGTTGGCTTTTGGGGACGACAAACCACCGAAGGACCAACGGCAGGTACGTTTGCCGCTGGTGCAGTGCCGGGAGTGCCATGGCACCGCCTGGTTAACTCGCATGGAGATGAGCCACGTTTCTGACCAGGTGGTGGAAACCGAGCTGCAGAGTATCTACAGCGCGTTTTTTGGCAACCACGAGGAAACCGCACTCTTATTGCCTTGGCAACAGGGCGAGGGTGTTTCGCCAGCGGGGATGCACCTGGATAATTTCCGGCTGTGCCGTGAATGTGGCCGCACGGCGGCTGCGGATTATACAGGCCCCTGTAAGGGCTGCCAGGCGGGCAATGAAGCGTTGGTGCGGGTGAGCAAACCTCATCAGTTGAAGGAGGTCAAACGGGACAATACCAATAAGAATATCCATGAGCACGATTGTCCCTACTGTTCCGCCAAATCCGCTTTGGTAGTGTTCGGTGCCCGCGCCGCCAGTTTGAGTGCCGTGGCCATTCACCAGTTGTTCAGCAGCCGCGACAATGATGACCGCAAACTGCTGACCTTCAGCGACTCGGTTCAGGATGCTACCCATCGCGCCGGTTTCTTTGCCGCCCGTACTTGGCAGAACAATGTGCGTATGGCGCTCACCCAGTTACTGGAAAATCAGTCCCAGCCGTTACCGTTACTGCAGTTACCTGATCTGTTTGAGGCGTATTGGCTGAATCAGGGAAATGGGTCGGGGCGTCTTGGGTTGCCCCGTTACCTGCGTGAATTCATGCCGCCGGACAAGCGCTTCACCGCGGACTTCGAGCATTTCGAAACGACTGGCGAGGTGCGCGATGCGGCCAGGATGCTCAAGCTGATTCGCGGGCGGATGTTGTGGCAGACACTGGAAGATCTGGGCTGGCGGGCTCAGGTTGGGCGTTCACTGAATCGTCTGGGCATTGCGGCGTTGGACTGGCCGGCGGAGTCGGTTGCCCGTGCAGCGCTGGCCTGGCGGGAAACGGTAGACAACACGCTGGGCTATAGCATTGATAGCGAGGCGGCTGCTGGCCTGATGACCGGCCTGGTTCAGCATCTGGTGAATCTGGGCGCGTTCGGGCTGAAGGACTTGGCGTACTACCGCGACAAATCCGGCAAGAGTTACCTGCTCAAATTTCTGGATTACGCCCCACCATTGGGCCCGTCTTCCCCACGGCCTCGGTACCCTGCTGTGGCTAAGGCTGAAGGCTATGAGCCGCTGAGTCACACTAATGCCTCGAAGTCCTGGTACGAAAACTGGCTCATCTGCCTGAACCCGGACACCCTCGTAGATCGCAAGCAAATGGAGCTGGTTCTTGCTGCCGCTCTGGATGCGCTGGCGGATGTGGGAATGGTGCAGGCTGAAAACAATGAGCGTGGCGTTAAACTATGGGCGCTGAACCCGGAGCTGTTGACCATTGTCACCGATGTTCGGGCTGTGGAGTGCGAAGGCTACCGCCCTATGCACGTGCCCGCCGACAAGGCCCGCAACTGGCTGGGGTTACCGATGATCAGTGCCGCTGGTCCGGAGCTGCTGTATGAGAATGTCGTTCCTGTACGTGACACCTTGTATGGCAACCTGTACCGCCATGGTGAAATACACCGGGTAATCGCCCACGAACATACGGGTTTGCTGGCGGCCAGCGAGCGGGTTCGCGTAGAGAACAGCTTTATTAAGGGTGAGAAGCCCTGGGAATACAATCTACTGTCGGCAACGCCTACGCTGGAAATGGGTATCGATATTGGTGACCTTTCCAGCGTTTTGCTGTGTTCTGTACCGCCGGCTCAGGCGAATTACCTGCAGCGCGTGGGCCGTGGTGGTCGCCGGGATGGCAACTCCTTTGTCTTGACGGTGGCCAATGGCCGCCCACACGATCTGGTGTTTTACGCCGATCCCGGGCGGATGCTGGATACGCCGGTTGAGCCGCCGGCGGTGTTCCTGAAGGCCCGCCATGTGCTGCGCCGCCAGTTGTTGGCTTACTCCATGGACTGCTGGACCCGTTGGGCAAAGGGGGACAACCAGGTGCCCCATACCATGCAGCCGGTATTGGATGCGGTAGAAAAGGCCCAGGAAGACCGATTCCCCTACACCATGCTGAATTTCTTGAAACATAACATGCAGCAAATCTGGGACGGGTTCAGTAGCCATGTTGCCACTGAACTAAGTGGGGAAGATCTGGAGCTGCTGCGGCAATATCTGTTTGGTGGGCCGCAATACGATGAGGACCGGTTGGAGCTGTATCTCATCGGCCGGCTCAAGCTAGTGGCCGATGAACGCAACCGCATGGCCACCACCATTAAAGATCTGGACAAGCAGCTGGATAAACTGCGCAAGCAACCCCAGGACGAACATACCCAGGCCGAAATTCTGGAGCTGGAGCGCGAAGCAGCTGGCTACCGTGGGATGCGCATTCGCCTGAATAAGCGTGAAACCCTGAATTTCTTTACCGACGAAGGGCTGCTGCCAAACTACGCCTTCCCGGAAGAAGGGGCGACCCTGCATTCGGTAATCTTCCGCTCCGAGAAAGGTTCGGGAAGCGACGGCGCAGAGCATGAATTCGTAAAGCGGGAATACGAATACCAGCGCCCCGCTCAGGCTGCGCTGACGGAGTTGGCACCGGAGTCGGTCTTCTACGCCGGCAACCGCAAAGTAAAGATAACCCGTGTGGAAACCTCGAAGGGCCGCAATATTCAGGACTGGCGCTTTTGCCCCCGATGCCATTACTCCGCGCCCGCCGATGACCCCACCGCGGGCTTTAGCGATAAAACCTGCCCCCGCTGCCATACCAACCAGTGGGGCGATGAAAGCGCCCGCACCAAAATGCTGAAGATGACGCAGGTCTACGCGTTCACAAACGCCAGGGATGCGATTCTGGACGACCGCTCAGATGACCGGGAGCCTGTGTTCTTTAACAAGCAGATGCTGATCGACTTCAAACCTTCCGATGTACCGATTACCTGGGTGCTGGACGATAAGGATAAGCCCTTCGGCTTCGAATTCATCCGATCCGCCAAATTTCTGGAAGTGAACTTTGGCCGCCGCGAAGGGGAGGAGATTTACTTCGATGTGGCCGGAGAGCACATCCAGCGAGCTGGTTTCCCTATCTGCCGGGAATGTGGCTCGGTGCAATCCAAAGCTGCAGCCAATGGCAAGAAAGAGGCTGCCCATCTTAAGTCATGCAGTTACGCCCGTGGCCCAAAGAAACTGTCGAACGGCAAGGAAGACACGGGCCTGGAGAATTGCCTGTACCTGTACCGCCAGTTCTCGTCTGAAGCTTTGCGGATTCTGCTGCCGAGGCTGTCGACGGGCGGTACTGAAGAGCAGGTGAATTCGTTTGTAGCGGCCTTGCAGCTGGGCTTGAAAAGACGGTTTGGCGGCAAGGTAGACCACTTGCGGGTAGCCTACCAGAGCGAGCCAGTGGGCGAGACCGATGAGCGTAGGCACTTTATTGTGTTGTACGACTCCGTGCCTGGTGGTACCGGCTACCTGCATGAGCTGCTGAGCCGGGCGGAGAACATGCAGTCGGTGTTCCGTATGGCCTACGACGTAATGGATGCCTGTGACTGTTACGACAACACTATGGACGGCTGTTATCGCTGCCTGTTGGAGTATCGCAATGCCTATGGCATGGAAAGCACCAGTAAGGAACTGGCGCTGGAAATGCTTAAAGATATTGTCGACGGTAACCACCAGTGGGTGCAGGACAAACAAGGCTTGAGCGCGCTGGGTGGTAATCCTTGGATAGACAGTGAGCTTGAAGCGCGCTTCCCGGAGGCGCTGGCACGGTTTTCTGGTGAAGACTGTGTGGGCAACCACAAGGTGCGAGTCGGCAAGGACATTATCCGGGGTAAAAGCGGTTACCGGCTGACCATTGGCGACCTCGCCTATGAGATAGAACCGCAGGTGAATCTGGGTATGGCGGAAGGCGTGCAGTTTGCGAGCAAACCGGATTTTGTTCTCTGGCCGGCACGTAACGGTTTGCTGCCTGTGGCGGTTTTCCTCGATGGCTATAAGTTTCATGGCGAGAAAGCCAGCGAAGACTTGCTCAAGCGCCAGGCTCTGATGCGTGCCGGCTTTGTGGTTTGGACGCTGAATTGGTACGACGTCAACAAGGTTATGGGCGACAAGGCCATGGATGTGCCCTTACCGCTCGGCATGACCTCGGCGGAACAGAATCATCAGGCCATTGCGGGTCTCGCCAAGGTGGCTGGATTGAATAACACTGCTCAGCACCTCAATAAAACCACCTTTGACTTGCTGATGCACTTCTTGACCGAGCAGGACAAGGCGTTGCTCCAGCAGCAGGCGCTGTTTTTCATGCTGCAATGCCTGCCGGCCCGGTCTTTGGCGGATGCCGAGGTTAAAACTGGCGTTTTGGAGAGTCTGAACGGCTTGCCTGCGAGCTTCACTGACCTAGCGCCTGATCCTGCCGCATTGGCAGGGTCGGTTGAGCTAACCGATGACAACGCCGCAGCGAAGATTACCCTGAGCCTGCTGGCCGGGCCGGAATTACTCAAAACCTTTGATCTGGGCAAGGCTCTGATCTCTGCTAGCTACACCCTGCAAAAAGGCAGTGAAGACCAGGCCCGTTACCAATGGCAACGGTTCTGGACAGCTGTGAACTTCCTGCAGTTCCTGCCCGCGTTCTACGCGTGGACCCCAGACTCGAAAAACAGCGGTATTGCGGCGGGTCTGCTCTGGACGAAAAACACAGGCCAATATGGGAAGCCCGACACCAAGCCAGACCAGGCTCCGCCCTGGTTTGACCAGCTCGAGGATGAGTTGCGGGAAAGGCTTGAAGAGCAAGATGTGGCCTGGCCGGCGGAGGTGTTGGTTGCAGAGCCCGTTACTGCAGGTGAGCTGGACGAAGTGGTAGGCGAAGCCGAACTGTTGTTTGCCAGCGCAAAGGTGGCTTTGTTGCTGGATGATATGGACGACCAGGTGGCTGCCAGGCCTTATCTGGAAGCGGATGGGTGGCGTATCTGCTCCTCGGTGGACGAGTTGGTTGATGCCTTGAATGAATTGGAATCAGGAGCCTGAGATGGCGAGTGTTGCGTTTTCTGACAAGTATTTTGAAAGCCTCCTGAAGTTGACACCGAAGGAGCAAAGTCAGGCCAATAAAGCGGTCATGTTATTTCAGCAGGATCGCAACCATACCAGCCTCAACTACGAGAAGCTGCCAGCTTTCAAGGACAATAAGGTCCGCTCTATCCGGGCAAATCAGGATGTACGGATTATTCTGGCGGCGGCGGAGAAGGAAGATCTGTATCTGATGCTCTATGTGGACCACCACGATCCAGCCTATAAATGGGCAGAGAAGCGTAAGATCGAGATCAACCCAAACACTGGCAGCGTTCAGGTATTTACGGTTGAAGAGAGTGTTCTTGAGCCGGCAGGGGAAGAACCGCGAGGGACATCACGGCCCGGCTTGTTTGATGCCATTAGGGATCGGCAACTGTTGCAGCTGGGCGTTCCAGAAGAGGCGTTGCCCCTGGTTCGTACTATGAAAATTGAGGCGGACCTCGAAACCGCGCTGACTGAAGAGAAGATTCCGAAAGACGTTCACGACGGCCTGTTCATGATAATGGCCGGTGCCAGTTATGAGGAAGCCTATAACGAAGTGGTTCCGGCGGCCCCGGAGACGGTGGATACTGAAAACTTCACCGCAGCGTTGACACGCCCCGAATCTCAGGCTGTCTTTACGGTAGCCGAAAACGAGCAGGCTCTGCAGGAGGTGCTCAACCAGTCGATTGAGAAGTGGCGGGTGTTCCTGCACCCGGCCCAGCGCCGACTGGCAGAGGGCAAGAAAAACGGCCCGGTTCGCGTGCTCGGCGGCGCGGGTACCGGGAAAACTGTAGTGGCTATGCATCGGGCTAAATGGCTGGCCAACCATTTGGAAGAAAGCGATGGAAAAATACTGTTCACGACCTTCACCAAGAACCTGGCGGCCGACATCCAGCAGAACCTGAACAAGATCTGCAGCCCGGAGGCGCTGGCTCGTATCGAGGTGCAGAATCTTGACGCCTGGGTTATGAACTTCCTGAAAAAGCAGGGCTACGACTACGGTTTGTTATTGGATAGCCGGGAAGAGAAGAAACTATGGGAAGAGGCCTACTCAGAGAAGCCCGCCAGTATTGATCTGGGTATGGCATTTTTCCAAGAAGAATGGGCGAGGGTGATCCAGCCCCAATCAGTGCGCAGCGTAGATGAATATAAGAAGGCTTCGCGGATTGGTCGTGGTACACGGTTGAATCGCCAGCAACGGGTGGAAATCTGGCCGGTATTCGAGCGTTATCGTCATCTGCTGGCCAGTAACTACCTGAAAGAGACGGATGATGCCTACCGCGATGCCCGTATGCTGATTGATGGCAAACCGGAGCTGCGCCCCGATCTGGCGGCAGTCATTGTGGATGAGGCTCAGGATATGGGCACCCAGGCCTTCATGCTGATTCGTGCTCTTGTCCCACCAGACCCTAATGACCTGTTCATTGTTGGTGACGGTCATCAGAGAATTTATGGCAAGAACAAAGTCGTGTTGGGGCAATGTGGCATTGATATTCGCGGCCGCAGTTCCCGTCTCAAAATCAACTATCGCACCACCGATGAGACGCGCCGATTGGCGGTGGGCATACTCGAAGGTGTAGAGGTTGACGATCTTGATGGCGGTGAGGACACCCAAAAGTTTTACCACTCACTGATGCACGGTCCGGCACCAGAAATTCGCCGTTTTGATTCCATGCAAGAGCAAGCGGATTCCATCCTGGATGCAATTCGTAAAAATGACCTCGCCCCTGAAGCCTGCTGCGTTATTGCCCGCACCCGCCGGGAAGTTGGGGAGCTAAAAGCAGCTTTGGAAAGCCGGCAGCAGCTTTGCCACGTGCTGGATGGTAGAAGTGTTTCTACACCGGACAACACTGTAAATCTTGGCACGATGCACCGAGTGAAAGGGCTTGAGTTCGACGCCGTTTTCTTGGCCTCGGCAAACAAGGGGCTCGTACCGTTGGATTACGTGATTAATTCTGCTGCTGACGCAGTAACGAGAAGGCATCGAGAGAACGAAGAGCGTGCACTGGTCTATGTGAGCGTTACCAGGGCTCGCAAGCTGGCGTTTATTTTTGGATATGGGCAGATGAGTGATTGGTTCCAAAGGTAGTTCTTTGGAAGTTGGGGTCTCTACAATTTGGCTTGCTTAAAGATAATGGTCGGAGTGAAAAGCCATGGAATGGAAGGATGCAAAAAGTAGGTCTCGACGGTTGGCTCGTCAGTTAAGAGAGCTGGGTATGGGTGAGGCAGTCCAAAGCTCAAAACTGGTTGCTTATGAAGTGGCGAGTAGGACTCGCACCACGACTGAGAAGGCGTTCAACAGCGACCTTGTCGGTAAAGCTAGAGAAGCTACTGGCCAGTCGGCACGCAGGCTCAAGGATCTTTCATCGGACGCGTCTGACTGGGGGAAAAGCAAGTGGCTACGTGCGACAGAAGAGACGCATGAAAAAAATTGGTATCTCAGGGCTGCGAGGGCCTGTGAGGAGGTTTCTGATGCTGTGCTGGGCAATAGTGAAGGAGTCTCCAGCAGGATCAGTCGAGGCGTTGCTGCGAAGTTAGGTGCGGCAGGAACTTCGGCTGGTATCTTTTCCGTAGCATCATTACTGGGTACTGCCAGTACAGGTACAGCAATTGGAACACTTTCGGGTGCAGCGTTCACCGGGGCGTCTCTTGCATGGATAGGCGGATCGGTTCTCGCTGGCACAGTAATCCTTGGTGTCGCATCAGTTGCGGGAGGCATTGGTGCAGCGGCAGGGGCTGCTTGGATTTCCAGAAAGTTCTTGTATGGTGACAAACGTGAAATAACTGAACTGGAATCGCAGGAACGCAGAATCGTTGATTCTTGTCTTGCACTGGCCATCGCATTTAGGAAGCAATCTGAAGCGGGTTCTCCAGTCGATACAGTTAGTGCGCGGTATCTCCATGACGAAGCCCTCAAACCACTTAGCCAGGAGTTGGTTGAGTTACAAAATAAAGTTGCTGAATGGCCGGCCATGGCGCGACGCCGGCTAAAATTATCACGCCAACGACTGCAACAGTTTGTTGTTTTGTTGGGACATTGGTCGTCGCAAAGGCCCAACTTTACTACTGGGGTCGTTAGTGCGGTATTTCTGCAATTATTGGCAGAAGATTTATCGGATTTTTCACCAGATCAGTTGCTAGTTTTAGATGCGCTTCGCAGATCCAATCAAAATCTGGCTAACGCTTCTGAAGAAGAACTTTCAATTTATGTTCAGGCTCTAGACCCAATTCAGCTTCAGGGGCTGCAAAATAATGTGAAAGGTATCTACCATGAGCTCCGATATGTCGATAATGAAAACAACGATGGCGATTTCTACGTTGCTGAGCTTTTTGAGGCAACTAATCATCCAGGTGCAGATGTTCGGATTACAAATATCGAAACAGGGGCGGTTCAGGAAATCCAATTGAAGGCCACGGATTACCTGAATCATATAAAACAGCATAACGAACGCTTCGAATCTATCGAAGTTTTTGCGACATCTGAAATAGCGGATTCTGCAGTGGAATTGCAATCCTCTGGTCTATCCAACAAAAAGCTTGGTGAAGATGTTGAAACCATGATTGGGGATTTGGATAACTATTACGAACCTAATATGTCGGATAGTATGGGGGCTGCAGCAATGGTGGCACTGGCACGCAATGTGAGGGTGATGTTGCAGGGCAGAGTTATGACTATAGAAGAGAGGCGACAGCTAGTTCAGGGCGGGGCGATATCCGCAGGTACGGCAGGCTTGTTTTCATTGATACTGAGTTGATTTAGATAAGAGTAGGGCAATTTCCCCAAAAAAAGCTTCGTTAGGGGCTCCGAGTGCGGATTTTTTGCATCCAGGCCCCATAGCTTCAATATCTCTTTGCAATGCTCCGTGATTTGGATCGGGTGATCCGAGACATAGTAGGACGCCCTCCACGGTCTCGGTTTTTTTTCAGGTGTAGCGGACCGAACCAATGTCGATCTTTGCCCATCGCCATGATTAACAGTCTCATCGCGCGGAAGTAGTCTTCCTTTGTTGTAGTTGCTAGGTTTTCACGATCAAACCAAGTGTTCCTGATAAACATCAGGTGCTTCAACTTGATCTGATTCCACTTCCGTACCTCGGGAAATTGGCTCTCAACGGCATCTGCCAGTGTTTGTATCCGGTTAATTGTGCGAGTTTTTGTGTTCTCGCTGGTTCCCGTTTTCCATCTGATACGTGCTATGAGTTGACGAATATCCATCAGTAGCCTCCTATGTAAGATGAAGCTATCTGAAATCGAGCGTGTCCCAAGAGGCGAGCAATTTCTTTTCGAGCGATTCGGTCGAGTTCTCGATCTTTTATCGACCCGCGGAGGGGCGACGGCCCTTGTACGATTGCCTCGTAAATGTCCTCTGCGAATCCGCTACGCAGTTCCCTGAAGGAGGGGATTCCATATTTCTGTAGAATTCTCCTGCATTGGTTGAGTTCAGTTCGGTAAAACGAGATTGGTTTTTCTGTCTCCATAAGCAAGCAACGAGATCCTGTCGGTCGAACAGAGAGCGCTAAATCGAGAGCCTCCATCTGAAAATCACCTGCTTGGATGGTTCGGGTAAGGCACTTCCGGCCACCTTTCGTTCCCTCTAGAATTGCGGCGGCCCCGTTTTTCTTTACCTCACTCTGCATCCGATCAAGATCCTGCAGCATGGCTTCGTATACTCGCATGCCCCAAGCCCTGGCTAGCAGAACTACAGCCGCTCCACGTTGTAAGCCGGTTGCGACCATCCGGTCAGTTGCACTTTTTGTGTCCGCAACATCAGCTGCGATTTGAGTCCTTCTAACGTTAGAGCGTGCTACGCCGAGAGCTTTGCGTGCTGAGAGGTGTAGTACTTCATCCCGGCGCATAGCAAAAAGGCACGTGTTCATTGTCGAGATAAGGTTGTGGGCGTAGGCGGCAGAAATTTGCTTGTCATTTGTGCCGTCTGGCCATTCGTATACTTCTTTTAGCCTTTGTTTGAGATACTCACCAAAAGAAGCGACTAATTCCGCATCAATATCGCGAGCGTCTCGAATACCGTGTCTTCTGCAGAACTCGGCAAATACTCGGATCCTGATCATGTGTGATCGCCGGGTCCCGTAATGATCAAAGCGGCCGAAGAGAGCATCGATCGCATTTTTGAATGCAAATAGAAGCGTCTTTCCAAACCCATAATTTCGATTTTTACTGCATGGAATTTTCTTTTTACGTTTCATCGGTGTCAGCCTTTATTCACAGTTTTAACAACATGCAGCTGATGCAAGTTGAACCCTGAGCTGTTCGAAGCAGGCCCGGTTTCCTTGCTGACGCCCCGCCCCCTAATTCGCAGTCAGATACGAAACCATTGGAAATCTCCTCTGATCAGGTGGGGTGTCTCTCGTGCCGCTACAAGCACTTTTTCCTTAGCGAACCGTGGTCAGCGCACGAAGGTTTATTTCTGGGCGCTGGGGGGAGCGGTGTGGTCGCGTCGTCGGCGCGAGAACGCAAGGAGTGATTGTCGCTGGATTGGGAAACGCGACGTTGATGCAAACTGATCCGCTCGAGTATGCCAGTGATGACGCACTGGTGGAGAAACTCCACTCCTAACTGGTTTTAGTCAGCATTTATGGCCAGTTTTAGTCCGAATTTTGAATTCAGGTCATTGAAAGTATTGGATTTTTAAATTCCAATTTGTTTCATCTCTCTAACGTTCGATCATTCGCTAGAAAAGATGTTGGTGCCATTGCTGGCGGTGGGATTAACGAACAAACTGTTCGTTACGATGCGTGTGAACGCATTTCTGAGTAGCTTCGTCTGTGAACCGGTCGTCTAATGCCGGTGTTGGTGCAAATGCTGTTTATTTACAGTGTTCAGCTAACACCTTTTTGGCACCGTTGAACGGCCCTTCTACCCTAATCATGCGGTAGACCTTTTCTGGTGTCAAGATTAAAAGACCATTTTTTTCAATTGGTTATGCGCACATGAAAGGTGATTTTGACGTGCTAGCGACGTGCTTGTATTCAGAAGTAAGAGAAGACCGCCATCGATGTCAGTCTTGTGCTCAGTAGGGCGTCGCATAGATGTCGGAAACGACAACTCATACTTTGAAAAGCGTTGTTACTTAAAAAATACTAAATCTTGGGATTGTCCTGGTCCCCTTTACTAAATTCATTCAGATTTGGAAGTAAATGCTCTTTATTAAACCAAACAATGGCTGGGGACTCTCGTCGATTGGGGAGCAGCCAAAAACAGTTAACCGGATAATTCCTTGGAATAGGGCTTTCATTGCGATTACCGGGGCCCCTGTGACGGGGGTTGAAAGGCACCATGTTTCCTTTTTTCGACTATGTGGCAAGCGGGCGTGGGAAATTATCGCTCGCCGTGCCTTTAGACAATTTTTCGCGAAAGAAGTTGTGCTACTAGTCTACTCTGCGTGGGTACAGGCCTAATCGCCGGCGAGAAATAAGCTTTAAGGAACAAATCTAAAGGTGCTTTCAGGAATAGCGACGGCACACGAAAGGCGCAGACATATAACCAAAGAGTTGGACAAGGAATGCAGGATATATGCCTTTACAGAATAGAGTCAGTCCTTGTGGTCTTATCGAAACAAACGATGCCAGAGGCATGCTCATGGGAAATCGCGGCGTGCTCCACAATATTCACAAGGAGCTTAAACGTCAGTATAAGACCAAAGCCTGGATTATTTGCCTTCTAGATTTTGAGGGCCGAAAAAGGGATTTAATGTCAGCGAATGGGTATACAGAACTTTTCTTTCTCGACGAGGTTACGGCGTTTGCAGCGGGCCATAGGCCTTGCGCACAGTGCAGACGCAGCCGCTACAACGAGTTTCGCACGGCCTGGATGGACGGGAATCTTTGGGAAGGCGGCTCTGCCATCCGAGCTCCGGAAATCGATGAAGTTTTGCATGGGGAAAGAATTGAGGCCGAGAAAAAACTGACCTGGAGCGGTCGATTATCGGACTTGCCTCATGGCGCGATGTTTGAGTTTGATCATAAGAGCTTCGCTGTTTGCGAGGGGAAAATTTTGGAATGGGGATTCAACGGCTATAGCCCATCAGATTGGGAAAGGTTTCCGGCAAACGTCGATGTATTGACACCACGTTCAGTGGTTAATGTTTTGGCCACTGGCTTCAGACCGGAATTTCATGCCGGCGCTATGTCCTAAACAGCAAGCCATATCCAAGGAGAGGGAAGGGATGGATTATCAGCAGCTTATGCAACGATCTTGGATTGAGTGATGGCACTCTCCAGCGGTCCAGGAATAGAGGGCGAAGCTTGAACAACCTACTCGACCCGTTTTTTCCCAGTACTCTGCCGGGCGTTATTCAGGTTTCGGTTCCAGTTCCAGCCATTGCTTTTGTTCTGAGTTCCGGTCGTACGTTCGGGCTAACAATTGTGCGCGCCCGGAACCGACTGCTCAAGGTTAGCAATTTATTAAAAGTGAACATTGAAAGCCCGGAAACAAAGAGTTTGATTGAATGGATAGAGATCTACCCAGAGGAGGATCCGCGAGTTCAGTATTTGTTCTGCGGGTACTCGCTTAACACCACCGATCAGTTCTGTGTGGGCCTGCCAGAATCGGATTCTGAGGAGTTGCAAGTTTTGCTCTCTACAGAGGATTTGACGGCATTATTCACTGAGCTTGAGACGTATCGGGGAAATGCCAGAGAAAGTACCTTTCGGATTTTAGAAGTTCCAATGAAGTGGCGGTCTCGCCTAACTGAATGGGCGCAGTCATTTAAAGACAAATGCCCTGAGGACCAGTTTCGCAACCGGATGCTAAAACAACCAGGCCTTCGCAAAGAAGAGTGCCTTTGGCATGATCTGGTTCGTTGGGCTTTTTATGGACGGCCGCCGGGCCCCGTCGATCCGAGTCAGCTCAATTCTGAGTTTCGACTTCGGCATGTAATCCCAAGATTGTATCGCTTGGTAGGATCGGTTTCACCGGATCCTGGCGTACTATGGCGCTGCAACAGGGGGCTCCGTAGGGGGGAGAGGCGCAATCTGCCGAAAATCGGTGAAGATAGCCGTGTTGTTCTCCAGCACCCTTCATTGGGCTTCTCTGTTGTTCGGTTCTCCAAGAACGATTTGCTCGGGAGCAGCTGCGGCTGGATCGCTATCGATAATAAAGGCAGACCATTGAGTCCTGGAGCTGACATCACTGACGACACAATTCAAGATGCTGCAGTAAGGGTGTTATCGTCAATCAACAGAGTGGTTAGGAGTTGGGCGCTATACTCAGATAGCGCGCAATGGGCTGAATATACTTTAGCCGACTCCGACGAGCGTCAGGAACATCTGTTGGTTCTCGATGATTTTCCTCATCGTTTTGAAAATAACCCCCACTACGAAGTGAACAATGTCCTTCTGCACGTTCGGACATCGATACAGTATTCACGCGATGGGCTTCGATGTCTCCTCGTTGATGAACTTCAAAGCGACTGGTTGCAGAAAAGATCGGACTGGGGACAAACATTTAGAGACGGGAGCGATCAATTGCGGTCGATGCCTTGGTTTTCTGATTGGTATGAGCTTGGCTTGAAGGTTGTTCTGCAATTAGCGGCCAAGAGTCAGGTCGATGCTATTGCAATCGCGAATTCTGAGATACAAAAAGCGCGTTACGGCTGCCACTTTACGGACGGTGGCCGTGAGTTCTATGACAAGCTATTGCCCAGGAAACTGGCTAAGCTGGTCAAGCCATGGGGTTTGCCTGAGACCTCTCTAATTCTGGCTCTTAACGATAAGTCACCAATGGTACTTCGAACAGAAAAAGGCCTGTACGAAGTTCTCGGTCCTAAAGGTGAAGTTTTCTTAGAGGCATGCTCTTCGTTGCTTGATGCGAAAAAGGCGATCGCAGCTTCTGACCTCATGCGCGATGGGCCTGAGGTGCCGGCGTTTTCAATAACTAAAGAGTTCAAGGATGAGGTGGCGTCAACAGGCCTAATGCTCTTTGGGTAGTGTAGTTGCCCCCGCTAAACCGGACACCGACCATTCATTTGATTTTGGTCTGCCCTGACCCCGTTTTAGTACCGCTCATTGTCAGAAAAGTCCGGCTCTGAATACGATGCTGTCAAAGATTGTAAAATTCTACTTATTTAAGAAAAACCCAATAATCTTCAGAGCCTTAGCGTGTATAGTTAGTCCCTCAATAAAAAGGTGGTGGCTATGGAGAGGCTCGCCCGATAATTGAACGCCTCCCCGTTCTTCGCATGAACTGACCCGCAAAAGCATGAATCCGTTTAACGTGCCGCTGCGAATCTAGTATCCCTCCAGTGCCCCTTCCAACTCCTGAAAAACCGATGCCGGAGCGCACCTATGTCAGACGACCGCCTGTCCAATCTTGGTAAGGACCTTCTTAAAGCCAAACAGCAGGCTTTGCTAATCGAAGTTTTGCAAAGTGATCTGGATTCCTGGGTTGATCAGAGCCCTAACCCAATTCGTGTGGTCTGCGATGCCAGTT
This sequence comes from Marinobacter sp. BW6, assembly GCF_008107725.1. Classification (GTDB taxonomy): domain Bacteria; phylum Pseudomonadota; class Gammaproteobacteria; order Pseudomonadales; family Oleiphilaceae; genus Marinobacter. Next base: position 191,482 of record NZ_VIRN01000035.1, read on the forward strand.
CGGCGGTTTATGATGTGTGCGTGAAGGATGGCAAGACAAATGTCCTCGTGGTGGGTGAAGGTCAAGGCCAGGGACCATTGTCCATTTTCGGTTGTCTGCTCGGCAGCCTCGATAACGAATTCGACGACCTGCACAAGCGCGAAATACTAAAAAAATTAGCGGGCTTTGGCCTGAACCAGGCCCTTGGGGGCGTGGTTAGTGAGGCGGTAGGCGATAGCCTGAGCGTTGGCGCTGGGCAAATGATGGAGTACCTGGCGGAGTTCAATGGCAGTGCATCTGACGTCCTGACATCAGCTGTTGAGGCGGGTGTCGAAAGTGTGGCCGATGAAAGCGGCGAGATTGTTGGCGATATTGGTGGAACCGGCGCGGAAGCCATAGCAGGGCAGTTCTCATCAGAGGACAGCATTTATCTATCCCCGGATGCTCGAAAGCGACTGAAAGAACTTGCACCCCGTTTGAGTGACAAAGCCACCAGTCACGAAACGTTGCAGTTGGCTCTGGAAATGCTGCTGGTCACCGCTCTGGGCGCACCTAAAGTCATTGTGGTGAACGATCCATTCCGCCTGGATGACGCCTCCCTGGCGTTGCTGGCCATGCTGGTTTCCCTGGAAAAAGACTTGCGCCAAGTTGCCCATGCTGACTCCTCGGGACAGGGCAGGGCAAAGACCGTCGGGATCAGCGTAGTGCTCACCTTCACTGGCGCGCAGCTCAACGACACAGTCGTGAACAAAGGAATGGCTGATAAGCAGCAAGCCATCTCCCGTCTACGCATGATGGCGTCGCGTTATAGCCTTCTGGAACGGCTGGACTCGGATATTCCCGTGCCGGCAGTCCGTGCCAGTACCTTCGTGGGCCGTAACCAAGAGCTTGAAAGCCTTCGGCGGTATTGGAAAAGTCTCTGCGAACAACCAGACACCGCCTCAAATCAAACCTGGTGCCTGATTAGGGGCGAACCGGGTACCGGTAAGACTGCTCTGGCCAACCAATTCATTGATAAGATCCGATCTGACACCGCTTATCCCGAAAGGCTGAGCATTCCAACCCTGAGGCTGCTTAATCAGACCGGACACAGTGCCCAGGCAACAGGCCTAGCATCGCTAAAGAACTCAATGGCGGACGAGCTTCGGCGTTTGACTTTAGTTTATCGGAAAAGGGTTGGCTGGTTGGCCAGATCAAGTCATCAGATCACCGAAGGGGTTCAAAGTTGGAAAGATGATGCCACATCCGATGACCCTGAAGCCATAAAGCGGATGCAAGGACGCGTTGCGAAAATGGTCTCCAAGCTTCTGGGCATAGATGCCGTTATGGGAGTTGCAGGCAGTGTCAAAGGCTGGAGCAAACAAGATGAAATGCGCAGTATGCGCAAGGAGGAGTTCGGTCAATCTTACCGAGCCAACCACAAGGAAGAGCAGTTTGAGTTGTTGCGGGCATCGCTTTTGGAAATACGCAAACTGGCTGAAAAATGCTCGTCCGATAGTGAAAGCCAACCCAGAGGAAGCGCGTTTCCTTTGCTCCTTCTGGTCGACGACTTGCAGTGGGTGGATGATTTCACCGCCGAGTTCTTGCTGAAGGAATGGCCCGCTGACGTTCCAGTTTACATCCTCGCCACCGCCCGCGGTTCGGACAGCTTCACTACCACCGGAGAATCTAGCGAGCATCAAGCGTTGAACTGGAATCGGAATCGACTGTTTACTGAACTGGGGCTTATCCATGCAGGATCGGTCGATGTGGAACGAGACCATGACGAGGAACAAGAAAAAGAAGGCAAACAGATAGGAGATCTAGCCTTGGTCAGCTGCCTTGAGCTCAAAGGTATGGATCAGCCGATGCTGGCTAAACTGATAAAACTGACCTATGGCGACATCACGAAGGAACAGGCGGAACAATTTGCGGCCGCTGTTACCAACAACCTTTCCGGGGCAAACAACGCCTCAGAGATTATTACTCTTTTTGCTATTGAAACTCTCAACGTGATTAGTGATCCACAATTTTATCGCCGCAATCCTGAACTGCCCCGGCTGATTGAGTCGCTTCCGGACACGAATCGTTATCGATTCAACGAACCGGAGAGCGGGGGGCTGACGGAGGCTCTAAACAGAGTTTTCAGGAATCTTAGGGAGACCTACCAGGCCAGCTATCTGATTGAGACCGGACGAACCTTCGGAGGGGAACGTTTTAATCTATCCTCCTATGCCGTGCTGGAGGAACGCCTACACCTTATCGAGCAGTATTTTGGGGAATACGGGGGCACCGCTCGTTATAGCTTGTTGTTTTCTGCAGTCCTCGGCAGTCCTTTTCGGATTGAGTTAGTAGAACAGTTACTTCGTGAGCTAATTGATTTGCCTTATGAGGACTACCCTGAATTGTATCCGCTGACCCAAAGCTTGCGGGAAAGGTGTCGCCATACCTCGCTCTTGGAACAGTACGAGGTTTTGGAGCGGGCGTATGAAATTGTTTGGCGGATTCGAGACAACACTAATTTAAGCATTCGTTATTCTCATCAGCATGACTTGCTAAGTCAGTTTTTAGCTGGACAGTTCACTCAACGATTGTTCGATCTTTACTCGACGCCAGACAAAATTGATGAAAGCCTGAAAAATATTGTGGCTTATCTTTGGGTTAGTGGGGAATCCTGGTTCGATAACTGGAATGAGAAGTTCGTCGACAAGCTTGCTTGGGAGGAAGTCCATGAAATCGAGAAGGCAAGGTTTCGTGTCGCCCTAACAGGATATCGGTACCGAGTTATGATGGACTTAACTAGTCATCTTGGGGACTGGGCTAAAGAATATGTGCTGAGTCTGAATTATTTAGCAACTGAAACTCACGTTAGAGGCGAATTAGCCGCTGCAATGGTGATCTGTGAAGAAGCTTTATCGATTAGTCGGTTGGGTCACAGTGAGGACCCCGACTATTGGGCTGAGGGTCTTGCAATTAGCTTAAATAACTTAGCAGCAATGCGTGAGGCTCTCGGCAGACCAGAAGTCGCGATCCTGTCCCATACAGAAGCCCATGCCATAATTGAGAGCAACTATCGGGTTGATGAAGACCGTTGGGCGGAATGGCTCATAACGAATCTGGGTAATCAGGCCATGACTTTCGATGCTATGGGAATGCCAGAAGAGGCATTGCCAAAGCAAGAATTGGCTCTGTCTATTCTGGAGCGACACTATAAACAGACGCCGAAGATAGGAGAGGAATTCTACGCGTCTAATGTCGATAATTTGGCATCGATTTTTCAGTCTTTAGGCAAACATGAGGACGCACTTCCAAAATTAGAACTGGCATTAGCTATTCGAGAGACACTATATAAAACTGAAGCTCATAAATATTCTGAGGACTACGTAAGAAGTCTAAATAACTTGGCGTTGACTTTAGATGATCTCGACGATCTCGACGGCGCTTTACAACGGTATGATAAAGCCCTTGAGATTATTAGACCACGTCTCGAAAGCGCGCCCGACCGTTGGGCGATTTTTTATACTAAAACTCTAACCAATTCCGCGTTAGCTCTGAAACCTAAAAACCCTCGGAAAGCGTTGGTCCGATACCTAGAGGCTATTTCCGTTATTCGAGATGGCTATGACGAGGCGCCAGAACGTTGGGAAATGCAGTTTGCTACCTGTCTTCACAACCTGGGGTCCACTTACCAAGCTTTGGATCGGTACAAGGATGCAATGAAAGAATACTCAACGGCTCTTGAGGTCATTGAGAGAGGATTTTCTCAAGTTCCAGAACGTTGGGATTTCCTGTATGTCTCGTGTTTGCATAAAAAAGCATTGGCACTAGGCTCGCTCAATCAACCTGAAGATGCGTTGCTTTGCTTAGAAAAAGCCTTACCAATTATTAGATCCAGAAGCGAGAAGACGCCGACACGATGGCGCGAACACTTGATCTTCAACCTAACCTTACAAGCGAAAACATTTGAAGCCTTGAATCGAGCTGAGGATTGCCTCGCTCAATATGATGAATTGGTCTGGGTTTTTCCCACAAAAGACGAGGAAGATCGTGAGCGTTGGAGGGATGCGGAGGTCGCAAGTTGGTTAAACTATGCCCGCGCGCTAAGGTCGTTCGGCCGAGTAAAAGACGCAATATCGACATACGAGCATCTTCTACCGTATGCGAGGAAGGGTTACAAGGAAAGGCCGGAGCTGTGGGAGGCTAGCTATTTGTATGGTTTACGAGAGTTGGCCGACATTCTAATGTCTGGCCATTCGTGGTCAGAGGCGTCGAGCCTGCTGCGCGAACTCGTCAGCGCTTTGCAATGTCACCGTGATGCCGACAGCGATCATATGGTAAAGAATTACGCAGCGGTTCTTGCTGACCTTGCTTTCACCCTATGCACGGATCTCAAAATGAAAGAAGCTTTGGGACTTTATGAAGAGGCTCTTTCGATTCGTGAGTCCGCCTATGAAAAAGACCCAGAGAACTGGGCGATAAACTATGTGGAAAATCTAAATAATACTGCCTTCTGTCATGAATTCTTGGGGAATTTTGAAAGTGCACGTCTTTTGCGAGAGAAAGCGCAGTCAATAGACACGTCACTATGAGTGACGTGTCTATTGACTTAATGTTAAAGCATGTAGTGGCGACTGAAGTGAAGGATAAGACGCTGTCCTAGGGTTAATCGAGGCAATTAGATAAACTCCGGTGGAACATATATTTTCATTTATTTTCAGTTTCGCCTTCAGCAGTTATTGACGATCTCAACTGATCCCTGGCAGATCGGTCTCTGGGACAGGTGACTGATATTCGGCATTTCCACCGCCACCTTAAGGATGATTTTGGGGAATAGTTTCATTGACAGGTTAATTAGCGCAATACAGATAAATCCCTCGGCTCAACAAAAATCTCAAAGGTCGCATAATCCCTCAATTCATTCTGCGCTGCATTAATTCGGCCCCAATCGAACGGCTCTCCCACAGTTACAGTGACTGTAAGCCCATCCGTCGGCCCTCCAAAGCGAGGCCGATAAAGACGGTATTTACGCAACGTTCTCACAATAAGCATAAAAAAGGCTGAGCTGGTTGCCACTTCGATCGGATATCGAGCGATCGGGTGATCAGGGTTAATGGGTTCAAGGTATACCGGTAAATGATGCTCAGTCCTCAATACGTTCTGGGCCTCATTCAGAGCGGTATAATCAATGGGCCATGGTGCGATGACTTGAACGTATTTTTGCCCGCTGCGATTTTCTACTGAAACCGCAGTCAGCCGCCGCTCCTGCAGTGCATCTTGAACAGTTTTTCCGGCCTCACCGAAAACTTGAAGTACCTCAGGGCTGATTTTCATCAGAGCGATCCCTCCTACTTTGTGGCAATTAAGAGACAGCCGGGGCAAAAATGGGCGGTGGTTAATCCCTGTCTTCCTGAGTCAGTTCGAGGATCTTCTTCTGAAGTTGTTTCCACCGATACTGAACCTTGTGAGTGGTTGTGCCCAGTTCTTCAGCAACCGCCTTGAGGGGAGGGCGAACGTAACCACCATCCAGTTGTGCTCCAACTAATTTATCCATGAACTGCCTGTCCTCATCCGAGAGTTCCGACAGTTTTTCTGCAATCGCCTGCACAGTTAGCTTATCTAGAAGTGGATCTGCGTCGTGGGTAATGCTCATCGCTTCGAAGTATTCCAGATTAGTGACTGGTTCGTCCTCGGAGCGCGGAGCATCAAGAATGCCGTGAACGATGCTGGAAGCGCTCTTCCGGCGGGCATAATCCATGGCGACGTTCTTCGCTTTTTGCTTAAGCCGATAGAAAACATCATCGTTTGTTTTACAGTCGTCGAAGCTCGATTCCTCCCCGCCCTCTAGCTTTGCTAAGAAATACTCGTAACTATCAATCGGTGCACGTTCGACAAGAGATTGTGTGAACGCGTGAGGGTTGGTTGGACCAAATTCGGCCCAAATCGCCTCTTCAATCTTAACTTTCTTGTTTGCAAAGGTTTCGTTGAGCATTTCGATGAGCTTTGCTCGGGCAACTTTAGTCATTCGCAGTCCTCGGTAATGTTTGTCTTCTGGTCATCCATCTAAAACGAGCCACTCGGGAAAGAGCGGAAAGATTTTTTATTTTCCGTTTTTCTCATCCCCAACCGTTTTAGTCCTCAGCGACACAACTGAGGAGTTGAAATGCTTGGAGCTATCGTTGGTGATTTCATTGGAAGTTCGTGGGAGGGAGTAGAACCTTTTCAGTTTAGGGGTGAGCTTCTCAGCGATGTGAGCCACTTTACGGATGATACGGTCCTGACCATCGCTACATCTTATACCTGGGCAGTGGAAGGGGACCTGGAGGCCAGTTATCGAGAAAGCATTAGGGATTATCAGAACCTTGGGTTTTCTGAGCCGATGTATAAGTGGGCACATGGCGTCGACGAGCAGCAGCACTTTAACCATGGGAATGGTGCAGCAATTCGCGTCAGTCCTGTCGCTATTTTCGCTAACAATCTTCAAGAGGCAATTTTTCTCTCCAGAAAAGCGGCCATGGTAACTCACTATAACGAACTCGCCGTAAAGCTGGCTGAATTAATCGGTGGCGCGACTTTTTTGGCCCATCGCCAATATGCTCCCAAAGATATACACGAATTCGCGGTAGAGCATTGCCCATCGCTATTCCAGCTTCCCCGCTCTGGGTCGCCGTTCCAGTGGGAGTCAGTCGTCACCGCGATAGAAATTGCCTGCCGAACCGTTAGTTTTGAGACGTGCATGCGAGAGTGCATCTCGGCCGGCGGAGATGTCGACTCGGTATGTGCCATGGCAGGAGCCATTTCTGAAGGACTTTGGGGTTGTCCTTCGCATCTTTTGACGCACGTACTAGAGGAACTCAATCGCTGCCACCCCGACCTTTTTCGAATGCTCCGCATCTCCCTGCTGGGGAGTGAACTCTCATTAACCCATTCTACCGTCTCGTGATAACCGTTCTTGTGAGAGGGCGATCAGAGACGTGGATCTAAGAAAGATGGAAAAGCAAGGATAAGTCGAAAACAGGTCGAATAGTAAGCTATTCGTGCCAAAAAGTACATATTTTACAATGTTTTAATTGTGTTCCCCTTTTGGGGCGTTCATCTTCCCGCGGGGCGAATGACTCGCCCTTCCAAAAAAGCAAAAAGAGGTGATTCATGACTAAGATGTCAAAATTGAAGCAAGGGACTGCAACTTTCGTTCTCGGGATTGCGCTGACTGGTTGCGCTGCCAATGGTGGCAAAAACAACGGTTTTTCTGATGCAGCGGGCCAAGTTGGTGGCGCACTTCAACAAGTGGCTAATGGCGTTGGTTCCGCAGTTGGGGGAATGTTTCAGCCATACACCAATGGCGTCAAGGTTACCGAGGAGCAGCTGGCCAGGTTGGAAGTTGGCATGCCGGCTTCTCAGGTTGAGCAATTGATTGGCTACCCCCCAGAGATTGATAGCTCCAATGATGGAGAGATCTGGTCTTACCCGTACAGTGAGATTCCCCACTTCGGTCAAAACATCAACGAGACGACGATTGTCAGGTTTGATGCGTCAGGGCAATTGACCAAGGCCTACAAAACGAACACCCGTGCCAGTTCAAGTGGTAACCCGCTATTGGATGCGGCGAACGGTCTGCAGTAAATACTTCACTGATACCTCCACGCAATTACAGCCGCTCTTGCAGTTTCCATCTCAGACTGCATCAGCGTGCGCACAGAAACGGACTTAAGAAGGATCCCCTATGAAAAGGAAATGGCTATTTCTCGTGGCTTTGGCTGCTTCGCTATTTGCTGGTTGCTCTGACTACCCCTCAACAGGTGTCGTTGATACCAGAATAGTGCGCGAGATTGCTGACATTGATGAGATTACCGGCAAGGCTTTTGGCTTGAAGGATACGGCCCAGGGTGCAGTCCTAGCCTATGAAAAAGACCTGGATCTGCTCAAAGGGGTTAAATATCGAATCAGGCAACAAATGATAGATAGCGGCAGCTTGGATGAACTTGATTTTCCTCTTGAATATTCGGGAGTGGATAATTCGCAAATGACTCTGATGCTTCAGAGGATTGTGGATGATGCCAACGTAATTTACAGAAAGACTCAGGCAGTTCTTGAAGCCGATATAGTTGAAGCAGCTAAGGCTCTAGATGTAGCAAGGACTAATTTGCAGAAGTTGGAAACTGCTACAGCAAAGTTCGAGGAAGCAGTAAAAGGTGAACAGGAAGCCTACGATGCGGCCGTTGAAGAGCTCAACGCCGCTCAACAAGAGGTGGGTGCGATCTATGAGAGGGCAGCCACCAGCATGTCAAAATTGGCAGAGCGTTTGGGTTACAAAGGCCGTCGATCTTTGCGTTACGACGAGAGCCTAATCGGGGAGTACCGCTCTCTGGACTACACTGGCCGAAATGATCTGCCCTCTGACTGCCCGGCTCAACGAGGCTATCAAACCATAGATACCCGCGATTTAAACAATCAATGCTCGTATCTTCACATAGGCACTATTTTTCTGGAAACACCAGAAATTGAGAGTGCGGCGCGAGAAATCCTCCGCTCCAACTTCCGGGAGCTGGCTGAGGTCATGCACGCGATTGGAAATGATGGCAGTGGCGGCCTCAAGGCTAAGGTTTCAGAGCTGCAGGTCGCATTGAGCAGTGCCCATGCAGAAGCCGCAAAGACCCTCGGTTCACAACGTGAGCGTAACTCTGAAGTCTCGAAGCTGACTCATCAAGCTGCGGTTCTTGAGAAAAAGCTGGAACGGTTGAAGGCTCCCGAATATCAACAGGAGTTGCTCTACGATGTCGATGTAACCTACCCAGATGGGTACGTTGAGACACGGAATGCTTATGTGAAGGCAGTGCAGAGCGATCTATTCGAACGTCACATCATAGAGTTGGGCGATGTGAGCCTGCATAGCGAAGTTGATATCAAAAATGGATACTTTGAAAACGTTGATTCAGGTTTTGTAGGTGTAGCGACGGTCACCGATGTGTTGGCTTCAAGAGGCCGGTCGAAAGAGGTCATTCGTGCCCATGGGTATGCGGACCTTACCGACCCTGAGATGGCTGAAGCTGAGCAAATTCAGGTCCCGATGGATCGTGAGTTCATCAAAGAGCGTCGCAGAGATGATTCTCAGCAGAAGATGTGGGAGGGGTTACTGGATTATCTGTCCGATATTCGTCAGAAAGCCTGACGAACTCTATTGGATCAAGTAATGAATGGCCTGAGCTCGAAATAGCGCGAGCTCAGGTTCTGTACCATCCCAGAAGCTGAATTTTCCCAAAAATATTCCGGTTTTTTCGCCTTCCTACGTTTTAGTTAGCACGCCCTCTGAAGTCCTTCGGTCAGAGCATCGAAAGGTACTCTTCACTAGGCTCGAAACTACGATTTCAAAACTTCCGCTCACCTTGTGAAACATTGGTGAGTCGGTAGTTCGATGCCGTCACCATTACGTAAGGAGATGCCTATGAGTTTGAGCCACCAGCCGCTGATCGTGATGAAAGGTGTTGACTCGAAGCCGCTGCATGGTCGCTATGCAACCTACGATGATGGCGTCGACGGGCCAACGTCCATCCATGATGGTATGGACAACGCTGTCGTCATTACCTTCGATGATGCGAATCGACACTTGATCACGCTGGGAGCTACAGGCTCTAGGAAGACGACCTCCGTTCAGGCGCCGGCGATTGTACGTCTAATCGAGACAGGATGCTCCGGTCTGGTTGTCGATGTGAAAGGCGAATACCGACATTTGGCAGAGAAATATCCGGAACGGGTGATGGTGATCGGTGCGGATGAGGACGCTACGCCTTACAACCTGATCCAGGGGTTATCCGACGAGCAGTTCACGGCGTTTCTGAACGAGCATCGCACGAGCGTTAAGGAGCCATACTGGGGAGCCATGGGCGTTCAGGATGCGAAGTTCGTCAGGAAGACCTATCAGCTAATGGACAGAGAGCCGACGCTGGCGGACATCGTGGATGCCTTGAAAGATCCACAGGCATTCGTCGGTCTGTCTGATGCATTTTTGAAGTACAAAAGCTGCCTGCCTAGCGATTACCTGGAGCTTCTAAAGGCCGTCAGGTCCAACAGATTCAGCATTCTTGCAATGGGTGATTCGGCACTCTTGGATATCGGTGCGCCGGTAATGGAAGACGTGCAAAAGCAATACAGTTGGCAAACCAACGGTTTGATCAGTGCACTGGCCCCATTTTCTACGGATGTGTGCTTGCGGGAAAAGTTCTCGCCGAAGCAGACCGATGATGGAGAGCCTGAAGCGCCAATGCCTTCAATGGAGGATTTGCTCTATCGGGATCGCAAAGTTCTGTTGATGGACATTCCAGTTGACCGGTTTGGTCAAACCGCGCACGTCATCTCAAAGCTCCTTAGGATCCGCCTCATTTCGACGATCACTGGCTTTCGTCGTCACAAACAAGTGGGGTGTGGCGAGCTTTTCTATACATTCTTTGCGGCTGATGAATACCAGCATCTGATCAATCTCGATGCGGATATTGGGCACAACGGCTTGTTTGATGACACGACATTCTTCGATCGTTGCAGGGGTTATGGACATATCAACCTCGTCGCGACGCAGAGTGTTTCGGCGCTTGAGTCAAAGGCAGGGGCTGGCATTGCGCTCGATTGTCTGCTGCAGAATATTGGCACCGTCATCACCTTCTCCTCGGCGGATCCGGCAACGGATCGACTATTAAAGGGGAGGGTATCAGCAGCGGATGCGGAGCAGATCAGTTCAGTGGTAAGGAGTGATCTTCCTGCGGGTGAAGCCTACGTGGTAGGCCGAGCCATGGAGCGCCATGGCAAAGGGACGTTGGTTTCTCGAGTCAAGGCAGGCTTTATCCCTGGTGCTCCTTACATGAGCCGATATTTCGCGGGTATGCCAGACCCTGAAAGAATTCCCAACTATGAGGGTGTTCTGGATTTCGTGAAGAACCCGTTTCACGAACTCAATTCGAGACCCCCGATGGCGGGAGTCTCTGCAATTCGTCATTCCTTTAATGATTGCTTCTTGAGCATCATGCAGGATCTTGAAATTTCACAGGCGGACCTGTGCCCGGATCATCATGAGGTCGACGTGGTCGTCTGTGAGGACGCGGAGTACTGCGTCAGCTTGCAGGGCTATATGGAAGGTCTCACTCCAACCCTTTGGCAGCGAGGGTTGATCCTCTCTATTACGCGTCATGATGCTCATGGTTGGCGTTGCGAAGTTCCGATGATCACCGTGATGCCTTTTGTTGAAGAATACATGAGGCCAACGGATAGGCGGGTGCGAGAACGTGATCCTCTTGAGAGTGGGTTGGTGCGGCAGTTGATGAGGGAAACAGCCCCCGATGTGCATGAGCAGGTCAAAGTCTTTCCAGTCGATGATGATGAGAACCCTGCAGAGGCTTTCGTGAGGTTTTACACCGGTAGTGCATCGCTGATGCTTTCGAAAAAGCTTTGGGGATGTATCTGCCAGTGCTTGGGTCATCTTGAGTCCCAATACAGCAGAGTTTCAATTGAGCAGTATTTTGGCCATGAGGATTCTGAGGCGGAGCCTCCGAAGGATCTGTTCGATGTTTTTGTGGATGACGAATAATCGTTACCGGAACTTGTTTAATCGAACCATAAGCGCGTGGACTTTTCCGGTTTTTTCGGGTTCAAACGTTTTAGTAATGCGAACCCTCTCTAGACAAGCAGGAGACAAATGTTTGCTGCGCGGGGAGGGTAGTTTCCGTCTTTGCCTCGGGAGAATGTGAATGAGTTCAGCTAAGCGCCTGCCAACCGCTAGTAAAACCGAGGACGCATCCGGTCGCCAACAGATCAGTATTGATGATTTGATTCGCGAGCAAATGAAAAGGGGCTTGGATCGCCAGGAGTACAACCCTGATAACAAGGTAACTGTCAGGCTCTTTCGCTCCGGTGATTGGGAGCGAATAGATCCGATAGTCGCTGAGTCCGAGCAAGAAGAGGCATTCATCAAGCGAGTTATTGAGAATGGTCCAGAGAGGCAGCTCCATGTGTGCCGTGTTGAGGTTCTCGATGAGTTGAATGCTCTACGGACGAAGTTTCCCAACTTTCGTGAAGTGACTACAGAGATCATCGGCCGGTACAAAATCTCTCTGTTGGGAGGGGCTCCGCTTTCCTTGCCAGTCATCAATCTTCAGGGACCTCCGGGCATTGGCAAAACAACCTATGTTAGGGCTGTGGCAACGGCATTGGGGCAGCCGTTCCATGATCTGAAAATCTCCCAGATGATGGATAAGTTCGAACTTGCAGGCATGTCGAAGGGCTGGCGAGGAGCACGGCCGGGCAAGATTGCCAGGATCTTACTGGAAGAGGAGCCTAAGGAAGGTCAGCCTGTTATCCTCTTCGACGAGTTGTGCATGGCCAAGGACACGGAAGATCATTCGGTTATACATCCTCTCTATACGCTGTTTGATCGGGATAGCGCGGGGCACTTTCGGGACCTATTTATGGACCTGCCCATGGATACGAGCTTCGTTCTCGCTTTCTGCACGACCAATAACCTGGAGGCTTTACGTCCGGCGTTGAGATCGCGGCTTTCATCTTTCCACATTGAAGCACCTTCCCGAGAGGAGATGCGTTTGCTCGCTCAGAAAATGTATCGACAGCTATTGGAACGCTTCAACGTGAAGGTCCATTTTCCTGACCTTTTGAGCAACGCGATTCTCGTTAGGCTGACTGAAGGCTCGATTCGTGACATGAAACTGAACTTGGAGCGAGCCGTTATCCGCGCTGTCGGGGAGTCGAATGGTCAGGAGCGCTTTAGGCTAAGACCTGAGCATGTTCCTTCTATTCAAGACCGCAAACGCCAAATCGGTTTTATGTGAACCGACACAGCATGGAGGGTTTTGACGTGTACATTCTCGACATTGAGGCCAGTGGCCTGAACGAAGAAAGCTACCCCATTGAGATTGCCTGGTGTGCTTTGGAAGGAGCCGACGAATTCTCTGTCCTCATCAATCCGGAGAGCGCCGGCGGCTGGGACAGCTGGGATGACTTTGCGGAGTCGGCGATACATGGCATTAGCCGTCGTGAATGCTGCGAACGCGGAGAAAATGTTGTGGTAGTCGCCAATCGATTAGAACAACTATTAAACGATCATCCGGTTTTTTCGGACGCTCCTTACCAGGATCAACAATGGTTGAATCAACTCTTTGATGCAGTTGGAAAGCGGTGCCCCGCTTTTCTTATGCCAATTGATCAGGCTGTTAGCCTCAATAAGCGAGCTCAACTGAATAAATCGTTAGCGGAATTGGCCCGGCCACATCGTGCGATGGCCGATTGTCTTTTGCTCAAGAAAGTTGTTCAGACCATTTAGGCTTGCCCTGGATAACTTAAATCTATGCAGCTGTCAGAGCCTGGGGAATCAGCGGTTCTTGGCACCTAGAGCTGGCCGCGTGTTTGTTTGTCCAGGGATTTTGCGGTTTTTGACAATGTTTTTGTTTACACTTTCCAAACGTGCATTATTATCAGTAACCTACGCGCTCAGGTAGGCTGCTATCGTTCAAGGATTGCCCAATAAGTTGCCAGTCGATGGCATACCCAAAACGAAAAATAAAAAATCGAGACGGTCCAATTCAAATGCCACTGACTAATAGTCTTTAACCACTTGACGCACTAAAAAAGGAGCTCAATAAGGCTTTTGAGATGGCTGCGATCTGCGAGTTCTGCTTGTTGGATGCTCTGGCAATAGCCTCTTCGTTGGATTATTGATATCAGACTTTTGGACCATCTAGTTAGAAATAATAGCGTTTAATTCTTAGTGCAACACGTAATGACTAACAAAACTCGTCATGAAATTCCAAAAAAGCTTTGGGATGAATTCCGAGCCGAACTTGAAGCCAATAATGGATTACTCGTCCGCCAATGGTCGAGAAGCAGTGCTACGCGGTTTTACGTTCCTAGCCTCTCCTCTGCCAGAAGCTGATCCGAAAACCCTGGATGTTAACAAGGAGCTAGTTTGTAATGTCGACCTATCGTTTCTTAAGTACTTGCGAAACACCTGACGTTTTTCTTGCCACCGTGGTTGATGCGCCGTCTCGGGCAAAGGCACACGAAATAATGAAAAACCGTCTGAACACCAACGAGACTGTGGTTTCAGTGAACGTCCTGGAAAACGGCCAATGGCTGGTTCTGGAGGGGAAAGGAGTTTCTGCTGACCAGATTCAGAAGCACGCTAACACTCATACTGAAGTGAAATTTGAAGGCCCAGCGAGGTTGTATAGCGAGAACGAAATCACCCCGGTTCTCGAACCTGAAAAAGCCTCCGGAAAGACCGTTTCCGCGGCTATCGTATCCGATGAAGATCAGCCAATTGTTAAGTTCATGTGGTTTCTCACTGCACTGGTTGGCATTCTCAGCGTCATAACAGCCGCAGCTCTCTCCAGCAACGTCTACAATAGCGGCACACAACTGTCTATTTGGGCTTCTTCGCTGTTGCTTCCTATCGGCGCGATGTTGGCCACATTCGCAATGAAATATCTTTCGGGTATTTATATTACGCTACGCCGAATTGAGTCCAAAGGCCTAATGATGAGGGACATCTCTCGTTAGCGGATTCCAGTTTTTTAGTCGCATCATAAATTGCGAGTACCACTTCGTTTCATAGCCTGGTGGTGATGTTTCCTCCGCAATTCCCAGATTAGTCAGATCAGAACTGCGCCAAGAAAATAGAATAAGGACATTAAATGAAATTCTCTAAAGCGTTGACTTCGTGTTGTTTTACTACGGCCATTTTGGCTACCGGTTGTGGCGGCGGCAGCGCCGGCGATAGTTCAGGCTCAGCGTCAGAAGAATCGGGAACGCTCAATCCCTCGGAACCGATTGAGATCGAAGTCCCGAAAGTTGATCCCAAGGAAACAGTTAACGCAATTGTGTTTGACTATCCCGGGATGATTAAGAGTGTGTCAGCGAGTGGTAAAGAATTTGATCCGATGACAGATGAAATCGGCGCTTCCAACGCAGATAGTTGCGTGGATCGAGATGATCGGTATTACGACAATGGATTTGTAAGGGTTTATTCCGATGGAGGGGTGACGGACTCTGAACTAAAAGTAGCTGGTGATCAGGCTCTCGGGACACTTGAGACGGCATTGGCTGCAATTGGTTCATCAAAAGAGGAATTTCAATCTGAATTATTTAGCACTATACGACCTCGCGTTATTCGGGAAATTGTCGATAACTACGCAGTTAATGGCGTCCCTTATTTTTATTTCAATTATGAAACTGGCGGTTCATTTACAGGTGTTGAATATACGGTACCTCTTCATGACGTCGCAGTTGAGCTAGGTTATGCGATGACGCAGGAAGAAAGGTTGCTTTATGAGTCTGGTGACATGCAGGCCTATCGCGAGGCGGTAGCTGAGACTTTCTTAGAGTTGCCATCTGCGCTTCGGGAATACGATATTATCAGCCTTCAGTCAAAGTTAGCTGACTATGATGAGTTTAAAAGCCAAGAAAACGCCGGTGGAATTGATTATGATGCTGTTGGAGATCCCGGCTTTGGGATTGATGTTGCATATTACGAGAGATTGGCGGCCGATCCGAGGTACGCTGCCATCTTCGATAGCCCTGTAATTGACCCTGTAGTCAACCTTTGCTTGCTTTCACAAGGTAATATTCCTAATGAATTTGATACGGAAGTAGGTATCAACAGCGTTACAATCGCTACCGGTACTTCCAATATCGAAGTGGGATTATCGATGGCAAAGTACTTGGGGGTGCATCTGGCGACAACGTACCGTTATAACTACGTGGCGAATATGCCTTTCTGGTTCACTGAAGGTCTAGCTTTTAGCTTAATTTTTCCGGGGTTTGAAAAAATTGAAGCGACTACTTTAGTCGATCAGAACGCTTTGAATCGGCTCGATCTTAATCCTGAGTACTACGCTACCATCGTTGAGGGAATTGAGTCAGAAGAGGAAAATAGTCAACTGACCAACCTCTATTTTGCTCAGCGTTTTGTCAGTTATAGTGATGGAGATAGTGATTCAAAAGGCTTTAACGAAGCGTTTGAGGACTTGGTTCAGGTTTCTGGTTACCCTAATCTGACCTATTCACGGTTTAAATCTGAATTTGCTTCTATCATCGATTATCTTCTGTAATTTATAAGCAAATGAGGAGCCGCTTTTTGAAGCGGCTTTTTTACTTCACAAATCAAAGGTGAGCAATGAGAGTTTCATTCTGTATTTTTCTGTTTACCGCTTCTTTTTCGGTTTTGGCTTATGGGACCCTCCAAGGTAGTTGGTTAGAAGGCAGTGCTAAGTACTGCAAATATAGCGACGGTTCCGTCCTGAAGGTTGGTATCTCCGAAATTTGTCCAGTTTCAAATTGATGCTTTATGGGTTTGACCATGACCGGTCAATACTCAGCTAGAAGTTAAGTAAAAAGATGGCGGGAGCTTTACGGTAGCGAAACCAAAATTTGTTTGCCGTACAACCTGAGATTTGTGCGGACGCAGCTAGGCAAGTCAAAGCGAGGTGTCGAGGTGCGTTTCTAGGTTGCTCAGAAAACAATCGGCAATATGGAGGATACTATGACTGACATCGATCCACCGCTGAGCAACGCAAAGAAACTGGCTATCTGTTATGGGCGCTCTGTGAGTAGTTTGTAAGAGATAGATTTTGAAGACTCTGATGCTGCCCACGATGCTAGCTCAAATCGGATCATGAATTTATCTAGACTCACTGCTAGTCAGAAAACATTGTTGATATCGCTGGCGGAAGATTTCGCGGCAAGTAACTCGAAAGAATACAACTCAGAATGACTTTTTTTCAGTATTAGCAATTTGCAGGACTGCAGGGGCGACATCGCGGATTTCAGTATAGTTAGGGCTGTATTGATGAGTACTGGTTAATATGAAGCCCCCGATCTCTCTCCAAGGCCCAAATCTGCAACAGCCCAAGAAGTTGTCTGTAACGTCGTAAGGCTGAAATCTGTCGAATTCGAACAATTCGTCCTCGCTTCCTGCAGGTCGGCCAAACCTGCGTATCGGGTAACGAGCCTAGCGAGATCAGAAACGCCAATGGGCAAAGCTTCGCAATTACGTGGGCTGAACGTTGCCTCTGCGCACGTCTGACTTGGTAGTGCGCCTTCCGATTATTTGTAGCGATTTTGAAGGTTTCGAGCGGTGTTTTTAATGTAATTGTGCGCGCTTACGACACCTGTGTACGTTGCCTTGGTGTCCAAGCTCGCAACCAGAGGTGGGCCAGAACTCGAACCCATCTACTTAGCGACAGTTATGTCTGCGTCATAAACATCGATAAGGTTTTCACGGGGCCTAGTTCGTAGCCGCTCAAAAGCCATTCTCTCGGTGAGAGGCCATCCAGATCAGCAGTCGGTGTCAGCATGAAACGCGTCAGTGTGAGAGGACGATCAATTGCCTCAGCTGACACTAGTAATTCGGCAAGGTGGGGTAGTCTGCCTGAATCGCTAAACTGCCAACCGAAGAATACTGGCGTGGAATCTTCAAGTGTCAACGCCAGTAAGCTCGGGGGTGTGCGGTTTGATTCGATTATCACCATATCTTCCGGTGCGTGGAGTAATCTCGAGACCTCCTTAAGCGTGAGTGTCTGGGCCGCAATGGACCTGCACTCTGAAATCACCTGCAAAGAAATCTTTGTGCGGTTTTTCAGCCCTTCAAGAGATGTGGGAGAAGCTTCGAGGCCCCGAGCCCCTCCTTGTTTGAGTACAGCTTTTTCTGAGACTGAGAGAGGTTCGGCTGATGGCCAAATTTTGTTTGGAATTGATTTGGTTAAATGGAAGTGATCGTCCAGGCCCTTGCCGGCTGGCAAACATGCCCCAAAGCCGAGCGCCCTAATCACTCGGGCTTCGAAATCAGTCAATGGGCTTAAAATCTCCAAAGCCCAACCTCCCATATCTCTGCTTGTGTTAGGACGAAGATAGCTGTTCTCAAACTATTCGTTACCTGTGTCGGGGCCTCTAACGGTGGCGTCTCATCGCAGATTTCTGCCTGGCTTTCCGCGCGTAGATTCGTGCGTAGTTCTCTAGCCGATCGGCTTGCCAATAGCCCAAGAGACCTATAGCCAAACATGTGATGGTGAATGCTGAAAAACCCAAAAAGCCAGCCATCAGGTTCATAAGAACTTCCTCATTAAACTATCCCAAATTAATCCTACACTTTTTTGGGAAGTCTCCAACATCGTAAGTCTCAGCAAATTTGGAGGATTTGGGATCTGTGCAAGCATTGGGTTTCTGACAACAAAAAGGAGCTCAGACTATGCAAACAAAATTTATCACCAACATCATCCGATCAGAACTTTCTGTGCAACTGCTGAAGGCGATTGTAGCCGCAATCATAGTGGGTTGGATCTTTCTGATAACCCCGTCCGGCTATGGAAGCGAGGAAGCCAGCGCCTGGGAAAACTTTGATACGGTGTATGCTGTCGTTACGCCGTTAATGAGGAACAAAATTACCCTTACATTTTTGGCGGCCGCTACAAGTTGTATGGTCTTAGAAGTGTTTAAGCAAAACCCATTCTTGAAAGAATGGCTCATAGAGTTAGGACTGGATTGAGATGGGTGACTGGGCGGGGTTTATTTAACTCTCGATTCAAACTCCGCCTTGCGCTGCTGGTGCAGAACTTCGGTTACTCAGGTATGAACAGGGAGCCAGGCTAGGGTAGTGCGCCCACAAGTGAAGCCGGACAAAGTAGATGGCGACAAAGGTAACGCAACTTATTGATATTACTGACGCCTAAAATGCCATTTTGGCTTCACTTAGTTTCTAAGAAATGTTTCTCAACTAATTGAAAGTATAGTATTTATATTTATTAAAAGTGCCAAACTGCAACTCCGTGTACGCCGGTTCGATTCCGACCCGCGCCTCCATTATTTCCCCGGTAATTCCAACTGCCCAAATGCGAGCAGAAAATTGCTTTCATCTGCAACGAGCAGTTATTGCTTCCTGACCTGAATCTCTACCCGTCGATTTTTGCTGCGGCCACGCTCCGTTGTATTGCTCGCTATTGGCTGAGTGTGAGCCACACCAACCGCCCTTAAGCGGTTTTCCTCAATCCCCTGCATGATCAAAAGACGCACAATGTTGACTGCCCGGGCGGCCGAAAGCTCCCAGTTGGTAGCGAATCGTTCTGTGCGAATCGGTACATTATCGGTATGGCCATATACTTCGATTTTTCCAGGTAGGTCCTTGAGGAACGGCACCAGTCTTTCGATGGTTTCTATACCCTCCGGACTGATATCTGCGCTGCCCGAGGGAAAAACAAAGCGGTCGTCGATGGTCAGAGTGACGCCATCGTTGGATTGATCAATGCTAACCCTGCGGTCTTCAGCGGCTTGATTGAAGCTGGTAGGCAATGAAGGCGTCGCGACCATGGCATTGTCGCCTTCATCTCCATTTATCGGAGCGCCAGACTCGCCTATCGCTTGTGCCACCTCGGTTTTTGACTCGTTGTTCTGCTGGTCTGCAAGAATGCTCGGGCTGGGCATCTGGGTTGCGATGAACGCCACGAAAAAGGTTAATACCAGAATCATCATGTCGAGAAAACTGACGACCCATCCGTCGCCTTGTTCCTTGTCAGAGTAGGAGGCTTGAGCGCTGAATTCGGGCATGTTGGAAATCAGACCTGGCGATGGCTTGTCTGAACCTTGAGCCTTTCCCTCATCGGTTGTCACGGACCGACTCCTTTGGCAGGTCGGAATGGCTTTTGGCAGTGTTTAAATGCGCCTGCTGAGCATAAATTTCATCATCGGTAAGCTTTGAGCCAGTGTCATGCAGTTCGTCCTGATGCTGCACCAGGAACGAGTAGAGTGTGGCTTTCACCAACGAGGGTTGGCGACGCTCGCTGATCAGCCGGACACCCTCAATGATCATGCCCATCATCACGATTCGGGCCTCTGTGCGGCGCTCCAGTTTGATAGCAATGGGTTTGAACACAAGGTGAGCCAGCAGCATGCCGTAGAGTGTTGTTAACAACGCCACGGCCATGGCCATCGCCATTTGGGTGAAATCCTGGTTGCCCAGTTGCACCAGCATCGTGATCAAGCCAATAACGGTACCCACCATGCCGAATGCGGGGGCAAAACCGGCAAGATCTCGGAATACACCGGCCTCATTACGTTCGCGAGCCTTGAGACGATTCAGGCGCCAGGTCAGCAGCTCAAGTATGTTTTCAAACCCTTCGCCATCCAGAACAAGCTGAACCCCGGTCCGGAGAAAGGGGTTTCTTATGTGGACCAGTTTTTTACCTGTGTCCTGGAGCTCACCTTTGTACCAGAGCCGGGAAACCCGAATGATCTCCTCAACATCATCCTCAAGGTGCATGCGCTCGTTACGGAAAACTTTGCCTGCTGCAAGCATGGCCTGACCAATCTCTCGTAGTGGATACGCGATAAAGGCCGCTGCCGCAGTGCCAGTAAGAACGATAGCCAGCCCCGGCAGGTTGACCAAATGACTTGCATCGGCACTGGCGAAGAACAGAGCCACCGTAACCGAAGTCAAACCAAGCAAAATGCCTAACAAAGTTGAGAGATTCATAGAAGTAGCGTTGGTAGTTTGTAGGTGGCTTCCCGAACAAACAGCTCAGGAATTCCGGGCGTCTATGGTCAACAATCCAGTTTCGTGTGCCTCAGTGTCGACACCTTCGGCAATAATCTCAAGCCCCGGACGGGGGCAAGGCCATTGATAGGATTCGCGCCCTAACTTTGAAGTGACAATGCGTTCGGAGCAAGGCAATCTGGTTCTGGGCGGGGCGACATTTATTATTGAGAATAGTTGACGCTAAAATATGTCATTACGGATTGCTACGGCTGCTTACTGGTTTTAAAACAATTAGGTTCAGCCTGTTCGGGGAATGGTCAAAACAATGAGCACAGGCGAAAAGTGGTAAAACCCCGGCGCGTTTCACCTCGCGGGCGTCAGCTGGAGCCTGATGTCTTGTCAGAGTTGCGAGCCCTTATCGGTGACGAAAGCGTTGACCCTTCATTACGCCACCGTGACCGCCTTATCGAGCATCTGCATGCATTGCAGGATGCAGACGGGTTACCTCTCCATGCCCCGTCTTAGGGCCCTTTCAGCTTTCATGAACCTGCCCATGGAGCAATAGGGATTCTTTATTCCTGGGAACCCATATTTCTGCACTTACACTGCGACAAGCCAGCGCTAAATCAACTGATAGAGTCGCCTCTTGGTGACCTGCTACCCTCTAGCTTAGTCGTTTTCAGCTTACCCAAGACAACTAAGGTGTTGTTTTAGCCACTCTAGGCATTTCCGACTGGCCGACTCTCAGGCATTGTAGTGCCGTGTGGCATTCCCCGCACCCTCGGTGCTGGCTATATAGTGCAATAATATTTAGGCTCAAGGTAACATCGCAGATCACAACACAAAGGTCCTTGCATGGATGAGAGCGAACTGGACGAGTCCCAGAGGTTGGCCATATACCAGATCCAGCGAAAGGTTCTGGAGAGAGCTATTCGTGGCGATGGTCTGGTCTCCAGCATGGAATTGCTTTGCCGCGAGATAGAGCAAACTCTGAAAGAGGACCGCGCCCTCTGCTCCATTTTGTTACTTGATGGTCAACGACTCAAACACTGCGCCGCTCCTAGCCTGCCGGAGGCCTACTGCGAGGCTATCGATGGAGTGACTATAGGTGAAGGCATAGGCTCTTGCGGCACAGCGCTCTTTCGTCGAGAGCAGGTGGTGGTCACCGATATCGCTACCGATCCGCTTTGGCAGGACTTTAGGGACCTGGCCATGTCAAACGGACTGGGCGCCTGTTGGTCAAATCCTATCATTGCTTCGGACGGTGCTGTTCTCGCCAGTTTTGCCATTTACTATCCCGACCAGCGCTCCCCCTCACGATTGCATTTGTATCTAATCCAGGCTTTTTCGGCCCTCGCACTGCTTGTCATTGATCATTATAGGCTGGCTGAACAACAGTCCCGGCTTACTGCAGCTTTGGGAAAGATAAACGCCAGGCTTACTGCTGTCATGCAGGTAATCCCGGATGTGGCTATCGTGCTCGATCAGTCAGGTCACTACATTGATTTTTGCAGTGACACCTTCGAGCTGACGACACCACCGCAGACACTGTGGGGCCAGTCAATAGAAAACCTGTTCGAGCCCGAACTCGCAGCACAGGTGATGAAGGTAGCGCGCGAGACACTCGCGACTGGAGAGATGCAGATCTTCGAGTACGAAGTTGTGACTGAAGGCGAGCGCCGAGTCTTCGAGGGCAGAACCGCGATCGTCGATGATTTCTATACCGATGGTCGTGATGACTCCTACGTCTTGTGGATGGCCCGTGAAGTCACGACCCGTAAGTGCGCCGAAGAAAACGCCGCCCGCTTGGCGTTGTTCGATGCGCTTACCGGCTTGCCCAATCGCCGCCATGCTGAGGAACAGCTGGAGCAGCTTCTCGAAGAGGTGAATCGCGGCCACGCCAGCGGTGCAGTGATGTTCCTCGATCTTAATGATTTTAAACGTATTAACGACAGCCTGGGGCACCAACAGGGTGACTTGCTGCTCCAGCAGGTTGCCCGGCGGCTTGAGGATCAGACGCGCCGTTCGGAAATGGTCGCGCGTCTGGGTGGAGATGAATTCATTGTGTTGTTGCGGGAGACTTTAACCGGCAAGGATGAACTGGCCGAATCCACTGCAGCAGTGGGGCGTAGAATACTCGATTGCTTCAATGCGCCCCTGGAAAGTCAGGGCCATGCCTACAGCGTCAGCGTCAGCGTCGGGATAGCCCTGGCCGACAAGCCCGGATTGAAAACAGAAGACCTGCTACGCAACGCAGACGCAGCAATGTATGAGGCCAAACGTCTGGGTGGAAATCGAGTCGCGTTCTTTGAAGAATCGCTGCAACGGGAGGCTGACCGGCGTCTGGACCTGGAGCGTCGGATGGTTCAAGCCATTCGGAGCATGCATTTTGTGGCCTACTTCCAGCCTCAGTTGACACCGGACGGGGCACTCTTCGGCGCAGAGGCGTTGCTGCGCTGGTTTGATCCGGAAGAAGGCGCCATTCCCCCGGATGCGTTCATCCCGGTGGCGGAACGGGCAGGATTGATCTATCAGCTTCAGGATATCGTTTTCGAACAGAGCTGCCAGATGCTTGCAGAATTGCGCAAGAAAGATCGACTGCCGCCCGTCTTCCGGCTTGCCATCAATATCAGCCCCCTCCAGCTCCAAAACTACAAGCTCACTGAACGTCTCGATTTTTTCCTGGCAAGGTATGACCTGACTGCAGACCGCTTTACCCTCGAAATCACCGAAAATCTCTTGATGGGCCAACAACAGGAAACCTATCAGCAGATGCAGGCCTTGCGGCAGCGGGGATTTCGGTTCGCAATTGATGATTTTGGCACCGGCTATTCGTCTCTAGCTTATTTGCATCGTCTGGATGTGGACCAGTTGAAAATCGACAAAAGCTTTATCCGCGAACTGGGAGAAACAGCCGCCGGAGAAGCCATCGTGGATTCCGTGGCTGCTCTATCAAGAAGCCTCAACTTAGAAGTTATTGCCGAGGGTGTAGAAACTGAGCTCCAGGCTCGCATACTTCACGAAAAGTCTTTGACTGGTCTGCAGGGATACCTGTTTGCCCGTCCCATGAGCAGCGCCGATTTGATGGACTATCTGGGCTCGTCATCAGGAAATCCTGCCTCAGCGTAACACCTGCAGAGAGGCCAGGCGGGGAAGCCGGCTGGATCAGGTCCGCTTCCTTTCGTCGTAGGCGCCAGCCCCGTTTCGCCATCCAGTCAATTTACGATCGTCTGGTGGCACCCCACCCTGATATGCTTCAATGAGTTGTATAGTGTCAGGCCAGCTAAAAATGTGGTCTGTCGTACCTCGGTGCGTGGTCAAAAACAATGAGCACAGACGAACAAATGGCCAAACGTCGACGGTCCGCTCTCCGTGGCCGTCAGCTGGAACCAGCTCTACTGTCGGAGTTGCGAGACCTGATCGGTGACGAACGTACCGATTCGTCATTGCGCCACCGCGACCGCCTGATTGAGCACCTGCATGCACTGCAGGACACCTACGGTTACCTCTCCATGCCTCGGCTCCGGGCCCTGGCTTCTTTCATGAATCTGCCTATGGCCGCCGTTTATGAAACGGCCACGTTTTACGCCCATTTCGACGTTGTTCACGATGAACAAACCCCACCACCTGAGATAACTCTGCGGGTGTGTGACTCGCTTTCCTGCCAACTGGCAGGAGCAGAGGCGCTGCATCAGGCGGTCTCTGACGGGGCGGATCCCGCCAAGGTACGTGTGCGGCGCGCGCCCTGCATGGGGCGCTGCGACACGGCGCCAGTGGTAGAAGTTGGTCATCATCACGTTTGCCATGCCAATGCCCAGACTGTGGGAGCGGCGGTAGAGCAGGGGCAGATTCACCCGGAAGAAATCCAGTGGCAAGGTCTGGTGGAGTATCGCTCGACCGGCGGTTATGGACTGCTGGCCGATTGCCATGAAGGCCGGGTGAGCATCGAGTCGTTGGCGAAGGAGCTGGAGCAGGCCGGCTTGCGCGGCCTCGGCGGCGCGGGATTCCCCACCTATCGCAAATGGCAGGCCGTGCGAGCCGAACCCGGGCCACGTTACGCGGTGATTAACGCGGACGAAGGAGAGCCTGGCACGTTCAAGGATCGCTATTACCTCGAACGCGAGCCCCACGGATTCCTGGAGGGCGCGCTGGTCAGTGCCTGGGCGGTTGAGGCGCAGGCTCTGTACATCTACCTTCGAGACGAGTATCCCGGCCTCCTCGTTGTGCTGAAAGACGCCGTTGCCGAATTAGAAGCTGCCGGCATCGTAGAACCGGGCTTTGTGATCCTGCGCCGTGGCGCGGGCGCCTACATCTGCGGCGAAGAATCCGCCCTGATCGAGTCTCTGGAGGGCAAGCCCGGCAAGCCACGCCATCGCCCGCCATTTGTTGCCCAGAAGGGACTGTTTAATCAACCCACGCTGGTTAACAACGTCGAGACGGTTTACTGGATTCCTCGCATCCACGCCCAGGGCGCTGACTGGTTCGCCAGCCAGGGTCGGCATGGTCGCAAAGGGCTTCGGAGCTTCTCGGTGTCCGGTCGGGTTGCTCGGCCCGGTGTGCACGTCGCACCCGCTGGTATCACTCTCAATGAATTGATCGAGGAATATTGCGGCGGCATGGCGGAAGGGCATCGCCTGCTGGCCTATCTGCCCGGCGGGGCGTCCGGCGGCATCCTGCCGGCCAGCAAAGCCGACATTCCGCTGGATTTCGACACCCTCCAGGAACACGGCTGCTTCATCGGCTCCGCCGCCGTGATCGTTTTGTCTGACCAGGACGATTTGCAGGCTGCGGCTGCCAACCTCTTGGGCTTCTTCGCGGATGAATCCTGCGGCCAATGCACGCCCTGCCGTGTGGGCACCGAGAAGATGCTCACCTTGCTGGAGCGGGATGCCTGGGATGAGCAGACGCTCCAGCAATTGGCCGGTGTGATGGCGGATGCATCCATCTGTGGTCTTGGCCAGGCGGCTCCAAATCCGGTGCTGAGCCTGCTGCGAGACTTCCGCGGCGAACTGGCCAGCAGCAACCTGATAGCGAAAGGTTAGGGGAGGCCTCCATGAGCGATTCCAGCAAAAGCTTTACCCTGACACTGGACGAAGTTGAAGTGCAGGCCTACCCCGGCGAAACCCTGTGGCAGGTGGCCAAGCGCGCCGGCGAGACCATCCCGCACCTCTGCTTCAAAGACGCCCCGGGTTACCGAGCGGATGGCAATTGCCGCGCCTGCATGGTGGAAGTGGCGGGTGAGCGGGTGCTCGCCGCAAGCTGTATCCGCGAGGCAGCGCCCGGCATGGTGGTGCGAAGTGCTGGCTCTTCACGGGTTCAGACGGCCCGTAAAGGGGTTCTGGAATTACTGCTGGCGGACCAGCCTGAGCGAGAGAGCAGCCCCGATCGTTCAAGCCATCTGTGGGAAACGGCGGATCAACTGGCCATTGATGCCGGCGCGGTGCGCCAACGTCTCCCGGCTCGTTCAGAGCGTGAGGAGCCAACGGTTCACCATGTTGCGCTGCGCTCGGATTCGCTGGCCCATGCCCGGGGCCATGACGCCACTCACTCGGCCATGAACGTGAACCTGGACGCCTGCATCACCTGCGGTTTGTGCGAGCGCGCCTGCCGCGAAGTGCAGGGCAATGACGTCATCGGCCTGGCGCATCGCGGTGCCGCTTCCAAGGTCGTGTTTGATTTTGATGATCCCATGGGCGACAGCACCTGCGTTGCCTGTGGCGAATGCGTGCAGGCCTGCCCGACGGGCGCGCTCATGCCCGCCACCCTGATCGATGCCCAGGGGCGCGGAGACTCCGCCACGGCTGACCGCACCGTGGACTCCGTCTGCCCCTATTGTGGCGTGGGCTGCCAGTTGACCTATCACGTGAAAGACGAGCCTGCCAGCGCCCAATCAGGAGCGGGCGAGCAGCGAGGGCGTATTCTCTTTGTGGAGGGCAAAGATGGCCCCTCCAACCAGGGCAGGCTCTGCGTGAAAGGCCGTTTTGGTTTCGACTACCCCTCACACCCGGCAAGGCTCACCCGGCCGCTGATTCGGCGGGAGGGCGTCCCCAAGGGGCTCGACCCGGACTTTGATCCGGCCAATCCGTTAACGCACTTCCGAGAGGCAAGTTGGGAAGAGGCACTGGATCTGGCGGCCAACGGATTAACCCAACTAAAAATACAACACGGCCCAAATGCGCTCGCCGGTTTTGGCAGCGCCAAGTGCTCCAACGAAGAAGCCTGGCTGTTCCAAAAGCTGGTGCGCACCGGTTTCGGCTCCAATCATGTGGATCACTGCACGCGGCTTTGCCACGCCAGCTCCGTGGCCGCATTGATGGAGTGCCTCGGGTCGGGCGCCGTAACCGCCTCCTTCATGCAGGCGCTGGAGGCGGATGTCGTGATCCTCACCGGCTGTAACCCGGCGGTCAATCATCCTGTGGCCGCCACCTACTTCAAGCAGGCAGCACGAAACGGCACCAAACTGATCATCATTGATCCCCGGGGCCAGGCGCTGGACGCTTATGCCTGGCGCAGCGTGCGTTTCTCGCCCGGTGGCGACGTATCGCTCTTCAACGCCATGCTCCATGTGATCATCAGCGAGCGGCTTTTCGACAAGAACTACATCGACACCCATACCGAAGGCTTCGATGCGCTGGCGGCAAGCGTTGAGGGCATGACCCCAGAGGTGATGAGCCCGGTCTGCGGTGTTGAGCCAGAAGTCATTCGCGAAGTGGCTCGTGCATACGCGCAGGCGGATAGAGCGATGATCTTCTGGGGCATGGGCATATCTCAGCATGTGCACGGCACCGACAACGCCCGCTGCCTGATTTCCCTGGCCCTGACGTGCGGCCATACCGGCAGGCCCGGTACCGGCCTGCACCCTTTGCGGGGGCAAAACAACGTGCAGGGCGCCTCCGATGCGGGCCTGATCCCCATGGTATTGCCGGATTACCAACCGGTCGGGGATGCCCAGTTGCGCGCCGCTTTTGAAGAGCTCTGGAACATTGAACTGGACCCGGAGCCGGGGCTCACCGTGGTGGAGATTATGGACGCCATTAAGGCGGGCACCATCAAAGGCATGTACATCCTCGGCGAAAACCCCGCGATGTCCGACCCGGACCTGACCCACGCCCGTGCCGCGCTCGCTGCCCTGGAGCACCTGGTGGTGCAGGACCTGTTCGTTACCGAGACCGCCCAGTTTGCCGATGTCATCCTGCCGGCAGCGGCCTGGTCGGAAAAATCCGGCACCGTCACCAACACCAACCGTCAGGTGCAAATGGGCCGGGCTGCGCTGGCGCCGCCGGGGGAGGCAAAGCCCGACTGGTGGGTTATCCAGGAATTGGCCCGGCGTTTCGGGCTGGCCTGGAATTACGCCGGCCCAGAGCAAGTGTTTGAAGAAATGAAGCAGGGCATGCACTCACTCGATCATATCTCCTGGTCCCGACTGGAACGCGAAGGATCGGTGACCTATCCATGTACCGCCGATGATGCTCCTGGCCAGGACGTCGTTTTTTCGGATGCCTTTCCACGCGCAGGAGGCCGGGCGAGGTTCTCGCCAACTCGGCCGATGCCACCGGATGAGCCGGTGGATAAGGCTTACCCCATCGTGTTGACCACCGGGCGATTGCTTGAGCACTGGCACACTGGAGCCATGACCCGTCGCAGCCGGGTGCTGGACGAGCGGGAGCCGGAAGCTGCAGCCTACTTGGCTCCAGCGGAGCTGGATCGTATGGGCGTAACCTCGGGCAATGACATCCAAATTGCCACTCGGCGCGGCACCATCACCCTGACGGCGCGGGCCGATCAGACCATGCCCGAGGGCATGGTGTTCGTCCCCTTCGCCTTTGTGGAGGCGGCAGCGAACGTGCTCACCAACCCGGCGCTGGACCCGGACGGGAAGATTCCGGAGTTCAAGTACGCAGCCTGCAGGTTGAGCCCGGCATAGATTCTGAAGCGAACAAACTCCTCCCGAACGACGTTCATTGTCGCACCGCGTCTGTAAAACAGGCGCGGGTAGTCTAGAATAACGCCAAAATTCCGAGATCTTTCAGGTAGATAAAATGCCAAAGTTTTTGCATACGGCAGACTGGCAGATGGGCCGGGCGTTTACCCGCTTTGAAACCGAAGACGGTGCAGCCCTGGTCGAGGCCCGGTTTGAGGCCATCGAAACGCTCGCACAGCTGGCCAATGAGCATCAGTGCGATGCCGTTCTGGTCGCCGGTGATGTGTTTGATGCCCAAACGGTGTCCGATCGCACGATCCGGCGGGTATTCAACGCCACGAAGGGTTTTGTTGGCCCCTGGGTCATGCTGCCCGGCAACCACGACGCCGCCCTGGCAGAGAGCGTGTGGACGCGAGCCCAGCGCCTCGGTGCAGTACCTGAGAACGTACACCTGGCGCTGCAGCCCGGCGTTATCAACCTGGAGCAGCGGCGCCTCAGCATCCTATGCGCGCCGCTGACCCAGCGGCATACCTACGGCGATCTGACCGAGCCGTTCAGCGGCTACGAGTCACCGGAAGGCTTCCTACGGATCGGCCTGGCCCACGGGAGCGTCCAGGGCCTGCTGCCGGACGAGATTGATTCCACCAACCCCATAGCGCCGGAGCGGGCGGAAGCCAGCCGGCTTGATTACCTTGCCCTGGGCGACTGGCATGGCACCAAACAGATCGATGAACGCACCTGGTACAGCGGAACGCCCGAGCCGGAACGGTTCCGGAATAACGAAGCCGGCAATGCCTTGATCGTTGAAGTGTCCGACCCCGGGGCAACCCCGACAGTGACCTCACTCCCAACGGGGCGGTATCAGTGGCACCAGTGGCGGGAAACCCTCACCGTCCAGTCCGATCTTGAACAGTTGCTGGAGCGTTTGAACGCCTTGCCCGAATCCGCCGTGGTTGATCTGCGCCTCGAAGGCTCGGTGACTCTGGCCGGCGAAGAAACCCTGTTGAAGGCCTTGTCCGTTGCCGAAGCGCGATTCCGCAGTCTTCGTTGCGAGCGGAGCGGGCTTCAGCTTGCACCTACCGATGAGGACATCGCGGCCTTGAAAGCGGATGGTTACGTGGGCGAGGTGGTTGAAAGCCTGCGGGAGCGGCAAGAAGGGGCCCAGGACGATGTCGCCCGGGATGCCCTGGCCATTCTGGCGGGGCTCCTCAGGGAACGGGAACAGGAGGTGGGGCAATGAAGCTGCAGCGAATGCGCATTGAACAGCTACGCCAGTTCCGCAAACCTTTTGTTCTGGACAACCTGCAACCCGGCCTCAACCTGATTCACGGCCCCAATGAGTCCGGCAAAAGCACGCTGGTACGTGCCATCCGTGCGGCGTTTTTCGAACGCTATCGTTCAACGGCCGTTGACGACCTGCGCCCGTGGGGCGACTCTGCCGCGGCGCCGACCATCGAGCTGGATTTTGAGCACGACAACCGTGTTTGGCGTCTCACCAAAAGCTTTCTCCAGCGCAAACGGTGCGACCTGGTTGTCGGCACCGAGACCTACAGTGAAGACGACGCCGAAGAAAAACTGGCTGAATTGCTGGGCTACCAGTACCCGAAACGCGGCGCCAGCAAAGCAGAACACTGGGGCATACCGGGACTGCTGTGGGTGGAGCAGGGCACCGGGCAGGACATCGAGCAGGCCATAGAACACGCTGGCGATCACCTGAAGTCTGCACTGAATTCCATGGTGGGCGAGGTGGCCAGTTCCGGCGGCGACGACCTGATCGAGACGGTTCGCAGCCAGCGGGACACCCTGCTGACCGGCACTGGCAAGCCCCGGGGCGATTACCTGAAACTGGAAAAAGACCGCGCTCAATATGAGCTGGAAATTGAAGAGCTGAAGGAGCGGGTGCATAAATACCAGGAGCAGGTCGACCGACTCGGCAAGCTGGCCCAGGACTATGATCAGGCCGAGACCGAGCGCCCCTGGGAAGAGGCCCAACGACAGCTGGAGCAAGCCCGGGCACGGTATCAGCAGGTAGAACGCTTGGAGCAGCAGCAAACCCAGGAAAAGGCCACGCTTGGCCAGCTGCAGCAGAATCACCGATTGCTGCAGCAGAACAAAGAACACCTGGAAGGCCTGAGTCGCCAGCTCGAGGGCCGAAAATCCGAACTGGACCGTGCGGAGCGAGACCTCGCCACCGCGCAAGCGCAAACGCCGATGATTGCAGGCCGTTTGCAAGAAGCCAGAACTGCCTATAAGCAAGCTGAAAAGCAACGCAAGCTTGCCGGCTTGCTGCAAACCCGACAAAGGCTGGAGCAGGATGTCCGCCGGCTTGAACAGCAACAACAAGTGCTGACCCAGAACCTTGCCAAAGCAAAGGAATACCACCAGCAGCTGGAGCAAGCCAGGCAACAGGCCAGGGAGAACCGCATCGATGCAGAGTTGGTCAAAAAGCTGAGAGCAACCGGGAACCAGCTGAACGAAGAGACCATCCGCTCACGGACCATCGCCACCCGATTGACCTGGCAGCTGGATACTGGCGCTTCGCTGACGCTGAACGATGAGTCGCTTACCGGGCAAGGCGAGCAACAGCTTCTGGAAGAATCGACCCTGGTGATCCCGGGGGTTGGCACCCTTGGCATTACGCCCGGCGGGGAAGAGCTGGCCAGCACCCGGAGGAAGCTAAAAGCCCTTGAGGAAAACCTGGAAGAACAGCTGAAGACCCTTGGAGTGGAATCCGTGCAACAGGCGGAGGATCGTCTTTCCGCCTTTGAAAGTGCTGCACGAGCCGTGAAGCATGCCGACGAATTGTTTAAATCTCTGGCGCCGGCAGGCCTTGAGCAACTGGTCTCCGAGCAGAGCGAGGCGGAAAGCGAACTGGGAAAAGCCAGGAGCCAACTGGAAGCCACGCCAAAACCGGATCCGAAAGAAAACGTACCTGCGCTGGAAGAAGCGGAGGCCGCTTTCGCCCGAGCTGGCAACGCGCTCGATAAAGCGGAATCCGATGAGCGCGCGCATCAGTCCAGTCTGTCCGCCCTGAAACAGGCCCGGGACAACGCCAAAACCGAATGGCAGCGGCTGGCGGATGAAGAAAAGAGCCCGGAGCGCCAGGAGCAACTCCGCCAGATAACCACCGACCTGGCGACCATCGAGAAACAGCAGGGTGAGCTCGAAGCCAGCCTCGAACGCCGCGAACGGGAAATCCGCGAGGCCCGCCCGGAGTTTCTCCGGCAGGATATCGAACGCTACCAGAATGCGGTCAATCAGCTGCGCCAAACCCAGGAAAACCGGGGCCGCGAACTCCGCGATATCAAAGTCAGGCTGGAAGCCTGGGGCGCGGAAGGGCTGGAAGAGCAGCTCAACGAGAAAGAGGCGGAATACGACCAGTGCAACCGGCGCTATCAGGAATTGCACCGCCGCGCCCAGGCGCTGGATCTGCTGCTGACCCTGCTCACGGAAAAGCGCCAGGCCCTGACGCGTCGACTCCAGGCGCCGCTGCAGAAACACCTGAACCACTACCTTTCAGTGCTGTTTCCGGAAGCGTCGCTGGAAGTAGACGAACAGCTACGCCCGGGCACCTTCAGCCGGGGCAGCGAACTGGGACAGATCACCGAACTGAGCTTTGGCGCCCGGGAACAGATGGGCCTGATCAGCCGCCTGGCCTATGCCGATCTGCTGCGGGAAGCCGGAAGGCCAACGCTGGTCATCCTGGACGACACCCTGGTACACAGTGACAGCGACCGGCTCGAGGACATGAAGCGCATCCTGTTTGATGCGGCCAGCCGGCATCAAATACTGCTGTTTACCTGCCATCCGGAGAAGTGGCAGGACCTGGGTGTGCCGCCGGTGGATATTCAGGCATCGAAAGGAGTGCCTAATGCAACATGACTGCCCGTTTTGCTCCGTTAATCAGACATCAGAAAAAGGCTCAATGCCGTCGAACGCGTTGGCTCATATCCGGATGGATGGCTTTCCGGTTTCTGAAGGTCACTTGTTGATCGTTCCCAATCGCCATGCTGCCGACTGGTTTGATCTGACTGCGGCTGAGCAACAAGCCATCATGGAGCTGGTAGAGCAAGGCAAGCAGTGGCTTGAAGAGCGCTATCAGCCGGATGGCTACAATATTGGTATGAATTGTGGAGCAGCGGCAGGTCAGACGGTTCTGCACATGCATTGTCACCTGATTCCCAGGTATGTGGGCGACCAGCAAGATCCTCGTGGCGGAGTACGATGGGTCATCCCGGAGAAAGCGGATTACTGGAGTGGGCGATGAGTTTGCTTGATTACGAGAAACGATTCTTGACGCTCCGTTTGAATCGTCGTGGTGGTAAAAAAAGCCCCCATAAAGTGGCCATGTTGCAGGCGGTCATGGATCTCATAGAGTCGGGGCAAATTACGAACAACCGGATTTATTTTGATGAAAATCTAAAACGCCATTTCACTGAGCGTTTTCAGGCGCTGAAATCCCACTCCGATCACAACAATCCGCATTTACCCTTCTTCCACCTTCATAGTGAAGGCTTTTGGCACCACAAAGTCAGACCCGGCCAACAAGAGATCTATCAGCAACTTACAACTGCGACATCGCCGGGCGTCATTAACGCTCACATTGATTACGCGTTTCTGGACGATGAGCTTTTCGAACTGCTGGGGAACCGGATTGCCCGCGAGCTTCTCAAGTCCGCACTGTTAACTAGCCTTGATGAAAAGGCGATTCGTGATCTTCTTCAACCTGAGCGTGGTGGTTGGGACTGGTTAGAATGCGAGTTTTTGGTCAATGACTATGTGACGATGCTCGAGAAACACCTCGTTGGTGCCGCCTACAGCAAGGCGGCACACCGCAGGGCACTGCAGCCGCGCCTTAATAGTCGCTCTGAGGGCTCGATCGAATACAAACACCAGAACGTCAGTGCTGTGTTTTTGGAGTTGGGGCTCCCATACATCCCCGGTTACAAACCCGCTTTCAATTATCAGCAACAACTCAAACAGGTAGTCCTGTCTTATCTTGCGGGCCATCAGAAGGTCGTTGATGACGTTAATCTCGTTGCGGATAAGGTCGCCGAAGAGCCGGATCATAGTGATCGGGCCTGGGATTCGGTGTTTGATCCGGAACCGCCAGAGCGAATTCCTCATGTGGCCGAGAACAGGCCAAGCTACCTAGCGAAACGTATCGACTTCTCTGAAAGGGAACGCCGAAATCGCCAGCTTGGCGAGCGCGCTGAAGAATTTGTTCTTCGCTTGGAGAAGCAGAGGCTTACCGCACAAGGTAGGCCGGACCTGGCGGCAGATGTGGAGTGGTCGAGTAAGGAGCGTGGCGACGGATTAGGTTTCGACATTCGGTCTTTTGACTCGACGGGGGATCAAGAGCGTTTCCTGGAGGTTAAGGCGACGAACTCAGGGAAATATTTGCCGTTTTTTATTAGCGAGAATGAGCGGGCGTTTTCCAATGACTACTCAGACGCTTTTCGCTTGTATCGGGTTTACGAATTTACCACTGCTCCGAGATTCTTCATCTTGCCGGGGGCGATTGAGCAACATGTGCATTTGTTGCCGCAGAATTACAGAGCTCGGTTTTAACCCGAAAAATTGCCAGTCGCCTTGTTCGAGGTAGAGAACTCTCGCAGCCATGCGCTGATCCCAATAGACACTTCGCAGTGATAGTGCCTATCAGGCCACTAATAGTCGGTTACCTCTTTGCCTAAAGAAGGGTTAGAGCCGTATATCACCGAGACAACACGATCATCACGGGAAGTTCATTCATGCAAAACGTCCGCATCGCCATTGTTGGCGCCGGCCTGGCGGGCTTATACGCCGCTTATTCACTTGAGAAGAAGGGCATCAAAGACTATGTCATTCTCGAGGCCCGGGAGATTCTTGGTGGGCGTATTGCGTCTACGATCCACTCTGATGGTAAACCGGATGTGTCGGGTGAGGGCTTCGATCTGGGGCCCGCCTGGTTCTGGCCTGCATTCCAGACCGATATGGCGCGGCTGGTGGATGAGCTCGGGTTAGAGACCTTTGAGCAATTTGAAACGGGCGATATGCTTCTGGAACGTTCATCCAATCAGCCTCCTCAGCGAACGGCTGGGTACGTCAACTCTCCACCTTCAATGCGAATCGCTGGTGGTATGTATTCGCTCATTGATGCTTTGTATCAGCGGCTTGATCCAGCGCGGGTTGTGACAGGCCAAACGGTTCGTAGTCTGCGCATTTCAGAGCCCTCTATCGAGCTACAGAGCGATGATGCTCAAAGGCAAACCGTGAGCTACAACGCAGACCATGTATTGCTGGCAATGCCACCCCGATTAGTTGAGTCTCAGCTAACGTTTTCGCCTGCCTTAACGGATGAACTTGCCAGGCAATGGCAGGCGACAGATACCTGGATGGCCCCGCATGCAAAATACATTGCCGTGTTCGATCGGCCTTTCTGGCGAGATCAAGGGTTATCCGGGGAGGCTCGAAGTGCCGTTGGGCCAATGGTTGAGATCCATGATGCCTCTACTCCGGGCGGGCAGGCGGCGTTGTTTGGTTTCCTGGGTGTGCCTGCTGACGTGCGCGGTCGTGTTTCTGAAGAAGAGCTTATTACTGCTTGCCGCACACAGTTCGTGCGACTGTTTGGTACGCAAGCGGAGAATCCAGAGGCAGAATTTATCAAGGACTGGGCTAAAGAGATCTACACCGCCACCGACATGGATCAGAGATCCTCTGGCGATCACCCTATGCCTGCCTTGTCGCCGAGCTCAGGTGTATGGGCTAACCGGGTAACCGGAATTGGCAGTGAGTGGTCACGTGAGTTTACGGGGTATCTGGCCGGCGCTATTGATGCGGTAAATCGCGGTTTGGATTCTTTTTAGGAGTGTTCGCGGAAAGGGGTGGAGCCCCGGTGCGAGCTTAGAGAGCCCGCCCGTGCCCGGGGAACAGTTGCCGGGTTACTTCTATTTCTCAGCTGAGGATTCGTACTCGCGAATCATGCCAGAAAGCTGGTCTTTCAGATTGAGGCGTTGTTTCTTGAGATCCTCCAGATGCTCGTCAGAGGTGTTCTCTGCACCACCCTCGAAATGGTGAACTGCATGATCTACCTCATGGTACTCTTCAAACAATTTCGCGAAATGATTGTTGGTAGTTTTCAGGTGATGAATGGCTTCTTTTGAT
This sequence comes from Marinobacter sp. BW6, assembly GCF_008107725.1. Classification (GTDB taxonomy): domain Bacteria; phylum Pseudomonadota; class Gammaproteobacteria; order Pseudomonadales; family Oleiphilaceae; genus Marinobacter. The sequence continues at coordinate 227,022 of NZ_VIRN01000035.1, forward strand.
TCGGGGAATTCATGAATCAGATCGTGTTTTTCGAGTGACATAAAGACAATCCCTTTGATTGCGCCGTGTGTTTGAATCTGCACTGTCAACGCCAAACAATACGGCAAGGTGAGGACCGGGGACAACCGGCGCCAGCGTGGGCATTTATGCTTATGATTGGCTTTGTTTCTTTAACCTTGAAAAGCCAACAATTCACAACCATCAGGATGATTTCATGCCCCAATCGCCCCTCGCCGAACCTTTGAAACTCCCCTGTGGAGCCGTCCTGCCCAATCGTATTGCCAAGGCTGCCATGACCGAAGGACTGGCAGACGATCAACTCCACGCCACCCACCGCCATGAAACCCTCTACGGTTGCTGGTCAGATGGTGGGGCGGGGCTGCTGATTACCGGCAACGTGATGATAGATCACCGGGTGCTTGAGCGGCCGGGTAACGTGGCGATTGATCCGGCGCCGGCTGAAGGCGAGCCGGAGGGTATGGCGCAGTTGCGTGCCTGGGCCGAGGCGGGCACCCGCAATGGCAACCATCTGTGGATGCAGATATCCCATGCCGGTCGGCAGTCGCCGCGTTACGTGACCACTCGTCCGATGGGGCCGTCGGCGGTGCAGCTTTCGCTGATGGGCAACTATGCTCGCCCGCGGGCGCTCACGGAGCCGGAGATCCTGGACTTTATCCAGCGTTTTGCCAATGTGGCCCGGATCGCCAAGGAGGCGGGCTTCACCGGCGTTCAGGTGCATGGGGCTCATGGGTATTTGTTGTCGTCTTTTCTGTCGCCGGTCACCAACCAGCGCACCGATCGCTGGGGTGGCTCGCTGGAAAATCGCGCCCGTTTCCTGCTCGAGGTAGTGCGGGCTACTCGCGCCGCTGTGGGGCCGGAGTTTCCGGTGGCGGTAAAGCTGAATTCCGACGATTTCCGCAAGGGCGGCTTTACGCTCGACGAGTCCGTGAACGTGGTGCGCTGGCTCAATGAGGAGGGTATTGATCTGCTGGAGGTATCCGGCGGCACCTACGAACAGCCGCGGCTGCTCGGGTACAGTGGTGATGCCGACACGGCAAGCGACGGGCCGGCCATGCGGGAAAGCACTCGCAAGCGGGAGGCTTACTTCCTGGATTACGCCCAGACGATTCGCGAGGTGTGCAATTGCCCGCTGATGGTCACCGGTGGATTCCGGACGCGCGCGTTTATGGAAGAGGCAGTCGCCAATGGCGAAACCGACGTGGTTGGCCTTGGCCGACCGCTCTGCACGGATCCCGATACGCCCAAAGATCTGTTTGAAGGGCGCATCGATAAGACGGTTTGCCATGAAGACCACATCAAGCTTGCTCAACGAGGGTTTTTCTCGCCGGCGAGTCCGCTGATGCCGCTTAAAGTCATTAACGTGCTGGGCGGCCAGGCCTGGTACTACCAGCAGATTTTCCGGCTGGCGGATGATGGCAAGGCTGATCCGGACCTGGGCATTTTCAAGGCCATCGGGGCTTACTTGAAGGATGAAATGGGCCAGGCCCGGCGGGTGAAAAAGGCCCGCCGCCAGCACGGCGGGGCCTGAGAACGTTTACAAGGAGACAACGGCGCCGTTTGATTCCGCGGATTCGAACAGCGCCGACATCACTCGATGACAGGCCAGACTGCGCTTGGGCCATTGGTCGTCCAGCTCGCCAGTCAGAATGATGTTCGAGAACTTCTCAACCAGCTTCACGACGTGGTCACAGGGCTCTACCTCTTGCTCTGTGTCTTTGCCATTGGCATCCCCCAGTATGTAACGCGTGCTGCCGGTGAAGCGTTCGCCGTAGGCCGCGAAATTCCCGCTTCTACCCTGGCCACCCACCAGGTCGTCGATTCGTATAAGGCCGGCGTCGCCAACTGTTTCTACCTGGGATCGGTGAGCGAGTTCGCAGCCTGCATCAAAGGTTGCCATTCGGCCGTCAGAGAACCAGAGGGTGCCGCCACAGGCGACGATGGTGTCGATGGAGTTCTTGGAGACGAACGTCATCTGCACGCGTTCGGGCAGTTCGTAACCGAAGCTCCATAGGGTGGCGCTGATCGGATACCAGCCCTGATCACCAAAGCAGCCCATGGGTTCCCGAGACTTGTCGGTTCGGCCATTGCCGCCCTCGTACCATTCTTTGGAGGGGGCTTTGAAGGTGAAGGCACTGGTTACCCGGCGCACATCGCCGATATCGCCGTTGGCAATGCGCTTCTCGATGTCTTGCGTGCGCGTGCTGTGCAGCCACATGGTTCCGTCCATGAACTGGACGCCGTTTTCTTTGCAGACGTCGATGGCCTCTTCAATGCCGTCGGCCAGCGGTTTCTCGGCGTAAACGTGCTTTCCGGCGCGGGCGGCCTTCTTGATCCATTCGTTGCGATGGGCAGTGGGGACCGGGATGTACACGGCGTCGATACTGTCATCCGCCAGAAGCTCATCGTAGGAGCCGAACGCCTGCGGCACATCGTACTCGTCTGCCCAGGCTTGTGCCCGGTCCAGGGAGCGACTTGCGACCGCAACCACGTCGGCATTTTCTGCATCGTGCATTCCGGCCACGACCTTGGTGGCAATTTCTGCGGTGCCTATGATGCCCCAGCGGACTTTGCGATTTTCCATGGTGGGTCTCCTTGAACAGGATTGGCTTTGAGAATGTGGTAACCCTAGCTGAAGAGCATGCGCTGGATCGACCGGGGAATAAACCGGGTGATGAATTCGGCAGCGTAGGTCTGGGGTGTGACCAGATATCGAGGCTTGGGCCGTTTCGCTTCTGCAGCTCTGTAGATCTTTTGGGCAACATCCGACGCACTGGCGGTAAAGGGCTTGATCCTGGCGCCTGGCGCGAGCGCTGCTTCCATGGCTTCGTACTTTTCCCGGTGCACCGCGCTCGCTCGCCCAAGCACGGGCTGTAAAGCGGCAAGGGCATGCTCTCTGAACCGTGTCACCACGGGGCCCGGGAGCACCAGCGAGAAGCTTTCCAGGCATTCGCTGCTCTGTTCATCAAACCAGAAACTCTCATGGGCCGTGTTCATCGCGGATTTGGCGGCACAGTAGGCGCCTTTCATTTTCTGGGGCGCGATGGAGAGTACGGAGCTTACGGCGATGACCCGCAAGGGTACCCCGTGTTGTTCGCAAAGCCTCAGGCAAACAGCGGCTAGTTTGATGGGGCCGAATACGTGGGTGCTGAACTGCTTTCGCCACATGGATTCGGAGAGGTCGCGAAGCGCGCCGAATTGCCCGTAACCGGAGTTGTTGACCAGAACAACCCGCTCGGCTGCTGCAATCTCCGTGTCCAGAGCGCCGGCAAGCCCTTCGATCTGTTCAAAGAACTCCAGATCCAGCGCCAGCTCCAGATCGGCAGACTCGACGCCGGTTGGCTGTCGGGACAGGGCGATCACCCGGTAGCCTTTCCGGGCAAAGAGAGCGCAGGCTTCACGGCCAATGCCGGCGCTGGCACCGGTTACCAGGGCTAGTTTTGTCATTGCATCAATCCCCAATCCAGTTTGCTTTATCGACAATTCGCTTCAGCTTGTAGCCGAGAAACCGATACTTGCCCCAGTGTTGAAAAGCGCTTTGGGCATGCTTCGGATCCAACCCTTGTTGGCGGAGATAGGCGCTGACTTCGGAGTCGACCGGCAGCGTCTCAAAATTTCTCATGAGCATCATGGTGTGTGCGGCGGCATAGGGGCCGATGCCCTTCAGAGAGATCAGGTAGTCGTAATCAATGCTGTCATCACGGGCTGAACCATCGGTCTCGATGGCTTTATCCTGCAGCAATTGATCGGTCACCGTATCGACGGTTCTGGCTCTGAATCCCAGTTTGCACTCGTCGGCCAATCGCCCGGGGCCAATCGTCTGGAGTTCCCTGGGCTCAGGGAATAGGCCGTCGCCCAGAGCAACCAGAGAGTCGACCATGGATTTGGTCTGTTTCCAGGTGGTGTTGATGGTGCAAACGGTTTTAATGAGATCCTCAAAGAAGGTATCGCCGCGTAGGAATCGCCCCCCACCGGACCGGATAAAGCGGGCAATGTCCGGATCGTTCCTGTCGCAAAGGGCAAGAAACTCTGAGGGATCCCAGTCCAGCTGCAGCCAGCGGGCGACACTTTCGGAAACAGCCGCTGTGCTTGATGAGGAGGATTCGATAAGAAGCTGATCCTCAGAGGGCTGGTGCACCCGGGCCCATTCCGCGTTGGTGCCTATTCTTACTGTTCGCTCAAGACTCTCACCGTCCCAGTGCCAGGGCGCAAGCTGGCACCAACCGTGGCTTTCCACCGTCATGCGCAGGTTGAATGGTCGTTGCAGGTCCAGGGCAAAGGTATTCGTGGTCATGACCAGGAGAGCTCCATCAGTACAGAACCCAGTCCTGCATCTTCAGTTGAAATTCACCAACCTGTCGCCCGGAAACGAAAAGGCTCACTGAAGCCAGGTACGAAAGATTCAGGGCTGCCTCATCGGTCAATGTTTTGCCGCGCCAGGTCGGTATGAACCCACTGAAGGGAAGACGGATGCGACTCCATTCTTCCGTATCCGGTGTGAATGCATGCTGGTAGACAATGCTTCGCCGGTTGGCGCTATTTCGAAGGCCGATCTTGTAGGTTTTGCCGTCGCCCTTTGCGAGCAATTCAATGCCTGTCCACTGGGTGGCATCGACGGGTTCCGGCAAGTCTGCTTTGACAGAGGCAAAGCCGCCGCCGTTATCCAGTCGCACGGTGCCGTGAAAGAGACCGACACCTTCCTCAGAGGGAACCAGCGCTCCGTCCGATTGTCCGCCCATTACCTGGTCACCCAGGGAGAACCATTCCAATCGCTCGCCCTTGGTATCGAACGTAACCAGGGTCGGTTTGCCGCGGCGGTTACTCTGCGTGTCTTTCATTGGCGTACCTTCACTCGCTTTGCAAAGACTCAGGGTATCATTGTGAATCAAAAGTCCCCGATACAGTAGGCGCCTGATAGCGTTACACTATCCATCAAACATACGTTCAAAAACACTGTTTAGAGGCTGGCGTCCAGCCGGCCGGACGTGGAGAACGAGTGGAATTTCTACCAGTGCCTACAGATGCTTACCTTTGCCAGTGAGGCACTGGGGAAGCGTTTCGATATACCGGCAAATTCATGGAACAGGAGATGATTCTGGATGAGTGACTCCCAGGGGAGCCCAGGCAATTTCAATTTTGGTATTCGCCGTCTGGTGTTGGTGGATTCCGCCGGCTTCTGTTACGTGGAAATCCCGGTGGATAACCATGGCCTCATTCTCGGCCCGGGGAATCTTGGCAAATCCAGCCTGTTGAATTCGCTCCGTCTGTTTCTGTTGCCGGAGAACAACTTCAAGAACAGCCGCAAGAAATTTGCCTTCCGCAATGCCAGCGCCGGCAGCTTTTACACCAACGAGGAAAGCTACCAGCATTACTTCCCCAGCCAGTTCAGCTTCCTGATCATGGAGGCCGAGAACCCGGCCGGGGTGCATTGCCAGATCCTTTATCGGGACAGCGCCAGCCAGCTCAGCTATGGCCGAGCTTTTGTGCCGGTGGGCTACGACCAGCTGCGGCCGCTGTTCTGGGATGGTAATGATGAGGACGGCATTGGCCAGGCGGTGCCGGAGCTGTCGTTCAGCCGTTTGTCAGAGGCCTTGAAAAAGCTCTCCAAAGAAACCCGATTGGTGAATGACCCGGCCAAACTCAAACAGATGCTGTACAGCAGCGAGCTGATGAACGCGGATGCGGTGCGCTATTCCGTGTTGCCCCTGGGTGAGTCTGATGAGCGCCGGGTGCAGTCTCTGCGCACGCTGATCCTGCTGCTGTTTGAGATGAAGGCAGACGATCAGGCCATGTCCAATGCGGTGGCCAGCATTATCGAGGCAGACAAGAAGTTCGCCGACGATGCCTTCGATTTCAACATCGATGAGTTTCTCAACCGGCACGATCAGTTGAAGCAACAGCAAATCCAGCTGAACCAGATTGAAAAAGAGCGTTCACGGTTCGAGAAGCTGCAAAGGGATCACCAGGCCTACCAGACCCTGCTTCGCAGTCAGCACGATTTTGCCGCTTTCCGGGATGGCGTCAGCAATGCCTTGCAGGATATTGGCACCAGGCGAAAAGTGGCGGTAGAGGGGTTCAATGAACAGAACGAGACGCTTCGCCATGTGCTCCAGGCTCTGAAAAAGCTGGAGCAGGACGCCAGCGGCCTCAAGGGCGAGATCCGTTCCGCAGACCGTCGCATCAAGCAGGCGGAGCAGAACCAGAAAGATGGCGATCTACTGGTCTCGCAGTACGGAGAGATGACCCTGCAGGAAATCGAGGAGATCCAGAAAGAGGAACTCGATAGCAAGAAAGGGCATCTGGCCGCCCTGAAAAGTGCCGCCCAGGCGGAGATCCGTCTGGAGCAGATCCAGAAAAAGAAGCAGGAGCTTGAGCGTAAGCTGGAATCCCTCAAGGATCGGGAAAGCAAGCAACATTGGCAGCTGCAGAACCAGTTGAATGAAGCCACCGCTGCTCCGCTGCGCGCCGTGGACCCCCGATTGGTGATGGCCAGCCCTGGCCAGGATCTGGACGCCGACAGTAAGGCGGCCATCGAGGCATTCGCCCGGCTGTTTGTTCCTACTGATAAAGGCTTTGACTGGTTCGATGCCGAATATCAGGCCCAGCCAGCGCGGCAGACCGACTTTGCAGAGCAGCGCCGGCATTCGGAAGGAGAGCTTCATGGCCTGGAAAAGGAGCGGGCGGAGCTGGCAGACACTGCCAACCAGGAGCATGACCGGCCGCGGTTGATCGAGCGCACGGAAAAAGAGATCCGTGCCATCGAGAAAGACCTGGAGACGCTCCAGCGTTACCCGGCCGCTGCAACCACTCTGCGAGATGCCAATGAAGAAAAGCAGGCGGCGGAGGAGCAGCTGGCCAAGCTGGAAGAACAGGGCCGGTTGGAGCAGGAAAAGCAGGATGCGGTGCAGCAGAAGGCCGCCAAAGCCAGGGCCGAAAAAGAGCGTATCGAAGAGCGGGAACGGGAACTGGCGGGCCTCAGCCGAAGCGTTGGCACTGTTGAGCACCGCTTCCCGCATCTGAAAGCGGTGGAAGCCGAGCAGCCTCTGGATATTGAGCAGGTATCTGTCGCAGCGTTCGACGACCTGCAAACCCAGCTGGACGACCTGGAAGAGCGCCGTCGCAGTATCCTCGACCACCTGCGCCAGTTTGTTTATCTCGGCATCCACGAAGACACCGAAGGCGAATTGCAGAAAGACAGCCCGGCGTCCTCCGTTATCCGGGAAACCTTCAAAAGCCTGTCGGATCTGTTTGCCGGCATGGCCGAGCGCTGGAATGTGCTGGAGCAGCAGGTTGGCATCCACAATGAAACCGTGGCGAGCTACCGGCAGGCCCTGAAATCCAACCACGAACACATTGCCCGGTTTGAAGCCCAGCTGAACCGCGAGCTGGAAGGCGTGCGCATCAACGATCTGGTGGAAATCCGGGTGGATATCCACACCGATCCGAAATTCCGCAATCTGGTGGAAGAAGCCAACAACATCGACCCCTATGGCAACCAGCTGCAGTCGGACGCGTTCTATGACCGTTTGCGGGTGTTCGTGGCGGACTTTTTTGGTGAGGGCGGCAGCAAACGCCTGACCATGGACAAGGTGATCACCGGCATTTCCTACCGTACCCGCAAGGAAAATGCCGCGAGCCTGGACAAGAAAGGCCAGTCCACCTCCACTACGGCACTGATCAATCTGGAATTGGTGTACCGGCTGCTGAAGCGGGTGTTGTATCCCGGCGTGCAGCTGTCGTTCCCCATGGTGCTGGACGAGCTGGCCAGCGTGGATATCAGCCAGATGCCGTCGCTACTGGAGCGTCTCCGCAAGCAGGGCTTCAACCTGTTCTCCGCGGCCACCCATAGTGCCAGTGCGGAAGTGATTTACCTGATCGGCCGGCATCTGGAAGTAGGGCAGATGCGTACCGCCCGGCCCTACAGCCCGCAACGCACTTTGGTGTTCTGGGGTGGCGCCGAGGGTTTCACCAACGGCGAACCCGTAAGCCAATGGGCGGACCAGACTCAGAACAGCCTGCTGGAGCCGGTGGATGAGTAAACGTTTCAGCACCCTGGATACCACCCGGCTGCTGTTCGAGCACCCGAAGATCCTGTTCCGGTTGATCGAGCGGATGGATCGGAACGAAGCCCGGTATATTCTCGAGAGTGATCTGGTAGCCGAGGTGATGGACTACACCCGTGCCCTTGGCAATGCCGATCGGGACAGGGTGCGTTTTGCTCTGAATACCGACAATCTGTTCCGCAGTGGCCTGGTGATCGATATCATCAAGACCGAGGGTGAGCGTCGCCTGGTGTTCCAGGATGCGCTGATCAACCTGATGCGGGCCTGCAACGCCTCTCTGTACCAGGAACTGACCGATGCCCGCCTTCGCGGCCATCTGGTGACGTTGCGCGATGTGCGCAATCGGCTGGAAACCAGCAGTTTCAGCGACGCGGATCCGGACTATACCGAACTGCGGGATGATCTGAACGAGCGGGTGAGCCAGCTCATCGGCTTGCTGCGCCAGAACGTCCTGCGCATGCAGACCATCAGCGCGCAGCTTGCGGACCTGTCCGGCGACGCCAGCCGGGCGCCCGAGAAGTTCCTGGAGTTCCGCCAGAACCTGTTTGAGCAGATCGTGACCCTGTACGAGCGCCACATCAAGCCGACCCTGGTGTTCCTGAACCCGGATACACGGCTGCCGGATGGCAGCAACCTGTTCGAAACCCTGGAAGCGATGGTGCGGTTGCTGGAAAATCACGGAGATCACAGCCTGGCAGACCAGTTGTTCCGTTCGTCCATCAGCCTGAACGCCCTGTATAAACCCATTCAGGCGGTGGCCCAGGAGGTGGAGCACTTCCTGCGCAAGACGCGCCAGGGCATGGTCCAGTACAACGCCATGGAGCATTTTTACGGCAAGCTGCAGGAGCTCAAGGGCGAAACCGAGACCCTCAGCTTGAAACGAAAGTGGCTGGAAGGTGGCGACTTTGCCCGCAGCACGGGCTTCCTGATCGGCCTTCGGGCCCAGCAACGCCCGAAACATTACGCCTTCGGTGAATCGTCCAGCTACTACCAGTTGTTGTTCAGCGAACTGGAACTGCGCCTGAACGACCTACGCCGTAAGGCCGAGGTGCCGGTTCTTCAGGAGGTGGATGGCAGCGGTCGCCACACCCGCATCGATGTCCAGCGTATCAACCAGCTCTATCAATGGCTGGAAACACTGGAACTGCGGCCCACCACGGATCTGGTTCGGGAACTGCATGGCCGCCTGGATGGCTTTATCCCTGGTTATCGCTTTCCGGACCTGCTGGCGGCGTTGAACCGGCTGGTCAACTCGCCGCCGGAGGGTCTGCAGGTGGTTACGACCAACCGCTTCCGAATCCTCGATCAGTCATCCGACAGTGAACAGTTTGTCTACCGAAAGCGTCGCCTGGAGCAACAGAATGTCTGAATTTGATGTGATCCTCCCGGCCCACAGCGCCGCGATCTACCGGGAATTCCAGGCCGGCCGGGTAATCGTGCGTGACGTCTGGGACAGCAACCGTTCCGAGCTGCGTGCCAATCCGCTCTACAATCTCCTGTACAACCATCTGTCCCACTTCCGGACCTTCTACGAACACCTGGGCAGCGAGCTGGTGTTTAACGAAACCGGCGCGTTTTTCTTTCTCAAGGAAAGCAGCGACGACGAGAATGAAGAGCACGATGAGAACGCCTTCCGGGTGCAGGTGATATTGCTGCTGATCGGGCGGTATTTCGCGCGCAGCGGTCGGGATCTGGAGTACCTTGGCCGTCCGGATGCCGGGCTGAACGAGCAAGATCTATCCGCATTGGAGGACGATGAGGAATACCAGGAGATTCTTAGGGCGGCTCGCTTTGAAAAAGGCGTTCCAGAAGCTCTCGACTATCTGGATAAGCGAAATCTGATGTTTCGTGCGGGAGCCGGTCGATGCTTCCTGAGTTCTGCAGGGCTTTATTTTTTGCAGGAGCTGGTTCGGGAGTATGAGCAGGGTTAGGGAGGATTTAGAGGTTTCCGGGCTGCCAAAGACAGCCCGGATGCTGCGATTTACACGTAGAAGTCCAGATCTTCCTGAGCCTTCAGCAGATCCCGCATCTTGATTGGGTCATCCCCGAAGAAGAACACCAGTCCCCAGTGTGTACCGAAGGCCGACCTGTCAGGAACGGTTTCCTCTGTTGGCTCCAGTAGTTCGTGTGATTCGAAGTAGGGGTGTTCAGTGCATTCGGGAGGCATTTCCAGCTTGCTGACCACGCGACGGCGTGGGTAAACCCCGAAACAGCCGGCATAGCCTTTGGCGTCAACCACTTCACGCGGGAAGAACGCATCCACTTCTTCTGGGGTGCTCTTTGGATCGAACACCAGCATTGAAGCTTGATAGGCATTGAAGCCGTAAGCGCGTTCAATCAATTCGAAAGCTTTGAACCCTGGTGGGCGGTAGGCCACTTCACCAAAGTACATCTCGCCATCGGCGGTAACAAAGTACTCGGGATGGATCAGGCCAAACTTGATGTCGAACGTTTTTATGAGCAATTCGATCTGCTTGGTAATAGCGTTCCGCCAGCTCTCGAGTTCCTTGGTTGCCGGCACAAACACCGAATAGCCCAGGGTTACATACTCAGAGATATTGAGGAACTTGATTTTCCCATTATGAATCCAGGCTTCAACGGCAAATTCCCAGCCGCTGAGGTGGCTTTCCATCAGTAGCGGGTATTCCTCATCCGGGATCTGGTCGATTTCTTCGAGTGTTCGGATCATCCGGTGGCCGAGACAGCCGGCTTTGTCGAAGGCCTTGACGTGAATCGGGTCATCCGGGTCGCCATCCAGTTTAAGCAGCGTCTGGTTGACGCGCTTCATGAAGCGGACGATGTCTTCTTTCTCGTGAGCTTCTTCGAAGATACCCACCCGTATACCGCCGAGCTGGGCACGCCGCTTCATCAGGGCTTTGTCCCGGAACAGGATAGACTGGCCGTACATACGGGGATTATCGAGTAACACAGAGTTAATGGCGCCGGACCATTCAACGGTTTCTTCGAACAATGGGACGGCGACGTCAACGCCTTCGTCTTTCAGTCTGTGGGCGATTTCCATTGATCGATCATTAAGGCGAACAAAGTCCCAGGGAATAAAAGGAATGTTGTTTGCGGTGCAAAAATCCGCGGCCCAATCTGGCGCGACTACGATGTAGCGGCGGTCGAATTTCTGGGCGGCCTTAATCGCATTGATGCTCCAGCCGAGTAGCGCGATATAGCCTTTGTTCGGATCTTTGGGTGTCTCAGTTCCAAGAACTGAGTCCAAGGTGGCGTCGCGCCACGCCAACACGTCTTGAGACATCTTGGAATCGGGCGTAATTGACATTGAATATACTCCTGGTGAGCTGAGAAAGAGGGCAATATGTTGCCTGGGAAGCTAGAGTTAGTCGGAGGCAGGAACGGATTCGGTAAATGCCAACCCCATCACTAACTATAGTTGCTGTTCCGCCAAGGACAAATCAAAGACCCACCAGATTCAAAGAAATCCGGGAACAACGGTACCGAGGATATCTATGAGACCGACATTTTCAGGCTTACATCCATTGAATGTTCAGAAATACGACAATACACCCACCTCCTGGGATTTTGGGTCTGACGTTGGCGTTGTCCTTCTGCTACCAAAAGGGGAGAAAAACGCAATCGATAAGAGCCCCTGGGCCGCGACCGTAAAAAGTGCTCTGGCAAGGTACCCGGAGAATGAGAACCCGGTGTTCCTGTCTTCATCCGAGGCCGGGCGAGTCGCCGCTGTGTTCGTGCCTGAAAAGATGCAGCCTTTCAAAGCTCTGACTCTCGCCCGAAAAGCGATAGGGCCCCTGATCTCAGAGCGGTTTGTTGGAATCAACGTTATTTCTCTTATTGGGGACTGCGAGTCTGGAAGCAGGATGGCGGAAGCGATTCTGGCTGCTGCCTATGCTGACCTTTTCCAGTTACCAAGGGTGTCTGGTAAGTCTGTGGAGCCGAAAAAACTGGACTCGATCAGCTTCTTCGGACCTTTTGAAAGCGCTGATTTCGGGTATGTCGAAGCGACGGCCGAGGGAAATAATCTGGCCAGGTGGCTAACTCATCTTCCAGGCAATTATCTGACCCCGGGTATTTATCGGGATTTTGCGGAGAACCTGGCGAAAGAGGAAGGCTGGCGAGCGACGTTTTTTGATCGGGATAAGCTTGAGGAATTGGGTGCCGGGGCTTTTCTTTCTGTGGTTGAGGCAAGTCCGGTCAGGGATGCCGGGATATTGCATCTTCAATATCGACCCGCTGGAGCTAAAGGTAAACCGTTCGCGCTGGTCGGAAAGGGCATCTGTTTCGATACCGGTGGCAGCAATCTCAAAGTTGGCGGTGGCATGCTGGGCATGCACGGCGATATGCAGGGGAGTGCTGTTGCGCTTGGCGCCTTCCTGGCCATGACGCGCTTGGGCTTTGATCAGCCGGTGGATTGCTGGCTGGCTCTTGCGGAAAACCATATCGGATCCAGGGCGGTGAAATGCAATGATGTGATTACAGCGTTGGATGGCACGACCATTGAACTGATCAATACCGATGCAGAAGGGCGGATGGTTTTGTCGGATACGTTAGCGCTGGCTTCCCGCGAAAAGCCCCGTGTGATTATTGACTACGCGACGCTGACAGGTGCCGTTGTTGCGGCGTTGGGGCAGCGCATGGCCGGGGCAATCACTAACCGCCGTGAGTGGATAGAGCCAATCATCCAGGCAGGCGAACGGTGCGGTGAGCGAGTCTGGCCTTTTCCATACGAAGAGGATTATGACGAGGACCTCGAATCCAAGGTTGCAGACACCCTGCAATGCAGGACCACGGGCGCAGGAGACCACATATACGCGGCGCGCCTGTTGGGGCGGTTTGTCGATAAGGATATCGGCTGGGTCCATGTAGATATGGCGTCTTCTGGCACCCACACCGGCGGGCTGGGCCATATACCGACGGATCTGCAGGGTTTTGGCGTGCGTTTCGGTGTGGAGTGGCTCAGAAAGGTCGCGGACGAGTAATCTCCGCCAACCATTCTACAGCTGGGTTTCGTCCCGGTTTTCTGTCTCCAGCGCGGCTTCCAGCTGCCTTATGCAGCGATCAAAGGCCCGACTGATCCGCGTCTGATCCTCGATCATGGCCAGTCGTGGCCAGGTCGCCTGTTCCCCGAGGTTTATATACATCTCCAGGTCCTCGGGGCTCGGGTTAGACAGCACCTTTCGGTACAGGGAGGCTTTCGGCGGAAAATGGATATTGATGTCGCCCAGATATTGCTGGCTGGTCATGGCGTGGGCTTGCTCAATCAATGGCCGGATGATGCCGGGGTGCGGGCTCTGGCGGGTCAGCTTCAGGGCTGTGGCGATCTGACCATGGGCCAGTGAAAACGCTGCCCGCTTGGCCCAGGCGGTCACGCCGCTCCGGTCATGGTCACTGATAAACGGCACCACATGGGGATTGGCCTGGCTCACAATGGTCTTGTTCACGTTGTGCAGACGGGCCATTCTCATCAATGGCAGGTCGCCATGCACGCTGCCATCAATCCAGCTCTCGGTGGGCATGTAGGGCACGCTGCTCTCGCTATTTCTGCCCGACTCCCGGGCCTGAAGGGTCACTGGGGGAAAGATGCCTGGAACCGCACAGGAGGCCATCACCGCTGAATCCACCAGAACTGCCGGGGAGGAGAGCCAGTTCAGCAGCCTTGGCTTTTGCTGGGTGCGGGTAGGGGAGACGGAGATATTCAGTGTACGGCCACTATGCTCATACGCTTCTTTGAAACTGACGCTGCCCAGATTGTGCTGGAGATGCTCCTGAAGTTGGCGCGGATCCATGGCATGGCCGGCCCTCAGGCCTTCCGCGACGCCGAGCCAGCGGAAGGCATTCAGGTGAATGCGTTCCGGATGGTTAAAGAAGTCTGCCAGTTCCTTTTCGTCTCGTGTGCAGATGGCACCCGCCACGATGGCACCCATGCTGGAGCCGGCCATGACATCCGGCAGAAGATCCTGGCGCCAGAGCGCCCGGGTAACACCAATGTGGTAAATGCCGAAGGCCGCGCCACCGCTGAGCATCAGAGCTGGCCGGCCATAGACCCGCTCGGCGTCCCGAAACATTTTCAGTTTACGGGCGGTTGTGACCTCTGGAATGGGGTGGTCGCAGATGAATGTCATGGACGTCTCTACCGCATCCAGGAATTCACCCACCAACCGGTTGGTTCCGCTACGAGCGACCGTATAGAGATCGGGGTTGGATAGTTCCCCGAGGTGACGGTAGAGGCTCTCCTGGAGGATCCGAATCAATCGCCGTGTGTCGCCAGTCTGCTGGCAATGGTCCATGAGGTCCATGTGCTTGCGCATCAGGCTTTCATGCAGCATTCCGGTTTCTTCCTGCTCGCGCCAGGCAAGCAATCCGTCCAGGTCATCCAGAGCTGTGGCGGCCTTGCACCATTGTTCGTAGTTGCCGGCTTGTTCCAGTTGCTGCGTTAACTGTCTGCGAGTCTTCGAGGCGTTTTTCATGGCTTTTAGCTTAACTCATCATGGCGGGCAAAAAGAAACCCCCGCCGGAGCAGGGGTCGCTTTCTGAACCAGGTGTCAGCCCGGTGGGATGTCAGGTCGCCACGGGATCCTGGATAACCGTATGGATAAACTGAATCACGCTACGAGTATCCTCCGCCTGTTTGACGAAAGCTTCAATATTGCTGCCGGTGTAGCTATCGCTGCCAAGAACGCGAATCCAGAGGTCGTCTGTTTTGTCTGTGTAGGCGCAGCTTAGGTTATCTGGCTGGCGTTCCACATAACTTACGTCCACTCCGGAGTAAATAGATTCGGTTGAATGGTTAAAGTTACTGTAGTCAATGTAGCCACTGACTGGCAGATGCTTGGCTCCGCATTCTGCGGCATTGCCCTGGCATGCAGCAGTGCCGTGTTTGAGAAACAGCAGGCCTTCATCGGCCAGTACCTGGTCTGGCAATTCAATGGCGATCTGCTTGGTAACCCAGACCCCTTCTTCCATGACTTCAATAGTGCCTTCCAGCTTGCCCCAACGCATCAGCGCCCAGTACAACGCCAGTCCGGCCAGGGGGGAGTCCACGGTCTGGTAGTAGCTGAGATTACCGGTTCCGTCGTCAACACCGTAGGCAAGTCGTCCAGACAGATCCAGCTTCAGGCCAACGGAGGCATTGATGGAGTTCATCACGTCGTTGAGGGTGCGATCCAGGACGCGAGGATTGCTGAGGGCAACCCGTGCCACGTTAAGGCGCCCCAGTTCCAGCTCAATGACATCCTCCTCGAAGCCGGCCACTATGATGCATTCACCGGTTTCGTCCAGTTCCATGGGAACAAAACCGCCGTTAACCGAGATCGGCTGCGGGCAACCGTTTGCGTCAAGGACGGGTACGCCATTTTCATCCCGCTCGAGCTCCCAGAGATCGCCGAATACCTCGCCTTTGTAGGTGAACTCAACGCCCTCGTTCAGCCCGAGTACTGTGTTCAGGAACACCAGCCCATCAATGGTCAGTGGAACGCTCTTGTTGGAGGCGCCGCCGAGGAATGCCGCCGCAGCATGCATTAAATCAAAGCTGTTGGGAGGGAGGGTTTCCAGCGGGGTTTCCGGCATATCCTGAATGACATCATGGGTAAAGACGATAGTCCGTCTCGCATCGTCGGCATGGGTTGTGAAGCCGGCAATGTTTTCGCCGTAGTAGTCTTCCATGTCGAAGATACGGCTCCAGGCATTCGCAACCTGATCTTCATACAGGCAGGTCGAGCCCGAGTCGATGTACTGAACATAGGAGACAAATTGGGTTACATAATCGGTCATCCGGTTATGCGTCATGTTTGAAAGATCTGCATAACCTTCATGCAGACTCACACCACCGGTACGGCCAGGCGTTCCGTCGCGCAGGTAGGAAAGGTCGCCCAGTTCCAGATCATCGCGGATTTCCTTCCATTCAGGCGGAACCACCTGCCCGCCTTCGCGGCTCTCGGGTCCGTAACCAGCGATGCGTCCTTCTTGAAGGAGCGCATAGTAAAGAGCGAGGTTTTCACGGGGTGAGTCTATGGTCTTCTCAACCAGCTCACCATCAACTTCCGTTACCAGCACCAGTCTGCCTGCGGGGTCGGTTTTGATGGCAGTAGAGGCATTGATGTTGTCGACCGCCTCGGCCAGTGCCCGGGCAAAGACGGCTGGATTCTGGGTGACGGTCCTGATCATGTTCAGACGCCCAATTTCCAGCTCGATGGTATAGGTCTCATAGCCTTCTACCACCGTGCAGGCAAAGTCCAGTTCGGTGTCGTCGAATTCTTCAACAACCATCGGGACGGTATCGTGCTCGCTGCCGTCCGGCCAGGTTATGGTTTCGGATGAAATCGGCTGTATGCAACCATTTCCGTCCAGTACCGGAACACCGTACTCATCACGCACCACCATCCAGAGGTCGCCATACAGGTTTTTCGGATCTGTGGGAACGTCGTTGAGTCCCAATGCGGAGTTCACAAAGACGACGGAATCAATGGTCAAAGGTATTTCTTTGCCAGTCGCCGCTCCCAGGAACGAAGCGGCACTGTCGAGCACTTTTTCTGAGATTGCAGGCTGCTCGGTTGAGGGCGTTGTATTCGAGCTACTCGAAGAGCTCGAGCCATCCAGAAAACAGCCGCTCACAAAAGTCATTGAAGCAATTAAAGGCAGATTTATCAGATGCTTAATTGTTTTTTTACGGGGCATGGTCATACTCCTCAAGGCGCGTGCCGGAAACCTCAACAAACTATTCGGACAGAGCATGATTGCCGGATAACAGCTTGACGGTGCGTTCATAGCGCTGCGTCTATCTCAGACGATCTGGTTCTGTACTTATAAGCATAATGCTGATGGATGCTGGATTGTCTGACGGTGGTCAATTTTTGTCACATCTGTGACACCAATGCTTTGGTTCCATGCCTTCCGGTTATTTGCTATGTTTACACCCGTGGATTGGCGTTTATTACCAATCAGACATGTCTGCGGGAGAGACTGAATCCCTTGCGATCAGCGCCGAAGGAGCAACTGCCCCGGAAACTCTCAGGCAAAAGGACCGCTGACATGAATACTTTCCGAAGAGCTGTCGACAATCGCGTCAGTCGGCACACCGAAGGAGCAAACGACCGTTTTCGCTGAAACGGCTCGTGAATCTCTCAGGTCCCGTGACGGAAGGGGTGCTTTCTGCCATTTCGAGCAGGGAGGAAACCCTGGGCGCTCACGGAGATAGGAATGAAGCGAATCGCAGTAATTGGCGGTGGTATCACCGGTATTACCACGGCCTACACCCTCGCCAAGCGCGGGCTTGATGTTACGGTTTATGAGAAACACCGCTATGCGGCGATGGAAACCTCTTTCGCCAATGGTGGGCAACTCTCCGCCTCTAATGCCGAAGTCTGGAATAACTGGCAGACAGTCATGAAGGGCATCAAGTGGATGTCCCGCCGGGATGCGCCTTTGCTGGTCAATCCCAAGCCTTCCTGGCACAAGCTGAGCTGGTTCGCCGAGTTCATTGCCGCTATTCCCCAATATGAGAAAAACACCACGGAAACCGCCCGTCTGGCCATTGCTGCCCGCGATCACCTGTTTGCCTGGGCACAGGAAGAGGGCATCGATTTCGATCTGAAGAAGCAGGGTATTCTGCACATCTACCGGGACAAGGCCGGTTTTGATCACGCTGCAAAGGTATCGCGTCTGCTGGCCGCTGGCGGCCTGGAGCGCCGTTCGGTAACCCCGGAGGAAATGAAATCCATCGAGCCGACCCTGGCTGGTAACTATTACGGCGGATTTTTCACCGAGAGTGACTCCACCGGTGATATTCACAAATTCACCAACGGACTGGCAGATGCCATCCAACGGCTTGGCGTTAAAACCTGTTACGGCCACACGGTGACCGAGCTGAGCGCCGATGAGCGCAATGCCTGGGTTACCGCCCACGACGGCACCGAACAGTCCCGGGATACTTTCGACGGTGTCGTGATCTGTGCCGGTGTCGGCAGTCGCGGGCTCGCGAAAAAGCTGGGTGACCGGGTGAATATCTATCCGGTTAAGGGCTATTCCATCACCGTGGAACTGGACGACGAAGCCTCGCAAAATGCGGCACCAACGGTCAGCTTGCTGGATGACGCCACCAAGATCGTTACCAGTCGCCTGGGTGATGGCCGTTTCCGGGTTGCCGGTACCGCCGAGTTCAGCGGCTACAACCGCGATATCAAGGACGACCGGATCCGCCCGCTAACCCGTTGGGTTGAGCAGTGCTTCCCCGGTGTCTGTACTCGCAAGGTTGTGCCCTGGGCCGGCTTGCGGCCAATGCTACCGAACATGATGCCAAGGGTCGGGCCGGGACGCCTGCCGACCGTGTTCTACAACACCGGGCACGGTCACCTGGGTTGGACGCTCTCGGCGATTACCGCTGAGTTGGTCGCGGAGAGTGTTACCGGGGATAGCCGGTAATCTCCCGGATTTTCCGGTACAGGGGCTGGAGCTGGGGGTACATCTTCAGGTAAACCTCGGAGTAGAGCCGGTGGTAAAGGGCCCGGGTTTCATCGTTCGGATGGAAGACGTCGCCAACCCGGGTCATGTTCGCCACGGCCGTTTCGAAATCCGGGTGCAGACCCAGCCCAACCGCCGCATCGATGGCGGCGCCGAGCCCGGAGGTTTCATACGTGTGAGGCCTCTCGGCCGGCAAACCGAATACATCGGCAGTCAACTGCATGGCCGCATCACTCTGGGAACCGCCGCCCGCCACTCGCAATTTCCTGATCTTCACGCCGCTTCGCTTCTCGATTTTTTCCTTTCCTTCCCTGAGCGCATAGGCAAGACCTTCGAGGATGGCGCGATAAATGTGGGAGCGGGTGTGAACGTCCCCGAATCCGATAATCGAGCCTTTCGCCTCGGGCCCCGGCTGGCGCACGCCGGGTGACCAGTAGGGCTGCAGCATCAGGCCCATCGATCCGGGTGGAACCGCCTTGACCAGTTCATCGAACAACGCTTCCGGCTCAATGCCCCGTTCTTCGGCTATTTTTCGTTCCCGCAGGCCAAACTCCCGCTTGAACCAGCTCACCATCCAGAACCCCCGGTAGATCATCACTTCCGTCGAGTAATGACCAGGCAGCGCAGAGGGATAGGGTGGCATCAACCGGATGGGCTCCACATACCGTTGGCTGGTCGTGTTGATGGTTGCGGTAGTGCCGTAACTCATACAGCCGATATCCGGGGTCAGCCCGCCGGAGCCGAGAATCTCGCAGGCCTTGTCAGAAGCGGCAGCGATCACGGGCAGTCGCTGCGTCAGGCCAAGGTGCCGGCAGGCGTCGTCGGTCAGATGCCCCAGGGTCTCTCCGGGCGCTACCAGCTCTGGGAGCATCGAAGGCTCAACGGGCATGGTCTGCCATTTGAAATCGCGCCGGCCGGCCCAGCGGTGTTTTTTGTAGTCGAAAGGCAGGTAGCCGACCTGGCTTCCGGTCGAGTCTTTAAACTCCCCGGTCAGCCGGTAATTGAGGTAGCCAGAAAGCAGAAGGAAGTGCCGGGTTTTGCTCCAGAGTTCCGGTTCATTCTGGACAATCCAGTTGGCCTGGGTCTTTTCTCGGAATCGGTTGATGGTGTCTTCAAGGCGGGTCAACTTGAACAGCCATCCCCAAGGACCTTTGACTGGGCCTTCGACCTTTGCGTGGCGCTGGTCGAGCCAGATGATCGCTGGTCGCAGGGGCTGGCCGTTTTCATCCAGATTGATGACGGTGCCCCGTTGGGTGGTTACTGTGACTCCGACAACCTGATCCGGTGTTGCGTCTGTCGAGTTCCAGAGCAACTTGCAGGCTTCCCCGAGCTGTTCCCAGAAATAGTCCGGGTGCTGCTCGGCCCAGCCGGGCTCTCGGGAAAAATAGGGTTCGATTTCCTGCTTGCCTTTGCCCACCAGGTTGCCCCGGGTATCGAATAACAGCGCACGAACGCTCTGGGTGCCATTGTCGATGGCCAGGATCAACGGATCAGCTGGCATCGGAGGCCTCCCCGGGTGGCAGCGAATAGGCGTTGCGATAGATACTCAGGTACCGGGCCTGTTCTGCTTCCCACCGTTGGTCGTCCCAGCCAAGCAGGGACTGGCAATGGTTCCGGATCTCCGGCAATAGGGCTTGGCCGGCATTTGGCAACACGAGGCCCAATCGTGCTCGGCGAAGAAGTAGGTCATCCAGATGCTGTACATCTTCTTTCTGGCAGGCCCAGCACAGTTCTGCCCATATAAGGTCGGAAGCCCGGTCCGGTGTGACGGGATCCAGGGGGCCCGAATCAATCAGTTGGTTCAACTCAGGGCCGTAGAACCCCTGAAGTCTCTGCCAACTCTGGTGACCCACTGCAGGCGGTCGTAAAGCGTCATCGACTGGCTGAAATACCGGTTCGGAGTCGGGCCGAAGTACCTTGCCGGTGTTCTCGCCAAGTCCCTGGGTCAGGGCTTCCCGGGCGATAACCCGGAAGGTGGTGAGCTTGCCGCCGGCAATGCTGACCAGGCCGCGGTCTACCCGAAGTTCGTGTTCCCGGTTTTCCTTGGAAGGTGCCTTACCTGTGCCATCGGTAACCACGGGTCTTACGCCGGCCCAACTCGAGAGTATGTCGCTCCGGTCAATGGGGCTGCCGGGAAACAGTCTTTCGGCGATCTCAAGCAGGTAGGCGGTTTCCGCCTCGGAAATCACCGGCTCCTGATCCAGGTTGCCTTGATGGTCGAGATCGGTGGTGCCGAGAACGGTCGTGCCCAGCCATGGGAAGGCAAACACCGGACGGCCATCTTCCGGGTGAAACAGGGATACTGAACAGGAAACCGGCAGGCTGGCCCAGGGCAGAACCAGATGGCTGCCGCGCAGCGGCCGTATTTGCATGGTGCCATCGGACGTTTCACTGGATTGCAGGCGATCGGCCCAGGCGCCCGTGGCATTGATCACCAGGGGGGTGGAGATATCGATGGGCGATTCCTGTTCCTCTGGCTGAATCAACAAGCCGGATACCTGACCGCTACTGCGCTTCACTTCGATCGCCTGGGTGTAATTGAGACACAGCGCTCCATCCCGGCGGGCTTCGGCAATCAGGCGCAGAACCAGTCTTGAGTCGTCGGTTACTGCATCGGTAAAACCGCTGGCGCCGGCGAGTTTTTCGCCCGTCAGGCCCGGCACCCAGAGCATGGATTCGGCCGGGGTCAGAAAGTGGCGGCTCCGGTTGCGGGCAATAAAGTCGTAAACCCGAAGCAGTGTCTGAAACAGGCGAGGTCCGGGGAACTGGCCCTTGAAGTGCGGCATGATAAAGCGCAGGGGTTCAATTAACCCCGGTGCTTCCGCCATTAACCGTTCCCGCTCGCGCACCGCGTCCCGGGTAAGACCGAAGTGGCCGCTACCCAGGTAGCGAAGGCCGCCATGCACCATCTTGGAGGAGCGGCTGGAGGTGCCCCAGGAAAAGTCCTTCTGCTCCACTAGAAGGGTGCGCAGACCACTGCCTGCGGCTTCGCGGGCCACCCCGGCACCGGTGATGCCGCCGCCAACCACCACCACATCAAATTGGTTGGTCCCGGCGCGCAGCGCGTCGAGGGTCTCGGTGCGGGTCATGGTTGGTCTCCCATTCAGCTTTGCGCTCATTTCGCACTCATTTCAAAAGGGTTTCCGGGTTCAGGATGGCGTTGGGGTCAAAGGTGTTGCACAGAGAGCGGATGGCGAGCATGCCCAGTTCGCCTTTCTCCACCGGCAGATAAGGGGCATGGTCCTTGCCAACCCCATGCTGGTGGCTGATGGTGCCGCGGTTGTTCACGATCAGCTCGGAGGTGCTGGTCTTGAGTTTTTGCCAGCGCGCGAGTGTTTCTTCGTAGCTGTCGCCCACCCGGAACACATACGTGGTGTATATGCTGCAGCCCTGGCTGTAGAAATGGGACAGGTGGGTGAATACATGGGTGTTCTCGTGCTGGTCTTTCAGCCCGTCACGCAGGTTGGTCTCGATCAGGCCCAGAAGATTGTCGACGTTGTCCCAGTCGGTGGCGGTTTCCAGGGTGTCTACAGCGTATCCCATCTGCCAGAGCGCCTCTCGGAGATAGGGCATGGTAAAGCGCTTGGCTGCCCATTTATCGCCGAGCCGGGTGCCGGTATAGACGCCGTTTTGGGCCTTGCAGATGCTGCGGGCCTCTTTCAGGGCATTTTTGGTCTGGTGCCGGGTGCCGGTGATGCCAAAGGTCATCATGCATTTGCCATTGCCTGCGCCACGAAGCGACAGGAAGCTCTCGAGCATGCCGATCAGTCGGGGGTGGCCGGCCAACGCCAGCTGGGTTTCGGTCTCTATTGCGTTACTGAGCCTGAGCATGGATAGCTGGGTTCTGTTCTGCACCAGCAGGCGGCTGGCTGTGCGGGCACTTTCCCAGTCCGGGAAAAAGACCACATGGAAACTCTCATGTTCGGGCAGCGGGGTGACCCGAACCTTCACTTCGGTGATCAAGCCGATGCGGCCTTCAGAGCCCAGAATCATCTCGCGGATATCAGGGCCGGCGCTGGAGGCGGGGATGGTTGGCAGGGTGAGGGTGCCTTGCAGGGTTTCGACGGAGCCGCCGGCAAAGAGTTGTTCTATGCGGCCATAGCGCAGGGATTGCTGGCCACTCGATCGGGAGGCCACCCATCCGCCAATGGTGGACAGTTCGAAAGACTGCGGAAAATGCCCGAGAGTGTAGCCGTGGGCCCTGAGTTGAGACTCTACCAGGGGGCCGGGCGTCCCCGCGCCGAACGTTGCGATCTGGCTTTCCCGGTCCAGATCCAGCAGGCGGTTCATCCTGCCCATATCCACAGTCAGCACGGGTTTGCCATTGTCCACCGGGTTTATATGCCCGGCCACACTGGTGCCACCCCCGTAGGGGATCAGGTGAAGATTCTGCTCTGCGGCCCAGGAGAGAAGGGCTCGAACTTCGTCGCTGGTGCTGGGGTAGGCAACGCCATCGGGAAACATGCCAAACGTGCCGCTGCGCATGGCCAGCCAGTCAGCAAGGCTCTGGCCACGGGCGTGCCGAACCCTGGCTTCCGGGCTTATATCGATCAGTGCTTCCAGCTCTGCCGGAAGGTTCAGGCGGGCGTCCGGCACTTTCGCGCAGACAGATTCCAGGGTGGCGTCCGTCAGAGGACGGCCGTCACCGATGCGCGATGCCAGAAAGTCCTGTCCCTGTTCCGGCATTGCCAGATTAAATCCTTCGTCGCCCCAGCCGTTCCAGCGTCGCATGTGTGTAATTCTCCGGGTTAAGAAATAATGTGAAGCATTCTAGCGGGTCGGCACCTTCTGCAGATGTCGCTTGGCGCCAGTCGCGCTGTCATTTGCCGCCAGAAGATTCTTCGCAATGGACCTCAGGGCCGGAGTGATTCCGTCAGTCGGCTGTTCAGATCCTGCCACCGGGAAAGCTTGCCTGCTTCGCCAATTCGGGTTCGCGCTCCGCCCGACTGATTGAGCCAGAGGCCATCGCCATTAAAGCTATAAACAGGTTCAAGATCAGTTCGTTGGGAGGCTAATTTAATGTCATTTATAAGGTTGTCCAGAATCAGTGGATCTGCATCCGGCTCGGGGTACCATGCCAGCACCATGTGGGCCTGGTTCAGCTCCAGGGCTTTGACATAGACAATACGCAGTTGATCGTCCGGCACGCCCATGGACTTGAGGGTCAGGTATTTGGCGATGGAGAAATCCTCACAATCCCCGCCGTTGGTGGTGAGCAGTTCCACCGGGGTTGCCCAATAGTCTTCTTCGCCCCAGTGGCGGATATCGCTGACGAAGCTGACCCGATTGAAGAAGGAGTTGACCAGCCGGAGCTGTCGGTCAACGGGGGCGTTTGCGGCGAGCGCATGGAGTCGTTGCCAGTTTTCCAGGCGTTGGTGTGCCTCGGTGCCGAATTCTTCCTGTACGTAGGTCATCAGGCGGGAGCTGAGCTCAAAGGCACTTCCAACAGAAACCAGAAGCAACAGCACAGGCAACAGGCTTGAACGGCGGCGTATCTGGATAGCGGCCGTTTCCATGGGGCGCCTCAGTTATTGTTCCGTAGGCGTTCCCTGAGCTGCTCAAGGCGCCGGCGGATTTCCTCCCGGCGCTGCTCGTCGCTGCTGGCGGAGGCGGGCGCTCTTGAGGGCGAGGAGGATGCAGCCTGCTGGGTCTCAGAGGCGGGCTCTTCCTGTTGGTCGGCAGTGAAGGACATGCCGCTGCGGTCGTCGGATTCCGGGAAGTACAGGTTCTCGAGTTTGCCGGAGCGCTCAATGATCACCCGGTTCGGATGTACCGAGCGCAGGGTTGCGTTGCCGGGCAGTTCATCACCCACCAGGTAGGCCTCGGTTTTACTCTTGTCATCTTCGATCAGCGCGCTGCCCGGGAACTCGCCATCGGCGGCCAGAACGCCCCGGAGAAACAATCGAAGGTTGGTTTCCGGCAGATTCTCCGTGTCCACTTCTACCGGCGCGCGCTCGCCGGAGGCGGCCCCGAAAAGATCCAGAGAGGACAGGTTCACCGTGGGTGGTTCACGTCCGACAGCCGGATTGGAGACCAGTGGCTGTGCGGCGCTGTAATTTCCTTGGTGGCTTTCCATCTGCCAGAACCGGTAACCCTGCCAGGCTGTCAGGGCGACCATGGCGGCCCCTGCCACGAGCGCAAGAATCAGGGGAAACCGTTCATTGTTTAAGAGCATTGATCATCCTGAAGGCAAGTTTGTGGGCCGGAAAAAGCTCACAGGTTATCAGACTGCAACGTTTTATTGGCAGTATAGTGTATAGAGTTATTCAGCGGGTCCATATCCTGTGGTAGCCTTTCTGAATTAGTTGAATCGAAAAGGGTTTCACGAACGAGGACGACCTTGACCACAGATACTGAACTTCAGCCGCAGGATGCTCCGCTGGGCCGTCTTCCCTTCACTTTTGCCAAGCGCAACGGAGTAATTCTGACCCGTTCGGATGCCGGCGAGCCGGTAATTCTGGTTCGGCCCGGTGCGTCTCACTCGGCGCTGGCGGAAGCGAACCGTATCAGTGGCGGTCGCGCCCGTTTTGCCACCATTGACCCTGACCGGTTCGATCAGGCCCTGAATTCCGCTTACCAGAACGATTCCGCCGAAGCCATGCAGATGGTGGAGGGCATCGGCGACGACATGGATTTGGCTTCCCTGGCTGATTCCGTCCCCGAAACCGAGGATTTGCTGGAGCAGGAAGACGATGCCCCGATCATCCGCCTGATTAACGCCATCCTCACCGAGGCCGTGAAAACCAGCGCCTCGGATGTTCATATTGAGACCTACGAAAAGCGGTTAGTGGTTCGTTTCAGGGTGGATGGCGTGCTGCGGGAAGTGGTAGAGCCCAAGCGGGCGCTGGCCCCGTTGCTGGTGTCCCGGATCAAGGTTATGGCGAAGCTGGATATTGCCGAGAAGCGCGTGCCCCAGGATGGCCGGATTGCGCTGAGGGTAGCCGGTCGGGAAGTGGATATCCGTGTGTCGACCATGCCGTCTTCCAGCGGTGAACGTGTGGTTCTGCGTTTGCTGGACAAACAGGCAGGTGCCATTCGGCTGGAATCCCTGGGCATGGCCGGGCGGGACCTGAAAGTTCTGCGCAAGCTGATTCACCGGCCCTACGGTATCCTTCTGGTGACCGGCCCGACCGGTTCCGGTAAGTCCACCACACTCTATGCCTCGCTGCAGGAAATCAATGATCGCAGCCGCAACATCCTGACCGTTGAGGACCCCATTGAATATAACCTGCCGGGTATTGGTCAGACCCAGGTCAATACGAAAGTGGACATGACCTTTGCCCGCGGCCTTCGAGCCATTCTGCGTCAGGATCCCGATGTGGTGATGATCGGTGAGATCCGTGATCTGGAGACGGCAGAGATCGCGGTACAGGCGAGTCTGACCGGCCACCTGGTTCTGTCCACGCTGCACACCAACACCGCTGTTGGCGCCATCACCCGGCTAATGGACATGGGCATCGAGCCTTTCCTGATTTCATCCAGTCTGGTGGGCATTGTCGCTCAGCGGCTGGTTCGGGTTCTGTGCAAAGAGTGCCGGGAGCCTTACACACCGACAGAGGAACACTGCGAGTTCCTCCAGCAAGACCCCGCCAATCCGCCCACAATCTACCGTGCAACAGGTTGCAGTCATTGCAACCAACTCGGTTACCGTGGCCGGATCGGTATCTATGAGGTGGTTGAGATCTCGGAAGAGATCAGCTCTCTGATTCACAAACGGGCCGGTGAGTTGGACCTGGAGAAAATTGCTCGCCAGCATGGCCCCAGTATTCACGCAGACGGTGTGCAGAAAATACTGGACGGTGTGACCACGGTGGAAGAAGTGCTCCGCGTTACACACCGGGGTCAGTAAACCATGCCAGCATACGAATACAAGGCACTGGATGCCCGGGGCAAGCAGAAGCATGGTGTGGTTGAGGCTGATGCTCCGAGAGCCGTTCGCCAGCAACTCCGGGAGCGTGGTCTGACGCCACTGGCGGTTGAACCGGCAGCGGAAAAACAGGCCCGAAGCAATCCTCTCAGCAGCCGTGGCTCCCTTGCCGCGGCCGATCTGGCCCTGGTTACCCGCCAGTTGGCAACGCTGATCCAGTCGGGTATTCCCATTGAGCAAGCGCTCTCTGCGGCAGCCCAGCAGTCGCCGAAGCCCAGAATTCGCAGCATGCTGATCGCTATCCGGGCCAAGGTCATGGAAGGTTACACTCTGGCAGACAGTCTCGGTGAGTTTCCGCGTGCGTTTCCGAGGCTGTATCGATCTACCGTTGCTGCAGGGGAGCACGCCGGCCACCTGGATCTGGTGCTTAACCGGCTGGCGGATTACACCGAAAGCCGTCAGGAAGCGCGGCAGAAGATTCAACTGGCAGCGATCTACCCCATCATTCTGAGTATCGTTGCCATTGCCATCGTGGTGTTCCTGCTGACTTATGTGGTACCGGATATCATCGATGTGTTCCTGAAGCAGGGACAGGAGCTGCCAACGCTGACCATGGCGATGCTTGCAGTGTCGGAATTTCTGGCGGATTACGGTGTCTACCTGTTTATACTGCTGGTCGGCGCACTGATGGTGTTCCGGTTTTTCCTTACCAAGCCCGGGTTCCGGCTTCGGTTTCACAAGCGCTTGTTACATCTGCCACTGTTCTCCGGGATGGTCCGTGGAGTTAATACCGCCCGGTATGCCAGTACCCTGAGCATCCTGACCACCAGTGGTGTGCCGTTGGTGGAGGCGATGCGTATTGCCGGTGAGGTGCTCTCCAACGATTTTCTGAGGCAGGAACTGAGGGATGCGGCCCGAAAGGTCAGTGAAGGCGGCTCATTACATCGTTCGCTTGATCAGACCGGGTATTTCCCGCCGATGATGCTGCACATGATCGCCAGCGGGGAGGCCAGTGGAGAACTGGACAGCATGCTGGAACGGACCGCTCGCATGCAGGAAAACACCCTGCAATCCAAGATTGCCGCGATCGTGGGCCTGTTCGAGCCGATGATGCTGTTGGTGATGGGCGTGGTGGTACTGATCATAGTGCTGGCCATCATGCTGCCGATATTGAATATGAGTAATCTCGTGGGATGAAACCCGCGCCGGATTGTCAGTCGACAAATCCGAACCGAAAGCAATCCATGCCAATGACGAGTGAGACAATGACCATCAAGAACCTCAATACACACAATCACAATCGCGGCTTCACCCTGATCGAAATCATGGTGGTGATGGTGATCCTGGGCCTGCTGGTGGCCATCGTGGCACCCAACATCATGGGCCGGAGTGACCAGGCAAAAGTCACCGTGGCGGAAACCCAGTTGAGCAACATTGCCAATGCTCTGGATCTCTATCGTCTGGACAACAGCCATTACCCATCTACCCAGCAGGGTCTTGAAGCACTGGTATCGAAGCCCAGCGGCAGCCCGGAACCAAAGAACTGGAATCAGGATGGTTACCTGAAGAGCGTGCCTGAAGACCCCTGGGGTTCTGAATACCAGTATGTAAGTCCCGGCACTGAAGGCCCCTACGACCTGTATTCCTATGGCTCTGACGGCCAGGAAGGCGGCGATGGCGACGCTGCCGATATCAGCGTCTGGGACACCGAGGGCTAAATCACTGTGCAGGTCAGATCCCGACAGACCGGTTTCACCCTGATTGAGATACTGGTGGTCCTGGTGGTTGTGGGTCTGCTCGCCTCCCTTGCGGTTTTCACGATGGGGGGAAGTTCCCAGCAGCGTGACCTGGAAAACGAAGTCAGGGAGCTGTATCTGCTCATGCAGACAGCCTCGGAGCAGGCGGTACTCAATAACCTGGAACTGGGCCTGAAGCTGGAAGAAGATGGCTACCAGTTCGTGGCCTATCAGGATCAGACCGGGGACTGGAAAGCGTCAGGCGAACGCATGTTCCGGGCCCGAAGTCTTCCCGAATGGGTCACCGTTACCGAGTTTATTGAAAGTGACGCACCGAGACTGGCGTCATCCGAGGACACACTGCTTCCGGATGTGGTGTTCTTCTCCAGTGGCGAGACTACACCGTTCGAGCTTGAATTCACCATTGGCAACGGGTCAGACAACATGCACGTGCTGGCCTCTGATGGTGTGTCGCCCATGGAGTGGCGCAAACCGGGTGATGAAGGGAGCGGCGGGTGAAAACGCAGAGAGGGTTTACCCTGATCGAAGTGCTCATCGCTCTGCTTGTTTTCGGCCTGATTGCGACCGCAGCAGCCGAAGTTGGTAGCCAGTATATTTCCAGTTATGAACGGGTGCGGGACAAAACCCTGGCCAGTTGGTTGGCGGATAATCGGGTCAATGAAATCCGTCTGCAGGAAAACATCCCGGGGATCTCCGAGAACTCCAAGGACACCGACTTCGGGCCTTATCGCTGGCGGGTGACCACAGCGATACTGGCTACCGCCGAGGCGAAGATGCGTCGCGTTGAGGTGACGGTTGCCCGGTACCGCGAGGAGGGCGCGGCGCCAGTTCCTATTCATACCCTGTCTGCTTTCGTGGGGGCGCAATGATGGCCGTGCCCCGCCAGATCTGCCAACCGCAGCAACGTGGTTTTACCCTTCTGGAGGTGTTGATTGCGGTCACCATAACCGCCGTCATCGGGCTCGGTGTGTGGCAGGTGATTAACGGGGTGGTAAATTCACGAGATCGGGTGAATGAACTGGCTGAGCAGTTTGACGGCCTGCAACGGTCCATGCTCTTGCTGGAGCGGGACATTATGCAAGTGGTTAACCGCCCGGCGAGGGACATTTATGGCGATTTCCAGCCCGCACTGTCCAGTCGTGAGGATGACTTCTCCCTGTTGTTAACCCGTCAGGGTTGGCGCAACCCCCTGGGCATCCGCCGCAGTGGCTTGCAGCGCGTTGGCTGGGAATATACCGGCAGCGAATTGCGGCGCCGGTACTGGCCCATGGTGGACCAGGGCCAGGAAGATGACAGCCGCGACGTGCTGCTTCTGGAAGGTGTAAAACGCCTGGAAGTGCGGTTTCTGGATTCTAACCGTAGCTGGCAGCTCCAATGGCCAACCGATGAGGTGATGGCCGGATTGACCCCTGGTAGTCGCCCGGATATTCCACTGCCGCTGGGAATGGAAGTGACTCTGGAGCATGAGCGTTTCGGAACGCTGGTGCGGACCTTTGCACTGCCGGATTTTGATCCGGCAGTTGCCCAGGGAGCCCTGAATCAGGCCAACCAGGCTGCCAGCGAAGCGGGAGAGGAAAGCTCTGAAGAGGAGACCACCGAACAACAACCCGGTGAAAATACCGGCGCAACGGGGCAGGGAGGCTAGGCCGATATGGGGCACATCCCGGCGTTACCTTACCGTCAGCGCGGCGTGGCTTTGATCATGGTGCTCCTGGCTATGGCGTTGGTTGTCATGCTTGCCTCCGGCATGACCCAGCAACAGAGCCTCCGGGTGTTCAAGGCGGGTCACTATCTGGCCCAGCAGCAGGGCCAGAGTATTGCCCTGGGTGCCGAGGTCTTTGCCCGCCAGATCCTGCGCAGGGATTATGACGAGGACAAGGAAGAGAATCTGATGGTCGACAGTCTGGACGAGTTCTGGGCCGCCAATGCGGCCGTTCTGCCGTTGGATGATAACGGCGTTGCTGAGGTCCAGATTGACGATCTTGGTGGCCGACTGAATCTGAATGATCTTGTAGGTGCTAATGGCCAGGTGGATCCTGTCGTCAGGAACCGGTTCGTTCAGCTGTTTGCTGCCCTGGGAATTACTGCAGTTTCTGTGGACTCCCTGGTGGACTGGATTGACCCCGATGACCAGACCATTACCGCCTATGGGGCCGAGGATGGTCAGTATCTTATGGCAGACCCCGGGTATCGTGCCGGCAACCAGCCTTTTACCACCGTAACCGAGCTGCGCCTGATAGAGGGCATGACTGAAGAGATTTTTCAGGCCCTCCGGCCCCATGTGGCTGCGCTTCCGGTGACCGGGGCGGGAATCAATGTGAACACAGCCACCGGCATGGTGATTCGCTCCCTGCATGAAGAGCTGACGGACGCTCAGGCTGCGTCTATTCTTGAGAAGCGGGAAGAGGAGCGGTTTGAGAATCTTCAGGATTTTCTGGCGTTGCCGGAATTTGCCGGTCTCGGGCTTAAGTCGGTTGGCCTGGGTCTGCAGACACGGTTTTTTGAAGTTGCCTCGCGGATTACTTACGATAACCGTGTCGTGAATATGGTCAGTACCGTGTTCCGGACTCCGGAAGGCGAAGTCCAGACGGTTAACAGGGATACCGGGCAGAAGAACCGAATTACCAAAGAGCCTTTTACCATTTCAGAAGGATAACCATGTCTTATCGCCTTTACGTCCGCCCGATACCGCCGTTTGCGGACGCTGACCAGGACCCCGATGCCCAGATGTTCAACTGGGTCCTGCACGATGCCGGTGGCGATGCCCAGGCCCGTGGCACTGGCGACAGTCGCGATACTATCGAGCAGACTCTGGGACAGAATGCCCTGGATAACGTTCTGTTGATCGGCCTCATTCCCGGAGAAGAAGCGATTTATTGTCTGGCCGACATTCCCGCAAAGCAGAGTCGGTTTATCAATCAGGCCTTACCCTACGCTGTTGAGGAGCAGATCGCTCAGGACATTGATTCAGTGCACCTGGCTCTGGGATCCCACACCGACCATGGCTACCGGGTGGCTGCCATAGACCGGGAGCGGATGGGGCAATGGGTACAGCTGTTTGGGGGCTGGGAGCATGTGCGCCTCGAAGCCATTTATCCGGATGCCTCTTTGTTGCCCCGCACGGAGGGTGGCTGGTCCGTCTGTCTCGATGGCGAAACCGCAATGATGGTGAGCGAGCGTGGCGAGTGGCTGAGCATGCAGTCTGCAAACCTCGGTATGTTTGCCCATACCCTCGCGGCACCCTCTGCCGAAGAAGTTGTTGCGGAAATACCGGTCACCCTTTACGGAACTGCCGATGAGTTTGAAATCCAGCAATCGGCCATTACCGAGCT
Source organism: Marinobacter sp. BW6 (assembly GCF_008107725.1). Taxonomy (GTDB): domain Bacteria; phylum Pseudomonadota; class Gammaproteobacteria; order Pseudomonadales; family Oleiphilaceae; genus Marinobacter. Next base: position 258,499 of record NZ_VIRN01000035.1, read on the forward strand.
GAATGGCTCCGGTCGCCTTGCGGTTCGCAAGGAGGTGCTGGAACTGATGCCTCTGGAATTACTGTCCTACGCCCATCACCATCACCTGTGCGAACCGGTGAATCTGTGTCAGGGAATCTTTTCCTCTACATCCGGCAAGGTCAGCCCGCTGAAGCCATGGAAGCCGCTGATTGCGGTGGCGGCAGTCTGGTTCGTCGTCCAGGTGGCATTGAATGCCGGGATGGGGTTTTACTATCAGAATCAGGCGGAAGCACTGCAAAGCGAGGCCATGGCGATCTATCGAGGGGCGTTTCCGAATGACCGGCGAACCCACGCAGGCAACGTCCGGCGTGTCATCGAGGGGCAGTTGCGGGTTGCCGGCTCCAGTGGCCCGGAAGTGGACTTTATCACCCTGATGAAATACACCGGTCAGCAATACGCCCGCCTGCCGGGTAGCCAGGGGGTTAATTTCAATTCGGTGAATTACAGTCGCTCACGGGGTGAGCTGATTGTGGACGTGAGAGCGGATAGCTACGATCGTCTGAGCGCCCTGCGAAACGGGCTGGCGAACCAGGGTCTGGAAGCACAGATTGGCTCGGTTGTGAACGAAGCGAGCGGTGCACGTGGCCGCCTGACGGTTTCTGGAGGTTAAGGGTATGCTATCCCGAATCAAGGATCAGCCGGCGGTCGGCAAACTCATTGCGCAATACGACCAGTTGCCCCGTCGCGACCAGCAGGCCCTGGTGGTACTCGCCATCGCGGTCTTTCTTGGCATTCTGTATTTTGCCGTCTGGCGTCCGGCTGCAGGCTTTTATGAGCAGTCCGAGACTGCACGAGACAACGCCGGTGAATTGCTCGCCTGGATGCAGGCAAACGAACAGACGATTCAGCGACTGGGTAATGCCGGTGGCAATGCCGCGACGACTGCGGCTGATAAGCCTGTTGATGGACGTGCCCTGATGGCGCTGGTGACGCGTTCCGCCGGTGAGGCGGGGCTGTCGCTTCAGCGCTTTGAGCCCAGTGGCGAGGACGCCATTCGTGTCTGGCTTGAGAACGCACCGTTTGCAGAGGTGGCGGCGTGGCTGGAACTGCTGAATGGCAACCATGGCGTGGTGATTGACCAGGCCGCCATGGATAGGGCGAGTGAACCGGGGCGGGTATCCGTTCGTTTAACACTGGCCATCTGATTCTGAAAACCAGATTCCGGGCCTTCTGTCCGGGACTGACGCAGGAGAAGGAAGCGATGAGTAACGGCAGCGACAACAAGAACAAATCCGAGCCGGCCATTGTTCGTCTGGACGAAACGGCGCGCAATGAAGCCAGATCCATTCTGTTTCACGCCTATCGGAACGAGCCAACGTTCCAGTACCTGTTTGATCATCGTCGTCCCGGTTACGATCAGCGGGTGCGCGCGACCATCCGGGAACTGATTGATCTTTACTTTGAGCTTGATCAGGATGCTATCGGCGTGATGGTTGATGATACGCTCGTTGCCGTCGCGTTCATCGGCGACCCGGAACTGAGAATGAACCTGGCTGACCAGATCAGCTGGCGGATCCGAATGGTCCTTACCACCGGTTTTGCCTCCACCCGCCGATATCTGGATTACCACGAGAAGATTCGTGACATGTTGCCACAGCCGTTGGCGCACCAATTGCCCATGATGGGCGTAAATCCCAAGTATCAGAATCGGGGCTATGGTCGTTTGTTGCTGAAGACCGTCGAAAAACTCTGTGCTGAAAACCCGCGGGGCAGCGGGCTGGTGCTTGATACCGGCAACAATCGTTATCTGCCTTTCTACGAATCCGAAGGTTTTCGGAGCCTTGGCAAGATACAGCTTGGCGATTTTGAGGATCACGTGCTGTTCAGGGAAGTGCATCCGGAAACCAAAACGGCCGCGCCCGGCCAAACCTGATTTTTTTATTGTTTAACGGGAGAAGCTGTGTCTGACCAGCAGGATTTTGATCTGATCGTTATCGGAGCCGGCTCCGGCGGTGTCCGTCTCGCCCGAATGTCTGCCCAGAGGGGCGCAAAGGTGGCCGTTATTGAATCCAGGTATCTTGGCGGAACCTGCGTCAACGTTGGCTGCGTGCCCAAGAAACTGTTTGTGTACGGGGCCCATGTGCACGACGAGCTGGAAGACGCCGCCGGTTATGGCTGGCAGGTGCCTCTCGATGATGTCAGTTTCGACTGGCCCAAACTGGTGGCCAACAAGAACGCCGAGATCGAACGCCTCAACGGCATTTATGGCCGGCTATTGGAAAATGCCGGTGTCACCATCATTGAAGGGACGGCGTCACTGTCGGACGCCAATACCGTAGTGGTGGGCGACACCTCGTACCGGGCCAAACACATTACTGTGGCCACGGGCAGCTGGCCGGTTATTCCGGATGTGCCCGGCAAGGAATGCATTCTTACTTCCAACGAGATGTTCTACCTGCCGCAGTTGCCCAAGCAGGCTGTAGTGTGGGGTGGTGGCTATATCGCTGTGGAATTCGCCGGCATCCTGGCCGGATTAGGTGTTGATACAACCTTGCTGTATCGCGGCGATCTGTTCCTGCGCGGGTTTGATGGTGATATCCGACGGTTTACCGAACAGGAAATGCGCAAGAAAGGCGTAAACCTTCAGTTTGGTGTCACCATTGAATCCGTTGAAGCCGAGAATGCCCACTACCGGGTTCAACTGAACAATGGCGAAACCCTGGAAACCGGCCTTGTTATGGCAGCAACCGGGCGCCGGGCGTTGGTCGACGGGCTTGGTCTGACCGATCTTGGCGTGCAGCTCAGCGCGTCAGGGCATGTCGTGGTGGACGATCACTTTCAGACAGCGGTGCCCTCAATCACAGCGTTGGGTGATGTGATCGGTACCCCACAACTCACTCCGGTCGCATTGGCGCAGGGCATGGTGCTCTCAAGGCGCCTGTTCGGCGACGGCAAAGGCGAGATGGATTATTCGGCCATTCCAACCGCCGTATTCTGCCAGCCCAACATCGGTACCGTCGGACTGACCGAGGAGGAGGCACGGGAAGCCGGGCATCGCCTGCGAATTTACCGCTCGGAATTCCGTCCGATGAAATACACGCTCAGTGGTCGCGAAGAACGGAGCTTGATGAAGTTGGTTGTAGACGACGAGACTGATCGCGTATTAGGTGCCCATATGGTGGGGCCGGACGCGGGTGAGATTACCCAGGGACTGGCGGTTGCCATCAAGGCTGGTGCTACCAAGGCTCAGTTTGATTCCACCCTGGGCATTCATCCGACGTCTGCGGAAGAGTTTGTCACCATGCGGGAGCCAGTGGCCTGATTCATAACCGGCGCCCGGGTGAGGGCGCCGGTGTCTCCTAGAGCTGAATCCAGCGGCTGAGCACCTCGCGCAGCATCTCCTTGCGAACAGGTTTGGCCAGATAGTCGTTCATGCCGCAGTCGAGACAGCTCTTTTCGGTTCCGGGCAGTACATCCGCAGTCAACGCAATGATCGGCGTGCCAATCTGGCCGTTACTCTGTTCCCATTCCCGGATATAACGGGTGGCTTCATAACCGTCCATCACCGGCATCTGGCAGTCCATCAGAATGATGTCATAGCCCGTGTGATTGGTGGTGACTCGCTCCAGTGCTTCCTTGCCATTGTTGGCGGAGTCCGTCTGGAATCCCAGCCGCTTGAGCATGGCGGTGGCCACGCGCTGGTTCACTGGGTTGTCCTCCACCACCAGTGCATGGCTGGTGCCATTGATGGCTTCCCTTGTGGGTAAACCGGAAGGCTCTGGCGGGCCGGCCTGATTGGCCAGCTCGAAGGGCAGCTCAAACCTGAACGAGGAGCCCTTACCCAAGTCGGTTTCCACCTGAATGTGACCACCCATGAGTTCCACCAGGCGTTGGACCAGAGACAGACCCAGGCCGGTGCCACCATATAGCCGGCTATTTCCGCCGTCCAGCTGTTCAAAGGAATTGAAGATGTCCTGCAGGCGCTCCACCGGAATGCCAGAACCCGAATCGCTTACCGAGCAGTTCAAAATGACGCAGTTGTCTTCCAGGGCGAAACAGCCTGCCTGAATGTTGATAAAACCGTCGCCTGTAAACTTGATGGCGTTGTCAGCCAGTCCGGCAAGTATTTGGCGAAGCCGAGCCGGATCGCCAACCACAACCGGGTTGTCTGGCCAGTCCCCGTAGAATTTAAGATTGAGCGCCAGGCCCTGTTGCTCAGCCACGTGTCGGTAAGTGGCTGTGCAGTTGGAAATCAGTTCACGAAGGTCAAATTCCTGGCTCTCGAGCTTCAGGGTGCCGCTGTCCATTTTCGAGTAGTCGAGGATATCTCCGATCACCGTGAGCAGATCCTCTGTGGACTGGCGAGCGGTATTGAGATACTCCCGCTGGCGGTGAGAAAGCGGGTCTTCCTGGATTAGGTCCACCATGCCGAGAACCCCATTCAAGGGTGTCCGTAACTCATGGCTCATATTGGCCAGGAACTCGGATTTCGCCTGGTTTGCCATTTCCGCCTTTTCGCGGGCGCCTTCCGAGGCGGCCAGTGTCTGGTCCCGGGCCGTTTTCAAGGCGGCCAGATGTTGAGCAAGCTGGTTGAGTTGCTCTTCAATGGCGACGATCTCCCGGGAACTTTGATGGGTATTAAGCGGACGTTCCCGGTAGTCGCCGTCGGTCATTTTTCCGATTCGCCCAGCGAGATCCCGGATTGGCGCAAGAATCGTCCCGAGAAAATGATTGATGATCAGAATGGTAAACAGAAGCAGGGCTACGCCCACGGCAATCGAGGTCCAGAGAATATCCTGTTGCCTTTCGGCGAGAATGTCGTGACCAACGCCAACCTGAACAGTGCCAACGCGCAGGGAGCCCGAGCCGAAGCCGTAGTCCGGTTCAAACCATTCAGCGGTTCGCTCTGTACCAAACTCCAGGGGCTGCTGGAGAATGTCGGCTTCATAGATACGATAGCGCTCCGGCATATCACCGGGATTCACCGGTTTCTGGGATACGAAGCCGATCTGGTCTCCCATAACGTCGGAAACCCGGATCCAGTCAGCTTTGCTGCGCCGCAGTGACTGGGAAAGGATCTGATCCAGGGCCAGGGTGTTCCCGGAAACAACGGCGTATTCCAGGGCAGGGGCCAGGCTGTCTGCAAGCATCTGGCTGCTGTCGGACAGATCCCGGCGCGCATCTTCCAGGCGTGCGGAAGTGAAGAACACCATCAGCACGATGAACATAACAACGGCCGGCAGTGCTCCCAGGAGCAACAGTTTTCGGGACAGGGGGCGCTGCTGTCTGCGGGTATTACTCATCAGACGCCTCCCCTTTAATGGTCAGTTGTCGATCCACCCGTGTGGCAATGTCCTCACGGCTGGGCAGTGGGATGTTCAGGGAACGCGCCACCTGGGCATTCACATCTACCCGGAATTCTTGCGGATAGGCGGGTGGTGGAAACTGTCCGGTCTCGAAAAACGTGGCCAGAAAGTCACCGGCCATCTCAACCATTTCCGGAAACGGGCCGTAACTGGACGCCAGGGAACCCGCTTTCACATAAGCCTGAGTCGGCCCGATGACGATTTGATTACGGCGGTAGGCGGTGAGCAGAATATGTTTGATGGTTCTTGGGTTGTATATGGCACTGTCCGGGGCGGCCAACAGAAAATCTCCGTAACCCAGGGCCCGGACAAGTGTTGAAATCAGGTTGTCGTTGCTTTCGACCAGAAATATTCTGGCCGACATGCCATAGGCCGGCAGCTCATCAATCAGAGGTTCGTAAAGTTCCACCGAGTCTGCGGTTGCCAGCAGGGCAATCTTGGTCGCCTGGGGGAGGATGGCCTTTCCTGTCAGGGCCTGGCGAATCAAGGGGACGTCGTACAAAACAGCGGTGATCTGTCCGGGTGACCGGCCCGCAAACCCTGAGATAAACGGTCGGTCAACGAGCATGGCCAGTATGGGTGCGGAACGGTTTGCCTGGCGAACGCGGGAAAAAGCGGAAGGCCCGACGGTGATAATCGGACCGTTATCCAGAGTTGACAGCTGGTCGTCAGAAACCTCGGTCACGGAAGTTGCAGGTTCCAGTTCCCCTCTCAGGAGCTGGATGAGGTGTTGATCAAGCGCCGCGTTGCCAGAACCGGCAAAGTAGACGGTTCTGGCCGGTGATTCCTCCGCGATGCCGAACGTGGAGTAAACGGTCAAAAGCAGAATCCAAAGAGCCCTTGTTAAAAGGCCCCGGCTTCCGCATCCGGACCGCTCTCGGTGAATCATGCCTGTACTTCGCTCCATACCGTCCAGGGCTCGTGCTTTCCTTGTTTAACTTAGAAACGAATACCAGCTTCAACAAAAAACTGGTTCTGGTCCTCAATCCGGTTATCTGGGCTGATCCATGGCTTGGGGTTGAGATAATGCTGGATCGTTAGTGCCAGCATATAGCTGTAATCGGTTTTGTCCACCCGGCGTGCGATTCTGAAATCGGCACGCTCAAACCGGGTATCCCTTACCTCATTGGTCCAGTACATTGACGCTGAGGTCATGAACCCCATCGGCAGATCCTGAATCCAGGCGAAGCTTCCGGAATCTCGCGCGGAAAGGCGGCCAAGCAGGTCTACGACTTTATCCTGAGTGTTGGCGGGTAATGAACTATCCCCAATGTAACTTCCTTCCTGCTCGAGGTAGGCATAGGTGGCCCGCAGTTTTGTCCCCGAGAAATCCAGGGAGGTTTCTAGTTCAACTCCCTCCTGTTCCAGGTTCACATTGTTGGCTATGAACCACTCTTCCTCATTGATAAAGCCGCTAATCATGTCGCGGAAGTAGTCGTTGAAATAGCGAACTTCGACCGACAGGATCGCTCGCTCCAGATTGAACTGACCAAAATAGCTGATTTCTCGGGACGTTATCCACTCTTCTTCAAGTTCTTCGCCATAGGTTGACGTTGTTTGATCGAGCAGGTCTTCGATCAGGATCCGTGATCCTTCGAGTACCTCGAAAGGAGCCTGAACGTTCCTTGGCGTGTAGGACCAATCCGGGTTTTGCTCGAAAGCATCGGGTGTTCTGACTGCCCGCGAGAAAACAAACCGCAAAGCGTGATTGTTATTGAAGATGAAGTTGGCGGCAGCGCGGGGCGAGAAATAGTCCTGGTCGGTCGTTGTGGTCCTTTCCCAATTGCCGCCTGCGTTGAACGTCAGCCATTGGAATGGCGAATATTCTGCGTTAGCGAATACGCGTGACTGGTGGTTATGGCCCTTACCGTTGAAGTACGTCTCAGAGTTAAACGTATCCTTGCGGTAACCCACTCCCGAGACCAGCTTGAAATCGTCACTCAGAATCAACGTGTCCTGAAGCTCAATTTCCTGACGAGTCTCTTCGAGATCCTCGTTCAGATCAGCGATAAATGGTCCCTGATCTTCGGGGAAGGGTGGAACACTTGGCGGCAACAGGTCATTGAAATCCTCTGCCGGGAATGAAACCGTCCACCGCTGCCGTTGGCGCTGGTTCTGATAGCTCGCCTGGATATGATAGAAATGACTCGGAGAGGTCGCTCCATCAAATCGGACATGGAGGTAGTAATCATCAATGATGATGTCCGGATTTGTAGTGGCCCCCAGTTTTCCGGACTTCTCAAGATCTTCTTCATTTACACCGTCCAGTACACCCGCACGGACGTCAATCGAATGCTGGTGGTCAATTCGGAACACACTGTCGAAATTGAAGTTGTTGATGTCGTGACCATCATGAAATGGGATTTCCTGGCCGCCATCTACCTGAGAGTCGAACCCGTCGGATTTGCGCTTCTCATAGGACAATCGCCAACTCTTATCGGCATCGGTGTCGCCAACAGAGGTAAACGTGCGAAGGTGCCCGCGCGAACCGATTGATGTGTAAGCCTCAACGCCAGCCGTATCATGGGGGGAACGGGTAATGATGTTGATGCTGCCGAGAAACGCATTGATACCGTAGGCCGCAGAATTTGGTCCGCGACTCACTTCAATGCGTTCGATATTTTCAAGCGCTACGGGCATGCTCAGCCAGTCTACATCCGCCAGGCTGATTCGGTAGGCGGTTCGCCCGTCAATCTGAACTTGCAGTCGGCGCTGTTCGTACTGGGAAGTACCGTGGTAGGTTGCTACGGGGTTGGTACTGCCCCAATGGCCAACCACCATACCGGGAACCAGCCTGAGCGCTTCAACCAGGGTCATGATGCCGAGATCACGTATCATGTCCCCGGTAATGATCGTAGTTGTCCCGGGCACCCTGAGTTTCGACTGACGCAATCGAGTGGTGGTCAGGACTTCGGGGATTTCGCTTTGTTCGCCTTCAAGGGCGAGTAAGCCGGGTATGAAATCAGGTGTGTCAGTCTGGCCAAGAGCGGCAGCCGGAAGCAGCGTGGACAGAGCAAGGCTGAGGCCGAGGCAGGTTCCGAGGGGGCGGCGTGCACCCGTTCCTGCCATTTTTGTCGATTGATGCATGGTTGACGTTCTATAATCTGCCGAGAAAGTGGTTAAAGCGATTTTATTATGATTTTGCCCTATCGTAAGGGACTACACACTGTTTGTCTCTCTGAAATGTAATGAATCTCGGCGCTGGAGTTGCAGTTGTATGAATTGTTGGGAAATCCTTGGAATTGAGCCAACCGGCGACCGCCGTAGAATCCAGGATGCGTATGAGCAACAGCTTAAATTTGCCTCTGAAGACGAGGCGAGGCGCCTGGAGCAGGCCTTCCGGGAAGCGGTGGGCGATGCGCCGGCGCCGGTAAAGCCGGCTGACGACGCTGTTCAGACTGAACAGCACAGTCAAAGCCAGGATGAGGAGCCTGAGCGCCCGTTGGATGCCAATGAGGGGCAGGTGGTTCGAGAGGTTGTCATTCAGATCAAGGCCCTGCTGAATGACTCCTCCCGCAGCAAGGACGCTGGCATCTGGAAAGCCATTCTGGCTGAGCCACCGGCTGATGAGCCGCAGTTGCGACGTGAGATTGGCCGGCAACTGGAGCCCCAGGTGCGACCGATGGCTGAAAACGGCACTTTCCCGGCACCGGTTGCCCAGTTTCTTGGGGAATGGTTTGGCTGGTTTGCCATCGAGGAGGCTCCTGAGGAAGCCGACGAGCGAAAGTACCCGGAGCCGGGCATGGCGGAAGAACAGGATGAGCAACCACCCCAGATGGTGAATTTCTGGCCGGCGGTGATTGGCTGGATTGTTGGTCTGGTGATTCTTGCCACGCTCTTTGGCGGGATGGGCGGCGGTTAACTCCGCCCGCCCGGTTAGCTCAACTTATCGGCGTTCGCCTGTTCGATCTTTTCGCGGTACTTCTGCGCCAGTATCGCCCCGACTATCACCTGTATCTGGTTGTAGCACATGATCGGTAATACGATCATGCCGAAACCGGGATGGCCGGAAAACAGCACCTTGGCCATGGGCAGGCCTGACGCAAGGCTCTTTTTCGAACCGCAGAACACCACCGCTGCCTCATCCTCCAGGCTAAAGCCGAAACGCCGTACCAGGAATTTCGCAAACACCATAAACAGCAGCAGCAAGCCCAGGCATAGCCCGATGGCGAACAGGATGGCCTGCAACGGCAGGTTTTCCCACAATCCGCTTTCTACCGAGTGTGAGAAGGCGGAATAGACAATCAGCCAGATCACGCACTGGTCATACCGCGACATCAGCGTTTCGTTTCTGCCGAGGAACCCTCCGAGCCAGGGTCTGAGGGCGTGACCAACCGCAAAGGGCAACAGCAATTGCAGGATGATGTCTTTCAGGGCCTCCGCTATGGAGAAGTCCCCACCGCCAGAGGTGCTCACTAGCAGCAATAGCAGGAACGGCGTCAGCATCATACCGAAGACATTCGAGGCGGCTGCGCTGCAGATGGCTGCGGGCACGTTGCCCCTGGCCATCGCTGTATAGGCGATAGAGGAGGAAACTGCGGAGGGGAGCACCCCCAAATAAAGGAACCCAAGGCCTAGATCCTTTGGCATCCAGGAGGGCGCTATGTCGCTGAGCCCGTTGATCGGTAGCACCGCCAGCGGAAAGAATATGAAAGTGAGCGACGTGATCAGGATGTGCAGGCGCCAGTGGGTGGCGCCGGCAATGATCTGCTCACGGGACAATGCCGCGCCGTGGAAAAAGAAGAGTAGGGCGACCGCAATCGTTCCGGCAGTTGCCAGAGCGTCCCCGGCCTGGCCAGTGGCGGGCAGGAAGGTCGCCAATACGATGGCGCCAAGCAGCAGCAGAGTGAAGGTGTCGATCCGGAACTTCATGAATCAGGGCTCCCGGCGCTTGAGTGCCTGAAGGCTCGGTTTCAAGAGTTCTCTGGCCAGGGTCTCCGCTTTGCTCTCATCCTGCCTTCTTACAGCAGCGAGCAACAGTTCGTGGTCTTCCTGGGAAGGCTCTGGCAGATCCGTGTCGGTTTCAGTCTGCTCGATGGTCTGGCTGACGGCGTGAGAGAAGTAATCGTAGAGTTCTACCAGGGCCGAGTTATGGGAGGCTGCTACCAGCGCGTGATGGAAGCGTTCATCGTGGTGGATTCGTGCCTGCAGGTTCGCTCCGGCTTTGGCGCGTGCATCCAGTGCTGTGGTCATATGCCGCAAATCCTGATCTGTTCTCCTGCCCGCGGCCAGCTTGGCCGCCTCGGTTTCCAGCATGATTCTTACCTCCAGCTGGTCCGCCAGCTGGGTGCGGGCAATCCTCCGTAATGTTTCTCCGGCATCGCGGGTGGCGCGCACGTAGGTGCCATCGCCCTGGCGGGTTTCCAGCATCCCGACGTGGACCAGTACTCGAACCGCCTCGCGCACGGTATTGCGGCTGACCCCAAGGGAGTCGGACAGCTCCGATTCCACGGGTAGGCGATCGCCGACGGACCAATCGCCTTTCTCGATAGCGTTTCTCAGGCTCTCTATGGCGGTCTCTACCAGAGAGCCTTTGCGGATACGTTGCAACATGGTGTCTATCATCCCTCAAACCGATAACCCAATCATCCTATGAATGCAGTCGAGCTTCAAGAGAAAGTCAAACCGGCTACTTAACCCTTGGACTACCCGGGGTACAGAAACTGGTAATCAGCGGTATCGACGCGCCGGGTGGCAAACCGGTAGGTGAAGGTGAATCCCGGCCAGTTAATGGTGTTACGGCCATTGGCATCCAGGTACCAGGAGGTGCAGCCGGAGCTCCAAACCGTGTCTTCCAGGCCCTGTTGCACCACCTGGGTGAAACGGTCCTGACGGTCCTGACGGACATCCATGGCGGAGTGCGGGTATTTTTCGAGAGCTTCCAGACACGCCAGAACATATCGGAATTGGGATTCCAGCATGTAGAGGATTGAGTTGTGGGCCAGGTTGGTGTTTGGCCCATACAGCATGAACATATTCGGGAAGCCACTGACAGTGATGCCTTTGAAGGCGGCTGCGCCGTTCTGCCAGGCCTGGTTCAGCGTCTTCCCGTCCCGGCCAGTTATCCGGATGGGGGATAGAAACTCCGAGGCCCGGAATCCGGTTCCGCAGATAATGGCATCCACGGGATGGTGGTGCCCATCTCTGGTGATCACGCCGGTTTCGTCAATTCGTTCGATCGGATCAGTGATCAGATTCACGTTAGGCCGGTTAATGGCCGGATACCAGTCATTGGAAATGAGGATACGTTTACAACCGATCTTGTAATCGGGAATGATCCTTTTCAATTTGGCGGGATCCGTAACCCGCTTTCGCGCCTCACGTTTCGCCTGATTGGCGTAATACTCCAGCAGGCCGCTGAATCTGGTGAACGCCAGGGCTCGGCTCTCGTTTTTCCAGTAAATCAGATAGCGGTAGAAACGGTCCCAGAGCGGCACTTTCTGGAACAAGGTCTGCTCCCAGGTCTTGAAAGGACGGTCCGGTTTGCGCAGCACCCAGGCAGCCGAGCGCTGGAACAGGTCCAACTGTTTCACCTTCCGCGCAATCTCCGGGACAAACTGGATGGCACTGGCCCCAGTACCGATGACGGCCACCCGTTTACCGGTCAGGTCGTAATCGTGATCCCAGCGGGCCGAGTGGAACATCTTGCCCTGGAAGCGATCCAGGCCGTCGAGTTTTGGCCAGGCAGGTTGATTGAGTTGGCCGGTGGCGGTAATCAGCACGTCGGCGGTCAGGTGCTCGCCGTTAGCCAGGGTGACTGTCCATTGATTCGAGTGATCGTCAAAGGTCGCATCCTGGACCTCCGAATGGAACCGTATGTGACTGCCAAGCCGGTATTTTTGGACGCAGTGCTCCATATAGCCGAGTATTTCATGCTGCAAGCCAAATTTTCGCGACCAGTCGTGTTTGGGTTCGAACGAATAGGAGTAGAAGTGGGACTGGACATCGCAGGCGGCGCCGGGGTAGGTGTTATCGCGCCAGGTGCCGCCAACACGGTCGGCCTTTTCCAGCAGGGTCAGGTTCGTGAAGCCTGCCAGTTTCAGTTTTATGGCCATGCCAAGGCCACCGAAACCGGTACCGATAATCAGAATGGACGGGCGTTCACGGAGGTTGGCTTGGTTCATGATCAGATGTCCGGCGTTATTATTATGGTCTTTCCGGTTGAGTATACGGATGTAACCGGCCCGGATGGATGGCATTTTTCTCCAGACGGGCTAGTCAGAATGACCAATCGGTGTCCTGGTCAGGAAATTGTCCTCGCTTTGTGACAGGAGCTCTCGCAGAGCCGGTGTCTCGAACTGGCGCCGGATGCTGATGGCGTAAAACTCCTCGAAGACGCCGGGCAGGGCGCCGTAATCTGCCAGAGTTCCACTTTTCATTTCGTCCCGCACGACCACCGGAGGCATGATGGCAAAGTGACCGGTGTCCCGGGTCAGCAGTCGCATCATGGCCATATCGTCCACTTCAGCGGCAATGTTCGGGCGCAGTCTGTGGTACTCGCAGAGCTGATCAAAGGCCTGGCGTATGTTGTTGTCCGGCCCCGGAACGATCAGGCTCCTGCCGCGCAATACCTCCGCAAAATTGCCCTGAACATCGATCCCCCGGGGCCCAATGATGCTCACGGGTTGTTTTGCAATCAGCCGGGAGCGCCAGGGATTCTGTTCATCACCCTGGACAGACTGGTTAGCCAGGATCAAATCCAGCCGGTGGGCTGAGAGCCGTCTGAGCAGTTCATCGATGTGGCTGCTTTGCAGGCTCAGCTCCAGGTCTTCCCGGTTCAGCAGCGGCTGGAGGAAACCCTCCTGGAAGTTCCTGGACAGCGTTGCAACTGCGCCGATCCGCAGGATTTCGCGGTTGGGCTGAGCGCCTGAGGCAAACAATGCAGTCAGCTCTTCACCCTGCCGGAAAATCTCCTCGGCATAGGAAAACGCCATTCGCCCCGCTTCCGAAAGTTTCAGCCGCCGCCCCTCTCGGATAAAAAGATCATGCCCCAGGCTCTCCTCGAGCTTTCTTATCTGGCCCGACAGGGCGGACTGGGAAATATGCAGCGAGTCGGCAGCGCGTGTCAGGTGGCCGGTTCGGGCGACTTTCCAGAAATAATACAAATGATGGTAATTGAGCTTCACAGTCGTTCGTTCTCAAAAACAGAATGAAGTGATCAGTATAAACCATTTTTTATATGTGATGGACAAGGGCAAAGTACATGCAAACAGGAGGTTTGTAGATATGAATCCAATCGCCGAATTGTCATCGCTCGTGATCCTCGCAACCTGGCTGCTGCTGCCGGTGGGCCTCTTTATACTGGCCGGTTTGAGTGGTTGGCTGAAGAGTCCCCTCAAGTTAAACCACTGCTGGCGCATTGCCGGATGGATGATGGTGGCTTCCATGGCCGCGTCGCTGATGGTGGCAGTTTTACTCCTGATTGAATCCCGGCTTGGCAGCGATGGCCAGAGCCTGGCTGCCCTTGGCGGGCGTTTTGGCCTTTATCCGGACGGCATTGCCGTCTGGATGGCCATGATGGTGGCCTTCATCGGATGGGTGATCCTGCGCTTTGCCGACAATTACCTCAGTCAGGATCCTGGTCGCGACCGGTTTCTTCCCTGGTTGCTGGTGACGGTTGCCTCCGTTCTGGTGCTGGTGTTTACCAACCACCTGTTGATTCTCGCGGGCGCCTGGATTGGTGTCAGTCTGGCCCTGCATCACCTGCTCACCCTTTACCAGGACCGGCCTCAGGCGCGTGTGGCGGCGGTTCAGAAGTTTATTGTCAGCCGTGTGGGTGATGCGCTGGTCATCTCCGGTGTGGTGGCCCTGTATTTTCACTACGGCACCTTCTACCTGCCGGAAATGGTCCAGAGTGAGGCCGCTCGTGCTGGCGGATCAACCGCGCTGACGTTTGCTTCGGTTGTTCTGGCCCTGGCGGCAGTCCTCAAGTGCGCCCAGATTCCCTTCCACGGTTGGCTGATTCGGGTTATGGAAGCGCCCACACCGGTATCGGCGCTGCTCCACGCCGGCGTTATCAATCTCGGTGGGTTCCTGTGGCTTCGTCTGTTCCCGGTGTTCGACGGATTTACGGCGGGTCACATGATTCTGCTGGTGATTGGCGGAATGACCGCGGTTGTTGCGGTCCTGACCATGATGACCCAGTACTCGGTCAAGCACGCACTGGCCTGGTCAACCTGTGCCCAGATGGGATTCATGCTGTTCGAGATTGGTATGGGGGCATACACGCTGGCCTTGCTGCATTTGCTGGCGCACTCACTGTATAAGGCACACTCTTTCCTGGCCTCCGGTCGCACCGTGGCAGTGTCTGCGGCAAGTCGTTTCCCGGAGTCTCCGTCGGCCAGTCGGCTGTTCTGGGCAGGCTCTACAGGCCTGGTGGCGGCTGGCATACTCTTCCAGGCGCCCTGGATTGTGGAGAACAACCCGGTATTCGCAGCGCTCCTGGTGCTTGCGGTGTCTGCGGCTGCAATGGGTATTCCGGCCGGAGCAACTGCCGCCGTAAAGCTACGGCTTGCAGGCCTGGCGGTACTTCTGGTCCCCGTGTACTCACTGCTGCACTTCCTTGTTGGACCGGCGGTGCCCGTGCACGAGGGGTTCGCTATCCCGACGACAGCCTGGTCGGTTGGTTCTGCAGTGGTTGCGCTATTGGCCGCCTGTTCCCTGTTGATCGTGTTCGGGTCGCGATTCCCGGCAACCCGCGCCCTCTGTGCCCATTTCCGCCAGGGTCTGTATCTTGAGTTGCCGTTCGACCGGCTGACACGCTTCCTGGCGGCGGAAGCCCTGAAGGTTCCCACCATGTTCCGCCGGGTTCCCCATCATCCGTTCAGACTGGAGGAGAGATCATGAGTAACGTCTGCGTGTCGGTACCTGAGCTGCAGGTTATCAATGATGGCTGGCGAAAGCCGTTCCGGCAGGCCTGCGACCTGATCGCTCCGGTCTGGCCTCTGGATCAGTGGATTGCCGTTAATCCGTTCTGGGGCCTGCGGCACCTTCCGGCGGCGCGGGCTGATCAGGTGCTTGGTGAGCGGGGCGGCTTCAGCATGCTAATGCCAACAGAATACTACCGAGAGGCATGGGCGGGCGGCCGGATTCGCGAGGAGGATCTCCAGGCCAGTATCGCTGAGCGTGGTCACGAGCGGAATACGGCCTGGTACCTGGATTGGCTTGGTCGCAAGCCTTCCATAGCAGCGCCCCTGAGGAGTTCCATTCTCGATACCTTCAAGCAAGCGAGCGGCAACGATGAAGTAAGCGGTTTGGCCGATACAGTCTGTGACCAGGTCTCACGAGTTTGTGGTGCTTTCTTTGATCAGCGGCAGGGTCGGTGGTCTGCTGCTGGCGATAACGCCTCATCGGACCTGTTCCAATTCTGGCTGGAGTCAGTCCGACAGGACCTGTCACTGGATTTCAGTACCGGACTTAAAGGCGCCAGGGCCTACTTCAAAACCGTGCCTGACAGCATGGACGAGGCGATATTGGATG
The DNA here is from genome assembly GCF_008107725.1 of Marinobacter sp. BW6. GTDB lineage: Bacteria > Pseudomonadota > Gammaproteobacteria > Pseudomonadales > Oleiphilaceae > Marinobacter. The sequence goes on from NZ_VIRN01000035.1 coordinate 274,305, forward strand.
CTATCAAGCGGATTCGTGTCTCCGGAGAAGACCTGGAGGCCCTGTGCCACAGCTTGTTACTGAGAGTAAATGGCTGGGCATCCTGGTGCCGGGGCGAAGACTGGCGGGCAGGCCTGGAGGGGCGTTCATCTGATCGCTGCGCGCAAATCCTGGCGATTATGCTGGTGTGGGAGTCTGCCGGTGTAGCCTTTGCCTCGACGGGCCAGAGGGCAGAATGGCAGAGGCAGAGGGCCCGGGCACGTCGCAGCGGCGACCACAACGATCAAAGAAGACTTTGGGTCTGGCAGCGTGCCTTAGAGATTGGCTATCAGCGCACTTTGTGGCGGGCGCTTGGGTCTGCCCACGCTAAACAAGCGGTGCCGGACTCTGAAAGTGAAATTCCGCTCGCTCAGGCCGTATTCTGTATTGATGTTCGCTCCGAAGTGATGCGTCGCCATCTTGAGGAGGTCTACCCGGGAGTGCAGACGCTCGGTTTTGCAGGCTTTTTCGGCATGCCAATTGACCATCAGCAGCATGGACCGTTCGCGCCGGCCCGCCGTCTTCCTGGTCTGTTGCCAGCCTCATACCGGTTGGTCGATACCAAGGGGAGTTTGAGGGAGGACCTGGCAGAGAATCGTTCTCTGGATCAGAGGGAGATCGCCCGGGAATCGGTTCGAAAGGCGAAATACACCAGTCTGTCGACTTTCACACTGGTTGAAACGACCGGGCTGGCCTGGGCCTGGAAGCTGGTAAAAGACTCATTAAAGAAAGGCCAACAGCCCAGGCAGGAACAGAGTGTTGAGGGCCGGTTGGTGCACAATCATGGGGGGGATCCGCTGTCGGATGCCGAAAAGGTAACTCTGGCGGCAAACATGCTCCGTGGTATGTCACTAACCAGTGGTTTTGCGCCATTGCTGGTACTGGTGGGCCATGGCAGCCACACCGATAACAACCCGAACCAGGCCGGTCTTGACTGCGGCGCCTGCGGTGGTCAGAGCGGCGGCGTGAATGCGCGACTTGCGGCCGGCCTGGTTAATGATCCCCAGGTTAGGGCGGGGCTGGCAGCTGAGGGCATCAAGATCCCGGACTTTACATGGGCGGTCGCTGCGGTGCATTGCACCGCGACTGACAAGGTGACGATTGCAGATCGCCATTTGGTCCCGGATTCCCACGTACAGAAGCTGGCGGATCTTGAAGCCGGGTTTGAGGAGGCCGGCATCCGCGTTCGTAAGGAACGTGCCACACCGCTGAAATTGAACGGACTGGACGACGACAACCTCAAACAGGCCATGGAAACTCGAACCCGGGACTGGTCCGAGGTTCGCCCGGAATGGGGCCTCGCCAACAACGCAGCGATTGTTTTTGCCAAACGGACCAAGACTCGGGGCTGCGACCTGTCGGGTCGGGTTTTCCTGCACGACTACGACCCCGCCCTGGATGCTGATGGCGGCCTTCTTGAGGCGCTGCTTTCGGCACCCATGGTCGTGGCCAACTGGATCAACCTTCAGTATTTTGCGTCGGTCACCGTTCCCGAGGTGTACGGCTCGGGCAACAAACTGCTGCATTCGGTGGTTGGAGGTAACGTCGGTGTGGTGGAAGGCAACGGAACGCACTTGAGAATCGGCCTGCCGTTGCAGTCGGTTCACGATGGCACTCATTGGCGTCATGAGCCGCTTCGTCTTACTGTTCTGATCGATGCGCCGGCGGACCGAATTGAATCAGTTCTGCATCGGCAACCGGATGTGGCCGCTCTTGTGGAGAATCAGTGGGTCAGTCTGCATCGGATGTCCGGCCAGGGTGCGGAGCGCTACGACAATGGTTGTTGGGTCGCCGTATCGTGAGGGAAGGGCGGCCATCACAGGTCGCCCTTGTTTTCCTTATTCCTGTTCGCCGTTCAGCAGCTCGGGTTTCTTGAGCGCCTTCTGGAACAGGTCTTTGTCCTCTGCGATGGCCATGGCGCAACGTTCGGCCAGTTCGTCCCCCAGACCTTCAACTTTGCGGCCCAGGTATACCTGAATCTCTTCTGCCAGTTCCAGTATCTTGTCCCGGGCGTCGGCTTCGGCTTTTGAAGTGAACAGCATCGTCTCAGGATTTTTCAGTGCCATATCCAGGCCGTCCCTATCAGAAAAGTAGACTGCTTGTACTGCCATGGTTATTCCTCGCAGTGGAGTGCATATTACTGTATAAAAAAACAGTATAACTGAGCCGTCATTCGGGTGCCAACGCTATTCCAAGGAAAGCCGAAGACTTAATTTACATACGCTCACATCTCAGGGGTGCTGAGGCTCGTAAAACAAACATCTGCGCAAATCCAGTCCGGGAATCGGGTTTAAATTGAGCGACTCAGGGGGTGTTCAACGTTGTCCGCAGCAACTTTCTCGAAACGGCGAATAGTTCTTCCAGCCGTGGTTGCTCTCATTGTGGGCGTGGCGATCAGTCTTGCCCTGGGAAGGCTGTTTTATGTCGAGGAATCGAGAGCCATTAAACTGGGATTCAAGTCAGACATAGATCAGCTCTCTGGCAGCATCGAACGAGAGGTTCTCTTAAACCTTGAAATCCTATACGCGCTCAAGGCAGCCGTTGGAATCATGCCCGAGATGACCCCGGCCCGCTTTGGGACCTTGACCAGGAATGTGCTGGATCGATCTCCTGCCATCCAGGCGTTCGCCTGGGCGCCGTTGAAAGAGCCGGATCAGCTTACGGATTTCATTCGCAAACAGAGTGAGGATTTTCAGGACTTCAATGTCACCGAGACCGGTCTGGAGGGACTGGTTCCCGTTAAACCACGGGATTTTTATGTGCCGGTCCAATACATTGAGCCGCTTGCCGATAATCGCGCGGCCCTTGGTTTCGACCTTGCCAGCGAAGAATCCCGCTTCGAAGCGCTCTCTCTGGCACGGGCGACTGGAGAGATGGTGGCTACGGCAGGCATCCGCCTGGTTCAGGAACCTGAGGATCAGAAAGGGTTTCTCGTCTTCGCGCCGTTGTACAAAATCCAGCCGGGAGCTGCGGAGTCAGCGGCAGAAGCTTACCATTATGGTTTTATCAACGGTGTTTTTCGTGTCGGAGAGCTGGTCGAGCAGGCTGTTGGCAGCGAACTCAGAACAGATCTGTTGTTGGAAGTTATCGATCGCACGAACGGCGGGGAGAGCCTGCTTTACAGGTCGAGAAAACCGAGCGCGCAAGCCTGGCGGTTCGACGACCGATACCGAGCAGGGGAGTTTGAGATCGCGGGCCGTCAATGGTCGGTCGAAGCGGTCCCTTCGGCCGAATTAATCAGTGAGAAACGCGGCGTATTACCGGTTTTTGTCAGTTCCTCCGGCATCATTCTTGTTTGTGTGGTGGTCGGTTACTTCCTTGCCGGTGCCAGAAGAAACCTGCAACTGAGCGAGGCCAAGGCCAAGCTGGAGCGGATTTCACTTACCGATTCGCTTACTGGTCTGGCAAATCGGCGGCATTTCGATACCGTGCTTGAGCATGAGATTCGCCGGGCCAATCGTGAAAAAACAAACCTGTCATTGATCATGATCGATATCGATTTCTTCAAAGAATACAACGACGAGTATGGTCACCCCGCAGGCGATCATTGCTTGCGACAGGTCGCAGGCGTTCTCAGGGATATGGCGAAAAGGCCCGGCGATCTGGTGGCGCGTTACGGTGGCGAGGAATTCGCCATCATCCTGCCTGATACCGACAATCCCGGAGTTATTGCCGAGTCCTGTCGAAGAGCGGTGCTCGATAGGGCAATCCCGCACGCACTGTCGTCGATTGCAGGCTGCGTGACGATCAGTCTGGGCGTGGCCATGACGTGCGAGGCAACCGAGGTCACGGCCGAAGAGCTTGTCGACAAAGCTGATACCGCCCTTTATGGAGCCAAAGACGCAGGGCGTAACCGGGTGTGCCGAAGCTGAGTCAGTACCTCAGTAAAGCCGAACCCCAGGTGAAGCCACCGCCAAAGGCCTCCAACAGAAGCACTTCGTTGCGTTTGATTCGCCCATCACGAACGGCAACGTCGAGGGCCAGGGGAATGGATGCGGCAGACGTGTTGCCGTGTTCATTAACCGTTACGACCACCTGGTCCATGGACATGTTCAGCTTCTTTGCCGTGGCCGAGATGATGCGAAGATTAGCCTGGTGCGGAACCAGCCAATCGATCTCCGATTTCTGCATCTGGTTAGCCGCAAGGGTTTCGTCAACGATCTTGCCCAACGTGTTTACCGCCACTTTGAACACTTCGTTGCCTTTCATCTCAACAAATGCACGTCCAGCCTTGACCTGGTCGTAGCCATCGGCAATGCCGCAGGGCACGTGAAGTAGATCCGCATACTGACCATCGGCGTGAATATGGGTAGAGAGGATGCCGGTTTCTTCATCGGCTTCAAGGATCACTGCTCCGGCACCATCCCCGAACAGGACACAGGTACCACGGTCTTCCCAGTTAATGATGCGGGAAAAGACCTCGGCGCCGATAACCAGCGCTTTCTTGCTGCTTCCAGTCTTAATGAACTTTTCTGCCGTTGCCAGCGCGTAAACAAAGCCGCTGCAGACGGCCTGTATATCAAAGGCAGGACAGCCATGGATGCCGAGGCGCGCCTGGAGGATGCAGGCAGAGCTGGGAAAGATCTTGTCCGGCGTGGATGTGGCGAACACGATGAGATCAATGTCTTCCGCCTTGATGCCTGCTGCGTCAATGGCGTTCTTGGCCGCCTGCTCGGCAAGATCAACGGTAGTCTGACCTTCGATGGCAATGTGACGTCTTTCGATTCCCGTGCGCTCGCGAATCCACTGGTCGGTTGTGTCGACCATTTTCTCAAGGTCTTTGTTGGTAACAATATTGTCCGGCAGGTAGGAACCGGTGCCGGTGATTCGTGCAAAGGTCATTCGCAAGTGTCCCGAGGCGTAACTGGATAACGTACTACCATGCTATACCCATGCAACGTCGTGCGTAATTAGCGATTTGTCAAAGACGCCCAGAAACTGGCAGGCTCGTCTATGCTGAAGGTGATCAGCCTTGATCAACACTCTGCAAAGAAAAGGAGAGTAAAACGATGGGCATTTCCAGCCACGAGCTTCACGTAGAATTCCCGCAGTACCGAGACCTGATTCAGGAACTCAAGAGCAATGATCTCAGGTTCAACGAAAAGCTTCAGGAGTACACGCATCTTGATCACGAAATTGAAGGGCTGGAAAAGAGAGACTCTCCCATTGGCGACGACAAACTGCACCGCATGAAGCAGAAGCGGGCACAGCTTAAAGACGATCTCTACCAGGTGTTACTTTCAAACGCCAAGGCGTCATAACGCTGCAATCAAAATCACACAATATTGAAACAAAAAAATGCTTGGAGCCCCTGTTTATAGGGGTTTCCAAGTATTCAGAAAACTCCTCGTCAGGCCTAGAATAGGATCCTAATTAAACAAGGTCCCGGTTTTTACAGACTGCAATTCGGGTTGACTAAGGAGTTATGAAATGAAAAGAGCTGCTTCTCTATACAAAGGCTGGCGGATGAAGCGCAACTTTATCCACATGGTAATGACAATGGATCGGCATTTGCTGAACGACGTTGGATTTTCCCCGGAAATGGTTGAGCAAAAGCTGAGCACACCGTTCTGGAAATTCTGATCAACGCGGTGGTTGGCGTTGGCTTCGGTAACCTGCTGAGCTGATTGAAATTTAATCAGTCTCGCAGGTTACATGTTGTCACAAAAATGAAATATCCTGTTGTTATTACAGCGTTTTTATCTCAAAAAAGTCTAAGAAAATTGATCTGAATCTGTATTCTCTCTTACTGGATCCGATTATAGTGTCGCTACCTCCAGAACCAGACCGGTTCACCCTGAAAGGAGAGCTTGACGATGATCCAGGAATTCCTTCAAAGCACCTTGCCTTTAGACTCCTCCGTTACCCTCAAGCGTTCAGATACTGAACCCGACACTGAATTAGCCCACGTCCGTAGTGAAGCCTTTGAGATCGTATCCGATGCCGGTGAAACTGTCGGCTTTGTGAAAGCCTGGGAAGATGACCCCAGCTTCCGTGGCTACGTTCATTTTGATTCCGACGGCAACGTGATCGACTGGAAGGTCTTCAAAGACCGGTTGCAGAGCTGACGCTCACACCAGCCAGCCAAAAAAGAAATCAAACAGTGCGCTGAAAAAGCCTCCGCCAGAGCTTCGCGGTCTGTCGGCCACTGTCTGGTTTTCCCGTGCAGGGGTGTCGATCTGTTCAGTCGTTGATGGTTCGGTTTTCGTTGTCTCCGGCTCTGCTTGTCCTGCACTGGTGGGCTCGGTCGGAATCCGGGCCAGGACCGGGTCCTTGTCGGCCCGGGTTGCGGTTGGCGCCTTATCGACTATCTCAGGCTCCGGTTCGGGGCTCGGTTCGGGGGATGGTTCGAGGTTTGGTTGAGGCGACTCTGCAACCGCCGGCTCGGCGGTGTCTGAAATAACCACTTCAGGTTTTTTGGGACTTTCATCTTCAACTGGTTTTGAAGTTTCGTCTGTAACTATCTGAACAACTGATTTTTCCGTTTTCGGTTTTGCCGTTGATTGGACTTTTCCCGAGGATTTCTGATCGGCTTGCTGGGTGGGTTCCTGAACAGGTTCTGGCTCGGCAGTTGCAACTTTCGGGGTGACCGGCTTTGGCTTGGGTATGGATAATCCAAGCCCTTCCATCGAGTCCGTGCGACTACCAACAGAATTGGCGGTGATCGTTGCCCCCGATGGAACGTTTATGCCGAGCGCGTTGAGCGTGTCAGCATCCAGGTTGCCATTTGTCTGCAGCCCGTTTTCACTTTGATAGGCGCGGATAGCTGCACGGAGTTGGTTGTCGAGCCAGCCATCGGCGCGCCCGATGTCATGACCGGCACCGTAAAGTGCGTTTTCCGCGGCGAAAATGACTTTTTCGGGTTGGGAGGCGTGAGCACTGCCAAGGCAAGTGGCCGCTGCCAGCAAGGCAATGACAGAACCACGAATGCCTGGATTTCTCTGTGAATGAAAGCGCGTCATGGCGGGATACCTCCGGGCAGTCCGTTTCCGGTTACATTGTGTAACTTGAAACCCCAAGGTATCAGGTAATCATCTGCGCTCTCGTGAATTGGTTAACATCTGCAACCATTGTGTGTTCAGGATTCACTGGCCCTGAAGCGTCGCACGAGAGTATTTAGATCATCAGCCATGTCCGCCAGAGAACGGCTTGACTGGTTTACCTGGGAAATATCCCCGGCCAGCTCCTCAATGGCGCCACTGCTGATTTCCACGTTCTGAGTCATCTCCGAAGCCGTTGCTCTCTGCTGTTCGGTTGCACTGGCTATTTGAGTTGTCATTTCAACGATGCTGTTAACCGCCGCTAGAATGTCCGTCAAAGCCTCGCCCGATTTGCTGGCCTCCTCGCTGGCCTCTTCGGCCATCTGCTTGGCCTTGCTCATGTCTACGACTGCACCGGCCGCGCCACTTTGAAGCTGGGACACAATCCGCTCAATGTCGACCGTCGATTCCTGAACACGTTTGGCGAGACCGCGGACCTCATCGGCAACCACGGCAAAACCCCGTCCTGCTTCGCCGGCTCGGGCCGCCTCAATGGCAGCATTCAAAGCGAGGAGATTCGTTTGTTCCGCAATGCTTTGAATCACAGACAGAACATTGCCAATCTCGGCTGACTCGGTTTCCAGTTGCTGGATGCGCGTCGACCCTTTTTCCACCTGATTGGCGAGGTTGGTAACCGCACGAATCGCTGATCCAACCGTTTCCTGGCCAGAATCCGCCAGTGAGGAGGCCTTGCGGGCTGACTCGTCTGTCTCACTGGTGTTCGAGGCAATCTCTTCGGAGGTCGAGACCATTTCCTGCATTGCGGCGGACACCTGCGTGATCTGGTCGCGCTGTTGTTCAGAATTGGCGGTGGTACGTTCCGTAATGCCCGAAAGCGATTCAGACTCACCAGTCAGTCGGCGAGAAGCCGTAACGATGTTTGAGATCGTTTCCTCGAGAGTTTCGAGGAAGGTGTTGACGGCGCCGATGAAATCACCGATTTCATCCGGGCGACCAGGAGTGAGCCGAGTGGACAGATCACCATTGTTGTTGGCAATGTCGTCGAGGTAATCCAAAATTTCTGTCTTCGCCCGTTTCACGCTCGATCCCATCAGACGGCTCATCAGTACCGCAACAATGAGGCCGAGTACTGCCGATACCACGAAAGCGATAAGGGTGAATCTGAGCGCAAGATCAGTTGCCGACGTCGCCTCATCCGCTTCTACTTCAAGCGCATCAAAAATGCTGGCTTCAAGCTCACGGGCCATACTCGCAATTTCAGGCCCCAGAACGTCCAATTTGCTGGACTTCACGTCTACCAGAATACTCTGTTGCTCGAGCATCTCCTGAACGGCTGCGCGGTAGCTCCCGAGTTCTTCCACGACCGTATTGAGATAAACCTGGACGAATTCCGGGCCATTCTCTGCATCGATCAGGTTCAGTGCGTCGGAGAGATCTTCAATCGCCCAGCCCAGCGCCTTTTTCGAATCCTCGTCACCCTTTGCCAGATACCGTTCGGCAGTCATCCGCATGATCAGGGCATCGTTGAGGAGCTGCTCCAGTCCGGCTCTGAGCTCACTATCGGGCTCTCGGTTGGCGACACCGTTCAGCGCCAGCCTGAGCGCCTTTGTTGCATTGGGGCCGTGCTCGTCCAGCCTTTCATCGATAATGGTTAGGACCTGACGTTTTGCCGGCACCAGTTCATTTCTGAAGGCATCAATATAGCGGTTGGTGGTTTGTTCGATCCCATCGACAAGACGGGCGCGCTCTGGCTCCTGAATGTTTTCCTGGGCCTTCGCCATAACCGCGTTGAAATCTGACTCAAGCTCGTCAAAGCGCTCGAGGGTTTCCTCATTGCCTGACGCGTAGTAGTCGAAAACCCGCAGGCGCATTCTGTAAACGCTTATGACCGATTCTGTGCCAATCGCCGTATCCGGCGCCAGGTCCCTTGCGACAGTGTTCATTCGCTCGTCCAGCTGCTGGAACTCGGAAACACTGAAAAACGTGACTGCTGCAAAAAGAACTAAAATAAAAATAGGTGCAATCAATAGCTTGCCTGGAACACCTAATGTTCGTTCTGCGGATTCGAGGAAAGAGGAAGCCAAAGCGTAGCCCTTCTATCAATTTGTTTTATCAGTTATCGGCTCGGACTCTTAAAACTGAAGCTGTGTTTTCGCTCAGGTTGAAACTTGCTCAGTCCTGGGATTGCGCGGGTAGTAGCGTTCGGGAAGCCGCTCGATGTGGGGAAAGAACCGGGTGTCCTTGTAAGGCATCTTCATAAAGCCGGATACGCCGAGGCCGGTGATTTGTTCAACAGCTGACAGGATCTCATCTAACAGCCGGCTGAACTCGGGTTCCTGATCAGGGTCGAGCAGACGATAGTGGCTATGGATTTTGAGATGACGGGGCAGGGCTTCGAAGATGATCATGCCGGTGTGGTGAATATTGTTCAGTGCCTCAAGCGAACGAATGATGGTTTCAGGAAGAACGAGAAATTCCTCCGGATCCGGGCCGTCTTCAAAGTAGGAGTGAACGCGACTTTCGTCTTCCACCTCTGGTGCGGCACTGACCTCGTAATGCAGCTTCATGTCCGGCGACACCAGAAACGGCTGGTCGGGTTCGTCGCGATCAATGTGCAACGTGTTCCGGGCGTTAAAGAGGCAGCTTTTGAAAATCCCCTTACGGTAAATCGCCTGAGCCAGGTAGACCATATTGTTGACGGCCTGCACAAACGCAGACTTCAAGGCCGGATCGTGCAGATTCAGGGAGGTATCAATGTAGACGCCATCGGTTTCCCAGCGCACAGCCAGTCCACCTTCCACCGGGTAACGCCCGAGCCGGCTGACGGCGGCCAGAAACGCCTTTTCGGTTTCGCCCATGCCCTGCATGAAGTTCTTGTAGTAGCGGTCCAGCTGCACGTCATTGACGTCGTTGAGGGTTTCCGGTGCGCCTTCCTCCCTGAGGAACGATTTTCGGGAGCTGTAAACCACCGTGTCAATTTCCTGGTCTGAGGCCCGCACCCACACCGGCACCTGTGCCGTGACTGGTCTTTCCGGAAGATCAATCATCACCGTCCGGGCCATCCGCGGCATTTCTCTGAGATAGTAATCGCCGGCTTGGCGTCGCGTATCCGGATCCGGCGACAGCATGCCGTCGAGCATGCGGGCAAACTCCATGGGCAGCCCCAGGGAAGTGGCCGGAATGGCACGATGACCAAAACGGCACGATTGCGCGGACGCCAGGGCATAGAGGGTGCCGGCTGCACCCTGTTCGTCAAACCGGGGAGAAGACAGGCCGCCGTTTAGCTGTTCATCGCCGATGAAATAGACGTCCCCGAGCCGAGCGTTGGTCTGCTGCACGTTATCGGACATCAGCTCCATGACGTTGGCGGTAATGAATTGCTGGTTGGCGTCCAATTGGGCAAACACGGAGGAGCCCCAGTCGATCAGGGCAATGTTTTCCGTGCTGGCGTCGAAGACCAGATTGGAAGGTTTGATATCGCCATGGACGATCGGCCTGCCGGCGGGCCCGTTCTCTCGGCGCAGGTTGCGCAGGATGTCGGCAAGCTGGTCCGCAATGCGCATAACGAGCCGGGGTTTCAGGCGCCCATCTCGCAGGGAAACCTCTTCCAGGTTCAACCCGGCGGCACGCTCCATTACCAGAATCGGCTGGTTATTGGCTCGCTGGTAGGAAATCAGCCGGGGCACTCTGGGATGCCGGACCTGTTCCAGAATATAGGCTTCATCTTCGAGGCGGTCCTGAAGATGTCGGGGCAGGTTGATGCGAGTGAACTTGAAGACGTGTTCTGGACCGCCGACCCCGGTTCCGGGTAGGCGGCCAGAGAATACAAATCCGTATGCGCCCTTGCCAATCAACTGAATGTCTTCATAACCGAGTTGGCGGAGCTGGGCGGCGCAGAGCGCCACCCAGTCCTTGAGCTTCTTCGCATCATCATGGCTGAGCAGATAGATCGACTGCTCTTCGGGGATGTAGAACTGCTGCAGCTGAGTCTTCTGCGCCATGATGAAGTGTCAGCCCATATGCAGGAGCATGGTTTGAGGCGATTCCAGATAACCTTTCCAGCGGTTGCAGAATCGGGCAATGGTGCCGCCGTCGATAATGCGATGATCGCCGGCCCAGCTCACAGTCATGATGGCGCGTTCCACCACCTGGCCATCGGCATCAAACCGGGGCAGTTTCTGCGTGCGCCCCAGGGCAACAATGGCCACTTCCGGCGCATTGATAATGGGCGCGGTGTAGGTGCCGCCCAGTGCGCCAATGTTGGAGATGGTGATGGTGCCACCCTTGAGGTCTTCCTGGCTGACGCGACCCGAGCGGGCCGCTTCTGTCAGGCGAGCGACTTCATCGGCAATTCCTAGTAACGACAGGCTCTCGACGCCCTTGATATTGGGCACCATCAGACCTGCCTTACCATCCACTGCCATCCCGATGTTGCACTGGGGCAGATAGTGAATCTCCGTCACATCGTCGTTGAGCTGGCTGTTGAGTACCGGGAATTCCTGCACGGCCAGCGCAATGGCCTTCATGAAGAAGGGCATGAGGGTCAGTCTTGAGCCCCGTGCCTCTGCCTCCGGTTTCAGTTGCTCTCGTAGCTTGAGCAGGTCGGTGACATCGATATCCTCGCTGTAGATAAAGTGAGGAATGGTGGTGGCCGATCTCACCATGCTTTTCGCCATGGCGGCTTTCATGCCGCGGATGGGCTCGACCCGAACGTCCTGTTCGGGCGCCGGCTGCCCGCGGCCACGACCAGTGGTGGAAGCGTGCGTATCGTTGACGGGCGCCTGAGTCTGAGCAGGTTTTGGGCCTTCCTCAAGATGAGCCAGTACATCGGCTTTCAGCACACGGCCATCCTTACCGGAGCCGGTGATATCACCGAGGTTGAGCTCGTGCTCCCGAACCAGACGACGAACGGCCGGGCTGGCAGGAATTCGCTGTCGGCTGGCCGTAGCCACAGGTGAGGCCGTTGCGGTTGAGAGTTGAGCAGCGGGCTCCGCTTTGGCTTTGGGCTCGTCCGGTGCTTCCCGATCCCGGGGAATGAACGCGAACAGCGGGGCATGAACCTTGGCCATGGCCTGCTGTTGATGATAGAGCTTGGTTACGCGCCCGGCTTTGGGGGCGGTAATCTCAACCATGGCCTTGTCGGTCATCACGTCGACAACAGGCTGGTCTTCCTCGATCTCGTCACCCTCGGCGACTCGCCATTCCACAACCTCGCATTCGACTATCCCTTCTCCGATATCCGGCAGGATAAAGTCCTCGGTGGCGTTATCGTCAGACGCCGGAGTTGCGGTAGATCCCGTTTTGGTCTCGCCATCCGGCTCAGGGTTGGCAGGCTCCGGAGAGCTGGCCGACGGCGCCTGGCCACCACTTTCGCTCTCATCCACCAGCTCAAACAGCGGGGCATGGACCTTGGCGATATCGCCTTCCTTGTAGTAAAGGCGGGTCACCCGACCCTTGTAGGGCGCTGGAATCTCCACCAGAGCCTTGTCGGTCATCACCTCAGCGACTGGCTGATCCTCTTCAATCACATCGCCTTCACTGACCAGCCATTTGACCAGTTCACATTCCACGATACCTTCGCCGATATCGGGCAGTATAAAATCACTCATAGTCGCTCTCCTGTCCTGATATCAGCCTAGAATTCAACGCTCGCCCTGATGGCCTCGTAGACCTTCAGGTGGTTGGGCAGGTGCTCTTTTTCCAGCACCAGCGGGAAAGGGGTGTCCATCCCGGTTACCCGAGCGATCGGAGACTCCAGATACAGGAAACAGCGTTCCTGAATCGTGGCGGCGATTTCACCGGCGAATCCGCCGGTCAGGGGAGCTTCGTGGGTGACCACCAGCCTTCCGGTCTTGAACACGGAGTTGGCGACGGTTTCCACATCCCAGGGCAAAATGGTCCTCAGGTCGATGACCTCACAGGAAATGCCATCTTTTTCAGCCCGTTCGACGGCCTGGTCAATCACTTCCATCTGGGCGCCCCAGCCCAGAATCGTGACGTCCGTGCCCTCCTTGGTGACTTCGGCTTCGCCCAGTGGCAGGCGATAGTCTTCATCCGGCACTTCACCCACCGAGGCCCGGTACAGTCGCTTGGGCTCAAAGAACAGGGTCGGGTTGGGATCGTGGATAGCAGCAAGCAGCAGACCTTTTGCCTGATGCGGGTTGCGTGGCACTACGATTTTCAAGCCCGGGGTATGGGCAAAGTAGGCCTCCGGCGACTGGGAGTGATACAGACCGCCAGCAATACCGCCGCCGTAAGGCGCGCGAATGGTCAGCCCGCCTACGTCGAACAGGTTGCCTGAACGATAGCGGAACTTGGCGGATTCGTTCACGATCTGATCAAACGCCGGGAAGATGTAGTCGGCAAACTGGATCTCGGCCACCGGCACCGAACCCTGGGCTGCGAGGCCGTTGGCAAACCCGATGATTCCTTGCTCTACCAGCGGCGTGTTGAAGCAACGGGCCTTGCCGTATTTCTGTTGCAGGTTGCTGGTGGCGCGGAAAACACCGCCAAAGACCCCAACATCCTCACCGAAACACAGAACCCGCTCGTTCTCCGCCATGGCGGTATCGAGGGCATTGTTGATGGCCTGGAGCATATTCATCTTGGACATCTCAGGCTCCTCCCTTGGCGTGTTCGGCACTCTTCGGGTATTCATCCGGGTTGCGGCGAATGTGTGCTTTCAATTTGTCGAACTGCTCAGCCAGGGCAGGTGGCACCTCGTCGTAGACGTCGCTTACCAGGGATTCGAGCGGTGGCGGTGGACGCTTCTGGGCCCGTTTCATGGTTTCCAGTACTTCACGGCGCATGTTTTCCTGGAGCTGCTTTTCGTCGTCCTCGCTCCACCATTTCTTGCTTTCCAGCCAGAGGCGCATGCGCAGGATCGGATCTTTCTCGCGCCAAACCGCCTCTTCATCCTTGCTGCGATAGCCGGAGGGGTCATCTGAGGAAGAGTGGGCAGCCAGGCGATAGCTCATGGCCTCAATCAGCACTGGGCGGTTGTGTTCCACAGCCAGCTTTCGGGCTTCCTGAGTGGCCTGGTACATCGCAAGAATGTCGTTACCATCCACCCGAATCACATCCATCTTGTAGCCGTAAGCCCGGGGTGCAACGCCGTCGGCAGCAAACTGTTCGGCGGCCGGCGTGGAGATGGCGTAACCGTTATTGCGGCACAGAAAAATCACCGGCACGCGGTGAACCGCTGCCATATTCAGGGCAGCATGAAAGTCGCCTTCCGAGGCGGCGCCTTCACCAAAATAGGTAATGGTGCAGAGACCTTCGCCCCGGAGTTTCTGACCATAGGCATAGCCCGCGGCCTGGGGAATCTGGGTGGCCAGCGGCGAGGAAATGGTCATGTAGTTCAGCTTCTTCGAGCCATAATGCACCGGCATCTGGCGGCCTTTGCCGTAGTCCATCTCGTTGCCGAACAATTGGTTCATGAATTCGTCGATGGTAAAGCCGCGGTAGGCGAGGGCACCTTGCTCCCGATACTGCGCCATGATCATGTCACCATCGTCGAGTGCCGCGGCACTGCCGATCACGGCGGCTTCTTCACCGGTGCACTGCATGTAAAAACTCAAACGGCCCTGCCGTTGGGCGGCTAGCATGCGCTCGTCGAGTATTCGGGTGGTGACCATGGCCCGATAGATACGAAGGGCCTTGTCTTTGTCGAGATCAGGAGCCTTGGCGCTCTTGTAGAGCTTGCCGTCCTGTTTCAGGAGCTTGAACGTGGGAATCCGGAATTCCGCACCGTCGGTAAACACTGGGGAATACACAACTTTGGACTTTGTTGTTGTCATAATCCTCTTCCTGGGGTAATGGCCTGAGGAACAAACACTCCTTGTGGGAGTGTAGTTAATGTCATTGTAGACAGCCTGGCGGAATCTGGTGTGATTCGTGCCAAGTGACGTTTACCTTAACGTAAACTGCGGTTTAGGGGTAGACCCTCGTCTCGAGATTTTCTTGAGCCGCCTGAGACTCTTGAAACCCTAAAAACGAAAAAAAGAGATCTTTCCAGAGGGCAACCGGGAGACGTCGACTAAAATTCCAATTGGATATTTGGCAAAGCAAACACTCTGATCTAAATTTAGCTTTGTATTTAGGGAATAGGACGTTCCTGACCGAATAGTAGCCATCACGGCTTGAGGATGTCATTCGGCAGTGTCGGAGAACGACGGCTGTTTGACATCAGGAGAATTGTGATGGTTATTCGGTTAGAAATATCCGTAAGATTGATGCTGTGGCTTGCCGCAGGTTTGGTACTGTCGGTGAGCTCTCTGGCCCAGGCTCAGGGAACCGAGGGGCAGAAGCCCAATATCCTTGTCATCTGGGGCGATGATATTGGCACTTGGAATATCAGCCACAACAACCGCGGCATGATGGGCTATACCACCCCTAATATCGACCGCATTGCCAATGAAGGTATCGCCTTCACCGACTATTACGGCCAACAGTCCTGCACGGCTGGCCGTGCCGCCTTCGTTGGCGGTACAAGCCCCGTTCGCACGGGCATGACCAAGGTCGGCCTTCCTGGGGCGCAAGAAGGATGGCAGGAGTCAGATATCACCATTGCGGCGGTTATGAAGTCCCTTGGCTACGCCACCGGTCAGTTTGGTAAGAACCACTTCGGTGACAGGGATGAACACCTGCCCACCAACCACGGTTTTGACGAATTCTTCGGAAACCTTTATCACCTGAATGCGGAAGAAGAACCGGAGCATCGCGACTACCCGGGCGACTACGTGCTACCCAGCGGGGAAACGTTCGCAGAGAAGTGGGGGCCAAGGGGTGTGATGAAAGTCACCGTTGACGACGATGGCACGCAGGACATCGAAAATACCGGCCCGCTCACCAAAAAGCGGATGGAGACTGTTGATGAGGAGACACTGGCCGCTGCCAAAGATTTCATCAAGCGCCAACATGAAGCTGGCAAGCCCTTTTTTACCTGGTGGAACGCCACCCGCATGCACTTCCGCACCCACGTTAAAGAAGAGCACATCGGGATAAGTGGGGCGAGCGGTAACGAGTACCATGACGGCATGGTTGAACACGACCGACATGTGGGCGAGCTGCTGGATCAGCTCGAAGAACTGGGTATCGCGGACAACACCATTGTGTTCTATTCAACCGATAACGGTCCCCATTACAACACCTGGCCAGACGCCGGCACTACGCCGTTCCGCAGTGAGAAAAACTCGAACTGGGAGGGTGCATACCGCGTTCCGGCCTTTGTACGTTGGCCCGGGGAGTTTCCTGCCGGCACAACTATTAATGGCCTGGTCGCCCACGAAGACTGGATGACCACGTTCGCCGCCGCTGCGGGCAAAGAGGATCTCAAGGAAGATCTGCTGGATGGCTACGAGGCGATCGGCCGGAATTACAAGAACCACCTGGACGGATACGACATGACGGAATATCTGTCGAAGGCTGGTTCCTTCGAATCCATAAACGCCGATATTGCGGCGTCTCCACGCAAGGAGTTCTGGTACTTCAATGACGACGGCCAGATGGTAGCCATCCGCCTGGGCGACTGGAAGGCGGTATTCTATGAGAATCGCGCCGAAGCCTTTGAGGTCTGGCGGGAGCCGTTTACAGAGCTTCGTGTGCCGCTGTTGTTCAACCTTCGTCGTGACCCGTTCGAGAAGGCGCAGCATAGCGCGAACACCTACAACGACTGGTTCCTGGATCACGCATTTGTCCTGGTGCCAATGCAGGCAGCGGCAGCCAAGTATGCCCAGACCTTTATCGACTACCCGCCGAGCCAGAAGCCAGGGTCGTTTAATCTCGAAGGTATTGTCGAGAAACTCAAGGAGACAGGTGGGACACGCTGATTCGTTAGCTTCACCCCATGACGCGCCTGGCACCCTTGTGGTCAGGCGCGCCTCCTGCAAATTAACTGAAGGACCAGCTTATGTTTGCGAGATATGCCCTGATCGTCCTGTTTTTGTTCGTGTCTCCCACGCTGGCTGCGGAACCCTTACCTTCCTGGAACGACGGGGCGAGCAAAACGGCAATTGTGGAGTTCGTTAAACTCGTTACCGAAGAAGACAGCCCTGATTATGTGCCACCGGCGGAGCGTATCGCGGTGTTCGATAACGACGGGACCCTGTGGGCTGAGAAACCGGCCTATAGCCAGCTCTTCTATGCGGTTGATCGGGTAAAAGCTCTTGCACCATCCCACCCTGAGTGGAAGGATCAACAACCGTTTAAGGGCATCCTCGATAATGATCTTGAGTCGGCCCTGGCTGGCGGTGAGGAAGCGTTGATGAAGATCATCATGGCGACCCATGCTGGTATGACGACCGACGAGTTTGAAGCACAAGTGGCGGATTGGCTGGAGACGGCCCGGCATCCCGAGACCGGAAAGCCCTTCACCGGAATGGTCTATCAACCGATGCTGGAGGTGCTGGATTACCTGCGCGCCAACGGTTTTAAAACCTTTATTGTGTCCGGTGGAGGCGTAGAGCTTATGCGGGTATTTTCCGAGGCGGTTTACGGCGTGCCGCCGGAGCAGGTGGTTGGTTCCAGCATCAAGACAGAGTTTCAAATGCGCGATGGTGAGCCCGTCCTGGTGAAACTTCCGGAGCTGAACTTCATTGACGACAAGGCAGGAAAGCCGGTTGGCATCAACCTTCATATTGGCCGACGGCCCATTGCCGCTTTCGGAAACTCAGATGGCGACCTGCAGATGTTGCAATGGAGCACCTCAGGAGAGGGCCCACGCCTTGGTGTCATCGTTCATCACACCGACGCGGAGCGTGAATGGGCGTACGATCGTAAAAGCCACGTCGGAAAACTGGACCAGGCGCTTGATGAAGCTCCGGACCGGGGCTGGGTGGTGGTCGATATGAAGTCTGACTGGGAAGTGATCTATCCGAACGGTGGTCAGTAACGGACGACGGGCAGAGGGTGTTGATGTATGACTCGTTCCTGTCGGCTGTCACGGGTTCTGCATACCCGTTTCCCATTACGTTTCTGTTCCAGCATTCAGAGACTGTCGCTGCTTTTTATTTTGTTGGTCGTTTCCAGTCTGATGCCGAGCCTGGCCTGGCCAGAAAAAGCGCCTGGCCAGGCGGCAGCGGAGCACGGCTACGAGCCGGCCTCCACCTGCGAAGGCTGCCATCAGCAAACCGCCAAAGCCTGGTCCGATTCCGACCATGCCTGGGCGATGCGGCCCGCTGCCGAGGAATGGATTCTTGGTGCCTTCGAGGACACGGACTTCAGCGATGGCGCTGTCAGCGCCCGGTTTTTCAGGCGGGATGGCGAGTACTTTGTTGAAACCGAAGGCGATGCTGGTGCGCCCGAAGAGTTCCGGATCGCCTACACTTTTGGGTACTTTCCACTCCAGCAATATCTGGTCCAATTTCCGGGCGGGCGCCTGCAGGCGTTAACGATTGCTTGGGATACCCGAAAACGGGAAGAGGGCGGGCAGCGCTGGTTTTCGCTCTATCCCGGTGAGCGGTTTGCGCCTGATGACGCTTTGCACTGGACCGGGCGTTACCAGAACTGGAACGCCATGTGTGCGGACTGTCATTCCACCAATCTGCGCATGAATTACGATTCGCAGACAGATACTTTTGCGACCACCTGGCAGGAACAGAATGTTGGCTGTCAGGGCTGTCACGGCCCCGGGCGGGAACACGTTGAATGGGCTGGCAACCGCCAAGGCCACACCAACAATAAGCTCAGTGCTGGGGAGATGGGGCTGAAGCTTGATTTCAGTGCGATGAACGGCGAGCAAGTGGTTGAGGCGTGCGCCTATTGCCACAGCCGTCGCCAGGCCCTGAAAGACGGACATCACGCGCAGGAGCCCTACCTCGACAAGGCGTTGCCCGCGACCTTGAGACCGGATCTTTATTATCCCGATGGCCAGATTCAGGGTGAAGTATACGTCTACGGGTCTTTCACCCAGAGCAAAATGGCGGCGGCCGGGGTCGATTGCCTGGATTGTCACGATCCGCACACCACGGAGCTTCTGGTCGAAGGTAACGGCCTTTGTCTTCAGTGTCATAATGCCTCGCCTCCTGATCGATTCCCTTCCCTGAAAGCGGGCAACTATTCGACCGAGGCTCATCACCACCATCCCCTGGATTCGAAGGGAGCAATGTGTGTTAGTTGCCATATGGCTGAAAAGACATACATGGTTGTTGACCCGCGACGGGATCACAGCTTCCGGATTCCCCGCCCGGATTTGACCCTGAGCACCGGGAGTCCGAACGCCTGTAACGATTGCCACGATGAAAAAACGGCTGAGTGGGCAGTGAACGTTATTGATGGATGGTTCGAATCACCCCAGCGGCCACAGCACTTTGCGCAAGCGCTTAGTGCATTCGGGCAGGCAGAGGACGATGCGTTTATTCGTCTTGCCGCACTGATCCGTAATCCCGGTGCGCCGCCAATAGCACGGGCAACTGCTGCCGAGCATCTGGCCGGCTTTGGTACGCAGGCCGGATCAGCACTGCGTTCAGGGTTGTTGGCGACGGACCCTCTCGTTCAGGCCTACGCGGCAAACAGCGCAGCCATGTTGCCAGCCGGGGATCGCGTTGACTGGTTGCAACGCCAGTTGGCGCCGGACCAGCCCAAAGCGGTGCAGGACCAGGCTATTCGCGCGCTAGCGGGCGTGGATATTCTGGAATTTCCTGAGGAGAGTCGTGCACGTATTGAATCCCTGAAGTCGGACTACGAAAGACGCGCTCAGGAGATGGCGACGCTTCCGGGAACCCGCCTGAACTTCGCGGCCTATCTTGATCGTGAAGGCCGGCATTCGGAGGCGATCGAGCATTATCAGCGAGCGCTCAGGATGGATGGAGCCTTCACGCCGGCGCGGGTCAATCTTGCGATCCTGGCCAGCGAACAGGGCAGGACAGACCTCGCTACCAAGGTGCTTGTGGAGGGTGTCGATCGAAAGGAATCCCCCGCAGCGGATCGTGGCCACATGGCCTACCTTTTGGCGCTCGTCTATGTCGAACGTGGCGATCTCCCAGAGTCGCTGTTCCGGTTCGAACAAGCCGGCTTGCTGAGTCCCGAGAACCCTCGCGTGGCCTATAATCATGGTTTGGTACTAGTCCGAATGGGCAGCCTGGAAACCGCTGAAGAGGTTCTTCTAAAAGGGCTGGAAAGACATCCCACGGACCCTGGGCTGCTGAACGCGATGGTATTCCTGACTATGCAGCAAGGCCGGCTCTCGGAAACTCTGATCTGGGCCCGTCGACTTAAGGCATCGTCACCAGAGGATCCTCAGGCTGAACGGCTGGTGCGGGATCTGGAGACCCGGCTGAATTAAACTCAGGATACCGGCAGATAAAGCGGATGCGACGATTATCGTTGATGACTTCATCGAGCGCTTTTTCGTAAATTGCAAAAGCGTGCTACCGTCAGTTCAGTAAACTTGCTGAATAATTTCAGAAATTTGACTCTGGCGGGTAGAACGCATGAACGTAATTGTTATTGGTGCGGGAATCATGGGCACCACCTTCGCCACCCTGGCGAAAGAGCTGGCACCGGAACTCGATATCACGATTCTTGAAAGACTGGACGGTCCCGGGGCGGGAAACTCCTGGGTATTCAATAACGCCGGCACTGGGCACGAGGCGAATTGTGAGTTGAACTACACGCCGGTAGACGAAGAGGTTATTTCGGTCGAAAAGGCTGAGAAGATTCACGCTCAATTCAATGTGGCCAAGCAGTTCTGGGCCTATCTGATCCAGAAGGGGGCCATCAAGGACCCCAAGTCGTTTATCAACCAGACCAAGCACTGCACCATCGTCTCTGAACCATCAATTCCTGAGCTGAAACTGCGTTTCAACGAGATGTCCGCCCACCATTTCTTCGAACAGATGCGCTACTCGGAAGATTTCGATGAGATCAAGAGCTGGATTCCTTACACCATGGAAGAGCGCTCTCGCCATGAAAAAATGGCGGCAACCGTTATTGAAACGGGTACGGACGTCAACTTCGGTGCGTTGACTGAGCAAATGGCTAAACATGCGGTGAATGACCTGGGCGTAAAGATTGAATACGGCACCCACGTTAAACGCGTGCATCGAAGCCCCGCTGGCAGTTGGCTTGTTGAAACGCAGGGCAGAGGGGGGGATCGTCAATACAAGGCGGACGTTCTGTTTGTCGGTGCCGGAGGCGGTGCATTCCCGATCCTGAAGAAGAGCCACCTGCCTTTCGCCCGTCGGTTCACCGGCTTTCCGGTCGGAGGTCGCTTCCTGCAGGCGCTGATCACTGCCGAGCAGGCTGAGCACTATCGGGCCAAGACCTATGGCAAGGCCAAGGTGGGCGCGCCTCCGATGTCCGTACCGCACCTGGACCTGCGAGTTGCAGATGGCCAGTACTACTTACTGTTCGGCCCCTTTGCCTCGTTCAAACCGGTGCTTGAGAGAGGCCGTGGCTTCCTGGATTACCTGCGCGCCATGCGCCTGCACGATATTCCGGGCCTGCTCAATGTGGCTCTTGAGCATTTTCCCCTGGTTAAGTACCTGGTGTCTGAAACCTTCAAGGGTGAAAAGAGCATGTTCGAGGAGCTGGACAGCTTCGCCCCGGGCATGAGTAAAAAGTTCAACTGGAAAGCCGTCGAGGCGGGCCAGCGCGTACAGATCATCCGGGACGGGGATCTGCAAATGGGTACAGAGATACTCGTCTCAAAAGACAAGACCTACGGAACGCTGCTGGGTGCATCGCCCGGGGCGTCGGTGTCGCCGGAAGTCATGTTGCGTTGCCTGGAAGAGCTTTTGCCGTCTATTTTTAACAGTGAGGAAGCCGGCAAGAAGAAAAAAGAAATATTCCCCGAGGACAATCTGGAGACCCTGGCCAAGAATCCGGAGCGTTACCGGGAAATCCGGGATACCGTCAACGAGCGGTTAGGCATCAAGCAGTCGGCATCGCAGCAGGACTGAAACGGCCAACAAACAGCAGGGAGACATCCATGGACAGCAGAATCAGTGTGACCTCGCCTCTCGTGATCCTTCACGGCGACGAAATGGCCCAGGTTGCGTTCGAGCATATTCTCAAGAAATTCGTGAGCTCTCGGCTTGATATTCAGCTTGAAGAAATTGATCTGTCTGCGGAGAACCGCCTGTTGACCAATGGCCAAGTGGTTATTGATGCCATCGATGCGCTTCAGCGTCATGGTGTCGGTGTGAAAAACGCCGGCATGACGGTAAACCGGCAGCAGCTGGAGGACTTGCTCCGCAAGCACCCGGATGTGGACGGCAACAACCTGCATCCTCTGGCGACCAAATCGCCGAATGGCGCTATCCGAAAGGGTATCAGTGGCAACATTACCCGGGAAGACATCCAGTTTCGCAACCTCAATATCCGCCGGCCGGAGTGGGTAGGGCGTGATATTGAGGTGGATACCATGGAATTCGGTGGCATCAAGGACAGCTTCAACCAGCTGTCATTGGCAACCGGTGTGGTCAAACTGATGTTCGTTGGTAGTAGTGGCGATCCTGTGGAGCTGCATCGCCGTGAGATCCGAAAAGGCGATCCCTGGCTGTTGGCAACCAACGACATAGAAGACGTAAAAGCCTGGGCCCACCGCTTCTTCCAGCGTGCGATCGCAGAGAAACGGGATGTGTACCTCGGCCTTAAAGATACCGTGATCCCGGGCTACGACGGCGCCATGCGCTCGGTGATCGAGGACATCTATCACAGCGACTACAAGAAGCAGATTGAGGATCTGGGGCTCCATTACTACTACGAGCTTATTGATGCCCAGGCGGCGCGTATTGTCTCCAACCCACCAAAGCGCGCTCTTTGGGGTGTTCCGGATAACACCACCGGGCGCAAGTTGCTCAAGCTGGTGAATCAGCTTCGGGAGTTCGGCATTCCGAGCCGGGGTGCCCATGTGTCCATCTCCCGCATGAGTGCCGGTGGCGGCGACCAGTACGGCAGCTTCAATATGGCAGCCAAGGAAGACGGCATTCTCAAGGTCATCGTGGACGGTGACGAGAAGCATGCCCGCCGGGTAAGGAAAGGCGATCCCATGCTGCTCATGTCCAATGACCGGGAAGCGATCAAGGACTGGGTCCTGCAAGTGTTCCGGGATGCCTCGCGCAAGGATAAGGAGGTGTATTTCGGTCTCAAACGCGAGTACATGGAGTACGACGAAGTCTACAGTGAAGTGATTACGGAAGTGCGCAGGGAGCTGGCCAGCGAGCACACGCCGCCGCCATCGTTCATGATCATGCGGCCTTCGAGCCAGCTAAAGAAGATGATCACAGACCCACCCAGAAATGCGCTTTATCCCTCCCAGAACCTGGATGGGGACATTTTCTCGGACATTTCGGCCGCGCTCGGCGGCAGCCTGGCGACCGCCAGTTCGATCATCGAGAGCAAGGACGGCACCATGCTGTTCGAGGCTCCCCACGGCACCGCTCACGATCTTTATTTGCAGTATCTGGAGAGCGACGGCAAGGTCGCCCATTTCAACCCCTCAGCGTTGATCTTCGCTCTGGCCAACGCCCTGGAATCCCTGGGTGAGCGGGAGGGCAACGAGCCCCTGAGCCAGTACGCCGTTCAACTCAAGGCCGCGTTAACCGATACGGTGGATCGTGGCACCGTCACTGCCGATCTGAAGGGCAAAACTGTTGATCCGGATTCGGAGCAGGTGGTGGATATGGTTGGTTTTCTTGAAGCCGTGGAGAAAACGCTCCAGTGATCCGTGAGACCAGTGGAGCGCCGGATCCAGGATCCTACTGTGTAGAGATCTGTTTCGTGGTGCCAGTCATTGGCGATCTGATCCGGCCAAAGGCGTTAACGTAAGCTCTAAAGGGTGCGAGGGAGCATCATGGCGCCCATCTACGATGACAGCCAGAGTTTTCATACAGGGGCCTACCTTAATGGCGTTTTATAACCGAAAGAAACTGGAATTGCAGGAGGCGCTCGCAAAGCTTGAAGCTGCTGAAAACCGCGTGCGGGAGCTTGAGTCGGATTTCCGGGCCGTTGAGCAAGCCATGGCGGTTTTGGTTATGACGCAGGATGGCATTGTCGAAAGCGTGAACAAGGGGTTCCTGGAGCTACTGGGTTATGAACGTGACGCGCTCATCGGCCAACACCACCGGGTTTTCTGTGCCAGCGATTACGCCAGAAGCGAGGACTACATCAGATTCTGGCGGGAGCTGGTCACCGGTAACGTAAAGCAGGGAAGTTTCCCGGCGATTCACGCCGCTGGACACGATGTCTGGTTGGATGCCCTTTATTCGCCTGTGATGGGCGAACAGGGTGTTTCGAAGCGAGTAATCGCATTAGTTAGCGGAATCAGGAACTCAGCAACGGATTTTAATAACTAAATCTGCCGTAATTGGCTATGCTCATAGGGAAAGTTTCAAGTTTCCTTACTGTAATCCGGCGACCCTCGCCCTAAGGACAGTCAAAATGATGCGAACACAGTTCCTGCAGGATTTAATCAAGCAGCTCTCGCCAACATCGGATGAGACGACTTACGTCTACTGCACTGTGCCCAAGGCAAAGTACGGCGAATTAGAACACCTCAAGCCAATTGTCAGCATTGCCGAACTGGAAGGCCTTACATTGGTCATTCCTCTGGATGAGGCCAAAGCCGAGGGCCTGGACTACTACAGAGTATTTCGTCGCATCACCCTGGAGGGCCACTCCAGCCTGGAAGCTCTGGGGCTAACATCTGTGGTCACGAGCCTACTGGCCGAGCGAGGCATTACCACCAATGTTATTGCCGGGTTCTACCACGACCACATGTTTGTGCCCAGCGATCGCATTGATGAGGCTATGAGAGCGCTTAAGGAGTTAGCAAGCAATCCAGGTGGCTAACCACCTGGGTTTCAGGCGCCGTTGAGGTGCTTTTCGTTCTGCTTCTCAAGCATCTGAGTTTTGCCGGCGGCGTATCTGAGTGCCACCGCCAGAGTGAAAAATGCCGCCAAGCCACCAAAAAGAGTAATCACAGGGATAACGTTCATAGGTTTGAAGACCTCCAATGGTTTTATCGTTGGATCCTGCTTCCTTTTCGCAGAAGCTTCTCCAATCGATCAGTTACAGCGAGGACAAGTCGTCTGCCGCTGCATTGTGTTCAAGCTAATCATTAGTGTACTTGGAAGAGGCTTTCTTGGACGTATGCACAAACCATTACTGCACGTATGCAAAAACCCGTAGACGAGGCCGGAAATAGCTAACCCCGCGGCGCTGAACCCGGGTTGACCGTCGCCGCGCTGGCGCAGCGATTGCAGGCCAGTGAGTATCGACACGGCCATCCGGGCGATACAAAAGTCAAACAACACACCCCAAGTGCTTGCTGTCTAAGGTAAACCAGCCCTTTTAAACCAGGGGGAAGGAGGTGTGTATCTGGTCTCTTATGCGCCCAATTGGTGCAATTCTTGGTAGCGTCGCTCTATTGCAGCTCGGTAGTGGCCTGCTCAATACGCTTCTGGCCGTCACGGCCAACGAGCAGGGTTTCTCCACTGCAGTTATCGGCATGATCATGTCCGGTTTCTTCGTCGGATTCGCCTGCGGCATCTTTATCAGCGGCCGGCTGATTCGCCGCATGGGGCACATTCGCACGTTTGCCTTCTGCGCTGCGGTTTGTGCGTCCATCGCCCTGTTGCATTCGCTTTGGGTCAATCCGTGGGCGTGGATGCTGCTGCGATTCTTCTACGGGCTGGCATTGGTCACTCTGATGACAGTGACGGAGAGCTGGCTCAATACCCGGGCTGAAAAGCACGAACGGGGGCGGGTATTTGCGCTTTACATGGTGGTCAATCTCGGGGGTATTGCCCTGGCGCAGCAGCTGCTGCATCTGAGCCCCGGTGAGTTGTTCCTTCTGTTCTCAATCTCGGCAATCCTCAGTTGCTGGGCCCTGTTGCCCATTACCATCACCAGTCGCAGCCAGCCCCATATCCCCGAACGAGCAAAAAGCAGCCTTAACAAAATTATCGGGTTTGCGCCGCTGGCCGTTGCTACCTCAATGCTCTCCGGTCTGGCCATGGGCGCGTTCTGGGGAATGGCACCGCTTTACGTGAGCAGGCTGGGGTTTGGGTTGTCTGAAGTGGGCCTGCTGATGAGCCTGACCATTGTAGGAGGTGCGCTGCTGCAGATCCCGATTGGCCGTTTTTCGGATACACAGGATCGGCGCAAAGTGCTGATCGTTGTGGCAGCGCTGGCGGCTGTTCTGTGTTTGACTATGCCATTTGCCTGGAGCAAGTGGTCGCTGATAACCATGTTCTTTCTATGGGGCGGCCTGTCCTTTTCGCTGTACCCTTTGGGCGTGGCGCAGTTGTTGGATCAGTTGCACCCGGACGAAGTGGTGTCAGGCTCCACCGACATGCTGGTGTTGCACGGTGCTGGCGCTGCCCTGGCACCACTGCTGGTGGGTGCGATCATGAATCTGGTGGGTATTCAGGGAATGCCGTTCTACATGGCGGTTGTTCTGGGCTTGCTCGCTGCCTATGCCATCTATCAGGTGCGCCATGTATCCCTGCTCACCACCGGGGAGCACGCCCATTTTGAGCCGATGGCGCAGTCGTCTCACGAGATTGTTGAAATGATTGAGCGATAGATGACTTGGTACCTGTGCCGCTACAATTTAAGGGAATCCTCCCACCTACAGGGTCACCAGAATGAGCGACGTGTTAGAGAGATTGGGACTCGTTCCTTTCTTTATCCAACAACTGACCAACGTCAGTCTGCTAGATAATCGCCTTGGGCGTGTGACTTCAGTCCAGCGTTCCAATTGCACGGTTTTCTCCGAGCCTGGTGAGAGGGTGGTGGAGCTTTCTGCCGCCTTACGACAGTCAACGGCCATTGATCGACCGACGGTGGGCGACTGGGTCGTGCTGGATGAGTCGCTTTCGCGGATAGAACAAGTCCTTGAGCGTAAAACTCTGTTCAAGCGCGTGGGTGCAGGGACCAATCATGAAATTCAGCCCATCGCTGCCAATATTGATATTCTTTTTATCGTTAGCTCCTGCAATGAAGAGTTTAAAGAATCCCGTCTGGAACGGTATCTCACCTTGTGTGCAGAAGCTGGGGCAATGCCCGTTGTCGTGCTTACCAAGGCCGACCTCGTTGACGATGTAGACAATTACGTCCGTCGAGCACGCAACACGCAATCCGGAATAGCGGTTGAAACGGCAAATGCGCTTGATACTTCGACTCTAGATGGTGTTCGTTCCTGGATTGATAAGCAGTCTACTGTGGCTCTCGTTGGCTCGTCCGGCGTTGGTAAGTCGACCCTTTTGAATACACTGGCAGGGCGAACGCTCACTGCTACGAATGACATTCGCGAGGATGATAAAAAAGGGCGCCATACGACGACTCATCGCGAATTGCACATTCTGCCGTCCGGAGGGCTTCTCGTTGATGTTCCAGGAATGCGAGAGCTTCGGATTGCGGATGTTGATCAGTCAATCGGAGCCGTTTTCGACGATATTGAACGATTGGCCGAGGACTGCCGGTTCGCTGACTGCCAGCACGATACGGAACCCGGTTGTGCCGTTCGTCGAGCGATAGAGGAAAACAGAATCGACAGTCGTCGCTTAGCTAACTATAAAAAACTATTGCGCGAGAATGCTCTGGCGACGGCAACCTTGGCAGAGAAACGTGCTCAAGGTCGGGCGTTCGCGAAAGTGGTGAAAGATGGCAAAGATATAAAACGAAAGAGATTATGAGTACCCACTCAGTACTGGTGGGCGACGACAGGAAGCACCTCCCGAGGCCGTCATGCAACCAAGCCAATTGAACCGCTACAACCTTGTTCAACTGTGTTTGCAGGGCTCGATCTCGCTGGTTTTGATTTTATCAGTCACCGGTACGGTTAACCTTACCGCTCTGGTGATCGCGATCGCCCTTTCGCAAGTGTTGGCTGTGATTGAGGTGTGGTCGGCCGCCAGAGGCAACACCGGCTCAACATTTGTCGCAAGCCTCATCCAGGTCGGTGCACGGATCGCAGTATCTGTTCTCTTATTCTTCTTTCTGCCTCTCGGGCCACAGTGGATGATTGTAGTTTTGGGCGTGGCTTGGGCCGGCGCGGATACCTTGAGATATCTGTACTACCTCCAGAAAGCGACCCGTGTGTTGGCCTGGGCCCGCTACAGCGGCTTCATCGTGCTTTATCCAATTGGTATGGCGCTGGAAAACATGATCGTCTGGCGCTTGATGCAGCACTATCTCAACGAGCCTTTGTGGTTTTTTCTGCCGTTCTTATCCGTCTACCTCGTCTTTGCCGTACAGATGTATCTCTACATGCTGCGCCAGAGGCGCCGCTTTCTGTCATGTGAGGGGCGGTCGGATCCCTCATCGGCATAATCTGAGCGTTCCGGCTCTTCAGCATTGGGCTCTGATTACCCGCATTTTTTGGCAACCTTGACCGACTCAAGAAGTTGCACAATCAGTCGAACATAGATTATCTATGTCCTCATGGCTCAAATAACGTCACTGTATGTCTATAAGGTCCTCAGTCAGGCAAGCCCAGGCGTCGAAACGCGGGACTTGATACGCGAACTTGGGCTTCCCTGGGAGGGCCCCATCGATCCAACTCAGATGGTGTCTTCAACGGAATATTATGATTTCTTTGCTGCTTTGGTTGATCGAGATCCGAATGGCCTCTCATTACCACTTAAAATCGGTGCCTCAATGCGAAGCGACGAATACGGCGCTTTCGGCCTGGCCTGGAAATCCGCGCCGACCTTGCGTGGGTCATTCACAAGGGCAGAGCGGTACGGGCATGTTCTGGGCAGTGCAGAAACGTATTCGCTTGAGGAAACGACACAGGGGTTCCTATTCAACCTTGAAAAAACGGGGGATGGTTGTCCAGGCATGCTGCTCTCCAATGAGGCCAGCATGTCGGCGGTAGACACCATTAGCAAGGAAGTGAGCTCCTCAAGCTTTAAACCGATGGCCATCTATTTCAAGCATGCACCGCGAGGCGATACCAGAGTCTATGCGTCGCATTTTGGGTGCCCGGTCCATTTCGAGTCGGGGCGAGATGCGTTGCTTGTCAATAAAGAAAGCCTCGAAGCTCTCAACAAACTGGGCGACGAATCCATTGCCCAGTTTTTTGACCGACATCTTGAACAGCAACTGAATTCGCTTAAGGGCAACATCGACCTGCAACAACAAGTTCGGCGTGCTGTCGCCAACGTGCTTAGCGAAGGGGTACCGAAGCTGTCAGGGATTGCGTCCGAACTGAATATGGGCGCACGAACATTGCAAAGAAGATTGTCGGAGCAGGGGTATTCGTTTCAAAACGTTGTCGACATGGCGCAGAAAGATCTCGCACAGCGACTTCTGCGTGAGACAGACTACAGTCTTGCCGAAGTCGCCTTCCTGACCGGGTTTGCGGAACAAAGTGGGTTTACTCGGGCCTTCAAGCGTTGGGCGGGACAGACGCCACGATCCTATCGACTTCGAGCTCGCTGAAGCGGGGTTCAAGGTTGTCGCCAGTTGCACAAACTCTGGCACCCTGGGGCAATAACAAACAACACTGTTCCTCGAAAATTGACTTGCACTTACGAGAAAAGGAGCAAGTCAATGAAACCATCCAATCAGGCACATCAAACAATTCTTGTCGTAGGCGGTACCGGGAAAACCGGCAAACGCGTCGTTGAACAGCTCAAAAGCATTGGTCATGAGGTTCGAGTTGGGTCCCGCTCAGCGATCCCGTCTTTTGATTGGGCCAACGAGAAAAGCTGGGACGCCTGCCTCACTGGCGCAACCTCAGCCTACATCACTTACTCACCAGATCTGGCAATGCCAGGAGCAACGGACGCTATCCAGGCGTTTGTTGGCTTGGCCAAACGACGCGGAGTGAAGCGACTCGTCCTGTTGTCCGGGCGTGGCGAAGCCGAGGCACAAGCCTGCGAAGACATTGTTCGGGAATCCGGCCTCGAATGGACAATCGTCCGCGCAAGCTGGTTTAACCAGAATTTTTCTGAAGGCGCATTCATCGACATGGTGTTGAATGGCGCGATCACTCTGCCAGCAGGCGATCAGGTCGAGCCTTTCGTGGATGTCGATGACGTTGCAGACGTGGCTGTTGCTGCGCTGACTCAGGACAACCACAGCGGGCGGATCTATGAAGTGACGGGGCCAAGACTGATGACCTTTGCGGACGTGGCAAACGATCTTTCCCGCGCGACCGGTCGCGAGATTTCATTCATCGACGTTCCTCACAAGAGCTTTATTACTGAGATGGAGAACTCCGGGGCGCCCGAGGAGGTGGTCTGGATGCTGGATTATCTCTTCGCAACGGTTCTTGACGGCCGCAACGCCCATTTGAGCGATGGCGTTCAACAGGCACTTGGCCGCCCACCGAAAGACTTTGCTGCGTTCGCAGAGGAAGTGGCGAAGACCGGTATCTGGGAAAAACGCTAAAGTCGGCTACAGAATTTGAATTTGAGGCTGTTTAAAAATAATCGCGACGCGATGTAACACTTGAACCGGCCGGGTTACTGAAAGCTAACAGGACCACAGAGCTAAGAGAATCTTAGGAGCCCATCATGGCGCACAAATTTGCGGAAATCGCTTTTACCCGGACCGTTAAGCAGGTCCAGGAGGAGATGGGCAGCCGGTCGGGTTACTCATCCAGTGAGACCGGCCCAGACCGAAACCATTTACTCAGGGAACGGGAGCGGGCCTTCATTGAAGCTCGTGACAGCTTTTACGTAGCCAGCGTCAGTGAGACAGGCTGGCCTTACATCCAGCATCGGGGTGGGCCAGTCGGCTTTTTGAAGGTAATAAACGAGTCGACCATCGGGTTCGCTGATTACTCGGGTAATCGTCAGTACGTCACCACGGGTAACGTGTTGAACAATGATCGCGTGGCATTGTTCCTGATGGACTATCCGAACCGTAGAAGACTGAAACTCCTTGGACGGATGTCGCTTGTGAGTCCCGATCAGTCGTCGATTCTCGACGACCTGCAGGGCGATAGCTATGAAGCAAAGGTAGAGAAGGGCATGGTCATTCGGGTCGAAGCCTTTGACTGGAATTGTCCGCAACACATAACCCCTCGCTACACTCAGGTTGAGGTAGAAGCCCTGCTTGAGTCTATGCGCGGCGGGGGCTGAATCGACATCAAAGGGTAGACTGAAGTTTACTGCTGTAGCGCCGTAGTTTGCCTACGGTTTCTGACCAGTCATCTGTCCCTACCATATCGGTGAACTCAGCGTGAGCGTCTTCCCATCGTGCCAATGCCTGCTGGTATATGTCTTCGCCTTCCGGCGTCAGAGCCAGGCCTAGTGAACGCTTATGGCCTGTTGGCTGGGATTGCAGCAAGCCCTTGGCAATCAGTTTTTCAACTGTTCGCTGAAGTGATGTCCGCTCCATGCCGAGAAGCTCAGCTAGCTCGTTGATGGAGTTTGGGGGCGACAGTTTGATGGCATTCAGAATTGAGAACTGGGTAATCCTGAGGCCGGTGTCGGAAAGGTGATGGTTGTAGTGACGGGTTACCAGCCTGGAAAAAACACGGGAATAGAGCGCGGCGCAGGTTCTGGCAACCTCAAGAGGCGTTGTTTCCTGATCGAATGACTGCTCAGACATAATGGGCTCCTGCTCGATGAAGTGTATATGCATGATCCTAGGTTGAAGCCCGGGCAATGTCTAGTTAGTCAAGCTAATGGATTTGATGCGAATCTTGTTTAGTTTCAGTAACAGATAGGCCTCCAGGACGTCTGTGCAGTAAGGATCACTCTCTAACGTCCTCATCAAACACGAGGGAGGCACCATGAAAAACCAGGAACTCAACCTGTTACACGTGTTCAGCGCCATAATGACGGAAGGCTCGATTACACGAGCGGCGGATCGCCTCGGCATGACCCAACCAGCGGTTTCGAATGTTGTTTCCCGAATGCGGACGGCCTGGAAAGATCCTTTGTTTGTGAAGCGGGGACGGCAGGTAGAGCCGACGTCCTATGCGCAAAGCCTTTGGGACCAAATCCGCAATCCCCTGTACGAACTGTCCAATGCGGTAAATTCCACCCGCTTCACGCCCAGTGAATCCCGCAGAACGTTCAGGGTAGCCGTCACCGATTTAATACTTGAAATGGTCTGGCAACCGCTGGTCTCCGAGTTGCAGCAAAGTGCACCGGGTATTGATCTTCATGCGGTGCCTTTCTCGCCGGCCACCGCGGCGAACCACCTTCGCGAAGCGAGCGTCGATTTCGTGATCGGGTTTTTCGAGCAGCATGACCACAGCCTGAGAAGCCTGTGGTTGTTCGACACCGGTTATGTTTTGGCCATGAGAAGCGGCCATGATCTGAGTGGTCAACTGGTTGACCTTGACTCCTTTCTCAATGCGCAACATCTTCTGGCAACCATGTCTGGTGAGGCTCATGGCGTCGTCGACGATACACTCCACAGACGGGGTTTGGAGAGACGCGTCGCGGTAACGGTAAACCACTTTTCTGCCGTTCCGAATCTGCTCAGGAACTCCGATCTGGTCGCAACGATTCCGGAAGTTATTACCGGCGACTGCGAATTCTGCGCTGGTATTTCGATTACCAGTCTGCCAATTGAGGTGGAGCCAACCAGCCTATACCTCGCATGGCATACCCGCCACGACCGGGATCCCGGCATCATCTGGATCCGGAGCGTGATCGAACGGGTTGCCAAGGCGTGTTGGGCAAAAGCGATGGCTGCCAGAGCGCTTGATTGCGGCCCGCTGACAATGATCGATTCTGGTTTAGACAATCGGCCCATTAACTAGAACGCCTGTCCATTTGTACGCCTGCTCCAGTGGTTACTATTTCTCTCGTAGACATCAACCACTGGAGAAACCCATCATGAAAAACGTAACTGCCAAAGCACTGCTTCTTGTTTCTATCGCCCTGATCTCTGCCTCAGCCAGCGCTTCGCTGGCAGACCGAAAATCAGACATCGACGATCACGGTGAGGCTGTGAGCAGTCCCTATTCTGGCCAGAAAGTGATCCGCGGGCAGGTGGTTCTTAAATAAAAGGCCGTCATGAAAAAAAGGGGCAAGGATTTTTATCCTTGCCCCTTTTTTATGTGCTGTGACCCGTCCTGAATAAGGTTTACACCTTCCTGCTTGAGATTACGGAGGGTGTGATGAATACGAAGAGGCGGAGGAGTCAGAGGGATTATTCCCTGGCCTTTAAATTGGCGGTGGTGGACCAGGTT
>NZ_VIRN01000081.1 GCF_008107725.1 Marinobacter sp. BW6
GAGGGTCTCGTAGTAGGCCTCCTGCAACGGCAGGCCCATGCGCAGGAAAGACTCCAGGCGGGTGTAGATGTAGATCCCGTAGTCCACCCCGATGCCGACGCCGAGGGCGATCACCGGCAGGGTCGCGACCTTCACGCCGATGCCCAGCGCCGCCATCAGCGCGTTGCCCAGCACCGAGGTGAGGATCAGCGGCAGGACGATGCAGAGGGTCGCGGCGAAGGAACGGAAGGTGATCATGCACATGGCCGCCACGCAGATGTACACCAGAACCAGGATGATCAGTTCGGACTGCTTGATCACCTCGTTGGTGGCGGCCTCGATCCCGGCGTTGCCGGCGGCCAGCTGGAACTGCAGGTCGTCCTTGTCGTTCTCCGCGGCGAAGGCCTGCACCGCCGCCACCGCGCGGTCGAGG
>NZ_VIRN01000049.1 GCF_008107725.1 Marinobacter sp. BW6
ATCACAATCAGCGCGAAGACGTAGAACATAATGATACGGATCGGAATGGAGTTAATCGCGCGTGGCAGTGATTTCTCCGGATCTTTGGTTTCCGCAGCTGTTGTACCTACCAGCTCAATCCCCACGAAAGCGAAAACCGCTATCTGGAATCCGGCAAAGAAGCCACTTAAACCTTTCGGGAACCAGCCGCCGTCATTCCACAAATGCGCGAATGACGCTTCCACACCGGTCGGTGACTGAAAGTGCATCGCCACCATGACCAGGCCGACGACAATCAGCGACACGATGGCGACGATTTTGATCATCGCAAACCAGAACTCCATCTCACCGAACATTTTCACGGTGGCAAGGTTGAGCGTCAACAGCAGCACTATCACCGCCAGCGAGGCGACCCAGTCGGAGAGATCGGGGA
>NZ_VIRN01000074.1 GCF_008107725.1 Marinobacter sp. BW6
AACCATAACCCAGAGCCGTTTACGCATTGACGCCAATTTTAAACGTTTTGTGGATGAAGAAGTTTTACCGGGAACAGGGCTGGACGCTGCGGCGTTCTGGCGCAATTTTGATGAGATCGTTCATGATCTGGCACCAGAAAATCGTCAGTTGCTGGCAGAACGCGATCGCATTCAGGCAGCGCTTGATGAGTGGCATCGCAGCAATCCGGGGCCGATAAAAGATAAAGCGGCCTATAAATCTTTCCTGCGTGAACTGGGCTACCTGGTGCCGCAACCGGAGCGCGTGACGGTGGAAACCACGGGCATTGACAGCGAAATCACCAGCCAGGCGGGGCCGCAGCTGGTGGTTCCGGCAATGAACGCCCGCTACGCGCTGAACGCGGCGAACGCTCGCTGGGGCTCACTGTACGAT
>NZ_VIRN01000026.1 GCF_008107725.1 Marinobacter sp. BW6
GGTTAGCAAATAGCTCTTTTAAATTAGTCGCATATTGCAAACCTTCTAGTGACATAACATCATAACCGCTGATTGAAAGTTTTTCGATTGTCGCAATTTCTTCTTGGGTTGGTTCATGTGTATCTGCTTGTCCTAAGGATTGGTTTATTGCTAGACGCAAATTATCATCAGAAACAACTTGTGTATTTGCCTGGGCAGGGAGCTTAAAGCCGAGGATAATGGTTAAAGTAAAAGCTAAGATGACTAAAATTTTTTTCATGTGTGTACTTCCTCTCGAATTTTTATTTCAACTATAATTCTACCAGAACTACGAAAATCAATTAGTGTTGTTTCAGTAGATAAAAAGTAAATAAAGTTAACGATTTAGTGAATACGTTTTTAATCAAGAGAATAAAGAGCTTCTATAAAGA
>NZ_VIRN01000025.1 GCF_008107725.1 Marinobacter sp. BW6
GGTTTTGAGATCCATGCCAGAAGAATCCCCAGAACAAGGCCGACCAGGATTTGTTTTACCAGGCTGCCATGAGCCAGACGCCGGAATAGCCCCGGTGAACGTTGCGTAGTCATTTTTCGATCCTTTCATTGTGTTGTCGCACATCCCTGGTGCGTTCTGTCGACGCATCTTTCAGGATGTAACAAAGTGTTTGCAAGGTCGAGTATAAGGAAAGTTACAGCTTCGGGAAGCGAAAAATGCTGGATTTTAAAGAGAGGTCATATTTTGAAACTTAATGGTTACATTTATTTGACATAAAAATAAAGCCAACGGGCGGCTTCCAGACTGATGACAACATCAAAAAAGGACTCGGTCAGTCCCCTCGCCCCGTTTGGGGAGAGGGTTAGGGTGAGGGGAACAGGCCAGCAT
>NZ_VIRN01000024.1 GCF_008107725.1 Marinobacter sp. BW6
GTCTTCAATAATATTTTGAAGTTTTTAAACATTGTCTTTAATCCACTACTTGACTCACGATTTGTCACTGTTAATGATTCAGGTACTTTTAATAAAGAACCTATGACCATGACGAAGCCAAAGATAGTCAGAATGACAAAGACCATACGCCAGACAGAATAATTTAAAATTATGCCCCCTATTGTTTGCGCAACAACTGGTGCAATACCATTAACAAGCATCAATAATGCCATAAACTTAGTTAGTTCATTACCACTATACATATCACTTGCTATAGCTCTTGAAATAACTGCTGCTGCGCCACCTGTCACTCCTTGAAGAAATCTTAATGCAACCATCAGCCAAATATTATGTACAAAAACAATACCTAAACTTGCTAATGTAAAAATAATCATAGCTATAATAAGC
>NZ_VIRN01000053.1 GCF_008107725.1 Marinobacter sp. BW6
ACCCACAACAACGAGGGCATGAACCGGGCGGTCAAGGATGTCGCCGTCAAGCATCTCTCCGGCAAGGAACAGATCACCGAAGGCATGCTCAACCATGTCGAGGTCGCCATCCGCGCCTATGATCCGTGCCTGTCC
Source organism: Marinobacter sp. BW6 (assembly GCF_008107725.1). Classification (GTDB taxonomy): domain Bacteria; phylum Pseudomonadota; class Gammaproteobacteria; order Pseudomonadales; family Oleiphilaceae; genus Marinobacter. Next base: position 136 of record NZ_VIRN01000053.1, read on the forward strand.
TGCGCCACCCACGCTCTCGGCCAGATGCCGCTGCAGGTGGAATTGTTCGGTGCGGACGGAAAGCTTGTCGACAGCAAAACGCAATGCGTGTGAGGACAAAGGAATGTTTCTGATCGGATACGGCAATCCGGGGCGTGGGGATGACGGGCTGGGACCGGCCTTTTCCGAAGGCATGGCCGCGCGATCTCTGCCGGGCCTGGAGGTCGACACCGATTACCAGCTGGTCGCCGAACATGCGCTGGCGATTTCCGGCCATGATGTGGTGATCTTTG
>NZ_VIRN01000023.1 GCF_008107725.1 Marinobacter sp. BW6
GTCCAGTTGACGATGGATCGCGTCTTCATCAATCCGCCGGATACGCCCGCTATGGCAGTAATCCACGCCGTCATCGACGCCCAGCGGCTGGGCAATAATAAAATTGCCACTGACGACGTTGATATGCGCGCCCTGCAGCGGCGTGTTATTGAGACTCATCGACAGGCGAGCAGTAATATCCAGTTGCAATGTTCCCGCAGCCTGCTTCACCAGTTCCAGTGTTTTGGCGTCGGTCACACGTATATTCTTGTGATACAGCGGTTCGTGGTGATGCGCAGCCAGATTTGCGTCGATCTGCGGACGTGCGCCATAGACCACCACCAGACGGATGCCGAGGCTGTGCAACAACCCGATATCATTAACGATACTGGAGAAATTCTCATGCTCAATGGCTTCACCGCCGAGC
>NZ_VIRN01000022.1 GCF_008107725.1 Marinobacter sp. BW6
TCTCTGGAGACGCTGAAAAATGCCCGGAAACACGCACCGGCGAATAACAAGACGGTCGACTGGAATCTCTCTCTTGCCTATCTAGCAAATGGTGATCTCGAAAACGGCTGGGCATTGCACAAAGCCCGGTTCGAGGACAAAGCCACCAAGGTGCATGACCGGAAATTCGACGTTCCCGCCTGGCAGGGGGAAGACATTTCCGACAAGACGGTGCTTGTGTGGACCGACCAGGGGCTCGGCGACGCGTTGTGCGCAGGGACCATGCTGCCGGAACTGATTGAGCGCGCCGGCAAGGTGATTGTCGAACTGTCCGAAAAGGGCGCCAAATTCTTTCAGTATTCGTTTCCGCAGACGGTTTGCAGGCGTTCGCACATGGACAAGGATCTGCATGCGACGCTGTCCGAC
>NZ_VIRN01000021.1 GCF_008107725.1 Marinobacter sp. BW6
TCTTTGACGCGCGCGCGGCCTTTGCGGCCATGATCATGACCCGCAGTCCGGCGGAACTGACATAGGTCACGTCGCGCAGGTCCAGCACCAGGGCGGGAACGTCCGGAACCCGTTTCAAAACCACCGCTGTCACCTCATCGGATGTCGATCCGTCCAGGCGGCCATCGATCGACAGAATGGGAATGTCGCGATCAATGTCTTCCGTAATTGCCATCGTTTCCCCGTAAGATTTTGACACCAGCTAATCATGAATTGTCTTGCCGCGCTGCCGGCTTGTCCTGCGAAGCAGAGCGACAAGCCGGGCGCGAGGGTCAGGTCTCCGGCGGTTCGTCCAGGGCCATCACCCCGCCCCGCAGTTCCGCGGACCGCGCATAGGCGCAGCGGCGCAGGGCGTTGACCGACCC
>NZ_VIRN01000083.1 GCF_008107725.1 Marinobacter sp. BW6
CAACCTGGTCCACCACCGCCAATTTAAAGGCCAGGGAATAATCCCTCTGACTCCTCCGCCTCTTCGTATTCATCACACCCTCCGTAATCTCAAGCAGGAAGGTGTAAACCTTATTCAGGACGGGTCATGAGTCACAAAAAGGGCCCGAAGTGAAAACTTCGGGCCCTTTTTGTGTGTTGGTCGACCACTATAAACTGTAATCGATCAATCGTCTGATTTTGAGACTGCACCATCGCCGCCCTCGTCTTCGGGTGGCATCGCCCAATCTTCAGCAAGGACCGACCGAGCGGAATCACGTACGCGCAGGGGGTAATCGGCGGGGAAATACCACAGATTCTCTGTTTCTGCATTGAGCAGCCCCCGCCTCTCTGGGCCAAGATCAGTGCGCATCAGCAGGATAATATCGCTGGCGTTCCATGGGTGTCGGTACCAATAGTGATGGCCAGTAATGTCAAAACCGCGAGCTTCATGACCGTGTGAGACGTCGATTATCTCGACATTTTCCATATGATGCGACCGGATAAACTCCAATTCAGCAGCCTCGGCGTCCTGGGTGCCGATCCGTACCTCGCCGCGCATATACATGCGGGCCGCGTTGAGCGCAACGTCACCATCGGTAACCGTAACGATCACTTCCTGCGCGAGATCGCTAGCAGAAGGTAGCCGCTCGAGGAACCGGTCGAGTTCCACATCGGCGGCGGCAAATACAACAGAACCGAGTCGATAACGTTCACGCAGTTGATGACGATCGAGATCTGGATGGTTTCGCCGCAGTTCATCGAGCGCCTTGGAGGTCACCCTTCCACCGGCCGACCAGCAAAGCAGATTGATACGGGTTGCGTCGGTCTCGGCCGCAAGCAGTTTGATCAGATCGCGCAGTGCCTCGCTGGAATGCTGGGCGCGGCGCACGTCGATACCTACCAAATAACTGATAATGTTCTCGTGCGCAGGCCATGCAAAGGCAACACCGACAAAATCCTTGCCGGCAAAATGGTCGATCTCGCCAGCCATTGCGATCGCCGGCACGAAGCCCGTCTTGGTACCGTGGACGTAGACCATGATCTCCTTGTCAGGATGATGCGCAAGTTCATAGTTGATATCGCTAACGAAGCGGCGATGTGACTCCTCGCGCCAATCAACCGCATTCTCAGATGATCTGTGGATCAGCGAATCCCAGTGCGTGATTGCTTCCAGAGTAATCGGCACGTCGCTGTCAGGCGGATTAAACAGGGACAAATCCACCACGTCATCCCAGCGGGCGTCGGGCCAGCCAATTCGCACCCAGGCCTGGCCCAGATGAAGCTCGTCGTCCACGCCGTTGCCGTACGGACGCTGTGCATCGTGCTCACGATGGGCACGATTGGTAGCGTAGAACACCTGTGTCAATGGCGTCTGAAGCGGCTTGGCCACATGCGAGAATGGCTCAATAACCTGTTCTTCGTAGAGAACCGGCGTGGGCATTAACGTAACCGGCTTCTGACTTGCGCATCCGGCCAGGACAAAGAGCGCAAAACAGGAGAGCAGGAGGCTGCAGTCGGTTCTCGATCGTGTCATTCTTCCAGTATAGCTGCTACTTGAGCATTGGTAGCTATACACCATGTATACGGGCCCCACGCCCTACAAGAGCAATTCAGAATTACCAGCGAGCGTACGTAACAATTTGCCAGCCCATGCTCAGGAGATTTATCGCAAAGCGTTCAATACCGCCTGGAAAACCGGGACAGATCTATTTTTCGTGACCCTCTGACTTAACGCTACCTCTCACCCACTCGATAACAGGAGACCGCCAATGACAGCCTACGTTATCGGCAACATCACCGTGAAAGACCCGGACAAATGGGCGGAATATCGCAGCTTGGTGCCGGAAACGCTGGTTCCCTGGGGTGCGGAACTGGTGCTTCGGGGTAAACAGGCGAAGGTGCTGAGCGGGCAATACCGGCATACAGATACGGTGGTTATCCGGTTCCCGGATGCGGATTCCGTCGCCGATTGGCACAACTCCCCTGCCTATCAGGCGCTGGTGCTGTTACGCACCCAGGCAGCGGATGTAGATCTGGTGACCTTCGAGGCCGATTAATAAGTACTGCCACCTGCCAGCACCCTGGCGCCTATACTGGATAGCAAACCACCAGAGAAGCGCCATGGACAACAATTCAACAAGCCTGAGCATGACCGTTCTGATGACGCCGGACAAAGCCAATTTCTCCGGCAATGTGCACGGCGGCACCCTGCTGAAGTATCTGGATGAAGTCGCCTATGCCTGCGCCAGCCGTTATGCGGGGACGTATGTCGTTACCCTGTCCGTCGACCAGGTAATGTTCCTCCAACCCATCCACGTTGGCGAGCTGGTCACCTTTCTGGCCAGCGTGAACTACACCGGCCGCACCTCCATGGAGATCGGCATTAAGGTGGTTACCGAGAACATCCGGGACAAGTTGGTCCGCCATAGCAACAGCTGCTTTTTTTCCATGGTGGCAGTTGATGACAACGGCAAAGCCGTCGCCGTGCCGCAGCTGGTCCCGAGCACCGATGATCAGATACGGCGATTTGCCAACGGTAAGGAGCGCAGGGCCATTCGTGCCGAACTGGAGGAACGCTATAGGGAACTGCATAAAAAATGAGCCCGGCGTGCGAGAAGTGAGCCGGCATCTCAGAAAAGACAGTGTCATCCATATTTGAGCACTCGCTCGGATGTTATTGTTAAAGGGTGCCAGTCAGACTGATATCGGAGGAACCATGGCAGGCGGATGGTCTCGTGATGGTGCGGTTCAGGAACAAATCGACGCAAGCGTTGAGGATGAAATCCAGCGCGCACGCAGCCAGTTGGCCAAAGGCGAGAGTGCCGAGGAATGCGATGAGTGCGGAGCACCAATTCCAGAGGCCCGGCGCAAGGCCATTCCCGGTGTTCGTTTGTGCATTGACTGCCAGTCGGCCCATGAAAAGGAGCACAGCCAGTCTGGCGGCATCAATCGCAGGGGCAGCAAGGACAGCCAGCTACGATAGAGGCGGCCCACAAAGTAGCCTGGGCGGGGGTTAAAGAGGAATATCACAAAGAGGGCGACAGGTGGGTCAAAAGCAAATCCCGAGAATAAATCGCCATGGTGTTCCCTCCCGGAGTAGCATTTGAACATGGACGTTTCAATCGAACCGGGGCGGGTTGATCATCTTGATGGTATTCACGCTCTGGTCCTCGAATGGGGTTATACAGCCAGCAGGCTCCGAACGAAAGAATGGCTCGAGGCAATCGCTGACTCTCCCGACCATCAGCTTTTCGTCGCCATTTCCGGGGCTTCGGTCGTTGGATGGATAGCAGTGGAAAAGCGCCTGTTCCTCAGCGAGCTGTTTGTCGCGGAAATTACAGGCCTGGTTGTAGGCTCCCGCGCACGGAGAGCTGGCGTCGGCCAGTTATTGGTGCAGTCTGCTGAAGACTGGTCCAGCTCTATGGGGCTCCCGCGGGTGGTGGTGCGCTCCAATGTAACGCGCCTGGAGTCTCATGGCTTTTATCCGGCGGTCGGCTATACGCAATCCAAAACGACGCATGTCTATACCAAAGACCTCAAGCAACCCGGATCGGAACCCTGAACGCCCCGGCCTGAAATACGTCGCACTCCCAGCAAAGGAAACTGCATGAAAATCTACGGCGATACCAAATCCGGCAACTGCTACAAGGTTCAGCTCGTTTGCCAACTGCTGAACATCGACCATCAGTGGATTGATGTCGACATTCTGGCCGGCGACACAAAATCCGATGATTTTTTGAAAAAGAATCCGAATGGCAAGATTCCTCTGCTGGAGCTGGATAGTGGCGAGACGCTGTCAGAGTCCAACGCCATCATCAACTACCTCGCATCCGGCTCTGATCTGTACCCGAATGACGGCCTCGCCCAGGCCCGCGTTCTGCAATGGCAATTCTTCGAGCAGTACAGCCATGAGCCGTTTATCGCTGTCGCGCGCTTTATCAACAAGTACCTGGGACTGCCGGCGGACAAAGCCGATGAGTACGCCGCCAAGCAAACCGGCGGGCACAAGGCCTTGCAGGTGATGGAGCAGCAGCTGGCACAAACGCCATTTCTGACGGGCGAGAATGTCACTACTGCAGATCTCTCACTCTATGCATACACCCACGTCGCGGATGAGGGTGGTTTTGAGCTGGAAGCCTACCCTGCGATTCGGGCATGGCTGGATCGCGTTGCGGCATTGCCGAATTTCAGGCCTATGGTTTAGGAGTCCTCTGTAATTGCCTACCAATCCCCGTGTGAAACCCAATAAGTTTGAACAGGGTCAAGACAATGAGTCTGAGAACAAATTTCGAATTGATGGCCGCCTACAATCAGTGGATGAACGAAAAGATCTATGGGGCGGCAAGAGGCCTTGAACAAACCGAGTTGGCCAGGGATCGTGGTGCGTTCTTCGGTTCCATTCTCGGAACGCTCAACCACATTATTGTAGGCGATACCATCTGGCTAAAACGGTTCGCCATGCACCCAACGTTTAGCAGTGCACTGAAGGAAGTCGCAGATCTGCCCTTACCCAACAAACTGAACGATATCCTGTTTGAAGACTTCGCCGCACTGTCGGAGCGGAGGGCCTGGCTCGACAACCATATCATCTGTTGGGTTGGTACATTGTCGGATGACGACCTGAACGTGGTTATCCGTTATCAAAACACAAAGGGGGTTCCAGCGAACCGGCGGTTTTCCAGTCTTCTTCAACACTTTTTCAATCACCAAACCCACCATCGCGGGCAGGTTTCTACGTTGCTCTTTCAGGCCGGGGTGGATATCGGGGTGACGGATCTACTGGCTCTGATTCCAGACGAGGCTTTGAAATAACCCTAAGCGAATCTCGAAACCTCATTGAATACGGCATTTCATCGATTAAAAGGAAAAACCTGTGCCTGAACTGAAGACAGTCGGTCTTTTTCTCGTCACCGCGCTGGCTGAAATCGTTGGCTGCTACCTGCCCTATCTCTGGCTTCGTGAGGGAAAGAGCATCTGGCTTCTGGTACCCGGGGCCCTGAGCCTGGCGGCATTTGCCTGGTTACTTTCCCTGCATCCCACTGCCGCCGGGCGGGTTTATGCGGCCTACGGCGGTGTGTATATCTTCATGGCCATTCTCTGGCTTTGGGCCGTTGATGGTATCCGGCCAACCGCCTGGGATCTGGTGGGATCCGGCGTAGCACTGCTCGGCATGGCGATCATCATGTTTGCGCCTCGAAGCGCATAAATTTGCATCGCGTACCCGATAATCGCCACATGTCTGATTAAGCCGTGACCTCTTTCGGCGCGCTGACGTACAGTAATCATGTGCTCGACGTTCCACTTACCAAAACGAAGACGATAGCGCCTCCTTACACTATGCAACGCTTTTCATATTGGCTTCTCGCACTGCTGCTCCTGGTGACCCAGCCAAGCCACTCAGAGACGGCCGACTGGCAAACAGAGGTGTCCAGAGAGGCTGCGAATCTTGAGCGCCTTCACACCCTGATTGTTGTTCATGGAGGTGAGGAAGTGCTGGCACTGGATTTGAAGAACGCCGGGCTGGACACGCCAACCAATATCAAATCTCTCTCCAAGACAGTGCTCGCTGCGCTGGTGGGTATCGGCATTGAAAAAGGCGTGTTCGAGGGAACCAGTCAACAGGTTATTGAAACGCTCGGTGACCGCGTACCGGCCTCCGCTACCGAGGGCGTGGACCGGATAACTCTGGGTCACCTGCTGTCTTTGCAGGCCGGGTTGCAGCGGACATCTGGCCGTTACTATGGCCCCTGGGTTAACAGCGATAACTGGGTGCACCATGTGCTCACCCGGCCTTTTGTGGATAAGCCGGGCGGTCGCATGCTCTACTCCACCGGCAGCAGCCACCTGCTCTCCGCCGCGCTCACCGAAAGCGCCGGACGCAGCACCCTCGACCTGGCGCGGGAATGGTTAGGCGGGCCACTGAATATAACCATTCCGGCCTGGGGCCGGGACCCCCAGGGAATCTATTTCGGTGGCAATAATATGGCTCTTTCGCCAAGGGACCTCGCAAAAATCGGTGAGCTTTATCGCAATGAAGGCCGCCTTGGTGATCGGCGCTTGTTTCCGGAAAACTGGGTGCGCGAATCCTGGACTGAACGCGGAAGATCCGCCTACACAGATGATCCCTATGGCTACGGCTGGTTCCAGCAACCTCTCGCCGGTGAAATGGGGTATTACGGGCGTGGGTACGGAGGCCAGGTACTCTACGTGATGCCCGCTCGTAAACTGACCGTGGTGATGACCTCCGACCCTACCCCACCCTCGCCAGGTTCGTCCTTTTTGCGCCGCCAGTTCCAGTTAATTGAGGACCACATAATTCCCGCCCTGGAGAACTGACCCGGCCGCCAAAACTTCACTTCCTCAACTATACTCACCCTTGGTAAACACCAAGGAGGAAATGAAATGAACAGGATTGCCATTACCCTTGCTTTAGCTCTGTTGACTGCGCCAGTGGCCGTGTTCGCAGAGAGCATGATGTCCGAGGCCCCGGCCAACGCCGGCGTGTATTTCGTCCAGCCAACCGATGGCGCAACCGTCGAGCAAACCTTCAAGGTTGTCTTTGGCCTTCGAAATATGGGCGTGGCGCCTGCCGGCGTTGAGAAATCAGGCACTGGGCACCACCACTTGCTGATCGATACCGAGGTACCGTCGGATTTGAGCAAGCCCTTGCCGGCCACCGATCAGGTCAAACATTTCGGCGGTGGGCAAACCGAAACGGAGATCACGCTCTCCCCAGGCAAACACACTTTGCAGCTTTTGCTGGGCAACCATATGCACGTGCCGCACAACCCTCCCGTAGTCTCTGAGAAGATCACGGTTACGGTGGAATAGCCTGCTTCGCTGAACGGAATGGCCAGTGCAGAGCCGCATTTCAGTCAATCCCATGGGCGTCCGATCATGGTACTGTGAGCGCAAATAACTCAAACGGACCCAGGGGATAACTGATGCGAAAGAACATTCTGATTACCGGTGCCAGCACCGGTCTCGGGGAAGGCATGGCCCGCGAATGGGCCGCCAAGGGCTGTAATCTGGCGCTTTGCGCACGGCGGGCTGACAAGCTGGAGGCTCTCCAGCGGGAATTGCAGCAGGCCAATCCCGGTATCCGGGTGCTGGTTCGTGGCCTTGATGTCTGCGATTACGATCAGGTGTTCGAAGTATTCCGTGGCTTCCGGGATGAGCTCGGCAGTCTGGACCGGGTGGTGGTTAACGCGGGCATTGGCAGCTCGCAGCCCATCGGTCGTGGGCATTTTACCGCCAATCGCCACACCGCCGAGACCAACTTTATCGCCGCGATTGCACAGAGCGAGGCGGCGATGGAGATCTTCCGCGAGCAGAACAGCGGCCACCTGGTGCTGATGTCGTCGGTCAGCGGCGTTCGTGGTTTCCGCGGTCCACTGAACGTTTATGCCGCTACAAAGGCTGCCGTGGCCTCTCTGGCGGAAGGCCTGCAATTGGACACCAAGGGCAAACCGATTAACGTCAGCAATATCATGCCCGGCTACATTCTGACCGATATTAACCGGGGTACGAAGAATGCGCCTTTCCGAGTGGACCTGGAAACTGGCGTGAAGGCGCTGGTGAAAGCCATCGAATCAGAAAAACGCCGCGCCTATGTGCCCTGGTGGCCCTGGACACCGCTAAGTTACGTAATAAAGGCTCTGCCCTTCGAGGTCTTCTCCAGGGCTATGTGAGCAATTCTCAAGGAGGCTGGAAATGTCTGGATTCAATCCTGCTTATGTTCTGGTGCTACTCGCATTTAGCTTTCCAGGTGCATGTGCAAGCACCCAGGCCGCCGCCCCCCTGAGCGCTGAAGCATCTGACCCTGAAACGCTGCAATGGATGACCGGATTTCCACCGCCAGACGACAAGCTGATCGCCCAGCCGCAAAGCAATTATTTCAGCTTCCCGAAGCTACGCTGGACGGTGTGCCACATCCGGGAACTGCTGCCTACCATCCAGGTTAGCCGGGGCATCGGTACACCTGATGCTCTGCCCCATGCACTGGATGATGGGATCAACAGCATTTCATTCACGCCTCTAGGTAGCGACACGCCCATGGGCTGGCAGGAATCTCTGGCCGCCAACTACACCGACGGGCTACTGATTCTGCATAATGGCAAAATCGTGTACGAATTTTACAGCGGCTGCCTGAACGAAACCGGCAAACACGCTGCCATGTCGATGACTAAGTCGCTTACGGGTTTATTGGCTGAGATCCTGGTAGCCGAAGGCAAACTGGATGATCACGCCAAAGTAGCCAGCATCGTTCCTGAGCTGGCTGACAGCGCCTTCGGAAGTGCCACGGTGCGACAGGTAATGGACATGACCACCGCGCTGGATTACAGCGAAAATTACGCCGACCCCAACGCCGATATCTGGCAGTACTCGGCTGCCGCCAGCCCCTTGCCCAAACCTTCCGATTACAACGGGCCTGATGGCTATTTCGAGTACCTGCAAACGGTGGAGCAAGCCGGCGAACATGGTCTGGCCTTTGGCTACCGCACCATCAACACGGATGCCCTGGGTTGGGTTATCTCCCGTGTGAGCGGTCAGAGCGTAGCTAATATGCTATCAGAACGCCTGTGGCAGCCACTCGGCACCGAACAGGACGCCTATATGACTGTCGATGGTAAAGGCACACCCTTCGCCGGTGGCGGCCTGAGTGCCGGCCTCAGAGACCTTGGCCGCGTTGGCCAGCTGATGCTTGAAAAGGGTCACTACGACGGCCACCAACTGTTCCCGGAAGCCGTGGTGGATAACATACAGGCTGGTGGCGACAAAACTGCCTTTGCCAAAGCGGGTTACACCACCCTCCCCGGCGGCAGCTATCGCAGCATGTGGTGGAACTTCCACAACGCCCACGGTGCTTACGCAGCAAGGGGCGTGCACGGCCAGACCATCTACATAGATCCCACCGCGAACATGGTTTTGGTACGCTTTGCCTCCTTTCCCAACGCCAGCAACAGTAATATAGACCCGACTTCTCTGCCTGCCTATCAGGCTGTGGCGGAGTATCTAATGGAAAGCGATTGAGGCAACCTTTGGCTCGTACGGAATCTTTTACATGATCAAGTCCACCGCCCTGGCCACACTGCTTTTCGTGTTGGTGGCCTTTCTCGGCTTTCAGTACTACATCACCTCAGTCCCAGATCTCGCAGAGCCGGTTTCTGTAGAGGAAACCCGTTTTATCGAACGGGACAACTCGCTGCTGGTAACGCTCCGGGGCAATGAAGGTCGCCAATTCACCCTCGGCTTGCGGGGAGACATAGAGAACAAACCGAAAGAAACCGCCCTGTTTTTTATCAGCAATCCGGAGCTAGTGCCCTATGTCTACTGGCCAGGACTTCGCAGCAACGATGAGAAGCGGGTGCTGGAATTACTTGAGGATGTGATAGAAAGAGAGGCGCAGGACGAGGCGGCCATATCGCGGATTTATGAGGTTCTGAAGAACCGGAACTGACTCTGTCAGTTTTGGACCAGAAGAATGCAATACCGTCTTGGGACTGGAAAAATGGCTGGGGAAGCGGGTCCAAGAACTCCCCCAACCAGCGCCACGCCTGTGGCGACTTTTTAGCGCACCTTGGAAAGGAATTTCTGGGTGAGCGGGTTTTGCGGATCGGTAATCACCTGCCTGGCTTCACCAATCTCGGCAATCACACCCTGATGGAAATAGGCCACGCGATCGGAGACATCCCGTGCGAATCCCATTTCATGGGTCACACAGATCATGGTCATCCCCTCTTCCGCCAACAGGCGCAGGGTGTCCAGAACCTCGCCGACCAGCTCAGGGTCGAGCGCAGAGGTCACCTCATCAAGCAGCATGTAGTCGGGCTTCATGGCCAGGGCACGGGCAATCGCCAGGCGCTGCTGCTGGCCGCCGGACATCTTGGTGGGGTAAACGTCGAACTTGTCACCCAGACCAACATGCTCCAGTTCCTTTTTGGCGATTTCAATCGCCTCTTCCTTGCTCATTTTCTTCACAATTCTGGGGGCAAGCGCCGCGTTCTCCAGCACCGTCATGTGGGGAAAGGAGTTCCACTGCTGGAAGACCATGCCCAGTTTTTGGCGCAGCTTGTCCTTGTTGGTGCCTTTGGCATGGACATCCACATCATCAACGAGGATCTTGCCCTTGTTGATAGGCTCAATGGCATTGATGCAATACAGGAGAGTCGACTTGCCACTGCCGGAGCCCCCGATAACGCTCACGACCTCGCCTTTCTTTACATCCAGGCTGACGCCTTTCAGTACTTCAAGATCGCCGAAGGATTTATGGACATTCTGTACGCTGATCATATTGCCATTTTCCTCTCAACATACCGGCCGTAGTGGGACAGCGGGTACGAAATAATGAAGTAAAAGATACCAACACCGATCAGGATCTCGAGCGGTTGCTGGGTTCTTGAAATCAGTTGCTCCGACGTTCGCAGCAATTCCATGTAACCGATGACCGAGACCAGGGCCGAGTCCTTGATTACACTGAGTGCAACACCCAGCCACGAGGGGAACACGGCACGCAAACCAATCGGTAACCGAATGTGGTAGATGGTTTGCCATTTGGTCATACCCAGTGAGCGCGCTGCCGTCTGCATTGAGGGGCTGACACTCTCAAAGCCACTGCGGAATACCTCGCTCATGAAGGCCATGGTATACAGCGAAAGCACAATGGAGCCCGCAACAAACGGAGCCAATGGATTCCCCATCGCACCGACAAAGGTGGAGAACAGGATAAGCTGAATGATCAGGGGAACACTTCTGAGCACGTCAAGCACGCTACCAAAAAGAACGTTGACGGCCTTGTTGCTCTCGGCACGGAGAAAACCGACGATCAAACCCAGGAGAGTGCCCACCACGATGGCGACAACGGAGATGATGACGGTATTCCAGACGCCGGTCAGGATTAGACCGCTATCGCTCCAGGACAAGGGAGTAAATAAAGAATTCATCAGATTTCCCCCTTGAACAGTCGACGCGCAAGCAGTGATGAGCCGAACAACACCAGTTTGGTGATGATGAAGTACATAACAGCCGCCACAATGAAGAACTCAAGCGTTCTGAACGACAGCGACTGTAACCGCTGTGTCGTACCGGACAATTCACTCATGCCCACCAGAATCCCCAGAGAGCTCATCAGAATCGACCAGACGAACTGGTTGGTCATCGGGTGGTAGATGCGTCTCAGCATCTGCGGGAGGATGATATACCGGTAGCTCTGGATGCTCGTCATGCCCAGGGATTTGGAGGCACTGTACTGGGTGCTCGGAATCGACTGGAACCCACCTCGGAAGGTCTCGGTCAGGTAACCGGCGTTAATGAAGACCAGTGCACTCAGTACCGCCAAATAGGGGCTGAGATGGATGCCAAACGCTCCAAGGCCGAAATAGGCCATGTAGATCTGGAACAGGGCTGGCGTATTTCGGGCGATCTCGACCCAGACCGTAGCGACCTGGCTGAAGAACTTTGTATTGTTCATTTTGGCGATCGCCAACAGTATTGCGATCACAACGCCCAGAAGCATCGCCAGAACGGACACGTGCAGGGTAACGAAGGCACCGTTCAGCAGCTGGGGCATGTTCTGGAACACAACGTTCCAGTGAAATTCGTAGTCCATACCTTGGCCATTTTATGAATGGTAGGAAACTCGACCACAGCCCTTTTACCGGGGCTGTGATCAGAATTTTAGGTCAGGACACCGCTGGGTGAGAGCCCGACCCGTGAACCAATGCAATGACGGCCGCCTGTTTGGCGGCCGTCGGCTCGGCGCTTACTTGTTGTCCCTGAGGGACTGGATCAGATCTGCCGGCGCATCGGTACCGAAGTGCTTGTTGTACGCTTCGTTCATGTTGCCATCGCGAATCTGACGCACCAGGAACAGGTTCAGGTAGTTGATCCAGGCAACCTCATCACGCTTGGCGATGATGCCCACTACGTCGTCGTAGTTGGGAACGTAGGGACCGGCCTCAAAATCTTCGAACTCTTCGCTACGCAGTTTGGTCGCGATGTTCGTGTTGGTTGAGATGATTGCGTCGACCTTGCCCTGGTAAAGACCCAGGTACGCATCGTTCTCGGATTTGAAGGAGGTGTAGTTGTCCTTGCCCCAGCCCTGCTGCTCGGCATAGGCGAGGTATTCGGTTTCGTAAGTGGTGCCGAGTGCCGCACCGACTTTCAGATCCTTCAGGTCATCGAAGGATTCAATGTTCTTGTCCTCGTTGGCGATTACCTGGAATTTGAACACAAAGTACGGATAGGTGAAGCCAACGGTCTTGGCGCGCTCAAGTGTATCGGAGGTAGAACCGATAACCACGTCGGTCTTGCCAGAGACCAGGGAGGGGATCCGCTCGCCCCAGGTCAGGTTGAGAACGTTGACGTCTACGCCGAGCGCTTCGCCCAGATCGTTACAGTAATCGACGTCGAAGCCGGCCGCCTCGTTGTTCTCGTCAAAATATCCCATTGGTGGGAAATCCAGAACCACGCCACAGTTCAGAGTGCCACGTTGAATCACGGTGTCCAGCTGATCGGCTGTCGCGCTTACGGAGGTTACCGCAGCACAAGCGAATACAAGCGGTGCTAGTTTGCGAATCATAGTTATTCTCTCTTTTTCTTTCGTGGGCGAAAAGTGTGTGTCCGTTATGCCTACACAACACGAGTTATGTGCAAAAAGCATACGTAAAAATACTACCGTAGATTATTTAGTGAAAATTTTTGAAATTTGCCATTTGGTAGGCAATTTTCCTTAATTTCCTCAATATAACGGGATTTTTTGGGCCTGCAACTCGTGTGCTGGCCACAAAATGAACAAACATTCTTTTTTCGTAATCTTAAGTGTTTAATTTAAATGATTTTTCCACCTCCTCTTTATAAAAGACGAATTTATTACGACAGCAGGGCTTTTTAACTGTCTCTGAGCAACACCGCGGGGTTTAACCGCATTGCCCTGAGCATGGGCAGGAGTCCACCCAGCAGCGCCAGCGAGCTGACACCGCCGGCAATCACCGCCCCAACCCACCATAAATCGCCTGCCGGCAGCTTTAAGGCGAGGTCAGCCACAGGTAAAGCAATTAGCGCACCAAGCGCCGTCGCGAAAACCGTTGCCAGAAAGGTCAGCAAGCCGGTTTCCAGCAGCATGGATTGGCGGATGGCCGAGTGACGGGCGCCAAGGCAGTGCAGCAGGTTGGCTTCGTAGAGCTGCCGCCTGCGGCTGACACTGACCACACTGGACAATACAAGCAGGCTGGCGAGGAGACTTACCGATGCTACAGCAGCCAGGCCAGCGGCGGCCTTGTTCAGCAGATCGCCGGCGGTTTCAAGCCAGTCAGCGGTGCGCAGCGTGATCACGTTGGGGATGTTCTGTGCCAGCCACTGCTGGGATTCTCTGGCGGCCTCATCGCTTTGGTAGACCGCACCGACGTAAAGGCTGATCAGGTCGTCGAGTGCGCCCTGCTGCAATATACCCTCGAACCAGAATCGGGTCTGGAGCCCTTTTTGCCGGTAAATTGCACGGATTTCGACGTCGATGCTCTTATCCTGTGCAGTAAAGGTGAGCTGATCACCAATCCCCAGGCCCAGCTGATAGGCCTCCCGATCCTCCATGGCCATGTATGCGGGCTCTCCCTCGGGAGCTGGTGATTCCCACCAGGTTCCTTCTATCAGTTCCAGGGCTTCGGGATTTCCCGAGAGATAGCTCAGTTTGTATTCATCCCCCATGGCTTCCCGCCGAGCTTCGGCATCATCGGCGAGAACCCTGGCAATTGGCTGCTGATTGATGGTATCCAGGCGGGAACGGACCATCGGAAGCAGCTCAACGCGACTGGAAGCATCCAACGCTTCCAGGCCGGTTTGCAGCGGTTCCATCTGGTCCGGGAATACTTCATAGAGAATCAGCGCCGGTGATTGTTCCGGGATGGTGGTTTCCAGCGCCCTCAAGAGCGTTGTAACCATCAACGTGCATGCCACTACAAGAGTCAGTGCGGTGCCCAGTGACAGCAGCGTTGCCCGTAGCGGCGAATCCGGCCGGTGCAGATTGGCCAGGGCCAACCTCCGGGCAAACCTGCGGTCGGCAAAACCGCCATCTTCCAGAGCCTTGGCACCGCGGCGTAAAGCCTTGATCAAACCTTCCAGTAGGCCCCAGAGCAACGTAACCGCCAGCAGGAAGAGAAAGCCCAAGTGAGGCGATGGAAGCCAGAACAGAGTAGCGCCGATGTAGACGGCCAGCAGCAGATAGCTGGCAATCCGCCAGCTGCGAGGCTCGTTTGGAGCCGCCTCAACCTGTCCCCGGAAAAGTCCGGCAGGCGCAGCAGCCAAGGCTCGAGCCAGTGCCGGCAGAGCAAACACGTAAGCAGTAAGAACAGCGAACAGCCAGCTCAGCAGCAAGGGAACCAACCACAAGGACAACCAGCCTCCGGCCCCCTCGGGCCCCGCCAAAGCAAAGGCATCGCCCGCCAGGCTGATCGCCAGGGCGGAAAGCCCCAGCCCGATACCGCCGCCAATAAGCCCTGCAAGGCTGCCCAATACGCCAATCTGCAGCAGGTATATGCCGACAAGCGGTTTGCGGCGCAGACCAAGTGTTTGCAAGGTGGCAATCGTGCCCAGCTTTTCATCGAGGTAGGCGTGGATGCTGTTGGCAACGCCGAGACCACCAATGAACAGGGTGGTGAAAGCGATAAGGATGAGTGCCGTGGCAATCTGATCGAGCCGCTCGGAAATCCGTTCGCTGCGCTCGGCAAAGGTGGTGATTTCCCATCGCGCATCCGGGAATGCCTGCTCGAATTCCTCAAGCCAGGTGTCAAGATTCTGCTCGGTCTGCACCCGGTATTCGTAATCCACGCGGCTACCCGGGCGTATCAATCCGGTTGCCTCGACCGCCTGCTCAGAAATCATGATCGGCAGGCCTCGCCAATTGGCGTTCAGGCTCCGATCCGGTTGCTTTTCAATAAGACCGCTGATTCGAAAGGTGGCTGCGCCGATCTCGATCTGTTCGCCAACCGACTGGTCCAGGCGTTCTGCCAGCAACGGATCGATAATGGCGCCCCACTGCCCTTCTTTCTCGTCTGTAAGAGCACCCAGGGGTTCATCCGGAGTGAGCTCCAGCTCGCCATAGAGGGGATAGAGGGCATCCGGAACCAATATCTCAGCCCGAAAGAAGCCATCGCCGCCGCTCCCGCTGACAATGGTATCGAACTCCCGAACCAGCGAAATCTTGCCGGTAGTGCGGATCCATTCGAGCGCCTCATCGGGCAGAGGCTCGCTGGTATCGAGTTCCACATCGCCACCGAGCAGCGCACGGGTATCTGCCAGCAAACTTTGCTCGATCACCCTGTAAAGGCTGGCTGTGGCAGCCACAAGGGTGACGCCAAGAATCAGGCAGGCCAGGAAAATCTTCAATGCAGAGATACGTGAACGCAGATCGGTGATTGCAAATCTGAGCATCCAGAGCGGGTTGGCCGAGCGTTCAGGAGGCATAGAGACGCCCACCGTCCATGCGTACCCTGTGCTGGCAACGCTCAGCAACGCGCTCGTCGTGGGTGACCAATACCAGCGTGGATTTGCTGTCTTTGTGCAGGTCGAACAGCAGGGACAGCACCTTCTCGCCGGTTTCGTGGTCCAGGTTGCCTGTGGGCTCATCCCCCAACAACAGACTTGGCTGATGAACCAGAGCCCTCGCGATCGCAACCCGTTGCTGCTCACCACCAGAGAGCTGCCCCGGGTAATGCTGCAGCCGATGGCTGAGACCGACCGCCTGCAGCATGTCGAGAGCTCGTTCCCGCGGTCTTGCCTCGCCGGCGATCTCAAGCGGCAGACTGACGTTTCCCAGCGCCGTAAGGCCCGGCAACAGGTGAAAGGACTGGAAAATAATGCCAAGGTGTTCACTTCGCCAGTCGGCCAGGGCATTGGCGTCCATATCGCCGAGGCGTTGATCGCCGACCAGAATCTCGCCGCTGGTCGGGCTCTGCAGTCCAGAGAGCAACAAAAGCAGGGACGTTTTCCCGCTGCCAGAGGGGCCTGTAATTGCCAGTGTTTCTCCCGGGGGCACCATGAGGGAGGCATTTTTGAGTACGGCGACCTTGCCGGACTCTGTGGGGTACTCGAGAAAAATGTCGGTCATTTCAACACTGGTGGACACTGGCGCTCCTCTGGTTTGATGAATTTCCTGTTGTGTTGCGTACTAGTAAATGATCGGCATCCGCATAAAGTTTAGAGTACGAACCCTTTTTAAGAGTGGCGCACTCACGTTTTTTGGCGCCTCCACGGAAAAACAGGAGTCCTCACCATGACCGGACCTCTCGATGGCATCCGCATTATCGATCTGACAGCCATGATTTCCGGGCCTCTCGCGACCATGATACTGGCGGATCAGGGTGCCGAGGTTATCAAGATCGAGAATCCGGCGGGTGGCGACTTTACTCGCTCCGCGGCCAATCGGCAGGGCGATATGTCTGCGCTGTACCTCAACAACAACCGCAACAAGAAATCAGTGGCACTAAACCTGAAAGAAAAGGCAGGACGCGACGCGCTGCTTCGACTGGTAGCGTCGGCCGATGTCTTTGTGCAGAACTTCCGGCCAGGCGTCATTGAGCGGATGGGGCTCGGCGAGGAGCAGCTGCGCAAAGTGGCCCCGAATCTCGTGATGGTATCAATCAGTGGCTTCGGTGACACCGGCCCCTATTCCCAGCGACCGGTATACGACCCGCTGATTCAGGGCCTCTCCGGATTGGCCACGGTGCAGGCGGGCGCCGATGAACTGCGTCCGCAACTGGTGAGGACCATCCTGCCCGACAAGCTCACGGGTGTAACCGCAGCCCAGGCGATTACCGCGGCTCTGTTTGCCCGGGAACGTACCGGGGAAAGCCAGCATGTCCGGTTGTCCATGCTGGACGCGATCATCGCGTTTCTGTGGAGCTCCGACATGGGCAGCCAGACCTTTGTTCACAGTGAGGTGCCACAGCAGGAGGCTGCGAGCCTTCAGGATCTCATCTATGAGACTACAACCGGCTACATCACCATTGCGGTTCAGAGCGATCGTGAGTGGCAAGCCCTTATTCGTGCTGTGGACCGCCCGGAGTGGGCGGAGGATCCAAGGTTCCTGACTGCCCGGCTGCGCCAGGAGAATATTGATGCGAGGCTGGAGCTGATCCAGTCGGTTATCAAAACCGATGCGGCCGAACACTGGCTGGCAAGGCTTGAAGCCGAACAAGTCCCCTGTGCCCCGGTGTTGACCCGCACCCAGGTGCTCGACCATCCCCAGGTACTGGCCAACGATCTGCTCTCACACTACGACCACCCCCAGGCCGGCCGACTCCGCCAGGCCCGCGCCCCGTCGCGATTCTCGGCAACACCAGAGCAGCACTGGCAAGGCGCTCCACGCCTCGGAGAGCAAACCAACGAACTTCTCGCAGAGTGCGGGTATTCCGCCGAAGAAATCCAGGCGATGTGTGATTCAGGCATTGCAGCCGTAGCCGCTGATTAACACTCCGAGGCCGGCATTCACGAACGGGACTTTCAAGTGCTGACGAAAATTTGGGCTATAGTCCGAAAATAACGCCCTTACGACAGCGTAATTATATCTGGTTGGGCTGAGTGTTAGGGTTGAGGGAGCGGTCAGGCAACGGGAGGGACACTAGGAATGCCTAGCCAGGAGGCCATTCAGCTACATCGTGACGTTGCGATAGGTTCACCGGGAATCTATCAGAGCATCGTCAACCGGATCGGCTGGGTGATCATTGTCGTATCCAGCCTGGTTTTGCTGTCCTGGTTTCTTGATATTGAAGCCGGTAAACGTGTTTTACCGGGCTTCCAATCAATGAAATTCAACACAGCCCTGTGTTTTCTCATCTCTGGCTTACTCCTCAGACACAAATCGCTGCGACCAACCCCTCACGCAAACGACCCCGTTACCGCGATGGCGGCGGTGTTCCTTATAGTTGTTTCAGCCCTTACGCTTCTTGAGTACGGTACTGGTTGGCAGCTTCACATTGATAATCTCGTAGTCATGGACACCGCAACGCCGGTCGATTCATACCCGGGGCGGATGTCCATTGGCACAGCGCTGTGTTTCGGCATTATCGGTATTGCATGGGCTGCAACGTTACTACCCATCCGCCACGCCACAGTCGCGCTGCAAGTCCTCGCTCTGGCTCTATTCACGATCAGCGGCGCAGCCCTGATTGGTTACCTGTTCGGAGTTCAGCAGTTCGAACTAACCATTTTTTCCACTATGGCTCTGCACACATCCCTGCTATTCGTACTCTGCGGTACCGCTATGCTGCTGGCGAAGCCTCGTGAAGGCGTAATGAGCTCTGCCACAAGCGCCTTTATTGGTGGGCGATCCCTACGGAGACTACTACCGTTCATTGTGGTTACACCTATCCTGGTTTGCTGGATAAGCCTTAAGGGCATCGAAGCGGGCTACTATGGCGAAGCCTTCGGGTTTGCCGTGGGCGCCGTGGTCAGCATTCTCGTGCTGAGTTTCGTTGGCTGGCTGGGCGCCGATGCTCTTAACCGAGAAGAAGACCGCTTCCGCTCGACAATCGACTCCTCTCCCGTCGCCACGGTGATGATCGATACGAGCGGCACAATCCAGATGGCTAACCGGCTCGCACACTCGCTCTTTCTTTACCCCAGGGGACAGCTGGTCGGAAAGTCGGTCGAGTACCTGATGCCCAATCGGTTCCGCAAAGGGCACGGTGGATTTGTCAAAGGTTACATGGACTTCCCTGAACAGCGCATGATGGGCCAGGGTCGGGCGCTCTTTGCCTTGCGACACGACGGCTCCGAGTTCCCAGCCGAAATTGCCCTAAACCCTGTTCGAACTGTCGAGGGGCGTTATGTCATGGCCTCGATTGTGGACATTACCGAACGAGTCGAGGCCGAGCAGAAAATTCTGAGACTCAACCGCATTCACAGAGTACTGAGCGGGATTAATACCCTGATAGTGCGTGCCCAGACTCAGGAGGCCTTATTTGAGGAGGCTACCCGCATTGCCGTTGAAGCGGGTGAAATAGCAGCCGCATTCGTTGTGCAATACAACCGGGCGCTGGGGCAATGCTCCGTGTCACAGCAACACGCTTCCGACCATCAGCTTTCACAACGACCTTTATCCATTGCGGAGAAGAACATCGTTCAGGAATGCCTGCAAAGACATCATGTGGTGATTCGAAATGAGCTTGCAGAGCGTCACAACCTTGGTGACTTTCGTGAGCTCATAGATCTTGGCGTTCAGGCATTGGCCGTGTTCCCGTTAACATCCCAACAACACTCTTTCGAGGCGGCTCTGGTGCTCTATCGCCGCGAGGCGTTTTCCTTCGATCATGCCGAAATGAAACTCTTGCATGAGGTTGCTGGCGATATTTCGTTTGCGATCGCTAACCTGGCAAAAAATCAGCAACTCGAATATCTGACCCATTTCGACGGTGTTACAGATCTGCCAAATCGACTCTTGCTGACCGACCGCCTCGAACAGGCCATACTCCAGGCCGACAGGCATCACGGTATATTCAGCATACTTTACGTAGACATCGACCGCTTCAAGCAGGTCAATGATAGCCTCGGTCATACAGGCGGCGACGATGTGCTCCGGAAAGTTGCCCATTGCATCCGATCATGCGTGGGAGAGGCTGATACGGTGGCGCGTTGGGGAGGCGACGAGTTCGTTGTGCTCCTTCCGGGCCAGAGCGCCGCCAAAGTTTCAGAGATCGCCAACTGCATCAATGGAGAACTGCACTCGGTAATTGTGCTGGAGGACGGGCGGGAACTATTCGTGTCTTGCAGCATGGGCATAGCAGAATACCCGCGCAACGGAGTCAATCTGGACGTCATGATCAGTAGCGCCAGGAGTGCGATGAGCGCTATCAAAGAGCATGGAGGTAACGACTATCGACTTTTTGTTCCGCAATCCGACGGCGCCGTTGATGACCGGCTTGCACTGGAAACCTCATTGCGGCACGCAATGGAGCAGGAACAGTTCCAGTTGTACTACCAGCCCCAGATCGATATCGCTTCCCGGCAAGTTGTCGGCCTTGAGGCACTGTTGCGCTGGAATCATCCCACGGAAGGCATGATCGCACCGGACCGTTTTATTCCCCTCGCCGAGAGGACTGGCTTGATCATCCCTATCGGAAAATGGGTCCTGGAAGAGGCCTGTCGTCAGGCTGTGGCGATGCCCGGTCTTAAAATGGCGGTAAACCTGTCAGCCCGCCAGTTCCACCAGGAAAACCTGGTTGCGAACGTTCAGGCAGTGCTCAGGAAAACCGGGATGCCGCCGGCCAACCTGGAACTGGAGATAACGGAAAGTGCCCTGATTTACGAGGTTGAATCGGCCATTGCCACTATGTCGCAATTAATGAACTTGGGCGTAGACATTTCCCTGGACGACTTCGGCACCGGCTACTCCAGTCTGAGCTACCTGAAGCGCTTCCCTATCGACACGTTAAAGATCGACAAGTCATTTATTAACGAATTGACCACTGACCCGGGCAGCGAGGTGATCGTCAACACCATTATTGCCATGGCCCACAGTCTGAAGCTCAAGGTTATTGCCGAAGGCGTGGAGACTGAGGAGCAGCTTGCGATGTTGCGCGAGCGCCAATGTGACCAGGCTCAGGGCTATCTGTTTTCCCGGCCGCTGCCATTCGCAGAAGCAATTGCCAAAGTGCAGCCCTGAACCGTATTTAGATTACTCGTCATCATCGCTGAACGCAGACCGATGGAATTCTGCGGCCTCTTCCGCTTCTCTGACACCCATTTCCCGGATTTCCGGAACCTCTCCGCCCGCCAAAGTTTCCAACACTGCATGTACACCCCGGGAGAGCGAAGTCAGGTTGTAACCGCCTTCGAGAACCAGCGCCAGCCGCCCTTCACAGTGCTTCTCGGCTATGCCCTCAACGATCCTTGTGATTGCCCGGAAGCCGTCGTAGGTCAGATTCATCGCCATGTCGTTTCGATGCGGATCGAAGCCGGCCGAGACCAGGACAAGATCGGGTTTGAAGTAATCGGCCGCTGGTACCAATATGTCGCGAAAGACCTTTTCGAAGGCGACGTCGCCTGCAGTTTCTGGTAACGGCACATTGATTGTGTAACCCTCCCCCATTCCGTCTCCGATATCCTCAATGTGGCCTGAGCCGGGATAGAAAGGGGCTGCACAATGGGTATCGAAGAAGAGCACATCCGGGTCAGCCCAGAAAATGTCCTGGGTACCGTTGCCATGATGGGCATCCCAGTCGATGATCAGAATCTTCTCACAGCCGAGTTTGACCTGGGCATGAGCCGCAGCGATCGCAACATTGTTGAGTAGGCAGAACCCCCGGGCCCGGACCGGTTCGGCGTGATGGCCGGGCGGGCGGATCAGGGCAAACGCGCTGTCACATTCACCTTTGACGACGCTTTCAACGGCGGCAATGGCGTTGCCAGCCGCAGCGGTAGCCGCTTTGATGCTGTCTGGCGACACCGCCGTTGTATCTTTATCGAGCCATGCGCGCTTACCGTCTAGTGAAAAGATGTGGTCAAGATAGGAAGTGGTGTGTACCCGGGCCAGCTGATCGTATGTGGCGGCAGGGGCACCGGATCTGAATTGAACGCCCGCTACGGGGTTTTCGTCCAGATACTCCTTGATAGCGCTAATCCGCCCGGGGTGCTCCGGATAGCTCCATTTGAAGTCCAGCCCCTGAAGAATCGATCGCACACGTTTTTCCACCCGGCTGGGCATGAACGGAAGATCCACCTCGGGGTTATGCCCGAGCATAATCTCATCGTAAAACACATTCACACTGCGATCGCCGATCATGGCCTGTTTCCTTTTCTTATCCTTGTGATTCTGTCAGCGCCTGCTTCACCACTGAGGTGAACGCCGCCGCGCGAACTCCGGTCGGTTTGAAACCCAGTTTGGTCCAGGCTGCCTTGGCTTCCTTGTTTGAAGCAGAATATTCCAGGATCAGCTCCGAGGCGTGATGCTCCTCCGCGAACGTCACCAGGTCCCGCAACAAGGCCTTGAGGATTCCGTGCCCGCGAAATTCCGGCTCTACCCAGATATCGTCAATAACGCCAGACTTGAACTCTTTGGACTCAGACTGCTCCCAAATGCCCTGGCTTCGCCAGATATAGACATAGCCCATTCCCACGAGACCCGAGTTTTTATTTTCCGCCACAAGCAACAGTTTGTTGGGATCGTCCAGCGAGGAGTGCAACGTTCGCAGAAGTCGTTTACGTTCGCTTTCCTTGAGATCATGAGGGGGCGCGCCCGAAACATGCAGGGCCAGTTTGGCCAGGAATCCCACCATTTCGGGCAGATCCTCTTCGCAGGCCTCTCTGATAACAAATCCACGCTTCGTGTGCTTTCCAGCCACGTGCAACTCCCGTTAGACCGCTGTGTAGAGCTAACCTTCAAAGCTTAGTCGCTGGTTGATCCCGCTACAAAAGCAAAGTCCTTGAAACTGTTCTTGGAATAATTTCGGCTGCAGGTTAGTTTCAACAACAAACCTGATTTGAATTGCATCGGGATTTCTATGAGGCACGCGTACCGGAACAACATTGGTCGAGTGAGTATTCAGGCCAAGCGATGATGGGAAAACTTCTTCTGATCCTTGGCCTTGCGACGATGATCGCGCTGGTAGCCACTATCAGCTCACGGCCTATGCTGATTGAAGAGAGGCTGATCCGGATTCAGGCGGAGGATACTCTCCGGGAGTTCCCTCGCATCGAATCGGAGCCACTTGAAGTTCAGGCTGCCTTGCTCGATATGGCCGACGACGAGCTTCTTCTACTGAAGGCCCGCGCGGCCTATTTGCGATACCCCGCCATGACCCGCGAGATCTTTCCGGTTTACGGACCTGAACCGGAATTCCGGGATATTCTCCGGCTATATGGCGAAAACATTCTTCCGCCGATCCACTATTTCCTGAGCAACCCAATTGGCTCGATCGAGCTGATGAACGATCTTGCCACTCAATACCAGGCAGCCGTGGAGTTCTTTACCGGGAGCGGAAAGACAGACACCGATGCAGCCCCCCAGCAAAGCACGCCCGGAGAGGAGAAGCTGACTCGGGAAGAGCGCGGGTGGTACGCCGTGCGCTTTATCCAGGAAGAAGGACATGATTTCCTGGGTCAGTTTGTTGTAAACGACCAGGGCGACATTATCTGGGTTCGAACGGAACGGGTTCTGGAGAACATTAACCAGTTTTTCGCCAGTGGCATCCGCAACCTTGAGATTCAGCACCGCACGGGTGAGGATGTGTCCGCCGCTGACGTTGGCTGGGCATCGGTGGATGTACTGGTTTTTGCCAGTGCATTGAAGGTGCTTCGGGCAGGACGGGCGGTTGCTGTTTCTTCAAGAAGCGCCGCGGCGGGTACCCGGTCTGCGGCGCTTGGCGCTCGCCTGGCCAATAGCGGGCGCATGCTGCTGACTACCGCCCGATACGCAAAATGGCCCGCCGTGATCGGCGTAGGGTACCTGGTGGTCACGCACCCGGGTATCATCAACGACTTTTTGGCCGAGGTGTCCGAAATCCTGGGCTACCCGGTAAAGCTGGTGCAGTTTCTCGGATGGATGCTGATATTGCTGCCCGTGTTGTACATCGGCAGCTGGGTATTCCGATTCATTTTACGTCCGGCACTCGTCTTGCTCGGAACCCTGATCAATGGCCTGGCACACCTTGGCAGCAGAAAATCACTTAACAGACTGGACTGATTCAGAAACCGCTATGTCCTTTTCCCGCATCTACGAACAAGCCGTCCTCCAGAAAGGCGGTGAAAATGAGGTCCACACACGGCTGCCACGAGTGGCAGAACCGGTTGAACTGGAAGCACTTGGGGATGATCGCTACCTCTCGGAAATCACCCGATGCATATTCAAGGCAGGGTTCGTCTGGCGGGTGATCGAAAATAAATGGCCGAAGTTTGAAGAGGCGTTTGAGGGGTTCGTTCCGCTTTACTGGCAACAGGTTCCACCCGAGGTACTTGAGCAGCTGGCCGGCGATGAACGGATCGTGCGAAACGCCCAGAAGATTCAGACCGTGCCCGAGAATGCCCGAATGATTGTGGATGCCGCCCGGGAACACGGCAGCTTTGGTAAATTCCTGGCGAATTGGCCCAGTAGTGACCAGGCTGGGTTACTGCTGTGGCTCAAACGCCACGGTGCCCGGCTTGGTGGCAACAGCGCCCAGTACTTTTTGCGCCGTGTAGGCTGGGACGGCTTTATTCTCTCCCGGGATGTCATTGCTGCGTTGCATCGCGAAGAGGTCCTGGATGCCTCGCCCACCAGCAAGAAGGGGCTATTGCAGGCCCAGGAAGCCTTCAACCGCTGGCATAAGGAGAGCGGCCTGCCCTACAGCCATATCTCGAGAATCCTCTCGTTTACTATCGACTGAGCCAACCTCGGACAGTGCAATTGGCCTTGCTTATTTAATGATAATTGTTATCATTCGCCTCCGCATTAACAACGAAGGCGCATCATCCTATGAAAGTCACCTACTCCCAACGCTGCGGTTCTCTGGCACTGGTTTCACTGCTGGGCGCAAGTTCAATTGCCACGGCACAATCCCAAACCGATGGCGCTACCACACTTGAAGCTCTCGATGTGGTGTCCGACGCCATTACCGCCCCCGACTATATGCCTCTGGAGAAGACGCCCGAGGTCGGCAAGCTCAATGTTCCGGTAGAGGAGCAACCCTATTCAGTCTCAATCGTCGATCGCGGATTCATCGAAGATTCCGGCGCCAAGAACATACAGGATGCCCTGCTCTACACACCGGGGGTCTACGCAGGCAACTTTGGTTTTGACACCCGAATCGATTCTGCAAAAGTTCGTGGTGTCGATGCCGGGCGCTATCTGGATGGTCTGCGTCAGATCTACGGTTCCTACAACACCGTGCGCACCAATGTGTACGCACTCGAGAGCATCGAAGTGCTCAAAGGCCCCTCGTCCATGCTTTATGGACAGAGTGACCTGGGCGGCATCATCAATGGGGTATCCAAGCTCCCGGAAAAGGAACAGGGCGGCGAGATCTGGGCCCAGTACGGCACGTTTAATCGTAAGCAGCTGGCCGTGGATGTAACCGGCCCCGTTAACGAGAGCGGTGATTTGCTGTACCGCCTCATCGCACTGGGACGCGACAGTGACACCCAGGTCGATTATGTGGAAGACGATGGCTACGTGCTCTCCCCTTCCCTGACCTGGCGCGCCACCGATGACACAAGCGTTACCCTGCTCCTGAACCGCCAGGAGAACGAAGGCCAGGTATCCGCCCAGTTCCTGCCACAGGCCGGCACCCTTGAGCCGGGATCACAAGGGTTTATCGGCTCTGAGCGATTTGTTGGCGAGCCAGGCTGGGATAGTTACGATCGGGAGAAAACAGAGGCTACTCTGCTTGTTGATCATCAGTTAAACACCAACTGGGCATTTGCCGCCACGGCCCGGTATACCCGCTCCAGTACCGAAAACCGCGAACACTGGATAACCATTCCAAGCGTTCCCGACGCCAATGGCGAAGTTCCGCGTACCATTTACACGGCAGATGCTGAAACTCGCATTTTCAATATGGACGCTCGCCTGGAGGGAGATGTTGAGCTGGGCATGACCCGCCACCGCCTTATTATCGGCGCCGACCGCCAGGACGCTCTCTGGAAACAGGACAACTACTTCTATGGTTACGGGCTGGGTGGCACCTTCGATGTGTATGACCCACAGTACGGCAACCTGAATGACGGTGTCATAAACCCAACTGACCGGCCGGATAACGAGATTGACCAGATCGGCCTCTACATTGCCGACCACATCGAGATCGGACCCGTCGTTGTGTCCGCCGGTCTTCGCCACGACTGGGCCGAGAACCGCCGCCTGGCCGTCTCCGGATCAGACACCGTCGGCGACGAAGAGGCCACCACCGGCCGAGCCGGGTTAATGTACCGGTTTGAAAACGGGATCTCCCCGTACATCAGCTACGCTGAAGCTTTCAGCATGAACCTCGGTACCGATGGCACCGCAGCGGCCAACACGTTGGAACCCACCACCGGCGACCAGCAGGAGGCGGGCGTTAAGTACGTTTCCCCAGACCAGTCCCTGGGCATTACCGCCGCTTACTTTGACATTACCCAGGAGAACCGGATCAGCGACGGCAGCACCCCCGGTGGTGTCGAGCAGACCGGTGCGGTGATCGATGGCTGGGAGCTGCAGGTGAATAAGCGCTGGCAGCGTTTTGAAACCCAGCTGGCCTATACCGACCTCAACGCCAAAGACGATGCCTCTGGCAATCGCCTGCCCTATGTGGCCGAGCGTCAGGCCTCCTGGTGGAACCAGCTCTACATCGCCAGCAACTGGCGCTTCGGTGCCGGGGTGCGTTACGTGGGTGACAACGTTGGCTCAGGCGGCGGGCCAGTCGTTCCTTCCGTAACCCTCTACGACGCCATGATTGGCTACACCTGGCAGAACTGGGACTTCACCGTAGATGCCAAGAACCTGGCCGATGAGGAGTACATCACCTGGTGCCGCTCCGAAGGCGCAGACTGCGGCTACGGCGAGCGGCGCACTGTGAACGCAAACGCCAAGTATCGTTTCTAAAACTTCATCCTGACGTCTCTGGTCGCCGCAGCCTGAAAACCTCTGCGGCGATCAGCTCTTCTTTTTCTTCTTTTTGGCCTTCTCGTACAATTCGCGCAATGCTTTGGGATTCTTCCCTTTACCCGAGCCGTGAGACTCCAGGATACGTGTCCAGATCGCCTGCTTATGATCAGGAGAGAGCTGCTTCCACTCCTTTTTTTCTTGCCTGGTTCGGCCACAGGCTTTGCAGATGGTTTTCTTGTCGAACTCGCAGACGTCAATACAGGGTTTCTTGGTGATGGGCTCCATGGGCTCTGGTTTCCCCTCGTTCTGAAAAAGTGGGCTACTTCAAACCTGAGGATTTTAGAGCTCCGATACAAGGCACAGAGCCAGTGGAATACCGAGACGGGCCCCTAGTAGGGAATAAACGCTTCCTCATCACCGACCACTTTGACGAACCGCCCTTCGCGCCAGTCTTCTCTGGCTTTATCTATGCGAGCTTTGCTGGAAGACACGAAGTTCCACTCGATAAAACGCTTGCCCAGCGGCTCACCGCCAATCACGACAATCCGGGTATCTTCTGTGGCGGTAATGGCAACATCGGGCTCTCGGGAAAAGATCGTCATGCTGTGGGTGGGCAGCTCAGAGCCATGGGCTCGCAGGGCGCCACTGGCAACGTAGACGGCGCGCTCAGGCGCCTGGGGTAATGCCAGGGTCTGACCGGTTTTAAGGCTGGCCTCAAGGTACAGAGTTTCGCTGAACTGGCGCACGGGCGAGGTTACTCCGTAGGCACTGCCGATCATGACTCGAACCGGCACGCCGTCTATCTCAACGGCGGGGATGTCATCCTCTGGATAGTGGTGGAACGCTGGCGCCGTTTCTTCGTGCCCTTGCGGCAGAGCCAGCCAGAGCTGGAGCCCATGCAAGCGGTGATCCGTTGCGGTGATCTCAGGGCGCTCCCGCTCGGAATGGGCGATACCGCTGCCGGCCACCATAAGATTGATATCTCCGGGCCGGATTGGCTGGTAGCTGCCAACGGAATCCCGGTGCAGTATCTCGCCCTCAAACAGGTAGGTTACGGTAGCAATGCCTATATGGGGGTGCGGCAATACGTTGATGCCCTCGCCCGCCGGAAAATCCGCCGGGCCCATTTCATCAAAGAAAATCCACGGGCCGACCATTTTCCGTTTTGCCGTTGGCAACAGGCGGCGGACAGAAAAGCCGCCCAGATCCGCAACCCGGGGGCTCAGTATGGTTTCAATAGCACCGCACGGTGCTTCAGTGGCATCACAGCCCTGCTCCGCCAATCTCATCAGATTACTCACGCTTCTCTCCCGAGGGCATAATACCCCTACCGAGTAATTGTAGAGCCATTATAGAGCCGCCCCCTACTTGGTCACCGATATTAGGCTTAACCGAATCTGGCCCGCTATAGTGAGCGTCAAGAAATTTAAGCAATACCATTAGCCCGGAGCCCTGATGTTTTCATCCCTGACTACAGGCATCATCGCTTTCGTCATCGCCACTTTCGTCATCGTGACTGCCGGCAGCCGGTTGGCACGGGTAGCCGATGAACTGGCCGATCGAACCGGCCTGGGCGAAGCCTTGTTCGGCATCTTTCTGCTGGCCGGGGTAACGTCACTTCCCGACTTCGCCGCCACTCTCAGCGCAGCCATGGATTCAAGGCCAGATCTGGCCATGAGCAATGTCATGGGCAGCATGGCTGCAAACCTGGTATTTCTGGGCATTGCGGACATCATTTACCGAAAGGCCAATCTGGAACACGCCGCCGCTTCTTCCACCAACCTGATGTTGGCCGCGTTGTTGATCGTCTTACTGGCTCTACCGCTGCTGGCAATTGCCAGTCCGCCTGTTTCCATTTGGGGCGTCCACCCAATCACGCCTGTTATTACCGCAGCCTATCTGTTTGGGCTGCACCTGGTTCGCACCACAGACAGCAAACCCATGTGGTTTCCCCGCCTGACCCGCCAGACGGTTCCCGACAAGCCCGATCATTACCTTCACGGAGGCCTTGCCCAGGCGTGGGTCGGTTTCATTGTGCTCGCTGCCATCACAGGTGTCGCCGGTTGGGTACTCATGGAGGGCGCCAAGGTGATCAGCGACGAAACGGGCCTGTCTGATACCCTGATCGGCGGCCTGTTTACAGCTCTCGCTACCTCCTCCCCTGAACTGGTCACTACCATTGCCGCCATTCGCAGAAATGCGCTGACTCTCGCGGTGAGCAATATCT
The DNA here is from genome assembly GCF_008107725.1 of Marinobacter sp. BW6. GTDB lineage: Bacteria > Pseudomonadota > Gammaproteobacteria > Pseudomonadales > Oleiphilaceae > Marinobacter. The sequence goes on from NZ_VIRN01000083.1 coordinate 28,790, forward strand.
TCGGCACGAATTGCTTTAACATGCTGGTGATCGCCTCCGCCGATGTGGGCTACCCGGGCGGTTCCATCTATCACGACATCACGCCCGTCCAGATGACCTGGGGTCTTGTCAGCATTCTGATGACGGCAACGCTGTTGATGGGTATGGTTCGGCGGCAACGCTACGGCATCGGCAAAATCGGTTTTGAAAGCGCTCTGATACTGTCGGTCTATGCAGTGGCGCTGACTATCGTTACGGTTAGCGGATAATAGGGAGGTTACCCATGAAAACCATTGGCCTTCTCGGCGGCATGAGCTGGGAATCCACCCAAACCTACTACCGACTCCTCAACGAGGGCGTCAAAGGCCGACTGGGCGGGCTGCATTCGGCGAAGCTGGTGCTCTTCAGCGTGGATTTCGCCGAGATCGAAGCGCTTCAACACAAAGGTGATTGGCCCGCTACTGCCGACATTCTTTCCGACGCCGCCTTGTCATTGCAGAGGGCCGGCGCGGATTTCCTGGTGATCGGCACCAACACCATGCACAAGGTTGCTCCGGAGATCGAACAGGCAATCGGGATTCCATTGCTACACATCGCGGATGCCACCGCGCAGTTACTGAAGAAAGAGGGTGTGACCCGAGTAGGCCTGCTGGGCACCCGCTTTACAATGGAGCAGGCGTTCTACAGGGAACGACTGGAGGCGGCCGGTATCGACGTTCTCACCCCGGATGAAGGCCAGCGGGATGAGGTGCACCGTGTTATCTACGAAGAGCTTTGCCAGGGCGAGATCAAGCCTGACTCGCGCCACATCTACCTGGATATCGTTTCGTCGCTTTCCGGGCGCGGGGCCCAGGCGGTCATTCTCGGCTGCACCGAGATCGGATTGCTGATCCGCCAGGCCGACACTGAGGTTCCACTTTACGACACCACGGAGATTCACGCCGCCCGAGCCGTGGAGCTGGCGTTACATCATCCGTAGAAGACCGACCAAGACGAACACCTGCAAAAACTGGATAATGGCCGCCATTAGAAGCCATGGCGCGCCAAATTCTCCGATCCAGGACTCTTTGCAATGGAAATCAACGTCAACTTTCTCGAGAACCTCAGACTTGAAGCCAAGTTTGACGATTTCACCGTCGTAACGGACCAGCCGATTCGCTATAAGGGCGACGGCTCGGCGCCCAGCCCGTTCGATTACTTCCTGGCGTCCTCTGCCCTGTGTGCGGCCTACTTTGTTCGGGTTTACTGTCTCGCGCGGGACATTCCCACCGAGAACATCCGCCTGTCCCAGAACAACATCGTGGACCCGGAGAATCGCTACAACCAGATCTTCAAGATTTCCGTGGAGCTGCCCGAGGACATCTCCGAGAAAGACCGTCAGGGCATTCTGCGCTCCATCGATCGCTGCACCGTAAAAAAGGTCGTCCAGACCGGCCCCACCTTCGAGATTGAAACCGTCGAGAACCTCGACGCCGATGCCCAGGCGCTGTTGATGACCCAGCCGGAAGGAGGCACCCAGACCTTTATCGAAGGCAAAGACCTGCCCCTTGAGCAAACCATTGCCAACATGACCGGCATTCTTGAAGAGCTGGGCATGAAGATCGAGATTGCGTCCTGGCGCAACATTGTGCCCCACGTGTGGTCCTTGCATATTCGCGACGCTGCCTCGCCCATGTGCTTCACCAATGGCAAGGGTGCCACCAAGGAGAGCGCTCTGTGCTCTGCCCTGGGTGAGTTCATCGAGCGGCTCAGCTGCAACTTCTTCTACAACGACCAGTTCTTCGGGGAAGAAATCGCCAACAGCGAGTTCGTCCACTACCCGAACGAAAAGTGGTTCAAGCCCGGCCCGGATGACGAGCTTCCCGAGGGCATCCTGGATGACCACTGCCTGGCCATCTACAACCCGGACGGCGAGCTGGGCGGTTCCAACCTGATCGATACCAACTCCGGCAGAGCCGACCGGGGCATTGTCTCCCTACCCTACGTCCGAAAATCTGACGGCGAGGTGGTGTATTTCCCCTCCAACCTGATCGAGAACCTTTTTCTCAGCAACGGTATGAGTGCGGGCAATACGCTGAACGAAGCACAAGTCCAGTGCCTGTCGGAGATTTTCGAGCGGGCGGTGAAGAAACAGATTATCGAAGAGGAAATTGCCCTGCCGGACGTGCCCCGGGAGGTGCTGGAAAAATACCCGGACATCCTCGAAGGCATTGATGCCCTGGAAGCCCAGGGCTTCCCGACCCTTGTGAAAGATGCCTCCCTCGGCGGCCAGTTCCCGGTGATGTGCGTAACCCTTATGAACCCACGAACCGGGGGCGTGTTTGCTTCCTTCGGCGCTCACCCAAGTTTCGAGGTGGCGCTTGAGCGGAGCCTGACCGAGTTGCTGCAGGGCCGCAGCTTCGAAGGCCTCAATGATGTGCCAGCGCCCACATTCAACAGTCTGGCAGTCACAGAGCCGAACAACTTCGTGGAGCACTTCATCGACTCCACTGGTGTGGTGTCCTGGCGCTTCTTTAGCGCTAAATCCGATTTCGATTTTGTCGAATGGGATTTCTCCGGCACCAACGCGGAGGAAGCCGAGCGCCTGTTTGGCATCCTCCGGGATCTGGGCAAGGAAGTGTATGTGGCAGTTTATGAGGAACTGGGCGCACCGGTCTGCCGGATCCTCGTTCCAGGCTATTCTGAGGTGTATCCGGTTGAAGACCTGATCATGGATAACACCAATATGGCTCTGGACTACCGTGAAGACATCCTCAACCTGCACCGTCTGGACGATGAGCAACTGGCCGATCTCGTGGAACGTCTGGAAGCCAGCCAGCTGGACAACTACATGACGATCATCACCCTGATCGGTGTGGAATTCGATGAGAACACCATCTGGGGACAGCTAACGATCCTGGAGCTCAAGATCCTGATCTGTCTTGCCCTGCAATGGCATGAAGAGGCGTTGGAGTTCGTCGATATGTTCCTGCAGTTCAACGACAACACCGTTGAGCGTGGCCTGTTCTACCGCGCCATGTACGCAGTACTGGAAGTCACCCTCGATGATGAAATGGAACTGACCGACTACATCACCAACTTCACCCGCATGTTCGGTGAGAAAACCATGGAAGCCGTTGTGGGCTCAGTGGATGGTACCGTTCGATTCCATGGACTGGAGCCGACCAACATGCAACTGGAAGGGCTGGAGAAACATCAGCGCTTGATCGAGAGCTACAAGAAACTGCACACCGCCCGCGCAGTCAAAGCGGGTTTGTAAGAGATCCTGAATTTTTCTGGAATAAATCCCTGGCTGGTACGTCCTCCTGATGAAAGCAACCCGAAAAGGGAAAACAGGAGGACGTAACCATGAAAAAGCACGTACTGACACTCGCAATCTGCTCACTCCTTTCCACTGGTGCATTTGCGGCCGAAGGTGCTGCCAACGCACAGGCCGACGCCAACATGTCGGCCGAAGCCAGCAGCCAGAATGGCGTTTCCGCGCAAGGTGGCGCATCGGCCAGCGCTCAAGGTAGCGTAAATGGCAACGCGGCGAGGGACGAAGCGCGCCAGAATGCCAATCAGGCCATCAGCGCCGGTGTTGAGGCCGGTCAGCGGGCACGAAGCACGGCGTCGGCAACGGCAACCACAGCCAGCAACGAAGCCAATGAACAAGCCGACCAAGCAAAGACTGAAATGAACAAGGCTCGAAATGCCGAGATCCGAGCCGAAACCAATCAACAGATTGGTACGTCTGTGTCCGATAGCGTTAAGAGCCAGGTCCAGAATTCCGTTAAGAGCACTGTTAAAGGTTCCGCCAGTGGCGGGCTGCTCTAAAACGCTTGCCGAATCTGGATCGCCGGGCCTCTTTTGGCCCGGCTCTTTTTTCAGCTCAGGAGGAACACACCGTCATGAACCTCACGCGATCCCTACCGTATGTTGTTACCGTTTTTGGCCTCACGACCCCTTTGGGTTTTGCCCAGGCTAACGAACAGGCTGCTTTTAACGGACACCTGTCAACCGGTATCGAACACGACAGCAATGTCTCAGTAGATGATCTGAACGCCTCATCGGACCAAAGTGATCAAGCCTGGGTTATCGACGCTGGCCTCGAAGGCGTGCTGAAGCCAACCCAGCGACTGAACCTTACTCTGGGGTATTCCCTCTCTGGCAGCCGATATCAGGAGCTCGATCAATTCGACCAGGACATTCATCTGCTCTCTGCCGATCTCAGCTACGATTTTGATCCGGTGACCATTGGTACGAGCTACCACTATTCACATTCGGTTCTTGGCTCTGAGCCCTTCCTCGATTTCCAGAGGGCAAGCGCCTATATCGGGAGTCTCATTGGTGATGATGTCTACCTGCTGGCGAGCCTGCAGGAAAAGCAAAAGGACTACGAAGAAAGCAAGGCACGCGATTCGGACATCCGCGGTGCAAGCCTTGATTCGTTTTTCTTCTTTAATAACGCCAGGAGTCATTTCGTGATCGGCGTGGACTACGAGGAGGAGGTTGCCGAAGCGGAAACCTTCGACAACGACGTCTGGCGGGTGCGGGCCACGTTGCTCAACCGCTTTTTGCTGGGGGGAGAGAATAATCGGATTCGTCTTGGCTGGAGATATGAAACACGAGAATACGACCAACCATCGGTTTCCTCTTCTGGCTCGTTTCTCGACAACCCTTTCACCGGGGATTTTATCGACACGTCATCCAGTCGTCGGGCCGAGCAGGCCAATGTTTTCGAAGCCAGTTGGCGAATTGGTCTTGACGGGACTTTCAGCGTCGAGCCTTCTGTGTCTCATGGTATTTACCAGGGCAACGAGGACTCTACCGACTACAGCCGAACCATTGCCGGTCTGACACTCAGGGCAGATTTCTGACGCGAGCAAGTCAGTACGGCAGAAAACCGAAGCCGAAAAGACTGTCCCGACCAGGCTCACCGAGATCCTGAGCCTGGTCGATCAACGCTTCAAGAGCCTTTTGTGGATTACTGCTACTGGCTTCGCAGGCCAGAGCTGCCGTAACCACAGGAGCCGCCAGTGAAGTGCCACTCTCCGTTTTCACACCCCCCTCCGGGTGCGGAACGCTTACCGCAACGCCATGTGCAGAAAACATTACCTGCTCTCCTCGATTTGCCCATCTGTAGAGCTCACCGGCGCGTGAGGTTGCGGTGACGCCAACAACCCCGGAATACGCCGCCGGATAGAGTGGCGATGCGGCAGGCCCCTCATTGCCAACCGCGGCAACCATCAGAGCCCCCCTTTTTTTCAGGTTTCTGACCGCTTCTGCCAGGAGCCGGTTATCGGGGCCGGCAAGACTGATATTGATCACTGACACCTCCTTGGTCGCCAACCAATCCAATCCCTGCAGTAGATGCGCCAGCGTGGCGCCGGAGAGACTTTCGTTCCGCGTGTAAAAAACCGAGGCATTGAAAAGCTTCGCACCCGGTAACCTTGCCTGCCCCGAGCTGCCATGCCGGCCAATCAACTGGCCTGCGACTGCTGTCCCGTGCGTTGTTACATGAGCCAGTTCCCCGCGGCCATCCTCAATGGACAAAAAGCGTTGTTCAATTATCTGGGCATCACCAAAAGCGGAATGGTCAGTTGCCACTGAAGTGTCGATCATTCCAATTCGGACCGGCTCCTCACAAAGACTCACACCTGAACGCACTTCAGGAACTTCCGAAGAACCCGACTCATCTGCCTGGGGGCTGTATACATGGTTGCGATCCAGTCGGTCCGCCAGTTCTGGCAGAAGCTCTCGCAGGGTCTCGAGCGAGTCAAGGTCGGGACGGACCCGAAATCTGGCGACGATCATGCCGAGTCCAGACAGGGCCGTACGTTCCAGAACCGTAATCCCCGGACGGTCCAGGTGATCAATGTCCTCAGCCGTGCCTGTTACCAGCCATTGCCTCTCCACCGCCCTGAAGCCATCATCCAGCACGACATCATTGAACGCATTTTGCCCTGCTTCAGTGTATACAGGGAGCGTATCGGGGAGCGCGTTCAAGGACTTTCGAAGGGCCTCAGACCGGTGCTCAACCCGACGGTTTGCTGCCCGCTCCACCAGACGCTCGGCATGTCGCTCCACCTGTCCGGTGATACTGCTCGCGGGGTTGTTAATCAGCCCGTCTCCGGTCAGCGCGATGGCCGAAGACGGCGCCCAACACATAAACACAGCTGACAGAATTGTGAATTTAAAAACTGGCTTCATCTTTACCATCCAAATTCTGGAATGTTTCACATACTCTAACGGCCCGAACTGAAAAAAATTCCCTCACACGTGGAATAAAACGTTTGCCAGATCGTCTTCCCGGTAAACCCGACTCAGAATGAGCACTATGCAACAGGAAATCACGGAACTACTACCCGGTCTCAGAAGGTTTGCATACTCCCTGACTGGCTCCATGGCAGATGCCGACGACCTCCTGCAGAATACCGTCGAGAGAATTCTGACCCGCCAAATGCCAAGTGACGTCGACCTCACCAAGTGGGCCTTCCGAATATGCCGTAATGTCTGGATAGACGAGTGCCGCGCCCGAAAGGTTCGACGTGACGCCGCCGAAAACCCGGAGTTAAGCGATGGGCAAGTGACTGATGGCGAGCACCAGACAACGAAGGAGATCGAGTGGAACAGAGTGGACTCCGCCATGTCCCGCCTTCCCGAAGACCAACGCCAGATCATTTCCCTTGTTGCTATCCAGGGGATGCCCTACAAGATGGTGGCGGAAATACTGGAGGTGCCCAAAGGCACTGTTATGAGCCGGCTGGCCCGTGCCAGGGCAGCCTTGAGTGAAGTTCTGTCGCCCGCAACCCTGAGGAGCGAGTCATGAAGATTACAGACGAGACACTGTCAGCCTTCCTTGACAGTGAACTGACCCCAACGGAAATGGATGCTGTCAGGGAGCAACTCTCAACAGACCCCTCGCTGGCAGACCGGTTGGCTGAGCTTGCAGTCGTTGATTCGGAACTACAGAGCCATTATGGCGAAATTGATGATCGCCCCTTGCCGGCATCAATAAACAGGATGCTGGCGAAAGATCATGAGGAAACAACAGAACAGACGGATAATAATATCGTGCCATTCCCCTGGTGGCGCAGACTGCGTGAGCACTCCGGCAAAGCAATTGCCGCCGCAGTGGTTGCGGGCTTCGCGATGACGCAGTGGCTGACAATGCCATCCGGTGACAACCCCGCCTGGCCAGCGGTAGCAGGGTTACTGGACAGCCGGGCCAGTGGAGAAACCTACTCCGTGAGTGAAGATATAAAGCTGACGCCCCGCTTGACCTTCAGGAACCACTCGGGCGAATGGTGCCGGCAGTTCCGGCTCCAGAGTGACAGCGATGCCTCTGAGCAGATTGCCTGCCGCACACAGTCGGGCGCTTGGGAACAGAGAGTTCAGGTAGAAACCGGCCAGCCAGTTGCTGCAGACGGCTACCGGACTGCCAGCGGAGGAAGCGTGCTTGACGATGAGCTCAACCAGATGATGTCGACTCCACCGCTCGGGCTGGAGAAAGAGCGAACACTGCTTGAGCAGCAATGGCGCGTTCAGTGACGGCAAGCCCGCAGCGGTAACGGGCAGCGCCATCAGCTGCGGGGGCGTAAACATCGGCAGCGGAACCGTGATTATCCGTGGCTGAATCAACCGCGCTGCTGTGGCAGCGCGGGCATTCCTGATCCAAACTGGATACCTACAAGTAGCCTATCTGCGTTTAATGCCCGTACACCCTTGTACATTTTCCGGCATAAGCCAATACAGGAGCCTTGCGATGAGCAATCCGGTGATCGCTGATAACAAGCCCAAGAAAGTCAGCCTGAAAAAAGGCGAGGAATACGCCTTCTGCGTTTGTGGCCGTTCCAACAATCAACCCTTCTGCGACGGTTCCCATGGGGATACGGGGTTCAAACCCAAGGTCTTCAAGGCCGAGAAAGACGAAGAGGCGGTTCTGTGCCAGTGCAAGCAGACCGGCAGCGCTCCCTATTGCGACGGCACCCACCAGCAGTTCAGCGATGACCAGGTTGGCAAGGAGGCGCCGGATTCCGGCGATGATGGCGACGACAAGTCCGGTAAAGCGCCGAAAGCCAAATCCACCAAAGAAGAGCCTACCGTCGAATTTATTCATCAACTGGCGCGTGAGGGGCTGAGCAGCATGGGCCACCACGGCCCCACAACCGCCATGGGCGTGCCCCGTCACACCCTGCCCCACTGGGACGATCTTCAGCTGATGGTTGCGCAGATGGCCAGTAAACCGCTGGCAGATGACGCCGACGTCTCGACCGAACTGGTGATCGGGCCTGAAGCCCGCAAGCCTCTGACACTGAGCATGCCCCTGTTCGTTTCCGACATGAGTTTCGGGGCCCTGTCGGAGGAGGCGAAGATTGCCCTCGCTCGTGGCGCCGAGCTTGCGGGCACTGGCATCTGCTCCGGCGAGGGCGGCATGCTGCCGGAGGAGCAACAGGAAAACTCCCGTTACTTCTATGAACTGGCCAGTGCCAAGTTTGGCTACAAAGAAGAGCTGTTGAAGAAAGTCCAGGCATTCCACTTCAAGGGTGGCCAGGGCGCCAAGACCGGCACCGGCGGACACCTGCCCGGCAACAAGAACACCGGCAAGATCTCCCAGGTTCGCAACATTCCCGAGGGCGAATCGGCCATTTCCCCGCCCACATTCGAGGATCTTCGCTCAGTTGAGGATTTCCAGCGCTTCGCCAGCCATGTTCGGGAAATCACCGGCGGAATTCCTGTTGGCTTCAAGCTGAGCGCCAATCACATCGAGCGGGACGTACAATTTGCATTGGATGCGGGCGCCGACTACATCATCCTCGACGGACGTGGCGGCGGCACCGGTGCTGCCCCCGAGATCTTCCGGGATCACATCAGTGTGCCCACCATTCCTGCCCTGGCTCGCGCCCGGCGCTATCTGGATGATCGTGGCGCCAGCGGACGAGTCACGTTGATCGTGACTGGCGGGCTGCGTGTACCCATTGATTTCGTGAAGGCCATGGCCCTGGGCGCAGACGGTATTGCGGTTGCCAACAGTGCCATGCAATCCATTGGCTGTGTTGCAGCCCGTATCTGCAACACTAACAACTGCCCGGCAGGCATTGCGACCCAGAACAAGGATCTGCGCCAGCGGTTAAACGTGGACCAGTCCGCCAAACAACTGCAGAACTTCCTTGAGGCTTCCGTCTCACTGATGCAGGTGATGGCCAGGGCCTGTGGTCACGACAGCCTGAGCAAACTGAATATTGATGACCTGTCCACATGGCATCGTGAGATGGCCCTGCTCAGCGGCGTTCGCTATGCCGGTGTGCTTGATCCCTCTGCCTGATGCTCCTCGCTGGCCGCCAGGACTCGAACCCGTTCGAAGTCCTCCTCGGTGAACACACCGTTCACCCCGGAGATGGCGGCCAGCTTCATACCATGCTTCAGTCCCAGCTTGTAGATCTCCCGCACCTTCTCCCACTCGATATTCCGGCCCAGAGTGAAATTCTCGAACCGTGCTTCCAGAGCAAGCACAATGGTTTCTGCCAGGCAAGCGTAGGCAATGCCTTTCGGCAGCCCGATGTCTTTCATATGCACCTCACCCGGTAGCTGGATCTCGCCGGATTCGATCACCAGCACATCCGGCCGCTTGGCGACATCTTCCGCCGGGATATCCAGGGGGCGGGCTACGTCAGTTATGACGCAGCCGGGCTTCACTTTCATGATATCCAGAATACGTTTGCCTGCGCCGGAGGTGGCGGTGACAATCATGTCCATGTCCGCCAGATCGCGTTCAGCAGAACCGGCAACATGCACAATGGCCCCCGGCGTTTCCTGTTCGATGCTTTCCTTGAGTGCCAGCAGTTTGGCCGGCTCCGGTGCCGCTAGGTAAATCTCATCCACTGCCTTGGCCAGCAATCTGGCGCAGACAGACCCGATAGCGCCCGTGGCGCCTACCACCATGGCCTTTCCGGCAGCTTTGCCACTGGGGCCAACACTCACCCGCCCAATTTTCTTCATGGCGTCATGGGCCGCCCAGAGGGCGCCAGATGCGCTGTAGCTGTTGCCGGTTGTGATCGGCAGCGGTGCCCGCTTGGCGACCGTTATACCGGCATCACCCACAACCTTGGTAAATGCACCCAGGCCCATGATCTGGGCCCCGAGCTTCTTCGCCAGTTTTGCCGCCTGCAGCAGCCTGGCGTAGGTAAATTCCGGCCCGTGGGCCATGATTTCCCTGGGCGTGCCACCAACGGTAATGAGCCAACCCTCTACCTCCTCGCCATTTGGTGACCGGATTCCGGATACCTTCGAGTAGATGAACGGCGGTGAATACGCTATGGCCTTTTCCACAAGGTTCATCACCACAGGGGGAGACACGCTGGCAACCCAGTCCAGGGGCGGTGTTTTGGTGAGGTATTGCTGCGACAGGGGATGAATGACAAACGCAAACCGGTTAACCCGGCGATACCCGTTCGGGTAAAGGATTCGCGGCTCGATCCCCAGGCTCTGGATAACATCCAGATAGTCATCGGGGCCCAACTGGTCCGGTGTCCTGGAGAGCGCCGCGCTAATCATGGCCTCCATGACATTCACCCCCACGGGGCGGCCCTCCAGCCAGGGGCTGTAATCTACCACCATAGCGACCTTACGCGAGCGCATCCAGTCCATGGCAGCATCCGTTACCCTTGAGGTAATCACGGTTTTTCCATCCAGCTCTTTCGCCGTGAAGTTCTCCAGGTCGCCAATCGAGGCCACAATCACATGAGCCTCGGACACAGCGTGATGAAGCGAACCTTTAACCAGGTTCTCACCCAATCGATACAGAGGCGTACGGAGAATAGTTTCTACTGCTTTCACGGCAACCGGCCTGAACATTATCGGAGCCGTCAACGAGGTATAGGTTTCCAGTTGTTTCAGAGAAGTCAGCAGCCTGGGCACCCCAAAATCTGTGTAAGGATCGGCAAAGAACAGGTTTTCGGTATGTTCCGACAGAGCCCTGGCAATTCGATAACCGGCCTGGCCATTCATGAAAAGCACACGGGCATTGTCGAAGAAATGCCCCAGTTCGGATTGGGTGTGACGTACGGCCCATTCCTGAAGGATCGCTCGCAGTCCGGCACCAGTAGTGACAGGCTTGTCCGGCACACAGGCCTCGAGGCGCGCGGTATCCGGGTGTTCCAGCTGCTCCCGCCCCACCTCATAATGATCGTGCACCATGCTCAGACCAATAGCGTCTGCCTGCGCATGCACCGATTCCAGAACCGCTTCGGCTCTGGAAAGATCGCCATCTGTGCCAATTCGGATAATCCGGAAAGGCTGATTAAGGAACTGGGTTTCCAGATCGTAATCGTAATCGGAGGCTCCCTGGCTGACACTGACAACGGTTTTCATATTCAGGCTTTCCCTTTTTCCTGTTGTTATCGTCTACAGCGTAATTCAGGACAACGGTTTCTGCCTTAGCCCAGATCAAATTCCAGGCCGCTATTGAACGTCTACAATAAGGTGGCGGGCCGAACGACCAACAAACTTTCAAGGATCAATCAGGAGCTCATCATGACCATCCAGGAAGAACTCAACTCTACCGTCCGGGAACTGGTTCAGCCCGGCAAGGGAATTCTCGCGGCGGATGAAAGCCACCCGACCATTGCCAAGCGCTTCAAGGCTGTTGGCGTGGAGTCGAGCGAAGACATGCGCCGGGAGTATCGGAGTCTTATTTTCTCGGCTTCCGGGCTCGGAGAATTCATTAGTGGGGTCATTCTGTTTGAAGAAACTCTCGGGCAGCAGAGCCTGGAGAATGTCCCCATGCCGACGCTACTGGCCAGCAAGGGCATTGTGCCGGGCATCAAGGTCGACAAGGGCAAAGGCCCTCTTGTGAATGCGCCCGGTGATGAGATCACCTTTGGCCTGGATGGTCTGGAGGACCGCCTGGAAATCTACAAAAACCAGGGGGCGCGGTTTGCCAAATGGCGGGATGTGTTCCATATCTCGGACACCCTGCCCTCGCGGCAGGCGGTTGAGGCGAATGCCGAGGTTCTCGCCCGCTACGCGGCTATCTGCCAGTCCCTGGGCATCGTGCCCATCGTGGAGCCGGAAGTGCTGATTGATGGCAACCACACCATCGAGCGCTGCGCGGAAGTCAGCGAGGCGGTGATTCGCGAGGTTTTCCACGCTCTTTACCGGCACAAAGTGGAACTGGAACACATGATCCTGAAGCCCAGCATGGTGACACCGGGCAAGGACAATCCAAAGGCATCGCCGGAAGAAGTGGCAACGGCAACTCTTGATGTTTTTCACAGGGCCGTACCGGCTGCGGTACCGGGCATCTTCTTCCTTTCAGGAGGCCAGACCCCGGAAGAAGCGACCATCAACCTGAATGCCATTAACGACATGGGGGACCAACCCTGGGCACTGAGCTTTTCCTACGGACGGGCCTTGCAGGAGCCAGCCCAGAAGGCCTGGGCCGGTAACCTGGATAACGCCTCCGCAGCCCAGGCGGCCATACTCAAGCGCGCCCGGTTAAACGGCGCGGCGCGCTCGGGCAATTACCGGTCAGAGATGGAAGACTGACTGTCCCCAGGTTTCTCCTGAGTGCCGGTCAGTTACAGCCAGAGACACAGCTGGCCGTGCCATTGAACGCCATGGTACGGCCGCTCAGCGGAACGTGGACCGGCACGTCTACAGAATCCCGGAACAGCGCCGTGCGTGTGCCGTCCTGGACCTTGCCACCAGAGGTAGCCGGCTCGTTGGCATGGGAGGCGATGACAGCCTTTGGTTGCACCAGATCATTGATTACGTAGGCAGCCTGTCTAGGCCCTGTGGTGAAGGTATCGCCGATGTTCATAACTACCAGCCCGGCACCATAGTGATCCTTCACAACCAGTTTCTGCTCGGCTGTAATACCCGTATCACCAGAAAGGTAAACAACCAGCCCGTTGGAAAATCTCAGCACATAACCGGTTGGCGGTCCGACACTGGCTCCGACACCAGCGGCGGCGAGATATTCCGCCAGTGGCCCGGTCAGGAAGGAAGGCGAAACGCCGTTGCTGTGAACCGCAGGCACCGTGGTGATCGCCACTCCACCAACCTCACGTTCGCCACCAAAACGCACCAACAGGGAGTTTGCGGGGTCACCGCCAGCGTCCTTGAGCTTGGCGGCAAAGAACGCGGGCATTTCGCTACCGGTCACTATTTTCGCGTTGTGCTTAACCGCAATATCCACGGTGTTTGATTGTGGCAGCGTTGAAACGCCGGTATCAGGCGATCCGCAGGTACCCTGATTGGTCTTGCTGATACGCTGATCGCCCACGTGGTCCCCATGCATGTGGGAAACCAGAACAATATCAATCATGCCCAGGCGGGGATCGTCTGGCCCGGCAACGGTTCTGCCGGCATCGTACAGAATTCGGGTGCCATTCGGGTCTTCAAACACCAGCGCCCGATCCCGGCCGCAGAACTCGCCATCGTGGCTACCAAGGGGTGTAACCTTCACTACATGATCATCAGCGGAAGCCGGCAGTGCGGCAACCAATAACATACATGCAATCACCCCTACGCTTGCTAAAGTGTAGCGAAACAGTCCCTGCAACATTTTGATCGTCCTCCCAGCCGTTTTTTTGTTTGGTACCACGGTGATACGAACGACATCACCATTCATACCAATATAGCCTTGGGAATACCTCAAAGACTGGGAAGCTTACGATCAGGCCGCGTGCGAGTCAGGAACCGCAATTCGCTGTTCGAGACACGTCATCATGGGGGCCACCTGGCGTATCTTGCGAGCCTCAGGCCAGAGGATTTCAGCCTCGGCAAAGCCTTGGCGAAGGAAGTTGAGCCATTGCTTGATACGACCGGTCACATAGCGGTCCTCAAGCCAGCCCTGCAGAACCGTAGCGTACTCACGAACCAGGGCGACAGCTTCTGGCCAGGTCATATCCGGAATTGTCTCACCCTGCTGGCTGGCCTTGATCTGCCGGGCCAGGTCCGGCCGGGCGATCAGCCCACGGCCAATCATCACATCGTCGCAACCAGACACCTCACGGCAGCGCCAATAGTCCGCAACCGTCCAGATCTCACCGTTGGCGATAATATGGGTATTCACTGCTTCCCGGGCCCGGGCGATTTCCTCCCAGTAGGCGGGTGGTTTGTAGCCATCTACTTTACTGCGGGCGTGGATAACAATCTCTTCGGCTCCGGCAGCTTCCAACGCCTCGGCACAGGCCACGCCCATGGAACGGTCGTCATACCCCAGCCGCATCTTGGCTGTGACTGGCACATGCCCGGGTACGGCCTGACGTACCGCGGCCACGATCTCGTGCATCAGCTCCGGCTCACGCATCAGCACGCAGCCACCTTTGTGCTTGTTCACGGTTTTGGCCGGGCAACCAAAGTTGATGTCCACCTGGGTAGCGCCGAGTTCGGCAGCCCGCACGCCATGTCGTGCCATCTGGTGAGGGTCCGATCCGAGTAACTGGACTGCCACTGGAGTGCCCACTTCGGTCAGTGACTGGTTATGGAGTTCCGGAGCGTATTTGTAGAAGACCCTGGGCGGCAGCATCCCGTGGGTCACGCGAACAAATTCTGTCACGCACCGGTCAATACCGCCGACTTTGGTCAGGGTTTCACGAATGGGTGCGTCGACCAGCCCCTCCATAGGGGCAAGAATGATTCGCATGGGTGCTCCAGAAAAACGAGACTCAGTTCAGGATGAGACTGATCAAAAATCAGACGGAGCGGATTGTAAGGAATTTGGCGGGAACTTGGTAGATGGGCACCCCGATTGCCGGGGTGCCCGCTCACTCACTTTAAGGTCTTATTTCGCGTCGAAGCGATCTGCGTTCATGACCTTGGTCCAGGCTGCAACGAAGTCTTTCACGAACTTCTCCTCGTTGTCGTCCTGGGCGTACACCTCTGCATAGGCGCGCAGGATGGAATTGGAACCGAACACGAGATCAACACGGGTCGCAGTGAACTTGGTATTACCGCTGTTGCGATCCACGATGTTGTACGAGTTCTTGCCAGTGGGCTCCCAACGATTCGACATGTCGGTCAGATTCACGAAGAAATCGTTGGTCAGCTGGCCAACGCGATCCGTGAAGACACCGTGCTTGGTGCCACCATGGTTGGTGCCGAGCACACGCATACCACCGAGCAGGACAGTCATTTCAGGTGCGGTCAGGCCCATCAGCTGGGTGCGATCCAGTAGCATTTCTTCCGGCTTGACCACGTAATCCTTCTTCTGCCAGTTCCGGAAGCCATCAGCCAGCGGCTCAAGCGGTTCGAAGGATTCAGCATCCGTCATCTCGTCCGTGGCATCACCACGGCCCTTAAGGAAGGGAACATGAACCTCATGACCGGCAGCCTTCGCAGCCATCTCGATACCCAGGTTACCGCCCAGCACGATGACGTCAGCAATGCTGGCGCCGGTATCGGCCGAGATTTGCTCGTAGACCTTAAGCACCTTATCCAGACGATCGGACTCGTTACCTTCCCAATCCTTCTGGGGCGCCAGGCGAATGCGCGCACCGTTAGCACCGCCACGCATGTCAGAACCGCGGAATGTGCGAGCACTATCCCACGCGGTGCAGACCAGCTCGTTCAGGCTCAGACCGGCTCCGGCGATCTTTTCCTTGACCACTTCCTCAATATAATTGGTCTCGCCCTGGGGGACCGGATCCTGCCAGATCAGGTCTTCATCCGGCACACCCGGCCCGATATAACGGGACTTGGGCCCCATATCACGGTGCGTCAGCTTGAACCAGGCGCGAGCGAAGCAATCCCTGAAGTAGTCCGGATCTGCCATGAACTTCTCACAGATCGCACGGTACTTCGGATCCACCTTCATCGCCATATCCGCATCCGTCATCATCGGCTTGCGGCGGACTGATGAATCGGTCGGGTCAACCGGCATGTGCTCTTCTTTGATATCGATCGGTTCCCACTGGTTTGCGCCAGCCGGGCTCTTCGTCAGCTGCCATTCGTAGCCGAACAGAAGATCGAAATAGCCCATGTCAAACTTGGTCGGGTTAGCGGTCCAGGCGCCTTCGATGCCAGAGGTGACGGCGTTTGTCGCCTTACCATCCAGGTTGGGGTTCATCCAACCAAAGCCCTGGGTCTCAACGTCTGCACCTTCAGGCTCTGCACCAAGGGCATCGGCATCACCGTTACCATGAGCCTTGCCTACGGTGTGGCCGCCCGCCGTCAGTGCAGCGGTCTCTTCGTCATTCATCGCCATACGGGCAAAGGTGACTCGCACCTGCTCAGCGGTTTTCTGAGGATTGGGCTGGCCGTTAACGCCCTCCGGATTCACATAGATCAAGCCCATCTGGACAGCAGCCAGCGGATTTTCCATGGTGTCCGGCTTATCGACGTCTTCATAACGGCTATCAGACGGTGCCAGCCACTCTTTTTCCGCACCCCAGTAAATGTCTTTTTCCGGGTGCCAGATATCCTCCCGGCCATAGGAGAAACCAAAGGTCTTCAGGCCAAAGGACTCGTAGGCGACGTTGCCGGCAAGGATAAACAGGTCGGCCCAGCTCACCTTGTTGCCGTATTTTTTCTTCAGCGGCCACAACAGACGGCGCGCCTTATCAAGGTTGCCGTTGTCGGGCCAGGAGTTCAGCGGGGCAAAACGCTGGTTTCCGGTGCCCGCGCCACCGCGGCCATCTGCCAGTCGGTAGGTACCGGCAGCGTGCCACGCCAGACGAATCATCAGGCCGCCGTAATGCCCCCAGTCGGCAGGCCACCACTCCTGACTGTTGGTCATCAGGTCGTGCATGTCTTTTTCAAGCGCTTCATGGTCAAGTTTCTTGACCTCCTCCCGATAATCGAAGTCCTCCCCCAGAGGATTCGTTTTACTGTCGTGCTGATGAAGAATGTCAAGATTGAGGTTCTCAGGCCACCAGCCGGCTACGTCGGCCTTCTCCTGCGTGTTCGAGCCATGCATTACGGGGCACTTTCCACCCGCGCTATTGTTATCTGTCATTTCTCTCTCCTCATTGGGGTTGGCAAAACGACACTGCTTTGATTCAGGCACTTCTAACTATAGGACACAGCAAATACTCTGCTCTGAGTATTTCTTATACCCGGGATAGCGTGTGCCTATAGAGTTCCCCGCAACGGTTGCGGGGTTCATTCCGTTTACTGGGCACAAGCGTAATCACTGGAGTAATCTGCCAAAATTCCCAGAAAATCCGGCCAGGCGATAGAACGACTGAGTGGAAACACATTGGACATGGGCTTGCTCCTGCCTAACGGGAATAGCTCCACCTTAGCGCGGGGACGATCGCCCAATACAATTAATTAAAAATAAATTTGTGAAAGCTTTTGTTTATGGATGAACGTTGGCTTCTCAAAGCCGTTCGATGTAGGAGAACTTGCCGGCAGCGTCAAAAACGATGCGGAAACTGCCGCGAATGCCATCGCGAAGGTAAAAACGGGAGAGGATACGGGCCGGGAATCGGACAGAACGTCCGTCCCGGGCCGTGGTGTGAACATCGGTGGCAACGCCCTGATAGAGCTTGATCCACTCATCAGGGCTGATGCTGATATCCACAATGATCTGCTGCATCTGACTCTGACCTATTTGGGATTACGGCTTCGCCTAATCCGGCCTACAAAGACTAACCGGCGTGCCTGTCATACTGTCGGATTACGGCTTCGCCTCACCCGACCTACAAATCAAGGTAGGTCGGATTAGCCAACGGCGTAATCCGACGCAGAACCGGATCCAGGCCTCAGTTGGCCAGTTCCAGCAGCAGACGGTTCAGGCGAGTAACGTAGGCACCGGGGTCCGGGAGCTGCTCTCCGCTGGCCAGGGTGGCCTGATCCAGAATGACTGCTGAGAGCTCATTGAACCGCTCTTCGCCCTTTTCGCTTTCGAGGCGCTGAACCAGAGGATGGTCCACGTTGATCTCAAAGATCGGCTTGCTGTCCGGAACTTTCTGGCCGGCGGCTTCCATGATCTTCTTCATCTGGGCACCCATGTCGAAATCGCCAACCACCAGACAGGCCGGGGAATCAGTCAGGCGATTGGTCACCCGCACTTCCTGCACACGGTCGCTCAGTGCATTCTTGATGCGCTCCAGCAGGTCCTTGTGCTCTTCGGCGGCTTCTTCCTTGTGTTTCTTGTCTTCCTCGGTCTCGATTTCACCAAGGTCCAGATCGCCACGAGCGACGTCCTCAAACTGCTTGCCGTCGTACTCGCTGAGGTAACCCATCATCCACTCATCGATGCGATCTGTGAGGATCAGCACCTCAATACCCTTCTTGCGGAATACTTCCAGGTGCGGGCTGCTCTTGGCCGCAGTGAAGTTGTCGGCGGTGATGTAGTAAAGCTTCTTCTGGCCTTCCTTCATCCGGCTGATGTAGTCATCCAGCGACACCTTGTGTGCGCTTTCACCGGTATGGGTAGAGGCAAAGCGCAGCAGGCCGGCAATTTTCTCGCGGTTGCTGAAGTCTTCCGCCGGGCCTTCTTTCAGCACCGTGCCGAACTCGCCCCAGAACTTCTGGTACTGCTCTGGATCCTTCTTGGCCAGCTTGGACAGCATATCCAGAACCCGCTTGGTCAGCGCAGTGCGGATGCTTTCCACGGTGCTATCGTTTTGCAGGATCTCTCGGGACACGTTCAGGGAGAGATCGTTGGAATCGATCACACCCTTTGCGAAGCGAAGGTACAGCGGCAGGAACTGCTCAGCGTCATCCATGATGAACACGCGCTGCACATACAGCTTCAGGCCACGGGGCGCCTCGCGGTTGTAGAGATCAAACGGTGCACGGGCAGGGATATACAGCAGGCTGGTGTAGTCCAGCTTGCCTTCCACCTTGTTATGGGACCAGGTCAGCGGATCTTCGAAATCGTGAGCGATGTGCTTGTAGAACTCCTTGTACTCCTCGTCCTTGATCTCGGTACGTGGAAGGGTCCAGAGCGCGGTGGCATCGTTGACGGTTTCATACTCGTCTTTCTTCTCGCCTTCATCGGACTCTGCCTTCATGACGACCGGGAACGAAATATGATCCGAATACTTCTTCACCAGACTGCGGAGTTTCCAGCCGTTGGCAAATTCCTTGGCGTCGGATTTCAGGTGTAGAACGATCTGGGTGCCGCGATTTTCCAGGTTCACCTGCTCTATAGAGAACTCCCCGTCACCCTGGGATTCCCAATGAACGCCCTCTTCCGCAGGCGCACCGGCGCGGCGGGTAAACACGTCGACCTTGTCGGCCACAATAAACGATGAGTAGAAACCAACGCCGAACTGACCGATCAGCTTGCTGTCCTTCTTCTCATCCCCAGACAGCTGCTGGAGGAATTCGGCCGTGCCGGAACGAGCGATGGTGCCAAGGTTCTGGATAACGTCGTCACGGGTCATGCCTATGCCGTTATCGATCAAAGTGACGGTATTCGCCTCTTCGTCAAATTCCAGACGAATCTTCAGCTCAGGATCGCTTTCATAGAGGCTGTCGTCCTTGAGGGCCGCAAAACGCAATTTGTCTTCGGCGTCTGAAGCGTTAGAAATCAGCTCACGAAGGAAGATTTCCTTGTTGGAGTAGAGGGAATGGATCATCAAGTGAAGCAACTGCTTCACTTCGGTCTGAAAACCCAGAGTCTCTTTTTGCGTCTCAACCGTCATGGCGTCTATATCTCCTGATACGAATAAACAAGCACGGTGTTGTGCCCGAGTTACCTCATGGTTCGTGTTGAACAGAAATTGGGGGCACACCGGGGCATTTCAAGCCCCGTAGCATAGGCAAATTCAGTCTTCGAGGAGGAAATGCGCGCGGGCGGTTGCGATAGGTTGCGAACGGGATTTCTGCCAGGCGCTGACCATCACATTGGCAACCCGGTTGCCCTGGCGGGTAAGACGGCACTCAGCATAGGTTTCACGGTTGAGGCCTGCGCGAAGGTAATCCAGGGAAAAGTCGATGATGCGTGGCATCCGTAAGCTTTCCTGCGACATAATCAGGTAGATATTGGCGGACATCTCCATGAAACCACCAATCACACCACCATGGATAGCCGGCAGGATTGGATTACCGAGGTTGGAATCCTTGCAGGGCAGGCGGAAAATCAGATCGTCGCCGAACTGCTCACATTGGAGGCCGATCCAGGTGGCGTACGGAATGCTTTTAAGCATCCGGCTGAAGTCACCGGTTTCCTGGGTATAGCGGAGGATTTCAGGGTCGGTCATTCTTCACCTCCTGTAATCAGGTCCCGGTAATGTTTCGGGCTGGCATCCTTCCCGATACGCATGAAGGTGGCCACGCAGTTAGCAATGGTTTCACCGCCCTCCTGGTAAGCCTCGCAGCGGGTAAAAATGATGTTCCGGGTTACCCGGTAGGTTTCAGCCCTCGCATAAACAGGCTTCCTGGGCTGGGCCGGGCGCATGTAGTCCACACGCAGATCCAGCGTCGGGCAGAGTTCGAACTCTTCCAGAGCACACAGGATCACACAACCTGACGTCGTATCCATCAAGGTAGTGATGGCCCCACCATGAATCACCCCGGTGTCGGGGTTTCCAATGATACGGTCACTGTAGGGCAGGCAAAGTGTGAGGCTGCCTTTTTTGGCTTCGGTAACCGCGAGGCCAAGCTCTTTGGCCTGGTTGAGTGTCTCGATAAAACGGGTAACCCGTTTCCGTCGGATATCATCGTTCATTCAGGTTCAACCTGTGGATCAGCTTTTGAATTTCGGGCTGTTTTCCGCCTTGCCGGGCAGCGGTTCCTCGAACACCTTACCTGCCCTCAACGCCTCCAGTGCAGTGGAACAGAACTCCCGACGGTAAAGGACAATAACCACCAATGTGGAGGCCGCCATGAAAACGATCGGGTGAATGAACCAGCCTACCACGGCGAGTGCGTAATAGTAGGACCGCAGCCCAAGGTTAAATGCGTCGCCAGCGAGATTGCAGATATTGCCGGCGCTGCGGGCGAACGCCTCCCGACCGGCTGGACTGGTTTTGGTATCGTCTGGCGGCGGGGCACTGCCCACCATCACCGACACGAAATTGTACATCCGCATGGACCAGGTGAATTTGAAGAAGGCGTAGATAAACACTACCAACAGCACCACCATGCGCAGTTCCCAAACTTCCCGGGTCGGCAATGTGCCAAATGGCATGGTGCTGAACACTTCCATCACCTCCTGGGTGTAGCCAAGAGCGGTGATAATACCGGCGAGAATCAGCAGGCAACTTGAGGCGAAAAACGCGCCGTTCCGCTCCAGGTTACCCACTACCGAAGCATCGGCAATCCGGTTTTCCCGGCGTAACATGACGCGCATCCAGTCTTCTCGGTAAAGGTCGAGCGTGTTGGACAGACAGGGACGATCTGCGGCACGGCGTTTGGAGTACTCGGTATACCCGAGCCAGCAAACCAGAAACCAGAGCAAAGCGATTAATTCGAGTACATTACCCATGGGTTGCCTTAGGTTCGAAAACAGCGAAACAGTGCAGGAACAGAGGCTTATGATACGCCAAGGGCCTGCCCGCCACCACCGCTGCACCCGGTGAGGTAATCCACTGTTTGGCAATCATATGCTATAAACTGCCCATTCAGGACTCGGGCACAAGCGTATTAGCGTGCCCGACATCGCATTATCTAAAAGGGAGCTCATTTGTGAACCTGTTTGCTATCAAAACCAGCGCAGTTGCCATTGCCCTGGCGGCAACGCTCAGTGGTTGCTCGGTCAATCCGGTTACCGGGGAAAAGCAGCTTTCGCTGATCGGGGAAAGCCAGGAGCTCGCCATGGGCGCGGAACAATACGTGCCCACCCAGCAAACCCAGGGCGGTCGTTTTTATGTGGACCCGGAGCTGACTCTCTACGTGAGCGAGGTTGGCCAGAAAATGGCCGAAGTCAGTGATCGGCCGGACCTGCCCTACGAGTTCGTGGTTCTGAACAGCAGCGTACCCAACGCCTGGGCCCTGCCCGGTGGCAAGATCGCGATCAACCGTGGCCTGCTGACAGAACTTGAGGACGAAGCCCAGCTTGCCTCGGTTCTGGGCCACGAGGTTGTTCATGCTGCGGCCAAACACAGTGTTCAACGCATGCAGCAGGGTATGCTGATCAGTGCCGGTGTTGCCGGCCTTGGTTTTGCCCTGTCGGATAACGAATGGGCCGGGCTGATCATGGGTGGCGCTGCAATGGGGGCGCAGCTTGCATTGGCTCAGTATAGCCAGGGTGATGAACTGGAATCCGATCATTACGGCATTCTCTACATGAAAGAGGCGGGCTACGACCCGCAGGCGGCGGTGGAGCTGCAGGAACTCTTCCTGAAGCTCTCTGAAGGCCGACAGTCCAGTTTCATTGATGGCCTGTTCGCGACCCATCCTCCCTCAGCAAAGCGCGTGGAGGAAAACCGCGAACTGGTGCAGAAGATTGGTGCCGGCGGCTATCGTGGTGAAGAAGTTTACGAACGCAAGATGGCCGAACTCCGTTCGCTGCAACCCGCTTACGATGCCCACGACAAGGCCATGGAACTGGCATCCAAAGACGAGATGAAGGCTGCTCTGGACAAGGTTAACGAAGCCATTCGCCTGCTACCGCGGGAAGCCATGTTCTATGCTCTGCGCGGCCGCATTTATCAGGATCAGAAGGAAGCCGAGAAAGCCGCTGCCGACTTTGAAAAGGCGGTGGAGCTCTACCCCGAGATGTTTAAATATCGTCTTTACAATGGCCTGAATGCTCTGAGACTCAACAATCTGGACAAGGCCAGAGAGAATCTCACGAAAGCCAATGAAACGGTCCCCACTTCCATTGCGTTCCTGCGCCTGGGCGACGTTGCGGTGAAACAGAACAACCGAAATGAGGCCATTGCCTATTACAGCAAGGCCGCCGAAGCCAGCGGTGAAGTTGCCGAGGAGGCCAAACGGAAACTGGCCGCGCTCACGCAGTAACTGTCCCCGGAATCGTTGACTTGAAAAGGCCGGAGTCCTGAAGGATTCCGGCCTTTTTGTTGCTCGGGATCAAGATTGCCGGGATGACGCGCATCTTATGTCATCCACTCCATTGACTTTTAGAGCAATAACTCTAAAAATCAGATGACATCAACAACGATTGGATGACGGACATGTTAGCGAAACGTATCCAGCCCATGGTCTTTCAGGCGCGCCGCTTGTATGTGGAACTGATGTTCCAGGTGATGGGGCGAGCCCTGCAGGCTGTAAGCGAAGTGGACGAAAAGGTTCAGAACGAAGCCAGGGCTCTGCCTGATGGCTTTCTCTTTGAGATGATGGTGATGCCGGCCGGCTCAAAGCTGATTGTGGAGCACACCGGCCAGGGACGCTTCCGTTATCACGGTGACAAGGCACCCCGCCCGGTCGACCTGTCCATTCAGTTCAAACACATTGCCCATGCTTTCCTGGTGCTGTCATTCCAGGAGAAGACGTCCGTTGCATTCGCCAACGACCGCATGCTGGTAGATGGCGACATTAGCTATGCCGTTCGTATGACCCGGGTGCTGAACCGGCTTGAGTCTTTCATCCTGCCGAAACTGGTCGCCAAGCGAGCCGTCAAGGAATACCCGGCCGACCTGCACCTTCCGGAAAAACTGATCAGCGCTGCGCGCATTTACCTGAAAGTTGCCACCAATTTCGTCGAGACAGTGAGAGCGTGATGACCAATAAATACTATGAGTTCTTCTGCCCGGTAAAAGTCATTGCCGGCAAGGCCGCCCTTGAACACATTCCCTACGAGCTCACGGGTATGGCTGCCAAGCGGCCTATGATCGTAACCGACAAGGGCGTGCGGGCCGCTGGCCTGCTGGAACCTGTGATCGCGGCTTGCGAAGAAAGCGGACTGGAGATAACGACCATTTACGATGACGTGCCACCAGATTCTTCCACTACCGTAGTGCGCGATATTGCCGGCATCTATCGTCAGGAGAAGTGCGACTCCATCATCGCCGTCGGCGGCGGTTCAGCGATTGATACCGGAAAAGCCGTCAACATTCTGGTTTCCGAAGGTGGTGACGATATCGCCAAGTACAGCGGTGCCGGCGTGCTCAAGCACCCCCTCAAACCCTTCTTCGTCGTGCCAACAACCGCCGGCACCGGCTCGGAAGTCACCTCGGTTGCCGTGATCACCGACGAAGCCAAGGGCGTCAAGCTGCCCTTCACGTCATCGTTCCTGCTTCCGAACGCGGCCATTATTGATCCTCGCATGACCCTTACCTTGCCGCCCCACATCACCGCGGCAACCGCGATGGACGCCATGACCCATGCAACCGAAGCCTTTACCTGCATGGCAAAAAATCCCTTGAGTGACGCCTACGCAACAGCAGCGATCAAGAAAATCAGCCAATCACTCCTGCAAGTCATGGACAACCCCAAGGACAGCGACGGACGGCTTGAACTGGCGCAGGCATCAACCATGGCCGGAATTGCGTTCTCAAACTCCATGGTGGGCCTGGTGCACGCGCTCGGACACTCGACCGGAGCCATCTGTCACCTGCCCCACGGCCTATGCATGAGCCTGTATCTTCCGTATGCGCTGGAATACAACCTGGAGACCATCCGGGAACCTCTGGGCGAGCTCTTGCTGTACCTTGAGGGCCCCGAAGTTTTTGCAGCGACTCCGGCAAGCCGCCGGGCAGAGGCCAGCATTTCCGCTATCCGGAAACTGCGGGACGCCCTGTACAAGCGGTGCCAGCTGCCCCGGACACTGAAGGAGACCGGCAAGGTAACCGAAGCACAGCTGGACCACATTGCCGAGATGGCCCTGGATGATGGCTCAATTATGTTCAATCCAAAGGAAGTGACGCTGGAGGATGCCCGCGCGGTTCTGCGACGCGCCTGGGCATGAAAGACAAGCGGGGCCTTTCGAGGCCCCTGTTTCAAGATTGCCTGAAGATAGAATTCAAATCATTGAAATTGACCAGGTAAGAGAGGAGAATCTGTCGACACTGGCAGGGATGATAGCCGGGTTCGTTTTCCACCTACAGTACCTTTCCGTAGAGAGCCCCCTCCACATGCAAAATCGATGTTCCTGTCGCATTCTCTCGGCTCTGAGTTCCCTGCTCCTTTTCCTGGCAACGCTCTCATTTTCAGCAGCAGGCTCCCCGGAAACATCCGCTGAAAAGCCGGTTTTTCGTTTCAACATTTCGCCTAATGGCTACCCACCCTACCTGATCGTTGACCAGAAAAACCCCTCCGGAATCATGTGGGATGTCGTCTCCGCAGTTGCCCAGCGCATGGGCTACACAGTCATTGCCGAACAGATACCGCGAAAACGGGTTGATGAGATGATCCTGCAGGGCTATATCGACGGCACGCCAAGAGCCCGGGAATGGGCGGACGACCCCGAGCAATTTCTGTTCACAGACCCGGTGGTCGACATAGATGAAGTATTTTTTGTGCCCGCTGGTTCAGGTTTCTCTTATGAGAGCCCCGAGGACCTGATTTCGAAAACCGTCGTCACTCATCTTGGCTACCGGTACCCTCTACTTGAGCCCTACTTCGCGGAAGGCAAAATCCGCCGGTTTGACGTGTCTCGGGACCGGGACATGTTTACCTTTGTTCTGCACGGGGACCGCTTTGATGCCGCCGTAGCTGACCGCCTTGTCGGCAAATGGATTCTGCGGAACGAGGGGCTACGGGAAAGCTTCGACATTGCCAGTCAAAGCATCAGCCATTACGGGCTCCGGCTGATGTTGCGAAAGGACTGGGAGTCCTTTGCCACTAACTTCAACAAAGAGCTGGCTCAGATGAAAGAGAATGGCGAACTAGACGCCATTCTCGCCAATTATCGATAAACGCTGCCGCTTTTACTCCAGACGTCTTAGCAACAGCATCGGCGACACGCTCAGAACCGGTCGGAGCTGCCAGCGGCCAAACAGGGCAAGGACGACAGCACTTACCAGCGGAATGGGCAGCACCACGTGCCAGTGCCACTGGAACGCACCCTCGAACATCCGGAATTGAAGTGCCCAAACGGCCGCCTCGGCGGCAACCACGCCCAATAAACCCGCAAAACCACCCAGTAACGCGAACTCGAGCATGGTGCTACGCACCAGCAGACTCTGGCGGCCACCAAGAGTGCGCAGTAACGCGCCTTCTCTCTGTCGGTCGCGGAGCGTCGCACTGACCACCGCCGCCATCACCACAAGCGCCGCGGCAAGAATCAGTGCCAGAATAGCTTCAATAGCCTGAGTTACCTGCCGGACAATCTCCTGTATTCGCTCAATCACATGGTCAATTTCCAGTACCGATACGGTCGGGAACTGCCGGGAGAACTCATTCAATGCATCCTTCCTGTCCTTGGGCAGGTAGAAGCTGGTAATCCAGGTTGCAGGCATCTCCGTCAAGCCGCCTTCCGGCGGAAACGCCATGTAGAAATTGGGCTTCATGCTGTCCCACTGAACCGTGCGAATACTGGTCACAGCCTCCGTTACCTTCTCGGAGCCGATCGTGAAGGTGAGTTTATCGCCCAGTGACAACCCGAGCTTGCCGGCCAGTTCGGCTTCTACAGAAACACCGTCTTTCTGGTTCTGGTCAAACCAACTGCCTTCAACAATCTCGTTATCTTCCGGCAACGTCGACATCCAGGTCAGATTCAGCTCGCGATTGAGGGCGTTGACGTTCTCGTCCTTGCTGACTGTCTCTTTCACCGGCTGGCCATTGAGCTCGGTCAGGCGTCCGCGAACCATCGGGTAGAGTTTATCCAGGGGCTGACCACGCTCCTGCCAGAACGCATCGACATCCTCCACAGCTTCCGGCGCGATATTAATCAGAAAGTGGTTGGGTGCATCACTCGGCAACTGGGCCTGCCAGTCGGACAGCAGTGACGTGCGCACCAGTATCAGTGTGGCGGCCAGCATCAGCGTCATCGCAAACACAGCGATCTGGGACAGACTGGCCCGCCGATGCCGATACAGGCCCACCAGTGCCAGGCGCCAGGAATTGCCTCCGCCCCGGACCTTACGCAGTGTCGCAACCAGCAGCCAGCCCACCAGACCCAACGCGCCAAGCAGTAGCGCAAGACCACCCAGGAGAGAGACCACCAGGGACAGTTCACCAGCGTACATCCAGACCAGACCGAATACCGCTACGATGGCAACGATCATGTCTGGCAGCGCCTCACGCCCGGTTTCACCAGGCTGGCTACGTAACACCCGCATCGCCGGAACATTGCGAAGCCGGCGCACGGGCGGATAGGCAAAGGCGAACAGGGAGACAAGGGCCGTCAACAGCGCAGGGGTCAGAGCACCAGGGTCAAGCTGGAAATCCACCGGTCGCTCCAGTACCTCGCTCAGCATCCGAGTCAGCAGCCAGTAAAGCGGTATGGCGACCAACAGACCACCAACGATACCGGTAACGCCCCAGAGTGCGAGACGCCTGAGGTAAAGGCCGCCGATACCGGCACCGCTCAGGCCCAGGGTTTTCAGCAGCGCGACGGTGTCGCGCTGGGACAGGGCATATTGCCGACTCGCCACGGCTACCGCCACAGCGGCGAGCAGAACCGCAAGGCTGCCACCCAGCAGCAGGAATCGTTCGGCACGTTCCAGGGAACGGGAAAAGGTTTCACCATCCCGCACACCTTCCCATTCATGGCTCGGTTCAAGCCGGGGCTGAAGCCATTGATAGTAGGACTCCAGCGAGGCTTCATCACCGGCAAAAAGATAGACATACTCTACGCGGCTGCCCTCCTGGATAACCCCAGTGGAGGAGACATCGTCCACGTGCATCATCACCCGGGGCGCCAGAGCCGAAAGCCGAAAACCGCCATCCGGTTCACGAATAAGAAGACCGGACACCGTCAGGTTCAGGTTCCCGACTTCCAGGGACTCGCCAATATCGAGATCCAGAAGTCTGAGCAAACGCGGGTTAATCCAGACCTCTCCCGGCCCGGGACCCTGGTTGACCAGCTCCCTCGTGCCCGATGGATCCCGCTGGATCTCGATATCGCCGCGAAGGGGATATTCATTGCTCACGGCCTTGACCGACACCAGTTGGAAATTATCGGCGCCGAACACCATGGTGGAAAATTCCACCATTCGGCCGGTTTCCAGCCCCTGCTTGGACGCTTGCTGCAACCAGGAATCCGGAATCGGGCGTCCGTTTTCTGCTTCCAGCTGACGATCTGCCGCCAGGAACGAGCTGGCTGAAGAAACCAACGTGCGCTGCAGCTGGCTGGCAAACAGAGCAATGGTGGCAACCGTGGCGACGGCAATGATCAGAGCGGCCAGAACGACACGAACATCCCGTTCCCGCCAGTCCCGGCGGACTGACATCAGTTTTTTTGCAGCAGCCATCAGTGCGCGATCTCCTGCGCTGTTTCCGGTTCGGTGAGAACGCCAGCTTCAATGTGAAACTGCCGATTGCAGCGAGCCGCCAGATGTTCATCGTGGGTGACCATCACCAGCGTTGTGCCCTGCTCCCGGTTCAGCGCCATCAGCAGATCAGAAACTGCCTGACCGGTACGATTGTCCAGGTTACCGGTCGGCTCATCAGCGAACAGAATCAGCGGGTCAGACGCGAACGCGCGAGCAATGGCTACCCGCTGCTGCTCACCGCCAGACAGCTGTCTGGGTGTGTGGGTCAGGCGCTCGCCCAAGCCGACTCGCTCCAGGAGCTCACGGGCCCTTTTGTCTGGTGAAGTCATACCGGCAAGTTCCAATGGCAGCATGACGTTCTCAAGCGCAGTGAGCGCCGGCAGGAGCTGAAAGGACTGGAACACAAACCCAACCCTGTGTGCCCGTAGCTTTGCCCGCTCGTCCTCGCTGAGCTTACTGATCACCGACCCGTCCAGCTCCACCGTTCCCTCAGTGGGCGTATCAAGGCCCGCCAGCAAGCCCAAAAGCGTAGTTTTGCCCGAACCGGAGCGCCCGACGATGGCTACGGATTCTCCCCGATTGATTTCAAGAGTGACCCCTTGCAAGATCGTGAGCGTATCGGTTTCAACACTGACGCGGTGAGTCAGGTTTTTTACCCGTAACATTGGGCTCTGGCTTTCCGGGTTAACATTGGTCATCTGATTCACGGAATCTCCCGATCCTGGGTCCTGAAAACGGCTTATAGGTGTCTTCGTTGTCTATGCATACGGCATTGGTGTACGTCAGATCAATTCTTTTTCTTGTAGTTTCCCTACTGTCCCTGCCGGCAGTGGCCAGCCAGACCACGCTGCTTATTGTCGGTGACAGCCTCAGCGCCGCCTATGGCATACCCTCCGAAACTGCATGGGTGCAGTTGCTGCGTAAACGTCTGGAGAGCAAGGGACTGACGGGCTGGACAGTGGTCAATGCCAGCATCAGTGGAGAAACCACCGATGGCGGTGCTCGCCGGCTGCCCGAACTCCTTGAGGAGAATGACCCCGAGGTGGTGATTATCGAATTGGGGGGCAACGATGGCCTTCGCGGCTTTCCGCCCAACGTTATCGAGTCCAATCTCGCCTCCATGATTGAAAAGGTCCAGAGCTCGGGTGCCCGTGCCGTGCTGGTGGGCATGCAGATACCACCGAACTACGGACAGCGGTATACAGAATTGTTTG
Organism: Marinobacter sp. BW6; assembly: GCF_008107725.1. Taxonomy (GTDB): domain Bacteria; phylum Pseudomonadota; class Gammaproteobacteria; order Pseudomonadales; family Oleiphilaceae; genus Marinobacter. Next base: position 58,206 of record NZ_VIRN01000083.1, read on the forward strand.
CTGAGATTTACCCAAAGCTATCAGACCGTTACGACACCGCTCTGGTTCCCTTTTTCCTCGACGGTATCTACAACCAGGACGGGCTGATGCAGGACGATGGTATTCACCCTTCCGAGGAAGCTCAGCCCAAACTGCTGGAAAAGGTCTGGCCTGTGCTCAAACCAATCCTGCAATAAAGCCGGATCAGCTTAATCCTTGCAGGAAAGCCAGGGCCCGGCGCTCTGACCAGTAGAAGCCATCCTTCGCATGCTCGACAAACCCCACATGGCCGCCCCAGCGAGGCGCTTCCAGGCGTACATGGGCGCCAAGCTGCCGCCGGGATTCCGGGAAGCACTGCGCTGACAGGAACGGATCATCGGCGGCATTCACCATCAGCGCCGGCACCCGGATATCTCGCATCCGCCCCAGCGCCGAACACTGGGCCCAATAATCCTGAGCATCGCGAAAGCCATGCAGAGGCGCCGTGTAACGGTTATCAAACTCGTGAAAGCTGCGGATGGCATCAAATCCCGAAACATCAATCAGGTCCGGAAACTTTTCTGCCTTTTCCTGCATTTTTATCTTCAGATCCCGAAGAAAACGCTGCATATAGATCTTTCTGCTGGGTAGCGCCAGCATATCGGCGCTACCGGCCAGATCACAGGGAACTGAATAGGCAACGGCGCCGCAGATCCGGCTGTCCACCCGCTCACCCTGCTCCCCCAGATAGAGCAACGTCAGATTGCCTCCCATACTGAAACCCGACAGGAACAGGGTGTCGTAGGTGCCTGCCAGACCATGATCAATCACCAGGCTGAGGTCTTCGGTGGCGCCACTGTGGTAAAACCTTGGCTGTCGGTTCATTACCCCGCCGCAGGAGCGGAAGTTCCAGGCCAGAACGTCCCAGCCCTCGCGTAACAGAGCCCGAGTAAGGCCAAGCACATAGGGCCGGCGACTGTGACCTTCCAGGCCGTGAGACACGATGGCCAGGCGGTCACTGCCCTGCCGATACCAGTCCAGGTGCAGTTCGTCGTCATCCGGTGTGGCAATAGTTTCCGCTTCCGGATCCACCATTGGCACCTTGCGAAACAGTGTGGGCCAGACAGACTGGACGTGGCCGTTGCGCAACCACGGCGGCGGACGATAGTGAAGTGCCCTGCTTTCGTACAATTTTTAGCCTTTCATATCAGGGGGTTGACCCCGTAAATCAAAGCGCTTAATATGCGCGCCACTTGATGCTGTTCCCCGATAGCTCAGTTGGTAGAGCAACGGACTGTTAATCCGTTTGTCGCTGGTTCGAGCCCAGCTCGGGGAGCCACTTATTCCGAAATGCCGCTGCTTTCTGTAAAGCAGCGGCATTTTTCGTTTGTGGCCTCAGAAAATCTGTTCGCGCTGCATGAATTCGGTCAACACGCGGAACAGAGTGAAACCATCCTCGGTGCCAATCAGTTCCCGAATAGAATGCATACCGAATTGGGGTACACCAATATCCAGTGTGGTCACACCCAGATTCCCCGCCGTCAGTGGCCCGATGGTACTGCCACAGCCCATATCACTGCGAACCACGAAGGTCTGATGCGGCAAACCCAGTTCGTCGCTGATGTGACGGTATACCGCTGCTGAGCGACTGTTGGTAGCGTAGCGCTGGTTGTGGTTAACCTTGATCACCGGTCCCTGATTGAGAATCGGCCCGTGATTCTCATCATGCTTATCCATGTAATTCGGATGAACGCCGTGGGCGTTATCCGCCGATACCATCATCGAGCAGGCGATAGCGCGAGCCTTGCCAGCGCCGGCCCAGCGGTCAAGAACCGCTGTCAGGAACGGCCCCTGGGCGCCTTCGGCCGACATACTGCCAACCTCTTCGTGATCGTTACAGACCAACAGCGCGGCCTCATCACCAGAGGTTTTAAGCAACGCCTGGAGACCGATATAACAGCTCAGCAGATTGTCCAGGCGGGCCGACGCAATGAAATCGTCACGCAACCCCACAAACGAGGCCTCACGGGCATCATAGAAGCTCAGCTCGTACCCCAGAACCTTACGAACACTGATTCCGGACTCGGTCTTGACCTGTTGTGAGAGCAGATCAACAAAGCTGGTCGTGTCGCTTTCCGGAACCTGCATCAGAACCGGCGGCAGGTCAGTCTGGGGGTTGACCGTCCGATTGCTGTTGGCTTCGCGGTCCAGATGAATGGCCAGGCTCGGAATAAACGCGATTGGCTTGCGAAAATCTACCAGGGTGTCCCGCACCTTGTCGTCTTCGTCCAACACAGTCACCCGGCCAGCCAGGGAAAGATCCCGATCAAACCAGGGATTCAACAGCACGCCACCGTAGACCTCAACACCCAGCTGGAAAAAGCCCTTGCGGCGAAGCTCCGGGTTCGGCTTGACCTTCAGGCAGGGGCTATCGGTATGAGCGCCCACCATTCGGATTCCTGAGGTGGTAACCTCTTTGCTGCCGGTACGGAAGGCGACGATCGAGGAGCCGTTGCGGATAACGAAATAGCCCTGTTTGCTGGCCAGTGACCAGTCTTCCCGTTCGTCCAATTCCTGAAACCCGGCCGCAGTCAGCCGCTGCTTCATGGTTTCGACCGCATGCCAGGGTGTCGGGGAAGTGTTCAGAAACTTCAATAAATCTTTGTTAAATTCAGCGTGTTCCATGATGTCCCTGATTAAAAGATAATTGCTTCAACAGTATGGCATGAAGCCGTAAAGCCTCATACTGGGTCAGTGGACATTCCCTATAACCGGGTCACAAATCAACCACCACCGGGAGCCCAACGTGCCTGCACCGAGATTTCTCGACATTGAATATTGCCAGACCGATGACGCCCTGTTCCCGACCGCCATGGCCTGGTCGCTGGAAGACGGCCGAATGAAAACCGTGGTGATCGCCCCTTCCGATGACTGGCTTCCGGAAGACGGTGATCTGGGTGATGTCGATCTTCTCTACCTCGAAGAACAGGGCGTGCCCCTGATCGAACTGGCCCGAGAACTGCACCAGGACTTGCCAGACCAGACAGTTTTCGTGGACGGCCTTGATCCGGACGAGATTCTGGTGGACCTGATCTTCACTGCCGTGGCACAGGAGGCGCCATTCGAAATCGCTCCCATAAGCGAGCTGATCTCCGGCCTGGACAGTGAAACACTGGAAGACCGCCGGCGTCAGCTGCTGTTCGAAGAGAGCCTGGAACCCCAGCTGCCGGAAAACGGCGTCTACGCACTGCTATTGATGGCCCGGGAAGAAGGCCTGTTCGACGAGGACTGAGCAACGGACAGCACTGACAGGGGGAAGTGTGACACGGGTCGACGTAACAAACGGTTACACGAGGCAGAATCAGCCCGTATTCGCTCACGTCAGGAAGCCCGATAACAATGAACAAGGTTGTGCGAACGTCGCTCATCTTCCCGCTTGCCCCTGCCCTGCTTCTCGCCTCCCAGGCCGCTATAGCCCAGGAGACCCCAAGGGCAGAGAAACACTATATCGGCCTGCTGGCAACCACATACAACCACCGCACCATCGGTGAAAACACCCAGGAAACCGCTTGGGGCACTGGCGGAACACTGGTGGTGGGTGGTCATATAACCGATCTGTTCCACGCCGAGCTGCGGGCCGGTGGTGGCTTCAAAGACGCCGAGGTCCCGAACAGTGACCTGACCCTGAGCGTAGACTACTACGCCAGCTGGTACATGGGCCTGCACTACCCGATCACCGACTACGCCAACCTCTACGGCCAGTTCGGCTTTTCCTACATCCACGGTGAAGGCGAGATCAGCGATCCCGCGAACGACCGCAACAAACCCTACCTGGATCTCGAAGGCGAGTTTCCGGACAGCGGCTTCAGCGTAAGCTGGATTGCCGGGCTCGACTTCGAAGTTTTGGACGATACGTTCCTGGTGTTCGAGGGCGGCAAGCTCTTCGAAGACACCGGAACGGATGTAAATACCTTCCAGTTTTCCGGTGGCGTGCGCTACGAGTTCTAAGATGTAGGTCGGATTAGCGCAGCGTAATCCGACAATCTGCTGATACTTGATGCCAATGATTACTTGTCGGATTACGCTGCGCTAATCCGACCTACTATTCGATAGTGGTTACGCCTTGTGGCGAATATGCCAGCACCGGTGGATCCGGGCGTTGCGCTGAAAATCCTTGTCCAAGGTATCCCGGGTGACCTCGGCAACTTCAAACTCACTTTCCAGCGCCTCATCCAGTTTGAATCGCCGGAAGTTGTTGGAAAAGATCAGCAACCCGTCGGAACTCAACCTTGCCATGGCCTGCCTGACCAGCGTCGGATGATCCTTCTGGATATCCAGAACGCCGGCCATACGGGCAGAGTTAGAAAAGGTCGGAGGATCCATGAAGATCAGGTCAAACCGTTGGTCCGCCGTTTTCCGGTCTGCCAGCCAGGCCAGACAGTCCGCCTGCTCCACCCGATGCTTCTTGGGATCGGCTCCGTTCAGGGCCAGATTTTCCTCGGCCCAGCCGACGTAGGTCTTTGACATATCCAGGCTCAGGGATCGGCTGGCGCCTCCAACCACGGCATGCACAGTAGCCGCGCCGGTATAGCAGAACAGATTCAGAAAGCGCTGGTTAGCCGAGTGTTGCTGAATCCAGCGCCGCACCGGCCGATGATCCAGAAACAGACCGGTGTCCAGATAATCCTTGAGGTTTACCTTCAACACACAGCCGTGTTCGTGAACCTCGAAAAACTCGCCGCTGGCGGCCTGCTTCTCATACTGATTGGTACCCGTCTGGCGCTGACGCTGCTTACACACCATGTCTTCCCGCTCCACTCCCAGTGCTTCGGGAATGATCGCAAGGGCTTCGGCCAGGCGTTCACGGGCGGAGCGCTCGTCCACCGATTTCGGGGCCGCATACTCCTGCACGTGAACTCGCCCCTCGTAAATGTCGATCGCCAGGGCAAACTCCGGCATGTCAGCATCATATAAACGGTAGCAACCAATGCCCTGCTTTCTAGCCCACTGGCCAATGGCCTTCATATTCTTCTTGAGCCGGTTACGGAGCATGGCCGCACGCTCTTCGTTGGCAATACGTGGGGTAACCTCACCGGGGATGTCGGGTGCCCTCGGCGTCATGGCGCTGACGTCATTGATCTCGAACAACAGCAATTGCGCCGGCAGCTTGCCGTTGAAAAGCCGATATTGCTTGTAGCTTCTCAACCCGATGGATTTACCGAATTCCGGCGCCCCGGTGAACACACCGAGGCGCCAGCCTGGAACACTGCGTTTCACCGCGTCGCCCAGGGCCTGGTACAAAGCGCCCAATTCCCTGCGCTCACTCAATCGCTCACCGTATGGCGGATTAGTCAGCACAAGCCCCTGATCGGACCAATCCCCCTCCAGTTCCAGGGCGTCGACCGCGCGAGCCTCGACGTGGACAACACTCTCCAGCCCGGCTCTCTGGATGTTTTTCCGGGCCGTCTCGATTACGCGGCTGTCCTGGTCAAAGCCCGCCAGTCTCGGGATTCGTCCGTTTTTACCCTCATGGGCGCGGCGTTCCGCTTCCTGGCGCAGGGACAACCAGAGCTCCGGCTGATGACCGGGCCATTTCTCGAAGCCGAACCGTTCCTGCTTGCGGCCGGGCGCCATGTCCAGAGCCATCATCGCAGCTTCAACTACCAGGGTGCCTGACCCACACATCGGGTCCAGGAAATCGCCGCCGGCCGCGGCAATCTCCGGCCAGCCTGAGCGCATCAGCAATGCCGCAGCCAGGTTTTCTTTCAGTGGTGCTATACCTTTATCCGTGCGATAGCCGCGCATGTGCAGGCTGTGACCACTAAGGTCGATTCCCAATGACAGACGACCCCGATTCAGACGGGCCGAGACAATCACATCCGGATTCTTTGCATCGACCGAAGGTCGGGGGCCACCGTTGGCCTGGAACCGGTCTACGATGCCATCCTTTACCCGTTGCGCGCCGTATTGAGTGTTCCGGATTGCCTCGTTCTGACCCAGGAAGGTCACCCGGAAGCTGCCATGCAGCGGGATATGCTGCTGCCAGTCCATGTGTACAACGCCGTCATAGAGTTGGTCGCCGCTGTTGGCATCCACTTCGTCAATGTGAAGGATCACCCGGTTGGCGAGACGCGACCATAGACAGGCGCGATAACCACCCTCCAGGGAACCTTCCACCCAGACCCCGGCCGGGGCATTGCGTACGGTATCCAGACCAAAGGTGCTGAGCTCGTCCGCCAGTAGGTATTCCACTCCCTTCGGGCAGGTTACGAAAAATACAGATTTGGACAAGTTCAACTCCTGGTTCCTGGACGGCTTGAGGTAAGTTTCCGAAATAAGGGCTATTCCGAAAATCGCAGTAAAATTTTTAGTTCATATAACTATAAAAAAAGCGTCACATAGATGAAATAATTAGTGTACATCCGCTAAAGGTTCGACTTACCTTGTAAGTGACGCGTCGTTCCGGAAGGGTGCAAACCTTCCGTTAACAGGATCCTGACTGCTCTGGCTTGAGCTGACAATAGTGGGTTATCCCGGAGCGGATAACACTGGTCGCAGCCACTGCAGATGTGTACACGCTTGTTCTGTTAATCCATTAGTGAGGAACGGCATGAAAAGACAGAAAAGAGACATGTACGCTCGTGCATTCAAGCGGGGTTATCTCGCTGGCGTGTCCGGAAAATCCAAAGACAGCTGCCCGATTGAACAGGCGGAAGTTCGCCAGGAATGGCTGAACGGGTGGCGAGAAGGCCGCACAGATCAATGGGAGGGCATGACCGGCGTATCCGGCATCCACAGACTGGCCAACGTTACGACGGCGTGACGCCTGAACTAACCCCGAATCTTAATCTGATCTTTTTCTACACAAAATGAAGCAGTACTCAGAGAAACCCAAACGGGGCCTCCCGCCCCGTACCATGCGATGATACGCCACGGGGTTCATTCCCCGCTCGGGCCCGCTAAGCGGGCCCACCTTCGTTATGGGGCACAGCAAATCACTTGACGTGCCGAATCGCCTCAACCGCCTCTTTAATAAGCTCAGGCCCACGGTAAATAAATCCGGTGTAGATCTGGACCAACTTGGCACCGGCACGAACTTTCTCTGCCGCGCTCTCGCCATCGGTAATGCCGCCAACACCAATAATCGGCAGCGATTCCCCCAACTCGGCGTAAAGCCCTCTAATGACCCTGAGAGATGCTTCGCGAACCGGCGCTCCACTAAGACCGCCAGCTTCATCTGCATGTGTATGGCCCGCCACCGCATCACGACTGATGGTTGTATTGGTCGCAATGACGCCATCCAGCCCCGTCTCCCTCAGTGCAGATGCCACAAAGCGGATACCCTCATCGTCCATGTCCGGAGCAATCTTAACCGCCACAGGCACATACCGGCCATGCTGCTTCTCGCACTGGAGCTGTTCGTCCTTGATGGCCTCCAACAGGCCCTTCAGGGAATCCCCAAACTGCAGATCCCGAAGACCCGGGGTATTGGGTGAGGACACGTTCACCGTGATGTAGTCAGCCCGTGAGTAAACCGCCGATATTCCTTTCCTGTAATCCGACTCGGACTGATCGTTGGGCGTATCCTTGTTCTTGCCAACATTGATTCCCAGCACACCCCTGTAGCGACGGTTATCAACCCGGGCCAGCAGGTGATCCAGCCCCTCATTGTTGAAACCCATTCGATTAATGATGGCCTGGTGTTCCGGCAGCCGAAACATCCGCGGCTTGGGGTTGCCGGGCTGCGCCAGAGGCGTCACGGTACCGACTTCAATAAACCCGAAGCCGAGGGCGCCAAGCGCATCGAGGTGATCGGCGTTCTTATCTAGACCTGCAGCAAGCCCGACGGGGTTCGGAAAATCCAGCCCCATAACATTCACTGGCAATGAATCTATCTTTGGTGAAAAAGCGTTCAATACGCCTAATCGGTGCGCAAGATCCAGACCATTCAATGCAACATTGTGAGCCTGCTCCGCTGGAAGGCGGAAAAGCAGATTGCGGATAACGCCGTACATCTGAAAAAACTCCCCTGATCCAAGTGGGCGGAGTATACCGGAAGTTTTCCACAGCATCCCGGGATAGAACCAAATCAGCTGTAAATGACTGTATCATGGCACTCTCATGACCTTTTCCACGGAATCTGTGGATAAACCTGTTGAAAATCGCGGGGCAACGGTTGCCATCCCTTGATAACTGCGCCAATCTACAAATTGATCATTTTTTAACCAGTTATTTTTATGTTTATTTTCAATGGTTTATATATTTTTCTCCTGACTGTCGACAAATACTAAACAAAATGTTACCCAGTCATCGTTCTGCAATGATGTGCATAAATCACTTGAAATCCCCTCTTTTAGCCGCCCCTGCCAAAGCCCGTGGGAATAACGTTATACTGACACCTGTCTTCTGATCTGGAGCGCATCAATGCAAGAGCCGATTTCCCCCGCCCAACAGCACCGGGACAATCTCGCGGGCGAAATGAAGGCGGCCTCGCGCGTCACCATTATCGGAATGATTCTCGATGCCGTACTCGGGTTCATAAAAGTCATTGGTGGTGCTCTTTTTAACTCCCAGGCCCTGCTGGTGGATGGCATTCACTCCTTTACGGATGTCGCCTCTGATCTGGTTGTTCTTGGCGTCATGAAGGTATCGCGCCAGGAGCCGGATGACGACCACCCCTACGGCCATCAGCGAATCGAAACCTTTGGCACTCTGGTTCTGGGCAGCATCCTGATTGCCGTTGGCGCCGCCCTGGCCTGGGAAAATACCCTACGCCTGATAGAGGGCGGCGTGGATACCGTGCCTGGCTGGCCGGTTCTGGTGGCAGCTGCCGCATCTGTTGCGGGCAAGGAATGGATTTTCCGATACACACGCCATGTCGGTCTGAAGATCCGCTCGGACCTGATTATCGCCAACGCCTGGCACAGCCGTACTGATGCGTTCTCCTCTGTCGTGGTTCTGGTGTCCACGGCCGGCGCCATGCTCGGCATGGTCTGGCTAGATGTGTTCGCGGCGGTGGTGATCGCAGGCATCATTATCCATATCGGCTGGAAGTTCACCTGGGACAGCGTCAAGGAGCTTGTGGATACCGGCCTCTCCCAGGAGGACACGGAGATGCTCAAGAGTATCGCCCGGGACACAGACGGAGTGCGCAACGTGCACGAACTTCGCAGCCGTCGTATGGGGCACGACATTCTGCTGGATATTCACCTGGTGGTTCGCCCGGAAATCAGCGTATCGGAAGGGCATCAGATCGGCATGCAGGTTGTCTCGGGAATGCGGGATGCCCTGGACAACATCCGGGACATCAACTTCCACATCGACGCCGAAAACGACGAAGATCAGCCGCTGACCTCCGAGCGCCTGCCCTCCCGTGAAGACATCCGGGCCATCCTGGCCAGACACCTGGGAGAGTTGCCGCAACACAGCCGGCTCCGGCTGCACTATCTGAAAAACAAGGTGCATCTGGAGCTGTTCCTGGACAGCCCCGAGGGTGAAACCGTCTTCTCATCCTCAAACATCAGGGAAGAGCTCAATGATTACCCCTGGTTTGGGAGTGTCCGGGTCTGGGTGGCCGGCCCCTGAAAGCCGCCGGCCATAGAGCCTAGCGACGCCTGTTCTCTTCCATCCTTGAAAGAAACTCCTGCATGATCAAGGTGTAGAGCTCGCCCCCCAGGAAGCGGTCTTCCACGCCCGCATCAATGCTCGGGTTGTCGTTGACTTCGATGACGGCAACCCGGTTGCCTGACTGCTTGATATCCACACCGTAAAGCCCGTTGCCGATCAGCCTGGTGGCATTCAGGGCCGCCTGAATGACATTTCTTGGCACCTCATACGTGGGCATGGTCTCAAAGCCACCGCTCTCACTCTCGGATTCGCCGTGCTGATAGATCTGCCAGTGGCCTTTCACCATCATGTACTTGCAGGCGTAGATGGCCCGGCCACCAAGCACACCAATACGCCAGTCATAATCGGTGTACAGATATTCCTGGGCCAGGACCAAAGCCGACTGTTTGAACAAGTCCCTGAGACCGGCACGGAGGGTTTTCTCGTCCTCCGCCTTGGTAACGCCTCGGGAAAACGCGCCATCCGGAATCTTGATGACCACCGGGAAGCCCAGTTCACTAATGACCTGCTCGACAGCATTCTTCTGATCTTTTGACAGAATCAGGGTCTTGGGCGTGGGAACCTTATTGTTCTTCAAAAGATCAGCAAGGAAGACCTTGTTAGTGCACTTCAGGATCGATACCGGGTCATCAATAACCACCATGCCTTCAGCTGCCGCTTTGCGAGCAAAGCGGTAGGTATGGTGATCAATGGCGGTGGTTTCCCGGATGAACAGGCCATCGTATTCCGGCAGCCGCATATAATCCCGGCGGGTAATCTGCTCAACGTTTATGCCCAGTTTACGGCCGGCCTTCTCGAAGCGCTTCAGGGCAACCTTGTCGCTCGGCGGCATCTCCTCATCGGGGTTCACCAGCACAGCCAGATCATAGCGGTAACGGCGTCGGGTCCGTGGCTTACGCCACACCATGCTGCTGAAGCGATCCAGGGCGGCTGCGAACACGTCCTGTTCCTGTTCGCCGAGATCTGCCGGAGCGGCGGGTCTCATGGACTCGATCTGCCACTGCTTGCGGCGCTTGAAGACAATCTCAAGAATCGGGCATGGGAACCGCTCGAACAGTGCCCGGGCGACCGGTTTGAGATCCGGATGTTCAGCCTGGCCAAAGTAGGTCCGAATCCGGACTTCATGGGTGGCCTCACGCTCGTCACTGGCAGGATCAATCGCCGAGCCTGCCGCTTCCAGCCAGTTGATGACGCTTTCATCAAGCTCTTCCAGCTCAAGGGAAAACAGCCCTTTGCGGCCAAGATCATTGAGCGTCATTACCGAAGGCACCACGTGGTGGCCACGGGCTTCAGCCAGGAGTGAGCAGTAATAGCCCTTGCTAAGATATCGGGCGCTTTGGCACAGGTTGATGACCCTTACCCGGCTGGCAGGCGGAGCTGAGAACTGGAGGTACTGATCAAACGTCAGCACATCCTCACTGGGATAATAAGGCGCCCAGTCTTTGGCGCGGTCCACTACGATAAGCAATCGGGACATTAAAGGCATTCCTCCCTGAAAGGTCTTGCCTGAGGTAATGGCAGCCACAATACGCCGGTCACGATATCTGCACAATCGACGAATAATGCGTGCTTTTACGCATCCTTGCGGTCTTTGCGTTACCCCTACTCTCACCCATAATAGCCGGATACGGGAAGCCCACCAGCATGCCCTCAAAGCTCTTCTCAAGGCCGCATCTCAATGCCTGACTTCCAGCTCCGACAAGCCACCAGCAAGGATCTCGACGCACTGGTCTCGCTTGAAAACCGGTGCTTCACTGAAGATCGTCTTTCAAGGCGGAGCTTTCGTCGTTTTCTGGAAATGCCCAGAGACCGGTTGATTGTGGGCGAGGCCGATGGCGAACTGGTGGGTTACTGCCTGGTTCTGATGAGCGCTGCCACCCGGCTCGCCCGGATTTACTCCATTGCGGTGTCACCGGCTGTTCGGGGCCAGGGTGTGGGCGAAAGATTGGTACGGGAGGCGGAATCGGAGGCGGTGGACGCTGGCCGTATCATCATGCGTCTGGAAGTGCGCGAAGACAACAAAGGCGCCATCAACCTCTACCAGCGCCTCGGCTATCGCCAGTTCGGCACCTACCGGGACTATTACGAAGACCACGGAGACGCCCTTCGCTTCGAGCGACGGATCCTGTTCTATGAGCCTTCGAGAGAATTCCCAGCGGTTCCCTACTACCCGCAGACCACGGACTTTTCCTGCGGACCCGCGGCGCTGATCATGTCGATGGCGGCTCTGGATGAGCATCAACCACTTACAACCCTGGAAGAACTGAGAATATGGCGGGAAGCGACCACCATATTCATGCTCGCCGGCCATGGAGGGTGCGGTCCACATGGCCTTGCGCTATCGGCCTGGAATCGCGGTTTTGAAGCCAGCGCCTGGATCAGCATGGAAGGCGCCCTGTTCAAGGATACGGTCCGCAACGAGGACAAGAAGCGGGTTCTGGAACTCGTTCATGAGGGCTTTCTGCACGACATCGGCCAGACCGGCATTCAGCTACACCATGACCCGCTGACCCTCGAAGCGATGGAAGAAGCCCTTCACGAAGGCAGAATTCCGGTCATCCTGATCAGCACCTGGCAACTGAATCGCAGCCGCGTTCCCCATTGGGTCACCGTCTGCGCGATCGATGACCAGTTCGTGTACCTGCACGACCCGGAAATCGATGCTGAACTCGGCGAAACCGTGGCTGACAAACAGTACCTGCCGATCGACCGGCGGGTATTCAGCCAGATTTCCCGCTATGGCAGAAACCAGCCATTGCAGGCCGCAGTCATCGTGGGACCGAAACGACCAACCTGATTACCCTGTCCGCAGAGCCGCCTCTTTCAGCTCGGCGATATCATCTCGCAGGCGGGCGGCCGTTTCGAAATCCAGTTCGGAAGCGGCCTTGTACATTTCATCCTCGAGCCGGGACACTTCCTTGAGGACTTCCTCCGGAGACCGATTGCCAGCCTTGGCCCGATACTGTTCCGCCTCTTCGGCTGCTTTCTGCCCCGGGCGTTCGGCCTTGCGACGGCCACGACCGCCACCTCCTGCACCTTCCATGATGTCGGCAATCTTCTTGTTCAGGCCCTGCGGGGTAATGCCCTGCTCCAGGTTGTGAGCTTCCTGCTTGGCCCGGCGGCGTTCCGTTTCATCAATGGCCCGCTGCATGGAACCTGTAATCCGGTCACCGTAGAGAATGGCCTTGCCGTGAACATTCCGCGCCGCACGACCCATGGTCTGGATCAGTGAGCGCTCGGAGCGCAGGAACCCTTCCTTATCAGCATCCAGAATGGCCACCAGCGAGACCTCTGGCATGTCCAGACCTTCCCGCAGCAGGTTGATACCCACCAGCACATCGAATTCCCCTCGCCGGAGGTCCCGGATGATCTCCACCCGCTCTACGGTATCGATGTCCGAGTGCAGATAGCGAACCTTGATGTCGTGTTCCATCAGGAAGTCGGTGAGATCCTCGGCCATACGCTTGGTCAGCGTGGTCACCAGAACCCGTTCCTTCACTTTCACCCGCGTGTGGATTTCCGAGAGCAGATCGTCCACCTGGGTAGACGCGGGACGCACTTCGATTTCCGGGTCCAACAGGCCGGTGGGGCGCACCACTTGTTCCACCACCTGACCCGCATGCTCGGCCTCGTAAGTGGACGGGGTTGCGGACACGAAGATCATCTGCGGCGCAATTCGCTCCCATTCTTCAAACTTCATGGGTCGGTTATCCAGCGCCGATGGAAGGCGGAAACCGTACTCAACAAGGGTTTCCTTCCGGGACCGGTCGCCCTTGTACATGGCGCCGATCTGGGGAATGGTCACATGGGATTCATCAACCACCAACAAGGCGTTGGGTGGCAGGTAATCAAACAGTGTCGGTGGCGCCTCACCGGGTCGGCGACCGGAGAGATAACGCGAGTAGTTCTCGATGCCGTTGCAATAGCCCAGTTCCAGCATCATTTCGATGTCGTACCGGGTTCTCTCTTCCAGTCGCTGCGCTTCCACCAGGCGGTTGTTATCCCGCAGCTGCTGCAGACGCTCATCCAGTTCCACCTTGATATGCTCTACCGCATCCAGCACCGTCTGCCGGGGCGTCACATAGTGGGATTTCGGGTAAATGGTTACCCGAGGCACACGGCGAAGGACTTCACCGGTCAGAGGATCAAAATAACTGAGATTTTCCACCTCATCATCGAACAGCTCGATGCGGATGGCTTCCTTCTCGGATTCAGCCGGGAATACATCGATCACATCGCCCCGCACCCGATAATTGGCCCGGTGAAACTCGACATCGTTCCGGGTGTATTGAAGCTCGGCCAGGCGACGAAGAATGAAGCGCTGATCGATCTGATCACCCCGGTCCAGGTGCAGCATCATTTTCAGATAGGACTGGGGATCACCCAGGCCGTAGATCGACGAAACCGTCGCCACAATGATGGCGTCCGATCTCTCCAGCAACGCCTTTGTGGCAGACAGACGCATCTGCTCAATGTGCTCGTTGATCGAAGCGTCTTTCTCGATAAACGTGTCCGACGAGGGCACATAGGCTTCAGGCTGGTAGTAGTCGTAATAGGAAACGAAATACTCTACCGCGTTGTCGGGAAAGAATTCCTTGAACTCACCATAGAGCTGGGCCGCCAGTGTCTTGTTGTGGGCCATGATGATGGTTGGCCGCTGGATCTGCTGGATAACATTGGCGATGGTGAAGGTTTTACCGGAGCCGGTTACCCCCAGCAACGTCTGGTGTGCCAGACCGGAGTGGATACCATCCACCAGTCCCTCGATTGCCTTGGGCTGATCGCCCGCTGGTTGGAACGGTGAATCAACCTGGAACACACCCTCTCTGGCGGAAACGTTTGCCTGAATACTGGCCATAACTGGCGGAAACCTCCGGTAAAACCGATGCGGGGCCGAAACAGCCCCTACCATTTGAGAAATTTAGCGATACACTGGCTTCATGATACCATCAGTGCGATCGACGGCTGGGCGAAAATCAGCCAGAAGCTCTGGCACCCGGCGGTCGCAGCCCTATCAGACGCAGCTTTAAGGAGCGCAAGTTTGGACCTTCAACTTTCCAGCCGAGTACAGGCTATCAAGCCCTCTCCCACCCTCGCAGTCACCAACAAGGCCGCGGAACTCCGCGCAGCGGGCCAGGACATTATCGGCCTGGGTGCCGGCGAGCCGGACTTCGACACACCTGATCACATCAAACAGGCAGCCATTGAAGCCATCAATAACGGCCAGACCAAATACACCGCGGTCGATGGTACGCCAGCCCTGAAAAAAGCGATTATTGCGAAGTTCAAACGGGATAACGGCCTGGATTACGAAGCCAACCAGATACTGGTAAGCAGTGGTGGCAAACAGAGCTTTTTCAACCTCGCACTTGCCACACTGAACCCGGGTGACGAAGCCATCATTCCGGCGCCCTATTGGGTTTCCTACCCGGACATGGTTCTGGTGGCCGAAGGCAAACCGGTCATTATCGAAACCGGCGCTGAAACCCGCTTCAAGATCACCCCGGAACAGCTGGAAAACGCCATTACCGAGCGTACCCGCCTGTTCGTGATCAACAGCCCCTCGAACCCGAGCGGCATGGCCTACACCCTGGAAGAATTGCAGGCCGTCGGCGAGGTGCTGAAGAAGCATCCGAACATCATGATCGCCACCGATGACATGTACGAGCCGATCCTGTGGACCGGCAAGCCTTTCTGCAACATCCTGAACGCTACGCCCGAGCTGTATGATCGTACGTTCGTGCTGAATGGCGTGTCCAAGGCCTACTCGATGACTGGTTGGCGTATCGGCTACGCGGCTGGCCCGGCGAAAATCATCGGTGCCATGAAGAAGATCCAGTCCCAGAGCACCTCCAACCCGGCCTCCATCTCCCAGGCGGCAGCACAGGCTGCCCTTGATGGCGATCAGGGCTGCGTGGGCGAGATGGTCAAGGCATTCAAGGAACGCCACGACTGGCTGGTAGAGGCCCTGAACAAGCTGCCGGGCGTTGAGTGTCTGACCGGTGACGGAACCTTCTACGTGTTCCCCAGCTTCCATGGCGCCATCGACGCCGATTCCAGCGTCAGCACCGACGTTGAATTTGCCGAGAAACTGCTGACCGACGCTGGTGTGGCACTGGTGCCTGGCTCTGCCTTCGGCTGCCCCGGCCACATGCGCCTGAGCTTCGCCACCAGCATGGACAACCTGGAAAAGGCTATCGAACGTCTGCAGAAAGCGCTTGGCTAAAAAGTTCTGGCCAGGGGTTGACGGGGCGGTATTGCCAACTTAATATACGCGCCTCGTCACACGACGACGTTCCCCGATAGCTCAGTTGGTAGAGCAACGGACTGTTAATCCGTTTGTCGCTGGTTCGAGCCCAGCTCGGGGAGCCACTATTCTGAAAACCCGCTAATTCTTTGAGTTAGCGGGTTTTTTATTGCCCTCTTTTTTTGCATTACGTTTTTAACCACATCTTAGGCGGTGATGCATACTCCTGCCCTAGCCTGTTTCATTCGGGGCTGGTGGTGTGGGGTCGCCCTCCCAAAAACCGCTACGAGCACGTCCATGTGCGCTTGACTGTGGCCATCCATGGCCACAGACATTTTTGGGAGGGCGACCCCACACCACCGATCTAGAATTCAAAGAGATATTCACGAGATATTTGCTGAGTTTCCGCAAGGTACCTAAGGATATGCAACTTGGATTTGCACAGACATGTAGGTCGGATTACGCTGCGCTAATCCGACCTACACCCGCCTTTGTTTTTCAGGAATAGGCGGTCAACTGAAAGGTCCAAACGGGACAGCTGGCAGGGCTTTCCAAAACTGTAGAGGGCCATGGACGGCCCGAAACAAGCGCACACGGACGTGCTTATAGCGTGTTTTGGAGAGCCCTGCCAGCTGTTCCTGCCACCATTACTCAAAGGCTGGGTCAGGATTCGAAGCCCGGATAGAGCTAGAGTCCTATCACCTCTGAGTGAATCGCCTCCAAGGCAGCCAGAGGGTCCGGCGCCTGGGTGATCGGACGGCCAATCACGAGGTAGTCGGAACCGGCTTTGAGGGCATCTGTGGGCGTCATGATGCGCTGCTGATCGCCTTTATCGGCAGTCAACGGACGGATACCCGGTGTGATCAGCTTGAAGTCAGCGCCCTGCTCTGCTTTGAGCTTCGGTGCCTCCTGCGCGGAGCAGACGACGCCGTCGAGGCCGCAGCTTTTCGTGAGGGTTGCCAGGCGTGAGACCTGCTCCTCTGGGGAATCGGAGATGCCGATGCCTGCCAGATCGTCGGCGGTCATGCTGGTGAGGACGGTGACGGCGATCAACAGCGGGCGATCCGCGCCAAAGGCTTCCAGGCGCTCCCGGCAGGCGGTCATCATTTTCTCGCCGCCAGAGGCATGAACGTTCACCATCCAGACACCGAGGTCGGCGGCGGCTGCAACTGCCGCCGATGTGGTGTTCGGGATGTCATGGAATTTCAAATCCAGAAACACTTCGAATCCACGCTTCTGCAACCCCTCGACCAGTTGCGGGCCGGAACGGGTGAACAGTTCTTTGCCAACTTTCAGGCGGCATTTGGCCGGATCCAGCTTTTCTACCAGCTCAAGGGCCGGATTCTGGGAGGGAAAATCGAGGGCGACGATAATCTTGGGATCGTTAGCGGTTTGCACGTTCACTTGTCCTGCGGAAATTCGGTAAAGGTTTATTCGGCTTCAACACCCTGGATCGGGCGAACGGTTTCCCATTGTTTGCAGCTCGGGCACAGCCAGTGCAGCTGACGACCAGAGAAGCCACAACTGACACAGCGATAGACCGGACGGTTGGCCAGTATCAGATGGCCAATGCGGCTCACCAGCCTGCCCTCATCGGTGGTCATGCCTTTTTCGTAGCCGGCCATTTCCACCAACCTCAGCAAACCACGGACGCTCGGGCGTGTTTCCAGCTCCTTTCTGAGCAAGTCGATGGCTGCCGGTCGCCCCGAGGCGCGCTCTACGGATTCCACGAGGGCCAGCAGCAGGCTGGTACTCGGATAGCTTTCGTAAAGCTTGCGCAGCTTCTTCGCCAGCCGGCCAATATCGCCATGTTCGTGCTCTAGCTTCATCAAGCGATCAATCGCTTCCGGCCCGAACTCGGCGTTCTGGTCAAACACTTTCAGGCATTGGTTGCCGGCCTCGCGATAACTGCCCTGACGAACCAGAAGCTTCATCAAAATCAGGTTGGCCCGCACGCAGGAGCGATCATATTCGAGTGCTTCCTTGGCCAGTTTCTGGGCGGCCCAGCGGTCATCCTGCTTCAGGGAAACCTCTGACAACTCGCAGGTCAGATAGGCCAGAACCTTGAACATCGCAGGGTCGGCATCGCCTCGGGTCAGGGTCCGTGCGACCTCTGCAGCTTTCGCCCACTCCTTCTCTTGCTGGTAAAGGTCAATCAGCTGCTGGGAGGAATGCCGCCCGTACTCCTTGTCGCCCATCAGCTGGTGCAGCAGCGCCTCGGCGCGGTCAAGTAAACCGGCATTAAGGTAATCCCTGGCGAGCTCCAGGGTTACCTGTGGCGAGAAACGTGGGGGCAGCTCCGGCCTGGCCAGCAGATTCTGGTGGATCAATATAGCCCGGTCTGTTTCCCCCTTATTGCGGAAATGACTACCAATGGAGAGGTGCAGACTGACAGTGTCCTTATTGACCGCAAGGGACTGGACGAAGTTCTCAACAGCCTGATCTGAGTAGTTGGTGAAAAGGAACTGGAGACGATCCTTCACCGATTCCTCATCGGAAATCGCTTTGCCGGATCGGTTGTCATTGCTTCCCAGCCGGCCTACAAGCCAGCCAACGGCGACTGCAACTGTCAACAGCAGCCACTGAAGTACCATATCCATTAAAGAGTCCGGTCGTTCTGGGCCCTGGATTTCTCCAATGCCTGCTCGGCGCGATCAAGTCGTTTTTGAAGGGTTCGCCGGGACACCGAGGTGCGGACAGTGGCCAGCATGGTTATCAGCACGCCAACGAGGGCGCCGACAACGAATGCCAGGATAATCCAGACGGCTACACCATGAGGCTGGGTTTCAAACAGCAGGAAGTTGAGGGAAACTGCCATTTGATTGTTGAGCGAGAATACCAATGCCAGCAGAACCAGGACCAAAACCAACAGAATAATGAGGATCTTCTGCAATCCTGCCATAGCAATAGCACTCCCAAAGGGCTTTTATGCCCGAATTATACGCGTTCCCTGAGCAGCTGTTAAAAGCCTTTCTTCAAGCTGTCGTTAACCTGCTCTCTCAATTCTTTGCCGGGCTTGAAGTGCGGCACATACTTGGCTGGCAACTGAACAGCCTCACCGGTTTTCGGATTGCGCCCGGTACGCGCGGCCCGGTGATGAAGGGAAAAACTGCCAAATCCCCGGATTTCTATTCTCTGGCCATCGGCAAGCGACTGGGACATGTGCTCGATGATGGTTTTTACAGCCAGCTCGACATCTTTAACGGAGAGCTGAGTCTGCTTGGAAGCAATCAGCTCGACCAGTTCGGACTTCGTCATGAGGCGTTTCCCTCTTTCATTTTTATTCGGCCGTCGGTTACCGGATTCCCATGACTACCTAGTTTAGCCAAACCAGAAAAAAACACAAAAAAAACGGGCTCTTAGAGCCCGTTTTTTTCGTACCAACCGGAGTATCAGTCCTTGTTGGCGTTTTGCTGCTGCATCTGCTCCTTGATGAGATCACCGATGGTGGTCGCACCAGAAGAAGTTTCCGCAGTTTTGGTCCGCACGTTTTCCAGTGCCTGCTTGTCGTCCTCAACATCTTTGGACTTCACAGACAGGTTGATGATGCGGTTCTTGCGGTCGATGCTGATGATCTTCGCTTCAACTTCTTCGCCTTCCTTCAGCGCGTTGCGTGCATCTTCAACACGGTCACGGCTAATTTCAGAGGCTTTCAGTACTGCTTCAACTTCGTCGTTCAGAGCAATGGTAGCTGCCTTGGCATCAACTGCAGACACGGTGCCCTTAACAATGGAGCCCTTGTCGTTCAGCTGTACGAACTCGGCGAACGGATCGCTCTCGAGCTGCTTGATACCCAGGGAGATACGCTCACGCTCCGGATCAACAGACAGGATAACGGTTTCAACTTCGTCACCCTTCTTGTATTCACGAACCGCTTCTTCGCCAGTCTCGTTCCAGCTGATGTCAGACAGGTGAACCAGGCCGTCGATGCCGCCATCCAGTCCGATGAAGATACCGAAGTCAGTGATTGACTTGATCTTACCGGAGATGCGGTCGCCCTTGTTGAAGTTGCTGGAGAAATCTTCCCACGGGTTGGATACACACTGCTTGATACCCAGGGAAATACGACGACGCTCTTCGTCGATATCCAGAATCATCACGCCAACTTCGTCGCCCACCTGAACAACTTTGGACGGGTGGATGTTCTTGTTGGTCCAATCCATTTCGGAAACGTGAACCAGACCTTCAACACCTTCTTCCAGCTCAGCAAAGCAGCCGTAGTCAGTCAGGTTAGTGACACGTGCAGTAACCTTGCTGCCTTCCGGGTAACGACCCTTGATATCAACCCAGGGATCTTCGCCCAGCTGCTTCAAGCCGAGAGAAACACGGTTGCGCTCACGGTCGAACTTCAGGACCTTAACGCTGATTTCGTCACCAACATTAACGATTTCGCTCGGATGCTTGATGCGCTTCCAGGCCATATCGGTAATGTGCAACAGGCCGTCGACACCGCCCAGATCTACGAATGCGCCGTAGTCGGTCAGGTTCTTGACGATACCCTTGATTTCCATACCCTCGGTCAGGGTTTCCAGCAGAGCTTCACGCTCGGCACTGTTCTCAGCTTCCAGAACGGCGCGGCGGGAAACAACCACGTTGTTACGCTTCTGGTCGAGCTTGATAACCTTGAATTCGAGTTCTTTGTTCTCCAGGTGCGCGGTGTCGCGAACCGGACGAACGTCTACCAGCGAGCCAGGCAGGAAGGCACGGATACCGGCCAGATCGACGGTGAAACCACCCTTGACCTTACCGTTGATGATACCTTTAACCACTTCCTCAGCTTCGAAGGACTTCTCGAGTACCTTCCAGGCTTCTGCACGCTTGGCCTTTTCACGGGACAGACGTGTCTCACCGAAGCCGTCTTCAACAGCGTCGAGAGCTACATCGACAACGTCGCCGATAGCAATTTCCAACTCGCCTTTTTCGTTAAGAAACTGGGAGGCGGGGATAACGCCTTCGGACTTAAGTCCGGCGTTAACGGTGACCCAGTCGTTATCGACGTCAACAACGGTTCCCTGGACGATGGAACCTGGTTGCATGTCAATTTCTTTTAGGCTTTCTTCAAAAAGATCCGCAAAGCTCTCGCTCATTATGAGTCCTATATGATCAACGCAAGTGTACTCCGTGCCACCAGCAACACGGTCTGTTAACAAGTTCCGGATTAAGCCTGTGGCTGGCAGATAGCGCTACATCCGGCATTTCAACGACAAAAAGGTGTAGTCAGGCCTGACCTACTGCGGCCATACACCTGCCCAACACCTCTTCAATACTCAACCCCGTAGAATCAATGACTTGCGCATCATCTGCGGGTTTGAGAGGGGCTGCGGAACGGTTCATATCCCGTTCATCACGAACCCGTATCTCCTCTAAAAGGGCGTCAATATTAACATCGACACCTGCGTCCTTCAACTGGCTATAGCGCCGCTGAGCCCTCTCCTCGGCGCTTGCCGTCAGGAAGATTTTTACCGGCGCATCCGGAAACACCACCGTTCCCATATCACGGCCATCGGCTACCAGGCCCGGCGCCTGCCGAAAGTCGCGCTGGCGCTGCAACAGGGCATCCCGAACCGGCTGCATCACAGCCACCTTTGAAGCGTTGTCGCCTGCCGATTCTGTACGTATATCTGCGGTCACATCCTGTCCGGCCAGAATGACTTTCACCGGCTCGCCTGCCGGCGTGGGCTCGAACGCCACATCCAGTCCGGCAGCGACTTTTACCAGACCAGCCTCATCGTCCAGGGAGACACCCTGATAAACCGCGGCCAGCGCCGTCAGCCGGTACAAAGCGCCGCTATCAAGCAGGTGCCAACCCAACTTTCGGGCCAACATCTGGGTAATCGTGCCTTTGCCGGCCCCTCCGGGACCGTCTACGGTGATCACCGGCGCACTGATCGTTGCCATTATTCAGCCCCCTCGGCTGAGATATTGATTCCCGTACCTTGCGCAAGTTCCACAAATCCCGGGAAAGACGTGGCCACATTGGCGCAATCGGTAACCGTGATCTCTCCCTTGGCGCGCAGTGATGCCACTGCGAACGACATGGCAATCCGGTGGTCGCCATGACTGTTCACGGTACCGCCGCCAATGGTCTGACCGCCATCAATAATGATGCCGTCGGGCGTTACGGTGCTTTCCACACCCAGAGCGGCCAGGCCGTCTGCCATTACCTGGATACGGTCACTCTCCTTGACCCGAAGCTCTTCTGCACCCCTAAGAACCGTTCGGCCGTTGGCGCAGGCTGCAGCAACGAACAGCACCGGGAATTCGTCGATGGCCAGAGGTACCTGATCTTCAGGAATATCGATACCCTGCAGCTCCGCCGAGCGGACCCGCAGGTCAGCAACCGGCTCGCCACCGATTTCACGCTCGTCCAGAACTTCTATGCTGGCGCCCATCTGGTTCAGGATGTTGATCACCCCGACCCGGGTCGGGTTCATACCGACATGCCGCAGCACCAGATCGGATTCCGGGGCGATACTGGCCGCGACCAGGAAAAAGGCGGACGAGGAAATATCGGCAGGCACATCAATGTTGGTCGCCGTCAGTCTGCCGCCACCGCTGACACTGGCTGTCGCGCCATCCCGGTGGACGTGGTAGCCAAAGCCCGCCAGCATCCGCTCGGTATGATCGCGGGTGGGAGCCGGCTCGGTCACCGATGTACTGCCTTCGGCGTAAAGGCCAGCCAGCAGGAGGCAAGACTTCACCTGGGCACTGGCAACCGGCATTTCGTAATGAATACCCGACAACTTCTGGCCGCCCCGGATTTTCAGTGGTGGACGACCACCTTCTGCGGTGTCAATCACAGCACCCATAGCTCTCAATGGGTCGGCAACCCGCCCCATCGGGCGACCGGACAGGCTCGCATCGCCGGTCAGCTCAGAATCAAAGGGCTGGGCCGCCAGCAATCCCGCAAACAACCGCATGGCCGTTCCGGAGTTACCCAGATACAAAGGACCTCTTGGCGCCTGCAGCCCGTTCATCCCAACGCCGCGGATGCGCACAAAACCGTCGTCCGGCCCCTCGATGGTGACACCCATATCCCGGAACGCCTGAAGCGTGGCCAGACTGTCCTCACCCTCCAGAAACCCTTTAACCTCGGTCACGCCGTCAGCCAGCGCACCCAGCATAATGGAACGGTGCGACATCGATTTGTCGCCGGGCACCCGGATATCACCGGTAATCGCGCCACCGGGCTGAAGACGGAACGTTACCTGCTTTTCACTGTTGTTTGTCACGTAAGCCTGTCCTGAAAGCATCTTCGAAAAATGTTCACGCGCCGCTTTGGCGCGACTGAAAACCCGCAACAATGTGGCACTGTCCTGATTGGCGATGGCAGTGCGCAGTTGTTCCAGATCGTGGGTGAAGTGGTCTATCACACGCAGAACCGCATCGCGGTTCGACAGAAAGATATCGTGCCACATCACCGGATCACTGGCCGCAATCCGGGTGAAGTCCCTGAAGCCGCCGGCGGCATAGCGGAAGATATCCATGTTCTCATCTTCACCCGCGAGGGTATCCACTAGAGAGAAAGCAATCAGGTGCGGCAAGTGGCTGGTAGCTGCCAGCACCTCATCGTGATACGCCACCGACATGGTCAGAACCGTGGCACCGCAGCCCTCCCACAACTCTCTCAGACGGGCAAGGTGTGGCTGACTGACGTCGTCCGGCGGC
Organism: Marinobacter sp. BW6; assembly: GCF_008107725.1. Taxonomy (GTDB): domain Bacteria; phylum Pseudomonadota; class Gammaproteobacteria; order Pseudomonadales; family Oleiphilaceae; genus Marinobacter. Next base: position 81,706 of record NZ_VIRN01000083.1, read on the forward strand.
GTAAGAATGACCTTGTGGTTGGCGAACAGCTCGGGATTGGCCGCCCGAATGCCACTTTTCTCGGAACCGGCAATGGGATGGCCGGGAATAACCCGGGGCGACAAGCCGCCGAATACGGCCTCAACATCGGTTACGAAACTGGATTTGGTGCTACCGACGTCGGTGAGTATCGCGTCCGGCTCCAAGGCCGGGCGAATCTCTTCAAGAACCGCGCGGGTTGCCCTTACCGGAACGGCAAGCACAACCAGGTCCGCACCACGAACAGCGTCAGACACCGTCGACGCCGCCTGATCGATCACACCCAACTCTATGCCGAGTTGCAGTTCCTCGGTGCGCTGATCAGCGCCAACAACGGTGCCCGCCAGCCCGTTACGCCGGATTGCACAAGCCAGGGAGCCACCGATCAGCCCCAGACCGATGACCGCCACCCGCTCAAACAGAGGCTCGGAAGACGCCATATCAGTCGCTGAGCCCCGACGCGGTCAGGGCCTGGGCCAGAGCCTCGATAAAGCGCTCGTTTTCTTCCGGAAGGCCGACAGTCACCCGAAGATGTCGAGGCATGCCATAGCCCGCGATGGGCCGGACAATCACACCGTGAGCCAGAAGGGACTGGTACACGCCCATGGCCTGCTCCCCCACTTCCACGGCAACAAAGTTCCCGGCGGACGGAATGTAGCTGAGCCCCATCCGGTCGAATGCTTCCTGCAACTGACGCAAACCGGCCGTATTCACATCCCGGGCACGCTGGAGGTAGTCCTCATCGTCCAGAACGGCAGTGGCCGCAGACAGGGCAACGGTATCCACGTTGAACGGCTGACGCACTCGGTTAAGGATGTCTGCAATGGCCGGGGAGCTGATGCTGTACCCCACCCGCAGAGCCGCCAGCCCCCAGGCTTTGGAAAACGTGCGGCAAACGATGAGATTCGGGAAGCGGGCCAACAGCTCGACACCATTCGGGTATTGAGCACCGGTCAGGTATTCGCAGTAGGCCTCATCCAGGACCACAAGCACGTTCTCGGGAATCTTTTTCAGGAACGCCTCAATGGCGTCCGCCGTGTGAACAGTACCCGTAGGGTTGTTCGGGTTGGCGACAAACACCAGGCGAGTGCGATCGGTAACCGCTTCTGCCATGGCATCCAGATCGTGCCCCCACTCCCGGGCAGGTACAGACACACCCTTGGCGCCGATGGCCTGGGTCACCAGGGGATAGACGGCGAATGCGTACTGGGAGAAAACAACTTCGGAATCTGCATCGGCGAAACAACGGGTAATCACTTCCAGTACATCGTTGGAGCCGTTACCAAGGGTGATCTGATCCATTCCCACGTTCAGACGCTTCGACAACGCCTGTTTGAGATTGAATCCGTTACCATCAGGATACAGACAAAGCTCGGATAGCGCCTGCCGCGCAGCCGACAGAGCTTTTTCGCTGGGTCCCAGCGGATTTTCGTTGCTCGCCAGCTTGATGATCTCTGCCGGATTGAGGCCAAGTTCACGGGCCAGCTCTTCAATCGGCTTGCCCGGCTGGTAGGGTGAGAGCGCCTGTACGCCGCGAACCGCCAGGCTCTGGTAATCAATAGCCATAAATCGTCCTCGACACTCTTTGCTCAAAACGCAGGTGCAGATACTTACAGAACGCCAATCGGGTAGGACCCCAGACGCTTGAGTTCAACCGCTTCGTCGTCCACTTCTGCCAGCACTTTACGAACCTGTTCGTCTTCCATGTGCCCCTCGAAATCGATGTAGAACACATAGGCCCAGGTACCACTCGGCGAGGGCCGGGTTTCAATCCGGGTCAGACTGAGACCATGACGATGGAACGGCTCGAGGAGCTGATACAGGGCCCCCGGCTTGTTCCGCATGGACACCAGGATCGACGACTTGTCGTGACCACTGGCCGGCACTTCCTCCCGGCCAATAATCAGGAATCGGGTGGTATTGTCCGGGCGATCCTCAATGCTGTTCGCCAGCTTTTGCAGGCCATAGAGCTCGGCGGCCATATCACCGGCAATGGCCGCCGTGCCAGGCTCCTCGGCTGCGCGCCGGGCGGCTTCTGCATTGCTTGAGACGGTAACCCGCTCGATGCCGTAGCGATGGGTATCGAGCCACTGGCGGCACTGGGCAAAAGACTGCTGATGGGAATAAATCCGGGTGATCTCCTGGTCGCCATGCTTCGGAGACACCAACAGGTGATGGTGAATCCGCAGCTGAACCTCCCCGCAGATCTTCAGCGGCGAGGACATGAACATATCCAGGGTGTGGTTGATCATACCCTCAGTAGAGTTTTCGACCGGCACCACGCCGTAATGGGCTGCGCCGGATTCCACCTCCCGGAACACCGCATCAATAGCCGGCAAAGGCACACTGACCACCGAGTGACCAAAATGCTTGAGCGCTGCTGCCTGGGTGAAGGTGCCAATTGGCCCCAGGAAGGCAATGTGCATGGGCTTTTCCAGCGCCAGGCAGGCGGACATAATCTCTCGGAACAAACGGGCCATTTCCTCACCGGACAGGGGGCCGGGATTCTGTTCCTTGATGCGCCGAAGCACCTGCGCTTCCCGCTCCGGGCGGTAGAAGAAGACGTCCTGCCCCGGATTGGCGGCCATCTTGACGTGGGCCACTTCCTGGGCACAGGCGGCCCTGGCACTGATCAGCTCCATGATCTTCTGATCAAGCTGATCGATCTCGTCCCGCAGCTCTCCGAGCCGAACCTGCTCGTCACTCATGATCAGCCACGCTCCTTCGCAAATTCGGTCATGTAATCAATCAGCGCATCGACACCTGCTTCCGGCATCGCGTTGTAGATGCTTGCACGCATCCCGCCAACCGAACGGTGGCCGGCGAGGTTCAGCAGGCCACGGGCATTGGCACCCTTCAGAAATTCGCCATTCAGGGCATCATCCGCCAGTGTGAAAGGCACGTTCATCCAGGAGCGGAAGCGCGGGTCGATCGGGTTAGCGTAAAACTCGTTGGTATCAATGAAATCGTAGAGCTTACGGGCTTTGCGCAGGTTGATCTCACCCATCGCCTTCACCCCGCCCTGCTCCTTCAGCCACTTGAACACCAGACCAGCCAGATACCAGGAATAGGTGGCCGGCGTGTTGTACATGGAACCGTTATCCGCAATGACCTGATAATTCATCATGGTCGGGGTCTCTTTTCGGGCCTTGCCCAGGAGATCCTTGCGAATAATGACCACCACCAATCCTGAGGGACCAATGTTCTTCTGCGCGCCAGCGTAAATCATGCCAAACCTGGAGACATCTACCGGCCTCGACAGCATCGACGAGGACATATCGGCAACCAGCGGCGTGCCAGGGCTCTCGGGAACAAAGTCGAACTCCAGACCACCGATGGTCTCGTTGGGCGTGTAGTGCAGGTACGCCGCATCGGCACTGGTCTGCCAGGAAGACTGGTCCGGAATCGTGGTAAAACCACTGTCTTCCGAACTCGCCACCACGTTCACATTGCCGTAGCGACTGGCCTCGGCAATGGCCTTCTTGGACCAGATGCCGGTGTTCACGTAGTCAGCAGAGCTTTTCTCCCCCAGCAGATTCAGAGGAATGGTGGAAAACTGGCTGGACGCCCCACCCTGCATAAACAGAACGGCGTAGTCGTCAGACACGCCGGCCAGTTCACGCAGATCTTTTTCTGCAGTTTCGGCAATCTGAACAAACTCGTCACTGCGATGGCTCATCTCCATCACCGACATGCCGGTACCGCGCCAGTCGAGCATTTCATCCCGCGCCTGACAAAGCACGCTCTCCGGCAAGGTGGCCGGACCTGCACAAAAGTTATACGCCCTGCTCATGATGCTGCTTTCTCTCAAGTCTTACTGATTCTGTCTGTGGTGGCAGTGCCGGCTTATTCGTCGCCGGCACCCTCACCTTCTTCCGGGCTTTCGTCGACAACGATCGGATTGCCTTCGCTGTCGAGCTCTTCATCGTCGGTTTCGGCGATCCGCTCAACACCCACCAGGCGCTCGTCTTCCTGACTCAGCTTGATCAGGCGCACACCCTGGGTGTTACGACTCAGAACCGATACTTCGTCTGTCCGGGTACGCACCAGCGTGCCCTTGTCAGAGATCAACATCATTTCATCGCCGTCGAACAGCTGCAGGGCTGTTACCAGGTTGCCGTTCCGCTCAGAGCACTGCATGGCAATAACGCCCTGACTGCCCCGACTGTAGGTCGGGAACTCATCGATGGCCGTCCGCTTGCCGTAGCCATTTTCGGAGGCGGTCAGAAGAACCCCATCCTCCTGCGGGATGATCAGGGACACCACATGGTGACCTTCCGGCATCTTGATACCGCGAACACCACGAGCTGTCCGGCTCATCGGACGAACGGCCTCTTCGTTGAAACGCACGGCCTTGCCAGCAGTCGAGAACAGCATCACTTCGGCATCGCCCTTGGTAATGGCCGCACCGATCAGGGTGTCGCCCTCATCCAGAGACAGCGCAATCAGGCCGCTGCTGCGCGGACGTGAGAAGTTCGGCAATGGCGTTTTCTTGACCACACCGGCAGAGGTCGCCATGAGTACGAACTGGTCTTCCGGATAGTCACGAACCGGCAGGAAGGTGGTAATACGCTCTCCCTCATCCAGCGGCAGGATATTCACCATTGGCCGACCGCGGGACGCCCGGCTGGCACGCGGAATCTCGAATACCCGCAGCCAGTAGACCTTGCCACGGTTGGAGAAACACAGAATCGTGTCGTGGGAGTTGGCAACCAGCAGCTTCTCAACGAAGTCCTCATCCTTCATCGAGGTTGCCGCCTTGCCGCGACCGCCCCGGCGCTGGGCCTGGTAGTCTTCCACTGCCTGGGTCTTGGCGTAACCACCGTGAGAGATGGTGACGACGAGGTCTTCCTCATCGATCAGATCCGCAATGGTCAGATCGCGCTGGGAGCTGGTGATCTCGGTGCGACGCTCATCGCCGAACTCGGAAACAACGGCTTCGAGTTCTTCACGGATAACCTGCATCAGGCGGTCAGGATCGGCCAGGATCTCGAGGAGGCCGGCGATTTTTTCGAGGATGTCCTTGTACTCGTTCTGCAGCTTCTCGGTTTCAAGACCGGTCAGGCGGTGCAGACGCATATCCAGAATTGCCTGGGTCTGCTCGGGAGACAGGTAATAAAGGCCATCACGCAGACCATAGATTTCCGGCAGATCGTCTGGACGACAGGCGTCCTCACCGGCACGCTCCAGCATTGCCAGAACATCACCCGGAGCCCAGCCCTTGGCCATCAGCTTTTCTTTTGCTTCTACCGAACTGGGCGACGCCTTTATCAGCTCAATCATCTCGTCGATGTTGGCGAGAGCAACCGTGAGACCTTCAAGGATATGGCCGCGTTCGCGGGCCTTGCGCAGCTCATAGATGGTCCGGCGAGTAACCACCTCTCGGCGGTGCCGCACAAACGCATCCAGCATCTGCTTCAGATTCAGCGTTTTCGGCTCGCCGTTAATCAGCGCAACCATATTGATACCGAACACCGTCTGCAGCTGGGTGTGAGCGAACAGGTTATTGACCACAACGTCCGGGTTTTCACCCCGACGCAGCTCGATCACCACTCGGATACCTTCCTTGTTGGATTCGTCCCGCAGCTCGGTAATACCTTCGAGGCGCTTCTCTTTCACCAGCTCGGCGATCTTTTCGATCAGGCGGGCCTTGTTGAGCTGATACGGCAGCTCAGTGATGATGACAGCGTCACGATTGGTTTTTTTGTCGTGTTCAATCTCGTGGCGGGCACGGACATAAATACGGCCCCGGCCAGTACGGTAGGCTTCGACAATGCCGGCACGGCCATTGATGATGCCCTCGGTCGGGAAATCCGGGCCCGGGATGAATTCCATCAGCTCATCAACAGTGAGATCCGGATTATCAATCAGCGCCAGACAGCCATTGACCACTTCCGTCAGGTTGTGGGGCGGAATATTGGTGGCCATGCCCACGGCAATACCGGAGGAACCGTTCACCAGCAGGTTCGGAACCCGGGTAGGAAGCACCTCGGGAATACGCTCGGTGCCGTCGTAGTTATCGACAAAATCGACGGTTTCCTTGTCCAGATCCGCCAACAGGGAGTGGGCAATCTTCTCCATGCGGATCTCGGTGTAACGCATGGCAGCCGCGTTATCACCGTCAATGGAACCGAAGTTACCCTGACCGTCGACCAGCGGATAACGAAGGGAGAACGGCTGCGCCATACGTACGATGGTGTCGTAGACCGCAGAGTCACCGTGCGGGTGGTATTTACCGATAACGTCACCCACCACACGGGCGGACTTCTTGTAGGCCTTGTTCCAGTCGTTGTTCAGTTCGGACATGGCGAACAGAACACGGCGGTGAACCGGTTTGAGGCCATCCCTCACATCCGGAAGCGCCCGCCCGACGATTACACTCATGGCGTAGTCGAGGTAGGACTGTTTTAACTCGTCTTCAATATTGACCGGCAGGATCTCTTTGGCTAACTCACCCATCGAGAAAGGTTCCTTTGCGTTACTGGAAGTCGTATCAGGGCCGTTTCCGGGCCCCATAGTTATTCTTCAACAAGCCGCCAAGTCTACCACAGTCGCGCCCTTTCCGGGGCAACTGTGAGGCAGCCTTAATCAAACACCACTGTCTTGTTTTCGTAGGTAATCACCCGATCTTCGATGTGCGAACGCAGGCCCCGGGCCAACACGTTCTTTTCCACATCCTTGCCCAGGCGAACCATATCCTCAATGGAATCGCTGTGGGTGATCCGGATAACGTCCTGCTCGATGATCGGGCCCTCGTCGAGGTCCTGAGTCACATAGTGGCAGGTAGCACCAATCAGCTTTACACCCCGGCTGTAGGCCTGGTGGTAAGGGCGGGCACCGGCAAAGGACGGCAGGAAGCTGTGATGGATGTTGATCACCTTGCCCGCGTACTTTTTACAAAGCTCTCCGGGCAGAATCTGCATGTAACGGGCCAGCACAACCACATCGGCTTCGTATTTCTGGAACAGCTCATCAATGTGGGCGAAGGCGTCCGACTTGTTTTCCTTGCTGACCGGCACATGGTGATAGGGAATCTCGTGCCACTCCACCATCCTGCGAAGGTCGTCGTGGTTAGAGATGACCGCCACTATCTCGGCATTGATCTCCTTGCTGTGCCAGCGGTACAGCAGATCGGCCACACAGTGGGATTCCTTGCTGCACATCAGGATCACCTTCTTCGGCTGGGCCGAATCGGCAATGTGCCAGTTCATGTTGAATTCACGGGCAATGGGCTCGAACGCAGCCCGGAACTGGTCCAGGCCAAACGGAATCGAGTTAGCCTTGATTTCGTGCCGCATGAAAAACCAGCCGGTATGGGTATCCGAATGGTGACTCGCCTCGGTTATCCAGCCATTGTATGTGGACAGAAAATTACTCACCTTGGCGACAATTCCCACCCGGTCGGGGCAGGAAATCACAAGACGATAGGTATGCTCCATGAAAGCCTTTCCTTAACTGAAATCCGGGAAAGCAGGTGCGTCGGGGAATCACCACCGACATTAACGGCAGGTTAACGGTACGCACCTATGAAAATGACCGGCTATCATAGCCTATCTGAACGCCAGAAACGAGGAATGGAGATATGGACAGAGGCCTCTACCAACGCACAACCAAAAACCTCGCCAGGGGGCGCTCAGGCCGCCTTTCGATTGCAGCTGCCCTTGCCTTTTTCATAGCCACCGGTCCCGCCTTCGGGCAGGCCATTCTCGAGGGTGAGCGGTTTCACCCGGTTAAGGCGACCCAGGGCATGGTTGCCACCAGCCACACCCTGGCCACAGAGGTCGCGCTGGAGGTACTGAAAAACGGCGGCAACGCGATAGATGCCGCGGTCACAGCCGGTTTTGCCCTGGCAGTTACCCAGCCCCGCTCCGGAAACATTGGCGGCGGCGGTTTCATGCTGATTTCCAAAGGCGACGGCACAGACCCTGAAGCCATCGACTATCGGGAAAAAGCGCCTGCCGCCGCGACGGAAACCATGTTCCAGGACGAATCCGGCAATGTGGTTAAAAACCGCAGCCGCTTCACCCACCTGGCCGCTGGTGTACCGGGAACCGTTGCAGGCCTCGCTATGGCGCTGGAGCGACACGGCACGATTACCCTGAAACAGGCGCTGGCGCCGGCAATAAAACTTGCGAGCAATGGATTCATCGTACCCCCGCGATTCACCGAAGGCCTGGAGCAGGCCAGGGAAAGGCTAGAGCGGTGGCCTGCCACGCGCGACACCTTTTATAAAGAAGATGGCAGCGCCTGGCAGCCTGGAGAACATTTTCGCCAGCCAGAACTGGCGGCTACGCTGCAGCGAATTGCTGACAACGGTGTACGAGGCTTTTATGAGGGCAAAACCGCCGAGCTTATTGCCAGCGAGATGGACCGTCACGGTGGCCTGATCACGCTAAAGGATCTAAAAGAGTATCGGCCCGTTGTCCGCGCACCCGTTCACGGCAACTATCGCGGGTACGATATTTTCTCCATGTCGCCACCCTCTTCCGGCGGCACCCACATTGTCCAGATCCTGAATATCCTCGAAGGCTTCCCCATGGCCGATTTCGGGCACAACTCCGCCGATGCGATCCACCATATGGCCGAAGCCATGAAGCTGGCCTACGCCGACCGCTCGCAATACCTTGGCGACACAGATTTTGTGAATGTACCGCTCGAAGGGCTGACCAGCAAAGGTTACGCAGACGAACTTCGCAATGGTATTAACCCGGAGAAGGCGCGACCGGCCAGCGACATCAATCCCGGCCAGCCGGCTGCCTGGGAAAGCCCGGAAACCACCCATTTTTCCGTCGTGGATAAATGGGGCAACGCCGTGTCCAACACCTACACCATCAATTTCAGTTATGGGTCCGGCATTACGGTGGAAGGCGCCGGATTCCTGCTTAACAACGAAATGGACGACTTCAGTGCCAAACCCGGTGTACCCAACGCCTACGGCCTGATCGGTGGTGAAGCCAACAAGGTTGAGCCCGGCAAGCGCATGCTGAGCTCCATGTCGCCCACCATCGTGAAGAAGGATGGCAAAAATGTTTTGGTAACCGGCAGCCCCGGTGGCTCCAGGATTATTACCACCACCTTGCAGGTTATCCTCAATGTGATTGATCATGGGATGAACATTCAGACTGCCGTGAGCGCACCCCGTATGCACCATCAGTGGCTGCCGGATGAAATCCGGATCGAACAGGGCATCAGCCCCGACACTATCCAGCTGCTGCACGAACGGGGGCACAAAGTGGTTGGTGGATCAGCCATGGGCGCTATCCAGAGCATCATGGTGGATGAAACTGGTGTGCTGCATGGCGGCGCGGACCCGCGCAGAAGCACATCGTCCGCCATGGGCTATTAATGTTGGCAATTGACCAGGGTCACTGACCTGACCGGAGGCATTATGTATCTTTCTGTTCAACTGAGCTGTTATCCCCTGAAAGAGGAATATAAACAGCCAATAAAAGACCTCATCGCACGGCTGGAGCAAACCGGGTTGGAAGTGTATCCGGGGCGCATGAGCACGGAGATTTTTGGCGACTATGATGAGGTTATGGGCGTGCTCTCGGATACCATGAAGTGGTCATTCGAGACCTATGGAAAATCCGTCTTCGTGGCGAAGATCATGGAGGGCGACCGGAGACCAAAATGACAGCACCGAGCGGGCCAGACAACCAGCAACAGAAGCCGGATCAGAACCAACAGCCGGCCATCCCGAACCAGTTCGCGTTCCTGTGGCTCAGCGCTGCCATCTTCCTGATGGTGCTTTGGCTTCAGGACGGCGGACAGCCCCGGCTTCAGGACCTGGCCTACTCCGAATTCAAAACCGCAGTCATGAACGAACAGGTGGCGGAAGTCACTCTGAAAGAAGAAACCATCACCGGCCTGTTTACCGACAGCGGTGCAGCAGATTTCAGCTCAGACAGCCCTCCCCATACCAGCACACCCGGATTCCAGACTATCCGTCCTCCCATGGAAGATCCGTCCCTGCTCAACCTGCTGGAAGAGCACAGTGTCACCATCCGGGCCACACCATCGGGATTGCCCTGGTGGCAGGAGATGATCCGCGGCTTCCTGCCCTGGATCCTGCTGCTGGCGCTGATGTTCTGGTTCTGGGGTGCCGCCCAGAAACGCATGACTCAGGGTGGCGGGCCGTTTGATTTCGGCCGGTCCAAGGCCCGGAGGTCCCGCAGGGAAACATCCACAGCTACCCTGGACGATGTGGCCGGCATTGAATCCGCCAAGCGGGAAATTGCCGAGATCATCGACTTCCTGAAATCCCCGGAGAAGTACCGGGCACTGGGTGCCGTCATGCCCAAGGGCGTGCTTCTGGTCGGCCCGCCGGGGACCGGCAAGACCCTGCTGGCCCGGGCCATCGCTGGAGAGGCCGAAGTGCCCTTCTTCAGCATCAGCGCCTCGGAATTTATCGAAATGTTCGTTGGCGTCGGGGCCTCCCGCGTTCGAGATATGTTCAAGGAAGCCCGGAAAGAAGCGCCAGCGTTGATTTTCATCGACGAACTGGACGCAATCGGTCGGTCACGGGGCGCAGGCCTGGGTGGCGGCCACGATGAGCGGGAGCAGACCCTGAACCAGATTCTCACCGAAATGGACGGTTTCGAGGCCCACGAGAATGTTCTGGTACTGGCTGCCACCAACCGGCCAGACGTTCTCGACAGCGCCCTACTCCGCCCTGGTCGCTTTGACCGCAAGATCACTCTGGATCGCCCACATAAGGAGGCCCGCGCGGCGATCCTGGCGGTTCATGTGCGCAAAGTGCCATTAGCCAGTGATGTCGACCTTGATCAGCTGGCCGCTCGCACCATCGGTTTTTCCGGGGCGGACCTGAAGAACCTCGTGAATGAGGCAGCCCTCACCGCAGCCCGCGAAAGCCTGCACGAAGTGAACGCCCATTGCTTTGAGCTGGCCCGGGACAGGATCATTCTTGGCGAAGAACGAGATACCAAGCTCAACCCGCAGGAGCGCGAGGCGGTTGCGTACCACGAATGCGGTCATGCCATCATGGCCTACTACATGCCCAACGCAGACCCACTCACTAAATTGACCATCATCCCTCATGGCATGGCTATGGGAGTGACTGAACAGACACCTAAGGAAGATCACTACACCTACACCGAGAGCTACCTGAAGGATCGGATCAAGGTGATGCTTGGCGGCCGCTGCTCAGAAAAACTGATCTATGGCGAAGTCAGCACCGGCGCCCAGAACGACCTCAAGGAAGCCACCGCGCTGATACGCAAGATGATCGGCCAATGGGGCATGAGCGAAAAGATTGGCCCACTGGGCCTGAACATCGGCGAGGAACATGTCTTCCTTGGACGGGAAATGGGCATGCCAAGGGAATTCAGTGAGAAGATGGCGGAGATGATCGATGGGGAAATCCAGTCCCAGCTGCTGGCCCTGGAAAAAGCGACCCTGGACTTCCTGACGGGGCACCGTAACCAGCTTGAAGCACTGGCAAAAGCCGTACTGAAGAACGAAACCCTGTCTGCCGAAGATGTCGAGAAAATCCTGAGCAAGGAAGACGCCCGCCAGATTGCCTGAACGGCCAGATCAGACCTGGCCCAATAAGTCATGGCTGAACAACGCCAGGCAGAACCCAACCACTGCACCCAGCGGCGGCGCCCAGTGATTCTCAAGCCTGGATTGTGGCGCAATATCCTGAAAAATCAGGTAGAGAATACCGCCTGAAGCGACCAGCATGATTGCGCCCAATACTACAGGGCGCTCGGACAGGAAAAAATATCCAAGCAAGCCGGCCAGCGGCCCGGTAATCACAAGGCAGGCCATGAACACCAGGGTTTTCCCGGAGGTGTAACCGGGCAATCTGGCCAACTCCCGATAGGCATTGAAGCCTTCAGGCAAGTTCTGCATCGCGATTAACACAGCCATGAGCACAGCCGTTTCCGGGCTCACAACTGCCAGCCCGCCCAAAGCCGTTGCTTCAGGAATAAAGTCGAGCATCACGCCCATCAGCTGCGGAGACTCGCGCCGCTTCAAGCCAAGAATGCGCTCAATACCAAAGAAAAGAAGCCCACCGACAATAATGGCAGGAATCGCCCAGAGAGAGTCGCCCATGCTGGACTGCCCTTCCGGAATCAGGACCACTGAAACCGCACCAAGCAGAATCCCCCCACCTAACGCGATCAGAAAATGGCGGAACTCCTGCTCCAGCCAATTGGGGCGGATCCGTTCGAAGCTGGCAACCAGGCCGCCCAGAGGAATGCAGGCGCCGGCAAGGACGGTCAGGCCAACAATGTAGAGAACATCCGTAACCATCAGAAAATCAGACTTTTTGGCAAGTGAATGCGTTCAAGGGGTGACCGTAACCGGGAGATTCAGAGCTACCAGCAACTCCTCCGCACCCGGTGCCTGGAGCAAGGCGCAACCCCGGCTCAGGATCAATTGGACCGCCTTCTCCTGACTTAACAACCTGGCGACAAAAACCGGATCCGTTGAAGCCAGTGACCGTACGCGAAGATCTGACTCCTGAATACCCAGGTTGCGCTGGATGCCTTGCAGGTCTTCGGATGGGATATCCGAACCCGCCCCCAGCAACAGCGTCACAGGTCGATAAGAGTGGCGGATCATCTCTGCCGCTGCCGTCACAGCACGGCTATTGGCTTCCTTATGGTCATTCAGGAAGACAACAACCCTGCCCTGCGGCAGAATTCGGTTCTCGCACCAGAGCAACACTCTCCCCGGCGACCGGCGTACAAGGCCTTTTGCAGTGGAACCCAAACGCGCCCCGGGTGCGAAGGACCAACCAACCCGGCCAAGCACCAGCAGATCCTGAGGCTCCGCCAGAGCCAATACCTCATCAACCACGTGGCCGCGTACAACACTCAGAGTATGTCGACCACCATAAGGAGCTACGGCACTGGCAAGAGCACGACGAACCTGGTGCGCCAGGCGTTGCATGCGCTGCTCCAGCCCGGTCGGATCAAAGGGGTGGCTGATGCCGGATGACGCTCCAACCTCTCTTGAAAAACCAAAACCCGCGCTTCGCAGCAGATCCTGCTCCTCCACAAATACACCCAAAAGATCGGCACCGGTGTTGGCCGCAATTTCCGCTGCCGCCGTCAGTGCGGCGTAACTCATTCTGGAGCCATCCAAAAGTACCAGTACACGACCGGTTGGCGTAGGCGTAGCCTGACTTTGGGGCACATCAGTCATTGTCCTCGCCCCCGCCACTGTTCACGCCTGCATTATCATCCGGCTTCTTGCTGGCTTTCGCGAATTTTGCCAGCCGCTCGGAAACCCTGCGGTTAAAACTGTTCTCCGGAAATTCCCCGCGACTATCCGTTTCTCCGGCCTCCAACCCCGTTAATAGCTCAATGGCCTGGTTGACGTTCGACACCGGATAGATCCGGAACCGGTCCTCGGCGATCGCCTGCCTCACATCGGCTCTGAGCATCAGGTGTTCAACATTGCTCGCGGGAAGCAGAACGCCCTGCCCTCGAACGCCACCGGCTTCCTGGCAGACGTCGAAAAAGCCCTCGATCTTTTCATTCACGCCACCCACCGCCTGAACTTCGCCATGCTGGTTCATGGAACCTGTTACTGCGAAAGACTGCTTGAGGGGCACCCGGGAAATGGCTGAAAGCAGTACACAGGTCTCCGCCACCGAGGCGGAATCGCCTTCAACGCCACCGTAGGACTGCTCGAAAGCCAGACTCGCTGACAGCGAGAGCTCACCGTCACCGGCGTATCGGCTGGCCAGAAACCGGGAAAGAATCATCACCGCCTTACTGTGAATAGGGCCACCCAGTTTGGCCTCCCGCTCGATATCGACCACCTGACCCTTGCCCGGACGGGCAGTGGCGGTAATCCGGGTGGGCTGTCCAAACATGGACGCCCCGAGCCTGAGTACCGAAAGGCCGTTCACCTGAGCCACTTCCTCACCGGCGGTGGCGATCATCACCACACCCCGGCTGATCTGCTCCCGGCTTCGTTCACGAACCCGACTGGCCCGGTACTCTCGCTCATCAATGGCCTGCTGGAGATGGCTGGCTTCGACAGTCTCGGCGCCTGCCTGGCCGGCCCAGTGGTTTGCCTCACTCAGAATGTCCCGGAGCACCCGGTCGTGGGCGGTCAGTTTGCGCTGATCCGCTGCCAACCGGCTGGCATGTTCAATCAGCCTGGCCACGGCGCTGCGCTCCAGCGGCCGCATTTTAAGGGCCCGGGCCATGGTGGCGATCATTCGCGCATAGAGTTCGTAGCACTCATCGGTCCGTTCAAGATCGTCCTCAAAATCTGCCTCTACCTTGAACAGGTCCAGAAAGTCCGGATCATAATGGGACAGCAGGTAATACAGCATCCGGTCCCCGAGCAGAACCACCTTGACCGATACCGGAATCGGCTCCGGTTGCAGACTGACCGTACTCGCCAGGCCATAAAGCCTTTCCAGTGACTCGATACGAATCTCACCGGAAGACAAGATTCGCTTCAGGCTCTCCCAGGCCAATGGCTGGGTCAGCACCCGCCGGGCATCAATAATGAGGTAGCCGCCATTGGCCCGGTGCATGGAGCCGCCGCGAATCAGGGTGAAATCCGTATACAGGGTTCCCTGCCGGGCCCGATGTTCGATCTGCCCGGCCAGGTGCTGATGGTTTGGGAGGTCCTCATAGATAACCGGCGCGCCGACTGTCTCGGCATTGTCGACCAGCAAATTGACCTTGTACCGGGCCAGCAGACCGGCCGGTGGCCCGTTATCGCTGTCCTGGAAGGCTTCCGCATGCTCCACTACGTCTTCGCGAACGGCATCCAGATAGTCGACAACATCTGGCAGATGCGACCACTTTTCCCTGAGCTCTCCGATCGGTCCGCCCAGGGTCAGCTGCACCATCTCTTCATTGAGGGCGTGGACACGCTCTCGCACTTCCTTTCTCATCCTGGGAATCTGCTGAATGGTCTGCTGCAGTTTCTTCTGCAGATCCTCAACCTTGGACTCAATCAATTCCTTCTCGTCATCGGAGAAGTTCTTATATTCCTCAGGGTCAATCACCTCACCATTTCGCTTGGGTGCGAAGGTAAAGCCGGCCGGTGTCGTGATCATCGCAATGTTATTGCGAGCAGCCTCCTCCTGAATATCAAAGAGGCCCTGATGCTGGCGCTTCGCCATTTCTTCCTGCAGTTGCTGTAACCGGCCCTGGTATTCCTCGCTTTCAAAAGCGGCCGGAATAGCAGTGCCGAGCTCCTCCGCAAGGTCGCTCATGTCTTTTTTGAACTGCCGCCCCTCTCCAGCCGCCAGCTTGATGGCATTGGGTCTGTCTGAAAAACGGAAGTTGTAGACATGGCACCAATCCGAGGGAACTGGCTGAGAGGAAGCGTGCGTGGAGAGAAAGCGCTCAACGAGTTCGTGCTTGCCGGCTCCCGCCGGCCCCAGCACAAAGAGATTGAAACCATCCGCCTGAATGCCCGCGCCAAACTCAAGCGCCCTCAGAACCCGATCCTGACCGTAAGGACGTTCAAGGTCCTGAAGGTCATCGGTGGTAACGAAATCCAGTTTTTCTTCGGGGCAACCGTGATAGACCTGGCTTTCGGTCAATGGTGCGGGTAGAGGCATTACATTCTCCTGATGGTTTGCACGCCGCGATGGAATGCGGCGATTCAATTACACGAGTCTTTCGGTTGGGTATATTTCGATGGCCGACACTAGCCCTGGGCATCCCTCAGTGAAGCCCAGAATAGCTCACCTAAAACGCGATGGGCCTCTTCAACGCTGGTGTCTCCCTCATTCACTGCCTCAAAGGCAACCTCAGCGAGGGACCGTGCACCAGCGTCTTTCGCAATCGATCGTAACTTTTGGGTGTCTGCGGTATCTCGTATGGCATCTGCCAATTCTCGGGTCATAGGAACCACCTCGAGGATCGGAAACCTGCCCCTATATCCTGTATTACCGCAGTGGTTGCATCCGTCGCCCACCAGTGCAGAGGTCGACACTTTTAGAGAACTCAATCGATCGACCAAAGTATTCTCTCCCGGTCGAGCTTTCCGCTTGCAATTACTGCAAAGCTTTCTCATCAAGCGCTGTGAAAGCACACCGCATACGGTGTCCGCAATGACCGTTGGCGCAGTGCCAAGATCTGTTAATCGAGGAATAGCTGAAACCGCATCATTAGTGTGGATGGTGCTTAGGACAAGGTGCCCGGTGTTGGCGGCTCTCAGCGCAATCGACGCCGTCTCTTCATCCCGGATTTCACCGATCAGGATAATATCGGGGTCCTGACGAAGAATCGATCTCAGCGCGCTGGCAAAGGTCACTCCCTGAGCTCTATTCACGCGAATCTGAGCAATTCCATCCAATTTGTATTCGATGGGATCTTCCACGGTCACAATGCAGCGCTCAAACGAGTGAAGCTGTTTTAGCGCTGCGTAAAGCGTCGTGCTTTTTCCCGAACCTGTTGGACCCGAAATCAGAATGACCCCGGCCTGATAGGTCAAGAGGTTAAGCAGGCGGTCAAGTTCCTGCTTGCGCAACCCGACATCCTTCAGTGACTGCACGGTATTCTGGACAAGCAGTCGGATGACAACTTTCTCGCCATCCTTCACAGGGATCGACGAAACCCTCAAATCAATCGGCTGGCCATTGATGGTGATCGAAAGGCCGCCGTCTTGGGGGATCATTCGGTTAGCAACGTTCAATCCCGCAATGGACTTGATGCGTTGCGTTACATGGGAAGAAACTCTCTCGGGTAGCGAAGTGATTTGCCGAAGTACGCCA
Source organism: Marinobacter sp. BW6 (assembly GCF_008107725.1). GTDB lineage: Bacteria > Pseudomonadota > Gammaproteobacteria > Pseudomonadales > Oleiphilaceae > Marinobacter. Next base: position 98,453 of record NZ_VIRN01000083.1, read on the forward strand.
TCCACTCGATACCGCAGCAATCCGCTTCCCGCAAAAGGCTCCAGGTGAATATCGCTGGCACGTTCTTCAAAGGCTTCCGCCAACATATCAGAAACCAGCGCTGCAACAGCGGATTCCTCACCGGAAACCGCTGTCTGCGTTGAGGACGAAGCAGCATTATCTTTTACAATCTGAACGTCATCATCCTTGGCTTGCGGCTCATAATTCTCATCCAGTGCCCGCTGAATAGACGAAACAGAAGCAATGGCGAGATCAACGTGCAAACCGGTGAGAAAACCCACGTTAGCCAGCATGTCTTCATCAAAGGGATGACAGGCCGCGACAATAATGGCGTGCTGCCCCATTGTTACCGGAAAGATGTGATGACGACGGGCCACCTCACCCGGAATTGACCGAAGCAACGTCGAATCGGCTACCTGCTCCTCAAGGTCGACCAGTGGCAGATCAAACTGAGATGCGATGGCTTTAGCGATTTCATGGTCAGATTTCCCAGTCAGTTCAGACAGATATGGTTGAATTGCAATGAACGAACCTTGAAGCCGCTCTGCAGCTGGTATTGCCGAGGGTGCAAGATTTTCACAGAGGGCATAAACCCAGTTCGGGGCCATGCCGCCAACACTCTGTTCAGAGGACTCTCTCACGATTCTTCCACTTCCAGTAGTTCTTTGCCGTTCCCTACCCGGATTTTTGCCCTGTAGTGCTCGACTTCGAGACGAAACTCGTCATCGCTAAGCTTTTGATAGCTCACATCCATAAGATTTTGCAGTGCGCCGGGAATCGCATCGGGAAGCCGACCATTCATCTTTCGGAAATGCTCAATGTCCTCGGCCATCATCAGCAATGCCACCTTTCCACCGGTTTGGAACTCTTGTGGCGCTGAATCCTCATGGTACGAGCTGCCAGACAAGTAGATGTTGGCGATAAAAACCCCAAGAACAAGAAAACATATGTACGGAAACCAGGGCGGCAATTCTATGGAGCGCGAGTTACGTTTACTGGCTCCACGCCCTTCGATTTCGTTGACAGCGCGCTCGATTTTGCTTTCCCAGCGATTCTGAATATCTGTCATTTTTCAGTCCTCAATGGTGTCCGTTGCCAGGAAAGTTTTGCCCCTGATGCTGACCAGGATGTTTTGCCCATCCAGGCGGCCAGTTCAGGCCAACAGGAGTCGAACTCGCAACTGGCCGAGGGCCGCCTGAGGACGGCGGCTGATTATCAACCGCCGTGGGCGTTTGTGTTTGCGTCGACCCTGTGTTCGATTGGTCCGTGGCCGCATCGGTGCCCGCAACCGACGAAGGTTTGGGTAGAGGCGTTTCGGAGCTTCCAGAACCCGTGTCGGGTTGGACGACAGGGGCCGTGGATGGAGTGCCGGATCCGGTTCGAGGCGTTGACAGACCGGATACAGATGGTTGGTTTGCAGGATAATGGCGTCCTCGGCCGATCGGCTCTGCCAATGCAATCACCATCAAATCTTCATTAATGAAAACATGTTGTTGCTGCATAACATGATTCAAAGCGTGCAGAATACCGCGTTCGTTGGCATTAGTTGCTTTTAAAAAGGCAACAGGGAACTGGCCATCATGGGCAAATCGAAAGTAGCCCGAATGATTTACCAGGTAAGTGGCGTAGGAAATATTGTCCGGCCCCTCGTAGACGGGTTCCAATAGAGATAGTGCAGGCGGTGATTTGCCAAATTCAGTGCTGTCGTAATCCAGAGCATTCTCTCGAATATTCGGGTCCACTAGCATCGCATCATGGTAAGCAAAACCAATGCGCTTTAGGTTGACGAGAATTTCTGCGGCTTTGGCTTCATTCACGTAACCTCGATACACAGGAACGGCAAACGAAGCGAGAATGCCAATAATCGCAACCACGGTCATCAGCTCCAGAAGAGTGAATCCTCGTGAGCGACGCAGCTTGAAAGATCGTGGAATAAAGTCGTGCATTAAGCTTGGGCTCTTTAAAGGCTGAAGTTTAAGAATAATGGGTTTAAGTTTCGCACGTTATTGATATTCCACAAGCCTTCGATGTTCTTTTTGATAACAGGGAGCGCCGGGCATTCCAGTTGGAAAAGGAACGTGTTCTGTACTGCTATGGTTTTGTGGTCATAGGCTGGTGCCAGGCGCATCTTCCACTACTATCAAGGTAAGTTTTCGCCAGAGGCGACGTCGCCGTGGGACTGTCGATCAAGACAACAGAATTTGCGCCGGAAGAGTTCGAGCGTTTTGCAGCCAAGGTCCGGACGGATCTTAAAGCACTCACTCGCCTTCTGAACCGGCCCGGCTTTGGTGAGGGAGAGAGTTCCATTGGAGCCGAGGTCGAGTTCTACATCGTAAACTCTGACCTGCGCGTTCAACCCATCAACACAGAAATCGCCGCCCGCGTTCAGGACCCCCAACTGACGGTTGAGCTGAACCGCTTCAATCTCGAATACAACCTCAGCCCCCAGGCTTTCAAGGGATCTCCGTTTGCCAGAACCGAGCAAGAACTGCTCGCTGCGATCCGACGAATCAACCGGCACGCCGCGTCATTGGATGGGGAACTGGTACCGATTGGCATACTGCCCACACTTCGCCAGTCCGATATGGGCGCCAAGGTGATGACAGACGAACCCCGCTACCATGCCTTATCCAACGCGCTGCTCAAGCAACGGGGCGAGCCATTCAGCATCCATATTGGCGGCAACGATGTTATCAATCTGGAGGCCGACGACGTCTACATGGAAGGAGCCAATACCTCGTTCCAGCTGCACTGGCGTGTGCCAGCACATCGTTTTGCCGATTATTTCAACGCAGTACAACTGGTCACGCCGGTTGTACTTGCTCTGGCCAGCAACTCGCCCAGCCTCTTTGGCCACCACTTGTGGGAGGAAACCCGGATTGCCCTGTTCAAGCAATCCATTGACAGCCGATCCCCCAACCATAAAACCTGGCGCCATCCACCGCGGGTTTATTACGGAAACGGCTGGACACGCAGCGCCTGGGAACTGTTTGCGGCCTCGGCATCGCTCTATCCCCCCATCATTCCACTGATGTCGGAGGAAGATCCGATGGCGGTGATTGATCGTGGTGAAGTACCTAAACTGGCCGAAATGCGACTGCACCAGGGAACCACCTGGCCCTGGAACCGGGCCATCTATGACCATACCGAAGGCGGCCATCTACGCATTGAGATTCGTTCCATGCCTGCCGGCCCGACTGCCGCTGACATGTGCGCGAACGGCCTGTTCGTGATCGGGGCTGCGCTGGCCGTACTCGATGACATCAGCCATCTGACGTCGATACTCCCCTTCCATTACACCGAACACAATTTCTACCGCGCCGCCAAATATGGCATCGGCGCAGAAATCATCTGGCCTCACAAGGACCAGGTTCAGTTGCAGGATACGCCCCTGTTAACCGTGGCCCGGGAACTGCTACCGCGCGCACGGGAAGCATTGAAACAAACAGCTGTGGACGAGACGGAAATTCAGCGGCTACTGGGAATTATCGAAGGCCGCATTGAAACCGCCATGACGGGCGCCCGGTGGCAGCGCCACGTCACAGAGTCTTTACTCAGGTCCCTGAGCCCTGATGAGGCGTTCCGGAGTATGCTGGCTCTGTACATGGCTAACCAGAAGAAAAACGTGCCGCTTCATGAATGGACATTGCTGCCGTGAGTAATTCGAACGTACTTGATTACCTCAATAACCCCTCCCCCCAAACGCTGGGTCGCTCACCCCTTGAGTGGCTGGACCAACTGCAAAAGCCGACGGTTGTTCGAGTGGCCGGTCGCGATCGCTCCCGCACCCGAGCCATGGCGACGCTTCTGCACGGCAATGAGCCTTCGGGTCTGTTTGCACTTCACCGGTGGTTACTTGAGCAGCGCACCCCCGAGGTCAACATGCTGTTTCTGCTGGGAGGCATCTACCCCGCGAAAATTCCGCCCCCTCTCTCAATGCGCCAGCTTCCCGAAGGACGTGACCTCAACCGGTGTTTCAAAGAACCTTTCGAGGGGGACGAAGGTGCGATTGCCGAGGCCATGCTGACAGAACTTCGAAACGCAAACCCGGAATGCCTGCTGGACGTGCACAACACCTCAGGCACAGGCCCGGCCTTTGCTGTGTCTATCACCAACGACGCGGCGCATCAGGCGTTGACTTCACTCTTTACCGACCGCCTCATTATGACGGATCTTCGCCTGGGAGCGCTGATGGAATATTCTGAGCAGGAGGTGCCTACGGTAACCATCGAGTGCGGTGGGTTCCAGGACGATCATGCTCATCAATTGGCGTATGAGGGACTCGTTCGCTATAGCTCAAGGCCGGATGTGCTGTCACTGGAAAAAGCGGAGTGGGACGTCACCGTGCTGCGCAACCCGATCCGGGTGGAGCTGGCGCCTGAAGCGATCATAGAATACCGCCTTGAGCCTTCCGGGCAGGCCGACGTGACGTTTCCGCCCGACATCGAACACCGCAATTTCGGCATTGTTTCTCCGGATGACCCCCTGGGATGGGTGGGGAAAAAAGGCCTTAGCATACTCACTGCGATCAGCCACAACCGAACCGAAAATATGGAGCAGGTTCTGCAAGTCAGAGATGGGCAGATCTACCCCGCCCAAGCCATCAGGGCCTTTATGATTACCACCAATCCGGTTATTGCGAAGAGCGATTGCCTGTTTTATGCAGTCAAAGCAACTGGCGAACCCATTTTCTAATAACAATGGTAATGGGTGCGGTTGTTCCCTGTTTTTTATTCCGGCGGAACGGAGGCGAAGCAGCATTCTAGGAGCCGTCGCCGCGCCTGTGATTGTCAGGATCGACTGATGGTTCCGCGATTACGTCAGATCCTGGTAAGGGTTGTAGGCTACTTCCCAGTAATGACCTTCCGGATCTTGAAAGTAACCGGAGTAACCGCCCCAGAAAACCTCCACCGCTGGCTTGATGAGTTGCGCGCCTGCGGATACCGCCTGACTAAGGACAGCATCAACTTCTGACTTGCTTGCGACATTATGGGCCAGTGTAATACCGGAGAAGCCAACCTGCGTGGAAACGGCTAACCCGATGTCCTTGGCCAACTCTTCCCGCGGGTAAAGCGCTAACCAGGTGCCTTCCAGACTGAAAAAGGATATGTTGCCGCCCTCAAAATCATGCTTTGGCAGACCGAGACCTTCGCTATAGAAGCGAGTGGCCCTCTCCAGATCCTCCACACCAAGTGTGATAACGCTGATCTTCGGTTTCATGATTCCCTTCCTAACGCCCAGCTTTGCGGCAATTCTGGAGCCGCGAAGCGGTGGAAAATTTGTCCGGCAACAGCGGCTGGTTATGCATTATTCGTAGTGGCTCCAGAGTCTGAGGACTTTCACCACTTGCTCGTCCTCCAGTACTTGGTAGACCAGGCGATGCTGAATATTAACGCGGCGCGAATAGGCCCCCGCAAGATCACCAATTAGCTTCTCAAACGGAGGCGGCTTGCGGTAAGGATCTTCCGCTATTAGCGCTAACAGTTCCTGGGCTTTTGGTTTGAGGCCGCTGGAGGCCAACTTTTTTGCATCTTTCTGGGCGTGCTTGGTGTAAACCAACTTCCATGTCACCAGTCCAGCTCCTCATCGCATTCATCCACGGGGGTATCCATCCCTTCCCGAATAGACTCCCGCATACCGGGTACGGAGAGCAGGTAAAGTGTTTCCTGAATAGCAGACCAGTCTTCTTCGGATACCAGAACAGCTTTGTTCCGCTTACCCATGATGACGATTGGTTGGTGGGACTCGGCGGTCTCGTCAATCAACCGATAAAGGTTGCTGCGCGCCTCAGTTGCTGTGATTCCGCTCATGACACACCTCTTGCGTGTTCAACTTTTCATCAGTGTACGCTTTTAGGTACGTACGTCAAGACGAACGCCTGTGCATAACGCCTTGGCTTTGCAGCGTGACGGAGCGCCAGCGTAGGCACGTCCGACAACAGCCATTGGTTAAATGCTTGCATGCGCATAGCTATGCGCATAAGATCAAACTTTGTATTCTATATCTTCTGGGAGGCCCTCATGGCCGAACTCTATAACTCAGCCGCCCCCAAAAAAGCAGCGAACCTCTCAATCAATAGCGATCTTCTGCGTAAAACCCGGGAACTGAACATTAACTTGTCTGCCACCCTGGAACGAGCTCTGAAAGAAGAGCTTTCGAAACGCGAAGCCGCTCAATGGGTTGAAGAGAATCGCGCTGCGATAAAAAGCTACAACGATTTCGTCGAACAACATGGATGCTTCGGCGACGAATTCAGGGAGTTCTGATGGCACAGTTCGATGTGTACCCCAACCCGAGCAAAATCAGCAAGGCTCACTATCCTTACCTGGTGGATATTCAAAGCAGCCTTCTGAGCGATTTGGCAACTCGCATTGTTATCCCTTTGGGCAAACGTTCTGCCTTCGGTGGCGAAGCCATGCAAGGGCTCACTCCGGAAATCAGCTTTGACGATCAGGAGCTGTTGCTGTTAACTCCGCAAATTTCCTCCGTGCCTGAAAAACATCTCAAGAGCCCTATTGGCTCCCTCTCACATTTCAGAGACCAGATTGTTGGAGCTTTGGACCTGGCTATCACCGGCATTTAACGCCGCTCAGCAAGCGCGGCTACGAAATGGAGGCGAAGCCGCAATGTAGTAGGCGTCGCCGTGACTGGCCTTGTTAGGCATAAAAAATTGCCTTACTCCTTCACCAATGCCCCGGTTATTCTGATCGTAGATTTCATCTCAATCGTCCAGCGGAATGAGTTCTCGACAAGTTCCACAGAGAAGGCTACTGGCGTGACCATATCGGGCTCATTCGGTCTTGCTTCTGCTGCTCTTTTCTCAAGGTAAGCTCGGACATTCTTAGCTTTCTTTTGAGTGGAGCTTAGATTTCTATTCGCTTTATCAGGCACTTCGGGGATTTGAATTGGGCGTTCTGACAAGTCGTACAAAACGCCAATACGGAACCTCTCCCAGTTTTCATGATTTACCATGACTGGGTCTATATCGTGATCGGTGAAGAAGTCATGCAGTTCGTGCTTAAGCCTTCCCATACCGAAGGCTACAGAAACGTCTCTGACAACTTTGTCGTATCGGCCATTATCGTCATGATTGCTGGCCATCAGATCATCAAAAATGACATCGCCAGCTTTTCGAATGACTTCATACCCCAGAGTTGACCTATCTATCTCACAATGTTGGTACCAGTTACACACCATTGAAAGAAAAGGATATTTTCGTTTTTCCGACTTCTTTTCTAAAACGATTCTTATATGAGAGAAGAGGAAGTTAAAAAGCGCCGAGTCAGCGCCACCATTCCTCACTGCTAGATCTATTTTCTCTCTGATCTGGACTAATGACTTCATGGCTTCTTCATTGCCTAACGCTGAAACGAAGCGGCGCGTCTCACGCGTCCGCCTTCCGTGACTTGTTACACCTCACTAAAAACGACAAATATCAAAGGCATAGAAAGTAAAAACATTACCAACAGAGCAGGCTTGATGGCCTTGGCCAGGAGCGTTGCGAAACTGGGTTGGGTAGTTAAAACAACGCCTGGCAGCTGGTTGGAGACCCAAACCTCCATCTCGGCGCCAACCTCCAATTCCTCGTCGGGCGTGTAAGGCGGAGGAGCGATAAAGTGGATAGGCCCCTTCCCTTCAACCCTGATGCCCAGTTGAACCAACCGATCTAGAGCAGCGCGATGATTCTGTTCAACCACCGCCGAGGTCTGTCTAGCCTCGGACAATGGCTTAAGCTGCGAAAAACGCACCAGTGCGATCAGCAAAAAGATCGCTGATACGACGATTAAATAGTAAACGACAAACTCGGTTGTATTCATGCGGTGTAACGCCGCTCAGCACGCGCGGCTGCGAAATGGAGGCGAAGCCGCAATGTAGTAGGCGTCGCCGTGACTGGGTTGGTTATATCAGATATACAAATCGTCATCCCTGCGAAACTCTAACAACCCATGCCCAACATAGATTTTTGGACAAGACGGGCATTTGTAAAGCTGCTTGGGATCGTTGACAACAAGTATGTGATACCCCAAACAAACGAGCACCCCAACTACACTCAAGACGTTTTGAAAAATGGCAGCAAGCGCAACGCTGAGAATGAGCAATAAGAGAGAGCGCTGGCTTCGGCTATCGCCGGTCCATGTAAAAGCCCCAAAGGGATAGCCCACGTACGGGGCAGCATTGAGCTTCACGGTGCCTGCCTTGACTAGCTTTGCGTTACAACTCTTACACCGGAGCATAATTTTTCATTCGGATATAACGCGAAAACGAAGCGGCGCGTCTCACGCGTCCGCCTTCCGTGACTGGTTAGGCATTCTGATCACTGAGGAACTCTGAGATCGAATGCCATTTCTCCTCGTACTCATGGTAGTCAGGAATGTCCCTCAGATTTACCTTTCCCCAGTCTTTGCTCCGTGGTGCGTTGCGAATTATTTCTATGGGAAAGATATAGTACTTGGGAGGCAGAACTTCTTTTTTTCCGTCCTTGGAGCCACGATTGAGTAAAACCACCACGACAAAATCACAACTAAAGTTTTTGATCGGAAAAGCTGCAGCACCAGTGCGCCACCTGCTTTTAACCTGGATCATTGCGGATTTATTCGACTCAGGATTAGTCGCTACCAAGTCATAACCCGGCATATTCGTGTAGGTTTTGTATGAAGCTATCTTGTGCAATAGAAGCTGGCCTAGCACCAGAAACTCAGCACCTTCTGCTTCGAGCCTAGTATCAAGTCTTGGCATGCCTCTCCTTGATGCCTAACGCCAAAATTCAGCGGCGGCCTTTGCGTAGCGAAGCGGAGAAAAGGCCGTCCGGTGGAGGCCCCCATCAGGGCCGTAACGAACTGGAATGATTGGTTATGTATTTTGTACTACCAAGTACACGAAAGAACCCGCCCCGCCGAAAAAACCTAGCATAGTTAAAAAGATGCATATTCTCAGCATCTGGTGTGAAAATGACCCGCGAGGAACCTCTTCAATATTTGCGACCAGTATGTACTTGGCGATGCTGCTACTGACTACGACGCAAAAGAAACAAGATACTGCGAAGACCAAAGCGTCCGAGCTAGCTTTCAGCTGTGAAAAATTCCCGAGAAATGCGGCGCTCAGCGCAAGAACACCGATAGACAAAGTCGAGAAGTGCTTGAGTAAATCAATGAAAACTTTCCTCTTCTCGAATCCGGGCATCACATGCTTCATAGCACTCCTTTCGATACATAACGCTGAACGAAGCGGCGCGTCTCACGCGTCCGCCTTCCGTGACTTGTTACAAGCTCACTCAAAAACCGGCCTCATAAAACTGCGTTCACAGCTTAGTACACAACGAGTTTCTTCGGCGTATTTGAATGCGGCCTGGCAATCGGAGTCTTGGAACGAAGCCTCACGGTATTTTTCATAGGCTGCCAGAGACTCGAACGTGAATAGTGCGATGGCGATATTGTTGGCACCCTCGGAAGGCAAGAAATACCCATGGTGCTGACCGCCGAACCTCTGGACCAGAGGTATCCACATCTTGGAATAGCGCTCGAACTCAGCGGCTTTGTAGGGATCTATAACGTACTTTAGGTAGCAGGTAACCACTTGAACTCCCTTTCAGTTGGCCTTGTAACGCGAAAACGAAGCGGCGCGTCTAACGCGTCCGCCTTCCGTGACTTGTTATATCATAGGCATCGCATAACCTAATAGATTCGCTATTACTTTTATAAATACCACGGTCCATGTGACGATAAATAGCACCATTATCATTGAATAAATCTTACTTTGGCTCCCGTCTTTATGTTTTATGTTCGTATGCTGCACCAGACCAAGCTCTTTTTCGAGCTCCTTACAGCGCTTATACTTCTGATTTCTAATGCTTCTAAATTGTCTTGCGAATAACCAAGAGCAAAGGATTAGAAAAATACCAATCAAACAAAAAAGCAGGACCACGATTCCGAGTGAGCTTTCAGTTATGTTGTTCAGAACGAAGCCAAGCAATACAGAGCTAACTCCCCAGTTCAAGGTAGAGACAGACCAAACTAAATTATCATGGTGCTCCGCGGAGTTCTGCGCCATCTCATATTCTGTTAGTTTGTTTTCAATATTCGCTATTAAATACCTTTTCATATTTTTCTCTTAAGAAGATATAACGCCCGGCTCACGCGCCGGTTTGGAGCCGCGAAGCGGCGGAAAATCGGTCGCCGTGCAGCCGATTGTTATGCATCTCGTTCCATTCCACGTCCCGCATATATAGCGAAACTTACGATGAGCAGAATAAATCCACAGAACACCTCGTATACAACCAACCCTTTTGGAATCCAATGGGCTGGATGTATATCTCCATAACCAAGAGTGGTGATTGTAACGCCACTATAGTAAAGCGCATCCCATATTCCCTCTAATGGCTCCGAGAACCATTCTTTCGGAATCAAGTAATAAATGATTGCGAAATTTGCTAGAAGCTCGATGTAGCTATGCAGCGCTAAACGAATTCTTTCACTGAATAACAGATTACTAGACGGGTCCTTGTGGGAAACCTTGTCATACGCGTCTTCGAGAAACGCGAGGAATATTTCATTGCTTCGTGAAAAAGGAAACAGCCAAACCAAAACCGCGACCATTACCCCATATGGGATAAGCCATCCGTCCGAAGGATATTCATTCCATTGCCACGTCAACCCAAGCATTGCAGCCAGGAACCACGAAGCGACTAGATATCTACGATTATACTTCTTAATCAACTCCGTCCGCTCTTCCTTCGACACCTTTGATTTTCTGTAGTCAGCGTAAAAGTACGTGGGCGATACTACGAATTCTAGGAGTTTGTTCATTTCAGAAATTCCATGCATAGCGCTTGCAGCAATGGCACGGTCTTTTTCCCGCCCATTGCGTGCACTTGTGATACAACTGACTCAAAACCTTTGGTCAAAATATCTATTTAATCTTGTTAGTCGTCGTCATATTCCGTGATTAATCCGACGTTCATATCTTGCCATCGGCCGTCAGGCTTTCGTCGAACTGAAATTGTGCCGTTGTCTAGGGTATTTATTGTCATGGCCTGCTCCGCTTCATCGTCAGAGAGAACTTGGATTTCTCTCTCCTTCTTCTGCGCATCAGACATAGCCCATAGGGTGTCAAGATCATTTTGTGAGAATGGTCCAACATTGGTCATATGAAACCCCTTGCAATTTGCTCTTTGTATAACGCCTTGGGTAAGCTGCCGGTGCGGAGTGCAGCGTAGTACCGGTCAGCTTCACCCACTTGTTATAAGGTTCTGGGTTTATGCTGATAATTCCCTCGCTCCTTCTCTGGCAACACATATTTCTTCATTTCGATTTCGCAAGCGCCGAACTCGCCAAAGTTATTTCTAGCCTGTCTGAGAGTAATGTAGTGATTCGGACCTGATTCAACATCAAGTTCGTCAACATCCTGACCATCGTCCTCCCAATAGCAAATTGGGCAAATCAGAAAATTCCCGCGTTCCGCAAGTGAAATGTAGTCGCAACAAGGGCATTGCTCCCTCGGAGTTGGATCTTCAGGTTCGTACCACTGAATCTCCTTCTTCCTAAATATGCTGACTACCTTCTTGAACATTCAATGTGCCTTATAACGCTGAGCTTAGCGGCGACCTTGTAATGGAGGCGAAGCCGCAATGAAAAGGGCGTCCGGCGGCCATCGGCCGCGTACTACAGCGACTTGTTAAAAGATTAGGTCCGCTTCGGGTACACGTGATAGCGGTCAGTGCCCGTTTTCTCGATTACCACCCGATCACCTGCTGCCAAATTATGAACCTCGAAAAACTCACCTATCCAAGCCCGGCGGCGAAAAATTTTCTTATCACCTGCGATGTCAGTGCGAACTGGTGATGCGATGCCGCTGTGAACTTCGAGGACTCTCGGAGCGAGGCTACTCTCGTTGCTGCCTCCGATAGAGTCTGGTGGAAAAAACTCGAGCACCGATGACAGGTAAAGGTGATTGTTGTTGATATTGCCTTGGGTTAGCTCGATTTCGACAAATTCCATTTGATACTTCCTTTTACTTTTAACGCCAGCAATAAACGGCGGCTTTTGCGCAGCGAAGCGGAGAAAAAGCCGTCCGGTGGAGGCCCATCGGGCCGGAACGAATTTAATTGCCTTGTTAGATGCTTAGGCACGTATCAGGTCGGAATACTCACTGGCCCGATGCGCTGGTATTCCTGAATTCTGTTCTTCATACAACGAACAATGGGTATCAGCGATAAAGATCTCAGGCCGAGTAGACGCTCCAATCAACCGTATCTGGACAGAACAATTTAGCGAGTGATCTGTAAGAGGAATCGTGTTTGCCAGCTTTGCTTCCATTGGCGGTTCAGTAGTCAGATCCTCTTCCTCCCAGAGATCCCAGACTTTCTGAAACTGATCCTGGGTGAGTTCAGCCCAAGCTCCAATAGAATAACGTTCAGTGCCGCCACGAACGGGCAAAGGGATCGTACAACGCAAGAAAAATCTATTGTCGTCAAGAATATAAATATCGTCGTTGAACTTGCACCTTTGTACGACCTCTTGTTCATCCATCCCAGCAATTTCATCCGGTCGGCGCAAAACCAACTCAATATTATTGGCCGCAACGAGCTCGCCACAACACGAACAGCGGACTACTTCTTCTTGCATTGCTTTCTCCATTTAACGCTGAGTGCAGTGGCGCGCTTTAGCGCGTCCACTGACACGACTTGTTAAATGGCAACTGGTTGCGCATAGTCTTCCGACTTGATTCTGCTCGGATGCAGAAAACCACCGCCGGTATTCCGTTTGATGCAGTAGAGCTTCTTTTTGCTTAAAAGTTCGAGCACCTGATTAGATCTACTCCTGTGGCCATTTCCCCAAGCAAGTACCACACATTCCGTTGTGTTCGAAATGCTGGTGATGGCTTCATCGTTTTTTGGGCCATTAGGATCGGCTTGTGCTCTCATATCATTCTGATTGGTTGCCATATAGGCAAAAATATTGATGATATAAAACCCGCCCCAGCCCCACTGTACAGCGAGATTATTGCAATTGCTTAGCGTTGTATCGGACAGAAGAGAGGTCGCTTTTGAAGGGTTGGTGCAGACAAAAGCTCCAATGTCTCCACTTTCATTCCAGATACGGCTCAGCCAATAACGGTATTTTCCGCACTCGGATAGACATGCTTCAGACTTGATCAAATTACACTCAGTTGAATCCATGCTCATTACCATTTAACGCCGCGTTAACTGGTGAAGTGATGTTGGCGACTTTGCTGCGTTTCTTTGCAGCAAAGGTGACAATATTACTGAATCCATTTGAACGCCTTGTTAGGTTTCATATTCGAAAATTCTCGGATTATGTTTTTTCCAGATTTGCATTTCTATGTCTTCAGGAAGTGTATAGTCAGAGTCAAATTCTGGCCGACTAACCCAATCTATGCATGTGTTAACCATCGACTCTATAGTGTAATAATATACATCTATTCCTTGCAGCACCGAAATTACTGGGCTTTTTAACGACGGGTTAAAGTCATGTTTTCTCGTTGGTAAAACGTACCAGCCACCGTTAAATGAAGCGAACGGAAACGAATACTTGAGCATCTCGTGGTCCTCTGGGTTTTTACCATAGGAATTCATCATGCTCTGATACTCTGTTTGAGCCCGCGCTAGACTTGAAAAGCTATTGTCTCTGAACCAAAAAGGATGTTTGGTTTCCCATGCATCATTCTGTTGACCACCACGCCATGAATATAAAGAAATAATTTCTTGGGTTAGCTCACCAGGAAACCAAGTACACTGATCTCTAATTTCTTTTTCAGATAGTGCAGGAAGTAGTGTATCTGATACATTCATTCCTTTGTCTTCGTATGCAGCTAATAGCCTATCTAATTGGGAGTGCAATCGAGAATGAGAAAACTCAGGCATGTTAATTTCATGATATTTTTCACTCATTTGGTCGCCCTTTCCACACCCTACAAATAAGGGTGAAAATATTGCCATTGATCCTAGTTTGATGAAATCTCTTCGTCTCATTGAAAACCTAACGCCTGCATAAACGGCGCCCGACTAGGGCGTCCGGTGGAGGCCCTTTAGGGCCGGAACGAATTTGATGCACTGGTTATGAGTTGCCGACGCCTGCCACACCAATGATTACTGCTACAAAAATAACCAGATACGAATAGAAAAATCTTTTCAAGAACCGACTTTTAGAAACCAGCTGGTCATCACCAGATGCAATATAGTCGCTGCCGCAAACGTACCTCAAGAATGAAGTGTTGTTTGATGGCGTGTTGTTCGCAAACAACGATGGCTCCCCCATTTGTCTATACAAGCCAGGGTGATTCGCACTGAGAAAACTGAAGTATCGAGAGACTGCAACGAACCACACAGGAACCATGACGACCATTGCTGCGATCAACACCACCAAAAGCAAAGCCAATATCTCACTCATGATTTACTCATAACGCAAAAACGAAGCGGCGCGTCTCACGCGTCCGTCTTCCGTGACTTGTTAAACGAATCCTAGAGCTCGACGAAAACACGAACCTGGATTGACGACTCTGGATCCATTGGTGCAGTTACGTGGACAAGCTCATTCGTCTTGGCCAACCTTACATAATGTTCTGACAAGAGCTGTTCGATACGTCGCAAGTACTCCGGCACCTGACGATGAAATGCCAAAGAATTTTTGCCCTTCGAAAAAGGGTTCTTGATATGAAGCATTGCCCCACACTTGTCATATAGCTGCGAAAACTGACGACGACTAAGATAACCACCGTTCAGATTTACCCAGCGATTCCCGTCATGTCCCCGCACCGGGGTGGGATAGAAGTCTGGGTTAATGCCTTCTATCTTTTTAAGTATTCGAGCTGCATGCCAATCTTTAGCAATATCATTGCGAACCGTGCGATAGGCATCTTGGTATGAGACCAAGGAGGCAAATGCAATCAACTCTAGCAGCTTTCGCAATTGAAGCGCTTCCGACTCGATCGTCGTCTGTAGGTATGTGCAATGAGTCGTGCCTTCGACAAAATCCCGCAACGTCTCTAGCCGATAGCGACATTCCCAAATGAGTGATGCGTATTTTCTCCGGGTTCGACTATCCATACTTACCGTTTAACGCTGAGCGCACCGGCGACCATTTTATGGCCGTCCGAGTGCCGTGATTTGTTATAGCTGTCGCTATTAAAACCGAGAGTCGTTTTCACAAGGGATACCGTCGCGATCACCATCCATCTTTGTGTTCGGGCAGTTTCTAGTGAAAAACTCAGCTTCGGCTCTGGAGGTCATCTGGCTGCAATGTTGGCGCCCGTCACAACTGAAACTAGTTTGGGAACTATAAATAGGTGCTTCCTTGGGAACATCAGTCTCCCCAGACCAGCGGATCGTAGGGCTAGACGCAGAATTTACGTTATTTGTGTAGTAGTTCCACGCACCGAAACCTATAAGAGCCAGAAGAAGAATTTTTTTCAAACTCACGATCCTAAGTTAATTGCGCTATAACGCCGGCAGCAGGCGCGGTTTAGTTGTTGTGACGAAGGAGCAACGACTAAACCGTCGCACTGCCTGCACTTGTTAGGGTTGCTGACTGGTAAAAATGGGCCGACCATACTTTTTCTCCATCCAATCTCTTACCAATTGCCGATCGCCCCACATCTCGCTCAGGTTAAAATCTTCCCCATGGATCGTAAGGCCATATTGCTGAGAAAATTCTTCATTTTCGTTTTCTGACGCTATTACTACTGCAACAATTAACCCAATGATGAAAGTTGGGGGAAGGTTCCACGTGCTCCCAATAGAAAGGCCATTCTGATTGTCGAAATTTAAGCGCTCATCAAGTTCACCCTCATGAACTATCGATGTACGGCCAAACTTATAGATTGCCTCGGGAAAAGATACTCCATCACAGTCCACACGGAAGATGTTTTGGGTCGCGATGTGGGAAATTATATCCAGTTCATCATCTAGGAAGCTCTTTATTCGACGTCCAACACTTTCCTTTGGTCGGCGACGCTTTGCAGTCTTGTCTAAGGCTGGAAAGTACTGAACCAACGCAGCTTCGTAGTCGCCATTTTGATATGCCGCAATGCTCGCTTCCATTCTTCGGCTGATTGAACTAGTAGCCATCGCTGAACTTCTCCAAGACCCTAACGCCAGCCATAAGCGGCGCCCTGACAAGGGCGTCCGGTGGAGGGCCATCGGCCCGGAACAACCTTAATGGCCTTGTTAGGTCTAAACATGTACGAGCAATGCTGGTGCATACGCAGACCAATAAAGAGCCACTGTACCCGCGAAGCTCGCGGAAATTGCGGCCAATGGCAACCATTTGGTTGCGCGGAACAGTGCTGAAAAGGCCAAGCCTAGACATAAAATAGGCAATACCACCCACCACTGAATCGTACGGAAAACGAACTGCGAATAGGCCGTTTGCTCTACACCAAAGCTATACCAGAGTTGCGTAAATGACTTGGCAGCCTCCGGTTGGTTTAGAGCATAGATAAAGTAGGACTGCGCAAACACGAAGAAAAGAATGAACAACCAAAAAAACAGCTTCTTCATACGATGACCTAACGCCAGCCATAAGGGGCGCCCTGACAAGGGCGTCCCGTGGAGGGCCATCGGCCCGGAACAGACTTAATGGCCTTGTTAAATTTAGTTGCGGCTGACGACACGGATTATCCCTGCACCGATGAGCGCGACAATGGCAATAATGTCTGCGATAACGACCTTACGGACAGACTCATTGTACCCGCCGACAGACCACGCAATAGCGATGAAGGACACAACGCTGATAAGGCCCGCGATGATCGCCAGCGTTTGCAAAGATGGCTGGAACGCTGCATACAACAGAAACAGGCCAAGAAGCCCAAACAGGATGGCCCGGTGGCGCATTAGAATTTCGATGTTGGGCTCACCCAGGGAAACGCCATAAAGCGTGGCAAGACGCTCCACGCCCAGAACCCCGGAAACCGGCAAGAGATGAATGATGCCTACGAGCACCAGCAGGCCTGTGACAACTTTCTCCATGTTTGCCTCTCTTCCTTGAATTTAACGCTGAAATAAGCGGCGGCCCGACAGGGGCGTCCGGTGGAGGCCGCAGGCCGGAACATACTTAATTGACTTGTTAAATTTCTTGTTACGGAGCACTGGCGCCGCACCCCTCGAACTCGCAGTCGGCGTCAGCACCAACCGAAATAAGGTAATCAACCCACTTCAAAAGTTGCTCTTCTGACCAAGTTATAGGGCCGGAATTGCCCGAAATTACGTACGACTTTCTTAGGAATCCCTCTCGCTCTACCCGGAGCGGATAGTCAGCCAGTTCAGATTGAAGAGCCTCGACTGCAACCTTCCGCTTGGCGCTAAATTGAAAGTCGAAGTCCAACTTCGATTCTTCTGTGGCACCCAGTTCTATCAGCCGCTTCCAAACTTCGGCTGTCCTTACAAGATGTCCCGTTCTGTAATCTTCGAACTCAGTGCTCACAGGTTTACCCTTCGGAATTTAACGCCAGCAATAAACGGCGCCCTGACAAGGGCGTCCGGTGGAGGCCGAAGGCCGGAACGAATTTGATTGCCTTGTTATGCGGACTTCTGTTCTACAATCTGGAGGTTAAACGCTTCCGACTCTTCGGGCGGCTCAAAGTAACCTGTCACCATCCTAAAGACCTCCTCTGTGTCGAACTGTGCTCGTTCAGGTTGTTCTTTCTGCCGCTGTTTAAGCTGCTTTAAACAAACTTCATCGTCTACCGACAAATAGTACAGTTCATGAGGAATACCGTGTTGCGAGTATATATCTTTGAACCAAGCTCTTTGCTTCCGGGTGTTGCCAGGAAAATCCAGGACCACGGAGGTACCAGCCAAGAGCACTTGCTCAACGTGTGATCTCAGCACAGGCTTAAGACGAGATGAGTAACTAATGTAATCATTGAAATCTTTGATCTCGCCGGGGAACAGCGCGGCTAGCCATTCATCCTCTGAAATAAGCACGGCTCCCCGCTCACGAGCGATTTTGCCAGACAAAGTGCTTTTACCAGCTCCCATCTTCCCACAGAAGAATATCAACGTTCCGTACGAACTCATTGCTTAATCCTTACGCATAACGCCCTTGTTTAGCGGCGCCCATGTAGCGCAGCGAAATGGGCGTCCGGTGTAGGGCCGCCAGGCCCGAAACATACTACAACTACTTGTTAAAGGCTTTTGAAGGAAGCGCTCGGTAATCACTACAACACCGACAATATTGTCTGGAAGATGCTCACAACTGTCAGGAATCCGCCAATGACGATCAGTCGTCTTCGAGAGAGATCGATCCCCTGAATCAGAACAAAGGTTCCGACCGCGCCGCTGAAAAAACCTCGGCTGAACAGGGAACCACCGAGTGCATAAACAAACACCAAGTAAACGACTGCCAGCAGATACAGCAATACTCGTAACGGCTTGAACTCAAAACGCTTGTAGTAGGCTTGGTCTTCTGGGGATAGGTCTTCCTTGTTCACCGAAAACTCCCTTTAGCCTTTAACGCCAAAATTCAGCGGCGGCCTGTACGCAGCGAAGCGAAGAAAAGGCCGTCCGGTGGAGGCCCATCAGGGCCGGAACGAACTGGAATGATTAGTTATGCATGGCCTGGACGAAGTAAATTCCACAATTTCGCCCCCCAACTGCGCCGATAAAACGGCTCAACTGATTCAAACATATAACCTGAAGCTCCCGAATCGCCTCGGGTTACTTCGACAAAATCGACCAACATTCCTTTAGGGGCCGTATCGGCGACAACAGATCCAGCTTCTCGCATTACCAGCTCCAGACTACCCTCTCCCTCAAATCCAACCAGTAAAGTGGGCACTTTATCGGTAGTTAGTTCTTGCATCATGCAAAGGTATGCCGCTTTAACAACAGGATGCCGCGAAAGGAGCGACGTGAGCGCTGAAACCATTTCAGTCGGGTATCCGGCCGACTGCCACAACTGTATTTGCGTGGATTCTTCCACGATCCGTTGGGTTAGAGAATGATTGACGCCAGTTTCTAAAAGGGCCTCAATCTCATGTGGGAAGAATTCTTTTCCAAAATCCAACTTGGGATTCAAGTAAACAGTCGATCCTTTGGTCATCTCAAAAAAATTGCGGGCAGGCAACGAGACGACTCGAGTTTCCTCCTCTAAAATCTTCTGCACCGCAGAAACACTAGTGAAAAACGGTATTACTTTTGTTCCATCACTTTTTTCCCAATTTACAATTGACAGCTTTTCTCCTTCGACGGCGGTTCTAGAGCCTTCTTCGGAAACGTTGCTGAACCCAAGTACAACAATTTCCGACTCTAAGAGCTTCTTATAAAATATGGGACGGCTCCCGGGATCAGTAGCGGCTTGAATCAGAGCTTCTTCCAGATCATTCTGTGGTTCCGTCATGGACAATTCCCTAGTGCATAACGCTGAAATAAGCGGCGGCCCGTCAGGGACGTCCGGTGGACGGCCGATAGGCCGGGAACGAACTTAATTGACTGGTTAGTCAGCACGGATCGAGCGCTCCGCTATAGAAAACCATCCGAGCCATGATCCTGGCTTGATGACCAAGTAAAGACCAATCGCGAACTGAACCAACGAGCCGCCAAAATACATCGAACTTTTCACCGGTTCGGTGTTTCCCTGAAAAGCTTGAAGAGTTGCCATGGGAAATTCGGATAGCGCCGTCACAACGAAGTACAGACCTATGAGCTGGAAAAGGAGTTGTGGAGAAAACCCTTCAGTAGTTTCAATTGGGTCAGTTGGGACTTTTCGAATGATCGAGTTGGCAACCAAGATCATCCCCACCGCAGCGATTAACCCTATGGCGATGAAAATTGCGACCAAATAGATAAGGAAATTTTGGGTCGAGCTGGTTTCCAATAGCTCTGTGTAGGTTGAAACATAGACGCTGATCGTTGGGGCATACCAAAGAATGTTGAACGCTAGATAAAGGGCAAAGAATTTTATCGCCACTACCGTAATCCCTTGAGGTGTCATAGAACTCCCTTCATTCATGTGACTAACGCGGAGCACAGCGGCGGCCCGTCAGGGACGTCCGGCGGCCATCGGCCGCGTACTGATGCGGTTGGTTATATTTTGCTGGCTTCGGCTTCAGGCTCTCGCCCACCACGCAACACCAAATATAGCAGCGGACCTGCAGATACAAACACCGCTGTCAGAACGAAAAACGGGATGAGATAGCCCAATCCTTTACCGCGGCTTTTGGCGTCCTGGTACATCCAGACGCAAGCCAACGCGGCGAGAATGTAGAGATCTAGGACAACCTGGGCGGTATCCGGGCTAGACATCAGCTGGGCACCGAAGGCCAAAAGCGACTGCTCGGCGCCCGCCATTGTCCAGAAGGTAAAACCCATGAACAGGCAGAGGATGATTAGGGGGAATATCGATACTCTCATGATCTTCCTTGATTGAGGTTTAAGAAATATAACGCCAGGCTCACGCGCCGCTTTGGAGCCGCGAAGCGGCGGAAAATCGGTCGCCGTGCAGCCGATTGTTAACTCAAAAGGTATACATTTTGGACCAGACTATCTCGTCCCCATTGTGTTGGATACGACAGACAAAATCGGAAACATCTGAATCAAAACGCAGAGCGAACTCAAAGGTCCTTTCAGATTCCGGAAACGACTTGGACACATCATAGCGATAATCCACCTCAGATTCCTGGACCTCAAAGCCAGCTTCACTTACTACTGCCTTGGCGCCATTCACTGGCATGCCAATAGCAACATCCTCGCAGGTGCTATAAACCCGGTAGAAAAGAAAACCTGCGTAAAGGAAAAGGCTACCCCACAGCAGAGCAAGAAAAAGTGCGATGTATAACAGATACCTAACAGTTTTTCGCAGGATGCTCATGGGAGTTAACGCTTTTGTTCAGCGGCAGCTTTTGCGCAGCGAAGCGGAGAAAAAGCTGTCCGGTGGAGGCCCGTCAGGGCCGGAACGTACTGCAACTATTTGTTAGAACTTTTACGGAGGAACAACAAATAGATTGCAGAAAACAAAACCAGTAGAGCAAGCCCACAAATGATGTAAAACATCATTTGAAGACGCGATTCCGCCGCTTTGGTCTGAGTTTGCAACGCATCGTAAATAATTTCGAGCTCTTCAGAGGCGTTATCCAGAAGCGACTCGACTCCACCTTTGCCAACCTTGTCGACTTGTGCAATTTCTACTCGAGAAATTTGCTCTGTAGTTGCAGAAGGTTCGAAGACTTCATTGAAGCTAGCCATGGTCTTATAGGTACTCAAAGCTTCCCAGCTGTATATCACCACTCCTGTGAGAACCAGCGTCAATAAGCCAAAAATTATGCTCTTTTTCTGATAAGCGATACTGGTCACCACCTTTAGTTCTAACGCCAATGATAAGCGGCGCCCGTCTAGGGCGTCCGGTGGAGGCCGCAGGCCGGAACGAACTTAATTGATTGGTTAAATGCCGTACTCACGTTCTACCCTCGCAACACGAACTCGAAAGCTTGAGTACCATTTTTGGTGGCCAAGTCTCTGAGCTTCTCTGTGCTCTGCGTTCTTTTTCCAATTGGTGATGGACTCCAGGCTCTCCCAATAGGAAACAGTGATACCTAAATCCTCGCGCACGGACTCCATACCCAAGAAGCCCGGTTGGTTTGCAGCCAACTCAACCATCCTATCTGCCATTGCCCCGTAACCACTGTCGCCCTCAGTGCGATGGCTACTGAAAATGACCGCGTAATATGGCGGCTCAGGAGTTTTGGCTATCTCTGACATAGATCCCTCTAGGCATTTAACGCCAGCCAGCATGCGCGGCTACGGAATGCAGGCGAAGCCGCAATGCAGTATGCGTCGCGTGCCTGGCCTTGTTATAAGCTCTATGCTACTGAATTGAATAAATGATTTTGTTTCTCACAAGCTCAACTGAATCCTTATTATAGCCAGCAACCGCAACCATGAGCTTGCTTTGGGTAGGTGATATTTCTATACATTTCACTACAACACGGTTTGACTTTACGTTCCCGTATATTCCGTACTCATTCTCAACCTGGTTCTCCAGCCCCAGGACTTGCAGGGCATATGAGCTTTGTATCTCGCAAGCCTCTTTGGATTTGCTCAGGTCTTTAAACCATGACCAAAGCTCAGGCGGTTTTTCCCCAGCGATAGCAGATCCTGATAATAAAAACAGAAGAACTAAAACTTCCTTGTTGATCATGCGGATTTCCCTAGTGCTTATAACGCTGAAATAAGCGGCGCCCTGACAAGGGCGTCCGGTGGAGGCCGCAGGCCGGAACGTACTTGATTGACTTGTTAAGGACACCAGACCCGGGCCAACAAGGTTGCGATCACCCCAATACCAACTACAAGTGGCAAACCGTACTCAAAAAAGGCTCTTGCATATGCTAAGTGCCCAGCGCTTTGGTAGAGCCAAGCGACCTTTGGCAGAGGGGAATTATCATAATGGTGTTGATCTTCCTCATCCCAGTTCTCCATGTAGCTCTGAACATCTTCCAAATATTTCTGATACTTTTTTCTCCAAATATAAAAGTCCGATGTTCCATAAATTGCGAATGCACAGATGAAGTATGCAATCACCAAAGCCACGCCTATAACGAACATGCCTTGCGCTGAAACAGAGAGCGAAATGCCCAAAGCCGAGATGTTGGTTGGGACCAAACCTGCTGTTGCAACAAGAAAGCCCACGGAGCTGGCTATCAAAAGATTTCGTCGCTCTAGTCGAGCGATAGAGCTTAATGGATCTGATAGAAAATCCTCTGGATCAGGGCTTTGCAATATTCACTCCTTAACAGCTAATTATACGAACGTGTCCGTATATCACTTGTTCGTAAAACCCCATTCAAAAACGCTCAACAAAAAACGATTTTGTCTAATAAAAACAATCTCTTGATCACCAATCACCACGGCTACCGCCGGAGTTATACGCCCTCTTTTGAGCCACTCCTGCTCCCGCCATAGGCGTATAACTCCGCCATTCCTGTTCCAACTTTTCAACCCTATCAGATAGTTACCTTCATTTCTCATGTGATTTTTGGAGTTTTGCGAACGCGTTCGTATAACTCCGCCAACATCGGCCTCTTGACTTCGACTCAAACCGATATACTGTATATAAAAACAGTATTCAAGGATGAATGGATATGGATATCCCTACTCCGATACCTGCGCAACCAACCCGTTTTTTGGACAAAGTTCGAAGCTTTATACGCCTGCGAGGCATGGCGTATAAAACGGAGAAAACCTACCTGTTCTGGATTAAACGCTTTATTCGCTTCCATGGCCTCCAGCACCCAGAAGTGATGGGCTCTGCAGAAGTCGAAGCATTTCTGTCTCATCTGGTTTTGCGGGGAAGCGCAAGCGTCTCTACCCAGAGAGTCGCTCTGAACGCATTGGTATTCTTATACCGGGAATTCCTGGGCCAACCTCTGGATGATCTGAAGTTCGAACACTCGAGAAAGCCGGTAAAGCTTCCAACGGTATTCAGTGCGGAAGAAGCCAGGTCCGTTATTCGCAATCTGAGCGGAGACTACAAGCTTGTTGCCATGCTTCTCTATGGCTCCGGACTGCGTATCAATGAAGCCCTGCGCTTAAGAGTCAAAGATGTTGATTTTGATATGCAGCAATTGATTGTTCGAAGCGGCAAAGGTGCTAAAGACCGAATTACCCTACTGCCGGACATACTCGTGGAGCCGTTAAAACAACAGATCGATTCCGCATTGCACCAGCATCAGGCGGATCTATTGAAAGGATTTGGCTTTGTTTATCTTCCAGAGGGCCTTGCACGCAAATATCCAAATGCCAGTCAGGAGGCCGGGTGGCAGTATATCTTTCCCGCGCTGGAGCTTTCGAGGGATCCTCGCTCAGGCATTCGAAGGCGGCATCACTTGCTCGACCGAACAGTTCAGAAGCACTTTCGCCGGGCTATTCAGGCGGCAGGTATCCGAAAACTCGCGGGCAGCCATACCTTTCGTCATAGTTTTGCCACACGCTTGCTTGAGGCCGGCTATGACCTTCGCACTATCCAGAAGTTGCTCGGCCACTCGGATTTGCGCACCACGGAAATATACACCCATGTCGTTCGCAAGGGCGGCTTTGGTGTGCGCAGCCCGGTTGACGAAGGCTTCTAACTCTCCCAGTTGCTGGCTGGAATTCGCTTAACGTGGATGTGGCTGATAAAGGAGCGCGGCGGAAGCCGGGTTCCGCCGCGATTGGGATTATTGCATGTCGTTGAAGGCAGCGTCGGTTCTCGCTGCCAGGATAAAGTCGTTTTTATGCAGGCCGCCGATTTCGTGGCTCCACCAGCTCACAGCGACTTTGCCGTACTCCAGCACGATCACAGGATGGTGGTCTTCCTCTTCGGCGAGTTCGCCAATCTTGGTTGTGAATTCCAGGGCCTTCACAAAGTTTTTAAGCTTGTAGACCCTGTGAAGCTGTTCTTCCCCGTCAATGTCCAGGATTTCCCAGTCCGGAACATCCTTGTGTAACTGCTGCTTTTCTTCCTCGGTCGCCTTGGGTGCGTTCGGGCTGCAGGCTTCACAGCTGTGTGCTTTCAGGTCACTCATTTCAACCTCCATGGTTGATGGCTGTACTACAAGCGTGGGTCGTGCCATTCGCTTTATCAACCCTTCCCTTGAAATCCGGTCGCTTTCAGAATACTGTATATTTAAACAGTATTTCGAGAGTTTTCATCATGAGCGAGCTTCTGAACACGCTGATGCAGGATGCCCGTGTCTGGCAGGGGCACCGCCACACCCAGACCACGCAGCCGGCGGAGCCAACCGGGTATCAGGTTCTGGATAACCAGCTTGGAGGCCTGGGCTGGCCCCGGGGTGCCCTGAGCGAATGTCTGCTGGATGCGCCGGGTATTGGTGAGCTGCATTTGCTGCTGCCCCTCATGCAGCGGGTGTGCGGAGAAGGTAAAAGCGTGTTCTGGCTGAACCCGCCACACACGCCCTACGCCCCTGCCCTGGCCCGGGAAGGCGTCAATCTGGACCAGGTGGTGCTGATCCATACCGAAGATGAGGGCGACTTTCTGTGGACACTGGAGAACTGCCTGCGCTCACCGGTAACGGGCCTGGTGATGGCCTGGCCAGGCAAACTGGCCTCCCGGGAGGTTCGGCGCCTGCAACTGGCGGCTGAAGCCGGGAGCAATGTGTGCGTGTTGTTCCGGGAACGCCGTTACGCCGAGCAGAATTCTCCGGCGGCCCTGCGTCTGGAACTGGAACCGGGCGAACAGCAGGATCTCAAGGTGAATGTGCTCAAGCGCCGGGGTAGCTGGCCCGGGCAGCGCTGTTCATTGGCCATGGCCCAGAGGGCCGATCTCTCATTCCGTGAAACCACCCGGGTTGTCCGGGGCCCATGGTCGGGTTCAACCGGGTAATAACGCTCCATGCTCTGGCTGTATCTGCATTTCCCGCACCTGGTGCTGGATCATATTCGGCGCACCCGTGAAGATCAGGGCGCCCTGGTGGTGGTTGAAGGCTCTGGTCAGAAGGTGATCCAGGCCTGCCCCGAAGCCAGGAGCCAGGGTATTCGTAGCGGCATGCGTCTGAAAACCGCCATCAGCCTGGCGCCGGATCTGGGCATGGTGCGGGCCGATGAAACCCAGGAAGCCAGGATTCTGGAAGATCAGGCCCGCTGGCTGTACCGCTATGCCGCCCATATTGTACTGGTGCCGCCGGATGGCCTGCTGGCCGAAATTGGCAGCCTTCAGAAGCTCTATGGCGGGCTGCCCGCTGTCTGGCAAACCGTGGAACAGGGGCTGAATGAACGCCAGCTGAATGCCTGGATTGGTATTGGCTATACCCCTCTCGCTGCCCGGCTGATTGCCCGCGCCGGCAAGGGGGAATGTACGGCAGATAAGGGCCACATTCAGCGAAATTTGAGCCAGATGCCTTTGCTGGCAGCGGAATTCAACGAGAAAGCCTGTACCCGGCTACAGCGCCTGGGGCTGAACACGCTGGGAGAGGTGTTTGAGTTACCGCCCGGCGAACTGGCACGGCGTCTGTCTCCAGAACTTCTGGCTTACATACAGAAAATCCAGGGCACCCGGCCGGACCCTCGCACCCCCTGGCAGCCGCCTCACTCGTTCCGGCAACAGGCGGATTTTGTGCAGGAGATCGAGCATACCCAGGGCCTGCTGTTTCCGCTCCAGCGCATGCTCGCTGAACTGGAAGAAGATCTTTGCTGGCGCCAGCAGGATACCGACAGCCTGCGGCTGGTCCTGAGGCACCGGCATTCAGAGCCAACCCGGCTGCAGATCCGCACGTCCGGGCCGGAGCACCGGGCTGATCATTTCCTCAACCTGATTCGCCTGAGGCTGGAGCAGCATTCCCTGAGCGCGCCGGTTATCTCCATGGTCCTATTGGTAAAGCGTTTCCTGTCACGGGAAGCCCCCTCCGGGCAGGATCTGCTGGGTGAAACCCAGGATCTGAATGAAGCCTGGCATACCCTGATCAGCCGCTTGCAGGCGCGCCTGGGCGATCAGGCCCTCAGGCAGCTTTCGCCCCAGGCCGATCATCGTCCCGAACGGGCCTGGTCGGCCTCGGAAGTCCTGCGTAAAACCGGAACGCCGCTAGTACCGGCAGCAGAACTGCCCCGGCGCCCGCTCTGGCTGTTGAAAGGCCCGCAACCGCTAACCGAAGCGCCCGTTACCTGGTTTTCCGGGCCTGAGCGCATCAGCGGTGGCTGGTGGGATGGCCAGCGCGTGCACCGGGATTACTACATTGCCCAGTTGAACAGCGGCCAGTTGGCCTGGGTCTTCCGGGATGCCCGGGAAGGCTGGTTTGTGCATGGGTGGTTTGGCTGATGTCCGGGCAGCAGTATGCGGAGCTATTCTGCTTCAGCAATTTCACCTTCCTGACCGGGGCCTCTCATCCCCACGAGCTGGCTGAGCGGGCCCATGCGCTGGGATATACCGCCCTGGCCATTACCGATGCCTGCTCCGTTGCCGGCATCCCCCGGGCCTGGGCGGCGCTGGCAGACAGCCCGGTAAAACTCATTACCGGCAGCTGGTTTGAGCTTTCAGACGCACCGGTCGGGGCAACCCAGCCCCGCTTTATTCTCCTGGCTCGTACCCGCAAAGGCTATGGCCAGCTTTGCCAGCTGATCACTACCGGCCGTCGCCGGGCTGAGAAAGGCCAGTACCAGCTGTTTTACCGGGACATTGAAACCCACACCCTGGATGACTGTCTGTGCCTGTGGCTGCCCCCCTCGCCTACCGAGGCAGATTCCGATCAGGCGCTGGCCTGCGGCGAGTGGCTGGCCCGCCTGTTTGACCCCCGAGTCTGGATTGCCGCGGCCCGCACCCTGGAATCCGGCGAGGAGCAGCGGCTGGCGCGGACACACTGGCTGGCCGATCAGCTGCGCATTCCCGTTGCTGCCGTGGGCGAGGTGCACATGCACAGCCGGGAACGCCAGCCGCTGCAGGATGTACTGACAGCCCTGCGCAATCACACCAATCTGGAGAATGCCGGCCACTGCCTGTTCCAGAATGGCGAGCGATACCTGCGTCCCCTGTCCGTTCTGCAACGGCTGTTTCCGGAAGCCTGGCTGCATGAAACCCTGACCATTGCCAGCCAGTGCACCTTCGAGCCCGGCAGCCTGCGCTATGAATACCCGCCAGATCTCGTGCCGGAGGGCGAAACCCCGGCCGGCTATCTGAAACGGCTGACCCGCGAAGGCGAGCGCCGGCGTTATCCGGAAGGCACACCACTGCAGGTTCAGAGCCTGATCCGCAAAGAGCTGGGCCTGATTTCGGAGATGAAGTACGAGCATTACTTCCTCACCATCCACGATATCGTGGCCTTTGCCCGCAGCAGGGGCATTCTCTGCCAGGGCCGGGGTTCGGCAGCCAACTCTGCGGTTTGTTATTGCCTGGGCATCACCGAGGTGAACCCGGCCCGGGTGGAGCTCCTGTTCGAGCGGTTTATTTCCAAAGACCGGAACGAGCCGCCCGATATTGATGTGGATTTCGAGCACGAACGGCGTGAAGAAGTCATTCAGTACATCTACCAGCGTTATTCCCGTGAGCGGGCCGCCCTGGCTGCCACGGTGATCCGTTACCGGCCAAAGAGCGCCATTCGCGATGTCGGCAAGGCCCTGGGGTTTGATCCGGCCCTGGTAGAACAGTTGCTTGAGGGAATCGACTGGCGGGACAAGGCCACCAACTGGCGCCAGCAGATTCTGGACAAGAAAATCACCCGCAACCCCCAGGTGGCGGACCAGTTCTTCACCCTGGTCAATACCCTGCTGGGCTTCCCCCGGCATCTGTCCCAGCACGTGGGCGGTTTCGTAATCAGCGCCGGGCCACTGGCCGAACTGGTGCCGGTGGAAAACGCCGCCATGACCAACCGCACCGTGATCCAGTGGGACAAGGACGATCTCGAGAGCCTGGGCCTGATGAAGGTGGATGTACTGGCCCTCGGCATGCTCTCCGCCATTCGAAAAGCGCTGGAACTGATCAGCGAAGAAAAAGGCGAGCCTTTCCGGATACAGGACATTCCCCAGGAAGACCGTGACACCTACGCCATGCTTCAAACAGGCGACAGCATCGGCGTGTTCCAGGTGGAATCCCGGGCGCAGATCAACATGCTGCCCCGCCTGAAACCGGAAACCTACTATGATCTGGTGATCGAAGTAGCCATCGTGCGGCCCGGTCCTATCCAGGGTGACATGGTGCACCCGTACCTGCGCCGCAAACACGGTCTGGAGCCGGTGGATTACCCGAACGATGCCGTGCGCAAGGTGCTGGAGCGCACCCTCGGCGTGCCCATTTTCCAGGAACAGGTGATCAAACTGGCCATGGTGGCCGCCGGCTTCTCCGCCGGCGAAGCCGACCAGCTACGCCGGGCCATGGCGGCCTGGAAATCCCACGGCGACCTGACCCCGTTCCGGGAGAAGCTGGTCACCGGCATGCTGGAGCGCGGCCACGATGCCGATTTCGCCGAGCGGTTATACCAGCAGATCTGCGGTTTCGGTGGCTATGGTTTCCCGGAATCCCACGCCGCCAGCTTTGCCCTGCTGGTGTATGTCTCCGCCTGGATCAAGCGGCATTACCCGGCGGCCTTCTACTGCGCCCTGCTGAACAGCCAGCCCATGGGGTTCTATTCCCCGTCACAACTGGTGCAGGACGCCCGGCGCCACAACGTTATCGTGCTCCCGCCCGATGTGAATGCCAGCCAGTGGGACCATACTCTGGAAGGCGAGGAACGCCTCCTGCGCCTGGGGCTGAGAATCATCCAGGGCCTGTCCGTTAGTGGCGCCGAACGCATCCACCAGAACCGGCCCGCCACCGGCTACCGTTCCGCCAGCGAACTCCGCCGCCTGGCCGCGCTGAATCAGCGGGATATGGAACTGCTGGCCGGCGCCAACGCCATGCCGGCATTCACCGCCAACCGCCACCAGGCCTACTGGCAACTGCTCGACCACGAGCAGCCCACCGAACTGTTCGCTCAGGAAACGGCTGTCGACTACCAGCCGGAATACTGCCAGCAATTACCAGAACCCTCGGAAGGCCAGAACGTCCTTGCCGACTACGCCAGCCAGGGCCTCACTCTGCAGCGCCACCCTCTGGCGCTACTCCGGGAACAGGGCCACCTGAACTTCTGCCTCAGTGCCGAGCAACTGAAAAGTACCAAAGCAGGCATTCCGGTGCAGGTTGCCGGTCTTGTCACCGGCCGCCAACGCCCTGGCTCCGCCTCCGGCGTCACCTTCGTCACTCTGGAGGACGAAACCGGCAACGTGAACGTGGTGGTCTGGCTGGAAACGGCACGGCGACAGCGCAAGCCGTTACTGACTGCCCGATTGCTGCATGTGAAGGGAGTGCTGGAGCGACAGGGGGATATTGTGCATGTGATGGCGGGGCGGCTTTCAGATCTTAGCCATCTGATTAAGTCGCTACCCGTTAACGCCAGGAATTTCCATTAGGCACAAAAAACCCCGCACGAAGGCGGGGTTTTCGGTACTGCGGCAAGAGGATCAGCTCAGGAGCTTGATCATCACACCGGCAGCAACCGCAGAGCCGATAACACCGGCCACGTTCGGGCCCATGGCGTGCATCAGCAGGAAGTTCTGCGGGTTGGCTTCCAGACCAACCTTGTTGGAGACCCGCGCCGCCATCGGCACCGCAGATACACCGGCAGAACCGATCAATGGGTTGATCTGTTCCTTGCTCACCTTGTTCATCAGCTTCGCCATCAGAACACCGGTCGCTGTGCCAACACCAAAGGCCACAATGCCCAAGCCCAGGATGCCAAGAGTCTGGCCATCCAGGAACTTGTCTGCCATCAGCTTGGAGCCCACAGACAGACCCAGGAAGATGGTCACAATGTTGATCAGAGCATTCTGGGCCGTGTCGCTCAGACGCTCGACCACACCACACTCACGCATCAGGTTGCCGAAAGTGAACATACCCAGCAGCGGCGCCGCATCCGGCAGGAACAAAACGACTGCAATTAACACAACCAGCGGGAAAATGATTTTTTCCTGCTTGCTGACCGGGCGCAGCTGGCTCATCTTGATCTTGCGCTCTTCGGCCGAGGTCAACGCCTTCATAATGGGCGGCTGAATCATCGGTACCAGCGCCATGTAGGCGTAAGCAGAGACCGCAATCGCACCCAACAGATGGGGAGCCAGAACACTGGACACGTAGATGGACGTCGGGCCATCGGCACCACCAATGATACCGATAGCCGCCGCTTCCAGGATCGTGAAATCCAGAACCCCGGTCCAATCCAGCAGCGCAGCACCAATGACCGTACCGAAGATACCGAACTGTGCGGCAGCACCCAGCAACAGGGTCTTAGGGTTGGCAAGCAGCGGCCCGAAGTCTGTCATCGCCCCTACACCCATAAAGATCAACAGCGGACCAACCGTACTGCCGATAATGACGGAATAGAAGTTATACAGCATGCCATTGCCATAACCGAAGTCCTGGGCAAGGGAGTTGGCCATCGCCATCTCGGAGTAGCTGGCCTCTTTCACGGCTTGCTTGAAGGCTTCCTTCAGTTCGGGCGTTACCGCCTGACCGGCCTGGTAGGCCACATCCAGCGGCGCAGCCAATGCGGCCAGAATCTGAGTTGCCTCATTCTTCAGAGCGAAATGGATAGCATTTTCTGCCGCAGTCAGGGCCAGGCCTGCCTCCGGAATATTCGCCAGAATGCCGCCAAACCCGATGGGGACCAGAAGCAACGGCTCAAATTTCTTGTTGATCGCAAGATAGAGGAGCAAGAGGCCGATGGCGATCATGATCACCTGGCCTATCTCGATGTTGAACAGGCCACTACCTGTCCAGAGAGTCATTAATTTTTCCATGGAATGCTGGCCCTTTATGCGATTGTCAGCATTTCGTCATCAGGGGAGACGGCATCACCGACCTTGATGAAGACTTCACCGATTGTGCCGGCTTTCGGCGCGCGAACCTCGGTTTCCATTTTCATGGCCTCGAGGATAATCATCACATCGCCCTCTTCCACGGTGTCACCCGGTGAAACCAGGACTTTGAAGATGTTGCCGCCCAGCGGAGCAACCACAGGCTCGCCTTCACCTGCAGCAGGTGCCGGAGCCGAGGACGCAGCCGGTGCGGAGGCAGCACCGCCCTCGCCCTGGATCTGGGTGATCTCGCCGCCTTCGGAAACAGCAACCACAAATTTCTTGCCGTTCACTTCAACGGTGTAGGTCTCGGGGCCTTCAGACTTCTTGGCCGGAGCCGCGCTTTCGGCGGTCGGAACCGGCTCGAACGCATCCGGGTTGTCACGGTTTTCCAGGAACTTCAGACCAATCTGCGGGAACAGCGCGTAGGTCAGAACGTCGTCTTCGACGTTTTCGGCCAGCTTGATGCCCTTCTCGTCGGCAAGCTTCTTGAGCTCGTCAGTCAGCTTGTCCATTTCCGGCTCAAGCAGATCGGCCGGACGACAGGTGACAGGCTCTTTTCCGTCCAGAACACGCTCCTGCAATTCCTTGTTCATCGCCGCCGGTGCAGCACCGTACTCACCTTTGAGGATGGCAGAGGTTTCTTTGGAGATGGACTTGTAGCGCTCGCCGGTCAGGACGTTCAGTACCGCCTGGGTACCCACGATCTGAGAAGTCGGGGTTACCAGAGGAATGAAGCCCAGGTCTTCGCGAACCTTGGGGATTTCGTCCAGAACCTGGTCGAACTTATCGCTCGCGTTCTGCTCACGCAGCTGGTTTTCCATATTGGTCAGCATGCCACCCGGCACCTGGGCAATCAGGATGCGGGAATCGGTACCACGGAGGCTGCCCTCAAACTTCGCATACTTCTTACGGACCTGACGGAAGTAACTGGCGATCTCTTCGAGCAGGTTGAGGTCCAGGCCTGTGTCACGATCAGTACCCTCAAGAATCGCAACCACCGCTTCGGTGGGCGAGTGACCGTAGGTCATACTCATTGAGGAGATGGCGGTGTCCACGTTATCGATACCGGCTTCCGCAGCCTTGATGGCGGTGGCGGTCGACATGCCGGTGGTGGCGTGGCACTGCATGTGAATCGGGATGTCCAGCTCTTTCTTCAGACGGCTGACCAGATCATAGGCCACGTACGGCTTCAGAATACCCGCCATGTCCTTGATCGCGATAGAATCTGCGCCCATGTCGGCGACTTCTTTCGCCAGCTCAACCCACATCTCAATGGTGTGAACCGGGCTGGTGGTGTAAGCAATGGTGCCCTGGGCGTGCTTACCGGTTTTACGAACGGCCTTGATGGCGCGATCCAGGTTACGGGGATCGTTCATCGCATCGAAAATACGGAATACGTCGACACCATTCTCGGCGGCACGCTCACAGAAACGGTCAACCACATCATCCGCATAATGACGATAACCCAACAGGTTCTGGCCACGCAGAAGCATCTGCTGCTGGGTGTTGGGCATGGCTTTTTTCAGCTCGCGGATGCGCTCCCAGGGATCTTCGCCCAGGTAGCGGATGCAGGAATCAAAGGTAGCGCCGCCCCAGGATTCGAGGGACCAGAAACCGACCTTGTCGAGTTTCTCGGCAATAGGCAGCATGTCATCCAGCCGCATACGGGTGGCAAGCAGGGACTGGTGGGCGTCACGCAGAATAACGTCCGTAATCCCCAGCGGTTTCTTTGTGTCAGTCATCGTGTCAGCCTTCTGTTTAAAGGTTCTAGTCTTTTACCGGTTCACTTCTTGTGGCGCGACCGGAATTGTGCAATCGCCTTCTTGATGGCCTCGGCGGTGTCAGGGTCAACCGACGCGGGCGCCTTCGGCTTGGCACGTGGCGTTTTGGCCGGGGTTGCCGGCTCTGGCGGCGCAAACCGTCCTATGAGCTTGGACATGAGGAGTGTCGCGAATACCAGAATAATCAGGAACACGAATACAAACCCCATTCCGGCAATCATCAGATCAACGGCTTGTGACATCAGGTCAGTCATATCGAACAGCTACCTGTATTGATTTATGTTTCTCCCGAACTTTGCCCGGACTGACCAGTTAGACTAAGGTCTAACGGCCTTCCACGACAATTCGGGGGGCAAAATCCTGCGTAATTTACCGTTTTCAGGGCCTCCGGGCAACCTGAATGCAAAAATCTATACGGGGTTTCCGAGCGTCTCGGCCCGAAAAGACACGCATTCATACAGGCGAAGCAATTCTCATTCAGGCATATCGAACACGTATTTTCCGACCTTTGATCTTGCCGCTCTCAAGCCTGGACAAAGCCTTACCTGCCAGTGATTTTTCAACCGCCACAAAACACTGATGATCAAACAGATCGATCTTGCCGACCACCTTTCCGGGTAGACCTGCTTCGCCAGTCAGTGCCCCCAGAACATCCCCGGGGCGAA
The DNA here is from genome assembly GCF_008107725.1 of Marinobacter sp. BW6. Classification (GTDB taxonomy): domain Bacteria; phylum Pseudomonadota; class Gammaproteobacteria; order Pseudomonadales; family Oleiphilaceae; genus Marinobacter. The sequence continues at coordinate 132,220 of NZ_VIRN01000083.1, forward strand.
CCTTGTCCTTGCGCCCACCGGCAATACACAGGGTTTTCATGGCGGGAACTACCGGTTTCAGTGGCGTTGCCAGCAGGGACTCCGTGTCACCCCACGCCACGCTGCGCCCCCTTTCGGATTCAATACGGCTGATCTTGTGACCCTGGGCCGGGGTGCAGAAGGTGACTGCATGGCCCTGCTCCCCTGCCCGACCAGTGCGCCCGATACGGTGGGTGTGAACTTCCGGATCCCGGGCCGGATCAGCATTGATGACCAGCGGCAGTGACTTGATATCAAGGCCTCGCGCCGCCACATCGGTGGCAACCAGGATGGAGCAGCTCTGATTGCCAAAGCGCACCAATACACTGTCACGGTCTCTCTGCTCGAGGTCGCCGTGCAAAGGCAGCGCGGAAAACCCACGCTCACCCAACTCCCCTGCCAGTTCGTCGCACTGCTGCTTGGTGGTACAGAAAACAATACAGGACTCGGGCTGGCGTTCAGAGAGCAACGCCACAATGGCATCCGATTTCGAATGCGGCGACACTTCGTAGAACAGCTCTTCAATATCGGGGTTGTCGCCGGTGTCCTCGGCACGAACGTCCACCGGGGTTTTCTGGTACTGCTTGCTGAGTTCACGGATGGGCGCCGGCCAGGTCGCCGAAAACATCATGGTCTGTCGTGATGGAGGCGTTTGGGACAGGATATCTTCCATCGCTTCCTGAAAGCCCATATCCAGCATTCGGTCCGCCTCATCAAGCACCACGGTTTTAAGCCGCGCAAGCGAGAGGGTCTGTTTGCGCAGGTGGTCCTGAATCCTGCCGGGTGTACCCACAACAATATGGGCGCCGTGACTGAGCGATCCGATCTGCGGCCCGATTGCAACGCCACCACACAGAGTCAGCACCTTGATGTTATCCCGGGCCCGCGCCAGTTCCCTGATCGCCTTGGCCACCTGATCTGCCAGTTCACGGGTCGGGCACAACACCAGTGCCTGAACCGCAAAAAGCCGGGGATTAAGCCGTTCAACCAGGCTAATACCAAACGCCGCCGTTTTACCGCTACCGGTTTTGGCCATGGCGATAATGTCTTGCCCGGCCAGTCCTGGTGCAAGGGCCTTCGCCTGAATCTCTGTGGGCTGGGCAAAACCCAGCTGGTCCAGATTCGAACGCATGGCGGAGGACAAACCGAAGTCACTAAAAGAAGACATAGACGAAAATCCCGGAATCAGCGGAAGCTGGTTATGAAGGCAATAATGAGGGCGTATACTAGGCCCGAATGATACCAGAATCCGCAACGAAAGAACGGAGTTACTGATGCCATCCCTGCAGGATCAATTACTGAAAGCCGGCCTTGCCGATGAGAAAAAGGCCAAGGCCATTCGCAGCGAAAAACGCAAACAACGAAAGCAGAAACCCAAGGGCGCTGTCGAGGTTAATGAAGCCGAGATCCGGGCACGCCAGGCTCGGGAGGAGAAGGCAGAAAGGGATCGCCAACTGAACCTGGAGCGCCAGCGCGCTTCCGAGAAGAAAGCCATTCAGGCCCAGATCCGTCAGCTTGTGGAAACCAATCGCCTTGATCGCAGCCGGGGCGAAACGTCCTATCAGTTTGTCCACGACAAGAAAATCAAGAAGCTTTTTGTGGACGACACCATGGTAGACCAGCTTTCCCGCGGCCGTCTGGCCATCGTCTTCGTGAACGACAACTATGAGATTGTGGCGGAAGGTGTCGCCAGAAAGATCATGGAAAGAGACGAAAGCGCCGTTGTGGTACTTCACGACCGTAAGACGGACGACGTGGGCGAAGATGATCCTTACGCAGGTTACGAGATACCCGATGACCTTATGTGGTAGACCAGTGCTCATACCTGGACTCAATCTTCTTTTGTAGCAACCTGCCGCTCGTGAAGACATAGGTACTACTCATGACCCCACGGCATCTGATTTAGCCTATACTTTGGTTATATACATAGAACCAAAGGAGATTGATCATGAGACTGAAGAAATCATTGAGCTTGATTGCTGGCGCCACGCTACTGGCATCCCTGGCCAGTATGCCGGCTGCCGCCCAATCCGACGACCAGGTTTTCGGACGGGAACTGATGACCCAGCAAGAGCTGCAGCAACATCACCAAACCATGCGAAACCTGAATACCGACGCCGAGCGTGCCCAGTACCGCCAACTCCACCATGAGCGCATGATGGAGCGAGCCAAAGAGCGTGGCGTGGAACTCAAGAACGGCATGGGACAGGGTTCCGGACAAGGCATGGGCAAAGGCCAGGGCATGGGTCAGAAGAACGGCCAAGGCATGGGCATGCAGAATGGCCAAGGGATGGGCCAGAAAAATGGACAGGGCGCAGGCGGTGGCGGCCAAGGTAAGAATCAGCAGTATAAGATGAAGGGTTCTGGCGCCCAGTAACCAGAATTCACTTTTCCAGACCATAAAAAAGCGGGGCTGATTGTCAGCCCCGCTTTTCTTTTGCGCCTGTTACTACCTGATTACTCAGGCATTGCTTAGACGCTTGCGCGCCCACAAGCCGCCCAGCGCCATCAACACCATGCCTGGCAACACAGGGTCGAACGGAGACCCTGGCTTGCCTGCGGTACAGCCGAAGATGGGGCCATCACCGTCGTTGGAAGCCGCGGCGGGCTCTTCCGGCTCAGGTTGAGGTTCAACCGGAGTACCAGGAATTGTCGGCTCATCGACAGCGCCATTCAGACCGGTAAACCGCACTGTGAAACTGCAAGTGGTATTGACGCCATCACCCGTACAGGTAGGCCAGTTAGACGACGCGCCAACCGAGATTGTCGGATTGATATTGACATTGGCGAGATCCTCAATGGGTCCTTGGGTGTACCCAGGCTGCCTAACAAGACCACTCGTTGAGTCAGGCGGACCACTTATGTCCAGCATTTCGCTTAGTGTAAGTGTTGCACCGTAGGTTTCAGCATATGCTGAGGCAATATCATAAAGTTCGGTTTCGGGGTCCCAGGTGGCAACCAATTCATTGCCATTATCGGCATCAATTACTGTCACCGGGTTATTAGCCCAATCTGCGAACGCATCAATGGCTACAGCCTCGCCATCAATCAGGACGTTGAAGGAACCATCATAAAGCGCGGACGCTGCCAACTGACTGAGGGATATCGCATCAGTAACGGTATCGTCGGGATCTCCTTCCCCCAAGGTTTCAACCAGAGGCAACACATCACCCGCCACCGTTGCGTCAAAGTTGACGCTGTTTGGATCCCATAATTCAGCAGACAATTCAGCCGTCGAGGCATCGTCGTCGTGATCAACTGTCACGGCGGCGTTGAACTGCTTTTCATTGGTCTGCCAATCCGGGGCTGCGGCTGTTCCGGCATTAAAGGCCAGAAGGATGGAGTCGTTGGCCGGGTTACCATCGTGGTCGATAAACCAACCCGTGGGCGTCTGGCTCAACGTGCGCCAATCACCAAACGGCGTGCTGTACTGCACAGGGATGGTACCGTTGGTCTCAAGCACATCTCCGTCATCAGCCGTACCTACCGATTCAGTAAATGCTGCAACTTCGGTACTGAAAAATGGAAGCCCCTCAGCTTTGCTCCCGCCAAAAAGCCCGCCGGGATACTTACCGATTGGACCGATACTGAGCTTATCGCCATTTGCAAAGCCAAAACTCAGACCATCACCAATGGATGACGGAATAAACTCGGTTCCTACGCCAAAACCGAGCTCGAAACGGAATGCGTTCATTTCACCGCCAACCGCATTAGAGGCGTCGGTCAGGTTGGAAAACTTCCCAAGCACGCGATACAGGCTTGTAGAGTCGTCCGCAGACACATCCACAACGATATCGATGGGGCCGTTGGTTTCTGTTGTTTTCAGCTTGAAACGCTTTCCGGAATCAGGCGGGGCTGTGCAGTTTTTAAAGCTCGGATCCACCAGCTGCCGATCCGGCTGGGCCATCAGGCAACCGGCAAAGTCGTATGTCTGCTGGGCAGTAAATGGCTCGTTATAAACCTTAATACCCAAGCCTACATTACCAAAATCGTTAACGGGATCGAGCCAGCCGAAACTGGCGGTTCCTTCGGTATCGGTATAAACCACGGTTTTACCGTCAACCGGCGGAACCGCGAGATTCTCTTCGTTCACCCGATCCATCGTTGCCGCAACAGCCACGTGCGGCAAACCGATCATGGAGCAAAGCACCGCGGTAGCGAGTCGATTCCTCGCAAAATTTCTTTTTGTAACAGTCATAATACTTCCCTTTGCGTACATCAGAAAATCTAAAACCAGAGCCGTTTCGGTTACCCTTCTCTAACGATGGTAAAGCACAAAACACAATAAGCAAATTTCTTTTAAGCCTAGACGGTAGGACAATCTGGAAGCAAAAGTTCTCATTGTTTGCACCCAGATCAGAGGAACTTGAGGTTGGAAACCAGCTGCCTATTGGTCGGTTCTCGAGCTCACTCAAAGACATGCCCGGATTGCGAGCCCCAGCACAAAGGCTCTCCTATGGAAATTCAAGCTGACTCGGACCGAGGGGGTGGTAAGGAACTCGAGGGGTGCGACTTTTTGTCACACCCTCTAGTCAGACCAAATTTGAACACTCATCAGGCACGATTTATCTGCCAGCCCCGACCAAACAAAGCCCGCATAATGATTTTATTTTTCAGCAAAAGCCTGATTTTCCGTATCAAATAGAACCCTCCAGAAACTATCTGTTACGGTATGACTCTGGATTATTGGGATAAAAGTGGCCTTAATAGCTTCACATAACAATTTCGAAATTCCGCCGGTGTATCAAATGCTTTCCCTACCTTCAGCAGAAAATGATGCGAATACGGTTGTTTGATATAGCCCTCAAAGACTAAGGACACCCATGACATTCTCGAGCTTCCTCACCAACATGACCATCCGGACCAGACTGGCAGGTGGCTTTGCCATTCTGCTGCTCCTGACCATTGTTGTGGGAGTGGTAGGCGACCGCGCGCTGGAAAGTTACAGCCAGCGATCGAATATCGTTGCCATGCTTGGGCAGGTGAACACCAACCTCACCGAGGCCCGGGTTGAAGAGAAGAACTTCCTTCTGACCGGCGAAACGCAGGCGGTTACCAGAACCCAGGCCCAGGGCGACCGGGTTCTGGAGCTGACCAATGATATCGGACCATTGCTTGCAGCCCCGGAAGACATCAAAACGCTGAGCCAGATTCAGGCTGATGTAAAAAACTACCAGCAGCTGATGGGCCAGGTTGAGACAAACATCGGTGAGCGCGAAGAAGCGCTTGAACGCCTTGAGACCAGCGCACGTATCTTCGGATCTTCGTTGAAGGCCCACAGCTCACTGTTCTTTGCCTCGGCGATTTTCGAGGATATGCGCCGGTCTGAACGCAAGTTTCTCATCGAACAGGACGATGCAAGCGTTAAGGCATATCTGGATGATGCAAAGAGGGTTCAGGGCCCACTCAAATCAGCAGCGATCACTGCCGAGGAAAAAGAACAGATCAATGCGGCGCTCGACACCTATGTCAGCGAATTCCGAGCGGTTGTGGATCTGACAAACGCGGGAGAGCAGCTGTCGGATGATATGGTCAGCACGGCGAGGAGTGCCATTGAATCGGCGAACAACCTCCGGGCACTTCAGGCGAAGAAGATGGAAGCTGACCGCCAGCAGGCATCCTGGCTGATTTTCGGCGCCACCGGCATCGCTCTGGTGCTCGGTATCCTGATGGCTTACCTCATTACTCGCGCCATCGTCTCCCCCGTCAACCAGGCGGTGAATATTGCGTCCGAGGTTGCCTCTGGCAATCTGACCGTGGATATCAAGGCAAGCGGCACCAACGAGATTGGTCGGCTGATGGCCGCCCTGGCAACCATGGTAACCAGCCTCCGGGAATTGGTCAGGAGCATTGAATCAGGCGCATCTAACATCGCCGCCTCTGCCGAAGAGCTTTCAACAGTTACCAACCAGACCAGCGACGGCATCAACCGCCAGAAACAGGAAACCGATCAGGTTGCCACGGCCATGAACGAGATGACCGCAACCGTTGGCGACATCGCCCGCAGTGCAGAACAGGCATTTTCTGTAGCCACAGACGCCGCCAGCCAGGCAAGCGACGGTGAACGGGAGGTACGGGAAACGGTTAACCAGGTGAACAACCTGGCACATGAAGTCAGCCAGAGCATGGAAACCATCCAGGGACTGCAGAAAGAAACCGCAAACATCGGAACGGTCCTGGATGTCATCAAATCGGTCGCCGAACAGACCAATTTGCTGGCCCTCAACGCCGCTATTGAGGCAGCCCGGGCAGGCGAGCAGGGTCGCGGCTTTGCCGTTGTCGCCGACGAGGTGCGCTCGCTCGCCCAGCGGACCCAATCATCCGCCCAGGAGATCGAGACGCTGGTGACATCACTTCAAAGCAGTGCTGGCAACTCGGTATCCGCCATGGAGTCCAGCACCTCCATGGCTTCGAACACTCTTGAGCGCGCCACGGCAACCGGAGCGACAATCGAACGTATTGCCCGGGCCGTAGAGGACATCAAACAGTACAACAGCCAGATTGCCACAGCCTCCGAGCAACAGACCTCGGTGGCCGAGGAAATCAACCAGAACATTACCAGCATCCGGGATGTTACCGATCAGTCCGCCGCCTCATCGAACCAGACCGCCAGCTCCAGCAGCGAGCTGGCCAGGCTCGGCAGCGACCTGCAGAATCTGGTCTCCCGATTCCGGCTCTAGGCCTTCCAAAACAAAAGAGGCAGGCAACTCTTCCTGGTTGCCTGCCTCTTTTTCCTGGCGTCGGTCTAGCTCAGTGGAGCTGGTGCCGCTCGAATATCTCCAGGATTTCCCTCTCGGTCTCAGCAGGCACGCTGACCTTCACCACCATGGCCTCCTCGTCGATGAAAATGTTGTCGCGAGGGATACCGGTTGCAATAAGGTCATCCCAGGCGTTCTTCGCCTGGTCGCGGTCTCTATAGCTACCGTTCACTGTTTTGTTCATGGTTAGATCTCCTTCCTGAAAACGGATTTCCCTACACCCTTAAGGTTAGGTTCGAGGAAGGCGTTTGGGCAAATAATGATCAATCCGAAATTGATCGGGGACAAATAAAAAACCCCGCACAAGGCGGGGTTCTTTATTTGATATGGCGCGGCTGGGAGGATTCGAACCTCCGACCGCCTGGTTCGTAGCCAGGTACTCTATCCAGCTGAGCTACAGCCGCTTAAAACTTGGGGCAGGTTGATCGATGGCGCGGCTGGGAGGATTCGAACCTCCGACCGCCTGGTTCGTAGCCAGGTACTCTATCCAGCTGAGCTACAGCCGCACATTGATCACTTGCTGTGGTTGAACGCTACTTCAACCTGTCTCGCTTTCCCCAAAGGGAAAATGGCGGAGAGGGAGGGATTCGAACCCTCGGTACGATTGCTCGTACGGTTCCTTAGCAGGGAACTGGTTTCAGCCACTCACCCACCTCTCCTTGAGAACGGGGCGTATACTACCATAATTTTTCTGTTTTCATAGGGTTGACACGAGATTTTTCAGGCTCGTTTCACCCCACCATCAAAAAAGCCGTTCAGGTTTCCCATGAACGGCTTTCTGTCTTTCAGCTGTTGCCGGGTTCCGGCTCTTCAGAGCCTTTTTCCGACTGGATCCGCTGATAGATTTCTTCACGGTGTACCGCAACTTCTTTCGGGGCATTCACGCCAATGCGTACCTGATTGCCCTTCACTCCCAGGACGGTGACGGTGATATCGTCGCCAACCATCAGAGTTTCGCCCACGCGGCGAGTCAAAATCAACATATCCCTTACTCCCTATCCAGAGCTACCTGTTCCGATAAATGGTTTTTTATGTACTTCTTGTTTTTATAGTGGGATCACTTGCCAATCTATAGACGCACATTCCCTTATACGGTTCACGTTTGTCATAGGCTCAGCATATGATGCCCTTTTTCGGAGGCCCCGCAGACCGACCTTTTATCTGCGGATGTCAGGCCTCTTCCGATACCGCGGACTTGTCCAGTTCAAATGCACTGTGAAGCGCTCGAACCGCAAGCTCAAGGTATTTTTCATCGATCACCACTGAAATCTTTATTTCTGATGTGGAGATCATCTGGATGTTGATGCCCTCGTTGGACAGCGCCTCGAACATCTGGGTTGCCACGCCAGCGTGGGAGCGCATACCCACACCCACAATGCTGACCTTGGCAATCTTGCTGTCGCCGGCAACTTCACGAGCACCTAGCTCGTCGGCGACCCGCTGAAGCACCTCTTTCGCGCGTTTGAAATCATTGCGATGCACGGTAAACGTAAAGGCGGTACGGTTATCCTCACCCACGTTCTGAACGATCATATCCACTTCGATATTGGCGTCGCTCACCGGTTTCAGAATACGCAGTGCGCTGCCCGGAGTATCCGGTACGCCGGCAATAGTCAGTTTGGCTTCATCACGGTTAAAAGCGATGCCGGACACAACCGGTTGTTCCATGGCGTTTTCATCCTCAAGAGTAATCAGGGTGCCTTCGCCTTCCTGGAAGCTGGAAAGCACCCTTAACGGAACGTTGTATTTACCTGCAAATTCTACCGCGCGGATCTGGAGCACTTTCGAGCCCAGACTGGCCATCTCGAGCATTTCCTCAAACGTAATCCGCTCCAGCCTGCGCGCAGTGTCTACAACTCTGGGATCGGTTGTATAAACACCATCCACGTCAGTATAGATCTGGCATTCATCCGCCCTGAGTGCGGCAGCCAACGCGACGGCCGTGGTGTCAGACCCACCACGTCCCAGAGTGGTGATATTCCCACTTTCGTCCATTCCCTGGAATCCGGCAACAACTACTACCCGGCCGGCATCCAGGTCTTCGCGCATGCGCTGCTCATCAATCTGCTTGATCCGCGCCTTGGTGTGACTGCTGTCAGTCAGGATTCGTACCTGCGAGCCGGTGTAGGAACGCGCTTCACAGCCGCGTTTTTGCAGCGCCATGGACAGCAGCGCGATCGTTACCTGTTCACCCGTGGAGACCAGCACGTCCATCTCTCGGGGCGTCGGCTCCTCCATGATGTTATTGGCCAGGGAGATCAACCGGTTGGTTTCTCCACTCATGGCCGATACGACAACGACCACATCGTGACCGTCCTTGCGAAAACCGCAAACCTTGTCGGCTACCGCTTCAATACGTTCGGTTGTTCCAACCGATGTGCCACCAAATTTCTGAACCAACAGAGCCATTGTTTTCCCAATATCCGAAACGGGGACTCACAGCGGAGCAACACTCCGCCAATTAAAAGAAACGGGCGGGATTATAAACCCCAGCCCGCTCACAAAAACAGTTGCTTAAGCGATATTTTTCTCGACCCAACCGGCAACGCCTGCCAGCGCATCCGCAAGCTTGGACGGATCGTTACCCCCGCCCTGAGCCATATCGGGTCGCCCCCCGCCCTTGCCGTCGACCTGAGCGGCCAAGTGCTTCATCAGGTCACCGGCCTTGATGCGTCCAGTGGCCGATTTCGTGACACCAGCAACCAGGGTCACCTTGCCATCTTCCACGCTGGCTAGCACCACAACACCCTCGCCCAGCTTGTTCTTAAGCTGATCGGCCGTTTCCATCAGGGCCTTGCGGTCAGCACCTTCCAATTCGGAAGCCACTACCTTAAGCCCGCCAACGTCGACAGCGGTGCTGGCCAGATCGGTCCCGGCCGAAGAAGCAAGTTTTGCCTTCAGGGCATCCATTTCCTTCTCGAGCTGACGGTTGCGCTCAATGGTCTGTTGGACCTTTTCAATCACGGACTCGCGGGAGCCTTTCACAAGGCGGGCTGCCTCGCGAAGGGTACGCTCGGTGCCGTCGATCCAGTCCAGCGCGCCCATGCCGGTAACCGCTTCGATACGACGCACGCCGGATGAGATACCACTCTCAGAGGTAATGCGGAAAAGGCCAATGTCACCGGTGCGGGAGACGTGGGTACCGCCACAGAGTTCGACAGAATAGTTGTCGGTACCCATGCTGAGCACCCGGACTACATCTCCGTATTTTTCACCGAACAGCGCCATGGCGCCCTTTTCCTGGGCCTTTTCCATGTCGGTAATTTCGGTCTGAACCGGGCTGTTCTCCAGGATCTGCTCGTTCACCTGGCGCTCGATCTCGCGAAGTTGCTCCGGAGTAACGGCCTCGAAATGGGAGAAATCGAAACGCAGTTTGTCCGGATCCACCAGTGAACCCTTCTGGCCCACGTGCTCGCCCAATACCTTGCGCAGGGCCGCATGCAACAAATGAGTGGCGGAGTGGTTGCGCTTGGTACGCTCGCGGCGGGCGTGATCAATCCGCGCGTCGACTTCCAGCCCCGGGAACAGCTCGCCCTCGATCAGGGTGCCAAGGTGCAGGTGATTATCACCTTCCTTACGGGTATCCGTTACCTTGAACCGGCCACCGCTCCAGGTCAGTAGACCGGTGTCACCAACCTGGCCACCGGATTCTGCATAGAAAGGCGTGCGCTCAAGTACCACCACAGCTTCATCACCGGCTTCAGCGGTCTTTTCTTCACCGCCGACAATCACCGCGCGGATTTTTTCGTGGCCGTCGATGTGCTCGTAACCGGTAAACTCGGTCTTGCCTTCAAGCTGCAGACCGGCAGCGTTGTAGTCGATGCCGAATTTGCTGGCAGCACGGGCACGCTCACGCTGACCTTCCATCGCCTTCTCATAGCCTTCGTAATCCAGGGTCAGGCCTCGCTCACGGGCAATGTCGTTGGTGAGATCGACCGGGAAACCAAAGGTGTCGTAAAGCGTGAAGATGGTCTCGCCCGGAATCTCCGTACCCTCAAGCTCGGCAATATCCTGCTCGAGCAGGCGCAGGCCCTTGTCCAGGGTCTTGGCAAATTGCTCCTCTTCCTGCAGCAACACCTTTTCAATCTGTTTGCGGCTGCTGACCAGCTGCGGGAACGCATCGCCCATCAGTTCGCACAGGGCGCCGGTGAGCTTGTAGAAGAACGGCCCGGTGGCACCCAGCTTGTTGCCATGGCGTGCCGCACGGCGAATGATCCGGCGCAGCACAAAGCCACGGCCCTCGTTTGACGGCATCACGCCGTCCGCGATCAGGAAGGCGCAAGAGCGGATGTGGTCTGCGACAACGCGCAGGGATGCTTCGGTGGTGGCCGCACCACCCAGAACCTTGGAAGCAGCCGCCAGCAGATCCTGGAACAGATCAATCTCATAATTACTGTGGACGCCCTGCAGAACTGCTGTAATCCGCTCCAGCCCCATGCCGGTATCCACAGACGGCTTGGGCAGCTTCATCATCTCGCCGTCAGCCGTGCGGTTGTACTGCATGAACACCACGTTCCAGATTTCGATGTAGCGATCACCGTCCTCTTCTGGTGATCCGGGGGGGCCACCAGCCACATCCGGGCCGTGATCGTAGAAAATTTCGGTACAGGGACCGCAGGGACCGGTGTCTCCCATCTGCCAGAAGTTGTCAGAGGCGTAACGGCCACCTTTGTTATCGCCAATACGGACGATACGGTCTGCCGGCACCCCGATTTCCTTGTTCCAGATATCGAAGGCTTCGTCATCTTCTGCGTAAACAGTTACCCAGAGTTTTTCCTTGGGCAGGTTCAGCCAGTTCTCGCCGGTAAGGAATGTCCAGGCGTAGTTGATGGCTTCCCGCTTGAAGTAGTCGCCAAAACTGAAGTTGCCCAGCATCTCAAAGAAGGTGTGGTGACGGGCGGTGTAGCCGACATTTTCAAGGTCATTGTGCTTACCACCAGCGCGGACACATTTCTGCGAGGAAGTGGCCCGGGTGTAGTCACGCTCTTCACGCCCCAGGAACAGGTCCTTGAACTGGTTCATTCCCGCATTCGTAAACAGCAATGTGGGGTCGTCCGCAGGTACCAGCGAACTACTTGGAACAATGGTGTGACCTTGCTGCTTGAAATAATCGAGGAACGCCTGTCGCAACTCTGCGGTTTTCATAGCCCTTTGATACCTTTCCAGAAACCCGGCAGAAATGCCGCCAGGTCCGCGATTGAATACGAATACTTACATGCTTGTGCAAATCCGCTACTCTAGCACACGCCGAGAACAGGAAAAACGTGAAACATCACAGGAGATTCCATGCCCCGACGCTTCCATGACGCCGAGGAACTATTCCCACCAGCCACCGCCCTCAAACGTGCCCTTGCCATTATTTACGACGGTTTGATCAGCATTGCCGTGCTGCTTGTCGCTACCTGGGGATACACCATGGTGGCCGGCTGGTTTACCGGCTGGGACCGCTACGAGCAAATGGCCGAGTCCGGCCAGCTCTCGGGAGACCCGGGGCTGACGTTCACCCTGTTTCTGGTTCTTTACCTGTTCTTCGGCTACTTCTGGACGCGCATCGGCCAGACCCTGGGGATGCAGGTGTGGCGGATCCGCATTGAAAATATTGATGGCACGTCGGTGAGCTGGACCAAGGCGCTCAGGCGCTATGTGACGGCGGCTGCAGTGATCTTCCTGACGCTTCTGGGCAGCTACTATTTCGGAGCAGCCACCCTGTTTCTTAGCCTCCCGGCTATTGTCGCGCTGTTCTATCCGATTAACGGCCTTTCGGTTACCGATCGCCTGTCAGACAGCGTCGTTGTCTCGGTTCCAAAGGAGAAGACCGACAAGAAAAAGCGCGCAGCGAAGTAACGGCCCGGACCAGACCGGGCCTCTCAACCGGCCCGGCGCATCAAGATAGCTCCGATAACAGCATTGACGGCAATTGGCACCAGTACCGCCAGCATCGGGTTGAAGCCGTAAACCAGGCTCATAGGCCCCAGCAGATCCTGCATGTATTTGAAGAGCAACCCCACCAGCAAGCCGGTAAACACCCGGAAACCCATGGTGACCGAGCGCAAAGGTCCGAAAATAAAGGAAATGGCGACCAGCACCATCACAGCAGTGCCCAGGGGCATCAGGGCTTTCTTCCAGAATGCCAGCCAGTAACGCGAGGCATTGAGGTTCTGCTCTCCCAGATACCGGGCGTAGGTGAACAAGCCGGTCATGGAGAGATTTTCCGGCTTTACAATCAGGACGCTCAGAACGCTAGGGGACAGCCCCGTTTCCCATCTCAGTGTCTGCCTATCCGAACGGGTGGTGCTGTCACGTTCAAACTCAGTGGTGCGAACCTTCTCCAGCAGCCAGTAATCACCCTGGTAGATTGCCCGCTCCGCAAAGCTCGCCGACAGCAGTTTCCGATTTTCGTCAAGCTGAAAGCGCGAAACACCGTGAAGCACGCCGTTAGGCTGCACCGCGTTCAGGTGAATGTAGGTGTTCCCTTCCTTGTGCCAGACCCCCGACGCCGAAGCCACGTTGGTGCCAGCACCCAATGCCACGGCCTTGTCACTCTGCGCCACACGCTCTGCCGGCGGCGCCACATATTCGCCGATCAACACACCGAGGATGACCACAAACAGGGCCGGCTTCATGGCCGACCAGACAATGCGCTTGAGCGTTACACCGGCAGCCCGGATCACCGTCAGCTCCGATGAACTGGCCATGGAACCCAGACCCACCAGACATCCCATAAAGGCGCCCAGCGGCAGGTAATCGTAGATACGACGGGGCAGAGTCAGAAAGACATACCAGAGCGCTTCAAGTGTTTGGTAACCGTTCCGGGTATCCTCGAGCTCGGCGATAAAGGCGAAGATGAGATCAAGCGACAGCACCACCACCATCACCAGAAACATGGCGCCGCCGACGGTCCGCATTACATAGCCATCAATTTTGCGCATGGGCAGCCCCCTCCCGCATCAGTCGCCTGCGATGCAGCCAGTCAGGACCAAACTGCAGCCAAAGGCCAAAACCGATGAACAGGGCATGAACCCAGAGCATGCCGACCCACTCGGGAACCTTGCCTTCGGCCAGCCAGTCGCGGGCGACGATCAGCAAGCCCAGATAGGTGATGTAAACCAGCATCGCCGGAAGCAGATGAAAAAACCGGCCCTGGCGGGGGTTCACGCGGCTCAAACGCACAGCCAGCAAAGTCACCACCGGGACAATCAGGGGTAATGAGAGACGCCAGTGCAGCAACGCGCGATCCTCAAGCCGGTCCGACTGCATCAGGCTCCAGGTGCTGGCACCCTCCTCCAGTTCCCGAGTCCCGGCGTTTCCACTCTCGATTTTCAGACCGTAGGCCTCAAAATCAATAGTCGTGTAATCCAGCTCACCAGCCGCACCCTGAAAGCGACCACCTTCTTCCAGAATCAGGAATCGGCTCCCCGTCTCCGGGTCCACCAGCTGAGATCCGGAATCGGCCGTGATAATGGTCAGGCCCTGGCCGTCTGCCGCGTATTCTGCAATAAAAACACCCTGCAGCCGACGTTTGTCCTCACTCAGGCCTTCGGTATAGGTCACCCGTCCACCCGAGGAGAAATCCTGAAAGCGCCCCGGCGCCAGCATTTCGAACTCCGTGGCTTTGCGCTGCTCATTAAAGATCTCTTCAACCTGGTTCATACCCCACGGCGACACGTAAAGACTCATGGCGCCGACAATAACCATCACCGGGAAACTGCCCAGAAGGGTTTTACCCAACAAAGCCTTGTCGCTGACACCGCAGGCAAACAACACGGTCATTTCGCTTTCGAGGTACATGCGGCCGTAGGCAAGCAAGATGCCGATAAAAAGCCCCAGGGGCAGTATCAGTTCGAGGAACCCCGGAAAACGGTACGCCATGATCTCGAACAGCACTCCGGCCGAAATACTACCCTGGGCAGCACTGTCGAGGTATTTCAGGAAACGCCCGCTCATGAACACCAGCAGCAGGATGCCGGAAACGGCAATCATGCTGATCATGATCTGGCGGATGAGGTAACGGAAAATGATGCTCAAATCGGTCTCTCTGGCCGTATCCGCTGAAACGTGGAGGTAGCTGGGAACTGCGCGTATTCTATGTAACCTTGGTGCCGAATGACAGAGCAGCGGTATTACACCGATATGAAGGCGCGAGCAGGCACAGAAGCCGCGCCATTCGCTTGATAATTTCCCGGCAAGCCCCAATGCTAGAATAGATCACAATCAAGAACGATTCCCGCCAGCGGCGGATGTCTCGTGAACAATCAACAGGAGTTGCCATGAATTTCAGCCTGAGCAGTAAAGCCATCGCCAGTAACAAAGCAGATTGCCTCGTTATCGGCTTACCCGAGAAGGGTACCTGGCCAGATTCCACAAATCAGGCCGATGAGGCGCTGGGTGGGCTGATCAAGACACTCCAGAAAGCCGGCGACCTATCCGGCAAGAATGCCACCACCGTTACGATTCCCCTCACTGACCAGCCCTGGAGCCGTCTACTCGTGGTTGGCACCGGGAAAGATACCGAGCGCAGCCCTGCGAACTACCGCAAAGCGCTGATCGCAATGATGACCGCTCTCAAAGACGGCCCGTCGAAAAGTGTTGCCATCGCTCTGGCAGATACCGCTGTAACCGGCGAAGAAGCCGTCAGCTCCGAAGCTGCCCGTTTAAGCCTGATCGGCCGGACTCTTGAAGACCAGCTCTATACCTTCAGCGACTTCAAGAGCGAAAAGCCTGCTGACCGTAAGCTGAATAAAATTGTTGTCTCTGCCTCCAGTGCCGGCAAGGCTCTCAAAGACGCATTCAACCTCGGCCTGGCCACTGGCCGGGGTATGAACCTCACCCGCGACCTCGGCAACACTCCGCCCAACATCTGCCACCCGGAGTGGCTGGCCCAGCAAGCCAAAAAACTGGCCAAGGACTACGACTGTATCAAGACCGAAGTGCTTGATGAGAAGCAGATGGAAAAGATGGGCATGAACACCATCCTGGCCGTGGGCAAAGGCAGCACCCAACCCCCGCGACTGATCGTGATGGAATACCGTGGCGGCAAGGCCAAGGACAAGCCTCACGTGCTCGTCGGTAAAGGCATCACCTTCGACACTGGCGGTATCAGCCTCAAGCCCGGCGAAGGCATGGATGAAATGAAATACGACATGGGCGGCTCTGCCAGCGTCTTCGGCGCCATGAAAGTCCTGGCCGAAACCCAGCCCAAGATCAACGTGGTGGCCGTGATTGCCGCTGCGGAAAACATGCCGGACGGCGGTGCTTCACGCCCGGGCGACATCGTTACCACCCTGTCGGGCATGACCGTTGAAATCCTCAACACCGACGCCGAGGGCCGCCTGGTACTCTGCGACGCCCTCACCTACGTGAAGAAATTCGACCCGGCTGCGGTCATTGATCTGGCGACCCTGACCGGCGCCTGTATCATCGCCCTTGGCAACCACGCCACCGGCCTGCTTGCCAACAACGATGAACTGGCCAATGAATTGCTGGCCGCAGGCGAACGCGCCGGTGACCGCGCCTGGCGCCTGCCCCTGTGGGACGAATACCAGAGCCAGCTCGACAGCAACTTTGCCGACATGGCCAACATTGGCGGCCGCCCGGCCGGCACCATTACCGCGGCCTGCTTCCTGTCCCGGTTCGCCAAGGACTACCGCTGGGCCCACCTGGACATCGCCGGCACAGCCTGGCACTCCGGCAAAGCCAAAGGCTCCTCTGGCCGGCCGGTCCCCATGCTGGTCGACTACCTGATGTCCCATGCCGGGAAATAACCCGGTGCCTTCTCCGGAACCCGGCAGCGCTGCTGCCGGATCTTCCGGGCAGGAGGATCGGAACCAGCGTTACTGGTTCCATATCCTCGCCCAGAACACCCCCGCCGCCCGCAATCTCCACGCTGCCAAACTCGTGGAGAAGGCCTGGCAGCAGGGCGATCGCGTGTGCATCGTTTGCGATACGGCAAGGCACGCCGAGGAACTGGACGATCTCTTGTGGGATTTCAGCCCCGACGCTTTCATCCCCCATAGCGTTGTCCCCGACTCGGCGACTACCTGTTCCGATCCCGTCGGCATCCTGCTCTGCCCACCCGCTCCCGAGGATTGGGATACCGTGATCATTCTCTCGGCAACCTTGCCCGCGGATGCGGACCGTTTTAAGCGGCTTGCGCTGGTTGCCCATAACGACCCGAATGTTCTCAATCAGGCTCGGTCGCATTTCAAGCAGTTGCGGACGTTGGGGATTGAGCCTCGGGTGCATGACCTCAGGAAACGGGGGTAGTTTTTGTCGGGTTACGCTTTGCTAACCCGACCTACGGTTTAACTCGGATTTCGCCGTTGGGCAGGCGACCATGTATAATCGGGCGTCTCAATTTTCCCTTGTGAATCAACCAACGGTCACTGCAGAACCCCATGGAAAAAACCTACCAGCCAGAAAACATCGAGCGCCAGTGGTACGAAAACTGGGAATCCAAAGGGTACTTCCGCCCCAGCGGTGAAGGCCAGTCCTACAGCATCGCCATCCCGCCGCCCAACGTTACCGGCAGCCTGCACATGGGCCATGCGTTCCAGCACACCATCATGGACACCCTCACCCGCTTCAAGCGCATGCAGGGCCGCAACGCACTGTGGACCGTCGGTACCGACCACGCCGGCATCGCCACCCAGATGGTGGTTGAACGCAAACTGGCCGCGGAAGAAGAAAAAACCCGTCACGACCTGGGTCGGGAAGAGTTCATCAAGCGTATCTGGGACTGGAAAGAACATTCCGGCGGCACCATCACCCGCCAGATTCGGCGCCTTGGCAACTCTGTAGACTGGGACAACGAACGCTTCACCATGGACGACGGCTTTTACAAGGCCGTACAGGAAGTGTTTATCCGTCTGTACGACGAAGGCCTGGTGTACCGTGGCAAGCGGCTGGTCAACTGGGACCCGAAACTGCACACCGCCATTTCCGATCTGGAAGTGGAAAACAAGGAAGAGAAAGGCTTTTTCTGGCACCTGCGCTACCCGCTCGCTGACGGCGCGCAGACCAAAGACGGCAAAGACTACCTCGTAGTCGCTACCACTCGGCCCGAGACCATGCTCGGCGATACGGCCGTGGCGGTGCATCCGGACGACGAGCGCTACCAGCACCTGATTGGCAAGCACGTGATGCTGCCGCTGGTGAACCGGCGGATTCCAATCGTGGCCGATCATCATGCCGATCCGGAAAAGGGCTCCGGCTGCGTGAAGATCACCCCGGCCCATGACTTCAACGACTATGCCGTGGGCAAGCGTAACGACCTGCCGATGATCAATGTCATGACCCAGGATGCCAACATCCGGGACGTGGCCGAAGTATTCAATGCCGACGGCACCGAAAACACCGAACTCGACGGCACCATGCCGGGCGCCTACTCCGGGTTGACCCGCGAAGCGGCCCGCAAACAGATCGTCGCCGACATGGAAACCGAGGGACTGGTGGAGAACATCGAGGATCACGTCCTCAGCGTCCCCCGTGGTGACCGCTCCGGCCTGATTATCGAGCCAATGCTCACCGACCAGTGGTTTGCCGATGCCAAGACCCTGGCCAAGCCAGCTATCGAAGCGGTCGAAGACGGTCGCATTCAGTTCGTGCCGAAACAGTACGAAAACATGTACTTTGCCTGGATGCGCGACATCCAGGACTGGTGTATCTCGCGCCAGCTCTGGTGGGGCCACCGCATTCCGGCCTGGTACGACGCCGACGGCAACATCTACGTTGGCCGCAGCGAAGACGAAGTTCGCCAGAAGCACAGCCTGGACGCCAACGTCGCCCTGGAACAGGACGAGGACGTTCTCGATACCTGGTTCAGCTCTGCCCTGTGGACCTTCGGCACCCTGGGCTGGCCGGAGATCACCGAACGGCTGAAAAACTTCCATCCAACCGATGTGCTGGTGACCGGTTTCGACATCATCTTCTTCTGGGTTGCCCGGATGATTATGATGACCATGCACTTCATGAAGAACGAAGACGGCACACCCCAGGTGCCCTTCCATACTGTGTATGTCACCGGCCTTATCCGGGACGAGCACGGCGACAAGATGTCCAAGTCCAAGGGCAACGTGATCGACCCGCTGGACATGATTGACGGTATCAGCCTGAACGACCTGCTGGAGAAGCGCACCGGCAACCTGATGCAGCCCAAGCTGGCCGAGAAAATCGGCAAGCGCACCAAAAAGGAATTCCCGGAGGGCATCACCGCCCACGGCACCGACGCCCTGCGCTTCACCCTTGCCGCCATGGCCACCACCGGCCGCGACATCAACTGGGACATGAAGCGCCTGGAAGGCTACCGCAACTTCTGCAACAAGCTCTGGAACGCCGCCCGCTATGTACTGATGAATACTGAGGGCGAAGATTGTGGCGTGAATGACGAGCCCGTGGAACTGTCTCTGGCAGACCGCTGGATCATCAGCGAGCTGCAGAGCTGCGAGCAGGACGTGATCCGCCACCTGGACCAGTACCGCTTCGATCTGGCGGCCTACGCGCTCTATGAGTTCATCTGGAACGAATACTGCGACTGGTATCTGGAGCTGTCCAAGCCAGTGCTCAGTGATGAAGACGCCAGTGCCGAAGCCAAACGTGGCACCCGTCGCACCCTGGTGCGCGTACTGGAATCCGTTCTGCGCCTGGCGCACCCGATGATGCCGTTTATCACCGAGGAAATCTGGCAGCGGATCGCCCCCCTGGCCGGCAAGACCGGCGACAGCATCATGCTTCAGGCCTACCCGCAACCGGATGCCACCAAGCAGGATTCAGCGGTTACTGCTGATATTGAATGGCTAAAGGGCGTGATCGTTGCCGTGCGGAACATCCGGGGCGAAATGAACATCTCGCCGGCGAAGAAGATTCCGGTATTGCTGCGTGGCAAAGACGCCGAGGATCAGCGTCGCATGAATGATAATCGCCAGTTCCTGAGTTCCCTGGCCAAGCTGGAGAGCCTGGACTGGTTTGAGGGTGACAAAGCTCCCATGTCTGCCACCCAACTGGTGGGAGACATGGAAGTACTGGTTCCCATGGCCGGCCTGATTGACAAGGATGCCGAACTCAAGCGTCTGGACAAGGAGCTGGAGCGCCTTCAGAAAGAGATCGGTCGCCTGGAGGGTAAACTGGGTAACGAAAAGTTCACGGCCAAGGCTCCGGCCGAGGTGGTCGAGAAGGAACAGGAAAAACTCCGGGACGCCCAAAGCAGCCAGGCCCGCCTGAGCCAGCAAAGGGCCGATATCGAGGCCATGTAACCGGCATGATCGGTATTCTCGGCGCAGGCTCTCTGGGCAGGCTCTGGGGCGCAATGCTACCCAACGGTTGCGTTGCCTTCGTGGCCAGACCGGGCGAGCCCACCGACTCAAGCGTCGATTACCGTTTCCGGCCCTTTGAGGGGCCGGAATCCGCCTTAAGTATTCCGCTCCTCAGGGCCAGTGACACGCCGGACCTGATGCTGGTGACAACCAAGGCCGGTGATACCCTGAGCGCCGTGGCAGGCGTGATCGACCAATTACCCGTTGAAACCCCCATCCTGCTTTTCCAGAACGGACTGGGCAGCCAGCAAGCTGTCGCCGAGCGTTGGCCGCAGCGCCCTATCCTGGCCGCGAGCACCACCGAGGGCGCCAATCGACCGGAACCAGGGCTTCTCGTCCATGCCGGTACCGGCGATACCTGGGTGGGTCCGCTGACGGAGCAGGCCAGATTCTCCGTGGACCGCGCGGTCGCCACGCTGGAAGACTCCGGCCTGGCCATTCATCCGGAGCCGGCGATCCTCCAGCGACTCTGGCAGAAACTGATCATCAATGCGGGCATCAATCCCTACACCGCCATCCTGAACTGCCCCAATGGCGACATCCTGTCTGCAGGGCTATATCAGAACACCATCGACGAGCTTTGCGCGGAACTGTCAGAGCTGATGAGCGCCGCCGTCCAGATCAGGGAAACACCGGATTCCCTGCGCAAACGCATTGAACAGGTCGCTCAAAACACCGCCGGCAACACATCGTCCATGCGTGCCGATGTTCTCCGGAAACGCCAAACCGAGATAGACTTTATCAACGGGTATCTCGCAAAACTCGGAAAAGAGCTCGGTATCGACACGCCGGTGAACCAAATGCTGACTGAACGGGTACAACAACTGTCGTCACATTAACAGGAGCAGACTGATGGGCAACCGCCTTTCCAAGATTTACACCCGCACCGGAGACGATGGCTCCACGGGTCTGGCCGATGGCAACCGGATTGCCAAGAATGCCCAGCGAGTTGAAGCCATGGGCACCGCTGATGAACTCAACTGCCATATCGGGTTGCTAATCGAAACCCTGGACAGCGACGACGAACTGGTGGAGAGCCTGCGCCGCATTCAGCACCATCTGTTTGACCTGGGGGGCGAATTCGCCATCCCCGGCAGCCGTGTCATCGGTGACGAACACATCGAATGGCTGGAAGGCACCCTGGACCGCCACAACGAAGGCCTGCCACCGCTGAAGAATTTTGTCCTGCCCGGCGGCAGCCCCGGCGCCGCCCAATGTCACCTTGCCCGGGCGGTCTGCCGTCGTGCAGAGCGGGTTGTCGTCGCCCTCGGCCATGAGGACTCGATCAACACCGCTTCACGACACTACCTGAACCGTCTGTCGGATCTGTTGTTTGTCATCGCCCGCGTACTGGCACGGCGCGAGGGTGGCGAAGAAATTCTCTGGGAACAAAAAAAATCCGGCCTCTGAGGGCCGGATTTTTCATTGCGCTTAAAGGTCGCGACGATCAGACCTTGAAAGCCTCCACCAGACGCTGAAGCGACGCTGTCAGTTGCGACATTTCTCTGGACGAACCCAGCGTTTCTTCGGCATTGGAGGCGGTTTTCTGGCCCAGCTCGCCGATCTGCTCAACGTTCGAGTTCACGTTCTTCGCAACGGCAGACTGTTCTTCGGCAGCCTGGGCAATCTGGTGACTCATATCCACGATCACCGAGATGCCCTTGGCGATTCTGTCCAGAGCCTCCGTTACCGCACCAGACTTTTGCACCGTTGCCTCAGTGACGTCCCGGCTGTTGGTCATGGCCGACACGGCGTCTTTGACGCCGCTCTGAAGCCGGGAAATCATGCCCTCGATCTCTTCAGTCGACTTGTGAGTGCGCTGTGAAAGCGAGCGGACCTCATCGGCAACCACCGCAAATCCGCGCCCCTGCTCGCCGGCCCTGGCCGCCTCAATAGCTGCGTTCAGGGCCAGCAGGTTGGTCTGCTCTGCAATCGCCTTGATCTCAAAAAGCACCTGACTGATGTTATCACTGTCCTTGCTGACCCGGTTGATCACTGCCACGGCACCGGAGATCTCGCCCGCCAGCTTATTGATCGTTTCAACGGTGTCGGCAACCACACCGCGCCCGGTTTCAGTGTCCTGCTCGGCGTTGCTGGCACTGTCTGCAACCCGGTGCGCGCTTTCGGTAACTTCGTGAACCGCCTCGACCATCTGATTCATGGCTTCATTGATCTGGCCGCTTTCTTCCATCTGTCGCGCCACAGCTTCGCTGTTGGCCGCTGCGGTATCGTTGACCCGAGTTGCCTGCTGGTCAACGTCCGCCGTGGTCCGGCTGACAGAGCGGATCAGCTCTGCAATCCGGTCGGTCATGTTATTGAATTCCGTGGTCAGCTCACCAAGCTCATCGCGGTTGCGCAAATTGATGTGGGTGGTCATATCGCCCGCAGCCACGCTCCGAGCGGCTTCGCTGAAGCGGTTGATGGCGGTGCGCACGGACATAAAGAAGCCGATATAGAGATAGACAACCACCAGCAGCACTGCGACCAGGGCAATAACGATCAGGCGACGCTGGTTGATCTCACTCTCGAGCCGTGCGCGCAGGTTCGACTCGACCACGCTGAACGCAGCCGTCTTGACCTCATCGTAGTAGGCCAGCTGCCCGGACATCAGATCGTCGTATTCGGTCCAGGGCATTTCCAGACGCATGGGCGTTATCACGTTCAAGTCCAGCTGATCGCGGACCACCATCAGGCTCTCATCAACCCGCTGAATGGCCTTGCCGGCCTGCTCTGTGAGGGCAGGCGACGCCTCAGAAGCCAGCGCCAGGGCCGGTGAAAGCAGTGAGCTGCGATTGGTCAGCTGGTCATAGATTTCGTTCAGGGTTTCGCTCAGGGCATAGCCTACCTGCCCCTCAACAAGGGCAAAGATACCGTAGGACTTTGCGCGTCCGATAACGGTGCGCGCGGCGGGGAGTGAATCTCGAACCAGACCAAGAATCAGCTGGTTCTCCCTGGACGCACCCTGCCCCAGGCCCGAAGTTTCAATGGTTGCAGAGAGCAGCGCCTGAGCCTTCTGGACAAACTCCTGATAATACTTGAACTGGGGATCGAAGCTGCCCTGATAGTTATCATCGGCCCGCAACGCCTCCCACTCCTGGCGAAGGGACTCGACCTGATCAGCCCAGGAGCCGGACGTATCGAACGAGTGTTCTTCTGCCGTCAGTGCCGCCAGCGTACTATCAACCTCACTGGCAGCCTCTTCGGAAACTACGGCAATAGCGCTCTCATCCTTGATGATCGCGGGCGAGCGGTAATCGCGATAATCCATCGCCGCGTCCACCAGCCCGTCCACTTTCTGAAGTTGCTCAAGCCCCTCGACGCCTCGGGTCATGGTCTGAACCGAGCGATTCAGCTCGGAAATAGCGAGCCAGGACAGTCCACCGATCGGTAACAGGAACAGAATACTGATGAGACTGAACTTGTAGACCATCGGCAGCCGGTTCATCAGCGCAATAGCAGGATTAATGAGTTGCTTCACAGGGACCCTCATGCTGGCAGGCAAAAACTGAATAGTTTTTCTTTTCTTATATTGTCGCCTAAAGTCTTAAAAACTTGAGCATTATTTGTTGTTAAACTGTAATGTTTTATAAAATTTGACTTAGACCACTCCAGAAATTACCAGCAGAGCCAGTGTGCATATCCATACCAACATGCTTCTGTTTAACAAATCCCTGACTGCTCTCAGACTTCGCCCTCCGAATGCTGTCCATTCATCAGGGTGAATCCGGGAAAAGCGCGCCGGATCCAGTGCATACCCGGTTAACGACCCGTTGGCCGAAATCATAAGCACCTCTCCGGCTTTTTTGCGAACGCCGGTCAGGGTCTGGCGGGTTTCCCGGAGCCACCCGGCGAGATCTCCTGCGATTCCAAAGGTCAACGACAGAAGCCTGGCAGGAATCCAGTCAGCCAGTTCCGACATTCTTGCAAACCGCGGCCTTGCTGGTGCCTGAGGCCATTGATCAGCAAGCGCGACCAGCCCACGGGCCAGAACGGCAAGCCCGATACCGCCAACCACATACCAGAAAGCCACCAGGAAGAAGCGCTGGAACACTGAAACCATCAACGCCTTGGACAGGGAGAGGTGCATGGCCTCGGGAGACAGCGCAGCCCCCCGCTCATCGGCCGGGAGAAGGTCTTTCACATGATGCCAGGCCGACTGCATGTCTCCCCGCTGCCATGCCTCTGCATAGGCCCGCAGCACCTGTCGCCAGCCCGGCGTACCCATAAGGACAACCAGAACCAGGAACTCCAACGGGTAAGCCGCCATCCTCCAGCCGGAGGACACCAGGAGATATTCCGCCAAACCCAGAAGAAAAGCCGGTAGAAAAACCAGCGCCAGTCCGATAGCAATCCCCGACTCATGGCCCGCCTTGACCCGGCTGCCATTGCGAAACCACCGACGCCAGACCTCATCGCCGGATAGTAGATCCAGGGAGTCCAGACGCCGGCGCACCATGTACGCCAGAAGAAACACAATAAACACCATTCAGACGTTCCTCCCGGATCCCCGGGCTGCTTGCAGGGCTGCCCGGAAATACGACCAGTCGAAGGCTGGCCCCGGATCGCTCTTCCGGCCGGGTGCGATGTCGCAGTGGCCGGTGATGCGACCGACCGTGATCTCCGGCCAGGCTGCCATAATCAAGTCCGCCACCTCCGCCAGCTTAAAATACTGTTCAGGGGTATAGGGGATGTCGTCAGTTCCTTCCAGCTCGATACCGATGGAAAAATCATTGCACTCCTCCCGCCCTTCAAAGCACGAGCGGCCAGCATGCCAGGCCCGTTCGAGAAGACTGACAAACTGGACCAGAACGCCATCCCGGCGAATCAGCAGGTGAGCGGACACCTGAATGCCTTCTATGGTCTGGAAATAAGGATGCGCCGAGTGGTCAAGCCGGTTGCAGAAGAAATCTTCTATTTCCGGGCCGCCAAACTGGCCAGGCGGAAGACTGATGTTATGGACAACCAGCAAGGAGACTCCTTCCCCGTCCGGACGAGGTCCGAAGTTCGGCGAAGGGCACCATCGGGCGAAGGGAATCCGTCCGGTTTCGCGAAGTGATTTTCCATCGGTACCGGAATCAGAAAGCCGTTCGGAAAAAACGTCTGTATCGGGCAAAGTAATTCCAAATGTTTCAGAGGATTACACTGTCTCTGATTGAATCACAAAGTTGCCACGGTTGCTACGAATCAGTCCTTGCGGCTGCTGCGGAGGTTATCGATGATCGACTCAAGCGCCCGGTCGAAAATCAGGCCGTCATCAAGCATGCTGATTTTCCCGGCTTCCATGTCTGCGGCCAGCTCCTGACGCAGATACTCGGCCACCTTGGCGCCACTGCGATTCACAAAGATATACTTGCCGGTCGCCTTGATGAAGGCCGCAAGTTTGCACCGCACTTTGGTTTCGTCACGGGTAAGTTCAATCCAGGAGCCCACACGGAGGCTGTCCGCCTTGCCCAGCCACTCTGGCGACACCTGATCCGCTGCCTCGGCCATCTCGGCCTTCTGGGCAGGGGGGTCACTGACTACTGCAGTAGCGGGCTCCTCGGGCTCAGCCGGCACCTTGGTTTCGCTAAACGCCCCTTCAGCTGCCGGAGGCGCCACGGGCGCTTCAACGGGTTGTTCCGGCTGGAGCAAGACCTCAGGTTCCGCAGGTGGTTCCGGGCGGGACGGAGCGGTCACTAGACGCTGGAAAACGTCCACATGCGCAAGCTCCAGATCACGGATAGCTGCGTCAGTGGCAAACGGGTCCCAGGAAATCTCCTGCAGCGCCTTGCGAAGATCATCCACAATGGCAGGGATTGCCCGTAGCAGTTCTGTCCGGGTCGAGTCAGTAACCGGGCGAGGATCCACACTCCACACCAGCTGCTCGGTCAGGTTCCGGGCCTGCTGCCAGCGATCGCTGTCTTCGCCTTCCCGGAGAACCACCCACTGCAGGTACTTGGTCCAGGCTTCGTTGAGCAGCTCGGCAACCGGCTCAGGAACGTCCCGCTGCTCAGTCAGCTCCTGCACCAGGCCTTCCGCCGCCTGGGACGCTCGCTCCTGACGAGCCCGCCCTTCTTCCGCATCCCGAAGGCGTTGTTCCACGAGTTCACGACGCCTGCGATCGAGATCCATGAAGTGACTGAAGTCTTTCAGCAATTCTTCGAACAACGACACGTTAGTGGTGAACTCGCTAAGTACCCGATCCACCACCGATTCAATCTTATCCCGAAGCGGGTCTCTTTGGCCGGCCTTCTTTTCGGTCCAGCCGATGGCTGACAGTGCCAGCTCGTTGAGCAGCTTGCGGACCGGGTGACCACCGCGATTGAAAAAATTCTTGTCGCTCAATGCGACTTTCAGCACCGGTATCTGCAGACGACCGATCAACGCCTTCATCACCGGGTGCAGTTGCCGATCCTCCAGAATGAAGTCGAAAAGCATGGAGACCAGATTGATCACATCACTGTCCATCTGCCCTACGTTCAGGCTTTTCCCGTCACCGGAGCGCAGGATGGGCTGAAGCTGCTGATTCAGAGGCACAACAGCGCCGTCACCCCATTGCCGACTGTTCGACTGGGCTTCGGTGAGACGAGCCATGAGTCGATCAGTATCTATGTAACCTTCGCCCGCTGGCGCTCCACCACTGGCAGGCGCAGAATCGCCACGATGCAACAACGCACTGAGTTCTGAGAACGTAGCCTGGGATTGCGACACGCCCTGACTCCCACTAGCGGAACTGCCCTGAAACCCATCAGAGGTTGCAGCCGGACCTTCGCCTGGCGGACGCTGAGCCGAACGGGCGGGCACCTTGCCGGCGGGAGGCCGCTTCATGTCAGGCATGACACCCTCACTGATCAAGGTGCGATTCGCTTCTTTGTAAAAATCACCAAGAATATCGGCAAGCAGGCGATCAAACAGCTTCAGAACCACCAGCTTGGCCCGGATATCAATATCCAGATCGGCGCAGGCCTCGGCTACGCCGCCACAGATGATCTCCGGACTCAATGGCATCTGCGCATCCTTGAGATCAATGCCCGGCACCAGGTGTCCAACCCGCGCAGTCAGCAAACGGATCTGTTCGGTGTGACGGTTCCGGAGTTTATTGATCAGGTTGTCGACAGCCACCTGCTGCTCAAGCTGGGAGTGATCGATGAGACTGAGCGAATCCTCGTCAACCTCATCGAGAGACCGGGCCTCCTGCTGGGGCTGGAACTTGCCAATTTCGTTGAAAGCCTGGCTGACATACTGGAGGATCGAGACCGCCATGGCCTTGCGGCGAAGCCTGAGCTCTCGCATGGCATCAAAGTAGGCGGTCTGGTCAAGGTTGGAGCCGGCTCTGTCGGCAAGTTCAAACAGGGCGTCGTCGGCACGATCAAAAAAACTGGCAAGAACGGACTTCAGGGACTGACCCGATGCGTCACGCAGGCGAACGAGAGCAGCGGGCAATGAAAACCGGGCGGACGGCTTTCGGCCTGAAAAGCTGACAACCTTGTTACCATGCACCATGTCACTGCTCCGCCTTGTTTTACACAAATGCCTGTTTGTTTTCCCACCTTCGATGATACGAGCTGCCCACGTCAGGTTGTGTCAGAATTTGTCACCTTTTGTATAGACCTGACCTGCATCACAGTTTAGCAGTGTGGACTCAAGAGTTTGGCGATTCACCAGCAGGCCATTAGAATTGGCAGCCTGAAAAGCTTACAACCCACAGCACCGGACACTTTGCCCTATGATCCCCCCCGAACTCCTTCGCCAGGCCAGAATCGAAAACGTTGCCCAGAGCCTGCGGGAAGATATTGGTGATGGTGACGTCACGGCCAGACTGATACCCGCCGAAAAGCCGGCCAGAGGCCGCGTGATTACACGGGAAACGGCAACAATTGCAGGCAGGGAGTGGGTAGACGAGGTATTCCGGCAAGTAGATCCGTCCGTTGAACTGACCTGGCAGGTATCCGATGGCGAAACCGTGTCACCGGACCAGGTACTGTTCACCATGCAGGGCCCTGCCAGAAGCCTGCTGAGTTCTGAACGTGCCGCCCTGAACTGGCTTCAGACCCTTTCCGGGGTTGCTACCACCTGCGCCAGCTATGCTGCCCGGGTTGCCCACACCAATGTACGACTGCTGGATACGCGCAAAACCCTGCCCGGCCTGCGCCTGGCCCAGAAATATGCCGTTGCCTGTGGCGGCTGCTTCAATCACCGCATCGGGCTCTGGGATGCCTTCCTGATCAAGGAAAATCACATTGCCGCCTGCGGCTCGATTGCAGAAGCCATTGAGGCCGCCCACAGGATTGCCCCGGGCAAGCCTGTTGAGGTGGAAACCGAAAACCTCGACGAGCTGGCGCAAGCCTTGAAGGCAGGCGCGGACATCATCATGCTGGATGAATTCTCGCTTGAAGACATGCGAACCGCGGTTGCCACCACCCGAGGCAAGGCAAAGCTTGAGGCCTCTGGGGGAATCAACGCCGACACGCTGGTTCCGATCGCGGAGACGGGCGTGGACTTCATCTCGATCGGCGCGCTGACCAAAGATGTGAAAGCCGTGGATCTGTCCATGAGACTGGACTGATCATCCTCCACTGAGCAGGCGGTCGATTGCCTCCAGCTCACTGACCAGCCTGCTTCCTGACACCGGGCGCCCCCGAAAGTGCTCCTCGGCCATGGGCGCTATGCCGGAAGTCGCGGGTAGCGGATGATCGTTTTCGATGATCACTTTCATCCGGGCGACAAAGACAAATTGCAGCCACTGGGTAAACTCCAGCGTATCTATGCAAAATGGCTGAACACTTTGGAACGCCTCTTCCGGTGGTGGCTCGGACTCCCAAAGCCCCAGCTGCCGCAACTCCATCTCAATGTTCAGAAGGCAGTCCGCAACCTGCCCGATCGGGTTACCGGATTCGGTCATATCAGTCTCGCTTCAGTCGGTGAGCGGCTCAAGCTCCACGGTTTCACCATGCAGAACCCGGAATAGGTCCTCATACTGCTGCGTCAACGGGTGCTTGGGAGCCATATGAATCAGGGGCTGCCGGCTCTGATGGGATTCTTTCATCTTCACGGAACTTGAGAGCCGTACAGGGAGGACCGGCAAGCCTTCTTCGATAAGTTCCCGGACCAGTTGCTTCGGCAGACTGGCACGCGGCTGGAACTGGTTCGCAACAATCCCCTCCACCACAAGATCTTCGTTATGATCTTCTTGAAGATCTCGGATTTCGTTGAGGATGTTGTAAAGGGCCTGACGAGAGAAATCGTCACAATCGAACGGAATCAGGCAGCGCTGGGCGGCGATCAGCGCTGAACGGGTGTAGAAATTCAACGCGGGCGCGGTGTCGATGTAGATCGCATCGAAGGATTCGCCCAGCTTTTTCAGTGCCTCTCTCAGCTTGTAAATCTTATGCTTGGCTTCAAGCTTGCGCTCCAGAAAGTCCAGCTCCGGGCTGGAAGGCATCACAAACAGGTTCTTGAACGGTGAGGCGTGGACAAACTCGTCCGGCCTGCGGTTGAACACAGTGAATGCAACCGTCTGTTCAAGCATATCGGCAACGGTGTCTTTGAGCTCGCTGGCGGGCTTGCCCAACAGGTAATGGGTGGAGTTGCCCTGGGGATCGAGATCCACTACCAGGGTTCGTTTCCCACGAGCGGCACTGATAGCTGCGAGATTGCACGTGATACTGGACTTGCCGACACCGCCTTTCTGGTTAAATACCACCCGTCTCATTTTGTCTCTCCCTTGATGAACCCGTTATCGTTTTCTGCCCTACGATGAATTCAGTCCAACTCACCAACCCATCACTGTTTTCACAAACGGGATAGTCAGTCTTCTCTGCGCCTGAAGTGAATTTTCATCCAGTATATCGAGAATTCCCAGCAAATCACCGAGCCTTCGAGGCGCCCGGCGCATAATGTAGCTGGCTACGTCGTCCGCCATCACCAGCCCTCGCTTCTCGGCCCGGGCCCTCAGAATCTTCAGGCGATCCTCATCCCGGTAGATACCCAGCTGAATGATCAATCCGTGACTGAATCTCGAGACCAGATCCGGCAACTCAAAGGGCAGACTGGCTGGCAAATCGGCCAGACTCACCAGCAAAAGACCGCCCCGGTCCTGTATCCGGTTATAAAGATGAAAAATGGCCTCTTCCCACATCCGCTCGCCTGTGATGCGGTCGACATCATCCAGACAGACGATGTCGTGAGTCTCAAGCCCCGCCAAGGCATCAGGACCAAAAGGCTCAAGCTCTGCAATGCTGATACAGACCGCAGCCTTGCCCTGTTTTTCGCCCAGGTGGCACACCGCCTGCAAAAGATGGCTTTTGCCAGTATCGGCATCGCCACACAGAACAACCACCGGAACATCATCAGGTTGATGACACACGGTTTCAAGACGCTGGGCCGCACTCGTGTTCCGGTCGCCATGGAAGTTGTCGAACCGGGCATCATCACGCAACTTGACCCCGAGCACCAACTGAGACGCAGTCATGACCGGGTAGCCCTCCAGGCACGTAATCCCCACACGAAAAGGTAGTGCGCTCCGCTAAACACAGTTGATACAGCCACCAGGAGAATGCCGGCATCCACGACCCAGGGCTGCATCGGCAAATCAGCCAGTAGCACGATAATGGCCAGGGCGACGAGAATCTGGATAAAGGTATTGATCTTGCCCGGGATGCTGGGCTCCATATCGTAACGGCCAACCGTGTAGTGGTAAGCCAATGCCCCGACCACAATCAGCAGGTCCCGACCCAGAACCAGCAAAAACAGCCAAACCGGAAGAATGGCAGTGAGCGTAAGCATCAGGTAGGCCGTAATCAGCAGGGCCTTGTCAGCCAGGGGGTCAGCGATTGCCCCAAGCCTCGAACGCCAGTTGAAATGCCGGGCCAGGAAGCCGTCAACCGCGTCAGTGCCAGCCGCCAGAAAGAATATCAGCAGCGCCCGGCGATAATCTCCGGCCAAGAGCGCTCCCGCAAAGGGCGCAATCAGAAGGATGCGCAGGAACGTCAGGGCATTGGGAATCCAGCGCCAGCGGTGCAAATTCAAAAGACTCCCTCCGGTTACACCTTATTCGCCGCCATCGCTCCCGATGACAGAAGACGGTTGCCAACGATAATACAGAACCTGGTACAGGGATTCGAACGCCTCCCTGGCCTCTTCCTCATCGACGGGCACCGGCTGATAGGTAAACAGTTCAGTCTCTTCGGACCCTTCAGCAGAGGTTTGCTGATCCGGGTCCACCGGTTGCGCTTCCTCGCTTTCGGGCGTGTCTTCAGCATTCGTGGCAGACGACGCCACCTGATCCGTTGTTATCCGGTCGGTACCTGACGGTTCGGCCGGAAGGTCCGACTCCATTGGAACAAAGCGCGGGTCCAGGGCGATATATTCACGAAGCTGGTCCAATTCGCCGGAAAAGGCCACCCGCAGGGTAAGCTGTTCATCGCGTACCCGGTGGGCGCCGACACTGACAACGGGCGTCAGACCCTCCAGCACCTTATTGGCTCTGGCATAGTCTTCAAGTGAGGACACGCCGCGCAGAACAATATCCACCTGAGGGGAATCTCCCACCTCCGAAGCGGCAACCGCGTATCGGCTGGCGTATAGCTCGGCCCAGCGATTAATCATGGCTTCCGCCAATGCCTCCGGCGTCTGGGCGGTTATCGATTCTTCACCAGCATTCATGGCCATACCGTCGAACACCCAACCGGCACGCCATTGCCCACCCGTGCGGCTGACCCGCACCAACGCCAACACATCATGATCAAGATCTTCGGAGGCAGACTTCACCCGACCAATAAACTGCCCCCAGATATCCGAAAGTAGCTCCCGGTCCGAGGTGTAATCCGATGATGGGAGCGCCACGGGCAAGCCCCGCTTCCTGGCGGCCTCATCGAACGCAGCTCGCCAGGTTCCGGCGCTTTCCTGGCCGGAGCCTCCTTCAGGCCGGGTAACCAGGGTTCGCGAACCCCGATCCTCGGCGGCGATCCAGGCCAACGTGAGGGGTCTGTTCGCCCCCCATACCGGCGCATTAATCGAGGCCAGGGCGCGGTTCACACCGACCGCCCCGAAGGACATGCTCAGAACACTCTGACCGAATTCATCCCGGGCAACCTGATAGGAAAGCAATAACGACTCAGCATCGGACAGCAGTGTTTCAACGCCCTCCATTGCCAGCACGTCACGAGTACCGGAAACCCGGACAAGCACCTGACTAAGGCCATCCGCATACCCCTGGGCCAGCTGACCCGGCGAGGATCCCGCCACCGGAACCTTGGCTGAATAAAGACCGGAAACTGTCACTGCGGTCACCTGGGCGGAAAACCCGACCAGCAGAAAAGAAAACAACGCAAAGAACCACGCCGCGGATACAGACCTGTGTGCCGGCTTTTGTCCTGATACTGACATGAAACACCCTGCAATTCGCATGAATGGCGCATAGGATACACCATGCCCCAAGGCGTGAGTAGCGGCCCCGGATTTCAGAAAAGCAATATACATTTGGAGCACCACACCGCACCTGTTAAAATCCGCCGCCTGACCCACTGGCCAACGGTTAAGTACACCATGAGCGAACAGAAGCCCTCCCTGACCTACCGCGATGCTGGCGTCGATATCGATGCAGGCAATGAACTCGTCAGTCGAATCAAGGACACCGCAGCGCGCACCCGTCGCCCGGAGGTTCTTGGCGGTCTGGGCGGCTTCGGCGCCATGGTCTCGATTCCCGCCGGATACAACGAGCCGGTTCTGGTTTCCGGCACTGACGGTGTGGGCACCAAGCTCAGACTGGCCATGCAGCTGGACAAGCATGACAGCATTGGTATTGATCTGGTCGCCATGTGCGTGAACGACTTGGTGGTCGGTGGCGCTGAACCACTGTTCTTCCTGGACTATTATGCGACCGGAAAGCTCAACGTAGACGTAGCGGCCCAGGTTGTCGCCGGCATCGGCGAAGGCTGCGAACAGGCTGGTTGCGCGCTGGTAGGCGGCGAAACTGCCGAAATGCCGGGCATGTACGAAGGCGACGACTACGATCTTGCAGGTTTCTGCGTGGGCGTTGCCGAGCGCAGCGAGATTATCGATGGCGGCCGGGTTCAGTCCGGAGACGTGCTTATCGCCCTGGGCTCCTCCGGCCCCCACTCCAACGGCTACTCCCTGATTCGGAAGATTCTGGAAGTAAGCAACGCCGACCTCGACCAGCCAATGGGCGATACCACCCTTGCCAATGCTTTGATGGCGCCGACCCGAATCTATGTCAAAAACCTCCTTCAGCTGATTCGTGAAGTGGACGTCCGGGCACTTTCCCACATCACCGGCGGCGGCCTTCCGGAGAACATTCCCAGGGTCCTGCCAAATGGCACCATTGCCGCGATTGATACCGACAGCTGGTCGCTGCCCCCGGTATTCCAGTGGCTCAAGGACAACGGCGGCGTTGCCAGTGAAGAGATGTACCGCACGTTCAACTGTGGTATCGGCATGATTGTCTGCGTGCCGGCCAATCAGAAGGAGCTGGCTCTGGACACCCTGAAAGCACTGGGCGAGCACGCCTGGCCGGTAGGGGTGATAGAGCGGGCAGACAGCGAAGAGGTGGATGCCTGCGTTCGCTACGCACCGGGGCTGTTGTCGGCATGAAGGCAGATCAGACTCCCTTGCCCAAAATTCTGGTACTTGCATCCGGCAGTGGCACCAACCTCCAGGCACTGATCGATGCCAGCCGTGAGCGGGATTTCCCGGGCCAAATAGTGGCCGTCGGCTGCAACCAGCCTGGTGCTTTTGCCCTAGAACGCGCTGCCCAGGCCAATATCGAAACCTTCGTGGTAAACCACAAGAACTTCGAATCCCGAGACGAGTTTGATGCCTCCTTGATGGCGGAAATCCTCCGCTACAATCCGGATCTGATCGTGCTGGCAGGCTTCATGCGGATTCTGACCACTGATTTTGTCCGCGCATTCCGGGGCAAGATGCTGAACATTCACCCTTCCCTGCTGCCCAAGTACACCGGACTGAACACTCACCGCCGGGCACTGGAAGCGGGCGATACGGTTCACGGCGTTTCTATCCACTTCGTTACCGAGGAGCTGGATGGCGGCCCGGTTATTACCCAGGCAGAAGTAGCCATTGCTTCCGATGACACCCCCGAAAGCCTCGCAGAAAAGGTACAGGCCAAGGAGCACATCCTTTACCCCATTGTTGTCCGCTGGTTCTGCGAAGGCCGGATTCAACTGGGCAGTGATTACGTGTTGTTCGACGGCGAACCCTTGAACGCTCCGATGCGCCTGCCAGACAACTGATACATCGCCTGAACGAATTGTCATCCCCGCATACTGCCCAAGCAGCTACACTGTCGCCATTGATGACGGTAACGGTTCGGGTTTAACAAGATGCTTTCACGACGACTCACCAGAATAGGTTGCGTGACCTTGCTGACCTGCTTCGGCATTCTTGCCGGGCCGGTCACTCTGCACGCACAGACCGAAGCGGAGCTAGCTCCTTTCGAGGCAAGCTACACCGCAGCCATGGAGAAGGGCCTCTC
The DNA here is from genome assembly GCF_008107725.1 of Marinobacter sp. BW6. Classification (GTDB taxonomy): domain Bacteria; phylum Pseudomonadota; class Gammaproteobacteria; order Pseudomonadales; family Oleiphilaceae; genus Marinobacter. The sequence continues at coordinate 166,794 of NZ_VIRN01000083.1, forward strand.
CCTCAATGGCACGGCAAAACGTACACTCACCTCCCAGGGCAACGATGTCTGGTTGTACCGCACGGATGTGGATTCCTTTATTGTCAGTATCGACGAATCGCTGATATTCCGCTGGGAGGACGGCCAAGTTATACCCATGCGATACCGGTATCGCTTATCGGGTTTTCTGATCAGTGATCGGAAGAACTCCATCGACTTTGACTGGTCCGAAGGTATCGCGACCGGAGAGTACAAGGGAAAACCCTTTGAGCTGGCACTGGAGGAAGGCCTGCTGGATCCCCTGGGTTATCAGCTTCAGCTGCACCAGGACATCAAGAACGGTAAGCGGGAAATGACCTACCGGGTGCTCGACGGCAACTCCATAGACACCGACAGCTTCGCGGTGATCAATGGCGAGAGCATGAACACCGGCAGTGAACAGAGGGCGACCCTCAAGGCGGAGAAGGTTCGCGAGGACTCGAAGCGCCAGACCCTGATGTGGTTCTCGCCGGAACAGAATTTCCTGCTCGTCCGCCTCAGACAGGTGGAACCGGACGGCAGCACCTATGAGTTGAAACTCAAGGAAGCGGAGTTCGAGCGCTAGAAATCGCGCCCGGCCTCCCGCCAGACAGCCTTGACCTCATCAGCGATGATCCGAAGGCCCTCGGCAACCCGGTCGTCGTCCTGGGAATAGGTCACGCGCAGGCATTCGTTCCGATGCTTCCAGCCATCCTCCGGCAGCCCCGGGAAGAAATAATGCCCGGAAACCACCAGAACACCCCGGCTCTTCAGCCGCTGATATAACTCAAGGCTGGTAATCGGCAGGTCCGGAAACCAGAGCCACAGGAACATGGCGCCTTCGGGTTTATGGACGTACCAACGACAACTGTCCCCCCCCATGGCCTCGCGGAAAGCGGCCACCGCCCGCTCCATTTTCGCCTTGTAGAACGGGCAAACCACATCCCGACTCAGGGATAGGATCTCACCCGAGCGAACCAATGGCTCCGCCAGCATGGCGCCAAAACTGCCCGTAGCCAGATTCATGATGGCGTTAATGCCTGACAACGCCTTGATGACCGGCTCGGCCGCAATCACGATACCTGTTCTCGCCGCCGGCAGGCCAAGCTTCGAAAGGCTCAGGCAGAGGATAATCTGATCGTTCCAGGTCGGGGTTGCATCAACGAATAGCAAGCTGGGAAAGGGCGTGCCATAGGCGCCGTCGACGATCAGAGGGACATCGTGCTGGCGGGCAAGCTCTTCCAGCCGTGCAAGCTCCTCGTCAGTAACGACGTTACCGGTTGGATTGGTGGGCCGCGACACGCAGATAGCCCCGGTCTCGCCGGTCACTTCCACGGCATCAAAATCCACCCGGTACTTGAATTCGTGAGCATCAGTGAAAGAGATGTCTGGCTGAACCGCATGGAACAGGCCTGGTTCGATGCCGGCGTCGGCGTAGCCGATGTACTCGGGCGCAAGCGGCAAAAGAATATGCTTGCGGTTGCCGTCCCCGTAGTCTCCGCCAAACATGTTGAACAACATGAAGAAGGCCGCCTGGCTGCCGTTGGTCAGAGCGATATTCTCGGGTTTCAGGCCCCAGCAATATTCGCGGTTGAGCAGCTCGGCGAGCGACGCGATAAACTGCTTTTCCCCCTGGGGCGGATCGTAGATACCGACCAGACGACGAACATCGCCCTCGTTACGGCTCATATCCGCGAGAATTTCCTGCACTCTCTGCTGGATTTCGGGAATATGCCCGGGATTTCCGCCACCCATCATGATCATGTCGTCACCGGACGCCATGGCATTACCCAGGTCATCCATCAGGGACGTGATACCGGCATCGGCGGTGAACTTGCGACCAAAAGCAGAGAGTTTCATGGGGTAAAATCCATCTGACCTAATCTGAATATAACGGGTAATACCGGAAGTGTAGCTTGCTCGCTCCCCAACGTTTATTCGGTGAGCGAAATGCCAAGGTTACTGACGCCCTCGTTGGCTGCATCTTCCCGGAGACGGGCCACGAACTGATCGGTTGGCGTGCGTTGGCGCTTCAGCTCCAGGATCAGGTTCCGCTGGAAGGTTTTGTCTTCTTTCATCAACGGGTGGTGATCGAGCAGACGAACGAGCTCGTCTTCCTCGAGGTCTTCCCCTTCGGACAGCTCAATAAAGTTCATCACGGTTCCGGTCGCCATCTGTGACGCATCGGTAGCGCGGTGTTTGGACGGGTTCAGGCGGTTCAGCAGCGCCTGCTCCAGTAGCTGACAGAAGTCGAAGGCCGGGTAAACACCGTAGGCATCGTAGGCGTCCACGTCTGGCGACAGGGTTTCCAGTTTGGCGAGCAGCTGCGGGATCGCCGATTCGGAGACGTCCTTTTGGAGCAGGTCCCAGCCGAGATCCAGAAGCTGGCGCATTTTGGCACCGGTCTTCAGGCCCATGGCATCGGCAAACAGCGCGTAGTTCGGGAATGAGCGCTCAGCCAGAGCGAGCAGGAAGGCGCATTCGCGCCAGCCCTGCAGTTGTGAAACGGCTTTCAGGAACTGGTTGGCGTTCATGTCCTGGGCAGAGTCACGCCGGTCTGGCCAAGATACTTGCCGCCCCGGTCTTTGTAGCTGGTTTCGCAAATCTCGTCGGATTCGAAGAAAAGCATCTGGGCCACGCCTTCGTTGGCGTAGATCTTTGCCGGCAGGTTGGTGGTGTTGGAGAACTCCAGGGTAACCTGGCCTTCCCATTCCGGCTCCAGAGGGGTGACGTTGACGATGATGCCGCATCGAGCATAGGTGGACTTGCCCAGGCAGATGGTCAACACGCTTCGCGGGATGCGGAAGTATTCAACGGTGCGGGCCAGCGCAAAGGAGTTCGGCGGGATGATGCAGACGTCGCCGGTGTAGTTGACGAAGCTGTTTTCATCGAAATTCTTCGGGTCCACGGTGGCGGAGTGGACGTTGGTGAAGATTTTGAATTCGTTGCTGCAGCGTACGTCGTAGCCGTAGCTGGAGGTGCCGTAGGAGATCACGCGGCCTTTTTCGGTTTCACGAACCTGTCCGCTTTCAAACGGTTCGATCATGCCGTGTTGTTCGGACATCCGGCGAATCCACTTGTCGGATTTGATGCTCATTGGCGAAGTCTCGTATCCACTGGGAAAATTGGGGCGTAGTTTACCTGTTCGCTCCGGGTCTGTCAGTGCTCGGTCACCGAAACGCTTGAGATCGAACCGGAAAGGTTCCGCTCACGGGTCGACAGTTCAGCCCCTACCCTTCTGGCGATGTCGCGATACCGCCGCGCTACTTCGGAGTCCGGTTCTGCGATCACCGAGGGGGTGCCGCCGTCTGTCTGTTCGCGGATGGTCATGTGCAGGGGCAGCTGGCCGAGAAGTGCGGTGTCGTATTCCTGGGCGATGCGCTCGCCGCCACCATGGCCGAACAACGGCTCTTCGTGGCCGCAGTTGCTGCAGATGTGGACACTCATGTTTTCGACAACGCCCAACACGGGAATGTCGACTTTGCGGAACATTTCGATGCCTTTTTTACCGTCCAGCAGGGCGATGTCCTGGGGAGTGGTGACGATGACGGCACCGGTGACCGGGACTTTCTGGGCCAGGGTGAGCTGGATATCGCCGGTGCCGGGGGGCATGTCGACGATGAGGTAGTCGAGTTCGTTCCAGAGGGTCTGCTGGAGCAATTGCATCACGGCGCCGCTGACCATGGGGCCACGCCAGACCATGGGGGTTTTCTCGGTAACGACAAAGGCCATGGAGTTGGCCTGGAGGCCGTGGGCGTCCATGGGGACGAAATATTTGTTTTCGCGGGTGTCCGGGCGTTTGCCTTCGGGCACGCCGAGCATCATGCCGATGCTGGGGCCGTATATGTCGGCGTCGAGGATGCCGACTCTGGCGCCTTCGGCCTGAAGTGCCAGAGCCAAGTTAACGGCTGTGGTGGATTTGCCGACACCGCCTTTGCCGGAGGCCACGGCGATGATGTTTTTAACGCCAGGGACGGAGGGCAGGTCTTTCTGGACTTTGTAGGAGTGGATTTTCTGGCCCACGTGGACGTCCACGTTCTCGACACCTTCGACGTCTTCCAGAGCATTACCGACCAGCTGCTTGAGGGCACCTGCGATGCCTTTCGAGGGGTATGGCAGTTCAACCATGAGGGTGACGTTTCCGCTCTCGTCGGCGTTCAGGGATTTTACGGCACCCAGTTCGTAGAGGTCCTTGTTGAGGTATGGATCGCGGTACTCGCGAACCGCTGCTTGCAGGGCCTGCTCAGAAATCTGTGTCATCGGGTTCTCCGGAATAAGCTCATGCTCGATTTTAAGCACGGAAACAGGTGATTCGGGTGAAAATTATCTGCTCGGAAGGTATCATCTGTGCCCGTTTCTGACCATATGGGGTCTTTACCTGGCGCAATCAATTTAAATAGCCGCCAGACCCCGTTTTGTCTTTCCAACCCGTGTCAACATAAGGTTCGGACATCACCATGACGCAAGCGAGCAAGCAACAGCGCGATATTCTGGTTACCAGCGCCCTGCCGTACGCCAACGGCCCTATTCATCTCGGGCACCTGCTGGAATACATTCAGACCGACATCTGGGTGCGCTATCAGAAGATGCGGGGCCAGAACTGTTACTACGTTTGCGCCGACGATGCCCACGGCACCGCCATCATGCTCCGCGCCGAGCGGGAAGGTATTACCTCCGAGCAGCTGATCGACAGGATTCGGGAGGAGCACCAGGAAGACTTTGCCGGGTTCCACATCCGCTTTGACAACTATTACACCACCCACTCCGAGGAGAACCGTCAGTTCTCGGAGTACATTTACCGTCAGCTCCAGGAAAACGGGCACATTGCCACGCGCAAGATCACCCAATCCTACGACCCGGAAAAGAACATGTTCCTGGCGGACCGGTTCATCAAGGGCACCTGCCCCAAGTGCAAGACCGAGGACCAGTACGGTGATAACTGCGAGGCCTGTGGCGCCACCTACACGCCTTCCGAGCTGATTAATCCCCGTTCGGCGGTTTCCGGCGCGACACCCATCGAGAAGGAATCCGAGCACTATTTCTTCAAGCTACCGGACTTCCAGGACTTCCTCGCCAACTGGACCCGCAGCGGTACTCTTCAGCCCCAGGTCGCCAACAAGCTGGCAGAGTGGCTGGATGCCGGCCTGCAGGAGTGGGATATCAGCCGTGATGCGCCCTACTTCGGGTTCGAAATCCCGGACGCGCCGGGCAAATACTTCTATGTCTGGCTGGACGCGCCTATTGGGTACCTGGCCAGCTTCAAGAACCTCTGCAACCGTGAAGGCATCGATTTCGAGCACTTCTGGAAAGCCGATTCCACCGCTGAGGTCTACCACTTCATCGGCAAGGACATCATCAACTTTCACGCGCTGTTCTGGCCGTCCATGCTGCATGATGCTGGCTTCCGCACACCGACCGCGGTCTGGGCCCACGGCTTTGTGACCGTTAACGGTAAGAAGATGTCCAAGTCCCGGGGTACGTTTATCATGGCGCGCACCTACCTGGACCACCTGAACCCGGAATACCTGCGCTACTACTTTGCCGCCAAACTGACCGGCAGCGTCGATGACATGGACCTGAACCTTGAGGACTTTGCCGCCCGGGTGAACTCGGATCTGGTGGGCAAGGTGGTCAACATTGCCAGCCGCAGTGCTGGCTTCATTACCAAGCGCTTCGACGGTCAGCTTGGTCAGGTTACCGAGCACGCCAAACTGAAAGAATTCATCGAGGCCGGCAAGGAAATCGAGGAATTCTACGAGACCCGCGAATTTGGCCGCGCGATGCGCCGCATCATGGAGCTGGCTGACATTGCCAATCAGTATGTCAATGATGAGCAGCCGTGGGTCATCGCCAAGCAGGAAGGTCAGGACGAAAATCTTCAGGCCATCTGCACCAACGCCATCAACATGTTCCATCTTCTGATGACCTACCTGACGCCCGTACTGCCGGAAACCGCGAAGGCCTCCGAGGCGTTCCTGAACGCGCCGCTGGACTGGAACAATCGGAGCGAACGCCTGGAAAACCACGGCATCAACAAGTTCAAGCCGCTGATGAACCGTGTGGACATGGCCCAGATCGAGAAAATGCTGGATGCCTCCAAGGAGGAATTGCCTGCAGCGACCGGCAAGCCGGCCCCTGCAGCCAATCTTGAGCCTATCGCGGATGAAATAGAATTTGGCGATTTCGCGAAAGTGGATCTTCGGGTCGTTAAGATTGTCAAAGCCGAGCATGTTGAAGGTGCCGACAAGCTTCTTCGTCTCACCCTTGACGTAGGGCATGGCGAGCGCAACGTGTTTGCTGGTATCAAGTCAGCCTACAAGCCGGAAGATCTCGAAGGACGCCTGACGGTCATGGTCGCCAACCTCAAGCCGCGGAAGATGAAGTTCGGGATGTCCGAGGGCATGGTTCTGGCGGCGGGCCCCGGTGGTGAGGATATCTTCATCCTGTCCCCGGATTCCGGCGCCACGCCCGGCATGCGGATTATGTAAGGGCGGCCGGGCAAAGCGCTGACAGGGGCCAATGGAGCAAGGTAAATGACCGAATATCTGCTGATTCTGGTCAGCACCATTCTGGTGAACAATTTTGTACTGGTTCAGTTTCTGGGCCTGTGCCCATTCATGGGCGTGTCCAGCAAGCTGGAGACGGCCATGGGTATGTCGCTGGCCACCACGTTTGTGCTGACCCTGGCATCGGTGTGCAGTTACCTTGCCTACACCTATCTGCTCGAACCGCTGGAGCTGGCGTTTCTCAGAACCATCACGTTCATTCTGGTGATTGCCGTGGTGGTCCAGTTCACGGAGATGGTGGTCCGCAAGACAAGCCCGTTGCTGTATCGGGTGCTGGGCATCTTCCTGCCGCTGATCACCACGAACTGTGCGGTGCTCGGCGTTGCCCTTCTTAACATCAACAAGAACAACAATTTCGTTGAGTCGGTATTGTACGGGTTTGGCGCAGCAGCAGGCTTTTCCATGGTTCTGGTGCTGTTCGCTGCCATGCGCGAGCGTATTGCCGTGGCCGACGTGCCGGTTGCCTTTCGCGGTGCTGCCATCGGCCTGGTTACGGCCGGGCTGATGGCTCTGGCTTTCCTGGGCTTTGGCGGCCTGGTCAGCGTTTGACCGGCTGGCGGGATTAGGAGTATCAGGTTATGTGGACAAGCGTTCTTGTTGCCGTTGTGGTTCTACTGGCCCTGGCCGTTGTTTTCGGCGGCCTTCTCGGATTTGCGGCCGAACGATTCAAGGTAGAAGGTAACCCTCTGGTCGAGCAGATCGACGCCCTTCTGCCCCAGACCCAGTGCGGCCAGTGCGGTTATCCCGGCTGTCGGCCCTACGCCGAATCCATTGCCGAGGGCGGCCCCATCAACAAATGCCCGCCCGGTGGCGAGTCCACCATCAAGGCACTGGCAGACCTTCTTGATGTGGAACCGGAACCACTGGACGCCGAGCATGGCGTTGAGCAGGTCAAACGGGTTGCGATTATTCGCGAAGACGAATGCATCGGTTGCACCAAGTGCATCCAGGCCTGCCCCGTGGACGCCATTCTTGGCGCCGCAAAACACATGCACACGGTGATTGAAAGCGAATGCACCGGCTGCGATCTGTGTGTTGATCCCTGCCCGGTGGATTGCATAGACATGGTGACGGTGGAGCCAGATATCCGCACCTGGACCTGGACACCGCCCACATCCGGACTTATTGCCACTGATCGCCAGGGAGCCAGCGCCTGATGACTCAACTCTGGGACTTCTCCGGCGGCATCCACCCCCCGGAACACAAAGACATTTCTACCGCGCGCCCGATTCGCAACGCAGGCGTTCCTGACTATCTGGTACTGCCACTTCAGCAGCACATCGGCGATCCGGCCGAGGCCATTGTTGAGGTGGGTGAGCGGGTTTTGAAGGGCCAGAAAATTGCCGACGTGAAAACCGGCATGGGCGTTCCCGTTCATGCACCGACATCCGGGATGATCGAAAGCATTGCCGACTTCCCTGTCCCCCATCCCTCAGGCATGGCGGACCGGTGCATCACCCTGAAACCGGACGGCGAGGACCAATGGTGCCAGCGCAGCCCAGTGACGGATTATCGTTCTCTGGAGCGCGACCAGGTTCTGAAAATGATCCGTGATGCCGGTATTTCCGGCATGGGTGGAGCCGGCTTTCCCACCAATATCAAACTCCGGCCACCAAGGGATCGCAAGGTCAGCACGCTCATTCTGAACGGCGCGGAATGCGAGCCCTATATCACCGCTGATGACATGACCATGCGGGAAAAGGCCGACGAGGTGGTTGCCGGGCTGAAAATCATGGCGTGGATTCTGCGCCCCGAGCGTTGCGTGATTGGCATTGAAGACAACAAACCGGAAGCCATTGCCGCGCTCCAAAAAGCCACCGAAGGCACCCAGACCGAAATTGCGGTTGTTCCCACCAAGTATCCCTCCGGTGGCGAGAAACAGCTGATCCAGATACTGACCGGCATGGAAGTACCCAGCGGCGGCATTCCGGCCGATATCGGCGTGATGTGCCAGAACATCGGAACCGCCGTTGCCGTGGCACAGGCGGTGTCCGATGGCACACCGCTGATTTCCCGTATCGTTACCATCACTGGGGAAGCCGTTCGGGAACCGGGTAATTTCGAGACTCTTATTGGCACACCAATTGAGCATCTGCTGGAGCAGGCCGGTGTCAACCAGAACGCAGTCAGCCGCCTGGTGCTTGGCGGCCCCATGATGGGCTACACGCTGACGACAGAGGCGGTGCCGGTGATCAAAACCACCAACTGTGTGATCGCCGCGACGGCCTCTGAATTGCCGGCACCACCGCCGGAGCAGCCCTGCATTCGCTGTGGGCAGTGCGCCGAAGCCTGCCCGATGGAGCTTTTACCACAACAGCTGTTCTGGCACGCCAAGGCCACCGAATTTGAAAAGGCGGAGCACCTGAACCTGTTTGACTGTATTGAATGCGGAGCCTGCTCCTACGTTTGCCCGAGTTCAATTCCGCTGGTTCAGTATTACCGATTCGCCAAGGGTGAGATCCGTGCACAACAGGCCGAACAACTGAAGGCAGACCGGGCCCGTGAGCGCTTCGAGGCCCGCCAGGCGCGTCTGGAGCGAGAGCAGCAAGAGAAAGAGCTGAGGCGGCAGGAGCGCGCGAAAGCCGCAGCCGAAGCCCAGGCCAAGAAGAAAGCCGAAGCGGAGAAAGCAGCTGCCGAAGGTGAAGCCGTTGACGAGCGTGCCGCCAAATCGGCGCTGGTTGAACAGGCCCTGGCCCGCAAGAAGGCAAAGACCGAAGCGTCCCAGTCACCTGCCCCCAGTGCGGCGCCGGCGGAGGATAAACCGGATATTGAGGCCCTTGAGAAGCAGCTGAGCCAGGCTCAGTCAAAGCTGGAAACCATGCAAGGCATGCTTGATGACGCCAAAGCCCAGCAGGCAGACAACTTAGAAAAACTGGAGCGGGCCGTGGCCAAGAACCACGATCGGGTACAACGGGCTGAAGAGGCACTGTCTGAAGCCAGAGAGAAGCTGGCCGCCGGTCCAACTGAATCCCAGCCAACCCATTAACCGAGATCAGGCACCACACCCATGGCATTCGTTCAGCAGTCATCGCCCCACGCACACAGTGCCCGGCCCACATCCCGTGTGATGTTATGGGTGCTTATTGCGGCCTTGCCTGGCCTGTTGGCCCAGACGTTGTTTTTCGGCTGGGGCAACCTGATCAACGTGGTCTTCTGTGTCGCTGTCGCCATCGCCTCCGAAGCCGCCCTGCTCAAACTCAGAAAGAAACCCGTGGCGTTTTTCATCAGGGATAATACCGCGGCGGTCACAGGTCTTCTGCTGGGCCTGTCCCTGCCGCAGTTCGCGCCGTGGTGGGTCTCCGCCGTCGCGGTGATTTCAGCCATCGTAGTTGCCAAGCAACTTTACGGCGGGCTGGGCTCAAATCCGTTCAACCCGGCTATGGTGGGCTACGCCCTGGTTCTGGTCTCGTTTCCGGTGGCCATGACAACCAACTGGGCGGAACCCGCCACGCTCTGGGACGGTGCGCCGGGCTTTGGTGAGACCCTGGCGACCATTGCCTCCGGCCAGCAAACAGCGGTCGATGGCTGGACCATGGCAACCCCGCTTGATGAATACAAACACAAGATCACCACCCATACCGCGGCCGAGGTCCTCAACCACCCGACCTTTGGTGAGGGTATCGCCAAAGGCTGGGAATGGGTTAACGCGGCATTCCTCGCCGGCGGCCTGCTGCTCATCGGCCTGCGCATTATCAGCTGGCATATTCCGGCAGGATTTCTTGGCGGTCTGATCGTGATGAGCCTGGCGTTTGGCAACAATGCTGACCTCTACGCGCCCCTATCGCTGCACCTGCTCGCAGGGGGAACCATGTTGGGTGCCTTCTTTATCGCCACCGATCCGGTTTCGGCCGCTACCAGCCACCAGGGAAAACTGATTTACGGGGCCGGAATTGGCATCCTGATCTACCTGATCCGCACCTGGGGCAATTATCCGGACGCCGTAGCGTTCAGCGTTCTGCTAATGAATTTTGCGGTACCGTTCATCGATCATTACACACCCCCACGTACATACGGGCATCACAAGGCCCGCAGGGGTGTACCGGGGAGTCAGGGATAATCATGGCTGCAGTTGCACAGTCCATCCGTCGCAGCGCCATCGGGCTCGGCTTGTTCGCCGTGATCACCGGTGGCACCATTGCCGTGACTCAGGTGGCCACCGAAGAGCGAATTCGTGCGCAGGCTGCCCGAGCAGAGGCTCAGGCCCTGTATGAGATAATTCCGGAAAGCCGCCACAACAACGATCTGCTCAGGGACACCGTGCAGTTGCCCGCCAGTGAGCGGCTGGCACAGCCTGGGCCTCTGACCGTATGGGTGGCTCGACAGGACGAACGGCCCATTGGCATGATCATGCCCCTGGTAGCGCCGGACGGTTACTCCGGTAAAATTCACCTGCTGGTGGGGGTGAACATGCAGGGCACCATTCTCGGAGTACGAGTCACCAGTCATAAAGAAACACCCGGGCTGGGAGACCAGATCGAAACCCGGAAATCGGACTGGATCAAGAGTTTTGATGGCCGATCACTGGGTAAGCCCCCTCATCGGGAGTGGAACGTCAAAAAGAATGGCGGAGAATTCGATCAGTTCACCGGGGCGACCATCACGCCAAGGGCTGTGGTGAAAACTGTTCAGAAGGCACTGATCTACTTCCGGGAAAATCGCCAGATTATCCGGGAGCGGCTCAATGAAGAACCTTCACCGCGGGAGAACATCCTGAACCCCGAGGCGATTGCCGGCGAATCGTCCAATACGGAGCATTCCTGATCATGGCAACCAAACCATCCAGCGAAATCATCCGGGACGGGCTCTGGGACAACAACCCGGCCCTGGTCCAGGTACTCGGGCTCTGCCCTCTTCTGGCCGTCACCAGTACCGTCGTTAACGCTATCGGGCTCGGGCTGGCCACACTTATGGTACTCATGGGTTCGAATCTAGCGGTTTCGCTGATTCGCAATTTCGTCAGCGAGTCCGTACGCCTGCCCGCGTTTGTGATGATCATCGCCTCATTTGTGACCTGCGCCGAGTTGCTGATGCAGGCCTTTACCTATGAGCTCTATCTGATCCTGGGTATTTTCATCCCACTGATTGTCACCAACTGTGCCATCCTGGGCCGTGCTGACGCCTTCGCCTCAAGAAATCCACCGCTGCCAGCACTACTGGACGGTGCCATGATGGGCCTCGGTTTTCTCGCAGTTCTGGTGGTTCTGGGTGGTTTGCGAGAGCTCATCGGACAGGGCACCCTGTTTGTCGACATGCACCTGCTGCTCGGCCCCGTTGCCGCCGACTGGGTAGTGCGTCCGTTCGACAATTATCCGGATATGCTTTTCATGATTCTTCCACCAGGCGCCTTCGTAGGTCTCGGCCTGCTGATCGCCCTCAAGAACGGGATCGACACTCATCTGGAAGAACGACGCAAAGCCCATGAACCGGCACCCGTGGCAGCAGGCAGCAAGCGGGTCCGGGTTACCGGGAACGTTTCCTGATCCCCTGGCTGCAGAAGACTGAGAGCTAATGAACAAACAGAAACGCATTGAGATCTTCACCCGCCTCAGGGAGGCCAACCCCAACCCGACCACCGAGCTGAACTACTCCAGCCCGTTCGAGCTGCTGATTGCGGTTATTCTATCGGCCCAGGCCACGGATGTGGGCGTCAACAAGGCCACCGACAAACTATTCCCGGTGGCCAACACGCCAGAGGCCATCCTCGCCCTTGGGGTTGATGGCCTCAAGGAATACATCAAGACCATTGGCCTGTTTAACAGCAAGGCCGAGAACGTGATCAAGACCTGTCGCATCCTGATCGAAAAACACGGTGGCCAGATACCGGAACGGCGGGAAGATCTAGAGGCATTACCAGGAGTCGGTCGCAAAACCGCAAACGTGGTGTTGAATACCGCCTTCGGGCATATGGCAATGGCGGTGGATACCCATATCTATCGTGTATCGAACCGCACCGGCATTGCCCCGGGCAAGAACGTTCTCGAAGTGGAGAACCGTCTGATGCGCCTGGTTCCGAAGGACTTCCTGCTGGATGCCCATCACTGGCTGATTCTCCACGGACGCTATACCTGTACCGCCCGAAAACCAAAATGCGGCGCATGTATCATTGAAGACCTTTGCGAGTTCAAACAGAAACGGGATTATCTCTGAATTCAGGTCGTAAAAAAGCCGGCATTTCGCCGGCTTTTCTCTTTTGCTGAAGCAAGGTCTGGTTACCGCTGACCCAGCATTTTCTCCTTCAGATCCTTCTGGGCCGGTTTATCGGACAGCCAGATTCCGAACAGGGCCTTTTTGAAGGCCAGATCGCCAACGGTATCCTTGTGCTCACCGTTCTTGAGGACCCGCACGCCTTCACCCGGTAGATACACCAGATCAAAGACGTCACCTTCGGTGATCTCTTCCTCGAACACTGCCATAAACTGGTCCACATCCTCCTGGATAGACGCCATATCGCCGCCGGTGGAGGCCTCGAAACCTTCCAGTGTGGCCTCGGTCATGCGTTCGCTGGTGATCATCCCGGAAATGATATGCAGAGTAATAGCCTGGGGCTCATCCGCGTTGATCACTGCCTCACCATCGTCGATGGTCTCGGGTACGTACAGGCCTCCGACATAAAGATCCATGAACCACTTGGAACGGGTACCTGCACCATTAAGCTTCAATTCGGTATCCATGGCTGAATAGGTATCCGGAACATCAACACCTTCCACTGTGAGCGCAGCCGCCGGTGCAGACAGCAGGGCTGTCATAAGCACAGAGGCAAAGCCGGTTGTAAGAGCCTTTTTCATAGTCCTTTCCTTTTCGATCGTTATTATTGACGTGTTTCATTCGTGCACCGGGTTTCGACACCCTTATCCCCGCCCGGTCACGGCATTCTATCAATGAGGCTGGCTGCCAGTGCGCAACCTGGTTCTCATTTGCGGCGATCCTGAAACACAAAAAAAGCCGGCCAGGAATATCCTGGCCGGCTTTTTTGATCGAAAGATCAGAAGAGTATTACTTGAACAGCAGGTTTCCGGACAAGCCTTCCTTCTCCAGAATTTCACGAAGACGGCGTAGTGCCTCAACCTGAATCTGCCTTACACGTTCGCGGGTCAGACCAATTTCCTGCCCCACTTCCTCCAGCGTACTGACCGGATAGCCCCGAAGACCAAACCGGCGTGACAGAACTTCCTGCTGCTTGTCACTGAGCTGATCGATCCACTTTTCCAGGCAGGAACACATGTTGTTGTCCTGCAGGAGATCCGCCGGATCCGAAGCACCCTCATCGGCCACGGTATCCAGAAGGGACTTCTCGCCCCCCGTTCCAATGGGCGTATCCATCGACGCCACGCGCTCATTAAGACCAAGCATGCGCTTCACGTCGGCTACCGGCTTGTCGACCATTGTCGCGATTTCTTCGGCCGAAGGCTCATGATCCAGTTTCTGGGTAAGTTCCCGTGCGGCACGCAGGTAGAGGTTGAGCTCCTTCACTACATGAATCGGCAGACGGATGGTGCGCGTCTGGTTCATGATTGCCCGCTCAATGGTCTGGCGAATCCACCAGGTGGCGTAGGTAGAGAAGCGGAAGCCTCGCTCCGGATCAAACTTCTCAACCGCCCGGATCAAACCGAGGTTGCCCTCTTCGATCAGGTCCAGCAGCGTCAACCCCCGATTCACATAGCGCCGGGCAATCTTCACAACAAGACGAAGGTTGCTCTCGATCATCCGTTTGCGACCGGACTCCTCGCCCTTGCGCGCCAGGCGAGCAAAATAGACCTCTTCTTCCGGCGTCAGGAGCGGTGAAAAACCAATTTCGTTGAGATACAGCTGAGTGGCATCCAGCTGTTTTTGACTGGTGAAATAACGTCCCTGGGTGGGAAAATCTTCTTCGACTTCAGCCACCTCTTCGGCAGCTTCTTTATCGACTTTTTCTTCTGCTAACAATTGATCCTCGGAGTCGTCCGTGTCCGACACGCGATCAATGATGATAACTTCCTGCTCTGCTGACATTTGTCTTGCCCCGCCTCTCAATAATCCTGGATGTTCGTCCGATACTTCTTGTTATTGCGGACGTCTTTGTCTTCATGCTTTTTCTTCAGGACATTTTGTTGGTCGGCCTGTCACGGCCTTTACCGTTTTTGTTTTTCTTTCGAACGCGGTCTTCTTGTCAGTGCCGGAGTGTGCGATGAGAGCAGCCTGCTGACTGCGTCATTCATTAGCGTGGTGGCAGATAATGGACTGGATCAACCGGATTGCCATTCTTGCGAATCTCAAAATGCAACATGGGTCGTTCAGCACCACTGCTACCGAGCTCTGCGATCACCTGCCCGGCTTTCACATCCTCCCCTTCCTGCACCAGAATCTTCCGGTTATGAGCGTAAGCACTTAAATAGTGCTCATTGTGATTCACGATAATCAGATTGCCGTATCCAAGCAACCCGTTGCCGGCATAGACCACATTCCCGGTGGCCGCAGCTCTTACAGCATCCCCGGCTTGCCCGGTAATATCAATACCTTTATTGACTTTTCCGGATGTTGAATATCCAGCAATTACAGTGCCAACGTGCGGCCAGCGCCATTCAATTCGGGCCACGGTCTGGGTCTGCGAGGCCAGAGGCGCGCCTTTGCTCGGCGCCTTGGTTATCGCCGGTTTTGGTGCCGTGGCGGCTGTCTGCTTCGGGGGTGAAGCCCGGCTCGACGTTCTGGGTGCCGAGCTAGCCGGTCTGTTAGCAGTAGCAGTCTGACTGCCCGAAGTTACATTTCCGCGAAGGTCCAGGCGAAGTACCTGCCCCGCCTTGAGATTCCAGGGCGGACCAATCCCATTGGCATCGCCGAGCTCCCGATAGTCCCGACCATACCGCCAGGCTATGCTGTAAAGGGTTTCACCAGGCTGGACAACATGCCGACCCCAGTAGACCGGGGGATTGTAGATGTCATCCTGGTACAGTGCCGGTGTATTGCAGCCAGACAAAAGCAGAAGGGCTACAAGCGGAAAAAGGATTAAGAGACTGGTCGGCGTTTTTTCTGCAGGGCGATAGCGTTCAGAGGCACCGGAAGGGAACCGCGGGGACACCGGTAAGACGGCATTGACTAGCCCACCCAAAAATCTCACAGGAATAAAACTGTCCCAGTTATGAAAAATCCGTATAAACCAACATGGTTGTCGAAGCAGTTTCTAAACTTTTTATAGTAACTTGCTAATATATTGCACATTTCTCGCAGGAAGCCAAGTTACTAACCGGCCATCCCTGTTACCTCAAGAAACACACGTTTTGTGCGTTAGGTAACACTATCGCACCGCATTCACCCCGAACTACGCCGCCGATGAGGCCTGCCCGCGCCTGGAACCGATCCATTCAACAAGCAGAACAAGCCCGAAGCCAGCCAGCGCCATAAACACAGCGAGTAGTACCTCAGGATCCTGGCCAGCCTGCTCCGCGAAGGTCCAGGGCCAGATACTTGCCTCATTCAGTGGCACTTGCTCACCAGAGCTGTTGATGCGCCAACTGAGAGTTTCTTTCCAGGGCCACACCTTGTTGAGCGAGCCGATCATGAAGCCCGTCAGCAAAGCGAGCACCAGATCGTGAAAATGATGAAACGCCCAGGTGATCAGGCGGGCAATGGAAAACAGGCCCGCCACGCAACCTGCCATAAACAGCAGCAGAATGCTCACATCCACTGCTTTGATCGCTGCCAGAACGGGAGCGTACATACCGATAATCACCAGGATGAAACTACCCGAGATGCCAGGGAGGATCATGGCACAGATGGCAAGCGCTCCGGCTCCGAAAAATGCCAATGCGGAGGGGGAGACCTCGCTGGCAGACAGGGCGGTAATCCACCAGGCGATAACAATGCCGAACAGCAGCGGGACCAGAAGTGCGGGGATATAGCGCCGGACCTGACGCCCCACATGCCACACCGAAGCCACAATCAAGCCAAAGAAAAAACTCCAGATCAGGATCGGATATGCCACCAGCATATAGCTGATGGCGGAAGCCAGGGTGGCAATGCTCGTCAGAATGCCTGCCAACAAGCAGACCAGAAAGGTTCCATCGCAGTCGCGCCAGAAAACTCTGAACTGGCCCCGAAACAGTTGGTGGAAGACTGCGCCCGGGACAGCGTTGATGGCTTCAAGCAGCCGGAAGTAGATGCCGGTAATGAATGCTATGGTGCCACCGGACACCCCGGGAACGATATCAGCGGCTCCCATGGCGATGCCCCGCAGAAACACCGCCGCAGGGTGATGGTTACGGACGGTCTCGCCAACAGAGTCGGAGCTGTGTACTGCAGAGTCAACCATGACTATCGGACAACCCCGCCCAGAAGCGGCACAAACCGGACCGGTTCCAACTCTTTATGATCGAAACGATCGCCACGGCGGGTTACCTCCACCAATACCTGACTCTCTTCGCCCACTGGCGCAATCAGAACGCCTCCGTCCGCCAATTGAGCAAGTAGTTCGCCTGGAACTTCAATGGGCGCAGCGGTCACGATAATGCCTTCGAAAGGCCCCCGCTCAGGCCAGCCCATGCCACCATCAGCGTGCTTCAGGAACACGTTTCTGGCGTTCAGCTGTCGCAACCGGTCCCGTGCCCGGTCCTGCAGTGCCTTGATACGCTCAACGCTGTAGATTTCCGAGAACAGGCGGGAGAGTACCGAGGTCTGGTAGCCAGAGCCGGTTCCCAACTCAAGTACCCGTGACGGCCCATGAGCCAGCATCAACTCCGTCATTCGCGCCACGATGTAGGGCTGGGACAGCGTCTGGCCATAACCGATCGGAAGAGAAGTATCTTCATAGGCCCGATGGGACAGGGCCTCATCCAGGAAGATGTGCCGTGGCACCTCTCCCATAATCTCAAGTACCCGGTCCGATTCGATGCCGGCTTCCCTGAGGCGCTGAACCAGTCGCATCCGGGTGCGTCGGGAGGTCATCCCGATGCCTTCGAGCTGAGCGGTCATCCCCGGCCCTCCAGCGAATCGACCCAATCCCGGAGCCGAGACAGGGCCTCGTGCCGGGTCATGTCGATATGTACCGGGGTAACAGAGACATAGCCTTCTCGAACGGCGTTGAAATCCGTACCCGGACCGGCATCACCCCCAACACCGGCCGCCCCTATCCAGTAACGCTCCTTACCCCGGGGACAGGTCATCGGAACGGCGCCTTCTGCACGCTCGCGGTGACCCAGCCGGGTTACCCGAATGCCTGCCAGGTCCTCCCAGGGGACGTCCGGGACATTCACATTGAGAATCGAGCGCGGCCCGAGGACCAGAGGACGCTCGTTCTCAAGCAGCATCCGGACAACCCGGGCAGCAGTCTCGTAGTGAAAGTGGCCATCATTCACCAGGGAAACGGCGATGGCAGGGAGGCCAAGATGGCGCCCTTCGGTGGCGGCGGCAACGGTACCGGAGTAGATAATGTCATCGCCCAGGTTGGCGTGGGTGTTTATCCCGGAAACCACCCTGTCGAACGGCTCCGGGAACAGTCCGTTAACCGCAAGATGAACACAGTCAGTCGGCGTTCCGTCCACAGAACGGAACCCGTTGGGATGCTCCTCCACCGTCAGGGGGCGGTTGAGGGTCAGGGCATTGCTGGCGCCGCTGTGATCCCTATCAGGCGCCACGACCTCCAACTCACCCAGCCCCTTTAACCCCTCAAACAGGGCGATAAGCCCTGGTGAATGAACGCCGTCATCGTTCGACAACAGAATACGCACAGTGTTCTCCGCTAGCCTTGTTGTTCGTTATGTCGGCCGAGGCTCATGTCCTCAAGCTCGAAAATATCACTCAATATGGTTGTGGCGTACTGGCCAGGTGACAGAAAAAACGTCAATTCCAGGCCGCCTTCAGCCAACCACTGCCAGGAGAGCCCCTCCGGCTTTACCGCCAGCGGCCGCCGCTCCGGTTTCATCCGGGTGGCCGAGAACAGGCTCGCCAAGCCCGGGGTTTGCGCAACAATGTCCCGTTCAAGAGTTTCCAGTGCCCCGGAAGCGGTCGTGCCTCCGTCACCCCACAGGGGCCCTGTCGCCCCTGGATCGGCCCAACTGCCATCGTCTACCCGAGCCGCAAGCACCTCGTTGAACAGCCATGAGCGCGCCGCCGAAAAATACAATACGTTTTTAGAGCCGTCGCTGCCAGCACGCTTTCTGCCACCACGGCCTTTTCCGCCAGACCGGCTCCGACGGTTCAGGGTGGCCGGGTCCAGATGCACCGCCCGGTCAAGGTTAGCGCCACCGTTGCCAAACCTTTGGGGGCCAAAGTAATTGGGAGCACCAATATCTGCGAGGCGGACCAGCGCGTGATCGATAACCTCGCGCTCCCCGGTAATGCCTCTCAGGATTACCACAAAGCCGTTGCCCGTGTGCTCGCCTCGACGTAATTTCCGCGCTTGTCGCGAGGCCGCCAGAACCGGCCAGCGAACGGCAATCTCCTGAATCAGGGAGGCGTCCTGAGACTCACAACCGGGTCGATAGAGACTGAACCACTGGCGTGTCACCGCATGCCGGTCCTTGAGACCGCAGAAGCCGACATCAAAGTTGCGACAACCAGCAATTCTGGCCAACTCGCGAGCAACATACTCTGTGTTATCGCCCACTTTCTCCAGTTTCAGACAGAGGTGCTCTCCACTTCCTGCGGTGGCATCTGCCTCGACATCGGAGTTGCTTTCCGATAGCTCCAGTAACTCGTCGACAATGAAATCGCCGGGCGTTGTCTTTAAGCGGCCAAAAGCAACACGGCCACCACCGGACGTTGGCCAGTCAAGACGCCACTGAGTCACGAACCCTCCGGTTCAAGCAGGCAGATGGCCTGGCAGGCGATGCCTTCGCCCCGCCCCGTAAAACCGAGTTTTTCCGTGGTAGTCGCTTTCACGCTCACGCGGCTGGCGGCGACCCCCAGGTCTTCCGCAATGTTCAGACGGATGGCATCGATATGAGGAGCCATTTTAGGCGCTTGAGCAATGATGGTGGTATCCACGTTAACCACACTGAACCCTTCGTCCCGGACACGCGTCATGACCCGGCGTAGAAGATCGCGGCTGTCGGCCCCGGCCCACTCATCACTGGTGTCTGGAAAGAAATGCCCGATGTCGCCAAGTGCTACCGCGCCCAACAGTGCATCCGCCAGCGCATGGAGCAGGACATCACCATCGGAATGAGCCTTCAGTCCTTGGGAGTGCGGAATGCTTACGCCGCCAATAATCACACAGTCGCCTTCACAGAAGGCATGGACATCAAAGCCCTGACCAATACGCATAATGTGCTCCGGAAACTCCGAAAATTCAGAACCGGCTAAGAATAAAGCCTGCAAGCGCCAGATCCGCGGGTACGGTGATCTTGATATTGTCCGGCCGCCCTTCAACCAGCACCGGCATGTTACCGGAAAACTCCACGGCAGAGGACTCATCCGTCACCGGAAGTTCCGTGGCCAGAGCAGTCTCCAGGGAGTCGACCAGAATACGATAGCGAAACATCTGGGGCGTCAGCGCCCGCCACAAACTTGTGCGATCAACCGTCCCGGCAACCTCCGGAAGCTCGCCGGTGCCGGCTTTCTTGAGGGTGTCGGCCACTGGCGAAGCAAGGAGCCCCCCAACCGGGTGGTTGTAGAGTTGGTCAATAAGATTGGACAAATCCCGGGTATGAAGGCATGGCCTAGCGGCATCGTGGACCAGAACCCAGTCATCATCCCTGACCTGTTCCGCCATGGCATGCAGTGCCGACAACACCGAGCTGGCCCTTTCAGAACCGCCAGTGCAGGTCTGAATCCGGCTATCGCCACTAGCCTCGGTATCCGGCCACCAATGATCGGTCGGATGCAATGGCACCATGCAGCCTGAAAAAGGGGCGGAATCCATGAGTCGGGAAAGAGTGATGTCGAGAATGAAACGTTGGTCGATCCGAAGGTACTGTTTCGGTTTCTCAGCCTGCATGCGCTGGCCGATGCCGGCGGCAGGAACAATCAGCCAAAGTCTCGGAGCAGGCATAGACAATCAGTTTTCAACAACCAGGAAAAAGGTCTCGTCTTCTCTTATCAGGCCGAGGTTCATTCTGGCCCGCTCTTCAACGGCGCCCTGCTCGTTACGCAGATTCCTGACTTCGGCATAGAGGCGTTCATTGCGGGTAGCCAGTTCGGCATTTTCTTCGCGTTGCTCTGCGATGGACTGCTCAAGAGCCCATACCTGCGCAAAGCTGCCCTCCCCGACCCACAGGCGCACCTGTAGCAGGAGAATCACAACCACCATTATGGTCCAGAGCAACTTCATTGCCGATTCCGTTCAAAAATTAATCAATCAAAATAACAACGCCGGACGTTGAGTATAGACCTTAGAGTAGATTAGCAACAAATTCTTCTAACTGCCTGTACAAAAAGGCCATCGCATCCAGACTTTCGCCCAGAACACGATGGCCTTAGCAGTTTTTCGCTGATCACCGGCCCGACACTTTGCCAGAACCGGTCAAATCAGTCGATCAGCTTTGCCCTTTGATCTCGCTCAGGCCGCGGTATGGCGCCTTACCGTCCAGAGCTTCTTCGATACGCAGCAGCTGGTTGTACTTGGCAACACGATCCGAACGGCACAGGGAGCCAGTCTTGATCTGGCCAGCGCAAGTGGCCACGGCCAGATCAGCAATGGTGGTGTCTTCGGTTTCACCCGAGCGGTGCGAAATCACTGCAGTGAAGCCGGCATCCTGGGCCATCGTGATGGCATCGAGGGTTTCACTCAGGCTACCAATCTGGTTGAACTTGATCAGGATGGAGTTACCCACACCCTTCTCGATGCCCTGCTTCAGGATCTTGGTGTTGGTAACGAACAGATCGTCGCCCACCAGCTGAACCTTGCTACCGAGCTTGTCGGTCAGCACTTTCCAGCCATCCCAGTCACTCTCATCCATACCGTCTTCGATAGAGACAATCGGGTAACGCTCACACAGCCCTGCCAGGTAATCGGCAAAACCTTCGGAATCGAAACTCTTGCCTTCACCGGAAAGCTGGTACTGGCCATCTCTGTAGAATTCGGAGGACGCACAGTCCAGAGCCAGGGTCACATCGGTACCGAGCTTGTAACCGGCCTTCTCGACCGCTTCCTGAATCACCGCCAGCGCTGCTTCGTTGGATGGCAGGTTGGGAGCAAAACCACCCTCGTCACCAACCGCCGTGTTCAGACCCTGGGCCTTCAGCACTTTCTTCAGGCTGTGGAAAATCTCCGCGCCAACACGCAGAGCCTCGGAGAAGCTTTTCGCAGATACCGGCTGAACCATGAACTCCTGGATATCGACGTTGTTATCCGCGTGCTCACCACCGTTCAGGATGTTCATCATCGGCACCGGCATGGAGAACTTGCCGGAGGTCCCGTTAATGTCTGCAATGTGAGCATACAGGGGCTTGCCCAGGGAGATTGCAGCCGCCTTGGCCGCTGCCAGGGAGACTGCCAGGATCGCGTTGGCGCCCAGGTTAGCCTTGTTCTCGGTGCCGTCGAGGTCCAGCATGATCTGATCCAGAGCACGCTGATCAGCCGCATCTTTGCCTACCAGTGCATCACGGATCTTGCTGTTCACGGCTTCTACAGCCTTCAGAACACCTTTGCCAAGGTAACGGGAGGCGTCACCGTCACGCAGTTCCAGGGCTTCACGGGAACCCGTGGAGGCCCCGGATGGCGCGCAGGCGCTACCGACGGTGCCGTCTTCGAGGATGACATCGGCTTCTACTGTCGGGTTACCGCGGGAATCCAGAACCTCACGGCCCTTGATGTTGGCAATCTTGGTCATTCTTCTCTGTCTCCAAGTTCATGTTCAAATTTGGGAGTCAGAACGAGCGGGAACGGCCCTGCGAAAACCGCTACAAGCACATCCATGTGCGCTTGTTTCGGGCCATCCATGGCCCTCTACATTTTCGCAGGGCCGTTCCCGCTCGCTCCCATAGTCCGCGTAAAACGCCAACACCGCCAATCAGGCGGTGTCGATAGGTTTAAAGCTTTTTACCAGATCATCCACAGCTTTCACCCGCTGCAGGAATGGCTCCAACTGGCTAAGCCTCAGAGCGCAAGGGCCGTCACATTTGGCCTTGTCCGGGTCCGGGTGGGCTTCCAGGAACAGGCCGGCCAGGCCCTGGGACATGCCTGCCAAAGCCAGATCCGTAACCTGGGCCCTGCGGCCACCGGCAGAATCGGCTCGTCCCCCCGGCATTTGCAGGGAGTGGGTCACATCGAACATCACCGGTACGTTCATGGCTTTCATAATGCCAAAGCCCAGCATGTCGACGACCAGGTTGTTGTAACCGAAGCTGCTACCTCGCTCACACAAGATCACCTTATCGTTGCCGGCTTCCTCGCACTTGGTGATGATGTGCTTCATTTCCTGGGGAGCCAGGAACTGGGCCTTTTTGATGTTGATCACCGCACCGGTTTTTGCCATGGCGACCACCAAATCCGTCTGGCGACTCAGAAACGCCGGCAGTTGGATGATGTCACAGACCTCCGCAGCTGGAGCAGCCTGGGCCGGCTCGTGGACGTCCGAAATAATGGGAACACCGAACTTGCTCTTGATGTCCGCCAGGATTTGAAGACCTTTCTCCAGACCGGGGCCACGGAAGGAATTCACAGACGACCGGTTGGCTTTGTCAAAAGACGCCTTGAAAACGTAGGGGATACCGAGCTTGCCAGTGGCCTCAACATAAGCCTGGGCCACTTCCATGGCCAATTCCGGCGACTCGAGGACGTTCATGCCACCAAAGAGCACAAAAGGCTTATGGTTGGCGACGTCGATTCCCGAAACGTTTACGGTGCTCTGCGCCATGATCAGGATCCTTTCTTGCAGGCCAGTGCTGCCTTAACGAAGCCCCTGAACAGCGGGTGGCCGTCGCGGGGCGTGGAGGTAAACTCCGGGTGGAACTGGCAGGCGACAAACCAGGGATGATCCGGCGCCTCAACAACTTCGACCAGGCGGCCATCGGTCGAGCGTCCAGAAATCTGGAGACCAGCCTCTTCCAGCTTCGGCAGGAAATGGTTGTTCACCTCGTAACGGTGGCGATGACGCTCGCGAATGGTTTTCTTGCCGTAGCAGCTGGCAATGGTGGAACCTTCGGTGAGAACGCAGTCCTGGGCCCCAAGACGCATGGTCCCGCCCAGATCGGATTCTTCTGTGCGCTCTTCACGCTCTCCGGTGGAGTCCAGCCATTCGGTGATAAGGCCGACCACCGGTTCCGGCGTGTGCGTGCGGAACTCCGTACTGTGTGCTTCTTTAAGACCTGCCACGTTGCGGGCGTATTCAATAACTGCAACCTGCATGCCCAGACAGATGCCCAGGTAAGGCACCTTGTTCTCACGGGCATACTGGACTGTGCGGATCTTGCCTTCCACCCCCCGTTCGCCAAAGCCGCCCGGCACCAGAATCGCGTCAGCACTGGCCAGTGCGCCTGTACCGTCACGCTCGATGTCTTCCGAGTCGATATAGTTGATATTAACCTTGGTGCGAGTCTTGATGCCGGCGTGCAGCAGGGATTCGATCAGAGACTTGTAAGCATCCAGAAGCTCCATGTATTTGCCAACCATGGCAATCGTCACTTCATGCTCCGGGTTCATCAGCGATTCAACAACGTTGTCCCACTCACTGAGATCCGCAGGACGGGCGTCCAGGCCGAAGCGTTCAATAACCAGCTGATCCAGGCCATGCTCATACAGCATGCGCGGGATGGCGTAGATGGATTTGGCATCCTGGAGAGGAATAACCGCCCGCTCTTCCACGTTGGTGAACAGGGCAATCTTGCGACGTGAACTGGCGTCTACCTCATGCTCCGAGCGGCACAGCAGGATATCCGGCTGGAGACCGATAGAGCGCATTTCCTTGACGGAATGCTGGGTAGGCTTGGTCTTGATCTCGCCAGCGGTAGCAATGTACGGAACCAGGGTCAGGTGCATGAAGAGTGCACGCTGGGGGCCCACTTCGACCTTCAGTTGACGACAAGCTTCCAGGAACGGCAAGGATTCAATATCGCCCACGGTACCACCGACTTCGATCAGCGCCACGTCGGCTCCTGCAGCACCTTCAACGACCCGCCGCTTGATTTCGTCGGTGATGTGGGGAATCACCTGAACGGTTCCGCCCAGGTAGTCACCACGACGCTCCTTGCGGATCACTTCTTCGTAAACCCGGCCGGTGGTGAAATTGTTGCGCTTGCTCATCCGGGAGCGGATAAAACGCTCATAATGGCCCAGATCGAGGTCTGTTTCCGCGCCATCCTCGGTGACAAAAACCTCACCGTGCTGGAATGGGCTCATGGTGCCGGGGTCCACGTTGATGTACGGGTCCAGCTTGAGAATAGTGACCTTCAGGCCGCGTGCCTCGAGGATCGCAGCCAGAGAGGCTGATGCGATACCTTTCCCCAAGGAGGACACGACACCGCCGGTGACGAAAATATAACGCGTCATGCAGATTCCGTGATTGTCTGGTTCGGTGAAGGAGGGAGATTGTCATCTCAAGATGGGACGCCAGACTACCAGAAAGGCCCCATTGACTCAATCACATTCCCGCTCTACAACCAGCCGCCAACCGGCGGCATGGGCGCCTCCCGAGTATTGTTCAGAACACCATAAATCGCCAATGGCAATGAGCTCGACTGCCTCCCCGGAACCGGCGAAAACCAGCGGCAGACGGGCCCTCTCCCAGGGAGGAACGGCCAGTTCCTGGAACCATTTCTTGAGTGATTTTGACTGGCCCTCGGGATGAAAACGGACCCGCTCCCCGCCCTGCCTCGTAGATATCCGTATTGGCGGCAACGGCCTTTCCGGGGTAACGACAGGTTCCAGCCTGAGGAACCACTCGCCAAAGTACAGACCAGGACCCGGCTCCAGAGCAATCGGAACCTCCGACAACGGCAAGCGGTCGGGAACCAGGTATACATCGCCCTGGTAACGACGCAGACTGAAGCCATCGGACCTGAACTCGGGCTCCCGGTCCTCCCCTGCAAAAAGCAGGTCCTGTATGACCTGCTGCCAGTCGCCAATGGTGGGCGCATGAAACCCTCGCTCCCGGACCCACCAACGAATCAGATTTTTCTGCTCCGTCAGAGACAGGGTTTTCAGGCCAGCCACGGGCAGGCGGTCCTGGTCGCCGCCGACAGCCTGCCACTGCAAAGCGGCCAGCTTGCGGTTCAGCGCTTCGCTCTCGGCACAGGACTCCGCCGTGTGGCGCAGCCTGCGATTCAGGCCCGGCCAGCGTTCCCGCAACGGCGGTAGCACACTGTGACGCAGAAAATTCCGGTCGAATCGTTGGTCGATATTGCTGGGATCATCAACCCATGACAGGCCAGCCGATCTGGCCCAGCGCTCAAGCTCATCCCTCTCAAAGCCTAGCAGGGGCCGGACAAGAATCGCGGGGCCCAGCGCGCGACTAGCCGGCATGCCCGCTAGTCCCGCCACACCACTGCCCCTGAGCATCCGGAACAGAACCGTTTCCGCCTGATCATCACCATGGTGAGCCATCAAGAGCAGATCTCCGCGCTGCACCAGTGACTCGAATGATGAATACCGCGCCTTGCGGGCCGCCTCTTCGATGCCACCAGCCACGCCGAAATCATCCCCTGCGGCAACGGTCACCCGCTCAACCACGAGCGGAACACCCAGACGCTCACATTCATCGCGACAGAACGACTCGGTATCCGATGCATTGAATTGAAGCTGATGATTGATATGGATCGCCCGGACAGCTCCGGAACG
The DNA here is from genome assembly GCF_008107725.1 of Marinobacter sp. BW6. Lineage (GTDB taxonomy): Bacteria > Pseudomonadota > Gammaproteobacteria > Pseudomonadales > Oleiphilaceae > Marinobacter. The sequence goes on from NZ_VIRN01000083.1 coordinate 193,041, forward strand.
ACCATGGCAGTGGACTGCCAGGTGCAATAGCAGGGTGGAATCTAGGCCGCCGCTCAGTGCGACCCAAAGACGGGTGTGATCAGGGAGTTCTCTGACCGGGGCACACAGGGCCTCCGGCCAGTTGAATCCGGAGCCGGGCTCAGCGCCCGGTGTCATAGCGGGTCAGCCGCTCATAACGGCGGGATACCAGCTCATCCAGTGGCAGGCGGCTGAGTTCAGCGACACCTTTTGCCAGAACCTCCTTGAGGGATTCCGACATTTTTTCGGGGTTGCGGTGAGCACCGCCGAGGGGCTCGGTCACCACGTTGTCCGCCAGGCCCAGATCTTTCAGCCGATCAGCGGTGACACCCATGGCTTCCGCGGCCTGTGCGGCGTATTCGGCACTCTTCCACAGGATTGAGGCACAGCCTTCAGGAGAAATAACCGCGTAGGTGGAGTACTGAAGCATGTTCAGCTGGTCACAGACTCCGATGGCCAGCGCGCCACCGGAACCACCTTCACCGATTACAGTGGAAATAATGGGCGTTTTAAGACGGGACATAACAGCCAGGTTGAATGCAATTGCCTCACTCTGGCCCCGCTCTTCCGCACCAATGCCCGGATAAGCCCCCGGTGTATCGATGAACGTGAGAATGGGCATCTTGAACCGCTCGGCCATTTCCATCAGCCGCAGGGCCTTGCGATACCCTTCCGGGCGCGGCATACCGAAGTTACGCTTGACCTTGTCCCGCACTTCCCGGCCCTTCTGATGACCAATCACCATGACCGGTTTGTCGTCCAGTCGGGCAGTACCCCCTACGATCGCCAGATCGTCTGCATAACGGCGGTCACCGTGCAGTTCATCGAAATCCTCAAACATGGATTCGATGTAGTCCAGGGTGTAGGGCCTGCGGGGATGGCGGGCCAGTCGGGCAACGTCCCAGGGCTTGAGATCGGAGAAAATGCTCTCGGTGAGGCTGACGCTCTTTTTCTTCAGCCGGGTGATCTCGTCGGTGATGTTGATGTCGGTGTCATTGCCAACCATCCGAAGCTCTTCAATCTTGGCTTCCAGGTCGGCGATTGGCTGTTCGAAATCCAGATAGTTAGGGTTCATGATGTTCCATCATTTTTTGCCAGGCGGGAAAATGCTCCGCCAAACCAGAATTTGACACAAAGATAGCAGCGCCCGGTCAGTGGCTAAAGCGGACATTGGTATGAGTCCGCTATCTGACAAACTTTTAATTTTCAGCTTACTCAATCATAGACCAGTTCTACCGACTGGTCGCCTACCAAGTAACGGAGCTCCAGCAACAGGTTGTCATCCGGCTGCACTCGCCAGGATTCACCCAGTTCGATCCGGGTGGACGCCTCGGAGCTGCTGTACTCAATCCAGACCGGGCTGCCATCACACCGGAACGGCCTCAGGGTGGTATCCAGTTTCTCAAGCAGTCCGTTCTGCAGCTGATCGGCATGCAGGTTGAGCTTCAACCCACGGCTGAACTGCTGGCGAGCGCTCGCGACATCCATCACCGAGCTCACCCGCATCTTCATCTGGCCGGAATAGTCGTCGTGACTGACCTGCCCTTCCACGACAATCACCTGATCTGACTGCAACAGTTCCCGGTTCTCAAAGAAGGCTTCCGAGAACAGGGTCGCCTCTATCCGCGCACTCCTGTCGTCCAGGGTGATGAAACACATGGTGGAGCCGGTTCGGGTTTTCATGGTGCGCTGTGCAACCACCAACCCGGCGACCCGCTGGGGCGACTTGTTCGGCTTCAGATCGGCAATGGAAGACCGGACAAACCGACGGACCTCTTTCTCGTATTCATCAAACGGGTGGCCGGTGAGATAAAGCCCCAGGGTGTCTTTCTCACCCTTCAGACGCTGCTTTTCAGGCCACTCCCGCACACCGGCCACGTCCTCGTAAGGGTCGCCACCATCGCCGGCTTCAAGCATCTCACCGAACATATCCATCATGCCAACGGACTCGTTCCGGGATTGCTGGCCGGCCTGTTGAACGGCCTTATCGATACTGGCCATCAACTGAGCCCGGCTGGCGCCAAGCTTATCCATGGCGCCGCACCGGATCAGCGCTTCCATGGCGCGCTTGTTGACCTTTTTAAGGTCAATGCGTCGGCAAAAATCGAATATATCCTGATAGGGCTCGCCATCACCACGCCCTTCGACGATGCTCTGGATCGGGCCCTCACCCAGGCCCTTGATGGCCCCCAGGCCATAGACAATCTGACCCTCGTCGTTAACGGTAAAGGTGTATTCCGAACGACTGACGTCAGGCACCAGAAGATCAAGCTTCATGTTCCGGCACTCTTCCACCAGCGTGACCACCTTGTCGGTGTTCTGCATATCGGCGGTCAGTACCGCGGCCATGAATTCCGCCGGGTAGTGGGCTTTCAGCCAGAGGGTCTGGTAGGAAACGAGCGCATAGGCGGCCGAGTGGGATTTGTTGAAGCCGTAGCCGGCAAACTTCTCCACCAGGTCAAAGATGTTTTCGGCCAGGGTCGTGTTGATCCCGTTCTGCTCACAGCCATCCAGGAAAAACTGCTTCTGCTTGGCCATTTCTTCAGGTTTTTTCTTGCCCATGGCCCGGCGCAACATATCAGCGTTACCGAGGCTATAACCCGCCATCACCTGGGCGATCTGCATGACCTGTTCCTGGTACAGGATAACCCCGTAGGTGGGCTCCAGGACCGGCTTGAGGCCTTCGTACTGGTAATCCGGATGCGGGAAGGACATCGGCTGGCGACCGTGCTTCCGGTCGATAAAGTCATCCACCATGCCCGATTGCAGCGGCCCCGGTCGGAACAAGGCCACGAGGGCGATCATGTCTTCGAGGGAGTCCGGCTGGAGACGGCGAATCAGGTCTTTCATGCCCCGGGATTCCAGCTGGAAGACCGCCGTGGTTTCCGCTTTCTTGAGCATGTCGAACGAGGGCACGTCATCCAGCGGAATCTCGTTGATGTCGAGCGGCCGCATGCCCTTGTTTTCCCGGCGCGGATTGATCATGTTGAGCGCCCACTTGATGATCGTGAGCGTCCGCAGGCCCAGGAAGTCGAACTTCACCAGCCCGGCGTCTTCCACGTCGCCCTTGTCGAACTGGGTCACCAGGCTGCCGCCCTCATCGTCGCAGTACAGCGGCGAAAAATCGGTGATCTTGGTAGGCGCGATCACCACGCCACCGGCGTGCTTACCGGCGTTCCGGCACACACCCTCCAGCTTCAGGGCCATTTCCCAGATTTCCTGGGCTTCCTCGTCGTTCTCGAGAAATTCGACCAGTTGGGGCTCCTGCTCCAGGGCTTTCTCCAGGGTCATACCTGGTTCGAAGGGGATCATCTTGGAGAGCTTGTCGGCGAGGCCGTAGGATTTGCCCTGCACCCGGGCAACGTCGCGCACAACCGCCTTCGCGGCCATGGTACCGAAGGTAATGATCTGCGACACCGCCTCTCGACCGTACTTCTGGGCGGTGTATTCAATCACCCGATCCCGACCTTCCATACAGAAGTCGACGTCGAAGTCGGGCATGGAGACCCGTTCCGGGTTCAGAAACCGCTCGAACAGCAGGTCGTATTCCAGGGGATCCAGATCGGTAATCAACTGGGCGTAGGCCACCAGCGAGCCGGCACCGGAGCCCCGGCCCGGCCCAACGGGCACACCGTTATTCTTGGCCCACTTGATGAAGTCCATCACGATCAGGAAGTAGCCCGGGAACCCCATCTGGATGATGATGTCCAGCTCAAAATTCAGGCGCTTGTAGTAGGCCTCGCGCTTGGCATCGTATTCCGGATCGTCCTTGCTGAGGGTCTTGGCCAGCCGCTCTTCCAGACCCTCCTCGGAGACCTTCCGGAAATAGTCGTCCATGGTCATGCCATCGGGAATCGGGTAATTGGGCAGGAAGTACTCGCCCATCCGAACCTTCACGGAGCAGCGCCGGGCAATCTCCACGGTGTTCTCGATCGCTTCCGGAATGTCGCTGAACAGCTCGATCATCTCATCGGCGCTGCGCAGATATTGCTGGTCACTGAACCGGCGATCACGGCGCGGGTCGTCCAGGGTGCGGCTCTCACCGATACAGACGCGGGCCTCATGGGCTTCAAAGTCGTCCGCTTCCAAAAAGTGGACATCGTTGGTGGCCACCACCGGAAGCCCCAGCGCCCCGGCCAGCTCAACACTCAGGTGCAGACAGTCCTCGTCACCGGGACGACCCGTGCGCTGTAACTCCAGGTAGTAGCTGTCCGGATACAAATCCATCCAGTAACGGGCGCGCTCGCGGGCCAGTTCCGGCTTGCCCGCCATCAGAGCCTTGCCCACATCACCCATCCTGGAACCGGAGAGCGCAATCAGACCGTTCGCTCGGGCCTCAAGCCACTTGCGCTGGATAATCGGCTTGCCAAAACGCTGGCCCTCGGTGTAACCCAGGGAAATGATTTCAGTAAGGTTGAGGTAACCATCGTTATCCCGCGCCAGCAGCGTGAGCCGGAACGGGTTCTCGGGCTCGTCCGGGTTTTCCAGCCACAGATCGGCGCCGATAATGGGTTTGACGCCCGCACCCATGGCCGCTTTATAGAAACGCACCAGCGAGCACATGTTGGATTGCTCGGTCAGGCCAACGGCCGGCATGCCCAGCTCGGCAACGCGGTTGATCAGCGGTTTAACCCTGACCAGCCCATCCACCATGGAGTACTCGGAATGGACACGGAGGTGTACAAAAGTCTGCGACATAACGTCAGGTTATTCCTGCTGTAAAATTCAGTTAGGGCAGCGGTCTCAGCCGCCGATCACGGCCCGGAGTTCTTCTTCGGTCTGGGGACCAAAACGGGTTTCAACCAGATCGCCGTCGGGGTTGACCAGGAACGTGGCCGGCAGCGCGACCGGTAATTTCCAGCCGAACCCCGGCCCGGGATCGTCCGCCAGCATGGTGAATTCGATACCCATTCGCTCACCGAGCTCCACCAGGGCATCGCCCCGCACGCCATCAAAATTGACGCCGAGTACGGTGATGTCGGGCGCCTTGTCCAGCTCATTCAACTCGGGAATTTCCTCAAGGCACGGCTTGCACCATTCCGCCCAGTAGTTAACCAGCACCCATTGACCACGCATGGTGTTCCAGTTCAGTTTTGTCCCCTCGGCCCTCTCGAGTTCGATTTTCTCACAACCTGCCATCGCCAGAACAAGCAGCAGAACACCGACCAGATGAAGGCGGGAGCGACCACGAACAGAATCAGGGTACTGCACTGGAAAACCTCCTGTTAGACTACCGGCCACAGACATCGTGGACTCCATTCAGACAATCAGGCACGAAGATGACAGAACCAACCCGGATTTTCCACAACCCGCGCTGCTCGAAATCCCGCCAAACCCTTGAACTGCTTACCGAACGGGGCATTGAGCCAGAGATTATACGCTACCTGGAAACACCACCGACAGAGCAGGAGCTAAAGGATATTCTCAGCGCCCTGAATCTGCACCCCCGTGAACTGATGCGGACCAAGGAAAAAGAGTATAAAGAACAGGGCCTGAACAACCCGGACCTCAGCGATGAGCAGTTAATCGCAGCCATGACAGCGACACCGAAACTGATTGAACGGCCGATCGTGATCGCCAACGGCAAAGCAGCCCTTGGTCGCCCACCGGAAAACGTTCTTTCGATTCTTTAAGCCCGAAAAACTTCCCCGCGTCAGATCAGAAGGATCGCTGACAATGTCCGAGCAATTGCCGTATATTCTCGTGCTTTTTTACAGCCGCACCGGCCAGACCGCAGAGCTGGCCAGCCAGATCGGCCGAGGCGTGGCCCGAGTGGAAGGCATTGAAGCCAGGCTGAGGTCGGTACCGCCGGTTTCCCCGGACACGGAAGCATCGCTGCCCGCAGTGCCGGACTCCGGGGCGCCCTATGCCAGCAAATCCGATCTCGCACATTGTGCCGGACTGGCCATCGGCAGCCCCACCCGCTTTGGCAACATGGCGGCGCCTCTGAAGCATTTCCTGGACAGCACGGGCGATCTCTGGCTGGGTGGCACCCTCGAAGGTAAACCCGCCGGCGCATTTACGTCGACCGGCAGCCTTCATGGCGGACAGGAAACCACACTGATGACCATGATGATGCCGCTTCTGCATCATGGCATGGTGGTCTGCGGTCTGCCCTACTCCGAGAAGAGCCTTGGAGAAACACAAACCGGTGGCACACCCTATGGCCCGACCCATTGGGCCGGTACCGGTGAGCAACAGCCACTGAGCACTCACGAGAAAGCGCTGTGCCAGGCCTTTGGCGAACGTCTGGCCCGATTCGCGCTGAAACTCGCTGACTGATACAGGCTCGGGTACGAAACGTACCCTGATTTACACTTTTTATTCCGGAACACACTATGCTGAACAACCCGAAGGCCCGAACCACTTTGCGGGCAACGATCGCCCTGTATATCGGCGTGCTTGCCACCCTTCTGATCACGACCTTCTACCCGGCTCCTGTGGAGGGCGTCTCAATACCGTTGATGCTGGCTGTGAAGCTGATCCCGCTGCTGCCCTTTGCGGTTCCGGTCTTTCGGGGCCACAATCGGGGCTATATCTGGATGTCGTTCGTGGTGATCTTCTACTTCACCCAGGCCGTCGTGTCCGCCTGGCTGAGTGAAGGCGCTCCCGGACCGGTCATTCTGACGGTACTGACCTTCCTGTTGTTCACTGTTGCCATGATTCACCTTAAAGTGAACCGACCCGTGGCGGATGGAAATACACCCTGAATACCTGGACCTGACCTTTTATGGCTGAAGCAAGCAACTCCGGAACCGTGCAGCGGCCACCCGCGCCGCCCAGAAGTACCCTGACCCTGAGAGATGTTTGCACCGCGCTTGTGACCAGCGGAGAAATTAGCCAGGAAGACGCCGAACGGGTGCTCTCGGCCAATCTCGGCGCGGCCACCGGTGAAGGACAGAAGGGCAAACGCCATCCACTGGAACTGGTGGCTATTGCTGCGTTGACCAGCCAGAAAAGCGGCCGCACCCTCGACCTGGATCGGCTGACCCACTGGCTGGCCGATTGGGCCGGGCAACCCTACTACCACATTGACCCTTTGAAGATCGACACACCCGCCATTGCCAGGGTGATGTCTTACGCCTTCGCCCAGCGCCATGGCATCCTGGCGGTTGAGATCGGCACCGAAGAGGTGCTGGTCGCCAGCACAGAGCCTTTCAAAAGCGATTGGGTGCAGAACCTTCAACAGGCCGTCCGCAAGGATATCCGTCGCGTAGTAGCCAATCCCGAGGATATCCGCCGGTACACCGTGGAGTTCTACCAGCTCGCCAATTCCGTCAGCAAGGCCAGCGGCAGCCAGGGCCCTGGGGTGGCCGGCAACCAGAATTTCGAGCAGCTGCTCGATCTTGGCGCCAGCGAACACCCGGACGCCAACGACCAGCACGTTGTCAAGATTGTCGACTGGCTGCTGCAGTATGCCTTCGACCAGCGCGCCTCGGATATTCACATCGAGCCCCGCCGCACGGTCACCCAGGTCCGGTTCCGGATAGACGGCGTGCTGCACAACGTTTATGAATTCCCCGAGCATGTGGGCGTGGCGGTGACCAGTCGCCTCAAGATCCTAGGTCGCCTGAATGTGGCAGAGAAACGCCGCCCCCAGGATGGCCGCATCAAGACCCGCAAGCCCGATAACCGGGAGGTGGAACTTCGTCTGGCCACCATGCCGACCGCCTTTGGCGAAAAGATGGTCATGCGAATCTTTGATCCGGATGTGCTGCTGAAATCCTACGAGCAATTGGGGTTCGGCAGGGAAGACCGCCAGCGCTGGCAGGAAATCACGTCCCGCCCCCATGGTATCGTTCTGGTAACCGGGCCGACCGGGTCCGGCAAGACCACGACCCTGTATTCGACCCTGAAACAGATTGCCTCACCCGAGCTCAACGTCTGCACCATCGAGGATCCCATCGAAATGGTGGAGCCAGCATTCAACCAGATGCAGGTGCAGACCAACATCGACCTGACCTTTGCGGCCGGTGTGCGGGCCCTGCTTCGACAGGATCCGGATATCATCATGATCGGCGAGATCCGCGATCTGGAAACCGCGGAAATGGCGGTTCAGGCCGCCCTTACTGGTCATCTGGTGCTCTCGACCCTGCACACCAACGACGCCCCAAGCGCGATTACCCGGATGATGGAACTGGGCATTCCACCTTATCTGATTCGGGCCACGGTACTGGGCGTGATGGCACAGCGTCTTGCCCGTACCCTATGCCCCCATTGCAAGGCGCCCGGCCCCGCCGACGAACAGGCCTGGCAGACCTTGACCCGGCCCTGGAAAGCGCCGGTTCCCAAGCAGTTCTATCAGCCCGTGGGTTGCCTGGAATGTCGGAACACCGGTTATCTTGGCCGGGCAGGGGTGTATGAAATCATGACGCTGTCTGGCGCATTGCTCAAACAGATCACCGACCATTGCGAGCTGGAGCAACTCAGGCTGGATGCCTATAAGGAAGGCATGAAATCCCTGCGCCTGAGCGGCGCCCAGAAAGTGGCCGCCGGCCAGACAACGGTGGAAGAAATTCTGAGGGTGACGCCGGAAAGCCAGCGCTGAATCAGGGTCAGGCTCCCGGGCGCAATCCGCACTGGCCCAGTAAATCCTGCCAGGCTCTGGTGTGCGCCATCATGGCCACGTCGAGCTCCCGCCACAAGCTGGCCTCGGCGCTCTGTGCAAGGTGCCGGTCATACCAGCCGGTGAAACTCTCGGGCATGACCTCCTGCTGCACCGCTGCCAGCCGCTCGAACGGCTCGATGAGCGCAACCCGCCCCTGGGTCACGGCGCTCATGTAGGGCTGGATCTTTTCGATATACACGCTGAAGAACATGTTCTGCACAATATCCGACTGGTTATTGGGCTTGCCATCAAGACAAAGGGGGCGGCCGTCGATTCTCTGCCTGAGCAGTTTCGTCCCATCCTGCAGCCGTGCGGTCAAAAGAAGCGCGCTGTTGATCAACTGGCCGGCCCGGTATTCCGCCTGCCAGCGCTGATGAACGTCGCCAGCAAAGTCGAGGGAAACCGCCAAATCTTCAGAATACAACCGGGCCACTGCTGCGTTCAGGCTGTCGATATCAAGGGCCAGATCCGACACGGGATTGCCCTCAGGCGCGACCGGATAATAGCCCTTGGCGAGGGTGAACAGCTTCTCGATCTCTTCGACACCCCAGGTGGCATTCCAGATGGCAATGGGCAGGGATTCAAGCTTGCTGTCGATGGCGCCGGTAAGCTCTTCGGCGAACTCTTCATCTTCTATCTCGGGAAGACAATCCCGAGCCGCTTCGATAAACCGGATTTCGTAGCGCAGACGGTTAAGGGGCTGCATAACCCGCCCCATCACCGAGTTTCTCTCACCAACCACGTACTGGAGTTCACAACCGTAAAGGGACAGAAAATCCAGCATCCCCATGTCCAGCTCGGGCATGGTCAGCACCCGATCGCGGCGGCGGGGAAGCTGGCTGGCGGAGGGAATCTCAGAAAACTCAGGATCGGTTTCCAACACCCGGGCCACCCGCTCCACGTATTCATCCATCATGGGGCGGGCGTCAGAGAAAGGATCGCAACCGGCAAGAAGCACGGCGAGAACCGGCGCAACGATTCTGCAAAATCCGGTTCCGGGCATTCATTCCTCCTGCGATGGCGTTACAGAGCCGTGGGCCTAGCGCTTTTGCAGCAGGGTATCGACCTCCGCAAAATCACGGGCGACAAAACGTTCGGTTTCCGGAAGATCCCCCTCGCGAACCAGCCAGGCGGTCTGCATACCAGCTTCCTCGGCGGCCTCAAGCTCAGCTTCCACATCAGACAGGAACAAGACTGTGCCAGCCTCCACGCCGAGCTCCGACAGAATTTTGCGGTATGCCGCCGCCTCTTTCTTGCCACCGATACGGGTATCGAAGTAGCCAGAGAAGAATGGCGTAAAGTCGCCCTCCGTGGTGAAACCGAAAATCAGTTTCTGGGCCTTGACCGACCCTGATGAGTATACGAACAAACGCAGACCCCGATCATGCCAGCGCTGCAGGTAATCGGCCGCATCGGCGTATATATGGCCCTTCAGCTCTCCCTGCTGGTATCCCTGCTCCCAGACCATGCCCTGGAGCGCCTTCAGGGAGGTTTCCTTGCGGTCCTCATTAATCCAGCTTTTCAGCACCTCGATCAGGCCTTCAATATCCCCCCGAGCAACACCTGAAGCCTCGGCCACCGCGTCCAATTGCTCAGAAACTGCGAGGTTGTCCTGATGCTGATCACGGACAAATCCCGGCAGATGTTCGCTGGCGTAGGGAAACAGGACATCGTGCACAAACGAAATCGAGCTGGTGGTGCCTTCGATATCCGTCAGCACAACCCGGATCATTCGGCCGCTCCTGCCAGCGCCTCATAGCGAGGCAGGCGACCGGCGATGTCTTCACCGGTAAAGTCCGCCACCCAGCCTTCGGGGTTGGTGAACAGGCGGATGCAGGTAAATGCCGGTTCCGGGCCCATATCAAACCAGTGACGAGTGCCATCGGGCACGCTGATCAGATCGTTCTTCTGGCACAGCACGGCAAAGACCTCGTTGCCGAAGTGCAGGTAGAACAGGCCCTGGCCACGAACAAAGAACCGGACCTCATCCTCACTGTGGGTGTGCTCATCCAGGAACTTCTGGCGGAACGCCTCTTTCTGCGGGTTGTCCGGGTTAAGGCTAATTACATCCGCGGTCTGAAAACCACACTCCTCTTTCAGCCTTGCCACTTCCTCGCTATATGCCTCGAGTATGTCTTCCTGGGATGCATCCGCGGGCAGATCCTTGGTTGGCCACTGCTCAAAGCGCACACCGTGGCTGGCCAGGATGTCGCGAATCTCTGCCGGGTTTTCGGTAACCTTTTTGGCCTTCTCGGGCTGGCTCTGGTCAAAAATACTCAGGGTAGTCATGGGCGGACCCTCATGGTTTCAAGCTCACATTCAAACAGGAATTCAAAAGCCTCGACATGGCGCAGGCAATCAGCCATGGATTTGCCCCAGGTGTACAGGCCATGGCCACGAATCAGATAACCGGGCTGTTCGGGGTGGTCCTGGAACCAGGTCCGGGTCTGCTCCGCCAGCGTGTCGATATCCTGGGTGTTGTCGAACACCGGAACGGTCAGGACCGATTCGTGGGTGTTGACGCCGGTAAACGCCTTCTGAAGTTCGTAGCCTGCCAGCGCCAGTGGCTGGCCAGGAACCAGCAAGCGGCTGAGGACCGTCGCCTTCACCGAGTGGGTGTGCAGCACCGCGCCAACCTCGGGAAACACCTCGTACAGCACCGTGTGCAAGCGGGTCTCTGCAGAGGAGCGACAGTCACTCTGCACCGGGCGTCCAGCCAGATCCACCACCATAACATCACCCGCACCCAACTGGCCCTTGTGGCGGCCGGAAACGGTTATGGCAATGTGTTCCGCGTCTATACGCGCCGAGTAATTACTGCTGGTTGCCGGCGACCAACCCTGCTGGTAAAGGAAGCGGCCGGCCTCAACAATCGAGTCTGCGGCGACCGCGTATCGGGTTACATCAAACACGAGCTCTCTCCCGGGTTTCAGAGTGCTTACGACACTCCCATGGCCGCCATTATAGGGACGAAGCAGCGCCCCGCAAACGGTGCCGTGAAGCAATCAGATCGGCGACAACGGAAACAGCAATTTCCGCCGGAGTCTTGCTCGGAATATCAACGCCAATGGGTGCCCGCAGTCGTTCCAGTGCAGCCTTATCGAGCCCCAGAGAGGCGAGCCTTTCCCGCCGGGCTTCCGAGGTTTTTCGAGATCCCATGGCACCAATGTAAAAGGCCTCGGAGTGAAGGGCCGCCAGCAGCCCCATATCGTCGATACGGGGATCATGGGCCAGAGCCAGAACGCCGGACCAGGCGTCGCCAAACTGCGTTGAAATCAGATCATCGGGCAGACGGCGGTCCAGCGGAATCTGATCAAAACTCCAGCCGGCGGCGAAAGCCTCCCGGGGTTCACAGAGGGTTACGGCGAAATCCGCCGCCGTTGCAAACTCAAAAACGTAACGGGCAACCTCGCCAGCGCCAATCAACAATAGCCGGCATTCGGGTTGCAGGGCGTGGAGAAGCTGATTGCCATCGAAGCGAACCGAATTACCCGCGCGGGATTCGGAGTGGTCGAGGGTCGCCGTACCTTTCAGGGGTACGCGACGAACCACCGGCTCGCGATTGCGTAAAGCACCTGCCAGCGATTGAATGTGATCGAGCCCTGGCTGACCCTGGAAGGGTTCGACAAGAAGCCGAATCCGGCCGCCGCACGGCAGCTGGAACTGATCCCGGTCATCGTCGGTGATTCCGTAATCAACAAATACGGGCTGATCGGGCCCGTCCTTCGCCGTGCGCCGAAGCAGATCTTCTTCCAGGCAGCCACCGGATACCGAACCGCTCCAGTGGCCGGACTCAGCAATCGCCAGCCAGGAGCCGACCGGGCGCGGAGAGGAACCCCAGGTCTCGACTATCGTGCAGAGCCAGACCCGCTGCCCTGCCCCCAGCCAGCCAGACATCTTGTCGATGACCATTTGACGGCCCGAAGCGACCGAATGGGCGACGTTTGACTCAGACATCGGCTTTCAATGGCAGGCTGCGCTGGCGCTTGCCGTTAAGAGCGAACAGAGCATTTCCCAGGGCCGGGATTACCGGAGGCACTCCCGGCTCACCAACTCCGGTCGGCGTCTCGCTGCTATCAACAATATCTACCACCACCTCAGGTCGCTCGTACTGTCTCATCAACGGATAGTCGTGGAAGTTGCTCTGCTGAACCTCGCCGTTCTGCAGCGTAATTTCGCCATAGAGTGCTGCGGTCAGTCCGAACAGAATGCCGCCCTCGATCTGGTCTTCCACGATACGCGGATTCACGACCTGACCGCAGTCCACCGAGCAGCTGACCCGGTAAACGCGAACAGCACCGTTCTCGATTCCGGCCTCCACCACCTGGGCCACGTAGGTGCCAAAACTCCGGAACAAGGCGAGCCCCCGGGCCCGTCCCTCTGGCACAGGCGACTGCCAATCGGCAAGCCTGACAACCCGTTCAAGCACTTCCAGGTGCCTTGGCTCATGGGAAATCAGACGACGACGGAACTGGTAAGGATCCTCACCTGCCTCATGGGCAAGTTCGTCCATGAAGGTTTCGACGGCAAACCCGTTGTGGGAAAAACCCACTGAACGCCACCAGGTAATGGGAATGCCAGGATCTGTGTGGGTATGGCGGATATCGATGTTGGACACCCGGTAGGGATACTCGATGGCGCCCTCGATCGCAGAGATATCCTTGGGCGTGGCGATACCCTCAGCCATCAGGCCCACCTTACCCAGGGTGTCGTACATAAACTTCGGAGCCCAGGGGTATTGGGCCGGCGCTGCGTTACGCACATACCAATCCAGAATCTGTGGACCAACGATCTGGTGGCGCCAACCAGTGAGCTCGCTGCCAGACAGGCTGGCTTTCATCCGATGCAGCATGGCCGGGCGGTAAAGGTCATGGCGGGTATCTTCTTCCCGGGACCAGATGACTTTGACTGGCCGCCCGACGCGGTAAGCCAAAGCAGCGGCTTCTTCGATGTAATCCTGAGTCAGCCGACGACCGAAACCGCCGCCAAGAAAGGTCGTGTTAATCGTGATGTCGTCGGGCCTGAGGTCCGTCGCTCTGGCCGCCGCGATTCGGCCCAGATCCGGCGCCTGGGTAGGTGCCCACACTTCCATCCGGTCTTCACGGTACCAGGCCGTGGCGTTCATGGGCTCCAACGTAGCGTGGGCCAGGTATGGCTGGGCATACTCCGCTTGCACGACCCGGTCGCTCTCCTCTATGGCGCTGGCAAAGCTGCCTTCACTGCGTTCGGACTCTCCGGGATCGTCATCGGCTGCGGCGCGATAGGAATCGAACACGTCGCCTGTAGACAGAGACACGGCATCCGAAAAATCCCAGTCTATCTTGAGCGCGTCCTGAGCTTTGCGGGCACGCCAGTATTTGTCTGCAACAACGGCCACGCCACGCTCGATCTCAAATACATCAAGCACACCCGTCATTGCCCGGACCTGATCAGCGTTGAAGTCCCGGACCCGGCCGCCGCGTCGGGGAGACCGTGAAACAACGCCGTACACCATGTCCGAAAGATCCACATCAATACCGTAAACCGCGGTTCCGGTCGACTTGGCTCGGGCATCCAGTTTGCCCCGTTGCTTGCCAATGTACTTCCATTCACTCTGCGGCTTGAGGGCTATCTCACCACGAACGACTTCTTTAGCGGCCAACTCCACTAACTGGCCATAGGCCATGGAATCGATACCGTTCGGGTGCACCACCCTTCCGTCACTGGCGCGACATTCGGTTGCTTCGACGTTCCAGACCCGGGCTGCGGCCATAACCAACATTTGCCGGGCTTCCGCACCGGCCGCTCGAAGCGGCTCCCAGCTGGTCGCGACACTGGTGCTACCGCCCGTTAGCTGCAGCTTGTAAAGAGGATTTCGATACTCCGGCGCCACCGGTGCAAAGCGTGGCGTGATCCGCTCCGGCTGGATTTCCAGCTCCTCGGCAATCAGTGTGGTCAACCCGGTGTAGGTGCCCTGCCCCATTTCGACCCGGGCCAGGGTGAAGAAGACTTCATCATCGGCAGTCAGTTCCAGCCAGGCATCGGGACGCCATTCGCCCGTGTCCGGCTCATAACCCGTCTGGATTCCCGCGCAGCCCGGTAATGTCATTGAAACCATCAGACTGCCGGAAGCACCGGCACTAACCTTGAGAAAATTCCGTCGGCTCATGACCATGTTACGCCTCCCGTCCCTGCGACCTGCCTGACGACTCGGCGCCAGCCACAGATTCCACCGCTGCGATGATCCGGGAGTAGGTTCCGCACCGGCACAGGTTCCCTGTCATGGCTGCAACAATATCCTCCCGCGACGGGGCCGGATTATTGGCCAGCAAGTGGGCTGCACTCATGATCTGGCCGGACTGGCAGTAGCCGCATTGCGGAACGCCATGCTCGATCCAGGCTTCCTGCAGGGCATGAAGACGATCACCCTCCCTCAGTCCTTCGATCGTGGTGACCCGACCGCCGGCGGCCATTTCAATCGGAGTAGAACAGGAGCGTACAGGCTGACCATTCAGATGCACCGTGCAGGCGCCGCACAGGCCGGCACCGCAACCAAATTTGGTTCCCTTGAGCCCCAGTTCATCACGCAACACCCACAGAAGCGGCGTATCCTCTTCAATGTTCAGCGACCGCTCGTCGCCATTAACTGTCAGGCTCACGGCCATCCCTACTCTCTCCCTTTATGTCTCCGGCCTTGTTGCCGGGTTTTATTGTAATGGCCGCGCCTGCGGCAGATGTTCAGATTCTACTTGACGACTTCCTCACCATCCTTGTTAACCCAGATCTTGCGCTCGCCGGACTCCATCCTGCCATTGGAGTCCCAGACCTCTCGATCCGTTGTGGCCTCGTCAACCTTGCCGTTATCGTTCCAGATCACTCGATCCTTACAACCCGCCAGTGCCAGTACGGCAAATACAACAACTACAGTTTTCTTCATAACGATAACCTCCGTTCAGCCGCCGCAGCGGCTATTAATAAAGGATGGCTGGGATCGGAGCCGCTAACGGCTGCCGTGGAGTTCACGATTATTTTGCTTGTCCCGGTCACTTTTCCGCACCATGACATAAACCGCACCGGTACCACCATGGTGTTTCTGGGCCGAATGGAATGCCAGGACATCGTCCAGTTCCGGGAGCCATTTGGCGAGGTAGCTCTTGAGTTGGGCAATGCCATCGGGATTGCGCTCGCCCTTGCCATGAAGAATGATGACCGAACGCAGACCATAGCGCACACAATCGCCAATGAATCTGAAGACTTCACGCCGCGACTGCTCAACCGTCATCCGGTGCAGGTCGAGACGTGCCTCAATGGGATACTGGCCAAGCCTTAGCTTACGAAACACGCCGTGCTGGATGCCCGGCCGCTGCCAGCTCAGTACATCGTGGGCAGTGAGTGGTTCCACCATGTCGGAAGTCAGCGGGTTGGTATCCCGCATCGGCTTTTCCACGGCCGCCCTCTGACGTTCCAGGTGGCCCGGTGTCAGTTCGCGGGGCGTTGTCACCTCAGCCCGGTTGGGCTTGCGGATTCGCCGGACGTCTTTCATTTCCTCAAGAAAGCTGAGGCGCTCTTCTTTGGTAGTCATGGCATTACAATTAATGACCTGATTCAGGTACCGACTTTACCACCCGGGTAACCGCCCTTAAAGAAAACTGATCTATGTCAGGCTTACTGCGACCAAAATCGTAGGGCGACGGGCGCTCTGGGTAAACTACACTTCCCAGGGACAATAATAACCAGCGAGTGACTACGGACATGGCCTCAGCGAACCAGGAAAACGATCGCCCCCAGAACATCCGTGCAATGATGACGTTTCTGCGGGAGCACGCGCCTTTTTCAAGCATGGATGATACGCATCTGGCTCACTTCGCCGAGAACGCCTCCATTCAGTTTTACGCCGATGGTGATGTCGTCCTGTCCCCCGACCAGGGCGTCGTTAAACGGTTTTACGTGGTGAAACAGGGTCGGATTCGTGGCGAGCGCCATAATGAAAAAGAAGACCGCACCGAAACGACTTTTGAAATAAGCCAGGGCGAATGCTTTCCCCTTGCTGCCATGATTGGCGAGCGGCCAACCAGAACCCTGCACCGGGCAGACGGCGACACCTTCTGCCTCAGCATCGGGCAGACGGCATTCGTTACACTCTTTGCTGAAAGCGAACCGTTCCGGGATTTTTGCCTGCGGGGCGTCAGCAGCCTGCTCGATCAGGTAAACCGGCGCATACAGTCAAGTGCCATGGCCTCAATAGGGTCCAGCACGTCCCTCGATACGCCACTGGAACGCTATGCCCTGCGCAATCCGATTGTTTGCTCGCCCGACCTTCCGGTGCGTAAAGCCGTGGCTCGCATGCATGAAAACAACGTCGGCAGCATTATTGTTACTGACGAAAACCGACACCCGACCGGCATTTTTACATTGCGTGACCTGCGGACCATGATCGCCGAGGGCACAGGTCCTCTGGACACTCCCATACAGCAGGTAATGACCAAGAACCCCTGCTGCCTGCCTTCCCATGCCGACGCGTTCGAAGCCGCCATGCTGATGGCAGAGCATCATTTTGCCCATTTATGCGTCATCGATGACGATCACAAGTTAATTGGCGTGGTTTCGGAACGCGATCTGTTCTCCCTGCAGCGGGTGGATCTGGTCAATCTTGCCCGCACCATTGGCACCGCCACCCATTTGCGCACCCTGGTGAGCCTGCGAACCGACGTCTCCCGCCTGGTGGATGCGATGCTTGCCCATGGTGCTGACTCCGGACAGGTGGTCAAGATCATTACCACACTCAACGACGTGACGGTCCGGCGGGTTCTGGAGCTCAACATCAAGAAAAACGACCCAGGAATTCCCTTTACCTGGCTGACTTTCGGCAGTGAAGGCCGTCAGGAGCAGACCCTGTTGACCGACCAGGACAACGGCATCCTTTTCCAGACTCCCGAAGACATGACCGAAGAACAGGTCCGCGAAAAACTGCTGCCCTTTGCCCGGAAGGTTAACGACGAACTGGCTGAATGCGGCTTTACCCTGTGCAAAGGCAACATAATGGCCAGCAACCCGAAACTCTGCCTGAGTGACAGGGAATGGGACGACTGGTTTATCCGATTCATTGACGCATCCACGCCACAGAACCTGGTGTATTCGTCAATCTTCCTGGATATGAGAGCCATCTATGGCCCGACAGAGCCTTTGGACGCCCTTCTGGATAAGGTCCTGACACGAATCCGTAAAAACGCTTTGTTCCAGAAAATGCTCGCCGGCAATGCCTTTCAGCGGAAGCCGCCGCTGACCATGTTTCGCAACTTCCGCTATATATCTGAAGGCAACAAGCACTCACTGGACCTCAAGCGTCAGGGCCTGGCGCCATTTGTCGAAGCTGTAAGGGTCTTTGCCCTGGCGAACGGTGTTGAGACGGCAAACACCCTGGAGCGTATGGATGAGCTGGCCAAAAAAGGCGTCTTCGACCCGAAAGACGCCAACGCCTGGAAAGAAGCCTATAGCCTTATTCAGGCAATCCGGATGAGAGCCCATCAGGAAATGCTGGCAAAGGAGGAGGAGCTGACAAACTACATCGATCCCGACGACCTGAACCCGCTCGACCGTCGAATCCTTAGGGAATCCTTCAGACAGGCGCAGCGGTTACAGCAAAAGCTCGAAGTTACCTACCAACTCTGACCTTCAGGCGTGAGACATGCTGGAACAAATCAAACAATGGATTGAGCAGCGCCGGGGTGGAAAGATTGGCAGCCACGATCCTGACAACCTGCCCACCCCGAAAACACCAGGGGAACAACTCCTTACAGATTGCCGCCTGATTGTCCTGGACCTGGAAACCACGGGGCTGAATGCTTCCAAGGATCAGGTGATCGCTATTGGCGCCGTGGCCATCCGGGGCGGAATCATTCCCTTAAGCGACCAGTTCGACCTAATCCTGAGACGGCCGGAGCTGGATATAAGCGAAACCGTTCTCATTCATGGTATTGGCCCTGAGGCACTCACTCAGGGCCATGAGATCGAAGACGCCCTGCTCTATTTGCTTGAGTGGATGAATGGAGATCCGATCCTGGCCTACCACTCGGCATTCGACCAGAAATTCCTGGAAAAGACCCTGAAGGCGCAACTGGGGTATACCCAGCCCCATACCTGGATGGACGTTGCAGACCTGATGCCGGCATTTTTCCCAAACACGAAAACCGGCGGCAAAGGGCTCGACAACTGGGCGGACTTTTTTGGCCTTGAAGTCAGCGAAAGACATCATGCCGCGTCCGATGCTCTCGCCACCGCCGAGCTTACCCTGGTAGCCCTCAACAAGGCCCGCGGGGAGGGGGTAAAAACCCTGAAGGGTCTGTACGACAAGCTGCATTACCATCGGCGGCTGCAAAAGATGCATCGTTTTTGAATCGATCCAGGACAGAACCTCTTGGAAATAGACCAACGTCACGCCAAATGACTGAGAATTAGACCTTTTGCCAATATCTATAAATCGCTTGACCAGTAAAGTCAGTAGAGACAACTAGTCGGAGAAGTACTTATATGAATAATAAATTCTCTAATCGAAGTGCCTCACCAAAAACCCACCCAACCTCCACAACAACAAAACAGGAGTGATCCTATGTCAGCAGGTCATAGCTACGATGCTGAAGCATACTGGAAGGCGAATCTGCGCCTGATATTCGGGAGCCTGATCGTCTGGGCCCTGGTATCTTACGGCTTTGCAATTCTGCTCCGTCCGATGCTTGCGGGTATTCCGATTGGTGGTACTGATCTGGGCTTCTGGTTCGCCCAGCAAGGTTCCATCCTCACGTTCATCGCTCTGATCTTCCACTACGCGTGGCGCATGAACAAGATCGATGAAAAATTCGGCGTACACGAGGAGTAAGAACGAATGAGCCAATTTGCCATTAACATCATGTTTGTAGGGGGCTCATTCCTCCTCTACATCGCAATCGCTATCTGGGCCAAGGCCGGAAGCACGAGTGACTTCTACGTTGCCGGTGGCGGCGTTCACCCGATCACCAACGGCGCAGCAATCGGCGCCGACTGGATGTCCGCGGCATCGTTTATCTCCATGGCAGGCCTGATTGCTGCCGGTGGCTACGCCAACTCCACCTTCCTCATGGGCTGGACAGGCGGCTATGTTCTGCTGGCCATGCTGCTGGCTCCGTATCTGCGGAAGTTCGGCAAGTTCACGGTGCCCGAGTTCATCGGCGACCGCTTCTACAGCAAGAATGCCCGCCTGGTTGCGGTTGTCTGCCTGATCGTAGCGTCTGTAACCTACGTTATCGGCCAGATGGCTGGTGCCGGTGTTGCCTTCTCACGCTTCCTGGAAGTTGATTCCACCCTCGGCCTCATGATCGCGGCAGTTGTGGTCTTCATCTACGCGGTTATGGGCGGCATGAAGGGCATCACCTACACCCAGGTTGCCCAGTACTGCGTTCTGATCGTTGCTTACACCATTCCTGCGGTGTTCATCTCCCTGCAGCTGACAGGGAATCCGATTCCGGGTCTGGGACTGTTTTCAACACACGTGGATTCCGGCATGCCGATTCTCGACAAGCTGAATCAGGTTATCACCGACCTCGGTTTTAACGAGTACACTGCCGACATCGACAACAAGCTGAACATGGTTCTGTTTACTCTGTCGCTGATGATCGGTACTGCGGGTCTGCCCCACGTCATCATCCGCTTCTTCACCGTACCCAAGGTGGCTGACGCACGTTGGTCTGCCGGTTGGGCTCTGGTATTCATCGCCCTGCTGTACCTCACGGCTCCGGCTGTTGCTTCCATGGCTCGCTTGAACCTTATGACCACCATCTACCCGGACGGCACCGCAGCGGAGCCGATCCAGTATGATGAGCGTCCGAACTGGATCAAGGAGTGGGAAGTGACTGGTCTTATCCAGTTCACCGACAAGAACGAAGACGGTCGGATCCAGCTCTACAACGACAGCGAAGCCTTCGCGCCTACGGCTGAAGCCCGCGGCTGGAACGGCAACGAGCTGGTCGTTAACCGGGACATCCTGGTACTGGCCAACCCGGAAATCGCTAACCTGCCGGGCTGGGTCATTGGTCTGATCGCAGCAGGTGGTCTTGCAGCAGCACTGTCCACGGCGGCCGGTCTGTTGCTGGCGATCTCCTCGGCGGTCAGTCACGACCTGATCAAGGGTTCCATTAACCCGGCAATCTCCGAAAAAGGTGAGCTGCTGGCAGCGCGGATATCCATGGCGGTCGCTATCGTTGTCGCCACATGGCTTGGTGCGAATCCTCCCGGCTTCGCGGCACAGGTTGTTGCACTGGCATTCGGTATCGCCGCTGCATCCCTGTTCCCCGCGCTGATGATGGGTATCTTCTCCAAGCGTGTGAACAACAAAGGCGCAATCGCTGGCATGCTGACCGGTCTGGCCTTTACCCTGGCGTACATCTTCGTGTACAAGGGCTGGCTGTTCATTCCGGGCACCAATAACCTGGCAGACACCCCCGAAAACTGGGTGCTGGGCATCTCCCCGCTGTCTATCGGTGCGGTTGGTGCAATCGTCAACTTTGCGGTAGCCTTCATTGTATCCAACGCAACTGAAGAACCGCCCGTTGAGATTCAGGAACTGGTTGAAAGCGTCCGTTACCCACGTGGTGCCGGTCAAGCTACAGACCACTAAGCAACATCTCAGCCTGATTCGTTCAATGAACTGACAGGTTGATACTGAACGGGCTTCCTCAATGAGGGAGCCCGTTCTTTTTTGAGGAAGTCATTATATGTTCTGGACATTTGTCGCTACTGTAGTTTGCGGCCTTGGCGCTGCCGGTATTGCACTGGGTATTCGCGCCGCCACCCGAAATAAAGCCCCGAAGTGGCTCATCCCGGTTTTCGCCGGCGCGGGCATGCTCGGCTATCTCATTTACATGGAATACACCTGGTTCGACCAGAAAGAAGCTCGTCTGCCGGACGAAGCGGTGGTTGTGAGTACCGAATCCGACGGCATCCTGTGGCGGCCCTGGACCTTCGTGCTTCCCTACGTCACCGCATTTTCCACAGTCGACACCAAAAGCATCAGCCGTGACACCAGCAGCGAAGACATCGTCCGGTTCACCCTTTATCGCTTCGAGCAGAAAATGACGGACGCGGTTTCCCACCGCATTCACATCATTAACTGTGCGACCCGGGAACTGGTGCCTCTGGGATCAGACGGAAACCCGCGAGTGGATAACCTGAAGCTGCTGGAACCCGGAGATCCCCTGTATGAAACCGTCTGCGCCGAGTGATGCCTCGTTAGCGTAATGCTTCAACCTGCTGATACTGTCGGGAACGCGTAACCATGATTAGTGCCTGGCTGCTGGTCCTCATTTCCATCACCTACATCTCGATCCTGTTCGTGATCGCCTGGGCCGGCGACAAACACCCCGGCCTTTATCGCAGGCGCCTGGCACGCACGCACATATACGCACTGTCTCTGGCAGTCTACTTCACCTCCTGGACCTTCTACGGTGCCGTTGGCCGCGCCACGCAGGAGGGTCTGGGTTTCCTGCCGATCTACCTGGGGCCATTACTGGTTTTTGTTTTCGGTGCACCTTTGCTGCGCCGGATCATCTATATCAGCAAGCGCAACAACAGCACATCCATTGCTGACTTCATCGCCTCGCGATATGGCAAATCCCAGCTCCTGGCTGCGATGATTGCGACCTTCGCCCTGATCGGCAGCGTCCCTTATATCGCCCTTCAGCTGAAGGCAATCGCCATGGGCTTCAATGTGCTCTCGGAAACGGGCACCAGCTATGGTGAACTCAGCACGGCAGCCTGGAACGATTCCGCCTGGTATATCACCATGGCCCTGGCGGTCTTTACCGTTCTTTTTGGCACCCGGCACCTGGAATCCACTGAACATCACCGAGGCATGATTCAGGCTGTTGCCTTCGAATCCCTGATCAAACTCGTGGCGTTCGTGGCTGTCGGCCTTTTCGTCGGCTTCGGACTTTACGGCGGTTTCGGAGACCTGTTTGACCGGGCAAAAGACGCTGACCTGATCGGCACCCTGACCACCGATGGCATTGAGACACCTGCGTTCATTACCCAGACACTCATCGCAATGCTTGCCATCATCTGCCTGCCACGACAGTTTCATGTCATGGTTGTCGAAAACACCGATCACCGGGACTTCGAGATTGCCCGCTGGGCCATGCCTATTTACCTGGTGGTCGCCAGCGCGTTCGTACTGCCCATCGCAGCCGCTGGTCTGCTGTCACCGGAGGCGTCGGCCGGCAACCCCGACATTCTTATCCTTCAGTTACCGATCTTGGCCGGTGAAGAATGGCTGGCGATACTGGCGTTTCTTGGGGGCGGTTCAGCCGCCGCAGCCATGGTTATCGTCTGCTCCGTCGCCATTGCCACGATGGTGAGTAATGAAATCATCATGCCAGCCCTGCTGAAGTTTTTCCGACCGCGCATGAACCAGCGTGCGGATCTCAGCTACCTTTTGCTCAGTATCAGGCGGGTCGCTATCTTTGTTGTGCTGCTCACGGCCTATGGGTTTTACCGGATGGCCGGCGAGGATTACAGCCTGACAGCCTTCGGCCTGCTCTCCTTTGCCGCAGCAGCACAGTTCGGGCCGGCCCTGGTTGGCGGTATTATCTGGCGCCGGGGCAATTACATGGGCGCCGTCTGGGGGCTTGGCCTCGGTTTCCTGATGTGGTGCTACACCCTGCTGCTACCGGCGCTCGCCACCACCGGCTGGGTCACCGATACGCTCATTGAGCAGGGACTCTGGGGCCTGAACTGGACACGGCCCACCGCGCTGTTCGGCTCCGAACTGGACCAGACCAGTCATGGCATTATCTGGAGCCTGGGGATCAATACGGTGGTGTACATCGTACTCTCGATGCTGACCCGTCAGCGTGTCCGCGAGAAAATCCAGATTGCTTCCTTCTTCCACGATCCACAGCCCAAAGCAGAAACCGCCCAGCATCAGAGCTGGCAGGGTGAAATACTGACGTCCGACCTGCAGGCGCTTACTGACCGATTCATGGGTGAAGAACGTTCGGAAACCATCTTCCGGAATTACGAACGCCGCAATGCCATTCGCTTGCACCCACATCGACCGGCTTCCGCACATTTGATGAAATATATCGAGCGTCAGCTGGCGTCGGTAATCGGTGCATCGACCGCACGCGTCGTACTGGAGTCCACTCTTACTGGCCGGGACATGCAGATCGAGGACGTGGTCAGCATTGTCGACGAAGCTTCCCAGGCCATGACGTTCAGCCGGGAATTGCTTCAATCGGCTATTGAAAACATAAGCCTGGGCGTTTCTGTGGTTAACCATCAGCAGCAACTGGTGGTCTGGAACCATCGTTATCTGGAACTGTTCACCTATCCGAAAGGTTTCGTCAGAGTCGGACGCCCAGTTGAGGATCTGATGCGTTACAACCTGACCAACGCCAACCTCTCAGCCCGCAGGATTGATGAGATCGTGGCAGACCGCTGTACCAGTATGCGGGAGGGCCGTCCTATGTCCTATGAGCGGCAGAGGCCGGATGGAACCGTTTTGCGCATTGATGGCAGCCCGATACCCGGGGGAGGCTATGTCACCACCTTCCAGGACATTACCGCCATGCGCCGGACCGAGCAGGCCCTGAAGGAAACCAATATTTATCTCGAGCAACGGGTGAAGGAGCGTACCCAGGAGCTCCAGGTCATCAACGAACAGATGCTGAAGGCCAAATCCGTGGCTGAACAGGCCAACCAGAGCAAGACTCGCTTCCTCGCCTCGGCCAGCCATGACCTCCTTCAGCCACTGAACGCAGCACGACTATTCACCTCTGCTCTCGCCGGCAAAGCCGATGACGGCGAGATGAAAGATCTGGTAGACCACATCGACAGCTCACTCGGAGCGGCCGAAGAGATCATCAGCACCCTGTTGGATATTTCAAAGCTGGACGCGGGCGCGCTGGAACCGGATATCGGGGTCTTCCCAGTCAACGAGATCATGCGTCACCTGGCAACCGACTTTTCGGCAATCGCCAAGGATCAGAATCTGGATTTGCACGTTGTGCCCAGCACGGTCTGGATCCGTTCGGATGCCAAACTGCTGCGCCGCGTGATCCAGAATTTCCTGTCCAATGCGATACGCTACACGCCGGAAGGAAGGATCCTCCTGGGTTGCCGACGCCTGAAAGGCTATATCCGTATAGAAGTCTGGGACACCGGTCCCGGCATACCCGAGGATCAACTGGCGCACATCTTTGAGGAATTCCGGCGGTTTCAGCATGGCCGGGACAAGAAAGGCCTCGGGCTTGGCCTCGCGATAGTCGATCGCATCAGCGGCATGCTGAACCACCCGGTCAGCGTCCATTCCGTTCAGGGCCGCGGCAGCGTCTTCGGTATCACCGTGCCAACGGCGGCGCCCGAGCAGAATGAGACCACAGCTGCCAAGCCCACATCGGGGTCCCGGAGAGTATCAAACCTGGGTGGCCTGCATTTCCTGTGTATCGATAACGACCCAGCCATTCTTCAGGGGATGGTAGCGCTGCTGGGCAACTGGAAGTGTGACGTGACCGCAGCCGAAAGCCTTGAAGATGCCATGGAAAAACTGGAAGGTCACCGGCCAGATATTATACTTGCCGATTATCAACTGGATGATAACAAGAACGGCCTTGACGCCATGGACAGCATTCGTGGTGCGTTGAGCGCCGACATACCAGGCATACTCATCACCGGCTATATGGCGCCTGAAGTTCGGGAAGATGCCATAAACCGGGACTACCAGATTCTCTACAAACCGGTAAAACCGGCTGCACTGAGGGCACTGGTTAACAAGTTACTCAAACAGAAGCGCTCATGACCGACTCCAAAGCTGACTTCAATCCGTTCGGAAAGCTTACCTATCTGGTCATCGATGATTTCGAAAACTTCCGGTTATCCATGCGCCAGATGCTGCGCAGCTGCGGTGCCGATAAAATCGAGCTGGTTTCCAATGCGAACCAGGCGATTCAGTACTGTACCTACAATCACGTAGACGTGGTGTTGTGCGATTTTAACCTGGGAGAAGGCAAAAACGGCCAGCACATACTTGAGGACCTCCGATACAAAAAACTCCTTAAGCGCTCTTCCCTGTTTCTGATGGTCACCGCCGAGACGTCCAAAGAAATGGTTATGGGTGCGAGGGAATATCAGCCGGACGCCTACCTCACAAAGCCCATCAACCGGGCCGTGCTTGAGAAACGACTTAGCGCCCTGATCAGCCAGCGCAATATTCTCATGCCCATCAACCGGGAAATCGACCGGGAAAACTATCCGGAGGCCATTTCACTCTGCCTCCAAATCCTTCCTCGACAACCACGTTATAAAACCTGGTTGATGAAAACTCTTGGTGACCTGTACTTTCAGCTCGGCGACCTGACTCACGCACTCAAGATCTATGATGAGGTTTTGGCGCAACGCGAGCTCTCATGGGCAAGGCTCGGACGCTGTAAGATCCTCCTGGCCAATCGGAGCTTCGACCAGGCTGTGGACGGCCTCCGTGAGCTTATTGCTAAACATCCGGACTACATGGAGGCCTATGACCTTCTCGCAGAGGGTTTTGAACGACAGGGCCGTCCGACACAGGCTCAACAGGTACTTGAAAAAGCCATAGAGCATTCCCCCAATGCCCTGCTTCGACAGAAGCAGCTGGCAGAATTGGCTGGTTCCAATCAAGACCTGGAGACGTCCTCCGAGGCCTGGCGTCGAACAGTGGAGCTTGGCACCCACTCAATTCACGACAACTCCCAGCATTACCTTGCATTAGGCCAGACGCTCTCGGATCTCAGCGAAGGCGATCTCGAGGAGGACGGTACTGAAAGAGCCAAAGAGGCGCTGGCGGTTCTCAAGAAGATGGAAAAACGGTTTGAAGGCGAGGAAGGCATCAGCTTGCGTAGCCAGATCGTCCAGTGCCGCGTGTATGCAGGACAGGGAAAGGAAAAGCAGGCCGGAAAGATCCTGGAAAGCCTCCGACCGGAACTTGAAGGTACCGCAAACCTGGATGCAAGAACGGGGCTTGATTACGCCAAGACTTTGTTTCGCCTCGGACATGAAACCGATGCCAAACAGCTTCTGCGAGAGATGTCCGAGCGTTTCAGCGATGATCCTGACACGCTCCAGAAAATCGAAAACCTTCTGGACGAGCCGGTGGGATTCCGTCAAAAGATCAAGGCCAGGACTCTTAACCGGGATGGCATAAAAGCGTTCGAATCCGGAAATCTGCAAGACGCAGCGGAAATCTTTTCAAAGGCTCTGGAGATCGTCCCCGACCATGCAGCCCTGAACCTTAACCTGGTTCAGGTACTGATGAAGGAACATGACAATAATCCGGGCAACGCTGAACTCCTGGAACGCTGCCAGTCCTGTCTTAATCAGTTGTCAGGACTGCCAGAACAACATCGTCAACACCGGCGCTATATCGCCTTACAACGCAAGCTGAAGGGACTGATGGAATGAACAACCAGAATATTGATTTTTCAATGGTGCTCGCCTCAGCCGTTCATGACATGAAGAACTCGCTTGGCATGCTCTTGAACTCCCTGGACGAACTTCGCAGCGAGCACGAAGAAAACCTGGGTGAGTCTTCACGCTTCAATACCTTACAGTACGAAGCCGAACGAATGCATAACGATCTGGTTCAGCTTCTTGGCATCTATCGCCTTGGCGAGAACAACCTGTCTGCACACATTGAGGAGCACTTTGTACCGGATTTCCTCACCGAGCATCTGGCGAGACACACGCCTCTGCTTGAGGGACTTGGCATTGATGTTTCCGTGGAAGCTGAAGACATAAACGGCTTTTTCGATGAAGATCTGTTGACCGGCGTGCTCAACAACACCATTAACAACGCCATCCGCTATACCCGAAGCAAGATCCTCCTTACCGCCGGTGAAAGAGACGGTTACCTGGTAATCGGTGTTGAGGACGATGGAAAGGGCTATCCGGACAGTATGCAGCACACAGGAACCCTGAACTTTAAATCGCTTGATTTCAAAAGTGGCAGTACCAGCCTTGGGCTGTTCTTTGCCTCTTCTGTCGCCAAACTGCACAGCGAAGGAGACCGAAGTGGTTCTATAAGGCTTCACAATGGCGGAAGCTTTGGTGGTGGGGTGTTTGAGATCTGGTTGCCTTGATTACGAGACTTTAGTTTCAGGCAATAAAAAACCCCAGCATCGGGGATGCTGGGGTTTTAGGCATTAGGCGCCTGACGATGACCTACTCTCACATGGGCAACGCCACACTACCATCGGCGCTGGTCTGTTTCACTTCTGAGTTCGGGATGGGATCAGGTGGTTCCAGACCGCTATGGTCGTCAGGCAAAA
>NZ_VIRN01000020.1 GCF_008107725.1 Marinobacter sp. BW6
CAGCGGGCTGCAGGGCGAGGGCATGGTGCTGTTGCTGCGCCCCCTGGTCGTCGACCTGCTCGAGGCCACCGGAACCGAGCACGAGGACGCGGCGGCGTTGCTCCCCCGCCTTTAGCGAACGGCACCGCGGCGCCGGCGCAATCTGTCGGCGCAAGGCACTAGCATCAAGCACATGGCAAAGAGCGCACGCACCAAATCCACTCCGTCCTACCGCTGCGCGGAGTGTGGCTGGAGCACGGTGAAGTGGGTGGGCCGCTGCGGCGAATGCCAGGCGTGGGGCACCGTTGAGGAAATGGGAGCCGTCAGCGCGAAAACCACTGTCGCGACCACCATCGCCAGCCCCGCCCAGCCCATCGGCGACATCGACGCCTCGGCCGCCTCATACCGGCCTTCCGGCGTGGACG
>NZ_VIRN01000018.1 GCF_008107725.1 Marinobacter sp. BW6
CCCGGCCACGCTGAGCACGCCGAGAGCCCGTCCGTCCTCGGGGTGGCGCACCAGTACGGCCATCGCCGCCATGCCCGGCGCCGAGCATTCGATCTGCCAGGCATAGCCGTGCTCGCGGGCGCGCTTCAGGTAGCGCAGCAGCTCGCTCCTGGAGCGCGGCGCGTTGGGACCGAAGTCCCGCGCCGCCCCTACGCCCTGGCGCTCCACCAGCGCCAGCGCCGCCTTGTCGCTCAGGCTGGCCAGCCAGGCGTGCCCGGATGCGGTGTAGAACAGCGGCGCCTCGCGCCCCATGTCGGGGTCGTAGCGTAGCCCGGAGGTGGCGCCCTGGGACTTGG
>NZ_VIRN01000017.1 GCF_008107725.1 Marinobacter sp. BW6
TCGTCAACTGCCTGTTCGGCTCGATCCTGCTCGGCGGGTTGCTGTTCGGCAAATCCCTGCTCGGCTATGTCTTCGACAGCGCCTTCAAACTGACCGACGAGGGCTGGCGCAAGCTGACTTTCCGCTGGGGCGTGTTCTTCTTCGTGCTGGCGATCATCAACGAGGTCGTCTGGCGCAGCTTCTCGACCGATTTCTGGGTCAGCTTCAAGGTCTTCGGCATCATGCCGATCACGCTCGTCTTCACCCTGACCCAACTGCCCCTCATCCAGAAACATGCGATCGTCGAGGAAGGCGAGGCCTGAGAGGCGCCACTTTCCTCGGCTGTCATTCCCGCGAAAGCGGGTACCCGGGAATCTTCATAAACCGTTGTAGTCAATCAAGTTTTGCCCAGGAGTCCTAGGT
>NZ_VIRN01000038.1 GCF_008107725.1 Marinobacter sp. BW6
TATCGATCTTTATCTTGAAGGATAAGCAGTGATGAAACGCACGGTCGCCATCGGCTTCATCGGCGCCACCCTCGACCGTCTCGGCAAGGGCGCGGCGCGCTGGCAAAAGTGGCGGCCGAGCATCGGCCTGTGCCAGCAGCCGGACCTGCTGATCGACCGCCTCGAACTGATCCACGGCAACGACGCCCGCGACCTCGGCCTGGCCGAGCGGATTCGCGCCGACATCGCCGCGGTGTCGCCGCATACCGAGGTCCGCCTGCAGCAGATGGAACTGCGCAACCCCTGGGACTTCGAGGAGGTCTATGGCGCCCTGCACGATTTCGTCAGCGCCTACCCCTTCGACA
>NZ_VIRN01000015.1 GCF_008107725.1 Marinobacter sp. BW6
CCTGGATGCGGGAAAGCCCCATCCCGTAGAGGGAATGGGGCTTTCGTGGGGAGCGAGAGCGGCTGTCAGAAGTGGAAGTTGGTGCTGAACAGTATCGTCCTTCCAGCGGCCTGGGACGCATAGTGCGCCGCATAGGCTTTGTCGAAGTACTTCTTGTCGAACACATTCTGCACGTTCAACTGGAAATCGACGTTCTTGCTCAGTTTGTAGCTGGCCATTGCGTCATAGCGCCAGTAATCGGGGACATAGACGGTATTGCCAACGTCGCCATAGACCTTGTCGACATAGAAAGCCCCGCCGCCGATGGTGGTCTTCGGGAAGATGTCATAGGTGGTCCAGAGACTGAAGCTGTTCTTCGGCGTATT
>NZ_VIRN01000060.1 GCF_008107725.1 Marinobacter sp. BW6
AGGCGCGGCCAGCTCGGGGGCATAGGCCACGGCTTCGGAAAGCTCGGGCTGACGGCGCGGGCCACCGTCGTCGGCGGCCAAGCTGCCCAGACCATCGGCGGATGCCGTGGCCGGTACGGCAGGCGTTGGCGGAATCGCCAGTCCGCTCCAGTCGTCCGGGCGCAGCGGCGGCGCGTCGGCATACTGCGCACCCGCGAGCGCAGGCGGCGGCAGCACGCGGCGCTTGAAATTGGCGTCCGCGTAGTAGCGCAGCTTCTTCGCCTTGATCGGCGCGACGCTGGACACCATCACCACGGCTTCGTCAGGCGGAAGCTGCATCACCTCGCCCGGCGTCAGCAGTGGACGCGCCGTCTCCTGGCGCGACACCATCAGGTGGCCGAGCCACGGCGCGAGCCGATGG
>NZ_VIRN01000077.1 GCF_008107725.1 Marinobacter sp. BW6
CGTTAAACTGATTAAAAAGGAAAGGCATGTCCCGGATAGAAGCGGTATTTTTCGACTGCGACGGTACGCTGGTCGACAGTGAAGTCATTTGCTCTCGCGCATATGTAACGATGTTTCAGGAATTTGGTATTACGCTCGATCCTGAAGAGGTTTTCAAACGTTTCAAAGGTGTAAAACTGTACGAAATTATCGATATTGTTTCCCTTGAACATGGTGTTACGTTAGCGAAAACAGAAGCTGAACACGTTTACCGTGCAGAAGTCGCTCGGCTGTTCGATTCAGAACTGGAAGCCATCGAAGGGGCTGGAGTGCTCCTGTCAGCGATCACTGCGCCAATGTGTGTGGTATCTAACGGCCCAAATAACAAAATGCAGCATTCTATGGGCAAGCTGAATATGT
>NZ_VIRN01000019.1 GCF_008107725.1 Marinobacter sp. BW6
GTTCGTTACCAACCTCAACAGATAGAACCTTTCCGACCGTGTTTGGAGACGGTTCGGCAAGGAGCAGGCCGCAGGGTGATATGGGGGGCGTTCAGGGCCCGCGGCGTGGCGGAGCAGTCTACAGACACGGCCCTGGGCGGCCTGTTGCGGCCCGCCGGACTGAGTTACGTTGCTTGACCGGCCAACCGGGCCGGCCTGCGCAGCGCGTCTGGCCAGCGTACCGCAACAGTGCCATCAGATGGGGCCTTCTTTGTTGAGCTTGGTATAACAGGTGAATTTCAACAAGACTTTGTCGCATATCAGTTGAAATCGGCTATTAAGCACAGAATGCCTATATGAGGCCCGTTCAAAAGCGAATCGGGCCGGGGAGACTGGATGGATGAATGACATGGACGGAG
>NZ_VIRN01000051.1 GCF_008107725.1 Marinobacter sp. BW6
GAATGCGTGGAAGAGGTGCGTCTGCGGGCGAGCATCAGCCGTCCGGTCAGCCATCAGCGCATGGGCTCGCCGATTGCGGAAACCGACACCGGCTACAAGCTGGGCCAGCGTGTGCGCCATTCGAAGTTTGGCGAAGGCACCATTGTGAATCTGGAAGGCAGCGGCGAGCACAGCCGTCTGCAGGTGGCGTTCCAGGGGCAGGGGATCAAATGGCTGGTGGCGGCCTATGCGAAGCTGGAAACAGTCTAACATTCAGAAAAATATCATTATTTTGTAATAATCTGCTAGCCTTATACAGCGAAGGTCAATTAATGCCCTTCAGCGTTCCGTTGCGTGTTGACGCCATAGTTATAGCTGGCGTAACATGCGCGCACGATTACGCTAAGAGGACATTCGCC
>NZ_VIRN01000014.1 GCF_008107725.1 Marinobacter sp. BW6
TTCATGAGCGTCTCGTGGGCTCGGTAAATGCCCAGAAACCTCTCTATACTTATTCCATTTGCTCGTATGTATTCTTTAACATCTCCAGTGGAGCGTATAACCCACTCAATCCCTTTAATGTGTGTCGCCTTGATTGACCCGTTGGATCTTTTAGTTTGCTCTTTTACAACCAGATCAAACATCAAGTTTTCTAATGAAAGATCGTATGCCAGAATTGGCTTCTCGCCTTCCACTACACCATTGTAACTCTCCATCCACTTCATAATAAACTTAATATCGATCAGGCATCCCTCCACAAGCTTATTATGAATCTCCCTGCTGTATCCTTCTGTTACTTTCTCGTTCATCCCCGGTCCAGTCGGCCATTCAAACCCTTTGCCGACCCAGCCCTGCCC
>NZ_VIRN01000054.1 GCF_008107725.1 Marinobacter sp. BW6
TTTTGCCTGACGACCATAGCGGTCTGGAACCACCTGATCCCATCCCGAACTCAGAAGTGAAACAGACCAGCGCCGATGGTAGTGTGGCGTTGCCCATGTGAGAGTAGGTCATCGTCAGGCGCCTAATAGCCAAACCCCAGCATCCCCGATGCTGGGGTTTTTTATTGCCTGAAATTCGGTAAACCCCAAAACCATGACACTGCGCACAGTGACAAAATGTAACCAGGGGTACACTTCTGAAAAAGAACTGGCTAAAACAACATTAAAAATCGAAGCCAGCCTCAGAGACGCTCATCAGTCATCTTTAAATCAGCCGCCAACAATAAAAAGCGGCAGCGGTGAGATGTGACTATGAGTAAAACAATTCCCTCGCTTCTCCTCCTGCCTTTGCTGGTGCCCGGGGTTAGCGCTGAATTACGCCCGATTTCAGATCAACAAATGTCTGAAGTCACAGGGCAGGCCTTTGTATCGGTTGATCGCCAATACCATCCTGATGCCAACGACAATACCGCCTATACCCGGGTCAATCTTGGAATGGATATCGACATCCAGACCAACGTAGATGTCCTGGAAATGGGCCGTTACGAACGGGATGGTGAAAAGCCGGGCACCTCCGATGTCTATATTGAAGATTTTGCCCTTGGTTACATTAATAACCAGGCATACTTTGACGCCAACCCAAAAGCCCCGAAGCAGCGAAAGCCCGAAGGCGGCGCCTATGCCGAGGGTGAGATCGTTCCTTTCTCCATCCAGAATCCGTTCCTTGAGTTTGCCTTCGACGAACAGACTGAAGAAGTGGTCGGTTTCCGACTGGGATTCGGTGAATCCATGGGTGTTCTCTCCGGCAAGATTGAGACCCTGACCGGCAATGTGAACGTGGATATCATTGACCGCGGCGAAGGACTCTCCCAGGCGAACTCTTCCGGCAACCTGTTCGACCAACTGATTGTTCTCCTGACACCTCTGCTTGAGGGTGGCAGCCCGCTATCGACCAAAGCGGAGCTGGTTTATGGCGCCGAGGGTGATCCAAACATTGGCGAGCTGGATCCCATAAGAGCCGAGTACATTGGTATTCCAAATGGTGAGCGCTTCATTCTTGAGGGCGCTAGCGGTTTTACCCGCTGGTCGGTAAAGAATCTGATCGGCTGGGGGTCGAGTTCCCGGATCGAAGTTCCGGATTGTTCCTTTTTCAGCTGTTCAGGCGGTGACATCTATGTCTATGCCCAGGACTGCCTGGTATTGGGAATAGACTCTTGCTTTGACCTGGATATCTACAACAGCTTCCCGGTAGGAGAGGTCGGTGAGGTAAACGGCGAGCGCCGTATCACGGGGCCGGCAGACGGTGCGTTTATCTCTTTCCAGACCAAGGATCTCGATTGGCTGAAGGATGTAAAGAAAACAGACTTCACGCCCGAGGATTTCATTAAGGCAACCTCAGGCGCATTTTTCAATATTCCGAACGGCGCGACCGAGGTGAATCTCAACGAAGCCCTTTATGGTACCCCGCGTTACCGTACCGAATACATTGATCGCGGCAAGGGTCTATTCTGAGGAGCTCTTTATGAGATGGTTCAATTTCAGTCAGCTTCCTGTTTTCACGCGCCTCTTGCCGATGATCGCGGCTGTTCTGACGGTCCCAGTGCCTGTTGAGGCGGAACTTCAGGGCCTTTCGGAAACTGAAATGTCCTCGATTGATGGAGCCGGCATTGGCCTTGTACTGGAGAATTTCAAATTCTCCCATGGAACGGATCAGCCAGATGCCTCGGGAGAGCAGGCACGCATTTTCCGGATTGGCGGGATCAAAAGCACGGACGGTCGTGATGTCGATATTACGGTAAACCACCTCTACATCGCCGGGGCCAATAGCAACTACGGAGAGACTCTGGGCCCGGTCAATCTTGGGAGGCTCCTTAACCCGTGGAAAATCGATGTGGTGGATGGCAATGACATTGGTATCGCGAACAAGGCGGTGCTGGAGTTCGCAGCCAGTGCCATGGTCAATAGCGATCAGGGTTATGACTGCATGGACTCTGGGGCCAGTCCTGGCAGCGGCAACTGCTCGAGTCGCCCGGCGTCCTCTGGATACATCGGAGAGCGTGCGGATATTGGTATGCAGATGAACGTGGCGGTTGGTGACGACCGGTCTGCCAATATCAACATCCACGCAAAGAGTGCTGTCATCGATGGTAGCTATCTGCGCCTTTGGGGCGACAACGATCGGCGCCAGATGGTCGGCCAGTTCAAGCTCAATTTCTATTCCCCGGAACTTTCTATCAATGCCTGCACACAGGACGGCTCCACCTGCGGATCACGAATACTGATGAGCAATTTTGCGCTTGAGCTGGCGATTGGAAACCAGCTTCAGCCGGTATTCTTCGATGTTGATGGCAGTGGAAACTTTGAGCTGGAGGTGGCTGCGATTCGGCGTCCTATACCCGGCGAAATCGGCGCCGACGGTCTCAGGGGTAGCAGCGATGCCGAAGCCTGGGACTTCTACGAGTCCTATTACACCAATCCGGAATTTCGCGGCAATCTGAAGATCGGGAATTTCAGTGTTGGCGACCGTGACTTTGGCTCTGCCCGTGTACAGGGAATGCTGATACAGCATCTGAACATTAAAACGAGGGACCTGAGCCCATGATATCGATTCTGCGCAGAACGTCACTCGCTCTCACTGCTTTGCTGCTTCCACTGCCGACCTTTGCGGAACTCTCCCGTCTCGGTGATGAAGCGCTCTCGGGGATCTCGGGCCAGGGGGGGATCTACCTGTCTGGCGACATCAGTATTAATGAAATGGGTGGTCCGATTGAGAACAGCTATTTCGGACGCTGTGATGATGCCGACAGGAAGTGCGGTGCCCGCTTTGCATATCGTCTGAAAGAAAACGGGGGATGGATGGTTCTTGATGATATTCGCGGCAACTTCTCATTTGAGGGCCTAACACTCCGGGTCCGCACCGTTGATTCCGGATTCGGTGGCGATGGGGAGCTGTTCAATCGGGATGTTCTGGAGCTGGGGCTGCCCAATACCGTCCGGTTCAACGATGTTCAATTCAAGATCTCCTCCAGCAGTACGGCTCGGCCCACCGATCCCGGATTTCAGCAGACTGACATATTCTCTGTGGATATGCGGGGAGACGTTGTGATGGAAGGGAGCCTGCTCGTATTTCCGGCAGGTAATCCATAATCGTGAAGAGGGTGAGGGTTATGGGCGCTCCAAACAGCATCAAGCCATTTGCCTTGCTTGCCAACGGGTTGGTCTGCGTGATCATCGCCCCGTGGGTGGCCGCCGACATGAAAAGCCTGGACGATTCTGCGCTGTCGAACGTCAGCGGTCAGAGTGGCTTGTCTTTGGAACTGGATCTTGCCCTGACGGCAGATCGATTATCCTATTTCGACGATGGAAAAGGTATTCATCTTGAAGGCTTCCGTATCGGTTCAGCCATTGATCCTTCAGGTCAGGCATTTCATCTGATTCGGGTGGATATTGAGGCGGATGCGTCCCTTAATCTAAATTATTTGGTTGAAGACCGCAGAATCGAGTTCGGCGATATCCGGCTCGCCGGGGCACCCGGTGTCAGCATGGGGGGCATCTTCTTCGACCATTCTCTACAAGGGTATTTGAACATCAGACAGGGAGGCTTCGTTGGAGGGGCCGGCTATACGTTTGACTCCGCCTATACCATGACCGGTGGTCGTCTGGGGTATCGTACCAATGGTAATGAAGTTTTTCTGGACGATATCACCATGAACGTAGAGGCGCTGGGTGTAACGCTGGACGTGGTCGGCGACACTCTGGCCCTGAATGCGCCCAGGGTTACCGGTGATTGGGAGGTCGGCGCAATTCGTTACAGCAGTAACCCTCTAAACCATGGTGTATCCGTCGATTCTGGCGGCGGCCAGCTTTTGCCCAGTTATGGCAGCCTGAGTGGAAGCTATGAACTCTCTTCCAGCACGGGCATTACCGCCGGAGGGCGCTCCGGGGAGGGACTTCGAATCGATAACGAGACCGTTATACACTCGGCCTCCTTTTTATATAGGGATGACGGAAATGCTCTGGCCCTCAGAGACATCACCGGCGTCTATCGGATCAACGATCTAAGGGTCGATGTGGCGACCGATTGGCAGAATCGACCGGCCCTGGCCCTGACCCTTGGTTCCATGGATGGTGAATTCAGCATTGGCGCTATTGAGGTAGGCGGTGATGGCAAGAGCATTGGTCAGGTGAATGTCAGCTTTCTGCTTGAGGATCACGTGTTTGACGGCCGCAGCTATTCCAATGCGGTTTATCTGCAGGGGGGCGGACACCCTGACGCCGGCCCTCAGGGCTTGCGACTTGCGACGGAATGGAGTCTTCGGCTCGCCGATTTCAGCTACACGGAAGACGGGAACAGGGTGATCTTCAGCGGCCTGCAGTCCTGGGGGCAGGGCGATGTAACGGTCAATGTGACTCGCGATGGCGTCTCCAGCGGCACCGAGTTCTTCGATGGTCTTCGGATTGGTTTCGAGGATATCAGGGCCGGCTACCGGATCAACGGCCTGCGGGTAGGAAGTGATGATGCCCCCTTGCAGGGTGGTACAGAACTGCTGCTGGCACTGGGGTTCTATCCGGCTTATGAGTTCGAGCTTGATGGCCATATAACGCTTGGTGCAGGGGGGGCGTCAGGGGAGGGTATTACCATCAATTCTGATGTCAGCATTCGGAACGGAAAGGCCGCGATCATCGCGGTGCCCTATGATGAAGGTAATGGTGAGATTCCCCAGAAGGGCCTCTGGATTACCGAGCTGGATTATGACGCGCATGTGCGGGACATGACCGTTGATGTCACGCAGGAGGGGCTTGAGATTATCAAAGGCGAAGCCTGGAGCACCATGGACATCGGTAATCTGAGGATCGGCAACAAGGAATCCGGCCGGAGTTTCGGTCGTTTCGTGATTCAGAAATACGAAACTGGCAGCAGCATGACCGTCGTCCCGGGAGGAGCCGGTGATGTCTGTGCCGGTGGCATGGGTGATAGTCCATCCGCCTGCTCGGCCTCCGGGGGCGTCTGGGAGACCCGGGGTGAGGAAGGGCTGACGGTCCGCCTGAAGCAGGTGCTTGCCAAGGCCATCAATGAAGCCCGGAAAAACTCGCTGACCTGGGAAACCAACCGGCAAACCAGCGGTGTTGGTGGAGCCATAAACGGAACAGGGACGAGTCTCGTCCTGAACGATATCCATACCAGCGATGGTGGCGACTTCGATGGTGATGGCGTAGACGACAATTCGTTTGGGTTACGCACCGATCTTTCCGTGGATGTCTATCAAACCCGGGTTGTGAAAAAGGCGGACGGTCCGGATGCGATGGGAGTGGTTGGCAACCGGGGCGATGAAAAAATCATGGATGGTTCGTCCACTGCCGGTTACCGCTATGTCTCGAATCCAACCATCGCGGAAGCCGACAACAGGCCGCTCGGTTTTGCGGTGAAGGCGAGAAGCCAGTTCAAGGAACTCTCGATCAATACTATCGATTTGGTTCATCCCGTTGGCGGTGCTCAGACGGCCGTTTATGGCGTCAAAATGCAGAACTTTGATATCAAGGCCAACCTGACCGCAACCCCGATTCCCTGATCTGCCGGCCGGCGGCTCCCAAAGCCAGACTGCCGACTTTGTCTTTTTCCCTTCCCTGGTGTTTAATCCGGCCTTACACAATTTCATGGCTGGATGCGTCTTATGAAATCCAAAGCACTTATAGAGCTGCTCAGTGACGGTCAGGTTCACTCCGGAGCCGCCCTGGCCGAAAAGCTCGGGGTTAGTCGTACCGCAATCTGGAAGCAGATTCGTCGCGCGATGGAAGAAGGTGCTGACATTGCCACGATTCGCGGACGTGGTTATCAGCTGGTATCCCGGGTAGACCTGCTCGATCGGACACTGGTGCTTGGTGAAATTGCCTCCGGCCGGGAACAGGAGCTTTCACTCACAGTCCTCGACGAGGTTGATTCAACCAATGCCGAGGTGATCAGGCAGATTACCGAGGGAAGCAAAGGTATCCCGGTGGTTATTGCCGACTGCCAGACCTCCGGCCGCGGCCGACGGGGGCGCGTCTGGCAAAGCCCTCGGGGAGAAAACCTGTACCTCAGCATGGGGCTTACCTTCCACGGCGGCTTCGGCGTCCTGGATGGGTTGAGCCTGGTGCTCGGCGTTGCGGTGGCCAATGCCCTGGAACGACTGGGAGTGCCAGAGGTCGGACTCAAGTGGCCAAATGATATTTTTCTGCCGGACGGCAAGCTTGGCGGCATCCTGGTGGAGCTACAGGGCGAGTTGGAGGAGGGGGTGGTGCAAGTGATTGCGGGCATTGGACTGAATGTACACATGTCCCGGGCCGACGGCGTCGATCAACCCTGGAGCAGCCTCGCCAGGGCCTGCCCGGAAGTCGATTGGTCTCGGAGCCAGATTGGAGGTGCGATTATCGATGCGGTATTTGATGCCGTGGCCCGGTTCTCCGATATCGGGTTTGCGGATTTTCGAGAGTCCTGGCAACGTCGCGATGTGTTTATGGGACAATCGCTCAAGGCCCGGGGCGGTGATGTGGAAGGTGTCGGCTGCGGTATTGATGAAGCCGGAAACTATCAAATCCGGACCGAAAACGGGGTTGTTCCCGTGCGCGCAGGGGAAATCAGTCTGCGAGTGACCAAATGAATCTGTTTATTGATGCAGGCAATACCCGCCTGAAATGGTGTCTCGCAAACCAAAATGAGGTTCTGGCCTCAGGCACCGGCTCTCTCGACGACGAGAACCCTTTAAGCTCAGCGGGCGAACGGATCGGACAGGTGGAGGCTGTGGCCATATCCACCGTCGCGTCTGAAGAAAGGCGAAGTAATTTGGCCGGCTCCATTGCAAAGCTTTGTCAGGCGCCGGTTCGCTTTCACTGGTCCGAACGGGCTCGGAATGGCCTCACAAACGCCTACCAGGATGTCTCGAGAATGGGGGCCGATCGGTGGCATGCCATGTACGGTGCCTGGCTCGATCACAAGCAGGGCTTTGCGGTGTTGGATGCAGGCAGTGCCGTTACTGTCGATTACGTTGATCGGCATGGTAAGCATATGGGTGGGTATATTCTTCCCGGTCTGCAGATGATGTTGCGGAGTCTCCGGACCGATGCCGCGCGGATATGGTTCGATCCTGATCAGGGGCTGGCAACGGATCCGGGCAAGAGTACCGGAGAATGCGTGAACCATGGTCTTGCCTGGCTGTCTGCCGCGATGATTGAGCGGGTGATTGCTGATGCCCGAAAACTGTCACTGTCTGAGGTGCTGGTAACTGGTGGCGACGCGGACCGCCTTATCGGTCTTGGCCTGCCCGGCATTTCTCGCCCGGAGCTGGTGTTATCGGGCCTTCGTGCAATTCATGCCGAGGAAGCCTCCGGATGAGGTGGTTGGCGTTGGTGCTGGTTTTGGTCAGTATTGCTATCTATTACCTGCCGGACTTCGTAGGGCCATCGGGCAGCATGACCAGTGTCGCCAGTGGCAGCTTGCCAAGGGTGGCCAGCCTCAAATCGCCGTCGCCGGAAGAGTCTGGTGGCGGGGTCGGTGAACCAGCCGGCGAATCCGAGATGTCCTGTGTTCGCCTCGGATGGATAGAAACCGCGGAGCGCGCCCGAAGACTGGTGGACAGTCAACCTCTTGCGGACGAAACAGGTTTCAGGGTTGAAGAAGTCGAAAGAGAGTTGGCACCCCTGCATTGGGTTCTTATTCCACCGCAGCCCGAGGCTGTCGCCTTGCGTCAGTTTAGTGACATTCAGAGGCAGGGAATCGACTCGTACCTGGTCACCGAGGGCGAAAACCGCAATGCCATTTCGCTGGGGCTGTTTGAGTCTCGCGAATCTGCAATATCCGTGCTGGAAGAAAAAAAACGTCAGAATCTTAATGCGGTACTGGTCAACTTCCCCCGAAATCAGATAAGCTACGCGCTCTCTTTTGAGGCTGAACCGGAACTCGCTGAAGAACTGGTTCGGGCGGTGAAAGTGGATTACGGCAGCAATTTTGATTTCGTTGAAATCAGGCCTTGTGAAGGTGTTGCAACGCCAGAAAAAAATCCGTAGTATACCGCCCTCGCTGACGAGGCGAATGTGAGCTGGCGTAGCTCAGTTGGTAGAGCAGCTGACTTGTAATCAGCAGGTCGGGGGTTCGATTCCGTCCGCCAGCTCCACTTTAAGTTTTGACGGATTTGCTTTGGCAAATCCGACTCGGAGGGGTTCCCGAGTGGCCAAAGGGATCAGACTGTAAATCTGACGGCATCGCCTTCGCAGGTTCGAATCCTGCCCCCTCCACCACTAATTGCTCGCGGGCATCGTATAGTGGCTATTACCTCAGCCTTCCAAGCTGATGACGCGGGTTCGATTCCCGCTGCCCGCTCCAATTTGTTTGCATTGCTCATGTAGCTCAGTTGGTAGAGCACACCCTTGGTAAGGGTGAGGTCGGCGGTTCAAATCCGCCCATGAGCTCCATTATTTATCCGGTCAACGTCACGATCCTGGTTGATTAGGGAGATTGGTCAAATGTCTAAGTCTAAGTTTGAACGTAATAAGCCGCACTTGAACGTAGGCACCATTGGTCACGTAGACCATGGTAAAACCACTTTGACTGCTGCCCTGACCCGTGTATGTCACGAAGTTTGGGGTACAGGGTCTGCGAGTGCATTCGACCAGATCGATAACGCACCGGAAGAGAAGGCTCGTGGTATCACGATCGCGACATCTCACGTTGAGTACGATTCTCCGAACCGTCACTACGCACACGTAGACTGCCCTGGCCACGCTGACTATGTGAAGAACATGATCACTGGTGCGGCGCAGATGGACGGCGCGATCCTGGTTTGCTCCGCAGCTGACGGCCCCATGCCGCAGACTCGCGAGCACATCCTGCTGTCCCGTCAGGTTGGTGTACCTTTCATCGTGGTGTTCCTGAACAAGGCGGACATGGTAGACGATGAAGAGCTGCTTGAGCTGGTTGAGATGGAAGTTCGTGACCTGCTGAGCCAGTACGACTTCCCGGGTGACGACACTCCGATCATCACCGGTTCCGCGCTGATGGCGCTGGAAGGCAAAGACGACAACGAGATGGGTACTACCGCTGTCAAGAAGCTGGTAGAAGCTCTGGATGACTACATCCCTGAGCCGGAGCGTGCGATTGATCAGCCGTTCCTGATGCCGATCGAGGACGTCTTCTCCATCTCCGGTCGTGGTACTGTTGTGACTGGCCGTGTTGAGCGTGGCGTTATCAAGACCGGTGACGAAGTGGAAATCGTTGGTATCAAGGATACCGTGAAGACTACTTGTACTGGTGTTGAGATGTTCCGCAAGCTGCTGGACGAAGGTCGTGCTGGTGAGAACATTGGCGCGCTGCTGCGTGGCACCAAGCGTGACGACGTTGAGCGTGGTCAGGTTCTGGCGGTTCCGGGTTCGATCACTCCGCACACCAAGTTCGAGTGCGAAGTGTACGTACTGTCCAAAGAAGAAGGCGGTCGTCATACTCCGTTCTTCAAGGGCTACCGTCCGCAGTTCTACTTCCGTACCACCGACGTAACCGGTTCTTGCGAACTGCCGGAAGGTGTGGAAATGGTTATGCCGGGTGACAACGTCAAGATGAGTGTTACCCTGATTGCTCCGATCGCCATGGAAGATGGCCTGCGCTTCGCGATTCGTGAAGGCGGCCGTACCGTTGGTGCCGGCGTAGTCTCCAAGATCATCGAGTAATTGACTCGAAAGTAAGTGCGCTGAGTTGTTTCGGTGCAGGCCAGTAGCTCAATTGGCAGAGCAGCGGTCTCCAAAACCGCAGGTTGGGGGTTCGATTCCCTCCTGGCCTGCCATTTTTTAACATCCGGATACATAAGTTGATTCCTATGGAGTCAAAAGCCGTTCAGTCAGCCAGCCGTTTCGATTTCCTGAAGTGGCTGGTTGTTTTCGTTCTGATCGCCATCGGTGTGGTGGGGAATCAGTATTTTAGTGCCGAGTCTCTGCTATATCGGGTTCTGGCTCTTGTAGGTCTCGCCATTGTGGCGGCGCTTGTTGCTCTCCAAACCGACCGTGGTCGTCGTTTCGCGACGCTATTGAAGGAAGCGAGAGTAGAGATCCGGAAAGTGGTATGGCCCACCAGGCCTGAGCTCGTGCAGACCACAGCGATTGTTGTTGTGTTTGTGCTGGTTGTGGCTCTGTTGTTGTGGGGTATGGATTCGCTGATCAGCTGGCTGGTCGCCGGGTTTATCGGTTAACAGGAGTGGGCAATGGCTAAGCGCTGGTACGTCGTTCATGCGTATTCTGGCTTTGAAAAGCAGGTAATGCGCACTCTCAGGGAGCGCGTTGCGCTTCATGAGATGGAAGACCGTTTCGGCGAAATCCTGGTTCCGACCGAGGAAGTCGTTGAGATGCGAGAAGGGAAGAAGCGCAAGAGTGAGCGCAAGTTCTATCCCGGGTACGTACTGGTCCAGATGGAAATGGACGATGCGACGTGGCACCTTGTGAAGAATACCCCGCGTGTTCTTGGCTTTATTGGTGGCACCAAAGATAAGCCTGCACCGATCACCGAGAAGGAAGCAGAAGCCATCCTTCGTCGTGTTGAGAGTGGTGCCGATAAGCCCAAGCCGAAGACTCTGTTCGAGCCGGGTGAGGTTGTTCGCGTTGTTGAAGGTCCCTTTGCGGATTTCAATGGTGTGGTTGAGGAAGTTGACTACGACAAGAGTCGGGTCAAGGTTGCTGTTTTGATCTTTGGGCGTTCAACTCCGGTAGAGCTGGAGTTTGGGCAGGTCGAAAAAGACTGAGTAGTAACGAAAAAGCTGAAAGCTCGCGCGCTCAAGCGACGCGGGCTTTTTGTGTCTGCTCTTAGCAGTTGTAAAAAACCGGGGAGCCGGAAGGCGTTTGAACCCATAGGAGATCTATCATGGCAAAGAAGATTGAAGCGTACATCAAGCTTCAGGTTGCTGCCGGTAAGGCCAACCCGAGTCCCCCCGTTGGTCCTGCACTGGGTCAGCGCGGCGTAAACATCATGGAATTCTGTAAGGCGTTCAACGCCCAGACCCAGGACATGGAACCTGGTCTGCCGATTCCTACTGTGATTACTGTGTACAGTGATCGCAGCTTTACCTTTATTACCAAGACGCCGCCTGCGCCGGTTCTTCTTCTGAAGGCTGCTGGTATCAAGAGTGGCTCGGGTCGTCCGAATACTGAGAAAGTCGGTACCGTGACCCGTGAGCAGC
The DNA here is from genome assembly GCF_008107725.1 of Marinobacter sp. BW6. GTDB lineage: Bacteria > Pseudomonadota > Gammaproteobacteria > Pseudomonadales > Oleiphilaceae > Marinobacter. The sequence goes on from NZ_VIRN01000054.1 coordinate 11,229, forward strand.
TTGAAGAGATTGCCAAGACCAAAGAGCCGGATCTGACTGCAGCCGATATGGACGCAGCGGTACGTACCATTGCAGGAACAGCCCGCAGCATGGGCCTGAACGTGGAGGGCCTGTAACATGGCAAAGCTGAGCAAGCGTCAGAAGCTTATTCGTGAAAAGGTAGACTCTACCCGTTCCTACTCTGTTGACGAGGCAGTTGCACTGCTGGTTGAGCTGGGCCAGAACGTGAAGTTCAAAGAGTCTGTCGACGTAGCCGTTAACCTGGGCGTTGACGCACGTAAATCCGACCAGGTGGTTCGTAGCAGCACTGTTCTGCCCCACGGCACCGGCAAGACCGTTCGCGTTGCTGTGTTTACCCAGGGCGCCAATGCTGAGAAAGCAACGGCTGCTGGTGCAGACATTGTAGGCATGGACGATCTGGCGGACGAAGTTAAGAAAGGCAACATGGATTTCGACGTGGTTATCGCCACTCCGGACGCCATGCGTGTTGTTGGTCAGCTGGGCCAGATTCTTGGTCCCCGTGGCCTGATGCCGAACCCGAAGGTGGGTACTGTGACTCCTGACGTCGAGACTGCGGTCAAGAACGCCAAGGCCGGTCAGGTTCGTTACCGCACCGACAAGAACGGCATTATCCACGCTCCGCTGGGTAACGTTGAATTCTCTGCGCAGAACATCAAGGAAAACCTTGAAGCTCTGGTAGCAGATCTGAAAAAGGCCAAGCCGTCGTCGGCGAAAGGTGTGTATCTCAAGAAGATCACCGTTTCCTCGACTATGGGTCCTGGCCTGACTATCGATCAGAGCGGTCTCGCTATTTGATCCTTTGATCGGTGGTTACTTTGTAGTCTGGGCGGAAGCCAAGGCTGTCAAAGACCGCAGGCCCCCGAAGCACTTTCGGTTTGACTGGAAGTGCTGCAAGGGTTAAAGCAACGCCTGCGCAGACGGTGTGAAGACGTTCTCTCTGAACCCAAACACCGTTAGGAGCCCCGTGAGGGGTATATGTGGGTTTGCCGGGAAGACCCGGCGAAATCGAGGAGAAATCCAGTGGCAATTAGACTCGAAGACAAGAAAGCGATCGTCGCTGAAGTCAACGAGACTGCCGGTGGTGCTCTGTCTGTGGTTATGGCTGACTACCGTGGTGTTACCTCTGGTGACATGACGGCGCTTCGTGCCAAGGCTCGTGCCGAAAACGTGCGTCTGAAGGTTGTTCGTAACAACCTGGCGAAGATCGCGATTCGCGGTACCGAGTTCGAGTGCATCGACGAAGCTCTGGTCGGCCCGACCATTTTGGCATTCTCTATGGAAGATCCGGGCGCGGCAGCGCGTCTGCTGAAGGATTTTGCCAAAGAGAAAGAAGCGTTCGAGATTAAAGGACTGGCCGTCGGCGGAGAGCTGATGGGTGCAGACCAGATCGATCGTCTTGCCAAGCTGCCAACACGTCACGAAGCGCTGACAATGCTGGCCGCAGTAACACAGGCACCGATCACCAAGCTGGCACGGACACTGAACGAAGTTCCTTCGAAAGTGACTCGTGCTGTAGCGGCAGTTCGCGACCAGAAGCAAGAAGCTGCTTGATTCTGTTGAACACCATTTTTTATATTTTTGGGAGAAAGTCATGGCTCTGTCTAACGAAGACATTTTGAACGCAATTGCTGAAATGAGCGTAATGGACGTTGTTGCGCTGGTTGAAGCAATGGAAGAGAAATTCGGTGTTTCTGCCGCTGCGGCCGTTGCTGCTGCGCCGGCTGCTGCTGGTGGTGGCGAAGCCGCTGCGGAAGAGCAGACCGAGTTTGACGTTGTACTTACCGGTCCTGGTGAGAAGAAAGTAAACGTAATCAAGGCCGTTCGTGAACTTACCGGCCTGGGTCTGAAAGAAGCTAAGGAAATGGTCGACAGCGCTCCTTCCGTTATCAAGGAAGCAGCTAGCAAAGACGACGCTGAAGAAGCCAAGAAGAAGCTCGAGGAAGCAGGCGCTTCTGTTGAGCTCAAGTAAGAGTCGGCTGTTGATCGAAACCGTGCGATAAGCATGGACAGGCTGGTGGCTTTGGGCCACCGGCCTTTTTCTGTTGTATATGCTATAGAGTCTGGTGAGCAATTGCAGGTTGATGTCAGATCTATAACCTACAGCCAGAGTCTTGTTCAAGACGGCGCGATAAGCCGAGCAATTCGGCCCCGAAGCAGAACAATGGTTGCTTCTTGATACCAGGTATCAGGTCTAAAGCTGGGGAATGCAGATGACTTACTCCTACACTGAGAAAAAGCGGATTCGCAAAGATTTTAGTAAATTGCCTTCCGTGATGGACGTCCCCTATTTGCTGTCTATTCAGCTGGATTCGTTCCGGGACTTCCTCCAAATGGAAGCCGCTCCTGAAGACCGCCGGGAAACCGGTCTTCACGCAGCATTCAAATCCGTATTCCCGATTGTCAGTTACTCTGGCAATGCCGCGCTCGAATACGTGAGTTACCGTATTGGCGAGCCGGTTTTTGATGTCAAGGAATGCCAGCTTAGGGGCGTAACCTATGCAGCGCCGCTGCGGGTGAAGGTCCGCCTTATCATTTACGATAAGGAATCGTCCAATAAGGCGATCAAGGACATTAAAGAGCAGGAAGTCTACATGGGCGAAATGCCCCTGATGACCGAGAACGGTACCTTCGTTATCAACGGTACCGAGCGCGTTATTGTTTCCCAGCTCCACCGGTCTCCGGGTGTATTCTTCGATCACGATAAGGGCAAGACCCATTCCTCAGGCAAGCTGCTGTATTCTGCCCGGGTGATTCCTTACCGTGGTTCCTGGCTGGACTTCGAGTTCGATCCGAAGGACTCCGTGTTCGTTCGTATCGACCGCCGTCGTAAACTGCCGGCCTCGATTCTGCTGCGTGGCCTGGGTTACACCTCCGAGCAGATGCTCGAGATGTTCTTCGAAACCAGTAAGTTCAGCCTTGGCGCGGAAGTGTGCAAGTTGGAGCTGGTGCCGAGCCGTCTGCGGGGCGACATCGCTACCTTCGATATCAAGGACAATGACGGCAACGTGATTGTCGAGGAAGGTCGCCGGATTACTGCCCGGCACATCAAGCAATTGGAAAAAGCCGGTATCAACGAGCTTGAGGTGCCGACCGAGTACCTGTACGGCCGAGTACTGGCCAAGGACATGATCGATCAGGCGTCCGGTGAGGTTCTGGTGGAGTGTAACTCCGAGCTGACCGAAGAGCTGGTTACTAAAATCCTCGATGCTGGCGTGAAGGATATCGAAACCCTTTATACCAACGATCTGGATTGCGGTCCGTTCATGTCCGACACCCTGCGTATCGATCCGACCCGTACGCCGCTGGAAGCGTTGGTTGAGATCTACCGGATGATGCGCCCGGGTGAGCCGCCCACCAAGGAGTCGGCTGAGAACCTGTTCAACAACCTGTTCTTCTCCGAAGAGCGGTATGACTTGTCTGCGGTTGGCCGGATGAAGCTGAACCGTCGCCTGCGCCGTGAAGAGAGCACAGGTGAAGGTACGTTGACCCACGAAGACATCATCGATGTCCTCAAGACCCTGATCGATATCCGTAACGGTCAGGGCAATGTGGATGACATCGATAACCTGGGTAACCGTCGTGTTCGCTGCGTTGGTGAAATGGCTGAAAACCAGTTCCGCGTTGGCCTTGTGCGGGTTGAGCGTGCGGTTCGCGAGCGTCTGAGCCTTGCTGAAAGCGAAGGCTTGATGCCGCAGGACCTCATTAATGCCAAGCCGGTGGCTGCTGCTGTCAAAGAATTCTTTGGCTCCAGCCAGCTGTCCCAGTTCATGGACCAGAATAACCCGCTGTCCGAGGTGACTCACAAGCGTCGTATCTCTGCGTTGGGCCCAGGCGGTCTGACCCGTGAGCGCGCCGGCTTTGAGGTTCGTGACGTACACCCGACCCATTACGGCCGGGTATGCCCGATCGAGACACCGGAAGGTCCGAACATCGGTCTGATCAACTCGCTGGCGACTTACGCCCGTTCCAACTCCTACGGCTTCCTTGAAAGCCCGTACCGGAAGGTCGAGAACGGCGTGGTAACCGATGAAGTGGTTTACCTGTCCGCTATCGAGGAGAGCAACTACGTCATCGCCCAGGCCAGCGCCGCCATGGACGAAAAGTCCAAGCGTCTGACCGACGAGCTGGTTACGGTGCGGCACCAGAACGAATTTACCGTTACTCCGCCGGAAAGCGTCAACTTCATGGACGTATCTCCGCGTCAGGTTGTGTCGGTAGCGGCATCTTTGATTCCGTTCCTGGAGCACGACGATGCTAACCGGGCACTGATGGGTGCGAACATGCAACGTCAGGCGGTTCCGACGCTCAAAGCCCAGGTTCCCCTGGTCGGGACTGGTGTTGAGCGGACGGTTGCCCAAGACTCCGGCGTCTGTGTGTCCGCCCGTCGGGGCGGTGTCATCGAAAGCGTTGACGCTTCGCGCATCGTGGTTCGTGTCAACAACGAGGAAACTGAAGCGGGTGATGCAGGTGTGGATATCTACAACCTGACCAAATACACCCGCTCGAACCAGAACACCTGTATCAACCAGCGCTCCATCGTGCGTCAGGGCGACGTTATTGCCCGTGGCGACGTGCTGGCTGACGGCCCGTCCGTCGATCTGGGTGAGCTGGCCCTGGGGCAGAACATGCGCATCGCGTTCATGCCCTGGAACGGTTACAACTTTGAGGACTCCATCCTCATTTCCGAGAAAGTGGTTCAGGAAGACCGTCTGACTACCATCCACATTCAGGAGCTGACCTGTGTGGCTCGGGACACCAAGCTGGGAAGCGAAGAAATCACCGCGGACATTCCGAACGTTGGTGAAAGTGCGCTGTCCAAGCTGGATGAGTCCGGTATTGTTTACATTGGTGCTGAAGTAGGCCCTGGCGACATTCTGGTAGGCAAGGTAACACCGAAAGGTGAAACCCAGCTTACCCCAGAAGAGAAGCTGCTGCGTGCCATCTTTGGTGAGAAGGCGTCTGATGTGAAGGACACCTCCTCCCGTGTGCCGACTGGTACCCGCGGCACCGTTATCGACGTGCAGGTCTTTACCCGCGACGGTATCGAGAAGGATCAGCGTGCCCAGGCCATTGAGAAAGAGCAGCTGGACCAGTATCGCAAGGACTTGAAAGACGAGTACCGGATTGTTGAAGGTGCGACCTTTGAGCGTCTGAACAGTGCGTTGAAAGGCCAGGAAGTCATCAGTGGGCCGGGCCTGAAGAAAGGGGCGACCCTCGAAGAGAGCTACTTGGCCGAGCTGCCGCGTTCCGACTGGTTCAAGCTCCGGATGAAAGACGAGAGCCTGAACGAGCTGCTGGAGAAGTCCGAGCAGGGTCTGGAAGATCGCAAGAAAGAGCACGAAGCGCGCTTCGACGACAAGAAAGGCAAGCTTCAGCAGGGCGATGACCTCGCGCCGGGCGTACTGAAGATCGTCAAGGTGTACCTGGCTATCAAGCGTCGTATCCAGCCGGGTGACAAGATGGCCGGTCGTCACGGTAACAAGGGTGTTATTTCATCGGTTATGCCGATTGAAGACATGCCTTACGACGAGCACGGCAATACCGTTGACGTGGTTCTGAACCCGCTGGGTGTTCCTTCGCGGATGAACGTAGGTCAGGTGCTTGAGACTCACCTGGGCGCGGCGGCCAAGGGTCTGGGTGAGCGTATCAGCCAGATGCTGGACGAGCAGCGCAAGGTGGCGGAATTACGCAAGCTGCTGGATGAGATCTACAATCACTCAGACGAAGTGTTCAAGGTGGACCTGGATTCCCTGTCCGACAAGGAAATCCTGGAGATGTGCCACAACCTTCGTGGCGGTGTACCCATGGCAACGCCGGTATTCGACGGTGCGAAGGAAGCCGAGGTCAAGCGTATGCTTGAACTGGCGGGACTGAGCACCACCGGTCAGACCATGCTGTACGACGGTCGCACCGGTGATATGTTCGACCGCCCGGTGACGGTTGGCTACATGTACATCCTGAAGCTGAACCACCTGATCGACGACAAGATGCACGCTCGTTCCACCGGCTCTTACAGCCTGGTTACCCAGCAGCCGCTGGGTGGTAAGGCGCAGTTCGGTGGCCAGCGCTTCGGTGAGATGGAAGTGTGGGCTCTCGAGGCCTACGGTGCAGCTTACACGCTGCAGGAGATGCTCACCGTCAAGTCTGATGACGTGAACGGTCGGACCAAGATGTACAAGAACATTGTCGATGGCGATCATCGGATGGAGCCGGGCATGCCCGAATCCTTCAACGTTCTTGTCAAGGAAATCCGCTCGCTGGGTATCGACATCGAGCTGGAATCCGAGTGAGCCGAATTGTTTTTGGCAGCGTGAGCGGGCACGACCAGTGCCCGCCCGAGATTAACGCCATCCGGAGCTTTTACTGATGAAAGATTTGCTGAATCTTCTCAAGAGCCAGAACCAAAGCAAGGAATTCGACGCCATCCGCATTGGCCTGGCGTCGCCTGACATGATCCGTTCCTGGTCCTTTGGCGAAGTGAAGAAGCCTGAGACCATTAACTACCGTACCTTCAAGCCGGAGCGCGACGGTCTTTTCTGTGCCAAGATCTTCGGCCCGATCAAGGACTACGAGTGTCTTTGCGGTAAATACAAGCGCCTCAAGCATCGCGGAGTCATCTGCGAGAAGTGTGGTGTTGAGGTCGCATTGGCCAGCGTGCGCCGTGAGCGTATGGGCCACATCGAGCTGGCCAGCCCGGTCGCACACATCTGGTTCCTGAAGTCACTGCCGTCCCGTATCGGTCTGATGCTGGACATGACCCTGCGCGATATCGAGCGGGTCCTGTACTTCGAGTCCTTTATTGTGATCGATCCGGGGATGACTACCCTGGAGAAGGGCCAGCTGCTGAACGACGAGCAGTATTACGAAGCCCTGGAGGAATTCGGTGACGAGTTCGACGCCCGTATGGGTGCCGAGGCGGTCAAGGAACTCCTGGAAGGTATCGACCTGCAGGAAGAGGTTGATGCCCTGCGTGAAGAGATCCCGCAGACCAACTCCGAAACCAAGATCAAGAAGTTCAGCAAGCGTCTGAAGATTCTTGAGGCGTTCCTGTATTCCGGCAACAAGCCGGGCGACATGGTCATGACCGTGCTGCCGGTACTTCCGCCGGATCTCCGCCCGCTGGTACCGCTGGACGGAGGCCGCTTCGCGACCTCTGATCTGAACGATCTGTACCGTCGGGTGATCAACCGGAACAACCGTCTCAAGCGCCTGCTGGAGCTAAACGCTCCGGACATCATCGTGCGCAACGAGAAGCGGATGCTGCAGGAAGCCGTCGATGCCCTGCTGGACAACGGCCGTCGTGGCCGGGCCATTACCGGCACCAACAAGCGCCCGTTGAAGTCCCTGGCTGACATGATCAAGGGCAAGCAGGGTCGTTTCCGTCAGAACCTGCTTGGTAAGCGTGTGGACTACTCCGGTCGTTCGGTGATCGTGGTCGGTCCTTACCTGCGCCTGCACCAGTGTGGCCTGCCCAAGAAGATGGCACTGGAGCTGTTCAAGCCGTTTATTTTCTCCAAGCTGGAGCACCGCGGTCTGGCGACCACGATCAAGGCCGCCAAGAAGATGGTCGAGCGCGAGGAAGGCGTGGTCTGGGATATCCTGGACGAAGTCATCCGTGAGCATCCGATCATGCTGAACCGTGCGCCGACGCTGCACCGTCTGGGTATCCAGGCGTTCGAGCCGGTTCTGATCGAAGGCAAGGCGATCCAGCTGCACCCGCTGGTGTGTGCCGCCTACAACGCCGACTTTGACGGTGACCAGATGGCGGTCCACGTACCGCTGACTCTGGAAGCCCAGCTCGAAGCCCGTGCGTTGATGATGTCCACCAACAACGTACTGTCGCCGGCCAACGGCGAGCCGATCATCGTACCGTCCCAGGACGTGGTGCTCGGGCTGTACTACATGACCCGTGAGCGCAAGAGCGCCCTCGGTGAAGGCATGACGTTTGCCGACGTCAAAGAGGCGCATCGTGCCTACGGCGCAGGCAAGGTTGACCTTCAGGCCATCGTCAAGGTTCGAGTGAAAGAGGTTACGATTGCCGAAGACGGTTCTCGTACCGAAGAGTACAAGATTGTGGATACCACGGTTGGCCGGGCGCTGCTGTTCGATATCGTGCCGGATGGCTTGTCCTACGAGCTGGTCAACAAGCCGATGGTCAAGAAGGCGATCTCTAACTTGATCAACACCTGCTACCGCGATGCCGGTCTGAAAGACACCGTTATCTTCGCGGACCAGCTGATGTACATGGGTTATCACTACGCGACCGTCTCCGGTATCTCGATCGGGTTTAACGATTTCGAGATCCCGCCGGAGAAATACGAGCTGGTGGATGCCGCCTCCGCCGAGGTGAAGGATATCGAAACCCAGTACGCGTCCGGTCTGCTGACCCAGGGCGAGAAGTACAACAAGGTTATCGACATCTGGTCACGTGCCAACGATAAAGTTTCCAAAGCCATGATGGAGCGTCTGGCGAAGGAGCAGGTTATCGGGCCTGATGGGCAGCCGGTGAAGGGTGAAGACGGCGAATACCTGATGCAGGAGTCGTTCAACTCGGTTTACATGATGGCCGATTCCGGCGCCCGGGGTTCCGCGGCCCAGATCCGTCAGCTGGCCGGTATGCGTGGCCTGATGGCCAAGCCGGATGGCTCCATCATCGAAACGCCGATCACCGCGAACTTCCGTGAAGGTCTGAACGTACTCCAGTACTTCATCTCCACCCACGGTGCCCGTAAGGGTCTGGCGGATACCGCTCTGAAGACCGCGAACTCCGGTTACCTGACTCGTCGTCTGGTGGACGTTTCCCAGGATCTGGTCGTTACCGAGCCTGACTGTGGTACCGATGAAGGTCTGCTGATGACGCCGCACATCGAAGGTGGCGACGTTGTCGTACCCCTGGGTGACCGGGTTCTGGGTCGTGTGACCGCACGTGATGCGTTTACGCCGACCGACAAGGACAACGCCGTTATCACTGCCGGTACCCTGCTGGACGAGAAGGCCGTTGAAACCCTCGAGCGGGCCGGTGTGGATGAAGTCTGGGTTCGCTCTGCGATCACCTGTGAAACCCGCCACGGTATCTGCTCCAAGTGCTACGGCCGTGATCTGGCCCGTGGCCATGAGGTCAACGTGGGTGAAGCTGTCGGTGTTATCGCCGCACAGTCCATCGGTGAGCCGGGTACCCAGCTGACCATGCGTACCTTCCACATTGGTGGTGCGGCCAGCCGGGCGTCCGCGGTCGACAATATCCAGGTCAAGCATGGCGGTACGGTCCGTCTGCACAATATGAAGTCCATCGAGAAGGCCGATGGTTCTCTGGTAGTGATCTCCCGCTCCTCCGCGCTGGCCATTGCGGATGATCAGGGGCGTGAGCGTGAGTGGTATAAGCTGCCATACGGTGCTGTTCTCTCCGTGAAGCACGGAGATGCCGTTGAAGCCGGCGTTGTGGTTGCCAAGTGGGATCCACACACTCACCCGATCATTGCCGAAGCCGGTGGTACCGCGAAATTCGTCAATATGGATCAGGGCATCACTGTCCGGACCCAGACCGACGAACTGACCGGCCTGTCCACCATGGAGGTCATCGATTCCAAAGAGCGTCCTGCTGCTGGCAAGGACATTCGTCCGGCCATTCAGCTGATTGACGAAAAGGGCGAGGAAGTGGAGCTGCCAGGCGGCGGTACCGCAATCTTCTTCCTGCCGGCGAATGCGCTGGTGACCATGGCTAATGGCGCGCGAGTCGAGCTGGGTGATGTGGTTGCGCGGATTCCGCAGGAAAGCTCCAAGACCCGGGATATCACCGGTGGTCTGCCGCGAGTTGCCGATCTGTTCGAGGCCCGTCGTCCGAAGGAGTCGTCCATCCTGGCCGAAATCAGCGGTATGGTCTCGTTCGGAAAGGAAACCAAGGGCAAGAAGCGTTTGGTGATCACTCCGAAGGATGCTGATCCCTACGAAGTGCTGATTCCGAAGCACCGTCAGCTCAACGTCTTCGAAGGTGAAACCGTTGAGAAGGGCGAGGTGATTTCGGATGGTCCATCCAACCCGCACGACATTTTGCGTCTGCTGGGTGTGGTTGAGCTGGCCAAGTACATCACCAACGAAATCCAGGACGTTTACCGTCTGCAGGGCGTTGTCATCAACGATAAACACATTGAGGTTATCGTTCGTCAGATGCTGCGCAAGGTCGAAATCACCGATCCGGGTGATACGACTCTGCTGTCCGGTGATCAGGTGGAAATCACCCAGGTGCTGGAAGAAAACGAAAAGGCCGACGTGGCAGACAAAGAGCCCGCAAGGTTCGAGCGTCTGCTGCTGGGTATCACCAAGGCTTCCCTGGCCACCGAGTCGTTCATTTCTGCGGCTTCGTTCCAGGAAACCACCCGGGTACTCACCGAAGGTGCGGTTACCGGTAAGCGTGATTACCTGCGCGGCCTGAAAGAAAACGTTGTGGTTGGTCGACTGATTCCGGCTGGTACCGGTCTGGCGTATCACAACGAGCGTCGTCGCAAGCGTGACCTGGAAGAGCAGGGCGTAACCGCGGCCGACGTGGAAGAAGCTCTGAGTGCCGAGCTCAACCGCGAAAGCTGAGTTGAGCCGGCGCACTGCCTCCGGGTAGTTACCTACCCGTGAGGTGGTCAAAAAGAGACCAGTCATCTTGACTGTCCGGGGGCGCAGGCTTACACTTGCGTCCCTTAAATTTTACCCCCTGCACTGGGGGTAAGTTTCATTGATATGGTTTTTTGGAGTTTGCTTACATGGCAACGATTAATCAGTTGGTGCGTAAGCCTCGTAAGCGCCGGGTAGCCAAGAGCGATGTTCCTGCTCTCCAGGCCTGCCCACAGCGCCGTGGTGTATGCACTCGTGTATACACCACAACGCCGAAGAAGCCGAACTCAGCACTGCGTAAAGTGTGCCGCGTTCGTCTGACCAACGGCTACGAGGTTTCCTCATACATTGGCGGTGAAGGTCACAACCTTCAGGAGCACAGTGTTGTGCTCATCCGTGGCGGTCGAGTAAAAGACCTTCCGGGTGTGCGCTATCACACTGTTCGCGGAACGCTGGACACCCAGGGTGTTCAGAACCGTAAGCAGGGCCGCTCCAAGTACGGTGCAAAACGACCCAAGTCCTGATGTCCCGAGCGGGTGTCTTTTATCGTTGCTTGTCAGAACGGTAAGAGTAAGGCTGAGTAGCATTTGCTATCTCAGGGGTTCCTGAAGACCTTTTAGATATATAAGGGCTTATCGATGCCTAGAAGAAGAGTTGCAGCTAAACGGGAAATTATCCCGGATCCGAAATTCGGCAGTGCACGTCTTGCCAAGTTCATCAACCACGTGATGGAAAGTGGCAAGAAGTCTACCGCAGAGCGCATTGTTTACGGCGCTCTGGACATTGTTGCCGAGAAATCCAAGGAAGAGCCGATCGACATGTTCGAGAAGGCCCTGGAGAACATCCAGCCGATGGTTGAGGTTAAGTCCCGTCGTGTGGGTGGCGCTACTTACCAGGTGCCTGTTGAAGTACGGCCTTCCCGTCAGAACGCGCTGGCGATGCGCTGGCTCGTAGAATATTCACGGAAGCGCGGTGAGAAGTCCATGGCTCAGCGTCTGGCTGGTGAAATCCTGGACGCCGCTGACAGCAAAGGCTCCGCTGTTAAGAAGCGTGAAGATGTTCACCGCATGGCAGAAGCCAACAAGGCGTTCTCTCACTTCCGTTTCTAATCAGCCGAGGTTTATACAGTGGCACGCAAGACTCCTATCAAGCGTTACAGAAACATTGGTATTTGTGCGCACGTTGATGCGGGCAAAACCACAACCACCGAGCGGGTCCTGTTTTATACAGGTATTTCCCACAAGATCGGTGAGGTTCATGATGGTGCAGCTACCATGGACTGGATGGAGCAGGAGCAGGAGCGTGGTATTACCATCACCTCTGCTGCGACTACGACATTCTGGCAAGGTATGGACAAGCAGTACCCGGAGCACCGGATCAACATCATCGACACCCCGGGGCACGTTGACTTCACCATCGAAGTAGAGCGCTCCTTGCGCGTACTCGACGGTGCGGTTGTAGTGTTCTGTGGCTCCTCCGGTGTTGAGCCCCAGTCCGAAACCGTATGGCGTCAGGCCAACAAGTATGAAGTTCCCCGCATGGTGTTCGTCAACAAGATGGACCGTGCCGGCGCTAACTTCCTGCGGGTGGTTGACCAGATCAAGAAGCGTCTGGGTGCGAACTGCGTCCCCATTCAGCTGCCGATCGGTGCCGAAGACAACTTTGCCGGTATTGTGGACCTGATTCGTAACAAGGCCATCTACTGGAACGAAGCTGACGCTGGCGCCAGCTACGAGCAGAAAGAAGTGCCTGCGGAAATGGAAGAAGAAGTCGCCATGTACCGCGAGCAGATGGTTGAAGCTGCTGCAGAGGCCAACGAAGAATTGATGGAGAAGTACCTCGAAGAGGGTGAGTTGTCCATCGAAGAAATCAAGAAGGGTCTGCGGATGCGCACCCTGGCCAACGAAATCGTTGTTGCCACCTGTGGTTCTGCATTCAAGAACAAGGGTGTTCAGGCGGTTCTCGACTCCGTTATCGAGTTTCTGCCGGCGCCGGACGAAGTCAAGGCCATTCGTGGTGAAGTTGACGAAGATGGCACCGAAGAGCTTCGTGAGGCGGATGACAACGCGCCCTTCGCGGCACTGGCGTTCAAGATCGCCACTGACCCGTTTGTCGGTACGCTGACTTTCTTCCGGGTTTACTCCGGTAAGCTTGAGTCGGGTAATGCCGTTTACAACTCGGTCAAGGGCAAGAAAGAGCGCGTCGGCCGTATGGTTCAGATGCACTCCAAGGATCGTCAGGAAATCAAAGAGGTTCTGGCGGGCGATATTGCTGCGGCTATCGGTCTGAAAAGTGTGACCACCGGTGACACCCTGTGCGACGAGAATCACAAGATCATTCTCGAGCGCATGGAGTTCCCGGAGCCGGTTATCTCTGTTGCCGTTGAGCCGAAGTCCAAGGCGGACCAGGAAAAGATGGGCGTTGCCCTGGGCAAGCTGGCTCAGGAAGACCCGTCGTTCCGCGTTCGTACTGACGAAGAATCCGGCCAGACAATCATCTCCGGCATGGGTGAGCTTCACCTGGACATCATCGTCGACCGTATGCGTCGCGAATTCAAGGTAGAGGCGAACATCGGTAAGCCGCAGGTTGCTTATCGTGAGTGCATCCGCAAGCCGGTAGACGTCGAAGGCAAATTCGTACGTCAATCTGGTGGCCGTGGTCAGTACGGTCACGTCAAGCTGAAGCTTGAGCCGCTGCCGCTGGATGATGAAGAAGGCGAAAACTTTATCTTCGTGAATGAGATTGTTGGTGGTGTTGTTCCCAAGGAATACATCCCGGCAGTTCAGCAGGGTATTGAAGAGCAGATGCAGAACGGCTGTCTGGCCGGTTATCCGCTGCTGCGTATCAAGGCAACCCTGTACGACGGCTCCTATCACGACGTCGACTCCAACGAAATGGCCTTCAAGGTTGCCGGTTCCATGGCAATGAAGAAGGGTGCCCTCGAGGCAAGCCCGGCACTGCTCGAGCCGATCATGCGTGTGGAAGTTGTGACGCCGGAAGACTACATGGGTGATGTTGTAGGCGACCTGAACCGTCGTCGCGGCGTTATCCAGGGTATGGACGAGGGTCCTGCCGGTAAGGTCATCCGTGCAGAGGTTCCGTTGTCGGAAATGTTCGGTTACGCCACCGACCTGCGTTCTGCAACGCAAGGCCGGGCGTCCTACGCGATGGAGTTCTCTGGTTATTCAGAGGCACCTTCGAACATTGCCGAAGCGATCATTAAAAAGGGTTGATCCCCAGGACTTAAGAAACAGGAAGAGGTGTAACCGTGTCTAAATCTAAATTTGAGCGTAATAAACCGCACTTGAACGTAGGCACCATTGGTCACGTAGACCATGGTAAAACCACTTTGACTGCTGCCCTGACCCGTGTATGTCACGAAGTTTGGGGTACAGGGTCTGCGAGTGCATTCGACCAGATCGATAACGCACCGGAAGAGAAGGCTCGTGGTATCACGATCGCGACATCTCACGTTGAGTACGATTCTCCGAACCGTCACTACGCACACGTAGACTGCCCTGGCCACGCTGACTATGTGAAGAACATGATCACTGGTGCGGCGCAGATGGACGGCGCGATCCTGGTTTGCTCCGCAGCTGACGGCCCCATGCCGCAGACTCGCGAGCACATCCTGCTGTCCCGTCAGGTTGGTGTACCTTTCATCGTGGTGTTCCTGAACAAAGCGGACATGGTAGACGATGAAGAGCTGCTTGAGCTGGTTGAGATGGAAGTTCGTGACCTGCTGAGCCAGTACGACTTCCCGGGTGACGACACTCCGATCATCACCGGTTCCGCGCTGATGGCGCTGGAAGGCAAAGACGACAACGAGATGGGTACTACCGCTGTCAAGAAGCTGGTAGAAGCTCTGGATGACTACATCCCTGAGCCGGAGCGTGCGATTGATCAGCCGTTCCTGATGCCGATCGAGGACGTCTTCTCCATCTCCGGTCGTGGTACTGTTGTGACTGGCCGTGTTGAGCGTGGCGTTATCAAGACCGGTGACGAAGTGGAAATCGTTGGTATCAAGGATACCGTGAAGACTACTTGTACTGGTGTTGAGATGTTCCGCAAGCTGCTGGACGAAGGTCGTGCTGGTGAGAACATTGGCGCGCTGCTGCGTGGCACCAAGCGTGACGACGTTGAGCGTGGTCAGGTTCTGGCGGTTCCGGGTTCGATCACTCCGCACACCAAGTTCGAGTGCGAAGTGTACGTACTGTCCAAAGAAGAAGGCGGTCGTCATACTCCGTTCTTCAAGGGCTACCGTCCGCAGTTCTACTTCCGTACCACCGACGTAACCGGTTCTTGCGAACTGCCGGAAGGTGTGGAAATGGTTATGCCGGGTGACAACGTCAAGATGAGTGTTACCCTGATTGCTCCGATCGCCATGGAAGATGGCCTGCGCTTCGCGATTCGTGAAGGCGGCCGTACCGTTGGTGCCGGCGTAGTCTCCAAGATCATCGAGTAATCTGCTCGCTTGATCAGGAAAAAGGGGCTGATTCTTCAGCCCCTTTTTCTGTTTCAGCCGTAAAGCTTGCCTGGCCCGGTCGACTAGCATTGCTGTTGACAGGGTTGGGTATTATGCATACAATGCGGCTCCTTTTTTTGAAGGTCGGCTAACTAGTAGCTGCTACGAGTGGAGTTTGGTGCATCATGCAAAGCCAAAAAATTCGAATCCGGTTGAAGGCGTTTGATTATCGCCTGATCGACCAGTCCACGCAGGAGATCGTCGATACCGCCAAGCGGACCGGCGCTCAGGTGCGTGGCCCTATCCCTCTGCCGACGCGGAAGGAAAAGTACACTGTATTGATCTCTCCGCACGTCAACAAAGACGCGCGCGATCAGTATGAAATTCGTACGCATAAGCGTTTGCTCGACATTGTTGAGCCGACGGAAAAGACAGTAGATGCTCTGATGAAACTGGACCTGGCAGCAGGTGTAGACGTTCAGATCAGCCTCGGCTAATACCGCCCGGTACTAGTCTGTGTAACTGTCATAAGGCCATAGAGGGTGAGAGCCCCGTACACTTAAGAGGTGAAACATGGCAATTGGTGTTGTCGGTCGTAAGGCCGGTATGACCCGTATTTTTACGGAAGATGGGCAGGCGCTGCCCGTAACGGTAATTGAGGTTGAGCCCAACCGCATTACCCAACTGAAAACTCTTGAAAGCGATGGCTACCGCGCCGTTCAGGTGACTGTCGGTACTCGTCGTTCCTCTCGTGTTACCAAGAGCGAAGCGGGCCATTTTGCCAAGGCGGGCGTTGAAGCCGGTCGTGGTATGTGGGAATTCCGTCTTGCTGATGGCGAAGGCGAAGACCTGGCCGCTGGTAGTGAGATCACGGCTTCTGTATTCGAAGACGGTCAGGTGGTTGACGCCATCGGTCAGTCCAAGGGTAAGGGCTTCCAGGGCGGTGTTAAGCGCTGGAACTTCTCCATGCAGGATGCCACTCACGGTAACTCTCTGTCTCACCGTGCTCCGGGTTCCATTGGTCAGAACCAGACTCCGGGCAAGGTATTCAAGGGCAAAAAGATGGCGGGCCAGATGGGTAATGCTCAGGTGACTGTGCAGAACCTGAAAATCGTCCGTGTCGACGCCGAGCGCAACCTGCTGCTGGTAAGTGGTGCCGTTCCCGGCGCAACTGGCGGCGATGTTGTCATCAAGCCTGCAGTTAAAGCCTGAGGAGCGGTGCGATGGAATTGACTATTACAGGTAGCGGCAAGGGAATTTCGGTTTCCGACGCTGCATTCGCCAAAGATTTTAACGAGTCGCTGGTTCACCAGGTAGTGACTGCCTACATGGCAGGCGCCCGCCAGGGTACCAAGGCTCAGAAGACGCGTTCCGAAGTAAGCGGTGGCGGTAAGAAGCCATGGCGTCAGAAGGGCACTGGTCGTGCCCGTGCCGGTACTATTCGTAGTCCGATCTGGCGCGCCGGTGGCGTTACCTTTGCAGCCAAGCCTCGTGGCTTCGAGCAAAAGGTTAACCGCAAAATGTACCGCGCAGCGATGCGCTCCATTTTTTCCGAGCTGGTTCGCCAAGAGCGTCTGGTGGTTGTCGACGATATGAACGTTGATAGCCCGAAGACCAAGGCATTCAACGCCAAGCTGAAGGATATCGGTGTGACCAATGCGCTGATTCTGTCCGACAACGTCGAGCAGAACCTGCATCTGGCCTCGCGCAACATCCCGCACGTAGACGTGCGTGATATTGCTGGCCTGGATCCGGTTAGCCTGGTTGCCTTCGAGAAGGTCGTTGTGACCGTTCCCGCTCTGAAGAAGATCGAGGAGATGCTGGGATGAATCAGGAACGTATTTATAAGGTCCTGCTTGGGCCGCACGTATCGGAAAAAGCGTCTCTGGCAGCAGAGCGTGGCCAGGTAGTGTTTCGTGTAGCGCCTGATGCCACCAAGCCCGAGATCAAGAAAGCCGTTGAGCAGCTGTTCAACGTCACCGTAGAAGGTGTTCAGGTTCTGAACCGTAAGGGTAAGCTCAAGCGTACTATCCGCGGGTTCGGCAAGCGTAATGACATTCGTAAGGCTTACGTAAAGCTGGCAGAAGGTCAGGACATCGATTTTCTGGATGTGGAATAAGGTAAAGGGGTCGTAATATGCCGATCGTCAAAACCAAACCAACATCTGCCGGACGCCGTCACGTTGTAAAGCTTTACAACCCGGATCTGCACACTGGGCGCCCATACGAGCCGTTGGTAGAAAGAAAGAACAAGACGGGTGGTCGTAACAATGTAGGCCGCATTACAACCCGTCACACGGGTGGTGGTCACAAGAAGCACTACCGTGTCATCGATTTCAAGCGGACCAAAGATGGTATCCCGGCGGTCATTGAGCGCCTGGAATACGATCCTAACCGCTCTGCGCACATTGCACTGCTGAAGTATGCCGATGGTGAGCGTCGTTACATTATCGCTCCCAAAGGTATGCAGATCGGTGATCCTGTGCGCTCCGGTATCGACGCACCAATCAAAGTGGGTAGCACGCTGCCGCTCCGGAATATTCCGGTCGGTTCTGTAATCCACTGCGTCGAACTCAAGCCTGGCAAAGGTGCACAGCTGGCTCGCTCTGCGGGCGCATCCGTACAGCTGGTTGCTCGGGAAGGGGCTTACGCCACCATCCGCCTGCGCTCAGGTGAAATGCGTAAGGTGCTTGTTGACTGTCGCGCAACGTTGGGTGAAGTGTCCAACAGCGAACACAGCCTCAAGCAGCTTGGTAAAGCGGGTGCATCACGTTGGCGCGGCAAACGGCCAACAGTACGTGGTGTTGCTATGAACCCAGTTGACCACCCGCATGGTGGTGGTGAAGGGCGTACCTCTGGCGGGCGTCACCCGGTTACTCCGTGGGGTGTTCCGACCAAAGGGCATAAGACTCGTAAGAACAAGCGTACTGACAAGATGATAGTACGTCGTCGTTCGGCCAAGTAAACGACTACATAGAGGTAATTGCTGTGCCACGTTCTTTGAAGAAAGGTCCTTTTATAGACCTGCATCTGTTGAAGAAGGTCGAGGCAGCTCTGGAAGCTAACGACAAGCGGCCGATCAAAACCTGGTCCCGCCGGTCGACAGTCTTTCCGGAGATGGTAGGCCTGACCATTGCAGTCCACAACGGCAAGCAGCACGTGCCGGTTTATGTCACCGAAGATATGGTTGGACATAAGCTGGGTGAGTTCGCGGCAACGCGTACTTATCGTGGTCATGCGGCCGACAAGAAAGCTAAACGCTGATTCTGAGGTAATCAAAATGGAAGTAGCAGCCAAGTATAAGGGCGCTAACCTCTCAGCTCAGAAAGCACGTCTTGTCGCTGACCAAGTACGTGGCAAGGCTGTTGAGGATGCCCTGAACATTCTGACTTTCAGCCCGAAGAAGGCGGCGGTCGTGATCAAGAAAGCTCTTGAGTCCGCCATCGCCAACGCTGAGCATAACGAAGGTCTGGACGTTGACGAACTGCGGGTTTCCACCGTGATGGTGGATGAGGGTCCGACGCTCAAGCGAATCAAAGCTCGAGCCAAGGGGCGCGCTGACCGTATTTTCAAGCGCACCTGCCATATCACCGTCAAGGTCGCCGACAAGTAGGAGATGCTCAGATGGGTCATAAAGTAAATCCAACCGGCATTCGCCTGGGTGTGATCAAAGAGCACAACTCAGTCTGGTATGCCGACAAAAAGGAATACTCCAGGAACCTGTTGAATGACATTCAGGTTCGTGAGTTCCTCGACAAGCGTCTGGTTAAGGCGTCTGTCAGCAAGATTGTGATCGAGCGCCCTGCTCAGAACGCCCGTATCACGATCCATACTGCCCGTCCCGGTATTGTTATCGGTAAGAAGGGTGAAGATGTTGATCGTCTGCGTCGCGAAGTCAGCGACATGATGGGTGTGCCTGTGCACATCAACATCGAAGAAGTCCGCAAGCCGGACCTCGATGCCCGCCTGGTAGCGCAAAACGTTGCCGGCCAGCTGGAGCGTCGTGTGATGTTCCGTCGCGCTATGAAGCGCGCGGTTCAGAACGCCATGCGCCAGGGTGCCAAGGGTATCAAGATTCAGGTTGGCGGTCGTCTCGGGGGTGCTGAAATCGCGCGTTCCGAGTGGTATCGCGAAGGTCGTGTTCCGCTGCACACACTGCGTGCAGATATTGATTACGCAACCTACGAAGCGCATACCACTTACGGCGTAATCGGCGTCAAGGTATGGATCTTCAAAGGTGAGATTCTTGGTGGTATGGAGCAGGTCCGTGCTGACAAGAAAGCCTCTGGGAAGAAAGGTTCTAAGTAAAGGGGCACTCTTATGCTGCAACCAAAACGCACCAAATTCCGCAAGGTAATGAAAGGCCGTAACACTGGTCTTGCTCACCGCGCCAACAAGGTGAGCTTCGGTGAATACGGATTGAAGGCTACGAGCCGTGGGCGTATAACTGCGCGCCAGATTGAAGCAGCGCGTCGTACAATGACTCGTCGCATCAAGCGGGGCGGTAAGATCTGGATCCGGGTATTCCCGGACAAGCCGATCACCGGTAAGCCGCTTGAAGTTCGAATGGGTAAAGGTAAGGGTTCTGTCGAGTATTGGGTGGCTGAAATCCAGCCAGGCCGCATGCTCTACGAGATGGAAGGTGTGTCTGAGGAAATTGCTCGGGACGCATTCACTCTCGCGGCGGCCAAACTGCCGGTACAGACCACCTTTGTAACGAGGAAGGTGATGTGATGAATGCAACAGAGCTGCGTGATAAGTCAGTCGAGGAGCTGAACAAAGAGCTGATCGACCTCCTGAAGGAGCAGTTCAACCTGCGCATGCGTAAGGCGACAGGTCAGCTGAATCAGTCTCATCTTCTCGGCAAGGTGAAGCGCGACATTGCTCGCGTGAAAACAGTATTGAACGAAAAGGCAGGACAGTGAGATGACCGAAGCTACCCAAACTGCCAGAACTCTGAGCGGCAAGGTCGTGAGCAACAAGATGGAGAAATCCATCGTGGTGCTGGTCGAGCGTCAGGTGAAACACCCGCTGTACGGTAAGTACATGAAGCGTTCAACCAAGATCCACGCTCACGATGAGAGCAATCAGTGCAACATCGGTGACACTGTGACCATTCAGGAAACCCGTCCGGTCTCCAAGACCAAGAGCTGGGCCCTGGTGGAAGTTACCGAACGTGCATCCAAGGTGTAACGCCGGAGAACAACCATGATTCAGACTCAAACAATGCTTGAAGTCGCGGATAACAGCGGTGCGCGTCAGGTGATGTGCATCAAGGTCCTGGGCGGTTCACATCGGCGTTATGCCAGCGTAGGGGATATCATCAAGGTGACCGTCAAGGAAGCCATCCCCCGCGGTAAAGTGAAGAAAGGCCAGGTCCTGAAAGCTGTCGTGGTACGCACCCGCAAGGGTGTTCGCCGTCCCGACGGTTCGCTGATCCGTTTCGACGGAAATGCGGCAGTACTTCTGAACAATCAGGACGCTCCTATTGGTACCCGTATCTTCGGACCGGTTACCCGTGAACTGCGTAATGAGAAGTTCATGAAAATTATCTCACTGGCACCCGAAGTACTTTAAAGGACCAGAGGCCGGTTATGAAAAAGATCAAACGAGATGACGAAGTAATCGTCACTACGGGGAAAGATAAAGGCAAACGTGGTAAAGTCCTGAAGGTTCAGGACGATGGCCGCATGGTTGTTTCAGGGATCAATATGATCAAGAAACACACCAAGCCGAACCCGATGCTGGGCTCCCCGGGTGGCATCGTCGAAAAAGAAGCACCTATCCAGGCTTCCAACGTGGCTATTTTTAATCCGCAGACCGGCAAAGCCGATCGTGTAGGCTTCCAGATTAAGGAAGACGGCGCGAAAGTGCGGATCTTCAAGTCCACGAACGAAGCTGTCGATAACCAGTAAGCGGTGGTGGTTACGATGCTTAACATGAAAGAGCAGTACAGTAAGGAAGTGGTACCCGCCCTGCAGAAAGAGTTCAGCTACAAGAACATTATGCAGGTGCCGCGTATCGAAAAGATCACCCTTAACATGGGTGTCGGCGAAGCGGTTGGTGACAAGAAGCTGATTGAGAATGCTGTGGCGGATCTTGAGCGCCTGGCAGGCCAGAAAGCGGTTGTTACCAAGGCTCGTAAATCCGTCGCGGGTTTCAAGATCCGTGAAGGTTGGCCTATCGGTTGTAAGGTTACCCTGCGCGGCGAGCGTATGTGGGACTTCTTTGATCGCCTGGTTCACATTGCGGTTCCCCGCATTCGTGACTTCCGTGGTCTGAATCCCAAGTCGTTCGACGGTCGCGGTAACTACAGCATGGGTGTGCGTGAGCAGATCATTTTCCCCGAGATCGAGTACGACAGAGTCGACAAGATCCGTGGTCTGGACATCACCATTACCACCACTGCCGGTACCGACGATGAAGGTCGCGAACTGTTGAAAGCCTTTGGCTTTCCGTTCAAGAAATAAGGAACGAGTGTAATGGCTAAGGTTTCCATGAAAAACCGTGAGCTCAAGCGCGAAAAAACCGTTGCGAAGTTTGCAGCGAAGCGTGCCGAGCTCAAGGCGATTATCAAGAACCCGAATACCAGCGATGATGACCGTTGGGACGCACAGATGAAGCTGCAACAGCTTCCTCGCGATGCATCTCCTTCGCGTCTTCGTAATCGTTGCCAGGTGACTGGTCGTCCCCACGGCGTTCTGCGCAAGTTTGAGCTGTCACGGATCAAACTCCGTGAATACGGCATGCGCGGTGACGTTCCGGGCCTGACCAAGGCAAGCTGGTAAGATAGGTACCCTGACTTCGGTCAGGTGCCTGTTGGTAAGCGGTGCGGCAAGCCGCTGCACAACTAAAAAGATCAGGAGCCTCATACCAATGAGTATGCAAGACACGCTTGCGGATATGTTTACTCGTATCCGTAATGCACAGATGGCATCAAAAGCAGACGTTACGATGCCGTCTTCAAAGATGAAGATCTCCGTAGCCCAGGTCCTCAAGGACGAAGGTTACGTCGACGATTTCTCCGTTTCAGCCGACGCGAAGCCCGAGCTGACGATTACTCTGAAATACTTCGGTGGTAAGCCGGTTATTGAAGAGATCAAACGGGTCAGCCGTCCGAGTCTGCGCCAGTACAACGGCGCTGGGGAACTGCCGAAAGTATCCGGTGGTCTGGGAGTCGCGATTGTCTCAACGTCTAAGGGCGTTATGACAGACCGCGCCGCACGTGCTGCTGGCGTGGGTGGCGAAGTCATCTGCACCGTATTCTAGGAGATACACATGTCCAGGGTTGCCAATAATCCTGTCGTGCTGCCTTCCGGTGTTGAGGTTAAGCTGAACGGACAGGAAATTAATGTGAAGGGTTCCAAGGGAGCGCTTCAAATCACCATTCACCAGGCGGTTGAAGTAAAGCAGGAAGAAAATGTTCTGCGCTTTGCGGCCCGCGATGGTGCTACAAAGTCCCGCGCTCTTGCTGGTACTACTCGTGCACTGGTCAACAATATGGTGACCGGTGTTTCCACAGGCTGGGAACGTAAACTCCAGCTGACGGGCGTAGGTTACCGTGCCCAGGCGCAAGGTAAGAAGCTCAATCTGACACTGGGTTTTTCTCACCCGGTTGAGTATGAGCTGCCCGAGGGGATTACCGCAGAAACTCCGTCCAATACGGAAGTTGTGATTCGCGGTATCGACAAGCAACAGGTTGGCCAGGTCGCTGCGGAAGTCCGCGCGTTCCGTCCGCCCGAGCCTTACAAGGGCAAGGGTGTTCGTTATGCGGATGAGCAGGTCAGACGCAAAGAAGCCAAGAAGAAATAAGGCGGGACTATGAGCGCGAATAACGAAAGATTGCGTCGCGCACGCAAAGTGCGCATGAAGATCCGTGAACTGGGTACCGATCGTTTGTGCGTTCACCGCACACCGCGTCACATGTACGCCCAGGTCACGACTGCAGACGGCAGCAAGGTGCTGGCTTCTGCCTCCACGTTGGATAAGGAACTGCGCCAGGGTGCAACCGGTAACGTGGACGCTGCCAAGAAGGTCGGTCAGCTGATCGCTGAACGCGCCAAGGCAGCAGGTGTTGAGCAGGTTGCTTTTGACCGCTCCGGTTACCGTTATCACGGCCGTATTCAGGCTCTGGCCGACGCAGCCCGTGAAGCTGGCTTGCAATTCTAAGAGGTGGAGAAGATGAGCGTTAACGAACAGAAGGCGCCTGAGCTCCAGGAAAAGCTGGTTCAGGTCAATCGTGTCGCCAAGGTTGTTAAAGGTGGCCGTATTTTCGCCTTCACCGCACTGACTGTAGTGGGTGATGGTAAAGGTCGCGTAGGTTTCGGTCGTGGCAAGGCGCGTGAAGTGCCGGTTGCCATCCAGAAGGCCATGGAAGCTGCACGCAAGAACATGGTAGAAGTTCCGCTTGACGGCACTACCCTGCAATACCCGGTCAAGGCTCAGCATGGCGGCTCCAAGGTCTACATGCAGCCTGCGTCCGAAGGTACTGGTATCATCGCCGGCGGTGCGATGCGCGCAGTACTGGAAGTGGCGGGTGTTCAGAACGTACTGTCCAAGTGTTACGGGTCTACCAACCCGGTGAACGTGGTACGTTCCACCATCAAGGGTCTCCAGGCGACACAGGCGCCTGAAGATATTGCAGCCAAGCGCGGTAAGACCGTGGAAGAGATTCTGGGTTGAAGTCATGGCGAACGCAAATACGATCAAAGTAACTCTGACCCGCAGCCCCATCGGCTGCCAGCCCAAGCACAAGTTGTGTGTGAAGGGCCTGGGTCTTCGTAAAATCGGTCACACCGTGGAAGTGGAAGATACGCCTTCTATCCGCGGCATGATCAACCGGGTTTATTACCTGGTTCGGGTTGAGGAGAACTAAGATGCGTCTGAACGAACTTAGTCCGGAACCCGGTTCACGCCAAGCCCCCAAGCGGGTCGGTCGTGGTATCGGTAGCGGTCTCGGTAAAACCGGCGGTCGCGGTCACAAGGGTCTGAAAGCCCGTTCCGGCGGCAGCGTAGCACCTGGTTTCGAGGGTGGTCAGCAGCCGTTGGCTCGTCGTCTTCCGAAGTTTGGTTTCACATCCCGTCAGCAGCGTTACGTTGCTGAAATTCGCCTGAACGAACTGGCGAAGGTTGAAGGCGATGTGGTTGATCTGGAAGCCCTGAAAAAGGCAGATATTATTCGCGGTGAAATTCGCGAAGCCAAGGTTATCCTGTCCGGCGAGCTAAGTCGTGCGGTAACCGTGAAGGGACTGCGGGTAACCAAAGGCGCGCGCGAGGCAATTTCTGCCGCGGGTGGTAAAGTCGAAGACTAAGGCGAGTCGAGGACTAAATGGCCAAGAACGCATCATTGCCTGCGGGCGCGGGTAAAGGACTGGCAGAGCTGCGATCGCGGCTCTGGTTTGTCTTCCTGGCATTGTTGGTGTACCGGATCGGTGCCCACATTCCGGTGCCGGGTATCAACCCCGACCGTCTGGCGGCACTGTTTGAACAGAACCAGGGCACAATCCTGAGCATGTTCAACATGTTTTCCGGTGGTGCGCTTGAGCGCATGAGTATCTTCGCTCTCGGTATCATGCCGTACATCTCGGCCTCTATCATCATGCAGCTCATGACTGCGGTTAGTCCGCAGCTTGAGCAGCTGAAGAAAGAAGGTGAGGCTGGCCGTCGAAAGATCAGCCAGTACACTCGGTATGGTACGGTTATCCTGGCCCTGGTTCAGGGTTTTGGTATTTCAGTCGGCCTGGCATCACAGGGTGTCACCTTCAATGACAGCTTCAGCTTCCACTTTGTGGCGGTTGTGTCATTCGTCAGTGGCGCCGTGTTCATGATGTGGCTTGGCGAGCAGATCACCGAGCGGGGTGTCGGTAACGGCATTTCCCTGTTGATCTTCGCCGGTATTGTTGCCGGGTTGCCCGGCGCTATCGGTCAGACGCTCGAGCAAGCCCGTAATGGTGAGATGAGCCTGCTGGTGGTTCTGGGTATTGGCGTTCTTGCGGTTGCTGTCATTGGCTTCGTGGTCTTCATGGAGCGCGGTCAGCGCCGGTTGACGATCAACTACGCCAAGCGGCAACAGGGTCGCCGGGTGTTTGCGCAGCAGTCCAGTCATCTGCCTCTGAAAGTGAACATGGCCGGTGTAATCCCGCCCATTTTCGCTTCGTCCATCCTGCTTTTCCCGGCATCGCTGGGTCAGTGGTTTGGTCAGGGCGAGGGCATGGAATGGTTGAGTGACATCTCCCAGGCTCTGGCGCCAAGCCAGCCGTTGTACATTATCCTGTTTGCGGCAGCAGTGGTTTTCTTCTGCTTCTTCTACACAGCCCTGATGTACAACCCGAAAGAAGTTGCGGATAACCTCAAGCGCTCTGGAGCGTTTATTCCGGGCATTCGTCCTGGTGATCAGACTGCCAAGTATATCGATGGTGTTCTGACCCGTCTGACGCTGTTCGGTGCAATGTACATTGCAGCAGTTTCCCTGTTCCCTCAGTTCCTGATGGTGGCCGGGAATGTTCCGTTCTATCTGGGCGGTACCTCTCTGCTGATTGTTGTAGTCGTGGTGATGGATTTCATGGCGCAGGTTCAGTCGCACCTGATGTCTCATCAGTATGAATCACTGATGAAGAAGTCCAATCTCAAGGGCTATGGTCGGAACGGTTAATCCCGTTCCCCTTGAAAACTGGAGTCGACAATGAAAGTACGCGCTTCGGTAAAGAAAATTTGCCGTAACTGCAAAGTAATTCGTCGCAATGGCTCGGTACGAGTCATTTGCTCGGAGCCTCGTCACAAGCAACGCCAGGGCTGATTCCGAGAGGGATCCTTCCTGACATTGTAGGGTTTCGGAATGATGGCGCTTGACTCCATGTGGGGTCAGGCGCTATTATTTCGCGCCCTTTTTGTGGCGGAAAATTCACACAGCAAAGCTTTGAACGCGGAGTAATTTGGATGGCACGTATAGCCGGTGTCAATATACCCGATCACAAACATGCTGTTGTCTCGCTGACCTACATCTTTGGTGTTGGCAAGACCACAGCCCAGAAGCTTTGCGATGCAACCGGCGTCAAGCCGGACGTCAAGGTCAAAGACCTTAGCGACGAGCAGCTTGAATCACTTCGTACTGAAGTGGGCAAGGTGTCTGTCGAAGGCGATCTGCGTCGTGAAGTACAGATGAACATCAAGCGTTTGAAGGATCTCGGATGCCACCGTGGTCTGCGTCATCGTCATGGCCTTCCGGTCCGTGGCCAGCGCACCAAGACCAACGCACGCACCCGTAAAGGTCCACGCAAACCTATTCGTAAGTAACAGGTAGGCAAACATGGCAAAGCCAGGTACACGTACCCGTAAAAAGGTGAAAAAGACGGTTGTTGATGGCGTCGCGCACATTCACGCGTCCTTCAACAACACTATCGTGACCATTTCTGACCGTCAGGGCAACGTCCTGTCCTGGGCCACCTCTGGTGGTTCCGGTTTCCGTGGGTCACGCAAGAGTACACCTTTTGCTGCGCAGGTAGCAGCTGAAAGAGCCGGTAATGCGGCTGCTGAATACGGCCTTAAAAACCTGGACGTAGAGGTTAAGGGTCCTGGGCCCGGACGTGAATCTGCAGTTCGCGCGCTGAACGCGTGTGGCTACAAGATCACCAACATCACAGATGTGACGCCGATTCCCCACAACGGCTGTCGTCCGCCCAAGAAGCGCCGCGTCTAACACAGGAGACAGTGAATTATGGCTCGTTATATAGGCCCGAAGTGCAAGCTGTCTCGTCGTGAAGGGACAGATCTTTTTCTGAAGAGCGGTGTTCGCGCGCTCGATTCAAAGTGCAACATCGAGACTCCGCCGGGTATGCACGGCGCGCGTCGCGGTCGTCTGTCCGAGTACGGCGTACAGCTGCGTGAAAAACAGAAAGTTCGTCGTATCTACGGCGTTCTCGAGAAGCAGTTCCGCAACTATTACAAAGAGGCCGCCCGAGGCAAAGGTGCAACTGGTGAAAACCTGCTGCAGCTGCTGGAAGGCCGTCTCGATAACGTTGTATATCGCATGGGCTTTGGTTCTACCCGTGCAGAAGCCCGTCAGCTCGTCTCTCACAAAGCGATCCTGGTCAACGACAAGTCGGTAAATATCCCGTCTTATCAAGTCCGTCCTGGTGATGTTGTGAGTGTGCGTGAAAAGGCGAAGAACCAGCTGCGTGTTAAAGGCGCACTGGATCTGTCTGCAAGCCGTGCACCGGTGAGCTGGGTAGAGGTCGACGCCAACAAGATGTCCGGCGTTTACAAGTCAGTACCTGAGCGTACTGAACTGCCGGCCGACATCAACGAGAACCTCATCGTCGAGCTTTACTCCAAGTAAAGCCCAGTTAGCAACGATAGCAGATAGGGGCGTCTATGCAGCGTTCAGTACATGAGTTATTGACACCTCGTACCATTGACGTGAAGGAATCAAGCGCCACACGTGCCAAGGTTACGCTTGAGCCTCTGGAAAGAGGCTTTGGTCATACCCTGGGTAGTGCACTGCGCCGGATTCTCTTGTCTTCGATGCCGGGCTGCGCCGTGACTGAAGCGCAGATCGACGGTGTCCTGCACGAGTACAGCGCCATTGAGGGTGTCCAGGAAGACGTCATCGAGATTCTGCTGAATCTCAAAGGCGTTGCCGTAAAAATGAACGGTCGGGACGATGCCGAGCTCACGCTCAGCAAGAAGGGCCCGGGCGTTGTGACAGCCGGTGATATCAAGCTGGATCATGACGTCGAGATTGCCAACCCGGAGCACGTGATCTGTCACCTTAGCGAGAATGGTGAAGTGAACATGCGTCTCCGTGTTGCTCGCGGTCGGGGCTACGAGCCTGCAGACCAGCGTGGTCTCGACGAGGACGAAACTCGCGCCATCGGACGCCTGCAGCTGGATGCAACATTCAGCCCGGTTCGTCGTGTGGCTTACGCCGTGGAAAGTGCACGGGTAGAGCAGCGGACCGATCTGGACAAGCTGGTTATCGACCTGGAGACCAATGGCACCATCGACCCGGAAGAAGCAATTCGCCGGGCGGCGACCATCCTCCAGCAGCAACTGGCGGTTTTTGTTGATTTCGATCATGAGAAAGAGCCCGAGCGCGTTGAGGAAGAGGAAGAAATCGATCCGATCCTGCTGCGTCCGGTTGATGATCTGGAATTGACAGTGCGTTCAGCTAACTGCTTGAAGGCTGAGAACATTTACTACATCGGCGATCTTATCCAGCGCACAGAAGTTGAGCTGTTGAAGACGCCTAACCTTGGTAAAAAGTCGCTGACCGAGATCAAGGACGTTCTGGCGTCCCGTGGTCTGTCACTGGGCATGCGTCTTGATAACTGGCCGCCGGCTAGCCTTCGTGGCGACGACCGGGTTCTGGGCGGTTAATCGCCGATTAGTTTAAGGTAAGGAATAAGAGCAATGCGTCATCGTAAGAGTGGTCGTAAGTTCAGCAGGACCAGTGCGCATCGCAAGGCCATGTTCCGTAACATGACTGCGTCACTGGTTGAACACGAGCTGATCAAAACAACGCTGCCGAAAGCCAAAGAGCTTCGTCGGGTAGCTGAGCCTTTGATCACGCTCTCCAAGAATGATTCGGTCGCGAATCGTCGTCTGGCGTTTTCACGCCTGCGTGACGATGCGGCGGTTGCCAAGCTTTTTGACGAGCTTGGTCCCCGTTATAGCGAGCGTCCGGGTGGATACCTTCGTATCCTGAAGTGTGGCTTCCGTGCCGGCGACAATGCCCCTATGGCATTCGTTGAGTTGGTAGGCCGCCCGCTGGATATCGAAGCGGAAGAGGTGGACGAAGACGAGGATTAATTCCCTCGGCTTTGGCCAACCACAAAAAAACCGGGTTCCGCGAGGTTCCCGGTTTTTTTGTGCCTCGTTTGTAGATAACTCGTAGCCTGGAAGTATGTGGGCTGGCAAGGGGGTGGAGGTTTATTTTCTTTGGAAAAATAACTCGCTGCGCTCAGACATCTTTTTCCGGCAGAAAATAAACCTCCACCCCCTCTCCGGCAGAGCTATTTCTTGCCCGCCAATGATTTCGCCAACATTGGCTTCAGATAGCGGCCTGTGTGAGAAGCGGGGTTCTCGGCGACCTCCTCCGGCGTTCCCTCGGCAATGATCTGGCCGCCGCCAGAGCCGCCTTCGGGGCCCAGGTCGACAATCCAGTCGGCGGTCTTGATGACGTCCAGATTGTGTTCGATGACCACGATGGTGTTGCCATGGTCCCGCAGCCTCTCCAGGACATTCAGCAGTTGCTGGATGTCGTAGAAGTGCAGGCCGGTGGTTGGCTCGTCCAGAATGTAGAGGGTTTTGCCGGTGTCCCGTTTGGACAGCTCCTTGGCCAGTTTAACCCGCTGTGCTTCGCCACCAGAGAGGGTGACCGCGCTCTGCCCCAGTCGGATGTAGGAGAGGCCGACATCCATCAATGTCTGTAGTTTGCGGGCCAGGAAAGGCACGGCATCGAAGAACTCGCGCCCTTCCTCAACGGTCATTTCCAGTACTTCGTTGATGTTCTTGCCTTTGTAGCGGACCTCCAGAGTCTCACGGTTGTAGCGTTTGCCTTTGCAGACATCGCAGGGAACGTAGACATCGGGCAGGAAATGCATCTCCACCTTGATCACGCCGTCGCCCTGGCAGGCTTCGCACCGGCCACCTTTGACGTTGAAGGAAAAGCGCCCGGGCTTGTAACCGCGTGAGCGGGCCTCTTGAGTGCCGGCGAAGAGTTCGCGGATCGGGGTAAACAGCCCGGTATAGGTGGCCGGGTTCGAACGGGGGGTGCGGCCGATGGGGCTCTGGTCAATGTCGATGACCTTGTCCAGGTTATCCAGCCCCTTGAGTGATTGATAGGGCGCATGGTTCAGGCTGGTGGCCTTGTTGAGTTTGGCGGCAGCCACCGGATACAGGGTGCTGTTGATCAGGGTCGACTTGCCCGACCCGGAGACACCAGTGATACAGGTCATGATCCCCAGAGGCAGATGCAGCGTCGCCTCTTTCAGGTTGTTGCCGGTGGCTCCGGCCAGTGTTAACGATTTTCCGCTTCCCTTGTTTCGTTGTTTGGGGATGGCGATTTCCCGGGTGCCATTCAGATACTGGCCGGTAAGAGAGTCGGGGTTGTCGATGATCTGTTGCGGTGTGCCCTGGCCGATAACGTGGCCTCCATGGACGCCGGCGCCCGGCCCGATATCGATCACATGATCCGCAGCGCGGATGGCGTCCTCATCGTGCTCGACAACAATCACGGTGTTGCCCAGATCCCGCAGGTGGGTGAGGGTGGCGAGCAGCCGGTCATTGTCACGCTGATGAAGCCCGATGGATGGTTCGTCCAGAATGTACATGACGCCGACCAGCCCGGCGCCAATCTGGCTTGCCAGACGAATGCGCTGGGCCTCGCCCCCGGAAAGGGTGTCGGCGCTTCGCTCGAGGGTCAGGTATTCCAGGCCCACGTTCACCAGGAACTGGAGCCTCTGGCGAACTTCCTTCAGGATTTTCTCGGCGATTTCGCCTTTCCGGCCCGGCAATGCCAGGGTTTCGAAATAATCGTGGGCATCGCCAACCGGGAGGTGGGTGACGTCGGAAATATTGTGCTCTTCAATAAAAACATGGCGGGCGCTACGGCGCAGACGGGAACCCCCACACTCTTTGCATGGCTGGGTGCTGAGGTTGCGAGCCAGTTCCTCCCGCATGCTCTGTGAGTCGGTCTCACGGTAGCGCCGTTCGAGGTTCGGCAGAATGCCCTCGAACGGATGGGCCTTCTCCATGATGTGGCCGCGCGAATTCACATAACGGAATGGGATGTCCTCATCGCCCGAGCCGAACAAGAGGACGTTGCGGAAATCCTCGGGTAAATCCGCCCAGGGCGTTTCCAGATCGATGCCGTAGTGATCTGCCACGCTGCCCAGCATCTGGAAGTAGTAGACGGCCCGGCGATCCCAGCCTTTTATCGCCCCGGATGCCAGAGTCGCCTCCGGGTGGTGAACAATTTTCTCCGGATCGAAGAACTGTTTGACACCCAGTCCGTCGCAGGTGGGGCAAGCGCCTGCGGGGTTGTTAAAGGAAAACAGTTTCGGTTCGAGTTCACTCAGGGCATAGCCGCACTGGGTGCAGGCGTAACGAGCGGAGAATGTGTGTTCTTCGCCTTCGCCGGTCATCGGGGCTACGAGAGCAATCCCGTCTGCCAGGCCCAGTGCTGTTTCGAAGCTCTCTGCCAGTCGCTGCTCAAGCCCCGGCTTGACCTTGAACCGATCGACGACCACATCAATCTGGTGCTTGCGTTTCTTGTCCAGGGCCGGCACATCGTCAATGTCATAAACCGTGCCGTCTACACGCAGGCGGATGAAGCCCTGGCTGCGCATGGTTTCGATAACCTGCAGGTGTTCGCCTTTCCGGTCCCGGATCACCGGGGCCAGGATCATCAGCTTGCTGTCTTCCGGCATGGAAGCCACCTGGTCCACCATCTGGCTGATGGTCTGCGCTTCCAGCGGTTGGCCATGGTCGGGGCATCGGGGCTCGCCGGCTCGGGCAAAGAGCAGGCGCAGGTAATCGTATATTTCGGTGATGGTGCCGACGGTGGAGCGCGGGTTGTGGGAGGTGGACTTCTGCTCGATGGATATGGCCGGCGAGAGGCCTTCGATATGGTCCACATCCGGCTTCTCCATCATGGAGAGAAACTGGCGGGCATAGGTGGATAGTGACTCTACGTAGCGGCGCTGACCTTCGGCATAGAGGGTGTCGAACGCAAGGGAGGATTTACCGGAGCCGGAGAGGCCGGTGATCACGATGAGCTTGTCCCTTGGCATATCCAGGTCGATGTTCTTCAGGTTGTGGGTTCGTGCCCCTTTGATCTGGATATGGTCCATAACACCTCGCTTGGGTAAAAACGAAAATTATACCGCGTTGGGCCCGCTGCGGCGAAAATGATACCGGGTTCGGGCCACGGCACCTGTCCCCCGTCAGGGCACCTTCTGCTACAATGCGCCGCCTGCGAAGGGTATCTGCCCTCAATCTGACCGCTTTCAACCCCGGCTGAGGTACGTAATTGCCATGAATGCGCTGGAAAAACGCTCCGTTCTGGCCCTGGCGTCTGTGTACGCCATGCGCATGCTCGGACTGTTCATGGTGCTGCCGGTATTCATGCTGCTTGGCGAAGACCTCAAGGGTGCAACGCCAGCCTTGCTGGGCCTGGCTATAGGCGCATACGGCCTTAGCCAGGCGCTGCTGCAGATTCCCTTTGGCATGCTGTCTGACCGGGTCGGTCGCAAGCGCATGATCTACATCGGGCTGGTTCTGTTTGCCGCTGGCAGTCTTCTGGCCGGTGCCACGGACTCCATATACGTTGTGATTGCCGGTCGGATTCTTCAGGGAGCCGGTGCGATTGCAAGTGTGTTGATGGCGCTGCTCAGTGACCTGACCCGCGAAGAAGAGCGGACCAAGGCCATGGCGACCGTCGGTATTACTATTGGTCTGTCCTTTTCGGTCTCGTTGGTCCTTGGCCCCCTTCTTGGTGCCTGGTGGGGGCTGTCCGGGATCTTCTACACCACCGCAGCGCTGGCCTTAGTGGCTCTGGTGATCGTCAACCGTCTGGTCCCGACTCCCCATCAACACAAGACCAGCGCCGACACTCACCCTGCTAGGGAGATGCTGGGCCGTGTGCTTTCAGATCACCGCCTGCTGAGGTTGGATTTCGGTATTTTTGCACTGCATCTGGTGCTGACCGCTCTGTTCCTGGTATTCCCCTCGATGCTTCAGGAGCAGTTCGGTCTCGCCGGCAGTTCACACTGGTGGTTCTATCTGAGTGTTATGGTGACGTCTTTCTTTGCCATGGTGCCCTTCATCATCATCGGCGAGAAAAAGCGCAGGATGAAACCGGTGCTTTGCGGGGCGATTGCGTTGCTGACAGTGGCCACTGCCGGGTTTACTGGTGTTTCCGGCAGCCTGGTTGCGGCCTGGGCTGTGCTGTTCTTCTTTTTTATGGCCTTCAATCTGCTTGAGGCCAGCCTGCCGTCATTGATCAGCAAGGAGGCTCCGGCTGCAAGCAAAGGAACCGCGATGGGTGTCTACTCCACCTCCCAGTTTATGGGCGCGTTTCTCGGTGGTGCCCTGGGAGGCTACCTCTTGGAGGTCGCCGAGATTCAGGGCGTACTCTGGTTCATGGTGGTGGTGCTGGGCCTCTGGCTGCTGGTGGCGTTGACCATGCCCGCTCCCGGTCATACCACCAGTTTCGTGGTACAGTTGCAGCAGGTAATCAACGATGAGTACGACGACATCGATAACAATCTCCGCCGCCTCCCTGGCGTGCAGGATGTGGTGATTGTGGAAGAGGCTGCTACCGCCTATCTTAAGGTGGATCGGCAGCAATTTGATGAAGCCTTGCTTGCGGACTTTTCCTTTGTCCGGCAGGCTAACAATTCTTGAAATCCGGAAGCGCGCACGGAACGCGGGCGTCCCTGAAAACAGAGTCAGGAGCAGAAAATGGCACGAGGCGTAAACAAGGTAATTCTCATCGGTAACCTGGGACAGGACCCGGATACCCGCTACACCCCTAACGGCAATGCCGTAGTGAACCTGAATCTTGCAACCGACGAAAGCTACAAGGATCGTCAGACCGGTCAACTGGTGCCGAAAACCGAATGGCATCGGGTTGTCATGTTCGGCAAGATCGCCGAAGTTGCCGGCCAGTATCTGCGCAAGGGCTCAAAGGTTTACATCGAGGGTAAGCTGCAGACCCGGAAATGGCAGAACAAGGAAGGTCAGGATGTTTACACCACCGAGGTTGTGGTGGATATCAACGGCCAGATGCAGATGCTGGACAGCCGTGGCGGAGAAGGCGGCATGAATCAGGGCGCGCCGGCGGGACGGCCCCAGCAGTCCGGCTATAATGCGCCGGCGGGACAACAGAACAATCCGCCGCCCCAGTCGCAGTCTGGTGGTTACAGCAACCAACCGTCGCAGGGCAGCATGCCTGAGCCGGTTGACGACTTCGATGATGACATCCCGTTCTGACTTCCCTGATGAGGGGAGCGGAATCTGAGCATTCGAAGTGAATAAAGCCTCCGCATGGCGGGGGCTTTTTTGTTACGGACTTGCAAAAACGGTGTGAAATCAGCCAAAAAAACGTGGAGTTACGTTCACTTTCTCATCTATCATGTAATCCGTTGTAAAAAGCGCCTGTTTTTTGGGCAGCATAATAACGACTTGAGGCTGGCGAGTGGCCTTCGAGTCCTTTTTTAATGGACTCCATGACAAAGACATCAATACTCAGAAAACTGACCGGACTGTTCAGGAGTTCCGGGGCACGCCTGCGGGTCTGTCTTGAGATTCGTCCCGACGGCATAGCCTGGGCGGAATCAGGCGGGCCCAACGCCGGGCGGTCGGGCTTTACGGATTGTCTGCCTGCCAGGCGTCATGAGGCGCTTGTCGGGTTGGTAGAAAGTCACGGCTGGCCCGGTGTTGCGACGACTCTCGTTCTACCTCTCGATCAGTATCAGGTATTCCAGATGGATCGCCCGGAAGGCATCGAGGAATCGGAGCTGGGCGACGCTCTGAAGTGGAAGCTGAAGGATTTTCTGGATTTCAGTCCGTCCGAGGCGGTCTCGGATGTGTTTCCATTCCCCCGAGATGCTTCCCGAGGCCGTGGTGAACTGGTCAACGTGGTCGCAGCCAGAAGAGCTCTGGTCTCGGAATTGATTGCGTTGGTTCAGGGCGCGGGGCTGGAACTGGAACGAATTGATATTGCCGAACTCGCGTTGCGAAATCTGGTGTGCAGGCTGGATGAGAATGGGCGCGGTGCTGCGCTGGTGCACCTCAAAGAAAACTATGGCCAGATGGTGATTTGCAGAGACAACACGCTATATCTGTCCCGCCGCCTTGATGTGACTTCCGAGGATCTCCGAGACGCTGCCCGGCAGGAATCAGCGGTTCAGTCACTGGCTCTGGAAATGCAGCGTTCCCTGGACTACTACGAAAGCCAACTGGGCCAGGTGCCGCCGGCGATGATCCGTCTTGTTGCTCGCGACAGCGTCCTTCCGCTTGCTTCGATGCTTTCCTCCTATGTGGCCGCTGGAATTGAAACCCTCGACTGGAGCGCCCTGGGGCTTCAGGCCGATCTGGACAGTCGTTGCCTGCCGGCCTGGAGCGCGTGCTTGCCAATGCCGGAGGACGGGCGTCCATGATCCAACAGGTCAATCTGTACACAGACGAGCTTCGTCCGAGTAAGGAGAGGCTCCAGGCGGGAACGGCGGTTGGTGTTCTGCTTGTGGGATTGGTACTGGTTGCGTTCATGGCCGGTTTCCTGACCTACGAAAATTCCCTAATGGCCAATAAAGCCTCGCGCCTGGATCGGCAGAATCAGCAGCTCGAGCAGGCTGTGGCAGAGCTTTCAGCGGCGGTTCAAGCCCGTCAGCCGGATGCGGAAGTGGGGGCGGCTCTGAATCGAGTAACCCAGACCCTTGCGCGCCGCCAGCGTTTGCTGGAACGGGTGGAGAGCCTGGTACTCTCGGAAGGCCGCAATTTCTCACCGCGATTGTCAGCACTGGCCCGGCAGATCCCGAAAGATGTCTGGCTAACCGACGTTACTCTGGAGTCGGGCTCGGACAAAGTCACCATTGAAGGGCGCAGCCGTGATGGTGCTCTGGTGCCCCTATACCTTGAAAACCTGGGCGACGAAGCGGCCTTTTCCGGAAAAACCTTTGGCGTGTTCCGATTGTCACGGTCGGAGGAAGGCCGATGGATCGATTTTTATGTCGCCAGTAAACGCGACGGGGAGGCCAACTGATGGCGGATGCGTCCAACACTACCCTGGCACGGGCGGCGCAGTGGTATAACCAGCGCCCCATTCGTGAACGTGCCTTGATCTTGCTGACGGCGCTAGTGCTCGTTCTGGTTTTGGTCTGGGAGCTGGGGGGGACGCCATTGCAGCAACGCCACCAGAGCCTGGAAAATCGCCTCCAGACCCTGTCCGCCAGTCGCGATGACCTGCTGGCACAGCAACAGGCGCTTGATGAACAGCTCGCGACTGATCCTTCCAGGGAACTGCAGAACCAGTTAAACGCCCGGCAGCAGAGACTGGAGCGACTCAATCAGCAGATCGCCGATACCACGGGGCAACTGATCGCACCCAAGGCCATGGTGGCATTGCTCAGGAATATTCTGGCGGCCCAGGAATCACTGGAGTTGCAGGCCCTCGAGTTACAGACTCCAACCCCGGTTTTTGCTCCAGAGGGGGCCGAGCAGTCCTCTCAGGGGCCGCAGGCGGCGTCTGAGCCACTGCTTTACGCCCACGATGTCGAGCTCCGGATCAAGGGGGGCTACCTCGATGTGCTGAATTACCTGCAGCGGCTCGAGGCGATGGATGAGCGCCTCGGATGGATCAGACTGGAATACAGCGCAGGAGACTGGCCCTCGGGTGAGGCCGTCATCAGAGTGCAAACGCTGAGCCTGGATCAGGCCTGGCTGGGGGTATGAGATGAGCAGACGCCTGAATACAACAGCAAGCCGGTGGTTTTGCATGGCGGTCGGCTCTGTGCTTTTGTGTGCGGGCCCGGCCCATGCATTGCAGGACCCGACCCGGCCGCCGGGCCCTCAGGCAACAGTGACCAAGCCGGCGCCAGAACGGTCCCTGGCTCTGGATTCCATTCTTTTCAGCAAGGACAGGCGAGTTGCCGTAATCGAAGGTGAGGCCCTCAGGGAAGGCCAGGGTTTTGACAACGTGCGGGTTATCCGGATCTATACCAATCGGGTTGTGGTAATGGATAACGGCCGCGAACGGGTGTTGTACCTGGAGAGACTTCCGCAGGTTCGGGGAACTCAATGACAGACAATCGGATACTCATGACAACCATTAAACTCACCGGTGCACTGGCGTTGAGCCTCGTGTTGACGGCGTGCAGTAACAACCCGTTGATGCGCTCGGCGACAGCTACGTCCACTGATGCTGCGGACGCCATTGACCAAAGCCTCGAAGAGGCCACGCAACCAGAACCGGCGGCGCCCACATCGGCCGAGCCTTCAGCGCCTTTGCCTGCGGACGTAAGCGCAGCGTTGTTGCCGCCACTGTCCGGCGGCGCGGATCTGGATGAACGTTTTGACGTGAATGCCCGGGGCGTGCCTGCCGCAAGCTTTTTTGAATCGCTGGTTGAGGGGACCCGCTACAACGTTGTGATTCATCCCGATGTCAGTACCAGTATCGATCTCCGACTGGGTGATGTCACTGTACCGGAAGTGATGGATATCGCAGGCGACCTATATGGGCTGGATATTCGCCGCAGTGGCCGATTGTTTCGGGTGCAAGCGGATCAGGTCCAGACCCGGCTGTTCCCCATTGATTATCTGCACTTCAAGCGCCGGGGCGGCTCGGAGACCCGCGTAAGCTCCGGGCAGGTGACTGGTGCTCGCAGTGGTAATGCCGGTAGCTCTAATAGCAATGGCGACAGTTCTGGTTCCGGCGAGATCCGCAACCTTGTAGGCACAACCATTTCCACGGAAACGGCGTCGGATTTCTGGAAGGACATTCAAAGTGCCCTGAGCATGATTATCGGTGGCGGTGATGGCCAACAGGTGATCGTCAATCCGGGCGCTGGTCTGGTGATGGTTCGTGCCGGTTCCGAGGATTTGCGCATGGTTGAAGAGTATCTGCGCCGTACCGAGCTGATTATGCAGCGTCAGGTGATCCTGGAAGCCAAGATCCTGGAGATCGCGCTTAACGAGGGCTACCAGCAGGGCATCAACTGGTCGGATATCCAGAGCGCGTCCAGCATTACCGCCTCCGATGGTTTGCCCGAGGATTTCACCGCGCAGGCTTTGGCCGGCCAAGTCATTCAGACATCCGATATCGGAGGCCTGTTTTCCGCCAGCGTGAGGGCAGGTGACTTTACCGGCCTGATTGAGCTGCTTGGTGAACAGGGCAATGTGCAGATTCTCTCCAGCCCTCGCATTTCAACGGTGAATAACCAGAAGGCGGTGATTAAGGTAGGTACCGACGAGTTCTTCGTGACCGACATTGATTTCGACGACAACAACTCCGCCGTGACAGCGACGGACTCGACGTCTACCTCGGTGGAACTGACTCCGTTTTTCTCCGGCATTTCTCTGGATGTGACCCCCCAGATTTCCGAGAGCGGTGTCATCACTTTGCACGTGCACCCCTCGGTTAGCGAAGTGAACGATCAGGAAAAGGTGATTACCATCGGCGAGCGCGACGTCACGCTGCCCCTGGCCAGCAGCACTGTTCGTGAAACCGACAGCGTTATCCGTGCCGAAAGCGGCCAGATCGTGGTCATCGGTGGTCTGATCCAGAACTCCAGTGAAGACAACAACTCCGCGGTTCCCTTCTTCAGTGACATTCCACTGGTGGGCGAACTGTTCAAGCAGCGCCGGTTCCAGTCCCGCAAGAGCGAGCTGGTCATCCTTCTGCGTCCGGTGGTGGCCGGAACGCCCGAGATGAATGCGGATGTTTCGGCCAGCCGCGAGCGCATGAATGTGCTGCGCGAGTTGCTGCAATCGTCTGAATCCGTCACACCAGAACCGGAGAAAGCCGTTCGATAGCATGTACGAAGCCCATTTCGGACTGCAGGAAGCACCGTTCGCATTGACGCCCAACACCCGCTATTTTCTGCGGGCGCCCAGCCATGGCGATGCGCTGGAACTGTTGTTGGTGGCATTAAAAGAGCGGGAGGGCTTTATCAAAATCTCCGGAGAGGTGGGCACAGGCAAAACCCTGTTGTGCCGGCTGCTGCTCAATGAACTCGAGCAGATTGCCCACACCGCCTATATTCCCAATCCCCAACTTACCCCGGATACCCTTTATGAAGCGGTGGCCGAAGAGCTGGGTGTGGATATGTCCGGATGCGCCAATGCCCACCAGGTTCTCAAGGCCATCAACGAACGGCTGATTGCCCACGCCATGGAGCAGAAGCCGGTTGTCCTGGTGATTGATGAGGCCCAGGCGATGCCGGAGGAGACCATCGAGGCGTTGCGCCTGCTGACGAACCTGGAGACCGAGAGTGTCCGGCTGTTGCAGGTGGTTCTGTTTGGTCAGCCCGAACTGGATGTGCTGCTTCAGAAACAGAGTCTGCGCCAACTGAACCAGCGCATTACTTTCCACTACCGTCTGGCGCCACTGGACCGACACTCGGTTGCCCAGTATCTGCGTCATCGCCTGGCCCAGGCCGGCTATAACGGCGCCGATCTGTTTGCCCCGGGCGCGCTTCGGCTGATTACACGGGCCTCCGGCGGTATTCCAAGGCTGGTTAATATTCTTGCTCACAAATCGATGCTGGCGGCCTGGGGCCGGGGCGACCGCCTGGTTCAGAGAGGCCATGCCCTGCAGGCTATTCGCGACACAGAAAGTGTCCGCTCGCCTGGTCTGATCGGGAGGTGGTTTTGAGTCTCCTGAACGATGCCCTGCGGGCAGCAGAACAGCGTCAGAATCGGCCGGAAGTGGCTGCGGCCTATGCAGGGCATCCCCGATCGCGAGGCCGCCCGCGTTCCGGGCTTTGGGCAGTCGTATTGCTCTTGGGCACAGGCTTGGTAGGCGCGTCTGCCTTCTGGTTCATGACTCGCACCAGCAGTGAAGAGATGCCTGCCGATGTGAGCGCCTCTCCAGCGCAGGAAACCGTTACAGAGCCGCCACCGGCTCCTGAGGCTCCCATTGTGGTACAGCCCGAACCCAAATCCAGGGAAGTAGCCGAGGCGGTCGAGCCAGAGTCAAAGCCAAAGCCCAAACCAGTAAGAGTCGAAGCTTCCGAGCCTGAAGTCGCCGTCAGTAAGCCGGTGGTGGCAGAGAGCAAGCCTGCCCAGGAAGCAGAAGCACCAACCCCGTCAGTGAAACAGGTTCGTGAGACGCCCGAAGCCATTGACCGTCGAGTCAGCCGCGAGCTGACGTCATTACTCCGAAGCGGTGAAAACCGGGAGGCTGAGCAGAGGTTGCAGGAACTGGCAGCCTCCCAGGCTGCGGCGGCCAGCCGGGAAGTCTTTGCTCGTCAGATGTTGGTACAGGGAATGCCTGACAGGGCCCTTGTTTGGCTTCCGGAATCCGTCACAGACAGTCATTCCGGGCTGCGACTGCTCAGAGCCAGGGCACTTCATAGCAAGGGTGGGCTGACGGAAGCCCTGGCCACCCTTGAGAGCAATGTTCCCGCTGTGAACCAGAACGTGGAATATCGGGTAACCCTGGCAACCTTGCTGCAACAGGCGGGCCGCAATACCGAGGCGGCCCGACACTGGTCGGCCCTGATTGCCGAGGACGACAGCCGCGCGGCCTGGTGGGTGGGCCTGGCGATTGCTCTGGAAACAGGCGGTGAGATCAATAGCGCGGTTCGGGCCTACAGCCAGGCCGCCCAGCTACCCGGGCTTTCGCCTTCCCTGGCGGATTATGTTCGTGAACGACTGAAATCTTTACAGGCGGGATGATGACAACAGAGCCGAGAAAGAAAGTCCGGTTAGGTGACCTGCTGGTTCAGAATGATGTCATTACTGAGCAGCAGCTGATGACCGCCCTGCGCGAGCAGAAGAGTACCGGTCGCAAGCTTGGCAAGACGCTGACGGATCTTGGCTATGTGGACGAAGACAGCCTGCTCAATATCTTGTCCCGTCAGCTCGATGTGCCTTTTGTTCAGCTGCGTCACTACCAGTTCAACAATGAGCTGGTAAAGAAACTCCCGGAAGCCATGGCCCGTCGGTTCCGCAGTATCGTGCTGGCGGAGCATAGTGGCGAATTGCTTGTGGGCATGGCCGATCCTCTGGACATCTTTGCCTACGATGAGCTGGTCCGCATTCTGAAGCAGCCCATCAAACAGGCGGTGGTGCGGGAAAGCGAGCTGCTGAACACTCTGGACCTGGTGTACCGGCGTACCGATGAGATTGCGTCGCTGGCGGAAGAGCTGGAAGACGAACTGGGCGACGATGCGTTCGACCTGGCGGATCTCTCCGCCGAATCCGAAAGCGCTGAAGCGCCGGTGGTCAAACTGCTGCAAACGCTGTTCGAGGATGCTGTTCAAGCGCGCAGTTCGGACATCCACATCGAGCCGGACGAGACTGTGGTCCGCATCCGGCAGCGGGTGGATGGGGTACTGCAGGAACAGGTGATGAAGGAAAAACGGGTTAATGCCGCGCTGGTCTTGCGCCTGAAGCTGATGGCAGGCCTGAACATCTCCGAGAAGCGGATGCCCCAGGACGGGCGTTTCAACGTTCGGGTCAAGGGCCGCAGTATCGATGTGCGGGTTTCCACCATGCCGGTTCAATACGGCGAATCGGTGGTTATGCGTCTTCTCGATCAGAGCCAGGGTATGCTGAACCTGGACGGCACCGGGATGCCGGCTCAGCTGCTGGAACGGTTCCGTCGGATGATCAAGAAGCCCCACGGCATGATTCTGGTGACGGGCCCCACCGGTAGCGGTAAAACCACCACGCTCTATGGCGCGTTGACGGAACTGAATCACCCTGAAGTAAAGATCATCACCGCCGAGGATCCGGTGGAATACCGTCTGCCCCGGATTACCCAGGTGCAGGTGAACCCAAAAATCGGCCTGGAGTTCGCCAATGTCCTCCGGGCCGCGCTGCGTCAGGATCCTGACGTGATACTGGTGGGTGAGATGCGGGATCGCGAGACCGTGGAAATTGGGCTGCGAGCCGCCATGACCGGCCACCTGGTGCTCTCCACCCTGCACACCAACGACTCCATCAGCAGTGCGATGCGGCTTATTGATATGGGCGCGGAACCGTTCCTGGTGGCCAGCTCCCTGCTCGGTGTTGTTGCCCAGCGTCTGGTACGGCGGGTGTGCGATAACTGCGCCGAGGCCTACACCCCCACGGAGCAGGAACTGGTCTGGCTGCGCAGCTTTGATCTGGATCCTCTCGATATGGAAGCCGGGTTCGTCCATGGCCGAGGGTGCTACCAGTGCAGCAACACGGGCTACAAGGGCCGGATTGGCGTCTACGAAATGCTCGAGATGAACGAGGCCATGCTGGATGCCCTGCGCCGTCAGGACGTTTCGGGCTTCACCAAGGCCGCTCGTCTGAGCCCTCTCTATCGGCCGCTGGGTCAGTGCGCCATGGATTTTGCACTGCAGGGGACGACCACGCTGGAAGAAGTGGCCCGAGTGGCAGCCACATCCGAGGGCGAGTTCGCTCCAGAGGATGAAGTTCCCCTGCCGGATGAGCCGATCGGGGGAGGTGCCTGATGCAATTCAGCTACCGGGGCAAGGATGAACGTGGCAGTGTCCAGCAGGGTTTGCTGGGCGCTCCGAATGCCGATGCCGCTGCCACGGAGCTGATGCGCCGGGGGATTACCCCGCTCGCGATCCGGGAGGTGGAGGAAACGGAGTCGGTTGTTGATCGATTGAATCGGCTGCCGATCTTCCGGAAAAAAGTCACCCTGGATGAACTGATTGTATTCTGCCGTCAGATGCATGCGCTGACCAAGGCTGGCATCCCCCTGATCCGGACCATGCGCGGCCTGGCGGAAACCACCAGGTCGCCAGTATTGGCGGAAGTGTTGGACGATGTGACCACCCGACTTGAGGGCGGCACAACCATGGCGACGGCCATGCAGGCGCACCCGAAGGTTTTCTCGGAGCTGTTTGTCGCCATGATCCATGTGGGCGAGAACACCGGGATGCTGGACGACGCCTTCCGGCGCCTGTCAGAAATCCTCGAGCTGGAGCGGGATACCAAAAGGCGTCTCAAGCAGGCCATGCGTTATCCGACGTTCGTCATCATTGCCCTGTTATCGGCCCTGATGATCGTGAACTTTCTGGTGATCCCGAAATTTGCTTCGGT
This sequence comes from Marinobacter sp. BW6, assembly GCF_008107725.1. GTDB lineage: Bacteria > Pseudomonadota > Gammaproteobacteria > Pseudomonadales > Oleiphilaceae > Marinobacter. The sequence continues at coordinate 54,078 of NZ_VIRN01000054.1, forward strand.
GTTCAACAAGCTGGGGGCGGATCTGCCGTTCCTGACTCAGGTCCTGGTGGGTACTTCCAATTTCCTCCTGGCCTACTGGTACGTGATGCTGTTTGCAGTGGCCGCTGGCGGATTGTTGCTGCGGCAGTGGAAACAGACTGAACAGGGCCGGCTGACCTGGGATCGTTACAAACTCAGGTTGCCGATTATCGGACCGCTGCTGGAATTGATCACGCTCAGTCGGTTCGCGAGGAACTTTGCTACCATGCTGTCCGCCGGCATGCCCGTAACAACCGCGTTAACCGTGGTAGCGGACACTACAGATAACGCCTGGATCTCGATCCACATCAAGGAGATGCGCACGGGCATCGAGCGAGGCGAGAGCCTGCTCAGAACCGCTCGGCAAAGCCAAATGTTCACTCCGCTGATTCTGCAGATGATTGCGGTGGGCGAGGAAACCGGTTCAGTGGACGACATGCTCAACAACGTGGCGGATTTTTATGATGAGGATGTGGACTACGGCCTTAAACGGCTGGCGGAGTCCATTGAACCGATCCTTATTGTGGCCATGGGCATCCTCGTGTTGATTCTGGCACTGGGCGTGTTCCTCCCGATCTGGGACCTGGGGGCTGCCGCCATGGGGCGGGGCTGAGTGCCAGCGGCAAGGCAGTCGGACGCCAGCGGGTACGCGCTTTCCCGCAAGTTTCGTCTGGCGGTAGTGGTGATGGTGCTGGGCGTGCTGTGGTGGTTCTTGCTGGGCGTGTTGGAGCGGGAAACACGAAACGCCGAAGCACGGGCGGCCAATATGGTGATCGGCCAGCTCAGATCGGCTCTGGTGATCAAGGGTGCCGAGGTTATGCTTAGCCGTGACGGGCGTCTTGCGGAGCATCGGGGCATCAATCCGTTTGGGCTGGTGGAACACCAGTGGGGCAATTACAAAGGGCAGTGCCAGGCCGAACAACTGGCACCGGCCACCTGGTGCTTCCGGGTTAAAGAACAAAAAGAAACAGAAAGCGGGCCCAAAGGCTGGTTAATTTATAAACCAGGGCAGCCGATAACCATAGACAGTCGGCGAGCCATTGAGGGACAGCCTCTGGTCTGGGAAGTGACAACGGAATTTGCAGACCGCAACGGGAATGGCATGCGGGAGCAGGAAGAACGGCTGACGGGGTTAAAACTGGCCCCTGTGTCGTTGACAGAAGAAGCAGCGCAAACGCAGGATGCCCAACGCTGACCAGACGGACGAACGAAACCGTAAAGAGGCCGACGCTATGAAGCGGGACTTTAGAACGAGCAGACAAAAGGGTTTCACCCTGATTGAGCTGGTGGTCGTCATTGCCATCCTGGCAATTCTTGCCGCCTTTGCTCTGCCACGATTTGCCCAGCTGTCCGAGCAGGCGCATCAGTCGAGTATTCGGGCAACTGCGGGGGCCTTGGCGGCGGGTGTTGCCCTGGCTAAAACCCAGTGGGTATCCAACGGCTTCACTGCTGCAGAAACGGATGTGGTGGGCTTTGGTAATGACAACGTGGATGTCAGCGATGATGGCTGGCCGACCTCCGTTGCTTCAAACGATACCAGTACCACGATGGACGCCACCAAGTGCGAGGAAGTCTGGCTGGGTGTTCTCCAGTCGAATGCACCGACTGTGGGCACTACAACGCCAGCCGAATACCTGATCTCGGTCACTGGTGGAAATTGTGTTTTCACCTATCAAGCAGACAACCAGGGCAGCACCATTGCGTACGATGCTGATACTGGGGAAATAACCACAACCATTAATTGATAAACCTCAAAGCCAATTGGCGATAAAAACGGAGTACGACCATGAAAGCGATGACAGCCATTGCGGCAAGAAAAGAGAAAGGCTTCACCCTGATCGAGCTGGTCATGGTGATTGTGATTTTGGGGATTCTGGCGGCTTTTGCTTTGCCAAGGTTTGCTAATTTTACTAACGAAGCGCGTGTTGCAACCATCAATGGTGCTGCTGGATCCGTTCGGTCTGCGGCTTCGATAGCTCATGCACGCTGGGTGGCTGACGGAGACTCTTCATCTACCTCGGTCACGCTGGATGGAACCTCGGTTGCTATGAACGCCACAAATGGTTATCCCTCTGTTTCGGGTATTGTAGATGCGGCTCAGCTAAGTTCGGAGTTTGATGTAACTCCTGATGCGACTACCGCCACCACAGCAGTAGTTTCTCTAAAGGATTCCGACGGTAATGCGATAACAAACTGCAGCTTCAATTACGATGCCCTTACGGGTAATGCAACAGCACCGACGGTAAGTGGATGTTGATGCAAAAATTCCGATAGTGGTGGCTTTGGGTATAGCGCTTTCTGTGCAGCTCCCACACTAGGAGCTGGTAGGGGCATGAAAATGAGAAACGCCCAGAGAGAATCGGGATTTACTCTCGTAGAGCTGGTAACGGTCATCATCCTGATCGGAGTCCTCTCCGCTCTGGGCATTGGCCTGTTTGCCAGAAGCTCAGCTTTCTCCCCCCTGGTGGCCAACCAGCAACTCGCCTCCGCCACGCTGCTTGCCCAGCAGGCAGCAATGGCTGGAAACTCAGCTGGAACAGTCACGATCAAACAGACCTCAGATGATTTTGTGTTCACGGTTGGGGTCGGCACCGGCAATGCCCGTACGTTCAGCGTTGAGCGCGCCGGATCCAGCCTTGGGGGTGTTGCCCTCCCACTTATCCTGACGTTCACCAAGGAAGGAAATTTATCCGGCGGTGCCAATATCAAGCTTACCTTCACGGGCGATAGCACCTATCAGACATGTATCAGCTCCCTCGGCGCTGTTTACCGTGGAGGCTGCCAGTCATGAACCGGCGTTCCCAAGGCGCAACGCTGGTGGAGCTGGTTATCACCATCGTTATCATCAGTGTTGCGATTGCCGGTGTTGTCGGTGCTTTCGCATTGATCAGTGGCCGGAGTGCCAACCCGCTGAACGAGACGAGGGCAGTAGCGCTGGCGCAGCTTTACATGGATGAAATCATCACCCATAAATACGATGACCAGACACCTCAGGGTGGCGTCCCACGGTATTCCGGTAGTTGCTCGATCGGTTCTGAAGGCTCGGAGACGCGATCAACGTTTGATGACGTAGACGACTACGATGGCTTGAACGAAACCCCGCCTGCCAGCGCCGTGTCGGCCTTGTCCGGTTATTCCGGTTTTTCAGTATCTGTGACAGTGGTTTGTGCTGGGGATGAAGTGGGATTGCCGGTCTCTCAGGCTAAACGGATTGACCTGGTTATTTCTGCGCCGGGCGACGGTCAGTTTGCTTTCTCTGCGTACAGGGCGAACTTCTAATGAACGCTAGCCGGGGCTTTACGTTAGTCGAGCTGATTATGGTGATTGTTCTGCTCGCGATTGTGGCCACGATTTCGGTCCGTTTCGTTGCTTTGTCGACAACCGGAGCGATCGATCTGGGATCAAGGCAACTCCGCTCTTTCTCGGCCGTTGTCATCAGTGAGCAGATCAGTCGGGCGCTGCGTGAAGCCCTGCCAGGTTCCGTTCGTGTCGACGGTAGTGGATCCTGTATTGAGTGGATGCCGGTTGTTGCAGTATCAAACTATCTTAACTTGCCTCGGGGAGCCAACCCTGATTCGTTCGAGGCGGCTCCTCTGGCCGGTGGTACCGGTGCCAATGGGCGGGTCGTTGTGTATGGTTATGGCAGCAACCTCTATTCGACCGGCAGTCCCGGCCCTGTATCACCTCCAGCAATATTGCCGAGCGGTCCCTCTCCGGTAACCGTGACGTTTGATGGTGGCGCTAACCATCGCTTCTCTACTCAATCCCCAGAGCGTAAATTCTTCATAATTGATGAGCCTAGGACCTTTTGTCAGCAAGGCAGGTTTCTGTTCCGTTACCGCGATTATGATATTCAACCCTCGGTGGCGACAGCCTTGCCCTTAGCGATGCCTGGCAGAGAAGTCCTTGCGGCGGAGCTGGTGGCTGATTCTCTGCGTTTCGAGGTTGTTCCTCCCTCGCTACAGAGAAATGGTGTGGTGTCTTTCAGCTTCGAGCTGGTCAGCCCGGAAACAGGGGAAGTAACTAGCGTCAGTCAGGAGGTTCAGATTCGTAATGTGCCCTGACAACCTCTTGAACCGACAGTCTGGCGCTGGTCTGCCGGTAGCGCTATTTGTAATCACTGTTTTGGCTTTGTTCGTCGTTGTCATGGCTCAGCTGCAGCAGAGCAGCGGAGAAGCGATCAGCCTGCAGGTCCAGTCCCAACGCGCCTTTTTTGCTGCAGAGAGTGGCGCCCAGGTCGCAGTGCGGGAGGTTCTTGAAGGAGGCGCGTGCAGCTCGGTAACGACGCCTAGAACCTTCTCGGTTAGCGGTCTTTCCGGTTGCCGCGCAGTTCTGGCATGTGAGTCGGTTTCCGCGGAGCTGAATGGTAGCGCTCCGTTGGAGGAGATCTTTACCCTGACCAGTACCGGACAGTGTGGTACCGGCATTGATCGTGCGGAGCGAGTGGTGGAGGTTAAGGTCCGATGAGAAATTACTGTGGTGCTCCCCGACACGGATTAAAAAACCTGGCTTCGATCGTCTGCCTGTTGCTGATGGTGGTTGCGCCCCAATGGGCTTATGCGGCTTGTTCTGAGTTTGCGGGTCTGGCGACCATTAACGAAATATCGGAAAAAGATGGCTTTATAGAGATTAAGTTGCTCTCTTCCAGCGTCGAGCCATCTGAGTATTCCTCCTGGCAGCTTCAGTTTTGTTCAACGGACGGCAAAAACAATCCCACGATTTCCTGCAGCGGCGCGCTGTCTCTCACATTGGCGGATCGCGGCGATTCACCGTGGTTGATCATGGGTGGTAATGCGCTCGGAAACACGGACATAAATCTGGCGGGCATGGATGCGAGGCTTTCCGATGCAGCCGGTAACACCATTGATTACGTCCAGGTTGGCAACACTGTCTCTGGTTCACAGGATACCTCCTGTTCTTCCAGTCCTGACGAGCTGCCTTTTGATACCTATTTGCCTCTCGTGGGAGGGGAAAGTGGCAAATATGCCCGTAGGCTTCCTGATGGCACCGGATCCTGGAGCATGAGCTCCGGGGCTTCTGATGGAAAGGATACGGAAGGGGATACCAATGAGGGTGCCATCCCCGGGCCTGACATTAGCGTTGAAAGCGCGACTGTGTTTCAGGGGCAGACCGCCAGTTTTAAGGTTACCCTCAATGCCATTGCCGGCCGGGATTTGTCGATTGGCTATCAGACGCGAGACAGCTCCGCGACCGCTGGCACTGACTACAGTGCACGCTCCGGAACCGTCGCAATTCCAGCTGGCCAGGATCAGGCCATCATCAGTGTGCCAACATTGCAGTCCGGAAGTCTTGAAGAGCGCCAGTTCTTTCTGGAGCTCACGTCGGCGCAGGACAGCTCTGGAGATCGCTATGGCGTGTTCAGATCCCAGATTGGGGTGGGCACCATTCTCCCTGCGCCGGTTGCCGATTGGCATCTGGACAATGGCCCCTGGAATGGATCCGCCGGTGAGGTTCTTGATGCTTCCGGAAATGGACTTCATGGACAAGCTTCAGGCCCGCCAAATTTCTCCACACAAGGTCCAGCGCGTCCCGGAAGCCCGGGAACCTGCGGATATGCGCGCTTTGACTCTGCCAACAATGACTATATCGAGATCGGTGACCAGCCTGCATTGGATCTTTCAGGACCTCTGACCATCAGCGCCTGGATCAATCCAGCGAGCTTCCCGCGTTCTGGCATCCGGACCATCGTCTCCAAAGACGAGAACTTCGAGTTCCACATCAATTCCAGCCGCGAGATCTACTGGTGGTGGCGAACCGACAATGGCCGCACCTTTTCGTTCACCACAAACGGCGCCAATCTGACAGAGAACCGTTGGTACCATGTTGCTGTTGTCTACGAGATTGGGCGTCAGGCCATATATATCGATGGTGTGGAGTCGGGATCAGCCAGTTGGTCGGGCAATCTGATGACCAACAATGACCCCTTCCATATCGGACAGGATCAGTTTTTCGGAGGACGTTACTTTGATGGACTGATTGATGAGGTTACGGTTTTCAGTGCTGCTTTTGACGACAAGGGAATCGAGCAACTTTACCTTCGGGCTCGGCCTTGTGGCTTCAATCAGTTGGATCGTTTTGAGGTTTCGGTGCCAGCAACGGCCAGTGTTTGTGAGGGTGCGGAGGTCGTCATCAGGGCGCTGGACCAGAGTGGTGATCTGGTGACCGGGTATGAAGGCGCTGTCTCACTCGTAACCAGTTCAAGTCGTGGGAATTGGAGCGGCAGCTCTCCCCGCTTGACCGATCGCCCCCAAGGGGCCCTCGCGCCCAGCCCTGATACGGATAATGACGGCACGGTTTCGTACATGTTTGCCAATGCCGATAAAGGTACCGTGTCGTTGCTGTTGGAGAACGCCTCTGCCGACGAACTAACGGTGGTGGTAGAAGATCTCGCAGATGGGCAACAGGGGCGTTCCGGACCGGTTCAGTTCCTTGAAAATGCCTTTGTTATCGAGGCTAACGATACCAATGGCCTCGATATCGTGGCTGAACGCAATCACGACTTTTCAGTCCGAGCGGTTCGTCGGGACCAGACCACCGGCGAATGTGGCCTGGTAACCGAGTATGATGGACTGATTGATCTGAAAGCCTGGCTCTCACGCAGCGGGGACGATCCCGGTGGGGCTCCACCAGAGCTTCAGGGCGGCGCTGGTGCCGTGGTACCGGGGAATTCCCGGCCTTCTACTGACAACCTAACGCTTGCATTCAGTGGCGGGACCACGAGCTTTTCGCTTGCAACCAGCGATGTCGGACAGTATCGGCTGAATCTGCTGGACGACACATCGGGGGCTGTGGTGGATGCGGGGGGCGATCCGTTGCCCGTCTCAGGAGTCGGGGGGCAGTGGACGATCAGGCCGGACCGTTTCTCTCTCACGGTAACCGGTAACCCTTCAGCGAACAACGCTTCGGGCGATGTTTTCAGGGCGACAGGAGACGCATTTGAGCTGGTCCTTTCTGCGTTGGGCGCTGCAGGCAATACACTGGTCAGTTATGGTCAGGAAGGTTCGCCACAGGGGGCTGAGCTGACGCACAATCTGCTCCAGCCAGCCGGCGGTGAGACCGGTACTTTGTCGGGTACCTCGCAACTACCCGGAAGCACCTTCAGCGCCGGGGTGGCGACCATCAGTGATTTGAGCTGGAATGAGGTCGGTATTCTGGAGCTCGTTTCCAGCAACCCTGCTTATCTTGGGGTGGCGCCAGGTGTGAGTGGCGTATCCGGGAGCGTAGGGCGGTTTGTGCCTGACCGTTTTGACGTCACGGTCTTGTCGGGAGAGTTAGACCCTTTCTGTGATTCCGGTGCGCCCTTCCTTTACGCAGGCCAGCCTACCGGTTGGTTTATTGCTCCTGAGTTACTGATTGAGGCCAAGGGGCCGGGAACCTACACCACCAAGAACTACACAGAAGGCGGCTTCATGAAGCTGACGCCTTCCTCAGTGCTACGCAGCAGCCCCACCAGCGATAACAGTGCTATTGATAGCACTGGTGTGAACTATCCAGTAACGTCTTCACTTCAGGCTGGTTTGGTTTCAGTCGGATCGCCGGGCGTGGTTTCCTACACCTTCTCAACAGCGGACGAGATCACATACCAAAAATCCACCGAATCGCGAGTCGCGCCCTTTGCGCCCGACCTGACTATCTCGGTGGATGCAGTTCAGGATTCGGACAATGTGTCCGCAGCGGCAATGCCCGTTTTGGTGAACCCGGCTGCTCCTCTGGAACTCCGGTACGGTGTGTGGAGCATGGACAACGTTTATGGTCCAGAGGATGTGGCGTCATTATCAATGCCCTTCAGAGCGGAGTTCTGGAATGGAACCCGTCTGGTGACAAATCAGGACGACAGCTGTTCTTCATGGTCAACGGCGTCGATATCGGATCCAGAGGTCCACCATTCGCTTATTTCAGACACCGGGACTCTGGGGAGTGGGGTCGGTAGCCCGCTCACCCTTCAACCGAACGGTACGCAAGGCACAGATATGATTGTTTGGGACGTCCCACTCTGGCTTGAAGATGACAGCGACGGTGATGGTGCTCTCGATGATCCGGTTGGGCTGGCAACGTTCGGCGTCTATCGGGGCCACGACAGAGTGATCTACTGGCAGGAACGATAAAAAAAGGGCAGGACCTGAGTCCTGCCCCAAAACATCAACGAACCCCGGCGGCTCGCCAATCGTCAGTCGTCTTCGTGTTCCGGATGATCCATCCCCAACTCATTGATCTTTCGGGTCAGCGTATTTCGCCCCCATCCCAACAGAATCGAGGCATCACGGCGGCGGCCGCCGGTGTGCTTCAGGGCTGTTTCAATCATGATTTTCTCGAACTCGGGCACCGCCGTATCGAGAATCCCTTTCTTGCCCCGCTTGAGCTCCTGTTCGGCCCAGTTTTTCAGACCCTCCTGCCAGGTCGTTCCCGTGGTCGGTGTCTCCGCCTGGTGCAGCAGTTCCGGCGGCAGGTCATCAATGTGGATCTCGCGACCACTGGCCATCACGGTCAGCCAGCGGCAGGTGTTCTCCAGCTGGCGGACGTTGCCCGGCCAGGGCAGGGTGGTGAGGTATTCCTCGGCCTCTTCGCGCAGGATCTTGGGCTCTACGGCCAGCTCTTTCGCGGCCCGTTTCAGAAAATGCTGCATCAGGCGGGGGATGTCTTCCCGGCGTTCGGCCAGCTTGGGCAGATGCACGCGAATGACGTTCAGACGGTGGAACAGGTCTTCCCGGAAGGTGCCCGCCTGGACCAGCTTTTCGAGATCCTGGTGGGTTGCAGCGATAATCCGCACGTCCACCTTGATGGGCGTTGTGCCACCCACCCGGTAGAACTCGCCATCAGCCAGAACCCGCAATAGTCGTGTCTGGGTGTCAGCGGGCATATCGCCGATCTCATCCAGGAACAGGGTTCCGCTATTGGCCTGTTCAAAACGGCCCTGACGGGCGGCGCCGGCGCCGGTAAACGCACCTTTTTCGTGGCCAAAGAGTTCGGATTCAATCAGGTCTTTTGGGATCGCGGCCATGTTCAGGGCGATGAACGGGTGGTTCGCCCTCGGGCTGTGGTTATGCAGCGCCTGGGCCACCAGCTCCTTGCCTGTGCCGCTCTCGCCGTTGATCAGCACGGTGATGTTGGAGTGGGAAAGCCGGCCAATAGCCCTAAAGACTTCCTGCATGGCCGGTGCTTCACCGATGATTTCGGCGTTACGTTGGGCCATCTCTGCCTGGGGTTCACCACTGGCACGTTTTTCGTGGCTATGGGCAACGGCACGTTTGACCAACGCTACGGCATCATCCACATCGAAGGGTTTTGGCAGGTATTCGAACGCGCCAGTCTGGTAGCTGGTTACCGCGCTTTCCAGATCCGAGTGCGCGGTCATGATGATGACGGGAACGTCCGGGTGAACGTCCACAATCTGGGAAAGCAGGGTGATGCCGTCGACGCCGGGCATCCGGATATCGCTTACGATGGCATCCGGCTGCTCGTGTTCCAGCCGCATCATGATGCTTTCACCACTGTCAAAAACTCGGGGCTGCATACCGGCCTGGTTAAGGGCGCGCTCCAGCACCCAGCGAATACTGCGGTCGTCGTCTATGATCCAGACGTTCGCCGGTTGGCTCATGGGGTGTCCTCCAGAGGCAGGAAGATGATGAAGTCGGTGCGGCCTGGTTCGCTCTCGCATTCAACCAGTCCACGGTGTTGGCCGATGATGCTCTGGGTTATGGAAAGGCCCAGACCGGTGCCACTGGCACGGCCACTGATCATCGGATAGAAAATGTTCTGCACGAGCTCCGGCGGAATGCCGGGGCCGTTGTCGATAACATCGATCCGGCACACCAGCCGATGGCGTCGGTTGCCAATCGTGAACTGACGCAGGGTCCGGGTGCGGAAGGTAATCGTCGGCGGCTCTTCGGAACTGGGGCCAGCCTGATTTTCAAAGGCCGCCTCCATAGCATTTCGGGCAATATTCAGGAACGCCTGAATCAGTTGCTCCTTGTCACCCTTGAACTCTGGAATGCTGGGGTCGTAATCCCGTTCGAAATTCAGTCGCCCTTTGCTCTCTGCCTCCAGCAGCGTGCCCACGCGTTCGAGGATTTCATGGATGTTGGTCGGTGCCAGCTTCAGCGCCTTGTTCGGGCCCAGCATCCGGTCAACCAGGCTTCTGAGCCGGTCTGCTTCGTCAATGATGACCCTAGTGTATTCCCGCTGATCCTCACTATTGAGTTCCCGGTCAAGAAGCTGCGCCGCGCCCCGGATGCCTCCAAGCGGATTCTTGATCTCGTGTGCCATGCCCCGAACCAGAATACGGGTGGTCTCCTGCTGCGAGATGATGTCTTCCTCGCGGCTGATCCGCATCAGCCTGTCCCTGGGCTGGATTTCGATCAGTAGTTCCGTCGGTTCCAGACTGATTGGCGTTACGGAATAGTCGACCGTAAGCCGGGAGCCGCTTGTGAGAAGAAACTCGGCCTCCCGGCGGGTGTAGGATTGCCCGTTCCGGACGGCGGCAAAAAGTGTTTTCAGGGCGTCTTCGGATTCGACCAGAATGTCCTGGAAAGGCTGGCCGTGACTGCGGGTCATGCTGGTTTCGAACAGGCTTTCGGCGGCCGGATTGAGATACCGGATGGTCAGGTTATCTTCGAGTACCAGAACAGCCGTAGTAAGACTGTCGAGAATACTCTTGTATCCGGTTTGATGGGCCGAAGGCAGTGCCATGCGTGAATCCCGTTGGTTCGACATAGTGTGACCCCCGGAGTTTTGCAAAAAGCGAACCACTTTGAACCATGTTCATAAATGAATGGGCAAAGTGCGGGCAGAGGGGCGTATCGGCGCTGAAAAGTGCCGTAAGCTGGTGCAAATGGAAAGAATGCCTCTGACCAGCCTGGAAACTTCGCCCTGTTGCTGATCAGAGTATGGCTTTTTTCTGGTGCGTGCGCACCATAATAGTGCGGCCCGTTCGGTCTGCCCGGTTAGTTTAGTGCGGAAGGGCGATGAACGGTGAAGGTAATGGGTGAGCCGGTTTTCACCTGAACACCGTTTTCATCCACGATATGGACGCGGGCTTCATGGGATCCACGGAAGACGTTGTTGACGGTGATTGAGCCGGACGTGCTCTGCCCCACGGGCTGTCCGTCCAGAGTCACCTCGTATTTGTGGCCGGACTGGAGGCCAGGGGTGCTGCGCACCTCGAACTGGACATCGCCGCTGCCACTGTGGAAAGCCTGGTTGTTATCCGGATAGGCGAAGGAGACACTGTCGTAAACTGCGCCCTCTCGCTGGACTTCTTCACGGAGCTTTTCGGTTTCCTGAACGACCTCTGGCTTGGGCAGGGTGATGGTCGTGACCGGCTTTACCTCAACCGCTTCAGCGCCTTCGCTGGGTTCGTCAGAGTAAGTGACGTTGCCGTAGGAATCGACGTTGCGGTATACCTCGGCAGAAACCGGAATTGCCAGAAAAAACAGAAGGCCGGTAACCAATCCAGACTTTGGATTCATAAGCTCACCTGTTATTGGGTTTCCCCGATTATCGGCGGCGCCCAGAGTCTTTTCAACGCCTGCGGCCCCGGATGTTGGTTACATATCGTTAAGGGCTGCAGGCACTGTGCTTTCGCTCACAAAAAAAGCCCCGCACAGGGGCGGGGCTTTGTCTGCTCGTCCTCTAAAGAGAGGTTTTAGCAGGAGTAGTACAGATCGAACTCGACCGGGTGAGTGGTCATGTTCAGTTTCTCGACTTCACCGCGTTTCAGATCTACGTAGCCCGCGATCATATCTTCGGTGAATACGCCGCCACGTGTCAGGAACTCGTGATCCGCCTCCAGGCAGTCCAGAGCTTCAGACAGAGTCTCAGCCACTGTCGGAATGCTCAGAGCTTCTTCCTTCGGCAGGTCGTACAGATCCTTGTCCATGGCATCGCCGGGGTGGATCTTGTTCTGGATGCCGTCAAGGCCAGCCATCATCAGCGCTGCGAACGCCAGGTACGGGTTGGCTGACGGGTCAGGGAAGCGAACTTCAATACGACGCGCTTTCGGGGTATTCACGTACGGGATACGAATAGAGGCAGAGCGGTTACGGGCAGAGTAGGCCAGCATAACCGGTGCTTCGAAGCCCGGAACCAGACGCTTATAAGAGTTGGTTGAGCTGTTGGTGAAGGCGTTGATGGCCTTGGCATGTTTGATCACACCGCCGATGTAGTACAGGGCGGATTCGCTCAGGCCAGCATAGCTGTCACCGGCAAACAGGTTCTTGCCGTCTTTGCTCAGGGACATGTGAACGTGCATGCCGGAACCGTTGTCACCTACAACCGGCTTGGGCATGAAGGTCGCAGTCTTGCCGTAGGCGTGCGCCACGTTATGTACGCAGTACTTGAGGATCTGAACTTCATCAGCCTTTTTGGTCAGCGTGTTAGCGCCAACACCGATTTCGCACTGGCCGGCAGTGCCGACTTCGTGGTGGTGAACTTCGATGTCCAGGCCCATGGATTCCATAGCTGCACACATTGCGCCACGCAGGTCGTGGAGACTGTCAACCGGCGGAACCGGGAAGTAGCCGCCTTTAACGCCCGGGCGGTGCCCGATGTTGTTGCGATCGAAATCTTCGCCGGATACCCAGGCAGCTTCCTCAGAGTGGATGTGGTACATCGCACCCTGCATGTCTACGTTCCACTTTACGGAGTCAAACACGAAGAACTCCGGCTCCGGGCCGAACAGGGCGCCGTCTGCGATGCCGGTGGACTTGAGGTATTCCTCTGCGCGGCGGGCAACGGAGCGCGGATCACGCTCATAGCCCTGCATGGTAGAAGGCTCTACGATGTTGCAGGTGATGTTCACGGTGGTTTCTTCGGTGAACGGATCGAGTACAGAGGTCTCGTCGTCCGGCATCAGGATCATGTCGGATTCGTTGATGCCTTTCCAGCCCGCGATGGAGGAGCCGTCAAACATCTTGCCGTCTGCGAAAAAGTCTTCATCTACTTCGGTGGCAGGCAGTGTAACGTGCTGCTCTTTACCGCGACTGTCAGTGAAGCGCAGATCAACCCATTTGACTTCGTGCTCTTTGATCAAATCAACTGTCTTGGACATTGTGCATGCTCCGTAAGTTATACCGCACAGGCGGCTGTATTCATGTTCGTGGTGCCGGATCGCCCGGGTTAACGGGTTCCGATCTGTTTCTCAGGTTTGCGCAGCTTAGCAAATGCCGTTGCGTCTTACCTGCAAAATTCGGCTGATTTCGATAAAGCAAGGCGCTTGCCAATTTTTAGGGCATGCTCCAGAACAGCGCAACTGCAAGGGTTTGGGGCATATCAGGAGGAAAATCGTCGCTCCGAGGCGGACACCTGCACTTAATTGGTGCACCTTGTTGGTGCATTTATGGAGTGGGCGCCCTATCCGGGTGCGCTTGCCTTATATAAAGAATAGGCGTTTTTCTTCATATTAACGACACAGACTTTTCGCTATACTGCGCGCCGCTTCATTTTTTACCCTGTCATTTCCAGATCCATGATCGGAAAGCATCGTTCAGGGTGCCGGGCAGCCAGCTCCGGTGAATGAGTTCATTTTACGGATTTGAGACGGCATGTGCTGGGATTCCCCCTGCGAACGACCTTCTCAGGTCATTGAGTGCATGCCGCAGGAATATTTTTGTGATTGAAAAACTTCGTAATATCGCCATCATCGCCCACGTTGACCATGGTAAAACCACCCTCGTAGACCAGCTTTTGCGCCAATCCGGTACCCTGGATCGGAAGGAGCTGGATAGCGAGCGGGTCATGGATTCCAATGATCAGGAAAAAGAGCGGGGCATCACCATTCTGGCCAAGAACACGGCCCTGAAATGGAACGACTACGATATCAATATTGTGGACACCCCGGGCCACGCTGATTTCGGCGGTGAGGTTGAGCGGGTCATGAGCATGGTCGATTGCGTGCTGCTGGTGGTTGATTCCATTGACGGCCCCATGCCCCAGACCCGGTTCGTTACCCAGAAGGCATTTGCCGCGGGCCTGCGCCCGATCGTCGTGGTTAACAAGATTGACCGTCCCGGCGCTCGTCCAGACTGGGTCGTGGACCAGGTATTCGACCTGTTTGACAACCTGGGAGCCACTGACGAGCAGCTGGACTTCCCGATTGTGTTTGCCAGCGCTCTGAACGGCATTGCCGGGATGGATCACGAAAACCTGGATGACAATATGGATGCCGTGTTCCAGGCGATTGTTGATCACGTGCCGGCGCCGAACGTGGATCCGGATGGCCCGTTCCAGATGCAGATCTCCCAGCTGGACTACAACAGCTTCCTCGGTGTAATCGGTATTGGTCGTATCATGCGCGGCAAGGTCAAGACCAATTCGCCGGTAACCGCCATTGGTGCCAACGGCAAGAAGCGTAACGGCCGTATCCTCAAGATCATGGGACACTCCGGTCTTCAGCGTGTGGAAGTCGACGAAGCTCAGGCTGGCGACATTGTCTGTGTCAGTGGCATGGACGAGCTCTTTATCTCTGACACCCTTTGTGATCAGGCCAACGTTGAAGCTCTGCCGGCACTGACGGTGGATGAGCCGACCGTGTCCATGACCTTCCAGGTCAACGATTCGCCCTTTGCCGGCAAGGAAGGCAAGTACGTCACCAGCCGGAACATCAAGGAGCGCCTTGAAAAGGAGTTGCTGCACAATGTGGCGTTGCGTGTTGAAGAGGGTGACTCCGCGGACAAGTTCAAGGTATCCGGCCGTGGCGAGTTACATCTGTCTGTACTGATTGAAAACATGCGTCGCGAGAACTTTGAGCTGGCGGTTGGCCGTCCGGAAGTTGTTATCCGCGAAGTTGACGGCGTGAAGCAGGAGCCTTACGAGAACGTCATTGTTGATATCGAGGAGCAGCATCAGGGCGCCGTCATGGAGCAAATGGGTCTGCGTAAAGGCGACCTGACCAACATGGTTCCGGATGGCAAGGGCCGGATGCGTTTGGACTATACCATTCCAGCCCGGGGCCTGATTGGTTTTCGGAACACCTTCCTTACCATGACTTCAGGCACTGGCATTCTGACTTCGACTTTCAGCCACTACGGCCCGATCAAAGTTGGCGATGTCACCAGTCGCCAGAACGGTGTCATCGTGTCCATGGCTACGGGTACCGCTTTTACCTACTCTCTGGAAACCCTGCAGAGCCGTGGCAAGCTGTTCCTGGATCCGGGGCAGGAAATCTATGAAGGGCAGTTGTGTGGTATTCACAGCCGGGACAACGACCTGGTGGTCAACCCCACCAAGGCCAAAAAGCTCGACAACATGCGCGCCTCTGGCAAGGATGAAGTCATTGGTCTCGTGCCGCCGATCAAGTTCACCCTTGAGCAGGCGCTCGAGTTTATTGATGACGACGAGCTGGTGGAGGTGACACCGAAGTCCATCAGACTGCGCAAGAAGCTCCTGACCGAAAACGAGCGCAAGCGAGCCAACAAGAAGTAATTTTCTGATTGTTGTTTCGTGTAATGAGAAAGGGTCGGATGAATGAATCATCTGGCCCTTTTTTTATGGGCTTAAGCTAAACTCCGGTTAAATCCTCTGAACGGAGCGGTCAATGCTCACTCTATACCCGGAAATCAAACCCAACGCCCAGCACCGTATTGCTGTTGATCTGCCTCATGAGCTCTATGTTGAGGAAAGCGGGAACCCTGACGGGATACCGGTGCTCGTCGTTCACGGTGGGCCTGGTGGTGGGTGCGAGGACTATCACCGTCGCTTCTTTGACGCCGAGAGATTCCGGATCATTCTGATGGATCAGCGTGGTGCCGGTCGATCCACCCCGCTGGCTGAGCTTGAGGGTAACAGCACGGACAAGCTGGTTGAGGATATGGAGGTGGTTCGTTTGTTCCTTGGTATCGACAAGTGGCTTCTGTTTGGCGGTAGTTGGGGGTCGACCCTGAGTCTTGTCTATGCCCAGACTTATCCAGAGAGGGTCTCCGGCCTGGTTCTTCGGGGTATTTTTCTATGCCGACCTCGGGATATCCAGTGGTTCTATCAGGACGGCGCCAGCCGCGTGTTCCCGGATTATTGGTCTGACTTCGAAGCACAGATCCCGGAAGACGAGCGGGATAATATGGTGGCGGCCTATTACCGCAAACTGACCAGTTCCAACGAGCTGGAGCAGATCCAGGCGGCCAAGGCCTGGTCGGTTTGGGAAGGCCGGTGTGCAACTCTGCATCCTAACCCCAGGGTGGTTGAGCACTTTGGCCATCCCCATGTGGCCATCGCGCTGGCCCGCATCGAATGCCACTATTTCATGAACTCCGCCTTTCTCGAGTCAGACCAAATCATTCGCGACGCGGACCGCCTGGCGGACATTCCCGGAATAATTATTCATGGCCGATACGATATGGTTTGCCCGCTGGACAATGCCCTTGCACTCAGCAGGGCCTGGCCGGAGGCAGAGTTTCAGATCATTCGCGACGCAGGTCACTCCGCTTCTGAGCCTGCCATAATCGATGCACTCATTCGTGGTGTTGAGTCCGTTGTTGCAAAAACTGACAAAAGTGCTGGCTGAATTCCGTTTTCAGGGTTGCGGCCGGTAACGGCCATGGATACACTCTTGCTCGATCTTAATTTTTGCCTGTTCAATCGTCCTCAAGGCAGTTGATGAAAGGATTGATCCAGCGAGTTTCGCAAGCCAGTGTTACCGTGGGCGGTGAGCAGATAGCCTCGATCGACACAGGCCTTCTGCTGTTGCTGGGTGTCGAAAAAGGAGATGGCGAGCGCGAGGCAAGGGAACTTTGCCGAAAAATCCTCACTTACCGTGTGTTTCCCGATGATGCAGGCCGGATGAATCGCAGCCTGCAGAATATCGGTGGGTCCCTTCTTGTTGTTCCTCAGTTTACTTTGGCAGCTGATACGTCTTCCGGAACCAGGCCCGGTTTCTCTCTTGCCGCGGAGCCGGAGCATGCCAATAAGCTATACGAATCGTTTATGGCAGATGCACGATCGCAGTTGGGGGCGGACAAGGTGAGTGAAGGGAGGTTTGGCGCGGATATGGAGGTTGGTTTAGTCAATGACGGTCCTGTCACGTTCATGCTTGAGAGTAAAAAAAAGGGTGCGTAAGTACTTGCACTAGTATTGTGCGCAGGCCGCCATGCGGGGCTCTGATGGTGCAAAAATATCGTGACAGTCTTTGGCGACACCGAGCGACGGCGTTCTAATATTTTGTTTATAAAGAATTAATGTGAATCTGGCCTCGGATTTGAAGTGCAACTGTAACGCTGCTCACAAGTGCGAAATAGCATAAATATTTGCGTTTCTGCTGCCAAAAGAGCTAAAAATGCACACCAGTTAATTTGCAAAATGAGAATTATTGTATTAAAACAGTTTCATCATTCAGAGCTTTAAGAAAGTTCTGTAAGTGTTTGAGCTGTATAGATCTGGAATCTGTCAGATTTAATCGAAAAAGAAGAAAAGTTACTCCCGTGTCATCAAACTGACATGGAGGTAATACAGAATCGGCCTCATCCAGCCTGACTGGTGAAGCCTTATAAAATCGGGATAAGAACCCGTCGCTAAAACCTGAGTTAACTCAAAAAGGAAGACGCAACATGAAAAAAACGCTCATCGCATCTGCTATTGCAGCCGCTACCTTCTCTGGCAGTGTTTTCGCCCAGTCTGAAATGTCAGCTTCCGAGCTGGCTGCCAAGATGGACTCCATGCCGTCCGTATACGGCAACATCCAGTACGTTCTGAAGCACACCAACGTTGATGGTGCTGGCTCAACCGTAGAGCACGCTGACAACGGCTCCACTCTGGGCGTGAAGCACGACCACGAAATCGCTCCGGGCATCACCGGCTTCTTCAAGCTGGAGCTGGAAGGCATCAATGCTGACGACAAGTCCAGCAGCAACGGTATCGATGCTCTGGATGAAGCTTACGTCGGTGTTAAGGGCGACAGCTTCGGTCAGGTTTGGGTTGGTTCTGACGACTCTGTATACGAAAGCGCCATTGTCAAAATCGGCAACTTCCACGAGGTTGGTTCTGATATCTTTGCCAACTACGAGACCGGCGAAGGTGATCTGGTTCAGTACATGTCTCCGTCCTTCGGTGGCCTCACTCTGTCTGCCGCTGTTCAGGTTAACGGCGACAACGACACCAAAGGTGGTTCAGAGAAGTCTTACCCTTACCAGCTGGTTGCTACCTACGCGGTTGACGCACTTGAAATCTCTGCTGGTGTTGATTCCAACGACGGCGGTGCTGGCCCCAATAACGAAAACAGCTACGGTCTGACTGCAACATATAGCGCTGGTGACTTCAGCGTTATCGGTGAGTACCAGACTCGCAAAGACGTTAATGACATCGTTGGCGTGATGGGTGTTTACACCATGGGTGCGAATCAGTTCGCTCTGTCTTACCAGATGCTGGACGACGATGCCTCTGGCGACAAGAACGACACCATCATTCTGCAGGCTCTGCACAACGTGTCGGATCACATGTACGTTTACTTCGAAGGCTACCTGTCTGGTGCGGACTCAGCTATCTATGAAGATCCGGACACTGGTGCTGCCAACGCCGGCGATGAGCAGTCCATCGCTTCTGTTGGTGCTGTTTACTACTTCTGATCAGCCAACCGGCTAATCCAGTAGTATGAAAACCGGCGACCTTGGGGTCGCCGGTTTTTTGATATTGGCAAAGGCAAGTCTTTGTAAAGATAATAAGATTGTTAAAACCTGAGATAATTTTATAAGGAAAATGACATATGCAAAAAAGGCTCATCGCATCGGCCATTGCAGCCACTACATTTTCTGGTGCATTGCTGGCTCAGGAGACTAGGTCAGCATCTGAGTTGGCCGCTCAGATGGATTCTATGCCAACGGTTTACGGCAACATTCAGTATGTTCTCAAACATACCAATGTAGATGGAGCCGGTTCCGAGCTGGAGCACGCAGACAATGGTTCTACTCTGGGTGTTAAGCACGATCACGATATTGCACCTGGCATTACGGGTTTCTTTAAGCTGGAACTCGAGGGTATCAACGCTGACGATAAGTCTGAGAGCAGCGGCATAGATGCCCTGGACGAAGCCTACATCGGTATCAAAGGCGATAACATTGGCCAGATCTGGGTGGGCTCAGATGACTCAATTTATGAGGTCGCTGTCGACGAGGTTGCCCAATTCCATGAGGTGGGGTCTGACATCGGCTTTAATTACGAAACGGGTGAAGGCGACCTTGTGCAGTACATGTCACCCTCTCTCGGCGGTCTAACGGTTGGGGCAGCTGTTGAGGTAAGTGGTGATGCCGAGGGTAAGAAGTCATACCCATGGCAGCTCGCAGCTATGTATCAAATGGATGCTATCGAGCTAGCTTTCGCGGTCGATTCAAACGACGGTAGCAAAGACCTTGATCCAGACACGGCAGGCGTGCAGTTCAACAACGAAAACTCTTATGGCCTTCGTGCCAGCTATAACCTGGATAACCTTCGTCTGACAGCCTCCTACGAAACCCGCAAGGATGTTGCAGACGTTGTTGGTATGATGGGTATCTACACGATGGGCGCCAATCAGTTCGCGCTGTCCTACCAGCTCCGCGATGAAGACTCCGCTTCTGGCGATCAGAACGACACCGTCATCCTGCAGGCTCTGCACAACGTATCGGATCACATGTACGTCTACTTCGAGGGTTACCTCTCCGGTTCCGATGCCGCAGACGAGTACACCCTGGAAGGCGCGTCTGGCGACGAGCAGTCCATTGCAGCTGTTGGTGCTGTCTACTACTTCTGATCAGCCAGCCGGCTAATCCTGTAGTATGAAAACCGGTGACCCTTGGGTCGCCGGTTTTTGCGTTTCTGAATCCCGAAAAAAACAGGGCGTTGATATGGCAACCGAACTGGAAATCAAACTCAGTGTTTCTGACGCGGCCCAGGCGCAGGCTTTGGAGTGGCTTTCCTCCCGTCCTGAGGTGCGCCCCGGAAAAACCAAATCGCTGATCAATCGCTATTTCGACACGCCCAGTGCCGATCTGAATCGGGCCAAAGCCGCGCTGAGGGTTCGCAAAGCGGGCGATGACTATATACAGACCCTGAAAACCCGGGGTGAATTCGTCGATGGCGCTCACCGGCGCGAAGAGTGGGAGTGGCCTGTCTCTGGTCCTGAACTGGATTTGTCGTTGCTGGAAGAGACACCGCTGAATTCCGAGCTGGACCTCAGCAGTCTCCTGGTGGTGTTTGAAACCAACTTTCAGCGTCAGGTGCTCTGGCTGGAAGAAGGGCAGAGTGTCATCGAAATAGCCGTAGATTCCGGCAGTGTGGCTGGCAATGATGCCAGATGGCCGTTGCACGAGGTGGAATTTGAGCTGAAAAGCGGGGACGGCAGAAAGCTGGTGGCCTGGGCGCTCGAACTGGCCCGCGAAGTGCCGGTTTTCCTGAATCTCGTCAGTAAGGCCGAGCAGGGTTATTTTCTTGCGGGTTTGTATTGCCCGGACGTTGCTCACCAAAGTGAGCCGCTTTCAATAACTGAATTCCTTCAGACGTTGGGCGTCTGTTGGCTGCTCGACAAGCCGTTTCCCGCTGGCCAGTATGATTTGTCGCGTGTGGCAGCGGCGGCCGATACCGCAGGGTGTGGCGAGCTCTGGGCGCGTGTGATCGCTGAGCTGGCAAAGGGGACTGCCGTTCGTGAGCTGGCCGAAAGCTCCACGAATATGGGGATTCTTCAATTGCAGCTTGCGACTGGCGGGCAGTAAGTATTGCATTCTAGAGCCTGGTGCTCACTAGCCGGGTGAGTTGTTTTGTGATGGCTCTGCTTCGCCGGTCTCCTGGGCAGCCGAATGAGCGCGCCATTGCTTCAGGAATACCCGGTATCGCTCCAGTGCTTCCTCCACCACAGAGACTTCCGGCGTTTCGGCGGATTTAACCAGCACAATTAAACCTTTACCTTCAATTTCCTCGTTGGTCGGCGGATGGCAGATGACTTCATTGTCGTCGTCAATATAGGCGAGCGCTGTTCCAATGCCATGGCGCACCAGAGCACTGACAATATCGGCCCAATTGAGGTCGTCCAATTTCAGGTCGTACCGGTGGGGGTGGTCATGTTCGTAGTTGAAAAGATCTTCGAGAACCTTCTCGGAGCCGGGAGCCACGACGGAGCGCACCATGATTTCAGGGTAGGTTCGGACCGGGCGGAGGATCGTTCGGATACCGAGGGCCTTGAAGCGCCCGCGGTTCTCATCATTGACGCACTCGACGATGGTGTGGTTTCCGAGATTCAACTCCGTCAATCGATGGGCGATGTCGAAGGTCAGGCTATCAGAATAAGGGTCAGCTTCATCTGCTGCGAGTACGATGATATGCCTCGCGCTGCCGGCGTGAACCGCTTTTAGCGCTTCAGAATCAAAGCCTGCACCGTGGTAGTGCACAACTCCGATGTCTGAGAGTTCGTTGGGAAGCCCCATCGGAAACTGACGAGTCAGGATCATGATGGGAATGGTCTCGTAGCCCGGAATCGCCCGAATCTGGGAGGCGAATCTCATGAAGTACTGGTCTCCGCCATGCTGGGGTGTGTTAATGATGATGATGTGGTCATTCATTTTATAGATCCACCTTCCTGACAAAATGCGTTCCCGGCGGTAGAACCGGTATTCGATATAGTCGCTGACGATCAGTGTCAGCAAGGTAATTGAAGAGATAAACATCAGTACGATGGTGCTGAAACGGCCGACCATCGTCTGCGGTGCGTAATCACCGTAGCCCACAGTCACGAGAGTGGTCATGGTTAACCACGCGGCCTCGAACAGTGACAGGTCCTCCACCGTCCAGATGATCAGAACCTGTACCGACAGCAACACGCCCAGTATCGCGAACAGGCGCTTCATCCGGCTTCGAATGAGTCCGCCCATGGGCAGGTGGGTTTCCTGATGCTCCGGATTCAGGGGGCGGCGGTTTCTTTGCATCCGTGTCGGCGGCCTGTTCAGTTGCGGGGAAGTTCGTTATACAGTACCGGAAATATAACAGAGAGACAGGGGTTTGCATTATGTCCGAGCCGTGGCACAGCCTTCCGAAACCGCTGGTGGATGATGTCGCCGGTTGTTGGGAATCGGTGTTTCCGGAGGGAGTTCCGGCCTGGTTAACCTCATCAGAGGGAATGGATGACGCCGTGGTGACCACGGCGATAGCCCGCAGCCTTTTCCTGCGCCAGACTCTGGAGCGCCATCCCGGGCAGATTCAGGCCCTGATGGCCTCCCGTTCGCTGACAGAGCCCACCACGACGGATTACCTGGAAAGCCGTTGGCAGGAGTATCTTTCTGAAGTCGATGGCGAACTGACGTTGCATTCGGCCCTAAGGCAGTTTCGCATGGAGACTCAGTTCCGGATTATATGGCGGGATCTGATGCGGTGGGCGGACCTGACAGAAACCATGGCGGCGACGAGTGTGTTCGCTGATATCTGTATTGATGGAGCGCTCAGTTGGTTGTACCGGGATGCGTGTGAACAGTATGGCACGCCCCGTGGCGCTGATCCGGTTTCTGGTCAGGAGGCAGACCAGAAAATGGTGGTCCTGGGTATGGGCAAACTGGGTGGTCGGGAGCTGAACGTGTCCTCGGACATCGACCTGATCTTTGCCTTTCCGAGCAAGGGGGAAACCGTCGGCGGGCGCCGCTCGATGGACAATCAGCAGTTTTTCGTCCGCCTGGGGCAGCGGCTGATCCAGGCTCTGGACCAGATAACGGCGGATGGTTTCGTGTTCCGGGTAGATATGCGTCTCAGGCCCTACGGCCAGAGCGGAGCCCTGGCACTGAGTTTTGCCGCATTGGAAACGTATTACCAGGATCAGGGTCGTGACTGGGAGCGCTATGCCATGGTCAAGGCCCGTGTGGTGGCCGGCGAACAGAGAGCCGGCGAGGTCCTGATGGAGAGTCTACGCCCCTTCGTCTATCGCAAGTACATCGATTTCAGTGCCTTTGAATCCCTCCGCAGCATGAAAGCCATGATCGGCCGGGAGGTGCGCCGCAAGGGACTCGAAAACAACATCAAGCTGGGTAGTGGTGGTATCCGCGAGATCGAGTTTGTAGTCCAGGCGTTCCAGCTCATCCGCGGTGGACGGGATCGGGAGCTCCAGCAGCGGGAGTTGCTGGTCATTCTGAAAGAGCTTGAGGAGCTGGAGCTGCTGCCCTCGGCGGTGGTCAGTGAGCTTCGCGACGCCTATGTGTTCCTGAGAAACCTGGAACATGCGCTTCAGGGTATGGAGGATAAACAGACCCAACTGCTTCCGGAGGATGAACTCTCCCAGGCGCGGGTAGCCACGATCATGGGTTTTGAGAGCTGGCAGGCTTGTGAGCAGAGTCTCAAGGAGCACCGGGAGCGCGTGGCAACCCATTTTGCCAATATCATCACCACTGACGACGACGAGGATGAGGACCAGGCGTCCCTTGAAGAGGGGTGGTTCGAGCTCTGGTTGTCTGAAATGGAAGAGAGTACCGCAGCCGAGTGGTTGAAGTCCCGGGGGTATGAAGATCCCGGGAATACGTTGGCGGAGTTGGCTGACCTACGTGACAACCGGACCGTACAGAACCTTCAAACCCAGGGTCGGAGGCGTCTCAACCAGTTCATGCCCATGCTGCTTGAGGCGCTCACCCAGGTTGATAACCCTTCCGAGACTCTGTCGAGGGTGTTGCAGCTGGTAGAGGCCATTCTGCGGCGAACTGCCTACATGGTGTTGCTGCTGGAAAACCCGGGCGCCTGTACCCAGCTGGTCCGGTTGTGCAGTGAGAGTCCCTGGATTGCCCGGCAACTGGCGGAAACGCCGCTCCTGTTGGATGAGCTATTGAATGCCGAAAGCCTGTATCACCCTCCCGCCAAGGCCGAGTTACAGGATGATTTGCGCCAGCAGATGCTGCGGATTCCGTTTGAAGATCTGGAAGAGCAGATGGAGTCCCTGCGGCATTTCAAGAAAGCTCACATCCTGCGGGTGGCGGCGTCCGAACTCAAAGGCACATTGCCGTTGATGAAGGTCAGTGACTACCTGACCTGGATTGCAGAGGTCGTTTTGGAACACGTGGTGGACGTGGCCTTCGCCAACCTGGTTAGCCGTCACGGGTATCCTCGAAGGCAAGATGGTTCTGCCTGTGAGACCGATTTCGCCATCATTGGCTATGGCAAGCTGGGTGGGATCGAGCTTGGGTATACCTCCGATCTTGATCTGGTGTTTGTGCATAAAGCTGATCCGGAGCTGGCTACCGACGGCGAAAAACCCATCGATAACGCGGTTTTCTACACCCGGTTGGGGCAAAGGATCGTCCACATCCTCAACACCCAGACGCCGTCAGGGCAGCTCTACGAGGTCGATATGCGCCTGCGGCCGTCCGGCAACTCGGGTCTGTTGGTCAGCACTCTCCAGGCTTTCGAAAAGTATCAGCGAGAAGATGCCTGGACCTGGGAACATCAGGCGTTGGCCCGTGCCCGGGGCGTTGCAGGATGCAGCGAGACGCTTGAAGCGTTTGAGTCCATACGCCATGACATCCTCTGCCAGTCTCGCGACCGTGAAAAGCTTCGCACCGATGTGCTGGAAATGCGGGAGAAAATGCGCGCCAGCCTCGCCACGCCGGAAAGCCGGCAGGCCGAGGTGTTTCATATCAAGCATGATAGCGGGGGCATCGTTGATATCGAGTTTATGGTCCAGTATCTGATGCTGGCCTGGTGCTCAGACCATCCGGAGCTGACCCAGTGGTCCGACAACATTCGCCAGATGGAAGAGTTGGGGCGCGCCGGTGTAATGGCGGTGGAAGATGCCGAGAAACTCAGGGAAACCTTCATTGCCCTCCGCTCGACCATACACCGGAGGGCGCTTCAGAACCTCAATAGCCGGGTGGACGGCGATGGCTTTACCGAAGAACGTGACTACATCCGCGCCATGTGGAAAAAAGTGATGATTGATGCCTGAGGCAAATTCAATTCCGGCAGAATTTCCTGCTAGAATGCCGGTTCCCCCGAAAAACGCTTTTTTAGGAGCAATGAAGAATGTCGATGGCTGATCGCGATGGCGTTATCTGGCTGGACGGTGAAATGGTTCCCTGGCGGGAAGCCAAGACTCACGTCCTGACTCACACCCTGCACTACGGCCTGGGCTGTTTTGAAGGTGTGCGGGCCTACAATACCGCGAACGGTCCGGCCATTTTCCGCCTGAAAGAGCATACCGATCGACTCTTCCGCTCCGCCCATATCCTGAACATGAAAATGCCGTTCAGTAAGGACGAGATCAATGAAGCGCAGCGCGCGGCTGTTCGTGAAAACAACCTCGACGAAGCCTATATCCGTCCGATGGCGTTTCTCGGTTCCGAAGGTATGGGTCTCAGAGCCGATAATCTCAAGGTGCACGTAATGGTTGCGGCCTGGAGCTGGCCTTCCTACATGTCTCCGGAAGCCAAGGAGATGGGCATCAAGGTGCGCACGTCGTCCTATA
The DNA here is from genome assembly GCF_008107725.1 of Marinobacter sp. BW6. Classification (GTDB taxonomy): domain Bacteria; phylum Pseudomonadota; class Gammaproteobacteria; order Pseudomonadales; family Oleiphilaceae; genus Marinobacter. The sequence goes on from NZ_VIRN01000054.1 coordinate 79,492, forward strand.
CGCGCCACCACGTAAACATCACCATGTGTAAGGCCAAGGCGAACGGCAACTACATCAATTCGATGCTGGCCTTGAATGAGGCCATCTCCGGCGGCGCTGAAGAAGCCCTGCTGCTGGACAACGAAGGTTATGTTGCTGAAGGTTCCGGGGAGAACATCTTTATCATGCGTGATGGTGTGCTGCACACGCCGGAGCTCACCTCCTGCCTGGAAGGGATTACCCGCGCTACGATCCTGGATTTCGCCCACGAGCTGAACATTCCGGTCAAGGAACGCAGGATCACCCGCGATGAAGTCTACATCGCTGACGAAGCCTTCTTCACCGGCACAGCGGCTGAGGTGCTGCCGATCCGTGAGCTGGATGGCCGTGTGATCGGTGCCGGCAAGCGCGGCCCGGTGACCGAGAAGCTGCAGGGCATGTACTTTGATGCGGTCAAGGGCAAGCTGGCCGAGCACAGCGGTTGGCTGACTCACGTCAAAGGCTGATTCCAGAAAAGGTAGCAAGCCGCCGTTGACTGCTTCAGCCCGGCGGCTTTGTTGTTGAACACACCCTGTTTACTGGCGGGACGAGCAAATGGCAGACGTTATCAAGGTACCGGTATCTTTCGGCGAGGTGCTGGACAAAATTACCATTCTCGAAATCAAGTCCGAGCGCATCAAGGACGAAACGAAGGTCAAGAACGTTCGGCTTGAGCTGGACGAATTGAGTGCCACCTGGGACGAGGCGGTAAAGGACAAGGCTGCTGAAATTGCCGATCTTCGCAAGCAACTGAAGACGGTAAACGAAGAGCTGTGGGTGATCGAAGACGACATTCGTGATCAGGAAGCGGCTCAGGACTTTGGCTCGAGATTCATTGAGCTGGCCCGCGCTGTGTATGTGACCAACGACAAGCGCGCAGCCATCAAAAAAGACGTCAACCTGGCACTGGGGTCACGTTTCGTGGAAGAGAAGTCCTACCAGGATTACACCGCCCGCAAGTAACCGTCGACGTTTTGGCCGTAGGTTGTAAGGGTACCGATAGGTCGGATTAGCAAGGCGCAATCCGACAACGATCTCAAGCGGCGCCAAGTCAGTCAGACTCGGGCGCTGTTTTTGTATCTGATGTGGGGTGAGCTTCAATCCACTGATCCAGCATTCCCGTTGCATCTGCCACCGTGATCATCTCCATCGCCCCCTCGAACTCTGCTTTTGCCCCCCATCGCGCCTGTTCCACCGTTTTTCCGGTGAATTTTTCCAGAGCCTGAGGGTAACGATTCACGCACCACTCCAGTGAATTGTAAGGTCCGGACCGGTGCGGGTTGCTCGCCGCAAACAGCCCAAGCACATCGGTACCCACGGCACTGGCGATATGGGCAGGCCCGGTATCGGGTGCCACCACCAGATCGGCGTGGGTCATCAGGGCGGTCAGTTGCTTGAGGGTGTCCTTGCCGCAGATATTGTGGGCTTTTTCCTTCATTGCGGCTTCGATTGAGGCGCAATACTCGGCCTCGAAGGGGGCGGGACTGCCCACCAGGATCACCTTCATTCCGTGTTTCTGTACTGCATGATCTGCCAGCTTGGCATAGCGCTCTGATGGCCAGTTTCGCAGGGTGTGGCTGGCACACGGGCTGATCACAAGGTTTCTGCGATCCGCTGACAGCTGGTCCCTGGCGAAATGATGGTCCGAGTCACTCAGGGGAATCTGCCAGTTAGGTGGGGCCGCCTCAAGCCCCAGAGGCTCCAGGAAGCTGGCGAGGCAGTCGCGCACATGCTGCTTGGGTGCCGGTTTGATTCGGCGGTTTATAAACAGGCCGTGAAGATCCTTGCTGCGGGCCTTGTCATAGCCAATCCTGGTGTGAGCGGGAATGCAGGCGGCTGCAAGGTTGGCTCGAAACGCCACCTGCATATGAAGCAGCGCGTCGAATTTGCGACCCTGCATCTGTCTGCGAAGCTCGGCGTAACCTTTTCGGCCGGCCTTTTTGTCGAAAACAATGAATTCAACGCCGGGCAGATCGCCGATCAGCTTTGCCTCAATCTTGCCGATAACCCAGGTGATCTTCACGCCGGGAAGCTGCTCCTGGAGGCTCAGGACGACAGGTATCACGTGGGTCACGTCGCCGATGGCGGACAGGCGAAGAATGCAAATGGAGTTCATCAGATATTGATCCGGTTCAGGTTGTGGCCGGGTGCTGTGGAGCTTTGTCGGCAATCATTGGTAAACTGGCCGCCATTCTAACGCACTCGCGCGTGTCCGTCCCGGCGAGTGCGGGTGAGGCGTGTCTTCTTTCACTTTGGTGACCAGGTGTCCAGTATGGTGGAGTCTGAAATCTGTATTCGGGAGAAGGCTTCGGCAATGCTGATTCACCCCGATTACGAGGGCAGGGTTGCCGAAGACTGGTTCAATGCCGCTTCCTGGGGCGATCAGGCCAGGCCGGTTAGCAGTGGCGGTCGCGGCGGTGCCTGGTTTTTGCAGGCCGGAGAGGACAGATTGGTGCTTCGGGAATATCGCCGGGGCGGGTTGATGGCGAAATTTGCGCGATATGCCTATGCCTTCACTCGCGAGGCGGATGTACGCTCCTTTGCAGAATTCCGCTTGCTGAACACACTGGTCGGCCAGGGGCTTCCCGTACCCCGGCCGGTTGCAGCCTGGTATCGGAAACTGTCACCGATTCAGTATCGGGCCGCTATCATCATTGAGCGGTTGGAGAACACGTCGCCGCTGGCTGATCTTATTCCCGAATTGGACGAAGAGGCCTGGGCGTCCATCGGAGAAACCATTCGTCGATTTCACGACGCCGGCGTCATGCATGCAGACCTTAACTGCTTCAATGTATTGGTTCGAGGCGAAGAATACTTTCTGATTGATTTCGACAAGAGCAGGTTGATTACAGGCAGTGCCCCGGCGCGCTGGAAAGAGGCCAATCTTGATCGCTTCTCGCGGTCGCTTGTGAAGGTGGCCGGAGAGGGCGCCCGGGCAAAGGTCTGGAGTAATTTTATGAACGGATACAACAGGGGAATGGCCACTTGACCCATCCACAACAGGGCGGATCGCTACCGTCGGTACTTTGTCTTACGGATGCCTGCGATCGTCCGGAGACTGAACTCTTTATCGGACTCAGAAAGGCCGGATTCGACGTCGACGTCATGTGTAACCCGAAGGGCAGGAATTATCAGCGCCTCGTCGACGAGGGCATGGTTGCTTGTCCTATCGCCTTGAAGAACCGCTTTGACAAGGAAGGCACTGAGGCCATCCGCCAACAACTGGCGAAGAAAAAATACGATGTCATCCACGCCTATAATCCCCGAGCCCTGGCCTGCGGATTGCGGGCTTCCCGGGGGACAGATATCAAGATCGTCGCCTATCGTGGTGTGATCGGTAACATCAGCTTTCTCAATCCGGAGTCCTGGATTACGTTCCTGCACCCACGTGTCAGCAAGATTGTCTGTGTCGCCGATGCCATCAAGGACTACCTCGCGAGCCTTCGGTTCCTGTGGATGCACATCCCTGAAAGAAAGCTCCAAAGAATCTACAAGGGGCATGACCTGGATTGGTATCAGTCACCCAAGGCCGACCTTGGCCAGTTTGGCGTCCCGGAGGACGCATTCGTGGTGTGCTGTACCGGACGCAACAGTCCTCGAAAAGGCTTCGATGACCTGATAGCGGCTATGGATAAGCTGGCAGAGGATGTGAATGCGCATTTGTTGTTGGTCGGGGATGTCATCGAAAACGGCGAGATTCAGGCGCAGGCTGCCGCCGCGTCTCACCCCGAACGCATTCACTTCACGGGGTTCCGTACCGATGCGCCGGCCATTGCCGCAGCTAGCGATGTGTTTGTGCTGCCTTCGAAGGAAAGGGAGGGGCTGCCCCGAGCTGTTATCGAGGCTATGGTCTATGGTGTGACGCCGGTGGTGACTAATGTTGGTGGCATGCCCGAGCTTGTGGAGGATGGCGTTAGTGGATTGGTGGTCCCGCCGGAAAATACCAATGAGCTGTCAAAGGCCATTGAGCGGCTGTACCGCGACCGGGAGCTGGCCGCCTCGCTTGGGCAAGCGGCGCGGCAAAGGATAGCCCGGGATTTTCACACCTCACAGACCGTCAGGGAGACGGGTGAGATATACAAAGCACTGACGGGCAGGGATTGAATGCGCCGGTATCTGTTTTTTGTTAACCAGCCCTATTCCTATTCAATCCTGCGCCCCCTCCAGGATGAGATTCGGCGCCGGGGTGGCGAGACAGCCTGGTTCGTAGCGGGTTGCTCGACGGCTCCGCTTCAATCGGACGAGCGACGTCTTGCCTCCGTTAAAGAGGTCATGGATTACAACGCAGACGCAACCTTTGTGCCCGGGGATTGGGCACCCTACTTTTTTCCAGGAATCAAAGTGGAGGTGTTCCATGGCATGGCCCGTAACAAGCGTGGGCACAGCAGCGAGGACGAAAGTGATCACTACCGGATTCGAGGATGGTTTGACCTCTATTGCACCCACGCCTTGAAAGACACGGAGAAATTCCGTGAGTTGGCAGCGCAATACCAGCATTTCGGGGTCGCCCATACCGGCTGGCCCAAGTTGGATCCTCTTTTATCGCAACGAGAGGCGGGCAAGAGAAGTCGCTCTGAAAATGAATTGCCGGTGGTATTTTACGCCTCGACCTTTAGCCGATCCGTTACCTCGGCGCCGGAGCTTGTCGAGAAAATTGGTGAGCTTTCGAGGAACGGCCGCTGGAAGTTCATTGTGACCCTGCATCCGAAGATGGATCCTTTCGTGGTGGATCAGTATCGCAAGCTGAGTGGCGAGAACCTTCGCTTCGTCGAGAGCGATGAAGATTTGTTGCCCCTGCTTCCTCAGGCAGACGTGATGCTTTGTGATACCTCATCCATCATGTTCGAATTCATGTTCCTGGATCGGCCGGTCGTTACCTTCAGAACTAAAATGCCGGGTCCCTATCTGATCGACGTCCACGACGTGGAGAGCGTTGAGTCGGCGCTGGAGGAAGCGGTTAAGTACCCCGATGCGTTGATGAGAGAAACGCGAGCACTTTGCGATCAATTGCACAGTTTCCGCGATGGTCGTTCCAGCGAGCGGGTTCTTGATGCGGTTGAGGATTTCCTGATCAACAAACGTAGCCAACTCAAGCGCAAGCCGATAAATCTGTTGCGCAAACTGAAAGTCAGGCGCCGGTTGCGCAAGGAACTTGCACGTATGGCACCGGAAAGCTCAGGATAGATGCTGCAAAGGTCCAGACCAGGAATCGAATAATGTGAGCAGCGCCGCCAGTCCTATCAATGTCTTTGTTGCGAGCACTCCTTTGCAGCTGATCAGTTGCTCCGAGGCTCGTCACCACTATGGCTGCAGTATTGAAACGACACTTCTGATTATTGCCCGACCTGACAATCGGGAGACCGAGGAGCAAATTGCTTTCCTTGCCGAAGCGCTGGGCTGGCAGGGTATCGAAACCATCTATCTGAAAAAGAGTTCCTTTTATCTTCGTCTGGGAGCGGTTGCCAAGAGCCTTTCGCGACGAAAAATCGAACGGTTGTTTATCGGAAACAAGTCCAGCTGGATCCATGAGGTGTTTTACAGGGGCTTCGATAGCGAACAGCTGATTTTTGTGGATGACGGCTTGGCGACGGTAACCTATTACCACGCCATTCACGACGAGGGTATTGCCTCCCGGATTTCAGCGGCCAAAAAACGGCTTCTGAAAACCATGGGCATCCGGATTCATCGCGTAGTTCCGGATGTGATCGCTTTCTTCACCTTCTTTCCTTTGCAGAGCTCGGAGCTGGTTCAGGTGCAAGTCCATGATTTTCCCGTGTTTCGCAAAACCTTCAAGACCTCTGCCCGAGACAGCAGGCAAATGCCCATGGTTGGATTTCTTGGCCAGCCCTTCGGTGGAGAAGAGCGGCTTCAGCAACTGAAACTGCAAATTCAGCACGTGGTGGAACGTCATCCTGAGAGCCGCGTTGTGTACTTTATGCACCGAAAGGAAAGCCGGGAAGAGTTGGAGAAGTTGCTGGCAGAATTTCCGCTCGAGATACGACAGGCCGGTCGTCCGATAGAGGTCGAGGTAGCTCTATCCGGAGAAATGTATCTGGCTTTCTACAGCTTTGCTTCAACCGCGCTGTTTACGCTGAAGAAGATTTTCCCGGAGATCCGGGTGTTCCAGATTGATGACGCCGCACTTGGCGCTCGGCTCCCCTATTATGAGGAGATAAGGAGTATGTTCAGGAGCGTAGGCGTGGAAACGACGCTCCTGCGGGGGTCACGACTTTTCGAAACGGGCCGGCCTGTCCAGAGTCCATAACCCGGCATACTTGTTGAACGTTACCTGAGCATAGGTGACCGCTGTCAGATAACCCACAGAGCCGTCCAGAAAGCCGAAACGTATGAAGTAAACCTGCACGAACGTCATCAAGCCTCGCAGAGTAGGGTAGATCATGGTGCGGGTCTTCTTGCCTTTGCGATGCTTCTCCAGAGAACCAAGCCAGGCGTATTTCGCGCTTTTCTCCAGAGAATGGCCGAAATCCCGGTGTGTGTAGTGCGTCAGGCGGCCTCTGAGGGTTTTGATCTTGCGTCCTGATGGAATCAGTATCCGCTCGTGTACCAGAGCATCTGAAAAACTGACGCCTTCCCGACGGAACAGTCGGAGCGGTGCTCGGCCGCTGCGCCCGAAATCTAGGCGACTGCCATAAATCGTTACCGCCCAGGGAAGCTTATAGGCGTCCGCGTCAGGGTCTGCAAGGTGATCGTTGATCTCTTTTGCCAGCTCTGGTGTGACACGCTCATCGGCATCCAGTGACAGCACCCACTCACCGGTCGCTTTCTCAAGTGCGCGCTGCTTCTGGATGCCAAAACCGGGCCAGTCGGTGATTTCAACAACATCGGCCAATTCTCTGGCCAGTTCCACAGTCCTGTCAGTACTGCCGCTATCCAGAACGATGATTTCGTCTGCAACCAGCCTCGCTGACTTCAGGCAGTCGGTAATATGGTCTTCTTCGTTTTTCGTGATAATGGTCGCTGAAACCTTCCGGGCCCTGTTTCGAACATAGGACGCGCTCAACTCAGTGAACATAGCCGAGGCGATGGAGGCAACCGCAAGCAGGTAGAAGGTAAGGAACAGGGTTCGATTGAATGTGGCTTCGGTCAGGCCAAAGAAAAAGTACCCAAGGGATACCATACAGCCAGCCGCCGCAAGGTGCGCCGTGGCGGCATGGCGGCTGGACAGGTTTCTGGCAAAGATGGCCAGCGGAATGAAAATAAGCAGGGCCCAGCTGAGAACGCCGGGAATACCGCTGGTGGCAGCGTTATTGAGCAGATCGTTATGGGCATGTCCCGTGCAACAGTCCAGGAAGTGCTCCGGCAGATTGCCAGTTGCAACTTCCGATTCTATGCGGTGGGTGTAGCCACCGAGGCCAGCGCCAGTCCAGGGGTTGTCGCTGAGCATATTCAAGGCCTGCCCCCAGACTTCCAGGCGAATTTCCATACCTGAATCCAGGTGCCCGTTGTGAAGCAAACCATTGAGTGAACTGGACATGCGATCGCTGGTGATAATCGCGCCGGCGACGAGCAGTGGCACAACAACCAATCCGGCAATTCGAAGCCTTTTGCTGAGCAGCGGTACAAGCGCGACCAGAAGAAATGGCAGAGCAACCAGATTGCTGCGGGTTTCAGACAGCATCGAAATCAGGACCGCAGCCGTTCCACCGGTGAAAAACAGTATCGCCAGGCCCGTCCGTTTATCCCGAATAAAAAACATGGCAGCAACGATCGTCAACATGCCCCCCAGAAGGGCGAGATTTCCGAAGCTGATCGGGTTGATCCCGCCACCGAAACGGGAATTCAACACCTGACCAAGCGCGCCCTGGCGGGCAGCAATGGTCACCAGAAAAATCCCGATGACAGACACAGCCATCAGTCCGATGGCAGCAAAAGTCGTGCGGGCGCCGATCCGCGCATAACTGATGGCAACAATGAGGGGCCAGAACAGGATAAACCTGGCGTGCGTGCCAAATGTCTTTCCGCCCTCGTAGTCAAAGCCTTCCAGGGTCCAGGACAGAAAGCTCACGAGAACGAAGAACCAGAAGGAAAAGTGCAGTAGCCTGAGCTCTTTGGGCTTGTCCCAGCCGGTTCTATACAGTGATTTCCGGGCACTGAGGGCCATGCCTGCAATGGCGAGCAAGAGGGTTGCGCCGGCCAGGATGCTCGAAGACAGCAGTGCGCCGCCGAGCCCGATGATCAGCAGTGCATGGAAGGCCAGTCTGGGGTTCAACATACGCGGTCCGGGTTATAGGGGTTGATTTCGCCGGGTGGCCGATGGCGCATGCGCTTGTACTCCCACTGATACTGCTCGGGGATTTCTCGCACGCATTGTTCGATGGCGTGATTCATGGCCGTAGTTGCGGCCACAGGGTCCTTGTCGCCGAGGCCCGGGCCGGTCTCGCGCACGACGATCCGGAATCCGGAAGCATCGGGCAGGCGTTCGGCATAGGTGATCAGCACGTTGGCGCCGGTGCGCTGGATCAGTTTGGACACCAGGGTCATGGTCTTCACTTCCATGCCAAAGAACGGCGCAAAGGCGTTGCCTTTGCCCCGGGGTGACTGATCCGGCAGAATCCCGGCAACACCGCCTTCCCGGAGAATCGAGGCAAGTCGGGCCAGTCCACGACGGTCGCCCCGCACCAGCTCAGAGCCAAGCCGCCCGCGCACCTTGATCATGTAGTCTTCGAACTCGGGCATATTCGGTGGGCTATAAAGCGCTGCCATCTTGTAGCGCGAGGAAAAGAACAGCCCGGCCAGCTCCCAGTTCCCCAGGTGCGGCGCGAGGAGAATCAGGCCCCTGTCGCCGGTCATGGCCTTGTCGATCAGTTCCAGCCCCTCGGTTTCCCGGATCAGGCCAAGGCATTTCTCCACCGGCCACTCCCACATCAGGGGGACCTCGAGCATCGTCATGCCGGTCTGGGCCAGGGACCTTTTCGACATAACTGCGCGTTCGGTGTCTGACAGCTCGGGGAGGCATATGGACAGGTTAATGTCGGTTACCTGTCGCGACTTGGTGGGCAGTCGCCACACCAGATAACCCACGAAACGACCCACCCGCTGGGCGCCGGCAAGGGATAACCAGCCGGCAACCCTGAGCAGCCCGGCAATGACGAAATATTTGATCTTGCTCATTTCCGGCCGTACCGATCCTCGTAACGAACAATGTCGTCTTCACCCAGATAAGAGCCCGACTGGACTTCGATCAGTTCCAGATCGATGACTCCCGGATTCTCCAGCGAGTGCACCTGGCCAACCGGAATGTAGGTGGACTGGTTCTCGGTGACCAGATAGGTTTTCTCGCCGTTGGTGACCCGGGCGGTGCCACTGACCACGATCCAGTGCTCGGCGCGATGGTGATGCATCTGTACAGAGAGTTTGGCGCCGGGTTTGACCGTGATGCGTTTGACCTGGTATCGGGCGCCATTGTCGATGGAATCGTAAACGCCCCAGGGCCGATAGACTTCCCGATGGTTCATGTGTTCGTGGCGACCATCGGTTTTGATCCTTTCCACCACGGTTTTGACGTCCTGGACACTGTCTTTGTGAGCGACCAGAAGGGCATCCTTGGTTTCGATAACCACCAGGTTGTCCACGCCAACCGTTGCTACCAGCCGGCTGTCGGCACGGACCAGCGTGTTGGCGGTATTGTGGGTAATCACGTCGCCGGTGAGGCTGTTGCCGTCCGCGTCCTTGTCACTGACTTCCCATAGCGCCGACCAGGAGCCGATATCGCTCCAGCCGGCATCCAGCGAAACCACGGCAGCCTTGTCGGTCTTCTCCATGACGGCATAGTCCACAGAGTCCGAGGGGCATTCCGCGAATCGTTCGGCGTTAATCCGGGTGAAATGCAAGTCATCGGCGGTATCTGCGATGGCGGCACGGCACGCGGCCAGGATGTCCGGGCGATGGGCTTCCAGTTCCTCGAGGTACTGACGGGCGCCAAACAGGAACATCCCGCTGTTCCAAAGGTACTCGCCGGAATCCAGGTAGCGATTTGCAGTCGCCTGGTCCGGCTTCTCGACAAACTTGTCCACCAGGTAGCTGTCGGGGCCAAGCTCCGTGCCACGATGGATGTAGCCGTAGCCGGTTTCCGGATGGTTCGGCACGATGCCGAAGGTAACCAGTTTACCCTCCCGTGCCAGCGGAATGGCTTTCTTTACCCCCTCCTGAAAGGCCATGACGTCCTTGATCAAATGGTCCGCTGCCAACACCAGCATCAGGGGATCATCGGCACCTTTGTCCGCAGCCTCGGTCAGCTGTAGCGCTGCCAATGCGATGGCCGGCGCCGTATTCCGGCCACAGGGCTCCAGAATGATGCGCGTATCTTCGTGGCCGGATTGCCGCATTTGCTCCGCAGCCAGGAACCGGTGTTCCTCGTTGCAGATCAGAAGAGGGTTTGCTGCGTCCATGCCCTCAAGCCGCGCAACGGTGGCCTGCAACATCGACAGGGGACCGTTGGTCAGTTTCAGGAACTGTTTCGGATTCAGCTGGCGCGACATCGGCCAAAGGCGTGAGCCAGTGCCGCCAGCCATAATGACGGGGTGAATCATCTGTACACTCCGGGCTTGAGTTAAAGAATGCCAAGAAAAACATCAAAATCAGGCGCATCATCTTATCATAAGGCAACCATGATATTGTTCTGAGCAATCCGTAAACTGATTGGCCCGACACCAGGAATTGTGATGAAGCTTCCGTTGTCTGTTTATTACATCACCCAGGACGAAGAACTGCGATTGCCAGAGTCACTTGCGAAGGTTTCCGGCTGGGTCGATGAGATTATCGTAGTCGATTCCGGAAGCACTGACCGAACCCGTGAAATTGCAGAAGCGGCGGGCGCCCGGTTTGTTCATAATGACTGGCAGGGGTTTGCCTGCCAGAAGGCCTTCGCCGCAAGCCTGTGCCGCAATGACTGGGTGCTGGATCTGGATGCGGATGAGGTGTTGTCGAACGAGCTTGTGGCCAACATCAAGGCCCTGTTTTCAAAGCCTGTCGACCCGAATATTGCGGGGTTTCGGATGCGCTGGGTGCTGTCCCAGCCAGATTCCCGGCATCCGTTCCGTCATGATAAATCGAAGAAAATCCTGAGACTCTACAATCGGACCAAGGCGGTGATTGAGGCTGAAAAAGACAGCAACAATGACCGGCCCCAGGTGAAAGCCGGCCGGGTTCTGGATCTCAAGGGTGATGTATTGCATCGCACGCTGATTTCCCTTGAGCAGATGGAGCGCAAGTACTGCCAGTTGTCGACGGAGCAGGCCCGCTTTATTGCCGCAAAGGGACGGCGGATTTCCAGTGCCCGCCTGTTCGCCGAGTTTCCCGTGAAGTTCCTGAAGTATTACCTGTTGCACCGCCAGATTCTGAATGGTTGGTTTGGCCTTAGCGTCGCCATTACTGCGGCCAATCGGAATTTTATGCGTCTTGCAAAGGCTCGTGAGATGCAAATGCTGGCTGAGTTTGAGCAGGAAAGTACCCGGTAGGGCGCGCGCCCCAAAATTACCTTTGAGTACCCAGCCGCTCGGCAACTGCTCTCAGATAAAGGGCTTCTGTTTGTTCAGCCATGGCTTTAACCGTCAGCGTTTCACGCGCGAATGCCACAGCGGACTGCTGGCTCTTTTTCAGAGTCTCCAAATCGGCGAGCGCCCGGGTCATCAGGTCGGCAAGGTCTCTATCCCGGTGTCCCGGTGTGAGCGACGAAGTCGGGAGAAGATCCCGAGGCCCCGATACCGGAGTGGAGATAACCGGGCAGCCGTGGATAAGCGACTCCGCCAGCACATAGGGAAAACCTTCCCGCTCGGAACTGATCACCGTCAATTCGGCCGTGTCGTAGACGGACGCCAGATTTTCTTTGAACCCTGCCAGAGTGACTGAGTGCTCCAGTGCTAACTGACGGATTAACTGTTCCAGTTGGGGCCGCTGGCTGCCCTCGCCGAAAATGGTGAGATGGCAGCGATATGCCGAGTCGCCGAGCATGGACCAGGCTCTGATCAGTGCATCAAAACCTTTGACGGATTCGAGCCTTCCTACGGCGATGACATTGGTGACACCTGAGGGTAGCTCCGGGCCGTCGTCAGTTGTCATTCGCTGACTCTTGGAGTTCACGCCGTTATAGATCAGGTGTTTTCGGGGATGCCGCAGAGTTGCCAGAATCCGTGGGCTTACGGCAATGATCTCGTCGAGGCGATCAAATGCTTTGTGGCTGGACTTGGTGCCGTGCACCGTACCGATGAGCACACGGGCAAGTTTTTCGGTTTTACCTGTTAGTTGCGCAGCCTTATTGCCCTGGGCGTGAACAATATCGGGTGATATTTCGCGAAGTCGCCTTCGGAGGGCCAGTTGAAGCCAGAGGTTCCGGCGTCCGAGTTGAACAGGCAGTGGATGAAAGTGGACGCCAGCAGGGAACCTGTCCCGGTAGGTTTTATGTCCCAGCACATGGACGCTATGCCCCCGTTCGTCCAGCGCGCCCGCCAGATCGGCGGTGTGTTTTTCCATACCGCCCCAGGTGGTGCCGGGTGTGGCGACCAGTAGGGCGATGGTTAGTTTTGTGGGTGAAGTCATGATCGGGCGGCGGCGTTGGTCAGCACCTTTTCATACACCTTCAGGCTCGCTTCTGTCTGTGCTTCCAACCGGAAACGGTAAGGAATCTCGATGGCCGGCGGTTCGGCATCCAGCATCCGGGAAACGGACTGGGCGAATTCCTCCACGTTGTCCGGTGTCACCAGCCCATCCCTGAAACAGGCCTGCAGGGTTTCTGCTGCTCCGCCCCGATTATAAGCCACGACAGGTGTGCCCGAAGCAAGGGCTTCGGTCACTGTCCTGCCAAAGGGCTCGGGCTTGGTGCTCATATGACAGACCACGTCAGAGAGCAGGTACAGATTGGTCATGTCATTGCGCTGGCCCAGAAGGCTGACCTTGTCGGTCAAATCCAGGCGTGCCCGCTCCTTTTCCAGCTCATCGAGGAAATGCTCCTTACCGGGTTCCGCCCCACCGACAATAATGCCGTGGCAGTCGGGCCGCTCCTGCACCAGTTTCGCCATCATGGCCAGGAAATCCAGCTGGCCTTTCCAGCGGGAAATTCGCCCGGGCATCATGATGATTTTCTTGCCCGCAAGCTGCGGGTATTGGCGGAACCAGCGGTCCAGCCATTGCTGGGTGAGCTCCCGTTGGTGAAAGGCATCCACATCGACACCCCGCTGTATGACGGTCAGCTTTTCTTCCGGCACCGGGTAGTTGTTCATCACGTAATCCCGCACACACTGGGACACAGCAATGATGTGATCGGCGCGAGTCATGATGGCGCTGTAGGGGGTCACCGAATACATGCCGTGGAATGTGGAGACAACCGCCGGGCGCTCATGCCGGGGTATGCTTTTCAGGGCCAGGAAGATAATCCAGGCAGGCATGCGCGAGCGGACATGAACGATATCCGGCTTCAGTTCGAGAAGCAGTTTTCGCATCGGCAAAATCTGACCGAAAGACGCGGGGGTCTTCCGGTGTATAGGCATGAAAATATGCTGTGAACCCTGTCCCCGCAGTTGCTCGGCCATTGGGCCGCCCTTGGAAACGACAAAGGATTCGTGACCGCGTTTTACGAGGTCAGCGGCAAACTCTACGGTGCCTCTTTCCACGCCGCCACTGTACAGCGCTGGAAGTGCCTGAAGAATTCTCAAGGTTGGATCCCCTTGTGCAGGCGTTGATTGGTGCTCTGGCTCTTTGGCAGTAACCCGTTTTCGAGTATCCATCGCGCTGCGCGATTGGCTTCCCAGAGCGACTTGTCATGTTCGGCCCTGCCCGCCATCACGCTGGCGTGGTCCGTCCACTGGGCAACATACCCGTCCCGTACCAACCGCTCCACTCCTTCCACAACCCGGCTGCCGGATCTGGCCGGTAGCTCGAAAAGTCCCGTTGGCACCCCGGAAGTTGCCGCTTCACAGACCATGGACATGCTGTCAGGGGTCACCCAGACCGCTCGTGAGGCGGATAGTTGATGGCTTAGCCAGTCTTCGTGGGTCTGCTTGGGGTGAACAACGGTAACCTGCAGCCCGGCCATGTCGTCGAGGCGGTCCTGCAAGGGCTCTGGTGTTCGCCGTGAGGTGCTGATGGTCCAGCGCCAGTCAGAGTACTGGCCGATCAGGTGTGATATCTGTCCCAGGACGACATCGTCGTCCCAGTCGAAGTGGGGAGAAGGCCCGCCAATGAGCAATAACGCTTCCCGTTTCTCGGTGATTCTGGCCAGGGGTGTGATGGTATTCAGAACTCCCTCGGTTAACAAAACCCGCGGGCCTGATTGGACGCGATCATGGGCCGGAATCAAGGCGCCGCTGACCAGAGATAGCGGAAACGCGGGCTTCATAATGACCAGTGTCCGGGTTCCACGAAGTTTTCGCAGTGCAAGCAGTAATCGATGCGTGCCAGATCCAGCCGCGATGACAAGATCGGGTCGAGGCAGTGACGCCTCCATTCGGGGCGGAGAGGCCAGCAATGCACGCCATAGCGGTACCTTTATGCAGGAGGCATCAACCCAGTAGGTGCTTGCCCCGGCCAGGACGCGAAGCCGATTGCCAAGCCCTTTCAACTGATTCCGATGGCCCGGCTTATTGTCGGTCAGTAGCCACACCACGGGTGTGGATGCATCCTGCGTTCTGGGGTCGGGTTTGGCCATGGTGTTCCGGCATGCATTGCCGGCCTCCGTGTTGCCTGAATTCTTCGTTACCGGCGTTTGTAGAACCCCGGATCGTTCTCATCCGGGCGGGTTTTGAAACGACGATGCATCCACAGGTATTGGTCCGGGGCGCGCCGCACTTCCCGCTCGATAGTCTGGTTGATTAATGTTGCATCCGTGAGATCATCGCCGCTGGGAAAGTTTTCCAGGGCAGGGTGGAAGTAAATGTCGTAACCCGGGCCTTCTTCGCGCCGGAAATGACTGAATGGAACCACCTTGCAGCCGCTGCGCTCTGCAATCCTGGACGTAGCCGTAATCGTGCCCGCCGGTATTCCGAAGAACGGCGCAAAAACAATATCCTTGCGGCCGTAATCCTGATCGGTGGCATACCAGACCGCTCGATTTTTCTTCAGGCTGCGAAACAGGCCCCGAAGGTCTCTGGCGCCCAGCACAGTGCCATAGCGGCGTTCACGGGCTCTCGTCATAACCGCGTTCATCAGCGGGTTATTATGATCGCGCTGCATGACGTCTGCTTCTATGAATTCAGTCACCAGGCTCCCGCCCAGATCCAGAGTGCTGTAATGGCCGCCCAATAATAAAACGCCTTTGCCCTGGGCCAGAGCATGCTCGAAATGCTCAAGGCCATGGACTTGCGTTATGCCTGTCAGTTTGGCCGGATCGCGAAACCAGGCGATGCCAAGTTCCAGTAAGCCAATACCATTGGCAATAAACGCGCTCCGAACCAGGGCAGATTGCTGAGCGGCCGTGAGTTCCGGGAAGCAAAGCCGGATGTTCACCTCGGCGATGTGCCGACGACTGCGGGCAAGGCGGAACGCCAACAGGCCCGCCAGCTTGCCAAGCCACCATTGAAAGCGTAATGGCAACCTGGATACGCACCACATCAAGGAGATTCCCAGCCAGGTGAGCCACCAGCGGGGATGGCGGTACGCTGAGTAATCCGTGTTTCGCGGCATTTTCCGATATTTCTTCTTCACGTAAAGCGGGTCCTGAAAAGTCTGAATCGAATGATGTAGCCACACTGGCCCGAGCGATCAATCGGAAGCAAATCAATAGGTTTTGCGATATGATAACGCACTGTTTTGCCCGGAGTCCTCTGTGCTGCAATTTATCTATTCCCAGCTGATTCGGCTGATTCTGCCGTTCATCCTGCTGCGCCTGTGGTGGAACGGACGTCGAGCTCCGGAGCTCAGGCGTAACTGGTACCAGCGCCTGGGTATCGTGCCCAGGGCGGGCGGCACGGTTGTATGGGTTCATGCCGTGTCGGTGGGGGAAACCATAGCGGCTGCGCCAATGGTGCGGCGTCTGCTGGCCCGAAATCCGGGTATCACTATCCTCATGACAGCCATGACAGACACCGGCCTATCTCAGGCGCGCAAGATGTTCGGTGATCAGGTGCAGTACGCCTACGCGCCCTATGACACGCCGGGTGCTATCCGGCGTTTCCTGGATCGGGCGAATCCCCGGATACTGGTTATCATGGAGACCGAAATCTGGCCAAACATGATTCGCCAGTGCAGGGCTCGCCGGGTTCCCGTATTTCTTATCAACGCCAGGCTTTCGGAGCGTTCCGCCCGGGGCTACGAGCGTATTCGAGGCCTTGCGGCCCCCATCATGCGCAGTATCAGCTGGGTAGCGGCCCAGGCCGAGAAAGACGCTGAGCGGTTCCGGCGAATCGGGGTTGCACCTGACAAGGTGGCCGTTACGGGTAGTGTCAAATTTGACGTGGATATTCCGGAGGATGTGCGAGCATCGGCCACAGCGCTCCGACAGAAGCTGGCGGGTCGGCCAGTCTGGATTGCTGGCAGCACACACGGGAACGAGAACGGTCAACTACTTGCGGCCCATGGGGAAGTCTTGACAGAGCATCCGAACGCTCTGCTTATTCTTGTACCAAGACACCCCGACCGGTTTGAGTCTGTGGCGGAAAATGCGGTCAAGGAAGGGCTGACACTGGCTCGTCGGTCGCTCGGACAGGACCCTGCCCAGGCCCAGGTGTATCTGGGAGATACCATGGGGGAACTGATGATGCTTTACGGAGCCAGCGATCTGGCGTTCGTTGGCGGCTCGCTGATCGAGCGCGGCGGTCATAATCCTCTAGAGCCCGCCGGCTGGGGGATTCCGGTGTTTTCAGGCCCGCACATCTTCAATTTCGAGACTATTTACCAGCGTCTTCTCGATGACCGGGGGGTAAAACTGGTTGCCGATGTAGATGATCTGGCCGCTCACGTGTCGTCTCTCTTTAGTGACAACCAGGAACGGGAGGCGATTGGTCAGAGAGCGTTGGCGGTTGTGAACAAGAATCGGGGGGCGCTGGACAAAGTGGTCGATGGGATCATTGAGCGGGTGTGACAAGTCCGCCCAATAAGAGGCGGGCGAGCCTTCAGGCCCGCCCTGGTTGTTACTGGGCGGGGTTGTCCAAGGTCTTCTTTTCGTTGGCCAGCGCCTCGATGCCGGGTGCAGCAGCACTCAGCCAGTTGTTCAACTCGATCAGATCCTGAGGGCTTAGTGTGCCTGCGGCCTGTTTCAACTGAAGTGAGTTGATTACATAATCGTAGCGGGCGTTTGCATAATCCAACAGGGCGACATAGTAGGCCCGTTCTGCATCTAACACTTCGACAATGTTCCTTGTTCCCACCTCATAGCCAGCTCGGGTAGCGTCCAGAGCACTTCGTCGGGAAATGATCGTCTGCTCCAGCGCAGAGGCTGTCTCAACGTTATTGTTGACGGTGAGAAACAGGCTTCGAGTGGTAACCCGAACATCGCGCCGAACGGTGTTCAATGACTGTTCCGCGACAGTGACCAATGAGCGTTGTTGGCGGACACCGGCCTGAGTGCCACCGCCTGAATACAGGGGAACGTTCAGCGTAAGCCCGATAGTCCCGCGAGTCGTAGTACCATCCTGCTGGCTGGTAATCGGAGCGCTGGAACCATCAATACCATTCAGATCTGTTTTACCGTAGGACGCGTTCAGATCCACAGTCGGATAGTGTCCGGCCTTTGCTTCCCTGAGGCTGGCTTCGTTGGCATTCAGCTCATATAGAGCTGACTGGATAGACCAGTTCTGTTCCAGAGCGGTTGCTTCCCAGGCGGACGGGTCCATCGGATCCGGGCGACCCAGGGGGAAGTTTTGGCGCAGGTTGTCGAGTCTCTCCGCATACTCCCCGGTCAATCGGGCCAGTTGCTCTCTTGCCACGTTTAACCGGTTCTCTGCCGCAATGCGCTGGCTCTTGGTGTCGTCAAAGCTCGCTCGAGCCTCATAAACCTCAGTAATGGCAATCAGCCCTACATCAAAACGCTCTTGAGCCTGCTCATACTGGCGCTGAATCGCTGCCTCTGCGGCCTTGGCAGTCGAAACGGTATCCTTGGCTCTCAGAACGTCGAAGTAAGCAGTTGCAACATCCAGGATCAGCTGCTGCTGGGCGAGGTTGTATTCGGCGCGAGCCGATTCTGTCTGGAACTTGCTCGCGTCGTAACGGAACCAGGCGTCGGCCCGAAACAGTGGCTGGGTAAGCTGAACGCCGTAATTCAGTTCCTGGTAGCTGTTGTCCTGGCTGGGGCCGTCCACATCGATGTAATTGCCCTCACCAAAGGCGCCGATCTGGGGGAGCAATGCGCTCTGGCTGACATCGCTGGCCGCCTGCTGGGCTTCAAAGCTTGCCTGGGCTGCGGCAATGCCGGAGTCGTAGGAAAGTGCTTTCTCATAGGTCTCGACCAGATCCATGGAAAGAGCGGGCTGGGCCGCCATGAGGCCAATAAGTCCGGAAAGCAATCGCTTCTTCATTCTGTCTCCTGAATACAGTTACGCATCTTTGCCCGGCAGTCGGGGTGCGTGTCGGGCTGGCGGGCACGCAGCTTTGTTCCGTTTTACGGGCCGACGGGTCTGGTTGGCCATTATGGACAATAATTGCCCGCAGCTCTACACTTGCAAATGGCACCCATTTTGGGTGTCACGCATTACAGATTCGCGTCTTGACGGGGTGCTGGTCTGCTTTCCGAAAAACTGGGAGCAACCGGCTGAGATTGCATCGCAGAACCCGCGACCTGATCCGGATAATACCGGCGTAGGGATTTAAGACCACAGTGCTGAAAGACCAGTGTTCTCATCAGAGGGAATCCGTGTCGAAAGCTCCGTCATACGCGACCCGAAATCCAAAAATTGTTCCGGGAGCGAATGATGAGCAACTTGCCTGATTACCTCAGCGATTCCGCCCAGGTGGATTCCGCCGCCATTAAACCTCTGCCAAGTTCACGTAAAATCTACGTACAGGGTAGCCGACCCGATCTGCGGGTGCCCATGCGGGAAATTACCGTGCAGGACACGCCAACCGAGATGGGCGGTGAAAAGAATCCGCCGGTTGTGGTGTACGACACGTCCGGCCCCTACACCGATCCGGAAGCGACGATTGACCTGCGCAATGGCCTGGAGCCTTTGAGAGCTAAGTGGATTGCGGAGCGCGGTGATGTGGAACAACTCCCCGATTACTCCTCGGAATTCACCCGCCGCCGCATGAAAGATCCGCAGCTCGACCCGCTGCGGTTTATGGATGAGCGCAAACCCGTGCGTGCCAAGCCTGGCCATAACGTTTCCCAGATGCATTACGCCCGTCAGGGCATTCTTACCCCGGAAATGGAGTACATCGCCATTCGGGAGAATATGAAGCTGCAGGAAGCTCGAGAGCAAGGGCTGTTGAAAGATCAGCATCCCGGTCAGTCCTTCGGCGCCAGCCTGCCTCCGGAAATTACGCCGGAGTTTGTTCGTGATGAGGTCGCCCGAGGTCGGGCGATTATCCCCGCGAACATCAACCACCCCGAAATCGAGCCGATGATCATCGGTCGCAACTTCCTGGTGAAAATCAACGGCAATATCGGTAACTCTGCAGTGAGCTCTTCTATCGAAGAGGAAGTGGAGAAGCTGACCTGGGGGATCCGTTGGGGCGCCGACACCATCATGGATCTGTCCACCGGCAAGAATATCCACGAAACCCGGGAGTGGATCATCCGTAACTCCCCGGTTCCCATCGGCACCGTGCCTATATACCAGGCCCTGGAAAAAGTCGGCGGCGTGGCCGAAGACCTGACCTGGGAAATCTTCCGGGATACGCTGATTGAGCAGGCCGAGCAGGGCGTGGATTACTTCACCATCCACGCGGGTGTTCGCCTGCATCATGTGCCGATGACGGCCAAGCGCACCACCGGCATAGTCTCCCGTGGCGGTTCCATCATGGCCAAATGGTGCCTGGCTCATCACGAGGAAAGCTTCCTGTACGAGCATTTCGAAGACATCTGCGAAATCATGAAGGCCTACGATGTGTCCTTCAGCCTCGGCGATGGCCTGCGCCCCGGCTCCATTGCCGATGCCAACGACGCGGCGCAGTTTGGCGAGCTGGAAACCCTGGGTGAACTCACCAAGATCGCCTGGAAACACGATGTGCAGTGCATGATTGAAGGGCCGGGCCATGTGCCCATGCATCTCGTGAAAGAGAACATGGACAAGCAGCTCGAATGCTGCGACGAAGCGCCGTTCTACACCCTGGGCCCGCTGATCACGGACATTGCCCCGGGCTACGACCACATTACTTCCGGCATCGGTGCCGCCATGATCGGCTGGTACGGCTGCGCCATGCTTTGCTACGTCACGCCCAAGGAACACCTGGGGCTGCCCAACAAGGATGACGTGAAAACCGGCATCATAACCTACAAGATCGCCGCCCACGCCGCTGATCTGGCCAAGGGGCACCCGGGCGCCCAGGTTCGCGACAATGCGCTCTCCAAGGCCCGCTTCGAGTTTCGCTGGGAAGACCAGTTCAATTTGGGACTGGACCCGGATACGGCCCGCGCCTATCACGACGAGACTTTGCCGAAGGAATCCGCCAAGGTGGCGCATTTCTGCTCCATGTGCGGTCCCAAGTTTTGCTCCATGCAGATTTCCCAGGAGGTTCGGGATTATGCGAAGGAGCACGGCCTGGACGAAATATCCGCAGTGGATGCCGGCATGCAGGAGAAATCCCGCGAGTTCGTAGAGTCCGGGGGTAAGCTTTACGACAAGGTTTGAGCTTGAAGTAATACCCAACTAAAGGCTATCGTTCCAAGTCGATTCAACGACCGGACAAAAAATGGCCAAACCGTTCCAGTTCAAAGCCGACGACGTCAACGTCGAAAAACGTGAAACCGTCTTCCAGGGCTTCTTCCGCATGGACAAGCTCTGGTTGACCCACCCGCGTTTTGATGGCCGGGACATGCCGGTATTTACCCGCGAACTCTTTATTCGTGGCGACGCCACCTGTGTACTTCCCTACGATCCGGAACGGGACGAGGTGGTTCTTCTCGAGCAGTTTCGCCTTGGTGCTCTGGGCCGGTATCAGTCGCCGTGGCTGCTGGAGCTCGTAGCCGGTATGAACGAAGACGGAGAGAGTCCTGAAGAAGTCGCCCAACGTGAGGGCCAGGAGGAGGCCGGGCTTACCTTTGAACCGCTGGAAAAAATCTGCGATTACCTGGTATCACCCGGTGGCAGCACCGAAATGATTCACCTGTTTTGCGGGCGCGTGAGCACCGAAAATGCAGGCGGTCTATATGGTATGGAACATGAACACGAGGATATCCGTGCCCATGTGGTGTCATCCGACGACGCCATAGCGATGATCCACGATGGTCGTATCAACAACGCGGCCGCCATTATTGCCTTGCAGTGGCTCGAGCTGAATCGGGCCCGTTTGAGGAAAGGGTGGCAGTGATGGGCGAGTGGACCATGAAACCCAGGCGGTACGTTCCGGATCTCAGGCAACTTGGTGCCCTGTGTGACGGAAACTATCAGAGGCTACAGAAGCTGAGGCAACTGGAAGTGGACGGTAAGCCCGTCTGCGAATTTGAGCTGCACCGGGAGAACCATTACCTGGGACGAGTCCGGATTCAGGTGCTCCAGACCGCAAAGTTCACCGAAACCCTTTTGCTTGAGCAGGTTCACAATTCCGGGCGTTGGTTGAACAACCCTCAAATGACCGTGCGGGTCTACCACGACGCCAACATGGCGGAAGTGATCAGCTGCTATCGTGATCGCCAGATTGCCCCCGTCAACGATTACCCCAATCGCTTCATGCACCATCCGGATGAAAAGGTCCAGGTCAATGGTTTCCTCGCCGATTGGCTGGACTACTGCCTGCGCTTTGGTCATCTGCCCATGGAACATGCAGCCTGGTCTGCCGGTGAAGGCGTTGACTGAGGCGGCCTGTTACAGGCTTATCCTGTACTAAAGTGGTGTGGCTATGGCTCACCGATGTGCCATAGTTGTCAAAAATTGCAATATATCGTCTAAGCCTTGCCAGAATGTGACCCCGGTTCGATTCGAAAGTGATAAATCTGTGAATCGGCGTCGTACACTTGTGCTCAGACCACGTATTGCCAGCGAGTAGATCCAGAACGCCATGACCACGAAGGAACAAGCCCGGCCACTGCGGGTACTTCAGCTGACTGATCCGCACCTGATGGCGCGTGCCGATGGAGACCTTTTGGGTGTCAAAACCCGGGAAAGCCTGCAGGCGGTTATTGCAGAAGTGCTGAAAATACACGGCCAGCCGGACCTGATTCTGGCTACCGGAGATCTTGCCCAGGATGGGTCGCTGGAAGCCTACCGCGTATTTGGCGAGAGCCTGAGCGTATTTTCCTGCCCATCAGTCTGGATTGCCGGTAACCATGATCATGCGGATAACCTGGTTAAAGCCGCTGGCGAGTACAATGCCTGCCACCGTCATGTGATCCGGGGAGGCTGGCAGTTCGTCATGCTGGACTCTTCCGTGCCCGGTAAGGTTTTTGGCGCTCTGGCTGAATCCGAGCTGGACTTTCTTTCGGAAACGCTTGAGCGGCATCCGGACTTACCGGCAGTGATTGCACTTCATCATCACCCGGTGGATATCGGCTCTGACTGGATGGAGAAAATTGGCCTCACCAATCGAGATGCGTTCTGGCAGGTGGTCGATCGATTCCCTCAGGTCAGGATCGTGTTGTGGGGGCATATCCATCAGGAGCATGAGCGCGAACGCAACGGCGTGCAACTGATGGCCACGCCGTCCACCTGCATTCAATTCACTTCCGGTTCCAGCAAGTTCTCGGTTGAGGATTTGCCGCCGGGCTACCGCTGGTTCGAATTCCACGATTCCGGCGACTTCGCCACGGAAGTCCGCCGGGCCGAAGATTTCCAGTTCGAACTGGATCAGAACAGCTCGGGTTACTGAATACTTTCCCTTAGTTCCCGGGCGGCAGCGACCATGCTTCTAAGGGCAGGGCGGACCTCTTCCCACTGACGAGTCTTAAGGCCGCAGTCCGGGTTCACCCATAGCCGCTCCACCGGTATCCGCTCTGCCGCCTTTATCATCAATGATCGAATCTGCTCGCTGTCAGGAATATTCGGTGAGTGGATGTCATAGACCCCGGGCCCGATGTCGTTCGGATACTGGAAACCACGGAAGGCGTCGAGAAGCTCCATGTCCGACCGGGAGGTTTCGATGGTAATGACATCCGCATCCATCCGGGCGATGGCTTCGATAATGTCGTTGAACTCTGAATAGCACATGTGAGTGTGGATCTGGGTTTCGTCGCGAACGCCGTTGGCGGCTATGCGGAATGCGTCGATGGCCCAGTCCAGATAGCTCTTCCAATCGGATTGCCTAAGCGGCAAGCCTTCCCTCAGGGCGGCTTCATCGATCTGGATAATTCTGACGCCCGAGGCTTCCAGATCAAGCACCTCCTCCCGGATAGCCAGTGCCAGCTGCAGGCAGCTCTCCTGTCTTGACTGATCGTCCCGAACGAATGACCAGTTAAGGATGGTGACTGGGCCGGTCAGCATCCCCTTCAGAGGCTTTTCCGTGAGAGATTGGGCATAACGGGTCCACTCGACGGTCATTGCCTTCGGGCGTGAGATGTCGCCGAACAGGATCGGTGGTTTTACGCAGCGGGAACCATAGGACTGAACCCACCCGAACTGGCTGAAGGCATAGCCGTCCAATTGTTCGCCGAAATACTCGACCATGTCGTTGCGTTCGGCCTCGCCGTGAACAAGCACATCGAGCCCCAGGGCTTCCTGCTCGGTAATGCAGTGGCGCACGTGCTCGCGAATCCGGGCGTTGTAGTCCGCCTCCGTGAGTTCGCCCTTGTGGAACTGCAAGCGGGTCTGGCGGATATCCCGTGTTTGGGGAAAGGACCCGATGGTAGTTGTAGGGAAGCGTGGCAGGCCAAGCTTCTGTTGCTGTATGGCGATGCGGTCCGGGTATGGGCTTTGCCGCTGGCCGAGTGCCGGTCTGACGTCTTTGAGTCGGGCCTGGACAGACGCGTTATGGACTCGCTCTGACGTTTTCTGACTGTTGATGGCTACGGTCGATTCCACCAAGCTTTTTTGAACGGCTGCTCTACCGTGATTCAATGCGGTGGCTAGAGTATTCAGTTCATCCAGTTTCTGGGTAGCGAATGCCATCCAGTTGCGGATTTCCGGGTCCAGCTTTTCTTCGCTCGAGAGATCGACAGGCACGTGGAGCAGTGAGCAGGATGGCGCGAGCCAGAGGCGGCCACCCAATTTTTCGTGGACCGGTTCCAGCCAGTCCAGGGTCTTCTCAAGATCCGTTCGCCAGATATTCCGGCCATTAATGATGCCCAACGACAGTTGCTTGTGGGGCGGTAGCCAGTCGACCACCCGGGCGACTTCCTGTGGGGCACTGATGGCATCCAGGTGCAATCCTGCCACGGGCAACTCACAGGCTAGCTGCAAGTTTTCTCGCAACTCACCGAAGTAAGTGGTTACCAACAGCTTCGGAGCGCTGGTCTTGAGGTGGTGGTAGGCCAGGCTGAATGCGTGGCGCCAATCTGCGTCGAGGTCGGTGACGAGAGCGGGTTCGTCTACCTGTACCCAGTCCACGCCATGCGCGGCAAGCACATCCAGAAGCTTTGAATAAACGGGTAGCAGAGACTCCAGTAGCGAAAGCCGATCATGTTCGTCTTTGGTTTTGCCCAACCAGAGATAAGTGACCGGTCCGATAATTACCGGCTTCGGTGCCAGCCCTTGGGCTCGCGCCTCTGTGATCTGTTCGATCAGCCGGTCGGCCTTGAGCTGAAAGCGGGTGTTCTGGTGGAACTCAGGCACGATGTAGTGGTAGTTGGTGTCGAACCATTTGGTCATTTCCCCCGCCTGAACACCGCAGCAGGCCGACTCATGCCCGGAACGGCCCCGGGCTACCCGGAAATAGCGATCGAGTTCGCTACCTTCGGTGTCGTTCAACCGCTCAGGCAGATTGCCCAGGGTGAAGCTCATGTCCAGCACCTGATCGTAGAAGGAGAAGTCGCCAACAGGCACACGACTGAGGCGTTGCTGGCTATGCCAATGCCTGCGCCGAAGGCCGGCACCGGTAATCTGCAGTTCGTCCTCTGTGATCTGGCCTTTCCAGAAGGCTTCCTGGGCAAATTTCAACTCTCGGCGGGCGCCAACTCGGGGGAACCCGAGGTTATGCGTGGTTACCATGGTCTTTCCTCTGCTTGATCCTGTGGTTTGCAAGAAAATGCAGAATATCGGGCTGGTGAAATGAAGAATAATGGTATTATTTCAGGTAACGATGAATATTGGTCATATATGGAGTGTCGATGATCGAGCGGAGCCATCTGGAGATTCTCAGGGCGGTCAATCAGCAGGGTTCTCTAACAGCAGCTGCCGAGCGCCTGCATCTGACCCAGTCTGCCCTCAGCCATTCCATTCGTAAGCTTGAGCAACAGCTAGGTACCGACATCTGGGTGCGTGAAGGGCGGCAGCTCAGGCTCACTCAGTCTGGTGACTATTTACTGTCTCTCGCGAACAGGCTGTTGCCGCAGATGGAACATGCGGAAATGCTGATCGGTCAGTTTGCCAAGGGCCAGCGTGGCACGCTGCGCATCGGTATGGAGTGCCATCCGTGCTATCAATGGTTGTTGAAAGTGGTCGGGCCCTACCTGGAAGACTGGCCGGGGGTAGATGTGGATGTAAAACAGAAATTCCAGTTCGGTGGTATTGGTGCGCTGTTTGGTCACGATATCGATATGCTGGTGACTCCGGACCCCCTGCACCGCCCGGGTCTGGTCTTTGAACCGGTGTTCGACTACGAGCAGGTGCTTGTGGTGGCAGCGGACCACGCGCTGGCAGGTAAGGGATGGGTTGAACCCGAGGATCTGGAGAAAGAAACCCTGATCACCTACCCGGTGGAAATCGAACGGCTGGATATCTATACGCGGTTCCTGCTGCCGGCTCACGCCAGCCCGGCAAGGCACAAAACCATTGAGACCACCGATATCATGCTGCAAATGGTCGCTGCAGGCCGCGGAGTGGCTGCGCTTCCGCGCTGGCTGGTAGAGGATTACAGTGCCCGGATTCCGGTTCGACCGGTTCAATTGGGCGAGGCGGGGATCCCGAAACAGATCTTCCTGGGCCTTCGCGAACGCGACCGGGGCGTGGATTACCTGAATTCGTTCATGAAGCTGGCAAGTGAGGTTCGCTGGAGTTAACGTCTTCAGTTAAACTGCGCAAAAAATTCGTTCAGGAAACCAGACTATGAGTGAGATACCCGCAGACCTGAAATACATTGAGACCCATCAATGGGTTCGCGTGTCCGATGACGGCACGGCGACGGTCGGCATAACCGATTTTGCCCAGGAGCAACTGGGTGATGTGGTATACATCGGTGTTCCGGATGTTGGCACTACCGTAAACGGTGGAGAGGAAGCTGGCGTGGCGGAGTCTGTAAAGTCGGCTTCGGATGTGTTCAGTCCTGTGACTGGTGAGGTTATCGAGGTGAATGAGAGTCTCGAGGATGAGCCGGAGAAGGTGAATGAAGATCCCTATGGTGACGGCTGGCTTTACAAGGTCCGGCTTGAGGATGCTGGTGAGCTGGATGGCCTGATGGACTCTGCGGCTTATGCGGAGCATGTGGCTGCCGAGGGATAAGACCACCGGTTGATCTCCGTGCAGGAGCGTGCGGGCAGGGCTGTCGAAAACACGCTCCTTGCGGCACGTCCATGTGACGCTTGGGCTCCGCCATCCATGGCTCCGCACAGTTTTCGACAGCCCTGCCCGCCCACTCCCGTGCTTCTGTGCGATGCCTCGTGAATTTCAATCGCGCATCCTTTTACCCTTGTTTGGCTGATATTTTTCATGAATTTTCCGATTTTGTATCTTCGAAAAGGCGCAGAGCGCCGTCTTCGTGCTGGTCATCTCTGGGTTTACAGCAATGAGGTGGACACCCGCCGCAGTCCGCTGACGGATTTCGAGGCCGGTGTTCAGGCGGAGCTTCGGGCTTCCAATGACAAGCCTTTGGGTACGGTGTTCGTGAACCCTCATGCGTTGATTTGTGGCCGTTTGATCAGTCGGGACCCGGGCCACGGTATGACGCCGCAGCGGTTGACCCAGAGGATGGAGGCTGCGCTTGCACTTAGAGAGCGGCTTTTTGACAAGCCGTTTTACCGTTGGGTGTTTGGCGACAGTGACGGGCTTTCGGGGCTGGTGATTGACCGGTTTGATTCCACGGTGGTGGTGCAGATTTCCACGGCCGGCATGGAGATGATGAAGGAGGCGGTTGTTCGGGCGGTGCAGCGGTTGGCACACCCGGAGGCGATCATCCTCAAGAACGATGGCAAGATGCGCAAAGTGGAGGGGCTGGATACCTACGTGGAGCAGGCCCATGGCGCTGAAGTGAGTCTGCTGGAGGTGGAGGAGAACGGTGTTCGGTTCGAGGTGCCGTTGGAAGGCGGCCAGAAGACGGGCTGGTTCTATGATCATCGAATGAATCGTGCCCGCTTGCAGGCCTATGCGCCGGGCAAGCGGGTGCTGGACGTGTTCAGTTATGTCGGTGGCTGGGGCATTCAGGCGGCTTGTGCCGGGGCCACTCAAGTGACCTGTGTCGACAGTTCGGCCGGCGCCATTGATTCGGTTCACCACAACGCCAGGCTTAACGGTCTGGACAATGTGGAAACCATTGAGGGCGATGCCTTCGAAGCCCTGAAGGCGCTGGCGGATGAGAAGGAGAAGTTTGATGTGGTGGTTCTTGATCCGCCGGCACTGATTCCCCGGCGCCGGGACCAGAAAGCGGGGGAAGAGGCCTATGCACGGCTGAATCAGTTGGGTCTGAGGTTGCTCGAGCGCGACGGCATACTGGTGTCCGCATCCTGTTCCATGCACCTGTCGCAGGAGAAGCTGGTGGACATCATTCGTGGCAGCGGCCGTAAGATTGACCGCTTTGTCCAGTTGCTGGAGCAGGGGCATCAGGCCCCGGATCATCCGGTGATTCCGGGTATTCCCGAGACCGATTACATCAAGTCCTGCTTTGTTCGTTCACTGACGGGGTTCTTTTAATCCCGTCATTAACCCCGCAGTGACATCACTTTCCAGCCGTTGTCCCGGGCAAATTGCTCCAGGGTCGGGTCCGGGTCGACGGCGACCGGGTTATCCACTTTCTTCAGCAGCGGCAGGTCGTTGTGGGAGTCGCTGTAGAACCACGCCCCCTCCAGTGTCCTGTTGTGGGCGGCCAGCCAGTCATCCAGCCGCGTTACCTTGCCATCCTGAAAGCTCGGAGTGCCAGCCACTTCGCCTGTATAACGGCCGTTGACCAGTTCCGGTTCGGTGGCTATCAGGTGTTCGATGCCGAGGGCCTCGGCAATGGGCTCGGTCACGAAACGGTTGGTGGCAGTTATGATCATCAGGGTGTGGCCCTGCTCCCGGTGGCTGTCCAGCAGCGCATTTGCACTGGCCTGCATCATGGGACGCACCTTTTTCTCCATGAAGGCTTCCCGCCAGGTTAGTAGCTCGCCCATGTTGTGGTTTGCCAGCGGCTGAAGGGCAAAGCCCAGGTAATGCAGGATATCCAGCTCGCCGTTCAGGTATTCCTGATAGAAGCGGTCGTTGGCAAGGCGGTATTCCTCGGCATCGACAATGCCTTCCTCCACCAGAAAATCGCCCCAGGCGTGGTCGCTGTCGCCGGCCAGAAGGGTGTTGTCCAGATCAAAAATTGCGAGCGTCAAGCGGTTACCTCCGGTGTTCACAGGACTTGCAGGAAAGCGCCAAGTCTACCATGACCTGTCCCCGACGGCTCCGTTTGCCGAACCCTTGGGATTCTGTAAGAATGAGAGCAACTTGGACAAATCCGACCGGTGAATTTTTGAACCGGTCCACCGACTTTTAAGAGGACTGTGCCGTGATCGATTCAGACGGTTTCAGACCCAACGTCGGAATCATTCTGGCCAATCACAGAGGAGAAGTTCTCTGGGCAAGGCGAATAGGGCAGGACTCCTGGCAGTTCCCCCAGGGTGGCATCAAACATGATGAATCCCCTGAGGACGCACTGTACCGGGAGCTTGGAGAGGAAATCGGCCTGTGTGCAAAGGATGTTGAAATCATCAGTTGCACACGAGGCTGGCTGAGGTATCGACTCCCGAGGAGGATGGTACGCCAAAACTCCCACCCCGTTTGTGTGGGCCAAAAACAGAAATGGTTCCTGCTGAGGATGTTATCACCGGACGCGCAGGTTTGCGTGGACGGTACGGATTCACCGGAGTTCGACGGCTGGCAATGGGTAAGCTACTGGTATCCGTTGGGCCAGGTGGTCTCATTCAAACGAGAAGTATATCGACGCGCGCTGAGAGAGCTTGCGCCGCGGCTGTTCTACGACATGGATCAGTTGCACAGGGCGGAGCAGAATCAGCGTTTACAAGAACACCAGAAATGACGGACTGACACCGCCATGCTGAGCATTCTGCGAAGTCTTGTACAAGAGGTAAACAGTGCCCGCGATTTGCAGGAGGCGCTGGATATCATTGTATCGCGGGTGCAGAAAGCCATGGGAACCGAGGTCTGTTCCGTTTACCTCCTTGATCCGGCCACCAATCGCTACATTCTAATGGCCACCGAGGGGCTTTACCGCAAGGCGGTTGGCCAGGTGAGCCTGGCTTACTCCGAGGGCCTCGTCGGGCTAGTGGGCTCCCGTGAGGAGCCCATCAACCTGGAGGATGCCCCTTCTCACCCGCGCTACCGTTATTTCCCGGAGACAGGTGAGGAGCGATTCCGCTCTTTCCTCGGTGTTCCGATCATTCACCATCGCCGGGTTCTGGGCGTGCTCGTTGTCCAGCAGCGGGAGAGTTCCCGGTGCTTTGATGAGGGTGAAGAGGCCTTCCTGGTCACCGTTTCCGCTCAACTGGCGGGGGTCATCGCCCACAGCGAAGCCACCGGCGCCATCAGTGGACTCTCCCTGACCGGAGAGGAGACCCACGATGTCAGCTTCAACGGTGTGCCCGGTGCCCCCGGCGTAGCCATCGGCGAAAGCGTCGTGGTGTATCCGGCAGCGGATCTGGATGTTGTTCCGGAAAAACCAACCGAGGACATTGATCAGGAGTTGGCCCTTTTCCGATCGGCAGTTACAGCAGTTCGGGAAGATATAGAACGTGTGGCCAAGCGTCTGGCTTCTCAGTTACGCCCGGAAGAGCAGGCCCTGTTCGACGTTTACTTGAGAATGCTGGGCGACGATGCTCTGCCCGGAGAGGTGGCTAACAAGATCCGGGAAGGTATCTGGGCCCAGGGCGCCCTGAAGCAGGTGGTTCAGCAGTACATTCGTCATTTCGAGATGATGGATGATCACTATCTTCAGGAACGCGCTGTTGATATCCGGGATCTCGGTCGCCGCCTGCTGTCTCACCTGCAGGAGGGTGAGCAGAAACACTTGAATTACCCCGAGCGGACGGTGCTGGTCAGCGAAGAGCTGACGCCAGCCATGCTTGGGGAGGTTCCCAAGGGGCAGTTGGTGGGGCTGGTGTCGGTCAAGGGGTCCAGTAACTCCCACGTAGCCATCCTGGCCCGAGCCATGGGCGTGCCCACAGTCATGGGGCTGGTGGACATTCCTGTGAATCAGCTCGATGGCAAGGAGCTGATCGTTGATGGCTTTGAAGGCCAGATATTTGCCTCACCTTCTGCGGACCTCCGCTCCTATTATCAGGCGATCTGTGACGAAGAAGACGAGCTGATCCGGGGGCTCGAAGTCCTCAAGGACAAGCCTTGCGAAACCACCGATCACCATCGAGTCTCACTATTGGTGAACACCGGTCTGATGACCGATGTTGTTCGCTCGCTCTCCCACGGTGCCGAGGGTATCGGTCTGTACCGGACCGAAGTGCCGTTCATGATCAAAGACCGGTTCCCCTCCGAGCAGGAGCAGCGTGAGTATTATCGGGAACAGCTTGAAGCCTTTGCGCCCAGCCCGGTGACCATGCGGACGTTGGATATCGGCGGCGACAAGGCGCTGACCTACTTCCCGATCCAGGAGGAGAACCCGTTCCTTGGTTGGCGAGGTATCCGGGTAACCCTGGATCATCCGGAGATTTTCCTGGTGCAGGTCCGGGCTATGCTCAAGGCCAGCGAGGGCCTGAACAATCTCCAGATCATGTTGCCAATGATCTCCAATATCTCGGAGGTGGAGGAGTCCCTGCACCTGATCTACCGGGTGTATCACGAGGTTCGAGAAGAGGGCTACGACATTCACATGCCCAAAGTGGGTGTGATGGTCGAAATCCCCGCTGCCGTTTACCAGATTCGGGAACTTGCGGACCGGGTGGACTTTCTCTCTGTTGGCTCAAACGATCTGACCCAGTATCTGCTGGCGGTGGATCGTAACAACCCCCGGGTTGCGCAGCTCTATCATTCCTACCACCCGGCGGTGCTTCAGGCGCTGGTGCGCATTGCCCAGGATGCGCACTCGGTGGGCAAACCGGTTGGCATATGCGGCGAGCTGGCGGGTGATCCCGGTGGGGCGCTGCTATTGATGGCGATGGGGTACGACTCCCTGTCCATGAACGCGGCCAGCTTGCCGAAGGTCAAGTCGGTGATTCGCAGTGTTAGTCGGGAATGGGCCATTCAGTTGCTGGAGGACGTATTACTGCTGGATTCGCCTCACGTCATCAAGAGCTGCGTCGATCTGGCGTTGCGAAATGCCGGCTTCGGCCGCTATCTGCGGCCAGGCAAGTCAACGGCCATGGCGGTATCGGAGGCCGCCGTTTCCTGATCACTGGCACGGTTTTCGGCAATATAGGGTGTGCACTCTAAATGCGGTTGTTATCTTGGTAACTGAAGTATCCGGCGGTCCGCCTGACGGACCCGCATTCTTTATCCGGAAAAGGGAAGGCTATGAGCTCGCCAGCTGATCATAAATCCGCTCCCCGCATCGGGCTTGCCCTTGGTGGCGGTGGTCCTTTGGGCGGGATTTATGAAATCGGAGCGCTTCGGGCGCTGGATGAAGCGCTTGATGGTCTCGATTTCAACAACATCGATGTTTATGTTGGCGTTAATGGTGGTTCTTTTGTGGCGGCAAATCTCGCCAACCAGATGACTACAGCGCAATTGTGCCGGATTTTCGTGCGCAATGAGGCGGAAGTCCACCCGTTCCATCCGGAGGTGTTCTATCGCCCGGCTCTCCGGGAGATCGGCAGTCGCTTGCTGGCAATTCCGGGCCTGGTTTCGACAGCGGTCAGTCGTTTCATCAACAACCCCTACGATCAGAGTCTGCTGGAAGCCATGACCATCCTGGCCCAAGCGGCGCCGGCCGGGTTGTTTGATAACGAAGGCCTGCATGAGTATCTCAAGCGGGCCTTTACCATGCTGGGCCGCACCAACGATTTTCGTCAGCTCAAGCGCAGCCTCTACATAGTCGCTGCCGATGTTGAGAGTACCGAAGCAGTCTGCTTTGGCGCTCCCGGCTTTGACCACGTGCCAATTTCCAAAGCCATCCAGGCCAGTACCGCATCGCCAGGTCTGTATGTGCCAGTGGAAATTGACGGCCGCTATTATGTAGATGGCACGCTGCGTAAGGGCTTGCACGCCTCTGTGGCTTTTGAAGACGGGGCGGATCTGGTTTTTGCCGTGAATCCCCAGGTTCCTATCGATGCCAGCGCCGCGGTCCGGGCCGGCTCCATGAAACCGGGCGAGCTGACCCGCTCAGGTATGCCCAACCTTCTGTCACAGACCTTCAGGACCATAGTGTACTCCCGGATGCAGTCGGGCATTGCCCAGTACGCCCGGGATTATCCCGACAAGGACATTCTGCTGTTCGAGCCTACCCGTGACGACGCCAAGCTGTTCTTCTCCAACGTATTCAGTTTCCAGTCCCGGAGAATGGTGTGTGAGCACGCCTACCAGATGACCCGGCGTGATCTTCTGAACCGTGCCGATCAGCTGGAGCCCAAGCTGGCGAAATACGGCATCACGCTGAGACGGGATCGCCTTGAAGACGAGCAGCGGACAATCAGTACCAGTCTTTATGGCGAAATGCTGCCACTGTATGTCGCCAAGGGCAGGAAGAAAGAAGCCGAGAAGGGCCGATTGGCGGGTAGCTTGAGTAACGTGTCGCACCTCTTCTCAAAGGCGCAATAGTTCTCAGTGGGTGAGGGGCCAGATGACCGTTTCATCTGGCCCCTTGTTCAGGCTTACAGAATATACCGGCTCAGATCCTCGTCTTCAGACAACTCTCCAAGCTTTTCATCCACGTATTCAGCGGTTACCTCGAAGCCATCGGTAACCTTGTCGCCGGCATCGAAGGACAGTGTTTCCAGCAAACGCTCGAGTACGGTATGCAGACGACGGGCACCGATGTTTTCAGTGCTCTCGTTCACCTTCCAGGCAACCTCGGCAATGCGCGCAATGGCATCTTCCCGGAAGTTCAGTTTTACGCCTTCGGTGAGCATCAGCGCTTCGTACTGCTGCACCAGGGAGGCATCCGGTTCGGTCAGGATGCGCTTGAAGTCCTCGGGTGTCAGGGCCTGAAGCTCAACGCGGATCGGCAAGCGACCCTGAAGCTCCGGAATCAGATCTGAGGGCTTGGACAGATGGAACGCGCCGGAGGCAATAAACAGAATATGATCGGTGCGCACAGAACCGTATTTCGTGCTCACGGTGCTGCCCTCGATTAACGGGAGCAGATCCCGCTGGACGCCCTCGCGGGAAACATCTGACGAAGTGTTCTCTGACCGCTTGGCCACCTTGTCGATTTCATCCACAAACACGATGCCATTTTGCTCCACCGCCTGGATGGCTTTCTGCTTGATCTCTTCTTCGTTGACCAGCTTCGCAGCCTCTTCTTCCTTGGCGCGCTTGATTGCGTCCGCAACCTTCATCTTCCGGGTCTTGCGCTTGTCCGAGGACAGGTTTGAGAACATGCTCTGCAGCTGGTTGGTCATCTCCTCCATGCCCGGGGGCGCCATGATTTCCACCCCGGCGCTGGAGTTGCGCAGGTCGATCTCGATCTCCTTGTCATCCAGCTCGCCCTCCCGGAGTTTCTTCCGGAACAGTTGGCGTGTGGATGAATCGGAGCTACGCTGGCTGTCCTCACCGAAATCTCGGGGCGGCGGAAGCAGCGCGTCCAGAATACGCTCTTCCGCAGCATCCAGTGCCTGTTCTTCGTGGCGCTTCATTTCAGCTTCGCGCAGCATTTTGACGGCCATATCCGCCAGATCCCGGATAATGGATTCCACGTCACGGCCGACATAACCGACTTCCGTGAATTTCGTGGCTTCCACTTTCAGAAACGGTGCGTCGGCCAATTTTGCGAGGCGCCGGGCAATCTCGGTTTTACCCACACCCGTGGGACCAATCATCAGGATGTTCTTGGGTGTGATCTCGTCGCGCAGGCTGCTGTCCAGCTGCATCCGGCGCCAGCGATTTCTCAGGGCGATGGCCACCGCCCGCTTGGCTTCTTCCTGGCCCACGATGTGTTTGTTGAGTTCGTGGACAATCTCACGGGGAGTCATTGCAGACATGGTCGCTCCGGATCAGTCGTTTTTGGAGAGCACTTCAAGGGTGCGATTGTGGTTGGTGTAGATACAGATATCGGCAGCGATATCCAGACCTTTTTCGACAATCTCGTGTGCGGACAGGTCGGTATTTTCCAGCAGAGCGCGGGCCGATGCCTGGGCAAAGGGGCCGCCCGAACCGATGGCAATCAGGCCCTGTTCCGGCTCTATCACATCGCCGTTGCCGGTAATGATCAGGGAGGCGGTTTTGTCCGCCACGGCCAGCAAAGCTTCGAGCCTGCGCAGCGCACGGTCTGTTCGCCAGTCTTTCGCCAGTTCCACCGCGGCCCTGGTGAGGTTGCCCTGGTGTTTCTCAAGCTGAGCCTCGAATCGCTCAAACAGGGTGAAGGCATCGGCGGTGCCGCCCGCAAAACCGGCGATCACCTGGCCGTTATAGAGGCGGCGAACTTTTCGGGCATTGCCTTTCATTACGGTGTTGCCCAGGGAAACCTGGCCGTCGCCACCCATGGCAACTTCGTCATCGCGCCTGACGGAAAGAATGGTAGTCATTTGGGCTCCAATTGCCTGATTGAAATTGGTATCCCGTTGTTATGGAGGCTTCTGGTGCGAATTCAAGGTGTTCGCACCGTGCCCGAAAGATCAACCTTCCTTGGGGATCTTCCGGACCAGTGGCTGGATATTCAGGGAAACCAGTTTATCTATGGCGGAATTCATCTGGCTTCTGGAGGTGAAGGGGCCAACGTTGACGCGGTACCAGACCGAACCGTTGTCCAGGTCAATTCTCTGGGTACTTGCCCGCAAACCCTGGAAGGCAATCTGGGCCCGCTGTCGTTCGGCGTCCTCCTTGCTGCGGAAGGAGCCGGACTGAAGCAGATAATTAAAATCCGTTTGTGTCGGTCCGGGTGTGTATTCTTCGACTTTCGGCGGCACCACCTCGGATTCCGGCAGCATCTCGTAGAAGCGGAACCCGGGTTTTTCCTCTTCCTTCGCGGTCTCTGCGGGCGTCTTCGCAGGTTTCTGGGCCGGTTTTTCAGTGACTGCTGGTTGCTGCGCACCCGGACTCGTTGGCAAGGAGTTCAGGTAGACAATAAACCCGATAAATCCGCCCACGGCCGCCAGGGACAGTATCCACTTGAGCGACAGGCTGCCGTGCTGGGATCGGGCGCTGGCGGTGGGCTTTGGGCGGGCAGCCTTCGGCTTTGCCTGCTTCGCAGATTTTTTGCGCGAAGTGGCTGAGGCTTTGGCAGGTCTGTCCTTGCGGGCGTAATCTCGGGACATTCGTCTTACATCTCTTCCGGTGCGCTGACGCCCAGCAAGTCCAGGCCGTTGGCGATTACCTGCCTGATGGCAAGATAGAGGCTGACCCTGGCATCGCGAATGGCGGTATCTTCAATCAATACCTTGTGGGCGTTGTAATACGTATGAAACTGGCCCGCCAGGTCCCGCAGGTAGTGCGTGAGATGGTGCGGTTCACGTTGCGCGGCGGAATTGGCAATGAGCTCCGGATACTTGGCCAGCTGGTTGGCCAGGTCCTTTTCCTCATCAAGCGTTAACAGTGAGAGGTCGCCGATGCATTCGTTACGGCCACGCTCCACGCCTTCCTCTGCCAGTTTTCGAAGCACGCTGCAGATGCGGGCATGGGCATACTGGACGTAATAGACCGGGTTTTCATTGGTCTGGGAGCGAGCCAGATCGATATCGAAGGTCAATTGGGAGTCTACCCTGCGCGCGGCCAGGAAGAATCGGGTGGCGTCGCGGCCAACTTCATCAATCAGATCCCGGACGGTTACGTAGCTGCCAGCGCGTTTGGAGATTTTTACCTCCTGGCCGGAGCGGGTCACCATCACCATCTGGTGCAGTACATAGTCCGGCCATCCTTCCGGAATGCCGGCGCTCAGGGCCTGCAAGCCGGCGCGAACGCGGGTTACGGTAGAGTGGTGGTCGGCGCCCTGTTCGTTGATAACGGTGGTAAAGCCCCGTTGCCACTTGTCCAGGTGGTAGGCGACATCCGGCAAGAAGTAGGTGTAGCCACCGTCCTTCTTGCGCATGACCCGATCCTTGTCATCGCCGAACTCTGTGGTCTTCAGCCACATGGCACCATCCTGCTCGTAGGTGTAGCCATTTTCCTGCAGGCGTTTGACCGTGGCTTCAACCTTGCCGTCTTCGTACAAGGAAGATTCCAGGAAATAGACATCGAACTGAACCCCGAAGGCTTTCAGGTCCAGATCCTGTTCCCGCCGCAGGTAAGCGACGGCGAATTCGCGGATGGCATCGCGGTCTTCCGGGTCCGCCTTGGCGGTCACTTCCCGATCGTCCGCAGTAACGGTGTCGCCAGCAAGGTAGGCCTTAGCAACATCAACGATGTAGTCGCCCCGGTAGCCGTCCGCCGGCCAGTTCTCGTCGTCCGGCGTCAGACCTTTCACCCGCGACTGAACGGAGAGTGCCAGGTTATCAATCTGGGCACCGGCGTCATTGTAGTAAAACTCCCGGGTCACATCGTACCCGTTCGCTTCCAGCAGCCGGCAAAGGCAGTCACCTATCGCCGCGCCACGGCCGTGACCAACGTGGAGGGGGCCTGTGGGGTTGGCCGAAACAAACTCCACCTGAACTTTTTCGCCCTGGCCCTGATTGTTGCGGCCGAAGCGGTCGCCTTCATCCAGTATCGTGTTGACCACTTCGAAAGCACTGGCCGTGCTCATAAAGAAATTGATGAAACCGGGCCCGGCGATCTCCACTTTCTCCACCGCTTTGCTCTGCGGCAGCTTCTCGATCAGCGCCTCCGCAAGTTTGCGAGGCGGACAACCGGCGGCCTTTGAGGCAACCAGAGCAATGTTACAGGCATAGTCCCCGTGGGACTTGTCCTTGGTATTGCCTACCTGTGGGGTGAAGGACTGGTCCGCAGGCAGAGTGCCATCGGCTTGGAGTGCTGCCAGTGCAGACTGGAGCAGATCGGAAACGGTCTCTTTCATGCTGTCAGATGACTCGGTTTACAGGAGAATTGGGTTCGGGGCAGGAGGCCCGTTGAAAACAGAAGGCGGCTATTATCGCGGAAAGTTGGGCTGCAAGCAAAAAGCCCGGCGGGTGCCGGGCTTTTTGGACAGTTAGAGTGAAATAGATCGCTCTATCGGGGCTCCACCATAAGGGGATGGTGGGGTAAGTGTGACCGTTAACGAGGGTGTTGTTGTGAGGTCGTCGTCCTGACCCGCCAGAATGCATTGTGAAATCTGATTGGCGGAGATGTAAGTGTTTTCAACTGAAAAGTCGCTAGTAGTGGAGAAAATCTCACCATCTTCAATTGAAAAGCTGATTGACGTTCCCGTCGGCAATGGAACCCTTTGACCTCCGGCAGTACTGCCGCTGGCGGTCACGCAATATTCATTTGCGTTGCCAGACGGCGTGAGAGTTGCCTTGATGCCTGCATCGCTAGCCATGACAATATAACCCTGCGCCCAGATGGTAACCGGACCTTCGGTGCAGTTTTGAGTGTCTGGATCAAGGCAGCCCGAGCCGTCGTATACCCCATTAGGGCCGTCGTAGGAGCCGTTGCCATTGTCGTCAAAGAACTGATCTGTGCCATTGGTAAAAACGCGGTCGGTGGAGAAGTCCATGAACGCTTCTCCCGCCTCAAATACAATTGATGAATCAGGGTTGAATTCCCCGTTATCAAATTCATCATTGCTGTTGAGGTCGCGAAAGCTCTCATCTCCGACGGAGCGCGCGAGGATAGCTACTCGCCCGCTAGCAGGGCGTGGATCGGCACTGGTCCAAGTCACAGTGCAGATTCCCGAAGCGTCTAGCACGCAGTAGTTCTCGATGGAGCCCCCTGTCGTTGTGAAAGCAACAACCGTATTTCCCTCCAGGTTGTTGTTGTTGAACCTGTCCCCTGCGTTAATCGTCACTTGAATTGTTTCATTGTTATGGAATTGAGCATTGGGCATAAAGGTGTCAATGCTCAATGAGAAACTATCCTGGTCGGGAACGAAGGCGTTGATGGAGATCGGTGGAGATATAGTGGAAGCGCTGCTGCCATCTTCGCGGACTATGCTGGCGATGACGCGCACAACGGTGTTCTGTTCTCCTGCAATAACACGAGTGCGTGCAGTTCCGCCGGGTCCGGATGTTGTTGAAGTGCTATCCAGTCTTACATCTTCGGCGTTAGAACTTGCTTGGCTGGAGTAGCTCAGGGTGAAAGAGACTTCGGCCCCTTTGACGGGGTTACCCGTTTCGTCAACTACGTTAAATGAAACCACCGAATCGCTCGGCCGAGCAGTTGTTGCGTTGCCTGTTGGTGCAATTGAACTAGGTTCCGGAGCATTACTGGTCAAGTTGTAAGCAAACGCCTGAGCTATCTCAAGTGTCTGTTGTGCTGTGGCGCCACCAGGGCCAGTTGCGGTGATGGTATCGTTCCCGCTGCACCCATTAGCTTCATATTCAACTTCAATCAGACCAGAGGTTGTGGTTACTGGAGTGTTGACTAGGGATTCGCCTGAGGAGATGCATCGAGAAGTGAAAGTTATCTCGGTCTCGCTTCCAGCCATCAGTTCATTACCGTTGGCTGCATCTACGGCGGACAGGGAAAGGGTTGTTATGCCTCCCGCACTGAGGTTTTGGTTTGCGGCATTGATCTGGCCTTCGACAAAGGAGTCACTTGAGCCAGTCCCCAATGCCACGGAAGCGGTCGGTGTATTGGGCGAGTCCGAGGGCGTGGTCGGGCTTTCGCTAGATGTTCCCGAGCCACCAGAGCCAACGTTGACGATTGGGGCTGAACCATCATCCCCTCCGCACGCGGCAAGTACAACGGCTAGAGATAAAGCGGTTGTTCGTGCAAGGAATTTCCCTGACATTTCCAATCTCCATTTTTCCATTTGGGTATAGAAGCTATCCATAAAGCTGATTCCCTGCATGAGAATCGCATATATGATTTTTGCAATTAAATATTATTTAATAGACTGATCGGATCTTAGCACAGGGTGCTCAAATGCAAATTAAGAGAACCCACTTTTGTGTAAAAAACTGTGAAATGATGGAGGGTTACGTCGCAAATTAGCCTGTTTCCTGCGGATCAACATCAATCATCCATTTCACCCCTGCAGGCAGCTTTCTCTGGTCCAGCTCCTGGCAGACTCCGGTTAGTAAACTGTTCAGTTTTTTCCGGTTGCGAGCGTTGAGGATAAGTTGCGCCCGGTGCTTGTCGGCGCGTCGGGCAATCATGGCTGGCAGCGGCCCCCAGGTTTCGATGCCTGCGGTATTGGTAAGAGGCTTTATTGTATCCAGCACCTGCAGGCTCTTTTCCATTGTGTCGGCTTCTGCCCTGAAGATGGCCATGGCGCGGAATGGCGGGAATTGTCCTTCTTCTCGTTCTCTTAGGAGTTGGTCGGCGATATCGAGATACTGGCCTTCACAAAGCGTCTTCAGTAACGGATGGTCGCTGTGGCAGGTTTGCACCAGAACTTTGCCGGGTTTTGTGCCGCGGCCTGCGCGGCCGCTGACCTGCAGAAGGGTTTGAATAAGTTGTTCGGGAGCGCGAAAGTCCACGCTGAACAGTCCGCCGTCGGCGTTGACCACCACCACAAGTGTGACGTTGGGGAAGTCGTGTCCCTTCGCAAGCATCTGGGTGCCGACGAGCACGCACGGCTTGCCGCTGTTCACCTGATTCAGAATGCCCTGAATGCTGCCTTTGCGCTGAGTGCTGTCGCGATCCACCCGCACAACAGGCGTGTCCGGGAAAGCGTTGGCGAGAATATCTTCCGTTCTTTCTGTGCCCTGTCCAACAGGTTTGAAGGCTTCACTTTGGCATTTCGGGCAATGTTCCGTGGCTGCCGTCTGATAGTCGCAGTGGTGGCATCGCATTGCCCGGTCCCGGCGGTGGTAGGTCAGCCGCGTGTCGCAACGGGGGCACTCAACCATGTGGCCGCAGTCGAAGCACATCATGACCGGGGCAAATCCACGTCGATTGACGAAGACCAGCGCCTGCTCACCTTTGGCCAGGGTCTGCTCAATGGCATTCAGGGCGGGCCGGGACAGGCCGCCTTCCAGCGGGCGGCTTCGGATATCCAGCAGGCTGATGGCAGGTGGCGCAGCATTACCGGCACGTTCCTCAAGCTTCACCAAGCGGTATTTGGCTTGCTCCGCGTTATGGACGGACTCCAGGGACGGAGTCGCGGAACCGAGAATGACTGGGCAGTTGTTCAGGTGGGCCCGATAGACGGCCAGGTCGCGGCCGGAATACCGGAAACCTTCGCCCTGTTTGTATGAGCTGTCGTGTTCCTCATCGACGATGATGGTGCGCACGTTGGTGAAGGGCAGTAAAACAGCCGATCGGGTGCCTACCAGGATAACCGGTTCACCGTTGCGGACTTTCAGCCAGGTTGTAAGGCGCTCACCGTCGTTTAGGGCTGAGTGCCATACTACAATCCGGCTGCCGAAGTAGTGTTGGAATCGGGCAACTGTTTGGGGTGTGAGGTTGATCTCCGGAACCAGTACCAGCGCCTGATCTTCGGTCCCGAGGTTTTGTTTCAGGTAGTGCAGGTAGATCTCGGTTTTTCCGCTGCCGGTGATGCCGTATAAGAGAAAGGCACCAAACCCTTCGCTTGGAGCAGCCAGCTCTTCTGCGGCTGAAGCCTGGGCCATGGACAATTCCGGTCTGCGAGCAAGAAGCTCAGGGTCCTCACCGCGTGAATTCGGCCGGGGCGGCGAAACGGCCTCAATCAGTTGCTTCTCGCGCAGTGCGTTAAGCTGTGCCCGGGCGAAACCGGCCTGCAGAATATCCTTTGTCGGAGCACCCCTGGAGTGCTGGCTTAGCCAATCGATAAGTGCCTTCTGTTTATGGGCATTTGCAGGAAGTGTTGCTGCGTCGTCGAGTGTACGCCACCACTGTTCCATTTTTTCTTCGGCGATTCGCCCTCGTCTGAGGGCCGGGGGTAGGGCAGTGAACAGGCATTCGCCCAAGGGGTGTTGATAATAGTCGCTCGCCCAGCTGAGAAGTTTGAACGTTTCTTGCGGTAATGCGGGCCATTCCTCCATAACCGATGACAGCGGCTTGAGCTTTATTCCCGGTGGCGGCTCAACGCCCACCTCTACAACGAGGCCGGTTGCCTGCTGCCGGCCAAAGGGGATTCGCACTCTCTGACCCGGCGTCAATTCAAGGTCTTCGGGAATGATGTAATCAAAGAGTCGACGCAGAGGACGATTCAGGGCGATTCGTGCAATCAATGGCACTGAGTGCTCCACTGGATGACGGGTGTCACGGTTTTTCCTTATCCTGTTTCAGTCGGCGGCCTGCCGCGAAATCCGGGGGTGGGCGAGTCCGGAAGTCGGTGTGGTGCTTGCCTGCAGCAATAATTGCAAGTAAGATTCGCGATCTGTTTCCGGCAGGGCATGATTGTGCCCCGTCTTCTCAATTGATTCAAACATGCGGTGCCTGGCACCCGGGCCGATCAGACGCCCCGTGATCAGGTAGCGGCATGACCTAACGAGGTTCGCCATGAAAGAAGGTATCCACCCCAAGTACGAAGAGATTACCGCAACCTGTTCCTGCGGGAATTCATTCAAGACCCGTTCTACCTACACCCATGATCTGCAGCTGGACGTATGCTCCCAGTGCCATCCGTTCTATACCGGCAAGCAGAAAGTTATGGATACCGGTGGTCGTATCGACCGTTTCCAGAAGCGTTTCGGTGGCCGTATCGGTGGCAAGAAAGACTGATCCTGGTGGATTCGGAAAAGCGCCTGCGGGCGCTTTTTTTATGCCCCGAGATCAGCATGTATTTATAAGATACATACGCAATTAGCCCTATTGACTGTTCACAAAATGTTCGTCGCCCACTTGTCGTTTCGGGTCTGGCGGGCCATAATGGCGCGCTCCGCTGGGCAAGCTCCGGCGGTTCATTACCTTTAAACGTGACAAACGGAACAGTGGCAATGTCTCAAGATCTGAAAGAAGCAGCCCTTGAATATCACGCCAAGCCGCGGCCTGGTAAGCTGAGTGTTGAAATCACCAAGCCAACCAAGACTTCCCGCGACCTTTCCCTGGCGTATAGCCCCGGGGTTGCCGAACCGGTCCGCGAGATCGCAAAGGACCCGGAGAACGCATACAAATACACCGCCAAGGGTAACTTGGTGGCTGTTATCTCTGACGGTTCTGCGATTCTTGGTCTGGGTAACCTGGGTCCGCTGGCAAGCAAGCCGGTTATGGAAGGCAAGGGCGTACTGTTCAAGCGCTTTGCCGGAATTGATGTCTTCGATATTGAAGTCAATTCCGAAAGCCCGCAGGCGTTTATTGAAACAGTTGAGCGTATTGCAGATACCTTCGGTGGTATCAACCTGGAAGACATCAAGGCGCCTGAATGCTTTGAGATTGAGCGAGCTCTGATCGAAAAGTGCAACGTGCCCATCTTCCACGATGACCAACATGGTACTGCTATTGTAACTGCAGCCGGTATGATCAATGCCCTTGAGCTGCAGGGGAAAAAGATTGATGAGGCGAAGGTGGTGTGCCTGGGTGCTGGTGCCGCTGCAATTGCCTGCATGAAGCTGCTGATCAGCTGCGGCATTCGCTCTGAGAACATCTTCATGCTCGACCGCAAGGGTGTGATCCACTCTGGTCGTGATGATCTGAATCAGTACAAGGCGATGTTCGCCAACGACACTGACAAGCGTACCTTGGATGACGCTATTGATGGCGCTGACGTATTCTTGGGTTTGTCCGGTCCGGACCTTCTGACCGCCGACCAGCTCAAGAAAATGGCTCCGAAGCCGATCGTTTTTGCCTGCTCCAACCCCGATCCGGAAATCAGCCCGGAAGTTGCCCTGGCGGCTCGCGATGATCTGATTATGGCCACCGGCCGTTCTGATTATCCGAACCAGGTTAACAACGTGTTGGGCTTCCCGTTCATTTTCCGTGGAGCGCTGGACGTTCGTGCCACCACGATCAATGAGGAAATGAAGGTGGCGGCTGTCAATGCAATCCGTGAGCTGGCCAAAGAGCCTGTGCCGCAGGAGATCTGCGAGGCTTATGGGGTGGAGAGCTTTGAGTTCGGGAAAGAGTACATCATTCCCAAGCCGATGGATGTCCGCTTGCTTGAAGTGGTGCCAGCGGCCGTTGCTCGCGCTGCCGTGGATTCCGGTGTTGCCCGTAATCCATACCCTGCGCATTACCCGCTCAAGTCCATGGACGACATTATCTGATCTGTCGTTCAGGATGATCAAAAAAACCGGCGGTGATCCCGCCGGTTTTTTTGTGCCTGCTTCTGATGTTAGAAGATTCTCCGTGACAGATCGTCTTCCTCAGAGCCTCCGTTACGATCACTCTCGGTTTCGGATGCCAGCGGTGGTGGCGCGTCCTCTTCCCGAAAGACCTCAAAAACACCGTCCTCACCCGGCCTGGCCCGCTGTCCCGTTTCGGGGTTGATCCGTATGTTTACGATGCCATTGGGACGAGGCATAAAGGAAGAGGGTGCTCCTTCAAGCGACACTTCCATGTAGTCGAGCCAGATGGGTAGGGCGGTGCTGGCGCCAAACTCGCGTCTGCCGAGCGGTGCTGGTTGGTCGAGTCCGACCCAGGTGGTTGTGGCTACGTCGTGGTTGAAGCCGGCAAACCAGGTATCTTTCTGCTCGTTCGTGGTACCGGTTTTGCCGGCAATATCATCCCGGCCGAGAGCCAGTGCTCGTCTGCCTGTGCCGCGGC
This sequence comes from Marinobacter sp. BW6, assembly GCF_008107725.1. Lineage (GTDB taxonomy): Bacteria > Pseudomonadota > Gammaproteobacteria > Pseudomonadales > Oleiphilaceae > Marinobacter. The sequence continues at coordinate 123,657 of NZ_VIRN01000054.1, forward strand.
GAATCACATCCTGCATCATAGAGTGCAAAATATAGACGGCGCGCTCGTCCGCCAGTCTGCGCATCACACGAACCTTTGGCGGTTTGTCGCTGTTTTCCGAAGAGTTTTCGGCTGAATCTGCATTGCCTTCTTCGGTATCTGAAGTCGCTTGCTCTGCAACTTCGTTGCAGTTTTCTTCGCACAAAATGGTTTTCGGTGCCTGGTAGATGGTCTCACCGCGGAAGTCACTGATGGTTTCGATCAGGTAGGGCTCAACGTCATAACCACCGTTGGCGATCACGGCCATACCTCTGGCCAGTTCCATAGGGGTAAGCTGGCCGCTGCCCAGGGAAAGCGACAGGTCGTCTGGCATGTTTTCGACCGGAATCTCCAGCTGTGCCAGGTAATCCAGGGTGTTCTGTATACCCAGGTCGCGCAGAAGCCGAATGGAAACCAGGTTGCGTGAGCGATAGAGTGCTTCCCGAAGACGGGTCGGGCCATAAAACTGTCCGGAGGAGTTCTGGGGCCGCCACGCGGTCTCCAGCTCTGAATCGTCGAACACGATTGGTGCGTCGTTATAAATGGTTGCCGGCGTCATGCCGCTTTCCAGGGCGCTCAAGTAGAGAAAGGGCTTAAAGGTGGAGCCGGGCTGTCTTCGTGCCTGTATGGCCCGGTTATATTTGCTCTGACCGAAGCTGTAGCCCCCGCTCAGTGCCTCAATGGCACCGGTTTTGGCTTCCAGTGAAATCAGTGCGCCTTCTACCCTCGGAATCTGGGCGAGTGCCACGGTCACTACTGTGGGCTGCTCCGGCTCGTCAACCTGTGGCATGTTTTCCTTGGTGTCAGCTTCTGGGGAAGCCTGGGCCGGGTCCTGGGCGCGCACATAGACAACATCGCCTGGCGAAACAACATCTGAAGGTTTCTTGGGCTCTGGACCAGTGAGGTTTTCGGTTTTGTAGCGCTTTGCCCAGGTCATGGTTTCAAAAGGCATGACGGCGGAGCCGATGCGGCGTGCGTGTACACTCACTTCGCCAGATTCGTCGTCAACCTCCTTGACGACTGCGGGCAGCAAGGACTCTATCCGAGGGTAATTCAGAATCAGGTCGGATAATTCGCTGTTGGCCAGTGTTTCCTGGTCGATCTGGCCGATGGGGCCCCGGAAACCGTGGCGTCGATCATAGGCTTCCAGTCCATTCCTGAGTGCTTCGGTGGCAACTTGTTGCTTTTTGCCGTCAACCGTCAGGGTGACGGTATAGCCATCTGTGTAGGCGTCTTCGCCGAACCGCCTCACCATTTCCGATCTTGCCATTTCAGCAACATAGTCGGCGTCGACTTCGGTTTCCGTGCTGTTATAGCTGGCAGTAATGGGGGCGGAGACCGCAAGTTCGTGGGCATCCGGAGTGATGTATTCCAGATCCCGCATGCGTCCGAGAATCCAGTTCCGGCGGATCATCGCACGGTCCGGGTTGGCCAGCGGGTTGAACGCTGAGGGCGCCTTGGGCAAGCCGGCGAGCATGGCCATCTGGGCCAGGGAAAGTTCCGAGACCGGTTTGTTGTAATAGACTTGCGCGGCAGCGGCAATTCCATAGGCCCGATTGCCAAGGTAGATTTTGTTCAGATAGAGCTCGAGGATGCGATTTTTATCCAGTTCACGTTCGATCTGAAGAGCCAGAAGTATCTCGTTGAACTTCCGGATAAAGGTTCTGTCCCGTGACAAAAAGTAATTTTTTGCAACCTGCATTGTGATGGTACTGCCCCCGGACTGGATCTCGCCGGTTGAGATCAGTTCGATGGCAGCCCGCGCCAGGCCTTTGATGTCGACCCCAAAGTGCTCGTAAAAACGCGAGTCTTCAGCTGCCATAAAGGCTTGTAACTGAATTGTTGGGATCTGTTCGATTGTGATGGGTGCCCTTCTCTTTTCACCGAATTCTGCTATTAATCTGTTGTCTTTGCTATAGACCCGTAATGGTGTCTGAAGCTTGATGTCCAGAAGCTGATGAACCGGCGGAAGGCCAGGGCGAAGGTAAAGATAGAAGCCTGAGGTTACGATAACGGCGACACTCAGTCCGGTAAGAAACAACCAGGCGAAAAGGCGAGATGTGCGCAACAAATGAGACATTTTTTTCTGACAACTGTTGGATATAGGTCTATCATTTGAGAAATTGCTTTAGGAAGGAAGAGTCGCTTCACCGCTGCAATAGTTCTCAATTAAAGAAGAACACGCATTGTAGACGGAATGGTGAAGAAATTCTCTTAAATAAAAAACACATAAGTTACGTAACCGGGTGCATCTAACCAGGTATAGGGTGAGCGCGTGTTTGGATTAGGAAAGAAATCCAGTGCAGTGCTGGGCGTGGATATAAGCTCCAGCTCGGTCAAACTTCTGGAGCTGTCAAAGCAGGGCGACCGTTATAAGGTCGAGAGCTACGCGGTAGAGCCTTTGCCGGCCAATGCCGTGGTGGAAAAAAATATAACGGACGTTGAAGCCGTGGGCGAAGTAATGAAGCGGGTAGCTTCCAAGTCCCGTTCTGGCGTCAAACAGGTGGCTGTTGCGGTTTCAGGTTCTGCGGTCATTACCAAGCTCATCCAGATGGATGGCGGCCTCAACGAATTCGAGATGGAAGATCAGATTGCCCTTGAGGCCGATCAGTACATTCCATACCCACTGGACGAAGTGGCTATCGATTTTGAAGTCCAGGGTCCCTCTGAAAGCAACCCCGATCAGGTAGATGTGCTTCTGGCTGCATGCCGAAAGGAAAATGTCGACATTCGGGAGGATGCGCTCGAGATTGCTTCTTTGACGACCAAGGTCGTTGATGTCGAAGCCTACGCTCTCGAGCGTGCCTATGCGCTAATCGAGCCGCAGATGGATTCTCAGGGGGAGGAGCTTGTGGTCGCGATCGTGGATGTTGGCGCGACCATGACCACGCTGAGCGTTCTGGCTGGCGGCAAGACCGTTTACACCCGTGAGCAGATTTTCGGTGGCAAGCAACTGACCGAGGAAATCCAGCGCCGTTATGGCTTGTCTCTGGAAGAGGCTGGTCTTGCCAAGAAGCAGGGCGGACTGCCCGATGACTACGAGTCCGAAGTGCTTACCCCGTTCCGCGAAGCCGTGGTGCAGCAGGTGGCCCGAGCGCTTCAGTTCTTCTTTGGTGCCAGTCAGTACAATGCTGTCGATTACGTGGTTCTGGCTGGGGGTACGGCCTCGATTCAGGGGTTGACGGAAATGGTCGAAGAAAAGACAGGAACACCGACGATGGTCGCGAATCCTTTTGCAGACATGGCGGTAGGGTCACGGGTCAACGCATCGGCACTGGGTAATGATGCGCCTTCCCTGATGATTGCCTGCGGCCTGGCAATGAGGAGCTTCGACTGATGGCAAAGATTAACCTTCGACCGTGGCGCGAAGAACTCCGTGCCGAGAAACAGAAACAGTTTGTGGTCATGATTCTGGGTGCCGCGATTATTGCCGGTGGGCTCGTCTTCCTGTGGAAGACTGATATGGATAGCCGGATCGCCTATCAGCAGTCCCGGAACGCGTATATCGAAACAGCGACAAAGAAGCTGGACCAGCAGATCAAGGAGATCGAGAACCTCAAGCGCAAGCGGGATGAGTTGCTCGCCCGGATGCAGGTCATACAGGACCTTCAGGGCAAGCGCCCGGTTATCGTGCGAGTCTTTGACGAGTTGGTGAGGACATTGCCTGATGGTCTGTTCTATATGGACCTGAAACGAACTGGCGAGCGTCTCGATATTGTCGGCATGGCTGAGTCGAATAGCCGGGTTTCTGCACTTATGCGTCAGTTTGAGGAGTCCGAGTGGTTTACGGCTCCCGACCTCTCTAATGTTTCCGCTGCTGATAGTCGCCGGGCCGGTTACAGCCAGTTCAATCTGTCGGTTAAACAGAAAACGCCCGAGCCCGAAGGGGAGGATAAGTAATGAGCCTCGCGGACTCTCTTAAAAGCTTGAATGAATTTGATATCAACGATCTCGACGTTAACAACGCCGGTATCTGGCCTGCTCCGATCAAGGCGATCGTCGTACTGATCATTTTCGGACTCATCGCTGGGGGCGGTTACTGGTTCTTTATCAAAGACCAGTATGGGCAGCTTGAGCGCGTCGAGCGGACGGAGCAGGAGCTGCGGAAGACCTACGAAGAAAAGGCCTATCAGGTGGCCAACCTTGAGGTCTTTAAAGCCCAGATGGCAGAAATGGAAGAAACTTTCGGTGCATTGGTGAGGCAGTTGCCCAGCGAGACCGAGGTGCCCGGGTTGCTTGAAGACATCACTAATACAGCTCTTGGTAACGGATTGGCGCTCCAGGAAGTGGCGCTTCAGCCGGAACGCCGGCGTGATTTCTACTCTGAGCTGCCCATTAATATCCGGGTGTCTGGCTCTTATCATGAGCTGGCCTCCTTTGTCAGTAGCGTTGCCAGTCTGCCGCGGATTGTCACGTTGCATGACTTGACCATAAAACCAACTGGCGGAGATGGAGAACGGCTTGATATGCAGGTTGTCGCTCGTACTTACCGCTACCGGGCTGGAGAATGAGCATGACAGGAAAGCATGCGGTAAAAGCCTGGCTGGGTGTCTGTGTGGTGTCTCTCCTGACAGCCTGTTCCCAGGGCAGCGGATTTTCAGATCTTGATCAGTTTATGGCCGAGACCCGGGCGAAACCAAGGGGTTACGTTGAGCCTCTGCCTGAGTTTAAAGCTTACGAGGCCTTCAGTTATTCGGCGGCAGACCGTCGTGCGCCTTTCGAACCGCCGATCGACGTTCAGTTGACCATGGTGGACGAGCAGCCAGTCAGCGACGTTGAGCCGGATCTGGATCGGCCGAGGGAAGTTCTTGAGAATTTTGACCTGAAAGCGCTTGAAATGGTCGGCACGCTTCAGGGTACATCGGGCAATCTGTTCGCCCTGATTGAAGACGATACCGGCGGAATCCATAGAGTCCGTACCGGAAATTACATGGGGCAGAACTACGGTCGCATTGTGGGCGTCAGTGAAACCCGTATCGAGCTTATTGAAATCGTTCCCAATGGCCGGGGTGGCTGGGTAGAGCGTCCTCGCTCCCTGACCCTGGAAGAGGGCGCAGGCTAAGGAGCGGCTGAATGAAAGTTGAAAGAAACATGCACGTACAAAAAAGTTTAGGGTCGAGGCTAGCGATGTTCAGAAAACTCAATGTATACGTCAGCGTGATTGCTTTTGGGTTGTTATCCGGCCTGGCCAACGCGGTCACGCTGGAAGACGTGTCGTTTTCGTCGCTACCGGGCGAGCGGCTTGAAGTTACACTTCAATTTGATGGGGCGCCGCCAGAACCTTCCGGATACACCATTGAGCGCCCTGCTCGAATCGCGGTTGACCTTCGGGACACGACCAGTGGCCTGAACAGTCGCAGTGTGCCTCTGGGGTCAGGCAATGCCCAGAGCATGACCGTGGTGGAAACCAAGGATCGTACGCGGTTGATTTTTAACCTGGTTGAGCTGGTGCCCTACGACACCGTTCGCTCGGGGAACTCCCTGGTCATGACGATCGGCGGGCAGGCTCAGGGCGTTGCCGCGAGTTCCTCTGCGTCCGTGCCGCAAAGTAATTCATCTGCAGGTCCCATGTCTTCCAACGCCCTTGCCGGGGTGGATTTCCGGCGAGGCAAGGACGGGGAAGGCCGTGTGCTTGTTGATTTGGGTAGCTCCAGCACGCCGGTGGACCTGACAGAGCGTGCCGGCAAGATCCGTCTGACGATGGATGGTATTGAAGTGCCGTCGGATCTTCGTCGTCGGCTCGACGTGACAGACTTCGCAACGCCTGTTACCCGTATCGACACCTTCGTGGAAGATGGCAATGCCGTTGTCGAGATTAGCCCTGAGGGGAACTACGACTACATTGCCTATCAATCTGGCAGCCAGTTTACGGTCAGTGTTGAGGCGTTGAGCCAGGAAGAGGCGGAGTCTCGTCGGGAAGAAAAGTTCCCGTATACCGGCGACAAGCTCTCCCTGAACTTCCAGGATATTGAAGTCCGCTCGGTTCTTCAGCTGATTGCCGACTTCACCGGCCTGAACCTGGTGGCCAGTGACACGGTAGGTGGCAGCATCACCCTGCGTCTGCAGAACGTTCCCTGGGATCAGGCTCTGGATCTGATCCTCAAGACCAAAGGGCTTGATAAGCGTCAAATTGGCAACGTGCTGCTGGTAGCGCCTGCGGATGAAATTGCCGCGCGAGAGAAGCTTGAGCTTGAGACTAACAAGCAAATCGCAGAACTGGCCCCGGTTCGTCTGGACATTATTCAGGTTAACTACGCCAAGGCTGCTGATGTTGTTGCGTTGATCAAAGAAGATGAGGAGCTGATTTCTGATCGCGGATTTGTTTCCTCTGACGTTCGGACAAACACCATCAGCGTTCGTGAAACTGCAGAGAAGCTGGATGAAATTCGGCGCCTGGTATCGACATGGGATGTGCCGGTACGTCAAGTATCCATCGAGGCTCGGATTGTACGCGCCCAGACCAACGTGGCGGAGGACCTCGGTGTTCGCTGGGGTGGTGCGGCATACGATGTCAGCGGAGACAATGTGTTTACTGTGGGTGGTTCGCAGCAATCCCTGCAGGAGGCGCGCGACGCAGCGGCTGGAAACAGCAATACCATTACGTTCCCGGGCGCCCTTGCGGTTGATCTCGGCGTGACAGGTGAAGGTGCGTCCTCCTTCGCCATCGGGTGGGGCAGTGACGACTTCCTGGTAGACCTTGAGCTTTCCGCCCTAGAGAGCGATGGTCAGGCCGAAGTCGTTTCCCAGCCCCGAGTGGTAACTGCCGACCGTCAAACGGCGTCGATCAAATCTGGTGAGGAAATCCCCTATCAGGAAGCGTCCTCAAGTGGTGCGACATCTGTTTCCTTCAAGGAGGCTGTGCTCTCCCTGGAAGTAACACCGCAGATTACACCGGATGACAAGATCATCATGGATCTGGTAGTGAATCAGGACTCTCGTGGTGAGGTGACTGCCGGTATTCCATCGATCAATACCAATGAAGTCACTACTCAGGTACTGGTTGGTAACGGAGAGACGGTTGTTCTGGGTGGTATCTTCCAGTCGGAAGTCGCAACCCAGACCACCAAGACGCCTTTCCTCGGAGATATTCCTTACCTGGGCCGTCTGTTCAAGCGTACCGAGCACATCGATGAGCGCAGTGAGCTGCTGATCTTCATTACCCCGAAGATCATCAAGAACGACCTGCTTCGCTAATCGGTGTAGTTTAAAAGCCGCCGCTTAAAACCGGCGGCTTTTTTGTGCCTGAAACAGGCCTAAGGCGGGTCCTGAACTTATGCAATCATGGACCCTGTGATATTCTCACCCGCCTGAACGAAACTGAGCTGAAGTTATGTCTTTGCCGAAACGCGTTGTCCTGGTTGGCCCCATGGGCGCAGGGAAAAGCACGATTGGCCGGATGCTCGCCAAAGAGCTGGGCTATCGTTTTCTCGATTCTGATCGCATCATTGAGGGGCGGTGCGGGGCCAATATTCCGTGGATTTTTGATGTTGAGGGGGAAGATGGGTTCCGTTTGAGGGAGACGGCCATGCTGGAAGAGCTGTCCCATGAAGATAACACCGTGCTGGCCACAGGGGGCGGAGCAGTGATGCGCCAGGAAAACCACCCTATCCTGAAGAGGGACGCGACGGTCATCTATCTTAAAACGTCGATTGAGCAGCAGGTGGAGCGGACACGCAGGGACCGAAATCGGCCCTTGCTGCAAAACGACGATCCGGAAGCAGTTTTGCGGAAACTTTTCTCGATCCGCGATCCGCTGTATTCGAGCCTGGCAGACATTATTATGTTCACGGACAAAAAAAGCCCCAGGCTTGTCGTACGTCAACTGGTTAATCGACTCAACCCCAAAACCCCCCGTCATAAAAGGCAGATACGAAAGGAAGGTCGCAATCATGTCTAACGTGTATCGCGAACTCTCGGTGGAGCTGGGGGAGCGCAGTTATCCTATTTTTATCGGCCAAGACCTTCTCGGCACCCATGATCTGTCGCCTTACGTGTCCGGGTCACAGGTCATGATCGTTACCAACGAGACGGTCGCACCGCTCTATCTTGAGCGGGCGAAGGCCTGTTTCCCGGAGAAGCGGGTCGATAGCGTCATCCTTCCAGATGGCGAGAAATTCAAGGACTGGCAGACCCTTAACAGGATTTTTGACGGACTCCTTGAGCAGCGGCACACCCGTAAAACCACACTGGTTGCCCTCGGTGGGGGTGTCGTCGGCGATATGGCTGGTTTTGCTGCAGCCTGCTACCAGCGGGGTGTTCCGTTCATCCAGATTCCAACCACCCTGCTTTCTCAGGTGGACTCTTCCGTTGGCGGAAAAACCGGCATCAATCACCCCCTTGGCAAGAACATGATTGGTGCTTTCCATCAGCCACAGGCCGTTCTGATAGATACCGACAGTCTGCAGACCTTACCCCCGCGCGAGGTTTCCGCGGGGCTGGCGGAAGTGATCAAGTATGGGCTTATTCGGGACCAGGGCTTTCTTGCCTGGCTTGAAGAGCATATGGATGCTCTGGTCAGCCTCAACCCGGCGGTGCTGGCAGAAGCCATCTTCCGGTCCTGTGCCTGTAAGGCCGAGATTGTGGCCCTCGATGAGCGCGAGGGTGGCCTCAGAGCGATACTGAATCTTGGTCATACCTTCGGGCATGCGATAGAAACCTATGCCGGATATGGCAACTGGCTGCACGGAGAGGCAGTAGGGACCGGTATGCTTATGGCCGCCGAATTGTCTGCTCTTGAGGGGATGATCAGCCGTGACGATTGTCAACGGATAAGCCGACTGATTCTGAGTGCCGGATTACCGGATAAACCTCCAGTCGACATGACAGCGGATGACTTTATGAGCCTGATGGCTGTCGACAAGAAAAACGTGGATGGCCTGCTCAGGCTGGTGCTGCTTCGCTCGGTTGGCGATGCTGTCGTCACATCAGAAGCGAGCCCTGAAAACCTGGCCCTGACGTTTGCTCGTTTTTCCAGCGCGACATGATACCGGCCTGAAGGCTTCAATGATTTGGTAACGGACCAGCAGACAAGGAAGACCCGTGACTGAAGAACGTTTGAGCAGTCTTGACGGCGGCGGCCTTTTCCCCAGGCTGCAGCAACGTTACAGCCTCCGTGCCAATCCTCTGGAGATGGAAACCCCGTTTTTCCCGGATGCCATGCGCCATCACGCTCTGGAGGCATTGCGTCACCTCTGCGGCTTCGGCGATATGGCTCTGTTATTGACTGGTGCCGCCGGAGCGGGCAAAACCCGGATACTGGCTGAGCTGGTGCGCAGCGAATCGTCCAGGCTTGATTTTCACCGGATACCTGCCGCAGCGTTGACCAGCACCCAGGCACTTGCCCGAGACCTGAAAGTGGTCGCCCGTTCCAACCTCGGCCCGGAAGACAGTCCTCGCAACCTTATTTATCACTTTTTCAGGTGGTCGGAATCCCGGGTTCGAAAGGGGCAGCGCATGGTCCTTCTGATTGACGATGCGGATCGGGCGCCGACGGAGTTGCTCCGGCTGATTCTGTCGGCCTATCTGGCTTCAGAGCGCGGCTCTTCAGCAGTTCCGGTGTTTGCGGGTACAGATAACCTGGTGCAGATGCTCGGTCTTGATGACGCCAGCACAAACGTCCACCAGATACACCTCCGGCCTCTGACAAAAGACGAGATCGTTGCCTACCTTGAGCCAAGAGTTCATGCTGCCGGCGGTAAGACGGGCGAACTTCTCAGTCCGGCCAGGGTTTCTAAAATCCATGCGCTAAGCCAGGGGAGTTTTGCAAGACTCAAGCGGGTAACTCCGGGCGTCTGGCTGGATATGGTGGCCTCTCCGAGCGCAAGTCGCCCCCGGACAGTGCCCTGGAAACGGTTTCTGTGGCCGGGGCTTGCCCTTATTCTGCTTGCGGGCTCCTGGTGGTTCGTGTCCCGCCAGTATGATGAGGCGGTGACCGAAGAGGCTGTGAAAGCACCGGAACCGGTCAGAAAGAGCATCACTATTGGGCCGGAGACTGAGAGTTCCGAACCATCCCCGGATGAGCCTGCCGGAGAGCCTGAAATACTGTTGACAGAGCCAGTAACGGAACCGGAGGCTATCCAGCCAGAGCCAGAGCCAGAGCCAGAGCCAGAGCCAGAGCCAGAGCCAGGGTTTACTCCAGCCGACCCGGAGCATTTTGCTGCTATTGACCAGATTCGGGCACGTGGAGGCTGGACCATTCAGCTCGTCGCCGGCAATCTGGAGCAGACTGCACTGAATGTCATATCCAGCTATTCAGAGCTTGGTGATTTGGTGTATACCCGGGGAGAAAGGCAGGGTCAGCCTTGGTTTATGGTATTCTATGGAGAGTTCCCGACCCGGGAGGCGGCGAATGCGGCAGCATCCGGTTTGCCCGAAGAGCTGACTTCCAGCTCACCCTGGGTGCGTCCGGTCGACAATTTATAATGGCACCATTTCTGGCGCTAACTTGTTGTTCCGTAACCTTGTCGATTGGTAATTCCGGTCGCGGCTTCCCACAATAATTCCACGCCGATTTGAGTACGTATTTCTACGTGTGTAAAATGGCCAGCCCCCATTTTCAGTGTCAAAGGGTGGTTGTATGGCTACGCGCCAACTAACCCTCTGATTGAAAAGCATTTCTATGTGAGATAACGCTTATGATGACAGGTTTGTATCATCCCGATGAATTCAGGGACAACTGCGGGTTCGGTCTGATTGCCCATATGAAGGGCGAGGCCAGCCACAAGTTGTTGCAAACTGCCATCGAGTCTCTGACCTGCATGACCCACCGAGGTGGTATCGCTGCAGACGGAAAGACCGGCGATGGTTGTGGCCTTCTGATCCAGAGCCCGGATGGCTTTCTGAAAAAAGCCGCCAAGGCAGCGTTCGGCAAAGAACCAGGCGACCTCTTCGCCGTGGGCCAGGTGTTTCTCAACCCCGATGAAAACAAGGCTGCCGCCGGTCGTGCGGCCATTGAAAAGCGTTTAACCGAACAGGGCCTGGAAATCCTCGGCTGGCGTGACGTGCCGGTGGATGATAGCTGCCTGGGACCCATGGCATTGGATTGCCTGCCCCGCATTGAACAGGTTTTTGTGGTACCTGCCGACAAGGCAGAGCGTGATTTTGCGATCAGCTTGTTCGTGGGTCGCCGACACGCCGAAAGCGATATGGCCGACGATCCGGAATTCTATATCTGCAGCCTGTCCCACCGCACCCTGGCCTACAAGGGCCTGATGATGCCGGCGGACCTGGCAAACTTCTACAAGGATCTGGGAGACCCGGATCTTGAGACCGCGATCTGTGTATTCCACCAGCGGTTCTCCACCAACACCATGCCACGTTGGCCGCTGGCCCAGCCATTCCGGTATCTGGCTCACAACGGTGAGATCAATACCATTGACGGTAACCGCAACTGGGCCATCGCCCGGGCCGCCAAGTTCAGTTCACCGGAACTTCCCGATCTGCAGACTCTGCAGCCGCTGGTGAATCTCACCGGTTCCGACTCCTCGAGCATGGACAACATGCTCGAGGTGCTGCTTGCCGGTGGCGTCGACCTGTTCCGCGCTGTTCGCATGATGATTCCGCCGGCCTGGCAGAATGTCGACAGCATGGACTCGGAGCTGCGAGCCTTCTATGAATACAACTCCATGCATATGGAGCCCTGGGATGGGCCGGCTGGCCTGGTCATGTCCGACGGTCGCTATGCGGTCTGCATGCTGGACCGAAACGGCCTGCGTCCGGCCCGGTGGGTCATTACCAAGGATGATTTCATCACTTTGGCATCGGAGATCGGTACATACGGCTATCAGCCGGATGACGTGGTTGCCAAAGGGCGTGTCGGGCCGGGACAGATGCTGGCAATCGACACCGAATCCGGTGAAGTGCTGCACACCAAGGACATTGATCAGCGCCTGAAGACGGCGCAGCCATACAAGCGCTGGCTTCGTGAGAACGCGCTGCGCGTGGAAACCACGCTGAACCAGGATACTCCGGATTTCAGGTTGATGGACTCCGACGAACTTCTGGTGCACCAGAAGATGTTCATGGTGTCCTTCGAAGAGCGTGACCAGGTCTTGCGCCCGCTGGCGGAGAACGGCCAGGAAGCGGTCGGCTCCATGGGTGACGATACTCCCATGGCCGTGCTTTCAAGCAAAGTCCGCCACGTTGCTGACTATTTCCGTCAGAAGTTCGCCCAGGTGACCAATCCGGCGATCGACCCTCTGCGTGAGGCGATTGTCATGTCCCTGGAGACCTGTCTTGGGGCGGAGCGTAACGTGTTCGAGGAAACCGCCGATCACGCGGATCGCATCATCCTGACCACGCCTGTGCTGTCTCCGGCCAAGTTCCTGAAGATTGCCAACAACGACCGCCCCGGGTTCGAGGTGGCTCGTATCTCCATGAGCTACCGTCCGGAGCAGGGGCTGGAGCAGGCGATTCGTCAGGTTTGTGAGGAAGCGGAACAGGCCGTCCGGGATGGCAAGGTTCTGCTGATTCTCACCGATAAAGATCTGAAGGAGGGTGAGCTGCCGGTCAACGCCCTGATGGCAACCGGTGCGGTCCACCACCACCTGGTCAAGAAAGGTTTGCGCTGCGATTCCAACATCATTGTTGAGACCGGTTGGGCTCGCGATCCCCATCATTTCGCTGTGCTTTTCGGTTTTGGTGCGACGGCGGTCTATCCGTACCTTGCCTATCAGGTTCTGAACGATCTGATTCGTACCGGCGAGCTGCTGATGGATCCGATCGATGCCAAGAACAACTACCGGAAGGGCATCAACAAGGGGCTGCTGAAGATACTTTCTAAGATGGGTATTTCGACCATCACGTCCTACCGTGGCGCCCAGCTGTTTGAGGCGATCGGTCTGGCAGATGATGTTGTTGACCTGTGCTTCAAGGGTGTACCAAGCAGGATCCAGGGTGCAGGGTTCTTCGACTTCCAGCAGGACCAGGAGCAACTGGCCTCCGTAGCCTGGAAGCCGCGCAAGCCCATTGTCCAGGGTGGTCTGCTGAAGTACGTCCATGGCCAGGAATACCATGCATTTAACCCGGATGTAGTTGGCAAACTGCAAGAAGCGGTAACCAGTGGCGACTATGGTCACTACAAAGAGTACGCTGGTCTGGTCAACGAGCGTCCGGTAGCAACCCTGCGGGATCTGCTGGGCTTCCGGAAAGATCTCAAAGAGATTGATCTGGCCGAGGTTGAGCCGGCAGAAAACATCTTCCCGCGCTTTGATTCGGCGGCCATGTCCCTGGGTGCTCTGTCTCCAGAGGCCCATGAGGCTCTGGCGGTCGCCATGAACACCCTGGGGGGACGCTCGAACTCCGGCGAGGGTGGCGAAGATCCCGCTCGTTATGGCACTGAAAAGCGTTCCAAGATCAAGCAGGTGGCCTCCGGGCGTTTCGGCGTTACAGCCGAGTACCTGCGCAGCGCTGATGTCATGCAGATCAAGGTTGCCCAGGGCGCGAAGCCCGGTGAGGGTGGCCAGCTGCCCGGTGGCAAGGTCAATGATCTGATTGCCCGTCTGCGTTATTCGGTGCCCGGCGTGACCCTGATTTCACCGCCGCCGCACCACGATATCTACTCCATCGAGGATCTGGCCCAGCTGATTTTTGACCTCAAACAGGTCAATCCCCAGGCTCTGGTGTCTGTGAAACTGGTCTCCGAGCCAGGTGTCGGTACGATCGCGGCGGGTGTGGCCAAGGCTTACGCCGACCTTATTACCGTATCTGGCTACGATGGTGGTACGGCAGCAAGTCCGCTGACCTCTATTCGCTACGCTGGTTCTCCCTGGGAGCTCGGGCTGACCGAAACCCAGCAGGCCCTGAGGGCCAACGATCTGCGGGGCAAAATCCGTCTGCAGACTGATGGCGGCATCAAGACCGGTCTGGATGTAGTGAAAGGCGCGATCCTAGGTGCCGAGAGTTTTGGTTTCGGTACCACGCCGATGGTGGCGTTGGGCTGTAAATACCTCCGTATCTGTCACCTGAATAACTGCGCGACCGGTGTGGCTACCCAGAACGATCACCTCCGTGAAGAGCACTTCAAGGGCACGGTGGAAATGGCCATGAATTTCTTCCGCTTCGTGGCTGAAGAAACCCGCGAGTGGATGGCGAAGCTGGGCGTGCGCAGCCTTGAAGAACTAGTCGGCCGCGTTGATCTGCTGGAGCGCTTGCCGGGCGATACCGAGCGCCAGAAGAAGCTGGATCTCAGCCGCCTGCTGTCCAACGATCATATTCCCGCGGACAAGCCGCAGACCTGTCAGGTGGAGCGGAATCACCCGTTCGATGAGGGTAAGCTCGCGGAACAGATGGTTCAGGATACAGCCGCGGCGATCAAGGAAAAGAGCGGTGGTGCCTGGTCCTATCGGGTAACCAACTGCGACCGCTCCATCGGTGCCCGCCTGTCTGGCGAAATTGCCCAGATCCATGGTAACCAGGGTATGGTCGATGCACCGATCACTCTGGATCTGACCGGTACGGCCGGCCAGAGCTTTGGTGTCTGGAACGTGGGTGGTCTCAACCTGATCCTTGAAGGGGATGCCAACGATTACGTTGGTAAGGGCATGACCGGTGGCAAGCTGGTGGTTAAGCCGCCCCGCGGCAGCGCTTTCAAGACGCAGGAAACCTCCATTGTTGGCAACACTTGCCTGTACGGTGCGACGGGCGGCAAGCTCTTCGCGGCAGGAACGGCAGGTGAACGCTTTGCGGTCCGCAACTCCGGCGCCCATGCGGTTGTGGAAGGCGCGGGTGACCACTGCTGTGAGTACATGACGGGTGGTCTGGTGACCGTTCTTGGCTCAACGGGGCACAATTTCGGCGCTGGTATGACCGGTGGCTTTGCCTATGTGATGGATCTCAACAACACATTCGTGGACAAGTACAACCACGAGCTGGTGGAGATTCAGCGGATTTCCAGCGAAGACATGGAGTCCTACCGTAACCATCTGCGCGGCGTTATCCGGGAGCATATTTCGGAAACCGGCAGCGAGTGGGCAGAGCACATTCTTGAGAATTTCGACGACTACATCGGCCGTTTCTGGCTGGTGAAACCTAAGGCCGCCAATTTGCGCAGCCTGCTGGCCAGCACCCGGGCGCGTCCGGAATAAGAGGCTACGAGGGTTTGGGGGCGCGCAGCCTGACTGCCGCCCTTGTCGAAATCGAGTTGATGAGAGCATCCTGATGAAAGAACGACTGAGTAACGACTTCCAGTTTGTCGAAGTAGGGCGGGTCGACCCGAAGAAGGTCCCGGCCAGGAAGCGGAAGAAAGAGTTTGGTGAAATCTACCACCCTTTCACGGCGGATAATGCGGCGTCCCAGTCCCACCGCTGTCTTGAGTGTGGTAACCCGTATTGTGAATGGAAGTGCCCGGTTCACAACTACATCCCGAACTGGCTCAAGCTGGTTTCCGAAGGCAACATCATGCGAGCCGTTGAGTTGTGTCACCAGACCAACTCCTTGCCTGAGGTTTGCGGTCGCGTTTGTCCGCAGGATCGCCTGTGTGAAGGTGCCTGTACGCTGAACGACGGTTATGGTGCGGTCACCATCGGGTCTGTTGAGAAATACATTACCGACACCGCTTTTGCCCTGGGCTGGAAACCCGATATGTCCGCAGTGAAGTGGACCGATAAAAAGGTTGCCGTCATCGGCGCCGGCCCTGCCGGGCTGGGGTGCGCGGACGTCCTGGTTCGCAACGGCGTCAAGCCGGTTGTATTCGATATCTATCCGGAAATCGGTGGTCTGCTAACGTTCGGTATCCCCGAGTTCAAGTTGGAAAAGTCGGTCATGACCCGTCGCCGCAAGGTGTTCGAGGAAATGGGCGTGGAATTCCGCCTGTCTACCGAGGTGGGCAAGGACGTTCAGCTGCAGGATATCATTGACGAGTACGATGCCGTTTTCATGGGCATGGGCACCTACACCTACATGAAAGGTGGTTTCCCGGGAGAGAACCTGCCGGGCGTTTACGATGCACTGCCGTTCCTGGTATCCAACGTTAACCGTCGTCTGGGCTTCGAGAAAGACGAAGCGGACTTCATTGACATGAAAGGCAAACGGGTGGTTGTTCTGGGTGGCGGTGATACAGCCATGGACTGCAATCGCACGTCGATCCGTCAACAGGCCGAGAGCGTTACCTGTGCCTACCGCCGTGACGAGGCCAACATGCCGGGCTCCCGGAAGGAAGTGGCCAACGCCAAGGAAGAGGGCGTTAAGTTCTTCTTCAACCGTCAGCCTATTGCCATCATTGGCGAAGACCGGGTTGAAGGTGTGAAAGTGGTCCAGACCCGACTGGGCGATCCTGATGAAAATGGCCGTCGCCGTCCGGAAGTGGTTCCGGGCAGTGAGGAAGTTATTCCCGCCGATGCGGTTCTGGTGGCCTTCGGGTTCCGTCCGAGTCCAGCCGACTGGTTTGATGAGGTGAAGGTGAATACCGACGATTCGGGCCGGGTAACGGCGCCGGAAGAGTCCGAGTTCATGTTCCAGACCAGCAACGAGAAAATCTTCGCGGGCGGGGACATGGTCCGTGGTTCGGATCTGGTCGTAACCGCTATCTGGGAAGGTCGTCAGGCTGCCGAAGGTATCATGGATTACCTGGATATCTGATTGCAGGATTGATCCTGATCAGAAGGGCGGTTTCCTAAGGGAAAGCCGCCCTTTTTTATTCCCGCAAACCGGGTATTATGGCTCCCCATTCCATTTTTCCCTTTGTACAGAACACGCTGGATTTCCTATGACCGAGCTGAAGAATGACCGTTTCCTGCGCGCCCTGATGCGCCAGCCCGTGGACCGCACACCGGTTTGGATGATGCGCCAGGCAGGGCGATACTTGCCGGAATACCGTGCAACAAGGGCAAAGGCCGGGGACTTTCTTAGCTTGTGCAAGAACACGCCGTTGGCCTGTGAAGTGACGCTTCAGCCCCTGGAGCGCTTCCCGCTGGATGCGGCCATCCTGTTTTCAGATATTCTGACCATTCCGGATGCATTGGGTCTCGGCCTGTACTTCGAAACGGGCGAGGGCCCAAAATTCCGGAACACGATCCGCTCCGAGGCTGATGTTGCTGCTCTGCCGAAGATCAACGCTGAGGTGGACCTGGATTACGTCATGAACGCGGTTTCTACCATCCGGGGTGCCTTGAATGGCAGCGTTCCCTTGATCGGCTTCTCCGGCAGCCCGTGGACCCTCGCCACCTATATGATTGAAGGCGGCTCTTCCAAGGATTTCAGGGAGGCGAAGAAGCTCATGTACGGCCAGCCGGAGGTTATGCACCGCTTGCTGGACCATCTGGCCGACGCGGTCATTGATTACCTCAATGGCCAGATCAAGGTCGGTGCCCAGGCCGTTCAGATTTTCGATACCTGGGGTGGCGTTTTGAGCAGCTGGGCGTATGAGGAGTTCTCGCTTCGCTACATGAAGAAGATCGTCGATGGCCTGATTCGCGAGAGCGATGGTCGCCGGGTACCGGTGATTCTGTTTACCAAGAACGGCGGTCAGTGGCTGGAATCCATAGCCGATTCCGGCGCGGATGCCGTTGGGCTGGACTGGACCACTGACATCGGCAATGCCCGCGCTCGCATTGGCGACCGGGTTGCCCTCCAGGGCAACATGGATCCGGCCATGCTGTATGCGCCGCCCGAGCGGATTCGTAAGGAAGTGGCCGATATCCTGAGGCGCTTCGGTTCCGGCAATGGGCATATCTTCAATCTCGGGCACGGCATTACGCCGGATGTGGATCCGGAGCATGCCAGGGCGTTTATTGAAGCCGTCGTTGAATTGAGCCCGGACTATCACCGTTAAGACTGCACGCCAGTAGGTCGGGTTAAGCACGCATAGCGTGCTTAACCCGACTAGTTCCGCACAACCCAAAACTCCTCTGGATGCATTCTTCTGTACGGTCTATAGTCAGGTAAAACAAGACTGGTAAACAGGAGTAACCACTTGCCCACCAAGACTCCCGAAAAACGCCGATTCCACCGGATCGATTTCGACGCGCCCTGCGAGCTGCATTGCCTGGAAGCTGTCTGGAAGACCGAGGTGCTGGATATTTCTTTGAAGGGCGTTCTGGTAAAGCGCCCGGAAGGTTGGGGCGTACCGTTAAAGCAGCCCTGTGAAGTGATTATTCACCTTAATGATCACGAGGCAGGTATTGTGATGGCAGTGGAGCTTCGGCATATAGAGCCGCACAGGCTTGGTTTTAAATGCCAGTACATTGACCTCGACAGCGCGACCCACCTCAAGCGCCTCGTTGAGCTCAACCTGGGAGACCAGGCGTTGCTCGAACGAGAGTTCGCGCATCTTATCGACTAGATCCCTCTAAAGTTCCTCAAGAGCCGTGAGCGCATCACTGAGCTTGGTTACCGGAATCACCTTCATGCCCTCAATCGTCTTACGCGGGGCATTGGATTTTGGCACCAGGGCCCGGGTGAAACCGTGTTTGGCGGCTTCGTAAATTCGTTCCTGGCCGCTGGGTACCGGGCGAATCTCTCCGGAGAGGCCGACTTCGCCGAAGATCACCAGGTCTTGGGGAAGGGCGCGGTCGCGGAAGGAGGAAACAATCGCGGCCAGCAACGCCAAATCGGCGCTGGTTTCGTTTACCTTCACGCCGCCGACCACGTTTACGAAGACATCCTGGTCGGACACGTGCATACCGCCATGACGGTGTAAAACGGCGAGGAGCATGGCCAGCCGGTTCTGATCGAGGCCGACCGCGACCCGTCTCGGGTAACCGCCCTGAGCCATGTCCACCAGAGCCTGGATTTCCACCAGCATGGGGCGGGTGCCTTCCCAGACGACCATCACCACGCTTCCCGGAGCCGCCTCTTCGCCGCGGTTCAGGAAGATTGCGCTGGGGTTCTTCACTTCCTTAAGACCCTGTTCCAGCATCGCGAAGACGCCCAGCTCATTGACCGCACCAAACCGGTTCTTGATGCCGCGCAGGGTTCGATAACGGCTGTCGCTGGAACCTTCCAGCAGGATTGAACAGTCGATCATGTGTTCCAGGACTTTCGGGCCCGCCAGGCTGCCGTCTTTGGTGACGTGGCCGACCAGGAACAGGATGGTGCCGGTCTGCTTGGCGAAACGGGTCAGGTAGGCTGCGCTTTCCCGCACCTGGGAGACGCTGCCAGGTGCGGACTCGATATCCGCCATGTGCATCACCTGAATACTGTCTACCACCAGAATTCGGGGTTTTTCCGCTTCGGCCACCTGCATGACTCGCTCGACACTGGTTTCGGACAGCATCTTCAGGTCTTGGGTCGGCAGGCCCAGACGTTTGGCGCGCATGGCAACCTGCTGAAGCGATTCCTCACCGGTGACATACAGTGCGGGGACGCTGGCTGCAAGATGGCAGACGGCCTGGAGCAGAAGCGTGCTTTTGCCCGCGCCCGGGTGGCCGCCCATCAGAACAGCCGACCCCTCGACGAGACCTCCGCCCAGAACCCGATCAAACTCCTGCATGCCGGAGCTGATGCGTGGCTGCTCTGCCAGGCTGACGTCGTCCAGGCTCTGAACTTCGGATAGGCTGCCGGCGAATCCCTCAAAGCGGGCACCGCGGACGCCTTTGCTGTTGCTGCTGACGCCGCGGACTTCGCTGACGGTATTCCAGGCCTGGCACGCCGTGCACTGGCCCTGCCATTTGGAGTAGTCCGCACCACATTCGGTGCAGACAAAGGCGGTTTTGGGTTTGGCCATGGGGTTGTTGCTACCTTCCGGGTTGGCTGTCGGATTACGGCTGCGCCTAATCCGACCTACGCGGGATATATCTCAGTTCAGGGCAATACGTAGGTCGGATTAGGCCCGCAGGGCCGTAATCCGACACAGGGCCTTACGCAAGCTTCTTGTACTTCATGCGCTGGGGCTGCATGGCAGAGTCACCCTTGCGCTTCTTGAAGTCCTCATCGTACTCCGTGAAGTTGCCCTCAAAGTACACGACCTCGCCATCATCTTCGAATGCAAGGATATGGCTGGCTACACGGTCGAGGAACCAGCGGTCGTGCGAGATAACCAGGGCGGAGCCCGGGAAGTTCAGCAGGGCTTCTTCCAGGGCGCGGAGGGTTTCCACGTCCAGATCGTTGGTTGGCTCATCCAGCAGCAGCACGTTGCCGCCCTGTTTCAGCAGTTTGGCCAGGTGCAGGCGGTTGCGCTCACCGCCGGACAGGTCGCCAACCCGTTTCTGCTGGTCGCTGCCCTTGAAGTTGAAGCGGCCCACGTAGGCTCGGGAGGGCGTCTCGTAGTTGCCAACCTTGATGATGTCATTGCCGTCGGAGAGTTCCTCCCAGACGGTTTTGCTGCCGTCCAGGTCGCGCATCTGGTCCACGTAGGCCAGTTCCACGGTTTCGCCGACGGTAATGTCACCGGAGTCAGGCTTGTCAAAACCTGCGATCATCTTGAACAGGGTGGATTTGCCGGCCCCGTTACCACCGATAATACCCACAATGGCGCCGGGCGGTACGCTGAAGGACACATCTTCATACAGCAGGCGGTCACCGAAGGACTTGCTGATGCCTTCCACCTCGATCACCTTGTTGCCAAGGCGTGGTCCGGGCGGAATGTAGAGCTCGTTGGTTTCGTTGCGCTTCTGGAATTCCTGTGAGCTCATCTCCTCAAAGCGGGCCAGACGGGCCTTGCTCTTGGACTGGCGGCCTTTGGCGTTACTGCGCACCCACTCCAGTTCCTGTTTGATGGCTTTCTGGTGAGAGGCTTCCTGTTTGGATTCCATCTCCAGGCGCTTTTCCTTGTTCTCCAGCCACTGGCTGTAGTTGCCTTCGAACGGAATGCCATGGCCGCGGTCCAGCTCCAGGATCCAGCCGGCGACATTATCGAGGAAGTACCGGTCGTGAGTGATGGCGACCACGGTGCCTTCGTAGTCGTGCAGGAATCGCTCCAGCCAGGCCACGGATTCGGCATCCAGATGGTTGGTAGGCTCGTCCAGCAGCAGCATGTCCGGGCCGGACAGCAGCAGGCGGCACAGGGCCACCCGGCGGCGTTCACCACCGGAAAGAACGCTGACTTTCTGATCCCAGGGTGGAAGGCGCAGTGCGTCCGCGGCAACTTCCATCTTGCGTTCAATATCGTGGCCGTCGGTGGCCTGGATATAAGCCTCCAGTTCGCCCTGCTTCTTGGCCAGGGCGTCAAAGTCGGCATCCGGTTCGGCGTAGGCTGCGTACACCTGGTCCAATTCGGCCAGGGCGTCATGCACACCGGAAACCGACTCATCCACGATTTCCTTGACGGTTTTCTCTTCGTCCAGCTCCGGCTCCTGGGGCAGATAGCCTACGTTGATGCCGGGCTGCGGGCGGGCTTCACCGATGTAATCCTGATCCACGCCCGCCATAATGCGGAGCAGGGTGGATTTACCGGCACCGTTGAGGCCCAGAACGCCGATCTTGGCGCCTGGGAAGAAGCTCAATGAGATGTCTTTCAGTATCTCGCGCTTGGGCGGGACCACCTTGCCCACGCGGTTCATGGTGTAAACGTATTGGGCCATGTTGGCGTACACCTCTTGATATAACAGGTTCGTGAATTCGGAAACTGATGGCTCGGGCGGCGGGGCTGGCCTTCCTGGATACGCTGTAAATACGTCCATGTAAGCTCGACAAAATCATCCCTGATTTTGACGATCCCGGAAGGCCAGCCCCGCCGCCCTTGATCGGACTGATTGCTATTGAACCGGTAAGGTATCGAAACCTACCTTTGATAGCAATTGAGCAGAAACCGGAGTTGGCCGCATGCCGGTATCTGCGGACGGTATAAAGGATGATTTTTCACCCGTTTGTAAGATAGAATAGCGGCCCAATTTTTCAGGGAGCCTGCGGAGATCGCCAAAGCTCTCCGGGCCAGCCAAGCACACAGGGGCAGCGCATCCATGTTTAATCGTGAAATGAAAATCGCCGGGTTTGACGACGAACTCTGGAACGCCATGCAGGCGGAAGAGAAGCGTCAGGAAGCTCACATCGAGCTGATCGCGTCGGAGAACTACACCAGCCCAAGGGTGATGGAAGCTCAGGGCAGCGTGCTGACCAACAAATATGCGGAAGGCTATCCTGGCAAGCGCTACTACGGCGGCTGCGAGTTCGTGGATATTGCCGAAGATCTGGCGATTGAGCGTGCCAAGGAGCTGTTTGGTGCTGCTTATGCCAACGTCCAGCCGCATTCCGGCTCCCAGGCTAACTCCGCTGTGTTCATGGCACTGCTCAAGCCCGGTGATACCGTGCTCGGTATGAGCCTGGCGCATGGTGGTCACCTGACCCACGGTGCAAGCGTGAACTTTTCCGGCAAGATCTATCACGCCGTGCAGTATGGTCTGAACCCGGAAACCGGCCTGATTGATTACGACGAAGTGGAAGCCCTGGCGGTTGAGCACAAGCCGAAGATGATCATTGCCGGCTTCTCCGCTTATTCCCAGGAGCTGGATTTCGCCCGCTTCCGCGAGATTGCCGACAAGGTTGGTGCCTACCTGTTTGTGGATATGGCTCATGTGGCTGGCCTCGTTGCTGCCGGCGTCTACCCGGATCCGGTTCCTCATGCTCACGTGATCGCAACCACCACCCACAAGACCCTGCGCGGTCCCCGTGGTGGCCTGATCCTGGCCTGTGACGACGCCGACCTGCAAAAGAAACTGAACTCTGCCGTCTTCCCCGGCGGCCAGGGCGGCCCGTTGATGCACGTGATAGCCGCCAAGGCTGTGTGTTTCAAGGAAGCCATGAGTGACGAGTTCAAGACCTACCAGCAGCAGGTTGTGAAGAACGCCTCTGCCATGGCTCAGGTGTTCGTTGACCGTGGTTATGACGTGGTTTCCGGTGGCACCAAGAACCACCTGTTCCTGGTCAGCCTCATCAAACAGGACATAACCGGTAAAGATGCGGATGCGGCACTGGGCCGTGCCCACATCACCGTGAACAAGAACGCGGTTCCCAATGATCCCCGGTCTCCGTTCGTTACTTCCGGTCTTCGTATTGGTACCCCGGCGATCACCACACGCGGTTTCGGCGAATCCGAGTGTCGTGACCTGGCCGGCTGGATCTGCGATATCCTCGATAACCTGGACGATGACGCGGTCAACAGCCGGGTTCGTGAGCAGGTGAGTGCGCTCTGCGCCCGTTTCCCTGTCTACGGCTAATCGTTTTATAGCTAGACTACAGGCATGACCCGCCGGGCCGATCAGTTGGCCCGGCTTCCTCCTCGGAGTTCCTGACTATGCATTGTCCCTTCTGTGGTGAAGCAGATACCAAGGTGATTGACTCCCGGCTTGTGGCCGAGGGTGATCAGGTGCGTCGCCGCAGGGAATGCCTGTCCTGTCGGGAAAGGTTCACGACCTTCGAATCTGCCGAGCTGGTGATGCCGCGGGTGGTCAAGCAGGATGGTACCCGGCAGCCGTTTGATGAAGAAAAGCTGCGTGCGGGGCTGATGAAAGCGCTGGAAAAGCGGCCGGTGAGCATCGAGCAGATTGATGCGGCCCTGAACCGGATCAAATACCGTTTGCGGGCGACCGGCGAGCGGGAAGTGAAATCCATGCAACTGGGCGAGGAGGTAATGACCGAGTTGCGTCAGTTGGACAAGGTTGCCTATGTCCGCTTCGCTTCGGTGTATCGCAGCTTCCAGGATATTAACGAATTCAAGGAAGAGATTGAGAGGTTGTCGGCCAGCAACGGTGAGGCGGCTGTGGATGTCGCTAAAGCGCTGGCGGATAACCACGCCCCGAAAGGAAAGGCATGATCGAGAACCGCGACAGGGCCATGATGGCGCGGGCTGTCCAGCTTGCCTGGCGCGGTCGGTACTCTACTCATCCTAATCCCCGGGTTGGCTGTGTTATAGCCCGGGGAGATCTGGTGCTCGGTGAAGGCTGGCATGAACGCGCCGGAGAGGCACACGCGGAGATCCGTGCCCTGAGTCAGGCCGGTCCCGATGCCCGGGGCGCGACAGCGTACGTAACACTGGAGCCGTGCAGCCACTTCGGTCGTACGCCACCCTGTGCCAGAGCACTGATTGATGCCGGTATCGCCCATGTGTATGCCGCGACCAAGGATCCGAATCCCTCGGTGTCTGGTCGCGGGCTGGATATGCTTAGGGAAGCGGGTGTCCGGGTTACCGAGGGCTTGCTGGCGGAAGAAGCTATTCGACTGAATCCGGGTTTCATGAAGCGCATGAACACCGGTCGGCCCTGGGTGAGGCTTAAGATGGCTGCAAGCCTTGATGGTCGCACCGCCATGGCCTCCGGCGAAAGCCAGTGGATAACCGGTGCAGAGGCCCGTCGGGATGTTCAGCGCCTGAGAGCGATCAGTGACGCCATCCTGACCGGTGTTGGCACGGTGCTCGCAGATGACCCGTCATTGACGGTCCGTCGCGAGGAGCTGGGCGATATCAGTGACGCGACGGAGCCGTCCAGGCAGCCTCTACGGGTGATCGCCGACCGGGATGCGCGCACGCCGTCTTTGGCGAAGATCCTGCAGGGCGGCAACGTGCAGGTGTTCTGTGCTTCATCAACCCTGGCGACAGCGCCGGCCCAGGATCTGGCTGCGCTTGGCATCAGCCTTACTGGCGTCGCCTGGAAGGATAACGGCATTGATCTGGCCGAACTGCTGGATTCGCTGGGCGAGCTCGGGATCAATGAGCTGCTGGTTGAGGCGGGCCCCACGTTGGCCGGCACCTTTATCAGCGAAAATCTGGTCGATGAACTCTGGCTCTATCAGGCGCCGGTTTTCCTCGGCAGCACGGGGCGTCCGACCGCACACCTGCCGCTGGACACCATGGCAGATAAAGTACAATGGAACGTGCTGGACCGACGTCAGGTAGGTGAGGATCAGCGTCTGATTCTTGCCCGCCGGTAATCCATAAACTCAGGCTGTTCCGGAAGCCAACAATCGCCGGAACGCCGCAAGGGTGCAAAACCATATGGCACTGAACAGCATTGAAGACATCATTGAAGATATCCGTCAGGGCAAGATGGTCATACTGATGGATGACGAGGATCGCGAGAATGAAGGCGATCTCGTGATGGCTGCTGAGCATTGCACGGCCGAAGCCATCAACTTCATGGCCCGGTTTGGTCGTGGCCTGATCTGCATGCCCATGACCCGGGACCGCTGTGAGCAGCTGGGACTGCCGCTGATGGTTCAGCAGAACGCCTCCGGCTTCGGGACCAAGTTTACCCTCTCCATTGAGGCCGCTGTGGGCGTAACTACAGGCATCTCGGCCGCAGACCGAGCCCGTACGGTTCAGGCGGCGGTAGCCCGCAATGCCAAGGCCAGTGATTTGGTCCAGCCCGGCCATATTTTCCCGTTGATGTCTGATCCGGGGGGTGTATTGAGCCGCGCGGGGCACACCGAAGCATCCTGTGATCTTGCGGCACTGGCCGGTTGCGAGCCGGCAGGTGTGATCTGCGAGATCATGAATGACGACGGCTCAATGGCCCGTCGTGAAGATCTGGAGCGGTTCGCCGAAGAGCATGACCTCAAGATCGGCACCATTGCCGATCTGATTCACTACCGCACCATGAACGAGCGCACCGTTGAGTGTGTGGAAGAGAACGACCTGGACACCGAATATGGCGTGTTCAAGCTTCGGACCTATCGTGACAACATCCAGGGAGCGACTCACCTGGCCATGTTGATGGGGGATATTTCCCCCGACGAGCCCGTCTTTGTGCGTGTCCACATAACCGATACCCTTCGGGACCTTCTGGGAGCCCGCCGCAAGGACTCCCGAAGCTGGCCTCTGCATCATGCTCTGGAAAAAGTGGCGGAGGAAGGCAAGGGTGTGGTTGTCCTGCTGAACAGTGCCGAGGACAGCTACAACCTGGAAGACCGGATCCAGGAATTCTTCGACCAGGGTAAAGGCTCCTCTGGCAAGGGCAGTTCCGGCGTTTACTTCACCGTAGGCACTGGTTCCCAGATTCTCCGGGATATTGGTGTTGGCAAAATGCGCCTGTTGAGCCCGCCGATTAAATTCTCGGCTATTTCCGGTTTTGATCTGGAAGTTGTTGAATACGTTCCCTATACCCCTGAATGATAAACCCGGTCGCGGCCCCGACGCCGCGACACGTGAAGGAGCCATCGATGGCAGATATCAGAGTAATTGAAGGTGATTTTACCGAGTGCAGCGGGCGTTATGCGCTCGTAGTCGGTCGTTTTAACGGTTTTGTTGTCGAGAGTCTGGTTGAAGGCGCGCTGGACACACTGCGCCGGCATGGTATTTCCGATGACGACGTCACCATCGTTCGCGTACCTGGGGCCTATGAAATGCCTCTGGCCGTTAAGCGCGTTGCAGAAACCGGTGAGTACGATGCGATTATTGCCCTGGGGGCTGTCATCCGTGGCGGTACACCCCACTTCGAATACGTTGCCGGCGAGGCCTCCAGTGGCCTTGGCGCGGTCAGCCTTGATACCGACGTGCCGGTGACGTTCGGTGTGCTGACGGTGGATTCCATCGAACAGGCCATCGAGCGTTCAGGCACCAAGGCTGGAAACAAGGGCGCGGAAGCGGCGATAACCGCCCTTGAAATGGTCAGCCTGTTCAAGAAGCTGGGTGAGTAATGAGCGAAACTGAAGGTACATCACCGCAGCCGGCCCCGTCCGGCCAACCCAAAGCCGGTGATCGACGCCGTGCCAGGGCCCTGGCGATGCAAGGGCTTTATCAGCGGCATTTCAGCAAGACGGCGATTTCTGACATCGAAGCCGAGTTCATGGTCGACAACGACATGAGCAAGGTCGACCTGCTGTATTTCCGGGATCTGCTCCGTGGCGTACATCGCGAGCAGGGCGAGCTGGACAAGCTGATCGAGCCGTTTCTGGATCGGCCTATTAACGAGGTTGACCCTGTGGAACTGGCCATTGTCCGACTTGGGGCCTATGAACTGAAGCATCGGCTTGATGTGCCCTACAAGGTGGTCATCAACGAAGGCATTGAAATGGCCAAACGCTTCGGTGGCACCGAGGGTCATAAATTCGTCAACAGCATCCTCGACAAGCTGAGCGGCCGACTCCGGCTTGCCGAGACCCGCGCCCGTTAGCCGATGGGCGAGTTCGAACTGATCCGGCGTTATTTTCTGCCGCTGGCCGGGCGGCAGGAATCCCGACCCCTGATTCTGGGTCCCGGGGATGACTGCGCCATTCAGCGGATTCCTGCTGGCCGGGATCTTGTCTTTTCCGTGGATGCTCTCGTGGAGGGTGTCCATTTTCCCCGAAACTATCGTCCCGATTACCTGGGTTGGCGTGCTCTCGCCGCGGCAGCCAGTGATCTTGCTGCCATGGGTGCCGATCCGGAATGTTTCACGCTTGCGCTGACATTGCCGGCTGTGGATGAGCAGTGGCTTGAAGGCTTCTCGAAGGGGCTGAGAAGTGCCAGCGATGCGTTCGGCCTCGAATTGGCCGGCGGGGATACCACCTCCGGGCCCCTAACCCTGAGCCTGCAGGTGCATGGCACAGTGGAGCAGGGTCGCGGGGTTCTACGCTCCGGCGCCCGTCCCGGGGACCTGATTGCCGTGTCGGGAACCCTGGGTAACGCCGGTGCTGCCCTCGACTACCTTTCAGAACCTGATCCCTCCGCTGACATGTTATCGTTGCTGGAGCATTACCACCGTCCCTGGCCCAGGCTGGATCTGGCAAGTTCTATGCGTAGGTACGCAAATGCGGCAATTGATATCTCTGATGGTTTACTGGCTGATCTCGGTCACATTCTTGCCGCTTCGGATGTCGGTGCCCGGATTGAGAGTGCCCGATTGCCTCTTTCGCCTGCTCTGTCAGGGCTTAAAGGCGACAAGGCCGTGAACTATGCGTTGCGTTCAGGCGACGATTACGAACTTTGCCTGTGTTTCTCCCCCGAAAACTGGGATCGCGCCCCGGAATCACTGAAGAGTCAGCTTACCTTGATCGGCTCTGTTGAAGCTGAGCCGGGCCTGTATCTCGACGGTGTCGATTGCAGTTTGGAATCCGTGCCCGCTGGGTTTGACCATTTCAGGAGTGAGTCATGAATCAGGAAGGTCAGCCCCCGGAACCGGAGACGCCGGCAATCATACTGCCGCCGGGCTTTTTGCGGGACCCCGTTCATCTTCTCGCGTTTGGTTTTGGCAGCGGCGCAACTGCGAGGGCACCCGGTACCTGGGGAAGTCTGGCTGCGATCCCGCTCTGGTACGGTTTTGCCTGGTTGCCGCCTGTAGGCTATTGGCTCGTGGTCCTGACTGCTTTTTTTGTCGGTATCTGGCTGTGTGGCAAGACGGCTCAAGATCTCAAGGTTCACGACCATGGCGGCATTGTCTGGGACGAATTCGTCGGGATGTGGATTGCCCTCGGATTGTTCCCCGACAACATCTACGGGGTTCTCGGCGCCTTCGCTCTGTTCCGGTTGTTTGATATTGCCAAGCCCTGGCCCATCAATTGGCTCGACCAGCAGCTGCCTGGCGGGCTGGGTATTATGGTTGACGATGTTATTGCCGGCTTCATGGCGCTGATCTGCCTGTGGGCAGTGGATGTGTGGCTAGTGCCCGTGATGATTTAGACGGGCACGTATGGTTTGTCAGTGAAGCTGCTGTTCTTCCGGCAGCATACGGACAACGTGCAGAAATCGCTTGAGGCCTGTCTCGGCTCGCTCCCGCGAAGCGAACGGGCCACTGTCAAACCCTTCCCGGGTGGTGAAGTACCATTTGCTCCCTACGCAGAAAAATCGACTACTGCGAAAGGGCACCGGCCCTTCTTCTCCGGTCCTGTGTTGGGTATCCATGGCGTCTCCTGTGCTGCCCGCTTATCGTTCTTGCTTTTCGGGCGCCGCGTTAATATCTGCCGATCTGTTTAAAATTAACCCAATTCAGGGCGAATTCAACATTTTTTTACAATTTTACGGGTTGGGTCTCAATCGGGATCAGCGATAAAAAAACCGGAGTAGGCCAGCGAAGCGCGCCGTTGTCTTGCCCTTGTCAGATGCACTCGTCAGAATGCTACGAAACTGGCGCCAGCCTGACGCCACTTCCATCCTCATGCCAAGGAGACTAAATGAACATTTCTCATGTTATCCGTGTTTTCCAATCAACAAGACAGGGGTGGTGCAAAGGCGTCGCTCGCTTGCGCGTCGGAGTGGTTGCAGTCGTTGTGATGTCTCTTGTGGGGTGCGCTTCCAGTGTAAGTGTTGTAGAAACCTGGGAGGGCAGTCCCACTGCCGCGGCCAATGCGGCCACGCTCGAGGCGCCGGGTGAAATCCGGGTTACCCAGGTGAATGGACGGGCCATGACCAACTTCCTTATGGATGACCTGGCGCTGGACTATGCCCTGCTTCCCGGCGAAAACGAGGTTGTCTTTGTCTACAAGACAATCTGGGCAAAAAGTGGTGTGGTCAGAAACGGGGAATCGAAAGTTCACGTGATTGAGAGTGAGCCCCAGGTTGTTCGCTTCGAGGCGGAAGCTGGTGAGACCTATCGTTTTGACTTTGATCGGCCCGAGTCGCGTCGGGAAGCAGAGCAGGAAATGCCGGAGTTCTCCGCAGCTATCGTCTCTTCTACAGGAACGGCGGTAGCAAGCTCAACTGTCTGGGATCGAGAAGAGCAAATGACTGCCTCTCGTACGCCGATCCCGGCGTCCAGCGCCGACAGCGCGCCGGTGAGCGGCGATAACGCGCTTGAGCAGCTCAAAACCATCTGGGAAACAGCGAGTGACGAGGATAAGAAGGCGTTCCTTCGCTGGGCGTTTGAATAACCTGAGCCGCGTATAAGCGTTTCCGGAGCCTGTTCAGGCCCGGAAACGTTTCAGGGCTTTCTTCAGAAGTCCCTCCAGCGCCGTCATGGCATCATCCGCAAGGGTCTGTGTTGGAGAGGCCGCTATGGGCTCTTTGGCATCGTCGGCTCCGAGCCGTTGCATGGCAGCTTCGATGGCATTGAGACTTTCAGCCACATGGGCCTGCAGGGACTCTCCGTTAGCCACCACGTCCGGACAGGTGGTGAAATTAAGTGTCAGTCTTCCCTCATAGCTTACCGCAACGATGACCAGCCCCATGCTGTCGAACAGCGGCGCCGTATTGTATTGCTGAACCAGACGTGCACCCTGCAGGTAAAGTGGCACCTGTGGTCCGGGAACGTTGGTGATGGGCAGGTTGAACACTGGCTGATAGCGCTGGGCAATCTGCAATTCCGAGTAGAGTCTCGCAGATAGCGCCAACATGGTGGAGGGAAGGAGTTCCGTCAGCCGGTCGGCGGCAATGGCCTCCCGGTAGGGTTCCGAGGCGACTGCGTTCCAGTGTATCCGGCGAATGCGGTGGGCGGGATTGGTTTCATCGGTCGCCAGATCCAGCAGCATGGCGGACATCTGATTTCCGGTTGCCCGACGCAGGCTGTTGGATCGCACCGAAATGGGTGTCATGACCACCAGAGACCTGTCGGCACTGGCGCCTTCGCTGATCAGGTAGCGCTTCAGGGTTTCGGCGCACAAGCCCAGAACCACATCGTTCAGGGTTACGTCTCCGAGAAATGCCTTGATGGCTTTTAGCCTTGAAAGCTCCACGCTGGCCGCGACAATTTGCCGATTTGCCGTAATCTGGCGATTGAAGGGGCTGTGTGGGGCTGAGAACAGCGGCAGGGGCAGTGGCAGTTTGCGCAGCTGTTTCTGGATCAGGCCGCGGGCGGTGGCCTCGGCCGCGTTGAACGCCAGAGAGGTAAACTGAAGCGGCGTGCGGATGATGTTGGCACCCGCCTGCAGCACGACCCGCTCTTCCGAGGGTTCCGGTCTGGGCTGCCAGGGTCGCGGTGGTGCAATCGGGCTGGGCTCGGGGGTGTATTCGAGCAGCTTGCCAATGATTTCCTCGCCACTGAAGGCGTCAATGGCCGCGTGATGCAATTTGACGATCAGCGCAAAGCCGTCACTGCTGGTGTTTTCCTCATCCAGTTTGAACCCGTCCACGAAGGTGATGTGCCAGAGGGGACGGTCCCTCTTTAACGGTTCTTCCAGAATCCGTGAGGCCAGGGTCATCAGGCTTGCCTTGCGGCCGTGTTCGCCCAGATTGACGTAGGCAAGGTGGCGCTCAATGCTGAAATCCGGGTCATCAATCCAGTACGGCCGGCCCAGCCGCAAGGGGATTTCCTTCAGGCGCTGCCGGAATACCGGCACGACATGAAGGCGGCTTCGAAGATAGGCGACAAAGGTGCTGAAGGCCAGTGGTTTTTCCCGCTCGCTGGCATCGAAGAGGTAGATGCCTCCGATGTGCATCGGTGTGGTTTCCGACTCGAGGTACAGGAACGAGGCATCCAGTTCCGACAGTTGCCGCATCAGAGAGCTCCCTTCGGCGTTGGTTTCAGCTGCAGTATAAACGAAGTGTCCGGGCAAGCGGTTGACTCATTTGCCTGACATGACTCCGAGTTGCAGTCATACCATTTTCTTTATTTTCAGCCTGTTAGCCAGTTCGAAATGGCACCCTCTGCGCTGAGTTGCTCCCAGAACCACATCAAGGCCTTGCCCTGATCCTCGGCATGCCTGGCCAGATGAAGTGTTATCGGCTGGCGCGATTCCTGGACCTCTTTGATGACCAGTTTCCCTTCTTTCAGCTGTGAGCTGATTCGTGCCCTGGGTAGCCATCCGACGCCGAGGCCGGCCACCTGTGTGGCGATCTTCTGGTCAATGTTGGCGACCGTAAGGGTTCGTTGCCGATGGAATATGCCCGCGTGTCCCGGTGGCAGTGACCGTGAAGTGTCCGCAGCGACGGCTGCGGGATAACGGGAAATGTCTTCCTCGGAGAGCGGCGTTTCGGCATCCGCCAGAGGGTGGTCAGCGGCTACGGCAAACACAAAAGGCATATCTCCCAGGGGTTTGGTTGTGTAGTTTCCGGCAGGCTTGCTGAAATTATCGGCGCCGATAATCAGATCCACACGGCGGCTTTGCAGCGCATCCCAGGTGCCGGCGAAAACCTCTTCGACAATTTGAACGTCCACCGGCACGCCCAGCTCATAAAACTCCTGGATTGCCGGGAACAGGCATTCCGCCGGCAGCAGAGAGTTAAAGCCGATCCGTAACCGGGTTTCCCAGCCCTGGGCTACCTGCCGGGTGGTGTGCGCAAGGTTCTCTGCTGCTTCCAGCAGGGTACGACCTTCTTCCAGAAGGTACCGGCCGGCCGGGGTCAGTCGAGCACGATGGCCAGTGCGATCGTAGATGGCCACGTTCAGGTCTTCTTCCAGTTTCTGAACGGTGTAGCTGATAGCAGAGGGAACCCGGAACAGTTCGTTGGCAGCCCCGGCAAAACTGCCTTTGCGGTCTATGGCGTCAAGGACTTTGAGCGCGTCTATGGTGATGGCTGTATGCATGTTCGAATTATCTGAGGTTGTTGGCCAGAAATGCTTGTTTGAGAGCGTAGCAGGGTCCCCGGTATTCTGCCCATATTGATTTCATCATGTTCAGGAATTTTAACGGGAGGGCATTATGGGTCTGCTGATTGACGGCAAATGGCATGACAGGTGGTACGACACCGACAAGAGCGGTGGCAAGTTTGAACGGGAGGCGGCCCGGTTCCGTAACTGGGTGACCGCTGACGGCTCACCGGGGCCCGAAGGTGAAGGTGGTTTCAAGGCCGAGTCTGGGCGCTATCACCTTTATGTATCCATGGCGTGTCCGTGGGCGCATCGGACGTTGATTTTCCGGAAGCTCAAGGGACTGGAGAAGCATATTTCGGTGTCAGTGGTACATCCGGATA
Source organism: Marinobacter sp. BW6 (assembly GCF_008107725.1). Classification (GTDB taxonomy): domain Bacteria; phylum Pseudomonadota; class Gammaproteobacteria; order Pseudomonadales; family Oleiphilaceae; genus Marinobacter. The sequence continues at coordinate 156,298 of NZ_VIRN01000054.1, forward strand.
TGGTGGAAAACGGCTGGGAGTTCCGACCCGACAGCGAGCAGCACCGGGACCATCTCCATGGATTTCGTTTCATGCACGAGGTCTATACCAGGGCTGCCCCTGAGTATTCCGGCCGGGTGACGGTACCGACCTTGTGGGACAAAAAGAAAGAGACGATTGCGAGCAACGAGTCGGCCGAGATTATCCGGATGTTCAATTCGGCTTTCAATAGCCTCGAAGGTGTTCGTACCGACCTGGATTTCTATCCCGAGGAGCTGCAAGGAGAGATTGGTACTGTGAATGCCCGGGTTTACGACACGGTTAATAATGGCGTTTATAAGGCGGGTTTTGCCACTGCGCAGGATAAGTACGAGGAAGCCTACAATGCGCTGTTCGATTCTCTCGACTGGCTCGAGGAGCGGTTGTCTTCTCAACGGTATCTGGTGGGTGGCCGGCTCACCGAGGCTGACTGGAGGTTGTTCACCACGTTGATCCGGTTTGACGCGGTGTATTACAGCCACTTCAAGTGCAACCGCCAGCGTATCAGCGATTTTCCGGCGCTTTCCGCCTACGTTCGGGACCTCTACCAGGTGCCAGGTGTAGCGGAAACCGTGGATATTGATCAGATCAAACGCCACTACTACGTAAGCCAGAGAACCATTAACCCGACGCAGATCGTGCCAGTCGGGCCGGCGCTGGATTTTGCATCGCCTCATGGCAGGGAGATCTTGGAGTGACTTGCCGGTGACCAGTGTCGGATTACGGCTTTGCGTAATCCGACAAACCGCTAGCGAAAAAGCTCACTAGCTAACCCGCGCAACCGCAATGTCAGTCAGCAATACCATCGCTTCCTTGTGTGCTGATTCGGGAAGGCATTTCAGGCAGCCAGAGGCCAACGCGGCCTGCTCCCGGGCTTTTGTCATGGTGTATTCGATTGCCCCTGAGCGCTCAACGATATCGAGGATTCGGGGCAGATCATCCAGGCCGCCTTTTCGGATCGCTTGACGGATAAGCTGCCGCTCATCTTCGGTTCCGTGGCTCATGGCGTGGATCAGGGGTAGGGTGGTCTTGCCTTCAGCCAGGTCGTCGCCGACGTTCTTGCCCATGGCTTCGGCGTCGCCCCGATAATCCAGAACATCGTCCACCAGCTGGAACGCCAAGCCGAGGTGCTTGCCGTATTCTTTCAGTCCCAATTCCTGATCCTCACTGGCAGCGGCGAGCAGGGCGCCGGTGTGGGAGGCGGCTTCGAACAGCATGGCGGTCTTGTTGTGGATGACCTTCATATACTGGTCTTCGGTCAGGTCTGGGTTTTTCACGTTCATCAGCTGCATGACCTCGCCTTCGGCGATCACCGCTGTGGCATGGGACAATACTTCCATAATGCGCAGGCTTTTCAGTTCCACCATCATCTCGAACGCCCGGGCGTAGAGGAAATCACCTACCAGCACGCTTGGCGCGTTGCCCCACCGGGCGTTGGCGGTGCTTCGGCCCCGGCGCATGTCTGAGGTGTCTACTACATCGTCATGTAGCAGGGTGGCGGTGTGCAGGAATTCGATCACGGCGGCGAGCTTGAGATGGTCGTTTTCCCCGTAGCCGGCGGCCTGGCTGGAAAGCAAAACCAGTAATGGTCTCAGGCGCTTACCGCCACTCTCAATGATGTATTGGGCGATTTTCTCCACCAGGGGAACATCTGAGGAAAGCCGCTGGATGATCAGATCATTAACGCGGCTGAAGTCGTCGGCCACGGTGTCGTAAATGCGCTGGGCTGTCATGCGGCTTGTAGATCCCTTGCTGGTGTTATCGTCGTTGCGATCGTTGATATTAAAGGCAGGTCGCGGCAATGCTAGGTATTGCCGAAGGTAGTGTCAACTTGGCTTGTGTTGCGGTGCGTCTTTTCGTACAATCACGCGCCCAACTCATCCCAACCTGCGCTCCCTGCTATAGGGTCGCCAGAGCGCCTCCCTTAGAACCAGGTGGATAAGAGCAGGGATGGGTCAATCGTGGAGAACGAGTGAATGTACGCAGTTATTGTTAGCGGTGGTAAGCAGCACCGTGTAAAAGAAGGTGAAACCCTGAAGCTGGAAAAGCTGGAAGTTGAAACCGGTGGCAACGTTGAGTTCGATCGCGTTCTGCTGGTCGCCGACGGCGACAAGGTTCAGGTGGGCGCGCCGGTTGTTGATGGTGCCAAAGTGACTGCAGAAGTGGTTAGCCACGGCCGTCACGACAAGGTTCAGATTATCAAGTTCCGTCGTCGTAAGCATCACATGAAGCGTCAGGGCCACCGTCAGTGGTTTACTGAAGTCAAGATCACGGGTATCAAGGGCTGAGGCTCTCGAATTACCCCTTAAATAAGGAGGCTGGTAATGGCTCACAAAAAAGCAGCAGGTAGTACCCGTAACGGTCGCGATTCCGAGTCGAAACGACTTGGTGTGAAGCGCTATGGCGGTGAGACTGTTTCTGCAGGCAGCATCATCGTTCGTCAGCGTGGCACCCGTTTCCACGCTGGTAGCAACGTTGGCATTGGCAAGGACCACACCCTGTTCGCGAAATCGGAAGGTCAGGTGAAGTTCGAAGTCAAAGGCCCGCAGAGCCGTAAGTTCGTGAGCATCGTTCCGGCTGCGTAAGCAGCGGCGATCCGGTTCTATCGAACCTTGGGTGGCGCTGATACCCTGATATTATCAGGGAGTCAGAGTCATCCGGAGCCCCGCAAAGCTTCCTAGAGGCTGCGGGGCTTTTTAGTTTATGCGCATGGCGCAAAGGGTTGATTCATGAAATTCGTAGACGAAGCCACCATCATTGTGGAAGCCGGCAAGGGCGGTCACGGCTGCCTGAGCTTCCGGCGTGAAAAATACGTTCCCAGGGGTGGCCCCGACGGTGGCGACGGGGGCGATGGTGGTTCCGTGTATCTGGAAGCCGAGGAGTCGCTCAACACGCTGATCGACTATCGGTTCCAGCGCAAGCACAAAGCCCAGAATGGTGAGCCCGGTTCCGGGCGCAACTGTACCGGTAATAAAGGCGAAGACCTGGTTTTGCCGGTTCCGGTTGGTACCACCGTTGTGGATATGGATACCCACGAGGTACTGGGGGACCTGACTCATGCCGGCCAGCGCCTGAAGGTTGCCCAGGCCGGGTTCCACGGTCTTGGCAACACCCGTTTCAAATCCTCGGTGAATCGTGCGCCACGCCAGACCACCAAGGGCTCCGAGGGTGAGCTGCGGAATCTGAGGCTGGAGCTGAAAGTGCTGGCGGACGTCGGATTGCTGGGCATGCCCAATGCCGGCAAGTCCACCTTTATCCGTTCGGTCTCTGCGGCTCGCCCGAAAGTGGCAGACTATCCGTTTACCACGCTGGTACCCAATCTTGGTGTTGTCAGCGTGCAGGCGCATCAGAGTTTTGTGATTGCTGATATTCCCGGTCTGATTGAAGGTGCAGCCGAAGGTGCGGGGCTTGGTATCCGCTTCCTGAAGCACCTTGTTCGTACCCGCCTGCTACTGCACCTGGTTGATGTTGCGCCTTTCGACGGCTCCTCTCCCGCCGATGCGGTGAGAGCGATCGAGCATGAGTTGGAGAAATTCAGTGAAACCCTGGCCAATCGACCAAGATGGCTTGTCCTGAACAAGGTGGACATGGTGGCCGAGGAAGATCGCGATGCTCATTGTCAGGCGATTGTTGACGAGCTCGAGTGGAAAGGGCCAGTGTTCTGGATCTCCGCGCTAAGCGGTGAGGGCACCAAGTCCCTGGCTCAGGCTGTTATGCGCTGGATTGAAGAGCAGGCTGAAGAAGAGGCTCAGAACCCGGAATTTGCCGAGCGGGAAGCCCAGCGACGCCGGCAGATGGACGACGAGGCTCGCGCCCGGATTGAAGCTGAGCGCCAGGCCCGCCGCGCGGCCCGTGAAGAGGACGATGACGACGACTTTGACGATGATGATTACGACGTCGAAGTGGTTTACGCCCCGGAGTAAAAGCAGGACAGACACCAGAGAGATCGCTCACGCACCATGACTGAACGCCTACAGCTGCGCCAGGCCCGCCGCCTGGTAATCAAGATCGGAAGCGCCTTGCTGACCAACGACGGCCGTGGCCTGGATGTGGCGGCTCTTGGTTTGTGGGTCGATCAGATTGCAGAGCTGATCGAGGATGGCGTGGAAGTCGTTGTTGTCTCCTCTGGTTCGGTAGCGGAAGGGATGAGCCGGCTTGGCTGGACCGTCAGGCCCGACCAGCTCCATGAGCTTCAGGCGGCTGCGGCTGTCGGTCAGATGGGTTTGGTGCAGACCTGGGAAGCCCAGTTCAAGCGCCACGACATCCATACTGCCCAGATTCTGCTCACCCACGATGACTTGTCCGACCGCAAGCGCTACCTCAACGGCCGGGGCACACTGCGTGCCTTGCTGAACTTCGGTGTCGTGCCAATCGTTAATGAAAACGACACAGTGGTTACCGACGAGATCCGGTTTGGCGACAACGACACCCTGGGTGCTCTGGTTGCCAATCTGATTGAGGCCGATGGCCTGATTATCCTGACTGACCAGTTGGGTCTTTTTGATAAGGATCCAAGGAAGCATGCGGATGCCCGCCTGGTGACTGAGCGCAGAGCCGGTGATCGTGAGCTGGATGCCATGGCCGGTGGTGGCGCCGGTGTGCTTGGTCGCGGCGGGATGCAGACCAAGTTGCGGGCCGCTCGGCTTGCTGCCCGCTCCGGGGCTTTTACCGTCATCGTCGGTGGTCGTATCGAAGATGTAATTGGCCGGTTGCGACAGGGTGATGTGATAGGCACGTTGTTACTGCCAGAGCAGGGCCGAATTGCTGCCCGAAAGCAATGGCTCGCCAGTCATCTGCAGACCCGTGGCAGGCTGACTCTGGACGATGGTGCCGTTAAAGTTCTTTGCCTGGGTGGGCGCAGTCTGCTGCCGGTGGGTGTCAAAGGTGTGGCCGGGCAGTTCCGGCGTGGGGAGATGGTCTCCTGCGTCGATCAGAGTGGCCGTGAAATCGCCCGGGGGCTGGTAAATTACGACGCCGATGAGGCCAGGGCCATTGCTGGCCGATCCAGCGACAGGATTACCGAAATTCTTGGCTATATGTCAGGTGACGAGATGATTCACCGGGATAATCTGGTGATCGTTTAATAACTGTTCGTCCATAAAAAAACCGGCCAGTTGGCCGGTTTTTTTATGCCTGAATCAAGCGACTTATGCGCTCTTCAGGGCCTTGATCCTGGCGCTCAGGCGGCTCTTGCTGCGAGCAACCTTGTTCTTCGCGAAGATGCCTTTGTTGACCATGCTGTCCAGAATCGGCTGAGCCTGCTTGAAAGCAGCCTGGGCTTCTTCGTAGTTGCCGGCTTCGATCTTGGATTGGATCTTTTTCATGTAAGTACGAGCCATGGAACGCAGGCTTGCATTGTGCTTGCGGTTCTTCTCGTTCTGACGTGCGCGCTTCTTGGCTTGCGGGGAATTTGCCACCGTAAAACTCCTGAAAATCTCAAATTCGTTGCTGAATGATTCGTTACATCGCGGGCGCGCCAAAACCAGCGCGTCGAAATAAATGACGCGGAACTATGCCGCTCAAACCTCGAAATGTCAAGGCCAAAACCCATTTCATGCCCCGACACAGAAGGCCTGTGGTAAACTCGCGGCTCACTGCACGTGGGTTGAGCCGGGAAGCAGGTAATTCCCGAAACGCCCGCGCCAAAAGGATGTCCAGAATGCCAGACAAGGGCCTGCATGTCGTCGGAACCTGAATCAACGCCTGAACAAAAGCAATTGCCCAAGGCACCCGGCCTGCTCAGGTCGTCGGGGCTCGTGGGTATCATGACCATGCTGTCCCGGGTGCTGGGCCTGGTTCGGGATATGGTCATCGCCCGCTATTTCGGCGCCGGTGCCGGGGCAGACGCCTTTTTCGTTGCCTTCAAGATTCCGAATTTCCTGCGCCGGCTCTTTGCCGAGGGCGCCTTCTCCCAGGCCTTTGTGCCGGTATTGTCATCCTACCGGGAAAGTCAGTCACTGTCGGACGTTCAGCGGCTGGTAAACGCTGTGGCTGGCTCCCTGGGTTTGGTGCTCTTGGGTGTCACGTTGGTGGCCATTCTCGGAGCGCCGGTTCTGACAGCGGTTTTTGCACCGGGTTTTCTGGATGATGACGTGAAATTTGCGCTGACCAGCGACATGTTGCGGATCACCTTTCCGTACTTATTACTGATTTCCCTGACCGCTTTCGCGGGCGGCATCCTCAATAGTTACGATCGCTTCGCCGTGCCAGCGTTTACCCCGGTTCTCCTGAACCTGGCGATGATTGCGGCGGCCATCTGGTTGACGCCGCTGATGGATGAGCCCGTGATGGCCCTGGCCTGGGGCGTTTTCATTGCTGGCGCTCTGCAATTGTTCTTCCAGTTGCCTTTTTTGATGCGGTTGGGCCTGTTGCCGCGACCTCGCGTGGATTATCGCCACGAGGGCGTTAGCCGGATTCTCAAGCTGATGGCGCCTGCGCTGTTCGGGGTGTCGGTCAGCCAGATTAACCTGCTGCTTGATACAGTTCTGGCGTCCTTTCTCCAGACCGGTAGCGTTTCCTGGTTGTATTACTCTGACAGGCTCTCGGAACTTCCCCTTGGGGTGTTCGGCATAGCCATTGCCACGGTGATTCTGCCGAGCCTTTCCCGTAAACACGCAGCAGCGTCAGCGGACCAGTTTGCGGCGACCCTGGATTGGGCGGTTCGGGCGGTTCTTTTGATTGGTCTTCCTGCAGCCCTTGCGCTTGCGCTTTTGGCCGAGCCTCTCATTTCAACCCTGTTTCACTACGGGGCGGTAACCGACCGGGATGTGGCCATGTCAGCCCAGAGTTTGAGGGCTTATTCCGCGGGATTGCTGGCGTTCATGCTGATCAAGGTTCTGGCGCCAGGATTTTTCGCAAGAGAAGACACCAAGACGCCGGTCAAGATCGGCATTGTTGCCATGGTGGCAAACATGGTGTTCAACCTGATTCTCATTTTTCCGCTGGCTCATGCCGGTCTCGCGCTGGCCACTTCCATATCGGCCTGGTTGAATGGCTATCTTCTGTGGCGCGGTCTGCGTAAGGAAGGGGCGTGGCAGAGTCAGCCCGGCTGGCCCCGTTTCCTGCTACAGCTGCTATTTGCCAACAGTGCGCTCGCGGCCATCATTGTCTGGCTCAACGCCCCGGTGTCGGTGTGGCTGGCAAACGGCGGTTATCAGCGGGCGGCGGATATGGCATTGCTGGTGGGGGCCGGCGTAGCCGTCTACTTTGTTGCACTGGCGCTGGCCGGGGTTCGGGTAAGACATTTCCGCCACAGGTAAGGTATAATCGCGCGTTTTCTCAACAGCGTTGCGATAATACTGGGCGCTGAAACCTAGCTGGCAATTGAAGGTTCGCATTGCATGCGTCTGATCCGGGGCCTGACCAACCTGAAAATGCTTTCCCGTCGGGAGGATTCACCGCTCGCTAACGGGTGTGTCGCCACCATTGGTAACTTCGATGGTGTGCATCTCGGGCACAAGACCATTATTGATCAGGTCAAAAGCAAGGCTGCAGCTCTGGGTGTGCCCTCAGTGGTCATGATTTTCGAGCCCCAGCCCCGGGAGTTTTTTCAGGGCAGTGAAGCGCCACCCAGGCTGATGGGATTTCGTCAGAAGTTCGAGGCCCTGCTGGCGGAAGGCATCGATATCGTGCTGTGTCTGCGCTTCAATCAGGCGTTTCGCAGCTATTCGGCCATGGGGTTTATTGATGATGTCCTTATCCAGGGGCTGGCTGTCCGGCATCTGGTGGTGGGGGACGATTTCCGTTTTGGCTGCGATAGGGCCGGCGATTTTGCGCTCCTGGAGAAAGTTGGCAACGACGCCGGGTTTACCGTTGAAAATACCCTTACGGTGACGGTAGGCGGAGAAAGGGTGAGCAGTACCCGGGTTCGGGATTCGCTGACCGTGAATGGACTTGAGAAGGCTGAATTGCTTCTCGGTCACCCCTATCGAATCCGGGGCCGGGTTGTGTATGGCCGTCAACTGGGGCGCCAGATTGGCGCGCCAACTGCGAATATTTTGCTGCACCGGACGCCGGCCCTGCGCGGTGTCTATGTGGTTGCGGCCACCCTGGATGACGGCGCCCGATTTGATGGCGTTGCCAATATCGGTGTACGCCCGACCGTGGACGGAAAGCGGCCCTCGCTGGAAGTGCACCTGTTTAACTTTGCTGGCACACTTTATGGCCAGCATCTGGAAGTGGTGTTCCGGCATGGCCTGCGGGACGAGGAAAAGTTCGGTTCCGTGGATGAGCTTAAAGAACAGATTGCCCGGGATTTTGACCATGCCCGATCGTGGATTGCCGAAAACGGCTCCGTGAAGAGTGCGGATTGAAACGCCCGGCTGCGCCCCAACGAATACATGACTGACCAAAACTGACCAAGACCAAAAGAGTACGCACACAAACCATGAGCGACTACAAGCACACCCTGAATCTGCCGGAAACCGCCTTCCCCATGCGCGGCAACCTGGCCAAGCGCGAGCCGGAAATGCTCAAGCGCTGGCAGGATCTCGACGTCTACGGCAACCTGCGCAAGCAGCGTGAAGGGCGGGAGAAGTTCATCCTCCACGATGGCCCTCCCTACGCCAACGGCAGCATTCACATTGGTCATGCGGTCAACAAGATTCTCAAGGACATGATCGTCAAATCCCGCAGTTTCATGGGCTATGACGCGCCTTACGTTCCGGGCTGGGACTGCCATGGTCTGCCCATTGAGCACAAGGTGGAGCAGGAGATTGGCAAGGCCGGTGTGAAAGTGGATTACAAGACTTTCCGCCAGGCCTGTCGCGATTATGCAACCAAGCAGATTGCCGGTCAGAAGGCTGATTTCATCCGCCTGGGCGTGATGGGAGAGTGGGATAAGCCCTACCTGACCATGGATCCCAAGGTTGAGGCGGGTATTGTTCGCGCACTCGGCAAGATTGTCGCCAAGGGTCACCTGGTGCGTGGTTACAAGCCGGTTTACTGGAGTGTGGTGGGTCAGTCCGCACTGGCAGAAGCGGAAGTTGAATACCAGGACAAGACCTCTACTCAGATCGATGTGCGCTTTACTGCCGTTGATCAGGCAAAAGCCCTGTCACTGTTCGGCACCGATAATGGCAATGGCGATGTGTCCGTGGTTATCTGGACCACCACGCCCTGGACCATTCCGGCTAACCAGGCCGTTTCCCTTAATGCCGATCTGGACTATGCATTGGTACAGACCGATGTCGGGCACGGCCCGGAGCGGATGATCCTGGCTGCCGACATGGTCGATGGCATCATGGCCCGCTGGCAAGTTGAGAGCTACGAAGTGCTGGCAACCTGTGCTGGCGCGGCTCTTGAGAATCTGGTTCTTCAGCACCCGATCTACGACAAGCAGGTGCCGGTGATCCTGGGCGACCATGTGTCCACCGACGCCGGTACCGGCGCTGTCCATACCGCACCCGATCACGGCATGGAAGACTTCGAGGTAGGCAAGGCCTACAACATTGGCACCATCAACCTGGTCCAGGCGGATGGCACCTACACCTCGGCCGCCGGTGAGCTGGCCGGTGTGCACGTTTACAAGGCGGATGAGCCGGTTTGCAGCGCCCTCGAGCGCGAGGGCAAGCTGGTGCGCTCCGAGAAGTTCCGCCACAGCTATCCCCATTGCTGGCGTACCAAGACCCCGTTGATCTACCGGGCCACGCCCCAGTGGTTTATCAGCATGGACAAGGAAAACCTGCGCGCCGATGCTCTGGAAGCCATCAAGGGCGTGCGCTGGGTGCCTGCCTGGGGTAAGAATCGTATCGAAGCCATGTTCAACCAGTCCCCGGACTGGTGTATCTCCCGGCAGCGGACCTGGGGCGTGCCCATCACCCTGTTTATCCATAAGGAAACCCAGGAGCTGCACCCGGACACCCAGAACCTGATCGAAAAGGTGGCCCAGCAGATCGAGGAGGGCGGTATCGACGCCTGGTACGAGCTGGATGCGTCTTCCCTGTTGGGCAGTGATGTCGAGCAGTACGAGAAGGTGACGGATACCCTGGATGTCTGGTTCGATTCTGGCGTGACTCATGAGTCGGTGCTGCGGGTTCGCGAGGAGTTGGGTCAGTTCCCGGCGGATATGTATCTCGAGGGTTCCGACCAGCACCGTGGCTGGTTCCAGTCGTCCCTGAAAACGTCCATCGCCATGAATGGCGTGGCGCCTTACAGGCAGGTTCTGACCCACGGCTTTACCGTTGATGGCAAGGGCCACAAGATGTCCAAATCCCTGGGCAACGTTATCGCGCCTCAGGAAGTCATGAACGAGCTGGGTGCCGACATCCTGCGCCTGTGGGTGGCCGCAACCGACTACAGCGGTGAAATGACCGTCTCCAAGGACATCCTGCGCCAGACTGCCGACGGCTACCGCCGTATTCGAAACACCTCCCGCTTCCTGCTGAGCAACCTGACTGGATTCGATCCGGAGCAGCACATGGTGGCGCCGGAAGACATGATCGCCCTTGACCGCTGGATGGTGGATCGTGCCCTGCAGTTGCAGGAAGAGCTCCATGAAGATTATGGCAACTACGCCTTCCTGCGGATTTACCAGAAGGTGTACAACTTCTGTGAAGCAACTCTGGGCGGTTTCTATTTGGATATCATCAAGGATCGCCAGTACACCACCCAGGCCGACAGTCTGGCGCGGCGTTCCTGCCAGACGGCGCTGTACCATGTGGCCGAAGCGCTCGTTCGCTGGATCGCCCCGATCCTCAGCTTCACAGCTGATGAAATCTGGCAGCACCTGCCCGGCGAGCGCAGCGATACCGTATTCTATGAAACCTGGTATGAAGGCCTTACCCCGTTGCCGGATAACGCCGAGCTTGGCCGCGACTACTGGCGCGAGATGTACAGTGTGAAAGAGGCCGTCAACAAGTGCCTTGAGGAAGCCAGGGCACGAGGTGAAATCAAGGGCTCTCTCAGTGCCGAGGTGACCCTGTTCTGTGAAGGTGACCTTGCAGCCGATCTGAACCACCTGGGTGAGGAGCTGCGGTTTGTCCTGATCACCTCTGAGGCCAGCGTCAAGCCAGTGTCGGAAGCTGGCGATGCGGAAATGACTTCCCACGAGGGCCTTCGGGTCAAGGTGGCACCGGCTGCCCATACCAAGTGTGAGCGCTGCTGGCACCACCGGGAAGACGTCGGCCGCAATGCCAAGTACGACGATCTCTGTGGTCGCTGTGTGACCAACGTGGAAGGGCCCGGTGAAGCCCGCGCCTACGCCTGATGGACGCGACCATGACTGAGCAGGTCACCGGGAGCAAATTGAAGTGGCTGTGGCTGGCGGTGCTGGTGATCGTTCTGGATCTCGGTACCAAGGCCATGGCCACCGCCATGCTGACCTACGGCGATCCGGTTCCCGTGATTCCGATGTTCAACCTGACGCTGCTTCACAACACCGGAGCGGCATTCAGCTTTCTGGCCGAAGCGGCCGGCTGGCAACGCTGGTTTTTCGTAACTCTGGCCCTTGTGGTCAGCGTGGTACTGATCTATTGGCTGAAAAACCTCCAGCGCCATGAAACCTGGACGGCCATTGCCATCGTACTCATACTCGGCGGCGCTCTGGGCAACGTCTACGATCGTGTGGTGCACGGCTACGTGGTCGACTTCCTGCACTTCTACTGGCAGGACTGGCACTTTCCCGCCTTTAACCTGGCCGACACCGCCATCACCATCGGTGCCGCCATGATGATTCTCGATATGTTCCGCAAACCCGCCGACTCGGACGGGGATGCGCAAAGGAGTGAGTAGCTCTTATGAATGAATTGCCTGTCGATAAGGGTACCCGGGTAAAACTGCATTTTGCCCTGAAGTTCCCTGATGGCGAAGTGATTGACTCGACCTTTGAGAAAGAGCCGGCGTCCCTGGAAATCGGCGATGACAATCTGCCGGAGAATTTCGAAGCCTACCTGATGGGCATGAAAGCCGGTGACAAAGACAGCTTTCAGGTGCCGCCCGAGAAGGCCTTCGGCCAGCACAACCCGAATAACGTCCAGACCTTCAAACGTCATGAGTTTAGTCCCGATATGGTGCTGGAGCCCGGCGTGATGATCTCTTTCGCCGATGCGCGCCAGAGTGAGTTGCCTGGTGTTGTCAGCCGTGTAGAAGGCGACGAAGTGGAGGTGGATTTCAATCACCCCCTGGCAGGGCGTACACTAACTTTTGAAGTAGAAATCATTGATGTGGAGCCGGTCGGCCCGGCCCACTAACCAGAGCAGCAGGTTGATATGCAGATCCGACTCGCCAATCCCCGAGGTTTTTGTGCCGGCGTGGACCGCGCCATCGAAATTGTAAACCGGGCGCTGGACGTGTTCGGAGCGCCCATCTACGTGAGGCACGAGGTGGTCCACAATAAATTTGTGGTGGATAACCTGCGCAATCGTGGCGCCATTTTCGTGGACGAGCTGGACGAAGTGCCAGACGACAAGCTTGTTATCTTTAGTGCCCACGGCGTTTCCCAGGCGGTGCAGAGTGAAGCCGCTCGCCGCGGCCTGAAAGTCTTCGACGCCACCTGCCCACTGGTTACCAAGGTCCACCTGGAAGTCATGCGCTATAGTCGCGATGGCAGGGAATGCGTGCTGATCGGCCATCACGGCCACCCGGAAGTGGAAGGCACCATGGGGCAGTACGACCACAGCAATGGTGGTGAAATCTACCTCGTGGAAAACGAGGAGGACGTGTCGAACCTGGAGGTTAAAGACCCCGGTAAGCTCTCCTACGTTACCCAGACCACCCTGTCCATGGACGATACCGCCCGGGTCATCGATGCCCTTCGTGCAAAGTTCCCGGAGATCCAGGGCCCTCGCAAGGACGACATCTGCTACGCCACCCAGAACCGTCAGGACGCGGTCAAGCAGTTGGCTGGCGACTGCGATCTGATGCTGGTGGTTGGCTCGCCGAACAGCTCCAACTCGAATCGCTTGCGTGAGCTGGCGGAGCGCATGGGTACGCCGGCCTACCTTATCGATGAGGCTTCCCAGATCGATCCTGCCTGGCTGGAAGGGAAGACTTCGGTTGGGGTTACTGCTGGCGCCTCTGCTCCGGAGGTTCTGGTGAACGACGTGATTGCTCGTCTGCGAGAGCTTGGCGGGAGCGTCCCGGAGGAGATTGCCGGGCGTGAGGAGAATATTGTGTTTTCTATGCCGCGGGAACTGAGGATTGATGCGGTGGATGTCTCCTGAAAATCTAAAAGTTCCCCTAACGTCTTTTTTCGTGAGGCGGGGCCACCCACCACGCCTTCCTCAGGGAATGCGACAGCCTTCTCAAAGTATTAATTTCTAATTGCCGCTCGTCCGCTCTCCTGTGCCGTTAGTCAGAGACTAGTGGTCATCTCTATTTAAAGATTCTAACTTAGCACTAGTTAATGTGGGAAAAGACTATGTACCTGACGACGAACAACAGAGGCTTCACGCTGGTTGAGTTGATGATTGTGATCGCTCTAATTGCGGTGATTGCAGGTTTTGCCATCCCCCAGTTCGGAAGGATTATTGATAACAATCGAGTGGTCTCTACCACCAATTCCATTGTCGGATTGTTGAATTACTCCCGAAGCGAGGCTGTTCGTAGAGGCGAGAGGGTGACGGTTACATCGGCCGCAGACACCCTTGCTACCACTTTGACATCGAACGGCAATGTAATCAGGCAGATTGAAGAGTCTGATGGTGGCCTAGGTATTACGGCGGGGGCTGTAACGTTTCGGGCTAACGGCCTGACAACCAGCGCTGGCAATGTGGCATTCAATGTGTGCACTGGAAGCGGCGATGGCAGAACCGTAACTGTGACGCCAGGTGGGCGTGTCGAAACAACGGATTTCAACTGCCCGTAATAGCGGGCTGTATTAACAAAAATCCCGGAGAGAGAATGCATGGCTTTTGTAACCGGTTCGAAGCCCCACAAAGGTTTTACGTTGATTGAAGTGTTGGTTGCTTTGCTGGTGCTTCTCGTCGGCCTACTGGGAGTCGTTGGGATGCAGTATCTGTCGCTCCAGCAGGTCAATAATTCCAATTTACGGTCTCAAGTTAACTTACACGCGCTTGAAATGGTCGAGATGATCAGAGCCAATGACAACAATGCATTGGCTGGTGCTGACGTCGATGCCTGGGAGGCGGCGCTGGATCGGGATATTCCCGGCGCAGAAGGTAATGTGGCGTTCAATGCCAACATAGTTAACGTCACCATCACATGGGATGAACGCCAGTACGGAAATGATGCCGAAGAGCAGACGTACACCATGACAGCGAGGTTGGAGCAATGAGGATTTCTGCAAGCCAGGCTGGCCTCTCTATTATTGAGGTGATAGTGGCTTTGGCCCTGTCACTAATCATCACTCTTGGGCTTACTCAGATATTTACATCCAATAGTCAGAGCTTCCGAGTTTCAGAGGCGAGCGCCCGTATTCAAGAAACAGGGCGTCTGGCTACGTCGATCATAGGTAGGGAAATTCGGAATGCCTCTTATTGGGGCTGCTTGGGTAGTCAGGGCGTTCGAGATGGGCGACTAAACAGCATCCTAAATGACACTGGCTTCGATGTTGGCGCATTGCTCAGAGGACTGGATGCGGAAAATGACGCTGGTGCTGGTAATTCTGACATCCTGTACCTCGGGGGAGTGAATGGGAATTCGCAGATAAGTGTGACGTTCCAACCTAGTCAGCAAGCAGCGAACCTGCAAGTTGACGACAGTGATTCCTTCAACCTAAACGACATTCTAATTGTCACAAACTGCAGTCAGGGAGATGTGTTTCAGGTTACTAACCTGAATACCAACAACGAAGTAGTGGTCCACAACTCAGGAAGCGTAAGTGACGGTCCGGGAAACTCCACGCAAGCTTTATCGACCAATTACAATGACGACCCTGATGGCGCATCCGTATTCAGACCACGCCAGCAGCGATTTTACCTGCAGGACAACGGGAATGGCATCCGAGAGTTGGTGACGGATGGAGTGGGTATTACAGGTGCGGGCATTGGCAACTTCTCGACTCCGGTTGCCTTGCTTCAGGATGTCATCGACTTTCAGATTCAGCTTGGTGTTGATAGCAATCAGAATGGACAGGTCAATAATTGGGAAGAGCCTCTTGGACTTACTGTGGCTGGAAGAACGCAGGCAGACAATACCATCGCGGTTCGTATAAGTGCCTTGGTTCGCTCACCGAATGACGGGGTAACGGATGGTGAGCAGGAATATTGTTTTCCTGGATGGTTAGACTGCGTGGCGAATGCAGGTTCCTTAACCACTACTGATGCCAGCGACACTTTTCTATATCGGGTCTATTCAACGACCATCTCTATGAGAAACAGGATCTGAGACCATGAGAAGGATCAATAGCCACAGGCAAACCGGAGCGGCGCTCATTCTTTCGCTTCTATTGTTATTGGTTTTAACGCTTCTGGCGGTTTCCAGTATGCAGGGAACGATCATGCAAGAGCGCATGGTGTCTGGTGAAAGGGAAGGGATGCAGTCTCTTGAGATTGCAGAGTCCGCTCTTAGGGACGCAGAAGTTACCCTGGAAGGAATCAACGTTCTTTCGGTGTTTGACGGTAGTGACGGATTATATGCCCAGGATGATGCAGCGCCAGACCCCCTGACACTGGACTGGGCGGCAAGTGGCAATGTCATTGCTGGTACGTCTGTTGATGGTGTAACGCCGCGCTACTTCATTCAGCACATGGGCGATGCGTACCAACCGGAAAAACTGACTGACATTGTTGTAGAGGGCTACACCAACGACACCGGCGCCGCGAATGCCCAGGCTTTCAGAATTGTGGCGTGGAGCCCCGGCTCGACAGGCGAATCCCGGCGGGTAATCGAATCTTATTATGCCCGTCAGTTCTGACGGCGCATCAGGAGGTACTGTATGACTTCTTTCAGAGAAAGGCTGCCCGCTTTTGTTCTCGGGCTTCTTGTGATTGCACCGACGAGTGGCTATTCGGCGCCGGGACCATTATCGGATGAGCCTCTTTACCTGGCTTCCGTGATTGAGCCCAACATCATGTTTATAAAAGATGATTCGGGCTCGATGCAGTTTGAAGTGATTCCTGATGGCATTGCGGGTGATACGGATTACTTATTTCCACCGGTAAGCGACATGTATGGCGATGGTCGTTATTCCCGCTACATCCCTGCTTTCGACGACGACAATGACGCCAATCTTGCAGGCAGGACCAATGCCAACAATCCGCTGTTTTACAACCCGCTGACGACCTACGAGCCCTGGTATAAGGGGGACAGGACACAATGGGATGATGCGGCTCCCTCCGCAGCACCGATCAATCCGGGGAGAACTGCCTCCGGTACTCTCGATCTGACGTCTGAGCAGACCCATAGTCTGTGGAGGAACAGCGATGGGGGAACGTTCGATGAGGAGCGAAAATATTACCCCATGACCTACTATGTGTTGGAGGATAACCAAGGCAACTTCTCAACCGATCCCACAGACACTTACTACCGAATCCAGTTCCGAGGGGGTAAAGCCTACAAAAGCCGGGTAGGGGCGAACGCAGAGAGCGAAATTACTAATTTCACCTGGTCCAGTGAGGTTTCACGGTCGGTCACTGAAGAAGAGCAGAACTTTGCTAACTGGTTCAGCTACCATCGTTCTCGTACCTTGGCGGCGCGATCAGGCATCGGCGATGCATTTTCGCGTCAGCCGGAGAATCTCAGAATCGGTTACGGAAGTTTGAATAAGGGTAGTTCGAGCGTGGATGGTGAAAATACATCCGTGATTTCGAGTGGGGTCAGAAGCTTTTCGGGAACCGATCGAGCGGCGTTTTTTAACACGCTATACACATCTGACGTGCCGTCTGCAGGTACTCCATTGAAGGGGGCACTTGATGCAGCCGGTGAATATTACCAGCGCACCGATAGCGAGGGCCCCTGGGGTGCAACTCCAGGGACTTCGAGTGCAGAAGCCCAACTTGAGTGCAGACGCGCCTTCACAATTCTGATGACTGATGGTTACTACGGCGACTCTGTGTCCGGTTTTGATAATGTAGACGGGACAGACGGCCCTACAATTGGAGACTTCAGTTACGAAGCCGTCTCTCCATTTACAGATGATCGCAACAATACGCTCGCAGATGTTGCGATGTATTACTGGAAAAACGATCTACGGACAGATCTGGATAACCGGGTCCGCCCAACCAAACTGAATCCTGCTTTCTGGCAGCATATGACCACCTATGGTGTCGGGCTGGGTGTTACGGGTTCCATTGATCCGGACGATGCTTTTGCCGCCATTGAGAGCGGTGATGATATAACCTGGCCAGGTACCGGAACCAACGCAGGGAAGATCGATGATTTGCTGCATGCGTCCGTGAACAGTCGAGGTGGGTTCTTCAGTGCTGCGGATCCTGAGACCTTCGCCACAGATTTGTCCGGCGTTCTCTTCGATATCGTCAATATCGAAGGGACCTCGACAGGTGTAACGTTCAACACAGCAACGTTGGAAACGGATACCTTGCTGTTTGGTGCTCAGTTTGATTCCACCTCCTGGACGGGAGATCTCTTTGCTTTTGGTCTGAGCGAAAACGAGAGTGGTCCTCCTACCATTGACGAAGAGGAATCCTGGAGTGCGGCCGGGTTATTGGACAGCAGGAATCTTACTAATGACCCTCGTGACGTGATCACCAGCAATGGCACCAGCGGTGTCTCACTAGCCTGGGATCAACTTAACTCAGATCAGCAGGCAGATCTGAGTTACGGTGGTGATGATAGCACTGGACAGCAAAGGATCACTTATCTGCGAGGCACCGATATCACGGGAATGCGTGAGCGGGACAGCCTGCTTGGGGATATAGTGAACTCCACACCGGTATATGTGAGCCGTCCATCCCTTACCTGGCCAAACGCTGAACCTTTTGGTGTTTCTACGAAGACTTATGCGGATTACAGGGCTGACAAGCAAAACCGGAAACCGGTCGTTTATGTTGGCGCCAACGACGGTATGCTTCACGCGTTCTCAGCTGATAGCAGTGACGGTGGCAAGGAGTTGTTTGCCTACATCCCCGAATTCCTTTTTTCCAGTGAGGCGGACCGTGGTCTCCACTACCTGACAAATCCGGACTATTCCCATCGCTTCTATGTCGATCTCTCACCTGTGGTGTCCGATGTTTATACCCAGGGCGCTGGGAACTCCGCTGCTGACTGGCGCACTATTCTGATTGGCGGCGCTCGAGCGGGTGGCCAAGGAATATTCGCTCTGGATGTGACTAACCCCACTCAAATCAGTGAGAACTCCGCCGGCAATCTGGTCATGTGGGAGTTTACCAGCGAAGATGATCCTCGGATGGGGTATATAACCGAACCACCAACTATCGGGCTTGCCCGTTGGGGTAACAACGAATATAAGTGGACAGCCTTTTTCGGTAATGGATATAACTCCCAGACCGCTGCTAGTGGCTTGTTCATGCTCAACATTGAAGGGGGGCTTGATGGCGACTGGGATGACGCAGGCGACTATCGATTTATTGCCTTCGATACCAGTGCAGATGCCGCTGGACTATCTCCGGTGAGGCAATTGGATCTGGATGGAAATCGTATAATCGACAGGATCTACGCGGGTGATCTTGAGGGAAATATCTGGGCTGCTGAGGTACAAAGCAATGGTTCTTGGGCATCCGTGCACGGTAGCAACAACAACCCTGCTCCTTTGTTTACAGCGACCGATGGAACAAATCCGCAGCCAATAACAGCCGCGCCCATGGTTGTTCGTAACCCATTGGCGGATCCGGCTAATACTGATCCCGGGTTGTTGGTTTTGTTTGGCACCGGCCAGTATCTCACGGTTGATGATACCTCCAGCACCGATACCCAGTCGTTCTACGGCATAATTGATGATGGAACCTCGAATCTTGATCGAGACGACCTTTTGGCCAGGTCTTTGAGTGAGGACCAGGTCACAGCAAATGAGCAAACTTTTGACGTTCGAGAGTCCGACGGAGAAGTTTTGGACGGAGAAAATGGCTGGTATGTGGATTTCACCACAGAGGCTGGCGAGAGAATTATCCAGTCCCCCCAGGTTCGTGGTGAATACGCGTTCGTTAACTCCACAATCCCCTCTGACGATCCATGTTCTGTCGGTGGAAGCGGTTGGTTGATGGCTTTTGGGCTTGATGGGCGAACCCCTGACCGGGTTGTCTGGCCCAAACTTGGTGATGAGTTCGTTGGCTATAAAACTGAGGGGGGGTTGCCAAACCGGCCGGGCTTCCTTGGTGATTTCATGTTCACAACTCGTTCTGACAACGAAATCCTGACGGATGAGGTCGATGTTGGCGGAGATCAATCTTCGCTCGGCAGGATGAGCTGGCAGGAACTGTACGATTGATTTGATAAAAATACGCCGGGGCCTGGAAAGGCCCCGGAATAATGGAAATGGCTGGAAGATAAAGATGAATGTGATCAGGCGACAATCTGGTATTACCTTGATCGAACTAATGATAGTGGTAGCCATTATCGGCATCATCGCTGCCATCGCTTTGCCAAGCTACAACCGCTATGTGGAAAATGCCCGAGCGGCGGATGCCAAAAGCGCTTTGATGTCCTTGGCAAACGCATTAGAGCGTTACCACACGCAAAACATGTCTTATGTTGATGCAACTATTGGCAGTGATGCAGATGACATATTTCCAGATGAAGCGCCTTTGGATGGTAATGCCAAATTTTATGATTTGGTAATCGATAGCCAGTCTGCAACCGCTTTCCGCATTGAGGCCCAGCCGAAAAATGGCCAGGGTGGCGGGACCATTGCTTTACTGTCCAATGGGCAGAGGGTTAATTGGGATTAGAGTCACCATTTTTCAGATGCCTTCGCAAGTTACCGGATCGCCGGAGGCGTCTTCCACTACTCCGTCGCCATCATAATCCCTCGCCATTTGTGGTCGCCCTCCCATATTTATTCGTACCTGAGCCGCGTAATGATTGTCATCTGAGTCGGGGCACCAGATAAAGTGGCCCAGAGTGCCTCTTGACCAACCACTGCTCTGGAATCGAAAGTAATTGTGGATTCCGGATCGGACTACCAGCCGTCCAGTTTCGATCGGGTGCATTACCCGCACTATCTGGCTATCGTGTTTGATCTGTTTGGAGCGAGTAGGGTCACGAAAAGCAACGATTGGAAGCGACCAGTCATTGGCACATTTTGAATCATTGCCGATTGCGCACAGAGTCACCGTTGTCTGCTCGTTGATTGCGGTATTTCGTGCAAGATTCAACGTTGCGATGAGGTCGGAAAGCGCCGTATGACGCCCTGAATGGTTCAGGAGATTTGCCGTGCCCGGGATGGCAAAGGCAAGAATGATCGCGCTAATCGCCAATACAACAGAGAGCTCAACCAGCGTGAAACCGGATTTGGAATAATTGTTCACTTGAAACATCCTTGTATGAGGTTTTTCGTCACTAACTAAAGCAAGGCGCAACGTCCTGTTCCGACCTTTGGAACCCGAATAATATCAGGTTTATTGATTTTAGATTTGTGAAACAGTCACTCCATTCCCAACTTCTTCAACCGATACCGCAGCGCCCGAAAACTAATCCCCAATCGTTTCGCCGCCGCTGTCTTGTTCCATCGCGTCGCCTCAAGCGCCTTCTCGATGGCTTGTCGTTCAATCTTCTCTAGATACCCCTCCAGATCTATTTCGCCATCTGGTACCGAAATACCGCCTTCGCCGGCCTCGCCCTCGGCAATAATTTGTGAGGCCGATGCAGCATGCTGAACGCCGTTCCCAAGATGCAGATCCTCGGCATCAATCTGATCGGCATCACAAAGGGTGAAGGCGCGCTCCAGCGCGTTTTCCAGTTCCCGAACATTCCCTGGAAAATCATAACTTGTCAGGCGCTCTATGGCGCTTGGGGTTAACGAGGCAGGTTCGCACTCGTACTCTTTCGCAATCCGTTCAAGAATGTGGTTTGCGAGTAGGGATATGTCATCAGGCCGCTCCCGTAAAGGCGGTACAGCCAGTTCGATCACGTTGATACGGTAGAAGAGATCCTGGCGGAAGCTGCCTTCCTGAACCAGTCCCGGCAGGTTCTTGTGGGTGGCACTCAGTACCCGGATGTCGACGGGCACTTCCTTGGTATCGCCAACCGGCCGGACGGCTTTTTCCTGTATGGCGCGTAGTAGTTTCACCTGCATGGCCAAGGGCAGGTCTGCCACTTCATCAAGGAATAGGGTGCCGCCGTTGGCTGATCGGAATAGGCCGTCTTTGTTTTCCACAGCCCCGGTAAAGCTGCCTTTCTTGTGGCCAAAGAATTCGCTTTCCATAAGTTCCGAGGGAATGGCGCCGCAGTTAACCGCGATGAACGGGCCGTCGCGGCGCGGCCCCTGAAGGTGGATCATTCGGGCCACCAGCTCTTTACCACTGCCAGACTCGCCACTGATAAACACGGGGGCCTGGCTTCTGGCCAGTTTTCGGGTCTGGTTCCGGAGTTTTCGAATCTCTGGTGATTTGCCGAGTAGCAGGCCTGGCTCATCAGCTGCCTCTTCCGCGTCCGGCTTGGGTTCCGAGAGCTTGAGAGCACTATTGACCAGTTCCCTTAGTCGGGGCAGTTCCACCGGTTTGGACACAAAATCAAAGGCACCGGCTTTCAGCGATTCAATCGCGGTATCCATGTTGCCGTAGGCTGTGATCACGGCGACAGGCGTGGCCGGAGAGTGCTTTTGAATCCACTGGACCAGCTCGATGCCATTACCGTCTGGCAAATTCATGTCGGTCAGACAGAGGTGGATGGTGTTCTGTTCCAGCAATTTCCGAGCGCTGGTGACGTCGGGTGCCGTGAGGGTTGTGATGCCCATCCGGGTGAGGGTGATTTCAAGTAACTCCCGGATGTCCGGTTCATCATCAACGATCAGCGCTGTGTATGTGGTCATCTTTTTATCGTCGGTTCCATGTCGTTGTTCAAGCGCCTGATATCCGCCGGCGCTGGTTCAGATCATTCGCCCTGGGTGAGCAAATGTAATGCGAAAACAGCAGCCGGGCTTGTTATCCTCTACCAGGGAAAGATGCGCCTGATTAGCCTCGCACAGTTCCCTGGCCAGATAAAGCCCGAGCCCGGTCCCGGTCTTGTCTGTGGTGAAAAATGGTTCGAACACCGAGCTTCGATGCTCGGGTGCAATGCCGGGGCCCAGGTCACGGACATCAATATAGGCCCGCTCCCCGTCCTCAGTTGCTCCTGCATGGATTCCGATCTTTCGCTGCCTTGAGTGCTGTTCACTGTAGCGTAAACCGTTGTCGCACAGGTTCACCATTACCTGTTCAATCTGGCTCTTGTCGAATCTCGCGGAAGGCAGCTGTGGGTCGATTTTAAGTATGATTTCGGCTTCAGTGCTGCCTTCATTCTGTGTTTGTAAAAAGTCTTCTTTGAATTCCTGTAGCCAGGGAGCCACTTCGATCAGATCTGCATTGGCAGCCCGCCGCCTCGATAGATCAAGAATGTTCTCGATAATGCCATTCACCCGGCGGGAGTGGCGACGGATGATCTCAAGCATTTGGCGGTCGCCAGGTTCGAGGTTAGGGGCTTCTTCCATAAGCTGGGCCGCGTGGCTGATCGCCCCCAGCGGATTGCGGATTTCATGGGCGATGCCCGCAGTGAGGCGGCCCAGCGACGCCAGCTTCATCTGCTGGGCCTGCTGGGTGACTTTGCTCATATCCTCGATGAACACCAGGATCTGGTCGCCCCGCTCCTGGTCAAGCTGGGTAAAATTGGCCTGGAGCAGAGGGGAGGTTGATGAGGGTTGGAACGGCTCAATTCGTTGTTTGGGGTCCTTCAGCCATGCATCCAAGCCCTGCTTGAGGGGCTTGGGTAGGACCGTTGCGCGCTGGTTAGTTGGTGCGTGGGTTTTCGGTGCGCCGTACAAAAGTTCTTCGGCGGCCGCGTTGGCAACGCGGATCTGGCCGAAACGGTCCAGTACGAGAATGCCGGTACGCATGCGCTGGATAATCTGTTGATTGATTTGTTCCAGTTCGACAATGCTACGGGCGCGACTGCTGGCTAGTGCCTCGCTGCGCATCATTCGCCGGGAGATGCTTTGCAGGACAAAAGCTGCGGCAAAGTACAGGATGCCGAGTGAACCGGCGCGGACAATATCGTCGGCGGTCTCTCCTAGCGCCAGCACTGCCCATCCTGAGATCCCGAGGGAGCATATCGCGGCCAGAGCCGCATAAAAGGTTCCCATACGGCTTGGTGTCAGGATGTTGCCTGCCGCTACGGACACGATTACGAGGTTTGCAAGGCCGTTGGTAATGCCGGTGCTGGTCAGCAACAAGCCATGCATGATCAGGATGTCCAGTAGGATTGAGAGCGTAATGTGCCGCTGGCTGGGGTGGAATCCGGCCACCAGAAGCAGGGCAATAAAGGCGTTCAGACCCAGGTATGCTGAGACCCCTGCCTGGTAGTAATCCAGCAGCCGAAAACGCATATCAAAATTGACAGGGTCCACAAATAACAGCGCCACCAGCATCAAGCTGACCACCAGGCGGTAGTGGTTGTAGATCCTGAACAGCTTTGCCTGTTGCAGGTCGGACGGTGTCGAGGGGGTCGGACTCAGTGTTTCGGCCGAACGTGCTGGTGTATCTGCTGCCATGATTTACAGGAATCCGCTGTTGGTCGGAAGAAATCCACGCCTATGCGGGGTTATAATAGCCTTTTCATGGCAATGAGTTACAGGAGCCGATTTATGTCCGTGTCCGGAAACCAGGCAGCGACCGGGGTGTCTGCCAGAAAACTGCGGGTTGTAATGGCCCAGTTGGATTTTCTGGTGGGCGATATACCCGGCAATACTGAGCTTGTCCTGGAGGCGGCCCGGCGGGCATCGTCAGAGCATGGGGCAGACATCGTGGTTTTTCCGGAGCTTTGTCTGACCGGCTACCCGCCGGAAGATCTGCTGTTGCGGCCCAGCCTGGAGGTTCGGGTAAACGAGGCGCTGGAAAGGTTGCAGGCGGAAAAGCTGGATCCGGTCATTGTGATCGGCGCTCCCCTGCGCCATGGAGCACTGTTGTATAACGCGGCGGTGGTGATTGATGGTGGTGAAATTACCGGCCGGTATTTCAAGCGTTTCCCACCCAACTACCAGGTATTTGACGAGAAGCGCTACTTCGCCGGGGGGCAGGATGTTCTGACTCTTGATATCCGTGGCGTTCCAGTGGGTATCACCGTGTGTGAAGATCTCTGGAAAGAGGGGCCAGTAGAGGACTGCGCGGCTGCTGGTGCCCGTCTGATCCTGAACCTCAATGCCTCGCCCTACGATATCGACAAGCAGGCACGTCGCAAGGCCTTGTTGGAGCGAAAATCCCGGGAGAATCTAGTCAGTATCGTGTACGTGAACCTGGTGGGGGGGCAGGACGAACTGGTTTTCGATGGCGGTTCCATGGTGTTCGACCATTCGGGTGTGCTTACGGCGGAGGCCCCTCAATTTGCCGAAGGCTTATATCCGGTCGACTTTCTGTGCGAGCACCATTGTCAGCCGGTATCTCAGCCTTTGCCGGAAGAGCCGTCGTTGGAGGCTAATGTCTACAGCGCCCTGGTGACCGGTGTTCGGGATTACGTCAACAAGAACGGATTCAAGTCAGTGGTGTTGGGGCTCTCAGGCGGTATCGATTCGGCCGTTACTCTGGCGGTCGCGGTTGATGCCCTGGGTAGGGATCGGGTTCGGGCAGTGATGATGCCGTTTCGATATACCTCCAGCATGAGCCTTGAGGATGCTGAGGCTGAGGCCGTTGCGCTGTGCGTGCAGTATGATGTGTTTTCCATTGAACCCATGTATGACGCCTTCATGGAAACTCTGGCCGGGCCTTTCGAGGGCACCACGCCGGACACAACCGAGGAAAATCTTCAGGCGCGTCTGCGCGGTGTCTTGCTGATGTCCCTGTCCAACAAGTTCGGTTCCCTGGTGCTGACCACCGGAAACAAGAGTGAGATGGCAGTGGGCTATTCAACGCTCTACGGTGATATGGCGGGCGGATTCGATGTCCTCAAGGATGTGCCTAAAACCCTGGTGTTCCGTCTGGCCAAATACCGCAACACGCTTTCAGAGGGAGAAGTAATCCCCGAGCGGGTAATCACCCGCCCGCCGTCGGCAGAGCTGGCGCCGGACCAGAAAGACGAGGACAGCCTGCCCGGTTATGACGTGCTCGATCAGATCCTGAATCTGTATGTGGAGCGGGATTTCAGTGCGGATGCGATCGTTGCAGAGGGCTTTGATCGGGTCGACGTTGAGCGGGTGATCCGCCTGGTGGATATTAACGAGTACAAACGTCGGCAGGCGCCGATTGGTGTGCGAATTACCGAGAGAGGATTTGGTAAGGACCGGCGCTATCCAATTACCAACGGCTGGAAGAGTGGTAAATAGTTGATGAGTTCTGGGTCAGATGCGATTCCCATCTGACCCTAATTTCAGCCCTTACTCGTCGCCCATCAAACCGAAGGTAACAACGTTCGTCAGTGAGCGGTTTTCTCCCTTCAGCAGATCCACCTCAAACTCCCCGTTGTCATTAAACGCCTCGCTTTCCGGGAAATTGGTGCGGAGCATGGCGATTGCGTCCTGTGAACCTTTTTTCAGATCCAGGAAGCGAAAGGTTTCCGCGAGGATCATCAGAGCTTCTTCGGTAACCGTTGCCGTCGGGTAATTCTCGATGATGTACCGCGCCCGGTTGTTGGCCGCCACGTAGGCCTGACGTTTTACGTAATAGCGGGCTGCGTAAAGCTCCAGCTCTGCCATGCGATTGCGCACTGCAATCATTCGCTGGCGGGCATCCGCGACGTACTGGCTCTCCGGGTAGCGGTTGAGCAGTTCGGAAAAGTCCCGAAAAGACTGCAGCTGCTCGCCGGGATCCCGGGCCGAAACGTCAATCGGGAAGTACCGCGCGGCAAGCCCGATGTCCAGGTTATAGGAGGCTAAACCGCGCATATAGAGCGCATAGTCCGCATGGTCGCTTTGAGGGTTAAGGCGCAAAAACCGGTCGGCGGCGGCGCGGGAACCTTCCAGATCCAGGTTCTGATAGCGGGCATAAATCAGGTCAAGCTGGGCCTGCTCAGCGTAGCGACCAAAGGGGTAGTAGGTTTCCAGGGCATCCAGGTTCTCCTCTGCCTCGTTGAAATTTCCAGAAGTCATGGCCTGGCGGGCGTTCTCATAGTAGGTCTTCTCCGGAAGTACTTCCTCCTGCTTGTTGGAGGCGCAGGCACTGACCAGAACAACCAGTGTGGAAAGTAACAGCAAACGAAGACCTGATCTCATTCCGGAATCCCGTATAATGTCGATTAATTCAAGGGCAGTCATTGTAGCGGGGAAGTGGCTCCATGTGCAGAGCAATGCCTCGCTGTTTCCAATAATCTGACCGAAACGTAACACACACAGGCCCTGGGGGCTTAATGTCATCTGAAAAACGAATCATCGCCAACTTTGTTGTGCCGCCGGAACTGAGTGATCGGCGCCTTGACCAGGCCGCGGCAGAACTGATGCCCGAACACTCCCGTTCCCGCCTGCAGTCCTGGATCAAAAGCGGCGCGTTGACGGTGAATGGTGAGGCGCGAAAGCCTCGGGACAAAGTGATGCTGGATGATCGCCTGGCGCTGGATGCCGAGCCGGAAGCTCAGGTGAGCTGGCAGGCGGAGGAGATCTCCCTGGATATTGTCTATGAGGACGAGCACTTGCTGGTCATCAACAAGCCCGCAGGCCTGGTGGTGCACCCGGCCGCCGGCCATGCCGATGGAACCCTGGTCAATGCCCTGTTGAACTATGCGCCGGAAGTCGAGAATTTGCCCAGGGCTGGAATCGTACACCGCCTCGACAAAGACACCTCAGGCATCATGGTTGTTGCCCGCAGCCTGATTGCGCACACTTCTCTGGTCGATCAGCTCCAGACCCGAACCATGGGTCGCGAGTATGAGGCTGTCGTCGTTGGCACCCTCACCGGCGGTGCAACGGTAGACGCGCCCATAGGCCGGCATCCGCGGGAACGCAAGAAAATGGCGGTTGTAGCCTCCGGCAAACCGGCGGTCACCCACTATCGTTTGGTGGAGCGTTTTGCCGCTCACACTCACGTCCGCTGCAAACTGGAAAGCGGCCGAACCCACCAGATCCGGGTTCATATGGCCCATGTCAAACATCCGCTGGTCGGAGACCCGCTCTACGGCGGTCGGCTCAGGTTGCCCAAGGGAACCACCGAAGAGCTTCGCGAGGCGCTCTCGGCGTTCAACCGCCAGGCCCTCCATGCCCGGCAGCTGACCCTTGAACATCCGGAAACCGGTGAAATCCTGAGCTGGGAGGTGGCCCTGCCTGAGGATATGGTTGCGTTGATAGAAGCCCTGCGCAAACACGCACGGGAGCTGGACACCCGTGACTATTGAAGATAACGCCCTGAAACCGGACTGGTCCGCGCCCGATAGAGTGCGGGCCATCAGCACAACTCGCAGTGGCGGTGTCAGCGGTCGACCCTGGAACAGTCTTAACCTCGGTGTTCACGTCGAAGACAATTCGGAACACGTGCAAGAGAATCGGCGAAGACTCGCGGAGTCCTTGGGACTGGATAGCGCCCGCATCGGTTGGCTCAACCAGGTACACGGTACCGAGGTGGTTGAATTAACCCCGAATAACGTCGGACAAGTCGTCAAGGCTGACGCCAGCTACACCCGTCATCCGGGCATTGTCTGCGCCATACTCACAGCCGATTGCCTGCCCGTTATTCTTGCTGATCGCGAAGGCACAGTCGTCGGCGCCGCCCATTGTGGTTGGCGAAGCCTGTGTGGCGGCGTTATCGAGCATCTGGTGAGTGCCATGGCCTTGGCCCCCGGGACACTTCAAGCCTGGCTCGGCCCGGCGATTGGTCCGGACGGCTTCGAGGTCGGCCCGGAAGTGCGTGACGCCTTCCTTGACCATGATCCCAAAGCGGGCCACGCCTTCAGAGCTGAAGGCGCTCGGCCGGGTCATTTCATGGCAGATATCTATGCACTTGCCACTTTGCGGCTGAATCATCTCGGTGTTTCCGGAGTGACTGGCGGTGGCCTGTGTACCGTTCAGGATTCAGATCGGTTTTTTTCATACCGCAGGGATGGCCGGACCGGGCGGATGGCAACGTTAATCTGGCTAACAGACTGACTATTAGTGTCTTTTATTGTTTGGCTCTGGTTGTAATCGAGAATTTCGGGGTCTGGTGCAGGACTACTTTCCAGAACTGTCTGCAGCATGGATGCTGCAGCCAAGCCTACATGGGTGAGGCCGAGCGTATATGAAGCGAAGCTTCATGCGACAGACGAACGACTGCAATCTGTGATTGCAGGCTGGACCCCGCAGGGGTATTCACGGCGTGTTCTGGAAAGTAGTCCTGCACCAGACCTGCACCCAAGTCCCAATCTCAAACTGACGGCCGTCAATTTTCTGACGAATACACCGAGCCTCCGCTTGAAGTCCCTCGACTTGCCCCTACATTAACTGTCAAAGCAATCGAATATCCGCCACCCACGGCACCATGGTATTCGCAGAAATTTGGGGAAAGTAGACATGAGAATCGACAAGCTGACCAGCAAGTTGCAGACCGCCCTCGCGGACGCACAATCCATCGCGGTCGGAAAAGATCACAACTTCATCGAGCCGGTCCACCTGATGCAGGCGCTACTTGATCAGGAAGGCAGTGCCATCAAGCCACTGCTCAAACAGGCCGGCGCGGAACCCGGACGGGTTCGCCAGGCTATCGCCCGGGAAATCGAAAACCTGCCCGAAGTGCAGGGATCGGCCGGCGATGTCTCAATGTCCAACGACATGGGTCGTCTTTTCAATATTGCCGATAAGCTGGCCCAGAAGCGCAAGGACCAGTACATCTCCAGTGAGCTTATGCTGCTGGCCGCCCTGCAAGACCGGGGCACACTTGGCCGAGTGCTTCGGGAGCAGGGCGTTGATAAGGCTGCCCTGGAAAAGGCAATTGACGAGGTTCGCGGCGGTGAAGCTGTCAACGATGCCAGCGCCGAAGAAAACCGTCAGGCCCTGTCCAAATACACCATTGATCTTACCGAGCGAGCCGAGGCCGGCAAGCTGGACCCGGTGATTGGTCGAGACGATGAAATCCGCCGAACCATCCAGGTCCTCCAGCGCCGTCGGAAAAACAACCCGGTCCTCATCGGTGAGCCCGGCGTGGGTAAAACCGCCATCGTCGAGGGGTTGGCCCAGCGCATCGTCAACGGCGAGGTGCCGGATGGCCTCAAGGACAAGAAAGTCCTGTCACTCGACATGGGCGCCCTGATTGCCGGCGCCAAGTTCCGGGGTGAGTTCGAGGAGCGCCTGAAAGCTGTTTTGAACGAATTGTCCAAGCAGGAAGGCCAGATCATCTTGTTCATCGACGAGATTCACACCATGGTCGGTGCCGGTAAGGCTGAGGGATCCATGGATGCCGGCAACATGCTCAAGCCGGCGCTGGCTCGCGGTGAACTGCACTGTGTGGGCGCGACCACCCTGGATGAGTACCGTGAAAACATCGAGAAAGACGCCGCCCTTGAGCGTCGCTTCCAGAAAGTGCTGGTCAGCGAGCCCAGCGAAGAAGATACCATCGCAATCCTGCGGGGCCTGAAAGAACGTTATGAGGTGCACCACGGGGTTGAGGTGACCGATGGTGCCATCATTGCCGCCGCCAAGCTGTCCCACCGTTATATTGCCGATCGGCAGTTGCCGGACAAGGCCATTGATCTGGTGGATGAGGCTGCCTCCCAGATTCGCATGGAAATGGATTCGAAGCCCGAGCCCCTGGATCGTCTTGAGCGCCGCCTGATTCAGTTGAAAATCGAGCGTGAGGCTCTCAAGAAAGAGACAGATGCGGCCTCTAAAAAGCGTCTGTCGGAGCTGTCGGACGTGATCACCGGGGTCGAGCGTGAATACGCCGATCTGGAAGAAGTATGGAATACCGAAAAGGCTGCGTTGCATGGCTCCCAGAAGATCAAGAGCCGTCTGGAGCAGGCCCGGATCGATCTGGAGAATGCCCGTCGCGCCGGCGACCTTGGCAAGATGTCCGAGCTCCAGTATGGCCAGATCCCTGAGCTTGAGCGTCAGCTGGATATGGCCAGCCAGGCCGAAATGATGGAAATGAAGCTGCTCCGGAACCGGGTGACCGATGAGGAGATTGCAGAGATTGTTTCCAAGTGGACCGGCATTCCGGTGTCCAAGATGCTCGAAGGTGAGCGCGACAAGCTGATGCGCATGGAAGAGGCGCTTCATGGTCGGGTTATCGGCCAGGATGAGGCGGTTGAAGCGGTTTCCAACGCGGTGCGTCGTTCCCGGGCCGGATTGTCTGACCCCAATCGCCCCAACGGTTCGTTCCTTTTCCTTGGTCCGACGGGTGTGGGTAAGACCGAGCTTTGTAAGGCTTTGGCGTCCTTCCTGTTCGATACCGAGGAGGCCATGGTTCGCATCGACATGTCCGAATTCATGGAGAAGCATTCCGTGGCCCGCCTGATTGGCGCGCCTCCGGGCTATGTCGGCTACGAGGAAGGTGGTTACCTCACTGAAGCAGTTCGTCGCAGGCCGTATTCCGTGTTGCTGCTGGATGAGGTGGAAAAAGCCCATCCGGATGTGTTCAATATTCTTCTGCAGGTACTTGAGGATGGTCGCCTGACGGACGGGCAGGGCAGGACCGTCGACTTCCGGAACACGGTCATTGTCATGACGTCAAACCTCGGCTCGGACATCATCCAGCAGAAAGCGGGCGAGGAGAACTACGAGGTAATGAAGAATGCCGTCATGGAAGTTGTCGGCACCCATTTTCGCCCTGAGTTCATCAACCGCGTGGATGAAGTGGTGGTGTTCCACCCGCTGGCGGAGAGCCAGATTCAGGGTATTGCTAGGATTCAGATCGAGTCTCTGAGCAAACGCCTGAAAGAACAGGATATGAAGCTGGAGCTGGATGACGCCGCGATGGAATTGCTGGCCGAAGTCGGTTATGACCCGGTCTACGGTGCGCGGCCTTTGAAGCGGGCTATTCAGCGGATGATTGAAAACCCATTGGCCCAGCGACTGCTCCAGGGAGAATTTGTACCGGGTGATGTAATTCGAGGTACGGTGAAGGAACATCACCTCGATTTTTCCAAGGCCTAACCAAAAAGGGGCAGATGAAAAGGCTCATCTGCCCCTTTTTCAAAAGCTCTCTTACTCTTCTGTGGGTCGGCAGCTCTCTTCAGCAATTCGCTTAAACTCAGCCCGCTTTTCGGCAATTTCTTCTTGGGAGAGGTAGCGCTGCTCTCCATTCTCCTCAATACGGATGCGAGCGTTGCGGTCTATCACGTCCAGGTTGGAACGTGCTGTCGCGCAGTTCGCCTCCCGCTGCTTTCTGCGAGCTTCCTCAACTGCTGTTTCCTGGCGCTGCTCCGCTTCATCCGCTTGCTGTTCCTGCATATTCCCCAGCCGCTCCTGAGGGCTTTGTCGGTTGCCGGAGGCGTCTGATGAAGTGCCAGAGCGAACATTCACTCGTTCGGCCTTTGAGCCCGTAGGTTGCCGGTCACCAAAATGGGTAACCCCGTTTTCATCGGTCCACTTATAGACAGAGGCGCTCATGGCGACACCTGGTACAACGGCCAGTAATAAGGTCAGCGTCAGGGTTTTTCTGTTCATGTCTCTACTCGCGTATGTTCACTGCTCCCGGGCAGGCAGACAACCTGGATAAACCGGGCCCGTTTTTTCTAATTTCATTATTCCCTATCATGCCATTCGTGTTGCGGATTTTCTTCTGTCTGGTTCAAATCTTTGTATCGGATTTGTGTCAAGTATGGCAGACCTTCGGCCAGTATAGGCACAGAAACCTGCAGCGGCTATTGACAGGGAGTTTCGCGCTGTCAGAATTACCGATTGCCTGAAGACTGGGGTCAATACGGCAGGCAATCCCGAGCGAGTATCCCCCATCAATTACCACACTGAACGCGCCGCGCATCTGTCGCGGGATGGTTGTTGCTTACGTGCAACCCGTTGATTGGCCGTTCTCCGCAACCCTCAGGAGGGCGGCTGGCCAGGAGACAACCTCTCAATAAGGTGTGGAGGAGCAGCCGGTTCCGCTTTCAAAAGAAGCATGGACACCGTGAATCCAGGCAACCGGGACCCGTCCCGGCTCATTCACTCGTAGAAGAGGGTAGAAAATCGTGGAGTTATTGTCTGGCGCCGATATGCTGATCCGGTCCCTCCAAGATGAGGGTATCGAATACATATACGGCTATCCGGGTGGTGCAGCCCTTCATATTTATGATGCGCTGTTCAGGCAGGACAAAGTCAAGCACATTCTGGTAAGGCACGAGCAGGCGGCGGTCCATATGGCCGACGGCTATGCCCGCGCGACCGGAAAACCAGGTACTGTACTGGTGACTTCGGGTCCTGGAGCCACCAACACGATCACCGGCATTGCCACCGCATTCATGGATTCCATCCCCATGGTGGTTCTGTGCGGCCAGGTTGCGTCCACTCTTATCGGCGAGGACGCGTTCCAGGAAACCGATATGATGGGTGTCTCCCGTCCGGTGGTTAAGCACAACCTCAGTGTCCGTCACCCCGAGGAAATCCCGGAGATCATCCGCAAGGCGTACTATATTGCTGCCACCGGTCGTCCTGGTCCGGTTGTTGTGGATATCCCCAAGGACATGACCACACCGAATGAGCGGTACGAGTACGCTTACCCGAAGAAGGTCAAGCTGCGCTCCTACAACCCGGCCATTCGCGGCCATGCTGGTCAGATCAAGAAAGCGGTCGACATGCTGCTGGCTGCCAAGCGTCCGATTATCTACGCCGGCGGCGGGGTTATTCTCGGCAAGGCTTCAGATCAGCTGACTGAGCTTGTCCGGATGATTGGTTACCCGATCACCAATACCATCATGGGGATCGGCTGTTATCCGGCCAGCGACAAGCAGCACCTTGGCTGGCTCGGGATGCATGGCACCTATGAGGCCAATATGGCCATGCACCATTCGGATCTGATTCTCTGTGTCGGGGCCCGATTCGACGACCGTGTGACCAATGCCACCGAGAAGTTCTGTCCGGGCGCGCGCATTATCCATATCGATATTGACCCAGCATCGATTTCCAAGACGGTGGATGCGGACGTGCCGATCGTGGGCCCGGTAGACGCCGTGCTCAAGGAAATGTTGTCTCTGGTCAAGGAAGCGAAGGAAAAGCCCGACGCGGACGCAATCGCCTCCTGGTGGAAGCAGATTGACGAGTGGCGGGCATTCCACGGGATGCGCTATGAGACCAGTCCGGATGTGATCAAGCCGCAGGAAGTTATCGAGATGCTGTGTCGCCTGACCAACGGCGAAGCCTTCGTGACTTCCGATGTGGGTCAGCACCAGATGTTTGCGGCCCAGTACTACAAGTTCGACAAGCCTAACCGCTGGATCAACTCCGGTGGTCTAGGCACCATGGGCTTTGGTTTTCCGGCCGCCATGGGGGTCAAACTCACCCATCCGGATGACGAAGTGCTCTGCATTACCGGTGAGGGCAGTATCCAGATGAACATCCAGGAGCTGTCGACCTGCAAGCAGTACAATCTGCCGGTGAAGATCATCAACCTGAACAACCAGGCTCTGGGTATGGTCAAGCAGTGGCAGGACATGAACTACGAGTCCCGTCATGCCGAATCCTATATGGAATCGCTGCCTGATTTCATCAAGCTGGCAGAGGCCTATGGGCACAAGGGTGTCCGGATTGAGAAGAAAGAAGATCTGGAAACCAAGCTGAAAGAAGTGCTGGCCATGAAAGACGACCTGGTATTCGTGGATATTCTTGTGGACCGCTTTGAGCATGTCTATCCGATGCAGGTTGCCCGGGGTTCCATGAAGGATATGTGGCTTAGCAAGACGGAGAGGGTCTGATCATGCGTCGAATCATTTCTGTTTTGCTTGAAAACGAGCCTGGCGCCCTGTCACGGGTCGTGGGGCTGTTTTCCCAGCGTAACTACAACATCGAAACACTTACCGTGGCACCAACCGAGGACGAGACCCTGTCCCGTCTGACCGTGACCACCACGGGCTCGGACAAGGTGATCGAGCAGATCACCAAGCAACTGAACAAGCTGATTGAAGTCGTCAAGCTGGTGGATCTGACCGAAGGTGCTCACATCGAGCGTGAGCTGATGCTGGTCAAGCTGAAAGCCACCGGTTCCCAGCGTGCCGAGATCAAGCGTACGGTGGACATTTTCCGCGGCCAGATCGTGGATGTGACCAGCTCCGTCTACACGGTTCAGTTGGCAGGCGACAGCGAGAAGCTGGACGGCTTTATCCAGGCCGTTGGCACGTCGGGCGTGCTGGAAGTGGTACGCAGCGGTGTATCCGGTATTGCCCGGGGCGAGAAGGTGCTCAGCCTTTAACGATTTCAAACAGGGTTTGAACATTATGGCCCTCTGGGGCCATCACAAATAACAGAGGTTTGTCATGCAGGTTTATTACGATAAGGATTGCGATCTTTCCATCATCCAGGGCAAGAAAGTTGCCATCATCGGTTTCGGCTCCCAGGGCCACGCACACGCGTGCAACCTGAAAGAGTCCGGCGTCGACGTTACC
Source organism: Marinobacter sp. BW6 (assembly GCF_008107725.1). Lineage (GTDB taxonomy): Bacteria > Pseudomonadota > Gammaproteobacteria > Pseudomonadales > Oleiphilaceae > Marinobacter. The sequence continues at coordinate 190,801 of NZ_VIRN01000054.1, forward strand.
GTGGGGCTGCGCCCGGGTTCTTCTTCCATCGCCAAGGCGGAAGCTTATGGCCTGAAGACCAGCGACGTGCCTTCTGCCGTTGCTGCAGCAGACGTTGTCATGGTCCTGACCCCGGACGAGTACCAGGCTCAGCTGTACAAGGCGGAAATCGAGCCGAATCTGCAACAAGGCGCCACCCTGGCGTTCGCGCACGGCTTTGCCATCCACTATAACCAGATCGTTCCGCGCAAGGATCTGGATGTCATCATGATCGCTCCGAAGGCGCCGGGCCACACCGTGCGCACGGAATTCGCCAACGGCGGTGGTATTCCTGACCTGATCGCCATCTTCCAGGACTCTTCCGGCAATGCCAAGAACCTGGCCCTGTCTTATGCCAGTGGTATCGGTGGCGGTCGTACCGGCATCATCGAAACCACTTTCAAGGATGAGACCGAAACCGATCTGTTTGGTGAGCAGGCCGTTCTTTGCGGTGGCACCGTCGAGCTGGTTAAAGCGGCCTTTGAGACGCTCGTGGAAGGTGGATACGAGCCGGAAATGGCTTACTTCGAGTGCCTGCACGAGCTGAAGCTGATTGTGGACCTGATGTACGAAGGCGGCATTGCCAACATGAACTACTCCATCTCCAACAACGCGGAGTATGGTGAGTATGTGACTGGCCCGGAAATCATCAATGAGCAGTCCCGTGAAGCCATGCGTAACGCACTGAAGCGTATTCAGAGCGGCGAGTATGCCAAGATGTTTATCTCTGAAGGTGCTCTGAACTACCCGTCGATGACGGCGCGGCGTCGCCAGAACGCTGCCCACGACATCGAAGTGGTTGGTGAGAAGCTGCGCGGTATGATGCCGTGGATCTCCGCGAACAAGATCGTGGATAAGGACAAAAACTAAGCGGAATTCCGCCTGGTTTTGAAAAACGCGGCCCGGGTGGCCGCGTTTTTCGTATATACTCCGCCCAAATGCTTTCCGGAGTAATGGGAATGACTGAAGAAAGAAAATCCGCTGAAGGTAAGCAAACCCCGGAATATGAAGTCGAGGCCGGGGAAGTGGTTGAAGAAGAGCTGGTGGAAGGTGCGCCGGTCCGCCGCAAGGGTATTTACCTGCTCCCCAATGCGCTCACAACGGCCTCGCTGTTTTCAGGTTTCTACGCCATCGTCTCTGCGGCGAACGGTGTCTTTGACAATGCCGCAATTGCCATTTTTGTCTCAATGATCCTGGATGGTCTGGATGGGCGTGTAGCCCGGATGACCAACACCCAGAGTAAATTCGGTGAGGAATACGACAGCCTCGCTGACATGGTTGCCTTTGGTGTAGCTCCCGGGCTTGTCGCCTTTTTCTGGTCACTGAACGCTTTTGACAAGGTTGGTTGGGCCATCACCTTTATCTATGTTGCTGGTGCCGCGCTGCGTTTGGCCCGTTTCAACACCCAGATTGGCTCTGTCGACAAAAAGTTCTTTGTTGGCTTGCCCAGTCCCGCCGCCGCAGCCTGTGTCGCGGGTCTGGTCTGGTGCTTCCATCTCTTTGAGCCTGCTACCTGGCTCACCTTGTTGACCATGGTCGTAGTCGGAGGCACGGGTGTGCTGATGGTCAGCAATATCCTGTATCGCAGTTTCAAGGATCTGGATCTACGCGGAAGAGTGCCTTTTGCCGCGATCCTTCTTGTTGTGCTGGTGTTCGTAGTGATCGCGCTGGATCCGGCCACCGTACTCTTTACCGGATTTCTGATATACGCGTTGTCCGGCCCTGTTCGTGCGTTGTTCCGTGGCAAGCCACGAAAAGCTCCAGGCGCCGCTGACTGAGCTCTCGTTTTCCGGGCCTCCTCATCGAGGTCCGGGAATTTTCACCACAGTCTCCGGTCAACGCCTTAGCTGGCTGACGCCCTGACGGAGACTTTCCATGTTCATCAAGAAACGCCCATCCTGGGCCTTGCCTCACTCCGAAGTTACCCCCGAGTCTGTCTACCTCAACCGACGGCAATTCATGTCCGGCACGATGGCTGTAGCCGCGGGCCTATCAATGCCTGGTCTGTTGTCCGCTGCGAAGCTTCCGGTCCCGGGAGAAGCGCTGGACTATGTTGCAATGCCCGGTTTTTCCACCGATGAGGAAAAAACACCGTTCGAGGACGTCACTCGCTATAACAATTTTTACGAATTTGGCACCGGGAAAGGCGATCCGGTCAGGTACGCCGATGAAATGAGCGTTGATCCCTGGTCTGTCGTGGTTGAGGGGGAATGCGGGCGGCCCGGTGAGTATGCTCTGGAGGACCTGCTCAAGCCCCACGAATATCAGGAACGGGTGTACCGACTTCGTTGTGTAGAGGCCTGGTCGATGGTGATCCCCTGGGTCGGGATTCCACTGGCCGACATCATTAAACGGCTTGAGCCCAACTCCCGCGCGAAATACGTCTATTTCGAGACCCTGTATGATCCGGATCAGATGCGGGGGCAGCGCTCATTGTTCAGCACCATAGACTGGCCTTACCAGGAGGGTTTGAGAATGGATGAGGCCATGAACGAGTTAAGCTTCCTGGCGGTCGGGTTATATGGCAAAACCATGCCCAACCAGAATGGCGCACCTATCCGGCTGGTTGTCCCCTGGAAATACGGATTCAAGAGCATCAAGTCGATCGTCAAGATACGGTTCCAGCAGGAGCGCCCAGAAACGACTTGGGAAATGCTCGCGCCTCAGGAGTACGGATTCTATGCCAACGTTAACCCAGAGGTGGACCATCCAAGGTGGAGTCAGAAGCGCGAACGGAGGCTGCCTTCCGGTCTGCTTTCGCCTAACTGGATGGAGACCGTCAAGTTCAATGGTTACGGGGAGCAGGTCGCCGATCTGTACAAGGGTATGGACCTGAGTAAGTTCTATTGATGAATGGAAAGGGAATGGTGGATCGTCAAGGCTTTTTCCTGGCTTTCCGCCTTCTGGCCGCGTTTCTCGCCTGCGTCCCTCTTCTGGTATTGGCTATCAATATTGCCAGGCAGTCTCTGGGGCCTGACCCAGGCCAGGAAGTGACGGAGTCACTGGGCCTTGCCGCGCTCCAATTGTTAATTGTGACTTTGTGCATGACCCCGCTTAAGCGCTGGACTGGCTGGGCAGGCTGGATCCGGGTGCGCCGAATGCTCGGCCTGTTTGCATTCTTCTATGCCGTACTGCACGTGTTGGCGTTTCTTCAATTCATACTCGGTTGGAGTGATCTTTGGGCTACGTTTACCAAGCGGCCCTATATTGTGGCGGGCGCACTGTCTTTTCTTATGCTGGTGCCCCTGGCTCTGACCTCCACCAAGGGAATGATGAAGCGGCTGGGTAAAAGCTGGAAAGGTTTGCATAAGCTGGTCTACCTGATCGCCATCACCGCCTGGCTTCACTTTATCTGGCAGGCAAGAAGCGATATTGGTGAAATGGTCGCATACGGCCTGGTGATCGTGGGTTTGCTGGCATTGCGCTGGAAATGGAACGGTCCTCAAGGGTTGATCCCCTTTGCGAAGGGCTGATTTTTGGCTGAAAAATGAACGTAATGGTCAGTACCTGATCAGTGAGGTACGTGGAAACCGAGACCGCCATAAATTAATTCAAAAACCTCGTTGACAGTTTTCCTGACGCCTGTAGAATGCGCACCACTTCTGAGGGACAAGCCACTTACGGCGATTTCCCAGGCAGAGGTAACCGTTTGAAAGTACTGAAGAAAATGAGTTTTAAAATTCTTCAGATTAACGGTTGACAGGGCGGCGGAACGATGTAGAATACGCCACCTTGATTGAGCAACAGCTCAAACGCTCTTTAAAAAGTTGACCAAGTAATTCGTGTGGGCGCTGGCCGAGGTATTTCGGATACGAAATATCAGGACAGTG
>NZ_VIRN01000095.1 GCF_008107725.1 Marinobacter sp. BW6
GATCACCACCGTGACTACCTTGATCAGGGCGAACCAGAATTCGCTCTCGCCGAAGCCGCGCGCGGAAATCACGTTGAGGCCGAACATGATGCCCAGGAAGATCGCGCTCCAGTAGATGCCCGGCACCTCGGGGAACCAGAAACTCATCACCAGTTGCGCCGCCACCAGTTCCGCGGCGATGGTCACCGCCCAGTTGTACCAGTAGTTCCAGCCGAGGGCGAAACCGAAGCCATCTTCGACGAACCGGCTGCCATAGGTGCAGAACGAGCTGGAAACGGGCATGTAGGCGGCCATCTCGCCGAGACTGGTCATGAGGAAGTACACCATCAGCCCGATCAGTGCGTAGGAAAGCAGCGCACCGCCGGGCCCGGCGGTGGCCACTGTGGCCCCGGAGG
>NZ_VIRN01000013.1 GCF_008107725.1 Marinobacter sp. BW6
GCCAATTGATTTAGTCGTTGTAAATTTATATCCTTTCCAAGAAACGATTCAAAAATCTGGTGTTACTTTAGAAGAAGCGATTGAAAATATTGATATTGGCGGACCTTCGATGTTACGCTCAGCTGCGAAAAATTATGCAGCGGTAACTGTTGTAGTTGATACAGCGGATTACGATACGGTACTTACAGAACTAGAAGAACACGGCGCAACTACTTTTGAAACGCGCCAACGTCTAGCTGCGAAAGTTTTTCGGCACACAGCGGCCTATGATGCTTTAATTGCAGAATACTTAACGAACATCACTGGAGAAACTTTCCCAGAAAAAGTAACATTAACTTACAATCGAAAACAAGTTTTGCGTTATGGTGAAAATC
>NZ_VIRN01000012.1 GCF_008107725.1 Marinobacter sp. BW6
TGGTAGCAACTCGAGTTTTATTAGCGGCACTACGATGCACAACTTTCTTGAGAGCACCTTTGGATGTGTATTTCGGTTCGGAATTTATTCCGACCTGCTTGGATATGCAAAGCCAAACGAGGCATTTTTCAACAAAATCATCAAGTCGTGCGGCGTTGCGGCCGACAACATCCTGCATGTGGGCGATGACGCCATCGGCGATCTGCAAGGTGCGCGCAGCGCTGGAATGCGCGGCGCCCTGGTGGGAAGATCTGAGGACATTCAAGAGGCTGTTTATGACGCAGTTTGAGGAGTTTGCGCTTCATGAATTTCAATCAATCGAGGATGCACCCTTTCGACCGGAGCAATATTCG
>NZ_VIRN01000011.1 GCF_008107725.1 Marinobacter sp. BW6
GTCTTGGGCAGTTTCTCGGCCAGGATGGTCTCAAGCTTGTCGAGATTGGCCTTGTTCTTTTCCGGCATGGTCGCCAGTTCGGCCAGGACCTTGTCGAAATCCGTCGGCTTCGAGGCCTGCAGGTCAGGATCGCCCAACACCTCGTCGACGGTCACCATTTCCCCGGCTTTTGGCCGGTCGGCAACCGTCTTCATGTCCTTCGACAGCGCTTCCAGGTTCTGCTTCAACTCGTAGAACGGATCCGCCTCGGGCAGGGCAAGCGCCCGTGCCCGGACCAGCGGCCAAAGGTCTTCGTCCCCCTCGCCGCCGGCGGCGGTTGCCGTGTCGATCCTGCCGAGTACCGCGTCGATCTTGGCCAATGCGTCATCGACCGCTCCCGGCATGACCTCCTC
>NZ_VIRN01000009.1 GCF_008107725.1 Marinobacter sp. BW6
ACTCTTGGCACTGCCGGATCGCTTGAACAACTGAGCCCTGCTGATCTGGCAAAACAGTATCGACGGATTCTGGCGCGCGGCGGATTGACGATCGGCATGGTCGGCGCGATCGATGCCGAAACGCTTGCACCGATCCTGGACGAGGTCTTTGCAGGCCTGCCGGAGGAGGCCGACCTTGTGCCGGTCGCCGAGCTGGATCCCGCTCTCGGCCGCACCATCAACGACGACCTTGCCGTGCCCCAGACGACGATCCTGCTGGGTCTGCCGGGCCTGAAACGGAACGATCCCGATTACCAGGCGGCCTACGTCATGAACCACATTCTGGGTGGCGGCACGTTCACCTCATGGATGTACCAGGAAGTGCGCGAAAAGCGCGGCCTGTCCTACAG
>NZ_VIRN01000041.1 GCF_008107725.1 Marinobacter sp. BW6
CATGGCCGCCACGTCCGCAAGCACGTCCAGGTAGCTCATGGCCGGCTTGACCATGACCATGTCGGCGCCCTCGGCCAGGTCGAGTTCGACCTCGATCATGGCCTCGCGGCGGTTGGCGGCATCCATCTGGTAGGTGCGGCGGTCGCCCTTGAGCTGGGAGTCGACGGCCTCGCGGAACGGGCCGTAGAACGCGGAGGCGTACTTGGCGGCGTAGGCCAGGATCGACACGTCCTGGTGGCCGGCCTCGTCGAGGGCCTGGCGGATGACGGCGACCTGGCCGTCCATCATGCCGGAGGGGCCGAGCATGTGGGCGCCGGCCTCCGCCTGCGCGACGGCCATGGCCCCGTAGATCTCCAGCGTGGCGTCGTTGTCGACGTTGCCCTTGGAAT
>NZ_VIRN01000008.1 GCF_008107725.1 Marinobacter sp. BW6
TTTATAATCATTGAAGCATATATGTTTCGTTTTAAGAAAAAAGTCAAGCCTGAAGTCGATATGACTATAAAAGAATTTATATTACTGACTTATTTATTTCATCAGCAAGAAAACACACTTCCATTTAAGAAGATTGTTTCAGATTTATGTTATAAACAATCGGATTTAGTACAGCATATAAAAGTACTTGTGAAACATTCATATATTAGTAAAGTTCGAAGTAAAATTGATGAGCGTAATACTTACATTTCAATATCTGAAGAACAACGAGAGAAAATTGCAGAACGTGTTACATTGTTTGATCAAATCATTAAACAATTTAACCTTGCAGATCAAAGTGAATCACAGATGATACCAAAAGATAGTAAAGAATTTCTAAACTTGATGA
>NZ_VIRN01000044.1 GCF_008107725.1 Marinobacter sp. BW6
TCCGTGGCCTGAACCTGACGGTGAAGGCTGGCGAAGTTGCCGCTATCATGGGGCCGAACGGCTCCGGCAAGTCGACGCTCTCCTATGTGCTGTCCGGCCGCAGCGACTACGAAGTCACAGAGGGCGACATTCTCTACAATGGCGAGAGCATTCTCGAGCTCGATCCGGCCGAACGCGCCGCCAAGGGCATCTTCCTTGCCTTCCAGTACCCCGTCGAAATTCCGGGCGTTGCCACCATGCAGTTCCTGAAGGTGGCGATGAACGAGCAGCGCAAGGCGCGCGGCGAGGACGAGTTGACGACGCCGGACTTCATGCGCCGCGTCAAGGATGCCGCCGGCAAGCTGCAGATC
>NZ_VIRN01000007.1 GCF_008107725.1 Marinobacter sp. BW6
CAACTGCTGTGATTTATGATTTAGTCTTTTTAAAGACGTTACCATTTGAGCAAATATTAAGTGGCTATGCAGAAGTTTATAAGCATGCGTTATTGAATGGTGAATCAGCGACGCAAGATATCGAACAGCACTTTAAAGATAGAGAGATATTACAGTCATTAAATGGTATGGATAAATATATTGCTAAAGGTATAGAAACGAAGCTGGATATTGTTATTGCAGATGAAAAAGAACAAGGTGTACGTAAATTTTTAAATTTAGGTCATACATTTGGTCATGCTGTTGAATACTATCATAAAATACCTCATGGTCATGCAGTGATGGTTGGCATTATCTATCAATTTATAGTTGCGAATGCTTTGTTTGATTCTAAGCATGATATTAATC
>NZ_VIRN01000050.1 GCF_008107725.1 Marinobacter sp. BW6
CACTGTCCTGATATTTCGTATCCGAAATACCTCGGCCAGCGCCCACACGAATTACTTGGTCAACTTTTTAAAGAGCGTTTGAGCTGTTGCTCAATCAAGGTGGCGTATTCTACATCGTTCCGCCGCCTTGTCAACCGTTTATTTTTCGTTGTTTTCCGTCTCCGGAAACCGCCGAAAAATGACCCGGCTTACTGCTTGTCTCGAGGCGTGCATTCTACAGTGAATCGCTTGCCTGTCAACTGCCTTCTGAAGAATTTTGAAACTCATTTTCTTCAGCGCTTTCAAACAGTTATCTTCCGATTTTTGAGCCGCCTCAGCGGTGCCCCCCTCGAAAGAGATGCGCATTCTACAGACCTGCCCGAGGGTGTCAACGGCGATTCTGAAAAAAACTCAAAATCGCCCAAAATCGATCAGACAGTAATCAGAACCCGAGCGATCTTCTTCTTGCCAGCCTGGATGACGCAATCATCGCCTTCCACAAACATCCGGTCGCCCTCGAATTTCTGACCATCGACAAATACCGCACCACGCCCCAGGACATCCCGGGCTGCCGCGCCGTTCTTTACCAAGCCAGCCAGGCGAAGCACCGCCGCCATCGGAATCTCGGACTGCCCCTCCAAAGGCACCTCAACAGTTGGCACATTGTCCGGGATCTCGCCGAGCGCCACTCGGTTACCGGCGGACTTGTGAGCGGTCCGGGCCGCCTCTTCATCATGGAAACGGGTAATGATCTCTTCCGCGAGCAGCTTTTTATAATCCTGGGGATTGGCGCCACCAGCAACGGCCTTACGGAACTCGTCCACCTCGGTAAGCGGCCGGAAGCTCAACAGTTCAAAGTAGCGCCACAGGAGATCATCCGGCATGGAGAGCAGCTTGGTGTACATTTCGCCAGGCGAGTCGTTGACGCCCACATAGTTCCCCAGAGACTTGGACATCTTCTGGACACCATCGAGCCCTTCCAGAATTGGCATGGTGAGGATCACCTGCGGCGACTGGCCGTAATGCTTCTGCAGAATACGCCCCATCAGGAGATTGAACTTCTGGTCGGTACCGCCCAGCTCAACATCCGCCTCCATGGCCACGGAGTCATACCCCTGGACCAGAGGGTAGAGAAACTCGTGAATGGCAATCGCCTGCTCGGCACGGTAGCGCTTGGTGAAGTCATCCCGCTCCAGCATGCGCGCAACGGTGTATTGACCCGCCAGTTTAATCATATCCGCGGCGCCCATCTTGTTCATCCAATCGGAGTTGAACATAACGCGCGTTTTTTCAGGGTCCAAGATCTTGAACACCTGCTCTTTATAACTAACCGCGTTCTCAGCAACCTGCTGCTCCGTTAGAGGAGGACGCGTGGCACTCTTGCCAGTGGGGTCACCAATCATTCCGGTGAAATCACCGATCAGGAACATCACTTCATGACCAAGATCCTGGAATTGCCGAAGCTTATTAATGAGAACCGTGTGCCCAAGATGAAGATCCGGCGCAGTGGGATCGAAACCCGCCTTGATCCGGAGCGGACGACCTTCCTTTAGTTTTTCGATGAGCTCATCTTCCGGAATGAGCTCGTCTACGCCTCGCTTGATTATCGCCAACGCTTCATCAATGGATGCCATGAACAACACGTCCCCGCTTTGATCTTGGAAAGATTCTGTCAGTTACAGAGTTCAACAAAAGAAATCTGTGAGTTACCTATTCCCCTGCTACAGTAGGCTGACCAGAATTTGATCAATACCGACTTTGCAGGGCCGCGTATTATAACAACGCTGTCAAAAGAAATCCGGAGGATGGAACAGCAACCGTAATGTTCCACGCTGTCCCGCATGCATTTTATACGGTAATCTGTTGGACTATACTTGAACAACAGCTTTAATTAGGTAGTACAAGCTGCCGGAATGCCGATTAAAACGGGTGCGATACGTGCTAAAAATGTTTCCCAAAACTCACATTACCATTGCTGCCGCGGCCACCGTTGTTGTTACCGCAGCCATCCTGATGAGCCCCAGCAGCAATGTTGAAGCCAAAAGAATGTCTTACTCTCTGGACCTGGAGCAGGGCTCCGTTGCCGAGACAGGCGCCGCGCCAGAGCAGGCAACACCGGCGGCAGCCGCCGTAGCAGAAATCCAGCCAGAAGCATCCGAATCAGATACACCGGCAGAAGCAAGCCACCAGGCAAGCCTTGCCGCCCCGGAACAACCCGATGCTCCGAAAAAGCCGGAACTCGACTGGCAAACCTTTGCAATCAAATCCGGTGACACCCTGTCTTCGCTGTTCAGGAAAGCCGGTTTCAATGACGGCATCATGCTCTCCGTGATTCACGGCGACGGCGAGGCGGAAAAGGTTCAGCGACTTTATGCTGGCGAGACGATCCGCTTTGCAACAACCGAAGACGGCTCACTTGCAGCCATTGAGCTGCAACGAAATCTTCTTGAGTCCCTGAAGATCGCGAGAGACGGCGAAAGATTTATCGGCGAGACCGAAGTTCGCAAACCGGAAGCACGGCCGGCCTTTGCGTCCGGCACCATCGACGGATCCCTGTATCTTGCTGCACGTGATGCCGGCCTTAACGACCGCCTTACCATGGAACTGGCTGGCATCTTCGGCTGGGACATCGACTTTGTTTACGATGTTCGGAAAGGCGACCAGTTCGAAGTGGTTTACGAGGAACTCTACTTGGACGGCGAAAAGTTCGATACCGGTCGAATCCTGTCTGCCAGGTTTGTTAACCGTGGTGAAGAAAACCTCGCCCTGCTGTACACCGACAGCAATGGTGACAGTGATTACTACGCCCCCGACGGCAAGAGCATGCGCAAAGCATTCCTGCGAACGCCGATCAACGCCCGCATTTCCTCCCCCTTCAACCTGCAACGCAGGCATCCGGTTCTGGACGTTGTCCGCCCGCACGAGGGCACTGATTATGCAGCGCCTCCGGGAACCCCCATCAAAGCCGCAGGTTCGGGTCGCGTGAGATTTGCCGGTTGGAAAGGTGGCTACGGTAGGACTGTTATTCTCCAACATGGCGACAACATCACTACCCTTTACGCTCACATGAGCCGCCTGGGCAAAGGCATCAAGAACGGCACCCGGGTAAAGCAGGGCCAGACTATCGGCCATGTTGGCTCGTCCGGAATGGTTACCGGCCCCCATCTGCACTACGAGTTCAGGCTGAACGGGGCGCCACGCAACTCGCGCACCGTCAAGCTGCCAGATGCCAAGCCCATTCCGTCTTCCGAGATGGCCCGATTCAAGCAGTTCACCGAGCAACGAATCGCCCAGTTTGACGTTTTCCGCGAGAGCTACCAGCAACTCGCGCTGGCCTCAGACGACTGAGCGACGAATGGAAGCCTGGATAGGGTTGATGTCGGGCACCAGCATGGATGGCATTGATGCCGTGCTGGTGTCGTTCCAGAACAACACCGTACAGATCCACGCGTCGCACACGATCCCCTACCCCGATGCAATTCGCCACCGCCTGCTCGCCGCCAGCCAGAATCAGGCTGCACCCGACGAAATCGGTGAACTGGACACCCTGGTCGGCACACTGTTCGCGCAGGCAGCCGCCGAGGTTGTTCAAAGGTCCAGCTTTGACAGAGCGATAATTCGCGGCATTGGCAGCCACGGACAAACGATTCGACACCAACCTTCTGGCAAAGCACCTTTTTCCATCCAAATCGGCAACCCTTCCGTGGTTTCCGAAGCCACGAGCATCACGACGGTCGCAGATTTCCGAAGGCGTGACATGGCCGCCGGAGGCCAGGGCGCGCCGCTGGTTCCAGCCTTCCACAAGGCCTTTTTCGGCTCCAAGACAGAGAACCGCTGTATTCTAAATCTTGGCGGCATTGCCAACATCACCTGGCTTCCGGCCAAGGCGGACATGTCAGCAACTGGCTTCGACACCGGCCCGGCCAACGCATTGATGGATGCCTGGTGTCTGGCCCAGACCGGGCTTCCCTTTGACAGCGATGGCCATTGGGCCCGCGAAGGCTCGGTCAACCAGGAGCTTCTTGATGACATGGTTTCCGATGCCTACTTCTCGAAAGCGCCACCGAAAAGCACGGGGAAAGAACGGTTCAATCTGGAATGGGTAAAAACGCTGGTCAACCGCCACCCGGACATTCCAGCCGAAGATATTCAGAGAACCTTGTTGCAACTGACCGTCGACAGCGTCGTTAACCAGCTGCCTGTGACCGAGGATCTTCGGGTTTACGTCTGCGGCGGCGGGGCGCGGAATCCGCTCTTGATGGAAGAGCTCGGCAAGGCACTGCCGGAAGCCCGACTTTCACTTACGTCGGAACTGGGAGTGGACCCTCAAATGGTGGAGCCTGTAGCATTTGCTTGGCTGGCAAAACAGGCCCTAGAAGGCAAGCCTGGAAATCTGCCGGAGGTGACCGGAGCAGAGGGCCCTCGGATTCTGGGCGCCATCTACCCGGCCTGAAGTCTCTTCGGATCAGATAGAGAAGGAACTGCCACACCCGCAGGTGGAGCTGGCATTGGGGTTCTGGACCACGAACTGGGATCCCTGAAGGCCTTCCTGGTAATCAATGGTGGCGCCCACCAGATATTGATAGCTCATCGGGTCAACCAGAAGAGAAACACCATCACGCTCAATCACGGTGTCTTCTTCCTCCTGATTCTCATCAAACGAGAAGCCGTACTGAAATCCGGAACAGCCCCCGCCCGTGACAAAGACGCGGAGTTTGAGTTCGGGGTTCTCTTCTTCCTCGATCAACTCACGTACTTTGGCAACGGCACTGTCACTGAAGAACAGCGGTGTGGCCATTTGTTGCTGAACTGCGCTCAAGTTCGCCTCCGGATTATCATGAACAACTCAAGCGATTATGGTATTCCTGACTAAAACAATCAACTATTCGGACTTTCCACCATCGTCCGACGCCTCGGACTCCGGAACCTGATCACCGGCGGAAACCTGTTTTTGCCCGGATCCGGCAGGTTTGGAATCCTGGGAGAGCAGCCCGACAGGCTCCCGCTGATGCACCAGATTGCCGTTCACCGACGCACCCATCGCCATTTCGATCAGGTTGTAGTAAACGCTGCCATTAATAGAAGCTTTTTCCGCCAGCTCAAGATGTGCCGACGCGTAGACATCACCATTCACAGTACCGTTAATGATGACGTGAGGCGCATTGATATCGCCTGTCACTTCACCAACTTCCGAGACCCTCAGTACCGCGTCGGCGCCCTCATCGGCGACCACCTTGCCGCGAATCCGCCCATCCACGTGCAGCCCACCGCTGAAATGCATATCTCCTTCGACGGTCGTTCGTGAGGAAATCAGGGTGTCAAAATGGCCGGTGGGCCGGCGCGGTTTCTGCTTTTTCTTTCCAAGCATGTCAGTTCTCCGTTAGATCGTCCCAGTTAAAGGTGCGCTCGGCTTGCGAGGATTTTTTTCCCTCCGCCTGGGCCACCACCTGAATCTCAAGCGGCTCAAATTCTTCCGGCAATGTCAGGGAACCTTCGACATCCTGAAAATACCGGAAACGGAATTTCACACCGAGATCGGCTATGTCCTCCGAAAGATCACGCAAAGCGATGACCTCTTTTTCTTCGTTGCGCACGCCAATGACGTTTACCGCCACCACGCCGGAAATGTAACTCTTGTTGTTGCCGACCTGAGTCAGCACCAGCTTGAAGTCATAGCTTTCCTGATTACGAACTCGAACCAGAGTGAAACTGTCAACCTGGAGCCCTTTACTGGTTTCCGACGGCGCCATAATGTTTTTATAGAATGTCAGATCTGATTGCAGTGACCCAATCCGGGTTTCCAGGTCCACGATGGTTTTCCGCGCCTGGTTCAGGGCCTGCTCATCAATAGCTCGCCCACGCTCCAGGTTAATAAGCTGTTGCCGGGCATTGCGATAATCGTCCCGCAGTTTCTCGACTTCGTTCTCCAGCACCTGGTTTGACTCCTCGGCACTGGAGAAACGGAAACCACTCTGGGCCAGCCCTGTAGCATACCCGGCAATCGCCGCCACAATGGTGAACACCAGCAGGATGGCCGTTCTTCGCAGGCGGTACCCCGGACGATGCCGGATGACCACATATTCTTCGGCCGGCTTTCGCTGTTCGCTCACAATTTTCCCTTGGGCATCAAGGCAGCAGTGCCGGGGCCTCAAGCCCCATGGTTTCTTTCAGGCCGAACATGATGTTCATATTCTGAACCGCCTGCCCCGCCGCGCCTTTCACCAGGTTATCGATGACGGAAGAGACAATCACGATGTTGCTCTGCTCCTGCCTGTGAAGGGCCATACGGCACTGGTTCGCCCCGCGCACACTCCGGGTTTCCGGATGGCTGCCAAATGGCATCACATCGACAAAGGGCTCATCGGCAAAACGCTCTTCAAACAGCGACTGCAACCGATCAAAATCGGCCGGATTTTTCAGCTCTGCGTAGAGTGTCGCCTCAATGCCACGAATCATCGGAATCAGATGGGGAACGAAGGTCACGCCCACATCGCCACCAGCCGCGCCCGACAGACCCTGGCGAATCTCTGGCAGGTGGCGATGGCCTGAGGCGCCATAGGCCTTGAAGCTTTCGCCAACCTCACCATGCAGCATGCCAATCTTGCCCTGCCGGCCAGCACCGCTGGCGCCGGATTTGGCGTCCGCAATCAAACGGGCAGGATCCACCAGCCCCTGTTCGAGCAGTGGCAGAAAGCCCAGTTGGACCGCAGTCGGGTAGCAACCCGGATTGGCAACCAACTGAGCTGCACGAATCTCTTCGCGCACCACTTCCGGCAGCCCATAAACCGCCTTCTCCGCCCATTCCGGGCTTTCATGAGCCATGCCATACCAGTTGGCCCAGACATCCAGATCTTTCAGACGAAAATCGGCGGACAGATCCACCACACGCACGCCGGCCGACATCAGTTCCGGAACCATTCTCATGGCCACACCGTGAGGCGTGGCGAAGAAAACCAGGTCGCACGATCCGAGCACGGCTACGTCCGGCTCCGAAAACGCCAGGTCATAGTGGCCACGCAAATTCGGGTACATATCCGCGACCGGCATGCCCGCCTCAGACCGGGAGGTAATGCAACTGACCGAAACTTCAGGGTGAACCGCGAGGATTCTCAGCAGTTCCACACCGGTGTAGCCGGTGCCACCAACGATGCCTACTTTAATCACCATTTTCTCCAGCGACGTCGTATCAGAATTAAGAGCTTTAACGCCGTAGTCTACCATGATAAACCAATGACTTATTGCAGCCCTCAGGGCGACCGTTACAATGTTGTCAGAATCCTTCTGACAGTCCACCCAAATCCACCGGAACTCTGGCCTCATGCAGAAAATCTGGCACCAGATTACCGAGCATCTGATCCCTGTTTTCCGGCGCCGACTGTCCGGCGTTGATGCATTACCGCAACTGGCCGTGCTCGGCCTCCTGTCCGGCTTGATTACCGGCGGCGTTATCCTCGTGTTCCGCCTGGCCATCGAGTGGCCGCTCGAGCATTTTCTCCCCGGAGATGGCTCCGAATCCTTCGAGCAACTGGACCTGCTAACCCGGGGGCTTCTCCCGCTTGCCGGAGCCCTCAGCCTGGGCTTGCTGATGCACCGACTGGCCACCCACGACCGCAAAGTTGGGATCGTTCATGTCATGGAACGACTGAACTACCATCAGGGCTACATCTCGATACGCAGTGCGATTGTGCAGTTTATCTCGGGGGTGGCCACCGTGGTCAGTGGCCAGTCGGCAGGTCGAGAGGGGCCGGCCGTGCATCTGGGTGCAGCCTTTTCGAGCCTCATGGGGCAATGGATGCGCCTGCCGAACAACAGCATCCGGACACTCGTAGCCTGCGGTTGCGCGGCGGCAATATCAGCCTCTTTCAACACGCCGATCTCCGGCGTCATTTTCGCCATGGAAGTGGTGATGATGGAATACACCATCGCCGGTTTTACACCGATAATCCTGGCCGCTGTCAGCGCTGCCATTGTTTCCCAGGCGGTCTATGGCACGGAACCGGCCTTCAGCGTGCCGGCGCTGACCATGAACTCGTTAACGGAAATCCCCTGGATACTTGCCATTGCCGTTATTATCGGGATTTCGGCCGCGCTGTTTATCCAGCTGGTCGACACCATGGGCAAGCACCACCACCGTCCGGTTCTGTTGCGCATCACCATTGCGGGCCTTCTGATGGTGCCATTCGCCATTTTCATTCCCGAAACCATGGGTATTGGTTACGACACCGTCAACGAAACCATTAATGGCGAACTCGGGTTCTGGCTCCTGCTCGGTGCCGGCGCCGCCAAACTGGTGATTACATCACTCTCTATCGGGCTGGGCATGCCAAGCGGCGTGATCGGCCCCACCCTGTTTATGGGGGCAACCCTGGGCGGTGCGATGGGATTGATTGGTGCCCAGATCATGCCGGAACACGCGTCATCGGTTGGCTTTTACGCCATGCTGGGAATGGGTGCCATGATGGGAGCCGTGCTTCAGGCGCCGCTCGCTGCTCTAATGGCGTTGATGGAGCTCACGCGAAACCCCAACATCATTCTTCCAGGCATGCTGATTATTACCACCTCGAGCCTGGTCACCAGCGAGGCCTTCGGCAAGAAGTCACTGTTCCTGACCATTCTCAAAAACCAGGGGCTGAGCTACCAGAATTCTCCGGTGATTCAGGCCCTGCGACGGGTGTCGGTTGGTGCCATCATGGACCGCAGCATACTGCGCACTGAACGCCATCTGACAGTAGAGGAGGCCCGCAAGGTTCTGAAGTCCGAACCCAAATGGCTGGTGGTTGAGGGCAGTAACGGGCCGACCGCCCTGTTACCGGCAGTCGATCTGGCGAGGTACCTGGAGGACACAGAAAAGCTGGCGGCCGAAGAAGAGATTGAACCGCCGGAGTCGATTGATCTGATGGATATCCCCGCCAATCGGCGTGACGTTGCCCCGGTGCAGTATCAGGCCACTCTGGAGGAAGCATTAAATGAGTTCGATGCAACCAATGCCGAGGCCCTCTACGTACAACGTCACGTTGCGCCAATGATCCAGCGGGTTTATGGCGTCGTGCTGAAAGCCGACATCGAGAGTTACTACCAATACCGACGGAGCTGACGAATGCTGTGGGTGAAAGCCTTCCATATTATTTCACTGGTATGCTGGTTCGCCGGCATTTTCTATCTGCCCAGGCTGTTCGTCTACCACGCCGCCTGCGAGGATGAGCCTGGTCGCGATCGCTTCAAGATCATGGAACGCAAACTGTACCGCGGTATTACCACACCTTCGATGATCGCGACCGTTGTCTTCGGTGTCTGGCTGATCAGTTACAATGCGTCTGGTTATTTCAGTCAGGGCTGGATGCATGCCAAGCTGTTACTGGTGGCCATTCTGATCACTTACCATTTTTACTGCGGACACCTTGTAAAGGTCTTCCGGGACGACCAGAACACCAGAAGCCACGTGTTTTACCGTTGGTTCAATGAGCTGCCGGTCCTGATTCTGCTGGCCGTTGTTATCCTGGCTGTTGTCAAACCATTTTGAGGAGCTGAGTCATTAAGCGCTATACCCGACCCCAGGTTCTTATTCTTTCCGGCCTCGACCCGTCCGGCGGTGCCGGCATTCAGGCCGACATTCAAGCGGTCACCTCACTGGGCTGCCACCCTTTGCCGGTCCTCTCCTGCCTCACCGTGCAGGACACCCGCAACGTGTATGGCGCCGAAGCTGTATCGGCAGACCTGATTCGTCAGCAACTTCGATGCCTTGCTGAAGACACCCCCATTCACGCCATCAAAACCGGCGCCCTGGGCAATGCAGCGGTTGTTGATGTGCTGGTGGATTTCATCCGTGAACACCCGGGCGTACCAGTGATCACCGACCCGGTGATCAAAGCCGCAGGTGGTGGTGACCTGGCCGACGACGAGCTCGTTACCGCCATGAAAGAGAAGCTCTTTCCCCTGGCAGAGATGATTACGCCAAACGGTATCGAGCTGGCGATGCTCGGGGGCAGCGATGATCCCGACCAGGCCGCCGAGAACCTTTTGGACGGCGGATGCGAATCGGTATTGGCAACCGGAGGGCATGGCACCGGCGTTCACATTATCAACACTCTCTACAACCACTCGCCAGAGCCCATGCACTGGGAAGTTGAACGTGTCGGCGGCGAGTATCACGGCACAGGCTGTACGCTGGCTGCGGCCATTGCCGCCGGGAGAGCCTCCGGCCTGTCTCAACGTGCTGCCATTTCCCAGGCCCAGAACTACGTTCATCGCGCCATCCTGCATGCTTTGGAAGTGGGCAAGGGCCAACCGGTACCGGATCGAGGCATTCTGTGGGAACGATGAGCAAAGGGCTTCGTCCGGGCCTCTACGCCATCACGGACAGCGTGCTCACGCCACCCGAAACACTGATCGAATCGGTTGAGGCAGCGCTTCGGGGCGGAGCGGTCATGGTACAATATCGCGAGAAACACGCGCCGATGGCCGAGAGACTTACCCAGGCAAAAAAACTGCAGGCTGCTTGCCGGAACGCTGGCGTCCCGTTGCTGATCAACGACGACCCGCATCTCGCGAAACGCGTGGGCGCTGCCGGGGTCCATATGGGGCAGACGGATGGCTCGCTGACGGCCGCCCGTCAACTGCTCGGTGACCAGGCCATTATCGGTATCACCTGCCACGCCGATCTGGCATTGGCGCGGGCCGGACTGGAGGCCGGTGCCGACTACCTGGCCTTCGGGCGCTTCTATACGTCGTCGACCAAACCCGGAGCACCGGCTGCATCCCCAAGGGTGTTGAACGAAGCAAAGAGTTTCGGGCGCCCACTGACTGCCATTGGCGGTGTAACGGTAGAGAACGCCGAACCGCTTATCCGCGCCGGGGCCGACATGCTTGCCGTGGTTGGCGGCCTGTATGGTGGCACCAACCACGAGATTGAGTTGCGAGCCAAAGCCTTTGAACGCTTGTTCGCAAGCCATCACCCACTTTTTTCACTTCCCGAATAACAGGAGCCCAGATCCATGACGCACTCCGAAACCCTGTTCGAGCAGGCCCAGAAATACATCCCCGGTGGCGTGAATTCTCCGGTCCGGGCATTTCGCGGTGTCGGTGGTACGCCCATTTTCTTCAAACACGCCCAGGGCGCCTATCTGTACGACGAAGACGATCAGCGCTACATCGATTACATCGGTTCCTGGGGCCCCATGATTCTTGGCCACGGTGACCAGCGAATCAAGGATGCGCTGCATGCCCAGGTCGATCTGGGCGTTGGCTATGGCGCACCCACGGCCCTCGAAACCGAGATGGCCAAGAAGGTGTGCGAACTCGTGCCCTCCATCGAACTGGTTCGCATGGTGAATTCCGGCACCGAGGCCACCATGAGTACTGTTCGACTCGCCCGGGGCTACACCGGTCGCGACAAGATCGTGAAATTTGAGGGCTGTTACCACGGCCATGTGGATTCACTGCTGGTTAAGGCCGGCTCCGGCGCGCTCACCCTGGGTGTACCGAACTCCCCGGGCATTCCCGCCAGCCTGGCCGAGCACACCATCACGCTGACCTACAACGATATGGACAGCGTTCGGGAATGCTTCCGGGAGATGGGTGACCAGATCGCCGCCATTATCGTTGAGCCGGTGGCTGGCAATATGAACTGCATTCCGCCAGTTCCGGGCTTCCTGGAAGGACTGCGGGAAGTGTGCGACGAGCACGGCACCGTGCTGATCTTCGATGAAGTGATGACCGGGTTCCGCGTGTCCCTGGGTGGCGCTCAGGGGCTGTACGGCGTCACACCGGATCTCACAGCGCTGGGCAAAGTAATTGGTGGCGGCCTTCCGGTCGGCGCCTTTGGCGGCAAACGGGAAATCATGGAGCACATTTCGCCACTTGGCCCGGTCTATCAGGCAGGCACCCTGAGCGGCAACCCCCTGGCCATGTGTGCCGGTCTGACAACGTTGAATGCGATCTCCGAACCCGGCTTCCACGACCGGCTGACCGAGAAAACCAATGCCGTTCGCGATGGCCTGAAAGAAGCAGCGGATGCCACCGGCATCCCGTTGACGGTGCAGAGTGCGGGCGCCATGTTCGGGTTCTTCTTCACCGAGGAAAACGCTGTCACCCGCTTTGACCAGGTCATGGCCTGTGATGTCGAACGCTTCAAGAAGTTCTTCCAAGGCATGTTGAAGGAAGGCGTCTATCTGGCCCCATCAGCCTTTGAGGCCGGTTTCACCACGGCGGCACTGTCAGACCAGGACATCGCCGATACCATAGCGGCGGCGAAAAAGGTCATGGCCAAGCTCTGATCTTTCGACGCTTTACCATTGACGCCCCGCAGGTCACAGCATGTCCTGCGGGGCCATTCACGTGACGGGCATCACACTTCCACGGCGAACACACCCACCTGGCCTCTTACGCCGTTGACTTATCACCCCGACTGATCAAATGTTGATCTGATCTCTACCGAGATGCTCTGACGGCACCAATCTAACAAGCACAAGAATCAAGTCAGCGCACGGAAGCACTCGATCTGCCAACAAGCAGATGCAGTACGAGAAGGAAGTCTCTGGAGCAACCCGTTAGGTTGAGCCGCAGTTTGAATAACAAACACAACATCAAACTGTAGGAACGACAATGAAACTCTGGATCCAAGCACTGGCCCTGGCCCTCACTGTGGCCTGGTCCGCCCCCTCTGCCGCCTGGTGGTGGGACTCTACCCCTTCAAACTACACAGATACCCGATACCCGGTTGTGCTGGTGCACGGCAT
The DNA here is from genome assembly GCF_008107725.1 of Marinobacter sp. BW6. GTDB lineage: Bacteria > Pseudomonadota > Gammaproteobacteria > Pseudomonadales > Oleiphilaceae > Marinobacter. Next base: position 12,714 of record NZ_VIRN01000050.1, read on the forward strand.
GTTCGGCTTTGACTCCGTTGCCGGCGTGGACTACTGGTACGGGGTTGCGGAGGATCTCCGTAAATACGGCGCCGATGTCTACACTACTCAGGTGCCCGCCCTGGACAGCACTATCGCTCGCGGTGAAGCCCTGTTGCCGCAGGTACAGGCCATCGCCGCAGTGCACGGCAAGGTCAATCTGATTGGCCACAGCCATGGCGGCCCCACTGCCCGCTACATCGCCAGGGTACGTCCGGATCTGGTCGCCTCAGTGACCTCCGTTGGCTCGCCGCATAAAGGTTCACCGGTCGCAGACCTTATCTACGGCTCCCCCGCCGAAAGCCTGGCAGCGAATCTGGGCAATGCCCTGGGCGGTCTTATCGACCTGCTGTCCGGGGGCGGCTACAGCCAGGACCTGCGTTCCAGCCTGGAATCCCTCACCACCCAGGGCAGCGCCGAGTTCAACAACTTTGCACCTGCCGGCGTTCCAACCACCGCGTGCGGTGAGGGTGCTTACTCGGCAAACGGCGTCCGCTTTTATTCCTGGGGTGGCACCGGTGTTCTGACCAACGCACTGGATCCGTCCGATGCGCTTCTGGGCACCACCAGCCTCGCCTTCGGCTTCAGCCAGAACGACGGCCTGGTAGGCCGCTGTAGCAACCGGTTTGGCAAGGTTATCCGGGACAATTATTTCATGAACCATCTGGACGAAGTGAATCAGGCCCTGGGACTGCACAGCCTGTTCGAGACAGACCCGAAAGCGGTTTTCAAGCAACACGCCAACCGCTTGAGGAACGCCGGACTGTAATGGGTAGCCGGCCTTCTGGCTTTGCGGTGCAGAGCTAGAAGGCCCCTTCCAGGGTCAACATCAACGTCTGGCGCTGATAATCATACTGCGACAGGCTGCTTCGGTTGTCTTGAACCAGCCACTCCCCCCGGACCAGCCAAAGGCTGTCCAGGGACTTCTCCGCCAGCAACCCGATCTCCAGACGGTTATCCTCCCTGCGGCCGCTCTCGCCAGCCGAGGTCACCAACTGGTGGGGATCCTGGTATCGGCTATGGCGACCCGCGCCTGTTGCCCCAAGATCAAGGTCGGGATACCAGCGATAGCGACCGGCAAACTCCAGAGTGTGGCGGGTGGGCGAGACACTGACAAACTCATCGGCTGCTCGAAAATCCCGCCGATCATTGATTTCCAGTGAGTATTCGCCGTCGAATCGCCAGGCCCCCACGTACTTCAGTACATGAAGGCGTGCCCGATACCACTGACCATCATAAGCCTCGTAACCGGAGCCACCGTTCACGGTGGCCGCTGCCAGGGATATATCGCATTGGTCAGGCGCTACCACCAACGAACACTCACGCCAACGATAAAACCCCTCAATGCCGTATCGGGTTTCAAGGGATTGGCTATCGAACCAGGATTTTGCCAACGACAGCAACGCCCCCCGCTCACCCGCCACCAGGGTCTCAGACCAGGCTATTTGTCCCTGCAACACCTGGGTATCGTATTCGTCATCGGAGGGGTATTCGCGAGAATAGGCGACCGCGTCGACGGCAATCCGAGAGCGAGTGCCTACTGGCCGTTCGTATCCTCCCGAAACCAGTGCTTCAAGAAAGCCCCCTCCTTCGCTGGAAACCGTATCCTCGGGCAAGCCGGCGATGTTGGAATCGTAGCCGCCGGATATGCCCAGATAGCCACGAATTGAAGGCGGGCGAGCCGCCTGCGCGACGCCTCCGTCCAGTTTTTTGAGCTGGGCCAGGGCCAGGGCCCGGACTTTATCCGGAGCACCCTCCGCGGAGGCCTGTTCAAACCATTGTCGTGCTTTATCTGACTCCTCTTTGGCAAGCGCAACCAGACCAAGGTTATACCGAGCCAGGGCGCCATTGGAGCCCTCCAGCAAAGCGCGAAAGGCAGATTCTGCGGTGGCGTAATCGCCAAGCTGGTAACAGACAACACCAAGGTTGTAGAAGAGGGAGGGAGATGCCATGCCAGCAGAAACAGCACTCTGGAAACGCTCTTTCGCAGCGTTCAGATCGCCCGCTTCAAAGGCTTCAACGCCGGCACGAAAATCTTCCTTGCCGGCATCAGTTTCAGCCGCCTGAAGAATCACCGTGGGCATTAACAAAAGGATCAGCGACAGGGCGCGCCAAATTACCAGCAAACAGGTCTCTCCGGATTAATACAGGCGAGGGAGGACCGGCTACAACTCCGGTTTCAGCGATCCAGCCCTGGTGCATCCGGCAGCTCTGGGCGTTCCGGCCGCTCCGGCAACTCAGGCTTACCCTTGATCAGTTCCCGGGATTGCCTGGCTTTGTCAGACATGGATTCACCGAACTCACGCCCCCTCTCTCGGGCTTCACTCGCCGCATCCACCCCTCGGGAGCCGGACTTACCCGGATTTTCAGGCCTTTCGGTAGCGCGGGGCAACTCGATTTCCCGCACGACTGAATCGGTGAGCTCTGCGTCGTCAGTTACCATACGCATGGTAACATCCAAATCCTCGTTGGCCAGCGTTGTTGTCGGGCCCCAGAACCCTAGCATGAGTAATCCTGCCAGCTTAACCCTCAGTGCAAGCCTCTCACTGATCATGATTCTGGATCCTCGACCGGTCGTTGTGGGTATTCGGGAATCGGAGCACGGAAGGTTTTCTGGCGATCTCCGGTGTCCAGTCTTGCCACCAGCTCCCCGGCACCTGGAAACAGCAACTTCAGCGGCAAAGACAGAACGTTCTCGCCTGCATCAAGGCTCACCTGCCAGCTAAGCTTGTGATGTCCGGGCCATGAGGTCAGCTCCACGTTGGGCGGGAGTTCAAGTGTCAGGGTGACATCCTCCAGTGCTTCACCGGAATGGAAAGCGAGGCGCACCATTTTTTCAACAGGCGCCACTAAAGAGATGTCCTGCTCTTCATCAACCACGCCTGTATCGGTGACAACGGGCGCTTGCACATCATTGAAGCCCGTTGGCTGCATCAGGAAACCCAGTCCGATACCCATTGCCAGAGCGGCCGCAATAGCACCTCCCAGGACCCTGTGACTCCAACCTGAATCCCATTGGGCAGCCCCACGGGCCGAAGAGAGCACACGATGATGGAAATCAGGCGAAGGCGCCGGAACGCCGAACTTTTCCTGGAGCGCCCGCGCCAGGGCACGCTCCGAGGCCAGTTGCTCGCTGCATATCTGGCAGGCAGCAGTATGCTCCTCTACCCGGGCACGGGCGGTGGCGGAGAGCTCGTTACTGATGAAGGCGGGCAGATCCGCCCGGATTTCGTTGCAGGACATTGTCATCACCTCACTCCCCCACACGTCCAGCTGGCTCAATTGGTTCCAGCTCCCGCTGCAATTTCGTTCGCAGGGCTGCCCGGCACCTGTGCAGCCGCGACTTCACGGTCCCCAACGGGATATCCAGCACCGCGGCAATGTCTTCCTGGCGCCAGCCGTCCACATCATGAAGCAACAACAGGGTTCGCTGGTCAGGCGTCAGGGTCACCATCACCCGGTCCAATACCGGGCCCAGGCGAGCGTGCTCCAGCTGCAGATCCGGGCCAACGCTGTCCGATTCGAGGCTGTCCAGCCAGTCGGCCTGGCTCTCAGTGCCGACCAACTCCGTCAACGGACGATCCCCCTGGCGGTTTTTACGACGAACCTGGTCGATAAACTGCCGGTAGAGCACACGGTTTAGCCAGGGCCGCAGCTGCTCAACGCTTTCCAGCTCATCAAGCCGTGGGTAGAGCTTTACCACCACATCCTGAACCAGGTCTTCGGCGTCCTGTTGCTGGCCGGCCAGGCGGTAAGCAAACCGGTACATCGCGTCCAGATGGGGTTGCACCAGGGTTTCAAACCGCCGGGACTTGGGGGGCTTAAAAGGAAAGATTGCCAAAGCCGTTGTTTACCTACGTGGGTTCATGCCAGCGGGGCAGTCTATATCAAGTTGCCGGGCCGGTGCATTTGCCAGTTTCTTAAAGTGCTTCGCCAGATGGCTCTGCGTCATTAAGACACGTTAACAAAAAGCCTGGAACGATGCTGCCTACCTGCTCGTGATAGTGATGTTGGGTAGCGTTTCAAGTCGCTACGAAAATACCAAATAAGCCTTGGAGGTTTATATGAAACGTTCGATCCGTCTTTTCACCGTATCCGCTCTGGCTGCCGGCATTGCTGCCTGTGGCGGTGGTGGCGATGGCAGTAGTACCGGTTCAACAGGCACCGTTTCATTTGACGTGACTGATGCTCCTGCAATGGAGTTCTCTGACGTCACGGTCTCATTTACCGGGATTTCCCTGAAGCCAGTGGACGGAGAATGGGTCAAGTTCAGCTTTGATGAACCAAAGACGTGGAACCTGCTAGAACTTCAAGGTGGCATGAGTGAACCGCTTATCACGGAAGAGGAAGTGCCCGCAGGCGACTACTCGCAACTTCGGCTGCTGGTAAACACTGAAGAGTTGGCCTCTTACGTAGTGCTGAAGGATCAACCAGATGTCAAAAAATCACTAGCCGTTCCTTCAGGCACTCAGAGTGGCCTTAAGCTGAACGGTGATTTCGTAGTTGCGGCAGACACGCAGACAGATTTCACCATTGATTTTGATGTCAGGAAATCCATTGTGAATCCTCAGGGTCAGTCGCTAGCAGATTACCTGCTAAAGCCTTCGCTCCGCTTGGTTAACAACCTGGAAGTTGGCTCTATCACTGGTGAAGTGGACTACGCCACTATTAACTCAACTAGGCTTAGTAACGACGAACTCGCAAACTGTTCCGAAGATTACGCAGGCGCGGTTTACGTCTATCAAGGTACAGACGTAACACCGACCGACCTGAACGTGGATAGCGAGGGAGTGCAGCCGATAATGGCCGTTCCTGTGAAAGACGAAGACCTCGACGGCATCTACAACTACACGGCCGCATTTCTTGTCGCAGGCGACTACACCATCAGCTATAGCTGTCAGCTCGACAACAACGAAACTGATGATGAACTCGACTTTGAAGGCACTCAAAATGTGAGTGTTGTCGCTGATACCGAAACGGAGGCGGATCCAATACCTCTGCCTCAGTAATTCCGGACCACCTGCGTTTGGAGGCCCCTGTCTGAACAGGGGCCTCCATTACAACGCCGCAGCCCTCGCCTCCGCCTGATCCGCTCCCGCAACATTTCCGCGTGCCCTGCGAATATCCGCCAGCAACAGCCAGCCGGCTCTCTGCAACCGAATATCACTGCCCGCCAGGGACAACCCCTTCAACGTAAACTGCTCCGCAGAGCCCAGCTGATTGCCCGCCACGTAGGCTTCGGACAGTTTGAAATACACCTCGGCAGAACGGGGTGCGATCCGCTGTGCACGCTCCAGACGGGCGATAGCACCGGATACGTTGCCCTGAGCCAACAATTGGTCAGCCTCACGCACCAGGCTGAGCGCCGCGGGCGAGAGGCCATCCCCGGTTTCACGATAACTCGGGGAACTCGAACGGGAAGGCTCCTTGGCTTCCGGAGCCGCCTCCGGTTGCTCACTCTTGCGCCAAACCGGGGCTTCGCTGTCTACAGTGTCAGTACTGGTTTTCGGTGGTTCAGGCGCCTTGGCCGGCTCATCACCGACGGGCACGTAGATTCCCCCTCCCGGTCCTGAAGCACAACCGGCTACTGACAGCATTGCAGTAATGAGGGCAGCCCTGAACGAAATACGGTCAATCATTGAAACAGTCCTTCAAACCAGCCCCGGATACGACGTTCCAGATTTCCGGAGCACGAAATTGTCTGCGTGGGTTCACTGCCGGCAATATAAGGCAGCAGTCGGGCATTATCACAGTATTCGTCCGTCAGTGCCTGCTGCTCCGAATTCACCCAGTGATAATTTACTCCATCGGGCACCACCGGCGAAAAGCCGTGCTGTGGAACCTGCGCCATGAACTTCGACCACACCGGCAGTGCGCCACTGGCCCCGGTCAGTGATGTGGGACCGTTATCATCGCGCCCGACCCAGGCCACGGCAAGCAGGTCGCCACTGAATCCGGCAAACCAGGAATCCCGGCCATCGTCGGTGGTTCCGGTCTTGCCAGCAAGGGTGAGCTCTTGAGGCACTGTGTAATAGGCAGAGCGGCCCGTCCCTTCCTGCATGGTTTCCTGCATGGCGTACTGTACCAGGTGGGCGGCGGCGGAATCGGCAACCTGCTCGACCTCAAGACTGTAACGAGATAACGCCTCACCGCCGGCATCCGTCACTTCCCGGATGGTGCGCAGCGGGGTATTGAAGCCTGAGGTCGCCAGCCCCTGATAGATCTGTGCAACCGTCACAGGGCTCATTGAAACCGAGCCCAGAAGCATGGACGGATAACGGGAAATCGGCGTGTCTACGCCGAAGGCCGTCAGAGTGTCCCGAACTTCGTCCACGCCAATGTCCAGCCCAACGCGAACGGCCGGCAGGTTATAGGAACGTGACAGCGCCTTGTGCAAGGGCACTTCACCACGCTCCTCACCATCGTAATTCTTGGGCTGCCAGCGCCTGCCATCGTCGAACTCCAGGGTAAAGCTCTTGTCCAGCACCGGCGTGGTCAAGGTATATCTCTCCGGCTCCTGCAAGGCCGACAGATAGATAAACGGTTTGATCAGCGACCCGATAGGTCGATTGGCATCGAGTGCCCGGTTGAATCCGGCAAATTGCGGATCCCGGCCACCGACAAGCGCCAGCACCTCCCCGGAATCCTTCGCGGTTACCACAAGAGTCGCCTCCAGCGCCTCGGCACCCTGCCCACCGCCCAGCCTCGGGAGGGTATCGGTTACCGCATACTCTGCCGCGTACTGGATTGCGGGGTTCAGGGTGGTGAAGATCCGCAGACCTTCACTGCGGAGATCCTCTTCCTTGTAATCACGGGAAAGGTGTCGTCTGACCAGATCGATATAGGCCGGGTAGCGATTCTCGGAATACGATGGTCGCTCACTGACCCCGAGGGGCAGACCACGGACTCTGGCCGCGCGGCCTGGCTCAACCAGGCCCGCCTGCTCCATTTCAGAAATGACCAGATTCCGCCGCTCTGTTGCACGCTCCGGATGACGGCGCGGGTTGTAGTAGCTGGGGCCTTTTACCATCCCCACCAGCAAAGCGATCTGGTGCACATCCAGATCCTTCAGGGATTCACCAAAATAGAACTGGCTGGCCAGGCCAAAACCATGAATGCTGCGTGTGCCGGCTTGCCCGAGGTAGACCTCGTTCAGGTAGGTTTCCAGGATGTCGTCTTTCTCATAGTGCAGCTCCAGCAGCACCGACATCAGGGCTTCGTTGGCCTTTCTCACCAGCGTCTGTTCGCGAGTCAGGAAGAAGTTCTTCACCAGTTGCTGGGTCAGTGTGCTGCCACCCTGAACGATTCGTCCGGCCTGGATGTTGGCCAGCATCGCCCGGCCGATAGACAAAGGGGCGATGCCGAAGTGATCGTAAAAGTTGCGATCCTCGACCGCCATCAGCGTGGTTGGTAACAACGCGGGCACTTCTTCCAGTTGAACCAGTACCCGATCTTCTTTGTGTGCCGGATAAATACCGCCAATCTGGGCGGGCTCAAGCCGGACAATCGGGGCATTGTCGCCTTCAATCACCGAAAAGCCCTGAACCCGATCGCCCGAGATCGACAGAGAGATCCGGCGCCGGGGCTCATCGCCGTCCGGGAACGAAAAGCCCCGGGTACTGATGACGAAGCGATTCCCACTGCGCTGGTAACTGCCTGATTTTTTGCCGTCGCCTTTGCGGAAACCGGAGAGGCTCAACTCCCGTTCGAGGGCACTGGCACTGACGCTGGCACCATCGAAAAGCTCCAGCGGACGGGCGTACACCCGGGACGGGACTTCAAAACGCCGGCCCTCGAAACGGGAGGTCACCACGGCATCGAGGTAAACCATCCAGCCTGCCAGCAAAACGAGACCGATGGCACATAACCGGAACATGAAACGCCAGAACCACGGCCGACGACCGTTGTTCGAAGAACGTCTGGAGGGCTTTCGTCTGGGGCTGGAAGATGCTTTGGATTTTTTCATGGCGCGATTATAACGAAGGGAGCGGTGAGTAAGGCAGGCCAACCGTGTGTTATTTCTGTAATCTGCCCGTTATGATAGGGCAAGAAAAATCAATGGGTTCAGGGAACGCGAGGAGAGCACGGTGAGTGAGACATCCCCAGGCAATCTGATTCTGTCCATGCAGAATCCAAATCTGTACGACCATCCTGTCGATGGCTTTCAGGTTATCGAAACTCACATCTCTCAGGTGATCCTGACCGGTGACTACGCCTACAAGATCAAGAAGCCCATGGATTTCGGCTTCCTGAACTTCTCCACCCTCGATCGCCGGAAACATTTCTGCGAGGAGGAGCTGAGACTCAATCGACGGCTCGCCGAAAAACTGTATCTGGAAGTGGTGCCCATCACTGGCACGCCGGAAAACCCGATCCTCGGTGGCGAGGGCGAAGCCTTCGAATACGCCATCAAGATGCGCCAGTTCGGTCAGGAACACCTCTTCGATCGTTTGCAGGAGCAGGGAGGGTTGGCCCCCGAACCGCTGACAGACCTGGCCCGTCAGGTCGCTGCCTTCCACGACCAGTTGCCGCCCGTGCCCGATGAAAAACCGCTTGGAACGCCCGAGGCGGTGTTTTCCGCCATGCAGGAGAATTTTGACCAGATCCGTCCGATGATTGACGACCCGGATCTGCTCATGCAGCTGGATAACCTCCAGGCCTGGACCGAATCCACCTTCCAGAGGCACCGGGAGCTGATTGCGCACCGCCGCGCCAGCGGCATGGTCCGGGAGTGCCATGGCGACCTCCATCTGGCCAACATCACCCGCTTCGAGGGCGAGGTGACCGTATTTGATTGCATCGAATTCAACGAACCGTTCCGCTGGATCGATGTCATCAACGATCTCGCGTTCCTTCTGATGGATCTCGAATCCCGCGGGGAAAATGCCCTGGCCAATCAGGTGCTCAATTCTTACCTGGAATACCGGGATGACTTCGAGGCGCTGCCGTTACTGCCGCTCTACAAGGCTTACCGCGCCATGGTCCGCGCCAAGATCGCCCTGTTCACTATGGGCAACCCCGGAATCACTGACGCCGACAAAGCCGACCTGATGCAGCGCTATCGCGACTACGTCCAGTTGGCGGAGGATTACGGCACTATTCCCAACCACTACCTGCTGGCAACCACCGGCCTGTCCGCCAGCGGCAAGACCTGCGTCAGCGCCGCCATGGCAAATGAGCTGGGGCTGATCCGCCTGCGTTCCGATGTCGAGCGCAAGCGTCTGCACGGGCTGGCGCCACTGGAGAGTTCCCGCTCACCGACCGGTGGCAACCTGTACACCGAGGAAGCAACAGAGAAAACCTATCAGCGACTGGCAGAGCTCGCCGGCCACGTTCTGGCGGCCGGGTTCCCGGTGATTGTGGACGCCGCCAGCCTGAAACAGAAGGAACGGTCTTTGCTGGCATCCGTAGCCGAGGCCCAGGGCGTGCCCTTTACTCTGATCCATTGCGAGGCACCGGAAGACCTGCGCCGGGAGTGGATCCGCAACCGCAAGGGGGACGCCTCCGAGGCCACCGAGGAACTGCTGGACGCCCAGCAAACCTGGTTTGAACCTTTGACCGCGGAAGAGAAAAGCCACACCGTCCATCTGCACACCGATCAGGAACATGTGGCGGAAGCCGTGGCCGGCCGGATCCGGCAACACCTGGGCATCCCCGGCGGCAAAGCCGGTTAAGAACAACATCAGGCGCCTATGGGCGAGCGCGAGGTTCGATATGGACGATAAAAGCGAACACGAAGTACATCAGATCAGCCACCCGCTCTACGATATTCTTCGTAGCGAGGACATGCAGGCATTCAATGCTGAAAAGGCAAAGCTCGCAGAGCTCCCCAGTTTCGCTCATGGCGATTTCCGGGGGCTGGATCTGAGAGGAATGGATGCCAAGGGACTGGATTTCCGCCACGCCTACTTTCGCGGTGCAGACCTGCGGGGTGTGGACTTTTCGAAATCCAGAATGGAAGGCTCAAGCATCGCCAGCGCCAAGATTTCCGGTTGCTATTTCCCGCATCGCCTGGACGCCGATGAGATCGTCATGTCCCTGAACCACGGGACCCGCATGCGCTACGCCATCTTGCCGAAATGAGCAGTAACCAGAACGCCTGGCAGCCCGTTTGTCCCGCATCCGAGCTGGCACCGGGCCGTTTTGTCGAATTCCGGCTCCGGGAGAAGGCCCGGGAGCCGGAAGGTATGCCGTTAACCGGCTTCCTGTTCCTCGACGGCAGTACGCCCCGCGCCTATCTGAATATTTGCCCGCATCTGGGCGTCGAGCTGAACTGGATGCCGGGCCGGTTCATGGATTCCGACAATCTGTTCATCCAGTGCTCGACCCACGGCGCCCTGTTCAAGCCCGCCGACGGCGAATGCATTGCCGGCCCCTGCCAGGGTGATGCACTCACCCATCTGGACTTGCGGGAGCGGGACGGCCAGATCGAAATCAGACTTCCAGAATAACCGGCACCGATTCGGTCAGCGTCAACACGCCCGTCGGGGTGCCGTCGCTCTCGCTCAAGTCGGCGCGATAGGCGATCACTTCCACACCTGCATCGCAGGCCTGCCGTAGTAGCTCACCGTATTTGCGATCAATGTGGTCGGCCGGGCGCACGGTTTGAATGCCGGTGTGGTTGACCACGAAAAACAAGACCGCGCGATCACCCTGCTGGACCTGGGCCATCAGCTCTCGAAGGTGTTTCTGACCGCGCTCAGTCACCGCATCCGGGAAAAAGCCCTGCCCGTTCTCCGCCAGCGTGACATTCTTGACCTCCACCCAGGCATCGGCCGCCGTGTCATGGCCGGAAAGCAGCAGGTCAATCCGACTTTTCTCTGAACCATACTTAACCTCGGCGCGGCACTCGGAATAACCGCCCAGTTCCACAACGGTGCCGCCCTGCACCGCCTCCCGGGCCTGGCTGTTCGGCCGGGCGGTGTTCACGCAGGCCAGCTGCCCGGGCGACGTTTCCACCAACTCCCAGGTGTACTGCAGTTTGCGCTTGGGATTATCACTCCGGCTGAGCCAGACCCGAGCATCCTCTGGCTGACAGCCCAGCATGGACCCGGTGTTCGGGCAGTGGGCGGTCACCTCCGAGCCATCCGGCAGCCGCACGTCTGCCAGAAAGCGTTTGTAACGGCGGATAAGCCGGCCTTCAACCAACGGTTCTGGAAACTTCATGTGATCTCCGTACAAAAGTCGATGTCACAAGGCTGGCACCCCCGTGACTAATCTGCTATTTTCCGCAAATTCCCGTTTCAGGACGAATGCTTCATCCAGGGTATAACCGCGCAGCCACGGGGGCTCACGCGGAGGGAAGCAAACCGTTCTTGTGAAGTACAAACAAGAGGCCGGGTTCAATGGCAACGACTGCAGAACAACCACGCGAACGTTTTACCAACTTCACCCCCTATGAAATGAAGAAGGGTGAAGAGTACATGAGTGCGGAAATGCTCCAGCACTTCAAAGATCTGCTGCTGCAATGGAAGCAGGAGCTGATGGAAGAAGTCGACCGCACCATGCACCACATGCAGGAAGACGCCGCAAATTACGCGGATCCCAGCGATCGCGCAACCCAGGAAGAAGAGTTCAGCCTGGAGCTGCGTACCCGCGACCGCGAGCGGAAGCTGATCAAGAAGATTGACCAGACCATCGACCGCATCGACAAAGACGACTATGGCTTCTGCGATCAGTGTGGCGTGGAAATCGGTATCCGCCGTCTGGAAGCGCGACCGACAGCCACCCTGTGCATTGATTGCAAGACACTGGCCGAGATTCGCGAACGCCAGACCGGCATCTGAGCCTACCACTCAACAGCTGCCGGCCGGGGCTTTTTGCAGCCCCGCCGGCTGACTGACCGCCATGAACAATCCTTCGTATCGGGGTCGCTTTGCGCCCTCGCCGACCGGCCCGCTGCATTTCGGCTCACTGGTTACCGCACTTGCCAGCTTCCTGGAAGCCCGCAGCCAGGGCGGCCAGTGGTTTATCCGCATTGAAGACCTGGATCCTCTGAGAGAACCGCCGGAAGCTACCGGTCAGATTCTCGCCAGCCTGGACGCCCATGGCCTGTTTCCCGACGAGCCAGTGCGATTCCAGTCCAGACGCCATGACGCCTATCAGAAAGCCATTGAGCGCTTGCTCGAAAGCGGACACGCCTATCGCTGCCAATGCTCACGCAAGGAGCTGCAAGCCAACGAAGGGCGCCACCCGAACCATTGCCGCAGCCGCAAAGCCATAGACGGCGACCGTCCTTATGCCATCCGTTTTGCCCTTGAAGAGGCGGACTGCCATTGGCAGGATCTGCTATTGGGACCACAACACCAGACCGTAAAGGCAGAGTTTGATGATCCGGTGATCCTCCGTAAGGAAGGATTCTACGCCTATCAGCTCGCCGTGGTTGTTGATGACATTGACCAGGGCATTACGGACGTGGTGCGCGGCTCGGACCTTCTGGACATGACGGCGCAACAGGAGCAGATTTACCGGGCACTGGGTGCCCTCCCCCCACGTTGGCTGCACATCCCGGTCATACTCAACGAGCAGGGCCAGAAACTCAGCAAGCAGACCCACGCCCCGGCACTCAACGACGAAGAGCCTGTCGACAACCTGTTCCGGGCGCTTGTCGCACTTGGCCAGAATCCGCCTGACTACCTGGCAACCGGGTCCCTGGAATCCCTGCTGGAATGGGGCCGGAGGAACTGGCAACGGGGCGCCATCCACCTGACATCCCGGTGAGGGACATGGTATAAAGCCCTTCTCACACCTCAGCGCGGATAGCATGCCTGATGTATATCTACCGTCTGGTCTTCCTGTTGGTATTGGCCATCTATATTTTTTCGCCCAACATCCTTGACTGGTGGACTTCGCCGGGGAACGTCTGGTATAGCCCCTACATTATTTGGGCCGGGCTGATTGCTATCGGTTTCTGGCTGGAATGGCGGCGGGACCCCAATGAGTTTTAGTGCCTCCGGCCTGCTGCTCGCCAGCCTGCTGTATCTGATTCTGCTGTTCGGCATTGCCTGGTTTACCGAGCGCGGCATGGTGCCCAGACGCTGGGTTCGCCACCCTCTGGTTTACGTACTTAGTCTGGGCGTGTACGCCGGCATCTGGGCAGTCTACGGCGCCGTTGGCATGGCGGCCGAATCCGGCTACGGCTTCCTCGCCTACTACCTGGGCATCAGCGGCGCCTTTCTGCTGGCACCGGTACTTCTGAACCCGGTCATGAGAATCGGGCGCGCCTACCAGCTCACATCCCTGGCCGACCTGTTTGCCTATCGCTACCGCAGCCAGTGGGCCGGCACCCTGGTCACTCTCTGCTCCGGCGGTGCCATTCTGGCTCTGCTGAGCATGCAGATTCAGGCGGTCGCCACCTCTGCCAGCATCCTGGCGCCGGACACCTCCCCAAAGCTGATCAGTGTGATGTTCAGCATGATTGTGGTGTTGTTTGCCATGCTGTTCGGGGCACGACGTGACCAGAATTCTGAAAACCACCAGGGCCTGGTGCTGGCCATTGCCTTTGATTCGCTGGTCAAGCTGGTGGCATTGCTGGTGCTCGGGGGCGTAATCCTGTTCGGGGTTTTTGACGGCATGAACGGCCTGGAGCGCTGGCTGGATAACCGCACTTCGCCAGCCACCACCATGACCCTGAGTATTGACGACGGCAGCTGGCGGGCACTGATGCTGATGTCCTTTGCCGGCGCTCTGGTGCTGCCGCACATGTATCACATGACCTTCAGCGAAAACCCCTCACCCAAGGCACTGGCCAAAGCCAGCTGGGGTCTGCCATTGTACCTGCTGCTGCTTGGCCTGCCGGTGCCCCTGATCCTCTGGGGCGGCCAGGAACTGGCAGTCACCACAGGGCCCGGGTTCTTTGCCATCGGGGCCGCCCAGGCGCTGGAAAGCCCTGCACTGACACTGCTTATGTACATTGCCGGCCTGTCCGCCGCCAGCGGCCTGATGATCGTCAGCACCCTGGCACTGGCGGGCATGGCACTGAACCATGTGGTACTGCCACTGAAAACCCCGAAAGACCAGGGTGATATCTATCGCTGGCTGCAGTGGATCAAACGTCTGCTCATCGCGGTGATCATTTTCCTGGCGTTGCTGTTTCACGAGGCCGTTGGCAAGAACCTCGATCTGTCGATTCTGGGCGCGATTTCCCTCTCCGGCACACTGCAACTGCTGCCCGGTGCCCTGGGCGTGATTTACTGGCCTGAAGGTAACCGCCGTGGCCTGATCGCCGGCTTGATTGTCGGGCTGACCATCTGGGTGGTTACCCTGGTACTGCCGTTCTCGCACACGGCCAACCTGCTGGCCTGGCTCGATGCGCCCCTGATACCGGACTACAGCAACTGGCATATCTTCACGTTCGTCAGCCTGACCGCCAACATTACCGTGTTCGCGCTGATTTCCATCCTCAGCACCAGTACCAGTGAAGAGAACAGCGCAGCCCAGGCCTGTTCACTGGGCGCCCTTTCGCGCCCGCAACGCCGTGAACTGCTTGCTACGTCCTCCAGCGACTTTGTCCGGCAATTGGCGGAGCCTTTGGGCTATGGCGTGGCCCGGCGCGAAGTGGAGCGGGCACTGGGCCAGCTTAAGCTGCCCAATGTGGAGTACCGGCCGTATCAGCTCAGACGACTACGGGACCAGGTGGAAATAAACCTGTCCGGTCTGCTCGGCCCCTCTGTCGCCAGGGACATGGTCAAACGCCATCTCGGCTTCAAGCCCATGGCCCAGGGAGGCACAGCCCAGGATATTCGCTATGTCGAGCGCGCCCTCGGCGACTACCAGAACCGACTGACCGGTCTTGCCGGTGAACTGGACAACCTGCGTCGGCATTATCGCCAGACCCTGCAGAACCTGCCCATTCCCGCCTGCTCCGTCGGTGAAGACGGTGAGATACTGATGTGGAACCACGCCATGGAGGCGCTCACCGGCATTACTGCCGATGATGTGGTCGGCGCCAGGCTTATGGCCCTGCCCGAGCACTGGCATCTGCTACTCGAAGATTTCAACCTGGGGCCAGACCTGCATCGCTACAAACACCGACTGGATCTGCGTGGCAAACCCCACTGGCTGAACCTTCACAAAGCCGCCCTGAGCGGACCGGACCACACCGAAGGCGGCAGCATCATCCTGGTGGAAGACCAGACCGAAACCCGGCTGCTGGAAGACGAGCTCATGCACAGCGAGCGACTGGCCTCGGTGGGTAGACTGGCCGCCGGGGTCGCTCACGAGATCGGGAACCCGGTGACCGGTATCTCCTCGCTGGCCCAGAACCTGAAGCTGGAAACTGACAACCCGGATATTCTCGACACGGCGGACCAGATCCAGCAGCAGACCCGGCGAATCTCCACCATCCTGCAGTCGCTGATGAATTTTGCCCGCACGGGCAATCACGCCCAGGCCAACCGTTACGAGCCGGTCACGATACACCGTTGCGTCGAGGAATCGATCAACCTGCTTTCCCTGAGCGACAAAGGTCTGGGCATTCACTACGTCAACGACTGCCCACCCTCATTGCAAGTATTGGGCGATGAGCAGCGACTCGTCCAGGTCTTCGTCAACCTGCTGGCAAACGCCCGCGATGCCTCACCGGAAGGCGGCACTATCCGGGTCAGTGGAAAGGGCGATGGCTACTCCGCTATTATCGAAGTGGTTGATGAAGGCTCCGGCATTCCCGGGGACCAGCTCGATCATATCTTCGAGCCGTTTTACACCACCAAGGCCCCCAATAAGGGAACCGGTCTTGGCCTGTCGCTGGTGTACAGCATTATTGAAGAGCACTATGGCAACATTCAGGTGGACAGCCCAGCGAACGCCGACACCGGCCGCGGAACCTGCGTGAGGCTGAGATTGCCAGCCTACGAACCGGAAACCGGCAACATTGCCATCAGCCAGAACCAAAGGTCTTGAGACTCTTATGCCTCGCATTCTGATCGTGGAAGACGAAGACATTATTCGCTCGGCAGTGCGCAAACTGTTGCTGCATGCCGGCTACGAAGTCGCCGATGCGGCCTCTGTTGAAGAAGCCGAGCAGAACCACGAACCGGATCAGTTTGACCTGATCATTTCCGATCTTCGCCTGCCGGGAGCGGCGGGCACCGAACTGATCAACCGTGCACCCAATACACCGGTGCTGATCATGACCAGCTATGCCAGCCTGCGATCGGCGGTGGATTCCATGAAAATGGGTGCCGTTGAGTACATCGCCAAACCGTTTGACCATGATGAAATGCTGGCCGCTGTTGAGAACATCCTGGCCCGACAACCCTCTGCCCGCAACACAGGTGATGATTCGGCGCCACCTACGGAAACACCTGAAAGCAGTGATCCGGCCAACATCATGTTCGGCCAGTGCGAGCCGATGCAGCGGGTATTTACCCTGATCCGCAAAGTGGCCCCGACTGAAACCACCGTGTTGATTCAGGGCGAATCCGGTACCGGTAAGGAGCTGGCCGCGCGCGCCCTGCACCTGCTGAGCCCCCGCGCCGCCAAGCCACTGATCTCGGTAAACTGCGCGGCCATCCCGGAAAGCCTGATTGAGTCGGAATTGTTTGGCCATGAAAAGGGCGCCTTTACCGGAGCGGTTTCAGCAAGAACCGGGCTGATTGAGGCCGCAGACGGGGGTAGTCTTTTCCTGGATGAAATCGGCGAACTGCCGGCCGAAGCACAAGCACGCCTGCTTCGGGTTCTACAGGAGAGCGAGATCCGTAAAGTTGGCTCCACCCAGAGCCGCACCGTCAACGTGCGGATGATTGCCGCCACCCACCGAAACCTGAAGGCCATGACACGCACCGGGGAATTCCGTGAAGACCTGTACTACCGGTTAAACGTCATGCAGATCCGCATCCCGCCTTTGCGCGAGCGCCAGAGTGATATCCTGGGCCTGGCCCGCCGCTTCCTGAAACGTCAGGGCGAGAGAATGGGCAAGCCCGATCTCAATCTCAGCCCCGAGGCCATGCGCGTCCTGGAACGACACCGCTGGCCAGGTAACGTCCGGGAGCTGGAAAACGCCATTGAGCGCGCCACCATCCTTTGTGACGGGGACGTGATTACGCCTTCATTGCTGGACCTGGACAGCGAAGGCAGCGACGAACACATCCCTGAGACCCTCGTGGACGGCAATAACGAGCAGGCACGCACCCGCGAAGTGGACTCATCCAACGATCTCTCCCTCGAAGATTACTTCCAGCATTTCGTTCTGGAAAACCAGGACCGCATGAGCGAAACGGAACTGGCCCAGAAACTGGGCATCAGCCGAAAATCGCTCTGGGAGCGTCGCCAGCGTCTCGGCATTCCCCGGAAAAAATCCTCGGGCAACTGAACTCGCCATAGTGTGAACCCGGACTCAGTTGTTACCCTCTGTTCCTGTCGGTAACACTCCTCACGAAAGTAACGTGATCTCAGTAACACTTAGGTTGAATACGGGGTAACACTTATGACCTACAAAATCGTAAGACTCTGTTAACCAAGGAAATTCAAAAACTGGCACACGGACTGCAAACTATTTGGCGCACAACAACAAAAACAAGAGTGACAAAGCAGCGCCAACAACAAGAACAAAAAGCTGCAGAGAACGTTCGGTAACAAAAACAACAACAGAACGTGAGCGAACTGAGTGTTTTGGGTACTTTGCTTTTTAGTGGTCCCCCGGCACGTGCGAGTTGTAGATGTAGAGAAGAATCACCTTGGAGGTGACGCTGCAGCTACTCCAAACCCGCCCGATGTCTCTGACTGCTCTGTGTATTCAAAGCTTTCCGTTTGCACTGCTGAGATGCCCCTTAATGGGGATATGCAGTGGGGTACAAAAACGAAGAAAAATCCCGGCAAAAACAAAAACAATGCAGATCGTCAACGCTTTGAGGGCGGATTCGTGAGAACGGATCCGCCTTTTGATTTTCTGGGCTCCGGAAGGTAATCCACGGCAAACGTGTGCAAATCCTGCTCAAACCGTTAAACTCTCGGTTTTTGCTCATCGCAACCACGGATTTCAATGCCTAAAAGACTCGTCGATAAACTCCGTTCCTTCATGCCCGGCAACGGAAAAAAGAAAGCCCGCACCTACCAGCGACGGGAAATCCCCCGGGACCAACACAACGTCTCACGCTCGGTGATCAGCGAGCCTGCCAAGAAAGTTCTGCATCGTCTGAACAAAGCAGGCTATGAAGCCTACCTTGTAGGAGGCGGCGTCAGAGACATCCTGCTGGGTGGGAAGCCCAAGGACTTTGACATTGCAACCAATGCCACACCGGAGGAAGTTCACGATCTGTTCCGCAACTCCCGGTTGATCGGACGGCGGTTCCGGATTGTCCACGTGGTGTTTGGCCGCGAAGTGATTGAGGTGACGACCTTCCGGGGCAACGCCACGGAAGCCGATACCGACACCGATGATGACGATCGCAGGACCAGTGAACACGGCCTGCTTCTGCGCGACAATGTGTACGGCAACCAGGAAGAAGACGCCCTGCGTCGGGACTTTACCGTCAATGCCCTGTACTACTGCATCCGCGACTTCACCGTTATTGATTTCGCCAACGGCATCGAGGATCTACGCAACCGACAGCTGCGCCTGATCGGCGATCCGGAGACCCGCTACCGGGAGGACCCGGTACGCATGCTCCGCGCCATCCGCTTTGCCGCCAAGCTCGACTTCGACATTGAGCCCGAGACTGAGGCCCCCATCGGGGAACTGGCGCCACTGTTAACCCACATCCCGCCGGCTCGCCTGTTTGAGGAAGTACTCAAACTGTTTTCCGCAGGCCAGGGCGAAGCCACTTACGACCTGTTGACCCGCTACAACCTGCTGGAACCCTTGTTTCCAGAGACGGTCAGGGCCATTGAGAACGGCGAGCCGGACGAGCTCATTCGCCAGGCCCTGAGAAATACGGATGCCCGGATTGCCCAGGGCAAATCGGTCACGCCTTACTTCCTGTTTGCCGCCATGCTCTGGCCGGCACTCCAGTCGGAATGGCATCGCAGGCAGGACAACGGTGATCCAGTCCAGCCGGCACTGCACGGAGCCATCGGCAAGGTGATAGGCCGCCAGGTACAGGCAACCTCCATTCCGAAGCGCTTCTCAGGGCCCATGAAAGAGATCTGGGAACTCCAGATGCGCCTGCCCCGTCGGCAGGGCAAGCGGGCCTTTGCCACCATGACGCACCCCAGATTCAGGGCCGCTTACGATTTCCTGCTGGTTCGCGAAGCGTCTGGCGAGATTGAACCCGGGCTTGGCCAATGGTGGACCGAGTTCCAGCAAGAGGATGAACGAGGCCAGGAGCGGATGCTGTCGCAGCTAAGCACCGATGCACCCAAAAAGCGTCGTCGTCGACGCAAGCCGGTCAACCGCCCCGCCCAGCAATGATGACAGATGCGTTTATCGGTCTTGGCAGCAACCTGAAAGAACCGGCTGCTCAACTGGCCCGGGCAGTCTCTGCCCTGGCCACACTGCCTGAGACGGTTCTGGTGGCCCAATCCCCTTTTTACGCCAGCCGCCCGGTCGGTCCCCAGGACCAGCCGGACTTTGTGAACGGTGCCGTGTGGCTGAGGACGTCCCTTCGACCACACCGGTTGCTTGACGAACTGCAGCGCATCGAACAAAAGCACGGTCGGGAACGGCTTCGGCACTGGGGTCCCCGCACCCTTGATCTGGACGTACTGCTTTTCGGCACCCAGGTACTGGACGATGAGCGCCTCACCGTCCCCCATCGGGAGCTGGCGAACCGGGACTTTGCACTCCAACCCCTGCTGGACCTGAAGGCCGACCTGGCTCTGCCTGACGGCACCCCCATTGCCGAACTGCGCAACCAATGCCCCGACAACGGCTTGCGCAAGCTTCCACCGGCGGATTACCCTTAACACTTCAATGCCGGCACCCCGGCGCGCCCAGGCCCATCCACCCAAAAGGCAAGGATTCTATGGCTGTTACCATCAATACCCTGCGTGAGTTCAAGCAGAAGGGCGAAGCCTTCTCTGCCCTTACCTCCTATGACGCCACCTTTTCCCAGGTGGTCAGCGAAGCGGGCGTTCACGTAATCCTTATTGGCGACTCCCTTGGCATGGTGCTTCAGGGACATGACAGCACCCTGCCGGTGACCATGGAACAGATGGTGTACCACGTCAGCTGCGTGGCCAAAGGTAATCGCGGGTCCCTGATCATGGCGGACATGCCCTTTATGAGTTACGGCACTGTTAAGTCTGCGCTGGAAAACGCAGCGGAACTGATGCGAGCGGGCGCCCACATGGTAAAGCTTGAGGGTACCGACTGGATGAAAGAGACCATTACGGCTCTGACCGAGCGGGCCGTGCCCGTGTGTGCACACCTTGGCCTGACGCCGCAGTTCGTCAATAAATTTGGCGGCTACAAGGTTCAGGGCCGTGATGAAAAGGCGGCCGAAATGATGATCGAACATGCCTGCGAACTGGAAGCGGCCGGCGCCGATGTCATCCTTCTGGAATGCGTCCCTGCACCTCTGGCGGCGCGCATTTCCCAGGCCGTTAAAGCACCCGTCATCGGGATAGGTGCAGGGCCGGATACAGACGGCCAGATTCTTGTTCTGCACGACATGCTCGGCATTACCACCGGCCGCAAACCGCGATTCGTCAAAAACTTCCTTGCCGAGACAGATTCGGTACAGGAGGCCCTGCAGGCCTACGTGAAAGCCGTAGGCGAGCGCACATTCCCCGCTGAGGAGCATACGTTCAAGGCATGAGAACCATACATTCCCTGAAAGAACTGAGAACCATCCTTCGCGGCTACCGCCAGCAGGGAAAAACCATCGGTCTGGTTCCCACCATGGGCAACCTGCACGAGGGTCATATCTCGCTGGTTCGCAAAGCGGCGGAAATGGCGGATGTTGTGGTGACCAGCATCTTCGTGAATCCGATGCAGTTTGGGGCCGGTGAAGACCTCGACACCTACCCGAGAACCCTGGCTGAAGACCAGGACAAACTTGCCTCGGCTGGAAACACCCTGGTATTTGCGCCCACCGCCGAAGAAATCTACCCGGAAGGGCTGGCAAAGCAGACCCAGGTGGTTGTGCCGGACGTCAGCGATGGCCACTGCGGCGCCAGCCGGCCAGGCCATTTCGAGGGTGTTGCCACGGTGGTCACGATGCTGTTCAACATGGTTCAGCCTGATTTTGCCGTATTCGGCGAGAAGGATTTCCAGCAACTCGCCGTGATCCGGAAAATGGTTCGTGACCTGATGATCCCCGTGGATGTGGTGGGAGCGCCCACTGTGAGAGAGGACGACGGCCTGGCGAAAAGCTCACGCAATGGTTACCTGACACCCCAGGAACGGCAAATTGCACCAGTGGTCTATCAGACCCTGCAGGCCACAGCGGCAAAAATAACCGATGGCCGTACAGACTTCCAAACACTGGAAAACGAAGCCGAACAACGTCTCGGGGATGCCGGGCTACGGTCGGATTACTTCAACATCGTCAACAGTCAAACACTCAAACCGGCTACAGCCGATGACCGGGACGTTACGCTGCTGGCCGCCGCTTTCCTGGGCACCACCCGCTTGATCGATAACCTGTCCCTGACCCGATAAGCCAACAGAAAAGGACTCTCTGATGCCCGCACATCCTGCAGTACTGACCTCGAAACCCGAATGGCAGACACTGATGGAGCAGCGGGAACGCCTGGACGGCGTTCTCATGAAGGATCTATTCAATGAAGATCCCGGACGGGCAAAGCGCTACTTCATCGAAGGTGCAGGGCTATCACTGGATTTTTCCAAGAACCG
Organism: Marinobacter sp. BW6; assembly: GCF_008107725.1. Lineage (GTDB taxonomy): Bacteria > Pseudomonadota > Gammaproteobacteria > Pseudomonadales > Oleiphilaceae > Marinobacter. The sequence continues at coordinate 34,468 of NZ_VIRN01000050.1, forward strand.
GATCACCGATGAGGTGCTCGAGGCATTGCTGGCGCTGGCCAGGAGCTGCAACCTGGAAGCAAGGCGGGAGGCGTTGTTCAGCGGAGAGAGAGTCAACGTTACCGAAGACCGCCCTGCCCTGCACACTGCATTGCGCAACCCGGGGACCGAAGCCGTCACTGTCGGGGGCGAAGATGTGGTCGCCGAAGTTCAGAGAACTCTCCAACGCATGGAAGCCCTGGTGGATGAGGTGTTGGGCCAACGCCGCACCGGATACACCGGCAAGCCTTTCACCGATGTCGTAAGCATCGGTATCGGCGGCTCCTACCTGGGCCCGAAGCTGGTGGGCGAAGCCCTTCAACCTTATGCCCAGGCTGGCATTCGATGCCATTACGTAGCCAACATCGATGGCACCGAAATCTGCGAGACGCTGCGCCAGATAAACCCGGAAACCGCGCTCTTCCTGATTCAGTCCAAGTCGTTCCGGACCCAGGAAACCCTGGAAAACAGCAAGGTGGCGCGGCAATGGTTTCTGGATCGCTGCGGTGATGAGCAGGCGGTGTCACGGCATTTCATGGCGGTAACCGCCAACGTACCGGCAGCGCAGGGCTTCGGCATTGATCCGGACAATGTCTTTCCAATGTGGGATTGGGTGGGTGGTCGTTACTCACTCTGGTCTGCCATCGGGCTTCCCATTGCCTTTACCGTTGGCATGGCCAATTTCCGGGCACTGCTAGCCGGCGCCCATGCCATGGACCAGCACTTCCGGGAAGCGCCGCTGGCGGAGAATCTGCCCGTGGTTATGGCCATGCTGGGCATCTGGTACAACAATTTCTGGGGTGCCGAAACCCACGCGATCCTGCCTTACGATCATTACCTGCGCAGTCTGCCGGACCACCTCCAACAGCTGGACATGGAGAGCAACGGCAAAAGCGTAAGCCAGGGTGGCGACGCCCTGGCCTGGCAATCCGGCCCGGTCATCTGGGGCGGAGTCGGCGCCAATGGCCAGCACGCCTATCACCAGCTGATCCACCAGGGCACGCGGCTGATTCCTGCGGATTTCATCATCCCCCTGAAAACCCACAATCCGGTGGCGACCCATCACGCCGATCTGTTCGCCAACTGCCTGAGCCAGGCCCGGGCGATGATGGCCGGAAAATCACTGGAAGAAGCCAGGGCAGAACTGGTCGCGGATGGTCGGGCCGAAGCGGAGATTGAACAGCTTGCGCCCCATAAGGTCATCCCGGGCAACAAGCCAAGCAACACGCTGACCATGGAAAAGGTGACACCGGAGACCGTTGGCGCACTCATCGCTCTCTACGAGCATCGCACCTTCGTGCAGGGGGTGATCTGGGATGTGGATTCGTTTGATCAGTGGGGCGTGGAACTCGGGAAACAGTTGGGCAAGGGCATTCTGCCGCGCCTGCTTGGCCGGGAAGACGGCAACGAGGCCAGTGACAGCTCGACCGATCACCTTATTGACCTGTTCCGCTCAACCGGCGGCGCTTGATATCTGGCGCCCCTGCCAGCTGAAATTCACCGGCCAGAGCTTCTGTCCGGTGCTGTATTCCCGCCACAACTGGCCATAGGATTTGCCGCACTCCGGATGCACTGCCTCCGGAGCGATGTCTGCCAGCGGCCGCAACACGAAGGCGTTTTTCAGAATTTCCCCTCTGGGCAGCTCGACACCGTCTATCCGGCCAACCGCGTCACCATAAGTGAGAATGTCGAGATCCAGGGTTCGCGCGCTGAATTTTGGAACATCCCGGCGCCGGCCATTATCGGCCTCCAGCTGCTTGAAACGTTGTGACAGCTCGGCCACCGGCAAGGACGTGTCCACGCCCACCACCAGGTTCAGAAAGGGGGACCCGTCAAATCCGACGGCCTCGCTGTCGTAGACCGGGGAGATGGTTAGCTCGCCAAACCACGCAGACAGAGCATCAAGCGCGGCTTTGACATAGCGCTCCCTGTCCACATTGCTGCCAATGCTGATGTAAACCCGGACAGCCGCTGCCATTACCGCATCCCCCTCTCGATCCGCACGCCCACTGCCTGCGCCGCCGGTACGGCGCCGGGCTTGCGTATCGCCAGTCGCAACCACTTTATGCCGAGTTCATCCTGCAATGTTTTCGCCAGGACCTCCGCCCCGTGTTCAAGCAGTTTCGGCCTGAGCGCCTGCAGGCAGGCCTCGACCCGGGTACTGACGGCAGCGTAATCCAGGGCGTCGGCCACATTATCTGTCTTGCCCGGCACGCTATTATCCCAAGCCATTTCCAGATCAATCACCAGGCTCTGGGTGACTTCCCGCTCCCAGTCGTAAACTCCGACCACAGTTTCCACAACCAGGCCTTCGATCAATACGGTGTCTGCCAAGGGTGCTCCCGGATTCTTCCACTCTTTGGTGATTGAATAACGCACAGCCAGGGGATACTGTGAGCAATCTGGCCCGCGTTTTCAGGGCGGGCATTTTCGCACATATTGGCCATATACGTCTTTGTCTCCGAGCCCATAGCATGCTTCCCAGTGACCCGGTGTTAACGGTTTTGCTCTGCGCCGCCGCTTACATGGCAGGCTCGGTGTTGTTTGCTCTGCCGGTTTGCCAGCTCTGGAAGCTACCGGACCCGCGAGCCCAGGGTTCAGGCAATCCGGGCGCCACTAACGTCTACCGCACCGGCGGCTGGCCGCCAGCCCTTCTGACTCTTGCACTGGATGCTGCCAAAGGGTGGTTACCCGTATGGCTGGCCCATGCCGCCGGCCTTTCGGTAATGGTGCAAGCCATGGTTGCCCTGTGTGCGGTAACCGGCCATATGATCCCGGCCTTCTACCGATTCAAAGGCGGCAAGGGCGTCGCGACGGCGTTAGGGGCTGGCCTTGCCCTGGCTCCGGTCACAACGCTGATGATGGCAGCTATCTGGATGCTGATTATTTGGCGCTGGCGCATTTCAGCCCTCGCCTCCCTGGTGGCGATTATCAGTGGCCCGCTGATCAGTGCATTCCTCGAGCCGGAAACCCTGCCACTGTTCGGCCTGCTTGCCATCCTGATTGTCGTTCGCCACCGCAATAATCTGATCCGGCTCGCCCAGGGCCGCGAAGCAGGGCTTTGATTATCAGTCCACCAAGCCGGTGGATCTGGCTTCATTGATGGGTGGCAGCGTGTTCATTGGCCATCGGGGCACCGCGACAATCCGATCACCGTCCTGCTGACCGGCCTTTATTCGCTGAGCGCCGGCGTAGGCGATCATAGCGCCGTTATCCGTGCAGAACTCAGGGCGGGCGTAAAACACGCTGGCTTTGAGCTTGCCGGTCATTTTCTCCAGGCCGGCTCGCAACCGCTTATTGGCGCTGACACCCCCGGCAATGACCAGGCGTTTGCAGCCTGTCTGCTCCAGGGCTCGACGGCACTTTATGGTGAGCGTATCCACCACAGCGGCTTCGAACGCCAGAGCGATATCCGCCCGGGTCTGGTCATCCAGCCCGCCTTCGCCACGAGCAGCATTGACGGTATTGAGAGTGAAGGTTTTCAGACCGCTGAAACTGAAATCCAGCCCCGGCCGATCAGTCATTGGTCTTGGGAACCGGTAACGGCCTTCCGTACCTTTTTCCGCGAGTGCCGCCACCCGGGGGCCACCCGGATAGTCCAGACCAAGCATCTTGGCGGTCTTGTCAAAGGCCTCTCCCGCGGCATCGTCCACCGATTCGCCGAGCATTTCGTACTCGCCAATACCATCGACCCGCACCAACTGAGTGTGGCCACCCGAGACAAGCAATGCGACAAACGGAAAAGCCGGTGGATTATCCTCCAGCATGGGCGCCAACAGGTGCCCCTCCATATGGTGTACGCCCAGCACAGGAATACCCAGGGCAAAACCCAGCGCATGGGCAACCGAGCCCCCGACCATCAGTGCGCCAACCAATCCCGGGCCGGCGGTATAGGCAATACCTTCTATGTCTGCCCGAGTTCTTCCAGCATCGGCCAACACCTGATCGCATAAAGGCAGAAGTTTCCGGACGTGATCCCGGGACGCCAGCTCAGGCACGACACCGCCGTAATCCGCGTGCATGTCGATCTGACTGAACAGTGCGTGCCCCAGCAACCCTGTTTCAGTGTCATAAAGAGCTACGCCGGTCTCATCACAGGAGGTTTCAATACCTAGAATCAGCATAATGTCAGGCCACATTGGTTGGCAGAAATGAAAACGACGCGCATTTTAGCAGAAACCCGAAACCCTCTGGCAGATTCATCGAACAAACATTGACCTCGCCATAACGCAGGCGCTATCATTGCCGCCCTAAAATATGCACTGGTCGAGTTTTAGCCAATCTGACCAGGGATCGAGAACCGGTCTGGCCACGCCAGACGGACAAAATTGAAACCGAATCTATCAGGTAGGTGATTTTCGAATGCCAGCTGTTAAAGTGAAAGAGAATGAACCGTTTGACGTAGCACTGCGTCGCTTCAAGCGTTCCTGCGAAAAAGCGGGTGTACTTTCTGAAGTACGTCGTCGTGAGCACTACGAGAAGCCGACCGCTGTTCGTAAGCGCAAAGCAGCCGCTGCCGTTAAGCGTCATCTCAAGAAGCTTCAGCGGGAACAGCGCAAGTTCGAGCGTCTGTACTAAGTTTTACCTGACGCCGCTTGACTGCAAAGCACTGATTGCCTGTACAGCCGCAGGCTGCACAGAGCGACTCAAAAATGCCGCCGAGGCCTGGCTTCGGCGGCATTTTTGGCTATTGGCCAACTCCGATGACGGCCTGATGTGGAGCCCCCATGAGCGGACTGATCCCTCAACAGTTTGTTGAAAACCTGCTGGATCGTATCGACCTGGCGGAACTGATCGGTTCACGCATTACGCTCAAGAAAGCCGGGGCCAACTACAAGGCCTGCTGCCCGTTTCACGACGAGAAAACACCCTCGTTCAATGTCCGGCCAGACAAAGGCTTTTATCATTGTTTCGGTTGCGGCGCCCATGGAGATGCCATCAGCTTTGTCAGGGAGTTTGAAGGCCTGGGTTTCACCGAAGCGGTCGAGGAACTGGCCAAACGGGTGGGGCTCGAAGTGCCCTACGACCGGGCCGCAAAGCAGGAAATTCAGCAGGCTCGAACATTAACCGATGCCCTGGACTTTGCCGGCCGGTTTTATCAGTCGTCGCTGAAGGGCCAGCAAGGCACCTATGCCCGTGACTACCTGCAGCAACGGGGGCTGGACAACACCATCATCGAGCAGTACCAGGTGGGCTACGCGCCTTCGACAGGTACCGCCCTGTTTGATGCCGCCAGCAAGGATCTGCAGGGCCCGCTGATCGAAACCGGCACGGTGTCTGACAAGTACGGCAGGCCCAGAGACCTTTTCCGCAACCGGGTGATGTTCCCGATTCGGAACACCCGGGGCAGAACCATTGCCTTCGGTGGCCGCACCCTTGGGGATGACAAGGCGAAATACATCAACTCTCCGGAGTCGGATGTATTCCACAAAAGTCGCGAGATCTATGGGCTTTTCGAAGCCAAGCAGGCCATCCGCCAGCTCGACAAGCTGCTGGTGGTTGAAGGCTACATGGATGTCATCGCCCTCGCCCAGCACGGCATTCACTATGCGGTTGCGACACTGGGCACGGCAACGAACCAGGACAGCCTGACAGCCCTGTTGAAGCAAGTGAGGCACATCGTGTTCTGCTTTGACGGCGACCAGGCCGGCTTCCGGGCCGCTGACCGGGCTATGGAGAACGCACTGGAACTGATGGCCGACGGCCTGCACCTCCAGTTTCTGATGCTGCCCCAGGGCGAGGACCCGGACACCCTTGTACGCAAGGAAGGGCCAGAGGCCTTCCAGAAGCGCATTGAAGGGGCAACACCTCTGTCTCGGTACCTGTTTGACCGGCAGAGCGAAGGATTGGACCTGCAGCTGCCCGAGCACCGGGGGGAACTGCGAGCCAGGGTTGAACCTCTACTCAACAAGATGCCCAGAAGCACCCTCCGGGATGCCATGTGGCACGAAATGCTCCGCCTTTGCGGTGGCCGGAACCAGTGGCAGAACCGCCAGCAGGGGCAGAAAGGAAGATGGAACGGCGAGCGACGGGACCGGGTTTCCGAAGATCGGATCGATGTGAAGCTCAGCAAGGACAGCATTCTGTGCCTTGCCCTGCTGGAAGCACCGGACCTGGCCACAGAGGTGACCGAGTTGGCCCGAAGCTCCCGGCAGTTTAACCAGGCCCGGAATTTTGCCGAGTGGATTCTGGCAAACGACATCCGGGACCGGAAAACACTGGTGCGCACGCTGGCTCTGGATACCGCCGCCCGAGGGCGGTTTTACAACCTGTTTGACGGGATCGAGCATATTCCGGCGCGGGAAAGCACACTCGCCGCCGCCAGGGAGTTGCTGAGCCCGAATGAAGAGGCATCCCGCCAGCAGCGACTTGCCACACTATTACGAAACCTGTCGAACCTCACAAGCGAGGAACGACAGGAGCTGAGAGCCCTGAGTGGTGGCACTGGGGACTAACAGCACTTGAAACTTGATGCACTGATCACCATCTAACCTTTGAGCCTAGGCTCCTTGGTGGCAGAGCAACCGAGCGACAGCTATAATGGCTGTTTAACTTTTTCCTTCTAGAAGCGAGTTCACAGGGTGTCTATGTCAGGCAATTCGCAAAAATCACGTTTGAAAGACCTCATTGCAAGAGGCAAGGAACAAGGTTACCTGACTTACGCCGAGGTGAATGACCACCTCCCGGAAGACATCGCCGACCCGGATCAGGTCGAAGACATCATTCGCATGATCAACGACATGGGTATTCAGGTGTGCGAAGAAACACCAGACGCCGATACCCTGCTGATGACCGAGGGCGACTCCACCGCTGACGAAGCTGCCGCTGCTGAAGCTGCTGCCGCTCTGGCGGCCGTTGAAACCGATGCTGGCCGCACCACGGACCCTGTGCGCATGTACATGCGTGAAATGGGTACCGTCGAGCTGCTGACCCGCGAAGGCGAAATCGTTATCGCCAAGCGCATCGAAGAAGGCATCCGCGATGTGATGGCCGCCGTTGCCCATTTCCCGGGTACCGCCGGCACTGTAATCCAGGCCTACGACCGTATTCTCGAAAACGAAGGTCGCATCAGCGACATCGTAACGGGCTTCCTCGATCCGGACGACGCCGAGCCGTTCATGGGCGAGGAAACCACCACCGAGAGTTCCGACGACTCCGATTCCTCGTCCGACGATGACGACGATTCCTCGGAAGAAGAAACCGATAACGGCCCGGATCCGGAAGAGACCCGTCTCCGGTTCGAACTGCTCAACGAAAAGCTGGATGCCGCCAACAAGGCACTGGCCAAGCACGGCCGCTCCGACAAGAAAACCCAGGAAGCCCTGAACGATCTGGGGCAAGTGTTCGCACCGTTCAAGCTTGCCAACAAGGCCTTTGATGAGCTGGTGAACGTGGTTCGCTCCACCAACGACCTGGTTCGTGAAAACGAGCGCGCGATCATGCAGATCTGTGTTCGTGAGTGCAAAATGCCCCGCAAGGACTTCATCAAGTCGTTCCCGGGCAACGAGACCAACCTGGATTGGGCCGAGAAGATCACCAAGAGCAAGAAGCCTTACGCAGCGCCCATGGCCGAGCGTATTGACGAGATTGTTCGGCTGCAGAAGCGCATCCAGAACGTGCAGACCGAAGTGGATCTGGACGTCGCTGACATCAAGGAAATCAACCGTCGCGTATCCATCGGTGAAGCCAAGGCTCGCCGCGCCAAGAAAGAGATGGTTGAGGCCAACCTGCGTCTGGTGATTTCTATTGCCAAGAAGTACACCAACCGCGGCCTGCAGTTCCTGGACCTGATCCAGGAGGGCAACATCGGCCTGATGAAGGCCGTAGACAAATTCGAGTACCGCCGCGGCTACAAGTTCTCAACCTACGCCACCTGGTGGATTCGTCAGGCCATCACCCGCTCCATCGCGGACCAGGCCCGCACCATCCGTATTCCGGTGCACATGATCGAGACCATCAACAAGCTCAATCGGATCTCCCGCCAGATGCTGCAGGAGATGGGCCGCGAACCGACGCCGGAAGAGCTTGGCGAGCGCATGGAAATGCCTGAGGACAAGATCCGCAAGGTACTGAAGATTGCGAAAGAGCCGATCTCCATGGAAACGCCGATCGGCGACGACGAAGACAGCCACCTGGGCGACTTCATCGAAGATATCCAAGCCCTCTCCCCGGTGGATTCCGCCACCGCCGAAGGCCTTCGTGAGTCCACCCGGATGGTACTGGCTGGCCTCACTGCAAGAGAGTCCAAGGTACTGCGCATGCGGTTTGGTATCGAGATGAACACCGACCACACCCTGGAAGAAGTCGGCAAACAGTTCGACGTCACTCGGGAGCGGATCCGTCAAATCGAAGCCAAGGCTCTGCGCAAACTTCGCCACCCGTCACGGTCCGATCACCTGCGCGGCTTCATCGACGACCAGGGCAATCAGGGATAATTTCCCAAACAGTAGCGGGCGCCACACCTCACCGGTATAATGGCGCCCGCTTTGTTTCCCCCCCAGGAAACACCTCTCAAAACAGCGTTCGCTGAACGGGCCTATAGCTCAGTTGGTTAGAGCAGGGGACTCATAATCCCTTGGTCGCAGGTTCGAGTCCTGCTGGGCCCACCATTATCAATCAGTTATAGATCGCTTAAACGCGTCCATCCTTGTGAGGTGTCGAAGGTCTGCTGCGCCCTCTTCAACTCTTTGATATAAGAACTCGAAACACGCTAGATCTATTACAGATCTCCACCACGGCGAGAGACCGAAACTTTTCTCGAAGCCCTTATATCAACAAATCCATACACCAACAGTGATTACCCTCCCCAGCTGAAAACAACCCACGATGTCGATATTTTTTACATTCATAAAACAAGCAATTGCCCAGAAATCTTCTTAGCTCATTGCTTTACTTGCGAATATTGATGGTGGCACAGGATCTGCTTAACGCTTACTAGGCAAGGAGCAGTTACCAAGCCCAAAACCAAGGAACTTCGTAGGTGCTGATACCATGAATAACATTATCAAATCATTAACATCGTTTGTCGGAGTGCTCGCGCTCTTTTGGTCGCTCTCAGCGAGCGCATTGTTGCTCGGGCCTGGTGACGCCGATGTAGTACATGACCCAGGGTCTCCAAACCCCGCGCTTGACGCAGAAGATGTCGCAGCGTTCTTCGGCACTTCGGCTCTCTCTCTGCTCTACAAAGCCAATTTTGAGGGCGGCGAAGATGGCTCATACCAATCCTTCTACTCAACAGCCTTTACTGGTGATCCCAATAATGCGCTAATTACATGGGATGGCCCTGATTGGATCATTTGTCCTGAGTGTTACCTTGTGGTTAAGGACGGAAGCCAGCCACAGTACCTATATGATTTAGGGAGCTGGAATGGTCAGGACAACTTAGATTTACAAGGCTTCTATCCAAATCAAGGGGCTATATCGCATGTTGCGATCTTCGGCAAAGCTGTCTCCGTCCCAGAGCCTGGCACTCTTGGCCTTTTAGGACTAGGCCTTATTGGCTTAGTGAGGCTCAGACGAAAAGTCCTCTGATATCCAAGCGTCGAATTACTTAACACCAAAAAACTCCCCGATTGGGGAGTTTTTTTCCATGAACAACCTCCATTTCAACCAAGACCTCTGGCTTGCTCTTACCGCAATTAGATCAGTCACTCTCTCCAGTACTCTGTGCTCTGTGGTCTTAGAGACACCCATTCTTGTCAAAAAAGCCAACGTCCCGAAAAGACAAGCCGAATACACTACCTCCTGAGCAACAATACCCGCCGTACTCTTTCCTGATTCACGGCTCGAGTATAAAAACAACGAAGTAATGGAGTGTATCAATGGCTTTTTCCTCCCGCTCTCGGTCAAGGGCACTGTCTCTTGCGATCGCCGCCGCCTCTGTCGGTTTCTCTGTTCCAGTTAACGCCAGCATGGGCAACCTGGGCACCACCTATGGCGTCATGCCGGTGGATGTCGCTACAGCCCAATCCTTATCGATGTTCAATGATCAGGTGTCAGCCACCTATTACAACCCTGCTTACCTCACCAAAGATGAGCGCGGGGAGCTGACGGCTGGCATTCTGCACGCCGAACAAGAACTGCGTTCTGCCAATCCGAATGCCAGTGGCGACATCCTGGCCAACTCGCCGAGCCAGCACGTGCTGATTGGCATGAAAACCAATCTGGGTTCGCTGACTCGCTTCAAGCATCCGATCTATCTGGGCTTCATTGCCGGCGTCGAGAAATACGGTAAGGAAATGCTGGCGTTTGATTCACAGACCACGGAGAACGGCCAGTTCCTGCAGTACGGGAAGGAGCCCCTGTTCCTGAACATCGGTGGCGCTACTCCGATCTGGCGCGGTATCTCCGCCGGTGCATCGGTGCGCGTCACCCTGGATGCCCAGGCAAACCTTGATGCAGTCTCTACTCTGGGTGGCGAGACCAGCCGGGAACGTCTTGCAGTCAATGCCGAACCCTCCCTGAAAACCATTCTGGGCACCAGTATTGATCTGGGCAGCACGTTCTGCCCGGACAGCAACTGCTTCCTGAACGGTTGGGAAACCGCATTCACCTATCGAACGAAATCAGCAGCCTCCACATCGGTGGACTCCAACATCATTGTCACCCAGACCATTCCGGATCCCGGCCTGAGTTTGGCAGTCTCTACCATTGATTCCTTCCAGCCAGAAACCTTCGGGTTTGGCGCTCAATACAAGGGCGAAAACTGGCGGATTGGTGGCAGCGTGGAGCAGCAGAACTGGTCAGAGCTGGAGAACGAGTTCTCCTCTGACACCATCAAGGATCAGCAGTCGGTGTCAGCGGGCAGCCGGATTCAGTTCGACGACGTGCTGATTCCAAGGATCGGCGCCGAGTACGCCCTCAACAAGAACTTTTCCGTGCGGGGCGGCGTTGCCTATGAGGAGTCGCCGCTCAAGTCCACCCGCAATCCGGAGATCAATTATCTCGATACCGACAAGATTGTGGTCGGCCTCGGCCTGAGTGCCACCTACGACCGCACGCGCCTGCTCGCCTACCCCGTCCGCCTGGACATTGGATACCAGTACCAGCAACTGCAAGAGCGGGATTTCACGCTGGTGGATTTTGACGGCAACGAAACGCCTGTTACTGCAGACGGCGACGTTCACGTTGTCAGCGGCTCCATCACCCTGAAGTTTTAAGGAGGGCACGCCATGAAGTACAACAAAACACTGGCATTGGTTCCCGCCCTGTTGCTGGCCGCCTGTGGCGGCAGCGAACAGTCCATGAATGAGAAAGTCTCTCCCGGGTCGGTGGTTTATTCCTATCCCGCCGACGGGCAGCCGGATGTCAGCCCCAAGGCCGACATCGTTCTGCGCTTCAGCCATGCCGTAACCGACGAGGATGCGGATCTGCAAAACAAGATCCTGGTGGAGTCGCAGGGCCAGTCCGTGCCGTTTTCAATAGCCCGGATTGACGGTGGCAGGAGTCTGATACTGTCGCCCTCCTCGAAGCTTGCAAAACTCGGGACCTACACGGTGACCTTCAGTGAACCACTGGCTGCCGAAGGCGGCAGGCAGATCGACACGCCCAATGCCGCAGGCGATGCTGGCATCCAGTTTGAGACCCGAGGGAATTACTCAGGGCCCTCCGCCACTACGAACTCAACCGAGGAGTTTGGTATTGCCTGGCAGGTACCGGCAAACAACAGTCCATTCGAGGCAATGAACTTTTCCACCTTCCGGCTGGCCATGACCCATCCAGTCCATCCCGATTGGGAGGCTCTCGGTGGGTCGATACAGCTCCTGGACGGCAACGGCGAATCAGTCCCCGCGACGGTTCTGGTAAAAGGCAACCGGATAACCGTCGATCCCTGTATGGTCGAGGATCCCAGGGAATGCGGGAGCAAGGACGACGTTCTGGATACCAACCAGACCTATACCCTGAAACTTGAAAACCTGGCCAGCCTGACCTCCCCGCAGGCAGGCAGGTTCAGCGAAGAGATTGAGTTCACACCGCGAGAAACCGGACCCACCGTAGTACTGCAGCAATCTGCCGTTGATTCGGGGCTGGCGGCAGGATCCACGGAAGAGGACGCGACCCGTTCGGTTTTGAATGGCCAGATCATAAACGGCGTCACCCTCAACTCGGTGCTACAGGGTGAAGCGGGCCCCTCTCAGCAAAGCGGCGATTTGTTTGCAGAGTTGGCTTTTGCACCTGCTTTCGAAGCGGACGAAGCACTGCCGTTGCGCATCGCCCGGGGCAGCGTGCTGAACAGCACCAGCCTGGATGTTCTCGTAGGCGGCACAGTTCCCGTTCTGGATGCCGCCACCGGCCAACTCCAGACCACCGGTGACATCAAAGTCACCATGTTGTCAGACGCCTCCGGCTATCTGAGCCCCAACCCCTATACCGACGACCTGAACGCACCACGGCACATCACGCTGTTTATGGATGTTTCCATGAATACCGTAAATGCCCAGCCCAACGCGGCTCTGTCACAGGATCTGATGGGGGTGGAGCTGCGAGGTATCGCCCTGGTTCAGGATGGCGTGCTGACCATCGACGCCATCGGGATGGTGGAACCGAACCTTCTGGGGCAGGAGTACACCGACTCAACCATTGCATTCCACTTGCAGGCAGCCACCGATGCCGACTCGGTGCTGGATGCCGAGATGCTCCGTGAACTGGACAGCACTTCACCGAGCCTGGTCAGCTGGATGCCCGGCCCGGACAACGCCATTCCGGATACGCGCCAGTCCATGCAGCGGCCCGGGGACCCGGTCATTCTGTTCTTTGATGAACCCATTGATTCCGAATCTCTGGCTGACGGGCTTGTTCTTGATGCAAACGGCAATCCACTGACACTGACGGACGGAACACTGGAAGCTTATGTCGACGGAACGGCGGTGGTGATGAACCCAGTCGGGGGCCTGCAACATGGCATTGACTACACATTGAGCATTACCAATGAACTCACTGACCTGGCAGGCAATCCGGCTGCTAGCCGCAACCTGTCCTTCGCGTTACCTGAAACATCTGATGGCAGCGAGGCAGATCCCGCCTCACCTATTGCCCTGACCACCTACCCTGGCTACCCCTGCGCCACCACGGGCGTGGATCTTTCCAGCAGCAGCCATGGCCAGTGTCTGGATGGCGCAGCAGGAGGACCGCTCGGCCAGGTACTTCCCGTCACCAACATGCCAGAAGATCGTCCGATCGTGGTGGTGTTCTCCCAGTCCATGGATTTGGAAACGATTAACGAGAATACCTTTATCGTAGAGAAGGTAACAGACGCGAGCACTCCGGTCGGTGCCGGAGAACCGGTCGCCGGGCGACTTGAGAAGAACAACCAGCGGGTGCGTTTCTATCCGGAGACAGCCTGGGAGGTCGGAGCTCACTATCGCTACACCATGACCTCATCCTCGGCCGCCAATGATTGTTCCGCAGCTATCTGCTCCGAGCAGGGATACCCTCTGCAAACAGACCTGCTGGTAGACCCGGAAGACATCGGCGGTCCGGATATGGCCATCTACTTCCGTGGCAGCGAGTCTGTAAACACAGTCTTTACGCCTCTTCGCAACCTGCCGATACGCGATACCAACTCGAACTACGTCATCGACTGCACAAGTCCGGGGGCCACCGATTGCCTGGAACCCTTCGCCCACGAAGCGGACGGAGCCGGCGGTTTCCTGCCCTCCGCCAATGCAGCGCGTCTCAGAGTTGAAGGCAAGCAGGCCAACGCACTCGGGGTGCCTGTCGGTGCCAGTGTTGGATGCTCGGCGAGTGAGGAATGCCCGGAGAACAAGTTCATCTATCAGACCTATGGGCTCAACACTGAGATCCTGGGTCCGGTCATCGTGAACGAGGAAACGGGACAAACAGGCGTACGAGTTCTGCTCTACCCGACCATGCTTGCCACCACATCAGCCAGTGTCTTTCTGGATGGCTTCGGCGAACAGGCCACCGGCCCCCAGATCCTCCGGATGACCTATGGCACGCCCACTGAAGGCAACCCCCAGGGACTTGTTGAAGGGCTGATCATTGAGGACGAGCAGGGGCGCCCGCAATTCCAGACCACAGCAGATCTGACACTGGATGCGCCAAACCTGTCTCTGCCTCTCGCCCAGGCGCTCTCGCACGACCTGTACAGTAAGCCGTTCACACTGGAACTGGACGGCCCCATCGTCTTCTTCGACGATGGGCGCATGCAGGTAGAACAGCGCAACGCCAATGTGCCGCCTATTGATGTCAACGTGGAAGTGGAGATCCCCCTCCTCGGAGGGGCCATTGATTTCTTCCAGTGTATTGGGGCAGGCAACTCGCTATCCGATTGCCTGAGCGGCTCTGGCACGGATTCGGGCGATATCCAGATACCTCTGCAGATCCCCGAACAGGGCGTTTATCTCAACTTCATCTCGAATCCGGTCAAAGAGATCCCGGCCGAGCAGTAAAAAGCTCTAAAACCTCTGCAAAGGGCCAGCCTTCGGGTTGGCCCTTTTTGCAACGTGGGCAACGGCTGGTTATTTCCCCCTCCAAGTCATTTACTGCTAATCTGGTTGCACATTGAAACCGCTATAGCAAAACAACAATCCTTCAGGAGAGCCCCTTCATGGAAAACGGCACCCACTATCGTACCTGTCACCTTTGCGAGGCCATGTGCGGTGTCGCGATCGAAATGAAGGACGGCCAGATCGCCTCCATCAAAGGCGATGAGAATGATCCGCTGAGCCGGGGGCATATCTGTCCGAAAGCGGTTGCGCTGCAGGATCTGCACGAAGATCCGGACCGCCTTAAAAAGCCCATACGGAAAACCGGGACCGGCTGGCAGGAAATGGAGTGGGCCGAGGCGTTTGACCTGGTCGCCGAAAAGCTCCACCAGACCCGCCAGGACCACGGCCGCAACAGTGTCGGCGTATACCTCGGCAATCCCAACGTCCACAACCATGGTTCTCTGGTTGCCACCATGCCACTGCTCCGGGCCATCGGGACTCAGAACCGGTTCTCAGCAACGTCTAACGATCAGTTGCCGCATATGCTGGCCAGCCTTGAGATGTTCGGGCACCAGGTTCTGTTCCCGATTCCGGATATTGATCACACGGATCTGTTTATCTGTATTGGTGCCAATCCCATGGCATCCAATGGCAGCCTGATGACCGTTCCTGACTTCCGCGGGCGACTCAAAGCCCTGAAACAGCGCGGTGGCAAAATGGTTGTGGTGGACCCGCGCCGCACCGAGACGGCAAAGCTGGCCGACGAGTTCCACTTCATCCGGCCCGGGAGCGATGCCCTACTGCTAATGGCCATGGTGCATACGTTGTTTGAAGAAGGTTTGGTAGATCCCGGCCCGGCCGAACGGCTGGTGAAAGACGTCGACCTTCTGCGTCTGGCCGCCCTCAGCTTCACCCCGGAAGTGGTCAGCGCACACACTGGCATTTCCGCAGAGGACATTCGTGCCCTCACCCGACAGCTCGCCACCACGCAAAAGGCGGCTCTTTACACGCGCATGGGAACAAGCACCCAGACCTTTGGCGGTGTGGCAACCTGGCTGGCCTATTGCCTCAACATCCTGACGGGAAAACTGGACCTGCCGGGTGGCATGCTGTTTTCGCAGCCGGCCATTGATCTGGTGGAGCTTGGCGCCATGGCCGGGCAAAAAGGCCACTTCGGCAAGCGCCACAGCCGTGTGAAGGGATTACCCGAATTCGGCGGAGAATACCCGGCCAGTACCATGGCTGATGAGATGCTGACACCTGGCGAAGGGCAGATCCGGGCCTTTGTCACTGTTGCCGGCAACCCGGTGCTCTCCAGCCCCAACGGGCGGCGTCTGGAGGAGGCTCTGGGCGGGCTCGATTTCATGGTCTCGGTGGACTACTACCTGAACGAGACCACCCGTCATGCCGATATCATTCTGCCGCCTACAGCGGCTCTGGAACGGAGCCACTACGATCTGATTTTCAGCATGTTTGCGGTGCGCAATGTCGCCAAGTACAGCGAAGCACTGTTCGATGCCGGCCCTGAGACCCGTCACGACTGGCAGATTCTACTGGAGCTGGCCCACCGGCTGGAAAAGATCCGAAAAGGCGGGCGGCTGCCACTGCGCCTGGAGTTAGGCTGGCGTGCCTTCAAGCAGATTGGTCCGGACCCGATCCTCGATCTGCTGTTGCGCTCCGGCCCCTATGGCGCCGACGCCGGGCGCGCACGCGGATTGCTACAACCTGCCGTTGATCTGGTCATGGACATTCTGCCGAAGCGACACCCGCTGCGTGGCCTGGCCAAGCTCAGCCCCCTGAACCGCCACTGGCATAAGCTACCAAAAGGACTCTCCCTGAGTGCCCTGAAGGACAACCCGAACGGCGTCGATCTGGGCCCGCTCCAGCCGTCCCTGCCTGAACGCCTGTTTACTCTCGATGGCAAGATCAACCTTGCGCCAAGGCGCTATCTGGACGATCTTGGCAGGCTGCATGAGGCCCTGGCTGCGCCGGTCGGCGACTCCCTGCAACTCATTGGCCGGCGCCATGTCAGGAGCAATAACTCCTGGATGCACAACAGCCAGCGGCTGGTGAAAGGCAAGGACCGGTGCACCCTGATGATTCACCCCAAAGATGCCAGCCGTCTCGGTTTGCAGGGCTCAGACTCGGCAGAAATATCTTCGGAATCCAGACAAATTGTCTTGCCGGTGGAGATTACCGAAGATGTGATGCCCGGCGTGGTATCCATTCCCCATGGCTGGGGCCATGACCGCGACGGCACTGGCCAGTCGGTGGCGGCTGGCCATGCCGGTGCCAGCATCAACGACGTGCTCAGCGACGGTCGAATTGATCCGCTCTCCGGCACTTCCGTATTGAATGGACAGCACGTTGCTGTCAAAGTCTGGCGCCCGGAGCGCCAACGCAAACGGGCCTGATTCATAAAAGGAGCCGAAAATGCCCCAATGGCTGCAGTGGAGTCTGATTATTGCCGGTCTGATCGCCATCGTTCTGCTGGTGGTATTCATCCGGCGTCAGATGGGATTGCTTTCGGAAAATCGCAAGCGGCAAGCCAAGGCCGAAGAGTTCCAGACAAACCGCAGAAAAGACATGATCCGCAGTGTTCATGTCATTGCGATGGCCGTCGAAGAAGACCAGATCGAGTACTCGGAAGCCTGCCTGAGGCTCAAGGGCCTGCTGGACCACATTGCTCCAGAGTTACTGGAGCAATCGCCTTTCAGGGTTTTCCAGGAGGTGCATGATCAGCTGCAGCACATGCCCACGCACCGGGCACGGCAGGCAACAGAAACGAAGTTCGTGGATAAAATGGACAAGGAACGGTTTGAGGTTGAGCAGAAGCACGCTGATGCGATTCGCCGCGCAGCAACAGCTATCCGACACCACTCTTTTCCCCGTTAGCACTGGCGATCCGGTGCAAAGTGCAGCTGGTCAGACCTTATTTTTGTAACCGTTTGTAACAGGAAAAGCGACAGGAAGAGCATTTTAACTCATAAAATCAAATGGTTCGGGCAACTTGAAAATCTGACACACCGCTCATTCCTTCCCATCTACAACTGTTGACTTTTCTTTTCTCCCGAAGAGTCTAAATTAAAAACAGGGAGGCACCTATCATCTGCGGAAGGTGCCACCTGACGTTGTTTTCTCCCGATAAGTTTGGACGACTCTGCAATAAAGCGGGTGAGCTTGCCGGCCTTGGGGCCGGCTTTTTTTGACGTAGATTTCCGAGAAAGGCCGCCTCGCCTGCTACTGGCTCATCATACCGGCCATAGCCATGACGCTGTCCTTGCTGTTTACCAGCTCATCAAACTGCTCTTCAACCTGCTCCCGATTGAGCCCCAGCTCGTCGTAAAATGCCTGACTGACGTCCTCTCCCGCACCCAGAGCTACGCCCCGGGCGGTTAACAGCTGGCGGCCCAGCCATAACAACCGGGCATAGACGCTGTGGGGGCCGTCATAGTGCGGATTCTTTTGGTAACGGATCGCCAGGGTGACCTCGTCGGGCATACCCCAGTTCTCCATCAACTGGGCAGCAATCTGTTCCCGGGTGATGCCAAGAAAATAATGCTCGGTGACTGAGGAATCGATATCAGGATTTACTTCCAGGGAACGGCAAACCAGCTTGAAATGGGGCGGAAACACCTGTGCCAAAACCAGATGACCAAAGTTGTGGAGCAGGCCGCCAAGGTACGCAAGACCGAACACCGGCCGCTCGCCCCGGGGCATCATGCTGGCCAGAATGCCGGCAGACTGGGCCTGCCAGATTGCCTGTTGCCAGTAATCCACGTAGCCGTCCGGATGATCCTGGGGCTGCTTGAGTGCCCGCCCAAGGGAAAGCCCCATTGCCAGGTTCATGACCAGATCAAATCCGAGCACCCGGGACACCGCGTCGTGCACCGACTTTACCTGGCCGGCAGCAGCGTAGAACGAGGATGACGCCCAGCTCACAACCTGCGCCGCCAGACTCGGATCGCTCTCGACAATATCCACCAAATCGCCCATGACAGCGTTAGGGTTGACCCGAAGATGAATAATCCTCTGGGCGGTTTCCGGCAAAGGCGGCAGCTCCAGGGTATCTTCCAGGCGTTGCTGTATTCTCAGGCCGGTAAACTTCTTGATAGCGGAATGAAACTGATCCCGGTCCTTACCGTGATCATCAAGATTCACGTTGATGGATTCCGGCGCAACGGCGAAAGAGCGCCTGTCGGCCTTGGCCGTGAGGGCCAGGAAATCCTCAGCGGGCATGACCATCGCCAGATTCTGCTCGCCCAGCTCCAGGGCGACCGCTGGCAGGTCATCCACGCGATCATCCACCACGGTTGGCCAGCCTGTCAGTGATGGCAAGGCCGGGAGCGCCTTGAGGCCAGCCCTTTCCCGAACGCGCAACTGTTCGCGGCGCTTCATCAGGCGCAGGTCACGACCCAGCTGCTTGTTCAGCTGTTCCAGGTCAATCAGATCGTCGCGGCGGCAGATTACCTGAAGGTTGCCTTGCTCATCACTGAGCAGAACCATTCGTAACAGTTCTTTCTGGCTCGCCTGGGCCGCATCCCTAAGGGATACGCCGGCTGCGGTCTCACCCAGAGCCTGCTGAACTGCGACAGGTAATTCCATAAATTTCTCCCGAATGTTGCTAATTTCCGTCGGTTGATCCGAGTTCGAAAACGACCGTTACTCCAGTATAGGGCAAAGAAACGCCCCTGCAGTTGATCAAACTCTATTTCCAGGCAGCTTTCATACGCATTAGGCGAGAGAATGGACGTAGTCAAACATCGCCGTAGCGCGTTCTTTCACCAAGCCACCGTCGAACCAGTGCCTGGACAATTTCCGGATGATTCATCAGGCCGGGAGCCATTTCCCGAACTGGCTCAATCCAGCCCTTGTCGCGTTCAAAGTCCGCCAGCCGAAACTGCATCATACCGGTTTGTCGGGTGCCCAATACTTCGCCAGGCCCCCGTATCTCCAGGTCTTTCTCGGCGATAACGAAGCCATCCTGGCTGTCCCTGAGCGCCTGCAGCCGGGCCTTGCCATTGGACGACAGCGGCGGGTGGTACATCAATACGCAGAAGCTGGCCTGTTCACCGCGACCAACACGACCGCGAAGCTGATGCAACTGGGCCAACCCCAGGCGTTCCGGATTCTCGATGATAATCAAAGACGCGTTCGGAACGTCAACCCCGACCTCAATGACCGTGGTAGCCACCAGCAGATCCAGTTCGCCGACTTTGAACTGCTCCATCACCGCCACTTTTTCCTGAGCCCTTAGCCGCCCGTGCACCAGCCCCACTTTCAGGTCCGGCAAGCGCTCGGCCAGCTCCTGAGCAGTGACCTCTGCGGCCTGGCACTGCAGGGCTTCGGATTCCTCAATCAGGGTGCAGACCCAATAGGCCTGTCGACCTTCCTGGCAAGCGCTGCGAACCCGTTCGATGACATCTTCTCTGCGGCTGTCGGGAATCACAATGGTTTCAATCGGCTTTCGTCCCGGAGGAAGTTCGTCAATAACCGAGGTATCCAGGTCTGCATAGGCACTCATGGCCAGGGTACGGGGAATCGGCGTTGCCGTCATGATCAGCTGGTGCGGTGCCAGCGAGCCGCCCACGCCCTTTTCCCGCAGGGCGAGCCGCTGGTGAACACCAAAACGGTGCTGCTCATCCACGATCACCAGGGCAAGGCGGTGAAACTCGACATCGTCCTGAAACAGAGCGTGGGTGCCAATAACGACTCCTGCATCACCGGAATGGACTGCTTCCAGCGCTTCAGCTCGGGCCTTGCCTTTTACCTTTCCGGATAGCCACGCGAGGCGAATACCCAGGGGCTCCAGCCAGGTCCGAAAATTCTGGAAATGCTGTTCTGCGAGGATTTCAGTGGGCGCCATCAGGGCTACCTGAGCGCCGGCGCCAATGACCTGCAAAGCCGCCAGCGCCGCCACAACCGTTTTGCCTGAGCCGACATCGCCCTGGACAAGCCTGAGCATCGGCAGCGGCTGGCTCAGATCCTGACGAATGTCGGCCAGGACATGACGCTGGGCGCCGGTGAGCGCAAACGGCAGGGAATCCAGGAAACGCTCGGGCAAATCCCCCGTGGGAAGGAGCGGGAGCGCTTCACGGGCCTGAATCTGCTGGCGCACCTGCAGCAAACTCAGCTGGTGCGCCAGCAGCTCTTCCATCACCAGTCGCTGTTGCGCCGGGTGGCGCCCTTCCATCAGCAGGTTTACAGGCGCGTTGGCAGGAGGAGAATGCACCAGTTGAACAGCTTCGGTGATTCCGGGCAGCTGGTATTCGGTCAACAGATCCCCAGGCAACCAGTCACGAATCGGAAAGCGCTGGAGATAGCCCAGGGCCTGCTGGCACAGCGAGCGAACACGGGGCTGCTGAATCCCCTCGGTCAGAGGGTAAACCGGCGTCAGGGTTGCCTCGCCCTCCGCCGGCATGGGCGGCGGATTGACCTGGTACTCGGGGTGGTAGAACTCGTAACCCGCGCGCCCGGGGCGCACCTCGCCGAAGCAGCGAACCTTGGCGCCCTCGCTCAACTGGTTTTTCTGGGCCGCATTGAAATGAAAAAAGCGCATCACCAGAAAGCCGCTGCTATCCCGGAGGGTCACCTGCAAGCTGCGTCTGCGACCCATGATCAGGTCCGCTTTCATAACCTCCCCTTCCACCACTGCCACATCACCGATGCGAAGACTTCCCATGGGGATTATCCGGGTTCTGTCTTCGTATCGGTGCGGCAGGTGAAACAGCAGGTCCTGCAGGGAGATGATACCCAGCTTGGCGAGTTTTTCCGCCAGGGCGCTTCCTACGCCCTTGAGCTGGGTGACCGGAATGTCATCCAGTGACGTCATAGGCAGACTCAGGCGCTTTCGGCCACAACCGGCGTATCCGTTTTCGCCTTCTCAATGACCCGGCACTGACTTGCAGCCAGAGAAAGCACATCAATAGCCTTGGGCCGCGGGAAGGTAACCCGCCAGGCCAAAGCCACCGTTCGGAACGGCACCGGGGGCGCAAACGGACGCACTGCCAGGATGTCTTCATGATACTGCATGGCAGTGGCAGCCGAGAGCGGCAACACCGTAATACCCAGGCCGGAAGCCACCATATGGCGAATGGTTTCCAGGGAACTGCCTTCGGTTACCAGGGCTGGAGACCCGTTATTCGACCTGTGTGTCACCGCCTCCACCAGTGGTGGACAGGACTCCAGAACCTGGTCCCTGAAACAGTGGCCCGGCCCCAGCAACAGTAATTGCTCCTTGGCCAGTTCGTCAGCGGTCAACTGCTCCTTACTGGCCAACGGATGCCCGGCCGGCAGCAGAACAACAAACGGTTCATCGTACAGCGGCAGGGTGACGACCTCCGGCTCCTCAAACGGCAGGGCAATGATAATGGCGTCCAGCTCGGACTGCCGGAGTTTCTGCCTCAGGTTCGCGGTGTAGTTCTCTTCAATGTATAGGGGCATCTCCGGGGCGGCACGCCTGAGTTCTGGCAACAGATGCGGAAACAGATAGGGGCCAATAGTGTAGATGGCACCTACCTTCAGGGGTGAATTGAGCTGGTTCTTGCCATCCTGGGCCATGTCCTTGATCAGGCCGACCTGGTCAAGGACGCGCTGAGCCTGTTCAATAATGCGCAGCCCGGTTTCGGTGACACGGATGCTGCTTTTGCTTCGCTCAAAGAGCGGTATACCGAGCTCGTCTTCCAGCTTTTTAACCGCAACACTGAGCGTTGGCTGGCTGACATGGCAACGCTCTGCAGCCCGGCCAAAATGCCTTTCGCGGGCCAGCGTAACGACGTATCGTAACTCGGTGAGAGTCATGGTGAGCTCCGGTCAGAAAGATGCGGGTCGAAGTTTCACTAATTTATGAGGTAAAGCATAAGGATTGAAATTGTCTATGGCAATCACTGAACGTAGTATCGCGCCTCGAATTCTGGTGGCCGGTTGCGGCAAACTCGGTGGCGCTATTGCCAGTCGGCTGACAGCCTCAGCCACCGTGTTCGGCCTGCGCCGGAACCCGGACCGTGTTCCCGGCGGCGTTCACGGCATCGGCGCAGACCTGACCCGGCCAGAAACCCTTACCGGTAAACTGCCAGAGGGTCTCGACATCATGATCTACTGCCTCACGCCCTCCAGCTACGATCAGCAGGGTTATCGGGATGCTTACGTGACGGGCCTGGCCAATTTGTTGGCCGCCCTCGGTGATCAATCACTGAAACACCTGTTCTTTGTGAGCAGCAGCAGTGTCTATTCACAGGATGACGACAGCTGGGTGGATGAGTCCAGCCCCACCAGGCCGGCCCGGTTCAGCGGCGAACAGGTTCTGGCCGGCGAGCAGACCGCACTGGAAAGTGGCCACCCGGCGACTATCATCCGATACAGCGGCATTTACGGGCCTTCACGGCGGCGTTTTCTTGAGGAGGTCCAGGAGGGACGCATGAATCCGACGAAGCCAGCACCGTTCAGCAACCGGATTCATGAGGAGGATGCAGCAGACGCGGCGACCCATCTGGTGGAGCTGGCACTTTCGGGAGCGACACTGGAAACCTGTTACATTGCCAGCGATTGCGAGCCGGTCAGGCTTGATGAGGTGGTGGAATGGGTGCGGCAGGAAACGCCCTGTGCCAAGCCGCAGCCCGATGCCCGAAAAGGCGGACGAGCCGGCAGTAAACGCTGCAGCAACAAGAGACTGCTGAGCACCGGGTTCCGGTTCCGCTATCCGGATTTCCGGGCTGGCTACCGTGCCATGATCGACCGGGGCTAACGCTTTGACATTAAAAAAGGCGGCCTGGGCCGCCTTTTATATCAATTCCGGTTTCATCAGGCCTTAGCTGAGCACCATAACTGCTTCCATTTCAATGGGCACACCCTTGGGCAGAGCTGCGACACCCACAGCAGCGCGAGCCGGATACGGCTCCTGGAAATAGGTGGCCATGATCTCGTTGACCGTGGCGAAGTTCGCCAGATCGGTCATGTAGATGTTCAGCTTCACGATATCCTTCAGCTCGCCACCCGCAGCTTCGCAAACAGCCTTGAGGTTATCGAATACCTGCCGGGTCTTGGCAGCAAAATCGCCGGCGACCACTTCCATGGTTTCCGGTACCAGCGGAATCTGGCCAGACAGGTACACGGTATCCCCCGCCTTTACCGCCTGGGAATAGGTGCCGATCGCCTGGGGCGCATTCTCGGTCTGAATTACGGATTTGTTGGTCATGACCCTTGGTTTCCTCTCTTCCAAAACGCCAATCGTCGCCCTTGCGTAGCGCGCCTGTCAACCGGGCTTTGGTCGGGTTCAGTGCCTGACGCGGCTTATATGGGTAATCGCACGAATGTTGCGAATCCGTCGCATGACGCGAGCCAGATGTCGACGCCCATTGACGTGCACTACGAGACTGACAACGCCAAAGCGGGCATTCTGCTCCTCAACGTTGATGCGCTCGATGTTGCCGTCAGCCATGGCCACGGCATTAGCCATCTCGGCAATCACACCGCGCTGGCGCTCCAGCTCTACCCGCAATTCCACGGAAAACTCATCGGTGATGTCCTTGGCCCACTTCAGATGGGTCAGACGCGCTCGGCCCTCGTCATCCTCCGGCAAACGGGAGCAGGTATCAGAATGAATCACCATGCCTTTGCCGGAATCCATCACCCCGACGACCGGGTCCCCGGGAATCGGCTTGCAACAGCTGGCGAACCGGACCAGAAGGCCCTCGGTGCCACGAATGGTCACCGGGCTGTGGTTGCCACCCTCAATATCCCTTGGCGCCTCACTGGCTTCAGCAACCTCAGAGCCGCTGGCAAGCTGACGGGCAACCAGATAGGCCATCCGATTACCCAGGCCGATATCACTTATCAGATCATCAAAACTGTTCACCTGATTGTGATTAACCACCGCCTGTTTCTGGGCATCGCTGATTTCCGAAAGCTTGGCACCAAAGCCCTTCAGGGACTTTTTCAGCAGTGTGCGGCCCAGCTCCAGCGACTCCGCTCGTTTCTGGCTCTTAAGCACATGGCGAATACTGCTGCGCGCCTTCCCGGTAACCACGAAACTGAGCCACGCCGGGTTAGGACGGGCACCGGGTGCAGTAATGACCTCCACGGTCTGGCCACTCTGCAGAGGCTGACTCAGCGAACCAAGATTGCGGTTGATACGACAGGCGACGGTGGCGTTGCCTATATCCGTATGGATGGCATAGGCAAAGTCCACCGGCGTTGCCCCACTGGGCAACTCCATGATGCGGCCCTTGGGGGTAAACACGTAAATCTCATCCGGGAACAGGTCTACTTTTACGTGCTCGATAAACTCCATCGAGTCATCGGCCCGTTCCCGCATTTCCATCAACCCCTGGACCCATCTATCGACCTTGGCCTGATTAACACTTGTCACACTGCTGGGCTCGTTCTTGTACATCCAGTGCGCCGCGATACCGTTATTGGCGATATGTTCCATCTCCTCGGTACGGATCTGGATCTCAATATTCACGTGCATACCAAACAGGGTGGTGTGGATGGACTGGTAGCCATTGGCCTTGGGCATGGCTATGTAGTCCTTGAACCGGCCCGGCAGGGGCTTGTATAGACTGTGCACGGCGCCCAGGATGCGGTAGCAGTCATCTTCGGTGTCGGTGATGATCCGGAAGGCATAGACATCCATGATTTCATGGAAGGACTTCTGCTTGAACTTCATCTTGTTGTAGATGCTGTTCAGGTGCTTCTCCCGACCCAGGATCCGTCCCGGCAGGCCTCGCTCTTCCAGCTTCTCCTGCAGTTTGCCGCGAATGTCCTCGATGATTTCCCGATGGCTGCCACGGAGCTTATCCACCGCCTTGGAAATATACTTGGAGCGCATTGGATACAGGGAGGTAAAGCCCAGATCCTCAAGCTCGGTGCAGATGGAGTGCATGCCCAGACGATTTGCGATGGGGGCGTAGATATCGAGGGTTTCGGTGGCAATACGCTGACGCTTCTCATAAGGCATGGGGCCGAGGGTTCGCATGTTGTGCAGCCGGTCCGCCAGCTTCACAAGAATCACCCGAATGTCCCGCGCCATGGCCAGGGTCATCTTCTGGAAGTTTTCAGCCTGAGCTTCCGCCCGTGAACGAAACTCAATCTGGGTCAGCTTGCTGACCCCGTCCACCAGCTCCGCCACGTCGTCTCCGAACTGTTCCGCCAGAGCGTCCTTGGGAATGCCGGTGTCTTCGATCACATCATGGAGCATGGCTGCCATCAGGCTCTGATGGTCCAGCCGGAGATCGGCGAGGATATGGGCGACGGCCAGGGGGTGGGTGATATACCGGTCGCCGCTTTTGCGCATCTGACCCTCGTGGGCCTGCTCGGCATAATAATAGGCCCGTCGCACCTGATTGATGCGATTGGTATCAAGATAAGAACTGAGCTCTCGAGCCAGTCCCTCAACCGTAGCCTCTGCCGACACCGCGCCTCCACAACTTCATGAAATTCAGGGACAAAAAAACCCGAATGCACGCATCCGGGTCCTTCCATAGTCCTTCCAGCAACGTTCTATAGCTACACTATAAAACCGCGGGGACAGATTTCAATGCTTCTCACTTGCGGACAGGTACTTATACCGACTATCGCCGATATCCGCAGATGACTTACTCGTCGTCTTCTTCCTTGAGCAGATCACGAGTAATCTTGCCTTCGGCAATTTCGCGCAGGGCAATGACCGTAGGCTTATCATTTTCTTCAGCCACCATCGGCTCGGCACCCTTGGTAGCGAGCTGACGGGCACGCTTGGTAGCCAGCATTACCAGCTGGAAGCGGTTATCAACGTTTTCCAGACAATCTTCAACGGTAACTCGTGCCATAACTTCCCCGACTCATAAAATGACTGTTTCAGCAGACCGCACAGTTTACTGCGGCCGGTTCAATTTGTATACAGGAAAACCCCGTATCAGCCGGGGCCGGACAATCCCGCCAGTAACACCCGGTGCCTTGGTTGCTGTACTTCCATGCGAAGGCGCTGAGCCCGGACAATGGCAAGCAGATCCCCGAGGGCAGCACTGAAATCATCATTAACCACAAGGAAATCGAACTCCACCGCGTGGCGGCACTCTTCTTCGGCCTCTGCCAGGCGGCGCTCCACCACCTCCGGCGCGTCGGTGCCTCGCCCCACCAGCCGCTCACGCAACACTTCAGGCGAAGGCGGGACAATGAAAATGCTGACACATTCGGGAATCAGTCGGCGTACCTGCGCAGCACCCTGCCAATCAATCTCCAGGATCACATCCTCACCCTTTGCCAGGGTTTCCCGTACCCAGACCTGGGAGGTGCCATAATAGTTGCCAAAGACATCGGCGTGCTCCAGGAAATCACCGCGGGCGATCATGGCCTCAAACTCAACCCGACCGACAAAATGGTAATTCACCCCGTCCTGCTCACCCTCTCGCATGGTGCGTGTAGTGTGGGAGACCGAAACACCGAGCTTCTCGTCATTGCGGAGCATTTCCGCCACAAGGCTGGTCTTGCCGGCACCGGATGGCGCGGAGATGACGTACAGAGTACCCTGTTCAACTGCCTGACTCATAACCCGAGAACTCCAAACCTGGACACGACGGCCGCAACTTCCGACCGGTAAAGCACGGAATTATACGGACTTTGGCAAAACACCGCACCCCGGAAGGGCGCCAGCTGATACCATTTGCCTATCCATCTGTTCAGTGACTGCAAGATTCCATGCGAACCACCATCGATATCACCCTGAAGCAAACCGGCAAAGCCATAGACGCCCTGAGCGAGGCGACGCCAGGCCTCTCCCGCCAGAAGATCAAGGACGCCATGGCGAAGGGCGCGTGCTGGTGGACCCATAAGGGGAAACGCCTTCGACTTCGCCGGGCCACGAAGGAACTGAAGCCGGGCATCCGGCTGCAGCTTTACTACGATGAAACGGTATTGGCGAGAAAACCGGAGGAGCCGGTTCTACTGGAGGATCTTGGACGCTACACGGTCTGGTTCAAACCACACGGACTGCTGGCCCAGGGTTCGCAATGGGGTGACCATTGCAGCCTGCTGCGACTGGCGGAAGTTCGGCTTGAGCGGCCGTGCCACCTGATTCACCGACTCGACGCCGATGCCGCCGGGCTGATGCTGATTGCCCACGACCCGAAAGCAGCGGGCGCCCTGTCCCAGCGCTTCTCGGACCGGGCCATGACCAAACACTACAAGGCCAGGGTGTCCGGTTTGATGGACACGCAGGACCAGCTCGTTGACGCCCCCGTAGAGGGCAAGCCGGCTATCAGCAGAGTCTCGACGCTGGAGATTGACGAGTTCGAGCAGACCTCCCTGGTCCAGGTCAGCATCGAAACCGGTAGGAAACACCAGATACGCCGGCACCTGGCTGGACTGGGGCATCCGATCATCGGTGATCACCTCTATGGCAAAGCCGCAGGATTACCTTTGCAGCTCTTAGCCTTTCACCTCGAATTCGATTGCCCTCTGAACAAACGCAAGATGGTGCTTGAGCTGCCAACGGAACTGGACGCCCTGAAACAGAACTGAGCACCGCGGCAGGGCCCGAATTATTCCAGGTTCTGCACCTGCTCCCGCATCTGCTCGATCAGAACTTTCAAATCCACCGCAATGCGGGTGACGCCTGCATCGATACTCTTACTACTCAGGGTATTGGCCTCCCGGTTCAGCTCCTGCATCAGAAAGTCCAGCCGCCGGCCAATGGCATCCTCGCTTTTCAGGGTATCGGACACTTCGCCGATATGGGCGTCCAGTCGATCCAGCTCCTCGGCGACGTCGCTTTTCTGGGCCAGCATGACCATCTCCTGAGCCACCCGCTCGGCATCCAGCTCCACTTTGGCTTTCTCGAACCGCTCGCGAAGTGTTTTTTCCTGGGCCTCGAGCAATTCTGGCATACGTTTACGCACGTCAGCGACGAGATCGCCCATCGTATGCAGGCGATCCTCGAACAGCGGCCGAAGGCGCTCACCCTCGCGCTCACGTACCGATGCGAGTTCGGCCACGGTCTGCTCAAACAGGCCGACAGCAGCCTCTTTGGCAGGGCCATAGTCCTGCTCGGGCACCGACAGCACTCCCGGCCACCGAAGGATGTCGAGAGCATTAATGTGGGCCGGATTGTCCAGCATCCGGTTGATGTGATTGGCCGCCTCGTTCACTGCCTGTGCCATTTCTTCACTTATTTCGAAGCTCTGGGACCCTTTCTCTACCGACTGCAGGCGCATGGACACATCCACCTTGCCCCGTTTCAACTGTTTTCTCAGCTCCTCCCGAAACCGGTTTTCCAGCTCACGGAATGCCTCCGGCAGACGGAACGAGGGCTCCAGATATCGGTGATTCACAGTCCGGATTTCACAGGTCAGCGTACCCCAGTCTCCCTGGACATCCTTGCGGGCAAATGCAGTCATACTTCGGATCATGTCGGCTCCGCTTATGGTTAATGATCAGTAATCGAGTTTAACAGGCTCTTAACAGCTACGGCGAACCGGACAAAAGCCCAACCCCAACGTGTTATACTGACCGCCCTTTTCGACATACGTTCGACCGGGACACGCGCCCGGACATTCAATACTGACTTCAGGAAACACTATGCGTCCAAGCGGCAGAACGCCCGAGCAACCCAGAGATGTTCGAATTACCCGCAACTATACCCGTCACGCCGAAGGCTCCGTGCTGGTGGAATTCGGGGACACCAAAGTCATCTGTACCGCCTCCGTCGAAAACAAGGTTCCCCCGTTTCTGAGGGGCGAAGGCAAGGGCTGGATCACCGCCGAATACGGCATGTTGCCCCGCTCCACCGGCAGCCGCATGGGCCGGGAAGCAGCGCGTGGCAAACAGGGCGGCCGCACCGTTGAAATCCAGCGTCTGATCGGCCGATCCCTTCGCGCCGCTGTCGATCTGACCGCCCTCGGTGAACACTCCATCACTATCGATTGCGACGTCATCCAGGCCGATGGCGGCACCCGCACTGCAGCCATCACCGGCGGCTGCGTGGCATTGGTCGATGCCCTGAATCATCTGGTCGCCGAGAAGCGCCTGAAGAAATCCCCCCTCAAGCAGATGATCGCGGCGTTCTCAGTTGGCGTTTACAAGGGGACTCCGGTGGTGGATCTGGACTACCCGGAAGACTCCGAAGCCGAAACCGACATGAATGTGATCATGACCGACCGGGGCGGCTTTATTGAAATCCAGGGAACTGCGGAAGGTGCACCATTTGACCAGTCAGAACTGGACAGTATGCTGACTCTGGCCAAACAGGGTATTGAGCAGTTGTTTGAGATTCAGAAGGCGGCGCTGGCGAATTAAGATTGACGCCCGCGGTCCCGGAGGGGTAAGCCTTTCCGGGACACGCTTCGAGCACATCCATGTGCGCTCGGCTCCGGCCTTCCCTGGCCGGAGACGGTCCCGGAAAGGCTTACCCCTCCGAACCCGCTACTGTTCAGGTAAGATCTCGCTTCAGAAGCCGATTTCGATGTCGTAATCCATGATCACCGGGGCGTGATCGGAGAAGCGTGTTGAATCGTCAATCCAGCCATCTTCGATGGTCTTCCGGATTCCCGGTGTCAGCAGCTGGTAGTCCACCCGGATGCCAGCATTCTTGCGGGACCCTTCGGCCTGCTCGGGCCACCAGGTGAACTGGTTGCTCTGCTTGTTAATTTCGCGGAAACCGTCGATACAGCCCATCTCATCGAACAGGCGATCCAGCCAGGCACGCTCGTGGGGCAGGAAACCGGAGAAATCGAGCTTATGGTATAGAGGGCTGGCATCAGTCACATGATGAGCCGTCTGGAGGTTGGCGCAGAAAATGAATTGCCGGCGCTTGCGCAGCGTTTTCTGCATATGCAGGCCGAAGGACTCCATGAACTCGTCCTTGTGGTCCAGCACCGTCAGGTCGTCCTCGCCGATCAGTTCTTCTTCACGGCCAAGGGCAGAAGGGGCCAGCACGCAAGCCACGGAAACCTTGTCAAAATCGGCCTGAATAAACCGACCTTCTCGGTCCGCCTGCTCATTGGCAAACCCGTACATGATGGCTTTCGGGAAGTGGCGAGTGTAAATACCAACACCGCCATCCTCGTTTTTCTCACCATCAATGAAATAAGCTTCGTAGCCTTCCGGAATCAGGTTGTAATCCTCAATCTCGTAGGCCCGCATGCGATGATCCTGGACACAGACCACGTCAGCGTCCTGCTCCGCCAGCCAGTCGAAAAAGCCTTTTTCAACGGCCTGGGCGAGGCCATTGACGCTGATTGATACTACCCGCATACGTGTTCCCTGATTCGGTTTGTGTGTATGATACCGGTTTTACGCGCTAATTAAAGATCAACACCCGCCAGAAGCCTTGTCATGCACGACTATCAGCAAAAATTTATCGAATTTGCCATCCGCCGGAATGTACTACGCTTTGGTGAGTTCACGCTTAAGTCAGGCCGAACCAGCCCATACTTTTTCAACGCTGGCCTGTTCAACACCGGGGACGACCTGCTTCAGTTAAGCAAGGCCTATGCCGCCGCGATCGCACGCAGCGGGCTGGATTATGACATTATTTTCGGGCCTGCCTATAAGGGCATTCCGTTGGCCACGGTCACAGCCATGGCGCTGGCTACAGACGGTAACAGCAAACCCTTTGCGTTTAACCGCAAGGAAAAGAAAGATCATGGAGAGGGCGGCAACATTGTTGGCGCACCGTTGCAGGGCAAAGTACTGATTGTGGATGATGTGATTACCGCCGGTACCGCGATCCGGGAATCCATCGACATCATCCGGGCCGCCGGGGCCGAACCGGCCGGCGTCCTTATTGCGCTGGATCGGCAGGAAAAAGGCAATGGCGAACTGTCCGCTATCCAGGAAGTGGAGAAGGAGTTCGGCATCCCTGTAGTGAGCATCATTCGTCTTGAACAGGTCCTGGACTACCTCAAAGCCAACCCGGAGTTTGCCGGGCATGCAGAGAAGGTAGCCAGTTATCGAGATCGTTACGGAGTCTGACTGATGGCCAATCGTCTGACCGCACTTTCTGTCAAAGCTACGGCATTGGCGCTGACTCTGGGCTTCTCTGCCCAGGTGGCCGCCAATATGTACCGTTACACGGATGAAAACGGCCAGATCGTAATCAGCAGCACCATACCCCAGGAAGCCACCAAGCGGGGCTATGACATTCTGAGCAACAATGGCCGCGTGATTGAGACCATCCCTCCGGCGCCAACCGAAGAAGAGATTGCTGCCCGGGAAGCAGAGAAACAGCGGCAGAAGGAACTCGCAGAACAACGTGAGCAAGACAGGCTGCTACTCAAGCGCTTCAGCCACCCGGATCAGGCGGTGAAAGCCATGCACCGGAAAATCCGGGAGCTCGAAGGCCTGATCCAACTCAAGCGAGGCAACATATCGGTTATATCCAGCCAACTGGATAACGAACAGAGCCGTGCCGCCGACATGGAGCGGGCCGGACGTGAGATTCCCGAATCTACTCTGGAAAAAATCCGTCGACTCGAAGCCCAGGTACGTGACATTGAGCGGGAAATTACCTCACAAACTCAAGAGATCGAAGAACTGCGCAAAGCCTTTGAGGCCGACATCGAGCGACTGGAAGAGGTCACGGGCGAGGCGCGGACCTTGCCACTCGATCATACCGACACCGAAAACTGATCCTTCGCTGGAATCTCGCTGCAGAAAAAAAGGCCGCCGGTTTTACCCGGCGGCCTTTTCGTTTCACTCACCGTTCGGTGAGACGCTATCCGCGGTTCAGGCGGAAGCGGTGCTCTTGTTGGCAGTAGAAGCAGACTTGCGTGCAGTGGTCTTGCGCGCAGCCGGCTTCTTGGGCTCAACAGACTTCTTGGCACCCTGAGCCGCGTCAGACACCTCTTCAGCGGCCTCTGCTACGGCATCAGCGCCTTCTGCTGCTTCTTTCTCCAGCTTGGCGACCAGGTCACCAGCGAAGCTACCGAAACGGGTGTTCAGGCTGCGCAGCTGCTCGAACAGGCTGTCGCTGTAACCGTTGTAACGCTTGCGCAGGGTCTTAACGCTATATTCACGCGCCTCGGACTCCAGCTTCTCCGCGTAGTCGAACGGTTTGGAAGCCAGCTTCTTCTGCTGCTCTTCAGCGGCATTGATGCCCTTGTCTACGATTTCCTGAAGCTGTTCCTGATAGGACTTGAGTTTACCCATGATGAATCTCCTTGGTTTCCTGAAAGTTCCAAGACCCTGTCGAAACCAGTGCAACGAGGGCCTTACTTCGATCTCAGGATTCAAGTTACGCCTTAAAATTAGAATGTTCATACTAAAAGCAGGCGCGAAAAGCTCACGGGCTCTACCAGCGGAAAATCACCCAACTGGGCACCAACATGTCGGAGTCGGTTTCCCGGATCCAGCCGCCACCATCTGCCGGCACCAGGTAATACTCCGGCCCGACCTCCGGCACGACCTTGATTTCCATGAGCTGGCCATTGACCCGGTATTCGTAGAACACTTCCTTCTCGCCGGGGCGGATCACAATCTCCGGGCCCTCGCTCGCGGGCTGGTAATCAGAGATCACCACAGGCTCCTCGGGCGTTGCCACCGGCGTCTCATCCAGGGCGCCGTCTTCCTGGGCCAACGCAGCCAGGGGCAAACAGGCGAGCAACAAAGCCGGACAGGCGATTCGTTTCATTTTCGTGATACCCTTTCGTCCATCGATTTCAGTACAGAGTTGCATAAGCCAACCCACGCTTCAATCAGATTCCGGACCTGTTTTGACATGACCAGCAAAAACACACCACCCGTGGTTCTTGTGGACGGATCGTCCTATCTTTTCCGTGCATATCATGCACTTCCGCCACTAACCACCAGCAAGGACCACCCCACCGGAGCGATCAAAGGTGTGATCAGCATGATCCGGCGCCTGGAGCAGGATTTTCCCGGATCCAAAATGGTGGTGGTCTTCGACGCCAAGGGCAAAACTTTCCGACATGACCTCTATGAGGAGTACAAGGCCAACCGGCCGCCGATGCCGGAGGATCTGGCCTGCCAGATCGAGCCCATTCACGAGATCGTGAAGGCCATGGGGCTGCCACTGCTGATGGTGACAGGTGTTGAGGCCGACGATGTGATCGGCACTCTCGCCAACGAAGCGACCAGCAAGGGCATCGATGTGGTGGTTTCCACCGGGGACAAGGATATGGCGCAGCTGGTCAGTGATCACGTCACCCTGATCAACACCATGACTGAAACCCGGATGGATCGGGACGGTGTGGTGGAAAAGTTCGGCGTCACCCCGGAGCAGATCGTTGATTACCTGGCCCTGGTAGGCGACAAAGTGGACAACATCCCGGGTGTGAACAAGTGCGGCCCCAAAACCGCGGTCAAATGGCTGCAGAGCTACGACAACCTGGACAACGTCATCGAACACGCGGGCGAGATCAAGGGCAAGATCGGTGAATACCTGCGGGACGCGACGAAGACCCTGCCTCTGAGCCGTGAACTGGCTACCATCCGCACCGACGTGGAACTGGATTTTGGCCTCGAGGACCTGAAACTCCGGGAGCAGGACGACCAGCAATTGCTTGAGCTGTTCAAGGAATATGAACTCCGCAGTTGGATTGCCGAACTGGAAGAGGGAGACACTTCATCCTCCGGCAACGCTCAAGCCGTCGATAACAAGCCCAACCCGGAAACCGGCAAGAAAGACTACAGCATCATCACTGACCAGCAAGAACTGGATCAATGGCTGGAACGCCTTAAATCGACCGAACTGTTTGCCTTCGACACAGAAACCACCAGCCTTCGCTACATGGACGCCGAAATCGTGGGTGTCTCATTCGCGATTCAACAAGGCGAAGCCGCCTATGTCCCACTGGGGCACGACTACATGGGCGCGCCAGAGCAGCTGGATCGTGATCAGGTGCTGGATCAGCTCAAACCACTGTTGGAGGACCCCGACCTGGCCAAGGTCGGGCAGAACCTGAAATACGACAAGAATGTACTGGCCAATCACGGCATTACCCTGGAGGGCATTGCCGAAGACACCATGCTGGAGTCCTACGTTCTGAATTCTGTGGCTACCCGGCACGACATGGACAGCCTCGCCATGTACTACCTGGGCGAGAAGACCATCAGCTTTGAATCCATTGCCGGCAAAGGCGCCAAGCAACTTACCTTCAACCAGATCGAACTGGAAAAGGCCGCCCCCTATGCCGCCGAGGATGCGGACATCACCCTGCGCCTGCACCAGACCCTGAGACCGAAGCTGAAGGAGACCGGAAAACTGGCATCTGTCTACGAAGAAATCGAGTTGCCGCTGGTACCGGTGCTTTCGCGTATGGAGCAACGCGGCACCCTGATCAGCGCCAGCACCCTGCGCCAGCACAGCCAGGAACTGGCAGAACGTATGGCGGAGCTAGAGAAGGAAGCTCACGAGGTCGCCGGCGAGACCTTCAACCTGGGTTCCACCAAGCAGCTGCAGGCGATCTTCTACGACAAGATGGGCCTGCCTGTCATCAAGAAAACCCCCAAGGGTGCACCATCAACGGCGGAACCGGTGCTTCAGGAACTGGCCCACGAACACGAGCTGCCGCGCCTGATTCTTGAACATCGAAGCCTGAGCAAGCTGAAGTCCACATATACCGACACCCTGCCGGAGCTGATTCACCACCGAACCGGTCGGGTCCACACCTCCTACCATCAGGCTGTCACCGCCACCGGTCGGCTCTCGTCGTCGGAGCCTAACCTGCAGAACATCCCCATTCGCAGCGAGCAGGGACGTCGTATACGGCAGGCCTTTATCGCACCTGAGGGTTACAAGCTGGTGGCTGCCGACTACTCCCAGATCGAGCTGCGAATCATGGCTCACCTCTCCGGCGACAAGGGGCTGCTAAAAGCGTTCGAGAACGGCGAAGACATCCACAAGGCAACGGCATCGGAAGTATTTGGCGTCAGCCTGGAGAAAGTGTCCTCAGACCAGCGCCGCAGTGCAAAGGCCATCAACTTCGGCCTGATCTACGGCATGTCCGCCTTTGGCCTGTCCCGGCAACTGGACGTGGAACGCAAACTCGCCCAACAGTACATCGACCGCTATTTCGAGCGCTACCCCGGCGTTCTGAAATACATGGATAACATCCGCAAGCAGGCCCACGACGATGGCTTCGTGGAGACGCTCTTCGGCCGTCGCCTGTACCTACCGGAGATAAACGCTCGTAACAAACAGCTGCAACAGGCCGCCGAGCGCACCGCCATCAACGCGCCCATGCAAGGCACAGCAGCGGACATTATCAAGCGTGCCATGGTGGATGTGGAAAACTGGCTACTAGAGGAACACGCCGATGAAGCCCGCATGACCATGCAGGTTCACGATGAACTGATTCTGGAAGTGAAAGAATCGGCGCTCGACAAGATCCGGTCAGGACTGGAGAAGCGGATGTCCGCAGCGGCAGATCTGGACGTTCCGCTTCTGGTGGAAGCCGGTGCCGGCGACAACTGGGACGAGGCGCACTAAGTCACCCCAAAACAGGGCACGGACGCCCATGTACGCACCGAAACAGCCCACACTGACAAAAACTGAATCTGCCCTCAGTTTTCGTGGCGCGCCGCCAAGCCTCGAGAGCTCTCTCCCGGCAGGATCCCCCGCGGTTACGGCACGAAATTCGCTACTAATCCAGAGTCGGCGCCCTGCCGCATCGGACACTCCGGGCAGCGCCATGTTGTGACATCCATCTCCGAGGCTCATACCATGACTTCTCTGGCATCTGAACGTAGCTGGCTGCTGGACCCCAGCGTGCTGAAACTGGTTCACCAGTGCCGCCGCCTGATTCACACCGAATTCGGCGTCAAACTGCACCTCACGGAAGAGCATCTGGCACAGCAACTGGCGGAATACGCCCGAAAAACCCGCTCAACTCAATTGAGCCGCACTTGGGATACTCTGAAAGAGCAGGTTCCGCAGCTGAATATCGAACCCGAGGAAGAAGACGACGGTTTGAAGCGTAACTATCGAGGCCAGGTGATCGCGGATGCGCCAACGGCATCAGCAGAGGACCAAGAGGAAGGAGAGGTAGAGCCGCCACGGAAGAAGAAGGTCATCTACCGTGGCCAGGTGGTTGGCTGACCGGCCTTCCGCCTGGTCAACCAGATTCGCAAGGGATTAGAAGGACTTGCTTACCTCGAACGCAGCGCTCCACGCGCTCAGATCGTACTCAGCAGCGTAAAGGCTTGGATCCTGAACACCGGGCGCCAGTTCCGCGATCTCGCTCGGATTATCATGCTGGTAGTTCCGATCATTAACTCGTGGATTGTCCGTGAACAAGAGAGTTCCAACGGCAACGTCAACCGTCCAGCCACTTTGGGCATCAGCCCATTGGGCACCAAGAGTCAGCCAGTGACGATCACTGGAGGGAATTCGGGCGGTGACATACTGATTCACAGGCGACTCATCCCAGGCATATCCGGCTTTGAGCGCCCACTCAGGCGAAGCCTGCCAGATAGCACCAGCGTTAACCTGCCAGCTGTTTTTCCATTGCTCGGTAACGTGAGAAATCACAGCGCCCTCTTGCGGCGCACCACTAATGGCACCGCCAGTCTCGGTGCTGACGATATCAAGCTCCTCGAACCGACTCCAACGAGCGTAGGTTGCACCGGCCAGCAAAGTAACGTCATCGGTCAGGCTGTGACGAATGCCGAGCGTGGCGCTCTCAGGAATCGCCAAAGGCACCTTGATACTCTCTGAGGCGGACAGAGTCGGCCCCATCGGGTTGGCCGGATTAGGTATGCCAGAGATTGCCAGGTCACCCTCCAGCTCGAGTTCCGTGCCCGTCTGAAGCGTGAGGCCAATCTGAGTAGCACTGGTCAGCTCATAAAGAAATCCAACACGGAACGTCATGCCAACATCGTCACCCTCCGCATCCGCATAAGGCTCCTCAAGCGCAAGCGCTGCTGCCCCGACTTGAGCACTGATGTCCTGGTAGCGGCTCAAGCGCCCTTCGGCGTAGAGGAGATTCAAACCAACACCCATTGAAAGGCCCTGGCCATTGTTCAGAGAAATCGAGGGCGTGAATGCAATCGCTGTGAGCTCTGTTTTGTCCGCGAAAAAACGCCCTGCAAAGTCGTTATCGTAATCCGCCGCCAAACCATAAGGCGCATGGATGCCGAAACCCACGTCGATGGAATCGTTGACTTCATGGCTCAGATAAAAATTCGGCAGCACTGCAGGGTCAGCAATATCTCCACCGTTGCTGGCCGGGCTTACAGGTACCGCAGGATTGTTTCTGGAGGTCCGGATACTGCTTTCCTTGGCCTCGGCATCAATATCCAGAACCGCAGCACCAAACGAAATATTAGTGCCCGACAGTTGGCTCATACCGGCGGGGTTAAAAAGAACTGTGGTCGCATTTTCGGGATTGGCGGCAGCACCGGCGTTGGCGGTGCCCATGGCACTGGCGCTCTGCTCATTCAGGGAAAAGCCGCCTGCCAGGGCAGAGGCAGGTGCGGCGAGCGCCGCGAGGGTGGTAAGACGTACAGCTCGTGTAAGCATTGAAGATCGGTGGTGCATGGTATCTCCTTATTGAATCGCGCGGAGTATACGCACCACCCCTTACTGGCCTCAAATGCCATTACTAACGGTTCGGGGTCCTACCTTTCTACGACCAAGGTCTAATGATTACTCAGCCGTCAGTCATCCTGAATTGAAAGCTTGTCGACCGAGGATGACAGTTTGTCGGCTCCCTGGGCATCCGCACCCAGCTTGATCATCAGGCGCAGATCATTGGCAGAGTCTGCATGAGCCAGGGCGTCCTCATAGGTAATAGAACCCTCGGCATACAAGTGGTAAAGCGCTTGATCGAAGGTCTGCATACCGGATTCGTTGGACTTGGACATCAGTTCCTTGAGGCGATGGACCTCTCCCTTACGAATCAAATCAGACACCAGCGGGGTATTGATCAGCACCTCGATAACCGCTTTGCGCCCCTTGCCATCGGGTGTTGGCACCAGTTGCTGGGCCACAATGGCCTTTAGATTCAGGGACAGGTCCATCCAGATCTGGTTGTGCTGTTCCGGCGGGAAAAACTGGATGATCCGGTCCAGCGCCTGGTTGGCGTTGTTGGCGTGCAGCGTTGCCAGGCAGAGGTGACCAGTCTCGGCAAATTGCACCGAGTACTCCATGGTCTGCCTGGTACGAACCTCACCGATCAGAATAACGTCTGGCGCCTGACGCAGGGTGTTCTTCAGCGCCACTTCGAAGCTCTCAGTATCGATACCCACCTCACGCTGGGTGACGATACAGCCCTGATGCTGGTGCACAAATTCAATCGGGTCTTCAATGGAAATAATGTGGCCACGGCTATTGCGGTTCCGGTGCCCCAGCATCGCCGCCAACGACGTGGACTTACCGGTACCGGTGGCGCCCACGAACATGATCAGGCCACGCTTGGTCATGGCCAGTTCCTTGATCACCTCCGGCAACGACAGATCATCGATCTGCGGGATCTTTACCTCGATCCGACGCAGTACCATGCCACAGAGGTTACGCTGGAAGAACGCGGACACCCGGAAACGGCCAATGCCCCGCGCACTGATCGCAAAGTTACACTCGTGGGTTTCCTCAAACTCGGCGCGCTGCTTGTCGTTCATCGCGCCGTAGACAAACTCCCTCGTTTGCTCCGGTGTCAGCGCGTTCTTGGTCACAGGCAGCACTTTGCCGTTCACCTTCATGCTCGGCGGCACACCCGCTGTAATAAACAGGTCCGAGCCACCCTTTTCCACCATCAACCGAAGCAGTTTTTCGAATTCCATTTTTCTACCCAATTTTCACTGTTTGGCGCCGAGCGCACCTTGTCAGAAGTTATCCGGCATCTTCGCCTTAGCCCGCGCCGCTTCGCGGGAAATCAGTCCTTTCTGCAGCAACCGCTCAAGGCACTGATCCAGCGTCTGCATGCCCAGGGAACCGCCCGTCTGGATCGACGAGTACATCTGAGCGATCTTGTCTTCCCGGATCAGGTTCCGAATCGCAGACGTGCCAATCATGATCTCGTGTGCCGCAATACGGCCACCGCCCATTTTTTTCATCAGGGTCTGGGAAATAACCGCCTGCAAGGACTCCGACAGCATCGACCGCACCATGGACTTTTCCTCTGCCGGGAAAACGTCGACCACACGGTCAATAGTTTTGGCGGCGGAGGTGGTATGCAGTGTGCCGAACACAAGGTGGCCAGTCTCGGCCGCCGTCAGCGCCAGGCGGATCGTCTCGAGGTCCCGAAGCTCACCCACCAGGATGATGTCGGGGTCTTCCCGCAAGGCTGAGCGCAATGCTTCGTTAAAACCCAGCGTATCCCGATGGACTTCCCTCTGGTTGACCAGACATTTCTTGGAGTCATGTACGAATTCGATGGGGTCTTCAATGGTAAGCACGTGTTCGTAGCGGGAGTCGTTGATGTAGTCGATCATCGCCGCCAGTGTGGTGGACTTACCGGAGCCGGTCGGGCCGGTCACCAATACCAGTCCCCGGGGTACTGAGGACACGTCTTTGAACACCTGGCCCATGCCCAGGTCTTCCATGGTCAGAACTTTCGAGGGGATTGTCCGGAACACGGCACCGGCGCCACGGTTCTGGTTAAAGGCGTTAACACGGAAACGGGCGACACCTGGAACTTCGAAAGAGAAGTCGGTTTCCAGGAATTCCTCGTAGTCCTTGCGCTGCTTGTCGTTCATGATGTCGTAGATCAACCCGTGGACTTCTTTGTGCTCCATGGGCGGCAGGTTGATGCGGCGTACATCACCGTCAACACGAATCATCGGGGGCAGGCCGGCAGAGAGGTGCAAGTCAGACGCACCCTGTTTCGCCGAAAAGGCAAGCAGTTCAGTAATATCCATAGGAATCCTCGGAAGGCTTTTTCTTTTATCCCGGTAGCTTCCGCCCGGCGGGGCCCCGGCGCGGTTCACTTGGCATTTCAGTGACCTGCGGGTAACGTGTCACCGTACAAGTGACAGACCGAGCGTGGCATTCTCACACTATGAGCAGCATAGCAGACAACATCGGGAGCGTAACCCGACGCATACAAAAAGCAACATTGCAGGCCGGCCGTGAGCCAGAGTCTGTGCACTTGCTCGCCGTCAGCAAAACCCGACCTCCGGAAGACCTGCGAGAAGCCTTTGCTGCGGGGCAGCGGGCCTTCGGTGAGAACTACCTCCAGGAAGCACTCGAGAAGATCGAGGCGCTTGCAGATCTCGGGGGCGTCGACTGGCATTTCATCGGCCCGATCCAGTCCAACAAGACCCGGCAGATGGCCTCCGCCTTTTCCTGGGTGCACAGCGTCGACCGCCTCAAGATTGCCCGTCGCCTGAGCGAACAGCGGGATCCTGCGCTGCCGCCATTGAATATCTGCCTTCAGGTCAATATTAATGAGGAAGAGAGTAAATCCGGCTGCACTCTGGATGAACTGCCAGATCTGGCAGCCGAAATCGGCGAATTGCCGAACCTCAGCTTGCGAGGCCTGATGGCCATTCCGGATCCGGATCAGCCCGAAGCAGGGTTGAGAGCCAGTTTCCGGAAACTTGCCAATACTCTGAAACAGCTGCGGTCAGACCATCCCGACGCCGGCCCACTCGACACACTGTCGATAGGCATGTCCGGCGATCTGGAAGTCGCGATTGCGGAAGGCGCCACCTGGGTACGAGTTGGCACCGCCCTATTCGGCAAACGCCCAGTAAAGAGCTGAACCGGCCGGTTCCTGCTATGATCAGGACCGGACGTTTAACCGATCAACCGGGGAGTTAACCTTGAGCACATCACCAACCATTTCTTTTATTGGCGCCGGCAACATGGCCAGCGCCATCATTGGCGGTATGCTGGATAACGGCTACAAAGCCGGCAACATCTGGGTCAGCGCGCCGGACGACGCGCACCTGCAAACGATCCGCAAGCGGTTCGGCGTAAGCGTCACCACAGACAACCGCTACTGCGCCCAACAGGCAGACATGGTGGTTCTCGCGGTAAAACCCCAGGTGATGGCGGATGTCTGTCGCGACATCGCACCGATGGTTCAGAATACCCGTCCTCTCATGGTGTCCATTGCCGCCGGCCTGACAGCCGACACACTGGACGACTGGCTAGGCGGCGGACTGCCAATGGTCCGGGTCATGCCCAACACGCCATCCCTGGTCGGCAAGGGAGCCGCAGGCCTGTTCGCCAACAAAGAGGTCAAAGACAAACAGAAGAAAATGGTGGAATCGGTCTTTGAGAGCATTGGCTCCGCACTTTGGGTCGAGGACGAAAACCTGCTGCACGGTGTAACTGCACTCTCCGGCAGTGGCCCGGCCTACTTCTTCCTGATGCTCGAGGCACTGGAAGAAGCAGCCACCGAAGCCGGCATTGCCGCCGGAACCGCAAGAGAACTGGCCATCCAGACGATGGCAGGAGCCGCCGAAATGGCCGCCCGAAGCGAGCACGACCCCGGCCAGCTCAAGCGCAATGTGATGTCTCCTGGCGGAACCACCGAGCAGGCCATCAACACCTTTGAGGAAGGGGGCATGCGCGATCTGGTGTCGAAAGCCTATAAGGCAGCATTCAAACGCTCGGAAGAAATGGCCAAAGAATTGGCAGGCAAACAGTAACCGATAACGGAGACACGGCTTCATGCTGGCAGATATTCTGATTACCATCCTGCTGATCGCATCCACCTTTTACATGACCATTGTGCTGCTCCGGTTCCTGCTTCAACTGGCGCGGGCGGACTTCTATAACCCGATCTCCCAGTTCGTGGTCAAGGCTACCAATCCACCGCTGCGCCCCCTGCGTCGATTCATTCCGGGCTGGGGCGGCATAGATGGTGCTGCGTTGGTTCTTGCGGTCATCATTCAAGGCATCACTTTCTTCCTGATACTGGTTGCCCTGAACGGCGGCATCCCCGCCATGAATCCGGTCACTCTTCTGGTATGGGCCGTACTGAACGTCCTGGACCTGATCGTGAAGATCTACTTCTGGTCGGTTATTGCGGTAGTGGTGGTCAGTTGGATTGCCCCCGGCAGCGGCCACCCCGCCATTCAGCTGGTCGCCCAGATCACTGAACCGGTGATGCGCCCTGTGCGCAACATCATGCCGTCTATGGGCGGACTTGACCTGTCACCAATCATCGTGTTCCTGATTCTGAACGTGATCTCGGTGGTGATTGAGCATATGAAAATGGCCGCTGGGCTCGGCTCCATTGGCCTGGGTATGTAAACCCTGTCTCAAATATACACTTTGTAACACTTAGCCACGAATTCCATAATTTCAGGGCTGCAAACTCAGGACTTTGATTTTGCAGCCTTTTTTATCAATCCCTTCCGGTTTAGCCTAATCCCTTCATCTCAGCTCTGCCGCAAACATAGATAGAACAAGATAGTATTAACCGTAATTAATCCGTCACCCGTGAGCACCCCGTTTTGACCGGGATACCCGGAAGTCGCGCAGAAGGAAAATCCGATGACCCAACAGGGAACTCTGTCGCAGCAGGTAGAGGCTTATCACAACTGGAAAAAAGAGCTGATCCGCCAAATCGGCCGATACCGGCTGTGGCTTCAGGATAACAATCTGTTTTCCGACGATGTCAGCACCCGCATCCGCCACGGGCTCGAACTGCTGATTGAGG
Source organism: Marinobacter sp. BW6 (assembly GCF_008107725.1). Lineage (GTDB taxonomy): Bacteria > Pseudomonadota > Gammaproteobacteria > Pseudomonadales > Oleiphilaceae > Marinobacter. The sequence goes on from NZ_VIRN01000050.1 coordinate 77,483, forward strand.
ATGAGCTGACCATTGCGTTTGTCGGTGAATATTCCCGCGGGAAAACCGAGCTGATCAACGCCCTGTTTTTCTCCGAGTACGGCCAGCGCATGCTGCCCTCCCAGGCGGGACGCACTACCATGTGCCCCACCGAGTTGTTCTTCGATCGCAATGCCAACGAGAATTACCTGCTCCTGCTGCCCATTGAAACCCGAAATGGCGATCTCTCACTGCAGCAACTGCGCAAACAGCCGGAACGCTGGGTCAAACATGAGCTGGACGAGCGCGATCCTGAAATCATGCGGGAAGTTCTTGCCGAGGTTGCCCGCGTAAAGAGTGTGCCACCGGAGGAAGCCAGGGGCCTGGGATTCGATGAGGGCATGCTGGAGCATGACCGGAACAACCCTGGCCATGTTCTCGTGCCCGCCTGGCGCAATGCTCAGATCAGTATCCGCCACCCGCTGTTCGAGCGCGGCCTGCGAATCCTCGACACTCCGGGCCTGAACGCCCTGGGCTCAGAACCGGAACTGACCATTAGCATGCTGCCCCGCGCCCATGCCGTGATCTTCGTGCTCAGCGCCGACACCGGCGTGACCGCCAGCGACATGACTATCTGGAAAGAACACATCGATACCCAGCATGCGGACCATCGCGCCGGGCGCTTTGCCGTACTAAACAAGATCGATGTGCTCTGGGACGACCTGCAAGGCGAGCGCCATACCAACGAAGCCATAGAACGGGTGCGCGGTTACACCGCCGACCATCTGGGCATGCGCCAGCACGACGTCATCCCGGTTTCCGCCAAGCAAGGACTCGTCGCCAGGGTCAAGAAAGATAGCGACCTGTTTGACCGCTCCAATATCGGCCAGCTCGAGCAGCTGATTATCCAGCGCATCCTGATGCACAAGGAACAGCTGATTACCCAGAGCCTGATCAACGACCTTCTGGGCATGCTCCAGAACAGCCAGGCGGCGATGCAATATCGCCTGGAATCCCTGGAAGAAGAACTTCAGGCCTGCGCCGGCGTTACCATGGACAAGGCAGCCCTTGGCCGCCTGGCAGAGCGCGCCCAGAAAGACTACGACTTCTATTACAAGAAGCTGATCACTCTGCGTTCGAGCCGGCGCCTGATGGATTCCCAGGGCGACTTATTGAAAAAACTGGTAAGCGAGGACCGCTTCGAAGCCCACGCTGAACGTGTCCGTACCAGTATGTCGAAAAGCTGGACCACCGCCGGTATGAACCGCGCCATGGACCAGTTCTTCGAACTGCTTGAAAGCGATCTGACCAACCTGCTGAGCGAAGGGCACCTGGCAGAAAAAATGGTAGGCGCCATTTATCGCCGCTACAACGAAGACAACCGGGCCCGGCACCTCGAGCCCATTCCTCTCAGGGCAGGCCGCCACGTGATCGCCATCCGTGAGTTACGCAAGAAAGCCCGACGCTTCCGCATCAGCCCGAAGAACCTGCTGACCGAGCAATCGGTTCTGGTTCGCCGTTTTTTCAATGTCATGGTGGGCGAAAGCCGCACGCTGCACGCCCGTGTGCGTCATGACGTTGAACGCTGGCCGTCCGAAGCCCTGTTGCCGATCATGCAGTACTCCATGGAGCAGAAGCAGCTGCTGGAGCACCAGATCAGGCGCCTTCGCGATATGGTTCGCAATGACAAGGACAGCCGGACCGAACGCCAGCGCCTGACCAACTCCATTGCCGATCTTCGCAAACAGCTGGAACTGGCCGACGCCATGCAGCGCCAGATTCGTAAGCCGGCCCCTACCCTGATCCAACAAAAAGTGGTGAACATCTCCGGCGCTGTGTAAGCGCCATGAGAGCGACCATTCAGGCGGTTGCAGCCATCACGCCCCGGCTTTAAACTGCTGGGCTGGCGATGGCTTTGTCATTGCTTTTCCAGACACTTACGGATCGAACCAGGAACCACTCGCGCCGATGCCTGATACCCTGCCTGCGGATTCTGTCGGGATTGTCACCCCGCAGACCTATCATTTCGACGCTCCCATCGATCTGGCCTGCGGCCAGACCCTGGAAAACTATGACCTGGTGGTGGAAACCTACGGCACCCTGAATGCCGACGCCAGTAACGCCGTTCTTATCTGCCACGCCTTGAGCGGGCACCACCATGCCGCCGGGTATCATTCCGCCGAAGACCGAAAACCTGGTTGGTGGGACAGCTGCATCGGCCCCGGAAAACCCATCGATACCGAGCGTTTTTTTGTCGTCAGCCTGAACAATCTGGGTGGCTGCCACGGCAGTACCGGCCCGAACAGCATCAATCCCGAAACCGGAAAACCCTTCGGCCCGGAGTTTCCAGTGATCACCGTCGGGGACTGGGTCAAGAGTCAGGCGCTGCTGGCAGACCGGCTCGGCATCCAATGCTGGGCGGCCGTTGTTGGCGGCTCCCTCGGCGGCATGCAGGCCCTGCAGTGGAGCCTGGACTATCCCGACCGACTTCGGCACGCCGTGGTCATTGCCTCCACACCTCGCCTGACTGCCCAGAATATTGCCTTTAATGAGGTGGCCCGCCAGGCCATTACCTCCGATCGGGAGTTTCACGACGGTCGCTATTACGACTTTGATATCGTTCCCCGGCGCGGTCTTATGCTGGCGCGGATGGTCGGACACATTACGTACCTGTCCGATGCCTCCATGGGCGAAAAATTTGGCCGCGAACTTCGTGACCAGGCCTACAAGTTTGGTTATGGCGCGGAATTCCAGGTTGAGAGCTACCTGCGTTATCAGGGCGAGCGCTTCTCGGAATCTTTCGACGCCAATACCTATCTGCTGATGACCCGTGCCCTGGACTACTTTGATCCGGCCTACGAATTTGGCGGCGACCTTTCGAAGGCCCTTGCGGCAGCCAGCTGCGAATACCTGGTGTTGTCGTTCAGCACCGACTGGCGCTTCACTCCCGCCCGCTCGGAGGAAATGGTCAACGCCATGATTGCTGCGCGGCGGAAGGTCAGCTATGCCGAAGTGGATGCCCCCTGGGGGCACGACGCGTTTCTGATTCCGACTCCGAGATATACCGATATTTTTAACGCCTACATGGACCGTGTAGCACGGGAGGTCGGCGCATGAGACCAGATCTCGAAATCATCCAGCAGTGGGTTCAGCCCGGCCATCACGTTCTGGATCTGGGCTGCGGCGACGGCACTCTCCTCGACTTCCTCCAGCGGGAACGGGGCGCCAGTGGCTTTGGTCTGGAAATCAACCCGGACCACATCACCACCTGCATGGGCCGTGGGGTGGCGGTTATCGAACAGAACCTGGATACCCAGGGGCTGGGCAACTTCGATGATGGCAGTTTCGATATTGTTCTGATGACCCAGGCGCTCCAGGCGGTCCGGCGACCCGACAAGGTACTTGATGAGATGCTGCGGGTTGGCGATGAAGGCATCGTGACCTTCCCGAACTTTGCCCACTGGCGACTACGTTGGGGACTGACTTTGAGCGGACGTATGCCCGAATCCGAGGCACTGCCGTATAAATGGTATAACACGCCTAACATAAGGCTGTGCACCTTCAAGGACTTTGAGGCTCTGTGCCGTCAGAAAGGCATCAGAATCAAAAGCCGCCGGGTGGTCGACGGCCAGCACCAGAACAGCTGGCTGGCTCGCCTTTGGCCGAACTTGTTAGGTGAAATTGCCATTTACCGAATCACACGGGAGACCTAGCAATGATCGCAAAAACCTTTTCCAGAATCCGGAATCTTCTGGCTATCACACTGATCGGTCTGTTCAGCCTTCAGGCACAGGCCGGCTCCAAGAATTTTGGAGAATACCAGGTACTCTGGAGCGTTCTGCCCAGCACCTTCCTGGCCCCGGAAGTCGCCAAAGCCAACGATCTTCAACGAAGCAAGGGAATCGGCATCGTCAATATCTCCATCATGGAGGAAAACGAAGACGGCTCCATGTCTCCGGTCAGCGGCCAGGTTGAAGGCAAGGTCTCCAATGACATCCAGCAGGTGCGCTTTCTGGCCTTCCGCCGGATTCAGGAGGGCGACTCTGTGTACTTTATCGCCGAGTACCAGTATTCCTCCGGCGAGCTGATGACCTTCAATGTTACCGCACGTCCTACCGGACACCAGCAAGACCTGGCCGTACGGTTTGCTCATACACTGTTCAGCGATTAAACCTATATGACCGACAGACTTGTCATCGCCAGCAATAACAAGGGAAAAATCGCCGAATTAACCGAACTGCTCGCGCCTCTGGGCATGACACCGGTTGCCCAGGGAGACCTGGGCGTCGGTGAAGCGGAGGAGCCGGCGGTTACCTTTGTTGAGAACGCGATCCTCAAGGCCCGCCATGCCGCCCGGGAAACCGGGCTTCCGGCCCTGGCAGACGACAGCGGCCTGGCAGTGGATGCCCTGGGAGGCCGCCCTGGCGTCCGTTCCGCCCGCTTTGCCGGCGACGACGCAACGGATCAGGACAACGTGAACGCCCTACTTGAGGCCATGACCAATATCCCGGACGGGCAACGAGGCGCCCAGTTCCACTGCGTACTCGTCTTCCTGCGTCACGCCGACGACCCAACCCCAATCATTTGCCACGGCCGCTGGCCGGGCTCGATCCTCAGATCACCCCGGGGCGAGGGTGGATTTGGTTATGATCCGGTATTCCTGGCACCTGAGCATGACTGCAGCGCGGCTGAGCTGTCCCGCTCCGAGAAAGCCTGCATCAGCCACCGCGGACGGGCCCTGAAAATCCTGATGGAACAGCTGAAGGCCGAGGCCTGAGTCAGTTGATCGACGCTGAGTCCGGGAAAAATCACCAACCAGTGGCGGTTCAACCGCCGCTGAGCCTGTATATCCACGTGCCATGGTGCGTGCGAAAGTGCCCCTACTGTGACTTCAACTCCCACGCGTTTACCGGGACCATCCCCGAGTCCGCCTATTTGGAGGCCCTGCTCGAGGATCTCGACCAGGACCTGGCCCTTGCCAACGACCGACCTATAGAAACCGTGTTCATCGGTGGCGGCACCCCGTCCCTGATGAGCGGCGAATTCTACGATCGCCTGTTCCGGGAATTGCAGGCAAGGCTCACCTTTGCACCGGATGCCGAGATCACCCTGGAAGCCAACCCGGGAACACTTGAAGCCGGCCGTTTCGAAGCCTTCCGGAAGGCCGGCATCAACCGCCTGTCCATCGGAGTCCAGAGCTTTAACCCCGACCATCTGAAAGCCCTGGGCCGAATTCATGACTCCAATGCCGCCCATAGGGCCATCCAGACCGCTCGCCGTGCCGGCTTCGACAATTTCAACATCGACCTGATGCACGGCCTGCCGGGCCAGACCCCAGCGCAGGCTCTCGCGGATATCCAGGCTGCCCTGGACTACGAACCGCCCCACCTGTCCTGGTATCAGCTGACCCTGGAGCCCAATACCGAGTTTTACAGTCGCCCCCCAGACTTGCCAGACGACGATCATCTCTGGGACATCTATCGTCGGGGCTCAGACTTACTCCATCAACGGGGATACCAGGATTACGAAGTTTCCGCCTGGAGCCTCGACGGAAAGGCTTCCCGCCACAATCTGAACTACTGGACTTTCGGGGATTATCTGGCACTGGGGGCCGGTGCCCATGGCAAGCTCAGTCTGGCTGATGGCAGTATCCGGCGATATTGGAAGACCCGGCAGCCTGACGCCTACCTGAACCGGATCGGAAGCCGCACCGCCGGTACGGATGTGATAGCAAGCGAAGATCTTCCTCTGGAATTTATGATGAATGCCCTGAGGCTGAAAGAAGGAGTGGATGAAAGCCTTTTTTCTGAACGAACGGGTTTACCCCTGACAACAGTTGGGGTAAAACTTGAACTACTGCGAAATGAAAAGCTGTTGGTAAAAGATCGGCTCCAGGCAACCGACCTGGGCCAGAGATACCTGAACAGCCTGTTGGAGCGTTTTCTGTAATGGACCCTGCACACGGAGTGGCAGCCTTTCCTAAAAGCCTCAAAGCCAGCCTGGTGGTGGCTGCGGTGCTGCTTTTCGCCCTGCTTATGGTCAACCAGCCACTACAGACCGCTTCTGCACCCCAGGGTATCGTCAGCTATCAGTTGGCCGGCACCGCAGATCAGGCCCACGCCATTCTTCGCAGTTGGCGAAGCGAAGGTGTGGCCTGGGCAAGGGTGTCACTGTGGCTGGACTTCCTGTTCATCCCCGCCTACATGCTCGCGCTGATAAATCTGACGAGACATTTCACACGAGACCGGCCCGGCGTTCGGGAGCGGATGGTAGCAAGATGGATTCGTGCCTTGTTCGTCGCAGCCGGCTTCAGCGATGGCGCGGAGAACATGCTGCTGCTGAACAATTTCAATCCGCCTACCGATGAAGTAAGCCTATCCGCAACCCTGTGCGCGCTGATCAAGTTCACGGCACTTACGCTCGGCATTGCCGGGCTGGTGATTGTCCGGGCGTCGCGGCGCCATCCACTGGCACATCACTGACCCCTGCTCACCGGCTATCAGTTGGTCCGGTAAAACAAAAGGTCCCAGACGCCGTGTCCAAGGGTTTCGCCCCGCTTCTCAAACTTGGTAATGGGACGGTCGTCAGGGCGCGGTGAATAGCCACCGGTCTCCTGGGTGTTGGCAAAGCCCTCGGACTCGCTCATCACCTCGAGCATATGCTCGGCATAATTCTCCCAGTCGGTCGCCAGGTGCAGAATGCCGCCCACCCTCAACTTGTGACGAACCCGCTGGACGAACTCGTGCTGGATCAGTCGGCGTTTGTGATGCTTTTTCTTGTGCCAGGGATCCGGGAAAAACACCATTACCCGGTCCAGACAGGCATCCGGCAGGCAAAGGTCAATCACATCGTTGGCATCAATGCTGTAAATCCGGACGTTTTCCAGACCTCGATCTTCAATCTCCTTGAGTAGTGCACCAACGCCTGGTTGGTGAACCTCAACTCCAATAAAGTCCTGCTCGGGAGCCGCTTCCGCCATCTCGGCCAGGGATCGGCCCATACCAAAACCGATTTCCAGGTTAAGCATGTTATCCCGGCCAAAGACCTCACGTAGATCAATCATTCCGTCCTCACGGGTCAGGCCGTACTTCGGCCAGCTCCGCTCGAACGCCTTTTTCTGGCCTTCTGTCATCCGGCCCTGGCGTAGAACAAAGCTTCGCACACCACGGCGGGTCGTCACGGGCGTATCTTTGGGATCTTGCGGTTCTTTATGGTCTGTCATTTGCAATCCTTAACCGCAGGCAGCGGGTCATGTTTAACGGGATTTGCCAACAGTTTACCAGAGTGTCCTTGCTCAGGCGGAGACCACCGAGTTGCGACCCTGCTGTCGGTCCAGTTGCCGGTAGCCCAGCGCTTCAACCAGATGGCTCTGCCGCAATTCTCCACAGCCTTCCAGATCCGCCAGCGTCCGGGCCACCCGAAGAATGCGATGCAACGCCCGAGCTGAAAGCCCCAACTTCTCCATGGCACCGGTAAGCAGTTGCTGACCCTGTTGGTCCAGTCGGCATGCAGCCTGTAATTCCCGCCCGGACAGCGCGGCATTCAGGCAACCCCGCTCTGACTGACGGGCTCTGGCAGCCCGAACACGCTCCCGGACTGTGGCGCTGTCCTCGCCATCCCCACCCTGGCGCATCAGCACGTCACCGCCCTGCACCGGCACCTCAACGTGCAGGTCAAACCGATCGAGCAAAGGTCCGGAGATCTTCGACCGGTACCGGGCAACCTGTTGCGGCGTACACTGACACTCGATGGTGGGATGACCGCTGTAACCGCAGGGGCAAGGGTTCATCGCGCCAACAACCTGAAAGCGCGCCGGAAAATTGACCTGACGCGCCGCCCGGCTGATCGAGATCTTTCCGGTTTCCATCGGCTCCCGGAGCACTTCAAGCACCCGTCGTTCGAACTCTGGCAACTCGTCGAGAAACAGTACGCCCCGGTGCGCCAGGGAGATCTCCCCCGGCCTCGGGCTGCTGCCACCTCCGACCAGCGCAACCGCTGAGGCGGTATGATGGGGCGCCCGGAAAGGCGGCTGACGCCAGCCCCCGGCCTGAACCGGGAGCCCGGCCACTGAATGCACGCTGGCCACTTCCATGGCCGCAGTATCATCCAGCCCCGGCAGGATTCCGGGCAAGCGACTAGCAAGCATGCTCTTGCCGGTTCCCGGGGGACCGAAGAACAGAAGATTGTGCCCACCCGCTGCCGCCACTTCCAACGTGCGGCGCGGAACCTGCTGGCCGCGGACATCCGACAGATCGGGCACCTCACGGTTGCCCTCCGGCGCTTCGTCCAGGGGAGACCTGGGCACCGGCACCAGACGGGCACGGCCACTCAGATGCTCGCACACGGCCAGCAGGTGGCCGGCAGCCAGAAGATCACCCCGGCTTGCCAGCGCCGCTTCCTCGGAGTTGGCGTGCGGAACCAGCAAGGCCCGACCATCCTCCCGTGCGGCTAATACAGCCGGCAGAACACCTTTCAGGGGGCGCAGTGCACCATCAAGGGACAATTCACCGAGGAATTCGCAATCGGAAAGGCTGTCGACCGGGATCTGGCCAGACGCCGCCAGAATGCCCAGAGCGATGGGCAGATCGAACCGGCCACCCTCTTTTGGCAGATCAGCGGGAGCAAGATTGATGGTAATTCTTCGGGCGGGAAACTCGAAACCGGCGTTGAGAAGCGCGCTTCGGACGCGTTCTTTGCTCTCCCTTACACCGGTTTCCGGCAAGCCCACGATCGAGAGCGCGGGCAAGCCGCCGGAGAGATGGACTTCAACGGTAACGGCAGGCGCTGACACGCCAATGGCGGCGCGGGAATGAACAATAGCAAGCATGACAACCATCCATGGTAATAACCGGATATGTTTGCCCGGCATCCTGCCAGGCGTGTCCGGGATTTATTGTTTCTGCAGGGAATTTTCCAGTTCGGCCACCCGCTTCTCGAGCGCATCCACCTTTTCACGGGTCTTCAGCAGGACCGCCTGCTGGGCGTCAAACTCCTCCCGGGTCACCAACTCCAGGCGAGACAGAACGGCCATCACGGTGGCCCGGGCCTGGGTTTCAAAATCTTCCCGTGCAGCGCGGGCCATGTCGGGAACAAACTGGCCAAACTGGCCCTGCAGCTGAGAAAAAATATCCTGTGGACCTTTCACACGTCACCTCACAAATTCCTGAAATATCCGGCTTCGACTAAAAGACAGGGCCGGTTGCCGGTTAGCGGGAGTGTATCACACCGCAGCCCCTGCCATACTGTAGGTGGTCGACCCTATAATAAGTGGCGAAGGGCCAGGGAGCCCGCTCCAAATTGGCTCACTGGCCGGCTACCCGCTCTATTTTGGTGCACAAGTTTGCGCCATTCTGGTACGCGGATATCGTAGTCTATTGTTTTTTAAACATTTTTTTGCGTTGGCATACACGATGCTAAAGCTCTCGTACGCAATCCGCACAATTGGTGTGCGAGGTGGCAGCATCCCGAGCTCAACAACCGGCCGACGGGCCCTCACTGTTGAGACGGCTTTACCAAGGAGAAAGCAATGAAACTTGTGACAGCGATCATCAAGCCTTTCAAATTGGATGATGTCCGTGAGGCACTATCCGAGATTGGCGTACAAGGCGTAACCGTCACTGAAGTCAAAGGCTTCGGTCGGCAAAAAGGCCACACAGAACTCTACCGTGGCGCGGAATACGTGGTGGATTTCCTGCCCAAGGTGAAGGTGGAAGTTGCTATCGGCGACAACCTTCTGGACCAGGTTATCGAATCCATCACCAAGGCGGCTAACACCGGCAAAATCGGTGACGGCAAGATCTTCGTGACTGAACTGGCTCAAGCCATCCGGATCCGGACTGGCGAAACCGGCGAAGAAGCGGTCTGAACCAGCTCTGATTTTTCGAACAGCCAACGCAAAAAAATTTATAACCTGAAAAGCCTCGTGCGGAGGGCTTCATATGGAAAGCAATCTTAATCACATTTTTGAACTCCAGTATGCGCTGGATACCTTTTACTTCCTGATTTGCGGTGCTCTGGTCATGTGGATGGCCGCTGGCTTTGCCATGCTGGAAGCCGGCCTGGTGCGTGCCAAGAACACCACCGAAATCCTGACCAAGAACGTGGCCCTGTTTGCGGTCGCCTGTACCATGTACCTGATTGTCGGCTACGACATCATGTACGACGGCGGTATCTTCCTGAGCGGTGTAACAACTGTTGCCGAGATGGACGACGCAGCGATTGCAGGCGTAATTGCAGCCTCCACTGAAGCCGGCTTCGGCGACATGGGCGAATACAGCGGCGCTTCTGACTTCTTCTTCCAGGTTGTCTTCGTTGCAACCGCCATGTCCATCGTTTCCGGTGCTGTGGCTGAGCGTATGAAGCTCTGGGCCTTCCTGGCTTTCGCTATCGTTATGTGTGGCTTCATCTACCCGATGCAGGGTTCCTGGACCTGGAACGGCGACGCGGTATTCGGCATGTACGAGCTGAGCTACAGCGACTACGCCGGTTCCGGTATCGTTCACATGGCAGGCGCAGCAGCGGCGCTGGCAGGCGTTCTTCTCCTCGGTGCCCGTAAAGGCAAGTACGGCTCCAAAGGCGAAATCCGTGCCTTCCCGGGCGCTAACCTGCCCCTGGCAACGCTTGGTACCTTCATCCTCTGGATGGGCTGGTTCGGCTTTAACGGCGGCTCTACCCTGAAACTGGGCGGCATTGGTGTCGCTAACGAAGTTGCCAACGTCTTCCTGAACACCAACGCAGCCGCAGCTGGCGGCCTGATCGCTGCCCTGATCGTGGCACGCCTGATGTTCGGCAAAGCGGACCTGACCATGGCCCTGAACGGTGCTCTGGCTGGCCTGGTTGCCATCACTGCAGAGCCGGCGGATCCTTCTCCCCTGCTGGCCACCATCATCGGCGCCATTGGCGGCACCCTGGTTGTCTTCTCCATCGTCACCATGGACAAGCTGCGCATTGACGACCCGGTCGGTGCCATCTCCGTACACGGTGTGGTTGGTATCTGGGGTATCTTCGCAGTTCTCCTGTCCGACGCAGACGCGACCTTCATGGGTCAGTTGGTCGGCATGCTCACCATCTTCATCTGGGTGTTCGTCACCAGCCTGATCGTCTGGGGCATCCTGAAAGCCGTCATGGGCATTCGGGTGTCTGAAGAGGAAGAGTACGAAGGTGTGGATCTGTCCGAGTGTGGTATGGAAGCCTATCCGGAGTTTGTCAGCCAGAAGTAATGATCGCCGGCTGGCATGATCAAAAAGGGCGCCCCTCGGGGCGCCCTTTTTTTATGGCATGATCGTGAACTGAGCAAAGGCCTCAGCCTTCCCCAGGGAGCACTTGATCTTCCAGCGCATCCAACATGAACTGCGGCATCGCCAAGGCACCACGATGCACTCCGGCATTGTAGTAGCGGGTTACGAAGGGGCGATTGTTGGCATCTTCCTCGCGGAAGTATTTCACCGGGTTTTCCTTGCTGGCCATGGTGCAGCTCCACCAGCCCGTAGGATAGACAGGTTGCGGAAAAGGCAACGTCTGTACGTGCTCGAATCCCGCCTTGCGCATGTCCTCGTGAATACCCTTGATGATGCTGTGGGTATGCAGCAGCGGCGATTCACTCTGCTGGACAATAATGCCACCCTCACGCAGGGCCAGCATGGCATCCCGATAGAAATCCAGGGCAAACAAGCCTTCGGCCGGACCGACCGGGTCCGTGCTGTCGATGATGATAAGGTCGACACTGTTCGGCTCAATGTCCCGCATCCATTGAATGCCATCCCCAAAGAAGAAGTTGGCGCGCGGGTCACTGTTCGCTTCGCACAGTTCCGGGAAATACTTCTCCGACATGCGGGTTACCCGCTCGTCAATTTCCACCTGCCAGGCTTCCTCAACGCCCGGGTGTTTAAGCACCTCTTTCAATGTGCCGCAGTCACCGCCGCCAACAATTACCACCTTTTTGGGGTCCCTGTGAGTAAACAGGGCGGGGTGGGTCATCATCTCGTGATACAGGAAGTTATCGCGGGTGGTCAGCATGACGCAGCCATCCAGGACCATCAGGTTGCCGAAGGTCTCGGTCTCGTAGATTTCCAGTTTCTGGAACGGTGTCTGCTCCTCATGTAGCTTCTGCTTCACCTGCAGGGAGAACGCCGTCCCCTGGTTCTGGAATACCTCGGTAAACCAGCCGTCATTGAGTGCTGTCATTTTTTGCCTCCCGCTGTGGGCCATGGGCTGAATTAAAAGGGCGTATTGTAGGGGTGCCCAATCGTGAGCTAAAGCGATAATCACGGTGAACGGCCACCTATTTTCCGCACCCGATGCTTTTAGCCCGGGATGGGAATCCATACAATGGCGGCCAGTGTTTCCTGACAGGATAGCAAGCATGAGCGAAGCCAGCGCCACCCCGGCCCACAAGGTATACAACATTGCCCACTGGAGCGATGGCTACATCGGTGTCAATGAACAGGGCGAGGTACTGATCCGTCCGGATCGCGGCCACAGTCCGGCGCGAATCAACCTGCCGGAACTGACCCGAACGCTGACCGAATCCGGTGTTCAACTACCAGTACTGGTGCGCTTCGTTGACATCCTGCACGACCGTGTCAACAAACTGTGCAATGCCTTCAACAAGGTCGCTGAAGAACACGCTTACCAGGGCCGTTACACAGCGGTCTACCCGATCAAGGTCAATCAGCAGCGTCGGGTCGTCGAGGAACTTCTGGCCGCCGAGCCGGCCGCCTCAAAAGGGCAGATCGGCCTTGAGGCCGGCAGCAAGCCTGAGCTGATGGCGGTGCTGGCACTGTCCCAGCAACCGGGATCGGTGATTGTCTGCAACGGCTACAAGGACCGGGAATATATCCGCCTGGCTCTGATTGGCCAGACCCTGGGCCACCGGGTATTCATTGTGGTTGAGAAAAAGTCGGAACTGCCACTTATCCTGGAGGAGGCGAAAAATCTGGGGGTATCGCCACTCATCGGGGTGCGGGCGCGCCTGGCGACCATCGGCAAGGGCAATTGGCAGAACACCGGCGGTGAAAAATCCAAGTTTGGCCTGTCCGCCAGCCAGGTCCTGGATGTTGTGAACACCCTGCGCGAGGCGGGCGCCCTGAATACCCTGCAACTGCTGCATTTCCACCTTGGCTCCCAGATCGCCAATATCCGTGACATCCAGACCGGTCTCCGTGAATGCGCCCGTTTCTACAGCGAGCTGCGCCAGATGGGCGCGCCGATCGGAACGGTGGATATCGGCGGGGGTCTCGGCGTGGACTACGAGGGCACTCGCTCCCGCAGCAGCTGCTCCATGAACTACAGCGTTTACGAATACGCCTACAACGTGGTGCATGTTCTGCAGGCGGAGTGTGATCGCCACGGCATTCCCCACCCGGACCTGATCAGCGAATCCGGCCGGGCACTGACCGCGCACCATTCGGTGCTGGTGACCAACGTGATTGATCGCGAGGCCCCGGAAAACCGGACGCCGGAGCGGCCGGCCGATACCGCATCGGCCCCGCTGCACGATCTCTGGCGCGATCTGGAGAGCCTGCAGGACGCCAACACGCCACGCTCGCTGGCCGAGATCTATCATGACGTGCTCCACGCCATGGCCGATGTCCATGCCCAGTTTGCTCACGGCGTGCTGTCCCTGCAGGAACGGGCGGATGCGGAAACCCTTTACACTCGCTCATGTCGACTGCTTCGCGATCAGCTGGACAGCAGCAACCGGGCCCACCGGGAAATCATTGACGAGCTCAATGAGAAACTGGCCGAAAAGCTTTTCGTGAATTTCTCGCTGTTTCAGTCGTTACCGGATGTCTGGGGTATCGACCAGATCTTCCCGGTCATGCCGGTGAATGGCCTCAACCGCCCTCTTAACCGGCGCGCAGTGATCCAGGACATCACCTGCGATTCTGATGGGCGTATCGACCGTTACGTCGACGGCCAGGGCACCGAAACCACCCTACCTCTGCCTGAAGAGAAGGCGGGCGAACCGCTGCTGATGGGCTTTTTCATGACCGGAGCCTATCAGGAGATTCTGGGAGACATGCACAACCTGTTCGGCGACACCCATTCCGTGGATGTCCGCCTGACGGCAGAAGGTGGCTATGAGATCAGCGACCCCGTTACCGGCGATACCGTGGCCAAAGTGTTGCGCTATGTGAACTTTGAACCAGATGCCTTGATGGATGCCTATCGAGGCAAGTTCGCCGCCTCTGCCCTGGCAACAGACACCCAGGCAGTGCTTTTGGCGGAGCTGGCCGCCGGCCTCGATGGCTACACCTACCTGGAAGAATAGCCAGGCTCAGGGTTTCCGATGTCCCCGGCGCCAGGCGCTGGGGGCAATGCCTTCCCATTTTCGGAAGGCCCGGCCAAAGTTGGAAGGGTCACTGTAGCCGAGAGCATCAGCAATTTCGTCGATGGTCAGCTCGTTGCGCCGCAGTAGCTCCAGGGCACGGCGGTGGCGGAGGGAATCCTGCAGTTGCTGGAACCGTAATCCTTCGGCCGCCAGCTGTCGGCGTAACGTCCTTGTGGACATTTGCAGGTGCTCGGCCACCTCTTCCAGAGCTGGTAAGCGCTGGCTTCGCCCGGTCTCAAGCAAGCGTATCACCCGATCCGAGACCGACGTCGCGCCCTCGATAAACCGCATTTCCTCTTCGCACTGGGCCTCGGCGATCCGACGGGTTACCGGATTTGACAGGGACATGGGCGCATCGAGAAAAGCCCGTTTGAACCGCAGTTGGTTCACCCCGCCGCCAAACGAGAGCTGGCTGCCGAACAGTTGGCGATAAGCCGATGCATCTTGTGGCTCCGGAAAATCCAGAAGGCAGCGGCCGCCGTCCAGAAGCCGGCGACCGAACAGCAGAAGATTCACATCCATTAACGATGCCATCACGACATCAACGTTGAACCGGTAAAGATCCTCAAAGCTGTGGGAGAGATCCAGTTGGATCACTGCCTCACGGTCATCCACGAAAAAAGACAGGCTCATGTAAACAAAGCGGATCTGGAAATACTTGATCAGCACCGTTAACGCCTGCTCAAGCGTGTCGCAACTGATGGCTGCCTGGGCCAGAGAACCATGAGTGGTAAATTTCAGTCGTTTTCCGTACTCAAGCCCGAGGGCCGGATCACCGCTTTGCACCACACATTCGTGACACAGGGCGCTGAACTGATCAACCGTGATGAAATTGTCCGGATGACCAAGCATGGAAGGCCGGATTCCCGAGGCCGACAATAATCGTGACCGTTGCAGGCCACGATCCTCCGCCAACTGGCAGAGAATATCCGCATAGTGCGCCCGGATAACGGGCAGGTTTCCGGTAATGCCGGGTGCATTCATGAGGATGGTGGTCTTCCGGTATCGGTGTATTGCTCAGACTAGACCGCTCTTCAGGTTCCGGCAATATCCGGCGAGACGGCCGGCAACCGTCGCTGGCGCCAGATTTCTGCACTTTTTTCGGAACTGGCTGATCCACGGGATAAACCGATCCGTAAATGTTGAGACTGACAAACCCGGGACGAGTGCATAGAATGATGACCAGAACAAGCTCAAATCATGCGACTGTCAAGGAGCGTCCGGTGACCACACTGGATAAGAAGCCAGCCAGTTCCGAGGGCCGCAAAGACCCGTGGAGCCAGATGCTGCAGAAAGTGGGCAAGAATCAGGATCGCGAAGCGTACCACGCGCTGTTCGAGCATTTTGGCCCGCAAATCAAGTATTACGCCATGGCCAACGGCTTGGCGAGCCACGCGGAAGAGCTTGTGCAGGAAGTATTTGTATCCATCTGGAGGCGATCCTGCCTTTACGACTGGCGCAAAGCAGCAGCGTCGACCTGGATATTCACCATCGCCCGTAATCAGCGGATTGATATGCTGCGAAAGATGCAGCGTACCAGCGCTGAAATGCCGGTTGAGACAGAGGATCTCTGGCAGATCCCGGGTGAAAACGAGAACGAGCCGGTTACATCGCTGCATCGTCTCATGTCGGAGCGGCGGATCAGGGAGTCCCTGAGCCACTTGCCCGAAGAACAGATCACAGTTATTGCCAAGGTTTACATGGAAAACAAGTCGCATCAGATGGTCGCGGACGAGTTGGACATCCCGCTTGGCACGGTTAAAAGTCGGGTTCGCCTGGCATTGAACAAACTGAAAGTGATTTTGCAGGATCAGAACGTATGACACGGCACCATCCCGACAGCCTGAGCCTGATGGAGTACAGCGCAGGTAACCTGAGCGAACCCCATGCTCTGTGCATCAAGCTACACTTGGACAAGTGTTCCCACTGCCGTAGCCGTGTGGACACACTGGACAGCCTGGGTGCTGTGATGATGGAGCAGCAACCAAAGGTATCTGTCTCAGAAAGTATGTTCGACAGCATTCTGTCTAAGATCGACAGTGAGCCCTCAGGGGAGCCTGCAGTTCCGGCGATCCCAAGGGTGAGTGCGCTGCAAAAATTGCTTGGCGAAGACCTGAACAGCCTGCCGTGGAAGCGTCAGCTGGGGGATGTGAGCGTACTGGACATTACCGACCGGTTCCCCGGACAGAAAGAGCAGGTCGTCCTGCAGAAGCTGGCTGCAGGCGGAAAGGCGCCGGCCCATACCCACCGGGGCGAGGAAACGACCATCGTGCTGCAGGGCGCGTTTGCCGACCAGAAAGGGGTTTTCAATCAGTGGGATTTTGTTGTGCTGACCGACGAGGATGAGCACAAGCCAGTGGCTGTCGGCTGTGAAGACTGCATCACGCTGTCTGTACTCAGCGCGCCGGTCAAGCTGACAGGTACGTTTACCAGGATGCTGAATCCGTTTATCCGGTAAAGCCAGACCTTGGTTCGAGCCGGAAGAAGAAAAAAGGGGCGATCAGTGATCGCCCTTTTTTTTGATTATGACCCGTCCTGAATAAGGTTTACACCTTCCTGCTTGAGATTACGGAGGGTGTGATGAATACGAAGAGGCGGAGGAGTCAGAGGGATTATTCCCTGGCCTTTAAATTGGCGGTGGTGGACCAGGTTG
>NZ_VIRN01000010.1 GCF_008107725.1 Marinobacter sp. BW6
ATCATGTAGCGCGGCAGTCGCTCAGCGCAGTGACGCCTGAGTTCGATGAGCGAGACTGCCTCGCCATCGCTTGGCACCAGGAACGCCCAGAGCGCGGCGTCCATGCCGCCCCCGGCGGCGATCACCGCAGCCACGCGTACCCGCGGATGGGCCAGCAGAGCGGCCTCCACCTCGCCCCGTTCGATGCGATAGCCACGAACCTTGAGCATGTCGTCACGACGACCGAGATACTCGTAGTTGCCATCGTCCAGTTGCCTGACGAGGTCGCCGGTGCGATAGCTCCCGGTAACCGCCGGCTGGCCGAAATAGCCGAGCATCACGGTGGGGCCGCGAACGATCAGCTCGCCCTCCTCCCCGACCTCGCAGCGCCGGCCATCGTCCTTTTC
>NZ_VIRN01000006.1 GCF_008107725.1 Marinobacter sp. BW6
GTGCCGCGCAGCGGTTTCAGATGGATAAGATTCAGGTTGGTCGGCACCGGCAGGTTGCGGGCAAATTCATGGTACGGCTGAATGCGGATGGCCCCGACGGTAATGTCCGGGCTACGGCGCAGCAGGTTGAACAGCCCCATACGAAAATGGCGGGCAAAGCGCTCATTAATGATTTCCAGCGCCTGCAAACGTTCGCGCACAACCCGTCGTTGGGTATTCGGATCGTACGGACGAATGTCACTTTCGCCGCTAACACTGGCTGTCGGTTCGTCTTTGACTTCGCTGTCACCATTCAACAGCGCATCAATTTCAGCTTGAGAAAGAATACTATCGCCCATGTCGTTATCGCAGAATAAAAGCGGTATACAGCACGTCGGTGACATCC
>NZ_VIRN01000016.1 GCF_008107725.1 Marinobacter sp. BW6
GTGCCGAACGTTTGCAGGTCGTTGACCGTAACCTTGCCCGGCTTGTTGAGGCGATGCAGCCAGATGATTGCCTGGTCGTGATGGCGGATCACGGCAACGATCCGACCATTGGTCACAGCCACCATACCCGCGAAGTGGTGCCAGTGCTGGTTTATCAGCAAGGGATGATCGCTACGCAGCTCGGTGTGCGCACCACGCTTTCTGATGTGGGGGCTACCGTGTGTGAATTTTTCCGCGCGCCACCGCCACAAAATGGTCGCTCTTTTCTTTCCTCCCTCCGGTTTGCAGGAGACACCCTATGAGTTTTGATCCGACGGGTTACACCCTCGCCCATGAGCATCTGCATATTGATC
>NZ_VIRN01000036.1 GCF_008107725.1 Marinobacter sp. BW6
CCTGAATACGAAGCACAGAATTCCAATAATTATTGTCATCTTGACGTAGAACCACCAGGAGGTGGATATCTGGTCACTGAACAGGGAAAAGACAATGGCAGAAAAGAGGTACGAGGAAAGGACTGTAAAGTATAGGCTACCTTTCTTCGCTTTACAGTATGCATAAGAGCAAAGCATTCCATACAGAGCCATCACTCCTATTACGCCCAAAGCGCCATAGTGCGGATACATTGAGAAGAACATCGAGTAAACGTTGCCGAGTTCACCAGGCGCATACTCATAGAAGTCAAGATGAAGAGGGGGTTTCTGGCAGAGACCAACTGTAGCCAATATGCTGCAAAAGCCATTTAGCGGCGACCAATATGGCTCTAAATGTATTGAGCC
>NZ_VIRN01000005.1 GCF_008107725.1 Marinobacter sp. BW6
TCAAAAGGCTTGCTGAAACAACTGAGCTGGGTAATCAGAATGATTCTTTGTCGCTACATTGCAAGAAGACTTCCTTTGCCAATAGTCTTAGATGAACCCTTCTGTGATTTAGATGACAAACGATATGCAGCATGCATGGAGCTTCTAGTAAACAAAGTTCTCCCTTACTGCCAGGTCATAATTCTCACGTGCCAGCCAGTAAGACACGAATGGTTCTATCAAAAACTCGGCGAGGCGTCTCGCGAAAAAGTACGCCTCGTGCGCGCAGGGATGAACTAAGATCAACCGGCATCTAATACTTTCGGACGAGCCGCCAAAACTTTCCGAATGGTATAGTTAAAATGTGATTTTCAGGAACACCACCATGCATCGCAATCTAAGCA
>NZ_VIRN01000004.1 GCF_008107725.1 Marinobacter sp. BW6
CCCATTACGCGAACTGGCCCCGTTAATCAGCGTACTGCCCGTTGAGGGCGGTCTGCTGGGGCTTTCAGCTATTCTCGCCAGCCAGGCGGAAAGCGTCTGCGATGCTTTCGCCGAGCTTTTCACTCTCGACCCGGTCGTCGAAAAAGAAGAATGGTGCCGCATTACTGGCCGTAAGAAATAATTCTTGTCAGCGTGGTCGCCCGGCCACGCTTTTCTCCACACAACTGCCTTAACGCCTTTCAGGCACCGAGACATCATTAAATTCATCAAATGAATGCCTGAAATAACTTCTTTGTCACTATCCGTCTGGATAACCAGCTGCTACCAGCGGACAAAAGAGACTGGCGTTTTAACGGGTCGCAGCCATCGCTCGCGTACTTAGT
>NZ_VIRN01000003.1 GCF_008107725.1 Marinobacter sp. BW6
CTTCCGCTATTTCGCGGGCGTCCTGCGCGGCCAGGAAGGCTCAATGTCGGAAATCGATGCCGACACGGTCGCCTATCACTTCCACGAACCGCTGGGCGTGGTCGGCCAGATCATTCCGTGGAACTTCTCGATCCTGATGGCCGCCTGGAAACTGGCTCCGGCGCTGGCCGCCGGCAACTGCGTCGTCCTGAAGCCCGCAGAACAGACGCCTGCCGCCATCATGGTGCTGGCCGAGCTCATTTCCGACCTGTTGCCGGACGGCGTGCTCAACATCGTCAACGGCTATGGCGCCGAGGTCGGCGCACCGCTGGCCAAGTCGCCGCGCATTGCCAAGATCGCCTTTACCGGGTCCACGCAGACCGGCCGGATGATCATGCAATATG
>NZ_VIRN01000085.1 GCF_008107725.1 Marinobacter sp. BW6
GCTGGTTGGGCAGTCACCAGACGCCGAACTTTCGGCTCGCGCCAAGCAGATTTCTATGGGCCTAGGCGGTGCCATTTTTTTTTTCAAGCAGAAGACGGCATACGAGCTTCATGAGCGTCTCGTGGGCTCGCCGTCGTGTCCGGTCTTCTGCCGGTGGTGGGCGGATGCTACGGCGGGAAGCTTTCAGGCAGCTTTCGCTGGATAACGGCGGGAAACGTGCGGGTAATTTCGGATATATGGTCGATCAGGGCTGCCGCGCGAGGAGCGCCGCGGCCAGTTGCAGGTCGCTGTACCCGGCGTATTCCGGGGCTTGGCGCAGGACCTGCAAGGCTGCCTGGAGGTACGCGCCACGGATCGCACCGTCGCTGGCGACGAAGCTGGCG
>NZ_VIRN01000002.1 GCF_008107725.1 Marinobacter sp. BW6
GTGCAGATGCTGCTCTGGCCGCTCGCCTACACTTTCCGCTATCTGGGTTTCGACGTCTTGCGCCCCCTGATCGTTCACGGTGTGCATGGCTATCACAAGGGCGCGGCCAAGGATGATCTGGAGAACCGGTTGCGCCGCGACTGGCACAGCATCCCGAGATCCTGTCCCGCTATGACAGCCTGCCGAGACTGACCTTTAACGCGGACAGCGATTTCGAGGACGGGCGTCTGCGCGAGGGTATTCCGGGCCATTCGCTGTTCATAAGGCAGGATCCTTGACCGGGCGACAGCCGCTGCGATCGGTCGTCGTCCGGCGTCGCCAAAAACCCGGCGGACTTTTCCCGCCTTGTCAGGATGACGTGAAACGGAATTCAGCTAGAAT
>NZ_VIRN01000001.1 GCF_008107725.1 Marinobacter sp. BW6
AGTCTGGTTGGCCTTGCCCTGTGGCGGGATTGGCGCGCCTACTCCAAGGGTGAGCCGCTCGTTCCCAGGGGGACCAAAGCTCGGCAGTGGATGCGCTCGGTTCTCGGCCGACCCCGAACCGCCGTCGTCCATCCAGTCAGCGGAGATGTCGGAGTGATGTCGGCCGGAGAAGAGGCCGACATCCTGAGGCGCTCCGCTCCTGGAGCACCGACGGAGGTGCAACTCCAAGACCTGTGGCAAGAGGTGGCCGACCTGCACGCAGCCCTAGTAGCTCAGGGGTCCAAGCACTTGGCCGTGATTTCGACGGTTAAGGTCGACGTGAGTGCGGTTCGGGGTGCCTCGCAGGATGCCGTGAGCGGGCTGGAACAGATGGTGCGCGAA